>NZ_JARGNB010000009.1 GCF_030167915.1 Aquabacterium humicola | reverse complement strand
CCAGTCGCTTGGCCAGGTCCTCAGTATCGAAAGCCTCTGACATAACGATCCCACGTAAGGTACATGGGTTCGTAGGCTCTCAGTTGCCTTCGCGGGAATCAAGGACGTGGTTGCTCGATCGCTTACGAGCTACCTGCGCCTGGTTGGTGTACCTGACGCGGCCATCAAGGAAGCCCTCGGCGGCAGGGCCACAGTGGCCTGGAACCTGAGGTACTTGCCGCAAGCGTAGGGGTGGCTTGCTGCATCGTTGTGGTAAGTTTGCGGCTCGTTCGCTGCAAGCACGGCAGGGGTCGCAGGTTCGAACCCTGCACCGCCCATCAGAAATATAAAAAAATCAACGACTTACGGCGCCTCTGGCGCCGCTTTCGTATCCGAGTACGGAAAAAGTACGGAGACTTGCCGTCATGTCGGAACTCGATCCTGCGACGACGCTGGCTGATATCTTCGCCGCGGCTCTGTACACGCCGGCGGTCACGTTTCAGTCGACGAGTCCCCAAGTCGGGACTTGGGCGCGGCCACTGCGGACCCATTCCGGCGTGTTTGATGTGTACTGTCCTGGCTGTGGCAAGCATGCGACGTATCGGTATGCCCCGGACTCCGATGTTTTGCAGGCGGACGCACGTTTGCGCAAAGGGATGGGCGGGGACGGTGATGTAGGCCTGTTTGCCACGTTTCCGTTTCGCATCACCGCTCGCTGCACGCGGAACGCGAGCCACAGCGTCGAGCAGTGGGTGAGGCTCTCGAGCAAGACCGCCGGCAAGAACTTCGAAGGTGACACGCTCTACGATCGCTCCCTTTCGAAGATCGGACAACATCCGTCGTTGACCGACTTCCAACTCGGAGACCTTGGGGAGTTCGAGTCGGCGATGACGAAGACGCAACGCAGGGAGTTCGTCCAGGCCATCAACTCAGCTGCTCATGGGTATTCGGTGGCTGCCTGCACCTACCTTCGCCGCGTGTTCGAGCAGCTCCTGAAGGAAGCTAGGGACGCTCACATTGCAGAACACGGGCTGAAGGACTGGCCGGAGTTCCGCGCGGCCAAGACCGATGAGCGGATCAAGCTGGTGAGGGACCGCCTTCCCGCCTTTCTCAGCGAGCACCCACAGCTCTATGGACTTCTGAGCCTCGGCGTTCACGAACTGAGCGACGAGGAGTGCGCGCGAGAGTTCCCGCTCCTGAGGCAAGCGATCGAGCTGATCTTTACCGAGAAGGCTAATGCCGCGCGACGCGAGAAGGCTCGCTTAGCGGCCCAGAAGCTGATCGACCAGGCTGGAGACCGGTACAAGGATCGCGCGGACTAAGTTCTCGGAGGAATCATGACGGGCCTGGAAGAGGGCGGATCTGCGTGGCTTGATGTGTCAGGGACCAATCAGGCGCTGGTGGAACTCTATCGGCCAACGCTCGTCGCCTTCATGGCGCTCAACCGGGCCAGCGTGCCAAAGGTGTGCGGCACCGGGTTCGTCTTGGCTGCCGCTGGCGGACGCGCCGTCGTCCTTACCGCGCGCCACGTCTTTGATGACGCTGCCAAGCACCAACGACCGACTCTTAAGCGCCCACTGGCGCCGGGGCTGTTCGACGAAACACCGTCGCTACCATCGACGTTGCCGAGCGACTTGATTGCGCACTGGTTCGCCCTTGAGACCGCCGGAACGCTTTCGATCGACGAGATTGCAGCGGTGAGCTACACAGACATCGCCGCATGTGCTGTCAGTGCTGGCCACACGCTGAACGATGCGCCCTTCCATGCACCGGGCTGGCCAGTACACTGCACCATCCCGAGGGTGGGCGACTTGGTCCAAATGGTTTCCCTTGGCATGGACACTGGCACAGCTGTCGTCGAACAGCAAGCGCCAGCGGACAGAACAGGGATCGGCCAGCAACTGCTGATCACTAATGCCGTTAGGATTAGGGTGGGTCGCGTGGTCGGCGTATACCCAAATGGGTACCGCCAGCACAGACACCCCTGCTTTACGACGACCATTCCGGTCGAACCCGGTATGAGTGGCGGCCTTGCTTTCATTCGTCAAAGTCTTCATGACTCAGGCGAACTCGGCGTGTGTGGGATCGCTAGTGCAGATGTCTCGCCCCCAGAGGCATTCAGCGATCCATCCGTCGCGGGCCTCTCCATCTTTGCCTGCACTTGGCCCGTGGTGGGCCTCCCTGTGCCCGGCTTACTACCTGGTGAAGACGGCCAGCGGCGACGCTTTCACGAAGCCTTCCAGTCGGGTGACCTGAGGGCACTTGGAGGCGTGGGGCACTTGACAGTCAACGTTGATGGCGACCGCGTGAACGTCCGCTACCGAAATCCGCCCTAGCCAGAGGCTTCAGGTTGCTCTATGACACGCTAGTCGCGACTGAGAATGACGGGTACTTAGGTACAGCCACGTCCATCGAAGGAGGCGCCAAAACGTGTGGCGCGTCGCGCGCTCATCTCGGTGATTGCTGAGCCGTAGGACCAGGCTATCCGGTGAAGAGGTCAAACGCAATGCCCGTCTGCGCAAGGCCGACGATGTCAAGGCTCTGTGTGTTGACGTCTACCGTAACCGCCAGGAGACCGAGCGACGCCTGCGTGAACTGTCGGCTATCCAGCAGGCCGACGTAGTAGCTCAGATCGCCAGGCCCCGGCGCGAAGCCGACGACGTTCTCGTACACGAACTTCACGAAGTCAGTGTTAGACCGAGAACCGGCCATCTGCGCAAAGTTTGAGCTTCCGACGGTCAGTGCGACCAGATTTGCGAGAGACGTTCCAGAGTCCAGCAGCGACAGCGCGGCGCCGACTTCCGCGCCATCGCGCAGGTGTTCCGGCCCTTCCAGGGCGCGGATCACTATCGCAGCTAGGTAGCCGTTGCCGCCAGCTTGCGTGTCGAGGGCGAGGCTGGTGTTGGTGAAGCTCAGACGTTCAATGCCGTAGAGCAAGTCCGACCCGTCTGCGCCGGTCAGGGCCCGAGCGCGCCATGCACTGCCGTCGCGGGTAACAGCATAGCCAGACCGAACGCCACTGAAGACGGCGGTATCGATGCCAATCCCGCCGTCGATTGTGTCGTTTCCGCCGAGACCGGTAAGCCGGTCGTTCCCCTCCAGCCCGAGGAGGGTGTCCGCCCGAGCGCCGCCAGTGAGTTCGTTGCCCCAGGTGTTTCCTGTGAAGCGAACCCCGACCAGCATGTCGTTGAACGCGGAGAGATTCTCAAGCGCAGTTCCCTGCAGCGAGTAGTCGAAGCCTACAAATACCGTGTCGACGCCCTCATAGTCGAACTCTTCAATACGATCGAGAGGGGAGTCAATGACATAGCGATCATTGCCGAGCCCACCTCTGAACAGGTCCGCGCCTGCACGCTTTGACGGGTTCCAGTCGAACGTATCGTTCCCGGCTCCGCCTTCGAGCACATCATCACCCGGACCGCCGTTCAGCTCGTTGTCCAAGTCGTTGCCTTCGACGGTGTCTGCGTAGGCCGAGCCGATGAAGTTCTCGTACTCACCCCACAGCCAGGTCCAGCGAGATGGGTTGAAGCCGAATACCGCGAGAGACAAGGCATCCACGGCGGTTGTAATGAAGCCGGCGTGATGAACGTTGGTGCCGTTGAACGCCGTGACAGTGCCCATGTCGACAGCCAACCCGTACGCCTGATTGCTGGCATCAAGCGTATCGAGGCCCGAGGCGTCCCAAAGAGTGTTGTAGTAGAGGCCTAGGTACTTCGATATGTCGACAGTGGTATTGCCAGCACTTCCCGCAGATTCACCATACAGATATTGAAGCGCGATGACGTCCATGATCATCGGAGCGATCGGCATCGAACCGTCGTATGCGCCGTCGCCTCCGTTCTCGAACTTGTCGTAGGACATCACCGAAATCCACTGCCGGTCCGCGTACGGAATCTGAAGATCGGTGTAGGTAGGTCGACCCGTACCCCCGTCGTCATGAGGATGTTTGAGGCCGAGGCCGTGCAGAACCTCGTGAAGCAAGAGAGCGAAGCCGTTAGATCCAACCTCAAAGTCCAACGAGCGGATGAACGGGTTGTTCCAGTTTAGCCACGTGTCTCCCGCAGCCCCGGCGTACTGGCTTGCATCGAATGATGTGGCCGGGAAGAAGCAGTGTGCGGTTTGGTCAACGTTGACGAACTGGTTGTCATTGATGAACTGGCCAGCCGAGTTGAAGCCTCCGTACCCGAACGTGATGTTCAGATTGGAGCCAGCCGCGTATGCGGCCCTGTATCCCGGCGTTGCCTGCGTGGATGAGAAGTGCCCTAGGAAATTGAAACTGGCGTTGATGTAGTACGAGATGAAGTCGAACAGTGTCTTGAAGTCTTCCTGGGTCTCTGCCGACTGCAAAGACGGATGGCTCCACGCCGACCCGGACACCGACCAGTTAAGTACCCGCGACGTGCCTGGAACGAAGATCCAGCGGTAGCCGTTGATGGTGGCCTCGACGTCGACGTTCGACGTGATCGGCAGCGGCGAAGTCGACGGGTACGCAGCCATGCTCAGTCCTCCCGCCCCTAAGGCGATGCAGCGGCGCCGGCCCCCGCCGAGCGCATCCGAAGCCTACACCGGGCTTGTATGCGCGGACACCCTCGTCTTGTGGATCGAATTGCCTTGGCGACCTTAAGTGCGGTCAAGGGCACCTGCTGTGCACTTCCATCCGCGCAGGAACCGGCATGACTGCCGATATCTCGCCTGCCCTTCGCCCCAGACCCGAGCCCTACCAGTTGACGCCCGAGACTCATTGAGCAGCGCGACTGCCTGTCCGGACGCTGGCGAGCAACGGCGTTCTGAAGGTCAAGCTGCTGCAGAACGAGACGCTCGTGAAGCGGGCCACCAGATACAGCAGGGAGCAGTTCACCAACTCGTCTGACCTCGACTCGGCTTGATGACGCCATCGGCGCGATCGGAAGCCGCCTGCAGCTTGTAGGATCACTGCAGCACTGCGGCTACTCCATGCGAGCCTTCCTCTTGATCATCGCTTTCCTGATTGGGGTCGGGATGCTCATGGCCGTCGGTTCGTGGCTGTTGCGGTTGCTGAGGCGGAACATCCCGGTTCTTGCTAGCCTCCTGCTGTTGGTGATTTGGCTCGCCGTCGCTGGGTTCGACGGGCTGGTAGCGCTTGCCGTGCTGGTGTGCATCTGTTGCTTGTGGCGATACTGGCCGGCTTCAAGGCGTGTACTCGTCATAGGCGGCTTCGGCCTGGGGCTGCTTCTGATGTCAGCGTTCCTCTTGCCCTTCGATGACGATAGTGCTCCCACGCCATCCTCAGCCGTTGCGGTAGAGATGCCTCAGGAACGTGCCGCGGCGACTCCTGACGCCGAAGGAGGCAGCCTGATAGGCTACCTTGCTCAACGCCACGTCTTCGGCAAGGCCATCGCTTGGATGAAGCGTGCCGCTCGGTTCGATGACAAGGACGGACGCAAGAAGGACTGAGCGCGAGAACCGGCCGACGAGCCTCGCCGGCGCCAGGCGAGGGCCCGCAAACTTGCGGGAAGCCGGGTGTCCAGCGAAGAGCGGGCCGGTTGTGGCCGTGTTGTAGGATGCTTGCGGCATCGCTGCAGCACGCACGACCTTCACACGGCAGGGGTCGCAGGTTCGAACCCTGCACCGCCCACCAAGACCAACGGCGCCCCATGAACTTGCGGGCGCCGTTTTTCTTTTCCGCCCCTGGGTTTGGCGGCCTGGTCTGGCGGGGTTCTAACGCCGATGGAGCGCGGCCCGCACGCTGCCGTCCACCGCGTCCAACCGCGCCGCCGCCTCCGCGATGCCCAGGTCGCCGAGGATCGCGACGATCGCCACCTTCACCCGCCAGCCGCAGGCCTGCAATGTCAGCTGCGCTTCTTCCGCCGTGCAGCCGGCGGCCATGACGGTCAGCTCGATCGCGCGCCGGTAGAGCTTGGCATTGCTCGGCGCGAGGTCGACCATCAGGTTGCCGAAGACCTTGTGCAGCCGCACCATCATCGCGCTGGACAGCGTGTTCAGCGCGATCTTCTGTGCGGTGCCGGCCTTCAGCCGCGTGCTGCCCGAGATCACCTCGCTGCCGGTGTCGAGCACGATGCCGATGTCGGCCTGCTGCACGAGCGGCGTGCCGGGGTTGTTCGCCAGGGCGATCGTCAGGGCGCCCAGCCGGCGCGCGGCCTGCAGCGCCCCGATGACGTAGGGCGTGGTGCCCGATGCGGCGATGAGCAGCACGACATCGTCGGCGCCGACCGGCAGCTGGTCGACGTCTGCTGCGCCCTGCGCAGCATCGTCCTCCGCGCCCTCGATCGCTTCGAACATCGCCTGCCGGCCGCCGGCGATCAGTGCGCGCGAGCGCTGCGGCGGCCAGGAAAAGGTCGGCGTCAGCTCGACGGCGTCGAGCACGCCCAGGCGTCCGGAGGTGCCGGCGCCGATGTACACCAGCCGCCCGCCGCGCTGCAGCCGCGGCAGGGCTGCAGCGACGGCCCGCGCGAGGTCCGGTTTCGCGGCCGCGACCGCCGCGACCGCCGCGTGCTGGTCGTCCACGAAGGCGGCAACCAGCAGTTCGTCGTCGTAGCGGTCGAGCTGGCGGTGGTGCGTGCTGGGGGCTTCTGTCTTCAGCATCGAAGGTCACAGCAGCATTTGCCGTGCCTTCGACTGTGCACCCGCCGGCCGCCCTACAGGAAACCCAGCTTCTTCGTGGCGAAGTTGCCGAGGCCGGGCATCACGTGGGCCAGATCGGTGTCCGAGACGCCGAACCAGCTCGCGAGCGTCGCGCCGAACTGGTCGACCGAGGTCGTCGGCAGCAGCCGGCCCTGGCCGATGTCGTCGGGGCCGTCGACGGCGATGGCCGGGGCGGTGCCGTAGAAGTCCCGGCCCTTGACCGCGCCGCCCAGCACGAAGTGGTGGCTGCCCCAGCCGTGGTCGGAGCCGTCGCCATTGATCGACAGCGTGCGGCCGAAGTCGGACGCGGTGAAGGCGGTCACCTGATTGGCGACGCCGAGCTCGGCGGTGGCGTCGTAGAAGGCTTTCAGCGCGTCGGCGACCTGCGTCAGCAGGCCGGGGTGTTCCTCGATCAGCTGGTCGTGCGTGTCGAAGCCGCCGAGCGAGACGAAGAAGACCTGGCGGTTCAGGCCGAAGGCGGCGCGCGCGGCGATCATGCGGGCGACCATCTTCAGCTGCGACCCGAGGCCGCTGCCGGGGAAGGGCGTCGACAGCTCCGGCACGCCGGCCAGCGCGGCGGTGACCTGCGCCTCGGCGTCGATCGAGCGCCGCGTGATGCGCGTGTATTCGTCGGCGAACAGGTGCGTGCCGGTCGAGGTGATCATCGTGCGCAGCGCCGCCTGCGCCGCGGCGGCGTTGAAGGGCGGCTTCTGCAGCGCCTTGATCGCCACCGCGCCGCTGCTGCTGAGCTGGTACTGCACGGCGCTGTCGCCGGACAGGAACACCGCGTTGCCGGTGACCGAGGTGCAGGTGAACACGCTGCCGCCGTTGCCCGACAGCATCAGGTCGCCCATGCGCCCGCCCCAGCCGGATCGGGCGCCTTCGGTGAGGTTCGATTGCCAGGTGGACTGCTGGTCGTTGTGCGACAGCAGCTTGTCGGGCAGCGGCACCGATTTCGCCTTGTACTGCGCCACCGTCGTCGGCACCAGCAGCGGGCCGACGTTGAGCTGCACCGCGAGCTTGCCGGCATCCCACAGCGACTTGATGGGCGACAGCTGCGGCGCGAGCGCGTACTGCAGGCCGTCTGGCAGCGCATGCGCCGGCGTCAGCGCGGTCGCGCCGAGCGCCGATTGCGCCGTCGCCAGGCTGCCGCGGATGGCCGCGTACATCGCGTGATGGGTATTGTCGACCGGCGGCAGCGTGTTGGCATAGTCGTTGCCGCCATAGAGGAAGACGCAGACCAGCGCACGGTAGTCCGACGGGCTGGTGGCCGCCGCCGCATCGGCCAGCAGCGACAGGTTCAGCGCCAGCGGCGCGGCGGCGCCGCTGGCGCCGAGGATCGCGCCGCGGCGCAGGAAGGCACGGCGGGCGAGGTCGATCGACATCGAGGGCTTCATCGCGCGCTCCCTTCAGCGTTGAACGAGGTAGTCGGGACAGGCCATCACCAGCAGCACGGCCGCCTGGACGCGGTTCGTCAGCTCGCTGGTCTTCGACGAGGGCATGGTGCCGATGGCATCGACGATCAGCGTGCGATTGGCGGCGCTCAGCTGGCCGGCGCACAGCAGCAGGTTCAGGCGGTCGACCAGCGCCGACGCGTTGGCGGCCAGCGCGATCTCCGCGGTGTAGTCGGGCTGGATGTCGTTGTGGCCGCCGCCGATGGCCGTCATCATGTAGTTCAGGTAGCCGGCGACGCTCGATTCGTTGGTGATCTGGAACTCCGGTGCCACCATCAGCGCGTTGGCGATGGCGGTATTCGGCGGCACGTAGCCGGGCCGGAAGAAGTTGAAGACCGAGGCCGAGCGTTGCGGGCTCTGGCCCAGCCGGTTCGCCGGGTCGCTGGTATTGCCGACGTTCCAGTCGGTCGACAGCGAGCGGGCCTTGAAGATGCGCGCCCACTGCACGAAGCGCAGCACCGGCTCGCGCAGCTTGCCGAAGCCGGGGCTCGACAGCCCGTCGTCGCTGCGTGCCTCATCGTCGAGCAGTACCGCCTTGATGACCGCCTTCAGGTCGCCGCGCTGGCCCTGGCCGTTGTTGTCGAAGGCAGCGGCGACACGGGCCACGTAAGGCCCGCTCGGGTTGCTGGTGACGAGGCGCTGGATCAGCTGGCGGCCGATGAACGGCCCGACGTTCGGGTGGTTGGCGAGCGTGTCCAGCGCGGTCTTCAACGCCGTCGTGCCGCTGGTGTTCGCCGGCACCGTCGTGCCGAGGAAGCTCGCCGCGAGCGTCGAGTGCTTCTTGTCGTTCAGCACCATCGGCCTGCGGGCGTACTCCGGGCTGGTGCCGTTGTTCAAGCGCTGCGGACCCCAGCCGGTGAAGATCCGCGCGAGGTTCGTCACCGTGTCCTGGTCGTAGCTCTCGATCGGCGCGTCCGCCGGGCCGGTCTTCGGCGTGCCGTCGGGGTTCAGTGACCACAGGCCGATCGTGAACAGCTGCATCACTTCCCGCGCGTAGTTCTCGTCGGGCAGGCGGCCGGTCGCGGCATCTTCCTTCTCGTTGCCGGCCGTGTTCAGGTACAGGCCCATCGCGACGTTCAGCGTCACCTGCTCGAGCAGTGTTCGATAACTGCCAAAAGCATTGGATGCGAGAAGATCCCAGTAGGCGGCCAGCTTGAACTGCTTGTAGGTGCCGGTCACGCCGTCGAAGCCGACGACGAAGATCTCCGACAGCGCCAGCGCCACCCGTTGCCGCAGGCTGTCCTGCGCCGTCAGCAGGCGCTGCCAGATCTGCGAGTCGACGCCGATGGCCACCGACGCGGCGTCCGGGTCGGCATCGATGCCCTTGGACACCAGCCAGTCCCAGTTGCTGGTGGACACCGGTGTCGCGAAGGCCTGGTCGAGCCAGGCCGCGTAGCCCAGACTGCGCACCGCGGCGATGTCCGCGTCGCTGGGTGCCAGCGTGGCGTGCTGCAGGAAGCGGGCGGCCTGGGCGTCGCTGTAGGGATAGCGCGAGGCGAAGACCAGCGGCGCGAACTCGGCCAGCGTGCCGACGCGCACCAGGCCGCCCCCGGAAACCGGGCCGAGGATGTAGATCTCGCTGCCGGCGACGCCGAGGTAGTTCTGCGTCGACGGGTAGTAGCGGTAGACGTAGGGCTCGGACGTGAGGTTGGCCTGGTGCGGCGGGAAGTGCTGCGCGTAGTGCACCTCCGCCCAGTCCATCAGTTCGGTGGCGGTGGGCACCGGGCCGTCCGCCGCGGTGCCTGCTTGGTCGGCCTGGCCTGCGGACAGGATCGATCGATCGGTGCGAGCCGATTCGATGGCCATGAACGCGGCCGGCGGTGCATCGGCGTCACCGCTGCCGCAGGCGGCGAGCAGGGCCGGTGCCGCGAGCACCGCGGCCCAGCCGGGCATGGGTTCAGGCAGGGCGACATCGGCCCTGGCGTGCGCTTCCATCTCGTGTTCCCCCGTCGTTTCGACGGGACACATCGTGCATCCGCGGCCGGGCGGACGCGAGCGCATTTACCTCGGCGGACGCGCGCTTCACATCCAGCAAGAATCGTTGCGGCGACGCGCCGCAGCGGTTACATCCCCGCGTAGTTCGGTCCGCCGCCGCCTTCGGGCGTGACCCAGACGATGTTCTGCGTCGGGTCCTTGATGTCGCAGGTCTTGCAGTGCACGCAGTTCTGCGCGTTGATCTGCAGGCGCTGGCCGCCGGACTCGCTCTCGACGAACTCGTACACGCCGGCCGGGCAGTAGCGGCTCTCGGGGCCGGCGTACCGGGCCAGGTTGACCTGCACCGGCACGCGGTCGTCCTTCAGCGTCAGGTGCGCGGGCTGGTTCTCTTCGTGATTGGTATTGCTGATGAACACCGACGACAGGCGGTCGAAGGTCAGCTTGCCGTCCGGCTTCGGGTACTCGATCTTCTCGCACTGGTCCGCCGGCTTCAGCGCCAGATGGTCGGGCTTGGTCGCGTGCAGCGTCCACGGCGGCGCCTTGACGCCGATCTTCGGCAGCAGCCACTGCTCGATGCCGGTCATCACGTTGCCGATCAGCTTGCCCTTCTTGAACCAGAGCTTGAAGTTCTTCGTGCGCTCGAGCTCCTCTCGCAGCCAGCTGCGCTCGAACGCGGCGGGGTAGGCCGCCAACTCGTCATGTGAGCGGCCGGCGACGATCGCCTCGAAGGCTGCCTCGGCCGCCAGCATGCCGGTCTTGATGGCGGCGTGGCTGCCCTTGATGCGCGAGGCATTCAGGTAGCCGGCGTCGCAGCCGATCAGCGCGCCGCCGGGGAACACCGTCTTCGGCAGCGAGTGCACGCCGCCGTTGTTGATCGCGCGGGCGCCGTAGCCGATGCGCTTGCCGCCCTCGATGTGCTGGCGGATCGCCGGGTGCGTCTTCCAGCGCTGCATCTCCTCGAACGGGCTCATCCACGGGTTCTGGTAGTCCAGGCCGATGACGAAGCCGAGCGTGACCTTGTTGCCCTCGAGGTGGTAGAGGAAGCCGCCGCCGAAGGTGTCGTCCACCATCGGCCAGCCGGCGGTGTGCACCACGAGGCCGGGCTGCGCCTTGTCGGCCGGCACTTCCCACAGTTCCTTGACGCCGATCGCGAAGCTCTGCGCGTCGCGGCCGGCATCGAGCTTGTACTTGGCGATCACCTGCTTGCCGAGGTGGCCGCGCGCGCCTTCGGCGAAGACCGTGTACTTGCCCAGCAGCTCCATGCCGAGCTGGAAGCTGTCGGTCGGCTGACCGTCCTTGCCCAGCCCCATGTGGCCGGTGGCCACGCCGCGCACCGCGCCCTTGTCGTCGTACAGCACTTCGGCCGCCGTGAAGCCGGGGAAGACCTCGACGCCCAGCGCCTCGGCCTGCTCGCCGAGCCACTTGACCAGCGAGCCGAGCGCGACGACGTAGTTGCCGTGGTTCTCCATGCACTCGGGCACCAGCCACGACGGTGTCGTCGCGGTGCCGCCGTTCTCGCCGAGGAAGAGGATCTGGTCGCCGGTGACCGGCTGGTTCAGCGGGGCGCCGCGCTCCTTCCAGTCGGGGAAGAGCTCGTTGATCGCGATCGGGTCCATCACCGCGCCGGACAGGATGTGCGCGCCGGGCTCCGAGCCCTTCTCGAGCACGACGACCGAGATCTCCTTGTTCTGCGCCGCGGCCAGCTGCTTGAGCCGGATCGCGGTGGCCATGCCGCCCGGGCCGCCGCCGACGACCACGACGTCGTACTCCATCGATTCGCGGGGGCCGTATTGGTCGAGGATCTCCTGGGGCGTCATGGCGTGGGGTCCGGGTGATGAGCAAAAACGTCGGGGATTCTACGCGGCAGGCCCCCAAAAACGAACGATCGTGCTTTTTTGGAGAGGCCAGTCGACGCGGACCGTCGGACGACGGTCGCGCCGCGCATCGTGCCGCATCGCCGGCGCCGGCGCTGTCACGGCGACGTCAGCCGTCGCGCGGGGGCTGCGTGCTATCGTGCAAGCCCGCTCCAACCAGGGGCCGACACACCGATTTTCACCATGAGCTATCGCATCGATCTGTCGGGCCGCGTCGCCTTCGTCACCGGCGCTTCCAGCGGACTGGGCGCGCAGTTCGCGCGCACGCTGAGTGCCGCGGGCGCGGGGGTCGTGCTGGCCGCACGGCGCGTCGAACGGTTGAAGACGCTGCGCGCGGAGCTGGAGTCGCTGGGCGGCGACGCGCATGTCGTCGGTCTCGACGTCACCGACCCCGAGAGCATCAAGGCCGCGGTCGCGCATGCCGAGACCGAGATGGGCACGATCGACATCCTGGTCAACAACTCCGGCGTCAGCACGACGCAGAAGCTGGTCGACGTCACGCCCGACGACTTCGACTACGTGATGGACACCAATACCCGCGGCGCGTTCTTCGTCGCGCAGGAAGTGGCCAAGCGCATGATCGCGCGCTCGCGCGGCGCGGCGCCCGGCACCTTCACCGGCGGGCGCATCGTCAACGTCGCGTCGATGGCCGGCCTGCGGGTGCTGAGCCAGATCGGCGTCTACTGCATGAGCAAGGCCGCGGTCGTGCACATGACCAAGGCGATGGCGCTGGAGTGGGGCAAGTTCGGCATCAACGTCAACGCGCTGTGCCCGGGCTACATCGACACCGAGATCAACCACCACCACTGGCAGACCGAGGCCGGCCAGAAGCTGATCAGCCTGCTGCCGCGCAAGCGCGTCGGCGAGCCCAAGGACCTGGATGCGGCGCTGATGATGTTGTGCGCGAACGAAAGCCACTTCATCAACGGCGCGGTGCTGTCGGCCGACGACGGCTTCGGAGCGTGATGGAATGAGCCCCCGAGCTCGCGTTCGCTCGCTGCCCCCCGAGGGGGCGCCGGCCTCCCTTGGGGCGGCCCGGCGAGAGTCCGCATGAGAGCGTTGACCCCCGTCGAAGCCCGCGTGCTCGCCGTGCTCGTCGAGAAGCAGGCGACGGTGCCGGACACCTACCCGCTGTCGCTGAACAGCCTCGTCGCCGGCTGCAACCAGAAGACGGCGCGCGACCCGGTGATGAACCTCAGCGAGTCCGACGTCATCGCGGCGGTCGACGGCCTGAAGAGCCTGAGCCTGGTGTTCGAGACCAGCGGCAGCCGCGTCTCGCGCTACGAGCACAACATGGCGCGCGGCATCGCGGTGCCCGGCGCGGCCGCCGCGTTGCTGGCGGTGCTGATCCTGCGCGGCCCGCAGACGGCGGCCGAACTGCGCGCGAACTGCGAGCGGCTGCACCGCTTCGCCGACATCTCGTCGGTCGAGGGTTTCCTCAACGAGATGGCCGAGCGCTTCCCGCCACGCGCGGTGCTGCTGCCGCGTGCGCCCGGTGCGCGCGAGGCGCGCTGGGCCCACATGCTCTGCGGCGAGGTGCAGATGACCGCCGAACGTGTCGCGCCGTCCGGCTCGGACGACGACCGCATCAGCGTCGGCGAGCTCGTTGCACTGAAGGCCGAGCTCGGGCGCCAGTCCGAGGAGCTCGCCGCCTTGCGCGCACTGGTGCACCGCATGGCCGGCGAACTGGGCATCGACCCGACGGCCTGAACGTCTCTCGACCGAACCGACGATGCGCTTCGACATCCCCGAGCAGAAGAAGCTGACCTTCGAGATGGTGATCCCGATCCGCTGGGGCGACATGGACGCGATGGGCCATGTCAACAACACCATCTACTTCCGCTACCTCGAGAGCCTGCGCATCGAGTGGTTCCGCAGCATCGACTGCCTGCCCGATCCCGGCGGCGTCGGCCCGGTGATCATCAACGCCTTCTGCAGCTTTATCCGCCAGCTCGAATACCCGGGCGAGGTGCTCGCGCGCCACTACGCCGGCGCGATGGGCCGCAGCACGATCGACACCTACGCGACGCTGGAGCGCACCGATCGCCCGGGCGAGGTCTACGCCAGCGGCGGCGCGACGGTCGTGTGGACCGACTTCAAGGCGCAGAAGTCGGTGCCGCTGCCGGACTCGATCCGCGCGCTGCTGGCCTGACGCGGTGCCGTCAGTTGCGCAGCACCGCCAACGCCATCACGCCGATCAGTCCGAGCACGAACGCGACGGTGTAGAGCACCGAGATCACGAACGCGCGCAGCCCGGTCGTCCACCAGCGGCCACCATAGACCTGCTGCATCGCCCACAGTCCATAGCCGACGACCAGCGCGGCCAGCGGCCAGGTCATCGCTTCGGGCAGCAAGGACATCGCCAGCAGCGCGACGAACCAGAAGCTGTGCATGTGCAGGCTGAAGACGAAATGCGCGCCGTAGTTCATGCGCCGCGAGCGGTAGGCCAGCTGCACGATCGCCGCGAACACCGGCAGCATCAGGAACACGGTGTAGGGCGCCATCGAGGCCAGCCGCTGCTGCGCGGCCTGCGGCGCATCGGCGGACTTCGCCAGTCGCAGTTGCAGGCGCGCGCCGAGGCGGTCGTTCCAGGCGCAAGGGCTCCCGGGCGCCAGGCAGTCGCGTGCGCGCTGCAGTTCGGCGGCGTGGTCGGACGATGTCGTCACCTGCACCGGCCTCCCCTGCCTGTCGCGGGGGCCCGCGAAGTCCAGGCTCAGCTCGCCGACGCCGAGCAGCTTGACGAGCACGAAGAATACGAAGCTCGCGCTCAGGTACAGCCGCAGCGGCAGCACATAGCGGCGCCGGCGGCCGGCGAAGTACTCGCGCGTCAGCCGGCCGGGCTTGAGCAGCAGCAGCGCCAGCGTGCGCCACAGCGCACCTTCCAGCGCGACGTAGTGGCCGACGAACTCGTGCACGAACTCCCAGAAGCTCGGCGGGTGCAGGGTCGTCTCCTGGCCGCAACGCGGACAGAAGCGCAGGGACTGGGTCAAGGGCAGGTCCGCGCCGCAGTTGGCGCAGCGGCTCGAGGCATGCGTGCTCATCAACCGGACAGCAGCTTGTTCACCAGTTCGGGCGTCGTGGCGGCACCCACCTTGCGCATCAGCCGCGCGCGGTAGACGTCGACGGTGCGCGGGCTGATCACCAGCCGCTTGCCGATCTGCTTGCTGGTGAGGCCCTCGATCAGCAGCGCAGCGATCTCGCGTTCGCGGGCGGTGAACTCCACCTTCAGCTTGCGTCTCGACGACAGGTCCTCGAAGGCCCAGATGCCGGCGGCGTGCGGATCGGCCGGGTCCAGCGCGCGGCCGCTGACGTGGCACCAGAACAGCTCGCCACGGGCCTCGCCGTCGAAGCGCTTCATCACCCGCTCGTCGGCATAGCGGCCGTGCGCGTCCAGGCTCGCGACGATGCGGTCGCCGGCGCGCTCGAACTCGTCGGTGGTCGGGTAAAGCACCTCGAACGAGCGGCCGATCAGCTGCTCGCGCGCGGCGCCGAACATCGCCAGCACCTGCCGGTTGCAGTCGACGATCTGGCGCTGGCGCGACAGCACGAGCCCGATCGGGGCGAGGTCGAAGGCGGTGCGGTAGTCGAGTGCGAGTTCCAGGTCGGGCCTCGTTGCGGATGGATCGGGCGGCGTCTTAGGTGATGCTACGTAACCCCTACTTATTCGAGTAAGTAGTACGCTTGCCGGCTCGCGAATCTACCCTGGAAGTGATCGAGGCATGAACAAGATCTACCCGAGTGCAGCCGCCGCGCTGGACGGCATCGTCCGCGACGGGCAACTGCTCGCCGTCGGCGGCTTCGGCCTGTGCGGCATCCCCGAGGCGCTGATCGACGCGCTCAAGGACAGCGGCAAGCGGGACCTGACCGTCATCTCGAACAACGCCGGCGTCGACGGCTTCGGCCTCGGCAAGCTGCTGCTGACGCGCCAGATCAAGAAGATGATTTCGAGCTACGTCGGCGAGAACAAGGAGTTCGAGCGCCAGTACCTCGCCGGCGAGCTGCAGCTGGAGTTCACGCCGCAGGGCACGCTGGCCGAGAAGCTGCGCGCCGGTGGTGCCGGCATCCCGGCCTTCTTCACCCGCACCGGCGTCGGCACGCTGGTGGCCGAGGGCAAGGAGATCCGCGAGTTCGACGGCCACCCCTACGTGATGGAGCGTTCGCTGGTGCCCGATGTGTCGCTCGGCAAGGCCTGGAAGGCCGACAAGTCGGGCAACCTGATCTTCCGCCGCACCGCGCGCAACTTCAATCCGGCGGTCATCATGGCCGGCAAGATCAGCGTCGTCGAAGTCGAGGAGATCGTCGAGACCGGCAGCATCGATCCGGACTCGGTGCACCTGCCCGGCATCTACGTGCACCGCCTGGTGCTCAATGCGAACCCGGAAAAGCGCATCGAGAAGCGCACGACCAAAGAGAACCCGACTGGAGCCTGACATGCCCTGGACCCACGCTGAAATGGCGCAACGCGCCGCGCAAGAGCTGCAGGACGGCTTCTACGTCAACCTGGGCATCGGCCTGCCGACGCAGGTGGCCAACTACGTGCCGCCCGACAAGACCGTCGTGCTGCAGAGCGAGAACGGCATGCTGGGCATCGGCCCGTTCCCGAGCGAGGCCGAGGTCGATGCCGACCTGATCAACGCCGGCAAGCAGACCGTCACCACGCTGCCGGGCTCGTCGATCTTCGGCTCGCACGACAGCTTCGCGATGATCCGCGGCGGCAAGATCAACCTGTCGATCCTCGGCGCGATGCAGGTCACCGACACCGGCGACCTCGCGAACTGGATGATCCCCGGCAAGATGGTCAAGGGCATGGGCGGCGCGATGGACCTGGTGGCCGGCGTCGCGCGCGTGCTGGTGCTGATGGAGCATGTCGCGAAGAAGAAGGACGGCTCGATCGACCTGAAGATCCTGCCCAAGTGCACGCTGCCGCTGACCGGCATTGGCGTCGTCAACCGCATCATCACCGACCTGGCGGTGATGGACGTGACGCCGCAGGGCCTGAAGGTCGTCGAGATCGCCCCGGGCGTGACGCACGAGGAACTGCAGGCAAAGACCGGCGTGCCGCTGATCCAGTGAGCGCTGGCGCCTGAAGTGAGCGGTTCGAGCGAGGCCGGATGACGGCATTGCGGGCGCTGGCGCTGCTGTGCGTCGCGCTCGTCGTGCACGGTTCGCTCTACCCGTGGCGCTTCGCTTCGCCGCCATCGTTCGGCGGCGCGCTGGCCGCGATGCTGGCCGACCGCCACTGGTGGACCGGCCGCGGCGACGTCATCGGCAACATCGTGCTGTTCGTGCCGCTGGCGGCCATCGGGCAACTGGCGCTGCGCGAGTCGCGCTGGACGCCGGGGCTGGGTGCGGTGGTGGTGCTGTCCGGCGGCACGGTGCTCGCGTTTGCGCTGCAGGTGCTGCAGATCGCAGTGCCGGCGCGCAATGCCGCGCTGTCCGACGTGCTGTGGAATGCCGTCGGCCTGGCCCTCGGCCTCGCCATCGCCGCGTCGATCGAGCCGCTGCGGCGCGTCGGTGCACGCTGGCATCCGGCGGGCCGCGGGCCGGCGCGTACCGAGTCGCTGGCGCTCGCCCTGGCGCTGCTGTGGCTGGCGCTGCAGTGGTGGCCCTTCGTGCCGACGCTGGACTGGCAACACGTCAAGGAGGCGCTGAAGCCGCTGGCCCCGTCGACGGCGCGCTGGTCCTGGCCCGGTTTTGTCGACACCGCGCTGGCGCTGGCGGTGCTCGGCCCGCTGCTGCGTGCCAATCCGGCGCGCGGGCCGGGCCTGGTGGCGCTGTGCGGCCTGGCGGCGCTCGGCAAGCTGCTGATCGTCTACCAGGCGCTGACGCCGCAGTTCGTCGGCGGTTGCCTGATGGGCCTGGCCTGTTGCGCGGCCGGATGGCGCGCGGGCGACCGGCCGGTGCGCTGGCTGACAGTGGCCGCGGCGCTGGCCTGGTACACCTTCGACGAACTGCGGCCCTTCCGCTGGACCGAACTTGGGCGCCCCTTCCAGTGGCTGCCGTTCGTCGCGTCGCTGCAGGGCTCGATGCTGAGCAACCTGCTGAGCTTGTGCTGGAACCTGTACTGGCTGGGTGCGGTGCTGCTGCTCGCGACCGGCCTGACGCGGCATGCCGGTGCCGCCACCTGTGCATTGGTGGCCTGGGTGCTGATGCTGGAAGGCCTGCAGACGCACCTGCCGGGCCGCACGCCCGATGTCACCCCGGCACTGCTGCCGGTGTTCTGGTGGCTCGCGCACCGGGCAGCCAGCCGCCACGCGCCTTTGATGCGTTAGGCGGCTGGCGCCTCTGCGGCGTCTAGGCCGTCCCGCCGCCGCGCCGGCCGAGCGATTCCAGCGTCGTCCACAGCGGCACCAGCCGCGCGTCGGCCAGCACCTTCAGCTCGGTCTCCGGCCACAGGCTGTCGCGGCCGATGGTGCTGATGCGCCAGCGCAGCTCGCGCAGCGCGAGCCCGATGTCGAAACGCTCGCGCGGCTCGATCTGGCCCGGCGGCAGCGACCACAGCCCCATCGCGTTCCACGCGCTGCGCAGACGGTTCAGGCGGTGCGCGGCGCGTTGCGCGACACGCTGCGACGAGCCGTCCAGCTGCGCGCTGATCGCCTCGGCCAGGTCCTGCACGCGCTGCAGCCCGGCATCGAGCTCGGCCATCTCGGCATGCGGTTCCGGGCCCTGCTGCGGCATCGGCAGCACGATCGATTCGCCTTCGGCCCAGCGGGTGATCGGGCCGGCCCACGGGCCCGACAGTTCACCCGGCACGAAGCGCAGCGCGAAGCTCGCGCGCGCCGCAGGCGCCGGGCGCTGCAGGTCGACGATGCCGAGCACCAACTCGACCACCTGCATCAGCTGGCCCATCGGCGACAGCGCGGGGCCGAGCAGCTGGAACGGGTAGCCGGTGCCGTCGAGGCGCTCGTGGTGTTCGGCGACGGCGCGCGACACGTCCGCGGGCAGGTCGGTGAGCTCGCCGAGCAGCATCGCGCCGATGTGCGGATGCGAGGCCAGCTGGCGGTACTCACCGAGGTCGAGCTGGCGGCCGCTGCCGAGGTAGGCGGGTTCGACGTAGATCTCGCCCAGGTCGTGCAGCAGGCCGGCGAGCATCGCGCGCTGCAGGAACTCGCCGCTCGCATGCTGGTGCCAGGCCAGCGCGCCGGCCAGTGCCATCGCGCGCACGGCATGCTGCCAGGCGGACGGGCGCCGCTCGGCCGCGGCGGTCAGCAGCCATTGCGCCAGCGGATGCAGGCGCAGCGTGCTCACCGCGGCGCGCAGCACGCGCGCGCCGGGCTGCATCAGAGGGACCAGCGGATCGCCGCTGTCGAGCAGCCGGCTGAGCTCGAGTTGTACCGCGGTGCCGTCGACGCCGCCGTCGAGCGCGGGCCACGGCGCACGCGGGTTCAGCAGCTGGCGGCGCACCTGCTGCTGGTGCGGCCGGTCCGGCTGGCGCAAGGCCGTCGCGGGCACGCTGGCACCGGCGGCCCGGGCAGGCGCCGGCGCCGCGATGTCGCCGCAGGCATTGGCGATCGTCAGCTGCTTGAAGGGGTTGGTCTGCAGGAAAGCGCTGGCGTGAGCGTCCAATTCGAAGGCCCTGGGTGCGAGGTTCTCCGACGGGTTTTCGGCCGTCGCGCGGATTTCGTGAGGGCAGCGCGCCAGGCGCGCTCCGCGGCGCGGCGGCAGGATGTCACGCCGGGCCGATGTCGCCCTCAGGCGCCGCGCCCTTCGCTCATGCCGCCTTGGCGGCCGCGCTGCGCGCGAGCGCACGCGCGCAGGCCGGCACCAGGGCCGGCCCCCGGTAGATCAGGCCGGTGTAGACCTGCACCAGGTCCGCGCCCGCGGCGCGTTTGGCCTGGGCGTCGGCCGCGCTCATCACGCCGCCGACGCCGATGATCGGGAAGTCGGGGCCGAGCGCCGCGCGCAGGCCGGCGATCACGCGGTTGCTCGCGTCCCGCACCGGCGCCCCGGACAATCCGCCCTGTTCCTCGGCATGCGGCAGGCCCTGCACCGCATCGCGGGCGATCGTCGTGTTGGTGGCGATCACGCCGTCGAGCGCGTGGCGTCGCAGCGTCGCGGCGATCAGCGCGACCTGCGCGTCGTCGAGGTCGGGGGCGATCTTCACGAACATCGGCACGCGGCGGTTCAGCGCCGCGCTCAGCGCGGCCTTGCGCGCCTGCAGCGGACCGAGCAGCGCATCGAGCGCCTCGTCGCTCTGCAGCGCCCGCAGGTTCTTGGTGTTCGGGCTCGAGATGTTGACCGTCACGTAGTCGGCGTGCGGGAACACGCCTTCGAGGCCGAGCAGGTAGTCGTCGACCGCGCGCTCGATCGGCGTCGCGGCGTTCTTGCCGATGTTCAGGCCGAGCACGCCACCGGCTGCGCGGAAACTGTGCGCGCGCTGGACGTTGGCGATGAAGGCTTCGAGGCCGTCGTTGTTGAAGCCGAGGCGGTTGATCAGCGCATCGGCCGAACGCAGCCGGAACAGGCGCGGCTTCGCATTGCCGGGCTGGGCCTTCGGCGTGACGGTGCCGACCTCGATGAAGCCGAAGCCCATCGCGCCGAGGCCGTCGATGCAGCGGCCGTTCTTGTCGAGGCCCGCGGCCAGGCCGATGCGGTTCGGAAAGCGCAGGCCGGCGATCGTCACCGGATCGTCGATGCGCGCCTGCGACCACAGGCATTGCGCCGGCGTGTTCTGCAGCGCGGCCAGCGCGTCCAGCGTCAGCTCATGGGCACGCTCGGGATCCAGGCCGAACAGGAAAGGGCGGGTGAGGGCGTAGGGGACGACGGCCATAATCCCGCGATTGTCCCAAACGCCTGCGGCCGGCCCGGTGCGCGGGCCCCGCATGCCCTCATGACGCAAGACGAACTCAAGGCGCTGGTCGGCCGCGCCGCCCTGGATCACGTGGTGCCCGGCTCGGTGGTGGGTGTCGGCACCGGCTCGACGGTCAACCACTTCATCGACGCGCTGGCGACGATCAAGGACCGCATTGCCGGCGCGGTCTCCAGCTCGGTGAAGAGCACCGAACGCCTGCAGGCCCATGGCATCCCGGTGCTCGATGCGGCGACGATCGAGCGCATCCCGGTCTACATCGACGGCGCCGACGAGATCGACGGCCGCGGCTGCATGATCAAGGGCGGCGGCGCGGCGCTGACGCGCGAGAAGATCGTCGCCGACCTCGCCGAGCGCTTCGTCTGCATCGTCGACGCGTCCAAGCGCGTCGAGGTGCTGGGCCGCTTCCCGCTGCCGGTCGAGGTGATCCCGATGGCCGCGGCGCAGATCTCGCGCCACTTCGCGGCGATGTACGGCGGACGCGCCGTGCTGCGCGCGGGCGTCGTGACCGACAACGGCAACCACCTGCTCGACGTGCACGGCCTGCGGATCACCGATCCGTTCGGCATGGAAACCGAAGTGAGCCAGTGGCCGGGCGTCGTGACCGTGGGGATCTTCGCGCGTCACCGCGCGCGCATCTGCCTGCTCGGCACCGAGCAGGGCGTCAGCACGCTGACTTTCGATTGAGGCGCGCGGCGTAGCGCGCGCAGTCGACCGCATCCAGCAGGCGCGCGGGCACCGGCATCGGTGCGCCGCTGAGCCATGCGGCCACCACCTCGCCGGCCAGCGCGGCCTGCGTGAGGCCGCGCGAGCCGTAGGCGGTGGCCACATAGAGGCCGGGCCGCCGCGGGACGTGGCGCGGCTGGTGGGCGTGCGACGGGGTGTCGCCGACGGCGGGCAGCGGGCCGAGCAGCGGCAGCTTGTCCTGCGCCTGCAACCGCCAGCCGACACGGCCCTCGATGCGCGCATCGGCGGGCGGCGTCCAGCCGCTCAGGCGCAGCAGCGTCGCGAGGTTCTCGGCGCGGTCGGCCTCGCGAAGCGTGGGGTCGGGGTCGTCGACCTGCGAGGTTGCGCCGCACAGCACGCGGCCGTCCGGCAGCTGCAGTGCATAACCGGCGTCGGCCACGGGCACCGGCAGCAGGCCCGCCGGCGCGCCGTGCACGACGCTCAGCTGGCCGCGCACCGATTGCAGCGGCCAGCCGGGCTCGCCGACCAGCCGCGCCGCATCGCCGGCATTGGCCAGCACGACGGCGTCGGCCGATACGAGCACACGGCCATCGGCCGCGCGCAGTTGCCAGCCGCGGTCACTCGATTCAAGGCCTTCGATGCGCTGGCCGAGGTGCAGCGTGATGCCGGGCGATTGCAGCCAGGCCGCGACCAACTCGGCCGGCACCGCCCAGCCACCGCCCGGATAAGACCACGCCGGCTGGTCGCGCAGCCGGGACAGGTGCACCCAGTCGGCGGGCCAGGCCTGCTCGTCGAGCAGCGCCTGCATCGCCCCTGCATCGCCGCCGCGTTCACCCCGCAGCAGGCCGAAGCCGCCGCTGGCGCGACCCGATTCGATCAGCGGCGCCAGCACCTGCTGCATGCGCAGCGCGCCGGCGCGCAGCCAGCGCGCGTGCGGGCCGTCTTCGCGGTGCAGGATGCCGTGGAAGAGGCCGGCCGGGTTGCCGGAGGTGCGCTGCGCCGGCGCCGCATCGGCTTCGAACACGTGCACCTCGAGCCCTTCGGCCGCCAGCGCACGCGCGACGCCAGCGCCCGCCAGCCCGGCGCCGATCACCGCGACCTGCCGCGCGGGCCACGATCGGCGTCCCGGCGGCAGCGGCGGCACGTGGCGCGGTTCGAAGCGTGCGACGGTCATGTCGCGCTTGCCGCCGAAGCCGGCCACGCGTTCGACGGCGAAGCCCGCGGCGGCCAGGCCATCGCGCACCTCGCGCGCCGCGCTCCAGGTCGCCGCGGTGGCGCCCGGTGCGGCCAGCCGCGCCAGCCGGGCGAGCGGCCGCGCCGCCCACATCGCCGGGTTCTTCGCCGGCGCAAAGCCGTCGAGGAAGAAGGCATCGGCATGCACGACCAGCTCCGGCAGCGCGTCGTCGATGTCGGCGAAGACCAACCGAAGGCGCACGCGGCCGCCGTCGAGCACCAACGTGTGCAGGTCGGGCGTCAGGGGCGGCCACGCCGCGAGCAGCTGGTCGACGAGGGGCCGGAGGGCTTCGGGCGTCGTGGCGTGCGCGCGCGCGAGGTCGTCGCGCCGCGGCGGATGCTTGTCGATCGAGACGAACTCCAGCCGCTCGCTGCGCGCCGGGGCGTCGCGCCAGGCCTGCCAGGCGGCGAGGAAATTGTTGCCCAGGCCGAAGCCGGTCTCGAGGATAGTGAAGCGCGGCTGGCGCTGCCAGCGCTGCGGCAGGCCGTTGCCGCGAAGGAAGACATGCGCCGCCTGCGCCAGGGCCCCGGCGCGGGCGTGGTAGACATCGCCGAAGTCCGGCGCGCTCGGCGGCGCACCGTCGTCGGCGAAGACGATGCGGGCCGGTTGCAGCGGGCCGAAGGCCATGGCGCGTGGTCGAAGCGGTGCGGCGGGCCCGACGGAAACGACAAGGGGCACCGAAGTGCCCCTGTGCTGGTCGCTGCCGAACTTGGCGACAGGCCCTTCCGGCGATCAGACGCGCTTGCGGTACTCGTGCGTGCGGGTGTCGATCTCGATCTTGTCGCCCTGCGCGACGAAGATCGGCACCTGGATCTCGAAGCCGGTGGAGATCTTCGCCGGCTTCAGCACCTTGCCCGAGGTGTCGCCCTTGACGGCCGGCTCGGTCCAGGTGATCTCACGCACCAGCGAGGTCGGCAGTTCGACCGAGATCGCCTTGCCGTCGTAGAACACGACCTCGACCGGCATGTTGTCCTCGAGGTAGCTGATCGCGTCGCCCATGTTCTCGGCCTCGACCTCGAACTGGTTGTACTCGCTGTCCATGAAGACGTACATCGGATCGGCGAAGTACGTGTACGTGCAGTCCTTCTTGTCCAGCACGATCTGGTCCATCTTGTCGTCGGCCTTGAAGACGACTTCGGTGCCCTGGTTGTTCAGCAGGCTCTTGAGCTTCATGCGCACCGTCGCGGCATTGCGGCCGCCGCGCGAGTACTCGGTCTTGAGCACGACCCACGGGTCCTTGCCCTGCATGATCACGTTGCCGGCACGGATTTCTTGAGCAATCTTCATGGGTCAGTCCCCGAATCAGTCGGAATGAAGCAAAGCCTTGAATTCTAGCGTCTCGCGTCGACGAAACGGATAAGCTGGGTCAGCAAATCACCCTGCCCGAGCAGGTCATCACGCCACTCGGCGCAGGCCAGGGCCCAGTGATCCGGCCGCGGCCAGCGTGCGGGCCAGGCGCCCAGGCCGTTCCACGCCCGGGTCAAGGCACGCAGCGCCGCGCCGTCGTCGAAGCCGGTGGCGTCGCTGAAGCGGTCGACCCAGGCATCGAGCTTGGGCCCATGCGCTCCATCATGCTGGGGGTAGAGCTGCCAGATGCAAGGGCTGCCGGCGAGGTTGGCCTGCGCGAAGGAGTCCTCGCCGCGCACGATGTTGAGGTCGGTGCTGACCAGCAGTTCGTCGAAGCGGACCTGTGGCAGCCAGGGCAGGGCGATGGTGCGAAGCGTCGGAGGGCCGGTCCACGCCAGGGACTGTTGCGCAGGTCCGGGCGCCGCGAGCAGCAGCGTCGGCACGGTCGCCAGGTCCTGCAGCAGCCGCGGCAGCGCCGGGTTGTCGTAGCAGAACAGCAGCACGACGCGCTCGCCGTCGCGCGGTGCCCAGCCCTGCGCCGCCAGCCAGGCCCGGCGATCGGCGCGAGGGGCCGCGCCGTGCAGCAGGCCGCCGGTGCGCTGCGTGAAGCCGGGATAGAAGAACCACTTGTCGAGCCCGGCGCCCGGTCCGCTGAACTGCGGCGAGCGCAGCCCGTGCGAGCGTTCGACGTAGTCCTCGGCGCTGAGGTACTCCAGGTTGATCCACACCGGCCGCGGGACACGCTGCGCCATGCGAGTCACGAAGGCAGGCGGCAGGTCGCATCCGAAGGCCTCGACGACGACGTCGCCGACATGGCTGACGCGGCCGATGCCGCCGATGTGGCCGATGGCGTCGCGCTCGGCATCGCTCCAGGCATGCACCTGCACGCCGGCGGCGCCCTCCGGTGCCATCCAGCGCAGCGGCGACGCGTCGTCCAGCCACAGGCGCACCTGCTCGCCGCGCGCCGCCAGGCCACGCGCGAGCCGCCAGCACACGCCCGCGTCGCCGTAGTTGTCGATCACGCGGCAGAACAGGTCCCACAGCATCACCGGATTATCCGGAGCGTGCCGCGCGGCAGAATCGAAACCGATGACCACGAAGGCCCAAAGCCCCGACAGCGCCGACCGCGCCGACTCGACGACCGCGCCTGCCACCGGCGAGGGTGAAGCCCCGCGCGATGCGCTGCTCGCCGAGGTCGCCGCGCTGCCGAGCCTGCCCGGCGTCTACCGCTACTTCGACAGCGGCGGCCAGGTGCTCTATGTGGGCAAGGCGCGCAACCTGAAGAAGCGGGTCTCGAGCTATTTCCAGAAGGACCACGGCGGCACGCGCATCGGCCACATGATCGGCCGCATCGCGCGCATGGAAACCACGGTCGTGCGCACCGAGGCCGAGGCGCTGCTGCTCGAGAACAACCTGATCAAGACGTTGAACCCGAAGTTCAACATCCTGTTCCGCGACGACAAGAGCTACCCGTACCTGAAGCTGGTGACGCACGCGTTCCCGCGCGTGGCCTACTACCGCGGCGCGGTCGACCGCAAGCACACCTATTTCGGTCCGTACCCGGGCGCCTGGGCGGTGAAGGAAACCATCCTGCTGCTGCAGAAGGCCTTCCGCCTGCGCACCTGCGAGGACACGGTGTTCGCGAACCGCTCGCGGCCCTGCCTGCTGTACCAGATCCGCCGTTGCTCGGGGCCGTGCGTCGGCCTGATCTCGCCCGCCGACTACGCGCAGGACGTCGCGCATGCCGAGCGCTTCCTGCGCGGCGACGCCGAACAGGTGATCCAGACCTTGCAGACGCAGATGATGGCGTACTCCGACGCGCTGGAATTCGAGCGCGCGGCCGACGTGCGCAACCAGATCACTGCGCTGTCGCGCGTGCTGCACCAGCAGTCGGTCGAGCAGAGCAGCCTGTCGGCGCGCGACCGCGACGTCGACGTGCTCGCCGTGCGTGTGCAGGGCGGCCGCGCCTGCGTGAACCTGGCGATGGTGCGCGGTGGCCGGCACCTCGGAGATCGCGCGTATTTCCCCACGCATGTCGAGGAAGCGGCCGCGCTGTCTGCCGACGAAGCCGACGAGCGCGCCGAGCGCCCGTCGGTCGAGCAGCAGGTGCTGGAGGCCTTCATCGCGCAGCACTACCTTGGCATCGCGCCGCCGCCGTCGCTGGTGGTCAGCCACGCGGTCGATGCCGCGCTGCTGGAAGCGCTGTCCGAGCAGACCGGCACGCGCCTGCATGCGCAGCACCAGCCTCGCGAGCAACGCCGCGTCTGGCTCGAGATGGCGGAAAAGGGCGCGCAGATCGCGCTGGCGCGGCTGCTCGCCGAAGAGGGTTCGCAGCGCGAGCGCACGCGCGCGCTGGTCGATGCGCTCGACCTCGCCGTCGAGGACCTCGAGGGCTTTCGCATCGAGTGCTTCGACGTCAGCCACACCGCCGGCGAGTCGACGCAGGCCTCCTGCGTCGTGTACCAGCAGCACGGCATGCGCAACAGCGAGTACCGCCGCTACAACATCGAAGGCATCACCGGCGGCGACGACTACGCGGCGATGCGCCAGGTGCTGATGCGGCGCTACGCGAAGCTGGCCGAGGCCCTCAACGCCCCCGATGCCTCGGGCAGCGGCAACGTCAAGGGCATGCGCATGCCGGACCTCGTGCTCGTCGATGGCGGACGCGGCCAGGTGGCGATGGCGCGCGAGGTGTTCGCCGAGCTCGGCCTCGATCTGTCGCTGATCGTCGGTGTCGAGAAGGGCGAGGGCCGCAAGGTCGGCCTCGAGGAACTGGTGTTCGCCGACGGCCGCGAGAAGGTCTACCTCGGCCATGATTCGGCGGCGCTGATGCTGGTCGCGCAGATTCGCGACGAGGCGCACCGCTTCGCGATCACCGGCATGCGCGCACGGCGTGCCAGCGTGCGCACCGGCGGCAGCCGGCTGGAAGAAATTCCCGGTGTCGGACCCAAGAAGCGTGCTAGGTTGCTGCAGCGCTTCGGCGGTGTCCGCGGCGTGACGGCGGCGAGCGTTGAAGACCTCGCGGGTGTCGACGGCATCTCGCATGACCTGGCGGAGACCATCTACCGTGCGCTTCACTGAACGACCCGAACTGCTTCGCTGGACGGCCCGCCTGTCCACCCTGGCCCTTCTTGGCGGCTGCTCGTCGTCGCCGCCTCCTTCGCCGCCACCGCCCGCGCCGCCGGCTCAGGCACCGAGCACGCGGGCGACGCCGACACCGGCCCCGCCGCCGGTCGCCGCCAGGCCGATGCCGCAGAAACGCGCACGCAACTGGGACGAGTTCCGCGTGAGCGCCGCGCAGCGCATCACCGCGGCGTCGCGCAACGCGACCTACGACGGCAAGCCGCCCGAGCCGCTGCTGGCCATCCCGGTGCTCGAGATCGAGCTCAACGGCGACGGCAGCGTGCGTCGCGTCAGCGTGATGCGCCAGCCGAGCCAGGCGCGGGACACGGTCCAGCTGGCGATCGACGCGGTGCACCGCGCGGGACCCTTCGGCGAGGTCTCGCACCTGCCGAGGCCCTGGAAGTTCACCGAGGTGTTTCTCTTCGCCGACGATCGTCGCTTCAAGTTGCGCACGCTCGACTTCTAGCGCGATCTCGTCCGGCACAATGCTCGGCATGTTCCTCACGCTGCCGACCTTGCTGACCTGGGCCCGCATCGTGGCGATCCCGCTGATCGTCGGCGTCTACGCCTTGCCGATCGACCGGCCGACGCAGAACCTCGCGGCCACCGTGATGTTCGTGCTGTTCGCGCTGACCGACTGGGCCGATGGCTGGCTCGCCCGCAAGCTGAACCAGACATCATCCTTCGGCGCCTTCCTCGACCCGGTGGCCGACAAGTTCCTGGTCTGCGCCTCGCTGCTGGTGCTGGTGCACCTGACGCGCGTGGACGTGTTCGTCGCGCTGGTGATCATCGGCCGGGAGATCGCGATCTCGGCGCTGCGCGAGTGGATGGCGCAGATCGGCGCCTCTCGCAGTGTCGCGGTGCACATGCTCGGCAAGCTCAAGACGGTGACGCAGATGGTGGCCATCCCGTTCCTGCTGTACGACGGCTTCCTGTTCACCGTGATCGATACGCGCTGGTGGGGCACGGTGCTGATCCTCGTCGCGACGGTGCTGACGATCTGGTCGATGGTGTACTACCTGCGCAAGGCGCTGCCGGAGATCCGCGCGCGCGCGCGCTGAAGGCCTGATGCGCACGCGTGATGCGTGCGCGGTCCAGCCCCGCGCCGATCGGCGCAACGCTTTGTGAATGGCTGCTGAGGCTGCGCATAGAATCCGGCCTCCGCGCTTGACACTGCCAGAGGGCGCCGCTGTAATCGACGCGACGCGGTGCACCCGCGCGAGAGTCGCCAGACCCTGCGGCCGGCCAACACGCCGAGACCGCAAACCGAGCCAACCGAACTCGTCGAGACACCTTGAGAGGGGGTACCTTCGTGAACAAGTCCGAGCTGATCGAGCACATTGCCACTCAGGCCGATATTTCCAAGGCGGCGGCCACGCGCGCCCTGGAGGCCCTGATCGGGGGCGTCAAGACGACCCTGAAGAAGAATGGCAGCGTGTCGATCGTCGGCTTCGGTACCTTCGCCGTCAGCAAGCGGGCCGCACGCAGCGGCCGCAATCCGCGCACCGGCGCGGCCATCAAGATCAAGGCCGCGAAGGTGCCGAAGTTCCGCGCCGGCAAGGCGTTGAAGGATGCCGTCAACTGACGGCACGGTCTTCGAGCGTTGGGTGCTTAGCTCAGTTGGTAGAGCGGCGCCCTTACAAGGCGTAGGTCGGCGGTTCGAGCCCGTCAGCACCCACCACCGCTAGAATCCGCGCTCCGCTCTCGTCCCGAGAGACCGGCGAGCAACCTGGAAGGCGAACCGCGGTTCGCCTTTTTCGCGTTCGGCGGCTGCCAGCCGCGACGAACGTTCCCGAGGCCGACATGTTCGAATTCGTCCGTACGCACACCAAGCTGCTGCAACTGCTGCTGTTGATCCTCATCCTGCCGTCCTTCGTCGTCTTCGGCATCCAGGGGTATTCGAGCTTCAGCGAAGGGCGCGGGCAGACCGTGGCCAAGGTCGATGGCCACGGCATCACGCAGCAGGAGTGGGATGCCGCGCACCAGCAGCAGGCCGAGCGCCTGCGTCGCCAGATGCCCAACGTCGATCCGAAGATGCTCGACACGGCGGCGATGCGCTCGGAGACGCTGGAGCAACTGGTGCGCGAGCGCGTGATGCTGGGCGCTGCGCAGCGCCTGCACCTCGACGTCTCGGACGAGAAGGTCGGCCGCGAGCTGCAGGCCATGCCCGAGCTTGCGCAGTTCAGGCGGCCCGACGGCAGCTTCGACGTCGCGATGTACAAGTCCATCCTCGAGGCGCAGGGCATGACGCCGCAATCCTTCGAGGCGCGTCTCGCGCAGGACCTGCGCGCACGCCAGGTGATGCGCGGCATCGCCGATTCGGTGACCGCATCGCCGGCCGTCGTCGCCAGTGCGCTCGAGCCGCTGCTGCAGCGGCGCGAGATCCGCTATGCGCGCTTCGACCTGAAGGACTACATCGCGAAGGTCACTCCGAGCGACGCGGACATCGAGGCCTACTACAAGCGCAACGAGGCGCAGTTCCGCGCCGCAGAGAGCGCGACGATCGACTACGTGGTGCTCGACATCGAGCAGCTGAAGAAGGGCGTCACCGTCTCCGAGGACGATCTGCGCAAGTACTACGACCAGAACGCGTCGCGCTACATGGCGGCAGAGGAGCGTCGTGCGCGCCACATCCTGATCAAGGCCGACAAGGATGCGGCCGCCGACGTCAAGCAGAAGGCCAAGGCGCGTGCCGAGGCGCTGCTCGCCGAGCTGCGGAAGAACCCGGACAGCTTCGCCGACGTCGCCCGCAAGCAGTCGGAGGATCCGGGCTCGGCGACCCAGGGCGGTGATCTCGACTTCTTCGGTCGCGGCGCGATGACCAAACCTTTCGAGGACGCGGTCTATGCGATGAAGGTCGGCGAGATCAGCAACGTCGTCGAGAGCGACTTCGGCTTCCACATCATCAAGCTGGACGCGACGCGCGGCGGCGAGAAGAAGCCGTTCGAGCAGGTGCGCTCGGCGATCGAGGACGAGGCACGCAAGCAGGCGGCGCAGAAGAAGTGGGTCGAAGCGGCCGAGCAGTTCACCAACACCGTCTACGAACAGGCGGACAGCCTGCAGCCGGTGATCGACAAGCTCAAGCTCGAGAAGCGCAGCGCGCAGGTCACGCGCACGCCGGCGCCCGGCGCGACGGGTGCGCTCGCGTCCGCCAAGCTGCTCGAAGCGGTGTTCGGCAACGACGCGGTGCGCAACAAGCGCAATACCGACGCGGTCGAGGTCGGGCCCAACCAGCTGGCCTCGGCGCGCATCGTCGAGCACCGCCCGGCGCATACGCAGCCGCTGGCCGAGGTCAAGGACCGCGTGCGCACGCAGCTGCAGGCCGAGCAGGCCATGGCACTCGCGCGCAAGGACGGCGAGGCGCGGCTCGCACAGCTGCGCAAGGACGGCGAAGGCGAGCTGCCGCTGACCGGAACGGTGTCGCGCGCGCGGCCCGACGGTCTTGCCGGTCCGGCGCTCGACGCGGTGCTGCGTGCCGATGCATCGAAGCTGCCGGCGTTCACCGGCATCGAGGTGCCGGGTGAAGGTTATGTCGTCGCGCGCATCGAGAAAGTGCTGGAGCGGGAGAAGCTGCCGGAAGAAGGCAACCGCCTGCAGCAGCAGTACGCGCAGGTGTGGGCCCAGGCAGAGACCCAGGCCTATTACCGCGCGCTGAAGTCGCGCCTGAAGGTCGAGATCAAGCCCAGCGCCGCCGCGCACGCAGCGGAAGCGGCCGCATCGTCGGCCAGCCGATGAACCCGGGCGCCGCGCCACCCATTGGCGCGGCATTGGCGCAGGCTATAATTCGCGGCTTGCAGCAGCGGTGGCTGTAGCTCAGTTGGTAGAGTCCCAGATTGTGATTCTGGTCGTCGTGGGTTCGAGTCCCATCAGCCACCCCACCGAATGAAGATGAAGCCGGGCCCGCCCCGGCTTCGTCGTTTCTGCGCCGTGCGTCAGACGCGAGTCCCGAGCAGGGGCACGCGCACCTCGCAGACGATGCCCCGGCTGCTGCGCTCCCTCCAGCGCACCTCGCCGCCGAGCAGCTTCACCCGCTTGCGCACGCCACCGAGTCCGAGGCCGTGTGACCAGCGCTCGGGTTCACGGCCGATGCCGTCGTCGCTGACCGTGAGCACGAGGCGGCCGCGGTCGTACTGGCCGGAGATCTCGACGGAGCTGGCCTGCGCGTGAGCGATGATGTTGTTGACCAGCTCGCGCAGCACGCGCGTGAGCCCGGACCATTGCACGACGGTGAGCGGGATGTCGCGGTCGGCGCTGAAGGACCAGACGAGCTCGCAGTGCGTCAGGTTCAGGCGCTGCCCCAGGTCGGCCTTCCATTCGGCCGCGGCATGCGACAGCTTGTGGTTCGCGGCGGCGAGCCCGCGCGTCAAGGTCTTCAGGTCCTGCAGGGTATGGCGGATGTACTCCTCCATCTCCGGGTTCTGGGCCTTGTACATCAGCGTCAGCAGGCGTGCGCCGATGTCGTCGTGCAGGTCCTGCGCGATGCGCGTGCGTTCTTCGCTGCGACCCTGCTCGACGGCGCGGTCGTAGGCCACCGCGCGACGCAACTGCTCGAGCACGCGGTCGGTGAGGCGAGCGTCCTCGCTGCTGAAAAGGCGCCGGCCGCGCCGCGCATAACGCAGCAGGATGGCGCCGCTGGCGGCCTGCTCGTCGGCATCCGCCCCCGGCAGCCGGGGCACCGGGACGACCATCGTCGAGCCGTCCGAGGCGACACGCGTGCGCGACACCGGCCGCGCCACGCGCGCGACCTCGAGCGGCTCGAACAGCTCGCGCAGCAGCCGCGTCAGCTGGTCCTCGGCCTTGCGGGGCGTGGCTTCGATCTCCCGGGCAACCCGGTACAGGCTCTCGAACATGCGCTCGGCCGTCAGCACGCCGGTGCCCATGAACTGGTTCACCAGCCACTGGCGGGCACCGACATAGAGGCCGACCGCAACGAACAGCGACAGCGTCACCGACGCGAACTGGCCCAGCGCGAACACCGCGACGAACAGCAGGTCAAGCGAGGTCGCGACGGTGCTGATGCCGGCCAGCATCGCGAACTCGCGCATCACGTGCTGGGAGCGCGACATGAAGGGCACCAGCAGCAGCAGCGAGGCGATGAAGACGTACCAGGCCATCGAGCCGAAGATGGCCACGGTGTGCGGCGCCTGCGACTGCGCGCTGACCAGCGCGACCGCGAAGGTCAGCAGGATCAGGATGCCGCTGGCGGCCAGCCCGAGCCGGCGCACGACGATCGAGAACGGATGCGGCTCATGACGGTAGGACCAGCTCAGCACGGCCACCGACGCGAGGCCGAATGCGATCAGCAGGCCCTGCGTGGCCCACCACTGCGCGGGCAGCGCCTGGCGGGTTGCGAGCACCGCCGGCAGCAGCGCCAGCACCCACCCGGCCAGCGCCAGCCAGCCGGCGCGCGGCAGCCGCGCCGGGTGCACCAGGCAGGCATGCAGGATCGCCGCGGCGGACACCAGGTCGCACAACGTGCGCAGGTCCAGGGACAGCTGGCCGAAGCCCGACGAGATGCCGAGGCCCGGCATCGACTCCACCGCGATCAGCACCAGGTTCACGCTCTGGCTGGTCGCCACCATCGCATAAAGCAGGTTGGCGATGCCCGGTGCGGCCAGCGCGACGACGGCGGCGATCAGGTAGAGCACCAGCGCCAGCGCGCACAGCAGCCAGAACAGGCTGCCGAGTCCCGCGAAGCCGCGTGGCACCGGTTTGACGTCGACCGCGCTGCGATCGTCGAAGACGAGGCGCAGGGAGGTGTCGCGCAGGGCACGGCCGATGTCCTCCTGCAGGGCCAGCTGGCGCTGGCGATCGCCGTCGCCGACGGTCCAGCGCGGCGAGCGCTGAAGGAGCCGGGCGTCGACCTCGGTACGGCGGCCGTCGGCGCGTTCGATCGCCACGAGGCGCTGGCCGACCTTGGTGCGCAGCGCGGGGTCGCTGCTGGACACGAGTTCGATGCCGCTGGCGCCGATGCTGCGCCACTGGGCATCGATGTAGGGCAGCCCGGCCAGCACGCGCAGCAGCGCGAAGACCCCCACGCTGCCGAGCAGCGCGAGCACGACCAGCATGCGCAGCCGCCAGCCCATCCAGCGCGCCATCGCGGAACTGCGGGTCAGGAACGCCTGGTCGATCCAGCGCGAGTCGAGCTGCGAGTCGGCGCGTGAATCGTTGCGGGAGTCGTGTCGGGCGTCGCCGGATGCTTCGCCGGCGGCCTCGGCCAGCGGGCGCGTGGCGTCGGCGCTCATGGCGTTCGAAGGACGTGGAGCCGGGGCAGGCCCGGCTCCGTCACACCAGGCCTTGCTTGGTGGCCAGCACGGCCGCTTCGGCGCGGCTGGAGACGTTGAGCTTCTTGTAGATCGACTTGATGTGGTCGTTGACGGTGAACCACTTGATGCCCATCAGGCTCGCGATCTCCTTGATCGTGAAGCCCTTGCTGAGGTAGGTCAGCACCTCGCTCTCGCGTGGGGTCAGGCGGTCGTGCTCGGGCGGCTTCTCCAGCGGCACCGGACGGCTGACGGCGGCGTAGTCGAGCGGTGCGAAGCCGGAATCGGGCGCCGGACCATCGCCGCCCACGCGCAAGCCGCTTCGGAAGTGCGTCAACAGGCGCCGCGCGATCGCCGGCGACAGCGGTGGCTGGCCGCGAACGATCTTCTGAAGTTCCTCGACAAGCACCTCGAAGCGGTCTTCCTTCAGAAGGTAACCATCGGCGCCGCACTGCAGCGCGGGGAACAGGTGCTCGTCGTCGGAGTACAGCGTAGTGACGACCTTCGTCGCCGGGTACTGAGTGAGCTCGGCGAGCAACTCCATGCCGTTGCCATCGGGCAGCTCGAGGTCGACGAGGATGAGCTTGAACGGATCGACGCCGTGCAGGCCGCTCGGGCCGCCGGTGAGGCTGATCTGCGCACGCGCGCTTTCGAGGTCGCCGGCTTCGGTGATCGCGATGGTGTCGCTGAAGCTCTCGCGCACGACGCGGCAGAGGAAGCTTCGCGCGACGGGGTTGTCTTCGAGGATGAGGACCTTGACGGCCATGAGGTTTGTTCTCCCGGCCGAAATGCTAGCGCAGAAGGTTTGGCACCGTACCCCTCCATGGGGGGAGGTTCGGCGCCGATGTCACCAACGCTTACGCATTGACGAGCACCACCTTGCCCTTGACCTCGCGTCCGGTCATGCGGGCGTATGCGCGATGAAGTTCGCTCATCGGCAGGCGCTCGTCGATCACCGGACGGACCTTGCCTTGCGCGTACCAGGTCGCCAACTGGTTCATCGCCGCCAGGTTGGCGCGGGGTTCGCGGCGGACGTAGTCGCCCCAGAACACGCCGACGACGGACGCGCCCTTCAACAGCGGGAGGTTGAAGGGCAGTGCCGGAATGCCGCCGCCCGCGAAGCCGATGACGAGATAGCGGCCGCGCCAGGCGATCGAACGGAACACCGGCTCGGCGAGGTCGCCGCCGACCGGGTCGTAGACCACGTCGGGGCCCTTGCCGTCGGTCAGGGCCTTCAAGGCGTCGCGCACGTTCTCGCGGCTGTAGTTCAGCGTCGCGTCGGCGCCGAGGTCCTTGCACAGCGCGCACTTCTCGTCGGTCGATGCGCCCGCGATCACGCGCGCGCCGGCGGCCTTGGCGATCTGCAGCGCCGCGGTGCCGACGCCGCCGGCCGCACCGAGCACGAGAACCGTCTCGCCCGCCTTCAACTGGCCGCGGTCGATCAGGGCGTGGTACGAGGTGCCGTAGGTGAAGGCGAAGGCCGCCGCGTGCTCGAACTCGAAACCGGGCGGCAACGGCATCAAGCGGTCCGTGCCGACGATCGCGTGCGTGCCGAAGCCGCCGGTGCTGCCCAGCGCCGCGACGCGGTCGCCGGGCTTGAACTGCGTGACGCCTTCGCCGACCGCATCGATCACGCCGGCGTACTCCGACCCCGGCACGAAAGGCAGCGGCGGCTTGACCTGGTACTTGGCCTGCACGATGAGGATGTCGGGGAAGTTCAGGCTCGCGGCGCGCACCGCGACGCGGACTTCATTCGGCCCCGGCTCCGGCGTGGGAACCTCTTTCCATTGCAGCGCTTCGACGCCGATCGGGTTGTCGCAAATCCAGGCGTGCATCGTCCGTGTCTCCCGCGGGCGCTCGGCCCGGATCAAGGCTCGGCATGATAGGCAGCAAGGCGGTTGCATCGCGTCGCAAGGGTGACGACTCCCTACAATCCGCGAGATGGTCAGCCCCCAGCTCACTTCGTTCGCGGCCCCCGAGGGGCGCACAGTGCCCTTCGGGCGGCCGGGCGGGCACTGATGCGGATACTGATCGCCAACGACGACGGCTACCTCGCGCCCGGCTTGGCGGCGCTGGTCGGCGCGATGCAGGGTCTCGGCGAGATCACCGTGATCGCGCCGGAGCAGAACGCCAGCGGCACCTCGAACGCCTTGACCTTGAACCGGCCGCTGTCGGTCTTCGAGGCGCGCGGGGAATCGCAGCGCGGTTTCCTGGTCGTCAACGGCACACCGTCGGACTGCGTGCACGTCGCGCTGACCGGTCTGCTGCCGCAGCGGCCCGACCTCGTGCTGTCGGGCATCAACCAGGGCGCCAACATGGGAGACGACACGCTGTACTCGGGCACCGTCGCCGCGGCCATGGAAGGCTACCTGTTCGGCATACCGGCGATCGCCTTCTCGCAGGTCGAGCGCGGCTGGACGCACCTGGACGAAGCCGCGCGCGTCGCGCGTGCCGTGGTCGAGCAGGTGCTCGAGGCGCCGCCGTCGTCGCGGCCCTGGCTGTTGAACGTCAACATTCCGAACCGGCCCGACGCGGCCTCGCTGCCGCGCCGCGTCACGCGCCTGGGCCGTCGCCATGCGAGCGAACCGGTGGTGAAGCAGACCAATCCGCGCGGCGAGGCCATCTATTGGATCGGGCCCGCCGGCGACGCACGCGAAGCAGGCGAGGGCACCGACTTCCACGCCACCGCGACGGGTTGCGTGTCGATCACGCCGCTGCAGGTCGACCTGACCGAGCATCAGGCGCTCGGCGACTGGCGGGTGCGCCTGGAGCGCGCATGAGCGCCATTCGGCCGTTCCGAAGGCGCTCGCTCCCTCTCGGGGGGACCGGCGCGCAGCGCTGCAGGGGGCGTCGATGAGCGACAAGCGCCGCGGCTTTCCGCTGGGACTCGACAAGCTGGCGCAGCCGACCACGGCGCGGGCGCCGGCGAGCGCACGCGAACCGCTGCGGCCTCAGCGTCTGCTGCACCAGGCCGCGCAGGATGCGGCACGTTCGGCTGCGCCCAGCGGCCTGGGCCTCGATTCGGCGCATGTACGCGCCCGCATGGTCGACCGTCTGCGCGCCGAAGGCTTGCGCGGCGAACCGATCTTCGAGGCGATGGGCCGCGTGCCACGTCACCAGTTCGTCGACACCGCCCTCGCCAACCAGGCCTACGAGGACACGAGCCTGCCGATCGGGCTGGGGCAGACGATCTCGAAGCCGTCGGTGATCGCGCGCATGCTCGGCTTGCTGCTCGAAGGAGCGAACGCGCGGCGGGAGGGCCACCTCGGACGGGCGCTGGAGATCGGCACCGGTTGCGGCTACCAGGCCGCGCTGCTCGCCTGCATCGCGCGGCACGTGGTCTCGATCGAACGACTGCGGCCGCTGTTCGACAAGGCGCGTGCCAACCTCGCGCCATGGCGCCTCGACCAGGTGCGTCTCGTGTACGGTGACGGCATGCTGGGCCATGCGCCGCGAGCGCCCTACGACAGCATCGTCGCGGCCGCCGGCGGCGAGGACCTGCCGCCGGCGTGGCTGGAGCAACTCGCGATCGGCGGACGCCTCGTCGCCCCGATGCAATCGACCGGCGGCGGACAGGTGCTCGTGGTCGTCGATCGCACGGCGACCGGCTGGTCACGTTCGCATCACGAGGGCGTTCATTTCGTCCCTCTAAAATCGGGCGTCCTCTGACCCCTCCACACGCCGCCCGCGCGGCCCTGCTGCCCATGCTCGATCGCCTGTCGTTGTTGTCCGTGGTGCTGGTGCTGCTCATGGCGGGCTGTGCATCGCCACGGAACAAGGCGCCCGTCGAGGACCGCGCGAGTGCCCCCCGTCCGGTGGCCGCCGTGCCCGCCGCGGCAGCCGCTTCCGCGCCGAGCGCCGACGTGAAGCCGCTGCCGAATGCCGAACATGCCGGCAAGCCGGGCTACTACACCGTCAAGCAGGGCGACACGCTGATCCGCATCGGGCTCGAGAACGGGCAGAACTGGCGCGACGTCGCCCGCTGGAACGGCATCGAGAACCCGAACCTGATCGAGGTCGGCCAGGTGCTGCGCGTCCTGCCGCCGAACGTCGATCCGAACGCGGTCGCTACACGCGGTGTCGGCAGCCCGCGTGTCGAAGGCCGTCCGCTAGACGCCAAGCCGCCGGCCGCCGCCGCATCGGCGCCCGTGGCCGCTGCGGGCTCGGCGCCGGCGGCCTCGGCCGCGACGGCGCCGCCCGCGCCCGCGGCGCCCGCTGCGGCCAAGGAACCGGACGACGATCTGAACTGGCTGTGGCCCGCCACCGGCCCTGTCGCGGCGCCGTTCGAGGAAGGCCGCAGCAAGGGCCTCGCGATCTCCGGCAAGGCCGGCGATCCGGTGCTGGCCGCGGCCGATGGCCGCGTGGTCTACGCCGGATCCGGCCTGCGCGGTTATGGAAACCTCGTGATCGTCAAGCACAACAACACGTACCTCACGGCCTACGCGCACAATCAGACCCTGCTCGTGAAGGAGGATCAGGTGGTGCGCCGAGGCCAGCGAATCGCGGAGATGGGGTCGAGCGACGCCGAGCGCGTGCAGCTGCACTTCGAGATCCGCAAGCAGGGCAAGCCGATCGATCCGGCGCGGCTGCTGCCGCCCAGGTAGGGCCCGGCCGGTCCGACGGATGCAGCACCATGGGCAAGCGGCGCGACGCGCAGGCAACAGGCCCGAACGGTGCCGACGAACCGGACGCGCGCCACTCCGGCCGCTCCAACGGAGCTGAGGACAACGAGCCGCCGGGCAGCAACGGCATCGAGCTGCCGGCCGGCGATGCCGATGTCGGCAATACGCTCCAGCTGTACCTGCGCGAGATCCGCCGCGCGCCGCTCTTCACGCCCGAAGAAGAGTTCCTGACCGCGACGCGCGCCCGCCAGGGCGACTTCGATGCGCGCCAGGCGATGATCGAGCGCAACCTGCGGCTCGTCGTCAGCATCGCGAAGAACTACCTCGGCCGTGGCCTGCCGATGCCGGATCTCATCGAGGAAGGCAACCTGGGCCTGATGCACGCCATCGCCAAGTTCGAACCCGAGCGCGGCTTCCGCTTCTCGACCTATGCGTCGTGGTGGGTGCGCCAGAGCATCGAACGGGCCATCATGCACCAGGCCCGGCTGGTGCGGCTGCCGGTGCACGTGGTGCGCGAGCTGAACCAGGTGATCAAGGCCCGTCGCGCGCTCGAGGCGCAATCCTCGCTGCAGGCCGACGCCGCCCGTTCGGTGCGCACCGAGGACATCGCGTTGCGCCTCGGTCGCCCGGTGGCGGAGGTCGATGCGCTGCTGAAGATGGCCGAACACCCGGCATCGCTCGACGCGCCGCTCGAGGCCGACGCCGCGGAGTCGCTGCTGGACAGCGTCGTCGACGACCAGGCCATCGACCCGGTCGGCCTCATGCTCAGCCGCGAGGTCGAGCAGTTGCTGGCGCATGGCCTCGCGGAGCTGAACGATCGCGAGCGCGAGGTGCTCGCCGGCCGCTACGGCCTGCACGACCGCGAGCCCGAGACGCTGGAGATGCTGGCTGCGCGCCTGAGCCTGACACGCGAGCGCATCCGCCAGATCCAGCAGGAAGCCTTGCTGAAGCTGAAGCGGCGCATGGTGCGCCAGGGCGTCGATCGCGACTCGCTGTTCTGAGGCACGCGCAACGCGCGGCCGCTGTAGCCGGCGGTCAGCGTTTGTCCCGGGATGTGACGCGGCAGGGCCGGCGCTAGCATGGCCCGCACCCTTCCCAGGAGACGAACCGCCATGAGACTCGCTCGCGTGTGGGCTGCTGTGTCGCTGTCGATGCTCGTGCTGCCGCTGGCGGCGCAGACGCAAGGTGTGTCGAAGAACGAGATCGTGATCGGATCGATCCAGGACCTGTCCGGTCCGATCGCCGCGTTCGGCAAGCAGGCGCGCCTGGGCATGATGCTGCGCGTGGACGAGCTCAACGAGCAGGGCGGCATCCACGGCCGCAAGCTGAAGCTGCTGGTCGAGGACTCCGGCTACGACCCGAAGCGCGCGGTGCTGGCGGCGCAGAAGCTCGTCAACCAGGACAAGATCTTCGTGATGGCCGGCCACATCGGCACGGCGCAGAACAATGCCGCGATGCCGGTGCAGTTCGAGAAGAACGTCATCAACTTCATGCCGATCACCGCGGCGCGCGAGATGTACGAGCCCTTCCACAAGCTCAAGTACTCGTTCGCGGTGACCTACTACGACCAGGTGCGCACGGCGCTGCCCAAGCTGGCGAAGGAGAAGGGCGCGAAGAAGGTCTGCACCATCTACCAGGACGACGAGTTCGGCCTGGAAGTGGTGCGCGGCGCCGAAGCCGGCATGAAGGCCATGGGCGGCGAACTGGCCGAGCGCACCACCTACAAGCGCGGCGCCACCGATTTCTCGTCGCAGGTGGCGCGCATGAAGTCCGCCGGCTGCGACCTCGTCGTGCTCGGCACCATCATCCGCGAAACCATCGGCACCATCGCGGAAGCACGCAAGACCGGCTTCAGTCCGACCTTCCTCGGCTCCAGCGCAGCCTACACCGACCTGATCCACAAGCTCGGCGGCAAGGCGATGGACGGGCTGTACGCCACCCACACGGCCCAGCATCCTTACCTCGACGAAGCCTCGCAGCCGATCCGCTTCTGGGCGACGAAGTACAAGACCAAGTTCAACGAGGATCCGACCGTCTTCTCGGTCTACGGCTACAACATCGTCGAGGCCTTCATCCGGGCGGCCCAGAAGGCGGGGCCTAACTTGACAGTCGAATCGTTCATCAAGTCCATGGACACGATGGTCATCCCGCCTGACATCTTCGGCAGCCCCGAGTCCACCTTCACCGCGACGAAGCGGCTGGGCAGCGACGTGTCGCGGCTGTCGCAGATCCAGGACGGCCGCTGGAAGGTCGTCTCGGACTACGTCAAGCCCTGAGGCGGTCGTTCGCGGGCCGGGATAATCCGGCCCCATGACAGCAAAGGAAGAGTGGCTGAAGGTCGATTCGATCGACCTCGAAGGCCAGGGCGTCGCCCGCAACAGCGAAGGCAAGGTCGTCTTCATCGACGGCGCATTGCCTGGTGAAGAAGTGCAGGTCGAGGTCGGCCGGCGCAAGAACCAGTGGGAGCAGGGCTCGCTGGTGTCGCTGCGGCGCGAGAGCCCGCTGCGCGTGCGGCCGGGCTGCCCGCACTTCGGCCTGCATGCCGGCGCCTGCGGCGGCTGCAAGATGCAGCACCTCGATGCGGCGGCGCAGGTCGCGGTCAAGCAACGGGCGCTCGAGGACGGCCTGCAGCACCTGTCCAAGCTGCGGCCCGAGCGCATGCTGCGGCCGATCGAGGGCCCGAGCTGGGGCTACCGCTACCGCGCGCGGCTGTCGGTGCGCCATGTCGCGAAGAAGGGCACGGTGCTGATCGGCTTCCACGAGCGCAAGTCGCGCTACGTGGCCGACATGTCGGTGTGCCCCGTGCTGCCACCCAAAGTGAGCGGCCTGCTGCTCCCGCTGCGGGCGCTCATCGGCGCGATGGACCAGCGTGACCGGCTGCCGCAGATCGAACTCGCGGTGGGCGAGCGCGACGAGGGCACGGTGATCGCGCTGGTGCTGCGGCACCTCGAGCCGCTGACCGATGCCGATCGCCGGCGCCTGGCCGCGTTCGGCCAGACGCACGGCGTGCAGTGGTGGCTTCAGCCCAAGGGCCCCGAGACCGTGCACCGGCTCGACGACACCGGGCCGGAGCTGGCTTATTCGCTGCCCGAGTACGGCGTGCTGATGCCGTTCAAGCCGACCGACTTCACCCAGGTCAATCACCACATCAACCGCGTGCTGGTGCACCGCGCGCTGGGCCTGCTGGCGGTGCAGCGCGACGAGCGGGTGATCGACTGGTTCTGCGGCCTCGGCAACTTCACGCTGCCGCTGGCGCGCCATGCGCGCGAGGTGCTGGGCATCGAGGGCAGCGAGACGCTGGTGCAGCGCTCGCGCGAGAACGCCGATCGCAACGGCCTCGCGTCACGCACGCGATTCGAGGCACGCAATCTGTTCGAGCTGTCGGCCGACGATCTGGTCGGCTACGGCGTCGCCGACAAGTGGCTGGTCGACCCGCCCCGGGAGGGCGCCTTCGCGCTGGCCAAGGCGCTCGCGGACATCCACCAGGCCCCGCGCGAGGGCTGGCAGCCGCCGCGCCGCATCGTCTACGTCAGCTGCAATCCCGCCACGCTGGCTCGCGATGCCGGGCTGCTGGTGCACCAGGCGGGCTACCGCTGCAGCGCCGCGGGCGTGGTCAACATGTTCCCGCACACGGCGCACGTCGAGAGCATCGCGGTGTTCGACCGCGCATGAACAAAGGGCCCCGCGGGGCCCTTTGTGTTTCGATGCGAGGCGAGGGGTGTCAGTCGCGCTCGCCGCCGAAGATGCCGAGGATGGACAGCAGGCTCTGGAACACGTTGTAGATGTCCAGGTAGATCGCCAGCGTCGCGCTGATGTAGTTGTCCTCGCCGCCGTCGATCACCCGCTTCACGTCGTACAGGATGAACGCCGAGAAGATGCCCAGGCACAGCACCAGCAGCGTGAGCATGAAGGCCGACGACTGCAGGAAGGCGTTGGCGATGAACGCGAAGAACAGGATCCACGCGCCGACGGTCAGGAACTTGCCCATCGTCGACAGGTCGCGCTTGATCATCGTCGCCATCGTCGCCATCGCGAAGAAGATCGCGGCGGTGCCGCCGAAGGCCATCATGATCAGCGAGCCGCCGTTCCGGAATCCCAGCACCGCGGCCAGCAGCCGCGCGAGCATCAGGCCCATGAAGAACGTGAAGCCGAGCAGCACGAAGACGCCGGTCGACGAATGCTTGGTCTTCTCGATCGCGAACATGAAGCCGAAGGCGCCGACCAGGAACACCACCAGGCCGATCATCGGGCTCATCGCGGTGGCGAAGCCGGTGGTGACCCCGATCCATGCGCCCAGCACCGTCGGCACCATCGAGACGGCGAGCAGCCAGTAGGTGTTGCGCAGTACGCGATTGCGCTCCGCCGCCAGCGTGCCCGAACCGGCGAAGCCGAAGGGTTGCAGGCCTTGATCGTTCATGGAACCTCCAGTCAATGAATGACAGTGACGCGGTTATGGACACCGCGAGGGGATTCTAAGTTCCGCCCGGCCGTGGCCGCGCTGCCGCGGTGCAGCCTGCCCGGCGGTGGGGTGCCGAGCATTGGGGCACACTGCGCCCCTCGCGAATTTCCGGAGTTTCCCGATGAAGACCAAGCCGCAGCTGACCCTCGACGATGTCCGCGCCATCGCCCAGGCGGCCGAAGCCGAGGCGCGCAGCCACCAGTGGGCAGTGAGCATCGCGATCGTCGACGATGGCGGCCACCTCCTCTGGCTGCAGCGCCTGGACGGCGCCGCACCGATCTCGGCGCAGATCGCGCCTGCCAAGGCCCGCACCGCGGCCATCGGCCGCCGCGAGAGCAAGGTCTACGAGGACATGATCAACCAGGGTCGCGTGTCCTTCCTGAGCGCGCCGACGCTCGAGGGCATGCTCGAAGGCGGCGTCCCGATCCTCGCCGAGGGGCAGTGCGTCGGCGCCGTGGGGGTCAGCGGCGTCAAGTCGAACGAGGACGCGCAGATTGCGCGCGCCGGCATCACCGCGCTCGGCCTTTGATCCTTGTCACGCCGTCGGGACAAACCCGCAGCAGGGTATACTTCGAAGGTTTACCCGCCACCACCGCAGCCCCAGCGAAACTCCACTGAAGTTTCCCCTCCGGAGGACCTCGGCGACGGGCCCGACCGCTCGTAGTCGGGGATTGAAGCTGGGTGCGCGCGACTTCCGGAGCTCTTGTGTTGCTGCCCCAGCTGCCCCCCGCACTCCTCGCACTCGCAGACGGCACGGTCTTTCATGGCACATCGATCGGCGCGCCCGGTCGCACGGTCGGCGAGGTGGTGTTCAACACCGCGCTCACCGGCTATCAAGAGATCCTCACCGACCCCAGCTACTGCAGGCAGATCGTCACGCTGACGTATCCGCACATCGGCAGCTATGGCGTCAACGATGAGGATGTCGAAGCCACGAAGGTCCATGCCGCCGGCCTGATCATCAAGGACCTGCCGCCGCGCCTGTCGAATTTCCGCCAGGCGATGAGCCTGCCGGACTACCTGCGCCGTGAGAACACGGTGGCCATCGGCAACATCGACACGCGCCGCCTGACGCGGGTGCTGCGCACCGGCGGTGCCCAGAACGGCTGCATCGCGACCTTCGAGGCGGGCCATGTCGTCAGCGAGGCCGAGGTCGCCGAGGCGATCGCCGCCGCGAAGGCCGCCCCGAGCATGAGCGGCCTCGACCTCGCGAAGGTCGTGTCGGTCAGCGAGCCCTACGCCTGGACCGAGACCGAATGGACGCTCGGCCAAGGGTATGGCCGCATCGAGAATCCGCGCTTCCATGTCGTCGCGTTCGACTACGGCGTCAAGCGCAACATCCTGCGCATGCTGGCCAGCCGCGGCTGCCGCGTCACGGTGCTGCCGGCGCAGGCCTCGGCCGCCGACGCGATGAAGCTGAGCCCGGACGGCATCTTCCTCAGCAACGGCCCCGGTGACCCCGAGCCCTGCGACTACGCGATCGAAGCCACCCGCACGTTGATCGACGCCGGCATCCCGACCTTCGGCATCTGCCTCGGCCACCAGATCATGGCGCTGGCCTCGGGCGCGAAGACCTTCAAGATGAAGTTCGGCCACCATGGCGCGAACCACCCGGTGAAGGACCTCGACTCCGGCCGCGTCTCGATCACCAGCCAGAACCACGGCTTCGCGGTCGACGAGAAGTCGCTGCCGTCGACGCTGCGGCCGACGCACGTCAGCCTCTTCGACGGCACGCTGCAGGGCCTGGCCCGCACCGACCGTCCCGCCTTCTGCTTCCAGGGCCACCCGGAGGCTTCCCCCGGACCGCATGACATCGCCTACCTGTTCGATCGATTCGTGGCGCTGATGGAGACCAAGCATGCCTAAGCGCCAAGACCTGCAGAGCATCCTGATCATCGGGGCCGGCCCGATCATCATCGGCCAGGCCTGCGAATTCGATTACTCCGGCGCGCAGGCCTGCAAGGCGCTGCGCCAGGAGGGCTACCGCGTCATCCTCGTCAACAGCAACCCGGCGACGATCATGACGGACCCGGAGATGGCCGATGTCACCTACATCGAGCCGATCTCGTGGCAGGTGGTCGAGAAGATCATCGCCAAGGAGCGTGCCGCGCGTCCGCACGAGAAGATGGCCGTGCTGCCGACGATGGGCGGCCAGACGGCGCTGAACTGCGCGCTCGACCTGCACAAGCACGGCGTGCTGGCGAAGTACGGCGTCGAGATGATCGGCGCCAACGAGAAGGCCATCGAGAAGGCCGAGGACAGGCTGAAGTTCAAGGACGCGATGACCTCGATCGGCCTCGACTCGGCCAAGAGCGGCATCGCGCACTCGATGGAAGAGGCCTGGGCCGTGCAGAAGCGCATCCAGGCGGATCTCGGCGGCCCCGCGCAGCACTCGGGCTTCCCGATGGTCATCCGCCCCAGCTTCACGCTCGGCGGCACCGGCGGCGGCATCGCCTACAACCCGGAGGAGTTCGAGGAGATCTGCAAGCGCGGCCTCGACCTGTCGCCGACCAACGAGCTGCTGATCGAGGAGTCGCTGATCGGCTGGAAGGAATACGAGATGGAAGTGGTCCGCGACAAGGCGGACAACTGCATCATCGTCTGCTCGATCGAGAACCTCGATCCGATGGGCATCCACACCGGTGACTCGATCACCGTCGCGCCGGCCCAGACGCTCACCGACAAGGAATACCAGCTGCTGCGCAACGCGTCGATCGCGATCCTGCGCGAGATCGGCGTCGACACCGGCGGCTCGAACGTGCAGTTCTCGATCAATCCGGACAACGGCCGGATGATCGTCATCGAGATGAACCCGCGCGTGTCGCGGTCGTCCGCCTTGGCGTCGAAGGCCACGGGCTTCCCGATCGCCAAGATCGCCGCGAAGCTGGCGGTGGGCTACACGCTCGACGAGCTTCGCAACGACATCACCGGCGGCGCGACGCCGGCGAGCTTCGAGCCGAGCATCGACTATGTCGTCACCAAGATCCCGCGTTTCGCGTTCGAGAAGTTCCGCGAGGCCGATGCGCGCCTGACGACGCAGATGAAGTCGGTCGGGGAGGTGATGGCCATCGGCCGCACCTTCCAGGAGAGCTTCCAGAAGGCGCTGCGCGGCCTCGAGACCGGCATCGACGGCCTGACCGAGCGCGAGACCGACCGCGAGGAGATCCTCGAGGCGATCGGCAACGCCGGCCCCGAGCGCATCCTGTACGTCGGCGATGCCTTCCGTGTCGGCATGACGCTCGACGAGGTCTTCGACGAAACCCGCATCGACCCGTGGTTCCTCGCGCAGATCGAGGAACTGATCGCCATCGAGAAGCAGCTGCAGGGCCGCACGCTGGCCAGCCTGTCGGCGGCCGAGATGCGCTTCCTGAAGCAGAAGGGCTTCTCGGACAAGCGTCTCGCGAAGCTGCTGTCGAGCAACCAGCATGACGTGCGCCGTGCGCGCCACGCCTTCGGCATCCGTCCGGTCTACAAGCGGGTCGATACCTGTGCCGCGGAGTTCGCGACGCAGACCGCCTACATGTACTCGACCTACGACGAGGAGTGCGAGGCCGCGCCGAGCGACCGCCGCAAGATCATGGTGCTGGGCGGCGGGCCGAACCGCATCGGCCAGGGCATCGAGTTCGACTACTGCTGCGTGCATGCCGCGCTCGCGATGCGCGAGGACGGCTACGAGACCATCATGGTCAACTGCAACCCCGAGACCGTGTCGACCGACTACGACACGTCCGACCGGCTGTACTTCGAGCCCGTGACGCTCGAAGACGTGCTGGAGATCGTCGACAAGGAGAAACCGGTCGGCGTGATCGTGCAGTACGGCGGCCAGACGCCGTTGAAGCTGGCGCTGGACCTCGAGGCGGCCGGCGTGCCGATCATCGGCACCTCGCCGGACTCGATCGACATCGCCGAGGACCGCGAGCGCTTCCAGAAGCTGCTGCACGAGCTGGGCCTGAAGCAGCCGCCGAACCGCACCGCGCGCACCGAAGAGCAGGCGCTGGTGCTGGCACACGAGATCGGCTATCCGCTGGTCGTGCGCCCGAGCTACGTGCTGGGCGGCCGCGCGATGGAGATCGTGCACGGCGACAAGGACCTCGAGCGCTACATGCGCGAGGCGGTCAAGGTCAGCGAGAAGTCGCCGGTGCTGCTCGATCGTTTCCTCGACGACGCGATCGAGGTCGACGTCGACTGCATCAGCGACGGCAGCGCGGTGATGATCGGCGGCATCATGGAGCACATCGAGCAGGCCGGGGTGCATTCCGGCGATTCGGCGTGCTCGCTGCCGCCGTATTCGCTGCCGGCCAAGCTGCAGGACGAGTTGCGCCGCCAGACCACGTTGATGGCCAAGGCGCTGAAGGTGATCGGCCTGATGAACGTGCAGTTCGCCATCCAGGGCCCGATCGACGGCGACGGCGAGCGCGCCACGGTCTATGTGCTGGAAGTCAACCCGCGCGCCTCGCGCACGGTGCCCTACGTCTCGAAGGCCACCGGCCAGCCGCTGGCCAAGATCGCCGCGCGCTGCATGGCCGGCCAGAAGCTCGCGGACCAGAAGGGCATGGGTGGCAAGCCGCCGCACGAGGTGATCCCGCCGTACTTCAGCATCAAGGAAGCGGTCTTCCCCTTCAACAAGTTCCCGGGTGTCGATCCGATCCTCGGGCCCGAGATGCGCTCGACCGGCGAAGTGATGGGCGCGAGCCGCAGCTTCGGCGAGGCGATGCTGAAGAGCCAGCTCGGCGCGGGCTCGCGCCTGCCGGCCAAGGGCACGGTGGTGATCACGGTGAAGAACGGCGACAAGGCGCGGGCGGTGAAGGTGGCCGCCGACCTGGTGGCGCTGGGCTTCAGCGTCGTCGCGACCAAGGGCACGGCTGCGGCGATCAGCGCCGCCGGCATTCCGGTGCGCGTGGTCAACAAGGTCAAGGACGGCCGGCCGCACATCGCCGACATGATCAAGGCCGGCGAGATCCAGCTGGTCTTCACGACGGTCGACGAAACCCGCACTGCGATCGCGGACTCCCGCTACATCCGCACCGCCGCGCTGGCGAACCGGGTGACGTACTACACGACGATGGCCGGCTGCGAAGCGGCCACCGAAGCGCTGAAGCACCGCGATGACCTGACCGTGCTGTCGCTGCAGGAACTGCACGCCGAACTGCACTAAACTCGCGCTCCATCGACCCGCCGCTGGCGTTGCCCCTTCCGGGCCCCGGCGGCTTGTTTCTTTTGGCTGACCCGATTTCGATCATGACCACCATTCCCCTGACCAGGCGCGGCGCGGAAAAACTCAAGGAAGAGCTGCAGCGGCTCAAGACCGTCGAGCGCCACGCGGTGATCCAGGCAATCGCCGAGGCCCGCGCGCAGGGGGACCTGTCCGAAAACGCCGAGTACGACGCGGCCAAGGACAAGCAGGGCTTCATCGAGGGCCGCATCCTCGAGATCGAAAGCAAGCTGGCGGCCGCGCAGGTCATCGATCCGACCTCGCTCGACGCCGGCGGGCGCGTGGTGTTCGGCGCGACGGTCGACCTGGAGGAGGAAGCCTCGGGCCAGGAAGTGACCTACCAGATCGTCGGCGACGACGAGGCCGACCTGAAGAAGGGCCTGATCTCCATCAGCTCGCCGATCGCGCGCGCGATGATCGGCAAGGAAGCCGGGGACGTGGCGGAGGTCCAGGCGCCGGGCGGCGTCAAGCGCTACGAGATCGTCGAAGTCCGCTACATCTGATGCTCGTCGAGCGGCTGCGGCGGCTGCTGCCGGGCCTGTGGGCCGGCGTGCTGCTGTGTGTCGCGCTGATCGCGACGCCGGCGCCGTTCGCCACCCTGCTGCCGGCCGACGCCGGGCGGGTGGTCGGCCGCATCTTCGTGCAGGAAGCCTGGCTCAGCCTGATCGTGGGCCTGCTGCTCCTGATCGTCGAACGCCGCCGGGCGCGTGACGTGGCCGAAGCCGGCCGGGGATCGGTGGTGAGCACCGAGATGCTGCTGCTCTTCGGCACGCTGTTCTGCACCATCGCCGGTCACTTCGGGCTGCAGCCGCTGCTGCCGGGCGCACGGGCCGGGCAGGGCCCGTTGAGCTTCGGCCAGTTGCACGCGGTGAGCGTGGCCTTCTTCGGCGTGAAGACCTTGCTCGTGCTGGTACTGGCCTGGCGCGTCAGTCCGACTGCGCCTTCTTCTTGACGCTGGTCGTCCGGACCTTGGCGCGCTTGATCGAGCCGCCGGCAGTGACGCGCTGGTTGCCGAAGACCTTGACCTTCTTGACCTGCGGGCGGTGGTTCGGGCTCTTCGAGAACTTGACGATCTTGACGGTGCGGGGACCGGCCATGCGGTCCTCGCGCTCGACCTTTTCCTTTGCCGGCAGCGGCCGCCACAGCACCAGCAGCTTGCCGATGTGCTGCACCGGCGCTGCCCCCAGCGCGTCGGCGAGCCTCACCAGCGCGGCTTCGCGCTCCTCGCGGTCGTCGGAGAACATGCGGACCTTGATCAGGCCGTGCGCCTTCAACGCGGCGTCGGTTTCCTTCAGCACCGCGGCCGTCAGGCCCTCGGCGCCGATGAGCACCACCGGATCCAGGTGATGGGCTTCGCCCCGCTTGTCCTTGCGGTCGGCGGGCGTCAGTTTGAGTGCAGGCATCCTCGTATTATCCCCAGTCGAATGAAGATCAAGACCAAGAGCAAGAAGCTCAACAAGGCGTGGCTGCAGGATCACCTGTCGGACCCCTACGTCAAGATGGCGCAGAGGGAGGGCTACCGGGCCCGCGCGGCGTACAAGCTGAAGGAGATCGACGAGGCGTTCCAGCTGATCAAGCCCGGCCAGGTGGTGGTGGACCTGGGATCCGTGCCGGGGGCCTGGAGCCAGTACCTGCGGCGGCGCTTCGCGCCGAAGAACGCGGGCGCCGGCGGTGCGGCGGTCGGGGAGCTCGACGGCACGATCATCGCGCTGGACATCCTGCCGATGGAGCCGATCGAGGGGGTGCACTTCATCCAGGGCGACTTCCGCGAGGACGAGGTGCTGCAGACACTGCACGAGGCCGTCGGCGGCCGCCCGGTCGACGTGGTCGTGTCGGACATGGCGCCCAACCTCTCCGGCATCGAGTCGTCGGATGCCGCGCGCATCGAGCATCTGATCGAGCTGGCGCTGGAATTCAGCCAGACCCACCTGAAGCCCGGCGGTGCGCTGGTCGCCAAGGTCTTCCATGGCAGCGGCTACAGCCAGCTGGTCGAGCGTTTCAAGAAGACGTTCCGCGTCGTGAAGCCCGTCAAGCCCAAAGCATCGCGTGACAAATCGGCCGAAACCTTTCTCGTGGGCATCGGTCTGAAGTTCCCGTCGCCGGGTGGTGCGGACGCTGCGAGCAACGGTCAAACTGGATCGAATTGACCTTGATTTGCCTCGTTTCTGCACGGTCTTGCGTCAGCTTCGTGCGGGCTTGACTCGAATAGAATCGGCCCCATCTGCCCACGCATCGGGCGGCGCGTGCATGGTGTGCATGGTGGGCGTGTCGTCGACGTCAGGGATTGGCTAAAGGAGCCGCGGTGAACAATCAATGGTTCTCGAAGGTCGCTGTTTGGCTGGTGATCGCCCTCGTGCTGTTCACCGTGTTCAAGCAGTTCGACCGCGGGGTGTCGCAAGGCCAGCAGATCGGGTACTCCGACTTCCTCGAAGAGGTGCGCGCCCGTCGGGTCAAGTCCGTGACCCTGCAGGAGGGCTACGGCAGCTCGGAGATCATCGCGACGACCACCGATGACAAGAAGATCCGCTCGACCGCCACCGCGCTCGATCGCGGCCTCGTCGGCGACCTGATCAAGAACGACGTCAAGTTCGACGTCAAGCCGCGCGAAGAGCCGTCGCTGCTGATGAGCCTGCTGATCAGCTGGGGCCCGATGCTGCTGCTGATCGGCGTGTGGGTCTACTTCATGCGTCAGATGCAGGGCGGCGGCAAGGGCGGCGCCTTCAGCTTCGGCAAGTCGCGCGCGCGCATGCTCGACGAGAGCAACAACTCGATCACCTTCGCCGACGTCGCCGGTTGCGACGAGGCCAAGGAAGAGGTCAAGGAGCTCGTCGACTTCCTGAAGGACCCGCAGAAGTTCCAGAAGCTCGGCGGCCGCATCCCGCGCGGCGTGCTGATGGTCGGCCCTCCGGGCACCGGCAAGACGCTGCTGGCCAAGGCCATTGCCGGCGAGGCCAAGGTGCCGTTCTTCTCGATCTCCGGTTCCGACTTCGTCGAGATGTTCGTCGGCGTCGGCGCGGCCCGCGTGCGCGACATGTTCGAGCAGGCGAAGAAGAGCGCACCCTGCATCATCTTCGTCGACGAGATCGATGCGGTCGGCCGCCATCGCGGTGCAGGCCTCGGCGGCGGCAATGACGAGCGCGAGCAGACGCTGAACCAGATGCTCGTCGAGATGGACGGCTTCGAGACCAACCTCGGCGTCATCGTGATGGCCGCGACCAACCGTCCGGACATCCTCGACCCCGCGCTGCTGCGTCCGGGCCGCTTCGACCGCCAGGTCTACGTCACGCTGCCGGACATCCGCGGCCGCGAGCAGATCCTGAACGTGCACATGCGCAAGGTGCCGATCGGCCAGGACATCCGGGCCGACATCCTCGCGCGCGGCACGCCGGGCTTCTCCGGCGCCGACCTCGCCAACCTGGTCAACGAGGCGGCCTTGTTCGCCGCCCGCCGCAACGCCCGCGTCGTCGAGATGATCGACTTCGAGCGCGCCAAGGACAAGATCATGATGGGCACCGAGCGCAAGTCCATGGTGATGGACGAGAACGAGCGCCGCAACACCGCCTACCACGAGGCCGGCCATGCGCTGATCGGCCGCCTGCTGCCCAAGCTCGACCCGGTGCACAAGGTGACCATCATCCCGCGCGGCCGGGCGCTCGGCGTCACGCTGTCGCTGCCCGAGAAGGACCGCTACAGCTACGACCGCGACTTCATGCTGAACCAGATCAGCATGCTGTTCGGCGGCCGGATCGCCGAAGAGGTGTTCATGCATCAGATGACCACCGGTGCGTCGAACGACTTCGAGCGCGCGACGCAGATGGCGCGTGACATGGTGATGCGCTACGGCATGAGCGAGAAGCTCGGTCCGATGGTCTATGCCGAGAACGAGGGCGAGGTCTTCCTCGGCCGCTCGGTGACCAAGACGACCAACATGTCCGAGGACACGATGCAGAAGGTGGACATCGAGGTCCGCCGCATCATCGATGAGCAGTACGCGATCGCGCGCAAGCTGATCGAGGACAACCAGGACAAGATGCACGCGATGGCCGGTGCGCTGCTGGAGTGGGAAACCATCGACGGCGAGCAGCTCGACGACATCATGAACGGCAAGCCGCCGCGGCCGCCGAAGGACTGGACGCCGCCGTCGGCCCGCCCGAGCGGCCCGACCCCGCCGGTCAGCACCGACGGTGCACCGGCGACCGCCGCCTGAGCACGCAGCGAACGACGACAAGACACGACGGGGCCGCAAGGCCCCGTCTTCATTGGTGATGCAAGACCGTTGGCAGACCACCCGCTTCACGCTCGAGCTTTCGCGGCCGCTGGTGATGGGCATCATCAATGCGACGCCCGATTCGTTCTCCGACGGCGGCCGCTACCTCGATGCATCGCGGGCGATGAGGCATTGCGAGCAGCTGGTGGACGAGGGCGCGGACATCCTGGACATCGGCGGCGAGTCGACCCGTCCCGGTGCCGGGCAGCCGACGGTCGACGAGGAACTCGCGCGCGTGCTGCCGGTGCTGCGGCATGCGGTCACGCTCGGCCGGCCGGTGTCGGTCGATACGAGCCGGCCCGAGGTGATGCGTGCCGCGCTGGACTTCGGCGTTGACATCGTCAACGACGTGCGGGCGCTGCAGCGGCCCGGCGCGCTGGAAACCGTCGCCGGGTCGGGTGCCGGCGTTTGCCTGATGCACATGCGCGGCGAGCCCGGCACGATGCAGGCCGACACGCGCTACGCCGACGTCATCGACGAGGTCACGACCTTCCTTCGGCAACGCCTGGATACGGTTTTCGCCGCCGGTGTGGCATTGGAACGCATCGTGCTGGATCCGGGCATCGGATTCGGCAAGTCGCCCGAGCACAATTGGCTGCTGCTGGAACGGCAGGCCGAGTTGCTCGCCATCGGCCGGCCGCTGCTGGTGGGATGGTCGCGCAAGTCGACGCTGGGCGCGCTCACCGGACGCACGGTCGACGACCGCTTGGCGGCGAGCGTGGCCGCCGCGCTTGCCGCCGTGCAGCGCGGCGCACGCATCGTGCGGGTGCACGACGTTGCCGCGACCGTCGATGCATTGAAGGTCTGGCAGGCCGCTGGCCTGTCGCGTTAGGACAGAACAGGAAAACAGCATGGCTCGACGCTATTTCGGCACCGATGGCATCCGCGGCGAGGTCGGCAAGGACCCGATCACGCCCGACTTCATGTTGAAGCTGGGGCACGCCGTCGGGCGGGTGCTTCGCCGCTCGACGCAGCGGCCGACCGTGCTGATCGGCAAGGACACGCGGATCTCGGGCTACATGATCGAGTCGTCGCTCGAGGCTGGCCTGGCCTCGGCGGGCGTCGACACGCTGCTGACCGGTCCGCTGCCGACGCCGGGCGTCGCCTACCTGACCCGTGCGCTGCGCCTGGACCTCGGCGTGGTGATCAGCGCGTCGCACAACCCCTACCAGGACAATGGCATCAAGTTCTTCTCCGCCAAGGGCGAGAAGCTGCCCGACGAGTGGGAACTGGCGGTCGAGGCCGCGCTCGAGGAGGCTCCGCAATGGGCCGATGCGGCGACGCTCGGCAAGGCCCGCCGCGTCGACGATGCGCAAGGCCGCTACATCGAGTTCTGCAAGAGCACCGTCGGCAACGACATGTCGCTGCGTGGGTTGAAGGTGGTCATTGATGCGGCGCATGGCGCCGCCTACCACGTGGCGCCGGACGTCTTCCACGAGCTCGGCGCCGAGGTGATCTGCATCGGCTGCAGCCCCGACGGCGTCAACATCAACGACGGCGTGGGCGCGACTGCACCGCAGGCGCTGGTCGCCGCCGTACAGCAGCACGGCGCCGACTACGGCATCGCGCTCGACGGCGATGCCGACCGCCTGCAGCTGGTCGATCGGTCCGGCCGGCTCTTCAACGGCGACGAATTGTTGTACGCGATGGTCGCCGACCGGCTGGCGCAGGGCCAGGCCGTGCCCGGCGCGGTCGGCACGCTGATGAGCAACATGGGCATCGAGGTCGCGCTGAAGCGCCGCGGCGTCGAGCTTGTGCGCGCCAAGGTCGGCGACCGCTATGTGCTCGAGGAACTGGTGGCGCGCGGCTGGCTGCTCGGCGGCGAGAGCTCGGGCCATCTGCTGGCGCTGGACAAGCACACCACCGGCGATGGCATCGTCAGCGCGCTGCAGGTGCTGCAGGCGACGCAGCGCGCGCAGGCCTCGCTGGCCGACTTGCTGGCCGGCGTCGCGCTGTTCCCGCAGACGCTGATCAATGTGCGACTCGCAGGCATGTCCGACTGGAAGCAGAACCAGCGCCTGGTGGGGGAGGCGAAGGCGGCCGAGGTCGCGCTCGGTGGTGAAGGCCGGGTGCTGATTCGCGCATCGGGCACCGAGCCGGTGCTGCGGGTGATGGTCGAGGCGAGCGACGGCGCGCAGGCTTCCCAGTGGGCGCAACGCCTGGCCGACGCCGCAAAGGCGGCTTGACGAACGACCTGGCCGCTCAGATGCGGCGATAGACCAGCAGCCACTCGTTGCGATCGGTCGGCCGGCGCTCCCTGGCGATCTCCCGCCAGCCGGCGGGCACCACCGGCTGCATCGGCCCCCGGTGCACGATCACCAGAGTGCTGCAGCGACCTCGCGCGGCGTCCGGCGATGCGTCGACGCTGCGGCGGGCGTGGTACTCCAGGGCAGCGACCACCGATGCCGTGGCACCGGGAGCCGCGACGCAAGCTCCGGCAGGCAACCAGCGCTGAAGCCGCTCCATCGCGGGGCGGTAGCTGCGGCCGTAGTCCAGCAGCGGCAGCCACAGCGTCATCAGCAGCAGCCAGCACAGCGCGACACCACCTGCCGGCAGCACCAGGCTCTTCCACAGCGCCGCACGGTGCCGGCCGGTTCGCCAGCGCACGAGCCAGACCCATGCGGCCGTGCCGAGCAGCGCGACTGCGATGGCGAGGACCGAGCGCGGGGCGTGGAAACCGGGCGCGAGACGCTGCACGTTGGCGGCCGGTTTCTCCGGGAAGCCGGTCTGCATCGCGATGTAGATCACCCAGATGGTCAGGGCGCAGAGCGAGAAGAAGAAGACCGAAAACCAGTCGATGCCGGCCGCGGTGCTCCGGTGCAGCGTCGGCAGTGCGAAGGCCGCCAGGATCGCGAGCCCCGGCAGGCCCAGCATCAGGGCGCGGTCGGATCCCCCCATCAGGACACAGGTGGCCAGCGAGACGGTCACCGACAGCAGCGGGATGGCCAGGTGCAGTTGCAGGAGATGGCGACGCCAGCGCCACAGCGTCCACAGTGTCAGTGCCCAGGCCGGCCAGAGGAACCATGCCACCAGGCGAACCAGTTGCACCGGATCGATCAACGGTGTGGCGCGCCAGCGCCAGGCATGGACCGGCCAGGCGACGAGCGCGGCCAGCAGGGTGGCCGCGCCGAGCCAGGGCAGCATCGCGCGCAAGGTCGGCAGCGACGATCGCCAGCTCAGCACGAGACTGCCGATGCCGATGGCCAGTGCCATGGCCGGCGCGTCGCTCGCCGCCAACGCGGGCAGCGACAGCAGGACGCCGACGCCGATCTGCCAACCCGGCGGTCGATGCAGGGCGGCCGACAGCCCCCACTGGAAGCAGGCCAGTGCCGCGAGCTGGGCCAGCTCCGGGGTGGTTTCATGACCCAACTGCAGCAGTCCGAGCGAAGCGATCAGCGCGAGCAGCGCGCCATCGGCGATGGCCCGTGCGTAGTCCGCCGGATCAGCCTCGCCGCCGAACGCGAACGGCAGCGGCTGCGCCGATTCGGTGCGGGCCAGGTGGAACGCGGCGTACCAGGCGGCCACCAGTGTCAGCGCCAGCAGCAGCGCGAAAGGCAGCCGCGCGGCCAGCGCCGGGTCGAGCCAGGGGGAGCTCAACGCGATGGCCGATCCGCCGATCCAGTGCGGCAGCAGCGAGGCACCGGTCGGCACGCCGCCCAGCGCCGGCGCCAGCCAGGACGCGCGGCCTTCGGCCAGCGCCAGCATCTGACCGAACGCGTTGAGGTCGGCGCCGCGCCAAGGATCGCGGCCGAAGAGGCCCGGCAGCACGTACGACGCGCAGAACAGCAGCAGCGCCAGTCGCGGCAGGCGGCGTGCGGCCTCGCGCGTGACCAGCGCGGGGTTGGGCAGCGGGGTCGTCACCGGTCGATGATGCCCGAGCGGGCAGCAAAAAGGGCAGCCGAGGCTGCCCTGTTGTCCGTGTGCACGGAAGTCTGGATCAGGCCGACTTCTTGGCCAGACCGACGCGCGCGAACTTGTTGCGGAACTTCTCGACGCGGCCGCCGAGGTTGTCGATGCTCTTCTGCGTGCCCGTGTAGAACGGGTGGGTTTCGCTGGTCGTTTCCAGCTTCACCAGCGGCAGCTCGCGGCCGTCGTCCATCTTGACGGTTTCCTTGGTCTGCACCGTCGAGCGGGTGACGAACTTGAAACCGTTGGACAGGTCCACGAAGCAGACTTCGCGGTAGTTGGGGTGGATGCCTTCTTTCATACGAAACCTCGCCGGGTGTGTTGGCAGCCACGCCGCACCATGCGTGCGCACTTACCAGGAGCGGAACCACGATAAGCGGAACCGCCAGAAGCGGAAAACCCGAAATTATAGCCTGACGGCGGAATCACCCGCCGCGCCGCATCATGTCGAAGAAGTCCAGGTTGTTCTTGCTCGACTTCATCTTGTCGAGGATGAACTCCATCGCCTCGATCTCGTCCATCGGATAGAGCAGCTTGCGCAGGATCCAGGTCTTCTGGAGGATCTCCGGCTTCAGCAGCATCTCCTCGCGCCGCGTGCCTGACTTGTTGATCAGGATCGACGGGTAGACGCGCTTCTCGGCCATGCGGCGATCGAGGTGGATCTCGCAGTTGCCGGTGCCCTTGAACTCTTCGTAGATCACCTCGTCCATGCGGCTGCCGGTGTCGATCAGCGCGGTGCCGATGATGGTCAGCGAGCCGCCTTCCTCGACGTTGCGCGCGGCGCCGAAGAAGCGTTTCGGGCGCTGCAGCGCGTTGGCGTCGACACCACCGGTGAGCACCTTGCCGGAGGACGGCAGCACGTTGTTGTAGGCGCGGGCGAGGCGGGTGATCGAGTCGAGCAGGATCACGACGTCCTTCTTCAGCTCGACCAGGCGCTTCGCGCGCTCGATGACCATCTCGGCCACCTGCACGTGGCGCGCGGCCGGCTCGTCGAAGGTCGAGCTGATGACCTCGCCGCGCACCGTGCGCTGCATCTCGGTCACTTCCTCGGGCCGCTCGTCGACGAGCAGCACGATCAGGTGGATCTCGGGATGGTTGGCGACGAGCGCATGCGCGATGTGCTGCATCATCACCGTCTTGCCGGTCTTCGGCTGCGCGACCAGCAGCGCGCGCTGGCCTTTGCCGATCGGCGCGATCAGGTCGATGATGCGGCTGGTGATGTTCTCTTCGTTCTTGATGTCGCGCTCGAGCTTGAACGGCTCCTTCGGGAAGAGCGGCGTCAAGTTCTCGAACATGATCTTGTGCTTGCTCTCCTCGGGCGTCAGGCCGTTCACGCGGTCGACCTTCACGAGCGCGAAGTAGCGCTCGCCGTCCTTGGGGACCCGCACCTCGCCTTCGATCATGTCGCCGGTGTGTAGGTTGAAGCGGCGGATCTGGCTCGGCGACAGGTAGATGTCGTCGGTCGACGCCATGTAGCTGGTGTCGATCGAGCGCAGGAAGCCGAAGCCATCCGGCAGCACCTCGAGCACGCCGTCGCCGAACACCTGTTCGCCGCCCTTGGCGCGCTTTTTCATGATGGCGAACATCAGCTCCTGCTTGCGCATGCGAGCGACGTTGTCGATCTCCAGCGCTTCGCCCATCTTGATGAGCTCGGAGACGTGTTGCGCCTTCAGTTCGGAAAGATGCATAAGGGGGAATCACCCTGGGGTGGTGAGCCGGGCGCCTTGCCAGGGTCGCTTGGGGCCGGATGTCGAGGCACGAACCGCTGCAGCAACAGCTCCGCGCGCGGCGGAGAAAAGACGATGCGCTGGGGTTGGGGCCGGAACCACGCGTTCTGTCGAGAGCCGGCTGTGCCGGCAGCGTGGTGGCAGATCCTGCGGCGGCGGGGGCGCGCTTGTGGCGTCACCACCCGCTGCAATGGGGCGAATTATAGGTGCGGCTGCAGGAAGGCCGTCAACTGGGCTTTCGACAGGGCGCCCACCTTCGTTGCCGCGAGCTGGCCGCCTTTGAAGAGCATCAGTGTCGGGATGCCGCGGATGCCGTACTTCGCGGGCACGTCGCGGTTGTCATCGACGTTGAGCTTCGCGATCTGCAGGCGGCCGTTGAACTCCTTGGCCGTCTCGTCCAGGATCGGCGCAATCATCTTGCACGGGCCGCACCATTCGGCCCAGTAGTCCACCAGCACGGGGGTCTCGGACTTCAGGACCTCGGCGTCGAACGATTGGTCGGTGACTTCCTTGATCAGTTCACTGCTCATCGCGGTTCCTCGGGGGAGAGGCCCCGAAAGAGGGCCTTCGAGAATTCTGACATAAAGGGCTTGGCCCCACCGGCCACGGCCCGTGGCTGTAACGCTATCGCTGCGATAGACGTTCGCGCCCGGCCTGGGTAGCGGCCTCGCCCGCACGCCGATGCCGTCGGCCGGCGTGGGTATGAACGTGCCCGCCCCGTGATCTGGTGCGCTATCCCGGGCCTGTTCCGGTCATCGGGCGCCTCGGCCCTTTGATCCAATCGGGGCACCGCTGTCCATACTTGCGATGCCTTCGCCCACCACCGTTCAGCCTCCAGCGTCCCGCCCTCAGGCGGTGCGTCACTTCGGCCGCTTTCAGCTCCTGCAGCTGATCGGCAAGAGCGTACGCACGATGCTCTGGCAGGTGGCCGACCCGCGCAACGGACAGGACCTCGTGCTCGCGATGCCGCGCAACCGTCCCGCGGATGCCGAGGGGCTGGATCGCTGGCGGGAGGCCGCCCGCAAGGCCGCGCGCGTCGACCATCCGTCGCTGGCGCATGTCGTCGAGATCGGCGAGGTCGAGCAGTGGCCTTACATCACTTACGACCGTGGCAACAGCGCCACGCTGTCCGAGACGCTGACCGGCAAGGGCCTGCCGGCGCTGGAGATCGTTCCGCGCGCATTGCAGGCCTTGCAGGGGCTGGCGTTCGCGCATGAGGCGGGTGCCTCGCACCAGGACCTGCAGCCGTGCATGCTGCTGATCGGCGAAACCGGACATTGCCGCGTGATGGGCTTGGGCGTCGCGCTCGCGCCGACCGACGGCGTGGCGATTCCCGGCAGCCTCCAGGCGCACCGGCTCGCGGCCGAGCGCGACGTGCTCGCCTTCGGCATCGTGCTGCACCAGGCGCTGTCGGGCGCAGCGGCGCTCGACCAGCCGGATGTCGCGGCCGTGATCGAACGCCTGCCACCGCAGGGGCGCGACATGGTGCGTCTGCCGTGGAGCACGGTGCATCAGATTCCCGAAGCCTTGCGCGCGATCGTCAACCGATCGACCGATCGCCAGGAACGGCAGCGCTACCGCAATGCGCGGACCTTCGCGCATGCGCTCGAGGGCTGGCTGTCGACCCAGGGCGGACAGGGTGGCGGACCGCTCGCGCAACTGGCGGACCGGATCCGTGCCAACGGCGTCTTGCCGGCGGTGCCCGGGGGAGCCGCGCGGGCGGCCCGGCTGGCGCTGATGGAACGCGAGCGCACCAACGAGCTTGCCGAAATCGTGCTGCAGGACACCGCGCTGGCCTTCGAGATGATCCGCATGGTCAACAGCGCGCAGGTCCGCGCGGCAATGGCCGCGGGCAGCGGACCGGTGCTGACGGTGCGACGCTCGATCGCCATGATGGGGCTCGACGGCGTGCGCCGCGCGGCGCTGTCGCTGCGGCCCTGGCCCGGCGCCCTGAGCGAGCAGCAGGCCGACGAGCTCGATCGGCTGCTCGAACGCGTGCGCCGTGCCGGGCGCATCGCCCAGTGGCTGCGGCCACCCGGCTACGACGCCGAAGTGGTGTTCCTGCTGTCGCTGATGCAGAACCTGGGGCGCCTGGTCGTGCAGTACCACTTCCCGGACGAGGCACAGCAGATCCGCCGCCTGATGCAGCCGGCGCCGGCGGCAAAGGCCGGCGAGCCCGACGAACCTGGCATGAGCGAAGAGGGCGCCGCCTTCGCCGTGCTCGGCACCGACGTCGAAAGCCTGGGCGCGGCCGTGGCCCGCCAATGGGGCCTGGACGACGCCGTGATGCACATGATCCGCCGCGTGGCGCCGAACAGCCCGATCCGCTCCGCGGACACCGACGACGAAGTGCTGCGCCTGGCCGCCTGTTGTGCCAACGAGGTGGTCGACCTCGGTGGACTGCCGCCAGCCCAGCAGGTCAGCGGCCTGCAGCGCATTGCGCAGCGTTACGCCCGTGCGCTCGGCATCACGCTGCGCGAGATCCAGCTGGCCGCGCAAGGCATCCGGCCAGGCAGCGACGACGATCCTGGCGCCCGTGCGTCGCAGCTCGGGAGCCTGAATTGAACAGCACGGCCGTGGTGGCCCGCGACGGACGGCGAATCGGCCGCTTCCGCCTGGGCGAGGAGCTCGGCCGCGGCGCGCAGGCGACGGTCTGGCTTGCCCACGACGAGCGGCTCGACCGCGACGTCGCGCTGAAGCTGCTGAGTCCGGACGCCGATACGCTGGCGGTCAGTCAGTGGCTGCACGAAGCGCGTGCGGTCAGCCGCCTGTCGCATCCGAACATCGTGCCGGTCTTCGAGGCCGATGAACACGCCGGCCAGCCCTACCTCGTATTCGAACTGGTGCGCGGCCGCACGCTGGCCGATCGCCTGAAGCGCAACGGTGCGCTGCCGCCGCGCGAAGCCGCGACATTGATGGTCGGCGTGCTGGACGCGCTGCGCACGGCCCACGAGCAGGGCATCGTGCACCGGGACCTGAAGCCATCGAACATCCTGCTCGACGGCGAGGGGCGCGCGCGGGTGATGGACTTCGGCATCGCGGCGCGGGTGGCCGACAGCGGCGACGGCCGCATCGTCGGCACGCCGGGCTACATGTCGCCGGAGGCCGCGCGCGGCCTGCCGCCGTCGCCGGTGATGGATGTCTTCGCATCCGGCATGCTGTTCGCCGAACTGCTGACCGGCACGCCGATGCTGCGCGAGCGCGACCCGTACCGCGCGCTCCATCGCATCGTCAACGAAGACATGCGGCTGCCCGACAGCGTGCAGGTCGATGACGGTCTGCGGGCGATCGTGCAACGGGCCCTCGCACGCGATGCGGCCTTGCGCTACGACGGCGCGGGCGCGATGCGCGATGCGCTTCAAGCCTGGCTGCAGCCGCAGGCCGATGCGGCCGCCGCCGCTGCCAACGCCAGCGGCACGCTCGACTTCCTGCTGCGGCGCATGCGCCACAAAAGCGACTTCCCGACCCTGTCCGATTCGGTGGTGCGCATTCAGCGCATCGCGACCTCCGAAAAGGAGAACCTGAACAGCCTGGCCAACGAGATCCTGAAGGACGTCGCGTTGACCAACAAGCTGCTGCGCATGGTCAACACCGTGCACTTCAGCAGCGCGGGCGGCGGCACGATCAGCACGGTGTCGCGCGCGGTTGCGCTGGTCGGCTTCGCCGGCATCCGCAACATGGCGCTGTCGCTGGTGCTGCTGGAGCACATGAAGGACAAGGGCCATGCGCAGCGCCTGCGCGGCGAGTTCCTGCGTTCGCTGATGGCCGGACAGCTGGCCACCGAGCTGACGCCGATGGCCCGTGACGCGGAGGAGGCCTTCCTCGGCGCGATGTTCCACAACCTCGGTCGCCTGCTGACCGAGTACTACTTCCCCGAGGAAGCACAGACCATCCGGGAGCAACTGCAGACGACTGCGGGGCGCGCCGACGGACCCGGGCCTTCCGCGGAAAGCGTCTCCGAGCGTGTACTCGGCATCGGCTTCGAGCAGCTCGGCCTGGGCGTCGCGCGCGCCTGGGGCCTGCCGGACAATCTGCAACGCTGCATGCATCGCCCCGGTGGAGACCCGCCGAGCCGTGCCGCCGAACGTGGCCCCGAGCGCCTGCGCTGGCTGGCTGCGGCGGCCAACGAGACGGCCGACGTGTTGCTGAACGCCGAGCCGGACCAGGTGGCCGGCAAGCTGGCAGCGATCAGCGAGCGTTTCGGCAAGGTGCTGGCGATCGGTGCGAAGGAACTGCAGGCAGCGGTCACCGCCGCGCAGCAGCGCCTGGCGCAGCTGGCGCCGGCGATGGGTCTGCAGCTGCCGAAAGCCGTCACGTCGAAGGTGGCCGCGGCGGCCGCCGCAGCGGCCGAACGCGCGCCGAAGGACGCCGGCGATTCGCTGTCACCCTACGAGTTGCAGGCCACACAGCCGCTGGACCCGGCGAAAGCCGCCGCGGCCGTCGTGAGCACGGGGGCGGGTGCCAGCGTGGCGCCCGAACGCGTCGTCGAGATGCTGGCCGCGGGCATCCAGGACATCACGAACTCCATGGCCTCGGAGCAGTTCAAGCTCAACGAGGTGCTGCGCATGATCCTCGAGACGATGTACCGCGGCCTGGGGTTCCAGCGCGTCGTCTTCTGTCTGCGCGACCCGAAGACCGACACGATGGTCGGCCGTTTCGGCCTCGGCCACCAGGTGGAGGCGGTGGCCAAGGTCTTCCGCGTCGACCTGAAGCGCAGCGTCGCGCCGGATCTCTTCGCAGCGGTGTGCCTGAAGAACGTCGACACGCTGATCACCGATGCGCTGGCGCCGCACATCGCGCAGCGGCTGCCGGCCTGGTATCCGACACAGGTCCATGCCGCATCCTTCGTGCTGCTGCCGATGTCGATGAAGAACGCGCCGTTCGCACTGATCTACGGCGACAAGGCGGCGCCTGGCGCGCTGGAGCTCGGCGAGCGCGAGCTGGCGCTGCTGCGCACGCTGCGCAATCAGGCCGTGATGGCCTTCCGGCAGGCCGGCTGACGGCCTGCTGGCCGCCAAGAGCAAACGGCCGCCCGAGGGCGGCCGTTTCGCATGTCGGGCGATGCCCGACCCGGAATCACTTCTTGGTGGCTTCGCCGGCCGGCAGAGTGGTGCCTTCCTTGACGGCCTTCTTGGTCTCGGCCTTCACGTCGGCGCGGGCCTTGTCGGACGTGCCCGTGGCCGTGGCAGCGGCCGGGGTGGCTTCGCCAGCCTTCGGGGTCTTGCCTTCCTTGACGGCGGCCTTGGTCTCGGCCTTCACGTCGGCACGGGCCTTGTCGCTCTTGCCGGTCGCGGCCGGCGCGGCGCCCGGCGTGGCTTCGCCAGCGGCGGTCTTGCCTTCCTTGACGGCCTTCTTGGCCTCGGCCTTCACTTCGGCACGGCTCGGCGACGAGGCGGCTTGCGCGTAGGCGGCTTGGGCGACCATCGCGGCGGCCACGGTGGCGATCAGCGAGAGAGCAGTCTTCATCTTCATCAGCAACTCCTGGTTGGATTCGAGGGAAAGAGCCAAGACGCCCGCTCGAAACTCGATGCACGGAAGGGGCGCAGCACTACCTCCATGATCTTAACGTCGCAGGTGGGGGCGGGTTGACGTCGCGAGGTCGCCGCGCGTTACCACGCGCTCAAAGCGTTGCGCCGATGCTGCACTCGGATGGCACGGTGCGCTGACGCTGGTGAGGGTGACGAGCCTTGCCCTCGGCACTGGTCGCAACGGTTAGGGCTGCTTCGTTCCCGACCTGACCCGGTTGGCCGCGCTTCCATGCGAGGAGGCCCGTCACGAACGATTGTAGGCGAGGCGGCCCGACCACCCGGCGGGACAGGCCTCTCGTGGCGCGGCGCCGGGCTAGCGCAGCTGCAGGTCTTCGTCGCCGAAGGTGATGCCCAGCGGCTCGATCAGCAGGCGCTTCGGACCCGCTTCGATCCGGCCCGCGACGCGTGCGTCGATGCCTTGCGCCTGCGCGATCTCGACGCAGCGTGCCGCGTCGTCCGCCGCGACGAAGAGCGCGAAGCCGGCGCCCATGTTCAGCGTGCTGTAGGCCTCGCGGTCGTCCTGCTTCGCCTCGCGCTGGATGAACGACAGCACCGGCGGCACCGGCGGCAGCGTGTCGATGCGGTAGGTGAACGCGCCGGGATGCCGCAGCAGCTTGCGCCAGCCGTGGCCGGTGATGTTGGCGCAGTAGTGCGGAACGATGCCGGCCTGCCACAGCGCTTCGGTGACCGGCGAATACAGCGTCGTCGGCGCCAGCAGCGCCGCGCCGTAGCCGAGGCCCGGCGCCACTTCGGTCAGCCAGCCGTTCGGCAGCCGCTCGACCAGCTTGCGCGCGAGGCTCAGGCCGTTGGCATGGATGCCGCTCGAATCGAGCAGCACGATGGCATCGCCGGGTGCCAGCCGCTCGCCGACCGACAGCCGCTGCTTCGGATTGATCAGCCCGGTGCAGGAGGCCGCCAGATCGATGCGGCCCCCTTCGACGATGCCGGCCAGTGCGGGCGTCTCGCCGCCGCCCCAGGCCACGCCGCAGACCTCGCAGGCGCGTTTCCAGCCCGCGACCAGCGCCTGTGCGCGCTCGGCATCGCCGAACCAGTCCGAGCCGCCTGCCGCCCAGTAGGCCTGCACGACCAGCGGCGTCGCGCCGACGGTGATCAGGTCGTTGACCGCCATCGCGATGGTGTCCTGCGCGATGCCGTCGTACCAGCTGCGGCCGGTGAGCGCGGCCATCTCGTCGGCCACCAGGGCCTTCGAGCCGAGGCACTCGACGATCGACGCGATGTAGAACGGGCCGACGTCGACGACGTAGGCCGATTCGCCGCGCGACGCGGCGACTTCGGAGAAGCCGTGTCGCGACAGCAGCGTCGCGGTGGCGGCCGCGGCCCGCTGGGCGCTGACCTTCAGCGGGTCGATCAGATCGTAGTTGACGCCGGCCTGCTCGTAGCTGAGCGTGCCTTGGCCGGTCTCGGAAGGGGTCGCATTCATCGCGCGATTATCGGCGACGCCTCCTGCGCGCCCGCCGGCCGCCGCGGACCCGGCCCGTAGAATGAAGCGCATGTCCCACGTCGTCCTGGCCCGCAAGTACCGACCCCGCTGCTTCGAACAGATGGTCGGCCAGGAGCATGTCGTGCAGGCCCTGGGCAATGCACTCGCCACCGGCCGGCTGCACCATGCCTACCTGTTCACCGGCACCCGCGGCATTGGCAAGACGACCGTCAGCCGCATCCTCGCGAAGAGCCTGAACTGCACCGGCCCCGACGGGCAGGGCGGCGTCACCGCGCAGCCCTGCGGCCAGTGCCAGGCCTGCACCGAGATCGATGCCGACCGCTACATCGACTACATCGAGCTCGACGCGGCGTCGAACCGCAGCATCGACGAGATCCGCGACCTGATCGAACGCGCGGCCTACAAGCCCAGCGTCGGCCGTTTCAAGGTCTTCATGATCGACGAGGCGCACCAGCTGACCAAGGACGCGTTCAACGCGCTGCTGAAGACGCTGGAGGAGCCGCCGGAGTACCTGAAGTTCGTGCTGGCGACGACCGACCCGGAGAAGATGCTGCCGACGGTGCTGTCGCGCTGCCTGCAGTTCAACCTGCGGCCGATGGCGCCCGAGGTCGTGCATGGCCACCTGCAGGCCGTGCTCGAGGCCGAGGGCGTGCCGGCCGATGCCGGCGCGCTGCGCCTGCTGTCGCGGGCCGCGCGCGGCTCGATGCGCGACGCGCTGTCGCTGACCGACCAGGCGATCGCCTATGGCGGTGGCCGACTCGAGGAGGCCGGCGTGCGCACGATGCTCGGCAGCGTCGACCGCCGCCATGCCGCCCGGCTGGTCGAGGCGCTGGCCACGCGCGACGGGGCGTCGGTGCTGGCGACCGTCGATGCGCTGCGCCAGCACGGCTTGTCGGCCGCCGGCACGCTCGAGGAGATGGCCGCGCTGCTGCAGCAGATGGCCGTCGAGCAGGCGGTGCCCGGGGCGCTCGACGACAACGATCCCGACGTCGCCGGCGCACGTGCCCTCGCGGCGCAGATGCCGGCCGACGAGACGCAGCTGCTGTACAGCATCGTCGTGCATGGCCGGGCCGAGCTGAGCCTGCTGTCCGACGACTACGCGGCACTGACGATGGTGCTGCTTCGGCTGCTCGCATTCCCGCCGTCCGGTCCTGCCCCGGCACCCACGCCGATGCGCGCCGTGCCGCTGCAGGCCACGCCCCGCGAGGCCCGGCTGTCGACGCCGCCGCGCCCCGTGGTGGCGAGGCCGCTGCCGAAGTCGCCGGTCGCCGCACCGGTTCCGGCCACGCCCGCGCCCGCGCCCGCGCCGGTGGCGCCCGCCGCTTCGAAGCCGGTCGCCCCTCCGGAGCCGCCCCCGTGGGTCGACGAACCCCTGCCGGACTATTCCGCGGCGGCGGGCGCGGTCCCGGAGCCCGCGATGGACGAGGCCGAGGATCACCGCGCGCCTTCGCCTCCGGCACCGACGGTCGTGCGCACCACCGCGCTCGGCGACCGCTGGGTCGCCGCGCTGCGGCCGCTGATCGCCGCCGGGGCGATCACGGCGCTGGTGCGGGAGCTCGCCCTCCAGGCCGAATTGATCGGCACCGAGATCATCGACGGCATCGCGACCTGGCGCCTGCGCGTGGAGCGCGAGACGCTGCGCACGCCGGCGCTGCGCGACAAGCTGCAGGCGGCGCTCGAGCCGGCGCTGGGCCATGCGCTGCGCCTGCAGGTCGAGGCCGGCGTCGCCGTGGATTCGATCGCCCGACGCGACATCGCCGAGCGCGAAGCTGCGCAGCGGGACGCCGAGCGCCTGATCCGCGACGACCCGGCCGTGCGCGCCTTGATGGCACAGTTCCGTACCGCCCGCATCGTGCCGGGCACGATCAAGCCGCAGCAGCCGCCCACGGCCTGAGCCGTGGCGCCGGCGACGCGGCGACCCTTCACCGAACGCAGGAAGCACCGACCATGATGAAGAACCAACTCGCCGGGCTGATGAAGCAGGCCCAGGCGATGCAGGACAACCTGCGCAAGGCGCAGGAAGAGCTGGCGACGATCGAGGTCGAAGGCCAGTCCGGCGCGGGACTGGTGAAGGTCCAGATGACCTGCAAGCACGACGTCAAGCGCGTGACCATCGATCCGAGCCTGCTGGCCGACGACAAGGACATGCTGGAAGACCTCGTCGCCGCGGCGTTCAACGACGCGGTGCGCCGCGTCGAGACGACGACGCAGGAGAAGATGGGTCGCCTGACCGCGGGCATGCCGCAGATTCCCGGCATGAAGTTCCCGTTCTGAATGGACCCCCACGTCGCTTCGCTCCTGCCCCCCGAGGGGGGTGAGCCCGGACGAGGACAGTCCAGCGGACTGTCCTCGCCTGGCGAACGGCTGGTCCGCAAGGACCGGCGCGGCCTGCGAGGCTCAGCCGCCTTGGGGCGGCCCGGCGGCGGCTGGGACCCCCACGTCGCTTCGCTCCTGCCCCCCGAGGGGGCGTCAGCCGCCCTGGGGCGGCCCGGCGGCGGCTGAGCCGGTGGGCGAAGCCAGCCTCGAGGCGCTGATCGACGCGCTGCGCCGCCTGCCCGGCGTGGGCGTGAAGTCGGCTCAGCGCATGGCATTCCACCTGCTGCAGCACGACCGCGAAGGGGCCCTGCGCCTGGCCGGCGCGTTGCGCGCCGCGGCCGAGGGCATCGGCCACTGCCAGCGCTGCCACACCTTCACCGAGGCGCCGGTGTGCCGCACCTGCCTCGATCCGGCGCGTGACGTGCGCCAGCTGATGGTCGTCGAGACACCGGCCGACCTGGCCGCCCTCGAGCGCACCGGCAGTTACCGCGGCCTGTACTTCGTGCTGATGGGGCGGCTGAAGCCGCTGGACGGCGTGGGACTGCGCGACATCGGCGCGCATCCGCTGCTGGAGCGCGTGGGTGACGGCGTGGTGCAGGAGGTGATCCTGGCCACCGGCTTCAGCGCCGAGGGCGAGGCCACCGCGCATGTGCTGTCGCAGGCGCTGAAGGCGCGCGGCCTGTCGGTGACGCGGCTCGCCCGCGGCGTGCCGGCCGGCAGCGACCTGGAATACGTCGACCTGTCGACGCTGGCCCACGCGCTGCACGACCGGCACGGGCTGCCCTAAGGCGTCGTCAGGACGCGCCAGCGCGCGGGCTCGAGGAAGTCCGCGGGGTTCAGCAGTTCGGTCTGCCATTGCAGGTTGTCCGCACTCGCGTCCGCGCGAAGGTGCATCGCCGACACCACGCGGCGACTGCGCATGGCGACGGGCGCGAGGTGTTCGCGTGCCGCTTCCAGCACCGATCGTTCGCCGCCCAGCGTGCCATGTTGCTCGCCGAAGAATCCGACCGGCTGGGCGAGCATCCACGGGATGTTCGAGACGTAGGTGGTTTCCAGCTGCCATCCATCGTGAGCGGCCAGGCCGAGCTCGGCCTCGAGGCGGGCCATGCCGGCGCCGTCGCGCAGGTCCAGCGCCGCGGTGGCGACCTGGCCGGACATGAACAGCTCGCGCACGCGCCGGAAGCCATCGGGGTCGCCTTCGAAGAGCCAGCTGCCGGGACGCTCGAGGTCGCCGCGAAGCCAGCGGCGCGTATCGGTGCCGAACTGGCGCAGGCGCGGCTCGTTCGGCAGCGCCACCGCGACGCGATCGATGAAGTCCGCGGCGCTGCGGCTGTCCGGCAGCACCTGGGCGACGGCACGCCACACGCGGAACTGGTGTTCGTTGACGTCGAGCAGCAGCAGCGCTGCCACGCGCGCGGCGGCGGCGAGGTCCAGGTTCCTGAAGCTGCCCCAGCCGACATGCAGCGCACGCGCCGGCGCCATCGGGGCGGCGTCGCGAACGGCGGCGATGCACTCGTCGGCACCGGCGCATTCGCGCATGGTCAGGGTGTAACCACCGCGGTCCGGCGACAATGCGGTCCCGCCGAGGCGGCGCGCTGCCGATTCGACCTGCCATTGGGTTGCCATCTCACTCCTGTCCTATGAGTTCGAACTCCGTGCCGCTCGACGCACCCGCGCCGGTCCCTTCACCTCCCGCGGATCGATGGGCTGCCGACTTCTTTTCTCGCATGCTCGGCCAGACACTGGCGGCCGATGAATTCGAGGCCATGGTCGCGCAGCGCTGGGCGAGCGGCCGCTTCATCGAGTCAGCGCCCCAAACGGCGGCCTGGCTGCGCGAGCGTGCCCTGCAGCAATCGATCGACGCGGGTTACGCCAAGGATGCGCCGGACCTGGATTTTCGCAGCCAATGGCTGGTCGGCCGTCCCGGACTGCCGGGCGCCATCCACATCCAGGCGCCGGCGGAGCAGGTCCAGGAGGGCTCGCTGAGCAGCCGCAACCGCGCGCCCCACCTGCACGACTCCGGGCGCATCTCGCTGATCACGCGGGGGCGCGCCACGCTCTACGTCGCGCGCCAGGTGGATGGGCGTCCCCGGATGCTGGTGTGTCCGGTGCAGGAGGGCGACCTGATCTACTGGCCGGCCTGGACCGCGCACACCTTCGATGCCGGCCACGGGTTCTGGCTCGTCTCGGCGATGGCCCGCTACGTGTCGCCGGCCGCCGATGGATTCGTGCTGCCGATCGATCACCACGATCATGGCGACCCGGACGTCCTGCCGCGCATGAGCTACGCCGAGCACCTCACGTCGTGCCGCGACCCGGCGCTGGCACCAGCGACTTGAACTCCTCGAACTTGCCGCTGGCGGCGCGGGGGATCGCGTCCCGATAGGACAGCGTGATCTCGAAGGGGTGCACCAGCGCCTCGGCGACGATGTCGCGCACGGTCTGCGCCTGTGCTGCATCCAGCGGGGCGTCGGCGACCAGCAGCACCTGGACCTCGCGCAGGCTGGTCTGCACCACCTGGAACTGGCGGATCGGTGCGGCGCGCCCCATCTTCAGGCCGGCGATCGACGGCCACAGGGTCTGGCCGTTCGGCAGCACCAGCATGTTGCGGATGCGCCCGGCAATGCGTCGCAGCGTCGGCAGGTGCCGGCCGCAGCCGCAGGGCGGCCCCGGTTCCGCGAGGTCGCCGACGTCGTAGCGCAGCAGCGGGAACGCGTAGTTGTGCAGGTTGGTCACGACGACGCGACCCAGCTCGCCTGGTTCGCACGGGCTGCCGTCGTCACGCAGTACCTCGACGATCAGGTGCTCGGACTGCACGTGGTACAGGCCGCTGTGCGGGCACTCGATCGCCATGATCCCGGCTTCGCGCGAGCTGTAGAGGTCGGCGACGCGCGCGCCCCAGGCGGACTGGCAGGCTTGCCGCAGATCGGCAGGATGGGCCTCGCTCATCGTGCGGACCTCGCGCAGGTGGCTCAGGCGCTCGCCGTGCGCCAGGAACCATTCGGCCAGGGCCATCGCGTTGGTCGGATGCGTGACGAGGTAGGTCGGCTGCTGGGCGATCAGCCAGCGCGCCTGCACGTCGACCGGCGTGACGATGTGCATGCCGACGCAGGGCCCGGTCTGGAACAGCCGGTTCATCGGCGGACCCCAGTCCGGCCGTCGGGCCCCGCCCGGCGGCAGCTTCGGGAAGAAGTTGATGACCGCCGCCAGCGCCTTCAGGTCGCTGCGGTTCCACTCGTGGGAGCGGACCGTCAGCGCGTTCCAGAACAACTTCGTGAGGCCGCTGCCGAGCACGCGCACCGGCGCGCCGGTGGAACCGGACGACTCGATCGGGATCGGCTCGCCGTGGCCTGCGGGCAGCCGTCGGCATTCGATCGCGGCGCGGTGGTCCTGCACCTCCGAGCGCGTCAGCACCGGCAGTGCGGCCAGCAGCGCGGGCGTGACCGGCGAGCCGCGGCGGTAGCCGACCGAGCTCAGGCGCTCGCGATGGAATTCACTCGCCTCGAAGGCATGCTGCAGCAGCGCCGCGAGCTGCTGCATCTGGCCCGCGCGCAGCCGCTGCGCCGGCAGCCACTGGGTGTCGCGCAGCATCTCGACCAGCGCGGCCAGACGCGTGGCCGGCGCCGCGGCCACGGTCGGCCAGGCGATCGAGTGCAGGCGGTCCGCGGCAGCCGCCGCGACCGCGGGGGCGTTCAGGGCTGGGTCGCGCGGCTGCGCGCCGTCGGGGCCGGCTTCGACAGGCGGCGTCCGGTGCTGCTGGCGGGACGGGCGGCCGTGCGCACCGGCTTGGCGACGGAGCGGACCTTCGTGGCCGTGGCGCGTGCGGGCCGCGCGTCCTCGCGGACCGGCCGGGCTTCCGCGGTGCGCGCCGGCTGCGACGCCAGCATCACGACGATCGCCTCGCCCGGCTTGAAGCTCGCCTGCGCGCCGACCTTGTTCCAGGCCGCGACCTGCGCCGGCGCGACACGGTAACGCCTGGCGACAGCGGCCACGCTGTCGCCCTTCTTGCCGGCGCGGAAGCTGACGCGGCGCAGCGGCGGCCGATCGGGCGCCAGCGCGAGCATCGCGTTGTGCGCGATCTCCTCGGCGACGTCGGCGCCGCGCTTCGCGTCGCGCGGCACCAGCAGCGTCGATCCCGCCTTCACGAGCATGCCGGCGGGGATGCGGTTCACCTCGCGCAGCTGGGCTTCGTCCATGCCGACCTGGCGCGCCGCTTCGGCCGGCTTCAGCGTCTTCGGCGCGACCCAGGCGGTCCAGCTGGCGAGCTTGCCGCGGTGTGCCGACAGCGCGCGAACGAAGGTGTTCGCGGCGTCGTACGGCAGCAGCACCTGGGGCGTGCCGGCGGCCAGGATCACCGGCTTGTTCATCTGCGGATTGAGTTGGCGGAACTCCTCCAGCGACAGGCCGGCGAAGCGCACGGCGAGCTCGACGTCGATGTCGCGCTCGATCGGCACCGACAGGAAATACGGGTGGTTCTGCAGCGGCGGCAGCGTCAGCGCGAAGCGCTCCGGCTTCAGCACGATGTTCTTCACCGCCTGCAGCTTGGGCAGGTAGTTGCGCGTCTCGTCTGGCATGCGCAGGCTCGCGTAGTCGGTCGGCAGGCCGGCGCGCAGGTTGCGCGCCTGCGCGCGCTGCACGTTGCCCTGGCCCCAGTTGTACGCGGCCAGCGCCAGCTGCCAGTCGCCGAACATGCCGTACAGCGCCTGCAGGTAATCCAGCGCGGCGCGCGTCGAGGCCAGCACGTCGCGGCGGTCGTCGCGGAAGACGTTCTGGCGCAGGTCGAAATCGCGCCCGGTCGCGGGCACGAACTGCCACATGCCGGAGGCCTTCGCGTGCGACATCGCCTCGGGGTTGTAGGCGCTTTCGATGAACGGCAGCAGCGCGAGATCGCTGGGCATGCCGCGCTTGTCGAGCTCCTCGAGGATGTGGAACAGGTAGCGCCCGCCGCGCTCGGTCATGCGCTGCACGTAGTCGGGCCGCGACGAATACCACTGCTCCCACTTGCGCACGAGCTCGCCATCGAGCTCGGCCATCGCGAAGCCGGCGCGCAGCCGCATCCACAGGTCGATGCGCGTGCGCTGGTCCTCGGGATCGATGCGCACGTCGGGACGCAGCGGGTCGATCGCCACCGGCGGCGGCACGGGTTCGACGGGTTCCGGCGGCGGCGCCACCGGCGCGGGTGCGGCCGGCGGCGGCGCAGGCTCGGCCGGTGCGGGTGCGACCGGAGGCGCCTCCGGGGCCGGCGCGGGTGGCGTGGCGCAGGCGCTGACCAGCAGCGCGGCGAGCAGGGACAGGGCGAGGCGGCGAGTCATCGGAATCGGTTCTTCCATTCGCGCAGCGCCGCGAAGACTTCCACGGCGCTGTCGTTGGCGGCGCCCTGCGCGCGGGCGGCACGGATCACGTCCGGCTCGGCGCAGCGCAGGAAAGGGTTGATGGCCCGCTCGCGGGCGACGGTGGAAGGCAGGGTGGGCAGGCCCTGGGCGCGCAGCGCGCCGCAGGCCCGGACATGATCGGCGACGGCGGTGTTCGCCGGTTCGACCGCGGCGGCGAAGCGCAGGTTGGCCTCGGTGTATTCGTGCGTGCAGCAGACTTGCGTCTGGCCCGGCAGCGCAGCCAGGCGTGTCAGCGATGCGTGCATCTGGGCAGGGGTGCCTTCGAACAGGCGGCCGCAGCCGGCCGAGAACAGCGTGTCGCCGCAGAACAGGATCGGCGCCGCGCCGGTCGCCGGCGGCTGCCCCGCCCGTGGCCGCTCCACATAGGCGATATGACCGGCGGTATGGCCCGGCACGTCGAAGACCTCGAACTCGATGCCGAGCACCTGGATGCGGTCGCCGTCGTGCAGGGGAACGTTCGGTTGCGGGATGACCTCGTGCGCCGGCGCATGGACCGGGCCCTGCAGCCGCGGCCGCAGCGCGTCCACGCCGCCGACGTGATCGGGATGATGGTGCGTCACTAGAATGGCCGCCAGCGCGAGCCCGTTGGCATCGAGTGCGGACTGCACCGGCGCCGCGTCTCCCGGATCGACGACGATCGCCTGGCGGCCGTCGTGCAGCATCCAGATGTAGTTGTCCGAGAAGGCGGGCAGGGCGATCAGATTCATGACGCGCGAATCATCGATTATAGAGTTGGCTCAGTGGCTGAAGAGCCCGCCAGGGCGCTATCTGCTGGGCTGGGAGCAGGTGCAGCTGGACCGCCACGTCAGCGACCTGTTCGGGTTCCATGCGCTGCAGCTGGGGCTGCCGCAGCTCGACGGCCTGCGCGCGAACCGCATGCCGCACCGCTGGGTGGCGAGCGACTCGCTGTACATGCCCGAGCCGTACGAGCTGCCGCCGGTCGACGAATCGATCTCGACGCTGGCGCCGCACGCCGGCCTCGCGCTGCACTGCGACTACGACGCGCTGCCGTTCCCGAGCCAGAGCCTGGACCTCGTCGTGCTGCCGCATGCGCTGGAGCTCGCACGCGATGCGCACGACACGCTGCGTGAAGTGGAGCGCGTGCTGGTGCCGGAAGGCCGCGTCGTGGTCACGGGCTTCAACCCGGCGAGCCTGTGGGGTGCGCGCCAGCGCTACGGTCACCTGCGACGCGGCATGGGCCTGGGCGGCAAGCTCTTCCTGCCGCGCGCCGGCGACTTCATCGGCTACTGGCGCCTGCGCGACTGGCTGCGGCTGCTCGGCTTCGAGGTCGAGCGCGGCCGATTCGGCTGCTGGCGCCCGCCCTTCGGCTCGCAGCGCTGGCTCGATCGCGGCGGCTGGATGGAGCGCGCCGGCGAGCGCTGGTGGCCGGTGCTCGGCGCGCTGTACTGCGTCGTCGCGGTCAAGCGCGTGCGCGGCATGCGGCTGGTCGGCCTGGCGCGCATGCAGAAGGTGCCGGCCAAGGCGCCGGCCGTGGTCGCGCAACCGCGCATGCACACGCGGGGCCGGCCCACCGACAATGGCTGACGTGTCGCAGCGAGCGACCGCAAGGCAGAACGAACAGATGAGCGAAGCGTTGGTGGTGATCTACACGGACGGGGCCTGCAAGGGCAACCCGGGTCCGGGCGGCTGGGGCGCCTGGATGCGCTGGGGCGAGCACGAGAAGGAACTGTTCGGCGGCGAGGCCACGACGACCAACAACCGCATGGAACTGACCGCGGTGATCGAGGCACTGTCTGCGCTCAAGCGGCCGACGCCGGTGGCGATCTACACCGACAGCGAGTACGTGAAGAACGGCATCACCAGCTGGATCAAGGGCTGGAAGAACCGCGGCTGGCGCACCGCGGACAACAAGCCGGTGAAGAACCAGGAGCTCTGGCAGCGGCTCGACGCGCTGGTCGCGCAGCACCAGGTGCAGTGGCACTGGGTGCGCGGTCATGCGGGCGACCCGGGCAACGAGCGCGCCGACCAGCTCGCCAATCGCGGCGTCGAGACCGTGCGGCGCTGACTGCACACGTGGGTCGCGTCGCGGTTCGTCATCCGGGGCGATCCGGCGGCCGGTCGTCGCAAACTGCCGGTGCGGGCTTGTCGTGCAACGTTACAGTGTGCAATTCGATGCGAATGGCGATTCGATGAACAAGGTCCATACCACCGTTGTCGCGCTCGCGCTGGCGGGCGCCGCCTTCGGCGCCTGGTGGCTGCAGAACCGCCCCGCGACACCGGCCGCGCAGGCCGCCACCGGCGGGGCGCGGGCGCCCGGCGGCCCGGGCGCGGCGGCGGGGCCGGTGGCGGTGGAGATCGGCCGGGCTGAGGTGACGCGCCTGGAGGAGGACGCTCAGGCGGTCGGCACGCTGCGCTCGAACCAGGGCGTGATGCTGCGTCCCGAGGTCGGCGGCCGCATCGCGAAGCTGGGCTTTGCCGACGGGCAGCGCGTGCGCCGCGGCCAGCTGCTGGTGCAGCTGGACGATGCGCTGCAGCAGGCCCAGGCCCAGCAGGCGAACGCGCAAGCCAACATCGCGCGCACGAACCTGCAGCGCAACCGCGAGCTGGTGGCGCAGAACTTCGTCAGCCAGAGCGTGGTGGACCAGGCGCAGGCGAACCTCGAGGTGGCCGAAGCCCAGGTGGCGCTCGCCCGCGCCCAGCTGCAGCGCATGAAGGTGGTGGCGCCGTTCGACGGCATCGTGGGCATCCGCAGCGTCAACATCGGCGACTACGTGAAGGACGGCGCCGACCTGGTGCAGGTCGAGGACGTGTCGTCGGTGTGGGTCGACTTCCGGCTGCCCGAGCGCTATCTCTCGCAGCTCAAGCCCGGCCAGGCGGTCGCGGTGAACCTCGATGCGCTGCCGGGCAAGCGTTACGCGGCGAGGGTCGAGGCGGTGGATTCGCAACTCGACGCCAGCGGCCGTTCGCTGCTGGTGCGCGCGAAGCTGGCCAATACCGGCGGCGATCTGCGTTCGGGCATGTTTGCGCGCACGCGCATCGTCTTCGCCGTGCGAGAGCAGGCGGTCACCGTGCCCGAGGAAGCGCTGGTGCCGATGGGCGAGCAGCAGTTCCTGATCAAGGTGGTCGACGGTCCGAACGGCGCCAAGCTTGGCCAGCGCATGCAGGCGCGCATCGGCGCGCGAACCGCGGGCCGCGTCGAGGTGCTCGAAGGCGTGCGCGCCGGCGATGCCGTCGTGGTCGCCGGCCAGGCGCGGCTGATGCGCGGCGAACCGCAGCCGCTGCGCATCGTGCAGCTGGGTGGTGCGAGCGGCGCCGGCGGCGGCGGGCCCGCGCCGGGTGCGGCGAGTGCACCGGCCGGCGCGCGCGCAACGGCCAATGGCGCGTCGGCGCCGCGCGTCGCCTTCACGACACCCTGATCCGAGGAGCGCGGCATGAAGCTCTCAGAGATCTCGATCCGGCGACCGGTGTTCGCCACGGTGATGTCGCTGCTGCTGATCCTCGTCGGCGCGGTGTCGTACACCAAGCTCAGCGTGCGCGAGTACCCGCGCATCGACGAGCCGGTGGTCACCGTCAGCACGCGCCTGATCGGCGCGTCGTCGGAGGTCATCGAGTCGCAGGTCACCAAGCCGCTCGAGGACTCGATCGCCGGCATCGACGGTGTCGACATCCTGACCTCGATCTCGCGCGCCGAGCAGAGCTTCATCACCGCGCGCTTCAAGCTCAGCAAGGATCCGGACTCCGCGGCGGCCGACGTGCGCGACCGCGTGGCCCGCGTGCGTGGCCGCCTGCCCGAGGCCACCGACGAGTCGATCGTCGCGAAGGTCGAGGCCGATGCCTTCCCCGTCGTGTGGATCGCCTTCACCAGCGACACCATGTCGCCGCTGGAAATCACCGACGTCGTCAACCGCATCGTCAAGCCGCGGCTGCAGACCATTCCCGGGGTCGCCGACGTGCCGATCTTCGGCGAGCGGCGCTACGCGATGCGCATCTGGCTCGATGCCGACAAGCTCGCCTCGTACCGGCTGACGACGCAGGACGTCGAGGACGCGTTGCGGCGCCAGAACCTCGAAGTGCCCGCCGGCCGCATCGAGAGCCGGCAGCGCGAGTTCAACGTCACCGCACGAACCGACCTCAACACCGAGCGCCAGTTCGGCGAGGTGGCGCTGAAGGCGGTCAACGGCTTCACGGTGCGGCTGAAGGACGTGGCGCGCATCGAGCAGGCACCGGCCAGCGAGCGCCAGTCGGTGCGGCTGAACGGCTCGCCGGCGATCTCCGCCGGCATCATCCGCAACGCCACGGCCAACCCGCTGGAGATCTCGGCCGGCGTGCGCGAGGCCTTGCCGAAGGTGCAGCAGGACCTGCCGCCGGGCATGACGGTGCGCATCGCCAACGACAACTCGGTGTTCATCGACCGCTCGGTGAAGTCGGTGTACACGACGATCGCCGAGGCGGTCGGCCTGGTCGCGCTGGTGGTGTTCGTATTCCTGCGCACGCTGCGCGCGTCGGTGATCCCGCTGGTGACGATCCCCGTCAGCCTGATCGGCACCTTCGCGCTGATGGCCGCCGCCGGCTTCACGATCAACACGCTGACCCTGCTGTCGCTGGTGCTGGCGATCGGCCTCGTGGTGGACGATTCGATCGTCGTGCTGGAGAACATCTTCCGCCACATCGAGGAGGGTGGCGGCCACCTGATGACGCCGTTCCAGGCGGCGCTGAAGGGCGCGCGCGAGATCGGCTTCGCGGTGCTGGCGATGACCATGACGCTGGCCGCGGTGTTCGCGCCGCTGGCCTTCACGCCGGGGCGCACCGGTCGGCTGTTCGTCGAGTTCGCGCTGGCGCTGGCCGGCGCGGTGATCGTTTCGGGCTTCGTCGCGCTGACGCTGACGCCGATGATGTGCAGCCTGCTGCTGAGGCACAACCCGAAGCCCAACTTCTTCGACCGCGGCATGGAGCGCTTCCTGGTCTGGCTGACCGAGCGCTATGCGGGCGCGCTCACCTGGGTGCTCGCGCACCGCTGGGTCGTGCTGGTGATGATGCTGGCCAGCGGCGCCGGCAGCTGGGTGCTGTTCAACGGGCTGCGCAGCGAGCTCGCGCCGATGGAGGACCGCGGCGTCGTGCTCGGCTCGATCAACGCGCCCGACGGGGCGACGCTGGAATACACCGCGCGCTATGGTCGCGAGCTCGAGAAGATCGCCGCGAAACATCCGGAGCTCGACCGCGTCTTCGTGTCGTCGGGCAATCCGACGGTGGCCCAGGCGATGTCCTTCATGGGCGCGAAGGACTGGTCCTTGCGCGAGAAGAGCACGCAGCAGATCGCGCGCGAGCTGCAGCAGCAGTTCGCCGGCCTGCCGGGCGTGCTGGCCTTCGCGTCGACGCCGCCGAGCCTCGGTCAGGGGTTCCGCGACCGGCCGGTGAACTTCGTCATCGTCACCAGCGACAGCTACCAAAACCTGGCCGCCACGACGCAGAAGATCCTGGCCGAGATGGCCAAGAACCCCGGCTTCGTCGCGCCGGACAGCGACCTGCGGCTGAACAAGCCGGAACTCTTCATGGAGGTGGATCGCGACCGCGCCGCCGATGCCGGCGTTAGCGTCGACCAGGTCGCGCGCACGGTCGAGACCATGCTCGGCGGCCGCGCCGTCACGCGCTACAAGCGCGGGGCCGACCAGTACGACGTGATCGTGCAGACGCAGACCACGGGCCGCACGACGCCCGAGGACATCGAGAAGCTCTTCGTGCGCGGCCGCGGCGACGCAATGCTGCCGCTGTCGTCGCTGGTCAAGGTGCGCGAGTCGGTGAGCCCGCGCGAGCTGAACCACTTCAACCAGCGGCGCTCGGTGTCGATCACCGCGAACCTGGCGCCGAACTACGCGCTCGGCGACGCGCTGAAGTTCATGGACGACACCGCGCGTGCCGTGCTGCAGCCGGGTTATGCCACCGAACTGAACGGCGTTTCGCGTGAATTCCGCTCGTCCAGCGGCGCGCTCGCGCTGGTCTTCGTGCTCGCGCTGGTGTTCATCTTCCTGGTACTGTCGGCGCAGTTCGAAAGCTTCATCGACCCCTTCGTGATCATGCTGTCGGTGCCCTTGTCGATGGTCGGTGCGCTCGGGGCGATCACGCTGACCGGGGGCACGCTGAACGTCTACTCGCAGATCGGGCTGATCACGCTGGTCGGGTTGATCACCAAGCACGGCATCCTGATCGTCGAGTTCAGCAACCAGCTGCGACAGCAGGGACGGTCGGTGAGAGAGGCGACGATCGAGGCCGCCAGCCTGCGCCTGCGGCCGATCCTGATGACCACCGGGGCGATGGTGCTGGGGGCGCTGCCGCTGGCGCTGGCCAGCGGCGCCGGTGCCGAGAGCCGGCAGCAGATCGGCTGGGTGATCGTCGGCGGCATGTCGCTGGGCACGCTGCTGACGATCTTCGTCGTGCCCACCGTCTACACGCTCCTGGCCCGCGGCGCGGTGCCGGGCGAGAACACCACGCCCGAGCTCGCGGAAGCCACCGCGCCGGCGCATTGAGCCGGCACGCATGACGATGAAGGCGCCGATCCGCCAGCGGCGCCTGCTGATCGCCACGCTGCTCGCGGCGCCGGCGGCTGCGGCGTTGGCGCAGGGCGCCGACGCGCAGTCGCTGGCGGTGGTCTACCCCGATATCGGCGAACCGTACCGCAGCGTCTTCACGAAGATCCTCGAGGGCATCGAGCAGCAGGCGCGCGGCCGTGTCGCCAGCTTCGCGGTCGGGCCGGCGGGCCTGCCGGCCGATGCGCAGTCCGAGCTGCGCAAGCGCGAGGTGCGGGCGGTGATCGCGCTCGGCCGCAACGGCCTGAAGGCCGTCGGCGCGCTGGACCGCAGCGTCTCGGTGATCGCCGGCGGCGTGCTGGCCGTGCCGGAGTCGGAGGCCAGGGACTTCGCCGTGCACAGCCTCACGCCCGACCCTTCGCTGCTGTTCGCGCGGCTGCGCAGCCTGGTGCCCTCGGCGCGCCGGGTGGCGGTGGTCTACGACCCGAGGCAGAACGCCTGGCTGATCCGCATGGCGCGCGACGCCGCGAAGGCTCATGGCCTGGAACTGATGGCCCACGAGGCCGACGACCTGAAGGCCGCGTTGCGCATCTACCAGACGCTGGTGGCGTCCTTCGATGCCAAGCGCGACGTGCTGTGGCTGCCGCACGACTCAGCGACGGTCGACGATGCCGCCGTGCTGCCGCTGGTGCTGCAGGAGGCCTGGGACCGCAATTTCGCGGTTCTGTCGTCGAGCGTCGCGCATGTGCGGCGCGGTGCGCTGTTCTCCCTGTACCCCGACAACCTCGCCCTCGGTCGCCGCCTCGGCGGCGCCGCGATGGCCGCCGCCGGCGGCCACCGCTCCCCGGGCGTGCTGCCGCTGAAGGATGTGCGCATTGCCGTCAACGTACGCGCAGCAAGTCACCTCGGCTTGAACCTGTCGAATGCCCAGCAGGCCTTCGACATGGTGTTCCCGGAGCAATGAGATGAATGACCGGACGATCGGCATGGCAGTACGCCCCGCCCGAACAACGGCCGCCCGCGGCGCAACCTTCCGGCGCCAGCTGTCGGTGGTGGTGGCGATCGGCGTGCTGTGCATCGCGCTGGTGGCTTCGCTGGTGAGCTCGTGGCAGGCGAGCCAGCAGATCCGCAATGCGCTGGTCGAACAGGGCGAGCGCATCGCGCAGAGCCTGGCCACGCAGAGCACGCTGGCGATGCTCTACGGCGCGGCCGACAACGCCGCCGAGGCGGTCAGCATGACGCTGAGCTTCCCGGACGTCACCGCGGTCGAGCTGCGCTTTGCCGGGGGCGCGGTGCTGCTGTCCCGCGGCGCGCCGCGCAACGATGCCGCCGCGGCGTTGCCGGCGCCGCGCAGCGCCGCGGCGGCGCCGGCGCAGGCCTACCTGGAGGCCGAGTCCGACGACGCGTGGCACTTCGTCGCGCCGGTGCGCACCAAGCGCGCCGACTCGCCCTTCGTCGTCGAGGCCCAGCCCGAGGAACTGCTCGGCCATGCCCGCGTCACGCTGACCAAGGCGACGCTCAAGCGCATGGTCGCCAACGTCTTCTTCACCAACATGGCGGTGTCGCTGCTGTTCGCGCTGCTGTTCCTCGTCGTGCTGCGCTGGTTCGCGCTGCGGCTGACGAAACCGCTGCAGGCGCTGTCGCTGGCGATGGCGCGCGCCGAGCGCGGCGAGGAGGACGTGCGGGCGGACGTCAGCGGCCCGCGCGACATCGGCGCGATGGCCCAGGCCTTCAACAGCATGATCGCCGCGCTCGGCCAGCGCGAGAGCGAGCTGAAGATGCACCGCGAGCACCTCGAGGAACTGGTCGAGGAGCGCACGCACGAGCTCATCGTCGCGAAGGAGCGGGCCGAGGTCGCCAACCTTGCGAAGAGCGAGTTTCTCGCGCGCATGAGCCACGAGCTGCGCACGCCGCTGAACGCCGTGCTCGGCTACGCGCAGCTGCTGCAGATGGACACGCAGCTCAGCGATCGCCAGCGCAACGGCCTGTCGACCATCCAGACCAGCGGCGAACACCTGCTGACGCTGATCGTCGACATCCTGGACCTGGCCCGCATCGAAGCCGGCAAGACCGAGCTCAATCCGGGGCCGGTCGACCTGCCGGCGCTGGTCGCCGGCGTCGGCGACATCGTGCGCATCAAGGCGCTGGAGAAGCGCCTGGACTTCGTCGTGACCGCCGCGCCGGACCTGCCGACGATGATCGAGGCCGACGGCCAGCGACTGCGCCAGGTTTTGCTGAACCTGCTGGGCAATGCGGTGAAGTTCACCGATCGCGGCCTGGTCCGGCTGGCCGTCACGCTGACAGGCAACGAGGCCCAGCCGATGCTGCACTTCGAGGTCCACGACCAGGGCATCGGCATCGACGCGCTGCACCTCGAGCGCATCTTCGAGCCGTTCGAGCAGGCCGGCGACCTGCAGCGCCGCTCCGGTGGTACCGGCCTGGGCCTGGCGATCAGCCGCCAGCTGGTGCGGCTGATGGGCGGCGAGATCCGCGTCGAAAGCCGGCCGCAGCAGGGCAGCCGGTTCTGGTTCGAGATCGCGGTGCTGCGCCCGGCGCAGCCGGTACTGCCCGCGGCGCACGAGCGGGCGGCGCAGGCGGCGGGCAGCGGCTACCAGGGGCCGCGGCGGCGCATCCTCGTCGTCGACGACGTCGTCGGCAACCGGCGCGTGCTGGCCGAGATCCTGGGCGCACACGGCTTCGAGGTGATCGAGGCCTGCGACGGCCTGGCGGCGATCGCCCAGGTCCGGCAGGCCGCGCCGGACCTGGTGCTGATGGACACCGTGATGCCGCTGATGGACGGGCATGCCGCCACGCGCCGGCTGCGCGAAGATCCGGCGACGCGGCGCCTGCCGATCATCGCGGTGTCAGCCAATGCGTCCGAGCAGGACCGCGCCCGCTGCCTCGACGCCGGTGCCGACGACTTCCTGCCGAAGCCGATCGAGCGGCGGCTGCTGCTGGAGCTGCTGTCGCGCCACCTCGACCTGCAGTGGGCCGACGGCGCCACGGCGAGAAGCGGCGCCTCCTGATCGGCGCGAGGCGGCGCCTCCTGACGCCGGGCCGCCAGGCTCAGACCAGGCCGTCGAAGGGCAGCACGTCCACCAGGTCGCCGGCGGCCACGTTGCCCTGGCCGTGGTGCAGCACGACGAGGCCGTTGGCCTGGCTCATGCTGCGCAGGATGCCCGAGCCCTGGCTGCCGGTGATCTCCACCTGCCAGCGGCCGTCGGCGGTCGGCCGCAGCGTGCCGCGCTGGTACTCGGTGCGCCCCGGCTTCTTGCGCAGCGCGCCGGCGCTGATCGCCTGCATCACCGGCAGCGGCTCGGCGTTGGCGCCGGCCATCGCCAGCAACGCGTCGCGCACGAAGGCGTAGAAGGTGACCATCACGGCCACCGGGTTGCCGGGCAGGCCGAAGAGGATCGCGCCGCGGCCGCCGGCACCGTCGCCGATGCGGCCGATCGCCAGCGGCCGCCCCGGACGCATCGCGATGCGCCAGAACAGCACCTCGCCGAGCTCGGCCATGATGCGCTTCGTGTGGTCGGCCTCGCCGACGCTGACGCCGCCGGAGGTGATCACCGCGTCGGCGGCCGCGGCCGCCTGCTCGAAGGCCGCGCGCAGCGCGTCGGGCTCGTCGCGCACGACGCCGAGGTCGATCAGCTCGACCCCCAGGCGCGTCAGCATGCCCCACAGCGTGTAGCGGTTGCTGTCGTAGACGCAGCCCTCGTCCAGCGGCTCGCCGACCGAGCGCAGCTCGTCGCCGGTCGAGAAGAAGGCCACGCGCAGGCGGCGCAGCACCGGCACCTCGGCCTGGCCCAGCGAGGCCAGCAGCCCGAGGTCGGCGGGGCGCAGCACGCGGCCGGCCTTCAGCGCGGCCTCGCCGCGTGCCAGGTCCTCGCCGCGCAGGCGGCGGTTGTCGCCGGTGCGCACGATGCCGGCCGGGATGCTGATCCGGCCATCGGGCAGCAGCGTCGTGAATTCCTGCGGCACGACGGTGTCCAGCCCGTCGGGCATCACCGCGCCGGTCATGATGCGGGCGCAGAACGCCGGCGGCACCACGCTGACCACCGGCTGCCCTGCGAAGCTGGTGCCGGCCACCGGCAACAGCGTCGGGCCGTCGTCGGCCAGGTCCATGCCGCGCATCGCGTATCCGTCCATCGCCGCGTTGTCGTGCGAGGGCACGTCGATCGGCGACACCACGTCGTGCGCCAGCACCCGGCCCAGCGCGCTGCGGATCGGCAGCCGTTCGACCGCCTGCACCCGCGGCACCAGCCGCGCGATGAACTCCTGCGCCTGGGCGACGGGCATCGCGTTCGGGTCGTAGCCGGCGATGCACGACGCGATCTGCTCGAGCGTGGGCTGGGTCATGGGTTATATCCGAGGGTCTTGCGCGGATCCGGCTCTGCCGGTCCGCTGCAAGGGACCCCTCGGGGGGCAGCGACCGGCAGGGAGCGTGGGGGCCTCATCTATCCGCCGATGTAGTGCATCTCGATGCGTCGTTCAGCCGCCGGCACCTGCGCCGCGCCGCGCAGCTCGGAGTAACGGTCATCCCGAGCGGCCCACACCGGGCCGATCGCGGCGCTGATCTCCTCGTCGCTGCGCCCGCCGCGCAGCAGCGCGCGCAGGTCGTGGCCGCGGCTGGCGAACAGGCACAGGAACAGCTTGCCCTCGGTGGACAGCCGCGCGCGGTTGCAGTCGCGGCAGAAGGCCTGCGTGACGCTGGAGATCACGCCGATCTCGCCGCCGCCGTCGGCATAGGCCCAGCGCTCGGCGGTCTCGCCTTCGACCGTCGGGTCGAGCGGCACCAGCGGCCATTCGGCCTGCAGCAGCTGGAGCACGTCGGCGGACGGCAGCACCTCGTCCATGCGCCAGCCGTTGCTGGCGCCGACGTCCATGTACTCGATGAAGCGCAGCACGAGGCCCGAGCCGCGGAAGTGGCGCGCCATCGGCACGATCTGGTGATCGTTGGTGCCGCGCTTGACGACCATGTTCAGCTTGATCGGCCCGAGGCCCGCGGCCTGCGCCGCGTCGATGCCGCGCAGCACGTCGGCGACCGGGAAGTCGACGTCGTTCATGCGCCGGAAGATGGTGTCGTCGAGCGCGTCGAGGCTCACCGTCACGCGCTTCAGGCCGGCATCGGCCAGCGCCCGCGCCTTGCGCGCGAGCAGCGAGCCGTTGGTCGTCAGCGTCAGGTCCAGCGGCTGGCCGTCGGGGGTGCGCAGCTCGGCCAGCATGGCGATCAGCGTCTCCAGGCCCTTGCGCAGCAGGGGCTCGCCGCCGGTCAGGCGCAGCTTGCGCACGCCGTGCGCGACGAAGACGCGTGCCAGCCGGGTGATCTCCTCGAAGCTCAGCAGCGAAGCCTGCGGCAAGAAGGCATGGTCGCGGTCGAAGACCTCCTTCGGCATGCAGTAGCTGCAGCGGAAGTTGCAGCGGTCGGTGACCGAGATGCGCAGGTCGTGAAGCGGCCGGCCGAGGCGGTCGGCCAGCAGGCCGGTGGGCGGCGTCAGCTGCTCGGGGATGGGCGGCACCAGCGCGCTATAGCGCAGGTCGGCCAGGGGGATGATCGTTTCGCCCATCAGCGCCCGCCCGGCCGCCCGTAGGGCGCTGAGCCCCCCTTGGGGGGAGCGAACGAAGTGAGCAGGGGGCGGACCATCCGGCCGATTGTGCGCGCGCGGGGCGCGGGCGCGCGCTAGCGGGGGCTTGCCGGCGCGGCCAGCTCGGCGCGGCGCGCGCCGGTGAAGCGGCGGGCCCAGTACGAATCCGACATGTCCTCGATGCGCACGGCACCGCCGGCGCGCGGCGAATGGATGAACTTGTCGTCGCCGACATAGATGCCGACGTGCGAGAAGGTGCGGCGCATCGTGTTGAAGAACACCAGGTCGCCGGGCTTCAGCTCGTCGCGCTTGATCTGCAGCAGCGAGGCCAGCGAGGCCTGCTCGTCGGCGCGGCGCGGCAGCACGAGGCCGATGCTCTTCTCGAAGATGTGGCGCGTGAAACCGGAGCAGTCGAAACCGGTGGACTCGGTGTTGCCGCCGCGGCGGTAGGGCACGCCGAGGAAGTCCATCGCCGACATCACGAGGTCCGAGGCGGTGTCGCGCACGCTCTGAACGAGCCCTGCGCGGTCCTTCGCGGCCTTGTGCTCGGCCAGCAGGCTCATCACCGCCTCGTCCGCCGGCGTGGCGGGGGCGTTCGCGGGCGTGGCCTGGGCACCGAATGCCGCCAGCGCGATCAGGGCGGCGGCGAGCAGGCGCTTCGAGGGCAGGGTGGGCGTCGGCACAGCGCGCGAGGATACCACCCCCCGGACAGGGGGTTTGCCCGGTGATTTCCTGGGGTTTGTGTAGCGTCAAGCGATTGCCGAGCGCCGGGCGTGGCGTCAGAGTGACGTCAGTGGCAGGCCGTGCAATGCGCGGCAACTTTGCACCGCGCCAGGCTTGCAGGAGACCCACCGCCATGACCAGCTACCGCGAGTTCTACCGCCGTTCCATCGACGACCGCGACGGCTTCTGGCGCGAGCAGGCCGCGCTGATCGACTGGCAGCGGCCCTTCGACCGCGTCTGCGACTATGACAACCCGCCGTTCGCGAAGTGGTTCGTCGGCGGCACCACGAACCTGTGCCACAACGCGGTCGACCGGCATCTGGCCGAACGCGGGCAGCAGAACGCGCTGATCTGGGTTTCGACCGAGGTCGAGCAGGAGCGCATCTACAGCTACGCCGCGCTGCATGCCGAGGTGCAGCGCATGGCCGCGGTGCTGCAGGCGGCCGGCGTGAAGCAGGGCGACCGGGTGCTGCTGTACATGCCGATGATCCCCGAAGCCGCATTCGCGATGCTGGCCTGCGCACGCATCGGCGCGATCCATTCGGTGGTCTTCGGCGGCTTCGCCAGCGTCAGCCTCGCCAGCCGCATCGACGATGCCGAGCCGAGCGTGGTGGTCAGCGCCGATGCCGGGAGCCGGGGTGGCAAGGTGGTTGCCTACAAGCCGCTGCTCGACGAGGCCATCCGCCTCGCCCAGCACAAACCCTCGAAGGTGCTGATGGTCGACCGCGGGTTGAGCCCGTTCGAGCGTGTCGCCGGCCGCGACCTCGACTACGCGACGCTGCGCGAGCAGCACCTCGACGCCCAGGTGCCCTGCACCTGGATCGAGTCGACGCAGCCGAGCTACACGCTGTACACCTCGGGCACCACCGGCAGGCCGAAGGGCGTGCAGCGCGACACCGGCGGCTACGCGGTCGCACTGGCCGCCTCGATGAAACACATCTTCGACGGACGGCCTGGCGAGACCTACTTCTCGACCAGCGACATCGGCTGGGTCGTCGGTCACAGCTACATCATCTACGGCCCGTTGATCGCCGGCATGGCGACCATCATGTACGAGGGCCTGCCGATCCGCCCCGATGGCGGCATCTGGTGGAAGCTGGTCGAGCAATATAAGGTCAGCGTGATGTTCAGCGCGCCGACCGCCGTGCGCGTGCTGAAGAAGCAGGACCCGGCCTTCCTGTCGAAGTACGACCTCAGCTCGCTGAAGCGCCTCTTCCTTGCCGGCGAGCCGCTCGACGAGCCGACCGCGCAGTGGATCGCGCAGGGTCTGGGCAAGCCGATCGTCGACAACTACTGGCAGACCGAGACCGGCTGGCCGATCCTGACCATCGCCAACGGCGTCGAGCCGGCGCCGTCGAAATTCGGCTCGCCCGGCGTTCCGATGTACGGCTACGACGTCAAGCTGATCGACGAAGCCACCGGCGCCGAGCTGACAGGCGCCAACCAGAAGGGCGTCGTCGCCATCGCCGGGCCGCTGCCACCGGGCTGCATGTCCACCGTCTGGCGCGACGACGAGCGCTTCGTGAAGACCTACTGGACCAGCATTCCGGGCCGGCAGGTCTACAGCACCTTCGACTGGGGCATCCGCGACGAGGACGGCTACTTCTTCATCCTCGGCCGCACCGACGACGTCATCAACGTCGCGGGCCACCGCCTCGGCACGCGCGAGATCGAGGAGAGCATCTCCAGCCATCCCAACGTCGCCGAAGTGGCGGTGGTCGGCGTCGCCGACCAGCTCAAGGGCCAGGTGGCGATGGCCTTCGCGGTGCTGAAGGATGCCTCGGCCGCGGCCGATGCCGCCGGCGCGCTGAAGCTCGAGGGCGAGATCATGAAGCGCGTCGACGAGACGCTGGGCGCCGTCGCGCGGCCGGCGCGGGTGCGCTTCGTGACGGTGCTGCCGAAGACACGCTCGGGCAAGCTGCTGCGGCGCGCGATCCAGGCCGTCTGCGAACAGCGCGACCCGGGCGACCTGACGACCATCGAGGATCCGACGGCGCTACAGCAGATCCGCGAGCTGGTGGGCGCAGTCTGATCCACCGGTTCTGCCGTTCGTCGCATGGCCGCTGGAGGGCTCCGGCGGCCCGCTAGCATCGGGCCCCTGGAATCCCACAGGGCCCCCCCATGCATAGACAAGTCATCGCGCCCGCCGCTGCTGCGCTGGTGCTGGCGTTCGCCGCCGTTTCGCCCGTCACCGGCTGGGCGCAACCGACGAGCACGAAGCCGCGCATCGAGAAAGCGGCCGATGTTCCGCGCTTCACCTACAGGATCGACGGCAAGGTCGAGGACCTGCTGCGTTCGGCCGAGCGTTTCGCGCCCTTCGGGGCGGCGGTGCGCCGCGACACCGAATCGCTGCTGGCGAACTACGACATCGCCGACAAGGGCACGCGCCGCGACCTGATCGCCACGCTTGCCGCGCTGGACTTCCTCGACGGCCAGTACGAGCGCGCGATCGCGCGCGCCGACGAGGTGCGCGCGCTGCAGGACAAGCCCGCCGACAAGCTGCTGTCAGGCCTGCGGCTGAAGGCCATGGCGCAGGCGGCACGCCAGCACCCGGTCGGCAGCGAGCCGTGGCGCCAGGCGGTGGCCGAGGCGATCCGGCGCGAGATCACGCCGATGCCCTATGCGGTGATCGAGAACGACATCAAGGGCGCGAAGGCCAGTGCCGAGCTGGTCGGGGAAGCGCTGATGCTGGGCCGCGCGCGCGAGGTCTGGCAGCCGATCGTCGACCAGAACGGCGCGCTGTCCAGCGACTTCGCGCCCGGCGTCGTCGCGTCGCGGCTGAACCTGCTGACCCTGCTGCCGCTGAAGACGGTGCTGATCGACACCTACGGCCGCTACCTGGCGGCGAACAAGGTCGAGAAGCCGGACATCTGGGCCGCGCGCGAAGCCGTGCTGCCGGCCGGCGCCACGCAGACCGTGACGGTCGCGGTGTGGGATTCCGGCGTCGACACCAGGCTCTTCCCCGGCCAGCTGCTGCTGGGCACCGACGGCAAGCCGGCGCTGATCGCGTTCGACAAGTACGCCCGGCCGGCGCAGGGTGAACTGATGCCGATCCCGCCGGCGCTGGTGGCCAAGCTGCCGCAGATGACGGCGCGCAGCAAGGGCCTGTCCGACCTGCGCTCGAACATCGACAGCGCCGAGGCGAGCCAGGTCAAGCAGCTGCTGTCGACGATGCCGGCCGACCAGTACAAGGCGACGATCGAGGAGCTCGGCCTCGCCGGCAACTACCAGCACGGCACGCACGTCGCCGGCATTGCGCTGGCAGGCATTCCGCAGGCGCGGCTGATGGTCGGGCGGCTGGAGTTCAGCCACACACTGAAGCCCGAGCCGTGCCCGACGCGTGAGCTGGCCGAACGCGACGCGAAGGCGCTGCAGGCGGCGGTCGATGCGTTCAGGCAGCGCGGCGTGAGGGTGGCCAACCTCAGCTGGGGCGGCAGCGTGGGCGACATCGCCGGCGACCTCGAGCGCTGCGGCACCGGCAAGACGCCGGACGAGCGCAAGGCGCTCGCCCGCGAGTACTTCGACATCGGCAAGTCGGCGCTGGTCAAGGCCTTCGCCAGCGCACCGGAGATCCTGTTCGTCACCGCCGCCGGCAACAACAACGAGGACGCCAGCTTCGCCGAGAGCATGCCGGCCGACATCGTCGCGCCGAACCTGCTGACCGTGGGGGCCGTGGACCGTGCCGGCGACGAGGCGCCGTTCACCAGCTATGGCCCGACGGTGAAGGTGCATGCCAACGGCTACCAGGTCGACAGCTATCTCCCGGGCGGCCAGCGCGTCGCGCTGTCGGGCACCTCGATGGCCTCCCCGCAGGTGGCGAACCTGGCGACCAAGCTGCTGGTGGTCAATCCGAAGCTGAAGCCGGCCGAGCTGATCACGCTGATCGTCGACACCGCCGAGCGCAGCGCCGATGGCCGCCGCAACCTGGTCCATCCGAAGAAGGCGCTTGCCGCCGCCCAGGCCGCGGTCTCCTGACCGCGGCCGACGACAACGAAGAGGAGTCTTGATGCATCCCTCCCATTCCGCTCGCCACGCGCTGGCGCTGGCCGCCGCGCTGCTGGCTGGCGCCGCCACCGCCGGTGCCGCCGATGTCCAGGCGCCCGGCCCGGCCTTCCCCAGCTTCGCGGCGGCCGCCGACCTCAAGGCCGCCTGCGACCGCGGGCTCGACACCGCGACCGCCGCGCTGAAGCAGCTCGAAGCCCGTCCGGTCGACGCCCGCTGGCTGGCCGCCTACGACCGCTTCAATGCGCAGCTCGAGGACCTGGGCTACCCGCTGCAGTTCCTGTCCGCGGTGCATCCGGACAAGTCGGTGCGCGACGCGTCGGAGGCCTGCGAGCAGCGCTGGACCGAGTTCCAGTCCTCGCTGGGCCAGAACGAGCAGCTGTTCAAGGCAGCGAAGAAAGCCAAGCCGCGCGATGCGATCGACCGCGAGCTGCTGAAGACCACACTCGAAGGTTTCGAGGACGCCGGCGTCGCGCTGCCGCCGCAGCAGCGCGAACGCGCGAAGGCGCTGAACGACCGCATCGCGGCGCTCGGCATCGAATTCGACCGCAACGTGCGCGACGCGGGCGTGCAGGTGCCTCTGACCGAAGCCGAGCTGAAGGGCGTGCCGGAGTCGGTGTGGAAGAACGCCAAGCGGGACGCCGAAGGCCGCCTGCTGCTGGGTGTCGACTACCCGACCTACGGTCCGGTGCTGCAGCTGGCCGACAGCGGTGCGACGCGCGAGCGCATGTGGCGCGCGAAGACCAACGAAGGCGGCGAAGCGAACCTGAAGGTGCTGGCCGAGATCACGAAGCTGCGCAAGGAGTACGCCTCGCTGTTCGGTGCCGCGAGCTGGGCGGACTTCGTCGTGCGCCGGCGCATGGCCGAGAGCGTGACGAAGGCGCAGGCCTTCCTGGCCGACGTCAAGGCGGCGGTCGAGGAGCGCGAGCGCCGCGAGATCGACGAGCTGCGCAAGGCCAAGGCCGAGCACCTCGGGCAGCCGCTCGACAGCGTGAAGGTCGAGCGCTGGGACATTCCGTTCTACACCGAGCGCCAGCGCAAGGCGCGCTTCCAGGTCGACCAGGAAGCCTTCCGGCAGTACTTCCCGCCGCAGGAAAGCCTGCTGTTCTGCTTCCGCCTGATCGAGACGCTGATGGGCGTGCGCTACGAGCGCGTGCCGGGCGTGACCCTGTGGCACCCGGAGGCGCAGACCTGGCGCGTCGTCGACGCGAAGACGAACAAGCCGCTGGCCACGCTGTGGATCGACCTCTACCCACGCGAGGGCAAGTACAACCATGCCGCGGTCTGGAGCGTGCGCAACGGCTCGACCGCGACACAGCGCACCCCGCAGGCGGCGCTGGTCGTCAACTTCGACCGGCAGGGCCTGACACTGGACGAGCTCGAGACGCTGCTGCACGAGCTCGGCCACTCGGTGCACAACAACCTGTCGGCGACGCGCTGGGCCCAGCAGGCGGGCACCAGCACCAAGCGCGACTTCGTCGAGGCGCCGTCGCAGATGCTGGAGGACTGGGTCTACGACAAGCAGGTGCTGAAGCTCTTCGGCCAGGTCTGCCCGAGCTGCAAGCCGGTGCCGGACAGGATGATCGAGCAGGCCAAGGCCGCGCGCGAGTACGGCAAGGGCGTGCAGCAGAGCCGCCAGCACCTGTACGCCAGCTACGACCTGGCGCTGTACAGCGGCGAGCCGCGCGATCCGATGGCGCTGTGGGCGCAGATGGAAGGCGCGACGCCGCTGGGCCATGTGCGCGGCACGATGTTCCCGGCCGGCTTCAGCCACATCGCCACCAACTACTCGGCCGGCTACTACGGCTACCTGTGGAGCCTGGTCGTCGCGATGGACATGCGCACCGCGTTCGATGGCGGCAAGCGTCTCGATCCGACGGTCGGTCGCCGCTACCGCGACATCGTGCTGGCCAATGGCAGCCAGCGGCCGCCGGCGGCGATCGTCAAGGACTTCCTCGGACGCGAGTTCAACTCGAAGGCCTTCTTCGAAGACCTGAAGAAGTGACACGCTGAAAGCGAAACGGCCGCGGGGTGCCCGCGGCCGTTCGTCTTTCCGGCGGGCTTACAGGACTTCGGAGGCGAAGTCCGCCAGCCGCGAGCGTTCGCCGCGCGCCAGCATGATGTGGCCGGAATGCGGCCAGCCCTTGAAGCGGTCGACCGCGAATGTCAGGCCCGAGCTGCCTTCGGTGAGGTAGGGCGTGTCGATCTGCGCCAGGTTGCCCAGGCAGACGATCTTGGTGCCCGGGCCGGCGCGGGTGATCAGCGTCTTCATCTGCTTGGGCGTCAGGTTCTGCGCCTCGTCGATGATCACGAACTTGTTCAGGAAGGTGCGCCCGCGCATGAAGTTCAGGCTCTTGATCTTGATCTTCGAGCGCACCAGGTCCTGCGTCGCCGCGCGGCCCCATTCGCCGGCGGAGCCGTCGCCGCGGGCCAGCACCTCGAGGTTGTCGTCGAGCGCGCCCATCCACGGGCCCATCTTCTCTTCCTCGGTGCCGGGCAGGAAGCCGATGTCTTCACCCACCGGCACGGTGACCCGGGTGACGATGATCTCGGTGTAGCGGCGCTCGTCGAGCACCTGCGACAGGCCGGCGGCCAGTGTCATCAGCGTCTTGCCGGTGCCGGCGGTGCCGGTCAGCGACACGAAGTCGCATTCGGCGTCCATCAGCAGGTTCAGGGCGAAGTTCTGCTCGCGGTTGCGCGCGGTCACGCCCCACACCGAGTTCTTCGCGTGGGTGTAGTCCTTCAGCGTCTTCAGCACCGCGGTCTTGCCGGTGATCTCGGTGACCCGCGCGTACAGCGCCGAGGCGCCGGGCGACTCGAGGTAGACGAACTGGTTGACCATCAGCGCCGGCACCAGCGGGCCGCTGATGCGGTAGAAGGTCTGGCCGCCTTGCTGCCAGCTCTCCATCGTCTTGCCGTGGCGCTCCCAGAAGTCGCCGGGCAGCGGCATCACGCCGGTGTAGAGCAGGTCGCCGTCCTCGAGGACCTTGTCGTTGAAATAGTCCTCGGCTGGCAGCCCGAGTGCGCGCGCCTTCACGCGCATGTTGATGTCCTTGGACACCAGCACCACGTCGCGCCCCGGGTGCTGGTCGCGCAGCGACTGCACGACGCCGAGGATCTGGTTGTCCGCCTTGCCCTGCGGCAGGCCGGCCGGCAGCTTGATCTCCAGCAGCTGGGTCTGGAAGAAGAGCCTGCCGCCGGCATCCTTGTGGCCGGTCTTGGCCAGCGCGATGCCTTCCTTCGGATCGAGCTTGCCTTCGCCGCCGGCCAGCCCGTCGAGCTCGCGGCTGACCTGGCGCGCATTGCGCGCGACTTCGCTCATGCCCTTCTTGTGGCCGTCGAGCTCCTCCAGCGTGATCATCGGCAGGAAGACGTCGTGCTCCTCGAAGCGAAACAGGCTCATCGGGTCGTGCATCAGCACGTTGGTGTCGAGCACGAAGAGCTTCGGCGGGCCTTCACGGTGCACCCGGCGCGGGCGCGGCTTGGTCGCGGCCGCCAGGGTCGGCGCCTTGACCGGCATGTTGCCGGCGGCGGGCGCGGGCTTGCTCGACTTGGCCGTCGGTGCGGCTACCGGTGCCGCACCGTCGTACAGGTCCAGCGACGCCGCCGCGGGCTCGGCCGCGGCGGCGGTGGGTTTCAGGCTTTTCTTGTCGGTCCGGGGCGCGGCCTGGGATTCGAAGTCGGCGGGGGTCAGCAACGCGGCTTTGGTGGCAGGCGGCTTGGGTAGCGGCATGGAGCTTTCAGGGGCGGCTGGACAAACAAAAAAGCCGCACAGTCGACTGTGCGGCTTTCGCTGAAGCGGTGAAACGCGATGGGCGACTCACGGGCATGGATCGATTATGCACAAGCGGTCGCGCGGCTCCGGTACGGGGCTGTGACAGATCGCTCGTGCAGGGGCCGCCCCGGGCTCAGGCGGCCTTCTTGAGGTCCTTGACGGCCTTGAGCACCTCGTCGACGTGGCCCGCGACCTTGATGCCGCGCCATTCGGCCCGCAGCACGCCGGTGCCGTCGATCAGGAAGGTGCTGCGCTCGATGCCCTTGACCTTCTTGCCGTACATGATCTTGTTCTTGACCACGCCGAACATGTGGCAAAGCTTCTCTTCGGTGTCGGCGATCAGCTCGAACGGCAGTTCCAGGTTCTGGCGGAACTTCTCGTGCGAGGCCATGTTGTCGCGCGAGACGCCGAAGACGACCGCACCCGCCTTCTGGAAGTCCTTGTGCTTGTCGCGGAACTGCATCGCCTCGGTCGTGCAGCCGGGCGTGTGGTCCTTCGGGTAGAAGTACAGCACGATCGCTTGGCCGGCGAAGGCCTGCGGCGTGAATTTCACGCTGCTGGTGGCTTGCGCCTCGAAATCGGGCAGGGCTTTGTTGAGGACAGGCGTCATGTGCGATGAGGGGAGTTCTGTCGTTGCGCCCCCGTCACGGCACGGAATAAACCCGGGCCACCAGGCGGCATCGGGTAGGTGGGGGCTTAGCCCGTGATTATAAAGTTCGGCAATGAAGCTCTTGCCGCGGATGGGCTAGGGAATCCCTCAGGCCCCGCGCACCGTCGCCGGAACAGGCGGCAGAAGCAGCGCCGCGACGGCCGATCGGCCCTCCGCGACCAGCACGTTGTAGGTACGGCAGGCGGCGGCGGTGTCCATGGTCTCGACGCCGATGCGCCGGTCGATCAGTGCCCGGTGCAGCGCCGGGGACACGAAGCGGATGCGCGGGCCCGAGCCGAAGATCACCAGCTCCGGCTTCAGGTCCAGCAGCGCCTCGAAGTGCCGCGGCTCGAGCTCCTCGATGCTCGACGGCTCCCAGGGCTGCACCGTGCCGACCCAGGGCACCAGCATGCTGCGGTCGAAGCGGTTGTTGCCGACCCACAGCTCGCCGGGGGCGTGGCGGGTGATGGTGTTGGTGCCGGCCAGGCTGTCGGGCTGGAATTTCATCGACGGATGGTGAAGGTCGGTGGCCGGGAGGCCGGGTTCGCACGGATAAAATTGTAGTTTTTGCAGCGCAGCAAGCGCCCGCAGGAGTGCCGACGTTGAAGCCGATCACCAAGTCCAGCAAGCTCGCCAGCGTCTGCTACGACATCCGCGGGCCCGTGCTCGACAAGGCCCGCGAGATGGAAGAAGAGGGCCAGAAGATCATCAAGCTGAACATCGGCAACATCGCCGCGTTCGGCCTGGAGCCGCCGGACGAGATCGTGCAGGACATGATCCGGAACCTGCCACATGCGGCCGGCTACACCGATAGCAAGGGCCTCTTCGCGCCGCGCAAGTCGGTGGTGCACTACTCGCAGGAAAAGCACATCGCCGGCGTCACCGTCGACGACGTCTACCTCGGCAACGGCGCCTCCGAGCTCATCACGATGAGCCTGAACGCGCTGCTCGACAACGGCGACGAGATCCTGGTGCCGGCGCCCGACTACCCGCTGTGGACGGCGTCGGTGTCGCTGTCCGGCGGCCGGCCGGTGCACTACCTGTGCGACGAAGGCGCCGGCTGGCTGCCCGACCTCGACGACATCCGCAAGAAGATCACGCCCAATACGAAGGGCATCGTGGTCATCAACCCGAACAACCCGACCGGCGCGCTGTACCCGACCGAGCTGCTGCAGCAGATCGTCGAGATCGCCCGCCAGCACCAGCTGATCGTCTTTGCCGACGAGATCTACGACAAGACGCTGTACGACGGCGAAACGCACACCAGCATCGCGTCGCTCGCGGACGACGTGCTGTTCATCACCTTCAACGGGCTGTCGAAGAACTACCGCTCCTGCGGCTACCGCGCCGGCTGGATGATCGTCTCCGGCGACAAGCGCCACGCCCGCGACTACATCGAGGGGCTGAACATGCTGTCCTCGATGCGCCTGTGCTCGAACACGCCGGGGCAGCTGGCGATCCAGACGGCGCTCGGCGGCTACCAGAGCATCAAGGACCTCGTCGCGCCCAGCGGCCGGCTCTGCCGCCAGCGCGACCTCGCCTACAACCTGCTGACGCAGATCCCGGGCGTCAGCGTCGTCAAGCCCAAGGCCGCGCTGTACATGTTCCCCCGGCTCGACCCGAAGCTGTACCCGATCACCGACGACCAGCAGTTCGCCTACGAGCTGCTCGACGAGGAGAAGGTGCTGATCGTGCAGGGCACCGGCTTCAACTGGATCCACCCGGACCACTTCCGCCTGGTGTTCCTGCCCAATTCCGATGATCTGGCCGAGGCGATCGGCCGCATCGACCGTTTCCTGGCGCACTACCGCAAACGCCACGCCGTCTGACGGCGTTCGGAACCAGCGCGCCCTTCGCAGCGAGAGTGAGAGAGAACGCAATGAAACCCATCCAGGTCGGCCTGCTCGGCATCGGTACCGTCGGCTCCGGCACCTTCAAGGTGCTCACGCGCAACCAGGCGGAGATTCGCCGGCGCGCCGGCCGGGGCATCGAGATCACGATGGTGGCCGACCTCGACACCGCGCGCGCGAAGTCCATCGTCGGCGACGGCGTCGAGGTGGTGTCCGATGCCCGCGCGGTGATCGCCAACCCGGCGATCGACATCGTGATCGAGCTGATCGGCGGCTACGGCATCGCGAAGACGCTGGTGATGGAAGCCATCGCCGCCGGCAAGCATGTCGTCACCGCCAACAAGGCGCTGCTGGCGGTGCACGGCACCGAGATCTTCGCCGCCGCGCGCGACAAGGGCGTGATGGTGGCCTTCGAGGCCGCGGTGGCCGGCGGCATCCCGATCATCAAGGCGCTGCGCGAGGGCCTGACGGCGAACCGCATCGAGTGGATCGCCGGCATCATCAACGGCACGACGAACTTCATCCTGTCCGAGATGCGCGACAAGGGCCTGGACTTCGGCGTCGTGCTGAAGGAGGCGCAGCGCCTGGGCTACGCCGAGGCCGACCCGACCTTCGACATCGAAGGCGTCGACGCCGCGCACAAGGCGACGATCATGAGCGCCATCGCCTTCGGCGTGCCGGTGCAGTTCGACAAGGCCCACGTCGAGGGCATCACGAAGCTGCAGGCCGCGGACATCCGTTATGCCGAGCAGTTGGGCTACCGCATCAAGCTGCTGGGCATCACGAAGCGCCGAGACGATGTCGGTGGCATCGAGCTGCGCGTTCACCCGACGCTGGTGCCGGCCAAGCGCCTGATCGCCAACGTCGAGGGTGCGATGAACGCGGTGGTGGTGCAGGGCGATGCCGTAGGCACGACGCTGTACTACGGCAAGGGCGCCGGCGCCGAGCCGACCGCGTCGGCCGTCGTCGCCGACCTGGTCGACATCACCCGCCTGCACACCGCCGACCCCGACCACCGCGTGCCGCACCTGGCCTTCCAGCCCGACGAGTTGCACGACACGCCGATCCTGCCCATCGCGCAGGTGATCACGTCGTTCTACCTGCGCCTGCAGGTCGCCGACCAGACCGGCGTGCTGTCGCGCATCACGACCATCCTGGCCGAGCACGACATCTCGATCGACGCGGTGCTGCAGCGCGAAAGCGCGGAAGGCGAGAAGCAGACCGACCTGATCATCCTGACGCACGACACCGTCGAGGGCCGCATGCGCGAGGCGCTGGCGAAGATGCAGGCGCTGCCGACCGTGCTGGCGCCGATCGTGAACCTGCGAAAAGAAGAACTGAACTGATCGAGCGACGATGAAATACATCAGCACCCGCGGCGACAAGACCGAGCGCAGCTTCAGCGAGATCCTGCTCGAGGGCCTGGCGCCGGACGGCGGCCTCTACATGCCGGACCACTACCCGCGCGTCAGCGGCTTCACGATCGCGCGCTGGCGCACGCTGCCGTACAACGAGCTGGCGTTCGAGATCCTGCGCATGTTCATCGACGACATCCCCGCCGATGACCTGCGCGCGCTGGTCGACAAGACCTACACCCGCCAGACCTTCGGCAGCGATGCGATCGTGCCGCTGCGCGAGATCGGCGAGGACCTGTACATCGAAGCGCTGTCGAACGGCCCGACGCTCGCCTTCAAGGACATGGCGATGCAGCTGCTCGGCAACCTGTTCGAGTACGAGCTGGGCCGCCGCGGCGAGCAGCTGAACATCCTCGGCGCGACCTCGGGCGACACCGGCAGCGCCGCCGAGTACGCGATGCGCGGCAAGCAGGGCGTGCGCGTGTTCATGCTGTCGCCGCACGGCCGCATGAGCCCGTTCCAGCAGGCCCAGATGTTCAGCCTGCAGGACCCCAACATCCACAACATCGCGATCGAAGGCGTCTTCGACGACTGCCAGGACATCGTCAAGGCCGCGAGCAACGACCTGGAGTTCAAGCGGCGCCACAAGCTCGGCACCGTCAACTCGATCAACTGGGCTCGCCTGCTCGCGCAGGTGGTGTACTACTTCGCCGGTTATTTCCAGGCCACCGATTCCAATGCCGAGAAGGTCTCGTTCGCCGTTCCGTCGGGCAACTTCGGCAACGTCTGCGCCGGCCATGTCGCGCGCATGATGGGGCTGCCGATCCGGCAGCTGGTCGTCGCGACCAACGAGAACGACGTGCTCGACGAGTTCTTCCGCACCGGCACCTACCGCGTGCGCGGCGGTGCCGAAACCTACGAGACCTCGAGCCCGTCGATGGACATCAGCAAGGCCTCGAACTTCGAGCGCTTCGTCTTCGACCTGCTGGGCCGGGACTCCGCCCGCATCGCCGAGCTGTTCGGCCCGGGGCTGGCGAAGCAGGGCGGCTTCACCCTGACCGCGGAGGAAGCCGAGCGCATCCGCCTGTTCGGCTTCGTCTCGGGCAAGAGCACGCACGCCGACCGCGTCGAGACGATCCGCGCCCTGTGGGAAGAGAGGCAGGACATGATCGACCCGCACACGGCGGACGGCCTGAAGGTCGGGCGCGAGCTGCGCGAGCGGGACGTGCCGATGATCGTGCTCGAGACGGCGCTGCCGGCGAAGTTCGCCGCGACCATCGAAGAGGCGCTGGGCCGCCAGCCGACGCGCCCGGCGGCCCTGGAGGGCATCGAGGCGCTGCCCAAGCGCTTCACCGTGATGCCCGCCGACGCCGCGCAGGTCAAGGACTACATCGCCGCCCACACCGACCCCGCTGGCGCATGAATGTCGTCGGCATCTGCGGCCCGTCGGGCGTCGGCAAGACCACGCTGCTCGAGCAGCTGATCCCGCTGCTGAAGGCGCGCGGCCTGCGCGTGTCGGTGATCAAGCATGCGCACCACGCCTTCGACATCGACACCCCCGGCAAGGACACCTGGCGCCACCGCGCGGCCGGCGCCTTCGAGGTGCTGATCGCGTCGGGCCAGCGGCTGGCGAAGATGCGCGAGTACGAGGTCGAGGGCCATCCCAGCGTGCACCAGCTGCTGGCCGAGTTGATCGACTGCGACTGGGTGCTGGTCGAGGGCTACAAGCACGCCGACATCCCGAAGGTCGAGGTCTGGCGCGCGGCCCTGGGCGATGCGCCGCTTTACCCGGACGAGCCCTACGTCGTCGCCATCGCCACCGATGCAACCGCGGCGCTGCCGGTGCCGACGGCGCGGCCGGTGTTCGACATGGCCCGCCCCGACGCGCTGGCTTCGTTCCTGGTGGACACTGCCGAGCGCTTCCACTACCGGCCCGAGATCCATGGCTGAACCGACGCGTGCGGCGCCCGCGCTGCTGCCGCTGGACGAGGCGCTCGAACGCCTGCTGGCCGTCGCGCGCGAACGCGTGATCGCCGACGCGCAGACGGTGAGCACCTTCGACGCGCTGGGCCGCGTGCTCGCCGACCCCGTGCGCTCGGCGCTGGACGTGCCGCCCGCGGACAACACCTCGATGGACGGCTACGCATTGCGCGCGGCCGACGTGCCCGCCGCCGGCACGGTGCTGCCGGTCTCGCAGCGCATTCCGGCCGGCGTCGTCGGCAGCGCGCTGGTTCCCGGCAGCGCGGCACGCATCTTCACCGGCGCGCAGGTGCCGGCGGGGGCCGATGCGGTGGTGATGCAGGAGCAGACCGCGGCGCTGGCCGGTGAGGGCCTGGGCAGCGTGCGCATCGACGTCGTGCCGCAGGCCGGCCAGTGGGTTCGCCGCCGCGGCGAGGACGTGATCCGGGGCGCCGAGGTGCTGGCCGCCGGCACGCGGCTGACGCCGCAGGCGCTGGGCCTCGCCGCCTCGGTCGGCGCGGCGGCGCTGGCCGTGCGGCGACGTCCGCGCGTCGCGCTGTTCTCCACCGGCGACGAGCTGGTGATGCCGGGCGAGCCGCTGAAGCCGGGCGCAATCTACAACTCGAACCGCTTCACGCTGCGCGGCCTGCTGCAAGCCGCCGGCTGCGAGGTCACCGACCTCGGCATCGTGCCGGACGATCGCGAGGCGACCCGCGCCGCGCTGCGCCGCGCCGCGATCGGTCATGACCTGATCCTGACCTCGGGTGGCGTCTCGGTCGGCGAGGAAGACCACCTGAAGCCCGCGGTCGAGGCCGAAGGCTGGTTGCACACCTGGGGGCTGGCGATCAAGCCCGGCAAGCCCTTGGCATTCGGCGCGGTGCGGCGCGACAGCGACGGCGGCGGCGAGACCTTGTTCATGGGCCTGCCGGGCAATCCGGTGTCGAGCTTCGTGACCTTCCTGCTGACGGTCGCGCCGGTGCTGCGCGCGCTGCAGGGCGCGCCGGCCGGGCTGCCGCCGGCGCTGATGCTGCGCGCCGACTTCGACTGGCCGAAGCCCGACCGGCGGCGCGAGTTCCTGCGCGTGCGGATCAATGCCGCCGGCGGCCTCGAGCTGTTTCCGAACCAGAGCTCGGGCGTGCTGACCTCGGCGGTGTGGGCCGACGGCCTGGTCGACAACCCGCCGGGGCAGGCGATCCGAAGCGGCGAGCTCGTGCGCTTCCTGCCGATGGGCGCCTTGATCGGAAACTGAAGATGGCCAGCGTCAATGTCCGTTATTTCGCGTCGCTGCGCGAAGCCCTCGGCGCCGGCGAAGCGGTGCCCTTCGAGCCGGGCCTCACGCTCGGCGGCCTGCGCGATGCCCTGATCGCGCGCGGCGGCAAACACGCCGCCGCGCTGGCGCGCGGCAAGGCACTGCGTTGCGCGCTGAACCAGGTGATGGCCGACGAAGCGGCGCCGCTGCCTGACGGCGCCGAGGTCGCGTTCTTCCCGCCGGTCACTGGCGGCTGACGCCGCAGCGGCTTCACTTCGCGGCGGGCGCCGCCTTTTCCAGCTCGGCGATGCGCGCCTGCAGCGCAGTGCGGACGGCCGGATCGTCGGCGGCCGCGACGATCGCCGGCAGCGCCAGCAACTGCGCGGTGCGCAAGGCGTCGTCGGCGGGCACCTTCACGTCGGGCTCGACACCGGTGCCCTCCCAGTTGGTCTTGCTGATCGGGTTGATCGCGCGGCCGGTCGGGATGAAGACATGGAAGTGCGTCGCCACCTTGACGATGTCGCCCGGGTGCGCACCGCCGCCGGTGGTCTCGCCGATCAGCGTCGCACGCTTGAGGTTCTTCAGGTTGTAGCTGAACTCCTCGCCGCCGGAGAAGGTGCGCCTGGACGTCAGCACGTAGACCGGCTTCTTCGCATCGAAGCGCTTTCCGGGCACCCAGTCCTGGGTCCAGAACTGCTCGATGCGGTTGTTCTCGCGCCAGAACATGTCGTTCAGGTGCGTGCGCTCGGCGAAGACATAACTCGTCATCAGCGCGACCGTCGCCGGGTCGCCGCCGCCGTTGCGCCGCAGGTCGACGATCAGTGCGCGGCTGTGTGCGACGAGGTTCATCGCCGCGGCGATCGCGTCGCCGGCCCACTCGGCCGGCGCGAAGCCGCGCAGGTCGATGTAGCCGATGTTGCCCGGCAGGCGCTCGACCCTCTCGACGCCGAAGTTGCGCGCCTGCTCGCTCTTCAGGTACTCCTCGCGCTCGCTGGCGGTGGGCGCGCGGTCGGCCTGGCGGTCTTCCAGCGGGGTCGGGCTGTGGCGCACGCGGATGTGCTTGTCGCGCGTGACGGCCTGCAGCGCCTCGGTCAGCCGCTCGGCGAAGGCGTCGGCGGTCGCGGCGCCATCGAAGGCGCCGGCATTCAGCTGCGCACGCAGCGCGGCCTCGACCTGCTTCGCGGCATCCGGGAAGACATACAGCGCGTTCATCTCGCGGATCGTCGATTCGACCACCGCGCGGCGCAGCCCGGCATCGACCGGGTCGTTGGGGGCCGTCTGCGCGTGGGCGGCGGTGATCAGCATCGTGGCCAGCAGGGCCAGGGAGCGTAGGCGGAGCGACATGCGGGGGCAACAGGGGCGTCGAAGAGGACGCGCATTGTGCGTCCGCCCGCCGCCCCCGCCGCCACGTCACGCCGGAGCGGCGCGGATCAGCGCGGGAACTGCGCGTCCAGCGCCGCCAGCGCCTGCCGCGCCCGTTCGACGCAGCCGGCCGAGGCCGCCGTCATCGGCGCGCGCAGCTCGTCGGCGAGGCGGCCCTCGCTCGCCAGCATCGCCTTCAGCGGCGCCGGGTTGGGCTCGGCGAACAGCGCCGTGATCAGCGGCCGCAGCCGGTACCAGAGCGTGCGGGCCTCGGCCAGGCGCTGCTCCGCGAACAGCCGGTGCAGGCGCACGAAGAGGTCCGGCCGCAGGTGTGCCGACGCGGTGATCGAGCCGCTGGCGCCGAGCGCGAGTTGCGCGAACAGCTCGTCGTCGTTGCCGGCCAGCAGCGCGAGCCGGCCATCGTCCAGCAGCGCGGTCGCGGCGCCGACGTCGGCGCTGCAGTCCTTCACCGCGCGGATGCGCGGGTGCGCGGCCAGCGCGAGCAGCGTCGACGGCTCGATGCGCACGCCGGTGCGGGCCGGGATGTCGTAGGCGACGATCGGCAGCGGCGAGGCATCGGCCACCGCGGTGAAGAAGTCGAGGATGCCGGCCTGCGCGGGCTTCAGGTAGGCCGGTGCGGTCACCAGGTAGCCGGCGATGCGATGGTGTTCGGCGAGGCGCTTCGCGCGCTCGGCCACCTGCGCCGGCCGCGGGCCGGACAGGCCCATCAGCACCGGCCGGTCGCCGGCGGCTTCGACGATGGTGCGCAGCACCGCCTGCTGTTCGTCGTCGTCCAGCAGCGCGGCCTCGCCGGTGCTGCCGCAGGCGACGAAGCCGTGCACGCCGTGGGCCGAGAGGTGTTCGACGAGGCCCGACAGCGCGGGCAAGTCGAGCGCGCCGTGGCGCAAGGGGGTGACCAGCGGCACCCAGACACCGGAGAACTGAATCATCGGAAAGACTCCATCAAGCGACCGAGGAGGAACCGGTCGATCCAGCGATGGAGGGGGTGCGGGCCGCGGGGGGTACTGCGAATGAACCGGGTCGGGCTGCCTGCTTGTCGTTCCGTCGCTCGACCGCGCCGGAACAGCCAGGCTCCGGTCAGGCGAGCGGCCGTTGTTTCTGTTTCTCGACCATGCACGCGGCCGCGGCGAACGCCGGGACGGGGGGCAGCAGGGTCGAGCACATGGGTGCGGATTCTAGCCATGCGCCGCGGGGCACAATGACGGGCATGCCGCATTCGCCGCGCGTGAGCATCCAGACCGCCGACTTCGACCTGTCGACCGAGGTCGCCGCGCTGCGGGCGGACGACGCCGGTGTCGGCGCGGTGGCCAGCTTCGTCGGCACCGTGCGCGACCGCCACGGCGAGCAGGCCGGCGTCAGCGCGATGGAGCTCGAGCACTACCCCGGCATGACCGAGGCGGCGATCGAGGCGATGATCGACGAGGCGATGCGCCGCTTCCCGCTGCGTGGCGTGCGCGTGATCCATCGTGTCGGCCTGCTGCGGCCGGGCGACCAGATCGTGCTGGTGGTCACCACGTCGGCGCACCGCGGCGCCGCCTTCCAGGGCTGCGAGTTCCTGATGGACTACCTGAAGACGCAGGCGCCGTTCTGGAAGAAGGAAACCACGCCCGACGGCGCGCGCTGGGTCGACGCGCGCGTGGCCGACGACGAGGCCCTCGCGCGCTGGGGCCTGCGCTCGGGCAACGCCGGATGAGTGCCGCATGAACGCGCCCGGCGGCGAACCGCACGGACTGATCGAGCCGCGCGTGCTGCGCAGCGCGCTGGGCCGCTTCGCCACCGGCGTGACCATCGTGAGCTGCATCGATCCGGCATCGGGCCAGCCGGTCGGCCTGACCGCCAACTCGTTCAACGCGCTGTCGCTCGATCCGCCGCTGGTGCTGTGGTCGCTGCGCCTGGCCAGCCCCAGCGTGCCGGCCTTTCGCGCGGCCGCTCACTTTGCGGTCAATGTGCTGGCCGAGGGCCAGGTCGAGCTGTCGCGCCGCTTCGCATCCCAGGTGGGCGACAAGTTCGGCGCCGGCCACTGGTCGCCCGGCCTGGGCGGGGCGCCGGTGCTGGCCGGCTGCGCCGCGGTCTTCGAATGCCAGGCGGCGCAGCAGCAGGACGCCGGCGACCACGTGCTGTTCATCGGCCGGGTGCTGCGGGTGTCCGGCGCGGCAGATGGCGGCGTGGCGCCGCTGGTGTTCCAGGGCGGGCACTACCGCATGCTGGGGGAGGTGCTGTGACGATGGCGTGCGATCCCGACCGGCTGTCGTGCATCGCCGGCGATGCGCAGGCGCTGACGCCGCGCCAGCGCGAGCTGATCGCGCGCATCGCCGCGCTCGGCCCGCGTTTCGCCGCGCGCGCGGCCGGCCACGACCGCGACGCCAGCTTCCCGGCCGAGAACTTCGCCGAGCTGCGCGCCGCCGGCCTGCTCGCTCTGTGCGTGCCCGAAGCCGCCGGCGGACTCGGGGCCGACTTCCCGACCTACATGCTGGTCGCCGCCGAGCTCGGCCGCTGGTGCGGCTCGACCGCGCTGGCCTTCAACATGCACTGCTGCCCGATGCTGTGGGCCGGCCTGGCGGCCGACCAGCTGTCGATGGACGATGCGCAGCGCGCCGAGCACCAGCGCATCCGGGCGCTGCACCAGCGGCGCATCGTCGACGACGGGCTGCTCTATGCCCAGCCGTTCTCCGAAGGCGGCCCGGCCTCGGCGGGCAGCGCGCCCTGGGGCACGGTCGCGCGGCGTGTCGACGGCGGCTATCGCATCCATGGCAAGAAGATCTTCGCGTCGCTGGCGGGCGCGGCCGACCGCTACGCGATGCTGTGCACGCTGGAGCCGCCCGGCGCCGCGACCGGCGGCACGCGGCGCGATGCGCTGTACATCGCGGTGCCGGCCGATGCGCCCGGCGTGCGCGTGGTCGGCGACTGGGATGCGCTGGGCATGCGCGCCACCGTCAGCCGCGACCTCTGCTTCGACGACGTCTTCGTGCCGGACGACGCGCGCCTGCTGCCCGAAGGCCTGTACTTCGACGCCGTCGCCCGCTTCCCGTACATGGTGGCGACGCTGACCGCCACCTACCTCGGCATCGCGCAGGCGGCCTACGACTTCACCACCCGCTACCTGCGCGCCGAGCTGCCCGGCATGCCGCCGGTCAAGCGCCGCATGTACCCGACCAAGCAGGCCGACGTCGCCGAGATGCGCATCCGCCTGGAGACCATGCGTGCGCTGTTCCTGCAGACCGCGCGCGAGGCGCGCTTCGATCCCGACCGCGACGCCCGCCAGCGCCTCTTTGCGGCGCACTACACGGTGATGGAAGGCTCGAACGAGCTCTGCCGGCTCGCGATCCGCACCTGCGGCGGGCAGTCGGTGCTGAAGAGCTGGCCGCTGGAGCGCCTGTACCGCGACTCGCGCTGTGGCTCGCTGATGCTGCCGTGGACCGCCGAGCTGTGCATCGACCGCCTCGGTCGCGACTGCCTGTACGACGACGGCGAAGGCGACGAGGCGATCGAGTCCTGAACGGCGGACGATGAACGACCGCGCGTCCGCCGCCGCCCAGGTTGCCGTGCGCCTGGACCTGCTGGGACCGCCGCGGCTGGTCCCGGCAGGCTTGCCGGCGATCGAACTGAACCGGCTCGACGCCGCGCTGCTGGCGCTGCTGGTGTTCGAGGGCGGCGTCGACCGCACGCGTGCAGCGGCGCTGCTGTGGCCGGATGCCGACGCCCGGCGCGCGGGCCTCAGCCTGCGCCAGCGCATCTTCCGGCTGAACCGCGGCGCCGGCACCGAGGTGGTCACCGGTGCGCGCCGGCTAGTGCTGGCGGCGGCGATCGCCCACGACCTCGGTCTGCTGATCACCGCCGCCGGCACGGACGATGCCGGGCCGCCGCGCGGCGAGCTGCTCGGTGGGCTGGACTACACGGACAGCGGTGAGCTCGCCGACTGGGTGGCCGCGGCGCGCGAGCGCTGGCGCGGCGCCCGCCGCGAGGCGCTGAGCGGCCAGGCCGAGCGCCTGGAAGCAGCTGGACGGCTGGCGCTGGCGCTGCAGTACGCCGAACGGCTGCTGGAGCATGAACCGCACAGCGAACATGCCCATCGCCGGCTGATGCGCCTGCACTACCTGCGTGGCGACCGCACCGCCGCGCTGGTGGCCTACGAGGCCTGCCGCCGTGCGCTGCAGCAGCAGATGGGCGAACCGCCCGGCGCGGAAACCCGCGCGCTGGCCGAGCGCATCGTCGGCAGCGGCCTGCCCGGTCCCGCGTCGCCGGCGGCGCCGCCGCTGGCCCTGCTGCGCCCGCCGCGGCTGGTCGGCCGCGATGCGACCTGGCGGCGCCTCGACGACGCCGCCGCGCTCGGGCGGCCGGCCTTGCTCAGCGGCGAGCCCGGCATCGGCAAGACGCGCCTGCTCGTCGATCGCCTGCAGGCGGCCGGTCCCGGCCTGCTGGTGGACGCGAGGCCGGGTGACCGGCGCGTGCCGCATGCCGTGCTGGTGCGGCTGCTGCAGGCGCTGGCCGATCACCAGGGCCCGCCGCCGGACGAGGGCGTGCGCGGCGAGCTGGCCGCGCTGCAGCCGGGCGGGGTGGGGCGCTCCGCAAGCGCGCCGTCGCCGGCCCGCCTGCAGGCGGCGCTGGCGCGCGAGCTGGTGCGCGCGGCCGCGGGCGGCCTGCGCCTTTTCGGGCTCGACGACCTGCACTACGCCGACGACGCGTCGCTCGAGATCCTGCTGCCGCTCACCTTGGACGTCAGCGGTCCGCGCTGGCTGCTGGCGGTGCGCAGCGCCGAACGACCCGCGCTGCTGCAGCGCTGGCAGGACGAATCGGATCCGGGCAGCGGGCCGATCGTGCTGGCGCTCGAGCCCTTGTCCGCAGAGGCCGTGCACGAGCTGCTTTGCTCGCTGGCGCTGCCGGGCCTGGAGACCGACGCCTGGGCGCAGGCGCTGCAGGCCCGCACCGGCGGTCATCCGATGCTGCTGCTGGAGACGCTGCGCGCGGCGTGGTCGGCGGACGCCGCGCTGCCACCCCGGCCGGGCCCGCTGCCGCAGCCGCACAGCCTGGCCAGGCTGATCGAGCAGCGCCTGCAGCCGCTGGAGCCCGGCGCGCGCCGGCTGCTGCAGCTGGCGGCGCTGGCCGACGTCGACTTCTCGGTGCCGCTGGCCGCCCACGTGCTGCAGGTGCATGCGCTGGACCTGGCCGCGCCGTGGCGCGAGCTCGAGGCCGCCGGCCTGCTGTCCGGCGACGGCTTCGCGCACGACCTCGTGCGCGAGGCGGCGCTGCGCAGCGTGCCCGAGGCCATCGCCCGCCCGCTGCACGGGCAGATCGCGGCGTACATCGCGGCCACCGACGCCCCGGCCCGGGTGGCCGAGCACCTGCGCCGTGCCGGCCGGCCCGCCGACGCGGCCGCGCAATGGCGGCGCGCCGCGGCCGGTGCACTGGCGGCCGGCCGCCGGCGCGAGGAAGCCGAACTGCTGCAGGCCGCCGCGCAGGATTTCCGCGCTGCCGGGCTCGACGAGGCGGCGTTCGCGGCCGAGTGCGACCGCATCGGCGCGCTGGTGCAGTGCGCCGGTGGCGATGAGCTGCGCGCTGCGCTGCAGGCGCTGCAAGCCCGGCCCGTCGACGAGCCGGGGCGGGCCCGCTGCGCGCTGGCCGCGGCCGAGGCGCAGATCGTCTTCGGCGAGTTCGAGCCGGTGGTCGCGGCGATGCCGGCGGCCATCGTGCAGCTGGCCGCCGATCCGGAGGCCGCCGTGCTCGGCACCCGGCGGCTCGCGGTGGCGCTGCTGAACCTGGGCCGCGCGGCCGATGCCGCCCGGGCGCTGGAATCGTGCCTGTCGCGGCTGCAGGCGCTGGACGACCCACGGGCGCGCTACGAATTCCTGGGCGAGTTCGGCACCGTGCTCGAACGCTGCAACCGCCGGCGCGAGGGCTTCGAGCACCTGCAGCGCGGCATCGCGCTGGCCATCGACGCGCGCGATGTCGGCACCGCGGCCACGATGTACGCGAACCTCGGCGTCAACCGGGTGTACTGGGGCGATCCCACCGCGGCCATCGCCGCGACGGAGCAGGGGCTGGCGCTGCGGCAGCAGCACGACGGGCTGGCCGGCCTGGCCAGCGGCATGGACATGACGCTGGGCGCGATGTGCCGTGATGCCGGACGGCTCGGCGAGGCGATCGAGCGGCTGGAGCGTTCGCATGCCGCGTTCGTCGCCGATGGCAATGCGCTGTGGACCGCCAACACCGCGTCGCACCTCGCGCTGCTGTGGTTGCAGCTCGGCCAGTGGGCGCGCGCCGCCCGGGTGCTGCAGGGCCATGGCGAGGGCCTGCCGGCCTTCATCGCCGCGCGCCTCGAAGCGGCGCGTGCGCTGCTGGACGAGGGCCAGGGCCGCAGCGCACTGCCGGGCCTGGACCGCGCGCTGGCCCGGCTGGCCGCAGCCGACCGGGTCGACGTCCGGCTCGGCATCCAGCTGGAGCGCCTGCGCCTGCTGCCGCCGGCCGAAGCGCTGGTGCTGTCCGAGCAGGTCGCCTGCGAGGCGCGGCAGGCCGAACTGATGGGCCATGCGCACGGCGCCGAGGTGCTGACCGTCGATGCGCTGCGCCGGGCGGGCCGCACCGCGGAGGCCGCGGAACGGACGAGCGCGCTGGCCGCTGCCGCGTCGCCGCTGGTGCCGTCCGGGTTCTATCGGCCCACGCTGTGGCTGGCCCTGCTGCGCGCGCTGCGCGCGGGCGGCCGCGCCGACGAGGCGGCGCGCTTCGGCGAACGCGCGCGTGCCGATCTGATGCGCCTGCGGGCCAGCCTGCCACCGGCCTTCCACGACAGCCACGACCATCGCCAGCCGGTGAACCGGGCCCTGCTGACGGAGCGTTGACCGGTCCCCGGGTAACCCGTGGGTAACGCGCCGTGCGCAAGCTGCGTTCGATTGCCGAACGTGGAGCCCACCGATGACGCGACCCTGGCCTCGACGCTGCGCCCCCTGGCTGCTGGCGGTCCTTCTGGCCGCCTGCGGCGGTGGCGACCCGCCTTCGCAGGCGACCGGCGCCCAACGGGCCGCCGAGCAGCTGCGCCTGCGTGCGCGGGCACTGAGCGCCGCTTCGGTGGCGCCGGCCGAGGCCGCGCGGCAGCTGATGGATTTCGCGCAGGCGCAGTACCCGCAGTACTTCCCGAGCGCGCAGCCGACGCAGTCGCTGGCGCCGTTCGTCTACCGCCACTACCCGCAGACCGGCGTCTACCTCGGCGTCGTGATCACCGCCGGCATGGGCTTCGAGCACCTGGGCGTCTACGTGATGGGCGGGCCTTTCGGTGATGCGCCCACGCTGGTCGGGCCGCTCTCGGCCTTCATCACGCCGGTGGACCCGGGCGGAGGCCCCGGCCCCAGCGGCAGCAGCAACGGCTGCCACGACCTGCTGCTGTCCACCGAGGGCGTCGCCGGCACGCGCCTGGTGATGGTGCGCCGCTTCGAGAGCAGCAACGGCATGGGCATGCACGGCGTGACGCAGACCATCGACCTCACGGTGCGTGGGCCCAAGGCCTACGAAGGCCACGACGCGGTCGAGGCGCTGCAGCGCATGGTCGACAGCGGATTCGCCGGCGGCATTCCGGACGGCACCCCGGGTGCGTCGGACATCCTCGTCTACTCGCGCAAGACCGGACCGGCCGAGGTCACCTTCTACGGCACCGTGGCGCTGCCGTTCACGACGACCCAGAGCGTCGGCGGCATCACGGTGACCGGCACCGGCAGCGGCCGCAGCGTCACCGTGCCGCCGCTGGTTCGAAGGGAGTACGCGATCCCGCTCGGTGGCAGCGCGACGATGGCCACCACGTACCACGAACAGTCGGTCAGCACGACCACGATCGGCAATCAGGCGCCGGTGACACGCGAGACCAGCTCGCAGTACGCGGTCACCGAGACGCTGCGCTTCCTGCGGCGGGAGAAGGTGACCGTGCCTGCAGGCCGCTTCGATGCCTGCGTGTTCGAGTCGACCACCGTGGAGGAGCCGGGCGTGGTGAGCACGACCTGGGTGGCCGATGGCAAGGGCTTCGATCTGAAGCAGGTCATCGTCGCGGGCGGCGTGACGACCACGATGCAGACGCTGTCGATCCGGCTGAATGGCCAGGCGGTGACGCCGTGACGCCGCTGCTGCACGGCCTGCTCCGACGGCTGCAGCGCGCCGCCGCCAGCATCGTGCTCGGCCTGGTCGTGCAGGCCCTGGTGCTGCCGGCGACCGCCACGGCCCAGGCACACCTGACGCCCGACCAGGCCGCGCGCCGGCTGCTCGACTTCGTCGAGCAGGCCTACCCCGCGTACTTCCCGTCGCGCCAGCCGACGCAGGCGCTGCCGCCGTTCCTCTACCGCCACTATCCGGCCACCGGCACCTACGTCGGCGTCGTCGTGAGCGCCGGGCTGGGCTACGAATTCCTGGGCGTCTACGTGATGGGCGGGCCGTTCGGCAGCGCGCCGGTGTATGCCGGGCCGCTGTCGGTCTTCGTCGCGCAGCCGGTGGCGCCGCTCTGGCTGGCCGGCGAGGCGCCCCTGTCGGGCCGCCCGCGCGACGCTCAGGTGCAGTTCTTCGACTTCGCCAAGTCGCGGCCGGTCGGCGACCTCGTGGCGGTGGATGCGAGCGACCCCGGCCGCGTGCAGACGCTGGAGAAGGCCGGCGAGTGGATGCCGCATGCGCGCCTCTTCGCGGCCGACATCGATGCCCCGCGGCGCATGTCGACCGGGCTGCGCGAACGTTGGCGCACCTACTTCCGCAACGGTCGGCTCTACCGGCTCGACCTGCATCCGGCGCCGGGCGCGCTGCCGGCGTCGTCGCGGCTGTCCACGCTCTCGACGCTTGGGGCTTGCGAGACCGGGCCGCGTGTCTTCCAGAACCTGCCGGCGCCGCAGAACGCCTGGCTCATATTCCGGGCGCCGGCGGTGGGCGTGGCCAACTGCTACAGCACGTGGTCGTGGCGCGCGGTGCGCGCCGGCATGGGGCCCGACGATGCGCCGGTGACGCTGGACGCCGAGCCGGTGGATGCGGTGCGCGATCCGCAGGGCGCGATCGAGGGCCTGCTGCTGCAGGCGGACCAGCGCATCCTGCTGACCGATGCCACGCTGGCGGTGCAGCGCACGCTGGTCGATGCCGGCAACGCCGATGCCGAGGTGCGTGCGCACGGCGTGCACGGCCAGGGCGCCGGCCGCTTCCTGCTCTACACGCAGGGCAGCGGCTTCCATCCGGCCGAGCAGGAACTGCGCGCGCAGCGCCTGTCCGGCGGCGCGCCGGTGACGCTGTTCAAGGGGGCGGGCATCCAGATCCAGGGCACGGTGATAGCGTCCGATGCGAGCGGCCTGTACCTGCTGGGCCAGGACGGGCGCGCGCTGCTGCACGTGGGCTACGACCTGAGCACGCGCATCGTCAGCGCGGCCGTGCCGCTGACCGACGGCCGCCTCTTCCTGACGCCGACGCGGGTGGTGATGGTCGCCGGCAACCTCCGATCGACCGCGCTGATCTCGGTGCCCAAGGCCGGGGGTGACCCGGACGTGCTGGCCACGCTGTCGGGCCGCGGCCTGGACCTCACGCTCGCGACGATCGGCGAGGACGTCTACGTGCAGGACGGCATCGACACCTACTACGGCGGCCTGCATGTCGTGCGCAGCGACGGCGCGGCCCACCAGCGCCTGGCCACCGGCTACATCGCGGCGCAGCTGCGGCCGTCGGAATGGCCGCTCGATGCGGCGGCCGGCACGGTCGACCACCGCGAGGGGCGCGCGGTGCAGGGCGGCGAGACCACCGGCGCGGTGCTGGTGATCGAAGGGGGCTACGGCGGATCGATGTCCGGCGTCGACATCGTGCGCTTCGACCCCGGCCGCGTGCGGCGGGTCCTCGGCCGGCTGCCCAAGCTGGCCAACGAACTGGCCCGGCCGGCCGGCGGGCCGGAGCCGTTCAGCGTGCGGCCCGAGTGGGACTTCGGCCTGGGCGGACGCAACATCGCCGCCTACCAGGCCGACGGGTTCGGCCTGCTGCAACGCGAGGCCGGCGACCTGTTCGTCGTCGACAGCGGCGGCTGGTTGCGGCGCGCCACCTTCAAGGAGCCGGCGCAGTACTGACGGCGCCGACCCCGGCGGCCGCCGGCCGGTCGACAATCCGGTGCATCGAACCCAAGGATCGACGATGCACCTGAAGGTCGGCGAGCTCGCCCGGCGCACCGGGCTCACCGTGCGCACACTGCACCACTACGACGCGATCGGCCTGCTGCGGCCGTCGGGCCGCTCCGACGGCGGCTACCGGCTCTACAACCGCGACGACGTCGCGCGGCTGCACGGCATCCAGGCGCTGCGCGCGCTGGGGCTGCCGCTGGAGGACATCGGCCGCCTGCTGAACGAGGGGTCGGGCAACGGCGGCGCCAACCACCTGATGCGCATCCTCGGCCGCCAGCTCGGCGTGCTGGAGCAGCAGATCGCCGAGGCCACCGCGCTGCGCGATCGGCTGCTGCTGGTGCAGGACAAGTTCGACCACGGCGAGCAGCCCGAGCTCGACGACTGGCTCGAGACGCTGCAGCTGATGACCACTTGCAGCCGCTGGTTCGACACCGACGAGATCCGCCGCATCTTCGCCAACTGGCGCGAGGTCGATGCCCAGCTCCAGGACGCGGCGGTCGAGATCCGCGCCGCCATGGCGCGCGACCTGCCGGCCGATCATCCGGCGGTGCAGGCGCTGGCGCAGCGCTGGATGAACCTGATGCACTGCTGGATGCAGGGCGACTTCGGCCTGATGGACCGCTGGGGCGAGATGTTCCGCGCCGAGACCAGCATGCACAGCCCGCAGCGCATCGACCCGGCGCTGGCCGACTACATCGACGCGGCGGCGAAGCTGCGGCTGTCGATCTATTTCCGCTACATCAGCGTCGACGAGCTGCGCCGCATCGGCGTGGTGCCGGCGGCGGACTGGCAGGCGCTGGTGGCGCCGGTGCAGGCGCTGCTCGACGCCGGCATCGCACCCGACGACCCTGCGGCGCGGCCGCTGGTGGCGCAGTGGCGCCAGCTGGTGCATCGCCTGACCGGCGGCGACGAGGGGCTGCGCCAGAAGCTGCAGCGGGCCTACGACGCCGAGCCGCTGCTGCGCGCCGGCGCGGTGATGCCCTTCGAGGTGCGGCAGTTCCTGGTGCAGGCCAGCGCCGCGATCACCGGCTCGACGGACTTGACCCTCACGTGACGTCAGGCCGCACAGTGGCGGCCATGACACGAGCGACCCCTTCTCCCCAAGCTTCCTCCCGCACGCCACCGCCGCGCGGCGCTCTGCTGCGCGACCGCAACGTCGCCTGGCTGGTCGGCGGCGGCCTGCTGTCGATGCTGGGCGACCAGTTCACGCTGGTCGCGCTGCCGTGGCTGGTGCTGCAGCTCAGCCGCGATCCGCTGGTGCTGGGCACCGTGATCGCGATGATGGGCGTGCCGCGCGCGGCCTTCCTGCTGATCGGCGGTGCGCTGGTCGACCGGCATTCCCCCAAGCGCGTGATGATGGTCACCAAGCACGTCAACACGGTGCTGCTGGCCGCGCTGGCGGTGCTGGTGTGGACCGGCACGCTGACCCTGCCGCTGCTCTACGTGCTGGCCCTGGGCATCGGGCTGGCCACCGCGTTCAGCATCCCGGCCGGCACCGCGATGCTGCCGCAGGTCGTCGAACGCACGCAGCTGGCGGCCGCGAACGGGCTGATGCTCGGGCTGCGCCAGCTGACGATGTTCCTCGGGCCGGTGCTCGCGGCGCTGCTGATCTGGTTGTCGGCCGAGCCCGCGGCGGCCACCGGCCCCGGGCGCATCGCCGATGCCCGTGGTCTCACCCTCGCATTCGCCTTCGACGCGCTGACCTTCGCAGTGTCCGCCTGGACGCTGCCGAAGGTGCGCATGCGCCACGCCACGCCCGCCGTCCCGCAGGCGGTGCTGGCCGCCGTCGCCGAAGGCCTGCGCACTGTCTGGCGCGACGTGCCGCTGCGCAGCTGCCTGCTCTACTGGGCCGCGGTGGCGCTGCTGATCACCGGGCCGATCCACATCGCGCTGCCGCTGCTGGCCGATGCGGTGCCGGCGATCGGCGGCGCCGGTTTCGGCGTGCTGCTGGCCGCGCATGGCGCCGGCACGTTGGTGGGCATGGCCATCGCCGGCGCGCGGCCGCACTGGCGGCTCGGCAGCCTGGGGCTGACGATGCTGGCGGTCGATGCGCTGGTCGCGCTGCTGTTCATGCCGATGGGCCGCATCGGCGCCACCTGGCAGGGCGGGGCGCTGCTGCTGGCGATCGGCGTGCTCGGCGGCTTCATGCAGGTAGCAATCTTCACGTGGATCCAGCAGCGCGTCGCCCCGGCGATGCTGGGCCGCGCGATGAGCCTGTTCATGTTCATCTTCGTCGGCCTGGCGCCGCTGTCGTCGGCCCTGACCGGCTGGCTGATGCGCGGGCTGCGTCTGGACATGCTGTTCCTCGGCTGCGGCGTCGCGCTGCTGGCGGTGGTGGTGATCGCGCTAGCCGGCACGCGCCTGCGGCACGTCAGCGAACTGGCGCCGGCGGCCTGAGACACACTCGATGACTTCCATGAACCCGACCCCAACCGCCCGACTGCACGCGCTGGACAACCTGCGCGCCGTGATGATGTGGCTGGGCATCGTGATCCACGTGATCGCGATGTTCACCGTCGGCCGCTCGCCGCTGCCATGGCACGACAGTGCCAGCACCCGCTTCGCCGACCTGGGCATGGCCTTCATCCATGCCTTCCGCATGCCGGTGTTCTTCATCGTCGCCGGCTTCTTCGTCGCGATGCTGGTGCAGCAGCGTGGCATCGGCGGCATGGTGCGGCACCGCTTCCGGCGCATCGCGCTGCCCTTCCTGGTGTTCTGGGTGCCGGTGGTGGTGGCGACGATCCTGGCGGTGCTGCTGTACGTGTTCAATGCCCGGCATGGCCGCTTCGGCATCGATGCGACGCTGTTCACGCCGCCGCCGGGCCGGCCGGTGGTCAATACGATGCACCTGTGGTTCCTCTACCTGCTGTGGTGGCTGGCGCTGCTGGCTGCCGGTGCGTTCGCGCTCGGGCGGCGACTGCCGGCCGCCTGGGCACGCGTGCTGCCGCAGGGGCTGCGCCTGCTGATCTCGCGCTGGTGGGGGCCGCTGGTGCTGACCGTGCCGCTGGTGCTCGCCGGCCTCGGCCATCCGCACGGCATCGTCGCGCCGCACGGCTCGCTGCTGCCGCACTGGAGCGAATGGCTGCATAACGGCCTGTTCTTCGCCGCCGGCCTCGCGCTGTACGGCGCCCGCGACACGCTGCTGCCGCTGTACGCGCGCCATGCCTGGCCGCTGGCGCTGGCCGGCGTGCCGTTCTTCCTGGCGGCGGGCGGGCTGGTCGAAGCGGTGCAGCAGGGTCGCGCGCCGGCCAACGCCACGGCCTGGACTGCCGCGGCCTACAACCTCGCGACCTGGTGCTGGTCGGGTGCGGCGATCGGCCTTTTCCTGCGCTACCTGCCGCGGCGCCGGCCGCTGCTGGCCTACCTGGCCGACAGCGCCTACTGGGTCTACCTCGTGCACTTCCCGCTGACGGTGGCCTTCGGCGCGCTGCTGTGGCACGCGCCGCTGCCGGCGCTGGCCAAGATCGGCCTGAACATCGCGCTGACCACCACCACCTGCCTGCTGGCCTACCAGGCGCTGGTGCGCGGGCGCTGGATCGGCCGGCTGCTCAACGGCGCGCCGAGACCGGTGGCCGCCGCGGCGGCCGGGGCGCACCCGGCGCTGACGCAGCGCGCTTGAGCCTGCGCAAACATCGGGCGACCTCGGCGACACCGGGGTCTCTTGATTTCACCGGCGAGTCCCCAAAATCCTCAGCCATTCGACGACACAACAACGTCGACAGAAGGATTCACCGATGCGCCTCGACAAACTGACCACCGCGTTCCAGCAGGCCCTGGCCGAAGCCCAGAGCCTGGCCGTCGCCCGCGACAACCCCTACATTGAGCCCAGCCACCTGCTGGCCGCGATGCTGACCCAGCCCGACGGGCCGAAGGCGCTGCTCGACCGCGCCGGCGCCAACACCGCGGCGCTGGCCAAGGCGATGGACACGGCCATCAACGGCCTGCCCAGCGTGCAGGGCGGGGGCCCGGTGCAGGCCGGCCGCGACCTCGTGCAGCTGCTGCAGGCGGCCGACAAGGAAGCCACCAAGCGCGGCGACAACTTCATCGCCAGCGAGATGTTCCTGCTGGCGCTGGCCGACTCCAAAGGCGACGTCGGCGGCGTGGTGCGCGGCCACGGGCTGACGCGCAAGGCGCTGGAAGCCGCGATCGAGGCGGTGCGCGGCGGCGCGAAGGTCGATTCGGCCGAGGCCGAAGGCCAGCGCGAGGCGCTGAAGAAGTACACGCTGGACCTCACCGAGCGCGCCCGCCAGGGCAAGCTCGACCCGGTGATCGGCCGCGACGACGAGATCCGCCGCTCGATCCAGGTGCTGCAGCGCCGTTCGAAGAACAACCCGGTGCTGATCGGCGAGCCGGGCGTCGGCAAGACGGCGATCGTCGAGGGCCTGGCGCAGCGCATCGTCACCGGCGAGGTGCCCGATTCGCTGAAGGACAAGAAGGTCCTGTCGCTCGACATGGCCGGCCTGCTCGCGGGCGCCAAGTACCGCGGCGAGTTCGAGGAACGCCTGAAGGCGGTGCTCAAGGAAGTCGCCGCCGACGAGGGCCGCATCATCCTGTTCATCGACGAGCTGCACACGATGGTCGGCGCCGGCAAGGCCGAAGGCGCGATCGACGCCGGCAACATGCTCAAGCCCGCGCTGGCGCGTGGCGAGCTGCATTGCATCGGCGCGACCACGCTGAACGAGTACCGCAAGTATGTCGAGAAGGACGCGGCGCTGGAGCGCCGCTTCCAGAAGGTGCTGGTCGACGAGCCCAGCGTCGAGGCCACCATCGCGATCCTGCGTGGCCTGCAGGAGAAGTACGAGGTCCACCACGGCGTCGAGATCACCGACCCGGCGATCGTCGCCGCGGCCGAGCTGTCGAACCGCTACATCACCGACCGCTTCCTGCCGGACAAGGCGATCGACCTGATCGACGAGGCGGCCGCGAAGATCAAGATCGAGATCGACTCCAAGCCCGAGGCGATGGACAAGCTCGACCGCCGGCTGATCCAGCTGAAGATCGAGCGCGAGGCGGTCAAGAAGGAGAAGGACGAGGCCTCGCAGAAGCGCCTCGGCCTGATCGAGGTCGAGATCGGCAAGCTCGAGCGCGAGTACGCGGACCTGGAAGAGATCTGGAAGGCCGAGAAGGCCACCGCGCAGGGCTCGGCCCACGTCAAGGAAGAGATCGACCGCATCAAGTTCCAGATCGAGGAGCTCAAGCGCAAGGGCGACTTCAACAAGGTGGCCGAGCTGCAGTACGGCAAGCTGCCGGAGCTGGAGAAGACGCTGAAGGAAGCGCAGGCCAAGGAAGCCGGCAAGAAGGGCGAGGGCCGCGCGCAGCTGCTGCGCACGCTGGTCGGCGCCGAGGAGATCGCCGAGGTCGTCTCGCGCGCCACCGGCATCCCGGTGAGCAAGCTGATGCAGGGCGAGCGCGACAAGCTGCTGCAGATGGAGAAGAAGCTGCACGAGCGCGTGGTCGGCCAGGACGAGGCGATCGTCGCGGTCGCCGATGCGATCCGCCGCTCGCGCGCGGGCCTGTCCGACCCGAACCGGCCGCTGGGCTCCTTCCTGTTCCTCGGCCCGACGGGCGTCGGCAAGACCGAGCTGTGCAAGGCGCTGGCCGCGTTCCTGTTCGATGCCGAGGACCACATGGTGCGCATCGACATGAGCGAGTTCATGGAGAAGCACTCAGTGAGCCGGCTGATCGGCGCGCCCCCGGGCTACGTCGGCTACGACGAAGGCGGCTACCTGACCGAGGCGGTGCGCCGCAAGCCCTACAGCGTGCTGCTGCTCGACGAGGTCGAGAAGGCGCATCCGGACGTGTTCAACGTGCTGCTGCAGGTGCTCGACGACGGCCGCCTCACCGACGGCCAGGGCCGCACCGTGGACTTCAAGAACACGGTGATCGTGATGACCAGCAACCTGGGTTCGCACCAGATCATGCAGCTCACCGGCCAGCCGTCGGAGGTGATCCGCGATGCGGTCTGGGCCGAGGTCAAGCAGCATTTCCGGCCCGAGTTCCTGAATCGCATCGACGAGACCGTGGTGTTCCATGCGCTCGACCAGAAGCACATCGAGTCGATCGCCCGGATCCAGCTGCGCACACTGGAGCAGCGCCTCGAGAAGATGGACATGAAGCTGGTGGTGGCGCCCGAGGCGCTGGCCGAGATCGCCAAGGTCGGCTTCGATCCGGTGTTCGGCGCGCGGCCGCTGAAGCGCGCGATCCAGCAGCGCATCGAGAACCCGGTGGCCAAGCTGATCCTCGAAGGCCGCTTCGGCCCGAAGGACGTGATCCCGGTCGACGTCAAGGACGGCGCGTTCAGTTTCGGGCGCACGGTGCACTGAGCCGCCGCGGGGCCGCCCCAAGGCGGCTCGGCCCCGGGGCAGGAGCGAAGCGACGTGGGGGTCTCATGACGCCCGGACCGGTGCAGCCGCACCGGTCCGGCGTTAGAACGTGTAGCCTGCCTGCAGCGTGAACGAGCGGCCGGCCTGCGGCAGGTCGTTCGGGATCAGCCCGGGCGCGAGGTTGGGCTCGCGAACGTCCTCGTCGAAGACGTTGCGCAGCGTGGCGCCGGCGAACCAGCCGCGCCCGCTGCGCTCGGTCGTCAGCGCGAGGTCGAGGGTCGTGTAGTCGCGCACCGGCGGCCGCGAATCGCCGGGCGCCCGGCGGCGATCGGCGACGTGGTTCAGCATCGCATCCATCCGCCAGCCCGAGGCCAGGCGCCAGTCGATGCGCACGAAGGCATCGCGGCGCGGCACGTTGCCGACATCCAGGCCGGTGGCCGCATCGGTCGCCCGCACCAGCGACAGGTGGCCGGTCACGCGCAGCAGCCGCGTTGCGTCCCACACGAGCTCGGCCTCCAGGCCCTTGCCCTGCTGGCGGCCGACGTTGGCGTAGGTCGTGCCCGGCACCGGCGGCGGATTCGGTACCGCGCGGAGGATGTCGCGCAAGCGGTAGCTGTACAGGCTCAGGTTCAGCTGCAGCGCGGGCGTCGCCGCCCAGGTCGATACCGCCTCGATGGTGCGCGTGGTCTCCGGCTGCACCGACGGATTGCCGCTCGCGATCGGGTTGTTGGTGGCGTACTGCTCCGAGAACGACGGTGCGCGGAAGGCCCGGCCGTAGAGCAGCTTCACCGTCCAGTCGACCGCCGCGTCCCACACCAGCGCCAGCCGCGGGTTCGTCGTGCCGCCGGCGTCGGAGTAGCGGTCGTGGCGCAGGCCGGCGGTCAGCGTCCAGTCCGGGTGCAGCCGCCATTCGTCCTGCACGAAGACATGGTCGACGCGGCGACGGTGCGGATAGATGAACGGCAGGTCGGACAGCCGCACCGGGTCGCTGGGGATCGGGATGCCGGTGGCGGTGTAGCGGAAGTTGTTGGTGTCGCGCGCCATCGCCATGTGCAGGTCGTCATGGCCCGCACCCAGGCGCAGCGCATGGCCGGCGATCCCGCCGTAGGCCGCATGCACCCACAGCCGCGTGCTGCGGTCGTCGAACTCCGGCGAGCCGATCATGCCGTTCGGGAACACGCCGGTCGGCAGGCGCGCGCCCGGCGGGAAGATGCGCGCCGGCACCGGGTAGCGCTGCGCGTACAGCATGTGCGAGAGGCCGGCACTGAAGCCCCAGCCGCCGGCATCGGCCGGGGCGCTCCAGGCGAGGTCGCTGATCAGCCGGTCGCTGCGGCCGCGACCGACCGGGTCGAGCGCGGAGCCGAGACCGGCATAGGTCCCGAGGTCGTCACGACGCTTGTACAGCGTACGCCACCGCCACGCGCCGTGCGCGAGCTCGATCCCGGCGTCCACCGTATCTCCTTGCGCGTTGACCGGGCCCGGTGCCAGGCTCGCTCGGGTGCCGAAGAGCCGGTCGTTGCGGCTCTGCGCATCCGATTCGATGGTCGCGTCGAAGCCATCCGTGCGCGCGACCTTCGCGAACAGCGCCCATTCGAGACCGCCGGACCGTCCGGCGTGCCGCAGCCACGCGTCGGCACTGTCGAACGAGCCGATGCGCGCGGCCAGGCGCGTGCCCGGGTCGTCGCCCGCGCCGTGCGTGATGATGTTGATGACGCCCGAGAAAGCGTCCGCGCCGTACAGCGCCGAGCCCGGGCCGCGGATGATCTCGATGCGTGCCACGTTCTCGACGGCCGCCAGCCCCGACAGGTTGCCGCGGCTGCTGGTCAGCAGCACGGTGATCGGGATGCCGTTCTGCAGCACCAGCACCTGCGGCGTCTGCAGGCTGAAGACGCCCCGGATGACGTAGAGCCGGTTGCCCATGCTCGGCGCGACATTGACGTGCAGCCCGGGCACGGCCTCGAGCACCTGGTCGAGCTCGGTCACGCCCATCGCCCGCAGGTCCTCGGCGGTGATCACGGTGGCCACGGCCGGCGCGCGTCGCAAAGGCTGGCGCGCCCCGGTGGCCAGGCTGATCGTCGCCTGGTCGCCATAGGCCTGCGCGAGCTCGTCGTCCTCGGTGATTGCATGGGCCGCGGGCAGCGTCATCGCCACGAGCGCGGCGTGAACGATCAGCGTTGGCGGCAACTTCATGAACGGCGGCGCGCAGCGCCCGATGCACGGAAGGGGCCAGCATAGGCCGCTGCCTCGGGCCGGACAAGGCGGATGCACCCGGCCGCGGTACCGAGGGGTGGCCCGTAGAATCCGCCGCCTCGATGAAAGCCGATCACGCCTCCGTCGCTTCTGTCGTCATCGTCGGCATGGGCCTGGCCGGCCTCAGTGCCGCGCTGAAGCTTGCTGATCAGCGGTCGGTGCTGCTGATCGCCAAGCGCGGCACGCGGGATGCGGCGACGCCGTGGGCGCAGGGCGGCATCGTCGGCGTGCTGGGCCACGACGACAGCATCGAAGCCCACGTGCGCGACACCCAGCAGGCGGGAGCGGGGCTGGTCGACGAGGCCGCTGCGCGCTTCGTCTCCGAGCACAGCGCCGACGCCATCGCCTGGCTGATCGAGCAGGGCGTCACGCTGACGCCCGATGCGCACGGCCCGCTCGGCCTGCACCTGACGCGCGAGGGCGGGCACGGCGTGCGCCGCATCGCGCATGCGGCCGATGCCACCGGCGCCGCGATCCACGAGGCGCTGCTGGCGCGCGCCCGCGCCCATCCCAACATCACGCTGCGCGAGCACTGCTTCGCGGTCGACCTGATCACCTCGCGCCACGTCGGCGCCGGCGCGGGTTCGCGCATCGCCTGCCACGGCGTCTATGCGCTCGACGTCGCCGCGCGGCGCGTGCTGGCGCTGCCGGCCGATGCGGTGGTGCTGGCCACCGGCGGGCTGGGCCGCGTCTACCGCTACACCTCGAACCCCGACACCGCCACCGGCGACGGTGTCGCGATGGCCTGGCGAGCGGGCTGCCGGGTTGCGAACATGGAGTTCATCCAGTTCCACCCGACCTGCCTGTACCACCCGCAGGACCGCAGCTTCCTGCTGACCGAGGCGCTGCGCGGCGAGGGCGCGGTGCTGCGGCTGCCGCTGCCGTCGGCCGACGAGCCCTGGGGCCCGCGCTTCATGCCGGCGCACGACGAGCGCGCCGAGCTGGCGCCGCGCGACATCGTCGCCCGCGCGATCGACTTCGAGATGAAGAAGCATGGCGTCGACCATGTGTGGCTCGACGCGACGGCCCTGGGCGAGCTCGCGCTGCGCGAGCACTTCCCGACCATCCACGCGCGCTGCCTCGCGCTTGGCATCGACATCGCGCGCCAGCCGATCCCGGTGGTGCCGGCGGCGCACTACAGCTGCGGCGGCGCCGTCAGCGACCTGCACGGCCGCAGCGACCTGCCGGGCCTGTACGTGGTCGGCGAGGCGGCCTACACGGGCCTGCACGGCGCGAACCGGCTGGCATCGAACTCGCTGCTCGAATGCATCGTGCTCGGCCAGGCCTGCGCGCGCGACATCCTGTCGCGGCCGGCCGATGCGCTGCCCACCGTGCCGGCCTGGGACGAGAGCCGCGTCGAGGATGCCGACGAGCAGGTGGTGATCTCGCACAACTGGGACGAGCTGCGCCTCTTGATGTGGAACTACGTCGGCATCGTGCGCAGCAAGAAGCGCCTGGAGCGCGCGCTGCGCCGCATCCAGCTGCTGCAGGGCGAGATCCACGACTACTACGCGAGCTTCCGCATCACGCCCGACCTGCTGGAGCTGCGCAACCTGGCCGACTGCGCTGAGCTGATCGTGCGCTCGGCGCTGGCGCGGCCGGAGAGCCGCGGGCTGCACTTCAGCCTGGACTTCCCCGGCCCGCTGCCGGCCACCTTCCCGACGGTGCTGGCCGGCCGCACGGCTGCGCCCGAGGCGCGTCAGGCGCCGTAGCGCTGCCGCGCGAGGTTCGCGCCGGCACCCAGGGCCGCCAGCTTCGCCGCGGCGATGTCGCGGCGCATCGGCGCCAGGCCGCAGTTGGTGCAGGCGATCAGGCGCTGCTTCGGCACGAACTGCAGCGCGCGACCGATGGTCTCGGCCACTTCCTCGGGCGTCTCGACCACGTCGCTGGCGACGTCGATCACGCCGACCATCACGTCCTTGCCCTTCAGCAGCGCCATCAGCTCGGGCGGCACGTGCGAGTGGATGCACTCCAGGCTGACCTGGTCGATGCGGCTCGCGGCCAGCGCCGGGAAGACCTGCTCGTACTGGCGCCACTGCTCGCCGAGCGTCTTCTTCCAGTCGATGTTGGCCTGGATGCCGTAGCCGTAGCAGATGTGCACCGCGGTCGTGCAGGTCAAGCCCTGCGCCGCGCGTTCGAGCGCCTGCACGCCCCAGCGCGCGGCGTCGTCCATGTAGACGTTGAAGGCCGGCTCGTCGAACTGGATCACGTCGATGCCGTCGGCCTGCAGCGCCAGCGCTTCCTGGTTCAGCAGCTCGGCGAAGGCCATCGCCAGCGCGATGCGGTCGCCGTAATGGCGGTCGGCCACGGTGTCGACGATGGTCATCGGACCGGGCAGCGTGAACTTGGTGCGGCGCGTGGTGTGCGCGCGCAGCAGCCGCGCCTCGGCCTCGTGCACGCGGCCGCGCAGCGCCAGCGGGCCGACCACCTGCGGCACCATCGCCTTGTAGCGGTCGGCGCGGATGCCCATCTCGACCTTGTGCTCGAAGTCGATGCCCTCGACCTGCTCGAGGAAGCCGTGCACGAAGTGCTGGCGCGACATCTCGCCGTCGCCGATCACCGTCAGCCCGGCGTCCTCCTGGGCCTTGATGCACAGCAGCGTCGCGTCGAGCTTGGCCTGCTGCAGGTCGTCGCCGGTGGCACGCCAGCGCGGCCAGAGCTTGTCGGTCTCCGCGAGCCACGCGGGCTTGGGCAGGCTGCCGGCGATGGTGCTGTCGAACATCGTGACTTCTCCGGGAATCAGGGGGCGGGCGCTTCGGCGAGGATGCGCATCGAGTAGTCGACGGCCTTGACGTCCTTGGTCAGCGCACCGACCGAGATGCGGTCGACGCCGGTGGCGGCGATGTCGCGCAGCTGTTCCAGCGCGACGCCGCCCGAGACTTCCAGCAGCGCACGATCGCCCGCCAGCGCCACCGCCTCGCGCATCTGCGGCAAGGTGAAGTTGTCGAGCAGCACGCTGGTCGCGCCGCCGGCGAGGGCCTCGGCCAGCTGCGCGAGCGATTCGACCTCGATCTGGATCTCGACGCCGGCATTCATGTGGATCGCGGCCGACAGCGCCGCGCCGATGCCGCCGGCCGCGGCGATGTGGTTCTCCTTGATCAGCATGCCGTGCCACAGCGCGAGCCGCTGGTTCGCGCCGCCGCCGATGCGCACCGCGTACTTCTGGGCCTGGCGCAGGCCGGGCAGCGTCTTGCGCGTGTCCAGCACCACGCAGCCGCGCGGGTTCGGCGATGCACCTTCGATGGCCCTCGCGTGCGCGCGGGTGCGCGTCGCGGTGGCCGACAGCAGCTGCAGGAAGTTCAGCGCGCAGCGTTCGGCCGACAGCAGCGCGCGCGCGTCGCCGATCATCTCGACCACCGCCGCGCCCGGCGTCATCTCGGCGCCTTCGTCGAATTGCCACGTCATTTGCGCGTTGGCATCGAGCGCCTTCACGCAGCCGTCGAACCAGTCGCGGCCGCACAGCACCGCCGCGTCGCGGCAGATCACGCGGGCCCGCACCCGGCGGCCGGCGGGCACCAGCTCGGCCGTCCAGTCGCCGGTGCCGATGTCCTCGGCGAGCGCGTCGCGGATGTTGCGCGCGCGCGCCGACGCGAGGTCTTCGTTGGTGTCGGCGAAGGATTTCATGTTGCCCCCTTGGCGCTGCGCGCCGTCCCCCCAGGACCCGTAAGGGGCCGCTTCGCGACCCTGGGGAATTCGCCGCTCGGGCGGCCGTGCGGGTTCATGCGGCCCCGATCTTCGGCACGAAGCCGCTGCTGGTCGCCACCCCGCTGCGGGCGGTGAAGTCGAGCATGCGCTCGATGCAGCCTAGCGCCTTCGCGCGCACCGTCTCGTCGAGCAGGATCTCGCCGCGGCCCTCGTCCAGGCAGCGCTGCACGCCCTGCAGGCTGTTCATCGCCATCCACGGGCAGTGCGCGCAGCTCTTGCACGTGGCGCTCGAACCGGCGGTCGGCGCCTCGATCAACAGCTTGCCCGGCGCCAGCTGGCGCATGCGGTGCATCAGGCCGTTGTCGGTGGCGACGATGTAGGCGGGCGCCGTGCCGTCGACCGCCGCCTTCAGCAGCTGGCTGGTCGAGCCGACCACGTCGGCCAGCGCGACCACCGACGCCGGCGATTCGGGATGCACCAGCACCTTCGCTTCGGGATGCTCGCGCTTGAGCAGCTCCAGCTCGAGGCCCTTGAACTCGTCGTGCACGATGCAGGCGCCTTGCCACAGCAGCATGTCGGCGCCGGTCTGGTCGGCGATGTAGCGGCCCAGGTGCTTGTCCGGTGCCCACAGGATCTTGTGGCCGGCCTCTTTCAGGTGGCGCACGATCGGCAGCGCGCAGGAGCTCGTCACCATCCAGTCGGCTCGGGCCTTCACCGCGGCGCTGGTATTGGCGTAGACGACGACCTGGCGGTCCGGATGCTCGTCGCAGAAGCGCGCGAACTCGTCGGCGGGGCAGCCGAGGTCGAGCGAGCAGGTGGCCTCGAGCTCGGGCATCAGCACGCGTTTGTGCGGCGACAGGATCTTCGCCGTCTCGCCCATGAAGCGCACGCCGGCGACGATCAGCGTCTGTGCCGCATGGTCGCGGCCGAAGCGCGCCATCTCCAGCGAATCGGACACGCAGCCGCCGGTGGCGAGCGCCAGGTCCTGCAGGTCGCCGTCGGTGTAGTAGTGGGCGATCAGCACCGCTTCGCCGGAGCGCAGGCGGCGGGTCAGCTGATCGAGCAGCGCGGCGCGGCGCGCCGGTGCCAGCGGCTCGGGCAGCTCGGCCCAGGCCTGTGCGACGCAGCTGGCGCCTTCGGCGCGCTGGCGGAGGTAGTCGAAGGAAACGCGGGTCACGTCAGGCCGCCCAGGACTCGAGGGGGCGTCATCGTAGCCCAGCGGGGCGGGGCGCCCGCGCGCGGGGGTTTCGGGCGGGGCGGGCTGTCAGCGTGCGGCGTGCTGCGGATCCATCCGGTGCAGCTTCATGCGCACCAGCGTCAGGTTCGCGACGCTGGCGTCGAGCACCGCATGCAGCAGCGGCCCGGGATGCGGACCCAGCGGATGCAGGATCAGATGGTGCTCGGCGAGCGTCAGCGCGAGGTCGGGGTCCCCAGCCGGCAGGCCCAGCTTGAGCGCGCGCTGGCACAGCGTGTCGTACAGCGCGGCGCCCTGCGCCGCCAGCACCGCGGGGCCGGGCTTGCCGCCCGCATGGGCCAGCGGCCGCTGGCTGACGCGGTCGAAGACGCAGCAGCTGATCATGCCGGGCAGCGTCGCGCACTCGCGCACGTATTGCTGCCAGTCGACCGGGGCCGAGGCTGGCGCCGGAGCGGCGACCGGCTCGGCGACGGGCGCTTCGGGGCTCTGCCAGGGCATGGCCTGGGTGGTCTGCTCGTAGGACGGCTGTGCTGGGGCCGGCGCGCGCACCGCGGCCGGCGCCGGGGCCGGTGCGTGCGTGGCGCCCGCGCTGCCGCGCAGCTGGTCCCACAACGCGCCGATCACCGGCCAGGCCTGGGCGAGGTCGGCTTGCGGCGGCGCCGTGTGCAGCTGCATGCTGCCGTGGCGATGCAGCAGGACCGCGGGGGGACGGGTATCGGCATCGGCGCCGATCGGCAGCCACAGCAGCTGGTGGTTGCGCCAGGCGGTCTGGCCGATCGAGTCGCCGATGGGCGCCAGGCGCACTGCGGCGTCGGTGGGCGTCTGGCGGCCGACCAGCAGCACGCCGAGGCGGCTGTGGCCGAGCAGCGTGCGCGCCAGCGCATCGGCCTCGCCATTGGCCGCGTGTTCGACGCGCGTGCTGTAGATGCGCACCTGCGGTGTGCCCGCCGGCCCGGGCAGTTCGACGAAGCGCAGCGTCGCCAGCGCGTTGCCGAAGCCCTGGCGGCGCACGACCAGCTGCTGCACCGGCCGCTGGATGGCCGCGGCCACGCCCTGCAGCAGGCGCAGCGATCCGTCCAGGCCGACGTCGTGCAGCACGATGAAGTCGGACGGATGGTGCTCGAACTGCTGCAACAACGCCTCGGACGGCGCGCAGACGACGAACAGCTCGTGCTGTTCCGCATCGATGCGGCGGCCGATCGAGTGCTGCTTGTCGCCGAGGTACGCTTCTTCGTCGCCGACGAGGCGCGTGGCTGCGCCGGTCACACGGGTCTTGGCCCAGTGTTCGTCATCGGGCCGGTCATTCGACATCGAACCCATCCTGCCTCCCTTCGAAGGCTGTCGTTTCAGCGCCTCGCCGCCATCGCGTGCCGGGCCTGAACGAAGCCGAACGCATGTTCGACCGCATCACGGATCGCCCGCTCGTTGTCGGCGCGCTCGCGCTCGGTCAGAAAGAATGCGAGGTCCACATCATGCCGGATATAACGCGGCGCGACACGGTTGAGTGCCACGCACGCCACATCGGCAAGCAGGTCGGCGCTCTCGGCGAGGCCGGGGTAGCGCGGCGCCGCGTTGGCGACGGCCTCGAAGACGGCGGATTCGTGGATGTTGTGGACGGACGAAAAGTCCATGGGCGATCCTCGCGACGGTCTGCGGATTCCGATGCTATCGGCCGACCCGGTGGTCGGCTTGAGTGTCGGGGCGGCAGACCGTGCCGCAATCGCCAATTCGGACGAGGCGTGACGCCCGGGATCAGGTCAGGTGCTTTTCCGCCTCGGCCAGCCGGAAGCGCAGCAGCGCCAGATTGGCGCGCTGCCGGTCCACCAGCACGACGATGCCGAGCGCGGCGCTTTGCGGCATCGCGCGCAGCAGCGCCTGGTGGGCGCCGGTCGTGACCATCAGTTCCTCGGGCGCGGCCTCGGCGCTGCCGACCGCGGCGATGTGGGCCTCGCGCGCGGCGCTCAGCGCGGCGGCCGTGCGGGCGAGCACCTGCTGCGTGTCGGCGCGGCTGTCGTTGGCCAGCAGATCACCGCAGCCCAGGTTCACCAGGCCGCAGGCCAGCACGCCGTCGGTGCGCGCGACGAGGCTGAGCGCCCGTTCCACCGCCTGCGCCTGCAAGCTGGGATCGGCATCGGTCAGCGGGGCGGCGGCCGTGGTGTGCTCCTCGCCCGGCTGCGGACCCGCGGCGGCGGCTTCCCAGGCGGTCAGCACGGTGTTCCAGACGCCGGCGGCGCTGGTCAGCGACTCGGCCATCGCCGCGGTGCGCACATGCGCCGGCCAGTCCTGGTCGAGGATGCGCTGGCGCAGCGCGCTGGAGCCCGGCGGCAGCAGGAACACCAGCCACGGGCAGCGCCATTCGGCCTGGCGCGTCGCGCTCAGCAGCGATCGCAGCAGCGTCTCGACGGCATGCGGCTGCATCGCGCCGATGATCACCGCGGTGAGGTGGCTGCCTTCGGCGAGCGCGTTGGAGATCTCCTCCTGCTCCAGCCCGGTCGCGCGGATGTCGGCGTGGTAGACCTTCAGCGGCGTCTGTCCATGGCGCGGCACCACGGTGCGCTCGATCACCGCCAGCGTGCGCAGCGTGCCGCGCTCGCGCAGTGCCAGGCGTTCGACATGCTGGGCGGCGGCATCGGACAGCGCACGGATCACCTGCGAGGCCCACAGCCCGGAGGGGTCGAGCAGCGTGATCATCGCGCCCGCCTGGTCGAGATTGGCGCGGCTGGACGCGAAGTGCGCGCGCATCGCCGTCGCCGGCGACGCATCGACGACGACATCGCTGACCGCGCGGTCGAGCCGGGTCGCGGGATGGCGCGGGTCGACCCCGGCCTCGTGGTCGTCGGGCTGGCGCAGCGCGCCGATCGAAGAGGTGTGCATGCGGCGAGGGGCCAGTTCGCCGAACAGCGTGCGCAACATCGGGAGTTCTCCGGAGGGTCCGCCGACTGTAGGCGGCCCCCGGAAAGCGCTGGTTTCTCAATGTAGAGCAAGCGCCGGGCCCGACGGCCCCCCTATGACAGGGTCAGCCGGCCGCAGCGAAGAAGCGCCGGGGTGGCTCGCCCACGGTGCGGCGGACCATTGCGGTGAAGGCGCTCGGGCTGGCGTAGCCCAGCGTGCCGGCGATCTGCGCCATGGGCGTGCCCTGCGTGGCCAGGCTCATCGCGCGGGCCAGAAACACTTGCTGACGCCATTGGCCGAAGCTGACGCCCAACTGCTCGCGGAAGAGCCGCGCCACCGTGCGCGCGCTGGCGCCGCTGTCGCGCGCCCAGTCGTCGAGCGTGCGATGGCGTGCGGGGTCGTCGAGCACCGCCTCGCACAGCGCCCGCAGGCGCTTGTCCTGCGGCAGCGCGATGCCCAGCTTCACGGCCCGCGCGCGCCGCAGTTCGTCCTGCACCAGCGTCGCCAGCAGGCGCTCGCGGCGCAGCCCGTCGGCGTCGGGGCCGGGTGCGCTGCCGTCGGGCGTGGTGTCCATCGCCAGCGCGAGCGACCGCAGCAGGTCCGACACCTCCAGCACCCGGCACGCCTGCCAGGCGGGCTGCTCGGCGCGCGGCACGCCGGCCGGGCCGCTGCGGCCACGCGGCTGGTGCAGGTACAGGGTCATCAAGGTCGCGTCCTCGACGACGGTGATGGCGTGCTCGACGCCGGCCGGCACCCACAGCGCGCGCGAAGGCGGCACCAGGTAGGTGCCGTGGTCCACCGTCAGCCGGATGACGCCGGTGGTCGAGAAGCCGAGCTGCGCCCACGGGTGCCGGTGCGGCACGACCCGCTGGTCGGTCGTCAGCCGGTGGACCTTCGTGCGCACCGGGCGCTGCGGCGAGGGCACGTACAGGTGCGGCGTCAGCGGACCGATCGCCATGGTGCCGGCGGCAGCGTTCGGGGCGGTGTCCATGTTGGCCGGATCTCGACAGAAGTTGACCGCATATCGTAATCACGCCGCGGCGGGCTTGCCTACGATCGGGTTTCTCCGGATCCGTCGCACACCGCCCCCTTCACGCCACCGCATGAGCACGCTCGCCGCTCCTTCGTCCATTCCTCCGCTGCGCCAGGATGCCGCCGTCATCGGCCTCGTCGGCCTCGCGCACGGCGTGAGCCATTTCAGCCAGCTGCTGCTGCCGCCGCTGTTCCCGTGGTTGAAGGAGGCGTTCGGCGCCAGCTACACGCAGCTCGGCCTGCTGCTGACGATCTTCTTCGTCGTGTCCTGCGCGGTGCAGACGCTGTCGGGCTTCATCGTCGACCGCTTCGGCCCGCGGCCGGTGCTGATGGCCGGCCTGGCGCTGATCGGGCTGGCCGCGACCGGCTACGCGCTGGCGCCGAGCTATGCGGTGCTGGCGCTGTGCGCGGTGATCGCCGGCATCGGCAACGGCGTGTTCCACCCGGTGGACTACACGCTGCTGAACGCCAAGGTGCACAAGTCGCGCCTCGGCCATGCCTATTCAGTGCACGGCATCACCGGCAGCCTGGGCTGGGCGCTGGCACCGGCGCTGATGGTGCCGGTGGCGATGACCGCGGGCTGGCGCACGGCCTTGTTCTGCGGCGCCGCGGTGGCCTTCGTCGTGCTGGCGGTGCTGTGGTGGCAGCGCGAGCGACTGCTGCACGTGCCGGCTGCGCCGGCGGCGCACCACGAGGCCGCGGGCAGCTTCGACTTCCTGAAGCTGCCGGCGGTCTGGATGTGTTTCGGCTTCTTCTTCTTCTACGCCGGCGCGCTCAGCGTGGTGCAGACCTACGCGCCGGAAGCCGCGCGACAGCTGCACGGCGTGCCGGTGCACCTGGCGGCGATGTGCCTGTCGGTCTACATGGTCTGCAGCGCCGCCGGCATGGTGGCCGGCGGCTTCCTGGCGACCGACCCGGCGCGCTGCGAGCGCATCGTCGGCATCGGCTTCGGCATCGCCGCCTGCGTCGCGCTGCTGCTGGCCTTCAGCCGGGTGCCGGCCTTCGCGGTGCCGGTGCTGTTCGGCGTGATGGGCGGTGCGGCCGGCATCGCCGGGCCCTCGCGCGACCTGCTGGTCAAGCGCTCGACGCCCGACGGCGCGACCGGCCGGGTCTACGGCGTCGTCTATTCGGGCCTGGACATCGGCCAGGCGATCACGCCGCTGGTGTTCGGCGCGATGATGGACGGCCATGTCTACCAGGGCGTGCTGGTCGGCCTGGCGGCACTGCAGCTCGTGCTGATCGCCAGCGCGTTCAACGTGCGGCGCGTCGCGCGGCCGGCCGTGCGGCCTGCATCCGCCTGAGCGATCACACTACGCTGCGGTGGCGCGCGATGCAGGTGTCGAGCACCTCGCCACCGTCGTGCGCCCACCAGCGGGTCGAGAAGATCTCGACCTCCGCATAACCTGCAAAGCCGGCGGCCTCGACCTGTCCGCGCAGCCGCGGCAGGTCGATGATGCCGTCGCCCATCATGCCGCGGTCGGTCAGCAGGTCGATTGTCGGCACCAGCCAGTCGCAGACGTGCAAGGCGAGCACGCGGCGCTGTGCGCCGGCGCGCGCGATCTGGCTGTCGAGCTCGGGGTCCCACCAGACGTGGTAGGCGTCGATCGCGACGCCGAGGCATGGCGGCCCCGCCATCGGTGGATCGAGCCGCTCGCACAGGTCCAGCGCCTGCCGCAGCGTATTGACGCAGGCGCGGTCGGCCGCGTACATCGGATGCAAGGGCTCGATCGCGAGCGGCATGCGGCGCTCGCGCGCATCGTCCAGCAGCGCGGCGATGCCTTCGGCGACCTGCTCGCGCGCCGAAGCGATGTCCCGATGCGCCGGCTGGCCGGCCAGCGCGCCGGGCAGCCCGCCGACGACGAGCACGAGGCACGGCGCCTGCAAGGTGCAGGCTTCGTCGAGCGCACGCCGGTTGTCGTCGCGCACCGCCTGTCTCGACGCGGCATCGGTGTAGGTGAACATGCCGCCGCGGCAGTAACCCGAGAGCTCGATGCCGTGCGATTTCAGCGCGTGCGCGGTCGCATCGAGCCCGGCGGCGGCCACCTGGTCGCGCCACGGCGAGACCGCGCGGATGCCGCGCGCCGCGCACGCATCGAGGATGTCCAGCAGCGGCCAGTCCGCGCCGCGCTGGCGCCGCACCGTCGCGGTGTTGATCGACAGCCAGCGGTGATCGGTCGAGAAGTCGCGCATCGCTTCAGCCGTCGACGCCGTGCAGCGCCAGCAGCGTGCGCATGCGGCGCCACGCCAGGTCGGGGTCGTCCAGCAGCGCGGCGGCATCGGCCAGCCGGAACAGCTCGGCGAAGTGCAGCAGCGAGCGGGCGCTCTGCTGCCCGCCGACCATCGTGAAGTGCGCCTGGTGACCGTTGAGCCAGGCCATGAAGACGACGCCGGTCTTGTAGAAGCGGGTGGGCGCCTGGAAGATGTGGCGCGACAGCGGCAGCGTCGGCGCCAGGATCGCGTCGAACCGCGCGCGGTCGCCGGCCGCCAGTGCGCCCAATGCGGCGCTCGCGGCCGGCGCGATCGCGTCGAAGATGCCGAGCAGCGCATCGCTGTGGCCGTGTTCATCGCCGGCGATCAGCGAGGGGTAGTTGAAGTCGTCGCCGGTGTACATGCGAACGCCTGACGGCAGCCGGCGGCGCATCGTGATCTCGTGGCCGGCATCGAGCAGCGAGATCTTGATCCCGTCCACCTTGGCCGCGTGGTCGCGGATCACCGCCAGCGCGGTGTCCATCGCCGGTGCGACCTCGCGCGAACCCCAGTAGCCGGCCAGCGCCGGGTCGAACATCTCGCCCAGCCAGTGCAGGATGACCGGCTCGCGCGCCTGGCGCAGCAGCCGGTCGTAGACCGCCACGTAGTCGTCCGGGCCGCGCGCGATGCGTGCGAGCGCGCGGCTGCACATCAGGATCAGCCGCCCGCCGGCGGCCTCGATCGCCGCCATCTGCTCCTCGTAGGCGCGCACCACGTCGTCGAGCGAACGCGCGTCCTGCGGCGCGAGCTGGTCGGTGCCGCAGCCGCAGGCCAGCAGCGCGCCGGGCCACTCGCGCGCGGCTGCCACCGAGCGCCGGATCAGCTCGAGCGAGGTCGGCCAGTCCAGGCCCATGCCGCGCTGCGCGGTGTCCATGGCTTCCGCCACGCCCAGGCCCAGCGACCACAGGTGGCGGCGGTAGGCGATCGTCGCGTCCCAGTCGAGCGCGCAGCCCAGCCAGGGGTCGACCGCGGCGCGCGGATCGGCGACGACGTGCGCGGCCGAGTAGGCGATGCGGTTGAACGCGCGCGGCGGCGGCACCATCACCGTGGACGCGTCTTTCATCGCATAGGACTGCAGCGACCCGTCGGCCGCCGGCAGCGTGAGACGCAAGACCATGGAAGGGCTCCTAGACGTTCAACGCCGGCACGTCGACCCAGCGCCGCTCGCGCCAGCTCTGCAGCGCGGATTCGACCAGCTGCACGCCCTTCGCACCCTCGACCAGGTCCCAGCGGTAGGGCGCGTCGTCGAGCACGTGGCGGATGAAGGCTTCCCACTGCAGCTTGAAGCCGTTGTCGTAGGGCTGGCTCTCCGGCACCGGCTGCCACTGGTCGCGGAAAGCCATCGCCTGGCGCACGTCGGGGTTCCACACCGGGCGCGGCGTCGCGACGCGCGGCTGCACGTGGCAGTCGGTGAGGCCGGCCACCGCCGAGCCGTGCGTGCCGTCGACATGGAAGGTGACGAGGTCGTCGCGCCGCACCCGCGTGGCCCACGAGCTGTTGACCTGAGCGATCACCGGCTCGCCGCCGTGGCCCTTGAGCTGGAAGGTGGCATAACACGCATCGTCGGCGGTGGCGGCGTAGGGCTTGCCGGCCTCGTCCCAGCGCTCGGGGATGTGCGTGGCGCCGAGGCAAGATACCGACTGCACGTCGCCGAACAGGTTGTCAAGCACGTAGCGCCAGTGGCACAGCATGTCGAGCACGATGCCGCCGCCGTCTTCCGCGCGGTAGTTCCAGCTCGGGCGCTGGATCGGCTGCAGGTCGCCCTCGAAGACCCAGTAGCCGAACTCGATGCGCACGGCGAGCATGCGGCCGAAGAAGCCGGCGCGGCGCAGCAGGTCGAGCTTGCGCAGGCCGGGCAGGAAGAGCTTGTCCTGCACCGCCCCGTGCTTGACGCCGGCGGCGCGCGCGATGCGGCAGATCTCCAGCGCCTCGCCGAGCGAGGTGGCGATCGGCTTCTCGCAATAGACATGCTTGCCCGCGGCGATGGCCTGCGCAAGCAACTGCGGCCGCATCTGCGTGGTGCCGGCGTCGAAGAAGAGGATGTCGTCGGGGTTCGCGAGCGCCGCCGCCAGGTCGGTGCCGTGGCGGGCGATGCCATGGGCGCGCGCGATCGCCGCGACCTTCTCGCCATCGCGGCCGATCAGGATCGGGTCGGGCAGGGCGCGGTCGCCGTTGGCAAGGACCACGCCGCCCTGTTCGCGAATGGCGACGATCGAGCGCACGAGGTGCTGGTTCAGGCCCATGCGGCCGGTGATGCCGTGCATGATCAGGCCGAGGCGTCGGGTGGGCATGGTGGCCTTTCGTCGGGTGGTTCGGGCAGGGCGTTCAGGCGAGGGCCGTGAGCGAGGACCAGTCGGGTTGCGCTGCCGTGCCGAAGCCCGGGCCGTGCAGGGAGCCGATCCCGATCGCGCCGTCGTCGATGCGCAGGTGGGGGCGGCCGTGGGCGTCGCGTCGGTAGAGGTCGGGGTGGGCGTCGGCAAAGGCGTCGGCTTCGTGCGCCGGCGCGTTGCCGAAACCGTCGACGTAGTGGTGGCCGTTGCGCTCGATGTGCGTGACGCCCAGGGTCGCGGCGAGCAGCGTGTCCTGCTGCACCGCGAGGCCGGCCTGGCAGGTCAGGTCCTCGCCCGACAGCAGGCGCCGTGCCGGATCGGCAGCCACCAGCGCGGCGCTGTGCAGCGAGCGGTACGGGCCCTTGCAGGCCTTGCTCGAGATGCCGCGGTAGCCGAGCGCGAGGCCGCGCTCGAACACGTCGTCGGCATCGTCGGACTCGTCGAGGATCAGCGGCACGGCGATGGCGAGCCCGTCCACCCGCTGCTGCAGCGCGACCGCGCGCGGCAGCGGCTGCTCCAGCAGCAGCGTGCGTTCGAGCAGGCGCTGCAGCGCCGGTGTTGCCTGCAGCGCGGCCCAGGTCTCGGCGAGCGCGTCGGTCGAGGCGAAGTTCTCGTTGCCGTCGAGCGTGACCCGCCAATGGCCGCGTACTTCGGAATCCAGGACCGCGGCGATGCGGACCAGCCGGTCGACGTCGGCCTCGCGCTGGCCGCTGAGCTTGAGCTTGAAGTGCGTCAGGCCGAAGGCGCGGATCGCGTCCTGCAGCGTCGCCGGCAGGCCATCGGCCGGATCGGGGCCGGGGTCGTCCGCGCGCAGGCGGTCGAGCAGGCCGACGGTGTGGCGCAGCGTCAGCCGCCCGGGCCGTTGCAGCGCGAGGCCGCCGGACCACGGATCGCCGAGCACGCCACGGGCCAGGCCGCTGCCGAAGTCCAGCTCGGCCGCCTTCAGCACGGCGTCGGCCACCGCCTTGTCGATCTGCGCGACGCCGAACTGCGCGACCAGGCGTGGCAGGCCGCGCGCCACGCCCTCGTCGATCGCCGCCGCGCCGGCGCCGCGGTGCAGCTGCCACGCCGACGCGACGGCGCCGGCAGCGCGGTAGGCATCGCGGGTCAGGACCAGGGCCGTGCGCAGGTCGGCGATGTTCTGCTCATTGCTGCGCGCGGGCGACTTGTCGAACCACTTCGGCACCATCAGCTCGGCCGCGGCGCCGACCGCGCGGCGCCCGCCGGCGTCGAGCGCGACGCGCACGAAGGCCTGCTCGCAGCGCTCCAGCGTCGCGGCGCCGAAGCGGAACGGCAGGCGCAGCACGACCGGCCGCTCGAACAGGTCGATGCGCGCGATGCGCAGCGGCAGCGCCCTCACCGGAGCAGCCTCCGCCCTGCCTGCTCCGGCATGCGCCCTTCGGAACGGCCGTGTGGGTTCATGCCGGCTGTTCCCCGGCGTCGAGCAGGGCGCGCACATAACCGCAGCTGTACGCTGCGCACGACTCGGCATCGGGCTGGTAGTCGAAGGGCTCGATCGCCAGCCAGCCGGCGTAACCCAGCCGGCGCAGCGCGGCGATCACCGGTGCGACCGGCGTGTCGCCCTGGCCGGGCCCGCGGCGGTTGCGGTCGTTGAGCTGCACGTGCGCGATGTCGCCGGCGCCCAGGTGGCGCTCGAGCAGCGTCACCGCGTCGTCGGGCTCGGACTGCGCGGCCGCGCTCAGGTCCAGCATCGTCTTCAGCGCCGGCGAGCCGATGCGGCCGAGCAGCCGGAGCACCTCGCCGATCGTATTGAGCACCGGTGTCTCGGCGGGCGACAGCGCCTCGATGCAGTAGGTGATGCCGGCGCCTTCCGCATGCGGTGCCAGCGCCGCCCAGCCGGCTTCGCAGCGCGACAGCGCATCGGCCACGCTCTGGCCCGCGACCGGCGAGCGTTGCAGCGGCGAGCCGTGCACCAGCACCTGCGCGCCGCAGGCGGCGGCGAAGTCGATCAGCCGGCGCAGGAAGTCGACGGTGCGCGACTGCAGCGCGGTGTCCGGTGTCGACAGCGACAGGCCCGCCGGCTTCACCAGCAGCCAGTGCAGGCTGGCGATCGCCAGGCCGTGCGCGGCCGCGGTGTCGCGCACGCGGCGCGCGGCCTCGCGGTTCAGCGTGCGCGGGTCGTCGGCCAGCGTGAACGGCGCGATCTCCAGCCCGTCGCAGCCCAGCGCGGCGGCGCGCGCGCATTGCTGCTCGAAGGCCAGGTGCCGCAGCACCTCGTTGCACAGCGCGAGCTTCATGGCGGGCTGCCTGCGGTGGCGCCTTCGGGTCCGGCGGGCGGCCGCCGGCGCAGGCTGAGCAGGCGCCAGCCGATGCTGGCGGCGATCAGCAGCGCCAGCGCGCCGGAGATCGGCCGCGTGAAGAAGGGCGCCAGGTCCCCGTCGGACAGCAGCAGCGCGCGGCGCAGGTTCTTCTCCAGCAGGTCGCCGAGCACGATGCCCAGCACGAGCGGCGCCATCGGATAGCCGTGGTGCCGCAGCACGTAGCCGGCGATGCCGAAGGACAGCATCACCCAGACGTCGAAGAGCCGCCCGGCGATCGCGAAGCTGCCGATGGTGCACAGCACGAAGACGATCGGCACGATCAGGTGCTGCGGCACGCGCAGCACCTGCACCAGCAGCTTGGTCAGCACGATGCCGTAGAGCAGGATGCCGAGGGTCGCGAAGAGCATCATCGCGACGACGTCGTACACGAACTGCGGGCTCTCGATCATGATCATCGGCCCGGGCTTGACGCCGTGGATGATCATCGCGGCCATCAGCACCGCGGCCGGCGCCGAGCCGGGGATGGCCAGCGTCAGCACCGGGATCACCGCGCCGGGCACGCAGGCGTTGTCGCCGGTCTCCGCCGCCATCAGGCCTTCGATCGAGCCCTTGCCGAAGAGGTGGCGCTCCTTGCTGGCGCGCTTGGCTGCGGCATACGAGGACCACGCGGCCACGTCCTCGCCGACCCCCGGCACGATGCCGACGCCGGTGCCGATGAGGCCCGAGCGCAGGATGGTGCGCCAGTACTGCGTGATGTCGCGCAGCCTGGGGATCACCGTGTCGAAGGGGTTGATGCGCACCGGCGCCTGGGGCGTGCGCATCGCCGTCAGCAGCTCGGCGAAGCCGAAGGCGCCGACCAGCGCCGGCACCAGCTGGATGCCGCCGGCGAGGTCGCGCACGCCGAACGAGAAGCGCTCGTAGGCGTACTGGCTTTCCTGGCCGATCATCGGGATGAAGAGGCCGGCGATGCCGGCGATCCAGCCCTTGAGCGGATCGTCGCCGGTCAGCGTGCCGGCGATGATCACGCCGAAGAGCGCGAGCCAGAAGAACTCGTAGGCGCCGAACTTCAGCGCCAGCCCACCCAGGATCGGCGTGAAACCGGCCAGCGCCACCATGCCGATCAGCGTGCCCAGCACCGAGCCGGTGGTCGCGATGCCCATCGCCCGGCCAGCCAGCCCCTGGCGCGCGAGCGCATGCCCGTCGAGGCAGGAGGCGGCCGAGGCCGGCGTGCCCGGGATGTTCAGCAGGATCGCCGAGCGCGAGCCGCCGTAGATCGCGCCGACGTAGGTGCAGATCAGGATCAGCAGCGCCTGGTCCGGCGGCAGCTTCAGCGTCAGCGTCGTCATCAGCGCCAGGCCCATCGTCGCGGTCAGCCCCGGCAGCGCGCCGATGATCACGCCGACCAGCGACGACGCCAGCGCGTAGGCGATGACCGTCGGCGTCGCGAAGTGCGCGAGCGAGTGGGCGAAGGCGAGCAGGCCGTCGAACATTCAGGGCAGCCGCACGAGGAAGAGGCGCTCGAAGACGAGCACGATGACCAGCGCGGTGCCGAGGCCGGCGGCCAGCGCCATGCCATAACGCCGGATGGGCGCGGCATCGCGCGGGGCAAACCAGGCGACGGCCGCGCCCGTGAACAGCGCGGTCGCCAGCGTGAACGGCACCCGGCCGACCAGGCCGCCGGCATACGCCATGCACAGCACCAGCATCTGCAGCACGCGGGCATTCCACAGCGGCTCCGGCGGCGCGGCGCCGGCATCCGCCTCGCGCGCTGCCGAACGCCAGGCGCGCAGCATCAGCGCCGTGCCGAGCAGCGCCAGCACCACGCCGACGATGCCGGGCACCAGCCCGGGCATCGTGTAGACGGTGGCGCCCATCTGCTCGAAGCGGTCCATGCGCCAGCTGGCGATCACGATGGCCGCGCCGGCCGCGATCCAGCCCGCGCCGCCCAGCATGTCGGCGCGCGGCCTGCCGTGCAGCTTCATCGTGCGCTCAGGGCTTGGGGATGCCGACGGTATCCGGCGACACCTTGGCCTTGCCCGCGGCGGCCTGCGTCCACGCGTACGACTGGATCGCCGGGAAGACGGCGGCCTGCGCGGCATCGCCGGCCATCGGCGCGAACATCGCGCCGCGGCCCTGCGCGTACTTGCGCAGCGGCTCGTTGTTCGCCAGGCCGGCCCACAGCTTGTCGAGCGTCGCGGTCACCTCGGCCGGCACCCCTTTCGGCACGAAGATGCCGAAGTAGTTGATCGGGTCCTTGAAGCCGGGGATGAACTGCGACAGCGGCGGCACGGTGCCGAAGCCCTCGATCTCCAGCGGCTTGTCGCCGACGACCGCCAGCGGGCGGATCTTCTTCGCGCGGATCATGTCCGTCTGCTCGGCGGCGAGCTGCGTCGTCACCGGGGTTTCGCCGGCGACGGTGGCCACCACGGCCGGGTTGCCGCCGTCGTAGGTGACGTGCTTGTAGCTGACGCCAGTGGCGCGCGCGATGGCCTCGATCGCCGAGTGGCCGCTGGAATTCACGCCGGCGGTTGCGACGGCCACCGAACCCGGCTTGGCCTTCATCGCATCCAGCAGATCCTTCATCGTCTTGTACGGCGCATCGGTATTGACGCCGACGACCGCGATGTGCGCGACGTTCAGGTACAGGTGCCAGTCCTTGGCGGCCGTGTCCAGCATGCCCAGCACCTTGTAGGTGCCGAGGTCCTTGGCGGCGCCGGCGGTCCAGGTGTAGCCGTCCTTCGGGGCTTCCAGCGCGTTCTTCGTGCCGACCGACCCGGAGGCGCCCGGCTGGTTGAGGATCACGACCTTCTGGTTCAGCGCCTTCTCGATCTCGGCGGCGGTGACGCGGGTGACCTGGTCGGTCGAACCGCCCGCGGCCCAGGGCACGATGATGGTGATCGGCTTGCTCGGCTGCCATTGCGCCGCGGCCGAGGTGGCGAGCAGGGCCAGCGTGGCGCCGGCGAGCACGGTCGGAAGTCGGGTCATTGTCCGTCTCCTGATTAATTCACCAATTGGTGAATATCGAGCAGATCGGGGCTCAGGACCTCAGGACATACCCGAGGACCACCTCGGTGATGTGCGACAGCCGCTCGGCACGCGCCTTCGGCGCCGTCAGGTCGCGGCCGAAGATGGCCGACAGCGTGTGACGGTTCGACAGGTAGAAATAGGCCAGCGCGGCGATGGAGATGTACAGCTGCACCGGGTCGACGCCGCCGCGGAAATGCCCGTCGGCGCGGCCGCGCTCGAGGATCTGCGCCAGCGTCTCGATCAGTGGCGAATTCATCTCGCGGATCCGCTGCGACTGCGCGAGGTGCGCGGCGCCGTGCAGGTTCTCGCTGTTGAGCAGCGTGATGAATTCGGGATGCTCGAGGTAGTAGTTCCAGGTGAACTCGGCGAGCCGGCGGATCGCGTCGACCGGCGGCAGGTCGGTCAGGTGCAGCGCCCGTTCCGCCTCGCGGATGTGCAGGTAGGTGTCTTCCAGCACCGCGAGGAAGAGCGCGTCCTTGTTGCCGAAGTAGTAGTAGATCAGCCGCTTGTTGACCGCCGCCCGTTCGGCGATGCGGTCGACCCGGGCGCCGCCGAGCCCGTGCTGCGCGAACTCGTCGCGAGCGGCTTCCAGGATCGCGATCTGCGAGAGGTCCGCGTTGCGCGCGCGGGGAGCCGCGGGCGGCGGCAGCAGGAGGGTCTTCGGCGGGGCCTTGCTCACGGCCGGCATGTTAACCGGCTGGTGAATTGAGAGGCAAGCTCAGGACGGCGACTTCGCGGCGCGCGCCAGGGTGGCGCGGGCGCCGGCCAGCGCGGCGAGGCGTTCGCACAGGTAGTCGGCCAGGCGCGGCTGCTGCGCGAAGACGGCGTTGAAGCGCAGGTGCGGGTCGGGGCCGCCGTGGGTCCCGTCGGCCCGGAAGGTCGCACCGCGCGCGAGCAGGATGCGGTTGTGCCAGGCATCCTTCACGAGGCCGTCGATGTCGATGCCGTGCGGCAGGCTGCCCCACAGGAACAGGCCGCCTTCGCCGGGATGTTCCAGCAGCACGCCGGCCGCGCGCAGCTGGCGCGAGGCGGCTGTGCGCGCCGCCGCCAGCTTGCGCTGCAGCCGGTCGAGGTGCTTGCGCCAGCGGCCCGAGGCCAGCAGCTCCAGCAGCACGAACTCGTTCAGCGAAGGCGTCGTCAGCAGCGAATAGATCTTCTGCCGCAGCAGCGGCTTCAGCAGCGCGGGGTCGGCCGCCAGGTAGCCCAGACGCAGCGCCGGGCTCAGCGCCTTGCAGAAGGTGGAGAAGTAGATCACCCGCTCCAGCCCCGACAGCTGCGCCAGCCGCATCGGATTGCCGGGGTGGAAATGGCCGTGCACGTCGTCCTCGGCGATCAGGAGGTCGTGCGCCTGCGCGAGCATCAGCACGCGATGCAGGTTGGCCGGCGTGCTGCCCCAGCCGGTGGGGTTGTGCAACACGCTCTGGATGAACAGCAGGCGCGGCCGGTGCGTGCGGCAGGCCGCTTCGAGCTGGCCGAGGTCGATGCCGTCGTGGCGCCGCGTGATCGGCACGATGCGCGCGCCGGTGTCGCGCAGCCGGCCCAGCAGCAGGAAGTAGCCGGGGTCTTCCACCAGCACGGTGTCGCCAGGCTGGATGAAGGCGCGGCAGATCAGGTCGATCGCGTGCGTGGCGCCGGCGGTGGTCATCACGCGGCCGGCATCGACGGCGAGACCCTGCGCCCGCAGCATCGTCGCGATGCGCTCGCGCAGCTCGGGCAGGCCTTGCGGCGGGCAGCGGGTGGCCATTCCGGCCGAGGCGCGGCCGAGCGCGCGCGCGACCAGCGACGCGGGGATCGCATCCTCCAGCCACGGCCCGGGCAGCGCACCGGAGCTCGCCAGCAGCACGCCGGCGCGCTGGTCGTTGGCCTGCTGGGCCAGCCACACCGGCTCCTGCTCGTCGCCGGCATCGAGCAGCGCATCGTCGCTCGATGTGCGGGCGCCCTCGGCGACGAAGAAGCCGGCGGTCGCCCGCGAGTCGATCAGCGCCGTGGCAACCAGCCGGTCATACGCCGTGACCACCGTGTTCGGGCTGACGCCCAGCTGCGAGGCCAGCTGCCGGATCGACGGCAGGCGTGAACCCGCGGGCCAGCGCCCGGCCTCGATCAGGCCGCGCAGCTGCTGCTCGACCTGGTCGGCGAGCGGCACGGGCGAGTCACGATCGAGGGGGAACATCGAGGCGTCTAGCGGAGGAAGCTGAAGGCGAGCACGATCAGGCTGCCGGCCATGATGACATTGAACACCCGGCGCCGGCGCACGTCGGTCAGCACGCGGCGGATCGCGACGCCGAACAGCGTCCACACCGAGACGCAGGGCATGCCGATCGCCACGGTGATCGCCGTCACCAGCAGCGCGCCCGGCAGCACGCCGAGCGTGGCCGGCATGAAGACCGACGCGATGGTCACCGACTTGACCCAGCTCTTCGGGTTCACCGCCTGGAAGGCCGCGGCCTGCCAGAAGGTCAGCGGCCTGGCGAGCGCGACGTCGCCGATCGCGCTGCCGGCGAGCTTCCAGGCCAGCACCAGCAGGTAGGCGGCGCCGGCGATCCGCAGCACCGTGTGCAGCACCGGGAACGCGGTGAACAGCGAGCCGAGGCCGAGGCAGGTCACCATGGTCTGCACCAGCATGCCGGTGCTGATGCCCAGGATGTGCGGCAGCGAGCGGCGGAAGCCGAAGTTGGCGCCCGAGGTCGTCAACATCAGGTTGTTCGGGCCAGGGGTGCTCGACATCACGATCGAGTAGGTCACGAGGGGCAGCAGTTCGGTCATGGGTGCATCGTGCGTGCAGCAGCGCTTCACGTGAAGGTACAAGCGGCCCGCTGCCGCGACGCACTGTGTGGTCCACGCGGACCACACAGTTTCAAGCGCGCCGAGCGCGGCTAGGGTCACGTCCCATGACCACCCTTGCCATCTCCTTCGACGACGTCGCCGCGGCCCAGCGGCGCCTGGCCGGTATCGTGCACCGCACGCCGGTGATGACCTCGCGCACGGCCGACGCGAAAACCGGCGCGCAGCTCTTCTTCAAGCCCGAGAACCTGCAGCGCATCGGCGCGTTCAAGCTGCGCGGCGCCTACAACGCGATCGCGCAGTTCACGCCCGAGCAGCGCCGGCGCGGCGTCGTGACCTTTTCGTCGGGCAACCACGGCCAGGCCATCGCGCTGGCGGCGCAGCTGCTGGGCGTGAAGTCCACCGTCGTGATGCCGCACGACGCCGCGGCGATGAAGCGCGCCGCGACGCAGGGCTACGGCGCCGAGGTGCTGGGCTACGACCGCTATGCCGAGGACCCGGAGCAGGTGCTGCAGCGCGTGGTCGAGCAGACCGGCGCGACGCCGGTGCCGCCCTTCGACCACCCGCACGTGATGGCGGGGCAGGGCACCGCCGCGCTCGAGCTGATCGAGCAGAGCGGCGGGCTCGACCTGCTGGTGACACCGGTGGGCGGCGGCGGCCTGTTGTCGGGCTGTGCCACCGCGCTGAGCGGTGCCGCGCCGCTGGCGAAGGCGATCGGCGTGGAGCCGGAGGCCGGCAACGACGGGCAGCAGAGTCTCGAACGCGGCGAGATCGTGCGCATCGAGACGCCGAAGACCATCGCCGATGCGGCGCAGAGCCGCAACCTCGGCCGGCATGTGTTCCCGGTGCTGCAGCACCTGGGCACGCGCATCGTCACGGCCACCGACCCGCAGCTGATCGACGCGATGAAGTTCTTCGGATCGCGCATGAAACTGGTGCTCGAGCCGACGGGATGCCTCGGCGCCGCGGCGGCGTTCAGCGGTGCGCTGGGCGACATCCGCGGGCTGCGCGTGGGCATCGTGCTGTCGGGCGGCAACGTCGATCTCGCGCGCTACGCGTCGCTGGTCGGCGGTTGAACTTTCGAGGGGCGGGGCGCGCCGATAATCGCGCCTCTTCTTCACGAGAGAACAGCCCCATGACCTCGCGCCTCGCCGGCCACGCGCTGGTGGAATGCCTGATCGAACAAGGCATCGACACCGCGTTCGGCGTCCCCGGTGAAAGTTACCTGGCCGTGCTGGACGGTTTCCACCAGCACCGCGACCGCATCCGCTTCATCGCCTGCCGCCAGGAGGGCGGCGCGGCCTTCATGGCCGAGGCGCAGGGCAAGCTCAGCGGCCGCCCCGGCATCTGCTTCGTCACCCGCGGCCCGGGCGCGACCAATGCCAGCATCGGCCTGCACACTGCGTTCCAGGACTCGACGCCGATGGTCCTGTTCATCGGCCAGGTCGCCAGCGACCAGCGCGATCGCGAGGCCTTCCAGGAGGTCGACTACCGCCAGATGTTCGGCCCGGGCACCCTGGGCATGGCCAAGTGGGTCGGCGAGGTGCACGACCCGCACCGCCTGCCCGAGTACGTGGCCCGCGCCTTCCACACCGCGCTGCAGGGCCGCCCCGGCCCGGTGGTGCTGGTGCTGCCCGAGGACATGCTGACGCAGCCGACCGCCGCCGCGGTGCTGCCGCGCGCCGAGGCCGCGCAGGCCTGGCCCGCGCCCGGCGGCCTGCGCACCCTGCGCGAGATGCTGCTGCAGGCTCAGCGGCCCTTCGTCATCGCCGGCGGCAGCGGCTGGGATGCCGAGGGCGCGAAGGCGCTCGAGCGCTTCGCCGAGAACTGGCAGCTGCCCGTCGGCTGCGGCTTCCGTTTCCAGGACACGTTCGACAACCGCCATCCGCTCTACGCCGGCGACGTCGGCATCGGCATCAATCCGAAGCTGGCCCAACGCGTGAAGGACGCGGACCTGGTCATCGCGCTCGGCGTGCGCCTGGGCGAGATGACGACCAGCGGCTACACGCTGCTGACACCGCCGAGGCCCAAGCAAAAGCTGGTGCACATCCACGCTGGCCCCGAGGAGCTCGGCCGCGTCTACGCCGCCGACCTGCTGCTGCAGGCCGCGATGCCGGCCGCCGCGAAGGCGCTGGAATCGCTGACCGCGCCCCCGTCGCTGCCGTGGACCGCGTGGACCGAGGCCGCGCATGCCGACTACGAGGCCAACCACGCGGCGCAGCCCGTCGAGCCGCTGGACATGGCGGTGGTGATGAAGACCGTGCAGCGCCTGGCGCCGGCCGACACCGTCTACACCAACGGCGCCGGCAACTACAGCGGCTGGCTGCACCGCTACGTGCGCTACCACGGCCTGCAGCACCATGGCCGCACGCAGCTGGCGCCGACCTCGGGCGCGATGGGCTACGGCGTGCCGGCCGCGGTGGCCGCGGCGCTGCTGCATCCCGAGCGCACGGTGGTCAACGTCGCCGGCGACGGCGACTTCCTGATGACCGGCCAGGAGCTCGCCACCGCCACCGGCTACGGTGCGAACCGCGGCGCGGGCCGGCTGGTCAGTCTGGTGGTCGACAACGGCACCTACGGCACGATCCGCATGCACCAGGAGCGCGAGTACCCGGGCCGCGTCAGCGGCAGCGATCTGTTCAACCCGGACTTCGCGGCGCTCGCCACCGCCTACGGCTGGCGTTCGGCGCGCGTGAACCGCACCGAGGACTTCGAAGCCGCGTTCGCCGAGGCGCTGCGGCCCGGCGCGCCGATGCTGATTCACCTGAAGCTCGATGCCGACGTCAGCACCTCGCGCACGACGCTGAGCGCCATCCGCGACGCCGCGCGCCAGCGCACGGGCCACTGAACGCCTTCCGCACAACGACCCACGGGGAGACGCCGATGAACGCACGCACCTGGGCCGCCGCGGCCGCCATCGCCTTCGCGACGCTGATGCCGGCGCCGGCGCTCGCGCAGCAGGACTGGGCGAAGGTCGAGATCAAGATCGAGAAGCTCGCCGGCTCGACCTACATGCTGACCGGCGCCGGCGGCAACCTCGGCGTGTCGGTGGGCGACGATGCGGTGCTGATCGTCGACGACCAGTTCGCACCGCTGGCGCCGAGGATCCAGGCCGCCATCGCCACGCTGTCGAAGCAGCCGGTGCGCTTCGTGCTGAACACCCACTGGCACTACGACCACACCGGCGGCAACGAGGCGCTGGGCAAGGGCGGCGCGGCGATCGTCGCGCATGCCAACGTGCGCCGGCGCATGTCCGCCGACCAGGTGATCCAGTTCGTCGGCAGCTCCACCGCGGTGAAGGCCTCGCCGAAAGCCGCGCTGCCGGTCGTCACCTTCACCAGCGACGTCGCCTTCCACGTCAACGGCGAGGACGTGCAGGTGTTCCACGTGCCGGCCGCGCACACCGACGGCGACGCGATCGTGCACTTCCGGCAGAGCAAGGTCGTGCACATGGGCGACGTCTACTTCAACCGGCTCTATCCGTTCATCGACGCCAGCAGCGGCGGCACGCTGGACGGCGTGATCGCCGCCTGCGACCGCGTGCTGGCGCTGGTCGACGACGAGACGAAGATCATCCCCGGCCACGGTCCGCTCGCGAGCAAGGCCGACCTGAAGGCCTATCGCGACATGCTGGCGACGATCGGCGACCGCCTGAAGGCGCAGGCCGGCCGCAAGCTGGAGGAGGTCATCGCGTCGAAGCCGACCGCCGAGTTCGATGCGGTCTGGGGCGGCGGCTTCCTGCCGCCGGATCGCTTCGTCACGATGCTGTGGGGCATGATGCCCAAGCGCTGAGCCGCGCCGCCTGACGACCGAAGGACGCGGCCAGCGTCCGCAGTCACCGACCGCCGCACCCGTGCCCTCAGGCCCGCTGCTTCGCCCGCAGCAGCAGCACCACGCCCGCCAGGATCACGCCGGCCGCCAGCCATTCGGCCGGCGTGATGCGCTCGCCGGCCAGCGCGACGCCGAGCAGCATCGCGATCACCGGGTTCACGAAGGTGTAGCTCGACGCCAGGCCCGGCGAGGTGTTGGCGAGCAAGTACATGTAGGCGTTGAAGGCGATCAGCGAGCCGGCCACCACCAGGTAGACCCAGGCGGCGATCGCACGCGGCTCGATCTGTGCCGGCAGCGACTCGCCGGTGGCGAAGGCCAGCCCCAGCAGCACGAGCCCGCCGCACAGCATCTCGCTGGCGAAGCCCATCGCGCCGGGCGCCAGCGGCAGGCTCTGCTGGCTGAGCACGCTGCCGATCGACCACGTCAGGCAGGCGATGCAGATCGCCGCCAGCCCGGCGGGCGAGGCCTGGAAGCCCGCGCCCTGCGTCAGCAGCAGCACGCCGGCGAGACCGACGACGATGCCCGCCAGCTCCCCGCGCGCCGGCTTCACCCCGTAGACGCGGTTCGCCAGCGCGATCATCAGCGGCACCACCGCGATGAAGGCCACCACCAGCCCCGAGCCGACGCTGACCTCGGCCAGCGCGGTGCCGCCCATGCCGCCGCCGAGCATCAGGCTGCCGACGATCAGCGCGTTGCGCCATTGCTTCGCGCTCGGCAGCGGCGCGCCGCGGAACACCATCCAGCCGAACAGCAGCGCGCCGGCGACGACGAAGCGCGAGCCCATCTGGAGGAAGGGCGGCAGGCTGACCAGCGCGACCTTGATGGCCAGGTAGGTCGAACCCCAGACCAGCCAGGTGGCGGCGAGGCAGGCGAGGATCAGCGGGGACAGGCCGGAGCGGGCGGAGGCGGCGAGGGCGGAGATCATAGGCCTTGAATCGTAAAAGCGGTCCTGCCGCCGCTCCAGCGGATTCTGCAGATTTGCTGGCGCTTTCACCGTTGATTTCAAGCCGGAAGATTGGCTACGCTTTGAACATGCCAGAAGCCATCGCCCTCGACGCCTACGACACCCGCATCCTCGCCGAGCTGCAGGCCGATGCCCGCATCTCGATGGCCGAGCTCGGGCGCCGCGTGCACCTGTCGCAGCCGGCGGCCACCGAGCGCGTGCGCAAGCTCGAAGCCGCCGGCGTGATCGGCGGCTACCGCGCGACGGTGAACCTCACGGCGCTCGGCTACGGCATCCGCGCCATCGTGCGCGTCGCCCGCGCCGAGTACGCGCGCATCGTCAAGCTGATCAAGGAGACGCCGGAGGTCATCAATGCCTTCAACGTCACCGGCGAGGACAGCTGGATCCTGGAGATCGCGGTGATCGACGTGCCGCACCTGGACGCGGTGGTCACCCGCTTCTGCCTGCTGGCCGAGACCTCGACCTCGATCATCCTCAACGCCCCGCGCGAGCACCAGGTGATGCTGCCGCCGCGGGCCGAGGACGTGAAGCCGCCGATCCGCAAGATCACCAACGCCTGAGCGCAGCCGCCGGCGGCGCCCCGGCGCCACCCTATGATCCGGCGCTGACCCTTCGCCTCGGAGAGAGAATCACATGCCTCTGCTCGCCACCTGCGACCTGTGCGACCTGCACAAGAACGACAGCGACGGCAGCTTCCGCGTGCTGCCGCCGGTGTTCAACGACTACGGCGGCCGCGCCGTTTTCAGCGGTGCGGTGGCCACCGTCAAGTGCTTCGAGGACAACACCTCGGTCAAGGCGGCGGTGGAAAGTCCCGGCAACGGGCGCGTGCTGGTGGTCGACGGTGGCGGCTCGCTGCGCCGGGCGCTGGTCGGCGGCAACCTCGCGGCTACCGCCGCCCGCAACGGCTGGGCCGGCATCGTCGTCGACGGCTGCGTGCGCGACGTCGCCGAGCTGCGCCAGACCGAGCTCGGCATCCGCGCGCTCGCGCTGATGCCGCTGCCCACCGAGCGCAAGGCGCCCGGCCAGGCCGACGTGCCGGTGCAGATCCAGGGCCAGTGGGTGCGCCCCGGCGACTGGCTCTACGCCGACGCCGACGGCATCGTCGTGATGGCCGAACCGGCCTGACGGCGCGCGTTTCCCGCCACCGGGCGGACCGCCACCCGGGCCAGGGCCTAGAATCCGCAGCTTCGGGGTGTAGCGCAGCCTGGTAGCGCAACTGCTTTGGGAGCAGTGGGTCGCATGTTCGAATCATGTCACCCCGACCATCTTCACGACCGTGCCGCCACCGTCCGCGGGCACTTCGTTTGCCGAGCGCGGTCCATGGATGCCACCAGACGCGCCCTTCAGCGCTCAATGCCACCCCGGCAGCTTCCACGTCGACAGCACGTTAGGACGGTCGCATGCTCGACTGCCTGGTGATCGGCGCTGGACCGGCGGGCCTGACGGCGGCGATCTACCTCAAGCGCCTGCACCGCGACATCGCGCTGATCGATGCCGGCGCCAGCCGGGCGATGCGCATTCCGCGAACGTACAACTACCCTGGCTTCCCGCACGGCGTGTCGGGCGAGCGGCTGCTCGAGCGCATGCGCGAGCAGCTGGGCGAGGCCGACGGCGAGCTGACCGCCGACGAGGTGACGCTGCTCGCCCGCCACGACGATGGCCACTTCTCCGCGCAGTGCAGTCGCGGCGGCGAGATCCGGGCGCGCACGGTGCTGTTGGCCACCGGCGTGGTCGATGGCGAGCCGGCGGTCGACGGTGTCGATGACCTGCGGCAGCGCGGTCTGCTGCGCCAGTGCCCGGTCTGCGATGCGCACGAGTTCCGCGGCCGGCGCATGGTGGTGATCGGCCGCGGCGATCACGGCGCCCGTGTTGCGCGTTTCCTGCACCGGTTCAGCGAGCACCTGCGGCTGATGTCCGGTCCCGGGGAAGGGGCGGCGGACGCGCGGCTGCGCGTCGCGCTGCAGGAGGCCGGCGTGGCCAGCGAAGAAGCGACGTTGCAGCGCATCGAGTGCGCCGCCGGCGGGGGCGTGCGCCTGCATCGCGAAGGCCATGAACCGGTCGAGGCCGACGTGGTCTACGCGGCGCTGGGCACCCGGCCCCGCGCGCGGCTGGCGCAGCAGCTGGGCGCGACGCTCGATGCGATGGGCAACGTGGTCGCCGATGCGCAGTGCCGCAGCAGCGTGCCGGGGCTGTGGGCCGCCGGCGACGTCGTCAGCGCGCTCGACCAGTTGGCCGTGGCGGTGGGGCACGGGGCGATCGCCGCGACCAGCATGCACAACACGCTGCCGTCCTGAGCCGCGGGCGGAAAAATGCCGCCAGGCGCACGGGGCGCCTGGCGGCTGGAAGGCCGACCCCAAAGGGAGGGAGGAACAGGACGGGCCGGCGGCGGGCAGTCTAGGGCGCGGAGGCGCCGGCCGTGGCCTGCGAATTCGCCGCCGCACCCTGCACCAACGAGCGTTGCTGACGAACGATGCGGCGCAGCGGTCGCGCGTCGCTGGCCTGCCCGGAGGGACTCGAACCCCCGACCTGCTGCTTAGAAGGCAGCTGCTCTATCCAGTTGAGCTACGGGCAGCCGGACGCGGATTCTAGGAGCGCGCAGGCGATCGGCCGGAACGAAGCCGGGGCGCACGGCTCGAAGCGGGATGATTTCGTGCAGCGCCTGGGCCCGGGTGGCCGCCTCTTGGCTGGCCCTGGCCGGCGGCGTCGCGCTGGCCGCGCCGCGCGACGCCGGTCCCGGCACCGCAGCCTGCCGTACCGCGCTCGAGGCCCTGCAACGCATCGAGGCGGAGGCGATCGCGGCCCGCGAGGCGGCTTCCGCGGGTGGCGCGGCGATCGCCCAGCGCACGCTGGAGCAGGTGAGGGCGCTGCGGCGCGATGCCGCGACGGCCTGTCTGGGCGGCAGTGGCGATCCGCCGCCACCGACGGCCTCGATGCAGCCGCCGGCGGCGCTCGCCCCGCCACGGCCGGACGATGCCACGCGCCCGGCCCGGCCGCTGGTGGTGCCGGTGCCGGCCGTGACGATCCCGCGCCCTGCCGCGCCGGTGGTCATCACCAGCTGCGACACCAGCGGCTGCTGGGCCAGCGACGGCTCGCGGCTGAACCGCCTCGGTGGCAGCCTGGTCGGGCCGCGCGGCATCTGCAGCGTGCAGGGCTCGTTGCTGAGCTGCCCGTAGTCCTTGAAACGAAGCGCGCTACAAACGTAGCGAAGCAGTTCGCAGACGACATCCGGTCGAAACGCGGGCGGCCGATGCTGTGGCCATCGACCGGTCAATCAGGAGCGGTCGAGGTCGACAGGAGGTCCGCATGGCTGCGCATCGCATCGATCAGGCTCCGCGCTACGAACTGCGCTTCGAGTCGCTGTTCCACGTCGGCCGCGGGCTGGCCTTCCCGTGCGATGCGGGCGGTGCGGTGGACCTCAACGCGCTGAGCGAGCGCGCGCGCAACAACTACCTGTTCGCCCGTGCGCTGATCGGCCGCGAGTTCGCGGTGCCCGCGGTGCAGTCGGCGCTGGTGCATTGTTGCGCGGCGTGCGCACGCCCGCGCGCGGGAGCGCCGCTCAGTGGCGCTTGTACTGCTCGTCGCCGAACAGGATGCTGCGTGAACGGTCGTCGGTCAGCGGGCGGCGGCGCTCGGCCAGCACCTCGACGCCGCGCTTGACCGCCGGGCGGTTGCCGATCTCGTCGAACCAGCCCTTGAGGTACGGGAAGTCCTTCCAGTCGATGCCCTGGTTCTTCCACGAACGCAGCCACGGGAAGACCGCGATGTCGGCGATCGAGTACTCGGCGCAGCCGAGGTACTTCGACTTCGCCAGCCGCTTGTCCATCACGCCGTAGAGCCGCTTCGCTTCGTTGGTATAGCGCTCGACGGCATAGGGCAGCTTTTCGGGCGCGTAGATGCGGAAGTGATGCGCCTGGCCCAGCATCGGCCCGATGCTGCCCATCTGGAACATCAGCCACTGCAGCACCTCGTACTTGCCGGCGACGCTGTCGGGCAGGAACTTGCCGGTCTTGGCGGCCAGGTACAGCAGGATCGCGCCGGATTCGAACAGGTGGATCGGCTTGCCGTCGGGGCCGTCGGGATCGACGATCGCCGGGATCTTGTTGTTGGGACTGATCGCGAGGAAGGCCGGATCGAACTGCTCGCCGGCGCCGATGTCGACCGCATGAACGCGGTAGGACAGGCCGCATTCCTCGAGCATGACGTGAACCTTGTGACCGTTGGGCGTGGCCCAGGAATACACTTCGATCATTCTTGTCCCCTCATCGGCCGCATGCGAGGCTGACTCTAAACCATGCTGGAATCGCTGCGGCGTCTGTGGAGCAAAGGCCCCAAGTCGACCGATGTGTCGTCCTTCCAGGAGTGGGCAGACAAGCGCGGACTGCAGCTCAAGCGCGTGCGCGATGCCGATGGCTGCACCATCGAGCCGACGAACGCGACGCCCGAGACCACGTGGCGCATGGAATGGGGCGATTCCCAGCGCAGCTACATCGAGGGCCGCGAGCTGCGGCTGTCGGCCGATATCGGCACGCCGCGCGAGATGCTCGTGCTGGTGCTGAACCGCGAGCTGATGGAGGTGATGGAGAAGGCCGTCTTCGACCAGTACGTCGAGGACGTGCAGACCCGCATCGACACCGAGACGCCGCCCGAGATGCGCTGGCTGGTGATGTTCCCCAAGCTCACCGGCAGCGAGCTCGGCAAGCTGAAGGACCGCTACGCGGCCGTCGCCAGCGTGAAGCCGTGGCTGCAGCTGTGGCTCAGCAGCGGGCTCGAGGACGCCCTGGCCGGCACGATGGAGGGCGTGCCCTCGCACCAGCCGGTGGTGGCGGCCATCATGCGCGGGCGGCTGACGATGCGCACCGCGATGGCGGCGCCGGACCCGGAGGCGCTGACGCGCTGGCACGAGGTGTTCCAGCGCATCGTGCCCGTGGCGCGGCAACTGGCGCGCGACTGGACCGATGCGTCGGCCGGCGGCGCGACCGGCACGCTGCGGCCGTCGGTCTGGCCACCGTCGCGACCGACCGACGACGAGTGACCCGCCCGGCGGCGGGCCGGGCCGATCAGGAGAACTTGCCGAGCTCCATCTTCGCGATCGCGTTGCGGTGCACTTCGTCCGGGCCGTCGGCGAAGCGCAGCGTGCGCACCTGCGCGTAGTTGTGGGCCAGCGGGAAGTCCTCGCAGACACCCGCGGCGCCATGCACCTGCATCGCCCAGTCGATGACCTGCAGCGCCATGTTGGGCGCCACGACCTTGATCATCGCGATCTCGGCCTTCGCCGCCTTGTTGCCGGCCACGTCCATCATCCACGCCGCCTTCAGCGTCAGCAGGCGCGCCTGCTCGATCATGCAGCGGGCTTCGGCGATGCGTTCCTGCGTCACCGTCTGCTGCGCGATCGTCTTGCCGAAGGCCACGCGCTGGGTCGCACGCTTGCACATGTACGCCAGCGCGCGCTCGGCGACGCCGATGGTGCGCATGCAGTGGTGGATGCGGCCGGGGCCGAGGCGGCCCTGCGCGATCTCGAAGCCGCGCCCTTCGCCGAGCAGCATGTTGCTCGCCGGCACGCGCACGTCCTTGAAGTCGATCTCCATGTGGCCGTGCGGCGCGTCGTCCCAGCCGAAGACCGGCAGGTGGCGCACGATCTTCACGCCCGGGGTGTCCATCGGCACCAGGATCATCGACTGCTGCGAATGCCGGGGCGCCTCCGGATCGGTCTTGCCCATGAAGATCAGGATCTTGCAGCGCGGGTCGCCGGCGCCGGACGTCCACCACTTGCGGCCGTTGATGACGTACGAGTCGCCGTCGCGGCGGATCGACGACTCGATGTTCGTCGCGTCGGACGACGCCACCGCCGGCTCGGTCATCGCGAAGCCGGAACGGATCTCGCCGGCCAGCAGCGGCTCGAGCCAGCGCTTCTTCTGCTCCGGGGTGCCATAGCGCACCAGCACTTCCATGTTGCCGGTGTCGGGTGCCGAGCAGTTGAAGACCTCGGGCGACCACAGCACGCGGCCCATCAGCTCGGCCAGCGGCGCGTACTCCTGGTTCGACAGGCCGGCGCCGTATTCACTTTCCGGCAGGAACAGGTTCCACAGGCCGGCGGCACGGGCCTTGGGCTTGAGCTCCTCGATCACCGGCAGCGGCTTCCAGCGCGTGCCGGCGGCGGTGTTGGCGGCCTGCTCGTCGTGGTAGCGCTGCTCGTTGGGGAAGACATGCTCGTCCATGAACGCCATGACGCGTTCACGCAAGGCCTGCGTCTTGGGGGTGTAGCTGAAGTCCATGGACAACCTTTCGATGTCGGTCGGTGGATCGGACGTGAATGTGTCAGGGGGCTCAGGCCTGCTGCGCGAAGGTCCAGGCCATCTGCGCGAGCTTGGGCGTCGCGTCGCCGGTGGCGCGGGCCTGCGCGCTGGCGGCGATGCCGTCGACGACGCGCTTGGCGATGCCCTGGGTGATCGCCGCGAGGCGGAACAGGTTGTAGGCCAGGTAGAAGTTCCAGTCGGCCAGCAGCTCCTCCGGCGTGCCGCGGCGCGTGCGCTCGCAATAACGCCGGATGTACTCGCGTTCGGACGGGATGCCGAGCGACGCGTAGTCCAGCCCGCCGATGCCGCGGAAGGTGCCCGGCGGGATGTGCCAGGCCATGCAGTGGTAGCTGAAGTCGGCCAGCGGGTGGCCCAGCGTCGACAGCTCCCAGTCGAGCACGGCGGTGATGCGCGGCTGCTCGGGGTCGAAGATCAGGTTGTCGAGGCGGTAGTCGCCGTGCACGATCGCCACCTGGGTCTCGTCCATCGCGCTGGCCGGCATGTTCGCGGGCAGCCAGTCGATCAGGCGGGTCATCTCCGGGATGTCCTGCGTCACCGAGGCCTGGTACTGCTTGCTCCAGCGGCCGATCTGGCGCGCGAAGTAGTTGCCGGGCTTGCCGTAGTCGGCCAGGCCCACCGCCTTGACGTCGACCGAGTGCAGCGTCGAGATGACGCGGTTCATCTCGTCGTAGATCGCGCCGCGCTGCTCGTTGCTCATGCCCGGCAGCGACTGGTCCCACAGCACGCGGCCGGAGACGAACTCCATCACGTAAAAGGCGCGGCCGATGATGGCCTCGTCCTCGCACAGCACGTGCATGCGCGCCACCGGCACGCCGGTGAGCGCCAGCGCGCTCATCACCCGGAACTCGCGCTCGATCGCATGCGCCGACGGCAGCAGCTTGGCCACCGGCCCGGGTTTGCTGCGCATCACGTAGCTCTTGGCCGGCGTGATCAGCTTGTAGGTGGGATTCGACTGGCCGCCCTTGAACTGCTCGACGGACAGCGGGCCCTCGAAGCCGGGCAGCTGCGCGCGCAGCCAGGTCTCCAGGCGCTCGACGTCGAAGGCATGCTGCGACGACACCGTGCGCGTGCCGGTGAACTGTTCCATCGCTTCAGTCTCCGTGGAGGTCGTGATCGACCTCTGTTGTGGTGGCTAGCGGTCTTCCGAGATCGCCAGCAGCTTCTCGCGCGACAGCACGACCAGGCGCGTCGGCTCGACGCGCACCGCACCGTCGCGCTCGAAGCCCTTGAGCTCCTGGTTCACGCGCTGGCGCGACGCGCCCAGCAGCTGCGCCAGGTCTTCCTGCGCCAGCTGCAGGCCGATGCGGATCTCCTGGCCCTGCTCGATGCCGTAGCTTTTGGCCAATAGCAGGATCTGCTTGGCCAGGCGCGCGGCGAGCGGCTTGGTATTGAGGTCCTCGAACTGGTTGAACAGCAGCCGCAGGCGGCGGCAGTTCAGGCGCAGCAGCGCCTCGTACAGCTCGGTGTGCTGCGCGAGCAGTTCCTTGAAGTCGGGCTTGCGCACGCACAGCAGCGTGGTCTCGCCATGCGCATCGGCATCGTGCGTGCGCGGCAGGCCGTCGAACAGCGCGATGTCGCCGAACCAGGTGCCCGGCTCGACGTAGGTCAGCGTGACCTGCTTGCCCGACAGCGACACCAGCGACACGCGCACCGCGCCCTTCGCGACACCGCACCATTCCTCGGCCGGCGTGCCGCGCGAGGCCATCGGTGCGCCGTCCGACAATCTCCGCACGTACGCCCGCGACAGGATCGCATTGCGCAGCGGTTGGGAGAGCTTGGAGAACCACGAGGCGGACTCGATGTTGTGACGCTCTTCAAGTGTAAGTACCGGGGTATTCATGGCTTGTCCCAGGCGCGACAGCAGCGCGAACATCGACTGCCTATTGTCCATGAGCGACCTCTGATCGTCGTTCATCCAGGAGACAACACCATGCCCGCAGCCCCGCTCGATCTGCCCTCCCGCCGCGACCAGTACACCGAGGCCGAATGGCGCACGCGCGTCGACCTCGCCGCCGCGTACCGGCTGGTCGCGCTGTTCAAGTGGGACGACCTCGTCTTCACCCACATCAGCGTGCGCGTGCCGGGCACCGAGGACCAGTTCCTCATCAATCCGTACGGACTGATGTTCGAGGAGATCACCGCGTCGAGCCTGATCAAGGTCGACCAGCAGGGCAACAAGCTCGAGGACTCGCCGTTCCCGGTGAACCCCGCGGGCTTCACGATCCACAGCGCGGTGCATTCGGCGCGCCATGACGCGCACTGCGTGCTGCACACGCACTCGATCAACGGCATCGCCGTGTCGGCGCAGAAGGACGGCGTGCTGCCGCTGTCGCAGCACTCGATCTTCGTGCTCGCGAGCCTCGCGTACCACGACTACGAAGGCGTGGCGTTGCGCGACGACGAGAAGCCGCGGCTGGTGCAGGATCTCGGCGACAAGCACTACCTGATGCTGCGCAACCACGGGCTGCTGACGGTGGGCCCGACGGTCGCCGACGCGTTCCTGGCGATGTACTTCTTCGAGACCGTCTGCATGATCCAGGTCCGCGCACAGGCCGGCGGCGGGCCGCTGGTCAAGGTGCATCCGGAGATCATCTCGACCGCGATGCAGCAGGCCGCGACGGTGACACGCGGGCAGGGTGCCGGCGCGCTGTCGTGGCCCGGGCTGCTGCGGCGGCTCGACCGCCAGTCGCCGGGCTACGACCGCTGACCCGTCGTCGCGCGGCGCGGCGTGAACAACGCCGCGCCGACGCTGGTGCGAGCGGGGCGCCGGACCGTGATTTGTAACTCTTCGTGCTAGAGTCGAAACGATCCTCCCGGCACCGCCCGCCCGCCCCGCGACCCCCCTGCGCATGCATCCGCTTCCCCCGCTGGGGCTCGTGCTGTCCGCCCTCTCACTGCTGGTGGCCGCCACGACAGCGCAGGCCATCGGCTTCGGGCGCCCGCCGGCGCAGGTCGCGCTCGGCAGCCCGCTGAATTTCGCGCTGCCGCTGCGCGTCGAGCCCGACGAGTCCTTCGATCCGTCCTGCGTGCAGGCCGAAGCGCATTTCGGCGAGCAGCGCATCGGCGCCGACCGCCTGCGCTGGCGCGTCGAGCCCGGTGCCGATGCGCATGAGCGCGTGCTGCGCGTGATCTCGCTGGTGGCGGTCGACGAACCGGTCGTGACGGTGCAGGTGACCAACACCTGCGGCACCCGCCTGACGCGCCGCTTCACCGCCTTCGCCGACCCGCCGAATCTCGCGGCCGAGCCGCCGATGGCCGACGTGGCGACCGCCCGGCCTGCGCCGGTGCTGCGCGCGCCGCTGCCACGGTCCGCCCAGCCGACCGTGCCGCGGGCCACGTCGCGGGCCAGCGACAACACTGCGCCGCGCACCGCCCCCGTGGCCTCGCCGTCGCGCAAGGCGGCGGCCCGTGCGGCGCGGAAGGGGTCGACGGCGCCGGCGGCCTCGCGCCTGACGGCCGCCGCGCCGGTTCCGCGCCTGTCGCTGGAGGCCCCCGATCCCGACCTGCTGGCCAAGGCCGTCGCCGCGGCGGTGGCCGAGCAGCGCGCCAGCGCGGCCGAATCGGCCGCTGCGACCGCCCAGGCGGCGTCGGCGGCGGCCGCGCGCATCAAGGGCCTGGAGGACCAGGTCGAGCGCCTGCTGGCCGACAGTCGCCAGCAGCGCGACGAGGTGCAGAAGCTGCAGGCCCGCGCGTCGATGCGCGAGGCGGCGACCCGCTGGACCGCGCCCCTGGTGATCGCCGTCGTCGCGTTGGCGCTGCTCGCCGCCTGGCTCGCGCTGCGGGTGCGCCGGGTGCGTCGCGAAGCCGAGGACAAGTGGTACGCCGATGCCGCGGCGGTGCTCGCCGACGCCCAGCCGGATCCCGACGATGCAGCGGCCGGGAAGCCGACCGGCCAGGCCGGCGGTTCGCCGCTGAGCCACGCCTCGGCGCCGCTGGACCTCGACCTCGCGCTGGAGCACGATTCCGAGCCGTCGCTGCGGCTCTTCGACGACACGCCGCCGAGCGTCGCGCCGACGCTGCAGGCGCCGGTGGCCGCGGAGCCCGCGACCTGGAGCCAGACCAGCCCGCCGCCGCGCCCGATGTCGGCCGAGGAACTGATCGACCTCGAGCAGCAGGCCGAGTTCTTCATCGTGCTGGGCCAGGACGAAGCGGCGATCGACCTCCTGATGGCGCACCTGCGCGACAGCGGCGGCATCAGCCCGCTGCCGTACCTGAAGCTGCTGGAGATCCAGCGCCGGCGTGGCGAGCGCGAGGCCTACGAACGCACCCGCTCGCGCTTCAACCAACGCTTCAACGCCTATGCCCCGGCCTGGGACAGCGACCTGCTGCAGGGCCGCCTGCTGGAGGACTATCCGCAGGTGATCGCCCGGTTGCAGCGCGCGTGGGGTCGGCCGATCGACGCGATGGCCGAGCTCGAGGCGCTGCTGTTCCGCAAGGACGACGGCGAGCTTTTCGACCTGTCCGCTTACCGCGAACTGCTGCTCGTCTACGGCATCGCACGCGACTTGGCCGACGATGCGCAGCCCTCGCGCATCGACGTCGACCTGCTGCTGCCGCTGGAGGCCGCGCTGCAGCGCCCCGACGATGTCGGCACGCTGTTCGACCGCACCGAGGTGCTGCCGCGGCTGTCGCTGATCGGCGAGAAGACGATGGTGCTGGCGTCGGGCTCGGTGCCCGAGCGGCCGACGACGCACTCGGCCCTCGACCTGGACATCAGCGCGGCCGACGACGGCGACGCGGCGCCGCCGGCGTCGGGGCACCTGCGGCGCAGCCGCTGACGCGGCCCCCGCGGCGCAGCCGCTGAATCCGGCCTCTACAGCCGCGACAGCCGATCGAGCGCGCTGCGCAGCGTCTCGTCGCGCTTGGCGTAGCAGAAGCGCACCAGGCCCTGGTCGCGGCCATCGCCGTAGAAGGCCGACAGCGGGATCGCCGCGACGCCGATCTCGGTGGTCAGCCAGCGGCAGAAGTCGGCTTCGGACAGCGCGCTGATCGCGCTGTAGTCGACGACCTGGAAGTAGCTGCCTTCGCTGGGCAGCAGCTTGAAGCGCGTGCCGGCCAGGCCGGCGCGGAACAGGTCGCGCTTGGCCTGGTAGAAGGCCGGCAGCTCCCGGTAGGGTGCGGGGTCGGCGAGGTAGCGCGCGAGGCCGTGCTGCATCGGCGTGTTGACGGTGAACACGTTGAACTGGTGCACCTTGCGGAACTCGGCCATCAGCGGCGCCGGCGCGGCGACGTAGCCCACCTTCCAGCCGGTCACGTGGTAGGTCTTGCCGAAGCTCGAGATCACGAAGCTGCGCGCCGCGAGCTCGGGCACCGTCGACATGCTCGCATGCGCGACGCCGTCATAGACCATGTGCTCGTAGACCTCGTCGGCGATGAGCACGATCTCGGTCGGCGCCAGCAGCTCGGCCAGCGCGCGCAGGTCGGATGCGTGCCACACGGTGCCGCTCGGGTTGTGCGGCGTATTGACGATCAGCGCACGCGTGCGCGGCGTGATCGCCGCGCCGATGGCCGTGAAGTCGGGGCGGAAGCTGCCCGAGGTCAGCGGCACGCGCACCGCCACGCCACCGGCCAGCTCGATGCTCGGCACGTAGCTGTCGTAGCACGGGTCGAGCACGATGACCTCGTCGCCCGGGCCGACGATCGCCAGCACCGTGGTCAGGATGGCCTGCGTCGCGCCGGCGGTGACCGTGATCTCGGTGCCTGCGTCGTAGCGGTGGTGGTAGAGCGCGGCGATCTTCGCGGCGATGCCCTCGCGCAGCGCCGGCACGCCGGTCATCGGCGGGTACTGATTGAGGCCTTCGCGCATCGCCTGCGACACCGCCTCCACCAGGCGGGGATCGCAGTCGAAGTCCGGGAAGCCCTGGCCCAGGTTGACCGCGCCATGTTCGGCGGCCAGCGCGGACATCACGGTGAAGATCGTCGTGCCGACGTTCGGCAGGCGGCTCGGTGGGTGGGGCGTTTTCATAGCGGTCGGGGAGGTCATCGGGGTCACGCGGAAGGTCCGGGGCGGTCGGCGATTTCGCCGCCAGACCGAACTATGGACCACGCCTGAGCGCAAGTCCGATTGCGCTTCATCAATCGTTCGCCCTGCGCCGGTCGCTACCGTGCATGGCTCACTCCGAGCCGCTTCATCTACAGGAGAAGCCAAGATGGCGACCAGACAAGCCCCAGGCAATCGCCGCGCTGCCGCCGAGCGCAGCGCGGCGCCCAAGCGCACGGCCCGGCCACGCCAGCGCGCGGTCCCGCCGCTGGGCGCGGCCGGCAGTGCCGTCAAGCAGGGCATCTCCACCAGCATGAAGGGCCTGGAGAAGATCGAACGCGAGATCGCACGGCTGGTGCGCCGCACGGTGGCAGATGCGCTGCACGCGGGCGGCGCGGTGGGCCACAACCTCGGCTCCGTCGTGCGCGACGTGGTCACCGGCGCCATCCAGGCCACGGGCCAGGCCGGCACCGAACTGGCCGTCAGCATCAAGGGCGTGTCGCGCGGGGCCGTGGTGGGCGTGCACGACGCGCAGGGAGACATCGGCAAGGCCGGTGCCGAGATCGTCAAGACAGCGATGAAGCAGGCACACAAGGTGGGCGCCGACGTCGCGCTGGTGGCGCGGCGCGCGATCGAAGGCATCGCCGCCGGCGTGAGGGAAAGCGGCGGCAACGTCGCCGAGATCGCCAAGGCCACGGTGCAGGTGGCGCTGCTCACGGCCAGCGACATCGGCAAGCTCGCCATGCATGCCGTCAAGCAAATCCTGGCAGGCGCCGCCGAGGGCCTGGACGAGATCGCCAAGGTGCGCCAGGCCGGCACGGCCAGAGCCACGAAAGCAACCCCGGCGGCCAGACCCGTCGCAGGCAAGCGGCCCGCCGCGCCAGTGCGGGTCAGGGCCGCGCGCGCCGGCTGAACTCGCGCGCTCCCCCACACTTGATCGAAGGTTGCGCATGGACATTCGCGATGAATTGCAGGCCACGGTAGACGCGCTGGTCCAACCGGGCAAGGGCATCCTGGCGGCCGACGAGAGCGGGCCGACGATCGCCAAACGCTTCAAGGCCGTGGGCGTCGAATCGACCGAGGAGAACCGCCGTGCCTACCGCAGCCTGCTGCTGGCGACACCGGGGCTCGGTGCGCACATCAGCGGCGTCATCCTCTACGAGGAGACGCTGGGCCAGCGCGCCGACGACGGCACGCCGCTGCCTGCGCTGGCTGCGCGCCAGGGCATCGTGCCGGGCATCAAGGTCGATGCCGGCAAGATCCCGCTCGCCCATGCGCCGGGCGACGAGATCACGCAGGGACTCGACGGCCTGGCCAAGCGCCTGGCCGGCTACAAGGAACAGGGGGCGCGTTTCGCGAAATGGCGCGCCGTCTACAACGTCTCCGACACGCTGCCCAGCCGGCTGGCCATCGAAGCCAATGCCGATGCGCTGGCCTGCTACGCGGCCATCTGCCAGGAAGCCGGCGTGGTGCCCATCGTCGAACCCGAGGTGCTCATCGACGGCGACCACAGCATCGAGCGCTGTGCCGAGGTGACGCAGGACGTGCTGCACGAGCTCTTCCACGCCCTGCATCGGCACCGCGTGGTGCTGGAGCACACGCTGCTGAAACCGAGCATGGTCGTCGCCGGCCAGGAGCAGGCCCGCCAGGCGCCGCCGGCCGAAGTGGCCGCCCAGACCGTGCAGGTGCTGCGGCGAACCCTGCCGGCAGCGCTGCCGGGCGTCTTCTTCCTGTCGGGCGGACAGACGCCGGCCGAGGCCACGGTGCACCTGGACGCCATCAACCGCCAGGGGCCCCAGCCCTGGGGCCTGAGTTTCTCGTATGGCCGCGCGCTCCAGGAGCCGGTGCTGCAGGCGTGGAAGGGCTCGGCCGGGAACCTGCGCGCGGCGCAGGCGGCGCTGCTTCATCGCGCGCGGCTGAACGGCGCGGCGCGGGATGGGCGATACGACGCGGGGATGGAGAAGGCTGGCCCCACCGGCGCCTCGCGTTAAAGGTGCGCTAAAGGTCGTAGGTGTCGGCATCGCCGCCCATGGCGCGCTCGATCAGCGGCCGCGTCAGGCGGTTGGACAGCAGCTCGGCGAAGGCGAAGACGAAGTGGCGCAGGTAGGCGCCGCGCTTGAACGCGACGCGCGAGGTGTTGTCGCCGAACAGGTGGCCGGTCGGGCGCCAGGCGAGGTCGCCGCCGGGCGGGTCGTCGCGCACCGCCATCTCCGAGACGATGCCCACGCCCATGCCCAGGCGCACGTAGGTCTTGATGACGTCGGCATCGATCGCCTCGAGCGCGATGTTCGGCTTGAGCCGTGCGCGCGCGAAGGCCGCGTCGATGCGCGAGCGGCCGCTGAAGGTCGGGTGGTAGGTGACCAGCGGCTCGGCCGCCAGTTGTTCCAGCGTCGGCCGCTCGACCTGCGCCAGCGGATGGCCCGACGGCACGACGAGCACGTGCTGCCACTGGTAGCAGGGCAGGGTCACGAGGCCGTCGACATCCACCAGCGACTCGGTCGCCAGGCCGATCTCGGCGACGTCGTCGATCAGCATGCGCGCGACGTCGGCCGGCGTGCCCTGGTGCAGCACCACCTGCACCTTCGGCAGCCGGCGCCGCAGCTGCGCCACCGGCTCGGGCATGTAGTAGCGGGCTTGCGAGTGCGTCGTGGCGATCGACAGCGTGCCGGCATCCTGCTTCGAGAATTCGTCGCCGATTCGCTTCAAGTTGGCCACCTCGCGCATGATGACCTCGATCGACTTCAGCACCAGCTGCCCCGGCTCGGTGACGCGGCGGATGCGCTTGCCGTGGCGCGCGAAGATGTCGACACCGAGCTCTTCCTCGAGCTCGAGGATGGCCTTGCTGATGCCCGGCTGCGAGGTGTGCAGCGCCTTCGCCGTCTCGGTGAGGTTCAGGTTGCGGCGCACGGCCTCCTGGACGAAGCGGAACTGGTGCAGGTTCATCGGGTGGGCAGCACGGGCAGGGCGGCGGCGTCGAGGGCGATCGTGGCCATCGCGTCGACCAGCGCGGCGGCTTCGCCGATCGCCGGATGCAGCACCCAGCGCACCTGCGGCTGCTCGGCTTCGAGCTGGGCCAGCAGCACCGGCACGTCCTTGCGCACATGGCCGCCGGCGCCGAGGAACAGCGGCAGCACGTCGACCTCGGTGCAGCCGGCCGCGGCCAGGCGCCGGCCGGCCTCGACGAGGCCCGGGCTCATGAACTCGAGGAAGGCGAGCTCGACGGATGCGGCGGGCCGCTCATCTCGGCAGCGGCGCGCGACGGCCTCGAACGGTCGCGCCCACGCGGGGTCCCGCGCGCCGTGCGCGAACAGCAGCAAGCCATTCAAGTCGCTCTCCATATCGACAGGGCGTTGGCCGGGCATTTCCAAGCGGACGCCGCGGAACCGGCTCTGCCGGGCCGCTGGGGTCGCCCCCCTGGGGGGGAGGCGCCGAAGGCGCTTCGGGGGGGAGTCATCTATACCTCACCAGCCACGCGAACGCGGCCATCGACATCAGCAGGAACAGCAGGCTCGGTGTCGCCGCCACCAGCCACGGCGTCCAGCCCTTCAGCACGCCGAGGTGGCCGGACACGTTGTTCAGCAGCACGAAGGCGATGCCCAGCATGATGCCGCCGAAGACCTTGTAGCTGACCGCGCCCGAGCGCGCATGCAGGTAGGCGAAAGGCAGCGCCAGCGCCACCATCACGATGCAGGCCAGCGGATAGAAGGCCTTCTTCCAGAACTGGATCTCGTGGCGCTGCGTCGCCTGGTCCTGGTCGGTCAGGTGCGCGCTGTAGCGCCAGAGCTCGACGGTGGACATGGTCTGCACCGGCAGCAGCGCGGCGGCGACGACGTTGGCATCGAGCGTCGAGCGCCAGGCCAGCTCGGCCAGCGACTGCATCGCCATGCGCGCGTTGTCGCCGGCTTCGTCGGGCACCGGCCAGTCGGTGCGCTGCACCTCGCGCAGCCGCCAGGTGCCGTCCTTCGCGACCGAACCCACGCGTGCGCCGATCTGCGTGCGCAGCCGGCCCTCGGGATCGAACTCGAAGATGCGGATGCCGTGCAGCTCGCCGGCGGCGTCGATGCTGGCGACATTCACCGACACGTTGCGCTGGCCCTGCGCGTCGGTGCGGCGCTCCTTCAGCCAGGCGCCGCCGCGGCCGGGCGCGACGCCGCCGCGGTGCTTCAGCAGCACGGCCTCGCGTTCGGTGTATGGCGCGGCGTAGTCCCCGATCAGAAAGGTCAGCGCAGCGAACACGATGCCGGGCACTGCCAGCAGCGCGAGCGCCCGGCCCGGCCCCAGGCCGCCGGTGCGCAGGATCGTGAACTCCGACGACTGCGCGAGCCGCGCCATCGCGTAGATCGTGCCGATCAGCACCGCGATCGGGAACAGCTCGTAGAAGTGGCCCGGCAGCTCGAACAGCGAACGCAGCATCGCGTGGCCCAGCGTGTAACCGTCGCGGCCGACGTTGTCGAGCTCGTCGACGACGTCGATGAAGAAGAACAGCGACAGGAAGGCGATCGCGACGAAGGCGACGGACCACACGATGTCGCGGTACAGCAGGCGGCGGACCGTCCTCATGCGGGCACCGCCTTGGCGGGGCCGCCCGAGCGCAAGTGTGTCGCGTTGTCGCGCCACCAGATCAGCGCCAGCGCGAGCGCGAAGCCGCCGCCGTGCAGCCACAGCATCACCGGCGCGAAGGCGAAGCGCCCGCCGGCGATCCACGCCTGCGACAGGTTGATCAGGTTGAAGTAGACGACGAAGGCCAGCAGCGAGAACAGCAGGTTCCAGTTGCTGGCGCGGCGCGGATTCGTCGCCGCCAGGCCGATGCCCAGCAGCAGCAGGTTCGCCGCGGCGAACAGCAGGCCGAAGCGCCACGCCAGCTCGCCCTGGTGGCGTGGCTGCGGGTCGCGGATCAGCTCGATCGTGGCCAGCGTGCGCGGCGGCTTCTGGCTCGCCTCGCGCACTGCCTTCTCGTCGGCCAGCACGCGGTAGCTGTCGAAGGCGGCCAGCGTGCGCGTGCGCGCGGCGGTGTCGATCTCGTTGCGCTGGCCGTTCTCGAGGATCAGCATGCGGTCGCCATCGACCACCTCGAGCCGGCCGGTGCGCGCGGCCGTCACCGATTCGAGCTGCGCCTTGCGCATCAGGATGAAGACGTTGTGGCCGTCGCTGCCTTCATGGCTGGCGCGGTCAACGAAGAAGACCCGGTTGCCGTCGCGCGAGGTCTGGAACACGCCCGGCGCGACGCGCGACAGGTCCGAGCGCTGCTCGTAGCGCTGGCGCAGTTCGGTGCTGCTGCGGTTGCCCCACGGCCAGACGAAGAGCAGCAGCACGCCGATCACCAGCAGCACCGGCCAGGCCATGCGCAGCACCGGGCGAGCGAAGCGCGCGAGGCCGACGCCTGACGAGAACCAGATCGCCATCTCGCTGTCGCGGTACATGCGGCCCAGCGACAGCACGACGGCGATGAACAGCGACAGCGTGATCATCGTCGGCAGGTGGCCCAGCGCGGAGTAGCCGAGCACCAGCACCACGTCCTCGGGCGCGACCACGCCGCCCGCGGCCTGGCCCACGGTGCGGATCAGCATCATCGTGATCACGATCGTCAGCACGACGACCAGCGTCGCGCCGAAGCTCCGCGCCAGCTCTCGGCGCACAGTTGAATCGAATAACATCGTCGGCTCTCTAGTCAATGTGGCTCTGCCACTTGACTTGACCCCCTTGGGGGGCGGCGGCGTAGCCGCCTGGGGGCTTCAATCAACAACCTGACGAATTATGGACTTCCGTACCCAAGTGACTGCGCCCGGGGCCACAAGCCGATTCAACGCAGACGCACTGCTGATCGTGACGGCCGGCGACAAGCTGCCCGCGGGGCTGGATGACCCGATCGCGAAGGTGATCGACGAGGCCGTCACGCTCGACGACTTCGCGTTCAAGGCCGGCAAGCTCGCGTACCTGCGGGCGGTCGACGGCGTGAAGGCGCCGCGTGTCGTGGTGGCCCATGCGGCCAGCGCCAGCGCGAAGGCGCTGAAGACGGCCGCCGCCGCCGGCTTCGGCGCATTGAAGGGCTTGGGCGTCAAGCATGTCGCGGTCCAGCTGGCCGGCTTCGGCGAGCTGCAAGGTGCGCACGCCGAGAGCGTGGCCACCGCCGCCGGTGATGCGGTGTACCTCTACCGCACGACCAAGCCGAGCGCGCCGGCCGCGCCGAAGCTCGACAAGCTGACGCTGCTGGCCGCATCGAAGCCGGAGGCGAATGCGCTGAACGCCGGCTTCGAGCGCGCCGCGGCGATCGTCGAAGGCGTGACGCTGGCCCGCGAGCTCGCCAACCGCCCGGGCAACCACTGCACGCCGACGATCCTGGCGAACGAAGCGCGCAAGATGGGCAAGGCCAACGGCCTGCGCGTCGAGGTGCTGGACCGCAAGCAGATCGAGGCGCTGGGCATGGGCTCGTTCCTCGCGGTCGCGCAGGGCTCGGACGAGCCCCCGCGCTTCGTCGTCATGCACTACCAGGGCGCCGCCAAGTCGGCCGCGCCGGTGGTGCTGGTGGGCAAGGGCATCACCTTCGACACCGGCGGCATCTCGCTGAAGCCCGGTGCCGAGATGGACGAGATGAAGTTCGACATGGGTGGCGCGGCCAGCGTGATCGGCACGATGCGCGCCGTCGCGCAGCTCAAGCCGAAGCTCAACGTGATCGGCATCGTCGCGGCCACCGAGAACATGCCCAGCGGCCGCGCGGTGAAGCCGGGCGACGTGGTCACCAGCATGTCGGGCCAGACCATCGAGATCCTCAACACCGATGCCGAAGGCCGGCTGATCCTGTGCGATGCGCTGACCTATGCCGAGCGCTTCAAGCCGGCGGTGGTCGTCGACATCGCCACGCTGACCGGCGCCTGCGTGATCGCGCTGGGCAACCACCGCTCGGGCCTGTTCACGCCGGACGACGCGCTGGCCGCCGAGTTGCAGGCTGCCGGCGACGCGGCACTCGACCCGTGCTGGCGCATGCCCACCGACGAGGACTACGACGAAGGGCTGAAGAGCAACTTCGCCGACATGGGCAACATCGGCGGCCGCGCCGGCGGCGCGATCACCGCGGCGATGTTCTTGAAGCGCTTCACGAAGAAGCTGCGCTGGGCGCACCTGGACATCGCCGGCACGGCGTGGAAGTCCGGTGCCGCGAAGGGCGCGACCGGCCGCCCGGTCGGGCTGCTGACGCACTTCGTGCTCTCGCAGGTGAAGTGACGCCCGACGTCGCGTTCCACACCGGGCTGGCGGACAAGCCGGCCTATGCCTGCCGCCTGCTGCGCAAGGCCTGGCGCTCGGGCGCGCGGGTGATCGTCACCGGTGCGCCCGAGGCGCTGAACCGGCTCGACGTGCAGTTGTGGACCTTCGAGCAGGACGAGTTCCTGCCGCATGCGCGCCGGCGCGGCGCAGAGCCGCGCGATGCGCTGCTGGAGGCGCGCACGCCGATCTGGCTGGCCGATCGCATCGACGACTGGCCCGCGCCGGAGCGGCTGGTGCTGGTGAACCTGGGGCCCGCGCTGCCGACGGTCTTCGAGCGCTTCGCGCGCGTGATCGAGCTCGTCGGCACCGACGAGGACGATGTGTTGGCCGGCCGTCGGCGCTGGCGTGAGTACCTCGCCGCCGGCTGCCAGCCGAAGAAGCACGAAGCCGCAGCGGCGTGATCGCCGCGCGCCGCTGCCTGCGCAGCGGGATCGCGCCGGGCCGCCGCCTGCGCAGCGGGTGCGCCACAAGTGCTTACCCGTAGCCGCGATCACCGGCGTCGTCCGCGCGCGCCTGCCGCGCGTTGTGCTCGTCAGCCGCGGCGACGGATCGCCAGTGATCGCGCATGCAGGCGGAGGGTTCTTCGGCACGGGGCTTGCGACGGCGCAGGCTTCCCCGAGGATTCCCGATGTGGGGTGTCTAGACAATTGGAGTAACGTTGCGCCCGTTGAGAAAACACCCCCTGAAGCGGACCCTTTCGAGTCTCAACATCCATCCGGAGGTATTTGCATGCAATTCAAACTGAAGCTCCTCGTCGCTGCGTCCGTCTCCCTGCTGGCCGGCGCCTCGATGGCGCAGGAAGTGCTGAAGATCGGCCACGTCGGCCCGGTCTCCGGTGCCCAGGCGCACTATGGCAAGGACAACGAGAACGGCGCCCGCATGGCCGTTGAAGATCTGAACGCCAAGGGCGTGACGATCGGCGGCAAGAAGTACAAGCTGGAACTGGTCGCCGAAGACGATGCGGCCGATCCGAAGCAGGGCACTGCGGCTGCCCAGAAGCTGTGCGACGCGAAGGTCGCCGGCGTCGTCGGCCACCTGAACTCGGGCACGACGATCCCCGCGTCGACCGTGTACAACCAGTGCGGCATCCCCCACGTCACGCCGTCGGCCACCAACCCGAAGCTGACGCAGCAGGGCTACAAGACCACCTTCCGCCTGCTGGCCAACGACAACGCGCTGGGCGCCGGCCTGGCGCTGCACGCGGCCAACAACCTGAAGCTGAAGAAGATCGCGATCATCGATGACCGCACCGCCTACGGCCAGGGCGTTGCCGAGGTCTTCAAGAAGACCGCGTCGCAGAAGGGCATCACGATCGTCGACGAGCAGTTCACGACCGACAAGGCCACCGACTTCATGGCCATCCTGACCGCCATCAAGGCCAAGGCACCGGACGGCATCTTCTACGGCGGCATGGACCCGCAGGCCGGCCCGATGCTGCGCCAGATGGAGCAACTGGGTCTGTCGAACGTCAAGTTCTTCGGCGGCGACGGCATCTGCACGGCGAAGCTCGCCGAGCTGTCCGGCGGCGCGAAGACGCTGGGCAACGTGGTCTGCGCCGAAGGCGGCGCGTCGCTGGACAAGATGCCCGGCGGCAAGGCCTGGAAGGACCGCTACGACAAGAAGTACCCGAACCAGTTCCAGGTCTACTCGCCGTACACCTACGACGCGGTTCACGTGCTCGTCGACGCGATGCAGCGTGCCAAGTCGATCGACCCCAAGGTCTACACGCCGTTCATCGGCCAGGCCAACCTGCAGGGCGTGACCACCAAGATCGCCTTCGAGGCCGACGGCGAGCTGAAGAACCCGGCCATGACGCTGTACAGCTACAAGGACGGCAAGAAGGTTCCGTTGAACTGATCGGTTCTTCGGACCTGCACGACAAAGGGGCGCTTCGGCGCCCCTTTTCTTTCCCTCGCGCCCTGTCGATGGGCGCACCTTTGCGGCGTTAGCGCTCAGCGCACCGGCAGCCCCCAGATGCGCTCGGCATACTCGCCGATCGTGCGGTCGGCCGAGAACGGCCCCATGCCGGCGATGTTGAGGATGGCGGTCCTGGCCCACGCCGCCGGGTCGCGGTACAGCGCATCGACGCGCGACTGCGTCGCGACGTAGTCCTCGTAGTCGGCCAGCAGCAGGTAGTGGTCGCCGCCCCACAGCAGCGAGTCGACGAGGTCGCGGTAGCGCGTCGGCTCGTCGGGCGAGAAGGTGCCGGCGGCGATGGAGTCGAGCACCGCCTTCAGCTGCGGATTGCTTTCGTACAGCCGCAGCGGCTGATAGCCGGCGGCGCGGATCGCCGCGACCTCGTGCGTGCGTTTGCCGAAGATGAAGATGTTGGCATCGCCCACGGCCTGGCGGATCTCGATGTTCGCGCCGTCGTCGGTGCCGATGGTCAGGGCGCCGTTCAGCGAGAGCTTCATGTTGCCGGTGCCCGAGGCCTCGGTGCCGGCGGTGGAGACCTGCTCGGACAGGTCGGCGCCGGGCATGATGACCTCGGCCGCGGCGACGCCGTAGTTCGGCACGAACACCACCTTCAGCCGGCCGCCGAGGCGCTCGTCGGCATTGACCACCGCGCCGACGTCGTGGATCAGCCGGATGATCTGCTTCGCGCGGTGGTAGCTCGACGCCGCCTTGCCGGCGAAGATCACCGTGCGCGGCTGCCACGCGGCCTGCGGTTGGGCCAGGATCGCGCGGTAGCGCGTCACCGCGTGCAGCAGGTTGAGCAGCTGCCGCTTGTACTCGTGGATGCGCTTGACCTGCACGTCGAACAGCGAGGCCGGGTCGACGTCGATGCCGGTCTCGCGGTCGATGAAGGCCGCCAGCCGTTCCTTGTTGCGGCGCTTGGCGGCCATCACCTCGGCCTGCAGGCCCGGGTCGCCGGCCAGTGGCCGCAGCCGCGCCAGCTCGCCCAGGTCGCGCCGCCAGGCGTCGCCCAGGCGGGCGTCGAGCACCTTGGCCAGCGAAGGGTTGGCCTGCCCGAGCCAGCGCCGCGGCGTCACGCCGTTGGTGACGTTGCTGAAGCGGTCCGGCCACAGCGCGGCGAAGTCCGCGAAGATGGTGCGTACCAGCAGGTCGCTGTGCAGCGCCGAGACGCCGTTGACCTGGTGGCTGCCGACGACCGCGAGATGCGCCATGCGCACCCGGCGTTCGCCGTGTTCGTCGATCAGCGAGACGCGGCGCAGGAAATCGGCGTCGCCCGGGCGAAGCGCACCGGCCTCGAGCAGGAACTCGTGGTTGATGCGGAAGATGATCTCCAGGTGCCGCGGCAGCACGTGCTGCATCAGGCCCACCTCCCAGGTCTCCAGCGCCTCGGGCATCAGCGTGTGGTTGGTGTAGCTGAAGATGCGCCGCGTCATGGCCCAGGCCGGTGCCCAGCTGAAGCCCTGTTCGTCGACCAACAGGCGCATCAGCTCGGCGACGCCGATCGCCGGATGGGTGTCGTTCAGATGGATCGCCACATGCTCGGCCAGACGGTCGAGCCTGCCGTGCTCGGCCAGGTGGCGCGCGACGATGTCCTGCAGCGAGGCCGAGGTGAAGAAGTATTCCTGGCGCAGCCGCAGCTCGCGGCCGGCCGGCGTGCTGTCGTTCGGGTACAGCACCCACGAGATGTTCTCGTAGGCGTTCTTGAACTCCGCCGCGCGCTGGTAGTCGCCGGCGTTGAAGGCATGCAGGTCGATGTGGGCCGGCGCCGCGGCCTTCCACAGCCGCAGGGTCGCGACGCGCTCGCTGGCATGGCCGGGAATCACGTGGTCATAAGCCTTGGCCATCACTTCGCCGGCGTGGCGCCAGATCGGCGGGGCATCGGGCGAGTCGGCCGTGGGCGCGCGTTCGACCCAGCCGCCGAAGCGCACGCGGTGCGCGACCTCGGGCCGCGGGAACTCCCAGGGCGTGCCGTCCGCCAGCCAGGGGTCGGGGTACTCGACCTGGCGGCCGCCGTGGATCTCCTGCGCGAACATGCCGAACTCGTAGCGGATGCCGTAGCCGAACGAGGGCAGTCCGAGCGTGGCCATCGAATCGAGGAAGCAGGCCGCCAGCCGCCCGAGGCCGCCGTTGCCGAGCGCGGCATCGGGCTCGGCGGCCTGCAATTCCTCCAGCCGCTTCGCATGCGTTGCCACCGCATCGGCCGCCGGCCCTTCGAAACCCAGCGCCGCCAGTGCGTTGCCGAGGCTGCGGCCGATCAGGAACTCCATCGACAGGTAGTAGACGCGGCGCGCCTTCGCGGCGGCATCGGCCTGCTGGCCGGCGACCCAGCGCCGCGACAGCTCCGCGCGTGCCACCTGCGAGAGCGCCTGCGCCAGCGCCCCGGTGGACGCCTGCGCCGGCACCACGCCGACGGTGTCGAGCAGGTGGCGGTCGAGGCGCTCGTTCAAGGGCGGGTCGGGCAGGCCGGTGACTTGCGCGAGCTTCGTGACCATGGTCTTTCCTCGTGGTTCGCGAAATCCATTATTCACGGCCGGCCGTCGTGGCACCATCTGTCAAGGAAACGGGACGGCCGGCCTCGGCCGTCCCGGAGCGTTCAGACACGAGGAGACCTGCGATGCCGACCCGCGAACTCGCCTCCAGCCTCGACCTGCCGAAACGCGCCGTCGCGCTGGTGCTGGCCGGCGGCCGCGGCAGCCGCCTGAAGGCGCTGACCGACCGGCGCGCCAAGCCCGCGGTGTACTTCGGCGGCAAGTTCCGGTTGGTCGACTTTCCGCTGTCGAACTGCCTCAACTCGGGCATCCGCCGCATCGGCGTCATCACCCAGTACAAGAGCCACAGCCTGCTGCGCCACCTGCAGCGCGGCTGGGCGTTCCTGAAGAGCGAGATGAACGAGTTCGTCGACCTGCTGCCGGCGCAGCAGCGCATCGACGAGGAGCACTGGTACCGCGGCACCGCCGACGCGGTCTACCAGAACCAGGACATCCTGGCCGCCTACGGCGCCGACTACATCGTCGTGCTCGCCGGCGACCACATCTACAAGATGAACTACGCGCTGCTGCTGGCCGATCACGTGGCGCAGGGCCGCGAATGCACGGTGGCCTGCATCGAGGTGCCACGCGAGGAAGCCTGCCAGTTCGGCGTGATGGCCATCGACGCGAAGCGCCGCATCATCGACTTCGTCGAGAAACCCGACGATCCGCCGACGATGCCCGACAAGCCGGACCGCGCGCTCGCGAGCATGGGCATCTACGTGTTCAATGCGCGTTATCTCTACAAGGAGCTCGAGCGCGACATGGCCGATGTGGCATCCAGCCACGACTTCGGCAAGGACATCATTCCCACCGCGGTGAGGAACGGTTGTGCGGTGGCGCACCCGTTCGAGTTGAGTGCCGTCGGCGCGAGGGCCGGCGGCGAACCGTACTGGCGCGACGTCGGCACGATCGACGCGTACTGGGACGCCAACCTCGACCTCACCGCGACGGTGCCGGCGCTCGACCTGTACGACACGCGCTGGCCGATCTGGACCTACCAGCCGCAGCTGCCGCCGGCGAAGTTCGTGCACAACGAAGAGGCGCGGCGCGGCATGGCGATCGAGTCGCTGGTGGCCGGCGGCTGCATCGTCTCCGGCCATGCGTACCGCAGCCTGATGTTCTCCAACGTGCGCGTGCATTCGCATGCCGAGGTCGACTGGTCGGTGCTGCTGCCGGGCGCGGTGGTCGGCCGGGGTGCGAAGCTGAACCGGGTGATCGTCGACCGCGGCTGCGCGATCCCCGATGGCCTGGTCGTCGGCCATGACGCCGAGGCCGATGCCCGGCACTTCTACCGCAGCGAACACGGCATCACGCTGGTGACGCGCGGCATGCTCGACGCGATGGTGAACAACTGATGGGGCCGGTGAACTGATGCGGGTGCTGCATGTTGCCGCGGAGGTCTATCCGCTGGTCAAGACGGGTGGGCTGGCCGACGTGGCTGCGGCGCTGCCGCCGGCGCTCGCCGCCGCAGGCGCCGACGTGCGGCTGCTGCTGCCGGGCCTGCCGCCGATCCTCGACGCGGTGCAGTCCGCGAAGATGGTGCTCGACATCGGCAGTGCGTTCGGCGCGCTGCGGGTGAAGCTGCTGCTGGCGCGCATGCCCGGCAGCCACCTGCCGGTCTACGTGATCGACGCGCCGCACCTGTACCGGCGCGCCGGCGGGCCCTACCAGGCGCCCGACGGCAGCCCGTGGCCGGACAACCTGCGCCGCTTCGCGCTGCTCGGCTGGGTGGCCGCCCACCTGGCCGCCGGTGATGCGGACATCGACTGGGTGCCGGAGGTCGTGCATGCCCACGATTGGCATGCCGCGATGAGCTGCGCCTACATCGCCGACCATCTGCCGACCCCGGCGGCCAGCGTCTACACGGTGCACAACATGGCCTTCCAGGGCCTGTTCCCGCACCACGACTGGGCGATGCTCGGGCTCTCGTCGCGCTTCATGTCGCCGGCCGGGCTGGAGTTCCACGGCCAGCTGTCGTTCATGAAGGCCGGGCTGAAGTTCGCCGACCGCGTGACCACCGTCAGCCCGACCTATGCGCACGAGATCTCGACGCACGAGTTCGGCTTCGGCCTCGACGGCGTGATCCGCGGCCGCGGCAGCGAGGTCAGCGGCATCCTCAACGGCATCGACCCGCAGGTATGGAATCCGGCGACCGATGCCGCGCTGGCCGAGCGCTACGACGCGCAGCGGCTGGACGGCAAGCAGCGCTGCCGGCGCGCGCTGCAGCAGCAGCTCGGACTGGAGGTCGACGAGCATGCGCTGCTGGTCACCGTGGTCAGCCGCCTGACGTCGCAGAAGGGCCTGGACCTGGTGCTCGGCGCGCTGCCGGCGCTGGTGCCGGCGGGCGTGCAGTTCGCGGTGCAGGGCACCGGCGAACCGGCGCTCGAGGCCGCCTTCCGCATGGCCGAGCAGATGCATCCGGGCCGCGTGCGCGTGCACATCGGCTACGACGAGGCGAGGGCCCACCAGATGATCGCCGGCGCCGATGCCATCGCGGTGCCCTCGCGCTTCGAGCCCTGCGGGCTGACGCAGATGTACGGGCTACGCTACGGCACGCTGCCGATCGTGCGCCGCGTCGGCGGGCTGGCCGACACGGTGGCCGACGGCGAGACCGGCTTCTGTTTCGATGCGGCCAGCGTGGCGGCGTTCGAAGGCGCGGTGCGGCGCGCGATCGAAGCCCGCGCGCAGCCCGCCACCTGGACCGCGATGATGCGCCGCGGCATGGCCCAGGACCTGTCCTGGGCGCATGCGGCCAGCGACTACCTCGTGTTGTACGCGGCCGCGGTGCGCTCGCGGGCGGAGACGCCGCGGCTGGCGGCCGGCTGAGCGCCTGCCACCTGTTCGCCGCAGGTCACCCGCTGATCAGCCACCGAAGGGCAGGTAAGCCAGCCCGGTGTCGGCCAGCCCCGTCAGCGCGATGCTGTCCGTGTTCAGCTCGTGCCGGCAGGCGATCACCGCCAGCTCGGCCTGGCTGAAGCTGCCGGCGTCGAGCAGGCCGACGAAGCCCGCCAGTTCCGCTGCCGTGGCGTCGCGGCCGACGACGTTGTGGAACACCAGCCGCACGAAGTCGGCGTTCGAGCGCGAGCCGGCGAGCTGCGCGAAGGTGTCGGTGGCCAGGGCCGCGGCGACCAGCGCCTCGTACCCGACGCCGTCGTCGAACAGCTTCAGTCCGATGCCGGCATAAACGCGGTTGGCCAGGCCCGCGTCGCCGAACAGCGCGCGCAGGATCTGCGCGGTCTCGCCGGCATGGGCGTCGCGGGCGGTGTCCAGCGCCAGCGAGACATCGCCGAACGCGATGCGTTCGATGTCGACCAGCTCGTCGCTGCCGTCCGCGCCGCTGCCGCTTCCGCCATGCGCGATGCGCCATGGGCCGCTCGCTTCGTGCGTCAGCGTGTAGGCCCCGCGCAGGCCTGTGTAGCGGGCGAGGTCGGTGCCTGCGCCGCCGTCGAGCCGGTCGTCGCCGCCGCGGCCCATCAGCTCGTCGTCGCCGCGCATGCCGCGCAGCGTATTGGGCAGCGCATTGCCCAGCAGCGCATCGTCGCCGTCGCCGGCCACCGCATGCTCGATGTCGGTGCCGGTCGCGATGGTCAATGCGTGGCCGTCGAGCCAGCTGCCGGCGCCGGCGACGAGATCGATGCGGCTGTCGCTGCTGATCGCAGCGGCATTCAGCGTATCGATGCCGCCGGCATCGGAAAGCACCGCGCGCGCGGGTTGCGCGGCGGCGGACTCGCCGAACTCGTCCGTGTAGACCAGCAGGTCGTCGGCGGCGTCGGCATGGCCGATCAGCGTCAACGACCAGGACTGCAGCGTGCCGGTGTCCTGCGCGGCTTCGTCGAAGACGGTCAGGCTCCAGCGGCCGAGCGACGACTCGCCCAGGCTCAGCACGCTGGAGAAGGTGAAGTGGATGTCCGACTGGTGGGCGCCGAAGGGCGACTGGTCGTTCTGCGCCGGCCGCGACAGGATCCAGCTTTCGGTGCCGGACGGTGACACCAGCTGCAGCGACAGGTCGCCGACGTAGCCGTGCGCGATGTCGACGTGGACCTCGATGCGCTCGACGACGATGGCCTGCGCAACGTCCACGGCCTGCGTGACCGACGAGGCGCCATCGGGGATCGGCGCCGGCGTCGCCCGGGACGCGTGCACTTCCACCGCGTTGCCCGCGGTCGCCGGCGTCGGGCGCCAGGTCTCGGCCAGGCGCACGGCCGCGTGCGCGTCGACGAGGCCGAAGCCGAGGTCGTGGTCCTGCGCGTCGTAGTGCAGGCCGCCGCCGTTCCAGCCGGTGCCGCCGTTGTAGCGCCAGTCGTTGTGGGCATCGTCGGACAGCCTTGCGCTGAGCGCGAGGATCTCGTGCACGTCGCGGTATCCCAGATGCGGGTTGGCCTGCAGCATCAGCGCGGCGATGCCGGAGACCACCGGCGCCGAGAACGAGGTGCCGGCGATCTGCACATGGTCGCCCAGGTCGTAGCCGGCGCGGCCGCTGCGATCGGTGGTCAGGATGTCGCCTGCGCCGCCGTCTCCGGCGCCACCCGGGGCGGCCACCAGGATCGACGCGCCGGGCGAGGTGTAGCCGGTGGCGGCGCCCTGGTAATCGGTGGCCGCGACCGTGACGATGTAGCGGCTGTTCTGGAAGCTGTGCAGGTTGGTGTCGTCGCCGTACTCGAAGCTGTTGCCGGCCGACTGCACGACGATCGTGCCGAGCCCGCCGCGGCCCTGCTCGGCGAGCTTGCGCAGGGCGGCGCCGCTGGCGGCGAAGGCCGGGTCGTCGAAGTTGTCGGCGAAGGCCCAGGGCTCGTCGAGGTAGTACTGCGGCGCGAAGCCCCAGCTGTTGTTCAGCACGTCGAGTCCCAGCGCATAGGCAAAGGCGTTCTCGATCTCCAGCGTGCCTTCTTCGGTGTAGCCGGTGTACACCGATACCAGCGTGGCGCCTGGTGCGACGCCGACCGACCCGCTGCCGTTGCGGGCCGCGCCGATGACGCCGGCGACCGCGGTGCCATGGCCGTCCCAGGCGCTGACCGGCGCGCCACCGGCGCTGAGGTCCAGCGCCGTGCGGCCACGGCTTGCATCGACGTTGGCCGCGAGGTCGCCGTGCGTGTTGTCGATGCCGTCGTCGAACACGCCGACGCGCACGCCGCGGCCGTCGAACTCCGGCCACAGCGGGAAGACGTTCACGCCGCTGTCCGGGTAGAGGTGCCACTGGCGCGCCAGCAGCGGATCGGTGGGCAGCGCGGCGCCCAAGGGCGTGTCGTTGTCGACGATCGCGGCTTCGGCGTAGGCGCTGCCGACGACCGCGCCGGCGGCGCCGGAGAGCAGCAGCATCAGCGACTCCTGCGGCTCGAACAGTGCATCGTCGGTGATGGCGATGTCGACGATCACGCTCGTCTGGCCCGGCGCGAAGCTGATGCTGTGGCGTCCGCCGGTGGCGTCCGCGCCCGGCAAGGCGGTGTCCCCCAGCACCTCGAGCTGGAGGACGACCGGTTGCGTCGAGGCTTCGCTCAACGTCACCTCGACATGCAGCACCCCGTCGCCTTCGTTCGCGACGAAGCGCTCGCGCATCGATACCTCGAGGTCGGAGCCGGTGCGGAAGTTGTATCGCGTGTAGGCCGCGTTCGGCTGGTCCTCGAGATCGCGCACCGCGCCGGCCCCGATCTCGAGCGCATACGCGGTATCCCGCTTCAGCGCCTGCGCCGGGTCGATGCGCAGGTGATTGCCATCGACGCTCAATTCGCCGCTCGTCGCGGCGTCGAAGCGCGCCACGACCGCGCCGGTGCCGTCGCGCAGCAGGATCGTGCCGTTGCCGCGCTGGATGGGTTCGTTGAAGGTGATGACGAAGTCGCTGCTGACGCTGATCGCGATCGCGCCGTCGGACGGGCTGAAGTGCAGCGGCGTCGGCGCCGACGGCGTCGAGAACTGCGAGAACTCGAACAGTTCGTCGCCGAAGTACAGGTACTCGACGTCGCGCAGGCGGTCCGTACCTTCGAAGTCGGACGTGACCGTGAGCCAGCCGGTCGCCGCGTCGTAGCGCACGTCGAGCTGATCCAGCGTCGTCAGGAAGGCCGCGATGTCGTCGCCGCCGCCGCCGTCCACCGTGTCGTCGCCGAGGAACGCACCGAAGAAGTTGTCGGCCGCGTCGCCGGTCAGCGTGTCGTCGAAGAAAGAGCCGTAGACATTCTCGATGCCCGACAGCGTGTCGTGGCCGTCACCGGTGGCAGTGCCGCGCGCGAGGTCGACCACGACGCCGGACAGCGCGAACGTGTAGTCCGCGTTGTCGTCCCCGAGACCGCCGTCGAGCTCGTCGTCGCCTTCGCCGCCGTCCAGCGTGTCGTCGCCACTGCCGCCGGAGAGCCGGTCGTTGCCGGGGCCGCCGTGGAGATCGTTGTCGCCGTTGTCGCCGCTGATGCGATCGTCGTAGATCGAGCCCCAGACGTTCTCGATCGACACCAGCTGGTCGTTGCCGCTGCCGCCCGTGGCCGTGCCGATCGCCAGGTCGACGGCCACCGCCGCGGTGGCGTCGTCGTAGTACACGTCGTCGATGCCGGTGCCGCCGTCGAGGCGATCGTTCCCGCCATAGCCCTGGAGCGCGTCGTCGCCGCCGCGGGCGGTCAGCGTGTCGTCGCCCTCGGTGCCTTCGAGGTAGTCGTCGTCCGACGTGCCGTCGACCACCCCGTGCGGGCCGAAGCCCCGGTTGAACCCGTGCGTCGATGGACGCGACGAAACCTCGACCGCGCTGCGGCCGTCTTCTTTGCGAATCATTGGAAGCCTCCCTCGTGCGAGTCGGCGGCGCGTCGTGGCGCACCGGCCGAACCACGGCAGTCTAGCGGGGATGCAGCTTGATGGCCGTCATGCGCACCCGGCGACACACCGTCGACTTCGGGGGTGGCGGAGGGAGCGGGATTCGAACCCGCGGTGGGCTGTTAACCCACACACGCTTTCCAGGCGTGCGACTTAAACCACTCATCCATCCCTCCGCAGGGACGGGTTGCCCTCCCGGGCAACGAAGCCGACGATTCTAGCCGACCGGATCGGGCGTCGAGGCGCGCAGCCACTCAAGCGGCACCAGCTCCGTCGCCCGCTCGTGCGTCGCCTCCAGCACCACCGGCGGCGCGCAGCCTTCGAGCCACGCCTCGCGCCAGCGCAGCGCGCAGACGCACCAGCGGTCGCCCGGCTTCAGGCCGCGAAAGCGCAGTTCCGGCCGCGGGGTGATCAGGTCGTTGCCGCGCTCCATCTGGAAGTTCAGGAAGCCGACGGTCACGCGCACGCAGACGAGGTGGCTGCCGGTGTCGTGCTCGTCGCTGTGGCAGCAGCCGTCGCGGTACCAGCCGGTCAGCGGGTCGTAGGAGCAGGGCTGCAGTGCGCTGCCGAGCACGTTGCGGGCCTCGGCGCGGCGGTCGATGCTCATCGCAGGGCTCCGGGGCGGCGCATCGGCCGGGTCAGGCGCGCTGCGCCGGTGCCGGCACACCGTCGCGCCGCATCACCGCCATCGCCGTGGCGATCAGGCCGGCCACCTCGGTCATGTTGCCCGGCACGATCATCGTGTTGTTGACCTTCGCCAGGTGGCCGTAGGCCTCGATGGCGCGCTCGGCCACCTTCAGCTGCACGGCATCGGCGCCGCCCGGCTCCTGGATCGATGCGGCGATCTTGCGGATCGCGTCGGCCGTGGCGTCGGCCACCGCCGTGATCGCCGCGGCCTCGCCTTGCGCCTTGTTGATCTCGGCCTGCTTCTCGCCTTCGGAGCGGGCGATGGCCGCCTCGCGCTCGCCGGTGGCGATGTTGATCTGCTCCTGGCGCCGGCCTTCGCTGGCGGCGATCAACGCGCGCTTCTCGCGCTCGGCGGTGATCTGCGCCTGCATCGACCGCAGGATCTCGGCCGGCGGCGTCAGGTCCTTGATCTCGTAGCGCAGCACCTTCACGCCCCAGTTCAGCGCCGCCTCGTCGAGCGAGGCGACCACGCCGGCGTTGATCTGGTCGCGCTCCTCGAAGGTGCGGTCGAGCTCCATGCGGCCGATCACGCTGCGCAGCGTGGTCTGCGCCAGCTGCGTGATGGCGACGATGTAGTTCGACGAGCCGTAACTCGCGCGCATCGGATCGGTGACCTGGAAGTACAGGATGCCGTCCACCGTCAGCTGCGTGTTGTCCTTCGTGATGCAGACCTGGCTCGGCACGTCGAGCGGGATCTCCTTCAGCGAATGGCGGTAGGCGAGGCGGTCGACGAAGGGCACGAGGAAGTTCAGCCCCGGCGTCAGGGTGGCGTGGTACTTGCCCAGGCGCTCGACGACCCAGGCGTTCTGCTGCGGCACGACCTTGACCGAGCGGATCACGAAGATCGCCGCGATCACGAGGAAGACGAGGGCGATGATTTCCACGAGGGGTTCCTTCAGGTCAGGCGGCGGGACGGTCGAGCTGCAGCTGGTTGCCGAGGACTGCGCGGATCACGTGTTCGCCGGGCTGCGGCGTGCCCTGTCCGGCGAAGCGAGCGTCCCAGGCGGCGCCGCGGTAGTGCACGCGGGCGGTACCGTCCCCGGTCCAGGCCTCGACACGCACGCGGCTGCCGATGTCGAGGTTGACGTCCGGATTCGCCGTGGTGTCGGTGATCGGCCGGCCGCGCCGCTGGTGCCAGAGGGCGACCGCGCCGATGCCGATCAGGGCACCGATCGTGTACTGGCCGATGTGCCCCAGGCCCGCATGCGCCGCCAGCGCGGCGGCGGCCGTGCCGATGGCGAGCATCAGCAGGTAGAAGGTGCCGGTGGCGAGCTCCGCGGCAACCAGCGCCGCCGTGCCGAGCCACCACCATGTCGAAGCTGTCCAGTCCATGCGTGCACTCCCGAGCCCGCGCCGCGGTCCGGTCCAGTGTAGCCAGCGCCGCGGCCGCTGCGGCGGCTGTCATCGACGCGATGGCAATCGGTCCTACACTTCGCGCTCCCTGGATTTCCCCTCCGCTCCAAAGGAGCCGCGTCGATGCTTCGCTTCCGCTTTCCGATCGTCATCATCGACGAGGACTACCGTTCCGAGAACACCTCCGGCCTGGGCATCCGCGCGCTCGCGCAGGCGATGGAGAAGGAGGGCATGGAGGTCATCGGCGTCACCAGCTACGGTGACCTGTCGCAGTTCGCGCAGCAGCAGAGCCGCGCCTCCGCCTTCATCCTGTCGATCGACGACAACGAGTTCACGCCCGGTCCGGACCTCGACCCGGCGGTGCTGAGCCTGCGCAAGTTCATCCAGGAGATCCGCTTCAAGAACGCGGACATCCCCATCTACATCTACGGCGAGACGCGCACCAGCCAGCACCTGCCGAACGACGTGCTGCGCGAGCTGCACGGCTTCATCCACATGTTCGAGGACACGCCAGAGTTCGTCGCCCGGCACATCATCCGCGAGGCCAAGAGCTACCTCGACGGACTGGCGCCGCCGTTCTTCAAGGCGCTGATGGACTACGCGCAGGACGGCTCGTACTCGTGGCACTGCCCGGGGCACTCCGGCGGCGTGGCGTTCCTGAAGAGCCCGGTGGGCCAGATGTTCCACCAGTTCTTCGGCGAGAACATGCTGCGTGCCGACGTCTGCAACGCGGTCGAGGAGCTCGGCCAGCTGCTCGACCACACCGGCCCGGTCGCGGCGAGCGAGAAGAACGCGGCGCGCATCTTCAACGCCGACCACTGCTTCTTCGTCACCAACGGCACGTCGACGAGCAACAAGATGGTCTGGCACCACACGGTGGCCCCGGGCGACGTGGTGGTGGTGGACCGCAACTGCCACAAGTCGATCCTGCACTCGATCATCATGACCGGCGCGGTGCCGGTGTTCCTGACGCCGACGCGCAACCACTACGGCATCATCGGCCCGATCCCGGAAAGCGAGTTCTCGCCGGAGACGATCCGGCGCAAGATCGCCGCCAACCCGCTGCTGGCCGGGGTCGACCCGAAGAAGGTCAAGCCGCGCATCCTGACGCTGACGCAGAGCACCTACGACGGCGTGCTCTACAACACCGAGACGATCAAGGCCAAGCTGGACGGCTACATCGACACGCTGCACTTCGACGAGGCCTGGCTGCCGCACGCGGCCTTCCACAAGTTCTACGGCGCCTACCACGCGATGGGCAAGGGCCGGCCGCGGCCGAAGGAAGCGATGGTCTACGCGACGCAGAGCACGCACAAGCTGCTCGCCGGCATCAGCCAGGCTTCGCAGGTGCTGGTGCAGGACTCGCAGACCAGGAAGCTCGACTTCCACCTGTTCAACGAGGCGTACCTGATGCACACCTCGACCTCGCCGCAGTACTCGATCATCGCCAGTTGCGATGTCGCCGCGGCGATGATGGAGCCGCCCGGCGGCACCGCGCTGGTCGAGGAAAGCATCGTCGAGGCGATGGACTTCCGTCGCGCGATGCGCAAGGTCGACAAGGACTACGGCAAGGACTGGTGGTTCAAGGTCTGGGGGCCGGACAAGCTGGTCGACGAGGGCATCGGCCGTGCCGATGGCTGGATCCTCAAGGCCAACGAGAAGTGGCACGGCTTCGGCAACCTGGCGTCGGGCTTCAACATGCTCGACCCGATCAAGAGCACGATCATCACCCCGGGCATGGACATGTCCGGCAAGTTCGCCAAGACCGGCATCCCGGCGTCGATCGTCACCAAGTTCCTGGCCGAGCATGGCGTGGTCGTGGAGAAGACCGGCCTGTACTCGTTCTTCATCCTGTTCACCATCGGCATCACCAAGGGCCGCTGGAACACGCTGCTGACCGCGCTGCAGCAGTTCAAGGACGACTACGACCGCAACGCGCCGCTGTGGCGCATCCTGCCGGAGTTCTGCGCCGCGCAGCCGAAGTACGAGCGCATGGGCCTGCGCGACCTCTGCCAGGCGATCCACGAGACCTACGCGAAGGGCGATATCGCGCGGCTGACGACCGACATGTACCTGTCGGACCTGCAGCCGGCGATGAAGCCGAGCGAGGCCTACGCGCGCATCGCGCACCGCGACACCGAGCGGGTGGACATCGACCAGTTGGAAGGCCGCATCACGACCTCGCTGCTGACGCCGTACCCGCCGGGCATCCCGCTGCTGATCCCGGGCGAGCGCTTCAACCGCAAGATCGTCCAGTACCTGCGCTTCACGCGCGAGTTCAACGCCCGCTTCCCGGGCTTCGACACCGACGTTCACGGCCTCGTCGAGGTCGACGACGGCGCCGGCGGGCGCCGCTACGCGGTCGATTGCGTGCGCGACTGAGCCGTCGTCTGCGGCGGCCGGCCCTGGTCGTCGCCTACGGCTTCAGCCCTGGTCGTCGCCTACGGCATCACCCCTGGTCGTCGCCTACGGCGACGTGGCTGAAGCCGCCGTCGACGTACAGGGTCTCCGCGCTGATGCCGCCGGCCAGGTCCGACAGCAGGAACGCGGCGGCGTTGCCGACGTCGTCGATCGTGATCGTGCGGCGGATCGGGGTCGTGCGGGCGAACTCGGTCAGCAGCTTGCCGAAGTCCTTGATGCCCGAGGCCGCCAGCGTCTTTATCGGGCCGGCCGAGATCGCGTTGACGCGCACGCCCCTGGCCCCGAGGCTCTGCGCCAGGAAGCGCACGCTCGATTCGAGCGAGGCCTTGGCCAGGCCCATGGTGTTGTAGTTCGGCACATAGCGCGCGGCGCCCAGGTAGCTCAGCGTCACCAGCGCCGCACCGCTGCGCAGCCTGGGCAGCGCGGCCTTGGCCATCGCCGGGAAGCTGTAGGCCGAGATCTCGTGCGCGATGCGGAAGTTCTCGCGGGAGAGGCCCTCGAGGAAGTCGCCGGCGATGGCCTCGCGCGGCGCGAAGGCGATGGCGTGCACGAAGCCGTCGAAGCTGTCCCAGGCCTCGCCGAGCTGGGCGAACAGGCGCTCGATCTGCGCGTCGTCGGCCACGTCGCACTCGAAGACGAGCTTGGAGCCGAACTCGGCGGCGAACTCCGTGATCCGATCCTTGAAGCGCTCGCCCTGGTAGCTGAAGGCCAGCTCGGCGCCCTCGCGGTGGCAGGCACGGGCGATGCCGTAGGCGATCGAGCGGTTGTTGAGGACCCCGGTGATCAGCAAGCGCTTGCCGGCGAGAAAGCCCATGGAGGATGTCCTGTGTCGTGGTTCTGGGGTCGCGGGCGTGCAGCGCCGCGGGGAGCCCGAAATTCTCGCACGCAGTGCGTCCGGCAGACCCTCAGGCTTGTCGGCACATCTCTTGCGGGCTACAATTAGCGCTTTCGCTGTTGAGCTGAATGGGCGGATTCATCCAGCCCATTTTTTTTGCTCGACCGCGTTTCGTGCGTTGTATCAGCACAGTGGTCAGCGCGGTTTTTTTGGTGCATCTCGTTATCTCAGCGGCAGCAAACCCGAACAGGGCAGATCCGAACACGATGAATTGGCAGGCCACGGTCGAGCGGACCGTCAGCGGCATGGGTTACGAAGTCGTCGACGTCGAACGGTCGGCGGGTGGCTTGCTGCGCGTGACGATCGACCGGCTGCCGGGCCGTGCCTACGATACCGGGCCGGGCGACGTGCTGACGGTCGACGACTGCGAGCTGGTCACGCGCCAGCTGCAGCTGGTGCTGGAGGTCGACGCGGTCGACTACGCGCGCCTCGAGGTGTCCTCGCCGGGCCTGGACCGGCCGCTTCGCAACGAGGCCGACTACGAGCGCTTCGCCGGCAGCGAGGTCGAGGTGACGCTGCGCCAGCCCTTCCAGAACCGCAAGAAGTGGCGCGGCACGCTCGAGCGCCGCGACGACGCCGGCTGGCGCCTGGTGCTGCCGCCGCCGGCACCGCTGTCGAAGACGGCTGCGAAGGCCGCGGCCAAAGCCGCCGCCGGGGCCTCAGCGCCGGCGCAACCCACCGAACAAGCTTTCGAATTTGCACTCGACGAAGTGCGTGAGGCGCGTCTCGTGCCGGTGATCGACTTCAAGGGTCGTCGCCGCACCGAGGACACCGTGCCCCAGGAGAACGACGGAGGTCAGGACTGATGAACCGCGAAATGTTGATGCTGGTCGATGCCATCTCTCGCGAAAAGAGCGTGGACCGCGATGTCGTGTTCGGCGCGGTCGAAGCGGCGCTCGCTCAGGCGACGAAGAAGCTGCACGGCGGCGAGGTGGACATTCGCGTGTCGGTCGACCGGGAAACCGGCGAGTACGAGACTTTCCGCCGCTGGCACGTCGTGCCGGACGAGGCCGGCCTGCAGCTGCCCGATTCCGAGATCCTGCTGTTCGAGGCCAAGGAGCAGATTTCCGACATCGAGGTCGACGACCACATCGAGGAGCCGATCGAGTCGGTGCCGATCGGTCGCATCGGCGCGATGGCTGCCAAGCAGGTGATCCTGCAGAAGATCCGCGACGCCGAACGCGAGACGCTGCTGAACGACTTCCTGTCGCGCGGCGACAAGATCTTCGTCGGCACGGTCAAGCGCCTGGACAAGGGTGACCTCATCGTCGAGTCGGGCCGCGTCGAAGGCCGCCTGAAGCGCAACGAGATGATCCCGAAGGAGAACCTGCGCACGGGCGACCGGGTGCGGGCCTATATCGCCGGCATCGACCCGACCGCGCGCGGCCCGCAGATCATGCTGTCGCGCTCGTCGCCCGACTTCATGAAGGAGCTCTTCGCGCAGGAAGTGCCCGAGATGGAGCAGGGCCTGCTCGAGATCAAGAGCTGTGCCCGCGACGCCGGCTCGCGCGCGAAGATCGCCGTCGTCTCGCACGACAAGCGCGTCGATCCCATCGGCACCTGCGTCGGCGTGCGCGGTTCGCGTGTCAACGCGGTGACCAACGAGCTCGCCGGCGAACGTGTCGACATCGTGCTGTGGTCGGACGACCCGGCGCAGTTCGTCATCGGTGCGCTGGCGCCGGCCAACGTGCAGTCCATCGTCGTCGACGAGGAGAAGCACGCGATGGACGTGGTCGTCGACGAGGAAAACCTCGCGATCGCCATCGGCCGCGGCGGCCAGAACGTCCGCCTGGCGTCCGAGCTCACCGGCTGGCGCATCAACATCATGACGGCCGAGGAGTCGCACGCCAAGCAGGCGCAGGAGAGCGACTCGATCCGCAAGCTCTTCGTCGAGAAGCTCGACGTCGACGAGGAAGTCGCCGATATCCTGATTTCCGAAGGCTTCACCAGCCTCGAGGAAGTGGCCTACGTGCCGCTGCAGGAGATGCTGGAGATGGAATCCTTCGACGAGGACACCATCACCGAGCTGCGCACGCGCGCCAAGGATGCGCTGCTGACGATGGAGATCGCGCACGAGGAGTCGGTCGAGGAGGTCTCGCAGGACCTGCGCGACCTGCAGTTCGACGGCCGGGGCCTGACGCCCGAGCTCATCGGCAAGCTGGCCGATGGCGGCGTGCACACCCGCGACGACCTGGCCGACCTGGCCGTCGACGAGCTGGTGGAGATGACCGCGCTCGACGAGACGGCCGCCAAGGCCCTGATCATGAAGGCACGGGAGCACTGGTTCACGGCGTGATGCGCCCTCTGAATCACCCCTGATGACCGCACCGAAGTCCAAGCAAGGAACCCGCCAATGGCCGTGACCACCGTCGCCCAGTTCGCAGCCGAGCTGAACCGTCCTGCCGGGACGCTGCTCGAGCAGCTGCAGTCTGCCGGTGTCGCGAAGAAGTCGCCCGACGACGCGCTCACCGAAGCCGACAAGGAGCGCCTGCTCGACTACTTGCGCACCGCCCACGGCACCGCCGGCGGCGATCGCAAGAAGATCACGCTGACGCGCAAGTCGACCAGCGAGATCAAGCAGGCCGACGCCTCCGGCAAGGCCCGCACGATCCAGGTCGAGGTGCGCAAGAAGCGCGTCTTCGTCAAGCGCGACGACCTGCCGGCCGAAGCCCCCGCCACGCCGCAGGCCGACGAGGCCGAGCTGCAGCGCCGCGAGGAAGAAGCGCGCGCGCAAGCCGAGGCGCTGCGCCGCCAGGCCGAGGAGCTCGCCGCCGAACAGGCGCGTCGCGAGGAAGCAGAACGCCAGGCCCGCGAGGCCGCCGAAGCCGCGGCCAGGGCCGCCGCCGAAGCCGCGGCGCGCGAAGCGGCCGAAGCCGCGGCGAAGGCTGCCGAGGCGGCTGCCGCCGCGGCGATCGAGAAGGCCGCGACGACGCCGTCGTCCGACAAGGCGCCCGCCGCCGACAAGGCGCCGGCCGCCGAGAAGGCCGCCGCCCCGGTGGCCGCGCCCGCGCCGGCCGCCGCGAAGCCTGCGGCGCCGCCGCCCGATGCCCCGAAGCCGGGCCTGCGGGTCGTCAAGGCCGGGACCGACGAGGCCGTGGAGAAGCAGCGCCTGGTCGATCTGGAGAAGCGTCGCAAGGCTGCCGAGGCCGAGGCCGCCGCGATCCGCGCGATGATGAACGCGCCGAAGAAGGTGCTGACCGCGAAGAAGCCGGAAGAAGCCAAGCCGGCCGCCGCGAAGGAAGGCATCACCGGCACGATCCACAAGCCCAAGGCCGCTCCGGGCGCTGCCGCGCCGGCTGGCGCCGGTGCGAAGCCGGGCGACAAGAAGTCGGTCAAGTCCGAGAAGCTGTCGTCGAGCTGGGCTGACGACGCGGCGAAGAAGCGCGCTGCGCTGAAGGGCCGCACCGATTCCAGCGCCGGGCGTGCCGGCTGGCGTGCACCTCGCGGTGGCCGTCGCGGCGACCGCGGCGACGACGCGCCGAGCTACAACGCGCCGAGCGAACCCGTCATCCAGGAGGTTCACATCCCCGAGACCATCAGCGTCGCCGACCTGGCGCACAAGATGAGCGTCAAGGCCAGCGAGGTCATCAAGCAGCTGATGAAGCTGGGCCAGATGGTGACGATCAACCAGCAGCTGGACCAGGAGACGGCGATGATCGTCGTCGAGGAAATGGGCCACAAGGCGCTGGCTGCGAAGCTGGACGATCCGGAAGCCTTTCTCGTCGAAGAGCACGCCACGACCGAAGCAGAGCTGCAGCCGCGTGCGCCGGTGGTCACCATCATGGGTCACGTCGACCATGGCAAGACCTCGCTGCTCGACTACATCCGCCGCACCCGCGTCGCGGCCGGCGAAGCGGGCGGCATCACGCAGCACATCGGCGCCTACCACGTCGAGACGCCGCGCGGCACGATCACCTTCCTCGACACCCCGGGCCACGCCGCGTTCACCGCGATGCGTGCCCGCGGCGCCAACGCCACCGACATCGTGATCCTGGTGGTCGCGGCGGACGACGGCGTGATGCCGCAGACCAAGGAAGCCATCCACCACGCGAAGTCGGCCAAGGTGCCGATCGTCGTGGCGATGAACAAGATCGACAAGCCGGAAGCCAACGTCGAGCGCCTGAAGGGCGAGCTGGTCGCCGAGCAGGTGGTGCCGGAAGACTTCGGTGGCGATTCGCCGTTCGTGGCGGTGTCGGCCAAGACCGGCCAGGGCGTCGACGACCTGCTCGAGCAGGTGCTGCTGCAGGCCGAAGTGCTGGAGTTGACCGCACCGGTCGATGCCCCGGCCAAGGGCCTGGTGATCGAAGCCAAGCTCGACAAGGGCCGCGGTCCGGTCGCCACGGTGCTGGTGCAGTCGGGCACGCTCAAGCGCGGCGACGTCGTGCTGGCGGGCTCGAGCTACGGCCGCGTGCGCGCGATGCTCGACGAAGACGGCAAGACGATCCAGGAAGCCGGTCCGTCGATCCCGGTCGAGATCCAGGGCCTGACCGAGGTCCCGCAGGCCGGTGACGAGTTCATGGTGCTGACCGACGAGCGCCGCGCCCGCGAGGTCGCGACCTTCCGCCAGGGCAAGTACCGCGAGGTCACGCTGAACAAGCGCCAGGCCGCCAAGCTCGAGAACATGTTCGACAACATGGGCGAGGGCCAGGCACAGACGCTGGCGCTGATCATCAAGGCCGACGTGCAGGGTTCGCAGGAAGCGCTGGCGCAGTCGCTGGTCAAGCTGTCGACCGACGAGGTCAAGGTGCAGATCGTGCACGCGGCGGTCGGCGGCATCAGCGAGAGCGACGTCAACCTGGCGATCGCGTCGAAGGCCGTCATCATCGGCTTCAACGTGCGTGCCGACGCCGGTGCGCGCAAGCTCGCCGAGGGCAACGACGTCGACCTGCGCTACTACAACATCATCTACGACGCGGTCGACGAGGTGAAGGCGGCGATGTCCGGCATGCTGGCGCCGGAGCAGCGCGAAGAGGTCATCGGCTCGGCCGAGATCCGCACCGTCTTCGTCGCGTCGAAGATCGGCACGGTCGCCGGCTGCATGGTCACCAACGGCGTCGTGCGCCGCAACGCGCGCTTCCGACTGCTGCGCGACAACGTGGTCGTCTACACGGGCGACATCGAGTCGGTCAAGCGCATGAAGGACGACGTGCGGGAGGTCAACGAAGGCTTCGAGTGCGGTATCAAGCTCAAGAACTTCAACGACATCAAGGAAGGCGACCAGCTCGAGATCTTCGAGGTCAAGGAAGTCGCCCGAACCCTCTAAGGCGGCTGCCGCTCCATACGCGGACCCCGCCTTCCCAAAAGAAGGCGGGGTTTGTGTTTGAGGGGGCCGCAACGGACCATGGAGCACCGACATGCGCCACAAGAAATCGATTCCCAACCGCAGCTTCCGCGTCGCCGACCAGATCCAGCGTGATCTGGCCGAGCTGATCCGCGAGCTGAAGGATCCGCGCATCGGCATGGTCACGCTCAACAGCGTCGACGTGTCGGCGGACTACGCGCATGCCAAGGTCTACTTCTCGGTGCTGGTCGGCAGCCCCGACGAGTGCCAGGACGGCCTGAACGAGGCCGCCGGCTACCTGCGCAACGGCCTCTTCAAGCGCCTGCAGATCCATACCGTGCCGACCTTGCACTTCCAGTTCGATCGCACGACCGAGCATGCGGCCGAGCTGTCGGCCTTGATCAACAAGGCCAACGCGACACGCGCGAAGGAAGACTGAGGCCGCGATGACTCGCCCGACGCGCCAGCGCCAGGTACGCCGTGCCCTGCACGGTGTGCTGCTGCTCGACAAGCCGCTGGGCTGGACGAGCAACGACGCCTTGCAGAAGGCGAAGTGGCTGCTGCGCGCGGAAAAGGGCGGCCATACCGGCACGCTGGACCCGCTGGCCACGGGGCTGCTGCCGCTGTGCTTCGGCGCCGCGACCAAGTTCTCGCAGGTCAGCCTCGATGCCGACAAGGCCTACCGCGCGACCATCACGCTCGGCGAGCGCCGCTCGACCGGCGACCTCGAAGGCGAGGTGTTCGAGACCCGGCCGGTGAACGTCGACCGCTCGGGCGTCGACGCCGCGTGCGCGCGCTTCATCGGCACCATCGACCAGCTGCCGCCGATGCACTCGGCGGTCAAGAAGGACGGCAAGGCGCTGTACGAGTACGCGCGTGCGGGCGTCGAGATCGAGCGCACGCCGCGCCGGATCACGATTCACTCGCTCGACATCGTCGCGTGGCACGATCGCACGCTGGTGATCGACGTGCGCTGCAGCAAGGGCACCTACATCCGCACGCTCGCCGAGGACATCGGCGAGGCGCTGGGCTGCGGCGCGCACCTGGCGGCGCTGCGGCGCACCGGCACCGGCGGCTTGGCGCTCGCCGACGCCGTGACGATCGAGCAGCTCGAAGCGATGACCGAGGACCAACGCATCGAGCGACTGCTGCCGCCCGACGCGCTGCTGGCCGACTGGCCGAGCCTGGTGCTCGACGCCGACGAGGCCGGCCGCTTCCTGTCCGGCCTGCGCCGGCGCGTGAAGCACGCGGACGCGCCGGAAGTGCGCGTCTACGGCCCCGAACCCGGCGCCTTTCTCGGCAGCGCCCACATCACCGCCGGCGAGCTGATCGCCGATCGCCTGCTCAGCCCGCCCGAAGTGCAGGCGCTGCTGCAGCATGCCCCGCAGCCCGCCGCGGCCTGAATTCCCAAAGAGACGACCATGAGCCCACAGATCCGCAACATCGCCATCATCGCGCACGTCGACCATGGCAAGACCACGCTGGTCGACCAGCTGCTGCGCCAGAGCGGCACCTTCCGCGACAACCAGCAGATCGCCGAACGGGTCATGGACTCGAACGACCTCGAGCGCGAGCGCGGCATCACCATCCTCGCGAAGAACTGCGCGGTGACGTGGAAGGGCACGCACGTCAACATCGTGGACACCCCGGGCCACGCCGACTTCGGCGGCGAGGTCGAGCGCGTGCTGTCGATGGTCGACAGCGTGCTGCTGCTGGTCGACGCGGTCGAAGGGCCGATGCCGCAGACCCGCTTCGTGACGAAGAAGGCGCTGGCGCTGGGCCTGAAGCCCATCGTCGTGGTCAACAAGGTCGACCGCCCCGGCGCGCGCTGCGACTACGTGATCAACGCCACCTTCGACCTCTTCGACAAGCTGGGCGCCACCGAGGAGCAGCTGGACTTCCCGGTGATCTACGCCTCGGGCCTGAACGGCTGGGCGACGCTGAACGCCGGCGAGGTCGGCACCGACCTCGCGCCGCTGTTCGACGCCGTGCTCGAGCACGTGCCCCCGCACGAGGGCGACGAGAACGCGCCGCTGCAGCTGCAGATCTGCTCGCTGGACTATTCCAGCTACGTCGGCCGCATCGGCATCGGCCGCATCAACCAGGGCACGCTGAAGCCGCTGACCGACGTCGCCGTCTGCGAAGGCCCCGACAGCACGCCGCGCAAGGCGCGCATCAACCAGGTGCTGACCTTCGAAGGCCTGGAGCGCCGCCAGACCGAGAGCGCCGGCCCCGGCGACATCGTGCTGATCAACGGCATCGAGGACATCGGCATCGGCGTGACGATCACCAGCCTGGACAACCCGCAGCCGCTGCCGATGCTGCAGGTCGACGAGCCGACGCTGACGATGAACTTCTGCGTCAACACCTCGCCGCTGGCCGGCCGCGAGGGCAAGTTCGTCACCAGCCGCCAGATCTGGGACCGCCTGCAGCGCGAGCTGCAGAGCAACGTCGCGCTGCGCGTGAAGGAAACCGACGAAGACGGCATCTTCGAGGTCTCCGGCCGCGGCGAGCTGCACCTGACCATCCTGCTCGAGAACATGCGCCGCGAGGGCTACGAGCTGGCCGTCAGCAAGCCGCGCGTGGTGTTCCATGAGGTGAACGGCGAGCGCCACGAGCCGATCGAGCTGGTCACCGCCGACATCGAGGACCAGCACCAGGGCGGCGTGATGCAGGCGTTGGGCGAGCGCAAGGGCGAGCTGGTCAACATGGAGACCGACGGCAACGGTCGCGTGCGCCTGGAGTACCGCATCCCGGCACGCGGCCTGATCGGTTTCTCGAACGAGTTCATGAACCTGACGCGCGGCACGGGCCTGATCAGCAACATCTTCGACGGCTACGAGGCCTACAAGGGAGAGATCGAAGGCCGCAAGAACGGCGTGCTGATCAGCATGGACGACGGCGAGATCTTCACCTACGCGCTCGGCAAGCTCGACGACCGGGGCCGCATGTTCGTGCGCCCGGGCGACCCGGTGTACGAGGGCCTGATCATCGGCATCCACAGCCGGGACAACGACCTCGTCGTCAACGCCACGCGCACCAAGCAGCTGACCAACTTCCGCGTCAGCGGCAAGGAAGACGCGATCAAGATCACGCCGCCGATCGAGCTGACGCTGGAGTACGCGGTCGAGTTCATCGCCGACGACGAACTGGTCGAGATCACGCCGAAGAGCATTCGGATTCGCAAGCGGTTCCTCAAGGAGCACGAGCGCAAGCGGGCCCAGCGCGAGGCTGCTTGAAGCAGCCCCGCGTCGCGCACGCTCCCGTTTCACGGTGAACGCTCCGCGACGGCCGCTGCGCGCCCGGCCATGCGCACTGCGCATCAGACCGATGCGGCGATCTCACGCGTGCCGGCGCTCGCCAGCACCTAGGATGGTCGGTTTTCGTGCACTGAGCTGAAGATCCCATGAGTCATTCGCGCGCGGTGGGCCTGATGGTGCTGGTGACGCTGATGTGGAGCATCGCCGGCGTGGTCACGCGCCACCTCGACTCGGCGCGCAGCTTCGAGGTCACGTTCTGGCGCAGCCTCTTCAATGCGCTGGCGCTGGTGATCGCGCTGTCGGTGATGCAGGGGCCCGCGCTGTGGCGCGGCATCGCCCGCGCGCGCTGGCCGCTGTGGGCCTCCGGACTGTGCTGGGCGGTGATGTACACCAACTTCATGGTGGCGATCACGCTGACGACCGTCGCGACGGTGCTGGTGACGATGTCGATCGCGCCGCTGGTGACCGCGCTGTTCGCACGCCTGTTCCTGCAGCACCGGCTGCCCACACGCACCTGGGCCGCGATCGGCGTCGCCGGCCTGGGCATCGCCTGGATGTTCGGCCGCCAGGCGCTCGAAGGCGGTTCGTCGCTGACCGGCATCCTGGTCGCGCTGGGCGTGCCGCTGGCCGGCGCGACGAACTGGACACTGCTGCAGTACATCCACCAGCGCCACAAGACCGATCCGGGCTTCGACGAGCCGGACATGTTGCCGGCGGTGCTGATCGGCGCGCTGCTGTCGGCCGCGGTGACCTTGCCGCTGGCCTGGCCGCTGTCGGCAACCACGCACGACCTGTCGCTGCTCGGCCTGCTCGGCGTCGTGCAGCTGGCGATCCCGTGCCTGCTGTCGGTGCGCCTCGCCCGCGTGCTGCCGGCGGCGGAGATCTCGCTGCTGGCGCTGCTGGAGGTGATCTTCGGCGTGCTGCTGGCCTGGGTCGGTGCCGGCGAAGCCCCGGGGCCGACCACGCTGCTCGGTGGCGCGCTGGTGATCGGTGCGCTGCTGGCGAACGAAGCGCTCGGCCTGCGCCAGCGCCGGCTCGCCGCCGCCTGATCCGGACCGCGGGCCGTCCCGGCGCCCGCTGAAGCCCGCCCCGCGCCGCGCGGGCTGGTACGCTCGCGCGGCATGCCCGAGCCGCTCGCCGATCTCCACGACCCGCAGACCCGGGACCCCGATGCCCCGGTGGTCGTGCGCTTCGCCGCCGTCGGCGACGTCGTGCTGCTGACGGTGCTGCTGAACGCGCTGGCCGCGCGGTATGGGCGGCCGGTGCACCTGCTGTCGTCCGGCGAATGGACGCCGGTGCTGCTGGGCCACGACCCGGCGGTGTCGGAGCTGCGACTCGTCGCCAGCCGCCGCTCGCCGCACTGGCTGACGCCCTCGCGCTGGAGCGCGCTGCGCTGGCTGCGCGCGCACCGCGGGCCGGTGTACCTCTGCGACCCCGACATCTACGGTGAACGCATCCTCGCGCGCGCCGGCATCCCCGAAGGCCGCCTCGTGCGCGCCTGGCAGTACTGGCCCGGCGACGGCATCCACTGGGCCGACTGGTGGCTGCAGATCGCGCAGCGGGATGCGCCCGCTGTGCCGGGCCCGGCCCGCGAGGCCGGCGTGCCGGCACGGCCGCGGCTCGTGGTGCCCGCGTCATGGCACGAGGACGCCGCACGCTGGCTGAACGCGCAGGGGCTCGACGGCCGGCCGCTCGTGCTGGTGCAGCCCGGGCACAAGAAGACGCACAAGCGCGGCCGCCTCGGCACCGAGGCGCATGACAAGCACTGGCCGGCCGAACGCTGGGCGGCGGTGATCCGCGGCGTGCTCGACGAGCTGCCGGGCGCCGCGGTGCTGGTCTGCGGATCGGCCCGCGAAGCAGGTCTGGCGCAGGAGATCGTCGATGCCGCGGCCGTGCCGGCGTCGCACGGCCTGGTGGTCAACATCGCCGCGCGCCAGCCGACGCTGCAGCGCCTGGCCGCCTTGGCCGCGCGGGCGGACGGCATGATCTCGGTCGATACCGGTCCCGCCCACGTGGCCGGCGCGATGGACTGCCCGCTCGTCGTGCTCTACGGCCAGGCCGGCTGGGGCCGCTGGAAGCCTCGATCGGCCAGCGGCCGGGTGATCACGCTGGGTCCGCGCGAGCCGACCCCGGCCGCGAAGGTGATGGACCTGTCGCCCGCCCAGGTGCTGGCCGCCTGGCGACGGGTGCGGCGCGCCGAGGAGGCGACGGCATGACGCTGGCCACCGTCGCGCTGCTGGTCGCCGACTACGACGAGGCGATCCGCTTCTTCACCACCGCGCTGCGCTTCGAGCTCGTCGAGGACACGCCGATGGGCCCGGCCAAGCGCTGGGTGGTCGTGCGTCCGCGTGGCACCGTGGCCGGTCCCGGCGCCGCGCTGCTGCTGGCGCGGGCCGCCACGACGGAACAGCAGGCGGCTGTCGGGCGCCAGTGGGGCGGCCGGGTCGGGCTGTTCCTGCACAGCGATGATTTCGCCGCCGACCACGCGCACATGGTCGCGCACGGCGTGCGCTTCGTCGAGGCGCCACGCGCCGAACCCTACGGCACCGTGGCGGTGTTCGAGGACCTGCACGGCAACCGCTGGGACCTGCTGCAGCCGCGCGCCTAGCGCATGACAATGCGGGCCCGGGCCCGCCATCGCCCGTCACGCTGCCGATGAACCGCCGCCGATGATCCGTCCCGACCGTTCCCGCCTCGAACAAGCCCGCGTGCTGGTCGTCGGCGATGCGATGCTCGACCGCTACTGGTTCGGCGCCGTCGATCGCATCTCGCCCGAGGCGCCGGTGCCGGTGGTGCTGGTCGAGCGCGAGGAAGAACGCCTGGGCGGCGCGGCCAACGTCGCGCTGAACGTCAAGCAGCTCGGCGCCCGGGTCACGCTGATGACGGTGATCGGCGACGACGAGCCGGCGCAGTCGCTGCGGCGCATGCTCGAACGCGACGGCATCCCCAGCCTTCTCGGCCGCGATGCCTCGCTGCGCACCATCGTCAAGCTCAGGGTCGTCGGCCGCTCGCAGCAGCTGCTGCGCGTCGACTTCGAGAGCCGCCCCGCGCACGAGGTGCTGGCGCAACTGCTCGGCAACTTCGAACAGGTGCTGCCGCAGCACGATGCGGTGCTGTTCTCCGACTACGGCAAGGGCGGCCTCGCACACATCGGCCGCATGATCGAGCTGGCCCGCGCGGCCGGCAAGCCGGTGCTGGTCGACCCGAAGGGCCACGACTACACGCGTTATGCCGGCGCCACGGTGATCACGCCGAATCGCGCCGAGCTCGCCCAGGCGATGGGCCCGTGGCGCGACGAAGCGGCGCTGGCGGCGGCCGCGCAGCGCCTGCGTGCCGAACTGGCCCTGCAGGCGCTGCTGGTGACGCGCGCGGAGGAGGGCATGTCGCTCTTCGACGCCGCCGGGACGCTGCACGTGCCGGCGCACGCGCGACAGGTCTTCGACGTCACCGGCGCCGGCGACACGGTGATCGCGACGCTGGCCGCGATGCTGGCCGCCGGCCTGCCGCTGCGCGACGCGGTGCCGATCGCCAACCGGGCCGCCGGCATCGTCGTCAGCCGCTTCGGCACTGCGGCAGTGCGCTACGAGGAGCTGTTCGAATGAAAGTGATCGTCACCGGGGCGGCCGGCATGATCGGCAGCCGCCTGATGCTGGGGCTCAACGACGCCGGCATCGATCACATCATCGCGGTCGACGACCTGCGCGACGGCTCGAAGTTCCGCAACCTGCGGGACGCTCGTTTTGCAGACTACTTCGACCGCGACGAGTTCTACGCCCGCTTCGCGCGCGGCGACTTCGGACGCGTCGACGCGGTGTTCCACGAAGGCGCCTGCTCCGACACGATGGAGCACGACGGCCGCCTGATGATGGCGCTGAACTACCGCTGCACCAAGGACCTGCTCGATGCCTGCCAGCGCCAGGGCACGCGGCTGATCTACGCGTCGTCGGCCGCGGTCTACGGCGGCAGCGAGGTCTTCCGCGAGGACCCGGCCTGCGAGCGGCCGCTGAACGTCTACGGCTACTCCAAGCTGCTGGCCGACCAGGTGGTGCGGCGTCTGCTCGCGCAGGCCTCGGCCCAGGTGGTCGGCCTGCGCTACTTCAACGTCTACGGCCCGCACGAACAGCACAAGGGCCGCATGGCCTCGGTGGCCTTCCACCATGCCCACCAGTTCCGCGCCGACGGTCGCGTCAGGCTGTTCGATGCCTATGGCGGCTACGGGCCGGGCGAACACGCGCGCGACTTCGTCTTCGTCGACGACGTGGTGGTGGTGAACCTGTGGTTCCTCGCGCACCCGCAAGCCAGCGGGATCTTCAACGTCGGCAGCGGCCGCGCGCAGCCCTTCAACGACGTGGCGGCCGCGGTGGTGAATGCCGAGCGGGTCCGCGCCGGTGCACCGGCGCTGCCGTTGCCGCAGCTGGTCGCCGAAGGGCTGGTCGAGTACATCGACTTCCCCGCCGCGCTGGTCGGCAAGTACCAGTGCTTCACGCAGGCCGACCTCACGGCCCTGCGTGCGGCCGGCTGCGATCACGTCTTCGCCGACGTGGCCACGGGCGTCCGGCGTTATGCCGACTGGCTCGCCGCGCAGCCGGCCGCCTGATCCACCGCTACAGCTTCAGCAGCGCCTCGACCTCCGCGCACAGCACGTGGCCGAGGAAGATGTGCGCTTCCTGGATGCGCGCGGTCACCTCGTCCGGCACCACCAGCGGTACGTCGCACAGCGCGGCGATCGTGCCGCCGTCATGGCCCAGGAAGCCGACCGTCGCCAGGCCGAGCTCGCGCGCCGCCTGCATCGCGCGCCGGACGTTCGGCGAGCGGCCGGAGGTCGAGATGCCGACCACCACGTCGCCCGGCCGGCCGTGGGCGCGCAGCGGGCGCTCGAAGACCTGGTCGAAGCCGTAGTCGTTGCCGATCGCTGTCAGCGCCGAGCTGTCGGTGCTCAGCGCGATCGCCGGCAGCGGGCGGCGCTCGGCGACGAAGCGGCCGACGAACTCGCTGGCCAGGTGCTGGCTGTCGGCCGCCGAGCCGCCATTGCCGCAGAACAGCAGCTTGCCGCCGCGCGACAGGCTGTCCGCACAGATGGCCGCCGCGCGCTGCAGGGCCGGGCCGAGCGTGTCGAGCCGGTCGAACAACGCACGGTGCGCCGCCAGGTGATCGCTGAAGGTTAGACTCAATTCGCCCTCGTGCGGCAACGGACTGATCCGCCGCGATGGGCCAGCATTGTGCCGGCCGACGACTCCCTCCGACTGATTCCCAGCGCCCGCGCGCGTGCGCGCACCGACTGGCCGCGTCCGCTGGTCTTCACCAACGGCGTGTTCGACGTGCTGCACCGCGGGCACGTGCAGTACCTGGCCGCCGCGCGGGAACTGGGCGCCGCGCTGATCGTCGCGGTCAACAGCGACGTCTCGGCGCGTGGCCTCGGCAAGGGACCGGACCGGCCGCTGAACGATGAACACGACCGCGCGGCGGTGATCGCCGCGCTGCGCTGCGTCGACTTCGTCACCTGGTTCGACGAGCCGACGCCCTGCGAGCTGCTCGAGGCGATCCGCCCCGACGTCTACGTCAAGGGCGGCGACTATCACATCGAGGCGCTGCCCGAGACCGCGCTGATGCGCCGCTGGGGCGGCCGATCGCTGGCGCTTCCGTTCGTCGACGGCTACTCGACGACGCGGCTGGTCGAGCGCATCCGCCGTGGCTGATTCGTCGCCCGGCGCGCGCGCCGTCTTCCTGGACCGCGACGGCGTGATCAACGTCGAGCGCGACTACCTCTACCGCGTCGAGGACTTCGAGTTCCTGCCCGGCGTGCCACAGGCCCTGCGGCAGTTGCAGGCGGCCGGCTGGAAGCTGGTGGTCGTGACCAACCAGAGCGGCATCGCGCGCGGCTACTACGGCGAGGCGGACTACGAGCGGCTGACCGCCCACATGCGCGACGCGCTGCAGGACCATGGCGTGGTGCTCGACGCGGTGCTGCGCTGCCCGCACCTGCCGGACGCGGCGATCGCCGAGTACCGCCGGCTCTGCGACTGCCGCAAGCCGGCACCCGGCATGCTGCTGCGGGCGGCGGCCGCGCTGCACCTCGACCTGCCCGCATCGGTGGTGGTCGGCGACAAGGGCTCGGACCTCGAAGCCGGGCGCGCGGCCGGTGTCGGGCGCTGCCTGCTGGTGCGCAGCGGCCACCCGCCGACGGACCGGGACGTCGCGCTCGCCGACGGGGTGCACGACGACCTGGCCCGTGCAGCCGCGGCGATCCTGCAACACGCCTAGGGTTCCCCCGCGCCGTGGCCGCGTCGGCGCCCCTCTAGCATCAGGCCATGAAACGCCTGTCCGGCCTCGACGCCTCCTTCCTGTTCCTGGAAACGCCCGAGATGCCGATGCATGTCGGCGCGCTCAACGTCTTCGAGCTGCCACCGGGCTTCAAGGGCAAGTTCGTCACGGCGCTGCGCCGCCACATGGCCGAGCGGCTGCCGCTGGCGCCGGCGCTGCGGCGGCGGCTGTGGTGGGCGCCGCTGAACCTGGCGAACCCGGTCTGGGTCGACGCCGAGCCGGACCTGAACGAGCACATCGTCGAATACAAGCTGCCCAAGAGCGCGAAGCAGGGCGACGGCCGCGCGGCGCTGGAGGCGGCGGTCGGCGAGCTGCATCCGCGGCTGCTCGACCGCAAGCGGCCGCTGTGGAAGTTCTGGGTGCTCGAAGGGCTGGGCCCGTCGGCCGACGGCCGCAAGCGCGTCGGCCTCTACTCGCAGCTGCACCATGCGGCGGTCGACGGCCAGGCCGCGGTCGCGCTGGGGCAGGTGATCCTCGACCTGGTGCCGACCGGTCGCGACCTCGACATCAAGCCCAGCAAGCGCGAGAAGGTGTTCCGCCTCGGCGTGCCCAAGATGCTGCGCGGCGTGCTGGCGAACGAGGCGATGCAGGTCGCCAGCATCGTCAAGGCGCTGCCTGACACCGTCGGCACGCTGGCCAGCGCCGCCGGCGTCGTGCTGCAGCAGAGTCAGCTGCTCGGCGGCCGCAAGAAGGGCGCCAAGGTGGCCAACGTGACGCTGGCGCCGCGCACCGTGCTGAACCAGTCGGTCACCGCCGGCCGGGCCTTCGCCGCGGTGACGGTGCCGCTGGCCGAGCTGAAGGCCATCGGCCGCGCCAACGACGCGACGCTCAACGACATGGTGCTGCTGATCTGTGCCACTGCCTTGCGGCGTTATTTCCAGCAACGCGGCACGCTGCCGCGCAAGTCGCTGATCGCCGCGGTGCCGATCTCGCTGCGCGAGAAGGGCGACACCACCCCGGACAACCAGGCCTCGATGAGCCTGATCAGCCTGGGCACGCACATCTCGGACCTGCGCAAGCGCCTGGCGCACGTGAAGTCCGCGACCGCGGCGATGAAGACGACGATGGGCAGCCTGAAGAGCATCCTGCCGACCGACTTCCCGTCGATCGGCGCGCCGTGGCTGATCGAGGCCGCCACCGCGCTGTACGGCAAGGCGCGCCTGGCCGAGAAGATCCCGCAGGTGGCCAACGTCACGATCAGCAACGTGCCGGGGCCGCCGGTGCCGCTGTACATGGCCGGCGCGCGCATGCTGTCGAACTTCCCGACGTCGATCGTCGTGCACGGCATCGCGCTGAACATCACGGTGCACAGCTACGAGGACCGCATGGACTTCGGCGTGATGGCCGACGCGCAGGCGATGCCCGACGTGCGCCAGCTGGGCAATGCGATGGAGGTCGCCTTCGACGACCTGCGCGCGCTGGCGCCGAAGGCACCGGCCCCGCCGCCCGGCGTCACCGAGACCGGCCGCGCGGTGCTGGGCCAGGCGCGAAAGCGTCTCGCCGGGGTCGTCAGCGACGCGGTGAACACGGTGTCGAAGGCGCTGCCGGGCGCGGCGCGTGGGGTTGTCGGCACCGTGGTCGGCCAGGCGATGCAGACGGCCGCCCGCACGGCGACGAAAACGGCCACCCGCGCGGCGCTGGACACTGTCGCTCGTGTGACACGGCCACCTAGGGCAAGCGCTCCATCGAAGGCCAGGCGGCCCCGATAAGATCGTACGAATCCGGGTGGTTGGGAACCCGGCGAGAACTAGACGATCCGCATGGCCCTGAATCGCCGACGCAAGCCCGCCGGCCCGCCGCCGCCCGGCGTGGACCTGCTGCAGCCGCCCGGTGCGCTGCTGCTGATGCTCGAAGCCCGCGCGCCCTGGGAATGGGCCGCGATGATCGCCGCCGCACCCTGGCTGCGCCAGCTGCCGCGCGGCGACGGCCACCCGGTGCTGGTCTTCCCCGGGCTCGGCGCCACCGACATCACCACCGCGCCGCTGCGCACCTTTCTCGAGGACCGCGGCTACGTGCCGTACCCGTGGAAGCAGGGCTTCAACTTCGGCCCGCGCAACGGCGTGCTCGAGGCCCTGCGCGAACAGCTGCGCCATGTGGCCGAACGCCACCAGTGCCGCGTCAGCCTGCTCGGCTGGAGCCTGGGCGGCGTCTATGCGCGCGAGCTGGCCAAGGAGTTCCCTGAGCGCGCACGCTGCGTCATCACGCTGGGCTCGCCCTTCGCCGGTCACCCGCGCGCCACCAACGCCTGGCGCTTCTACGAGATGGTCAGCGGCCAGAGCGTCGAGCACAACGACGAGCTGATCTCGCAGCTGCGGGTGCCGCCGTCGGTGCCGACCACGTCGATCTACAGCAAGACCGACGGCGTCGTCGCCTGGCAGTGCAGCATCAATCCCGACGAGCCGCACACCGAGAACATCGAGGTGCACGCCAGCCACATCGGCATGGGCATGAACCCGCTGGCGCTGTACGCCATCGCCGACCGGCTGGCGCAGGACCCCGCGCGCTGGGAGCGTTTCGACCTGCGCGGCGCACGCCGCTGGTTCTACAAGACCACGCACCAGTCGCCGATGCAGGCGGCCAGCCGCTTCTAGCGTGTAAAGGGAGCGTCCCGCGATGCGTGTATTCGCCAACGGCCTGGAGTTCGAGGTCGACGACCAGGGTCCGCCGAACGGAGAAGCGCTGCTGCTGATCATGGGCCTGGGCATGCAGCTGATCGCCTGGCCCGACGAGCTGGTGACCGACCTGGTCGGCCGCGGCTTCCGCGTGATCCGCTTCGACAACCGCGACATCGGGCTCAGCTCGCACCTCGATCACCTGGGCGTGCCGAACCTCATGGGCGCCGCGCTGCGCCACACGCTGCACCTGAAGGTGCACGCGCCCTACACCGTGCAGGCGATGGCCGAGGACGCGCTCGGCGTGCTCGATGCGCTGGGCATCGCGCGGGCGCATGTCTGCGGCGCCTCGATGGGCGGCATGATCGCGCAGCACCTGGCGGCCAGGCACCCGCAGCGCGTGTCCAGCTTGACGCTGCTGATGACCAGTTCCGGCGCGCGTGGCCTGCCGCAGCCGAGCTGGGCGGTGCGCCAGGCGATGATGTCGCGTCCCGACGGCAGCGGCCTGGCGGCAACGGTCGCGCACTACGAGCGCCTGTTCCAGGTCATCGGCAGCCCCGGCTACCGGCCCGACCCGGTCGCGCTGCGCCAGCGCCTGGAACGCAGCGTGCGGCGTTCGTACCACCCGGCCGGCGTGGTGCGCCAGATGGTGGCCATCGCCGCCGACGGCGACCGCTCGGCGATGCTGAAGCAGATCCAGGCGCCGACGCACGTGATCCACGGCGAGGCCGACCCGCTGATCCCCGTCGGCGCGGCGCACGATCTGCTGCGCAAGATCGCCGGCGCCAGCCGCGACCTGATCCCCGGCATGGGCCACGACCTGCCGGCACCGCTGCTGCCGCGGCTGGCGGCGGGCATGGCGATGAACGCGGCGAGGGCGTGAGGCGGGCTGGGATAATTCGGGGGTGAACCCGAGCCCCGAACCGCAAGCCGATGTCAGCCCCTGGCGCCTGTCCGTCGCGCCGATGATGGACTGGACGGACCGGCATTGCCGCTTCTTCCACCGCCTGATCACGCAGCGCACGCGCCTGTACACCGAGATGGTCACCACCGGCGCGCTGCTGCATGGCGACGTGCCGCGGCACCTGGACTTCAATGCCGAGGAGCATCCGCTGGCGCTGCAGCTCGGCGGCAGCGAGCCGGCGGACCTGGCGGCCAGCGCGAAGCTGGCCGAGCGCTGGGGCTACGACGAGGTGAACCTGAACTGCGGCTGCCCGAGCGAACGGGTGCAGCGCGGCGCCTTCGGGGCCTGCCTGATGGCAGAAGGCGAGCTGGTGCGCGATTGCGTGAAGGCGATGCGCGACGCGGTGCCGGGCCTGCCGGTGACGGTGAAGCACCGCATCGGCATCGACCGCGAGGAGTCCTACGAGTTCGTGCGCGACTTCGTCGGCACGGTCGCCGAGGGCGGTTGCACGGTGTTCATCGTGCATGCGCGCAACGCCTGGCTGCAGGGGCTGTCGCCCAAGGAGAACCGCGAGATCCCGCCGCTGCGCTACGAGATCGTGCACCGCCTGAAGCGCGAGTTCCCGCAGTTCACGATCGTGCTCAACGGCGGCGTCGATGACAACGCGGTGGTCGCGCGCGAGCTGCGGCTGATCGACGGCGTGATGCTGGGCCGCGAGGCGTACCACAACCCGGCGCTGATGGCCGGCTGGGACGTGCACTTCCTCGGCGCGCCGGGCGTGGCGCCCGAGGCCGACGACGCCTGGCGCGAGGATCTCGAAGACCGCATGGCCGCGTACATGGAACGTCAGCGTGCCGAACGTGGCGTGCCGTGGCCGCACGTGATGCGCCACGTGCTCGGCCTGTGGAACGGCCGTCCCGGCGCGCGCCGCTGGCGCCAGGTGCTGAGCGACCATCGCCTGAAGGAGCGGCCGGTGGCCGAGGTGCTGCGCCTGGCTCGGGCGGCACGGCTCGGTGAACGCCGCGAAGTCCAGCCGGCCTGAACGATCTTCGACTCGAAAGGAGCGTGCATGCTCGGCATCATCGGCGGCAGCGGCATCTACGAACTCGCCGGCCTGCAGGACACCGCATGGGTGAGCGTCGATACGCCCTGGGGTGCGCCATCGGACCAGCTCTTCACCGGCACCTTGCCGACCCCCCGGGGGCCGGCGAAGCTCGCCTTCCTGCCGCGCCATGGGCGCGGGCACCGCATCCCGCCGTCGGAGGTCAACTACCGCGCCAACATCGCCGCCCTGAAGCACCTGGGTGTCACCGACGTGCTGTCGCTCAGTGCGGTGGGCAGCCTGCGCGCGGACCTGCCGCCGGGCCACTTCGTTCTGGTCGACCAGTTCATCGACCGCACGACCGCCCGCGCGAAGAGCTTCTTCGGCAGCGGCCTCGTCGCGCACGTGTCGATGGCGCATCCGGTGTGCGGCCGGCTTGGCGACCATCTGCAACAGGCGTTGGGAACACTGGACATCGCCGCCACTCGCGGCGGCACCTACCTGGCGATGGAAGGGCCGCAGTTCAGCACGCTGGCCGAGTCGCGCCTGTACCGTTCGTGGAATGCAGACGTGATCGGCATGACCAACTGGCCCGAGGCGGCGCTCGCCCGCGAGGCCGAACTCTGTTACGCCTCGGTGGCCATGGTCACCGACTTCGATTGCTGGCACCCGCAGCATGACGCGGTGACCGTCGACGCCATCATCCGCGTGCTGCTGTCGAACGCCGACAAGGGGCGCTCGCTCGTCGCGCGCGTCGCCGAAGCGGCGTGCCACGATGCCGGCGCCGCGGCCTGCGCGTGCCGGCGTTCGCTGGACCATGCGCTGATCACCGCGCCGGCCGCACGCGATCCGGCGGTGGTCGAGCGCTTGAAGTTCATCGCCGGGAGGCTGCTCGGATGATCGTCGCCGGCCAAGCCCGCCGCACGATCTGGCCGGCCGCCGAGGCCGATGCGGTCTACGTCATCGACCAGCGCAGCCTGCCGCACCACTGGCAGGAACTGCGGCTGACCGACATCGCCGAGGTGCACCAGGCGATCCGCGCGATGGCCGTGCGCGGCGCGCCGCTGATCGGCGCGACAGCCGCCTATGGCCTGGCGCTGCAGTGCCGCCACGAGGCCACGGACGCCGCGCTGCAGGCGGCCAAGGCCTTCCTCGACGGTGCCCGGCCGACCGCGGTGAACCTGGCCTGGGCGACGCAGCGGATGATCGATCGCCTGGCAACCGTCCCGGTGGAGGCGCGCTGCGATGCCGCCTGGGCCGAAGCCGGCGCGATCGCCGACGAGGACGTCGCGGCCAACGAGGCGATCGGCGAACATGGCTTGGCGCTGCTGCGCGAGATCGCCGCGAAGAAGCCGGCAGGCGCACCGCTGCAGGTGCTGACGCACTGCAACGCCGGCTGGCTGGCGACGGTCGACTGGGGAACGGCGCTGGCGCCGGTCTACAAGGCGCAGGCCGCCGGCCTGGCGGTGCATGTGTGGGTCGACGAGACGCGGCCGCGCAACCAGGGGGCCAGCCTGACGGCCTGGGAGCTCGGCCAGCAGGGCGTGCCGTTCACGCTGGTGGCCGACAACGCCGGCGGGCACCTGATGCAGCGCGGCCAGGTCGATCTGGTGATCGTCGGCGCCGACCGTGTCGCGGCCAACGGCGACGTGTGCAACAAGATCGGCACCTACCTGAAGGCGCTGGCGGCGCACGACAACGGAGTGCCCTTCCATGTCGCGATGCCGCTGTCGACCTTCGACGCCGCGCTCGCCGACGGCGTGGCCGGCATCCCGATCGAAGAACGCGACGCGCGCGAGCTGACGCACGTGGCCGGCCTGGACGGGAAGGGCGAGCTGGTCGAGGTGCAGTTGGCGCCCGCGGGCTGTCCGGCGGCCAACCCGGCGTTCGACGTGACGCCGGCGCGGCTGGTGAGCGGGCTGATCACCGAACGCGGCCGATGCCGGGCCGAAGCCGGCGCGCTGCGATCGATCAGCGGCGCTGCCTAGCCCTAGCGCGCGAAGCGAGCGTGTGTTTCAGGCTCGACGACCCGTCGGCCACACCGCCAGCAGCAATCCGGCCAGCGCCAGCCCGAACGCGGCCAGGTGCGCGCTGCCGAACGGTTCACCGAGCCAGACCACGCCGACCAGCGCCGCGGCCACCGGCAGCAGCACCGCGAACACGCCGGCGCGTTGCGCCGGCACCTGCGCCAGGCCTTTCATCCACAGCCACACGCTGACCACGCTGGCGGCCAGCGCATAGAACACCAGCAGCGACCAGGTGCCGGTGGGGACGGCGCGGAAATCGAAGTCCAGCGCCTGCCACAGGCCCAGCGGCGTCACCAGCGCGAAGCCCCACAGGTTGATCAGCGCGCTGATTCGGCGCGCCGACACCTGGCCGGTGAGGCGCTTGCCGATCACCACGTAGCTCGCTTCGCACAGCAGTGCGGCCACCAGCAGCGGCGGACCGAGCCAGGCGGGCAGGGCGGTCGGCGCCGCAGCCGCATGGTCGCCGCCGCCAGGCGTCCGGGCGAGCGCCAGCAAGGCGATGCCGGCCGCCGCACAGCCGATCGCGGCAACGAGCCGCGGCGTCAGGCGTTCGCCGAGGAACACCCGCGACAGCAGCGCAACCGCCGCCGGCAGGCCGGCCATCACGACGCCGGCAGCGACCGCCGAGGTCAGCAGCACGCCGTAGAGCATGCAGATCGAGAACAGGAAGTTGCCGAGGAAACTTTCCAGGAAGAGCAGGCGCCGGTCGTGCGGCGACAGCGCCGGCTCGGCCGGGCCGCGCTGCAGCCAGTGCGGCATCGCGATCGCCGCGATGCCGAAGCGCAGCCAGGCCAGCAGGAACACCGGGAAGACGGCGACCAGCACCCGCGACAAGCCGACGTAGCTGCCGACCAGCGCCATGCTGGCCGCCAGGCTCGCATAGGCCAGCAGCGGCGCGCGGCTCAAATGATCAGAACGCCGCCGCGTAGCGCTGCAGTTCCCAGTCGCTGACGTGGCGCTGGTAGGCCAGCGATTCCGCGCGCTTGAGTGCCAGGAACTGCGTCGTCAGCGTCTCGCCCAGCGCGGTGGTCAGCACCTCGTCGGCTTGCAGCGCATCGAGCGCTTCATCCAGGCTCTGCGGCAGCGTGGCGATGCCCCGCCGCCGAATCTCGGCGAGGCCGAGCTCGAACAGGTCGTCATCCTGGGCCGGCGGCAGCTCGAGCTTGCGGTCGATGCCGTCGAGGCCGGCGGCGATCAGCCCGGTGCTGGCCAGGTACGGGTTCGCCGACGCATCGGGCAGCCGCCATTCGAAGCGGCCGGACAGCGTGCGCACCAGCGCCGTGCGGTTGTTCGCGCCATGCGCGATGTGCGCCGGCGCCCAGCTGGTGCCGGACAGCGACTCGCCGACGACCAGGCGCTTGTAGCTGTTGACCGTCGGTGCCGCCAGCGCGGCCAGGGCGGGCGCATGCGCCAGCACGCCGGCGACGAAGTGCCGCCCCAGCGGCGACAGCCCGGCCGCGGGGTCGGCCGCACCGTCGGGCGTGTGCGGCATGAACAGGTTGCTGCCGTCGACGCCCAGGCCCTTCCAGAGCGACACATGGAAGTGCATGCCGCTGCCCGGCTGGTTCGCGAAAGGCTTGGGCATCATCGAGAAGACCATGCCGCGCTCCTCGGCCATCGCGTGCGCGGCGATCTTGAAGAGCATCAGGTTGTCGGCGCTGGTCAGCGCGTCGTCGAAGCCGAAGTTCACCTCGTACTGGCCGTGCGCGTCCTCGTGGTCGATCTGCAGCATGTCGAGCTGGCAGGCGGTGAGCGACTGGTGCAGTGCCTGCAGGAAATCGCGCTGGCGCGGCAGCGACTTCAGGTCGTAGCTGGGCTTGTCGAGGTGGTCGCGGTCGTCGGCGGGTTGCCACCGGCCGTCCTCGTGCTTGAGCAGGAAGAACTCCGGCTCGATGCCGGTGCGCAGGTGCCAGCCGCGGTCGTCCAGGCGCTCGATGGCACGCTTGAGCACCTGGCGCGGGCAGGCATCGAAGGGCTCGCCGGCCACCCAGCCGTCGCAGACGATGCGCGCATGGCCCGGCATCCACGGCATCGCGACCGCGGTGCTGGCGTAGCCGCGCGCCCAGTACTCGCCGCGCGGGCCGGTGCGCGGCAGCCCGGTGCCGGCGATCGACGGGCCGCTGAAGCCGGCGCCGTCCGTCAGCAGGTCGTCCAGGTGCGCCAGCGGCACCAGCTTGCCCTTGGCGACGCCGAAGATATCGGTGAACTGCGCCAGCAGCGTGTGCACGCCCTTGGCTTGCAATCTCTCGCGCAGGTCCTTCATGCAACGCTCCCGTCAGGTCGGTTCGTGGTCAATCGATGCGGATCCAGGTGGTCTTCAGCTCCGTGTACTTGTCGAACGCATGCAGGCTCTTGTCGCGCCCGTTGCCGCTCTGCTTGTAGCCGCCGAAGGGCACGGTGATGTCGTCCTCGTCGTACTGGTTGACGTGCACCGTGCCGGCGCGCAGGCGCCGAGCGACGCGGTGCGCCCGGTTGATGTTGTCGCTCCAGACGCTGGCCTGCAAGCCGTAGCTGGAATCGTTGGCCATCTTCACCGCTTCGGCCTCGTCGCTGAAGCGGATCACGCTCATCACCGGCCCGAAGATCTCCTCGCGCGCGATCTTCATCGTATTGGCAACGCCGTCGAACACGGTCGGCTCGACGTAGTAGCCGCCGGTTTCGGAAAGCGCGCGCTTGCCGCCCGCGGCAATCCGCGCGCCTTCGCTGGCGCCGGCGTCGATGTAGCCCATCACCGTCTTCAGCTGGGTGTCGTCCACCAGCGCGCCCATCACCGTCTTCGCATCGAGCGGATCGGCCGGCGCGTAGGCCGGCGCTTCGGCGGCGACGATGGCGACGAACGCTTCAGCGATGCGCTCGTGCACGAACACCCGCGACGGCGCATTGCAGCTCTCGCCCTGGTTGAAGAACATGCTGCCGGCGACGGTCTTCGCCGCGCGCTCGACGTCGGCGAAATCGTCGAAGACGACGAAGGCCGACTTGCCGCCGAGCTCGTTGTAGACACGCTTCAGGTTCGAGCGGCCGGCGTACTCGTACATGCGGCGGCCGGTGCGCGTGGAGCCGGTGAAGCCGATCGCGTCGACCTGCATGTGCAGGGCCAGCGCCTCGCCGGCTTCCTGGCCGTAGCCCGGCACGACGTTGAAGACGCCCGGCGGCAGCCCGGCCTCGACCGCCAGCTCGGCCAGCCGCAGCGCGGTCAGGGGACTCTTCTCGCTGGGCTTGAGCACCACCGAGTTGCCGGCGGCCAGCGCGGGGCCGAGCTTCCACGCGGCCATGATCATCGGGTAGTTCCAGGGCACGATCGCGCCGATCACGCCCATCGGCTCGCGCGTGATCAGCGCCAGGCCGCTCCGGGGCGTCGGCGCGATCTCGTCGTAGACCTTGTCGACCGCCTCGGCGTACCACTGGATGCAGCGGGCGGTGGACGGCACGTCGACGGAGAGGGCGTACTGGATCGGCTTGCCCATGTCCAGCGTCTCGAGCAGCGCCAGCTCGTCCTTGGCCGCGAGGATCTTGTCGGCGAACTTCTGCAGCACGCGTTTGCGCTGCGCCGGCGCCTTGTCGGCCCAGCGGCCGTCGTCGAAGGCGGCGCGCGCGGCGCGCACCGCGGCGTCGACGTCGGCCTCGCGGCCGCGGGCGACGGCGCCGAGCGAGCGGCCGTCGATCGGCGACAGGCAATCGAAGGTCTCGCCGGACAGCGCCGCGCGGCGCTCGCCGTCGATCACGCAGCGGCCGTCGATGCGCAGCGCCTTCGCGCGGGCGTGCCAGTCGATGGTTTCAGCCATGGGGGTCTCCTGGGGACTGTCGGATCCGGTCGAGTGTGGCCTCGTCAGAAGCTCACGACCACCGAGGTGCCGAACACCGCATTGCTCTTGCGGTATTCGCCGGTCCGAACGTCGAGGAAGACGGGCAGGTTCGCGCGGTCGTAGCGGGCCTCGGCCTTGAAGGTGGTGTTGAGGTTGTACAGCCACGACACGCCGACCGACAGCGCGCTGCGGTTCGCGCCCTTGTCGCAGCCTTCGACCCAGGCGTCGCCGCAGGCCAGCGTGGCGTCCGGCCCGAAGCCGTTGCGGTCGTCGGCCGCGGTGTAGCCCAGCAGGCCGCCGCCATGCTTGCGGTTGCGGATGTGGTCGAAGCGGCCGATGACTTCCCAGCGCGGCATGAACTTGTAGGCGACGAGGCCCGAGACGCCGGTCCACTGGCTGTCGCGCAGTTCGCCCGTCTCGGGGTTGGCGGTGATCGCCGCGCGCGTCTGCTGGCCGAAGCTGGCCTGGCCCTGCACGGTCCAGTCGCCGCGGATGAAGTAGGCGTCGAACTCGAACAGGTTCACGCGCGTGTCGCGCGCATCGTAGGCCTCGCCGGTGATCGGATTGGCCGCGTCCTGCGCGCGGAAGTTGGCGGCCTTGCCGTGCAGGCCCGCGAAGCCGAAGCCCTGGAACTCGCCGCGCGAGTAGTCGACGCGGTAGGCGAAGGCCGGCGCACGCTCGCCGGACTGGCGCTTGCTGGTATTGACGTTGGCGATCATCCAGCGGCTCCACCACTTGCCGCGGATGTACTCCATGCCGACGCCGGTGTAGGTGGTGGGCAGCGTGAAGTCGTAGAGCAGGTTGTGCGAGATCAGCTTGTTCAGCGTGGCCTGCTGGTACTCGTAGCCCGACCAGTCGGGCACCTGGCCGGCGATGACGCGCGTCTGCAGGTCGCCGAGCGGGATCGACACCGAGGCTTCCTGAACGATCGAGTTCTCGCCGATCACGTCGCCGGTGCCGCGCTTGGGCACCAGCGTCAGCCGCCACTTGGTGCCGCCTTCCATCTCCTTCTGCAGGTCGAGGAAGACGCTGCCGAAGTAGGAGTTGTCGTAGTTGTAGCCGTCGCTGTCCACCCCGTTCAGGAACTGGAAGCCGCCGCGCCGCTGGCGCTGGTTGTAGACGTAGGTCGGGTCCATGAAGCCGTTGATCTTGAACATCTTCAGGCCCTGGGCCTCGATGGCGTCCTCGACCGCTTCGGTCTTCACCGCGACGCGGTTCAGCTCGCGCGCCTGCTCGGGCGTCATGCCCCACTGGGGTGTCGTCGGCGCGGCGGCCTTGGCTTCCTGGGCCTTCAGCTTCGCTTCCAGGTCGGCCACCTTGGCCTTCAGGTCCTGCAGCTCCTTCAGGATCTCGGCGTTGCTCTGCGCCTGCGCGGGAAAGGCCGCGGCAAGCGCGAGCGCGAGTGCGGTCAGGGCGCTCAGGGGGATCGTCTTCTTCATGGGCACTCCTCTCGGGTTGTTCGTTAGGTTGTTCGGTGTCTTGTTCGTCCGCAGGCGTTCAGCCGCCGCGGGCCGCGGCCGACAGTTCCTGCTGGCGCCGTCGCTCGGCGCGGGCGATCAGGTAGCTCGCGACCAGCACGCCGATCGCGACGATGCCGACGATGATGGTGGCGACCGCGTTGACGCTGGGGTTCAGCCCCAGCCGTGCGCGCGAGAAGATCACCAGCGGCATCGTCGTCGAGCCCGGGCCGGACAGGAAGGCCGACAGCACGACGTCGTCGAGCGAGATCGTGAACGTGAGCAGCCACGCCGAGCCCAGCGACTGCACGATCATCGGAAGGGTCACCAGCAGGAAGACCTGCAGCGGCTTCGCGCCGAGGTCCATCGCGGCTTCCTCGAGCTGCGGGTTCAGGTCCTGCAGCCGCGCCTGCACGACGACGGTGGCGTAGGCCATGCCGAGCAGCAGGTGGCCGAGCCAGATCGTCAGCATGCCGCGCTCGGGAACGCCGATCGCGCGCTGCATCGACACCAGCATCAGCAGCAGCGACAGCCCGACCACCACCTCCGGCATCACCAGCGGCGCATTGACCATGCCGGAGAACACCGTGCGGCCGCGGAAGCGCCGGTACTTCACCAGCGTGACCGCGGCCAGCGTGCCCAGCACCACCGAGCCGCAGGCGGTGAAGAAGGCCACGCGCAGGCTGAGCCAGAGACCGGACAGGATCTCGTTGTCGTTCGCCAGCGCGGCGTACCACTTCAGCGTGAAGCCGCGCCAGACGTTCGGCAGCGGCGAGTCGTTGAACGAGTACAGCACCAGCGCGACGATCGGCAGGTACAGGAAGGCGTAGCCCCCGACAAGCCAGGCCTTGGCGAAGGAACGGTTCAGGGACGACAGCTTCATCGCCGCGCCTCCTGCGCCTCGGCCTGGTACTTGTTGAAGACCGCCAGCGGCACGATGATCAGCAGGATCATCACCACCGCGACGCTCGCGGCCATCGGCCAGTCGTTGTTCGAGAAGAACTCGTCCCACAGCACGCGGCCGATCATCAGCGTCTCCGGGCCGCCGAGCAGCTCGGGGATCACCAGCTCGCCGATGCAGGGGATGAACACCAGCATCGAGCCGGCGATGATGCCGGCCTTGGACAGCGGCACGGTGATCTTCCAGAAGGCGGTCCACGGCGTCGCGCCGAGGTCGGAGGCCGCCTCCAGCAGCCGGAGGTCCAGCTTCGCGAGGTTGCCGTACAGCGGCAGCACCATGAACGGCATGTAGGTGTAGGCCATGCCGAGCACCAGCGAGAAGGGCGTGTACATCAGCTTGCCGGGCGCGGGAATCATGCCGGCGCGGAACAGCAGCTGGTCCAGCCCGGTGCCGACGATGGCCTCGAACACCCAGCCGTGCTCGGACAGCAGGCCCTTCCACGCGTAGACGCGCAGCAGGAACGAGGTCCAGAACGGCAGCATCACCAGCATCACCAGCGCCGGCTGCACCGTGGGCTTCGCGCGGGCCATGAAGTAGGCGAACGGATAGCCGATGACGAGGCACAGCACCGTCGCCGCGGCCGCGTACTTCAGGCTCGCGATGTAGGTCTTGATGTAGAGCGCGTCCTCGGTAATGAAGACGTAGTTCGACAGCTTCAGCGTCAGCTGCAGCAGACCCTCCTTGTAGGTGACGAGGTCCTTGAAGGTAACGGTCTCCATTTCGGAGACGCTGATCTTCACGAGGATCAGGAAGGGGAACAGGAAGAACAGCAGCAGCCACGCGTACGGCACGCCGATGACGGCGTGGCGGCCGCGCAGCCAGCGTCCGAGCCGTGGCTTCATCGCCGCGCTCATTGCGTCAGCACCACGTGCGCCATGCGCGACCAGTGCGCCCACACGCTGTCGCCCCAGGTCAGTTCCTCGTCCTTGTGGCGCGCGACGTTGGCCTGCGAGACCTTCAGGCGCTGGCCGCTCGGCAGCTCCAGGTGGTAGACCGTGAAGGCGCCGAAGTAGGACAGCTCCTTGATCGTGCCCAGCACGCTGTTGAACTCGTCGGCCGGCTTGTGGCGCGAGACGTGGATCTTCTCCGGCCGCAGCGCGACGGTGACCGGCATGCCGATCGTGCCGGTGATGCCGTGGCCGACGTAGTGCTTGCAGTCGGCCGCGCCGATGACTACGTGGTCAGGCTCGTCGACCTCGACGGTGCCGGGCATCAGGTTGACGTTGCCGATGAAGTCGGCGACGAAGCGGTTCGACGGCGTCTCGTAGATGTCCGCCGGCGCACCGACCTGCAGGAAGCGGCCTTCGCTCATCACCGCGATGCGCGAGGCCATGGTCATCGCCTCTTCCTGGTCGTGCGTGACCATGACGCAGGTCACGCCGACCTGCTCGATGATGTTGACCAGCTCGATCTGCGTCTCCTCGCGCAGCTTCTTGTCGAGCGCGCCCAGCGGCTCGTCCAGCAGCAGCAGCTGCGGCCGCTTCGCGAGGCTGCGCGCCAGCGCCACGCGCTGCTGCTGGCCGCCGGACAGCTGATGCGGCTTGCGCTTCGCGAACTTGCCCAGCTGCACCAGCTTCAGCATCGCGTCGACACGCTCGTCGATCTGCGCCTTCGGCAGGCGGTCGCGTCTCAGCCCGAACGCGATGTTGTCCCATACCGTCAGGTGCGGGAACAGCGCGTAGGACTGGAACATCATGTTGATCGGGCGCTCGTAGGGCGGCAGGCCGGCGAGGTCCTGGCCGGCGAGCACGATGCGGCCCGAGCTCGGCGTCTCGAAGCCGGCCAGCATGCGCAGCAGCGTCGTCTTGCCGCAGCCGGACGAGCCGAGCAGCGCGAAGATCTCGCCGCGCGCGATGTCGACGCTGACGTGGTCGACGGCCTTGACGCCGCCGAAGTCCTTCATCACGTCCTGGATGCGCAGGTACGCGGCGTCGGTGTTCGCGGCGGCCGCGGTCTTCCCGTTCCCACTCCCGTTCGGATGTGCGGGCATGGACTCCTCCTCGCGGGGCCGGCCTGCAAGGCCGCCCCTTTCGGGTGCTATCGACTGTTGAGGGCGCGTCGGCGCAGTGCGCTCACAGCCCCGTCTTGAAGCCGGTGTAGGTGCGCGTCATCAGCCGGCGCAGGTCGTTGTTCAGCGCGTCCGGGGGGATCATCTTCTTCAGCTCGGCCTCCGGCAGGAACACCGTCGGGTTGCTGGCGACCTCGGGCTTGATGTGCTTCTTCGATTCGAGGTTGGGGTTCGCGTAGAAGACCTTGTTGGTCAGGCTGGCGTGCACGTCCCCGCGCAGGATGTAGTTGATGAACTTGTGCGCGTTGCCCGGGTGGGCGGCGTCGACCGGGATCACCATCACGTCGAAGAACAGCAGCCCGCCGTTGGCCGGCAGCAGCGCCTGGATGGTCTGGCCGGTCTTGCCGTCGATCGCGCGCTGGCGCGCGATGTTGATGTCGCCGGACCAGCCGAGCGCGACGCAGATCGAGCCGTTGGCCATGTCGTTGATGTAGCCCGACGAGCTGAACAGCGTCACGTGCGGGCGGATCGACTTCAGCAACTGCGCGGCCAGCTGGTAGTCGCCGGGCGTCTTGCTGAAGGGCGGCTTGCCCAGGTAGTGCAGCGCGGCCGGGACCACTTCGGACGCGGAGTCGAGGAAGGACACGCCGCAGGACTTCAGCTTCGAGATGTACTCGGGCTTGAAGACGAGGTCCCAGGCATTGGCCGGCATCGGCGTGGCGCCGAGCGCGGCCTTGACCTTCTCGACATTGATGCCGACGGTGGTGAAGCCCCACAGCCAGTTGACCATGTGCTCGTTGCCCGGGTCCAGCCGGCCCAGCTGCGCCTGCACCGCCGGGTCGAGGTTCTTGTAGTTCGGGAGCTTGCTCTTGTCGATCTTCGCGAGCAGGCCGCCGTCGATCTGCAGCTTGGCCCAGTTCGACGAGGGCACGACGATGTCGTAGCCGCTCTTGCCCGCCACCAGCTTCGCGTGGACGATCTCGTTGTTGTCGAAGTTGTCGTAGCGGACCTTGATCCCGGTTTCCTTCTCGAAGTTGCGGATCGTCTCCTCGCCGATGTAGTCGGACCAGTTGTAGACGTTGAGGACCTTCTCCTCTTCCTGGGCCTGCACCGCCGTGGTGCCCAGCGCGGTGGCCAGGCCCAGCAGGGCGGCGGTGATCGATCGACGGAACGGTGACGACAACTTCATGAATCAACCTCCGGGTGTAGTTCGTGTGGGCAATCGAAGCGGGCGATCTAGCAGTCTAAGGCGGTGGGTCGCTCGGGCCCACCGGGTTATCACATCCAGCCTTCGCGGCGCGCGTCGGCCAGCGTCAGGTCGAGGCAGCGACGGATCAGCGCCATCATCTCGTCGATCTGCGCGCGGGTGATCACCAGCGGCGGCGCGATGATCATGCGGTTGCCGACGGCCCGCATGATCAGCCCCTCGCGGAAGCAGTGGCCGCGGCAGACCATGCCGATGGACACCGATTCGTCGAAGGCCTGCATGCCGCCGGGCTGGTTGAACGGCCGGCCGTCGCCCTTGTCCTTGACGAGCAGCAAGGCGCCCATCAGGCCGCAGGTCTCGGCATCGCCGATCAACGGGTGGTCCTTCAGGCTCTCGAAGGCCTTCGCAAGATACGGGCCGACGTCGTCGTGCACCCGCTCGACCAGCTTCAGCTCCTGGATCAGCCGGATGTTGGCCAGCGCCACCGCGCAGGCCACCGGGTGGCCGGAGTAGGTGTAGCCGTGCTCGAACTCGCCGCCACGCTCGATCAGCACCTCGGCGACCCGGTCGCCGACCATCACGCCGCCGAGCGGGATGTAGCCGCTGGTCACGCCCTTGGCGAAGGTCATCAGGTCAGGCTTCGAGCCGACGGTCTCGCAGCCGAACCACCGGCCGGTGCGGCCGAAGCCGCAGATGACCTCGTCGCTTACCACCAGCACGCCGTACTTGTCGCAGATGCGCTGCACCTCGGGCCAGTAGCTCGCCGGCGGGATGATCACGCCGCCGGCGCCCTGCACCGGCTCGCCGATGAAGGCGGCGACCCGATCGGGACCCAGCGCGAGGATCTTCTCCTCCAGCCAGCGTGCGGCGGCGAGGCCGAACTGCTCGCGGCTCATGTCGCCGCCAAGCGCGGCCCAGTAGGGCTGCTCGATGTGCTCGATGCCGGGGATCGGCAGGCCGCCCTGCGCATGCATCGCGCTCATGCCGCCGAGCGAGGCGCCGGCCATCGTCGAGCCGTGGTAGCCGTTGCGCCGGCCGATGATGACCGAGCGCTGCGGCTGGCCCAGGATGTCCCAGTAGCGGCGCACCATGCGCACGACGGTATCGTTGCCCTCGGAGCCCGAGCCCGAGAAGAAGACGTGCCTGAACTGCGGCGGCGTGACCTCGGCCAGTAGTTCGGCCAGTTCGATTGCGGGCGGCGTCGCGGTCTGGAAGAACGCGTTGTAGAAGGGCAGCTCCTTCAGCTGCCGCGTCGCCGCGTCGATCAGCGCCTGCTGGCCGTAGCCGACGTTGACGCACCACAGCCCGGACATCGCATCGAGGATGCGCTGGCCGTCGCTGTCGGTGAGGTAGATGTTCTCGGCCTTCGTGATGATGCGCGAGCCCTTCTTCGCCAGCGACTGGAAGTCAGTGAAGGGATGCAGGAAGTGCTTCGCGTCGGCGGCCTGCCAGTCCGCGGTGCTGCGGTTCTTGGTGATCGTCATGTGGTTCGCTCCCTCGTGTTCAGACGTGCAGCAGCAGGTGTTCGCGTTCCCAGGGGGAGATCACCTTCATGAACTCGGCGTACTCGATCTCCTTGACCTCGGTGTAGACGGTGATGAACTGCGAGCCCAGCACCTCGTGCAGATCCTTCTCCTCGCGCAGCAGCGCCAGCGCCTCGCCCAGGCTGCGCGGCAGCTGGTAGTCGCCCAGGTACGCATCGCCCTTGCACTCGGGCGACGGCTCGATGCGCTTCTGGATGCCGATGTAGCCGCAGGCCAGCGTGGCCGCCAGCGCGACGTAGGGGTTGGCATCGGCGCCGATCACGCGGTTCTCGATGCGCCGGCCCTGGGGCGCGGCCAGCGGCGAGCGGATGCCCACCGTGCGGTTGTCGGTGCCCCACTGGATGTTGATCGGCGCGGCGGTGAAGCGCGCCAGCCGGCGGTAGCTGTTGACGTAGGGCGCGAACAGCGCCATCGCCGCCGGGATGTACTTCTGCAGGCCGCCGATGAACCAGTAGAACTCCTGGCTCGGCGTGCCGTCGGCGTTGCTGAAGATGTTGCGGCCGGTCTCGGTGTTGACGATGCTCTGGTGCACGTGCATCGCGCTGCCCGGCTCGCCGGCGATCGGCTTGGCCATGAAGGTCGCGAACATGTCGTGGCGCAGCGCCGCCTCGCGCACCGTGCGCTTGAAGAGGAACACCTCGTCCGCGAGCCCCAGCGGGTGATCGTGGAAGAAGTTGATCTCCATCTGGCCCGCGCCGACCTCGTGGATCAGCGTGTCGACGTTCAGGCCCATCTTCTCGCAGTAGTCGTAGACGTCCTCGAACAGCGGGTCGAACTCGTTGACCGCGTCGATCGAGTAGGCCTGGCGCGAGGTCTCGGCGCGGCCGCTGCGGCCCACCGGCGGTTTCAGCGGCATGTCCGGGTCGGTGTTGCGGGCGACCAGGTAGAACTCGAGCTCGGGCGCGACCACCGGCTTCCAGCCCTGCGCCGCGTACAACTCGCAGACGCGCCGCAGCACCGAGCGCGGCGCGAAGGGCACGAGGTGGCCGTCCTTGTCGTAGCAGTCGTGGATCACCTGCGCGGTGGGGTCGACGGCCCACGGCACGATGCGCACCGTCGCCGGGTCGGGGCGCAGGTGCATGTCCATGTCGTTCGGGCTGATGACGTCGTAGTACGGCCCCTCCTCGGGGAATTCACCGGTCACGCCCATCGCCACCACCGCTTCCGGCAGCCGCATGCCGCGGTCTTCGGTGAATTTCTCGCGCGGCAGGATCTTGCCGCGGGCCACGCCGGTGAGGTCGGGCACCAGGCATTCGATCTCGGTCACGCGGCGCTGGTTGAGCCACTGTTCGAGCTCGCTGAAGTTGAAGTTGTCTCGGTTCACCATGGGAACACTCTCGTCGTCGGTTCGGGTCTTGCGGCCGATGTTGGCGTGAAGCCGTCCGGATGGCCGCGGGCTCCGCGTCGGATCGACGCTAGGGGATCGGGCTGCGATGGGCGCTGCGGTGCCGGTCGCGATAGGCGCGGCAGGCCTGGCCGAAGGCCTGCAGCAGCTGCATCGATACCGGGTTGCTCGCGGCCTGCCACTCGGGGTGCCACTGCACGCAGAGGTTGAAGCCCTTGGCCTCGGCGACCGAGAAGGCCTCGACCAGGCCGTCGGGCGCGCGCGCCTCGACACGCAGCCCCGGCGCGAGCCGGTTCACCGCCTGGCCATGCACCGAGTTCACCGCGAAGCGCTTGCGGTCGAGCACGTCGGCCAGCACGCCGCCGGGCACCACCTCGACGTCGTGCGCCGGTCCGTACTGCACGGCGACGGGCTCGCCGCTCGGCGCGCGGTGGTCGTCGTAGGGATCGACCTCGTGCACCGCCTGGTGCAGCGAGCCGCCGAGCGCGACATTGGTCTCCTGCGTGCCGCGGCAGATGGCGAACAGCGGCATGCCGCGCGCCAGCACCTTCGGGATCAGCGGCAAGGTCCACGCGTCCCGGTCCGCATCGAGCGGCAGCGACGGGTCGTGCACCGCCTCGTCGAAGTGGCTCGGATGCACGTTCGACGCCGAGCCGGTCAGCAGCACGCCGTCGGCGAGGTCGAGCAGCGCGTCGAGTTCCTCGGGCTGCGCGGTCGGCACGATCAGCGGCTGCGCGCCGGCCAGGCGCACCGCGTCGACGTACTTCTTGCCGGCGACGTGGAACACGTGCTCGCCAAGCGGCTTGTTGCAGGCCGGCACCAGCACGACGGGCTTGCGCTCGGCGGGTCGAGAGGTCGGGGCGTTCATGTCGGTGGTCTCATGCAGGAGTCAGGCCAGCGCGTCGCGCAGGCGGTACCAGGCCATGCCCAGCATCAGCGCCGGCGTGCGCAGCAGCTTGCCGCCGGGGAAGGGGCGATGGCGGATGCGGGCAAAGGTGTCGAAGCGCGCCGCGTCGCCGCCGATGGCCTCGGCCACCAGCTTGCCCGCCAGGCCGGTCAGCGCCAGCCCGTGGCCGGAGAAGCCCTGCAGGTAGTAGACATTGGGCGAGCCCGGCAGGCGGCCGAAATCCGGGGCGCGGTTCATCGAGATGTCGACGAAGCCGCCCCAGGCGTGCGTGACCTTCACGCCGGCCAGTGCCGGCAGCGCCTGCACCATGCGCTGGCGCATGCTCTCGGCCAGGTTCATCGGCGTCGTCGTCGAATAGCTGACGCGGCCGCCGAACAGCATGCTGGAGTCGGCGGCGAAGCGGTAGTAGTCGAGCACGAAGTCGGTGTCGCAGACGGCCGACTGCGACGGCAGCAGCCGCTTGGCCAGCGCCTCGCCCACCGGCTCGCTGGCGATGATGTAGGTGCCGACCGGCATGATGCGCGACTCGAGCTGCGGCACAAGCCCTTGCAGGTAGACGTTGCCGGCCAGCAGCACCTGGCGCGCCGACACGGTGCCGCGCGGCGTGCGCAGGCGCGCGACGGCGCCGTGCTCGATCGCCTCGACCGGCGTTTCTTCGTGCAGGCTCGCGCCGAGCGACGCCGCGGCCCGGGCCAGGCCGAACGTGTACTTCAGCGGATGCAGGTGCCCGGAGCGCGCATCGTGCACTGCTGCGTGGTAGCGCGGACTCTCGATCCACTGCGGCAGCTCGGCGCGCTCGATGGTGCGCATCGGATAGTCGTAGTGCCGCGCCAGCGACTCCGCGCCGGCGAAGAGCTGGCGCGCCTTGCGCGGCGAAGTGGCGACGCCGAGGTAACCGTCGCGCCAGTCGGCGTCGATGCCGAAGCGGGTGCAGCGCTCGCGGATCAGGTCCAGCGCCTCGATCGACATGCCGAAGACCCGCTTCGCTTCGTCGCGGCCCAGCTGGCCTTCGACGGTCTCGATGTCGCACGCCAGGCCGTGGATCGCCTGGCCGCCGTTGCGGCCGCTGGCCCCGAAGCCGACCTCGCGGGCTTCGAGCACGCGCACAGAGAAGCCGCGGCCGGCCAGCTCGATCGCCGCCGACAGCCCGGCCAGGCCGCCGCCGACGATGGCCACGTCGCATTGCGCATCACCTTCGAGCGCCGCATACCGCGCAGCCCGTACGGCCGTGGCGGCGTAGTACGAGTGGCGCGTCAGTTCACGATCAGCGCTCAGGAAGGTCATACGGTATGCGCTAGGCAGGCCCTCGGTGGCTCAGGAATTCGCGTTGTCGGGCAGGTCGACGTTCAGGCGTGGCGCTGGATCGCGCCGCGGATCGTGTCGATGAGCTGGTCGATGTGCTGGCGTTCGATGATCAGCGGCGGCGACAGCGCGATGGTGTCGCCGGTGGTGCGGATCAGCACGCCCTTCTCGTAACAGTCGAGGAAGATGTTGAACGCGCGCTTGGCCGGCTCGCCCGGCAGCGGCGAGAGCTCGATGCCGCCGACGAGGCCGCAGTTGCGGATGTCGATGACGTTGGGCAGGCCCTTCAGCGAATGCAGCTGCTCGGCGAAGTAGCCCTGCAGCTGCTGGGCGCGGGTCAGCAGGCCTTCGTCCTCGTAGGTCTCGAGCGTGCCCAGGCCGGCGGCGCAGGCGAGCGGATGGGCCGAGTAGGTGTAGCCGTGGAAGAACTCGATCAGGTGCTCGGGACCCGTCATGAAGGTGTCGTGGATCTGCCGCTTGACGGCCACCGCGCCCATCGGCGCGCAGCCGTTGGTCAGGCCCTTGGCCATCACCAGGATGTCCGGCGTCACGCCGAAGGTCTGCGCCGCGAACGGGTTGCCGGTGCGGCCGAAGCCGGTGATGACCTCGTCGAAGATCAGCAGGATGCCGTGCTTGTCGCAGATCTCGCGCAGCTTCTGCAGGTAGCCCTTCGGGGGAATGAGCACGCCGGTGGAGCCGGCGATCGGCTCGACGATCACTGCGGCGATGGTCGACGCGTCGTGCAGCGCGACCAGGTTCTCGAGATCGTTCGCGAACTCGGCGCCATGCTCCGGCTGGCCGACGCTGAAGCTGTTGCGGGCCGCATCGTGCGTGTGGCGGATGTGGTCGACGCCGCCGAGCATCATCCCGAACATCTTGCGGTTGCCGACCATGCCGCCGACCGAGATGCCGCCGAAGTTGACGCCGTGGTAGCCGCGCTCGCGGCCGATCAGCCGGGTGCGGGCGCCGTCGCCGCGCACGCGGTGGTAGGCCAGCGCCATCTTCAGCGCGGTGTCGACCGATTCACTGCCGGAGTTGGTGAAGAAGACCTTGTCGAGGCCGGCGGGCGTCAGCTTGGCGACCTTGCCGGCCAGCTCGAAGGCCTTCGGGTGGGCCATCTGGAAGGGCGGTGCGTAGTCCAGCTCGGCGGCCTGCTGCTGGATCGCCTGCACGATCTTCGGGCGCGCATGGCCGGCGTTCACGCACCACAGGCCGGCGATCCCGTCGAGCACCTGGCGGCCGTCGTCGGTCCAGAAGTGCATGCCCGAGGCCTTGGTGAACAGGCGCGGCGCCTTCTTGAACTGGCGGTTCGCGGTGAACGGCATCCAGTAGGCATCGAGGCTCTGGGCATCCAAGGTGGACATGGCGGCGGGCTCCTGAAGGCGGGTGGCTTCTGCGAGGGGGTCTCGGCGGGTTGCCGGGTCGTTCTGCAACCCAGGCAACAGCCGACAACTCTAGACCTCCGGCCACGCAATGTGCTTGCGCAATCGCTGGGGGCCCACCCTTGGGGACGCAATATCATGCGAACGTTACAGCCCTCAGAAGAATTTCATGCGACAAGAGAGCCCGAAGCCGCAACTGGATGCGATCGACCGCCAGATCCTGACCGAGTTGCAGACCGATGGCCGCCTGTCCAACGTCGAGCTCGCCGAGCGCATCCACCTGTCGCCGTCGGCCTGCCTGCGGCGCGTCAAGCAGCTGGAAGAAGAAGGCGTGATCGCGCAGTACGTGGCGCTGCTGAATGCCAAGGCGCTCGGCCAGCACGGCACCTGCTTCACGATCATCAACCTGCAGACGATGAACGACGCCAAGCTGGCGGCCTTCGAGCAGGCGGTGCGCGACGAGCCGGAGATCCTCGACTGCTTCTACGTCGCCGGCTCCAACGACTACCTGATCCGCTTCAGCTACCGCGACGCCGAGGACCTGGAGCGTTTCCACACGCAGGTGCTGATGCGCCTGCCGGGGGTCGAGCGCTCGAACTCGATGCTGGTGCTGCGCACGGTCAAGAAGACGACGGCGCTGCCGTTGTGATCGGCGGCTGCTGGCCCGTTGCGGCCGTTCGCGTGGGTGGTCGAAGGACTGGCGATGTTCAGAGCGACAAAGGCGCGGGCGGGCAGGCCGCATCGCGCGAGTCCGGCGGTCGGCCCCTGGGGGGCCGACTTCCCGGGCTTGAGCGGCTCGGGGGCGCGCCGTCCATTTAGCTTCGCTCGCTGCGCT
>NZ_JARGNB010000008.1 GCF_030167915.1 Aquabacterium humicola | reverse complement strand
CGCCGGCGCTGTGCGAAACGAGCGCAGCGAGTGAAGCTAAATGGACGGCGCGCCCCCGAGCCGCTCGAGCCCGGGAAGTCGGCCCCCCCGGGGCCGACCGCCGGAGTCGCGCGGTGCGGGCTGCCCGACCGCGCCTTTGTCGCTCCACAAATCGCCAGTCCTTCGATTACGCACGCGAACGACCGCAACGGGCCGCAAGCGGCTGGTGAGCCGCCGACAGCCTTCGGCGTGGGAGCAACCTGGCTAGCCACCCTGCATGACGCGAGTCGGGGCGCCGTGTCCATGCCCTAGGCCGGATGGCGGGTCACGTCCGCCGCGAACACATAGCCCAGCCCACGCTCGGTGCAGATGAACTGCGGATGTTTCGGGTTCGGCTCGATCTTGCGGCGCAGGCGCAGGATCAGCACGTCGATCGTGCGGTCGAAGACTTCGGTCTCCAGGCTGCGGGTGCGTTCGAGCAGCTGGTCGCGGGTCCAGATGCGCCGCGGCTGCTCGACGAAGGCCTCGAGCAGCCGGTACTCGGCCTGCGTCAGCGCGCACAGCGTGCCGGCGGTGGTGCGCAGCTCGCGCTCGTCGGTGTCGAGCACCCAGTCGCCGAAGCGCAGGCCCTGGCCGGCCCAGGGGCTCGCCGGCGACGGCGCGCCGGGCGAGGCCGCGGTTGCGGACGGCAGCGCCGGCGCCGGCGTTGTCGTCGCGTAGCGGCGCAGCACGGCGCGCACGCGCGCGACCAGCTCGCGCGGGCTGAAGGGTTTCACGAGGAAGTCGTCGGCCGCCAGCTCCAGCAGCAGCACGCGGTCGGTCTCGTCGCTGGAGCCGCTGATCATGATGATCGGGATCGGCGAGCCCTGGCGCAGCTGGCGCGCCAGGGTCAGCCCGTCCTCGCTCTTGAGCCGCAGGTCCAGCAGCAGCAGCTCGTAGGCGCGCGCGGCCAGGGCGCGCCGGGCTTCGTCGCCGTTCGACGCGCCATCGGCCTCGAAGCCGGCGCGGCGCAGCAGGTCCTGCAGCAGCGCCACCATGTCCGACTCGTCGTCGACGACGAGGATGTGCGGCTTCGGGGTGTCGGTGTCCATCATCAGCATCGTGGACGGAGAAATAGCAGACGCATCGCAGCGCCGGATTTCAAATCTTTCGGAGTGACAGGCTACGCGGCGGCGGCCCCGCGCGAATCGGGGATCGCCCCGCAGGCCGCGCGCACGAACTTCACCAGTTCACGCGCGGTCTCGCCGGCACTGGCCGGCGGCAGCGTCAGCGCCTGGATGCTGGCGCCGTCGCCGCCGACCGGGAACTGCCAGCCGGGCAGCACGTCGAGCAGCCGCCCCGCCTGCAGGTCGTGCTGCACACAGTAGTCGGGCGCCAGCACGACGCCGGCGCCGCAGCGGGCCATCGCGATCAGGCTGTCGATGTCGTCGCCGCAGCAGGCGGGCACCACCGCCACCTCGACCGGCGCGCCGCCCTCGTCGTGGCGCCAGCGCAGCATCACTTCGTCGCTGCCGGTCATCGGCACGAGGCAGCGCTGCCGCGCCAGCGCGGCCGGATCGTCCAGGCCGCCGGGCAACAGGCCGGGCGCCGCATACGCGCCGATGCGCAGGGGCATCACCGGCTGGGCGACCCAGTCCGGCGGCGGCTTGCGGGTGACGCGGAACGCGACGTCGATGCCTTCGCGCAGCAGGTCGATGCGGCGGTCGGTGATCAGCAGCTCGTAGCGCACATCGGGGTGCAGCTGCTGGAAGCGTGCGAGCAGCGGCATCAGCACGATGCGGCCGAAGGTGGCCACCGCGGTGATGCGCAGCACGCCTTCGAGCGCCGAACGGCCCGAGCGCACGCTGCGCCGCGCCGCGTCGGCCGCCTCGAGCACACCACGCGCCGAGGCCGACAGCCGCCGCCCGGCTTCGGTGAGCCCGAGCGAGCGCGTGGTGCGCGCGATCAGCGGCACGCCGGCCTCGGCCTCGATCGAGGCGATGCGCCGGCTGACCGCCGCGCGGGTGAGCCCGAGCTGGCGCGCGGCTTCGGCGAAGCTGCCGGCGGCGACGACGCGCGCGAAGAGCTCCAGCGCGTTCGCGTCGAGCGCCGGCAGCGGGGCGCGGCGGCGCGGCACGGCTTCGCGGGAGAGGTCTCGCGGGGCCGGTCGCAGGCGGGGCGCTTCGTCGGCCTGGCCGGTCGGCAGGGGTCGCTTTGTCAAGCTCATGGAAGCAATGTGTCAACTCGGCGTCGTCTAGTCAACGATGGATTGACGACCTAGAGTTTTCCCCATGCTGCCTCCCAACGCCTCCCCCGACCTCGCCGCGCTCGAAGCGGCCTTTGAAGATCCGGCTGAACGCCGGGCCGAGCTCGCCGCGCAGGCAGGCACCGCGGACGCGGGCCTCGACGCGCTGCAAGCCGCCAACGACAACGGCTTCGCGGCGCACCGTGGCCCGGAGCCGGCGCCGCACTGCCTGCACGCGGCCGACGGTGTCGCGCTGGCCGCGCGCTGGTACGAGCCGAGCGGGCCGGCGCGCGCGGTCGCGCTGATCAGCCCGGCCACCGGCGTGCCGCAGCGCTACTACCGGCACTTCGCCGCGTGGCTGACCGCACGCGGCTACGCGGTGCTGAGCTACGACTACCGCGGCATCGGCGAATCGCGGCGCGGCGCGCTGCGCGCGGACCGCAGCCGCATGCGCGACTGGGCGCTGAAGGACATGCCGGCGGCATTGGCTGCCGCCAACGCGCGCTGCGAACGCGACGGCCTGCCGCTGCTGCTGGTCGGCCATTCGTTCGGCGGCAACGCGATCGGGCTGGCGCCGGGCGTCGAACGCGCCGATGCGCTGCTGGGCATCGCCGCGCAGTCGGGCGACTGGCGGCGCTGGCCGCTGTCGCACCGCTGGCAGACGCACCTGTTCTTCCACCTGATGCTGCCGGCCGCGGCGCACCTGTTCGGCAAGGTGCCGGGCTGGGTGATGGGCGGCAGCGGCGCCGGGCTGCCCAAGGGCGTCGCGCTCGACTGGGCGCGCTGGGGCCGCCGCCGCGGCTACCTGTTCGACGACCCGGCGCTGGCCGCCCATGTCGAAGGTTATCGCGCCTTCGCCGGCACCGCACACCTGTGGAGCATCAGCGACGACCTGACCTACGGCCCGGCGACTGCGGTCGATGCGCTGGCCGAGCGCTTCACGCGCGCCCGCGTTCTGCGGCCGACGCTGGACGCGACGACGGTCGGCGCCGGCCGCATCGGCCACTTCGGCGCCTTCCGCCCGGCGCTGGGCGCGCGCATCTGGCCGCAGTGGCTGGAGCGCATCGAGGCGGCGACGCCGTCGCTGCGGCGCGCCGGGCTCGTCGCCGCCTGACAGCTCACTCGACCAGCAGGTCGAGCCGCGGCGCCAGCAACTCGGCGATCCAGTCCATCACCGCGCGCACGCGCTGCGGCAGCTGGCGGCGCTGCAGGTAGACGAAGTTCACCGGCAGCGGCGGCGCGGTGTGTTCGGGCAGCAGTTCGATCAGCCGGCCGGCGTCGACATGCGGCTGCAGGCCGAGCGCCGGCGCCTGCACGATGCCGAGCCCGGCGAGCGCGGCCGCTTCGTAGGCCGGGCTGTTGTTGACGGTGAGGCTGCCGCCCAAAGTGAGCGTCTGCAGATCGCTGCCACGACCGTGCTCGAAGCCGGTGGGCCGTGCGCCGAGCGCCGGCACGTAGTGCACCAGCCGGTGGCCCTGCGCGACCAAGTCGTCCAGTGACTGCGGCATGCCGTGCCGCGCGACATACGCCGGGCTCGCCGCGTTGATCTGCCGCACCGCGCCCAGCGGCCGCGCGACCAACCCCGAATCACCGAGCGCGCCGATGCGCAGCACGCAGTCGAAGCCTTCGCGCACGAGGTCGACGCGGCGGTCGGTGCTGCTCAGCTCGATCTCCAGCTGCGGATGGCGCGCGAGGAAGTCCGGCAGCGCCGGGATCACCTGGTGGCGCGCGATGCCCAGCGGCAGGTCGATGCGCAGCCGGCCGCGCAGCGCCTGCGGCGCGCGCTGGAACAGCGCCTGCAACTCGTCGGCATCGGCCAGCAGGTCGCGGCAACGCTCGTAGACCAGCTGGCCGTCCTGCGACAGCTGCACGCGCCGCGTCGTGCGGTGCAGCAGCTGCGTGCCCAGCCGCGCCTCGAGCCGTCGCACGGCGCCGGAGATGCTGGCTTTCGGCAGCCCCAGGTCCTCGGCGGCGCGGGTGAAGCTGGCGAGCTCGGCGACACGCACGAAGACCTGCAGGGTGTCGAGCGACGGCAGCGGGCTGGCGTGCTTGTCGGGTCCAGGAGTGGCCATTGTTCTTTCAAGCCGAACAAACAAATCGGATTTAGCCAATTTATCGCCGATCGAGTGATCAATAAAGTCCTTTCCATCGCCCAACCCACCGATGGAGCCCTCGATGAGTACTCAATCCCGCATCGTCCTGATCACCGGCGCCAACCGCGGCCTCGGCCGCAACGCGGCGCTGAAGCTCGCCGCCAGCGGCCACGACCTCGTGCTGACCTACCGCAACCATGCCGACGAGGCCGCCGAGGTCGTCGCGCAGATCGAATCGCTCGGCCGCCGCGCCGTCGCGATGCCGCTGGACGTCGCCGACAGCGCGTCCTTCCCCGCGTTCGCCGCCCGGCTGCGCGACGTGCTGGCCGCGCGCTGGCAGCGCGACCGCTTCGACGCGCTGGTCAACAACGCCGGCCACGGCGTGCATGCGCCGCTGGCCGATACGACGGCCGCGCAGCTCGACGCGCTGTACGCGGTGCACTTCAAGGGCGTGTTCCTGCTGACGCAGGCGCTGCTGCCGCTGCTGGCCGACGGCGGCCGCATCCTCAACGTGTCGTCGGGCCTCGCGCGCTTCGCGATCCCCGGCTACGCCGCCTATGCGGCGATGAAGGGTGCGGTCGAGGTGCTGACGCGCTACCTCGCGAAGGAGCTGGGCGCGCGCGGCATCGCGGTGAACACCATCGCCCCGGGCGCGATCGAGACCGACTTCGGCGGCGGCGTGGTGCGCGACAACGCCGAGGTCAACCGCTTCATCGCCTCGAACACCGCGCTCGGCCGCGTCGGCCGGCCGGACGACATCGGCGACGCGATCGCCGGGCTGCTGACAGAAGGTCAGCGCTGGGTCAACGCCCAGCGCATCGAGGTATCGGGTGGCATGTTCGTCTGATGACGAACCACGCGCACGGCTGCCCGCTCAGGCCGCCAGCGGCGTGACGCCCAGCTGTTCCGGCGACAGATAGCGCTGCCGGAATTCCTCGAACGGCAGCGTATCGGCGGCTTCCATCGCCTTCTGCGCATCGATCGATTCGGCGGCCAGGCGCTCGAAGCGCTGCTCGACCACGCTGCTGTAGGGCAGCGCGAGGATGTGCTCGCGGATCGCGCGCGAACGGGCGATGACGAAGCCGTTGTGCGAACAACCGCCGGTGGCCGAGCGCATCGCCGCCAGCACGCGCGCCGACGGCGTGCTGTCAGGCGCGTCCAGGCGGGCGCGGGCGGCGGCCAGGGCCTCGGCATGCGCGCGGCCGCCGATCGCCGCATCGATCGCCGCGGCGATCGGTGCGCACTCGTCGAGCAGCTGCCGGCCCCAGTCCATCAGCGAGACATCCCGGCCCTGGCGCTCGAGCATCAGCCCGGGCTGGCGACCGTTCTCGGCCGCGCGGTGCTGGTTGCGCGCCAGCGCGGCGATCTCGTCGGGGCTGTCGGGCGGGCTGTCCGACAGCAGGCAGTGCAGCAGGAAGACGTCGAGGAAATGGCCGGTCGTCGCGGCGATGCCCACCGGCTCGAACGGGTCGAGGTCCATGCAGCGCACCTCGACGTACTCGACACCGCGCTCGCGCAGCGCATGCAGCGGGCGCTCGCCGGTCTCTATCACCCGCTTCGGGCGGATCGTGCCGTAGAACTCGTTCTCGATCTGCAGCAGGCTGGTGGCCAGCTGGTTGTATTCGCCGCCGGGGTTGCGCACGCCCAGCGCCTCGTAGGCCGGGTAGGGCCGCGTCATCGCGTCGTGCAGCGACGCGGCGTAGCTCTCGAGGCTGTTGTAGCTGACCGAGAGCGAGGCCTGCGCGTCGCTCTGGTAGCCCAGCCGCCCCATGCGCAGCGACGTGGCGAACGGTCGGTGCAGCGTGTGGGCCTGGTCGGCGCTCAGCGGCTGCAGCGTGTGCGGGCGGCCGTCGACGAAGCTCGAACACACCGCCGGGGACGCGCCGAACAGGTACAGCAGCAGGAACGAGTGGCGGCGGAAGTTGCGGATCAGCGCGAAGTACTGTTCGCTGGACACGCCGGGCAGCGACCAGTTGTAGTGGATGCCGGAGATGGTCTGCATGCGCCGGCCGTAGCGGTGGCCAAGGCCCATGCGGTAGACGCTCTTCGCACGGCCGACATTGGAGGTGCCGTAGCGCCCGATCGGGATCGTCTCGTCGGTCGGCAGGCCGCAGGGCATGCTGGCCACCCACAGCAGCTCGTCGCCGATCGCGCGGTAGGTGAACTGGTGGATCTGCGTCAGCTCGGCGATGCAGGCTTCGATGTCCGCATGCACGCCGGTGATGAATTCGAGCTGCGACTCGCTGAAATCGGTGGTGATGTGCGGATGGGTCAGCGCCGAGCCCAGCGGCAGCGGGTGCGGCGTGGCCGCCAGCTCACCCTGCGCATCGGCGCGCAGGCTTTCCTTCTCGACGCCGCGGCGCATGCCGCGCAGCCGCTCCCCGGTCAAGCCGCGCAGGCGTTCCTGCAGTCTGCTCATGGCTTGATCTCCTTGATTGTTCGGCTCGCAAGGGGGCGAACGGTAGCACGCCCATCGTGACCATCCGGTGCCCGGGCGCAAGCCCCCAATGCCGCGGGGTGCTCGGCACCCGGCCTGACGGGGATCGTCGTTTTCGGCTACGCCGGCCGGGACGTCGGTGCCGCGGCCGGCGGCCGCAGCCGGTTCACCAGCTCGACCATCACCGCATCGTCGGACGGGTCGCCGAGGCTGCCGCGCAGCAGCGATTCACGCTCCAGCTCGCGCAGCCGCCATTCGAGCTCGCCGATCACCGTCATGACCTCGACGTGCACCTGCGGGTCGCCCATCGCCGACAGCTCGCGCAGCAGCAGTTCGGGGTCGCCGCTGTCCAGGCCGGTGCTGGAGAACGCGGTCTGGATGCGCAGCATGCGCTGCAGGCCGGACTGAAGCACCTGCCGCAGCGGACCCCGGGCAGCGGCGATGCGCGCGTCGATCCAGGCGCGCTGCTGCACGAAGCGCTTGATCGTGCTGGCGATGCGCATCACGCGCGGCACGGCGGCTTCCAGCGGCGTCGGCGCATCGACGCCCGGCGCCCCGGCATCGAGCGCCCGGGCGGCCTCATCGATGGTCTCGACGATAGCGCCGGCGAAGTCGCCCGGAATCAGCCGGCAGGCGACGCTCGCGCGCGCCAGCGGCGTCAGGCCGGACTCGATCAGCGCCATCAGCCACTCGGCCACGCCGAGCACCTGTCCGTCGAGCTGCACCGCGGCGCCGCCGATGCCGCGCGGGTAGCCGAAGCCGTTGAGCCGCTCGTGGTGCAGCAGCACCGCCTGCGCGACCTGCGGCCCGGCGCCTTCCATGTCCTTCAGCACGCGGTGGCCGATCACCGGATGGCTGACGATGTGCCGCCACTGTTCCGGCTGCAGCCGGGTGCCGCGCTGCAGGTGCGCCGGGTCGATGTAGAGCTCGCCGACATCGTGCACCAGGCCGGCCAGCGCGAGGCGGCGGTGGCGATCGATGTCGCCGGGAAAGAGCCGCCGGCCCAGCGCGAGCGCGAGCATCGCGACGCCCACCGTGTGGCGCAGGCGGTCGCCCTGGTAGTCGCAGTAGACGGTCAGCAGCGACTGCACCGGCAGCGCCAGCGGCAGCTGGGTCAGGGACGCCGGCACGGCGAGCGCGCGCCCGCTGTCGCACAGGGACGCCAGCAGGGCGTGCTGCGCCAGCAGCTCGTCGGCGATCGGCCCGAAGCAGGCCGGCACGACCCCGCCCACCACCTGCACGCAGTCTTCCAGCGGTTTCTGCAGCTTGTGCTGCAGCAGGCGGTCGCGCATCGAGTGGTCGATGCGTGCGCCCTTGGCGAGCAGCTTCACGCCGCTGCCGGACACGATGTCCTCGGTGGTGCGCACCTCGTGCGCCGCCGAGGTGGCGACGACGTGGTTCAGGTAGTGCGGATTGACGCCGCCGGCATCCGCCGTGTCCGCTGCAACGTCCATGAAGAACCCTTGCCTTGAGCCGGTTCACTTTTATCGGATCAATGGCGTTGCAGATTGAGGGCCGGCCGCGGAATTTGTTGCCGCCTTGCGCCGGATCAAGCCGGGCTCAGTCACGGGCTCAGGCCGACGCCGACGCCGACGCCGGCGGCACGGCGGGCGCGGCCTGCCGCTGCTGCCAGGCCTTCATGTCCTCGCGCCAGCGGCGGCGGGCTTCCGCGTACAGGTCGAAGACGCAGGGCTCGCAGCCGTTGCCGCAGCAGGCCTGCTCGTCCGGGCGCTCGGGCTCGGGCGGCGGCAGGTCGGGCGGCGGGCCGGCGGCAGTCATCGGCCGAGCATAGCCCGGCCCCGGGGTCCTCAGGCGGCGCGGGATCGCGCGGCCAGGGCCTGCGCCAGCTGCTCGCCGATCGGCAGCCGGCGCAGGCGCACGCCGCAGGCATCGTCGATCGCATTGGCCAGCGCCGGCGCCAGCGTCGGGATGCCCATCTCGCCGCAGCCCTTGGGGTCGGCGTCGGAGTCGATGAGGTGCACGTCCAGCCGGCGCGGCGCCTGCTTCAGCGCCAGCAGCGGGTAGTCATGGAAGTTGCTCTGCTGCACCCGGCCGCCCTGCACGGTGATCTGCTGCTGCAGCGCCGCGGCCAGGCCGTCGAGCGTGCCGCCTTCCATCTGCGCGCGCACGCCCAGCGGGTTGATGACGCGGCCGACGTCGACCGCACAGACGATGCGCTCGATGCCGAGCGCGCCCTGCGCACCCACCGTCACCTCGACCGCATGCGCCGCGTAGCCGCCGAAGGTGAAGTGGCAGGCCAGGCCGATGCCGCGGCCGGTCGGCGTGGTGCGGCCGGCGCGCGGCTGCCAGCCGATCTCGGCCGCCACCTTGTCGAGCACGCGGCGCAGGCGCCCGGTGTCGAAGCCCGGACCGCCGTGCTGCCGGTATTCCAGCGTCTGCGGGCCACCGATCAACTGGTGCCGCAGGGCCAGCGGATCCTGGCCGCCGGCGTGCGCGATCTCGTCGATGAAGCTCTGCACGGCGAACGCGTTCGCGTAGTGCGCGGGCGCGCGCCACGAGCCGCGCGGCAGCGGGGACGGCGCGTCGAACCATTCGAGTCGCAGGTTGGCGATCAGCCGCGCCGGGAAGTCGTCGGGGTAGAGCTCCGAGGTCCAGCGCTCCTCGGGCTTGACGCCGGGCCGGCGCCCGACCTTGCTGGCGCTGGCCAGGCGCTGCGACCAGCCGGTCACGCGGCCGCGCGCATCGAGCGCGGCGGTCAGCCGGTGATGGCCGCCGGGCCGGAAGAAGTCCAGCGCCATGTCGTCCTCGCGCGTCCACACCACCTGCACCGCCCGGCCGCTGGCCTTGGCGACGAGCACGGCTTCGGCGACGTAGTCGTTCGTCAGCCGGCGGCCGAAGCCGCCGCCGATGCGCGGCACCTCGACGCGCACCTTGTCGCGCGCCAGCCCGGTCAGGTTCATCACCAGCCGCGGGATGCCGCCAGGCTGCTGCGTCGGCGCGATGACCAGCGCGCGGTCCGGCTCGAGCTGCACGTAGGCGTTCTGCGGCTCCATCGGCGCGTGCGCGGCGAAAGGCAGCTGGTAGGTCGCCTCGACCACGCGCGCCGCGCTGCGGCGCGCGGCGGAGAAGTCGCCGTGGTCGAGCACGACCTGGCCCGCGCCCTCGAGCAGCGCAGCGCAGCGGCGGTCGAAGGCCTCGCTGCTGTCGTCCGCCAGCACCGGGCCCGGTGCCCACTGCACGCGCAGCGCCGCGCGGCCCTGCAGCGCCGACCAGGTGTCGCGCGCGATCACCGCGACCGCCGGCGCCAGGTTCATCGGAATCGGCTCGTCGCCCTTCGGGCCGGGGATCGCGACCACGTCCAGCACACCCGGCACGCGGCGCGCGGCGCTGTCGTCGAACGACAGCAGCGTGCCGCCGAGCAGCGGGCAGCGCTGCAGCACCGCCACCGCCGCGCCGGCCGGCCGCGCATCGAGGCCGAAGCGGGCGCGGCCGGTGGCGATGTCGCGCGCGGCCACGTTGCCGCGCGGCGTGCCGACGATGCGGTAGTCGCGCGGCGACTTCAAGGGCGGCGGCTCGGCGGACGGGCTGATGGCGGCGGCGGCCGCGGCGACGTCGGCATAACGCATCAAACGACCGTCCGGATGCAGCACCTGGCCGGCGCGCGTGCGCAGCGTCGACGCCTCGGCCTGCCAGCGCTGCGCGGCCGCCAGCACCAGCAGCCGGCGCACCTCGGCGCCGAAGCGCCGGTGGTCAGCCCAGGCTTCGGGCACGGTGTCGCTGCCGCCGGCGCCCTGCGGTCCGAACTTCCAGTCGATGCCGCCGGTGGCCGTCACCACCAGCCCGAGCGGCATCGCCTCGACCGACACGTCGTCCCAGCGCAGGTCCAGCTCCTCGGCGATCAACATCGGCAGCGCGGTCATCACGCCCTGGCCGATCTCGGGGCTGCGGCAGCCGATGGTCACGCGGTTGTCGGCTGCGATGCGCACGAACTGCCCGAGTGCGACAGCGGTGCCGGCCGCCGCGGCCTGCGCCTGCGCCGGCAGCCCGAACACGACCCCCGCCGTGCCGCCGGCGCTGGCGACCAGCCACGTGCGCCGCGTGATCATGCGCGGCCTCCCGCGGCCAGCGCCGCCGCGCGGTGGATCGCGCGCCGCACCCGCATCTGCGTGCCGCAGCGGCAGAGGTTGCCGATCGCCGCGTCGATCTGCGCATCGCTGGGCCGCGGCTCGCGCGCCAGCAAGTCGGCGGCGGCCATGATCATGCCGGCCTGGCAGTAGCCGCACTGCGCGACGTCCTCGTCGATCCAGGCCTGCTGCACCACATGCAGCTTCTCGCCGGTCGCCAGGCCTTCGATCGTCGTGACGTTCATGCCGGCGAGCGAGCCCACCGGCAGCGCGCAGGCGCGCGCCGCCCGGCCGTCGACATGCACCGTGCAGGCACCGCACAGCGCGATGCCGCAGCCGTACTTGGTACCCGGCAGGCCCAGGGTTTCGCGCAGCACCCACAGCAGCGGCTGCGCGGGGTCGGCGTCGACCTCGGTCGCGCGGCCGTTGACGGTCAGTCGGATCATCGCCATCGGAGCTCCTCGAGGCTGGGCCGGCGCCAGCGTCGCGCCCCGGCCCGCCCGATGCCATCGCCTTGCGACGGACCACGGCTTCGGCGGCCCGAAACGCGGTCGGCGACACTCGCCGGCGCGCAAGTCGCGCACTCGATCAGGGAAGACACCAAGATGAACGGCATCAACCTCGCCACCTGGCCCTGGACCTGGCCGGCCGGCCTCAAGCTCGCGCCGGACTGGCTCGGGCAGACGATCAACCCGGGCTGGACGCTCGCCGGCGTCGTCGTCAATCCACAGAACTCGTCGGCGCCGGCGGTCGAGCAGAGCGTGTTGAGCCACCACAGCTATGGCCGCCAGCTCGGCCGGCTGATGGACGCGGTGGAAGCGCTGCTCGATGCCGCGCCGGCGAAGGTGGCGAACGACCCGCGCGCGGCCGACCTGCGCACTTTGGCGCGCGAGATCGAGCGCATCAAGGCCGAAGCCGCGAGCGACCGCATCGACCGACTGACGGGCGAGCTGGCGCTGGTGCGCAAGACCGATCCCGACGGCTGGAAGCGCCTGCAGGCGGCGCTCGCCCGCTGACGAGCCATGACACCTCCGGCCCGGCTGCTGCGGCTGCTGGCCCTGCTGCAGGCGCAGCCGAACTGGACGGGTCCGGCACTGGCGCAGCGGCTGGACATCACCGAGCGCACGCTGCGCCGCGACATCGACAAGCTGCGCGGCCTGGGCTACGCGGTCGAGGCCTCGTCGGGGGTTGCCGGCGGCTACCGGCTGGCCCCGGGCACGAAGCTGCCGCCGCTGGCGATCGAAGAGGACGAGGCGCTGGCGATCGTGCTGGGGCTCGCCAGCCTTGGCGGCGGCACGCTGGCCAGCGTGGCCGATGCCGGCCAGCGCGCGCTGGCCAAGATCGACCAGGTGCTGCCGGCGCCGCTGCGCCAGCGCCTGGCACGGGTACGGCGCGCGCTGGTGGTGCGCGGGCCCCACGCCGCGGCCGCTGGCGCGCAGGTCGGCGCCGAGCGCATCGCTGCGCTGGCCGATGCCTGCGCCGAGCGCCGCACACTGCAGGTGCGCTACGCCGACCATGCGCAGCACGCCAGCGAGCGCCGTATCGAACCGCAGCAGCTGGTGTTCGGCGACGGTCGCTGGTACCTGGTGGCCTGGGACCTCGGGCGCGACGACTGGCGCACCTTTCGAGTCGACCGGCTGGAGGTGCTGGCGACCGGCGCTGTCTTTGCCGCCCGGCGACCGCCGGCCGAGGACATGGGGCGTTACGTCGCGCAGGGCGTCGCGTCGGCGGCGCACCGCTTCGCCGCCGTCGTGCGCTTCGACGCCGCGGCCGAGCAGTTGGCGCCGAGCCTGGAATGGGTGCCGGCGGTGGTCGAGGCGCTGCCCGGCGGCGGCACGCGCGTGCACGTGGGGTCGCAATCCCTCGACGCGCTGGCGGTGTGGCTGGCCTGCACCGGGCTGGCGTTCACCGTCGAGTCGCCGCCGGCGCTGGTGAAGCACCTCGCGACGCTGTCGTCGCGGCTGGCCGAGGCCGCGGCACGCTCGTCACGATTGAGGACGGCTTCTGTCCGCAAGGCTCGTTAGGCTGCCGCCTTCGCCAATCACCCGGGGAACCCCGATGAAGAAGACCTACCAAGGCGGATGCCACTGCGGCGCGGTGCGCTTCCAGGCGCTGATCGACCTCGACGCCGGCACCTCGCGCTGCAACTGCTCGTTCTGCTCGAAGGCGCGCTGGTGGGGCACCCGCGTCACGCCCGAGGACTTCACGCTGCTGGCCGGCGGCGACGCGCTCTCGACCTACACCTTCGGCTCCCACAGCATGCAGCACCAGTTCTGCCGCCATTGCGGCGTGCGACCGTTCGGCCACGGCAGCGGGGAATGGGCCGGCGGGGCATTCGTCGCGCTCAACGTCGCCGCGCTCGACGGCATCGGGGACGATGAACTCGCCGCGCTGCCGATCACGTATTGCGACGGCCGCGCCAACAACTGGTGGGAGAAGCCGCGGGTCACCGCGCACCTGTAATCGGGCCGTACCCGCTCGGCCGGCGACGAAACGCCGATCGGGTGGCATGAAGCGCGCATCGGTCGGACGAATCCGGGTTGTATCGAGATTAAGCTAACGGCCCCTCGACGGCCCATCGCAAGGCCGCTCGCCAGGAAGGGCCAAGAGCCCGCTTCAATAGAACCAGGAGATCTGCCCGATGTCGCGCCGTCGTCTGCCCGCCCTTCCCTGCGCCGTTGCGCTCGCCGCCATCCTGATGGTGGCCGGCTGCGGCAAACCCGGTGGCGGTGCCGCCGCACCGGACAAGAAGGCCTCGGCCGCCCAGGCCGCGCTGCTGCTGGCGCCGGAAGACCTGCGCACCGTCGGCCAGGGCACGATCGCCCAGGGGCCGGTGATCACCGGCTCGATCCAGCCGGAACGCCGCGCCGACCTTCGCGCCGAGGTGTCGGGCATCGTCACGCAGGTGCTGAAGGACAACGGCGAGGTCGTCAAGCGCGGCGACCTGCTGGTGCGCCTGGACGACACCGCGATCCGCGACACGCTGACCTCCGCCGAAGAAGCGCTGCGCGCGTCGACGCAAGGGCTGGAGCAGGCCGAGCGCCAGTACCAGCGGCTGAAGACGCTGCAGGCGCAGGGCATGAGCTCGATCCAGGCGATGGAAGACGCCGAGATGCGGCGCAACAACGTGCAGAGCGACCAGGTCGCCGCGAAGGCGCGGGTGGCCACTGCGCGCCAGCAGCTGACGCGCACCGAAGTGCGTGCGCCCTTCGACGGCGTGGTCTCCGACCGCAAGGTCTCGGCCGGCGACACCGCGCAGGTCGGCAAGGAACTGGTCAAGGTGATCGACCCCTCCAGCATGCGCTTCGAGGGCCTGGTGTCGGCCGACCGCATGCACGAGATCAAGCTCGGCCAGCCGGTGAGCTTCCGCGTCAACGGCTACCCGCAGACCGACTTCCGCGGCCAGATCAAGCGCATCGACGCGTCGGCCAATGCCACCACGCGCCAGATCGAGGTGCTGGTGGCGTTCGCGGAGGGCCCGCCGCCGCCGCGCACGTCCGGGCTCTTCGGCGAGGGCCGCATCGAGGCCGGCTCGACGACCGCGCTGATGCTGCCCGAGGCCTCGGTGGTGCGCGAGGGCGACCAGACCTTCGCCTGGCGGGTGCAGGGCAACGTGCTGAAGAAGGTGGCCGTCAAGCTCGGCGAGCGCGACGCGCGCCGTGGAGAGTACCCGGTGCTCGACGGCCTGGCCGCCGGCGACCGCGTCCTGCGCAACCCGGGCTCCAGCGTCGCCGACGGCCAGCGCGTGGAGTTCGCGACGGCCGCGAAGTCGTCGTCCGCCCCGGCCGCGGCCGCCGTGTCGACGCCCGCCGCGTCGGCCGCGCCGGTCTCGTCTTCCGCGCCTGCGAGGAGCTGAGCCATGTTCCTGTCGGACTTCAGCATCAAGCGCCCGATCGCGATGGTGATGATCATCATCGCGCTGATGAGCGTGGGCCTGCTCGCGCTGTCGAAGCTGCGGGTGAACCAGATCCCGGACGTCGAGCAGCCGGTGCTCGTCGTCAACATCGCCTACCCCGGCGCCTCGCCCGACACCGTCGAGCGCGAGATCATCAACCGCGTCGAGAAGTCGCTGCAGAGCATCTCGGGCATGGACGACGTGCGCTCGACCGCCAGCGAAGGCAATGCGCGCGTCGTGATGATCTTCAAGTTCGGCAAGGACATGATCGAGGCGGCCGACGAGGTGCGCAACGCGATCGGCACCGTGCGCCACAAGCTGCCGGTGGAAATGCGCGAGCCGGTGCTGCAGCGCCTGGACCCGGCGGCGCAGCCGATCATGCAGCTGGCGCTGTCGTCGACCGCGCTGTCGCATGCGGAGATCTCGCGGCTGGCGGAAGACCACCTCGCCGACCGCTTCCGGGCGATCGCTGGGGTCGCGACGGTCAACGTCAACGGCGCGCTGCGGCGCGAGCTGTCGGTGCTGCTGCGCGCGGAGAAGCTGCGCGAGTTCGGCGTGTCGGTCAGCGAGGTGGTCAACGCGGTGCGCACGCAGAACGCCACCGCGCCGGTCGGCAAGGTGCGCGGCACGCTGGAGGACCAGAGCATCCGCCTGGTCGGCCGCATCGAATCGCCGGCGCAGTTCGAGCAGATCGTGATCCGCCGCCGCGGCGACGAGATCGTGCGCCTGGGCCAGGTGGCACAGGTGCGCGACGGCTTCGCCGAGCTGACGGGCTTCTCGGTGCGCAACGGCCATCCGAACGTCGGGCTGTCGATCACGCGCACGCGCGATGCCAGCACCGTCGGTGTCGCCGACCAGATCCGCAAGGAGATCGCCGACATCAACAAGACGCTGCCCAAGGGCACCAAGCTCGAGGTCACGCAGGACGGCGGCGAAAGCGCGCAGAACAGCCTGAACAACGTGGTGCATGCGCTGGTCTTCGGCGCCGGCCTGACGATCTTCGTCGTCTACGTGTTCCTGAACTCGTGGCGCTCGACCTTGATCACGGCCTTGAGTCTGCCCACCTCGGTGATCGCCGCGTTCATCGCGGTGTGGCTGTGCGGGTTCTCGCTGAACTTCATGAGCCTCTTGGGCCTGTCGCTGGCGATCGGGGTGCTGATCGACGATGCGATCGTGGTGCGCGAGAACATCGTGCGCCACATGGAAATGGGCGAGGACCGGCGCAGCGCGGCGCTCAACGGCACCGCCGAGATCGGCCTGGCGGTGGCGGCGACGACCTTCTCGATCGTCGCGGTCTTCGTGCCGGTGGCCTTCATGCCTGGTGTGTCGGGCGAATGGTTCCGGCCCTTCGGGCTGACCGTCGTCGCCTCGGTGCTGGTGAGCCTGTTCATCAGCTTCACGCTCGATCCGATGCTGTCGGCCTACTGGGGCGACCCGCCGGGGCACCATGAAACGCAGAAGGCCGGCATCAGCCGGCTGCTGCAGCGCTTCAACCAGTGGTTCGACCATCAGGCCGACCGCTACGGCCGGGTCATCGAGTGGGCGTTGCACCACCGTGCATGGATGTTCTTCTTCTCGATCGCCAGCCTGATCGGCGCCTTCGCGCTGCACGGCGCCTACGGCGGCTCGAGCTTCCTGCCGTCGTCCGACTTCGGCACCATCGCCATCGAGGTGCGCACGCCGTCGTCGGGCAGCCTGGAGTACGTGCGGCTGAAGATGGAAAGCGCCGCGGCGCTGGCGCGCGAGTTGCCGGAGACCCGGGCCACCAACAGCGTCGTCGGCACCGGCGGCGGCCGCATCTACGTCGACATCGGCAAGAGCACGCAGCGCAAGCGCACGGCGATCGCCGTGGCGCAGGAGCTGCGCGAGAAGGTCAAGCGCCTGGTCGGCGCCGAGTACGTGGTGCTGGACGATCTGAACAACGGCGCGCAGAAGCCGGTGCAGATCCGCTTCTCGGGCACCGATTCGCGCCGGCTGCTGGAGATCACCAACGAATTCATGGAGCAGTTGCGCAAGGTGCCGGGCGCGGTGGACGTCGGCCTGTCGGAGCTGGAGCCGCAGAACGAGCTGAAGATCGAGCTCGACCGCGGCCTGGCGAACAACATGGGCATCTCGGTGAACGACGCGGCGCAGGCGCTGCGCGTGGCCTTCGCCGGCGTCGAGGTCGGCGACTGGGTCGACCCCGCCGGCGAGACGCGCGACGTCGCGGTGCGCCTGCACCCGGCCGACCGCGTCGACGCCAGCAACATCGAGCGCCTGCCGATCGCGGTGTCGGGCTCGAACGGCATGATGGTGCCGCTGGAGCAGATCGCCACGGTGACGATGGGCAAGGGGCCGTCGCAGATCCAGCATGCCGACGGCAAGCGCATGATCGCCGTGTCGGCCAACGCGCAGGGCCGCTCGGCCGGCAACGTGACGCAGGACGCGCTGGCGCTGGCGAAGAAGATGAGCTTCCCGCCCGGCTACGGCCTGGAGCTGGCCGGCGCGTCGAAGGACCAGCAGGAGGTGTTCCGCGAGATGGGCATCGCGCTGCTGAGCGGCATCGTGCTGATGTACATGATCCTGGTCGTGCAGTTCGGCTCGTTCACCGCGCCGCTGCCGGTGATGATCTCGCTGCTGTTCACGCCGATCGGCGTCGTGCTGGCGCTGCTGGCGACCGGCAATACGCTGAACCTGATGAGCTTCATCGGCATCATCATGCTGGTCGGCCTGGTGGCGAAGAACGCCATCCTGCTGCTCGACGCGGCGCGCGTGCGCGAGGCCCAGGGCATGGACCGCGAGGAGGCGCTGGTGGCGGCCGGCCAGCGCCGGCTGCGCCCGATCCTGATGACCACCTTCGCGCTGATCGCCGGCATGCTGCCGGTGGCCATCGGCATCGGCGAAGGCGGCGAGTTCTACCGCCCGATGGCCGTGGCCATCATCGGCGGAACGATCACGTCGACCTTCCTGACGCTGCTGGTGATCCCGAGCTTCTACGACTCGATCGAGATCAAGCGCGACAGCCTGGTGGCCAAGTTCCACGCGCGCATGCACCGCTGGAACGCCTTCGCCGCGTTCGTGGTCACCTTCGTCGAGGTGCTGCTGTTCCTGACCTTCGTGCGCTTCGTTTACCGCGTAGTGGTCCGCACCGGGCGTTGGATCTGGCAGCGCACCGCCGGTGGCAAGCCGGCGCCGGTGGCCTGAGGTTCCCGACGAGCCGACAGAAACGGGCCCCGCGGGGCCCGTTTTCATTCACGCCACGGATCGACCAGCCCGACGCCGCATCCTTCGAAGTCAGCGGTGTTGCGCGTCGCGAGCCGCAAGCCGCGGCTGGTCGCGATGGCCGCGATCTGGGCGTCGAACTGCGAGATCGGCCGGCCCATGGCGCGCCGGGTGGCGACGATCGGCGCGAAGGCGATGGCGGCGGCGCTGTCGAACGGCAGCAGGCGCGCGCCGAAGTCCTCGCTGAACATCGCGTCGAGCGCCTGTTCCAGCTGTGCCCGTCGTTTGCCCGCCGGCAGCAGCCGGGCGCCGAGCAGCATCTCGGCCTGCGTGACCGCGCTGACATGCAGCGAGTCGGCTGCCTGCTGTGCAAACCAAGCCAGGACCGTGCCGTCCGGCCGGGCGCGCAGCAGCTCGGACAGCACGTTGGTGTCGAGCAGCGTCGTCACTTGCGGCGACGCGCCGCGGACGGCCCGGAACGGGTGGTGCGGGGCGGGACGGGCGCCTCCAGCTCGGGGGGCGGCCGCACCGCCTCGCGCGGCGCGATCGGCAGCTGGACGTCGCCGAGCCCTGAGAAACGCGCGCGGATGCGCTGTGCCAGGTCGCCGGACGGCGGCGGCTCTTGCAGCGCACTGCGCAGGATCTGGCGCGCTTCTTCCTCCATCGACCGATTGCGATGGGCCGCCCGGATGCGCAGTCGCTGCTTGAGCGCTTCGTCGAGGTCGCGAATGGTGAGCGTGGCCATGCTGCAGCTCCGAAAACACCGGAATGCATTGTAGGCAGTGCTGTCACTGACAGCACTGCTCGCTCACGCGGGCCGTGCCTTCAGGGCTGCCAGTTCACGATCACCGTGCCGGTGCCGCTGGCCGGCGTCGTGTAGGTGTGGTTGCTGCCGCCTTCCCACACCGTGCCGCCCGAGCCCTTCTTCAGGAACTTGAACTGGATCGCGGTCGACGCCGGCAGGCTGACGTCGGTGTACCAGCTCGGGTAGGCGTGCATCACCTGGTTGAACAGTGCGCCCAGCGGCGCGGTGCTGCTCCAGTTCGTCAGCTCGAACTGGTTGCCGGTGAGGAAGATGTTCTCGCCCGGCGCGGTGAACGCGTTGTTGACGACGAAGCGCACCGTGACCTGCGGACCGCCGAGCACCTGCATCCCGTTGTAGGTGTTGCTGGTGACGTTGCTCGCGGTCTTGATGCTGACGCCGTAGGTCCCCGGCGCCACGGACGGCACCTTGACCTTGATCTGCGTCGCTTCCCAGGACGTGATGTTGGTGCCGGTGACCGCGGTGGTGCCGAAGTAGACCGTGCCCTTGGTCGCGCCGAAGGCGCGGCCGTCGATGGTCACCGTGTTGCCGGCCTTGCCGAGCACGGGCCCGACATGCCCGACCAGCGGCGTGCTGATCGCCGGGGTTGCGCTCCACACCGCGACCGCGCCGGCCGCGAGCGAGAAGGTCGGCACCGCGCCGCCCGCGCCGACGGTAATGCCGTTCCCGTTCAGCGTGCCGGTGAGCTTGTCGGTGTAGCTGCCGGCCGGCAGCGCGGTGACCAGCCCGCCGATGTTCACGGCGTTCGCCAGGTCGCGGTTGATCGCCACCAGCGCGACGTTGTTGCCGAACTGGCGCTCGTAGATGTAGACGTTGCCGTTGAGCCAGCGCTGCTGCGTCGTGCCGTAGGCGAGCGCCGGGTTCTGCTTGCGCAGCGGCGCGAGCTTCGAGATGACCTGGTAGGCGGTGGTGCCGGTGCCGAGCGAGGTGATCCGCGCGCGGTTGGCCGGGTCGCCGGTGCCGGTCATGTAGTGCTCGCTGCCGTAGTAGATCGCCGGCACGCCGCGCGAGGTCAGCGTGAAGGCCAGCGCCTGCTCCAGCTTGCGCGGGTTCGCGCCGGTCGTGTGGAAGCGCGGCATGTCGTGGTTGTCGATGAAGGTCACCTGGTCGTGCACCTGCGCGTACTGCGCCGCGGTGTCGGTGATCATCTGGTGCAGGCTCACCATGTCGTGCGTGCCGTCCTTGAAGACCTGCCGCACCTTCTGGCCGAACTGGAAGTCGAGCAGGCTCATGCCGCTCTTGTTGGCGAAGTAGTGGTTCGCGGGGTCGACCTCGTTGGCGCTCAGGAACCACTCGCCGAAGGTGAACACCGGCTTGTAGCCGTGGATCCACGACATCAGGTTCTGCTGCCAGCCGAAGGGCATGTGCTTGACCGCATCCATGCGGATGCCGTCGACGCCCAGGTCCAGCCACAGCTTGATCGCGTCCTTGAAGTAGGTGTCGATCGGCGCCTTGTTGTGGTCGAGGTCGGCCAGGTCGAACAGGTTGCGGTAGATGCCGTCCTCGAGGTTCGAGAAGCTGGTGCCGCCGTTGTGGTGGAAGTAGCCGCTGGGGTCGCTGGCGTAGCTGGCGACCAGCGCGCCGTTGTCGTAGAGACGGCCGTTCTCGCCGAAACCCGCGTTCGCCGCATCGGCCGGCGAGGTGTGGTTCGGCGCGAAATCGATGATGACCTTGATGTTCGCGGCATGCGCCGCGGTGATCATGTTGCTGAAGTCGGTGAAGTTGCCGAAGGCGGCGTTGGTGCGCTTGAAGTCGCGCGCCCAGTAGCCGTGGTAGGCGGTGCTGTTGGTGCCGGAATAGTTCAGCACCGCGGTGATGTTCTCGACCGGCTGCGAGATCCAGATCGCGGTGATGCCCATGCCGGTGAGGTAGCCGTCCTCGATCTTGTTCTGCAGCCCGCGCCAGTCGCCGCCGCAGTACAGCTTCAGCTGCGTGCAGCCGGCGCTGAAGGCGGCACCGCTCGGGTTGTTCGCCGCATTGCCGTCGACGAAGCGGTCGGTGACGACCTGGTAGATGACGTCGGTGTTGAACCCCTGCTTGTTCGAGACGTGGGTGTCGGGCGCGGCCGTGGCGCTCCATGCGGCCGCCGCCAGCACCAGTGCAGCGGCCAGCCGGCCGCGCATCAGCGCAGCCTGCATGCTTCGAATCATCGTCAGCTCCTCTGGAGGCCCGTTCGCAGCCGGGCCATGTTGGTTGGAACAGTTCGAGACGTGCACCGCGGTGATGTAGTTGTACTACTTGTCACGGCCTGTCTGCAAGCACGTCAACCCAGATTTCTTGCTGCTCACCCCTGGAAATGAGTGAAGGAATGAAACGCCGCCAGTCTGCAAGTATGTATTTTGACTACACGATGGGGCTGTGAAGGCCTCCGGCAGAATCGACGCCCTCGCCGCCATCCGGCGGCCCCTTCCGTGTCTGGAGACTGCCCGGTGTCCCTGTTCAAGCTACTGCCGCGGCTGGCCGCCGCCGGCTTCCTCGCTGCTTCCACCCTGCTCGTGCCCGCCCAGGCGACGATGGTGCGGTTCCACACCGCCTACGGTCCGATCGACATCGACCTCTATGACAACACCGCGGCCGGCACGGTGCAGAACTTCCTGAGCTATGTGCGCCAGGACGCGTACATGCAGTCGTTCATCCACCGCCACGAGGCCAACTTCGTGATCCAGGGCGGCGGCTACAACTGGCCGGTCGGCAACGTGGCGGGCTACGTGCCCACCGGCGCGCCGATCGTTAACGAGTACAGCGCCGACCGTCCGAACGTGCGCGGCACGATCGCGATGGCCAAGCAGGGCGGCAACCCGGACAGCGCGACCAGCCAGTGGTTCTTCAACCTGAAGGACAACACGACGACGCTGGGCCCGTCGAACAACGGCGGCTTCACGGTGTTCGGCCAGGTCACGGCGCCGGGCATGGCGGTGGTCGACAGGATCGCCGCGCTGACGGTGGTCAACGCCGGTGGCCTGTTCCCGCAGCTGCCGGTGCGCAAGCCCTGGGCCACCGGGCAGACGATGACGCGCGAACACCTGGTGTTCATCGACAAGGCCTCCGAGCTGCCCGCGAAGGCCAGCCTCTCGCCGTCCGATCGCATCTTCAACTACCTCGAGGCGGCCTACCCGCAGTACGCCGCGCCGGCCAGCCCCGCATCGGCGACCACGGACGGGTACTATTTCCGTTATTACTCGGCCACCAACGCCTACGTCGGCACCAAGGACGGCCAGGTGTGGTACCTGGTGCCCGCGCTGGGCAGCCAGATCACCCGGCTCGGCTCGATCGACGAGCTGCTGGCCACCGCGCAGGCCAACGGCTACTGAACGGCCCCTCCCCTGGAAACGGGGGGTCGGGCGGCGGCCGAGTGAACTAGTGCCCAGCCCGGATGACAGCCGGGCCCGGAAGACGGACAGTAGCGGCTGTCGCCACGCAGGAGGCTCGAATGCCCGCCGCCCTTCGCCCCGACCCCGCCGCCGCCTCGGCCGCCGCGCCTGCCAAGTCCACCAGCGCGCCTGCCACGCCATCCCCCGCGCGCCTGGCCCTCGAACGGGCCCTGCCCGACGCGCTGCCCAGCTTCGCCGCCCAGCCGCAACCCTTGCCGGTGACGGTCGACCGCCCGGCGCAGATCGACGGCGGCTGGCCGCAGCCGGAGGCCACCGGCGTGCTCACCGGCCGCTGCGCGCTCGGCGAACCGCCTCAGGGCTGGCAGCGCGCCGACATCGTCGGCGCGGTGCTGAAGGTCGCGTTCGATGACTGGCAGGGCGGCATGCCGCTGGCCACCAGCCGCCAGGTCGGCGAGTACAAGCGCCTGACCAGCGGCCCGGCCGGCGACGACGGCCTGCACACCGCCGTCGTCTACCAGCGCGACGAGATCGACTGCCTGACCGGCAAGGCGCACAGCGCCAGCCTGGCCGTGGGCGGCCAGCGCGCCGGCGGCATCGCGCCGCGGCTGGCCTCGCTGCAGACCCAGGGCATCGTGGTCGACCGCAACGAGTCGGTCGACGCCGGTGACGGCACACTGCGCTACGAAACCTGGCAGACCCGCCGCCTGGTGCGCCGCGAATACCACGCCGGCGTGTTCGAGCTGCTGCTGGCGCTGAACGCCGAGACGCTGCAGCGCCTGCGCGATGACGGCGAGGTGGTGTTTTTCACCGGCGCCGAGGACGTCGACTACCCGCTGGCGCTGCGCCGCGCGAGCTTGTCGGTCACCTACGGCCAGCGCCGCGCGTCGGAGATCCACGAGGGCGACACCGCGATCCAGGGCGGCGTCGCCAGCGTCGCCGGCAACTGGCGCCGGCCGGACGATACGCGGGTCGGCTAGGCTAGCAGTCTGGGCGGGAGACGGCCCGCGCTCAGCCGGCCGTCGGCGCTCAGGCCAGTTCCTTCTGCTGCTCGATGACCCGCGAGACGATGCCGTAGGCCACCGCCTCGTCGGCATTCATCCAGAAGTCGCGCTCCATGTCGGCCAGCACGGCTTCATAGGTCTTCCCGGTCTGGCGCGCGATCACGCGGGCGATACGCTCGCGCGTGCGCAGGATCTCCCTGGCCTGGATCGCGATGTCGGTGGCCTGGCCGCCGGCGCCGCCGGCCGGCTGATGGATCATGAAGCGCGTGTTCGGCAGGCAGACCCGGCGCTCCTTCGGCGGCGCCAGGAAGATGTGCGCGCCGGCACTGGCGACCCAGCCCGTGCCGACGGTGGTCACCGGCGCGCGCACGAAGCGGATCATGTCGTGGATCGCGTCGCCCGACTCGACATGGCCGCCCGGCGAAGACACCAGCATCGTGATCGGCGCATCGGATTCCTCCGACAGCGCGAGCAGGCGGCGGCAGGTGGCATGCGCGAGCTTGTCGTCGACCTCGCCGAACACCAGCACGTAGCGCGAGCGGAACGAGAGCTGGTCCTCGATGCGGTCGGGGGCGGCGGTGGTTGGCGCGGCGGGCTTGTCGTCGGCGAGTCGAATCGTCATGAGGGTCCCCTCTGAATGAGTGCTGCGGCGCATTGTTGCGCAGCCGGCGACGGCGCTTCGGATGGTAGGCTCGGCGGCCCGTTCCCGATCCAGGAGATCCGCCATGCCCGGCCTGCTGCCCGACGTCGATCCCGATGGCCTGCTCGAGTACTCGGTGGTCTATACCGACCGCGCGGTCAACCACATGTCGCGCAAGTTCCAGCAGGCCGTGCGCGACATCGTCGGCGTGCTGAAGGAGGCCTACCACGCGCCGACGGCCATCATCGTGCCGGGCAGCGGCACCTTCGGCATGGAAGCGGTCGCGCGCCAGTTCGCCACCGACAAGGCCGTGCTGGTGCTGCGCAACGGCTGGTTCAGCTTCCGCTGGACGCAGATCCTCGAGATGGGCCGCATTCCGAAGGACCAGCAGGTGCTGAAGGCACGGCCCGTCGCCGCCGGCCGCCAGCAGCCCTTCGCGCCGGCGCCGCTGGACGAGGTGATCGCGGCGATCCGCGCGCAGCGCCCGGCCGTCGTCTTCGCACCGCATGTCGAGACCGCCTCGGGCATCGTGCTGCCCGATGCCTACCTGCATGCGGTGGCCGATGCGGTGCACGAGGTCGGGGGCCTGTTCGTGCTGGATTGCATCGCGTCCGGCGCGCTGTGGGTCGACATGCAGGCCACCGGCGTCGACGTGCTGGTCAGCGCGCCGCAGAAGGGCTGGAGCGGCTCGCCGTGCTGCGCCTTCGTGATGTTGAGCGAGCGTGCGCGCACCGCGATCGACGGCACCACCAGCACCAGCTTCGCCGCGGACCTGAAGAAGTGGCTGCAGATCGTCGAGGCCTACGAGAAGGGCGGCTTCGCGTACCACGCGACCATGCCCACCGATGCACTGCTGCGCACGCGCGACGCGATGCTGCAGACCCGCGCCTGCGGCTTCGAGAAGCTGCGCGCCGAGCAGTGGGCGCTGGGCCGCCGCGTGCGCGCGTTGCTGGCCGCGCGCGGGCTGCCCAGCGTCGCCGCCGAGGGCTTCGAGGCGCCGGGCGTCGTCGTGGCCTACACCGACGACGACGGCCTGCACACCGGCAAGGCCTTCGCCGCGCAAGGCCTGCAGACCGCTGCCGGCGTGCCGCTGCAATGCGACGAACCGGCCGACTTCAAGACCTTCCGCATGGGCCTGTTCGGCATCGAGAAGCTGCAGCACCCGGACCGCACCGTGCACAGCCTGGAGACCGCCCTGAATGCGATCCTCGGCCCGGCGCCGGCGCAGCGCGCCGCTGCCTGACGCCTGAAGTGAGCGGCCTTCCGAGCGGAGGCCGTCAGCTGCGACGCGCGACCCCGTACGCTGGCAGCGCCCTTCGCGCCGGCCTCAGCCCTTCACGCACACCACCTGCTTCAGCGTGTGCATCACCTCGACGAGGTCGCGCTGCGCCTCCATCACCGCGTCGATGTCCTTGTAGGCCATCGGGATCTCGTCGATGACGTCCTTGTCCTTGCGGCACTCGACACCTTCGGTCGCGGCGCGATGGTCGGCCAGCGTGAAGCGGCGCCTGGCTTCGCCGCGGCTCATCGCGCGGCCCGCGCCGTGGCTGCAGCTGTCGAACGACTCGGGGTGGCCCTTGCCGCGCACGATGTAGCTGCGCGCGCCCATGCTGCCCGGGATGATGCCGAGCTCGCCCCGCTTCGCGCTGACCGCGCCCTTGCGGGTGACGTAGACGTCCTCGCCGAAGTGGCGCTCCTGCTGCACGTAGTTGTGGTGGCAGTTCACCGCCTCGATGTGGGCCTGGAAGCTCTTGCGGATCACCGTTTTCGCGGCCTCGATCACGCGGCGCATCATCACCTCGCGGTTCAGCCTCGCGAAGGTCTGCGCCCAGCCGACCGCCCGCACGTAGTCGCCGAAGTACCGCGAGCCTTCCTCGAAGTACGCCAGGTCGCGGTCCGGCAGGTTCGCGTTGTTGCGTAGCGCGTCCTGCTTCGCGAGCTCGATGAACATCGTGCCGATCGCGTTGCCGACGCCGCGCGAACCCGAGTGCAGCATGAACCACACGCAGCCCTGCTCGTCGAGGCAGACCTCGATGAAGTGGTTGCCGGTGCCCAGCGTGCCGAGGTGGTTCCGGTTGTTGGTCTTTTCGAGCTTCGGGTAGTCGCGGCAGAGCTCGGTGAATGCCGGCTCCAGCTGCGCCCACGCGGTGTCCACGGCGCCGGGCACCTTGTTCCAGGCGCCCGGATCACGCGCGCCCGGCGCCCGGCCGTGCGGCACCGCACGCTCGATCGCCGAGCGCAGCGGCCCCAGGTTGTCCGGCAGGTCCGCCGCGGTCAGCGTGGTCTTGCAGGCCATCATGCCGCAGCCGATGTCGACGCCGACGGCCGCCGGAATGATCGCCTTCAGGGTCGGGATCACCGAGCCGACGGTCGCGCCGATGCCCAGGTGCACGTCCGGCATCGCCGCGATGTGCCTGAACACGATGGGCAGGCGCGCGGCATTCGCCAGCTGGCGCTTCGCCTCGTCCTCGACCGGCACGCCCTGCGTCCACATCTTCACCGGCACGCCGCCGGGGACCTGCTCTTCGTTGTAGTTGGTGGCAGTCATCTTGGTTTCCTTCGAAGCGGCGCGCCTCATGGCACTTCGAGCACGCCGTGTCGATCTCGTTCACCCCGCAGGGCACCGATCGAAGGTTCCGGTGACGGGTTCCGGAGCCGCCCTATCGTTGCGGCCGATTTCCACCCCTGGAGCGTGAGCGTCTACAGGGGCTTGAAGTTGATCTCATCGCGGTTGTGCTCCAGCGCGAGGGCGGCTAATCCGCTCAGCGCTGTCTCGCTGCACGACGCGGGCGTCCCCGCGGCGCACATCCGGGCCACCCCTGCGCTGTGGGGTGAAACATTCGGCCGTTGTGCCGAAGCACACCCGCCATGAGATCGAACAGTTCGAAAACAGGATCGGAAAGCAGCGAGGCCCGGATCCTTTCGGAATCCGGGCCTCGATGAAGATCGAGTGGAAGGCGTGTGCGCTATGCGCTGCCTTCGCCCGGAGGGCCTTGATCGAACGAACCTGCGGCCCGTGCGCCCATGCATGCGCCGGCCTTCGGCGACATGAGGGTGGCGGGGCGGCGGTTCAGCACGGTCGGGACTCCTTGCGGTTCGGTGTCTGGGGGCTGCAGCCCGAAGGCCGCAGCAGCGAAGTCGCGCACTGTAAAGAGTCTTCACCGCGTCGTCAAGCGGGTGCGACAATCTTTCTTCCCCAGGTTGCAAGCCCCCTCGTGCCCGATCAGACGCCCGTCCACCGCCGCCAGAACGTGCTGAGCCTGTTCCAGCACTACGCCGAAGAACAGATGCGCGCGGGCACGCCGCCGAAGGGCCTGGAGCAGGCTTTCGCCGCCCGGCTGCAGATCAGCCCCAGCATGTGGAGCCAGATCAAGAGCAGCCGGCCGATCGGCGACAAGCTGGCGCGTCAGATCGAGGCGGCCTGCGGCCAGCCCGCCGGCTGGCTCGACGAAGCGCGTGCGGTGTCGGGGCCGACGGCTGCGGAACTGCAGTTCCTGGCGCTGGCATCGAAGGCCTGGCGCGCGACCAATGCCGACGGGCGCAAGCGCATGAAGCTGTTGCTGAAGGAACTGGCCTCGGGTTGAGCTCCGGCGGCATCGTGCCGGCGTTGTGCGGCGACCGAGCGGTTCGCGACCGCCTCTCACTGACCGATGATGCGGCCGAGGATCACCGCTTCCGACAAAGTCACAGGCTCAGCGCTTGCCGCGCGCGCCTCACACCAAGGAGCAGACCATGACCAGCCCCGCACCTGGACACCGGGCGCATCCGGCGCATCGCGTGCTCGAATCGCGCGTCGACGGGCGCATGGCGGTCGACCTGGCGGGCCAGGCCGTCGCCGACTCGCGCAACGTCGTGCGGGTCGACGAGGACGGTCATCCGCCGCGCTTCTACTTCCCGCGAGGCGACGTGCAGATGCAGCACCTGACGCGCTCGGCGAAGTTGACCTACTGCCCGTTCAAGGGGCAGGCGAGCTACTTCAACCTGCAGCTCGGGGGCCGGCAAGTGCCGGATGCGGCGTGGTCGTACGAGGACCCGTATGCGGAGCACATCGGGTTGACGGGCCGGCTGGCGTTCGACGAGAGAACGTCAGCCGAGCTGCAGTTGCGCAGCCTGCCCTGAGGGCGGCGTCGGGCGACGCCGGCGAGCGTCAGCGCCGATGCGGCGGGCGCGGGCCCCCGGCCGGGCGGTCGAGATGGCGGAAGGTGATCCGGCCCTTCGTGAGATCGTAGGGCGACAGTTCCAGCGACACGCTGTCGCCGGCCAGGATGCGGATGTGGTTCTTGCGCACCTTGCCGGCGGTGTAGGCGACCAGCGAATGGCCGTTGTCCAGCGTGACGCGGTAACGGGAGTCCGGCAGCACTTCCTGGACCTTGCCGTGCATCTCGATCAGTTCTTCCTTGGCCAATGACTTTCCTTGCAGTGGTCGCGGCACGCAGGCCGCGACGCCACGCCACCAGCAGGCGACGGGGCGTCATTCGGAAGGCGCGCGACGGAGGGCTCGCGCGCCGCTCGGGCTGGACCGACGATGAGGGAGCCGTGTGAAAGGCCGCGCCGGTCGAGAAGGGCCGGCATCACGCCCTGGGGGGCAGTCCGCGATGCCGGGGAGGTTGACGCACGGGCTGCGTGCGACGGACCGGATTGTACGCGGCGACCGATACCCCCTGGGGCGGGTGGGTCGCCGCGGGCCGGACGGTGGCGATGACGCGTACTTCAGACGTCATCACCGGTCGACCGCATCGCTCAGGCCTTGCCGGCGTCCTTCAGCACTTCCTTGGCATCGCCGACGCTCTTGCGCGCCTGCCCCTTGATCTGCTTGCCGATGCCCTTGGCTTCCTGGGTCGGGCTGTCGATGGCGCGGCCGAGTTTTTCCTGGGCCTTGCCGACGGCTTTCTCCACGGCGCCCTTGACCTGTTGCTTGTTCATCGTGCACTCCTTCGTCGTTGGCAGCGGTGGCGCTGCAGTTGAACGGATCGCCGCGGCGTGCGGCGGCATATCGCCCAGTGTGCGCAGCCAGGTGACGGCGCGGCATCGGCGCCGGTCGCGCGCGCCGGTAGGCCCGCACGCCACGCCCACGTAGGAGCGGGTCAGGTCGAGGCGAGGCGGCGATGGCGCACGGCGAGCCGCCGGCCCAGCATCACCGCACCCGCCCCGGCGGCGGCGGCCGCGCCGAGCACGGACAGCGGGTGCGTGGCGACGAAGCCGCCGCCGCGGGCCGGTGACGTGGCCGCAGCCGGCGCCAGCGGCCGCTCCTCGACATCCACCCGCGCATCGCCCTCGGGCAGCGCCTTGCCCTCGGCCACGGGCGCGGCCCGGCGCTCGCCGGCCCAGATCCAGGTGAACTCCGCGCCGAGCAGGAAGATCTGTGCCGAGTAGTAGACCCACACGAGCAGCACCGCCAGCGAGCCCGCGGCACCGAAACCGGTGGCCACCGAGCTCTTGCCGAGGTAAAGCCCGATCAGGTGCTTGCCGATCGTGAACAGCAGCGAGGTCACCGCGGCGCCGATCCACACGTCGCGCCAGTGCACGTCGACATGCGGCATGAAGCGGTAGATTGCCGCGAACATCACGGTGATGAGGCCAAAGCTCAGCGCGAGGTTGAGCGCCTGGGCCAGCCACTGCCAGCCCGACAGCGACTCGCCGAGCCAGTCGCCCACCCCCGCGATCGCGGTGCTCGCCAGCAGCGACACCATCAGCAGGAAGCCGATCGTCAGCACCATGCCGAAGGACAGCAGGCGCGAGCGCACCCAGCCCCACACGCCGCTCGGCTTGTTGCGCTCGGGCGCACGCCAGATGCGGTCGAGGTCGTCCTGCAGTTCGGCGAACGCGGTGGTCGCGCCGATGAACAGCACCACCGAGCCGATCGCGGCAGCCAGCACCCCTTCGCCCGGCTGCGAGACGTTCCTCAGCAGCGCTTCGATGGCCTCCGCCACCTGTTCGCCGAGCAGGCCCTGCAGTTGCGTGACGACCGCCGCGCGCACTTCGTCGGCGCCGAAGACGGCGCCGGCGACCCCGATGACGATCAGCAGCAGCGGCGCGATCGAGAACACGGTGTAGTACGACAGCGCCGCCCCCATGCTCGCCGCCCGATCGTCGATCCAGGCCTGGACGGTCTTCTTCAGCAGGTCGAAGGCGCGGCGTGCGGGCATGGTGGGGCGGCGAATCGTCGAGGGGTCGAGGCAAGCGACATGCCCAGCGCTCCTTATGATCGCGCTCCTTCGATTCCCTGTCGAACCCAGAACCGAGCCATGAACACACCGGAAGTCTTCCGTCCCACCGACGAGCGCGAGATCGACCGGCTGGTCGCGGCCTATCCGCTGGCGCTGGTGATCAGCGCCGTGGACGGCGACCTGCAGGCCTCGCCGCTGCCGCTGGTGCTGCAGCGGGACACCGGCGGCCGGGGCGTGCTGATCGGCCACTTCTCGCGCTTCAACCCGCAGCTGGCGCTCGTGCGGCGCGAACGCCGCGCGCTGGTGGCCTTCTCGGGCGCCCAGGGCTACATCTCGTCGTCGTGGCTGCGCGAGCGCCGCTACGCGCCGACCTGGAACTACCAGGCGGTGCACTTCAAGGTCGAGATCGAGCTGGACGACCGCGCCGGCGCTGCGCGCGAAGCGCTGGAGACCTTGATCGCCCATGCGGACAGCGCCTACCCGAACCCCTGGCGCATCGACGAGATGGGGCCGCGCTTCGACCACATGGTCACCGCCATCGTGCCCTTCCGCGCGACGATCCTCGATACGCAGGTGCAGTTCAAGCTCGGACAGGGCGACCCGCCGAGCGTGCTCGAGGACGGCATCGCCGGGCTGGTGCGCTACGGTCGGCTCGAACTGGCCCATGCGATGCTGCGGCACCACGCGTCGACGCCGACCTTCGAGACCGGACCGACGCAGACTTGAGCGATCGATGACGACGGCGATCTCCCTTCACGGCGCCTTCGATCGCCTGCCGCGGCACCGCCACCGCCAGGCTTATGTCGCGCTCGTGCTGGCCGGGGGCTACCTGGAGGCCGGCGACCGGGGCCGCATGTGCGTCGGCCCCGGCCAGGTGGTGTTCCATGGGGCGCATGAGTCGCACCAGAACCACTTCCTGGCCCGCGGGGCGCGCGTGCTCAACCTGCCGGCCCGCGGTGCGTTGCCGGCCGACGGCCTGGGACAGGTCGACGATGCCGACGCGATCGCCCGGCTCGCCGAACGCGACGTGAACGAGGCGGCCGACCTGCTGCGGCGCAGCGTGCGCCCGTCGGCCGCCCGGCTCGAAGACTGGCCGGACCTGCTGGCCGCGGCGCTCGCTGCCGACCCGGGCTTGAGCCTCGCCGGGTGGGCCGATGCGATGGGCATCGCGCCGCAGTCGCTGAGCCGGGGCTTCCACCGCGCCTACGGCACCAGCCCGAAGCGCTATCGGCTGGAGATGCGGGCCCTGCAGGCGCTGCGCCGCCTGCCGGCCTGGCCGGGCTCGCTGGCGACGCTGGCCGCCGAGACCGGCTTCGCCGACCAGGCGCACCTGACGCGCAGCCTCGTCGCGCTGACCGGACAGACCCCGACGCAACTGGTGGGTTAAGTCCGTTCAAGACGCCGTGCGGGTGCCTGCCTAGCATCGGGCATGCATCGCCGATCGCTTCTGTCCGGGGCCCTGGTGGCCTTGTCGACCTTCCCGCTGACCCGCGGGCCCGCCGCCGCGCAGACCAGGACCCGGCGCACCCGATGGCAGGTCCGTGCCTCCGAGGGCTTCGATGCGATCGCCTTCCTCGGGCCCTTGTCGGGCACGCCGCTGTACCTCGACTTCTACGCGGCCGATGCCGCCGCCTTCGCGCCTCGCCTGCCCGAGTCGGTTCGCGATGACATCGCGCGGCTGTGGAAGGACGCGGGCCAGGACGGCTTCGGCCTGCTCGGCCCCAACCTGCAGCTGCTGTTCTCGTCCGATGGTCACGACACCTCGATCGACACGCTGCTGGCGGCGTTGCGATCGCGGCACACGTCGATCCTGCCGCCCTACCGGGCGAGCAGCTACTGGAGCGCCGAGGACTGGGCCTGGTTCGATCGCGCGGCGCCCCGGCTCGAAACGATCTTCAGCGCGCTGCAGCACGCCGGCTTCGCGGCCTTTCGCCAGGAGCGGGTCGGCAGCGGCCTGGACCAGCGCATCGGCGAGGTGCAGCGCGCGCTGGCCGGTTTCGACGTGGTGTCCTGGCAGGAGAAGCTGACCGGCCGGACCTTCGATCCGCAGATCCGGATCGTGCTGCTGCAGTTTTCCAAGCCGCATGGCATCAAGGTGCAGGGCCAGACCTTCCTGCAGGCGGCCGACTACGACACCGCCACCACCGTGCGCATCGCGGCGCACGAGATGCTGCATCCGCCGGTGCCGATGGACGGGGCGGCCGCCACCGCCGCGCTGGCCGCCTTCGGGCGCGATCCGTTGATCGCGAAGATCGTGCGCGAGCACGATCCGCGCTGGGGCTACACGACGCTGAAGGGCCTGGTCGACGAAGACCTGGCGCAGGCGCTGGACCAGCTGATCAGCGAGGCGCTGGGCGTCGCCCGCAACCCCGCCGACCGCTGGCGCCAGTCCGACGACGGCATGCACGTGATCGCCGCCGGCCTCTACGGACTGCTGCGGCAGGATCGCTGGGTCGACCAGGGCGGCTCGATCGAACGCTGGCTGGCCGACGCCGCGGCTGCGGGCCGGCTGGATGCGCCCGCGTTCCATCCGGTCGCCGCGCGGGTGCTCGAACGGCCGGTGAATGCGCTGTGGCCCTTGCCGCCGCGCTGACAGAGAAGGGGCCCGCGGGCCCCTTCTGACGCAGTATCGACGCGAGTACCGCGCGTCACTCCACCGTCACGCTCTTCGCCAGGTTGCGCGGCTTGTCCACGTCGGTGCCGCGCGCGCAGGCCGTGTGGTACGCCAGCAGCTGCAGCGGCACCACGTGCAGGATCGGCGACAGCGCGCCGTAGTGCTCGGGCATGCGGATCACGTGCACGCCGGGGGCGGAGGTGATCTGGGTATCCGAGTCGGCGAAGACGAAGAGCTCGCCGCCGCGCGCGCGCACTTCCTGCAGGTTGCTCTTGAGCTTTTCCAGCAGCGCGTCGTTCGGCGCCACGGTGACCACCGGCATCGCCGAGGTCACCAGCGCCAGCGGGCCGTGCTTGAGCTCGCCTGCGGGATAGGCCTCGGCGTGGATGTAGCTGATCTCCTTGAGCTTCAGCGCACCTTCCAGTGCCACCGGGTAGTGCAGGCCGCGGCCCAGGAACAGCGCGTTCTCCTTGCGCGCGAATTCCTCGGCCCAGGCGATCACTTGCGGCTCCAGCGCCAGCACCGCCTGCACCGCCGACGGCAGGTGGCGCAGGTCCTTCAGGTGCTTGGCCTCTTCGGCGTCGGTGAGGCGGCCGCGCACCTGGGCGAGCGACAAGGTCATCAGGAACAGCGCGACCAGCTGCGTCGTGAAGGCCTTGGTCGACGCCACGCCGATCTCGACGCCGGCCCGCGTGACGAAGGCATGCGCGCACTCGCGCACCATCGCGCTGGTCGAGACGTTGCAGATGGTCAGCGTGTGCGCCATGCCCTGCGCGCGTGCGTGCTTCAGCGCGGCGATGGTGTCGGCCGTTTCGCCGCTCTGGCTGATCGTGACGACCAGCGTCTTGGGGTTCGGCACGCTGTCGCGGTAGCGGTATTCGCTCGCGATCTCCACCTGCGTCGGGATGCGCGCAATCGACTCCAGCCAATACTTGGCCACCGAGCCCGAGTAGTAGCTGGTGCCGCAGGCGAGGATCAGCACCTGCTCGGCGTCCTTGAAGGCGGCGAAGGCCTTGTCGCCGAAGAGCTCGGGCGCGATGTTCGAGACGCCGTCCAGCGTGTCGGCGATCGCCCGCGGCTGCTCGAAGATCTCCTTCTGCATGTAGTGGCGATACGGGCCCAGCTCGGCGGCACCGGAGTGCGCATGCACCGTGCGCACTTCGCGCTGCACGCTCTTGTGCGTGCCGTCGGCCTGGCGGCCGACGATCCAGTGCTTGCCCAGCTGCAGGTCGACGATGTCGCCTTCCTCGAGGTAGACGATCTGGTCGGTGACGCCGGCCAGCGCCATCGCATCGGAGGCGAGGAAGGTTTCGCCCTGGCCGACGCCCAGCACCAGCGGCGAGCCCTCGCGGGCACCGACCACGCGCTGCGGCTCGTCGCGGCAGAACACGGCGATCGCGTACGCGCCTTTCAGGCGTTGGGTGGCACGCTGCACGGCGTCGAACAGGTCGCCGTCATAGAGGTGGTTGACGAGGTGGGCGATGACCTCGGTGTCGGTCTGGCTCTCGAACACGAAGCCCTTGGCCTGCAGCTCGGCGCGCAGCTCGTCGTGGTTCTCGATGATGCCGTTGTGGACCAGCGCGATGCGCGCGGCGCCGTTCGGGCCGGTGGAGAAGTGCGGGTGCGCGTTGTGCACCGCCGGCGCGCCGTGCGTGGCCCAGCGCGTGTGCGCGATGCCGGTGCCCGACTGCACGGCTTCGTTGGCCACCTGCGCGTCGAGCTCGGCCACGCGCGAGGTGCTGCGCGTGCGGCGCAACAGTCCGTCCTGGTGCACCGCGACGCCGCAGCTGTCGTAGCCGCGGTACTCCAGCCGCTTCAGGCCCTGGACCAGGATCGGGACGATGTTGCGCTGGCTGACTGCGCCGACGATGCCACACATGTTGAAACACTCCCCGTTGGGTGATCGATGGGGCGGGATGCTAGGCAGGCCGTTGAGAAACAGGCGTGCAAAATTCCTGCTTGAATGAAATTCTCGAACACAGCAACGAGATCGTGGTTGAAAATTGCATCAGCTCAGCGTCTATGAAACGGATCGCCACATGATCGAGCTCGACGCACTGGACCTGCGCCTGCTGGAGCTGCTGCAGCAGGACAGCGCGCGCGCGAACCAGGCGCTGGCCGAGGCGGCCCATGCCTCGCCGGCGACAACCTTGCGCCGCGTGCGGCGGCTGGTCGAGGCCGGCGTCATCGAGCGCCAGGTGGCGATCGTCTCGCCGCAGCAGGTGGCCGGGCTCACGGCGCTGGTCGAGGTGTCGCTCGACGCGCAGGGCGCCGAGCACCTGGCCGCCTTCGAGGCCCGCGCCGTCGCAGAGGACGGCGTGCAGCAGTGCTACCGCGTCTCCCCCGGCCCGGACTTCATGCTGGTGATCTGGGCGCCGGACATGGCGGCCTACCACGCGCTGGTACAGCGCCTGTTCACGCAGGACGCCAACGTGCGCAACGTGAAGGCCTTCTTCAGCGTGCACCGGGCGAAGTTCGAGCCGCGCGTGCGGCTGGCGCCTTCGGGCTGACGCGTCAGCGCTTCCTGTCGTTCGGGTTCGGACTCTCCTGCGGCGGCGGCCGGCGACAGCGGCCGGCGAACCTCGTTCCCAAACCCCTTCAGGCGCGCACGATGATCGCCAGCCCCTTCAGGTACTCGCCTTCCGGGAAGCACAGCGTGGTCGGATGGTCCGGCGACGCTTCCAGCCGCTCCACCAGGTAGCCGTCGACACCCGCGTCGTGGCCGGCGCCGGCGACGATCTTGTGGAACAGCTCGGCGCCGATGCCGCCGGAGCAGGAGTACGTCATCAGCAGGCCGCCGGGCTCGAGCAGCTTCAGCGCCAGCCGGTTGATGTCCTTGTAGGCGCGCGACGCCCGGTCGGCATGCGCGGCGCTGGGCGCGAACTTCGGCGGGTCGAGCACGATCGCGTCGTAGCGGTCGCCGCGCTTCAAGGCCTCGCGCAGGAAGCCGTTGACGTCGGCATCGGCGAAGGTGCACGACGCCGCATCGTCGAAGCCGTTGCGCCGCACGTTCTCGCGCGCCTGCTCGAGCGCCGGGCCGGACGAATCGACGCTGGTGACATGCCCGGCGCCGCCCTTCAGCGCCGCGACGCTGAAGCCGCCGGTGTAGCTGTAGCAGTTCAGCACGCGCTGGCAGCCGAGCTGGCGCACCAGTTGCGCGAAGCGGTGGCGGTTGTCGCGCTGGTCGAGGTAGTAGCCGGTCTTGTGGCCGAGCGCGACGTCGAGGCCGAGCGCCATGTCGTGTTCGGTGATCGTCAATGCCGTCGCGCCGTCGCCGCGCAGCCAGCCGCTGCGCGGCTCCAGGCCTTCGAGGCCGCGCACGCCGGAGTCCGATCGTTCGTACAGGCGCTGCAGGCCGGTGATCGCCAGCAGCTGCGACGCGATGGCCTCGCGCCAGCGCTCGACGCCGGCGGCGAGGAACTGCGCCGACAGCGTATCGCCGTAGCGGTCGACGATCAGCCCGGGCAGGCCGTCGGCCTCGCCGTGCACCAGGCGCTGGCCGTCGCTGGCTAGCCCCAAGCGCGCGCGCAGTGCGATCGCGCGGCGCAACCGGCGCTCGAAGAAGGCCTCGTCGATGCGCTCGGCCTCGTCGAAGCTCCAGGCCCGCACGCGGATCTGCGAGCTCGGGCTGATCGCGCCCCAGCCCAGGAACTTGCCGTCGTGCGCCTCGATGCGCACGGTCTCGCCGGCATCACCGCCGCCCTTGGCGATCGAGCCCTGGAACACCCAGGGGTGGCCGCGCAGCAGGGAGCGCTCCTTGCCGTCGCGCAGTCGAATGCTTTTCATCGGTGCCCGCCCGGCCGCCCGAAGGGCACTGAGCGCCCCTCGGGGGCCGCGAACGAAGTGAGCTTGGGGTCGTCCATCACCGGATTGTCGCGCGGGGGTCCGGCGCGACGCCGGAGGGCTACTTCTTCTTCGCGCGCGGATGCGCCGCGTCGTAGACCTTCGCGAGGTGCTGGAAGTCGAGCTTGGTGTAGATCTGCGTCGTCGAGATGTTCGCGTGGCCCAGCAGCTCCTGCACCGCACGCAGGTCGCCGCTGGACTGCAGCAGGTGCGACGCGTAGCTGTGGCGCAGCATGTGCGGGTGCACGTCGGTCGGCAGCCCGGCCTGCAGCGCCAGCATCTTCAGCCGGGTGCGCAGCTGCGGGGCCGACAGCCGCGCGCCGCGCTGGCTGACGAAGAGCGCCGGCTCGTCGGCGCGCGCGAATTCGCCGCGCTGCGCAAGCCAGGCCGCCAGCGCCTGCAGCGCCGGCCCGCCGACCGGCACGCTGCGCCGCTTGCTGCCCTTGCCCAGCACGTGCGCAGTGCCGTCGGCGGCATCGATCCAGCCCAGCGCGTGCGGCCCGGGCGCCACGTCCAGCGCCACCAGCTCGCCGATGCGCAGCCCGCAGCCGTACAGCAGCTCGGCGATGCAGTGGTCGCGCGCGCGCAGCACCGGCGATTCGCTCGCCGATTCGGCCTCGGCGAGTGCCACCGCCTGCTCGACCGGCAGCGCCTTCGGCAAGGTCTGCGGCGGCTTCGGCGGCCGGATGCCGTCGACCGGGTTGTGCGTGACGAGGCGCTCGCGGCCCCAGTAGGCATAGAGGCCGCGCCACGCCGCCAGCGTGATGGCGATGGTGCGCGAGCCGAGGCCGCGTTCGCGCAGCTTCGCGGTCCAGCGGCGCAGGTGATGGGCTTGCGCCTCGCGCAGCGCCACGTGGTCGCCGGCCGCATGGGCCTGCAGCTCGCGCAGCGCCGGCTCGTACAGCGCCAGCGTGCGCGGCGCGAGGCGGCGTTCGACGCGCAGGTGCTCGACGAAGCGCGCGATCGCCGCCTCCAGCGGCGGTGGCTCGGCCGCGTCCGCCACGGCGTTCCCGCCGATCAGGGCAGCAGTCGCGCGAGGCCCGCGCTGGCGATCTCGCCGATGCGCATCAGGAACTCGGTGCCCATCTCGGCGCTGTAGCGCGCGGGGTCGGGCGACGCGAGCACCAGCAGGCCGAAGGCGTCCTCGTCGCGGCCGGCGCGCAGCGGCACCAGCGCCAGCGACAGCACGCTGCCCGGATCGGGCAGCCAGTTCACCGCCTCGAAGCCGGAGTTGAGCCCGCAGTACGGCAAGGTCAGGCTCGACGCGAAGCTGCGCACGTCGTCGCTCGCGCCGCGCGCGAACGGCAGCTCGGCATGCGCGGGCGCGAGGTTCCACAGCTTGACCGCGGCCTGCGGCACCAGGAACTCGTGGCGCAAGGTCGCGACCATCGCCTCGGGCAGCGTGGCCGGATCGTGCGACAGCAGGATCGCCCGGGTGAAGCGGTGCAGCCGATCGGCGATCGCCACGTTCTCCTGCCCGTGGCGGATCATCTCCATGATCTTCTGCTCGAGGCCCTTGATCTTCTCGCGCAGCATTTCCATCTGCCGCTCCTGCAGCGAGACGGCGCGCTGGCCATGCGGGCTGGTCAGCTGGATCGAGGCCAGCAGCTCGGCATGGCGTTCGAAGAACCCGGGCGTGTTCGCCAGGTAATTGGCGATGTCGCCCTCGGTGATCGCACCCTGGATCGTCATGTCTGCCCCCCGCTCGACGAGTACGTCGATCGGCCCCCCGAGGGGGCGCGGGCCGGCTTGGGAGCGGCCCGGCGCTCGGCCCGCTCGAAGAGTGCCTTCGGACTCATCACAACTCGATCTCCCCTTCAAAGACAAACTCGGCCGGGCCGGTCATGCGCACGGTGTCATCGTCGGACGGCCAGTCGACCGTCAGCAGCCCGCCGCGCGCCTGCACGTCGACGCGGCGATCGAGCCAGCCCAGGCGGATGCCCGCCACCACCGCGGCGCAGGCGCCGGTGCCGCAGGCCAGCGTCTCGCCGGCATCGCGCTCGAAGACGCGCAGCGCGACATGGTCGCGCGACTGCACCTGCAGGAAGCCGGCGTTGACCTTGCGCGGGAAGCGCGCGTGGGCCTCGATGCGTGCGCCCAGCGCCAGCACCGGCGCCTCGCGCACGTCGGACACGCGCTGCACCGCATGCGGGTTGCCCATCGACAGCACCGCGACCTCGACCTTGCGGCCCTCGCCGATGTCCAGCGGCCAGAGGTCGAAGTCGCCTTCGTGGCGCGCGGTCAGGCCGCTCGCATCGAAGGGGATCCGCGCGAGGTCGAAGATCGGCTTGTTCATGTCGACGGTCACGCGACCGTCGTCTTCGAGCTGCAGCTCCAGCAGGTTGTTGACGGTCTCGACCTTGATGCGCTTGCGCTGGGTGAGCCCGCGCTGGTGCACGAAGCGCACGAAGCAGCGCGCGCCGTTGCCGCAGTGCTCGACCTCGTCGCCGGTGTTGTTGAAGATGCGGTAGCGGAAGTCGACGCCTTCTGTGCGGCTGGGCTCGACGAAGAGGATCTGGTCCGCGCCGACGCCGAAACGCCGGTCGCCCAGCCGGCGCAGCTGCTCGGGCGACAACGCGATCGGCGCACGCGTCGCGTCGAGCACGACGAAGTCGTTGCCGGCGCCGTGCATCTTGGTGAAACGAAGGTTCATCGGCCGATTATCAGCGTCGGACCGAAGTCAGCTGTACAGCGAGGGCTCACCCTGCGGCCGTGTCTTGAAGCGCCGGTGCACCCACAGGTATTGCGCCGGGTTGCGGCGGATCTCCTCTTCGATCCAGCGGTTCATGCGCGTCGCGGCGGCGATGTCGTCGTCGCCGGGGAAGTCGTCCCACGGCGGCAGGTAGCGCACGCGCCAGCCCCGGCCGCCCGGCAGGATCTCGGCCAGCACCGGCTGCACGCGCATCTTCAGCGAGCGCGCCATGCGCGCCGGCGCCAGCAGCGTGGCCGCGGGCACGCCGAAGAAGGGCACGAAGGCGGCGTCCTTGAGGCCGAAGTCCATGTCCGGCAGGTTGAAGAAGGCGTGGTCGCGGCGGATCGCGCGCACCAGCGGCAGAGCCGTCTCATGGCGGGAGAAGACCTGGCCCTGGCCATAGCGCAGCCGGCCGCGCCGCATCGCCTTGTCGAACACCGGATTGCTCTGCGCCTGGTAGATCGACGCCACCTGCTTGGTCTGGAACAGCTGCGTCGACGCGCCCGCGACATCCAGCGCGACGAAGTGCGGCACCAGCCACATCACCGGCTTGTCGCTGCGCTCGGCCAGGTGCACGTCGCCCTCGATGTGGATCAGCTTCTTCAGGCGCTCGGGGCTCGCGTACCACAGCATGCCGCGCTCGAGCAGGCTGCGCGCCATCCAGCCGAAGTGCTCGCGCAGCAGCGCCTCGCGCTGCGCGGCGTCGAGCTCGGGCAGGCACAGCTCGAGGTTGCGCAGGCCGACCTTGCGGCGCGAGCCGGCCAGGCGGTACAGCACGCGGCCGAGGCCGCGCCCGATCGCCGCCTGCGCGCCCAGCGGCAGCCAGTGCAGCGCCCACAGGCCGCCCAGCAGCGCATGCGACAGCGCGGCCTGCAGGGCGCGCTTCACTTCGCGGCGCCTTCGGCCGGCGCGGCGTCCAGCGGCCGCGGCTGCTTGTAGCGGTGATAGCCCCACAGGTACTGCTGCGGCTTCTGGCGGATCAGCGTTTCCATGTCGCGGTTGACCTGCGTCGCGCAGGCCACCTGCAGTGCGTCGTCGCTGGCGGCCATCGTCGGCAGCGCGGCCTGCGGCCGCATCACCCGCAGCACGAAGCCGGCGCCGCGCGGCAGGCGCTCGGTCCAGATCAGCAGCAGCGCGGCGCCGGTCTGCTGCACCAGGCGCGTGGCGAGCGTCATCGTGTACGCCGGCTTGCCGAAGAACGGCGCCCACACGCCCATGCCCGCGGGCGGCACCTGGTCGGGCAGCAGGCCGACCGATTCGCCGCGCCGCAGCGCGCGGATCATCTGCCGCACGCCGGCCAGCGCGGCCGGCGCGGTCTCCAGGCCCGGTCGGCGCCGGGCACCCTCTTCCAGCTCGCGCAGCCAGGCCTGGCGGGCCGGCCGGTACATCGCCGTCAGCTTCGTGCGGTGGCCCCAGCGCTCGGCGATGGCCTGGGCACAGACCTCGAAGCAGCCCAGGTGCGGCGTCAGCAGCACCAGGCCCTTGCCGGCATCCAGCGCCTCGTCGATCAGCTCGGCGCCCTGCCACTGCAGCAGCGGGCCCAGCGGGCGGTCATGCGGACGCAGCCACAACCACGGCAACTCGGCCACCATGCGGCCGGCTTCGGCCACCGAGGCGCGGCGTTCGGCATCGCCCAGACCGGCCAGCGCGGCGTTGTCGCGCAGGCGGCCGCGGTAGGTCGGCGACAGCGCATAGGCCAGCCATCCGATGCAGGCACCCGTTGCGTGCAAACTGGGCAGGGATCGCCCCGCTAACCATCGCATCAGTGCCAGCATGCCGTTCGTATAATTTGGCGGTCGCCGAGTTAAAGGACAACTTGCGGGGCGACGCGGCAGGTGCTGCACCGATGCCGCCGGACCGGTTCGCCGGCCCGCCAAATGCCGCTAAAGCGTTCGCCTTCCCAAGCACCCTGACGGAACCGGCGACGCAGTACCCCAACTGCTCAGGAGTGTATTGAAGTGGCGAACGACTTTCTCTTCACCTCGGAATCGGTCTCGGAGGGTCATCCCGACAAGGTGGCCGACCAGATCTCCGACGCGATCCTCGACGCGATCTTCGCGCAGGACCCGCGCAGCCGGGTCGCGGCCGAGACGCTGTGCAACACCGGCCTCGTGGTGCTGGCCGGCGAGATCACGACCAACGCGCATGTCGACTACATCCAGGTCGCGCGCGACACGATCAAGCGCATCGGCTACGACAACACCGACTACGGCATCGACTACAAGGGCTGCGCGGTGCTGGTGGCCTACGACAAGCAGAGCAACGACATCGCGCAGGGCGTCAACCACGCCAGCGACGACCACCTGAACACCGGCGCCGGCGACCAGGGCCTGATGTTCGGCTACGCCTGCGACGAGACGCCCGAGCTGATGCCCGCGCCGATCTACTACGCGCACCGCCTGGTCGAGCGCCAGGCGCAGCTGCGCAAGGACGGCCGCCTGCCGTTCCTGCGTCCGGACGCGAAGAGCCAGGTGACGATGCGCTACGTGGATGGGAAACCCCATTCGATCGACACGGTCGTGCTGTCGAGTCAGCACAGCCCCGAGATGAGCCTGGGCGACAAGATGAAGCCCGAGTTCTACGAGGCGGTGATCGAGGAGATCATCAAGCCGGTGCTGCCGGCCGAGTGGCTGAAGGAGACGCGCTACCTCGTCAACCCGACCGGCCGCTTCGTCATCGGCGGCCCGCAGGGCGACTGCGGCCTGACCGGCCGCAAGATCATCGTCGACACCTACGGCGGTGCCTGCCCGCACGGCGGCGGCGCCTTCAGCGGCAAGGACCCGACGAAGGTCGACCGCTCGGCCGCGTACGCCGCGCGTTATGTCGCGAAGAACGTCGTTGCCGCCGGCCTGGCGCGCCAGTGCCAGATCCAGGTCGCCTACGCGATCGGCGTCGCGCGGCCGATGAACGTCACCGTCTACACCGAGGGCACCGGCGTGATCCCCGACGAGCGCATCGCCGAGATCGTCAACGAGGTCTTCGACCTGCGTCCGAAGGGCATCATCCAGATGCTCGACCTGCTGCGCCCGATCTACGGCAAGACCGCGGCCTATGGCCATTTCGGCCGCGACGAACCCGAGTTCAGCTGGGAGCGCGCGGACAAGGTCCAGGTGCTGCGCGACCTGGCGGGCCGCAGCGCGCGCTGAGCCCGCGACGGCGCGGCGGCGCCATCGCAACGACCACGACGGCCGGTGTCCAACCGGCCGTTTGTCTTTCCCCCGGCCGGAGGACCACCCCCTCGTTCGCGGCGCGAAGCGGGTGCGGCGCCCGCACACAATGGCGCGCACCACACGAGGGAGGAACCCGATGATCTTCAGCACCCTGCGCGCCACCGCCGGCGCGCTGCTGCTCGCGCTGGCCGGCGCCGCGCTCGCGGCACCGCCTTCCGCCGAAGAACGCGAACGCCAGGCCACGCAGGCCCAGGCCGCCGCGCGCCAAGCGGCCAGGCCCGGCCCGGTCGACATCCCGCTGGCCGGCCAGGCCGTGCTGCACCTGCCCGCCGGCCATGTCTTCATTCCGCAGCCGCAGGCGCAGCAGCTGCTGAACGCGATGGGCAACCCCGGCCAGGACGCGCGCCTGCAGGGCCTGGTGTTTCCGGACAGCGACGCCCACTGGTTCATGACCGTGCGCTACGAAGCCTCCGGCCATGTCAAGGACGACGACGCGCGCGACTGGAACGCCGACGAGCTGCTGAAGAGCTACCGCGACGGCACCGACGCGGCGAACGAGGAGCGCATCAAGATGGGCGTCACGCCGATGGAGATCATCGGCTGGGCCGAGAAGCCCGCCTACGACGCCGGCACGCACCGCCTGGTGTGGGCGATGTCCTCGCGCGACAAGGGCGCCGCGGCCGACGCGCCGCAGGGCGTCAACTACAACACCTACGCGCTCGGCCGCGAGGGCTACTTCAGCCTGAACCTGGTCACCGACCTGAAGGCGCTGCCGACGCACAAGCCGGCCGCGCACGCGATGCTCGGCGCGCTGGAGTTCAACAGCGGCCGGCGTTATGCCGACTTCGACGAGAAGACCGATCACGTGGCCGAGTACGGCCTGGCGGCGCTGGTCGTCGGCGTGGCCGCCAAGAAGCTCGGCTTCCTCGCGCTGGCCGCGGCCTTCTTCGCCAAGTTCGCGAAGCTGATCATCATCGGCCTGGCTTTCGTCGGCGGCGCGGTCTTCAAGTTCTTGAAACGCGGCAAGACGGCCTGATCTGTCGCAGATGCTGAAGCTGCTTGCACTGCTGCTGTCGGGCGCGAAGTTCGGCAAGCTGCTGACCTCCGGCGGCACGATGCTGCTGTCGCTGGTGGTCTACGCGTTCATCTTCGGCTGGCGCTACGCGGCCGGCTTCATCGCGCTGCTGTTCATCCACGAGATGGGCCACTACATCGCGGCGCGCCAGCGCGGGCTGCCGGTCGGCCTGCCGACCTTCATCCCCTTCGTCGGCGCGTGGATCGAAATGAAGCAGATGCCGCACGATGCCGAAACCGAGGCCTTCGTCGGCCTCGGCGGCCCGCTGCTCGGCGCGGTGGGTGCGCTCGGCGCCTGGTGGCTCGGCAATGCCTGGGACGCCCCGTGGCTGATGGCCGCCGCCTACGCCGGCTTCTTCCTGAACCTGTTCAACCTGATCCCGCTGTCGCCCTTCGACGGCGGCCGCATCACCGCGGTGCTGAGCCCGCGCATCTGGCTGCTGGGCGTGCCGATCCTCGGCGCGCTGTTCCTCTGGCGGCCGAGCCCGATGCTGCTGCTGATGGCGCTGATCGCCGCGCCGCAGGTATGGAAGGCGCTGAAGTACCGCTCGGACAGCGAGGAGGCGAAGACCTACTACGCGGTGCCGACCGCGAAGAAGTGGGAGTACGCGCTCATCTACCTGGTGCTCGCCGGCTTCCTGGCGATGATGATGGGCGAGGCCCACGACAAGCTGCAGGCGATCCGGGCGACCATGGGTCGCTAGCACGCCGGCCGCAGGCCGCTCGTCAGACTGACTGGAGCCTCCCTCCTGGAGGGAGGCTGGAGGGAGCGGTCCTTCGAGCTGGAGCCCCTTCATGGAGGGGGCTCGGGGGAGCGGAACGGTGAACCCGCAGGGTTAGGAGTCGGGCGGCGAAGCCGACCAGACTCCTAACCGACGCGGAACACGTGCACCTTGTCCGACAGCTCCTTCGCGCGCTCGCTCATCGTGCGCGCGGCGGCGCTCGATTCCTCGACCAGCGCGGCGTTCTGCTGCGTTACGTCGTCGAGCTGGTGCACGGCGTCGTTGACCTGGCCCAGGCCGTCGCGCTGGCTGGCGGTGGAGCTGGTGATGCGCGCCATCGTGTCGTTGACACGCGCGATCGACGCGACGATCTCGTTCATGCTGCTGCCGGCGGCTTCGACGAGCTTGGTGCCCGACTCCACCGTGTCCAGCGATGCGCCGATCAGCGCCTTGATCTCGCGCGCGGCCTTGGCGCTGTTCTGCGCCAGCGAGCGCACCTCGCCGGCCACCACCGCGAACCCGCGGCCCTGCTCGCCGGCGCGAGCGGCTTCGACCGCGGCGTTCAGCGCCAGGATGTTGGTCTGGAACGAGATGCCGTCGATCACGCCGATGATGGTCGAGATCTGGCGCGCGGTCGCGGCGATCTGGTTCATGTTCGACACCACGTCGCCGACCACCCGGCCGCCGCGCTGCGCGGCGGCGGTGGCCTCGCGCGTCAGCTCGTCGGCGCTGCGCGCGGCCTCGGCCGACTGCTGCACCGTGCCGGTCAGTTCCTCCATCGCGCCCGCGGTGCGCTGCAGCCACGCCGCGGCCCGCTCGGTGCGGTCCGACAGGTCCTGGCTGCCGCTGGCGATCTGCAGCGACGCGGCGGCGACGCCGTCGGTGGTGTCGCGCACCTGGCCGACCAGCGTGGCCAGCGCCGCCGACATCTCGCCGAGCGAGCGCTGCAGGTCGCCGAACTCGTCGCCGCGGTCGACCTCGACCGCCGCCGTCAGGTCGCCGCCGGCGATGCGCCGCGCGACCGACACCGCCTGGTGCAGCGGCTTGTGGATCGAGCGGATCAGCTGCCGCGCGCCGAAGGCGATCACCAGCATCACCACGGCCAGCCCGATGCCGGTGGCCTTCAGCGCAGCGTCGCGTTCAGCCGCGAAACGTTCGGACAGCTGTTTCGCCTCGGCCTGCTGCATCGCCGCGTAGGCCTGCACCGACTTCAGGTACGCCTGCGCGGCCGGGTTGAAGCGCTTGTCGAACTCGGCCTTGGCCATCTGCATGTCGCCCGACTCGGCGAAGCGCATCGCCTCGGCCTGCGCGGCCACCAGCGCGGTGCGTTCGGCGTCGAGCTGCGCGATGTGCTTCTTCTCCTGCGCGTTCTGCGGCATCTTGCCGATGGCCTCGCGGATCTTGTCGATGCGCGCGAACGAGCTCGCGATCGGCGCCTTGAAGGCTTCGATCAGCTCGGGGTTGTAGCCCAGCGTCGAGCCGGTCATGCGCGCGACGTTGGTATCGGTGAGGCTGGCCCACTCGGTCGCGCCGCGCACCTTGGCGTCGGCCAGGCCCAGCTCGGCCGTGCTGCGCTGCTGCACGTCGGTGATGCGCCACGCGGCGGCGCCGAACAGCGCGGCCAGCACCAGCATGCCAATGCCGACGGCGCACCACAGGCGGGCGCCGAGACCGAAGGAAGAACGAGCAGGAACCATCGCGGCACACTCCGGGGCAGATGGATCGGACTATCGGCCGGCCGGCCTCCGGCCTTGAGCCGATCAAGTCCTGATTCCCGCCGCACTTCCGCACTTCGCCACGACCGTTACCGATGCCTGCCCTGACCCTGGATGCCTTGCGCCGCCACGCCGTCGCCCGCACGCTGTTCAAGCCCACCACCCTGCCGCGCGCGATCGAGCGCCTGGGTTTCGTGCAGGCCGACCCGATCCGCGCGCCGGCCCGCGCGCAGGACCTGACCCTGCGCCACCGCGTCGCCGACTACCGCGCCGGCGAGCTCGAGCGCCGCTACCCGCGGCTGCGCATCGAGGAGGACTTCTTCGTCAACTACGGCTTCCTGCCGCGCGCGATCCACGCGCTGATGCATCCGCGCACGCCGCGCCAGCCATGGCCTGCGCAGCGCGAGCGCCAGGCGGCGGAGGTGCTGGCCTTCGTGCGCGAGCGCGGCATCGTGCACCCGCGCGACGTCGATGCGCACTTCGCGCACGGCAAGGTCAAGAACTGGTTCGGCGGCTCCAGCAACGCCAGCACGCAGCTGCTGGACGCGATGCACTACCGCGGCCTGCTGCGGGTCGCGCGGCGCGATGGCGGCGTGCGGCTGTATGCCGCGCGGCCGGCGGACGAGACGACGGTGGAGCGCGACGCCGCGCTCGACGCGCTGGCCGACGTCATCGTCGGCAAGTACGCGCCGCTGCCGGCGGCGACGCTCGGCCAGCTGATGAGCCACCTGGGCAGCGGCGCGCCGCAGTGGCGCGACCAGCGTGCGGCAGTGCTGAGGCGCCTGCGCGACCGGCTGGCCTCGGCCACCGTCGACGGCACCACCTGGTACTGGCCGGCCGACGAGAACCCGGCGTCGAAGCGCCACGCGCCCGATGACGAGGTGCGGCTGCTGGCGCCCTTCGACCCGATCGTCTGGGACCGCCGCCGCTTCGAGCTGCTGTGGGGCTGGGCCTACCGCTTCGAGGCCTACACGCCGGCGCCGAAGCGGGTGCGCGGCTACTACGCGCTGCCGCTGCTGTGGCACGACCGGGTGATCGGCTGGGGCAACCTGGCGCTGCGCGAGGGGCGGCTGCACCGCGAGCTCGGCTACGTCGACGGCCGTGCGCCGCGCGATGCGGCGTTCCGGCGCGCGCTCGACGACGAGCTGCAGCGCATGGAAGCCTTCCTGGCGCTCGGCGACGACGCGTGATTCAGCGGCCGCAGGCCGCCAGCAGCGCCGCCGCCACCTCCGCGAAACCTTCGCCGCGCTCGGCCAGGGTCACGTAGGCGGGCCGCACCTGCAGCTGCGGCAGGAAGCGCGCGATGTTCGCGACGCCCACCGTCAGCGGCAGGCGCTCGAACATCAGCTGGTCGTTGGTCGAGTCGCCGACAAAGAGCCATTCGGCCGGATCGAAGGGGCGCCCCAGCGCGGTTTCGACGGCCCAATGCGCCGCGGTCCACTTGCTGTGGTCGCCGATCCAGCCGTTGACGTGGATCGAGCTGACGGTGGCCGTCAGGCCGTGGCGGCGCATGATCTCGACGACGCGCGCGATCGTCGGATCGTCGAGGGTCGTGAACTCGCTGTGGTCGATCGCAATGTCGGTCAGGCGGCCGGCACTGTCCTGCGCCAGCTGGGTGCCGGGCAGCTCGGCCAGCACCGCGGCGGCGCACGCGGCCAGGCGCCGGGCCTGCTGCTCGCGGGTCGGCTCGTCGGTGGTGAAGTCGCGGCGCAGCGTGCCGTCGGCTTCGCGGCGCAGCATCACGCCGCCGTTCTCGGCGACGATCGCCGCCACCGGCCAGGCCAGCGCGAAGGGCTCGCTCCAGCCGGCGGGGCGTCCGGTGATCGCGATCACGGGCAGGCCGGCGTCGTGCAGCGCCTGCAGCGCGGCGAGCGCTGCCGGCTCGATCGCGCCGTCGCGCGTCAGCGTGTCGTCGACATCCGTCAGCACGCCGCGCACGCGGTGCAGCGACGCCGCGTCGAGCCCGGCGAGCGGCTGCATGTCCCGGCGCGCGGAGGGAGGGTTTGGAGCACTCATCGGCGTGCAGTCTCCCACGCTGATTGACACCGCCTTCACAAACCCGCGACACCGATGCAACATTACTATCGATAAAATTGATAAATTGCAACATCTGCCGGACGCACTCGTGAGGTTGCCGAGATGCACATTCCCCCGTTGACCGATGCCTGCTGGATGCGCCTGGCCGCCAGCCGGCAGGTGCCGTTGTCGACCGGCCACCTGCCGACCCGTCTGCTGATCGAGCGGGTGCGGGCCAGCGACGACGAGGTCGCCATCAAGGCGGCGGAGTTGTTCGCGTATTTCGTCCGCTGGTCCGATTCGCTGCCGTCCGAACTGGCGCAGATCCGCCAGCTGTAGTCGTAGAATCCGCCTCCGTTTCGAGGAGCGTTGCAAGGCCGACCGACCCGGCGTCGGCCCCAGGCTCGAAACCACGTTCACGTGCAACGGCGCTCACCCCGCAACGGCCGTGGGTGGGTGAAATTTCAGAACCCCTTGCCATCAGGTCGCTGCGGCTTTCAACCGCTGGAGTTAGACCCATGAATGCTGCCGTCCTGAAGCCGTTGCACACCGACCAGTACGCGATCGCCGACCTCTCGCTCGCCGACTGGGGCCGCAAGGAAATCAACATCGCCGAGAGCGAGATGCCCGCGCTGATGGCCATCCGCTCGGAATACGCCGCCGCGCAGCCGCTGAAAGGCGCGCGCATCACCGGCAGCCTGCACATGACGATCCAGACCGCCGTGCTGGTCGAGACGCTGCAGGCGCTGGGCGCCGAGGTGCGCTGGGCCTCGTGCAACATCTTCTCGACGCAGGACCACGCCGCCGCGGCGCTGGTCGCCAAGGGCACCCCGGTGTTCGCGTACAAGGGCGAGAGCCTGAAGGACTACTGGGACTACACGCACCGCATCTTCGACTTCGCCTCGAAGGGCGAGGCGGGCGAAGGCCCGAACATGATCCTCGACGACGGCGGCGACGCGACGCTGCTGATGCACCTGGGCCAGCGCGCCGAGAAGGATGCGTCGCTGCTGGCCAACCCCGGCAGCGAGGAAGAGCGCGAGCTGTTCGCCGCGATCAAGGCCAAGCTGGCCGTCGACGCCACCTGGTACAGCCGCAAGAGCGCGCAGATCATCGGCGTGACCGAGGAGACGACCACCGGCGTGCACCGCCTGAAGGAGATGTCGGCCAAGGGCACGCTGAAGTTCCGCGCGATCAACGTCAACGACTCGGTCACCAAGAGCAAGTTCGACAACCTGTACGGCTGCCGCGAGTCGCTGGTCGACGGCATCAAACGCGCCACCGACGTGATGATCGCCGGCAAGATCGCCGTGGTCGCCGGTTATGGCGACGTCGGCAAGGGCTCGGCGCAGGCGCTGCGCTCGCTGTCGGCGCAGGTGTGGGTCACCGAGATCGACCCGATCAACGCGCTGCAGGCGGCGATGGAAGGCTTCCGCGTCGTGACGATGGACTACGCGGCCGACAAGGCCGACATCTTCGTCACCGCCACCGGCAACAAGGGCGTGATCACGCACGACCACATGGCCGCGATGAAGCACAACGCGATCGTCTGCAACATCGGCCACTTCGACAACGAGATCGACATCGCGTCGGTCGAGAAGTACACGTGGGAAGAGATCAAGCCGCAGGTCGACCACATCATCTTCCCCGGTACCGACGGCAAGCCGGGCAAGCGCATCATCATGCTCGCCAAGGGCCGCCTGGTGAACCTGGGCTGCGCCACCGGCCACCCGAGCTACGTGATGTCGTCGAGCTTCGCGAACCAGACCATCGCGCAGATCGAGCTCTTTACGCACAGCGACTACTACGAGCAGGGCAAGGTCTACGTGCTGCCCAAGCACCTGGACGAGAAGGTCGCCCGCCTGCAGCTGAAGACGCTGAACGCGCAGCTGACCGAGCTCTCCGACGAGCAGGCCGACTACATCGGCGTGCCCAAGCAGGGCCCGTACAAGCCCGACACCTACCGGTACTGATGGCCATGGGCAACGCTCATCCCGACTTGCCCGTCAGCATCGAGTTCTTCCCTCCGAACACCCCCGTCGGCAGCGAGAAGCTGAAGACGGTGGTGCAGGAGCTCTCGGTGCTGAAGCCGGAGTTCTTCAGCGTCACCTACGGCGCCGGCGGCTCGACGCGCGAGAAGACGCTGGCCACCGTGCGCGACATTGCCGCAGCCGGCTTCGAGGCCGCGCCGCACCTGTCCTGCGTCGGCTCGACGCGCGAGGGCATCGCGGAGATCCTGCGCACCTACCGCGCGCAGGGCATCCGCCGCCTCGTTGCGCTGCGCGGCGACCTGCCCTCGGGCACGGCCGTCGCCGGCGAGTTCCGCTATGCCGCGGAGCTGATCCGATTCATCCGCGAGACGCAAGGGCCCGACTGGCTGATCGAAGTCGCCGCCTACCCCGAGTACCACCCGGAGCAGCGCTACGCGCGGCGCGACCTGCAGCACTTCGCCGACAAGGTGCGGGCCGGCGCGAACTCGGCGATCACGCAGTTTTTCTTCAACCCGGACGCCTACTTCCACTTCGTCGACGAAGTGCGGGCGATGGGCGTGGACGTGCCGATCGTGCCGGGCGTGATGCCGTTCCACAACTTCTCGCGCGTGGCGCAGTTCGCGGCGCGGGACGGCATCGAGATCCCGCGTTGGGTGGCGCTGAAGATGGAAGGCTTCATGGACGACGCCGCATCGATCCGCGCCTTCGGGCTCGACGTCGTCACGAAGCTGTGCGAGCGCCTGATCGCCGGCGGCGCGCCGGGCATCCACTTCTATGCGCTGAACCAGTCTGCGCTGACGCTGGAGATCGGGCGGCGGCTGGGCTTCGGCACGACGAAGGTGGACTGACCCCGTACTGCCGTTCTCGCCCCGTCGCGGACGGTCGCCACGTGCCGCATGCATGCACCGTGGAAGATCAGGCCGGCGGGGCGCTCTGTTCCGCTCATGTCCTCCGGGCCGGGCTGCGCTGTGACGCCATGGCGGAAATCCGGCCGGCCCTCCTCCTTGACTTCGCTCCACAGAGCGCCCCGCCGTCCTGATCCGCTCCGCCCTGGCAAGGGATCGCACGCCACGGTGTCGCATGAGCCAAGGGCGCTGGGTGCCCGGCGTAGCGAAGTCAAGGAGGAGGGCCGGCCGGGATGCGGCCTGAGGCGTATCGGCGGCGCACGGCCCGGGGGACATGAGCGGAGCCGGGCACCCAGTGGCCTTGGCGCGCTCGGTGCAAGCACGCAAGGTCTCAGCACGAACGCCCGCAACGGGCCGAGAACAGTCGAAGCGACCAGCATCGCGGGCTAACCCCGTTCGGCCCGGCCGGCCGTGCAAGGTGTATCCGACGAGGAGACCACCATGCCCGACCCCCACCGAATCCCTGCGTTCATTGCCCTCACCCGCCGCGGCCTCGCGCGCGCCGCGCTCGCTGCGCTCTCGATCGCCGCCGTACCGCTCGCGCAGGCGTTGACGCCGCCGCAGCCCAAGGTGGCGACACCACCCCCGCTGGCACTGCCGCGCTTCGTCGTGCCGGCCGGTGCCGGCCAGCCGATCGAGCTGCGCCATTACCGCCAGGACACCGAGGTCATCGGCCGCTCGGTGCTGACGCGGCTGACCTTGCAGTTCCACAACCCGAACCCGCGCGTGCTCGAAGGCGAGCTGCAGTTCCCGCTGCCCGACGGCGCGGTGGTCTCCGGTTTCTCGCTGGACATCGACGGCCAGCTGCGCCGCGCGGTGCCGGTCGAGAAGGCCAAGGGCCTGCAGGTCTTCGAGGACACCATTCGCGGCCGCATCGACCCGGCGCTGCTCGAAGCCACCGCCGGCAACCAGTACAAGCTGCGCGTCTACCCGCTGCCGCCGAACGGCCAGCGCACGGTGGTGATGGACCTGGTGCAGGCGCTGCCGCCGGGCACGGCCAACGAGCTGCGCCTGCCCTTCGGATTCGACGGCGGCGCGGCGCGCGCCGAGCTGTCGCTGAAGCTCGCGGGCGTCGACCGCGCGGGGCTGAAGGCGATCGCCCACGGGCTGCCGGCCGGCACGCTGCAGGTCGACGCCGGCGCGCCCGGCGGCACGCGGCTGCTGATCGCGCCGCGTGCGCTGAAGCAGCCGGTCGAGCTGCAGCTGCGCTACGCCGCGCCGGCCGCGGCGCCGGTGCAGGCGGCGGCCTTCGACGGCCAGCATTTCGTCTATGCCGAGCTGCCGGTGCCGGCGATCGAACGCCCGCGCGCGGCGCCGAAGCGCATCGCGCTGGTCTGGGATGCATCGGGCTCCGGCGCCCAGCGCCAGCGCGCGGCCGAATGGGCGCTGCTGGACGCTGTCTTTGCGCGTTGGCCATCGGTGCAGGTGCAGCTGCACGTGCTGCGCGACCGGCTGGAGCCGGCGCGCGCCTTCAGCGTGCGCGGCGGCGACTGGACCGCGCTGCGCCAGGCGATCGAGGCCGAACCCTTCGACGGCGCGACGCAGCTGGGCGCGATCAACCTGGCCGCCGGATCGGCCGACCTCGCGCTCGTCTTCAGCGACGGCCAGTCGACCTTCGGCGCACCGACGCCGCCGGTGTTCGGCCTGCCGGCCTTCGTGCTGCAGTCGGCCATCGGCAGCGCGCCGGCCGCGCTGCGGGCCGCCGTCGAGCCGCAAGGCGGCGCGGTGCTGGACCTGCTGTCGCTGCCGGCGCCGCGGGCCGCGCATCGCATCGCGCACGAGCTGCCGCGGCTGATCGAGCTGCGCAGCCGCGACGGCGCGCAATGGGTGGCCGCGTCGCGCACGGCCGAACACGGCCGGCTCGCCGTGGCCGGCATCGCGCACGCGGCCGAAGGCGTGCTCGAAGCGCGCTTCGAGCTGCCCGGCCGCGGCGTCGACGTGCAGCGCGTGCGCTGGTCGGCCGCGGCCGACACCGGCGCCGCGACGCTGCCGCCGGTCGGCGTGCCGCCGGGCACCGCGCTGCCGGACGACGATTCGAGCCCGCCGCTGCCCGCGCTGCGCTGGGCGACGCTGAAGCTCGACGCCTTGGCCGGGCAGCCGAAGCTGCACCAGCGCGAGATCCAGCGCATCGGCCAGCGCTTCGGGCTGGCGACGCCGGAGACCTCGCTGATCGTGCTCGACAACCTGGCCGACTACGTGCGCCACGGCATCGAGCCGCCGGCCGGCCCGCTGCGCACCGCCTGGCACCAGCAGCGCACGACGGTGATCGCCGGCGAGCAGCGCCAGCAGCGCGACCAGATCGAGCACCTGGTGCGGCGCTTCCGCGAGCGCCAGAGCTGGTGGGCGACGAGCTTCCCGAAGGACGACCCGGCGATCGCGCGCAAGCGCGAGGCCGACACCGCGACGGCTGCCATCGGCGCGTTGCAGGAACGGGCCGAGGCCCGGCGCGATCTCGCGGCCGCGGCCGGCCCGCGGGAGGCGGCCAAGAGCGCCGAAGCGGCGCGCCCGGCCGCGCCGGCCGCGCCGGTCGCGCAGGCCGCTGCGGTGGCACCGGTCGCGCCGCCGGCGCCGATGGCGATGCCGTCGGCCCTGGCCGCAGCGCCGGCCTTGCGGGGCGCGGCCAATGCAACGGCCGACGCCCGCCAGGCCCCGGCCGGCGGCGAAGCCGCGCCGGCCGCCATCGCCCTGGCCCGCTGGCAGCCCGATACGCCCTCGGCCCGCCGCCTGCGCGCGGCCGCGCCGAAAGAGCGTTATGCGGTCTACCTCGACGAACGCCCGCAGCACCTGAAGAGCACCGCGTTCTTCCTCGATGCCGCGGACCTGTTCTTCCAGCAGGGCGACGCGGCGCTCGGCGTGCGCGTGCTGTCGAACCTGGCCGAGATGGAACTGGAGAACCGTTCGCTGCTGCGCATCCTGGGCTACCGGCTGCTGCAGGCCGAGCGGGCCGAGCTGGCGGTGCCGGTGTTCGAGCGCGTGCTGGCGATCGCGCCGCACGAGCCGCAATCCAGCCGCGACCTGGGTCTCGCGCTGGCCGATGCGCAGCGCTGGCAAGGCGCCGCCGACGCGCTGTGGCAGGCCGCGACGCACCGCGGCAACCTGCAGGGCCGCTTCCCGGACATCGACCTGACGGCGGTCACCGAGCTCAACGCGCTGGTCGCCAAGGCCGCGCGCGCCGGCAAGCCGGTGGACACCGCGGCGATGGACCCGCGCCTGCTGGTGCACATGCCACTCGGCCTGCGCGTCGTGCTCGGCTGGGATGCCGACAACACCGACATCGACCTGCACGTGGTCGACCCCGATGGCGAGGAAGCCTTCTACGGCCGGCCGCGCACGCGCCAGGGCGGCCGCATGTCCGCCGACTTCACCGGCGGCTACGGTCCCGAGGAGTTCGCGCTGCGCTCGCCCAAGCCCGGCGTCTACAGCGTGCGAGCCCGCTTCTACGGCCACCGCCAGCAGGTGCTGGCGCCGGCGACCACGCTGATGCTGCGCCTGGTCACCGGCTTCGGCACCGCGGCCGAGAAGGAGCAGCGCGTGATGCTGCGCCTGTCCGGCAGCGGCGAGGACGTGCGGGTCGGCGAATTCCGCGTCGGCGCCTTCCAGGACTGAACGGCGATGACATCCATCGGCGCCGCGGCCGCTTCGTCCGCGCGCCGATGCGGTTCATCGCAACCCGCTGTCGCGTGACGAGGCCGCTGCCTACAGTCCACTCCATCGCAAGACGCCACACCCCACGAAAGCAGACGGAGCCCACCATGTTCAAGCAGATCAGCACCCAAGCCACCGCCTTCGGTTTCGCCGCGCTGGTGACGCTGGCCACGCTGGCCAGCCTGAACAGCCTGGCATCGCACAGCGCCGCGACCAACCCCGAGCTGGCGCGCGTCGAGACGCCGGCGACCTTCACCGTCGTGATCGTCGGCAAGCGCATCGCGCTGAGCTGACCGGGCCGGCCGTCCCCAACGACAAAGCCCCGCATCGCGGGGCTTTTGCATTTCAGGCGCCTTGACGAGTCCGATCAGTCGCCGGCGACGATGCCCTCGCGCCGCGGATCGGCGCCGCCGAAGAGGCCGCCGGCCGGCATCCGCTGGATCGCCTGCAGTCCGCTGGTCATCGCCGTCTCGCGCACCTCGTGGCCGCGCGCCTTCAGCGCCTCCACCGTCGCCGCCGGGAAGCGCTTCTCCTCCAGCAGGGTCGGGCCGTTGGTCGAGCCGAAGTTCGGCAGGCTGATCGCCTGCTGCGCGTTCAGGCCCCAGGCCAGCGTGCCGAGCAGCGTCTTCGCGGTGTAGTGGATGATCAGCGCGCCGCCCGGCGAACCGGCGCTCATCAGCAGCTGCCCGCTCGCCTTGTCGAAGACCAGCGTCGGGCTCATGCTCGACCGCGGGCGCTTGCCGGGCTGCACGCGGTTGGCGATCGGCTTGCCTTGCGCGTCCGCCGGCGCGAACGAGAAGTCGGTCAGCTCGTTGTTCAGCAGGAAGCCGCGCACCATCTGGCGCGCGCCGAACTGGTCCTCGATGGTCGTGGTCATCGCGATCGCGCGGCCGTCGCCGTCGACGATCGAGATGTGCGAGGTGCCGTACTCGACCTGCTCGGGCATCGCGGCCTGCGCGAGCTTCGCGCCGCCCGGCGTGCCCGGCTGCGCCACCTTCATCGACTGCGCGCCGATCAGCGCCGCGCGCTGCTTCAGGTACTCGGGGGCGATGAGGCTGCGCCAGTCGCCGGCCGGCGGCGCGACGAAGTCGGGGTCGCCCAGGTACATCGCGCGGTCGGCGAAGGCCAGGCGGGCGGCTTCGGTGTAGCGGTGCAGCAGGTCGGCGCTCGGCAGGCCGTTCTCCAGCGCCGGGCCCTGGGCCGGCGCCTGCTCCAGCATGCCCAGCATCTGCATGATCGCGATGTGGCCCGACGACGGCGGCGGGAAGCCGCAGAGCCGGTAGCGCTGCCAGTCGCTGCACATCGACTCGCGCTTCTTCGGCTGGTAGGCGGCGAGGTCGGCTTCGCTGAGGGTGCCCGGGTTCGTCGCATGGCCGCGCACCTTGGCGACGATGTCGCGCGCCACCTCGCCGCGGTAGAACGCATCCGGCCCCTGCGCGGCCACCGCGCGCAGCACAGCGGCCAGGGCCGGGTTCTTCAGCACGGTGCCCACTGGATGGGGCTCGCCGTCGGCCTGGTAGAAGTAGGCGGCGGCGGTCGGGTCGAGCTTCAGGAACTTCTCGCCCTTGAGCAGCGTGTGCAGCCGCGGGCTCACCTTGAAGCCCTGCTCGGCCAGCACGATCGCCGGCTGGAAGAGCTGGGCCCACGGCAGCTTGCCGTGCTGCTGGTGCGCCATCTGCAGCACGCGCAGGGTGCCCGGCGTGCCCACCGAGCGGCCGCCGACCACGCCTTCGTGGAACGTCATCGGCTTGCCGTCGGCCTTCAGGAACAGCTTCTCGTCGGCGGCGGCCGGCGCGGTCTCGCGGCCGTCGTAGGCCTCGACCGCCTGGCCGTTCCAGTGCAGCACGAAGGCGCCGCCGCCGATGCCGCTGGATTGCGGCTCCACCAGCGTCAGCACCATCTGCACGGCGATTGCCGCGTCGACCGCCGAGCCGCCGGCCTTCAGCACCTGGTAGCCGGCATCGGTGGCCAGCGGATTCGCCGCGGCGACCGCGAAGCGCTTCGTCGACCAGCCCGGCTTTTCGGTGTAGCCGCTGGCGGCTTCGGGCGCGACGTACTTCTCGACCTTCGCCGCTTCGTCGGCCGGCGGCTGGTAGCGGAAGCCCGCGGGCGCGCTGGCGCAGGCGGCGAGCAGCGCGGCGAGCGCGGTGGGCACGAGGCGGACGGTCAGGCGGTCCCGCAGGCGGCGATCGGTCGTGGTCATCGGATGGACATCGAGTGGCAGCAGCGCGGCACTCTAGGCAGCCCGGCGGCCGATCACAATCGCAGCGGCGCCAAAAGACTCTTCGATGGAATTTGACAATCTCGACGACCTGCGCGTGCTGCTGGCCACCGCCGACACCGGCAGCCTGACCGCCGCCGGCCGGCGCTGCGGCCTGAGCACCGCGGCGGTCTCGGCGGCGATGAAGCGGCTGGAGAGCGCGCTCGGCGCGCGGCTCTTCGACCGCACGACGCGCTCGCTGCGACCGACCGCCGAAGGCGAGGTGATGGTCGACCATGCCCGGCGCGCGCTCGACCTCGTCGCCGAGGGCCAGGCCAAGGTGCGCGGCGAACGCGGTGAGCTGGCCGGCACCATCCATATCACCGCGTCGAGCGCGATGTCGCAGCGCCTGCTGGCCGGCTGGCTCGGCGAGTTCGCCGCGCTGCATCCGAAGCTGGAGATCGACCTGCAGGTCAGCGACTCCTGGCTGGACCTGGTGAAGGACGGCGTCGACCTCGCGCTGCGCAACGGCCCGCTGCCCGACTCGACGCTCGCCGCGCGGCTGCTCGCGCCGGCGCATCGCCAGGCCTTCGCCAGCCCCGAGTTCCTGTCGCGGCAGGGCACGCCGGGGCACCCGGCCGAGCTGTCCGAGCTCGACTGCATCATCGGCCGCCTGCGCGGCCGCCGGCTCGACCGCTGGCGCTTCACGCCGCGCGCGCAGGGGTGCGAGCCCTTCGATGTGCCGGTCCACGGACGGCTGGCCTGCGACAACGCGGCGGTGGCGCTGCAATGGGCGCGGCAGGGGCGCGGCATCGTCTACCTGTCCGAGGTCGACCTGCACGAACCGGTGAAGCGCGGGGAGATGACGCGCCTGTTCGACGGCTTCGACGGCGAGGCGGCGCCCTTGTATGCGGTGCTGCCGAGCCACCGCTTCACGCCGCACCGCGTGAAGGTGCTGGTGGACGCGCTGGCGGCGTGGTTCGCGAGCCGGACATGAGCACGCCAGGCCGCCCGAAGGGCTCATTCGGCAGCGCGCAGCGCGGAGGTCGGGGCCGGTGAACCAGCGCCACGTCACGCTGCGCCAGTTCCGCTACTTCGTCGCCGTGGCCGAGAGCGGCTCCGTCGCCGCCGCCTCCCGCATGCTGGCGATCGCCCAGAGCGCGTTGACCAAGAGCCTGGGCGAGCTGGAGGACGAGCTCGGCAGCGCGCTGTTCGTGCGCAGCTCCAAGGGCATGACGCTGACCCCGCAGGGCCACCGCTTCCTGGCCAGCGCGCGCAAGGTGATCGGCGCGGTTGCCGACGCGGTGCGGCTGCATGCCGAGCAGGCCAGCGGCGCCCTCAGCGGCACGCTGGCGATCGGCGTCACCAGTCTGGTCGCGGGTTATTACCTCAGCGAGCTGCTGAGCCGCTTCCGCCGTGTCGCGCCCGGCGTGCAGGTGCTGGTGACCGAGGAGACGCCGCCCTTCCTCGAGCACCTGCTGATCAACGGCGAGGTCGATGTCGCGATCATGGTCAGCAGCGCGCTGGGCGAGCCGCAGGCGCTGGTGGTGGAAGTGCTGACGCGCAGCGCGAACCGCGTCTGGCTGCCGGCCAACCACGCGCTGGCCGAGCAGGAGGAGATCGCGCTCGCCGACTGCGCGCTGCACGACCAGGTGGTGCTGGAGGCCGACCGCATCGACGAGCTGATGGCCCGCGTCTGGGCCCGCCACCAGCTGAAGCCGCGCGCGCTGCTGCGCACCAGCTCGCTGGAGGCGGTGCGCTCGCTGGTGGGCGCCGGCGCCGGCATCGCGGTGCTGCCGGACTTCCTGTACCGGCCGTGGACGCTGGACGCCGAGCATGTCGAGGCGCGGCGGCTGCGCGACGAGGTGCCGACGGTCGACGTCGGCCTGGTCTGGCGCCGCGGCTCGGGGCTGAAGCCGGCGGCGCAGGAGTTCATCGACCTCGCGCGCGAGCAGTCGAAGACGCGCCGCTCCTGACGTCGTTCTTCGCGGCGCGGCTTTCGCCCGCAATCCACTCCTCGATGCGCCGCTGCAGCAGGGTCAGCGGCAGCGGCCCGTCGTCGAGCAGCGCGTTGTGGAACCGCCGCAGGTCGAAGCGCTCGCCGAGCGTGGTTTCCGCCTGCTTCCGCAGCGCCTGGATCTTCAGCTCGCCGAGCTTGTAGCCCAGCGCCTGGCCCGGCTGCAGCAGGTAGCGATCGACCTCGCTCGCCGCGTAGGCCTCGTGCAGGCCGGCCTCGTCGACGAGGTAGCGGATCGCGCGTTCGCGGCTCCAGCCGAAGGCATGCAGCCCGGTGTCGACCACCAGGCGGCAGGCGCGCAGCATCTCGGCGCTCCAGGCGCCCAGGCGCGAGTACGGGTCCTTGTACAGGCCCAGCGCCGGCCCCAGCGTCTCGGCGTAGAGCGCCCAGCCTTCGCCGTAGGCGACGTACCAGCCGGTGCGCCGGAACTTGGGCAGGCCGCGGATCTCCTGCGCCCGGGCCGTCTGCAGGTGGTGGCCGGGCACCGCCTCGTGCAGCAGCGTGTTCTCGATGTCGTAGGTCTGGCGCGTGGCCAGGCTGGTGACGTTGGCCTCGAAGAAGCCGGCGCGGCTGCCGTCCAGCGCACCCGAGGTGTAGAACTCCGACGCGTCGCCGTGGTAGGCCTCCATCGCCCGGATGCCGTAGGGCAGGCGCGGCAGCTCGGCGAAGAGCCGGGGCAGCTCGGCGTCGACGCGCTTGGCGATGTCGCGGTAGGCGCGCAGCATCTCGTCGCCGCTCTTGAAGCGGAAGCGCTCGTCGGCGCGCAGGCCGGCCATGAACTCGGCGCGCGGGCCGCGGCCGCCCAGCTGCCGCACCAGCGCATCCATCTCGCGGCCGATTCGGGCGACCTCGGCCAGGCCGGTGTCGTGCACCTGGCGGGCTGTCAGCGTCGTCGTCGAGTGCTCGCGCACCGCGAGCTCGTAGTACGCCATGCCGGCAGGCAGCTGCGACGCCGCCAGCGTCTGGCGGCACGCGGGCAGGTACTCCTGCTCGACGAAGCGGCGGAAGGCGACGAAGGCGGGCCGCACACGTTCGGCGAAAACGGTGCGCGCCGCCGCTTCGAGCCGAGTGCGCTCGGCCGCCGGGATCGCCGCCGCGAAGTCCCTGAACGGCGCGAACAGCGGGTCGGCGTCGAGCGCACCGGTGGTGAACGGGTCGAACTGCGCCGGCACCCGGCTCATCGCCTCGGCCGCCGGCAGCCAGCCGCTGCGCATGCCGATGCGCAACATCGCCACCTGCTCGTCGAGCGATCGCGGCACCAGCGCCAGGCGCTTGAGATACCGCTCGTAGTCCGCCACGGTCTCGAAGCGGCTGGCCTTGGCCAGCGACGGCAGGTCGTGCTGCGGGCCGCTCGTCGGGCCGACGAACTGCCAGCCGCCCAGGCCCGAGAACGGCAGCGGGCCGTACAGCGCGTCGATGCGCTGGCCGAGCTCGAGGTCCTCGATCATCAGCGCGCGCGACAGCCGGTCCTGCGCATTGAGGCGCCGCGCATCGAAGCGCCGCAGCTCGGCCAGCAATCCCTGGTAATGCAGGCGGCGCCGTGCGTGCGCGGCTGGCGTGCGCTCGGTCAGGCGATCGTCGAAGCGGCGGTCGCCGACGTAGGTGGCGCTCTCGGGGTCGTCCTGCAGCTGCCACTGGTGGGCCCGCTCGAAGAGCGCGGCCAGCGCGCGGTCGGGCGGCGGTTCGGCGCTGGCCGCCTGCAGCGGGGCGGCCGCGAGCAGCGCCGCCGCCGCGATGGCCGTCAGGGCCCGCGGGGTGATCATCTGTTTTCTCCCTTCATCTTGTCGAAGGGCGAGAGGCTAGCGCAAAGCCCGGCGACCGCCGCTCAGCGGGGCGGGGCCTGCGTGGTGTCGTCGAGGGCCGGGCGCAGCGCCTCGGCCGGCGGCCGCGGTGCCGCGCAGCCGCGCCCCAGCAGCCAGCACACCGCATCGCGGTTCAGCGGCACGCCGCGCTGCCAGGAGGCACGGGTCAGCGTCGTCGCGGCTTCCTCGATGGAGGTCACGGTGGCGTCGCAGAACGCCGCGGAAGCCGGCGGCGACGGCTGATCGAGGGTGGGGGTCATGGCAGCGCTTGTGACGTGGGGGATTGGTGCCCATCGTCTCGCGCTTCGCCGCGCCGGTCGTCCCACAATGGCACGACGCCGCTGTGCGCTAGTGCACTGCGGCGGTGGCGGCGGCCCGGCCGGTCAGCGCAGCGCCCGCCAGACCTGGTCCGCCGCGCGCGCCCCGGACAGCAGCGCGCCTTCCATGAAGCCCTGATAGCTGTAGAACGAATCGGTGTGCTCGCCGGCGAACCACAGGCCGGGCGCGCCGGGCTTGGCGCACTGGCCTTCGAGCGTCGTGAAGTAGCCGGGCTGGTTGTTGGTGTAGGCACCGCGGAAGAGCGGGTTGCGCGACCAGTTCTCCAGGTGCGCGATCGCCCGGCCCTGCGCATCGCGCCGCACGAAGGCCCCGCAGCCGGGCCAGATGCGTTCCAGGTCACCGAGGAAGGCCGTGGCTTCGGTCTGCAGCCTGGCCGGGTCGAGGCGCGCGCCGCGCTCGCCGCCGGAGTAGTCGGTGATCACGCCGCGCTGGCCGACCAGCGCCGTCTCGGGCGAGGTCTCCCAGGTGTTCTGGTGGTTCGGCAGGTCGCTGTAGCTGCCGCCGTTGCAGTGCTGCCGCTCCAGCCACGGCCGTGCGCGGAAGCCGATCATCATCTTGCTGTTGGTGCCGTAGTCGAGCCCGGCGATCGCGCTGCGGCTGTGCGCCGCGAGCCCGACGCCGGCCTCGAACTCGACCAGCCGCATCATCGGCGCCGGCAGCGCGAGGATGGCGGCGGCGTGCACCCGCTCGACGGTCTTGTTGCCCTGCGCGAAGGCGAGCTTCAGCCGCCCGTCGGCGAGCCGGCCGACGCGCAGCAGTTGATGGCCGTAGGCCACGGCCCGCGGCAGGGCGCGCTCCAGGCCGGTGGCGATCGCGTCGTTGCCTTCGACGATGTGGAAGCGCTCGTCGCTGAAGTTGCCGAAGGGCGTGAAGTGGCTGCGCTTGTTGGCCTGCGCGAAGAACAGCAGCGCCAGGCTGCTCTGGCGGTGAATCTCGCGGCCGAACTCGATGGTGTAGGCGGTGTCCATCACCCGACGCAGCAGCGGCCCGGCGCCGCGTGAGTCGAGGTAGTCCGACAGCGGCAGGCGGTCGAGCTCGGCGTCGTAGGCGTTGTGGCTGTCGGCGGTCGGCCCGCCGGACAGGCGCTTCAGGTCGTCGTTCATGGCCGCGCTGAATGCACGGTATTCCGCCACCACCTCGGCTTCACTCCACTGCCGGCCCATGAAGAAGAAGAACTCCTCGCCAGGCTGCTTCTCGTGGCTTTCCAGCGTCAGGCCGAACGCATTGGCCAGGCCGCGCACAGTGCTGTGCGTGGTGTCGATCAACTCCGCGCCACGTTCGACCACCTGGCCGGGGAAGTGGTTGCGCAGCGACCAGACGCGGCCGCCGCTGCGCGTGCCGGCTTCGTACAGCTGCGCGCCGATGCCCTTGGACGCCAGCACGGTCGCGGCGTAGAGGCCGGCGAAGCCGGCGCCGACGATCGCGACATCGGCCGGCGCCGACTGCGCGCGCGCGAACGGCGCACCGAGCGTCATCAGCGCCGCGCCACCGGCCGCGCCCTGCAGCAGGCGCCGCCGCTGCCGCGATGCTTCGCGCCGCTGCGCGACGGCTTCGGCCTCGGGCTGGCCGGTGCGGTCGCACCAGGCGGCGGTCGCGGCACAGCGGGCCAGGAAGCGGAATGCGGCGCTGCGGCTCATGGCGTGGTCGTCGAGTGGCGGTGCGTCGCATGCTAGTCGACGCCGCCCCGGCGGCACACCCCCCGCCGGAGGGCCCGGGGCCCCGCGTGCGCCGTCAGCCGTGCCCGAACGGGCAGGACCGCGCCGGCTTGGCGGCCGCGCGCGGCGCCGGCGCGGCGTTCCGGCGCAAGCGCAGCCGCACCGGCATGCGGCTCGGCGTCAGCGTGAAGTGCAGCAGTTCCTCGATCTCGTCGGGACGGCAGGCGAGCTCGACCTCGAAGTGCTTCAACAGCATCGACAGCACCAGGCGCATCTCGACCCCCGCCAGATGCCGCCCCGGGCAGACGCGCGGACCCGCGCCGAACTGCAGGAAGGCGCGCGCATCGTGCGCGCCGTCGGCCGGCGCCACCGCGCGCGACCAGCGCGAGGGATCGTAGACCTGCGGCCGGGCAAAACGCCGTTCGTCGACCTGCGCGGGCCGGTTGAGGAAGAACAGCCGCGTGCCGACCGGCAGGTGGATGCCGCCCACCTCGGTCGGCTCGCGCGCCTCCAGCCCCAAAAAGGCGACCACCGGCCTCAGCCGCATCGCCTCGGTGGCCAGCGCCTCGAACGCATCGAGCTCGCGCACCTGCTCGTGCGCGGCGCACACCGCATCGTCGCCCAGCGCCAGGCAGGCCTGGGCATGCAGGCGGCGCTGCAGCGCCGGGTCCTGCGCGAGGTACAGCAGGGTCCAGGCGAGGCTGTGCGCGGTGGTGTCCTCGCCACCGAGCAGCAGCGTCAGCACGTTGGCGACGACGCTGCGGTCGTCGAAGCCGCTGCCGGGGCGGTCGACCTCGAGCAGCATCGCCTCGAGCGCGTTGCGCGGGCCCTCGGCCGGATCGTCGCGCAGCCGCTCGCGGGCGCGGGCGATGCGCTCATGCGCATAGGCATGCACCACCTTCAGGTCGCGGTCCAGGCGCCGATCGGCGGGCAGCTTCAGCCAGTGCCACAGCGGGAACGGCATCATCGTGCGCTTCATGATCGCGGGGAAGATCGACGCCAGGTGATCCTGGATCACGTTGCCGGGCTGCTCGATGGTGTTCGGGTCCTCGCCGAACGACAGCGCGCTGGTCACGTCCACCGTGTAGCGGATCAGTTCCTGCGTCATCTCGAGCACCTCGCCGCGTTCGGCGGCCCGCTGCCAGCGCCGCAGCAGGCGGGCGGTGATGCGCTGGATCGTCGGGAAGAAGCTGCGGAAGTGCGTGACGTTGAGCGACTGCATGATCAGCCGCCGCTGCGGCAGCCAGTCGTCGCCCTCGGCGGCGAAGACGCCGTCGATGCCGAGCTCCGCGAAGATGGGCCGGATCATGCCGGCGCGGCTGATCGTCTTCGGCCGGTCGCGCAGCACGGCATGCGCGAGCTCGGGGTCGTCGAACACCAGCACGTCGCGGTTGGCCAGCCGCAGGCGGTAGGCGCCGCCGAACTCGCGCGCCCAGGCCTCGAGCTGCAGATGCATGCGGGTGGGATCCAGGCGGTGCAGGTGGCCGATCAGCGGCAGCGCGGGCGGGCTGGGCAGGTCGTGCAGCGTGCGCGGCGCGGTGCGGGGCAGGGACAGGCTCGGGTTCATCGTCGATCCTTCGGGTCAAGCAGGAGCGGCACGGCGGCCGCGGTGCACGCATCGTCGGCGTGGCGCCGCGGGCCGTCATGGGCGCAATGTCCCGATCCGGCGCGGCCGCGGGTCCCTCGACGGACGGACGCAGGACGCTTGTCCCGACTTTGCACACCGACTTAGGATGCTTCGATGCGCGCCGCCCAGCAGATCCGCTTCGCCCAGGCCGTCGACGGCGTGCGGCTGGCCTACGCGATCAGCGGCCAGGGCACGCCGTGCCTGATCAAGGCGGCCACCTGGCTGAGCCACCTCGAGCACGACTGGGAGAGCCCGGTCTGGCGCCACCTGCTGCGCGCGCTGTCGGAGCGCAGCCGCTTCATCCGCTACGACGAGCGCGGCTGCGGGCTGTCGGACTGGCTGGTGCCCGAGCTGACCTTCGAGAGCTGGGTGCGCGACCTGGAGACGGTGGTGGAGGCGGTCGGCGCGGAACGTTTTGCGCTGCTGGGCATCTCGCAGGGCGCGGCCGTGGCCATCGCCTACGCGGTGCGCCACCCCGAGCGGGTGATCCGCCTGGTGCTGCACGGCGGCTATGCGCGCGGCCGGCTGGTGCGCAGCACCTCGCCCGAGCAGCGCGACGAGGCCGAGACGATGTGCCACCTGGCCGAAATCGGCTGGGGCAAGGACGATGCGGCGTTCCGGCAGTTCTTCACCACGCAGTTCATCCCCGGCGGCACGACCGAGCAGCACCGCTGGTTCAACGAGATGGAACGGCTGTCGACCTCGCCGCAGAACGCCGCGCAGTTCATGCGCGCGTTCAACACCATCGACGTCACGCCGCTGCTGCCGCAGGTGCGCTGCCCGGCGCTGGTGTCGCACAGCCGGCACGACATGCGCGTGCCGTTCGCCGAGGGCCGGCTGCTCGCCAGCGCGATCCCCGGCGCGGCCTTCCTGCCGCTGGACAGCGGCAACCACCTGCTGCTGGAGCACGAGGAGGGTTGGCGGCTGTGGCTGGACGCGGTGGGCGAGTTCCTCGGCCGGCCCGCCGGTGCGCTGGTCGACGCGTTCCCCGCGCTGTCGGCGCGCCAGCGCGAGCTGCTCGAACTGATCGCGCGCGGCTTCGACAACGCGCAGATCGCGGCACGCCTGACGCTGTCGGAGAAAACCGTGCGCAACCAGGTCTCCGCCATCTTCGACCGGCTGGCCGTCGAGACGCGCGCGCAGGCGATCGTGCGGGCGCGCGAGGCCGGATTCGGGACCGGCTGACGCCCCGCGGGGCCGCGGCGCCGCGGCCCGCCGCCGTCAGAGCTTGACCATGACGTGGCGCGCGACGGTGTAGTCCTCCAGCGCGTACATGCTCATGTCCTTGCCATAGCCGCTCGACTTCATGCCGCCGTGCGGCATCTCGTTGACCAGCATGAAGTGCGTGTTGATCCAGGTGCAGCCGTACTGCAGCGCGCGGGCCACCTTCATCGCGCGGCCGACGTCCTGCGTCCACACCGACGACGCGAGGCCGTAGTCGCTGTCGTTGGCCCAGGCGATGGCCTGCTCGGCATCGCTGAAGCGGGTGATGCTGACCACCGGGCCGAAGACCTCGCGCTTGACGATCTCGTCGTCCTGGCGCGCCCCGGCGATCACCGTCGGCTCGTAGAAGAAGCCGGCGCCCGCGCGCAGCTTGCCGCCGGTGGTGACCTCCATGTGGCCGGTCATCTGCGCACGCTCGACGAAGCTCGCGACACGCGCGCGCTGGCGGTCGCTGATCAGCGGGCCGATCTCGGCGTCGGGGTCGTCCTGCAGGCCGACCTTGATGCCCTTGACCGCGCTGGTCAGGTCGGCCACCAGCTTGTCGTGCACCTTGGCGCCGGCATAGATGCGGCAGGCCGCGGTGCAGTCCTGGCCGGCGTTGTAGTAGCCGAAGACCTTCAGGCCCTCGACGACCGATGCGAGGTCGGCGTCGTCGAAGACGATCACCGGCGCCTTGCCGCCGAGCTCGAGGTGCGTGCGCTTCAGGCTGGTGCTGGCGGCCTGCAGGATCTTGCGGCCGGTGGAGACGTCGCCGGTCAGCGAGACCATCGCCACCTTCGCATGTTCGACCAGCGGCTGGCCGACCGAGGCGCCGCGGCCGGTGAGGATGTTGATCACGCCCTTCGGGAAGATCTCGGCGGCGATCTGCGCCAGCAGCAGCGCGGTGAGCGGCGTCTGCTCGCTGGGCTTCAAGACCACGGTGTTGCCGGCGGCCAGCGCGGGTGCGGTCTTCCATGCCGCCATCATCAGCGGGTAGTTCCACGGCGCGATCGAGCCGACCACCCCGACCGGATCGCGTCGGATCATGCTGGTGTGGCCGGCGAGGTACTCGTTGGCCACCGTCCCGCCGACGCAGCGCGCGGCGCCGGCGAAGTAGCGGTAGCAGTCGACGATGGCCGGGATCTCGTCGCCCAGCGCGCGGGCGTAGGGCTTGCCGCAGTTCAGCGATTCCAGGCGCGCGAAGTCCTCGGCCCGCGCCTCGATCGCGTCGGCGAGCTTCAGCAGCAGCTTCGAGCGCTCCATCGGCGTGGTGTCGCGCCAGCCGTCGAAGGCGCGGTGCGCGGCCGACACGGCCTTGTGCACCTGCTCGGTCGAAGCTTCGGGCACGGCGGCCAGCAGCTCGCCGGTGGCCGGGTTCAGCACACGCTCGGCCTCGCCCTCGCCAGTGACGAAGGCGCCGTCGATCAGCAGCTGGGTGGGCAGGGTGAGCTCGGGCATGGTGGTCTCCAGGGGCGGGAGTGAGGTCGGGTCAGCGGGCGCCCGGTTCGTCGGAACGGGTCAGCCAATAGGCGGCGAGGATGGGCAGGAAGGTCAGCGCGATGATCACCACCGCGACCACGTTGGTCACCGGCCGCTGGCGCGGGCGGATCAGCTCCTGCAGCATCCAGATCGGCAGCGTGGTCTGCTGCCCGGCGGTGAAGGTGGTGACGATGACCTCGTCGAAGCTCAGCGCGAAGGCCAGCAGCGCGCCGGCCAGCAGCGCCGAGCCGAGCTGCGGCAGCACGATGTGGCGCAGCGTCTGGAAGCCGTCGGCGCCGAGGTCCATCGACGCTTCGATCAGGTTGGGGTTCAGGCGCCGCAGCCGCGCCACCGCGTTGTTGTAGATCACGACGACGCAGAAGGTCGCGTGGCCGATCACGATGGTCCAGAACGAGAACGGGATCTGCAGCGTGCCGTAGGCCGAGCGCAGCGCGATGCCGGTGATGATGCCGGGCAGCGCGATCGGCAGCACCAGCAGCAGCGAGATGCTGTCGCGGCCGAAGAAATCCGCGCGCGCCAGCGCCGCGGCGGCCAGCGTGCCCAGCAGCAGCGCGATCGCGGTGGACCATGCGGCCACCTCGAAGCTCAGGCGAATGGCCGCCCAGACGTCCTCGCGCGCCCAGGCCACCGCGAACCAGCGCGTGGTCAGCTCCGGCGGCGGAAAGACGTAGCTCTTGTCCTCGGCGCTGAAGGCGTACAGGATGATCAGCGCCAGCGGCACGTGCAGGAAGGCGATCACGCCCCAGGCGCTGGCCTTGAGCGCCCACGGTGCCTTCGTCGGATCAGAGCGCATCGAAGGCTCCCAGCCGGCGCGCGAACCACAGGTACGCGCCGATCACCAGGATCGGGACGAGCGAGAAGGCGGCCGCGAACGGCACGTTGCCGGCGGTGCCCTGCTGCAGGTAGACGACCTGCCCGATGTACATCGTCGAGTCGCCGATGACCTGCGGCACGATGTAGTCGCCCAAGGTCAGCGAGAAGGTGAAGATGGACCCCGCGGCGATACCCGGCAAAGCGAGCGGCAGGATCACCCGCTTCAGCGTCGTCGACGGCGGCGCGCCGAGGTCGCCCGAGGCTTCGATCAGCGAGCCGGGAATGCGCTCGATCGAGGCCTGGATCGGCAGCACCATGAACGGCAGCCACATGTAGACGAAGACGATGAAAGTGCCGAGCGTCGAGAAGCTCAGCGATTGCCCGCCGATGCCCGGCAGCGACAGCAGCGCCTCGAGCGCCCAGGTCATGTGCACCTGCGCCGCCAGCCACGACACCGCGCCTTCCTTGGCCAGCAGCAGCTTCCAGGCATACAGGCGCACCAGGTAGCTCGACCACAGCGGCAGCATCACCGCGAGGTACAGCGCGGCCTTGGTCGCGCCGCGCGCATGGCGCGCCATGTAATACGCCAGGGGGAAGGCCAGCACGATGCTCGCCGCGGTGACCGCGGTGGCCATCGCCACGGTGCGCAGCGCGACGTCGAGGTTCGCGCCGTCCAGCAGCTCGCGGAAGTTCTTCAGCGTCGGCTCCTTCACCACCTGGCCGGTGAAGTCGTCCAGCGAGAAGAAGGCGTTGGCCAGCAGCGTCAGCAGCGCACCGACGTAGACCACGCCGAACCACAGCAGCGGCGGCGCCAGCAGCGCCAGCAGCAGCAGGCCGCGGCGGGTGTAGAGCAGGTCCGAGAGCCGGCGGCGCAGCGAGGGCGCCGGCGCGGGCAGCGCCATCGCCAGGTTCACGCGGCGGCTCCCAGCGGCGCGGGGGCCCCCTGGGCCGCGCTGGACACGGCGGGCGGCTCATCGCCCAGCGCGTGCACCGCCGCCGCATCCCAGTGCAGGTGCACCAGCGTGCCGGCCTCGGGTACCGGCGTGCCCGGCGGCAGGTCGGCCTGCAGCACCGCGATGCCGGTGTCGACCTTCACCCGGGTGAAGGCGCCGAAGTACTGCACCTCGATCACCGGCCCGCCGGCGCGGGCCCCGGCGGACGCGCCGGTGCGGATGCGCTCGGGCCGCAGCATCGCGCTGGCGCAGCCGGTGAGCCGGCGGGCGGCGTCGCCGTCGAGCACGTTGGCGGCGCCGACGAAGCGCGCGACGAAGGGCGTCGCCGGCCGGTCGTAGATCACCTGCGGCGTGCCCACCTGTTCGAGCCGGCCGCGGTGGAACACGCCGATGCGGTCGCTCATCGACAGCGCCTCGTGCTGGTCGTGCGTCACGAAGACGAAGGTGATGCCCAGCCGGCGCTGCAGCGCCTTGAGCTCGGTCTGCATCTGCTCGCGCAGCTTCAGGTCCAGCGCGCCCAGCGGCTCGTCGAGCAGCAGCAGCTGCGGCCGGTTGATCAGGGCGCGCGCCAGCGCCACGCGCTGGCGCTGCCCGCCGGACAGCTGCGCCGGCCGGCGCTCGCCGACGCCGTCGAGCTGCACCAGCGCCAGCATCTCGTTGGCCTGCTTTCGGCGCTCGGTCTTGCCGATGCCGCGCACCATCAGCCCGTAGGCCACGTTGTCGGCGATCGACATGTGCGGGAACAGCGCGTAGTCCTGGAAGACGGTGTTGACCGGGCGCGCATACGGCGGCTGCAGCGTGACCTCGGCGCCGCCGATCAGGATGCGGCCGGCGGTGGGCAGCGTGAAGCCGCCGATCATGCGCAGCACCGTCGTCTTGCCCGAGCCCGAGGGCCCGAGCAGCGTGAAGAACTCGCCCGGCGCGATGGCAAGGTCGACGCCGTCGACCGCACGCACCGCGCGCGGGCCGCTGCCGAAGACGCAGTGCACGCCCTCGAGCCGGACCGCCTCAGACATGTCCGCCCCTCGCCCGAGGGGATGCGGGCCGGCTTGGGGCGGCCCGGCGCTCGGCCCGCTTGGCGCTCACTTTGGACGTCACCAGATCCTCAACGGCCACCGAGGATCGCGATGTAGTCCGACACCCACTTGTGGTACGGCACGCACTGGTTGCCCTGCGAGGCGCACTGCGTCACCGGCGTGCGCCAGAACGAGATCTTGTCGAAGGACTCGTAGCCCTGGCGCTTGCAGCCCTCGTCGCCGAGCAGCGCATTGCCCTTGCAGGCCGCGGGCACCGAGGGCACCGAGCCGAACCAGGCCGAGAGGTCGCCCTGCAGCTTCGGGTTCAGCGAGTGCTCCAGCCACATGTAGGCGCAGTTGGGGTTCTTCGCGTCGGCATGCAGCATCGTCGAGTCGGCCCAGCCGGTGGCGCCCTCGACCGGCACCACGGTGGCGATCGGCCGCTTCTTCGAGCCGAGGATGTTGGCCTGGAACTGCCAGCTCGACGAAGCGACGACACCCTCGTTGGTGAAGTCGTCGATCTGCACGAAGGCGTCGTGCCAGTACTTGCCGACGATCTTGCGCTGCCCGCGCAGCAGCTCGAGCGCGGCCTTGTACTGCGCCTCGGTCAGCTCGTAGGGGTCCTTGATGCCGAGCTCTGGCTTCTTGGCCTTCAGGTACAGCGCCGCGTCGGCGATGTAGATCGGCCCGTCGAAGGCCTGCACGCGGCCCTTGTTGCTCTTGCCGTCGGGCAGGTTCTGCTCCTCGAAGACGACGCTCCACGAGGTCGGCGCCTTGTCCTTGAAGACCGTCGTGTTGTACATCAGCACGTTCCAGCCCCACTGGTAGGGCACGCCGTAGTGCGTGTTGTTCTCGTAGTGCCAGGGCGCCTTCTGCAGCCGCGGATCGATGTTCTTGTAGCTCGGGATCAGGGCGGTGTTGATCGGCTGCACCTTCTTGCCGCGGATCAGGCGGGTCGACGCGTCGCCCGACGCGGTGACGAGGTCGAAGCCGCCCTCGTTCATCAGCGCGACCATCTCGTCGGAGGTGCCGGCGGTCTTCACGTTGACCTTGCAGCCGGTCTTCTGCTCGAAGCCGGTGACCCAGTCGAAGGCCTTGTCGGTCTGGCCGCGTTCGATGTAGCCCGGCCAGGCGACGATGTCGACCTTGCCCTCCCCCTTGCCCAGCTTCTGCAGCATGCCTTTCTGGGCGACGGCGTGCGAGGCGAAGGCGGCCAGGGCCGCGGCGGCAAGGAACGAAGGGAGGAGCGACGGGATCTGGGATCGGCGCATGAGCGTTCTCCGGCTGGTGGCGCGAGGCGCGGATCTTCCGGCGCGGGCCGGGCCCCTGTGAAATGCAATCGAACGCCGGCGAGCTCTCTCTTTTCGAGATACCTGGGGTAAGCCCTAGCGGAATCAGAACGACTGGCCGCCGATTCGCGCCCCTCGATGCGCAGAAGTTTTCTTGTCATCACGTAATTACAGGATTACAGTGCGCCGCATGGTCGAACCGGTCCCCCTGCGCGGCACCTCGCTGCACGACGGCGTCGCCGCCCGGCTGCGCACGATGGTCTTCGAGCGCGAGCTGGCCCCGGGCGAGTACATCGACGAGCTCAAGCTCGCGGCGGCCTGGCAGATCAGCCGCACGCCGCTGCGCGAGGCGCTGAAGGTGCTGGCGGCCGAGGGCCTCGTCGAGCTGGTGCCGCGGCGCGGCTGCCGCGTGATCGAGCTGACCGATGCCGATGCCGAGCAGCTGTTCCCGGTGATGGCGATGCTCGAGGGCCGCTGCGCGCTCGAAGCCACCGAGCGCGCCACCGATGACGATCTGCTGCACCTGCGCCGGCTGCACGAGGCGCTCGAGCGCCATGCCGCGGCCGGGGACATCGACGGTTATTACCGCGCCAACCACGATTTCCACTCCACCGTGCAGCGCCTGGCCGCGAACCGCTGGCTGGACCGCGTCGCCGGCGACCTGCGGCGCTTCATGCGGCTGTGGCGCGGCCGCCAGCTCAAGCTCGACGGACGCCTGGCCGCCTCGCTGAACGAACACCGCGTGCTGCTCGACGCCATCGAGCAGCGCGACGCCGCACGCGCCGAGCGCGCGATGCACGACCACCTGATGGCGCAGCTCGCCGCCCTGAAGGCGCTGCAACGCAGCGAGCAGGCTCGGCCACGAAAGGGACGCAAAGAGCATGCTTGAACAACTGCGAACCGCCGCGCGGCGCGTGCAGAGCGAACGTGCGGTGCGCGCGCTGCTCGGCGACTGCCGGCGCCTGCTCTCCGAGCGCGGCGAGGCCAACAGCCCGGCCATCGCCACGGACATCGTCGGCGAGCTCGACCACCTGACCGACGAGCAGCGCCTGGGCTTCTTCGAGCACCTGGCCCAGGACTTCGGCCCCGACGTGCAGCAGGTGCTCGCCGCGGCGCAGGCCTATGCGCAGACGCCGACCGATCCGCAGCGCCTGCTGCAGCTGACGCAGGCCGCCGAGCCGCCGCGCCAGGAGCTGTTCCGGCGCCTGAACCGCGCGCCGGGCGGCACGCGCGCGATCGTGCGGCTGCGCCGCGCGCTGCTCGAGCGCCTACCGAAGCAGCGCGCGCTGGCCAGCGTCGAGAACGACTTGCTGCACCTGCTGTCGAGCTGGTTCAACCCGGGCTTCCTGCAGATGAAGCGGGTGGACTGGAACTCGCCGGCGCAGCTGCTGGAGCAGATCATCCGGCACGAGGCGGTGCACGAGATCGACGGCTGGGACGACCTGCGCCGCCGCCTGCAGCCCGATCGCCGCTGCTTCGCGTTCTTCCATCCGCAGCTGCCGGACGAGCCGCTGATCTTCGTCGAGGTGGCGCTGGTGCCGGAGATGGCCGCGGCGGTGGCGCCGCTGATCGACAAGAAGTCGGCGCCGCTGGAGCCTTCGCAGTTCAAGGTGGCGGTCTTCTATTCGATCAGCAACTGCCAGCCGGGCCTGCGCGGCGTGTCGCTGGGCAACTTCCTGATCAAGCGCGTCGCCGATGAGCTCAAGCGCGAGCTGCCGCAGCTGAAGACCTTCTGCACGCTGTCGCCGATTCCCGGCCTGATGGCCTGGCTGCAGAAGTCCAAGGACACGTTTGCCGCACTGCCCGCGCCGGCGGCCGCGGCCGCCGCGCAGACGCTGGCCGCGCTGCGCGCCGCCGCCGGCGACGACCTGCATGCGATCACCACCACGGCCGGCCTCGACGCGCTGAACGACGACGGCCAGGCCGCGCTGATGACGCTGGCCGCGCACTACCTGGTGCATGCCTCGCCCCTGCCGCAGGGCGATCCGGTGGCGCGCTTCCACCTCGACAACGGCGCGCGGCTGGAGCGCCTGAACCCGCGCGCCAACCTGTCGGCCAAGGGCTTGAAACAATCCGCCGGCCTGATGGTCAACTACCTCTACGACCTGGCCCGCATCGAGACCTGCCACGACCGCTTCGTGCATGGCCGCGTCGTGCATTCCCGCGCCGTCGGATCACTGCTCTGACGGCCCCTTACGTTCCCGACAACACTTCACAACGGAGACACCATGACTGCTCGATCTTCCGCCCGTCGCCATCTGTTGTGCGCCGCCGCTGCTGCCAGCCTGGCCGCGCTGCCGATGGGCTCCGCGCTCGCGCAGGCCTGGCCGGTCAAGCCGGTGACCATCGTCGTGCCCTTCCCCGCCGGCGGCGGCACCGACGCCTTCGCGCGGCCGCTGTTCGCGATGATGTCGAAGAACGCCGGCAAGCAGTTCATCATCGACAACAAGGGCGGCGCCGGCGGCACGGTGGGCGCCAGCCTCGCGTCGCGCGCGGCGCCCGACGGCTACACCTTCTTCATGGGCGCGGTCCACCACGCGATCGCCCCGTCGATGTACCCGAAGCTCGACTACCAGCTGGAGACCGACTTCGTGCCGGTGGGCCTGATCGCCAGCGTGCCGCAGGTGATCGTCGTGCATCCGCAGCGGCTGCCGGTCAACGACCTGAAGGGCCTGCTGGAGCACCTGCGCAAGAACCCCGGCAAGGTCAACTACGGCTCGGCCGGCAACGGCACCTCGCACCACCTGGCCGGCGAGCTGTTCAAGCTGCAGACCAAGACCTTCGTCACCCACATCCCGTACCGCGGCGCCGGCCCGGCGCTGCAGGACCTGATCGCCGGCCAGGTCGACATGATGTTCGACGGCCTGGGCTCGTCGGCCAGCCACATCAAGGGCGGCCGCATCAAGGCGATCGCGGTCGCGTCGGACAAGCGCGCGCCCGGCTTCCCGGACCTGCCCACCGCGGCCGAGGGCGGCGTGCCGACCTACCAGGTCGCGACCTGGTACGGCCTGTGGGCGCCGAAGAACACGCCGAAGGAGGCGGTCGACGCGATGATCGCCGAGATGAAGAAGGCGCTGAACTCCGACGAGCTGAAGGCCACCTGGGCCGGCCTGGGCGCGAACCCGCCGAACAGCTGGGGACCGGACTTCGGCAAGTTCGTCTCCAGCGAGGTCAAGCGCTGGCATGAAGTCGTGAAGAGCTCCGGCGCGAAACTCGACTGAGATCCAGCGGCACCACGACATGAACGACCAGAACCTCTTCTCGGCGCTGCGCGCCGCGTTCCCCGCCGACCTCGACACGGTGGCGATCGAGACGGCCGACGGCCCCGCCGGCCAGCCCTTCACGCCGGCGCACTACACCTGGCGCGACCTGGAGCGCGGCACCGCGATGCTCGCCAACCTGCTGAAGGGGCTGGACCTGCCCGCGAGCACGCGCATCGCGGTGCAGGTCGACAAGAGCGTCGAGGCGCTGATGCTGTACCTGGCGGTGCTGCGCGCCGGCCATGTCTTCCTGCCGCTGAACACCGCCTACCAGGCGGCCGAGATCGAGTACTTCATCGGCAACGCCGAGCCGGCGGTGGTGGTGTGCACGCCGAAGAACTTCGCGTGGGTCAGCCGCATCGCCTTCAAGGCCGGCGTCAGCCATGTCTTCACGCTGGGCGACGACCGCTCGGGCAGCCTGCTCGAACGGGCATCGCACTGCAGCGACCAGCACAAGCCGGTGGACCGGCAGGCCGACGAGCTGGCGGCGATCCTCTACACCAGCGGCACCACCGGGCGCAGCAAGGGGGCGATGCTGAGCCACGGCAACCTGCTGTCGAACGCGCGCACCCTGCAGGCCTACTGGGGCTGGAAACCAGGCGACGTGCTGATCCACGCGCTGCCGATCTTCCATGTGCACGGCCTCTTCGTCGCCTCGCACGGCGCGCTGCTCAACGGCAGCCGGATGATCTGGTTCAACCGCTTCGACCCGGCGGCGGTGATCAGCCGGCTGCCCGAGGCCACGGTGTTCATGGGCGTGCCGACGCTGTATGTGCGCATGCTGGCCGACGAGCGGCTGAACCGCGAGGTCTGCCGCTCGATGCGCCTGTTCATCGCCGGTTCGGCACCGCTGCTGCCCGAGACCTTCGACGCGTGGCGCGAACGCACCGGCCACACCATCCTCGAGCGCTACGGCATGAGCGAGACGGTGATGCTGAGCTCGAACCCGTACCACGCGGTCGAGGGCGAGCGCCGCGCCGGCACCGTGGGCTTCCCGCTGCCGGGCGTCAGCGTGCGCATCGCGGATCCCGCCAAGCCCGGTGCGACGCTGCCCACGGGCGAGATCGGCGGCATCGAGGTCACCGGCCCGAACGTCTTCTCCGGCTACTGGCGCATGCCGGAGAAGACCAAGGAAGAGTTCACCGCCGACGGCTGGTTCAAGACCGGCGACGTCGGCCGCTTCGACGAGCGCGGGTACCTGAGCATCGTCGGCCGCAGCAAGGACCTGATCATCAGCGGCGGCTACAACGTCTATCCGGCCGAGATCGAGGGCTTCATCAACGAGATGCCCGGCGTCGCCGAATCGGCGGTGGTCGGCCTGCCGCATCCGGACTTCGGCGAAGGCGTGATCGCGGTCGTCGTGCCCAAGCCGGGCGCGACCTTGGATCCCGCGGCCATCGTCGGCGCGCTGAAGGGCCGCATCGCCAACTTCAAGGTGCCCAAACAGGTCTTCGTCGAGCCCGAGCTGCCGCGCAATGCGATGGGCAAGGTGCAGAAGAACCTGCTGCGCGAGCAGCACCAGGGGCTGTTCGCGCGCTGAGCGCACGCAGGGACCGCGCCGACACCACCGCCGTGCCCGGCGCGCACGCGCGCGCCGCCATGCGCTGCGTCAAAGCCGCTTCCGCTCGCCCGCGCCGCAGCACTGTCGCAAAGCGCATGACAGGCCTATAGTCCTCCCCAGAGGGGGCTTTCCCTCGACGGAGGCTGCCATGTTCAGGCGCTTCTACACGCATCCGCTCGCCGTCGGCTCGGCGATCGCGATCACCTTCCTCATGCTGCTCGGGATCACGCATCTCGGCGGTCGCGACGGGGCCTACCACATGCTGGCGCGCGCCAGCGACCAGGTGGCCCAGCAGGTGGTGATCGTCGGTCACCGCATGGTCCAGACGGTCGAGATCATCGGCAAGAAGCTGCGGGACTGACCCGCCGGCCGACGCGGCGGGCGGATCGGCGCATCAGCGCACAAGCACCGCCGCCAGGCGGCGCTGTCAGCGCACGAGCACCGCCTGGCCGTAACCCTCCCGCCGATACACGCTCGGCGGCACGCCGAAGCGTTGCGCGAAAACGCGGCTGAAATGCGGCAGGCTGTTGAAGCCGCGATCCAGCGCGATGTCGGTGATCGATCGCCCCATCTGCGCCGGATCGGCCAGGTCGCGCCGCACCGCCTCCAGGCGCTCGCGCAGCAGATAACCCGCCACGCCCTCGGGTTCGTCGGCGAAGGCGTTGTACAGCTGGCGCCGGCTGCAGCGCAGCGCGAGCGCGATGTCCTCGACGCCGAGCGACGGATCGCCGAGCCGGTGCGCGACCAGTTGCTTGATGCGGTCGCGCAGCGCCTCGCGCTGCGTCAGCGCGGTGCCGTGGCCGGCCAGGTCCAGCAGCGACAGGTGCACCAGCTGGGTGATCGCCGCGCCGACGCCGCGTGCGGCCTCGTCGCCCATGTCCGGCAGTTCCTGGTAGGCGCTGCGCATGGTCTGCAGCGCGAGCCGCGCGATGCCGTGGCCGCCACCCAGCGGCCGCGCGACCAGTTCCGTCAGGTTGAGCCCGCGCTCGGCCAGGTCGGCCTTGGGCACCATCACGATCAGGTGCTCCACCGGCTCGGGATTGGCAACCGCGTAGGTCTGGGTGGTGTCGTAGAGGCTCCATTCGCCGGGCCCGACCCAGGCCTGGCGGCCGAACTGCTCGACGCCGGCGCAGCCGCGCTGCGGCGCGACGATCTTGAGGTAGCCCTCTTCGCTGCGCCGCACCAGCGACTGCGTGCGCATCACGCGGTGGCGGCCGGATTCCAGCCGCGTCAGCACCACCGGGCCGGCGCGCGTGGTGCTGATGCGGCCGTCGAACACCGTGTCGCCGTAGAGGTCGGAATCGAGCCCGCCGAACAGCTTCCAGACCCAGTCGCGCCAGTACGGCAGCTTGTCGCGCGCACTGACGTCGTCGGTGCTCATCGTCGCGGTGGTGATGGCCATGGCGTGGACTCCCTGCACGGCTTGCAGCAGCCGCGCGGATTATCGGAAGCCGCATCGAGCCGTGGTCACCCGCTAGGGAAAGCTCGGGGCGGCGTGCACAAAACGGCAAGCGGGCGTGCATGGCCGGGCAAGACGTGACGAACCGTCGTTCCTACGATCTGTCCCGTCAACACACCGACGAAGGAGACGCCATGGCTGCATCGCATCCCTCGAACCCGTCGCGCCGCCGCGCCGCGACCGCGCTCGCCGCCGGCCTGGCCTTTCCCGCCGTGCTGCGCGCCGCGGAACCTGCCGTGCGCATCGGCTACGCGATCGCCCGCACGGGCCCCTGGGCCGGCGGCGCGCAGGTCAGCCAGGAACCGAACTACCTGCTGTGGGCCGAGCAGGTGAATGCCGCCGGCGGCCTCGACGTCAAGGGCAAGAAGCGGCCGATCGAGCTGGTGAGCTCCGACGACCGCAGCGACATCGAGACCTGCGTGCGCAGCTACGAGAAGCTGATGGGCAGCGACAAGGTCGACCTGATCCTGCCGCCCTGGGGCTCGAACGCGAACTTCGCGGTCGCGCCGCTGGCCAACCGCTTCGGCTACCCGTTCATCGCGCCGACCGCGTTGTCGAAGAAGCTGATCGAGATGAAGCTGCCGTACTTCTTCCTGATGCTGCAGCAGCCGGCGCCGATGACCACCGCGCTGGTCGACATGCTGAAGGCCAACGGCGCGAAGACCGCCGCGGTGATCTATGTCGACGACCTGTTCGGGCTGGAGAACTACGCCGCGCTGAAGGTGGCGCTGGCCGGCAGCGGCATCAGCCTGGTCGAGGAGAAGAGCTACCCCGGCGGTGTCAAGGACCTGGCCCCGGTGCTGCGCAGCATCAAGGACAAGGCGCCCGATGCCTTCATCGGCTTCACCTACCCGCCCGACACCATCCTCGCCAGCAAGCAGGCCAAGGAGATCGGCTTCAACCCGAAGTTCTTCTACGCCTCGGTGGGCACCGCGTTCCAGCTCTACCGCAACGTGATGACGCCGGCCGGCGCCGAGGGGGTGCTCGGCATGGGCTCGTGGAACTCGAAGACCAGCGCCGGCGCGAAGGCCTACTTCGATGCGCACACGAAGAAGTTCGCCGGCAAGGAGCCCGACCGCTGGGCCTCGGGCGCCTGCTGGGCGTCGCTGGAGATCCTGCAGGCCGGCGTTGCCAAGGTGGGGCTGGATCGCAAGGCGCTGCGCGACTACATCGCGAAGACCGAGCACAAGACCATCCTGGGGCCGATCCGCTTCGAGGGCAGCGAGAACGTCGCGACGCCGGGCGCGGTGAGCCAGTGGCAGAACGGCGAGTTCGAGGTGGTGTGGCCGAAGAGCATCGCCACGGCGTCGCTGGTGGCCAGCAAGCCGGCGTGGAAATGAGGCCCACCCCCGAAGCGGCCTGCGGCCGCCTCCCCCTCAAGGGGGCAACACCAGCGGCCCGGCAGAGCCGGTTCCGCGGTGTTCGCTTGGAACCTCCGCAACAACCCAAGAGCTGAGCGATGTCCGTCGGCGCCTGGCTCGAACTGCTGGCCTCCGGCCTGATCGCGGGCGGCGTCTACGCGCTGGTCGCGCTCGGGCTGAACCTGCAGTACGGGCTGATGCGCATCATGAACATCTCGCACGGCGAGTTCCTGATGCTGGGCGCCTATGCGACCTGGGCCGCCACCGTCGGGCTGGGGCTGTCGCCGCTGCTGATGCTGCCGGTCAGCTTCGTGCTGCTGGCCGCGCTGGGCCTCGTCGTGCACCGGCTGTGCTTCCGCAAGCTGGCCGCCACGTCGCCGACCGTCGACATCTTCGAGGCGCGCAGCCTGATGGTCGGCTTCGGCCTGATGTTCCTGGTGCAGAACTTCGCGTCGCTGCTGTGGGGCGGCGAGCTGCGCGGCTACGACTTCCTGACGATGCCGGTGGTGGTGCCGCTCACTTCGGGCGGCAGCCAGTTCGCAGCCAACAAGCTGCTGGTGTTCGCGCTGGCGCTGCTGTTCTCCGGCGCCTTGATCGCGCTGCTGCGGCTGACCCTGCTCGGCAAGGGCGTGCGCGCGCTGATGCAGTCGCCCACCGGCGCGCAGCTGGTGGGCATCCCGATCGAGCGGCTGCACCCGCTGATGTTCGGGCTCGGGCTGGGGCTGGCCGGTGTCGCCGGCTGCCTCTTGTCGATGATCGAGGCGATCACGCCGGCTATGGGCGAGCCCTACACGGTGACCGCGCTGATCGTCATCACGCTCGGCGGCTTCGGCAGCATGGCCGGCAGCCTGGCCGGCGGGCTGCTGCTGGGCGTCGTCGAGGCGCTGGGCATGCACTTCACCAGCCCGAGCCTGAAGATGCTGCTGTCCTACGGCGTGTTCATCGGCGTGCTGCTGTGGCGGCCCAACGGCTTGTTCAAGAAATGACGCTGAGCCCCACGACGAGGCGCGATGCGCTGCTGATCGCCGGCGCCGCCGGCTGGCTGCTGGCGCTGCCGGCGTATGCCGGCGACTTCATCACCTCGCTCGCCCTGAGCTGCCTGATGTACGCCGCGCTGGCGTCGAGCTGGTCGACCTTCTGCGGCGCGACGCGCTACCTGTCGCTCGCCACCTCGGCCTTCTTCGGCATCGGCGCCTACGTCTGCGCGCTGGGGCTGGACAAGCTGCCGTGGCCGCTGCTGATCCTCACCGGCGCGGCCGCCGCGGCCGGGGTGGCGGCGATCATGGGCAGCGCGGTGCTGCACCTGCGCGGCACCTACTTCGCGGTGCTGACCTTCGGCATGACGGAGCTGATCCGCCATGCGGTGACCTACGGCGAGAAGCAGGTGGCCGGCACCGTCGGCCGCGTGCTGGCGGTCGTGCCCGAGCCGATCGTCGTCTACGTCACGGTGCTGATCATCGCGGTGGCGGCCCTGGTGACGGCGATCGCCGTGCGCTCGAGCCGCTTCGGCCTCGCGCTCGCCGGCATCGGCGCCGACGAGCAGCGTGCGCAGACGCTGGGAGTGAACACCCGGCTGGTGAAGATCGCCGGCTTCGCGCTGACGGCCGCCTTCGCCGGCGCGGCGGGCGCCGCGATGGCCGTGCGCTGGACCTACATCGACCCGCACACCGTCTTCAATCCGTTCATCGGCTTCCAGACCGTGCTGATCGCGCTGATCGGCGGCGCGACCACGCTGTGGGGGCCGGTGCTCGCCGCGGTGGTCTTCTCGCTGCTCGCGGAGACACTGCGCCTGCAGCTGCCGCAGCTGTACATGATGGTGCTGGGCGTGCTGCTGATCCTGTGCGTGCTGTACCTGCCGGGCGGGCTGGCGTCGCTGCGCTGGAGGCGGTCGGCATGAGCACGCCGGCCTTGCTCGAAGCCAGGGCGGTGACCGTGCGCTTCGGCGGCCTGACCGCCGTCGACCACGTCAGCGTCGCTTTCGGCGAAGGAGAGCTGGTGGGCATCATCGGCCCCAACGGCGCCGGCAAGACGACCTTCTTCAACGCGATCTCCGGCGTGCAGCCACTGACCGGCGGCGAACTGATCGTGCAGGGCGACCGCCTGACCGGGCGCGCGCCGCACGTCTTCTCGCACCACGGCATCGCGCGCACCTTCCAGACGCCGCGGGTCTTCGGCGACATGGCGGTCACCGACAACGTGCGCTTCGGGCTGCAGTTCGCGGGCCGGGGTCGCTCCGGACCGCCGTCGCTGCGCGACGAAGCGGCGATCCTGCGGCTGATCGGGCTGCAGGCGCAGTCGGCGCTGCCGGCGGCCGCGATCACGCCATCGCAGCAGCGGCTGCTCGAGATCGGCATGGCGCTCGCAACGCGCCCGCGATTGCTGCTGCTCGACGAAGTGGCCGCCGGCCTGACCGAAGCCGAAATCGAGGCGATGGCGCGGCTCATCCGGCGGCTGCGCGACGAGCTGCGGCTGTGCGTCGTGTGGATCGAGCATGCGGTGGCGACCTTGCTGCGCCATGTCGAGCGCGTGCTGGTGCTGCACCAGGGGAAGAAGCTCGCGGATGGCACGCCGTCGGCGGTGCGCTCGAATGCCGAGGTCATCGAGGCCTACCTGGGCGACGAGGTGACCGGTTGAAGACGACGGACCTGCCGATGGCCACCTCGATGGCCGAGCTGAAGATCGAGCAGCTGTGCGCCGGCTACGGCGGCTTCAAGGTGCTGCGCGACCTTCAGCTGCACGTGCGCCCCGGCCTGACCGTGATCCTCGGCCCCAACGGCGCCGGCAAGACCACGCTGCTCAAGGCGCTCGCCGGCTTGATAGCGCGCGAAGGACGCGTGCAGTTCGACGGCACCGAGCTGCCCGCGCAACAGCCCGCGGAGAACGTGCAGCGCGGCCTCGCGCTGGTCGCCGAGGGCCGCCAGCTGTTCCCGCAGATGACGGTGCTCGAGAACCTCGAGCTCGGCGGCTGGCTGAAGGACAAGGGCGAACGTGCCAAGCGCCTCGAACAGGCGCTGAAGGATTTCCCCAAGCTCGCCGAACGCCGCCACCAGCTCGCCGGCACGATGAGCGGCGGCGAGCAGCAGATGCTGGCCGTGGCACGGGCGCTGATGAGCGCGCCGCGCCTGCTGATGCTCGACGAGCCCTCGCTCGGCCTGGCGCCGCGGATGGTCGACGAGCTGCTGGCGATCGTTCGGCGCATCGCCGATGCGGGCACCACCGTGCTGATGGTCGAGCAGAACGTGCGCAAGGCGCTGGCGGTCGCCGACCGCGGCCACGTGCTCGAACGCGGGCGCCTGATCGCCGGCGGGCCGGCCTCGCTGCTCGCGCGCTCGACCGTCATCCGCCAGGCCTACCTCGGCGCCTCCGCCCCCGCGTCGACGGGCGCGGCGGCACCGAACACCACTTCACCCGCGAAGGAGACCCCCATGTCCGACCTGTCGATGCTGATCAACGGCCTGGCCGTGCAGGCCGAAGGCGGCCGCCAGTTCGAGCGCCGCAACCCGCTCGACGGTGGCATCGCGTCGCGCGCGCCGGCGGCGTCGACCGCCGATGCGCTGGCGGCCGTCGACGCCGCCGCCGAAGCCTTCAAGACCTGGAGCCAGACCGGCCCCGGCGAGCGCCGCGCGCTGCTGCTGAAGGCCGCCGCGGCGCTGGAAGCGAAGACGCCGCAGTTCATCGAGGCGGTGGCCGCCGAGACCGGCGCCACCGCGATGTGGGCCGGCTTCAACGTGCACCTGGCCGCGGGCATGCTGCAGGAAGCCGCCGCGCTCACCACGCGCATTGCCGGCGAGGTGATCCCGAGCGACGTGCCGGGGTCGCTGGCGATGGGGGTGCGCCAGCCCGCGGGCGTGGTGCTGGGCATCGCGCCGTGGAACGCGCCGATCATCCTGGGCGTGCGGGCGATCGCCGCGCCGCTGGCCTGCGGCAACACGGTGATCCTCAAGGGCAGCGAGAACTGCCCGCGCACGCACGGGCTGATCGCCGAGGCCTTCCAGGACGCGGGCTTCCCGCCCGGCGTCGTCAATTACCTGACCAACGCGCCGGCCGATGCGGCGTCGCTGGTCGAGGCGATCGTCGCGCAACCGGCCGTGCGGCGCGTGAACTTCACCGGCTCGACGCGCGTGGGCAAGCTCGTCGCGCTGACCTGCGCGAAGTACCTGAAGCCGGTGCTGCTGGAGCTCGGCGGCAAGGCGCCGCTGGTGGTGCTGGACGACGCCGACCTCGATGCCGCGGTCAACGCCGCCGCCTTCGGCTGCTTTGCGAACTCGGGCCAGATCTGCATGAGCACCGAGCGCCTGATCGTCGACCGCCGCATCGCCGATGCCTTCGTCGACCGCTTCGTCGCCAAGGCCGGTGCGCTGCCGCTGGGCGACCCGCGCGGCAAGGACCCGGTGGTGCTGGGCAGCGTGATCGGCATGGGCACCGTCGAGCACTGCAATGCGCTGATCGACGACGCGCTGGCGAAGGGCGCGAAGCTGCTGTGCGGCGGCAAGGCCACCAATACGCTGATGCCGGCGACCGTGCTGGACCACGTGACGCGCGCGATGCGCATCTACCACGAGGAGACCTTCGGCCCGGTGAAGTGCATCGTGCGCGTGGCCGACACCGAAGGCGCGATCGCCTGCGCCAACGACAACGAGTACGGGCTCGCCGCCGCGGTCTTCGGCCGCGACATCGCGCGCGCGTTCAACGTCGCCCGGCGCATCGAGTCGGGCATCTGCCACGTCAACGCGCCGACGGTGCACGACGAGGCGCAGATGCCCTTCGGCGGCGTCAAGGGGTCGGGGCTCGGACGCTTCGGCGGCGCGGCGGGCATCGCCGAGTTCACCGACCTGCGCTGGATCACCGTGCAGACGACCCCGCGTCACTACCCGTTCTGATGCCACGGCGATCGCGCTAAGCTGCTGGCGCCCCGCCAGCAGTTCCGCGGGGCGGGAGCCGCTGCGTGATCGACGATGGACCGCATGAGCCGGCGCATGCCGATGTCGGTGCCGGCACCGACGCGCCGGGCGACACCCACGTCGACGCCAGCGTCGATGCCGCCCGCACGCTGCGCGAGCTGACGGCGATCGTCGACAACGCCGCGGTCGCCATCCTCTTCCTGCGCCGCCAGCGCATCGAGCGCTGCAACAGCCGCGCGGCCGAGATGTTCGGCTTCGCCTCGGCCGACGCGATGGTCGGCCTGCATGCGTCGCTGCTGCATCCGGACGAAGCCAGCAACCAGCGCCTGCGCACGATGGCCGAGCCGCTGATGACCAGCGGCCAGTCCTTCCACGGCGACTGGCTGCTGCGCCGCAGCGATGGCGCGCCGCTGTGGTGCAACGTCTACGGCCGCGCGATCGATCCGCAGCGACCCGAGGACGGCTCGGTGTGGGTGGCCGAGGACATCAGCCACCTGCGCCAGGTGCAGCGCGAGATCGAGGCCATCATGCGCAATGCGCCGGTGGGCATCGGCTTCACCCGCGACCGCGTGATCGTGCGCCACAACGCGCGCTTCGCCGAGATGTTCGGCTACGGCGTCGACGAGGCCGTCGGCCTGCCGGCGCGCGTCACCTTCATCGACGACGCGCACTACGAGGAGGTCAGCCGCGTGGCCGGCCCGCTGCTGTCGACTGGCAAGCCGTTCCGCACCGAGCACTACATGCGGCGCAAGGACGGCTCACGCATCTGGGTCAGCCAGATCGGCTACCTGCAGGACCCGGACGACCCGACCGCCGGCACGATCTGGATCATCGAGGACCGCACCGCGGCGCTCGAGACCGCGCAGGCGCTGCAGGCCGCCAAGGAGCAGGCCGAGCGCGCGAACCGCGCGAAGAGCCGCTTCCTCGCCAACATGAGCCACGAGCTGCGCACGCCGCTGAACGCGGTGCTCGGCTTCGCGCAGCTGCTGCAGCTCGATCCCGCGCTCGGCGACCGCCAGGCCGCCGCGCTGGATGCGATCCGCCAGAGCGGCGAACACCTGCTGGCGCTGATCAACGACGTGCTCGACCTGTCGCGCGTCGAGGCCGGCAAGCTCGAGCTGCAGTCGCAGCCGATCGACCTGCGCCAGTTCCTGCAGACGGTGCTCGAGATCGTCGGCGTGCGCGCCCAGGCCAAGGGACTGGGCGTCACGCTGGACCTCGCGCCCGGGCTGCCGCGGCGAGTCGAAGGCGACGAGCACCGGCTGCGCCAGGTGCTGCTGAACCTGCTCGGCAACGCGGTGAAGTTCACCGCCGCCGGCACGGTCGCGCTGCGCGCACGCAGCGATCGGGTGGACGACGAACACGTGCGCCTGCGCTTCGAGGTGATCGACAGCGGACCCGGCATCCCGCCCGAGCAGCTCGAGGGCATCTTCCGGCCCTTCGAGCAGGCCGGCGACGCGCAGCAGCGTGCCGGCGGCAGCGGCCTCGGGCTGGCGATCAGCCGCGAGCTGGCGCGCGCGATGGGCGGCGACGTCAGCGTGCACAGCGTGCCCGGCAGCGGCAGCACCTTCACGCTGGACATCGTGCTGCCGCTGATCGAAGCCTTCGAGTCGCTGCCGATCGACCGGCGCCAGATCCGGGGCTATGGCGGCCGGCGCCGCCGCGTGCTGGTGATCGACGACATCGCCGACAACCGCGCGCTGATCGTGCAACTGCTCGGCGGCCTCGGCTTCGAGGTCTTCGAGGCCCCGGACGGCCAGGCCGGCCTGGACCGTGCCGCGGAGCTCAGGCCCGACCTCGTGCTGATGGACAACACGATGCCGGTGCTCGACGGCCTGAGCGCCACCCGGCGGCTGCGCCGCATGCCGGGCTTCGAGCGCACCCCGGTGATCGCGCTGTCCGCCAGCGCCGCGCCCGCGGACCAGCAGGCCAGCCTCGACGCCGGCGCCGACGCCTTCATCGCCAAGCCGGTGGTCTTCGACCTGCTGCTGGAGCAGATGGGCAAGCTGCTCGGGCTGCGCTGGCAGGCCTGAGGGGGCGCAGCGGGCCGGCGCCGCACGCCGGCCGGTCAGGCCCCGCCGGACGCGCTGGTGGCCGTGTGCGCGCCGGCGACCCGGCCACCGTTGTCCAGCCAGTAACGGATGCGCGCCACCAGTGCCTCCGGATCGAAGGGCTTGGACAGGAAGTCGTTCATGCCGGCGGCGCGGCAGCGTTCGCGGTCGTCGGCGAAGACGTTGGCCGTGAGCGCGATGATCGGCGTGTCGCGGCAGGCCTCGAGCTGGCGGATGCGCCGCGCGGCTTCCACGCCGTCGACGTGCGGCATCTGCACGTCCATCAGGATCAGCGCATAGGGGGTGGCGGTGCCGCTGCGCTGCTGCGCCAGCGCGAAGGCCTGCTCGCCGTTCTCGGCCTGGTCGACCAGCAGCCCGGCCTGCCGCAGGACCTCCAGCGCCACCAGCCGGTTCACCGGCTCGTCCTCCACCAGCAGCACGCGGGCCCCGCGCAGCCCCTGCGCCGACGGTCGCACGGCCGCACCGGCCGGCGACGGCGGCACCGGCTCGGCCAGGCCGTCGCCCAGCGCCAGCCGGGCAGTGAACCAGAACGTGCTGCCGCCCCCGGGCTCGCTGCGCAGGCCCGCCTCGCCGCCGAACATCTGCGCGATCTTGCGCGTGATCGCCAGGCCCAGCCCGGTGCCGCCGTAGCGGCGCGTGGTGGTGCTGTCCGCCTGCTCGAACGCCGCGAACAGGCGGGCCGCGGCCTCGGGTGCAACGCCGATGCCGGTGTCCTCGACCTCGAAGCGCACCAGCGCATGGCGTTCGCCGGCGGGTTCTTCGTGCGCACGCAGCACGATGCCGCCGCGCTCGGTGAACTTGATCGCGTTGCTGGCGTAGTTCAGCAGCGCCTGCGTCAGCCGCGTCGGGTCGCCGACGAGGCTGCGGCCCGATGCGGCGACCTCCACCCGCACCGACAGGCCCTTCTCGGCCGCGCGCGCGCCGATCATCGCCGCCACGCCGTGCACCAGCGCGCCCACCTGCATCGTGGTCTGCTCGAGCGCCATCTGGCCGGCCTCGATCTTCGACAGGTCGAGGATGTCGTCGATGATGCCGAGCAGGTGCCGCGACGCCGCGACGACGGTGTCGAGCTGCCCGGCCTGCTGCGGCGTGACGCCGGCGCGGCGCAGCAGGTACAGGGTGCCGAGCACGGCGTTCATCGGCGTGCGGATCTCGTGGCTCATGTTGGCCAGGAAGGCGCTCTTGCTGCGCGTGGCGGCCTCGGCCTCGTCGCGCGCCTGCCGCAGCGCGCGGTTGGCCGCGGTCAGCTCGGCGGTGCGCTCGGCCACCTGGCGCTCCAGCGCCGCCTGCTGCGCCTGGAGCGCGTGCTGCGCCGCGGTCAGCGCCGCGGTGCGCTGGGCCACGGTCCAGCGCAGCCACGCGCTGGTCAGCATCAGCAGCAGCAGCGCCAGCGCGGCGCCCGCCAGCGCCCAGGGCACCCAGGGCGCGAGGCGCTCGCGCTGCTGCGGCGCCAGCGCCCGGCGCAGCGCATCGAAGTACACCGAGTCGGCATCCTGCCGCCACGCGGCCAGCCGCGCATCGATGCGCGCCAGCAGGTCCGCGTGGCGGCCCTTCGCGGCCGCGAAATAGAGGTTCGAGGCCAGGAACAGCAGCGGCGTCTCGCGCAGCCGGAACTCCGAGGCGCGCAGCGCGGCGGAGAAGCTGTTGGTCACCACGGCGTCGGCCCGGCCCGCGGCGACGGCCTCGTAGGCCTGCGCCAGCGACTGCACCGGCACGGCCTGGTACTGCAGCTGCGCTTCGGCCATCAGCCGGCCGATCTCCTGCTCCTGCACGCCGCCGCGCAGCAGCGCGATGCGCCGTCCGGCCAGGTCGGCCAGCGACTGCACGCGCACGTCCTCGCGGCTGTAGACCTGGCTCCAGCTGCTGGCGACCGAGACGGCATGGAAGTCGAAGCGGCGGCTGCGCTCCTCGGTGAAGGCGACGTCGGGCATCAGGTCGATCTCGCCGGCCTCGAGGCGCCGCAGGCAGTCGGCCCAGTCGCAGCGTGCATAACGCAGCTGCCAGCCTTCGGCGCGTGCGACCGCCTCGATCAGCTCGACGAAGAGCCCGGCCGGTCGGCCGGCGGCGTCGCTGTGGACCTTGGGCGGGTTCTCGTACAGCCCGACGACCACCGGCCGCGCCGGCAACCCACCGGGACGATCCCCCGCGACGATGCGCGCGGCCCCGAGCAGCGCGAACAGGCCGCCCAGGATGAATGCGATGCGCATCACTGCGCGACCAGAGACCATCGATGCGGCCTTTCTCGTGTCACTCCCCGTGCCGGCCCGGCGGACCGGCGCCAGCGATGGTGCCAGCATCCGGCGAGGTGGTCCATGCCCGCGCAAACAGGCTTTCCGGGCTCAGGCCGCGGTAGTCGGCGGCGACCGCGATCAGGTGATCGAACGCCTTGAAGTCCTCGGCCGGCATCGTGGTGGTGAGCGCCACGGCGCGCATGCCGGCGCGGCGGGCCGCTTCCAGGCCCAATGGCGCATCCTCGATGACGATGCAGTCGCGCGGCTCGGCGCCACAGGCCTGCGCCGCCTTCAGGAACACCTCGGGGTCCGGCTTGCCGCGTTGAACGTCGGCCGCGCCGACAACGGCGTCGAAGTGATCGCGCAGGCCCAGGCCATCGAGCGTGAAGCGCACGTTCGAAGGCGGCGCCGCGGTGCCCACGGCCAGGCGCACCCCCTGCGCCCGCGCCTGCGCGATGAACGCCTCCAGGCCCGCCAGGGGCTTCAGGTGCGGTGCGTAGAGCCTGCGGTAGAGCCCCTCCTTCACTTCGGTCAGGGCCTCGCATTCGGCATCGGAGAGGCCGCCGTCCAGCCAGTCGCGCAGGATTTCCGCGGCATGCCGGCCGGTGGTGCGCCGGAAGAACGCCTGCGGGTCGATCTGCCGCCCTCGCGACGCGAAGAACTGCACCCAGGACGTCGTGTGGAACGCCATGTTGTCCACCAGGGTGCCGTCCATGTCGAAGAGGATCGCGCGCTTCATCGATGAATTCAGTTCACGGGTTGATTGGCCGCACTCTAGCGACGCCACAATGGGCGAACCATCGAATTCCGTGCCGGCTCATTCGTGAATCCAGCTCACACCAGACGTCCGCGGCGGCGCCTGCCCTCGCTGCAGATGTTGCGTGCCTTCGAGGCCGTGGCCCATCACGGCAGCGTGACGCTGGCGGCCGAGGAGCTCAGCGTCACGCACGGGGCCGTCAGCCACCAGGTGAAGGCGCTGGAGGCGCAGCTGGGCGTCAGGCTGATCGAGCGCCAGGGCCGGCGCATCGCGCTGACCGAGCCCGGGCGCCGGTATGCGGCACCCCTGCAGGCGGCCCTGGATGGCATGGCGCTGGCCACCGAGCAGCTGATTCAGCCCACGCGGCGGGCCTCGCTGACGATCGAAGCGACGGCCACCTTCGCGGTGCGCTGGCTGATCCCGCGGCTGGGCTCGTTCTGCCACGCGCACCCCGACATCGACGTGCGCGTGGCCACGGCCGGCGACGTGCGCGAGTTCGACCACCGCAGCTTCGACGCCTCGATCCGCTGCCTGGACGACGCGGCCCTGCGCACGCTGCAGCGGCGCCGCGACTGGCAGGAGATGGCGGTCCACCCGTTCCTGGACGAGACCAAGTTCCCGGTGTGCAGCCCGGCGCTGCTGCGTGCCCGGCCGCTGAGGAAGCCGGCCGACCTGCGCCGCCACACGCTGCTGCATGCGCGTTCCACGCCCGGCGCGTGGCAGGACTGGCTGGCCGCCGCGCGCGTGCAGGACCTGGACGCCACCCAGGGCCTGACCTTCGACAACCTGCACTTCACGCTGCAGGCGGCCACGCGCGGGCTGGGCGTGGCGATCGGCACGCGGCCGGTGGTGCAGGAGGCGCTGGACGCCGGCACGCTGGTGCAGCCCTTCCCCGGCATCGAATGCGACCCGCGGCGCTACTACCTCGTGTGCCCGGCCGTCACCGACGGCAAGCCCGCGATCGCGACCTTCCGGCAATGGCTGCTCGCGGCGGCGCACGAGGCGCCCGGAGCACCGCTGGCGCCCGACGAGGCCTAGCGCCTGCGCCGGGCACCGCGTGCACCGCGATCGCTAACGGCTCGCCGGCGCGGCACCTGGGCCGGAGGCCGGGGCCGGGTGGACGAAGCGCCGCCGCCAGCGGCTCATGAAGGCGTGGTGCACGTCGTCGACGAAAGTGAAGATGACCGGGATCACCAGCAGGCTCAGGAAGGTCGAGGTGATCAGGCCGCCGATCACGACGATGGCCATCGGCGAGCGGAAGCTCGGGTCGACGCCCAGGCCGAGCGCGATCGGCATCATGCCCGCGCCCATCGCGATCGTCGTCATCACGATCGGCCGCGCGCGCTTGCGGCAGGCATCGAGCAGCGCGTCCCAGCGGTTCAGGCCGTGGTCGCGGCGCGCGATGACGACGTAGTCGATCAGCAGGATCGAGTTCTTCGTCGCGATGCCCATCAGCATGATCAGCCCGATCAGCGACGGCATCGACAGCGGGCTGTGCGTGACGAACAGCGCCAGGAAGGCGCCGGGAATCGACAGCACCAGCGCCGCGAGGATGGTCACCGGCTGCACGAAGTCCTTGAACAGCAGCACCAGCACGACGTAGATGCACAGCACGCCGGCGCCCATCGCGAGCAGGAAGCCGGAGAACAGGTCGCCCATCGCCTCGGCGTCGCCGGCCGAGGTGCGCGTGATGCCGGGCGGCAGGTTCTGCAGGCTGGGCAGCGCCATCGCGCGGGTCTCGACGTCGCCCAGCGCCTGCCCCTGCAGCTCGATCTCGAAGTTGACGTTGCGGCGGCGGTCATAACGGTCAATCTGAGCGGGTCCGGCATCGATGGCCAGCGTCGCGACATTGCCCAGCATCACCGGCCCGCGGGCGCCGGGCACCGGCAGCCGCGCCAGCAGCTCGAGGTCCTGGCGCGCGTCGGCGGGCAGCCGCACGACCACCGGCACCTGGCGCTGCGCGAAGTTCAGCTTCGCCAGGCCCTGGTCGTAGTCGCCCGCGGTGGCGATGCGCAGCGCATCGGCCAGCCCCACCGACGTGACGCCGAGGTCGGCCATGCGCGCGAAGTCCGGCCGCACGATCAGCTCGGGCCGCTGCAGGCTCGAGGTCGAGGTGACGCTGCCGATACCGGGGATCGAACGCAGCTCGCGCTCGACCACCTTGGCGTGCTCGGCGAGCACCTGACCGTCCTCGCCGGCGAGCACGAGGATGTACTTCTCGGCCGACCCGCCGAAGGCCACCTTCACGCGCACGCCCGGCAGCACCGCGAGCGTCTCGCGCAGCTGCGCCTCGATCTGCTGCTTCGACAGCCCGGGCCGCTCCTTGCGCGGCGTCAGGTTCAGCGTCAGGGTCGCGCGGCGCACGTCGGCCATGCCCGGCGGGGCGAACGGGTCCGCGCCGGAGTTGCCGCCGCCGATCGCGGTGTAGACCTGCTTGACGTGCGGGTGCTTGCGCAGGATCTGCAGCGCGGCCTCGGCGCTGGCCTCGGTCTGGCGGATCGTCGAGCCCGGCGGCAGCGTCAGCGTGACCTGGGTCTGCGACAGGTCGTCCGGCGGGATGAAGCCGGTGGGCAGCAGCGGCACCAGCGCGACCGCGCCGACCAGGAATACCAGCGTGCCGAGCATCGTCCACCAGCGGTGGCGCACGCACCAGGCGGCCCAGCCTTCGTAGATCTCGAGCCAGCGCGGGCGCCGGTCGGTCTTCTTCGGCGGCTTCAGCAGGTAGGCCGCCATCATCGGCGTCAGCATGCGCGCGACGACCAGCGAGAAGAACACCGCGATCGCCGCGGTCCAGCCGAACTGCACGAAGAAGCGGCCGACGATGCCGGTCATGAAGGCCGTCGGCAGGAACACCGCGATCAGCGTGAAGGTGGTGGCGATCACCGCCATGCCGATTTCGTCGGCCGCCTCCATCGCCGCCTGGTAGGGCGACTTGCCCTGCGCGAGGTGGCGCATGATGTTCTCGATCTCGACGATCGCGTCGTCGACGAGGATGCCGACCACCAGCGACAGCGAGATCAAGGTCACGCCGTTGAGCGTGAAGCCCAGCAGGTACATCGCCGCGAAGGTCGGGATCGCCGACAGCGGCAGCGCCGCGGCGGCCACCAGCGTCGCGCGCCAGTCGCGCAGGAACAGCCACACCACCAGCACCGCGAGCGCCGCGCCTTCGTACAGCAGGATCATCGAGCCTTCGAAGTTCTCCTTCGCCGGGTCGACGAAGTTGAAGGCCTCGGTGATCGTGATGTCCGGGTGCGCGGCCTTCAGCGCGTCGAGCGCCGGCTTCACGCCATCGGCGACCTCGATCTCGCCGGCGCCGCGCGAGCGCGAGATCTCGAAGCCGACCACCGGCTTGCCGTCGAGGTAGGCGGCCTGGCGGCGTTCGGCCACCGTGTCGGCGATCGTCGCGACCTGGTCGAGCCGGATGCGGCGGCCGTCGGTCAGGGAGATCTCCATGCGCGCCAGCTCGCCGGCCGACTGCACGGTGGCCACCGTGCGCACCGACTGCTCCGCGCCGCCGATGTCGGCGCGGCCGCCGGAGGCGTCCTGCTGCACGTTGCGCAGCTGGCGCGAGATGTCGCCGGCGGTGACGTTCAGCGCCAGCAGGCGCGCCGGGTCGAGCTCGATGCGCACCTCGCGGCTGACGCCGCCGACCCGCGCCACCGCGCCGACGCCGCGCACCGCCAGCAGCGCCTTCGTCACCTCGTTGTCGACGAACCAGGACAGCGCCTCGTCGTCCATCTTCTTCGACGCGACGGTGTAGGTCAGGATCGGCATGCCGGCGAGATCGGCCTTGGCGATGATCGGGTCGCGCAGGTCGGCCGGCAGGTCCGAGCGCACGCGCGAGACGGCCGAGCGCACGTCGTCCACCGCCTCCTGCACCGGCTTCTCGAGCCGGAACTCGACGGTGATCGTCACCAGCCCGTCGCCGACGTTGGTGTAGAGGTGCTTGACGCCCTGGATCGAGGCGATCGAGTTCTCCAGCTTGCGCGCGACCTCGGTCTCCATCTGGCCCGGCGCGGCCCCCGGCAGCGACGCGGTGACCACGACCATCGGCAGGTCGATGTCCGGGAAGTTCTGCACCTTCGCGGCCTTGAAGGCCAGCAGGCCGGCGATCGTCAGCAGCAGGAACAGCAGGATCGACGGGATCGGGTTGCGGATCGACCAGGCCGAGACGTTGATGCCGCCGGCGACCCGCGCGGCGTGGCCGTGGCCGTCGTTGGACGCCGAATCAGCGGCACTCATTGCACGACCTTCACGAGGTCGCCATCGGCGAGGAACGCGCCGCCCGACGCGACGACGCGCACATCCGACGTGATGCCGCCGGTGATCTCCACGCGGTCGCCGATGCGCCGGCCGACCGCCACCTTCGTCAGCGTGACCCGGTTGTCCGTGCCCAGCCGGTGCACGTAGCTGAAGCCGTCGCGCAGCAGCACCGCGCTCTGCGGCAAGGTCAGGCCGGGCGACGAGCCGAACGTGAAATCGCCGCGCACGAACATGCCGGGCTTGGCATCGCTGCCGGGTGCCAGGTCGACATAGACGAGGCCGTTGCGCGTCTGCGCATCGACCGTCGGCGCCACCATGCGCACCGTGCCCTTGACGGTCTGGCCGCTGGCGGTGGTCACCGTTGCGGCGACCCCAGGTTTCAGGCGCACGAGGTCGCCCGCCGGCACCTCGGCGCGCCACTCGAGCCGGCCGCGGCGGATCAGCCGGAACAGCTCCTGCCCCGGCTGCGCCATCGCGCCCTCGGTGGCCGTGCGCGCGGAGATCACACCATCGTCGGGCGCGACGATGCGCGTCTGCGCCAGGCGCACCTCGTCGGCCTTCACCCGCGCCTTCAGCGATTCCACGCGCGCGCGGGCGGTCTGCTCGGCGGTGAGGATCTGCGTCGTCTGCTGCTGGCTCAGCACGCCGGTGGGCTGCAGCGTGCGCGCCCGGTCGGCATTGGCGATGGCTTCCGCGTGCAGCGCTTCGGCTTCCTTCAGGCTGGCGCGCGTCGCGGCGACGTCGGCGCTGAGCCAGTCGGTCGACAGCCGCGCCAGCAGCTGGCCGCGCTTGACGGTGTCGCCCACCTGCACCCCCACCTCGACGAGCTTGAAGCCGGCCGCGGCCTCGACGCTGATCACCGCCTCCTGCCAGGCGCCGACGGTGCCGGCGGCCGACAGCTTCAGCGGCCACTCGGCGCGCTGCGGCAGGGCCGCCTGCACCGTCAGCGCGGCCCGGCCGGGCGCGGACGTCGCATTCGGCGACGGATTGGCCGACGCCGCGGCCTGCGCGCCGGCCGGCCGCGCGGCGAGCAGCAGCGCCGCGAGCACGAGCGCGATCGCGAGGGAACCTTCAAGCGACAACAACGGCAGCAGGGGTCGCCGCCGCAGCGGCACCGGTCGTTTTTCGATCATGGTGCGGTTGGCTATACGGGGAACCCCGGATGTTGACACGAGTCGACGAGGGCGCTTTGGCACCGCAATCCCGAACGCGGCGAAGGGCCTCGGGCTTCCCTTAAGAGCCCGCTGATCTTCCATACAGTATCCTTGCGGGTTCGCACGACGCAGCCCTGCCTTCTCTCGCCGGCGCCGTGCCCACTCTCCCAGCGTCTCCCAGGAGGATTCCCCGATGGCCAAGGAAGAGGTCAAGACCCGCATCGAGCCGGACGGTCTGCGCTACAAGAGCAAGGCCCCGGGCTCGCCGTTCGCGCCGGCCGGCGCCTTCGGCGGCTCGACGATGTCCTGCTTTCTGTGCGGCGTGCACCGCCCGCGCGCGATGCTGAAGATGCGCAAGCTGCTCGGCCGTTCGCAGACGGTGTGCGATCCGTCGTGCAAGGCGGTGGCGGCGCAGCAGGCCGGTGGCGGCTCCTCCGCGCCGACGAGCACCGTGTCGGAAGGCTGATCCCTGATCCTGCCCTGATCGCGCCGCCGGTTGGTCGGTGGACCTGACGTCCCGTGTCCTCTCCGGCGGCCGATCCTTTCGAAGCCCTCAATGCGCAGCAGCGCGCGGCCGTCGAACACGGCGACGCCCCGCTGCTGGTCATCGCCGGCGCGGGCTCCGGCAAGACGCTGACCCTGGCCGCCCGTGTCGCGCGGCTGGTGCTCGCCGGCGCCGATCCGCAGCGCCTGATGCTGCTGACCTTCTCGCGCCGCGCGGCCCAGGAGATGCAGCGCCGCAGCGGCCGGCTGCTGCACCAGGCCCTGGGTCTGGGGGCCACGCAAGGCCCGCCCGCCCTGCCCTGGGCCGGCACCTTCCACAGCCTGGGTGCGCGCCTGCTGCGCGAGCATGCGGCGCAGATCGGGCTGGCCGAACACTTCACGATCGCCGACCGTGCCGACAGCGAGGACCTGATGGGCCTGGTGCGGCAGGAGCTGGGCCTGGCCGCGACGCGCGAGCGCTTCCCGCTGAAGGCCACCTGCCTCGCGGTCTACTCGCGCTGCGTCAATGCGCAGGCGCCGCTGGCGTCGACGCTGGCGACGCACTTCCCCTGGTGTGCCGCCTGGGAAGCGGAGCTGAAGCGCCTGTTCCGCGCTTATGTCGCCGCCAAGCATGAACAGCACACGCTGGACTACGACGACCTGCTGCTGGCCTGGCACCAGCTGCTGCAGCATGTCCCGCTGGCGCGTGCGCTCGGCGAGCGCTTCACGCATGTGCTGGTCGACGAGTACCAGGACACCAACCGCCTGCAGGCCGCGATCCTGCAAGCGCTGAAGCCCGACGGCCGCGGCCTCACCGTCGTCGGCGACGACGCGCAGTCGATCTACGGCTTCCGCGCCGCCGAGGTGCGCAACATCCTCGACTTCCCCGCGCAGTTCGGCCCGGCGACGACGGTGATTCCGCTGGAGCGCAACTACCGCTCGACCGCGCCGATCCTCGACGCGTCGAACGCCGTCATCGCGCTGGCCGCCGAGCGGCACGCGAAGACGCTGTGGACCGCGCGCGAAGGCGGCGTGCGGCCGCAGATCGTGACGGTCGACGACGAAGCCGCGCAGGCCACGTGGGTGGCCGACCGCGTGCTCGAGCAACGCGAGGCCGGCGTGAAGCTCACCGCGCAGGCCGTGCTGTTCCGCTCGAGCCAGCACAGCGCGCCGCTGGAGCTGGAGCTGACGCGGCGGCGCATTCCCTTCGTCAAGTACGGCGGCCTGAAATTCCTCGAGGCCGCCCACGTGAAGGACCTGCTCGCGGTGCTGCGCTGGGCCGAGAACCCGAAGAGCCGGCTCGCGGGCTTCCGCGTCGCGCAGCTGGTGCCGGGCATCGGGCCGGCGGCCGCCCGCAGGCTGCTCGACGCGACCGACGCCGCGGTGGATGCGCAGGCCGCGCTGGCCGCCTTCGCGCCGCCGGCCGCCGCGCGCGAGGACTTCGCCGCGCTCGTCGCGCTGATGGCCGCGCTGCGTCGCGACGGCAGCGCGTGGCCGGCGGAGCTCGAGGCCGTGCAGCGCTGGTACCAGCCGCACCTGGAGCGCCTGCATCCGGACGACGCGGCATTGCGCCTGGGCGACCTCGCGCAGCTGCAGCGCCTGGCCGCCGCGCAGCCCACGCGCGAGCGCTTCCTGACCGAGCTGACGCTGGACCCGCCGCAGGCCACCAGCGACGAAGCCGGCCCGCCGCACCTCGACGAGGACTACCTGATCCTGTCGACCATCCACTCGGCCAAGGGCCAGGAATGGAGCGCGGTGTCCGTGCTCAACGTCGTCGATGGCTGCATTCCGGCCGACATGGCCACCGGCGACGCGGCGCAGATCGAGGAAGAGCGCCGGCTGCTCTACGTCGCGATGACGCGCGCGAAGCACCAGCTCGCGCTCGTCGTGCCGCAGCGCTTCTACGTCACGCAGCAGACGCGCCGCGGCGACCGGCACCTCTACGCCGGGCTGACGCGCTTCGTGCCGCCGGCGGTGGCCGACCTGTTCGACCGCATCGGCCCGGCCGCCTGCGAGCCCGCGCCGCCGGCGCTCGCGGCGCCGGCCGTGCCGTTGATCGACATCGCGCAGCGACTGCGCTCGGCCTGGGACTGATCACTCGCGCCCCAGCTCGATCAACAGCCGCGCCGCGAGGTACAGCCGCGGCACGATCGAATCGATCTCGATGTACTCGTCGCGCGCGTGGTAGTTCCAGCCGGCCAGGCCCAGGCCTTCCAGCACCGCCGGCTTGCCGGAGCGCCCGGCGAAGCCCGCATCGGTCGCGCCGCCGGTGGTCGGCACCAGCACGAGCGGCCGGCCGTCGAGCTCGGCATAGAGGCTTTGCGCCTTCAGCGCCAGCGCGCGGCCGCGCTCGCTCGCGATGTACGGCGGCCGGCCGACGATCACGCGCACGCTGACCTCGGTGTCCGGCACGCGCCGGCTTTCGGCGACCCGCGCCTTCAGCGCCGCTTCGAGCCTGGGGGCGCTGTCGGCCTGCAGCAGCCGCACGTCGGCGGTGGCGCTCGCGCTGTCGGGAATCTGGTTGCGGATGGCGCCGGCCTGCGCCCAGGTCCAGTTCAGCTGCGCGCCGGGCACGCCCTTCGCGACGTCCTGCGTCTGCAGCACCTGGTGCGCCAGCTCGATGAAGGCATTGCGGCCGCTGTCGGGCGCGACGCCGGCATGCGAGGCGCGGCCCCTGACCTCGAGCACCGCGGTGGCGGTGCCGGCGGCCGAGAGCAGCACGCCTTCGCGCCGGGTCACGTCCTTCGCCGCGGTCGGCTCGAAGCTCAGCACCACGTCGTGCTGTTCGCCAAGCTGCGCCAGCCGTTCGCCGGAGCCGATCGAGCCGATCTCCTCGTCGGCGTTCAGCAGCACCGTCAGCTGCGCGAAGTCGCGCCAGCCGGCGTCCTTCAACAGCGCCAGCGCATGCAGGATCAGCGCGACGCCGCCCTTGTCGTCGGCGATGCCCGGGCCGTGCAGCCGGTTGCCGTCGATGCGCCACGGCTGCTGCGCCAGCGTGCCCGCCGGGTAGACGGTGTCCAGGTGCCCGATCAGCAGGAAGCGGCGCCGGCCGTTGCCGGTGAACGTGGCCTGCACCATCGGCCCATGGCCAGCCGCCGGCGGCAACCGGTCGACCACCGCGCCGAGGGCCTGCAGCCGCTGCGCCGCGAGCTCGGCCACCCGCGCGAGACCCGCGGCATCGCGGCTGCCGGACTCGATCGACACCAGCTGCCTGAGCGTCTCGATCAGCGCCGGCTGCGCGGCCTGCGCGGCGGCCAGGAGCACGTCGTCGCGCGCGGCCCGCACCGGCGAGACCAGCGCGCACACCGCGGCGAACACGAGGGCGAGGACAGCGGTCGACCGGCTCATGCAACCCCCTGCGCGGCCGTCACGGCACGACGGCGATGCGCGCGATGGTGCCAGCACCGAGCACGTACAGCGCCCCATCGGCACCGATGCGCAGGTCGCGCGGCGCGCTGTCGACCTGCGCGAAGCTGCTGGCCATCACGGTTTCGCCCGCTTCGGCCGGCGCGAGCCGGGCGACGAAGCGGCTGCCGAGGTCGGCAAAGAAGTAACTGCCATGGTACGCGGCCGGAAAACTGCCGCCGGCCGGGTAGAAGGCCGCGCCGACGATCGCGATGCCGCTGAAGAAGCCGCCGGGCCCCGATCCCGGCGGCGTGGCGTCGCCATGCCGGTAGGCGAACAGCGGCGCGGTGTGGCCGGCCGCGACGCCGTTCGGTCCTTCCGACGCCGGCCAGCCGTGGTTCGCGCCGGCCGCGCCGAGGTTGACCTCCTCCCACGCAGCGGCGCCGACGTCGTTGATGTGCAGCCGCCCCGTGCCGGGCTGCACCGCGAAGGTGAACGGGTTGCGCAGGCCCATCGCCCACACCGCGCAGGCCAGCTGGCCGGGCGTCGTGCAGAAGGGGTTGTCCCCGGGAATGCTGCCGTCGTCGTTGAAGCGCAGCAGCTTGCCGAAGGGGTGGCTGCGGTCCTGCGATTTCGCGCTGTCGGCGTTGTCGCCGACGCCGACGTAGAGCTTGCGGTCGACGCCGAAGTGCAGTGCGCCGCCGTTGTGGTTGGTCGCCTGCGACAGGGCCGGCAGGTCGACCAGCACCTGCTCCGGTCCGCTGGCGACGTCGCCCGTCGCCACCAGCCGGCTGATGCGGTTGTGCGCACCGCCCTGCGCCGAGGTGTAGTGCAGGTAGACGAAGCCGTTGCTCGCGAAATCCGGGTGCAGCGCGATGCCGATCAACCCGCGTTCGCCGACCGCCGCGGTGGCCATCGCGGCGAACGGCGTCGGCAGCAGTTGCCCGTTCTTGACGATGCGCACCGCGCCACCCTGCTGGGCGACGAACCAGCGCCCATCCGGCGCCTGCGCGAACGCGGTGGCCGACTGCAGGCCGGCGACCCAGCCCTCGGTCTTCGTGAAGCCGGCCGGCAGCGCGCGGCTGCCGCCGAAGCGCACGGTGACGCTGGACCACGCAGAGCGCGTGCCGTCGGCCGCGCGGGACCGGGCGCGCAGCACGTGCTGGCCGGCGGCATGGGCCTGCGCATCGACGCTGGCGGCGAACGGCGCGGCCGTGTCCTCCGGCAGCGTCAGGCCGTCGATCTGGAACTCGACCGCCGCGGCGCCGGGTGCGTTCGCGGCCAGGACCAGCGGGCCGCTCAGGCCGTCGGCCAGCGCCGTGGGGGACGTGATCACCGGGGCTGCGACCGGTGACGGCGGCGGCGGTGGCGGCGGGGACGGCGGTGGCGGGGCCGGCGGCTGCGGCGCCGGCGCGGGTGGCGGCGGCGATGGTGTTTCGCCCCCGCCGCCGCCGCCGCAGGCCGCGACCCACAAGCTCAGCAACAGCAGCAGCGAACGATGGCGCGGGTGCATGCGAAGCCTCCGGCGGCAGCAGGCCGCGCGGCACGTTGTACCCGCTCCGGCGAGAGGGCGCGGCTACCGATCGTGTCCGGCCGCGCGCCACGCGGCGGCCGAACCCGCCGCGTCCGCTGGTCACCGCGTCGGGCACCGCGCCGCGCCGGCGGGACCTGCGAAATGGGCCTGGGTCGCCGATGAAACGGTTGCTTGTGATCGGCAGCGATGCAGAATCGCCGCGTGGTTTCCAGCGCCGTCACCCTGCGCCCCGCGCGCGCCGCCGATGCCCGCCAGATGGCGGCCATGTCGCGCGACCTGATCGAGGCCGGGCTGCCCTGGCGCTACCACACCGTGCACATGCTGCGGCTGATGGCCGACGACGAGACGATCGCCCTGGTCGCCCACGACCATGCCGGCGTGCAAGGCTTCGCGGTGATGCAGTTCGGCGACGAGCGGGCGCACCTGGTGCTGCTGGGCGTGCGGCCGCAGCAGCAGCGGCGCGGCATCGGGCACCGGATGGTCGAGTGGCTGCTGAAGTCGGCGCGCATCGCCGGCATGGCATCGATCCAGCTCGAGCTGCGCGCCGACAACCCCGGCGCCCACCGCTTCTACCTCGGCCTCGGCTTCGCCGACGTGCAGCTGCTGCCGGGCTACTACGACGGTCTGATCGCCGCGCGGCGCATGCGGCTGCTGCTGCGCGAGCCGGCCGGCGGCGCCGACGCCACCGGCTGACATCCCGGCCGACGCCCCGACTGCCCCACGCTGATCGACCCGGCGACGCAGCGACATCCGCACGGTTTGCGCCGTCGATCGGCAGCATTTCGTCGCATCGCGGTCGCGATGCCGACGCTATGCTCCCCGCCATTGCTGCAAGTACGTCCGCGACCCTGACAGGCGTCGCCAGGGCGATCGAGGTTTCACGCTGATGAACGAGTACCTGTTGTGGGCCCTGGCGGCCGTGCTGATCGTCTGGCTGCTGGCCGGGCGCCCCGGCTGGCCGCGCAAGCGCGAGCGCAGCGACCCGCACGCGCTGACACCCAGCATCCAGATCGACAGCGGCATCGCCGACAACCTGGCCGAGGCCGAAGCCGAGCGCCAGCAGGCCGCCCGCCTCGATGCCGAGAAGGCCGACGCCGCGCGCGCCGCGCAGGCCGAGCAGGCGCGAATCGAGGCCGAGCAGGCGCTGCTGGAGGCCGAACGCGCCGAGGCCGTCCGGCAGGAGAACGAGCGCCAGCAGGCCGAAGCGGCCCGCCTGGAAGCCGAACGACTCGAAGACGAGCGGCTCGCCGCGGAATACGCCGAGGCCGAGCGCCAGCAAGCCGAGCGCCTCGAAGCCGAGCGCCTGGAAGCCGAACGGCAGGCGGCGGAAGCCCAGCGCCGGGCGGCCGAAGCCGAGCGCGAGGAAGCGCGCCGGCTCGAGGCCGAACGCATCGACGCCGAGCGCCGCGAGGCCGAGCGCCTGGCCGCTGAAGCGGAGCGCGCCGAGGCCGCCAGGCTCGACGCCGAGCGCGCCGAGGCGGCCCGGGTCGACGCCGAGCGCATCGAAGCCGAACAGCGTGAGGCCGCTCGCCTGGCGGCGGAAGCCGCACGCCTCGCGGCCGAGCGGGCCGAAGCCCTTCGCATCGAAGCCGAGCGCGCCGAGGCCGCGCGGTTGGAAAGCGAGCGGCGCGAGGCCGAACGCGTCGCCGCGGAACAAGCCGCCGCCGCGGCCGCGGCCGAAGCCGCACGCCTCGCGGCCGAACGCGAGGCCGCCGCCCGCGCCGAAGCCATCCGCCTCGATGCCGAGCGCCGGGCCGCCGAGGAGCGTGCCGCCCAGGAAGCCCGTGCCGCGGCCGAGGCCGCCGCCCGCCGCGATACCGCCGAAAGCGCCGCGCCCGCCGCCGCCGCCGTGGCCGCGGCCGCCGCCCACCTGCCCACCGACCACGCGCCCGCCGCGCCGCGGGCGGCCCGCACGCCGGCCGACACGCTGGTGATGGTCGCCGACGATTCGAAGGTCGTGCGCGTCAAGACCAGCCGCGTGCTGGCCAAGCACCAGTACCGCGTCGTCTTGGCCGAGGACGGCATGGACGCGGTGCGCCTGTTCGGCGACGCGCTGCCGCACGTGCTGATCACCGATGTCGAGATGCCCGGCATGGACGGCTTCGAGCTGACCCGCCATGTGCGCAGCAACCCGCGCACCGCGCACGTCCCGATCATCATGATCACGTCGTCGGACGAGAAGCACCGCGCCGACGCGAAGGCCGCCGGCGTCACCGTGCTGATGGGCAAGCCCTACGAGGAAGACGCGCTGATCGCCGAGATCGAGGCCGCGTTGTCGCGCCTGTCCGGCGCCGCCGCCGGCACGCCGGCGCTCGCCCTCGACGCCTGAGCGCGCCGGGCCGCCGCCCTCGCGAAGGCCGCAGGGCGAGCCCCGAGGGCATCCCGATCGATCTTCACGCCGCCGGCGCCGATCAGCGCGCCGGCCGGCACGCCGTGCAGGCACAGCACGGCCAGCCACCACGACAGGTCGTCGGCACGGCCGTCCCAGGACGAGGTGACCAGCGCCCACAGCGCGCAGGCGACCGCAGCGATTGCGGCGCCGGCCAGCGCGCGCCAGCCGGCCCCGAGCGACCGCTGGGCCGGGCCGAACCACCAGAGCGCGAAGCCGACGCCGCACAGCAGCGCGGGACCGATGCCCAGCAGGTACGAGAACGGCAGCGGGAACAGCATCCAGTTGTAGGGCGCGCCACCGACCAGCGGACCGTAGAAGCCGAAGCGCATCACCAGCCGCCAGGCCTCGGGCGGCACCTGCGGACGGATCAGCCCGGCGCGTTTCATGCACGCGCCCCCGCGCCGCCCGGCTCGCCTGCGGGTGCTGCCGGCGCCGTCGGCGTCGTCTGCGCGCGCAGGGTCGCGCCACGCACGCTGCTGGCGACGAAGATCACGCTGACGAAGATGCCGGCCAGCGCCAGGCCGATCACCAGCCGCAGCTGGTCGGTCCACGCCGCGCCGTTGCGCAGGCCGCCGAACGCCGGCACGAGGATCAGCGAGCCGCACATCGCCAGCACGTCGGTGCTGCGCAGCCAGAAGGCCGCGCCTGCATCCGAATCGCACAGCTCGCGCAGCAGCCGGCGCGTCGTGCCGCGCAGGTAGGCCATCGCACCGCCGACGACGACTGTCGTCAGGCCCAGCGACACGAAGAAGAGGTCGGTGTCCATCAAAGCTCTCCTCGGCCCGACGCGCACCGCGCGTCGGCTTTCAGGGCCCGGTGCGTCCACAGCCCGCCGAGCAGGTCGATGGTGCCGAAGAGCACCAGCATCGGTGGCGCGAGGCCGAGGACGGCGAACGCGGTGAAGACCGCGAACACGGTGCCGCGCGTATACACCGACGCGACGAAGAAGGGCCTCAGCTCGTGCCGGCCCGCGACCCAGGCGAAGACGCCGATCATGAAGGCGGTGACGCCGACGACACGGAACCACACGTCGGTTGCCGGCGGCATGCGCAACACGGACAGCAGCAGGTCCGGCGCGATCACCGCGACGACGCCGGTCGCGAAGAGGTAGACGGCGAACACCTGGGCACTGACGGCAGCTCGGGAACGGGTGGTGCCTGGGCGGAAGCTGATAGCGCTCATAGGACGCGTCCTTGCAGAGTGGCCGAAGCCGGGTTGGGTGCCGGATCGTGCGCACAGGCACCGTTGCGGCAGTGCGGCCGCCGCGCCGCGCGGTGCGCCGCGAGGCTGCTGAGCCACGGCGCCAGCCGGTGCAGGCCGAGCCGGGACAGCGCGTGCCGGTGCCGGGCGATCCACGGGTACAGGCGCTCGGTGACCGGCCGCGTCAGCGGATGGGTCCACGCGGTGGCGATCGCGTCCAGCCCCAGCAGGCCGTAGAGCAGCCCGAAGGCATCGACGCCGACATGCCACGCGCCCTGCGGCTCGCGCACGTGCAGCCGCGCCAGCATCGCGTCGCGCGTGATGCCGTCGGCGCGGTACGGCGCGTCGTCGAAGGCGGGCGCCGAGCAGTCGACCAGCTCGATCCAGTCGTCCTGGTCCAGCGCCTTCAGCGCGTGCATCTCGCCGGCGCACAGCGTGCACGAACGGTCGTAGAAGACCTGCAGTCGATCAGTCATCTCGCTTCCTTTCCGTAATTTCTGTCCAGAGAGAAATGTTTGAGCGCAAATGAACCCGGGCGCGGCCACGCCGCTAGTCGGCGGCCTTGCCGCGCACCAGCGCCTGGATGCGCGCGCCGAGCTTCATGATCTTCATCAGCGTGTCCGGCGGCAGGCGCAGCATCTCGTCGCCCCAGGCGGACAGCGTCTCCATCAGCGCCAGCGTCTGTGCGATGCGCTGGCGGCTGGCCGCGGGTTCGCGCGCGATGTCCGGATGCGCGAGGCATTCACGCAGCACACCGGCGGTGGGGTCGAACTCGCGCGCCTTGCGCTCGCGGATGACGGTGCGGAACAGTTCCCACACGTCGCCCTGCGCCTCGAAGTGGTCGCGCCGGTCGCCCAGCAGGTGCACCACGCGCACGAGGCCCCAGTTCTGCAGTTCCTTCAGGCTGTTGCTGACGTTCGAGCGCGCGACGCCGAGCGTCTCGACGATGTCGTCGGCATGCATCGGCCGCGCGGCGATGAACAGCAACGCATGGATCTGCCCGACGGTGCGGTTGACGCCCCAGCGCGAGCCCATCTCGCCCCAGTGCAGCACGAAGCGCTGCGACACCGGCGTCAGCCGCGACGCCGCGGTTTCCGGGGTGGGCGCGGCCTCGGGCGCCGGGACCGACGCCGAAGCAGCGTCCGCAGGCCGCCCGGCATCGGGGCCGGGATCACGGTCGGGGGCGTTGTGGGACGTCATGGCGGTCATCGTAGGCTTTCCTGAATTTCTGTCAAGACAGAAATGAATGGGAGGCACTCCCGCTTGCGACTATGCTGGCCGGCCGTCCGACCTCACCCGCTCCGCCATGCAGGCCCTGCTCCGCCGCCCTGCGCTTGCCGCCGCCTTCGCGCTGCTGACCGCCGCCTGCGCCCCCTTCGCGGCGGAGCTGCCGCTCGACAAGATCGAACTGCCGCCCGGCTTCTCGATCGAGCTGCTCGCGCGCGTGCCGAACGCCCGCCAGATGGCGATCGGCGAACGATCCGGCGGCGGCCACGTGCTGTACGTCGGCTCGATGGACGAAGGCAAGGTGCATGCGCTGGAGCTCGACGCGCAGGGCCGGGCCGGCAAGCTGCACGTGATCGCCAGCGGGCTGAAGAGGCCGGTGGGCGTGGCGCTGAAGGACGGCGCGCTGTATGTCAGCGCGGTCAGCCGCATCCTGCGCCTCGACGACATCGGCAAGCGCCTGGCCGACCCGCCGGCGCCGAAGGTGGTGCGGGACGACCTGCCGACCGAGACGCACCACGGCTGGAAGTTCATCGGCTTCGGCCCCGACGGCTGGCTCTACGTGCCGGTCGGTGCGCCCTGCAACATCTGCGAACCCGAGGCCGACCGCTACGCGACCATCCTGCGCATGCAGCCCGACGGCTCGAAGCTCGAAACCTTTGCACGTGGCGTGCGCAACAGCGTCGGCTTCGACTGGCATCCGCAGACGCGCGAGCTCTGGTTCAGCGACAACGGCCGCGACAGCCTGGGCGACGACCTGCCGCCCGACGAGCTGAACCATGCGCCGAGGGCGGGGATGCACTTCGGCTATCCGTACTGCCATGGTGGCACGCTGGCCGATCCGGAGTTCGGCGCCAGGCGGCCGTGCAGCGAGTTCACGCCGCCGGCGCAGGCGCTGGGTCCGCATGTCGCGGCGCTGGGCCTGCGCTTCTACACCGGCACCCAGTTCCCCGAAGCCTGGCGCGGGCAGATCTTCATCGCCGAGCACGGCTCGTGGAACCGTTCGAAGCGCATCGGCTACCGCATCAGCAGCGTCAAGCTCGACGGCAACAAGGCCGTGTCGTACACGCCGTTCGCCACGGGCTGGCTGCAAGGCGAATCGCGCTGGGGTCGCCCGGCGGACGTGCTGGTGGCACCGGACGGCTCGCTGCTGGTGTCCGACGACCACGCCGGAGCGATCTATCGCATCCGCCACGGACGCGCTGGCCGATGAAGATCCTGATCATCGGTGCCGGCGTGATCGGCAGCACCGCCGCGTGGTACCTCGCGCGCGCCGGCCACGAGGTCGAGGTGATCGAGCGCGAGCGCGGGCCCGCGCTGCAGACCAGCTTCGCCAATGCCGGCGAGGTGTCGCCGGGCTACTCGGCACCCTGGGCCGGCCCCGGCGTTCCGGTCAAGGCGATCAAGTGGCTGCTGATGGAGCACAGCCCGCTGGTGATCAAGCCGATGCTCGACCCCGCGATGTGGCGCTGGGGCGCGGCGATGCTGCGCAACTGCACCGAGGCGCGCTATGCGATCAACAAGGCGCGCATGGTGCGCGTGGCCGAATACAGCCGCGACTGCATGAAGGCGCTGCGCGCCGAGACCGGCATCCGCTACGACGAGCGCATGCAGGGCACGCTGCAGCTCTTCCGCACGCAGCAGCAGCTCGACGGCACCGCGAAGGACATCGAGATCCTGAAGCAGTACGGCGTGCCGTACCAACTGCTCGACCGCGCCGGCTACCTGCAGTACGAGCCGGCGCTGGCCGAGCAGCAGCACAAGTTCGTCGGCGCGCTGCGCCTGCCCGGCGACGAGACGGGCGACTGCTTCGTCTTCACCAACGCGATCGCGCGCCTGGCGCAGGAGGCGGGCGTGCGGTTCCGCTTCGGCGTGCGGGTCAAGGCGCTGCAGCGCGACGGCGATGCGATCGGCGCGGTCGACACCGATGCCGGCGCCCTGCGCGCCGACCGCGTGCTGCTGGCCGCCGGCAGCTATTCCACCGGCCTGCTGAAGAGCCTGGGCGTGCGGCTGCAGGTCTACCCGGTCAAGGGTTTCTCGATCACCGTGCCGATCACCGATGCGGCGCACGCGCCCGAGTCGACGATCATGGACGAGACGCACAAGGTCGCGGTGACGCGCCTGGGCGACCGCATCCGCGTCGGCGGCACGGCGCAGCTGTCGGGCTTCGACCTGGCGCTCGACCCGCGGCGGCGCGAGACGCTGGAGTTCGTCGTCACCGATCTCTTCCCGCGTGGCGGCGACGTGCACCAGGCGACCTTCTGGACCGGCCTGCGGCCGATGACGCCCGACGGCACGCCGCTGATCGGCCCGTCGCCGATCAGGAACCTGTGGCTGGCCACCGGCCACGGCACGCTCGGCTGGACGATGGCTGCCGGCACCGGCGCGCTGCTGGCCGACTGGATGTCGGACCGCCGACCGGCGATCGATACCGAAGGGCTGACGCTGGCACGCTACGGCTGAGGCCGACCGCTTCTTTCAATCGTTAGGAGTCTTTCACCGATGAGTGTTTCCGATCGCCTGCGCGTCAAGGAGGTCCGGCTGCTGTCGGACCACTGGTCGACGCTGAAGACGACGACCTTCGACTGGCTGCGCAGCGACGGCCGCTGGCAGGAATGCCGGCGCGAGACCTACGACCGTGGCAACGGCGCCGTGCTGCTGCTGTACAGCCGCGAGCGCGGCACAGTGATCCTGACGAAGCAGTTCCGCTACCCGGTGTACGTCAACGGCCATGACGACCTGCTGATCGAGGCGCCGGCGGGCAAGCTCGACGACGCGACGCCCGAGGAGTGCATCCGCGCCGAGGCCGAGCAGGAGGTGGGCTTCCACGTGCGCACGCCGCGCAAGGTGTTCGAGGTCTACATGAGCCCGGGCTCGGTGACCGAGCGGCTGCACTTCTTCGTCGCCGAGTACGACCCCGGCGATCGCATCGGCTTGGGCGGCGGGCTCGAGCACGAGGGCGAGGACATCGAGGTGCTGGAGCTGACGCTCGACGACGCGCTGGCAATGGTCGCGCGCGGCGAGATCTGCGACGCGAAGACCATCATGCTGCTGCAGCACGCGGCGCTCGCCGGACTGGTGCCGACCGGCCGGCCGTCGCGCTGAAACGCGTCAGGTGCGCGGCGCGCGCTGGCCGACCACGAACACCTGCTGCGGCGCGCGCTGGCCCACCACCAGCACGCGCTGCGGCGTGACGTCGACCAGCGGCGCCGGCGCCTGCGCGATGTCCTCGGGCGCGGCCTGCTGCGTCTGGGCCAGCGTGCCGATGCCGGCCATCACCGCCAGCGTCATCGTCGTCGCGGCGCCGAAGGCGGCCAGGCGTTCCTGAAGGCGGGGCTGGGGGGCTTGGCGGCGGTTCATCATCGGCTCCTGGGTCTTCGGTGCGTTCGCTTGGGATGGTGTGACTCTAGGCAGCGCACCTTCACGCGGCCACCGGTTTGCGACGAGCCGCCGTGCCGCGGGGACCAACTGCAGCCGCGCCCGCCGGAGCGTGCGCAGCATCACGGACCAGCGCGGTCCGGTCCCGTGAACCGCCGGCACATTGCCGTGTCATTAACCTGTTATTGGCGTGCCTCACCGCACCGGAATGGCTCGCCGGCCCCAAAAAGAAAACGAGCCCCGCACGGCGGGGCTCGTTCACGAGGAGTCAGGAAGGGGCGGGGACGTGCTCAGCCTTGCGCACGCTTGCCGGTCACGACCACCACCTGCACCGGCGTCGGCACGGCTTCGGCCGTCTGCGCATCGGCATGCTGGTGGTCGGCGATCTGCGCCACGCTGCCCAGCACCGCCAGCGTCATCACTGCGGCCACGCCGAACGAGGCGGCTTGTTCGCGCAGGGTGGACAGGGAAAGGCGGCGGGTCATGGTGGGCTCCTGGGGGTGGTCAGTCAGTGGCGATGGTTGGACTCTAGGAAAAACCCTCCCCGGGTGCATCCGGATTGCGACGAGCCGCGTCCGGCGCGTGATGAACGGCGGGCCAAACGCGATGAGCTGCAGCGGCATCGCTAGGATCGGCGGCCATGGAGCAGGTCCAGAGCGTGGTGATCGGTGCCGGCGTGGTCGGGCTCGCGGTGGCGCGGGCGCTGGCGCAGTCGGGCCGCGAGGTGGTCGTGCTCGAGGCCGAGGAGCGCTTCGGCAGCGCCACCAGCGCGCGCAACAGCGAGGTGATCCACGCCGGCCTCTACTACCCGCCCGGCTCGGCGCGTGCGCGCCTGTGCGTGCGCGGCAAGGCGCTGCTCTATGACTTCTGCGACACCCACCAGGTCGGCCACCGCCGCTGCGGCAAGCTGATCGTCGCCACCGCACCGGACGAGCTGCCGGCGCTGCACGCGCTGCAGGCCCAGGCCGCGGCCAACGGCGTGCACGACCTGCGGTGGCTGTCGGCCGACGACGCGCGGGCGCTGGAGCCGGCGCTGGCCTGCCACGGCGCGCTGCTGTCGCCGTCGACCGGCATCGTCGACAGCCACGGGCTGATGCTGGCGCTGCTGGGGGAGGCCGAAGCGGCGGGCGCGATGCTGGCGCTGCGCTCGCCGATGCTGGCCGGCCGGGTAATGGCGGACGGCCTCGTGCTGGAGGTCGGCGGCGACACCGCGGCGACGCTGCTCGCGCGCGAAGTGATCAACTGCGCCGGACTGCAAGCGCCGGCACTGGCACGCGCGATCGACGGGCTCGATGCCCGCCACGTGCCGCGCGAGCACTTCGCGAAGGGCTGCTACTTCACGCTGGCCGGTCGCGCGCCGTTCTCGCGGCTGGTCTACCCGGCGCCCGGCGCGTCCGGCCATCTCGGCGTGCACCTGACGCTGGACCTCGGCGGCCAGGCGCGCTTCGGTCCCAGCTTCCGCTGGGTGGACCGCATCGACTACACGGTCGACCCGTCGGAGGCCGACGGTTTCTACGCCGCGGTGCGCCACTACTGGCCGGCGCTGCCCGACGGCGCGCTGCAGCCGGGCTACGCCGGCGTGCGGCCCAAGATCAGCGGGCCCGGCGAGCCGGCGGCCGACTTCCGCATCGACGGGCCCGAGCGCCACGGCATCGCCAGGCTGGTGAACCTGTTCGGCATCGAGTCGCCGGGGTTGACCTCGTGCCTGGCGATCGCCGAAGAGGTGGTTTCACGCCTGGCCCCTTAGGGCCTCCTTAGGACCTCCTTGGGGCCTGTCAACCCGGCAGCAGCCCCGCCCACTGCCAGAGCGCGAAGCCGGCGAGCAGCAGCGCGGAGGCCTGGTTGATGCGGCGGCGCCAGCGGCGGTCGAACCGTTCGCGCAGGCGGCCGACGGCGGTCGACAGGAACAGCCACCACAGCGCCGAGCCGACCAGCACGCCGGCGATCATCGGCCACGGCGAGCTGATCGCCAGCCGGCCCGACAGCGCGCCGAACACCGCGATGAAGGACAGGATGGTCGCCGGGTTCGACAAGGTCAGCACGAAGGTGCCGGCGAAGCAGCGCAGCAGGTCGCGGCCGGCGCCGGCATCGGCGGCGCGCTCGGCCACCGGCGCGCGCCAGGTGCGCCAGGCCAGCCACAGCAGGAAGGCGCCGCCGCCGAGCGCGAACCAGGTGCGCGCGCCGGTCAGCCAGGCGATCACCGCGCTGACGCCGAAGGCGCCGATCGCGCCGTAGACCGCATCGGCCACCGCCGCTCCCAGACCGGTCGCCAGACCGGCGGCCGGCCCGCGCGCCAGCGTGCGCTGGATCGTCAGCAGGCCGATCGGGCCGACCGGCGCGGCGATCGACAGGCCGATCAGCAGCGATTGCGCGAACAGCAGCAGCAGCGGGTCGAGGGGCATCGGCGTCATGGGCTGGGATTGTCCCGAGCGCGAGGGCGCGCGGCCCAGTGCGGATTTCCGGCGATGATTCCGGCGCGCCGTCGCTTTTGCGGCGCGATCCCGCATTCGCCGGAACGATGCCCGAGCCCTTTGCGATCGACGACAAGGCCTGGCGGCTGCTCGCCGCGCTGCAGGCCGACGGCCGCCAGCCGCTGAAGGCGCTGGCCGCCACGGCCGGCTTGTCGATCGCCGCGACCGCCGAGCGGCTGAAGCGCCTGCAGGATGCCGGCATCGTGCGCGGCGTGCATGCCGAGCTCGACGCGGCGGCGCTCGGCTGGGGCGTGCGCGCGATCGTCGGCATCACCGTGCTGCAGCCGCAGAAGCAGCCGCTGCTGGCCAAGCTGCGCGCGATGCCCGAGGTGATCGAGTGCCACCACGTGACGGGCGCCGACTCCTACCTGATGGACGTGTTCGCGCGCGACCTGCCGGACCTGGAACGCTTCCTCGCGTCGATCAACGGCTGGGGCGAGACCCGCACCTCGATCGTGCTGTCGACCCCGATCGCGCGACGCGCGCTGGCGCGGCCCTGACGGCCTTCAGCGCTGCGGAAGCCGCCGCGCCGGATCGGGCCGACGTCCGGTCAACGCGCGGCGCAGGCCGGCCTCGAACAGCTTCACGTCCAGCGGCTTGACCCAGTACTCGAAGGCTCCCAGGCTCATCGCCTTGATGATGTCCATCGACAGGCTGTCGCCGGTCAGGATGGTCACGCGCAGGCCGCGGTTGGCGATCTCGACGTTCAGTTGCCGCACGACCTCGAGGCCGGACATGTCCGGCAGGTGCATGTCGAGCAGCACGAAGTCGGGGTTCTCGCTGCGCGCCAGCCGCACGCCGTCGGCCCCGGTGCCGGCATGGATCAGGCGCACGCCCGGATGGCGCTGGGCCAGGATGCCTTCGACGAGCGCGACGTTCAGCGGCTCGTCTTCCACGTACAGCAGCGTGCCCTGCAATGCCGCGGGCGCCTCGTCGAGGCGTGGATCGGAACTGACCATGATGCGAACCCCCTTGAGATGCGCCGTCGCGACGCGCTGCAGTCGGCCGCTCACGCTCGCAGCATAGGCCGCTCGCCTGAATTGGCAAGCATCAAGGAGAGGTCGGTTACGAACGCGAACCAGCGGTCTTGCGCAGCAATCCTTCGATCGCCAGCACGTAACCGTCGATGCCGAATCCGACGACGATGCCGGCCGCGGCCGGCGACAGGTAGGAGTGGTGGCGGAAGGCCTCGCGCGCGTGCACGTTCGAGATGTGCACCTCGATCACCGGCACGCCGGAGCCCTTGATCGCGTCGTGCAGCGCGACCGAGGTGTGCGTGTAGGCGCCGGCGTTGAAGACCACGCCGGCCAGGCGCCCTTCGCGGTGGGCGATGCCGGCCTCGTGGATCCAGTCGATCAGCTGGCCCTCGTGGTTCGACTGCCGGCACTCCACCTGCGCGCCGCGGGCGGCACCGGCCTCGCGGCACAGCGCCTCGACGTCGGCCAGCGTGGCCGCGCCGTAGACGGCCGGCTCGCGCGTGCCGAGCAGGTTCAGGTTGGGGCCGTTGAGGACCAGGACGTTCATGCGGCGGATTCCCGAGTGCGGATGCAGGCGGGCATGGTACCGAAGCAGGCGGGCCCGCAGCCTGGCCGCCGGCGGCTGGCGGATGCCCCCGCGGCGGCGTGGCGCGAACGCCTGGGCGACTCAGCCGATCAGTTCGAGGCCGCCGATGCCGGCAGCGCCGCCGAGGCGGCCGACGCCGCGGGCTCGGCATGCGAGCCGGTCTCGACGCCGTGCTTCTCGCCGCCCATGTCGACGTTGCCGCCGGCCTTCTTCAGCACGACGAGGGCGACAGCGGCGAAGACGACGAAGGCGAGCAGCAGTTTCCACATGGCAGGGATTCCCGAGTTTCAAAAGTCAGAGGGTGGCGTGCGGACCCGGAGGGTGGGGGGCCCGCACGCCACCCTCCGAGGGGTGGCGCGGCCGCCTGGCCGAAGGCGCAGGCAGCCGGGGAATCGCCCGTTCAGTCGCGGGCGTAGATGTCGACGTCCTTGGTCTCGCGCACGAACAGCAGGCCGATCACGAAGCACACGCCGGCGATCACGATCGGGTACCACAGGCCGTGGTACATGTTGCCGTTGGCCGCCACCATCGCGAACGTGACCGACGGCAGCAGGCCGCCGAACCAGCCGTTGCCGATGTGGTATGGCAGGCTCATCGAGGTGTAGCGGATGCGGGTCGGGAACAGCTCCACCAGCATCGCCGCGATCGGGCCGTAGACCATCGTCACGTAGATCACCAGCACGGTCAGGATCGCGACGATGGACCACCACTGGCCGCCCATGAACTCGATCGGCTTGGCCTTCGGCGGGTAACCGGCGGCCTTCAGCGCTTCGGCGACCTCCTTCTTGAACGCGGCGATGGCCTTGCCCGACGCCTCGTCGAACTTGTGGCCGCCGGCGGTCGTCTGCGCGGTCGGCGGCGACAGTTCCTTCTCGCCGATCTTGATCGTCGTGGGCGTGCCGGCGGGGGCCGCGACGTTCTCGTAGCTGGCCGACGATTGCGTCAGCGCACGCTTGGCGATGTCGCAGGCGGAGGTGAAGTCCACTTCACGGGCGATCGGGCTGCCCTGGAACGAGCAGGTGGCCGGGTCCGCCTTCACGACGATCTGCGCGGCGGCCTGCGCCTTCGCGAGCTCGGGGTTGGCCGCGCCGGTCAGCGCCTTGAACAGCGGGAAGTAGGTCAGCACCGCCAGCAGCATGCCGGCCAGGATGATCGGCTTGCGGCCGATCTTGTCCGACAGCGTGCCGAAGACGACGAAGAACGGCGTGCCGATGACCAGCGACACCGCGACCAGGATGTTGGCGGTGGCCGGATCGACCTTCAGCACCGACGACAGGAAGAACAGCGCGTAGAACTGGCCCGTGTACCAGACCACGCCCTGGCCCATCACCAGGCCGAACAGCGCCAGCAGCACGAACTTCAGGTTCTTCCACTGGCCGAACGACTCGGACAGCGGCGCCTTCGAGACCTTGCCCTCTTCCTTCATCTTCTTGAAGGCGGGCGATTCGTTCATCGACAGCCGGATCCAGACGCTGATCGCCAGCAGCAGGATCGACGCGACGAACGGAATGCGCCAGCCCCACTCGCCGAAGGCCGCGTCACCCATCCAGGTGCGCACGCCCAGGATCACCATCAGCGACAGGAACAGGCCGAGCGTCGCGGTGGTCTGGATCCATGCGGTGTAGGCACCGCGCCGGCCCTGCGGCGCATGCTCGGCGACGTAGGTCGCGGCACCGCCGTACTCGCCGCCGAGCGCCAGGCCCTGCAGGATGCGCAGGCCGACCAGGATGATCGGCGCGGCGACGCCGATCGACGCGTAGCTGGGCAGGATGCCGACGATGAAGGTCGACAGGCCCATGATCAGGATGGTCACCAGGAAGGTGTACTTGCGGCCGATCATGTCGCCGAGGCGACCGAAGACCAGCGCGCCGAACGGCCGCACGATGAAACCGGCGGCGAACGCCAGCAGCGACGCGATGAACTGCGCGGTCGGGTCGAGCGCGGCGAAGAAGTGCTTGCCGATGAAAACGGCGAGCGAACCGTAGAGATAGAAGTCGTACCACTCGAACACGGTGCCGAGCGAGGAGGCGAAGATGACCTTCTTCTCCTCGCGCGTCATCGGCGCGGTGTGTGCGGCGACCTTGGTCGCGGCTGCATGGGCCATGGCGGATGTCTCCTGGTTGAGAGCCGAGCGCCACCAACCGGCGACGCGTGGGCCGCACGATGCGCGTCGGCTCTGACCAAGCTCTGACGCGGAGCCAACACTGCCTGACGCCACCCCAACGCAGGCTGACAAACCTGGGACCAACCCGCAGCGCGCCTTTCGTAATCCGGAATTCCAAGGGAAAACCCGCTCAGGGTCGGCCCGGACTCGGAGCCTGGGATAAACCCTAGGTGAGGGCGACGGCCGCGCAGCTGACGCGCAAAAGGCGCGTCAGCGACATCGCCCGCCGCGGATGCTCAGGCCGTGCGCTGCACGCCCGCGGGCGCGCGGCCGGCCTCGTCCCAGGCCGGGCCGTCGAACCACGGATCGCGCTGCAAGGCGGCACGCAGCATCGGCAGCGCGTCCTGCCCCCAGAAGGCGCGGCCGTCCGCCTCGAGCGTCGGCACGCCGAAGATGCCGCGCGCGACCGCCTCGTCGGTCGCCGCGCGCAGCTCGGCCTTGACCTCATCGCCGGCGGGATCGCGCACCGGTGCGACCGCGGCGGTCAACGCTGCCAGCGCCACCGTATCGTTCGGATCGGCGCCGCCGCCGCACCAGGCATGGCGGAACAGCAGCTCGACCACACGCCGGTTCGGTCGCCCGTCGGCGCTGGCCGCGACCGCCAGGCGCTGCAGCGCGAGCGGGTTGAACGGGTGCGGCTGCGGCCGCTGCAGCGTCGTGCCCTGGGCATGCGCGAGCCAGGCCACCTGCCGGTAGGTCCAGGCGCGCTTCGGGCCGATCTCCGCCGGCCCCTTCTGGCCCCAGGCCTTCAGCAGGCCGGCGAACAGCACCGGCCGGTAGTCGACGACGTAGCTGCAGCCTTCGAGCGCCTGCGGCAGGCGGTCGAAGGCCAGCCAGGCATACGGCGACACCACGTCGAACCAGAAGGTGATCGGGGTCATGGCTGCAGGCCACCGGAGGGCGGCAAGGCATCGGCGTCAGCGGGCGGCGTCGCGGCCACGCGCAGCATGCGCCACTGCCGCCGCCGCGCCGGCAGCAGCGCGAGCACCTCGCGCCGCAGCGGATCGTTCATCGCGCCCCAGGCGGCGATCTCGTCGATCGTGCGCAGGCAGCCTTCGCACCAGCCGGTGCCGGCATCCATGCGGCAGATGTTGACGCAGGGGCTCTTGACGGCGGACGCGGCGATCGGGATCACACGACCACCACGTCGGCCACCGGCGCGCCGGTCAGCGCGACCAGCTCGTCGGGCGCCAGCCGGAACACGCCGTTCGGATGGCCGGCCGCGGCCCAGATCTCGCCGAAGCGGAACAGGTCGCGATCGACCAGCACCACCGGCGGGTTGACATGGCCCACCGGCGCGACGCCGCCGATCGAGAAGCCGGTGCGCGCCTTGACGAACTCGGCATCCGCGCGGCCGATCGGGCCGACTTGCGCAGCCACCTTCTTCTCGTCGACGCGCCGGTCCCCCGAGGTCACCACCAGCACCGCGGCTTCGTCGGCCCGGCGCTTGAAGATCACGCTCTTCGCGATCTGGCCGACCTCGACCTGCAAGGCATCCGCCGCCTCGGCGCAGGTGCGCGCCGACACCTCCAGCCACAGCGGGGCATGCGGATGGCCGCGCTCGTTCAGCACCTGCGCGACGCGGCGAAACCCTTCGGGCCGTTCTTCTCCACCGAGGCTCATGCAAAAACCTTTCCCTGCTTGATCAACAACGCCTTGCCGGCGCGCGAGACCGGCGGGCGCCCCAGCACGTCCGAGATGAAGCCGCCGGCGGCGACCAGCTGCTGCAGATCGATGCCGGTCTCTAGCCCCAAGCCGTCGAGCATGAACACGATGTCCTCGGTCGCGACGTTGCCGGTCGCCCCCTTGGCGTACGGGCAGCCGCCGAGGCCGGCCACGCTGGCATCGAAGACCTGCAGCCCGACTTCGAGGCTGGCGTAGATGTTGGCCAGCGCCATGCCGTAGGTGTCATGGAAGTGCCCGCTCACCTCGGCGAGCGGGAAGTGCTTCAGCGCACGCTCCAGCACCGCCTGCACGCGCCGCGGCGTGCCGACGCCGATGGTGTCGGCGATGCCGCAGTGCTGCACGCCGATGGCCTTCATCAGCTTCACCACGTGCTCGACCTCGTCCGGCGTCACCTCGCCCTGGTACGGGCAGCCGAGCGCGCAGGAGATCGCCGAGCGCACCTTCAGGCCGGCCTCGCGCGCCGCGGCGACCACCGGGGCGAAGCGCTCGATGCTCTCCTCGATCGAGCAGTTGATGTTGCGCTGGCTGAAGGCCTGGCTGGCGGCGCCGAAGACGACGATCTCGTCCGGTCGCGTCGCCGCCCCACCGGCCAGCGCGGCCTGCAGGCCGACCATGTTCGGCACCAGCACCGAATGCCGCACGCCCGCCGGCCGCGGGATGGCGGCCATCACCTGCGCGTTGTCGGCCATCTGCGGCACCCACTTCGGGCTGACGTAGCTGGTGACCTCGATCTCGCGCAGGCCGGCGGCCTGCAGCCGCTTGACCAGCTCGACCTTGTGCTCGGTGGCCACCGGCTGCTTCTCGTTCTGCAGGCCGTCGCGCGGGCCGACATCGACCAGCGTCACGCGGGTGGGAAACATTTGGACATCCTTTCAGTGCTGTCGCCAACGCGACTTTCAAATCCAGAACCGCGACACGGAAAACCGGCGTGTCGTTACAGGAGCTTTCAAAAACGGCTCGACGGGCTGGCGGATAAGGGGGTGGCGGATGGCGCCGGGCCCGGGAGAATCCCGACCCGAACCCGCCGCTGCCACCGAAAGCCGTCCGTGTCGCAAAGCCCGAGCCCCTTGCAGATCGCCACGAAGATTCATTTCTACCTGATGCGGGAGCTGGGCCGAGGCATCGACGTCGAACAGATGCTCCAGCATCCCCGGTATGCGCGCGACGTGCTGCTGGTCTGCGATGCCTGCGCCGGCACCGAGCTGGCCGACCTGGCCAGCCAGTACCGCAAGGTCAGGGCGCTGTACCAGAGCCTCGAGGCCTCGCGCCCGACCGCCGCGCCGGGCCGCGCCCCGCACCCGACCGACTGGTCGCACAACACCACCGGCTTCGGCCTGTCGCGCCCGCTGGACGACGACGCCGTGCCGCCGGCAGCGGGTCCGGCCCCGTCGGGCGGCATGCGCCAGTGGCTGACGCGCTGGCGCCAGCGCTAGAACCCGGCGCAACCGGCCTCGCGAGGTCGCGGCGCCGCCCGCCAGGCGGCCGGCACCCCCGTCACGCCTGCAGCCGCAACAGCTCGCCACCCTCGGCCACCTGGTCGCCGACCGCGTAGAGCAGCTCCGCGACGACACCGTCGCGCGGCGCGGTCAGCGTGTGCTCCATCTTCATCGCTTCCATCACCGCGACCGGCTGGCCCTTGGCCACGGTGTCGCCGGCCTGCGTGAGGAAGGCGACCACCTTGCCCGGCATCGGCGCGGTCAGCCGGCCGCCCTCGCCGGCGGCTTCGCCGGCATGCGCGATGGCGTCGAACTCGTGCACCACCGCGCTGCCCTCGGCCGAGAACACCGCGACGCGTTCGCCGTGCACATGCACAGCAAGCTTCAGGCGCCGCAGGCCGAGCGTGATGTCGTGCTGGTCGTCGCCCACCGGCCGTGCGGTGAAGGCCCAGGCGCGCTCGCCGACCTCCAGCCGCAGCGCGCCATCGTGCAGCCGCGCCAGCGCCACCTCGTGGTGCTCGCCCGCATGCTCGATGTCGAAGTGGCGGCGCGCGCCGCCATGCAGGCGCCAGCCGTCGCGGCGTGACCAGGGGTCGGTTCCCGACAGCGACACCTCGTCCGCGAGCGCATGCGCGACGACACCCGCGGCGACGACCTCCAGCGCCAGTGGCGGCTGGTCCAGCAGCACCGCGCGCTCGCGCTCGATCAGCGCGGTGTCCAGGTCGGCCGTCGCGAAGGCTTGCGAGCGCACGACACGACGCAGGAAGGCGACGTTGGTCTGCAGCCCGACGATGCGCGTGGCCTCGAGCGCCGCATCCAGCCGCGCCAGCGCCTGCGCGCGGTTCTCGCCCCAGACGATCAGCTTGGCGATCATCGAGTCGTAGTACGGGCTGATCGCGTCGCCCTCGCGCACGCCGGCGTCGACGCGCACGGCCGCCGGATCATGGAAGGGCTCGGCATCGGCATTGCGGCGGAAGGCCACGTGCGCCGGCCAGCGCAGCACGTCGAGCGCGCCGGTCGCCGGGAGGAAGCCGGCATCGGGGTTCTCGGCGCAGATGCGGGCCTCGATCGCATGGCCCTGCATGCGCAGCTCGTCCTGCAGCTTCGGCAGGCGCTGGCCTGCCGCGACGCGCAGCTGCCACTCGACCAGGTCGGTGCCGGTGATGGCCTCGGTCACCGGGTGCTCGACCTGCAGCCGGGTGTTCATCTCCATGAAATAGAAGCGCAGGTCGCCGTCGTTGACTTCCTCGGCGATGAACTCGACCGTGCCGGCGCCGACATAACCCACCGCCTGAGCGGCCGCGACGGCCGCCGCGCCCATCTCGGCGCGGCGCGCGTCGCTCATGCCGGGCGCCGGCGCTTCTTCCAGCACCTTCTGGTGGCGGCGCTGCACCGAGCAGTCGCGCTCGAACAGGTAGACGCAGTGGCCGAGCGTGTCGGCGAAGACCTGGATCTCGATGTGGCGCGGGCGCGTGACATAACGCTCGACCAGCACGTGGTCGTCGCCGAAGCTGGCCTTGGCCTCGCGCTGGCACGAGGCCAGCGCGGCAACGAAGTCCTCGGGCCGGTCGACGCGGCGCATGCCCTTGCCACCGCCGCCGGCGCTGGCCTTGATCAGCACCGGATAGCCGATGCGCTCGGCCTGCCCGGCCAGGAAGCCGGGATCGTTGTTGTCGCCGTGGTAACCCGGCACCAGCGGCACGCCGGCCTTCTCCATCAGCGCCTTGGCGGCCGACTTGCTGCCCATTGCCGCGATCGCGTCGGCCGGCGGGCCGATGAAGGCGATGCCGGCCTCGGCGCAGTCGCGCGCGAAGTCCTCGTTCTCCGACAGGAAGCCGTAGCCCGGGTGCACCGCCTGCGCGCCGGTGGCCTGCGCGGCTTCCAGGATGCGCTCGGCGCGCAGGTAGCTGTCGCGCGGCGCCGGGCCGCCGATCAGCACCGCCTCGTCGCAGGCGGCGACGTGCTGGGCGTTCGCGTCGGCCTCGGAATACACCGCGACGGTGCGGATGCCCAGGCGCCGCGCGGTGGCCGCGACACGGCAGGCGATCTCGCCGCGGTTGGCAATCAGGATCTTGGTGAACATGCTTGTTGTCTCCATCACGCCACCGCGGCATCACCACCGAAGCGGCGCCGCAGCGAACGGATCAATGTCCTCAGGAACTTCATCAGCACGACGGTCAGCGTGACCATCAGCACCAGCGCGAGCGCGAGGCAGACGAAGAACACCACCGGGTGCTCGACCGCCAGCCACAACATCGCCGGCACCGCGAGGTCGCCCGCCAACGACAGCGCGACATTCGAGAACGGCTCGGGCGAGGTATTGGCCGCCGCACGCGTCGTCGTCTTCGCGACGTGGCTGGTCGCGGCCAGCGTGCCGCCGGCGAGCGCGGCGACCGTCGCCCACACCGCCTGGTCGCCGCCGAACACCGCGGCGGCCAGCGCCGCGCCGGCGGGAATGCGGATCACGGTGTGCACCGCGTCCCACAACGAATCGAGCGCCGGGATCTTGTCGGCGAAGAACTCGATCGCCAGCATCAGCCCGGCGGCGCCCAGCACCAGCGGGTGCTCGAGGATCTTCAGCCCCGCCGGCAGCGGCACCCAGCCGAGGAAGCCGGCGAGGCCGGTCAGGAAGACGACGGCGTAGAGCCGCAGCCCGCTGGCCCAGCCCAGCGCCGCGGCCAGCGCGACGAGGTGCGTGGTGTCCAGTGCATCGAGGCTCACTGGACTGCCCTCGGCACTGCGTGCTTCGGGATGAGCCCTTCGGAACGGCCGGGCGGGCTCATGCGCGCGTCCTCACGCCAGCTTCCACGCCGGATCGCGCTTGCCGAGGAAGGACTGCACGCCCTCCTTGCCCTCCGCGCTGGCCCGGATGTCGGCGATGCGGCGCGCGGTTTCGGCACGCAGCGCGTCGTCGATCGGCAGCCCGGCCAGGTCCTGCACCAGGCGCTTGCTGGCCTTCACCGCCTGCGGTCCGTTGGCCACCAGCGCGCCGACCACCGCGTCGACCTGGTCGTCCAGCGCCTCCAGCTGCACCGTCGCATGAACGAAGCCGATGCGCAGCGCCTCGTCGGCGCTGAAGCGCTCGGCGGTGATGAAGTAGCGCCGCGCCGCCTGTTCGCCCATGGCTCGCACGACGTAGGGGCCGATCGTTGCCGGCAGCAGGCCGAGCTTGGCTTCGCTGAGGCAGAAGGTGGCGCGTTCGGCGGCCACCAGCACGTCGCAGCAGGCCGCCAGGCCCAGGCCGCCGGCGAAGCAGTCGCCATGGATGCGGCCGACCACCGGCAGCGGGCAGCGGTAGATCGTCCACAGCATGTCGGCCAGCGCCTGCGCGTCGGCGCGGTTCTGCTCCCAGCTGAAGTCGGCCATCGCGCGCATCCAGTTCAGGTCGGCGCCGGCGCAGAACACCTTGCCGTGGCCGCCGAGCACGATGGCGCGCAGCGACGCATCGGCCCCCAGCGTCTCGAACGTGCTCTTCAGCTCGGCGATGACCTCGCTGTTGAAGGCGTTGCGCACCTCGGGACGGTTCAGGAACACCCGGGCGACGGGACCGTCGCGCGTGATGTCGAGGGTCGTGGACATGCTCGTCATTCCTTGATCTCGAAACCCTGCTTGCGCAGGAAGGCCGCGACCAGCGGCTGCCAGGCCGCCTGGTAGCTGCCCAGCAGCGGATGACCGTCGCGGCCCTGCGGCGGCAGCAGCACGAATTCGCCCATGCCGCCGGTGGCGGTGAACGCCTCGAACCAGCGGCGCGGGTAGTCGGCGCCGAAGTACTGGTCGTTCTCGGCGTAGACCCACAGCGTCGGCGAGCGCGCGGTCTCGCCGTAGCGCGCGAACAGGCGCTGCAGCAGCCGCGGCTGGCAGGGTTCGCCGGGCGCGCCGGCCGGGTTGCCGCCGCCACCGCCGGAGAAGTTGATCGCCGCGACCAGCCCGGCCGGCGCCTGCGCCGCGGCGGCGATCGAGGCGGCACCGCCGAAGGACTGGCCGGCGACGATCGCACGCTCCGGCGCGACGTCGGGCCGCGCCCGCATCGCGCTCAACACCGCCAGCGCCTGGTCGGCGGCCGCCGCGAAGCCCGGCAGATAGCGCGTGCGCTCGCAGCGGCCGGTGTCCTCGACGTCCTCGCCGCCGGTCTCGCCGTAGCCGATGCGCGTGGGCAGCGCAACGACGAAGCCCTGCTGCGCGAACCAGGCCGAGGCCTCGGGATAACGCGAGCGGCCCACGGCCGCGCGGCCGGCGACGGTCGGCGCGCGGCCGTGGTTCAGCACGACCACCGGGCGCGGCTGCGGGGTCTCGTCATCGACGAAGACGGTGACGACGATCGCCCGCGCGACCTTCTTGCCGTAGGCATCGGCAACCTCGACCGGCAGCTTGAAGTGCTCCTCGACCAGCTTGGCCCGCGCAGGCAGCGCGAAGGCGCCGATCGCCAACGCGGCCAGCAGCAGCGCGAACCCGCGGGCCGCGGCCGAACACTTCACGGCCGCGCCTCCGCCTGCAGCATCCACACCAGGTCGAGCTCGGGGCCCGGTTGGCCCATCGCGGTCAGCGCGGCGCTCAACTGGCCGCGGTGGTGCGTGCCGTGGTTGAAGACATGCGCCAGCGTCGCGGCGAAAGGCAGCGAGGTGGGCACGCCCTTGGTCGTGACGTAGTCGAGCCGGCCGGCGAAGCGCTCGTCGGCAAACCCTTCGATCAGCGGCGTCCAGGCCCGTGCGCCGTCGAGCAGCGCGGCGGCCAGTGCGGCGCGGTCGCTCTCGACCTCCTCGTCCAGGCGGCGCGCCGGCGACACGCCGCGCGCGAAGCGCTCGAACCAGATCAGCTGCTCGGCGACGCGCAGGTGGTTCAGCGTGCCGTGCACGCTCTTGAAGAACAGGCCGCAGTCGCGCCGGTAGTCGGCATCGGGCAGCGGCGCGATGTGCTGCGCCAGCAGCCGCTCGGTGGCCCAGGCGTTGTAGCGGGCCATCAGCAGCAGGTGCGCGCGCATCGGGTTGGCGGCGCTCACTTGAACGGCTCCTGCCGATAGGCGCCGATGGCCGCGGCGCTGCGCCAGGCCGGCGGCGCGATGGCGGTGGCCCAGGTCTCCTGCACGTCGGCGATGCGGCCCGCGGCGAAGCGCCACAGCGAGTGCGCGAAGTAGCGCTCGCCCGCCTGGTCGACCTGCACCAGCGAATGCACGCGGCCATCGGCCATCGGCGTCACCTCGTGCACGTGGATGGCCCAGCCTTCGGGATAGATCGCGTTGACGCGGATGATCGCGTCGGCGTCGTCCAGGTGTTCGCCGCTCGCCAGCCAGTGCATGTGCGCGGCGTCGGCAAACAGCGTGCGCGCATTCGCCCAGTCGCGCGCCTGGAACGAGGTCCACAGCGTGCGCACGATCGCCGCATGGTGCTCGGCATCGTCGTCGTGCGGCAGCGGCGGCTGGGCGCCCAGCGGCTTGATCATCACCAGGCTGCGGTAGTGCTTGCCCGCGCGCTGCAACCGCGCGACTTCGCGGTAACCCGCGCGTTCGTAGCGCTCGCGCAGGTGCGTCGCCGGCTCGGCGGTGTCGAGCGCGATGGCGCGGTGGCCCTGCGCGCGCGCCCAGTCTTCGCAGGCGGCCATCAGCCGCGCACCGAGCCCCTGCCCTTGCGCCGCCGGGTCGACCGCGAACTGGTTCAGGTGCGCGACGTCACGCCGGAAGAACCACGGCGAGACGCGGGCCTGCGGGTCGAGGTTGGGGTCGTGTGCGCCGCGCACGGTGACGGTGCCAAGCAAGATCTCGTCCTCGACGGCGACGAGACAGTGCCCGCCCGCGATGCGCTCGCGCGTGACCTGCACGCTCTGGTCGACCGCGGTGAAGTTCAGCCCCGCCGCGCCCAGCGGCGCGTAGGCGCGGTGCAGCAGCGAGGTCAGCGCCTCCAGCGAGTCGCCGTCGGCGAGCGGGCGGATGGTCAAGGCGGGCGCCATCGCAGTCGGCCGCTACATCCGGAACACGCCGAAGCGCGTCTCCGGGATCGGCGCGTTGAGGCTCGCCGACAGGCCCAGCGCGAGCACGCGGCGCGTATCGGTGGGGTCGATCACGCCGTCGTCCCACAGGCGCGCGCTGGCGTAGTACGGATGGCCCTGGCGCTCGTACTGCGCACGGATCGGCGCCTTGAAAGCCTCTTCCTCGTCGGCGCTCCACTGGCCGCCCTTCCCCTCGATGCCGTCGCGCTTGACGGTGGCCAGCACGCTCGCGGCCTGCTCGCCGCCCATCACGCTGATGCGCGCGTTCGGCCACATCCACAGGAAGCGCGGCGAGTACGCGCGGCCGCACATGCCGTAGTTGCCGGCGCCGAAGCTGCCGCCGATGATGATCGTGAACTTGGGCACCGCGGCGCAGGCCACCGCGGTCACCATCTTCGCGCCGGCGCGGGCGATGCCGTCGTTCTCGTACTTGCGGCCGACCATGAAGCCGGTGATGTTCTGCAGGAACACCAGCGGCACCTTGCGCTGGCAGCACAGCTCGATGAAGTGCGCGCCCTTGTTCGCGCTCTCGGCGAACAGGATGCCGTTGTTGGCGACGATGCCCACCGGCATGCCCTCGATGTGCGCGAAGCCGCAGACCAGCGTGGCGCCATAACGCGCCTTGAACTCGTGGAACTCGCTGCCGTCGACGACGCGGGCGATGATCTCGCGCACGTCGAAGGGCTTGCGGGTGTCGGTCGGCACGATGCCGAGCAGCTCGTCGGGCGAGTGTTTCGGCGGCCGCGGCGCCTGCAGCGGCACCGGCGCGTCCTTGCGCCAGTTCAGCTGCGCGATCGCCTGGCGCGCCAGCGCCAGCGCATGCAGGTCGTTCTCGGCCAGGTGGTCGGCCACGCCGGACAGGCGCGTGTGCACGTCGCCGCCGCCGAGGTCCTCGGCGCTGACCACCTCGCCGGTGGCGGCCTTCACCAGCGGCGGGCCGCCGAGGAAGATCGTGCCCTGGTTCTTGACGATGATGGTCTCGTCGCTCATCGCCGGCACGTAGGCGCCGCCGGCGGTGCACGAGCCCATCACCACCGCGATCTGCGGGATGCCCAGGCCGCTCAGGTTGGCCTGGTTGTAGAAGATGCGGCCGAAGTGCTCGCGGTCGGGGAATACGTCGTCCTGGTTCGGCAGGTTCGCGCCGCCGGAGTCGACAAGGTAGACGCAGGGCAGGCGGTTCTCGCGCGCGATCTCCTGCGCGCGCAGGTGCTTCTTCACGGTCAGCGGGTAGTAGGTGCCGCCCTTGACGGTCGCGTCGTTGCAGACGATCAGGCACTCGACGCCGGCGATGCGGCCGATGCCGGCGATCATGCCGGCGCAGGGCGCCGAGTCCTGGCCGTCCTTCTCGGGGTACATGCCGAAGGCGGCCAGCGGCGCGATCTCGAGGAAGGGCGTGTCCGGATCGAGCAGGCGCTCGACGCGCTCGCGCGGCAGCAGCTTGCCGCGCGCCAGGTGCTTGGCGCGCGCATCGGCGCCGCCGCCCTCGGCAATCTTCGCGAGCCTGGCGTTCAGGTCATCGACCAGTGCGCGCATCGCCGCGGCATTGGTCTTCCATTCCTCGCTGCGCGGGTTCAGCTTGGCTTCGAGCACGGACATGCGGTCTCCTGGTTCTTCTCGATCGGGCGGGCAAACCGCTTCACGCGGTGCGCGCGATGCTCAGCTTCAGCTCGTCGATCATCTGCTGGCGCATCACGAATTTCTGCGCCTTGCCGGTCACCGTCATCGGCATCTGCTCGACGAAGCGAATGTAGCGCGGCACCTTGTAGTGCGCGATCTGGCCGCGGCAGAACTCGCGGATGGCCTCTTCGGTCGGCGCGTGGCCGGGCTTGGGCACGATCCACGCGCAGACCTCCTCGCCGTACTTCGCATCCGGCACGCCGAAGACCTGCACCGTCTGCACCGCCGGGTGGCGGTACAGGAACTCCTCGATCTCGCGCGGGTAGACGTTCTCGCCGCCGCGGATCAGCATGTCCTTCACGCGGCCGACGATGTTGCCGTAACCCTCGGCATCGATGGTGGCCAGGTCGCCGGTGCGCATCCAGCCGTCGACGATCGCTTCGCGGGTGCGCTCGGCGTCGTCCCAGTAGCCCTGCATCACCGAGTAGCCGCGCACCCACAGCTCGCCCGGCGTGCCGACCGGCACCGTGCGGCCCTCGCCGTCGACCACCTTCGCTTCGAGGTGCGGCTGGATGCGGCCGACGGTGGAGACGCGGCGCTCCAGCGGATCGTCGGCCGCGCTCTGGAACGACACCGGCGAGGTCTCGGTCATGCCATAGGCGATGGTGATCTCGCGCAGGTGCATCTCGGCGATCACCCGCTTCATCGTCTCGATCGGGCACGGGCTGCCGGCCATGATTCCGGTGCGCAGGCACGTCAGGTCGACCCTTGCGAAGTCGGGATGGTCGAGCTCGGCGATGAACATCGTCGGCACGCCATGCAGCGCGGTGCAGCGTTCTTCGGCCACCGCCGCCAGCGTCGCGCCGGCGTCGAAGGCCTCGCCGGGGAAGACCATCGCCGCGCCGGTCGAGACGCAGGCCAGCACCGCCAGCACCATGCCGAAGCAGTGGTACAGCGGCACGGGGATGCAGAGCTTGTCGGCTTCGCTGAAGCGCATCGCCATCGCGATGAAGCGCGCGTTGTTGACCACGTTGTGGTGCGTCAGCGTCGCGCCCTTCGGATGGCCGGTGGTGCCGCTGGTGAACTGGATGTTGATCGGCTCGTGCGCATCGAGCGCCACCTCGGGCAGTGCGGCGGCGCGGCGCAGCAGCGCGCCGTAGTTCAGCATGCCGGGCGTGCGGTCGTCGCCCATGCGGATCACCGCCTGCAGCACCGGCAGCTTCGCGGCCTTCAGCGCGCCCGGTTCGCACGACGCCAGTTCCGGCGCCAGCGCCTGCAGCATGCCGAGGTAGTCCGAGCTCTTGAGCCGCTCGGCGGCGATCAGCGCGCGGCAGCCGGACTTGTTCAGCGCGTACTCCAGCTCGGCGAGCCGGTAGGCCGGGTTGACGTTGACCAGCACCAGCCCGAGCCGCGCGGTGGCGAACTGCGTGACCAGCCACTCGGCGCGGTTCGGCGACCAGATGCCGACGCGGTCGCCGTGGCGCAGGCCCAGGCCGTGCAGGCCGGCGGCCAGCGCGTCGACCTCGGCGGCGAACTCGGCCCAGGTCCAGCGGATGCCCTGCTCGCGGAACACCACGGCCGGACGATCCGCGAAGCGCGCCGCCGTGGCGGCCAGCAGCTGCGGGATCGTCGACGTGGACAAGGGGATGTCGTGGCGGCCGCGCACCTGCGCGAGCCCGTCGATCGGCAGAACCATGGCGGCGGCTTCCCGGAACGAGGTGAAGAGGCCGAGCATAGGGAGACGGCGGGCGCAGCGGGTGCCGAACGGGTTGCAAAACGTGCCAGCCGCCGCCAGACTCGCGGCGAATGCCCCGCGCCCCTGCCCCGCCGGCCGACGCCGGCACCCCGTCCCGTCGGCCGGCGTCGCCACGTGCGGCCCGTGCCGTCACGCCGATCGCCTTCGTCCGGGCGATCGGGCTGGCTTGCGAGCGCGCCGGCGTCGACCCCGCCGAGATCCTGGCGAAGGCGCAGATCGCGCCAGGCTTGCTCAAGCGAGCCGACGCGCGCATCAGCGCCGCGCAGATGGAAGCGGTGTCGGCGGCCGCGATGCAGCGGCTCGACGACGAAGCGCTCGGCTGGTTCTCGCGCCGGCTGCCCTGGGGCAGCTACGGCATGCTGGCGCGCGCGTCGATCAGCGCACCGGACCTCGGGCTGGCGCTCAAGCGCTGGTGCCGCCACCACGGGCTGCTGACCGACGACCTCGCGCTGACGCTGGAAGCGACGGCCGGGCGCGCGCGGCTGCGCATCACCGAGCGCCGGCCGCTCGATCCCGCGCTGCGCGAATTCTGCCTCGTCACCTTGCTGCGCAACGTGCACGGCGTCGCCAGCTGGCTGATCGATTCGCGGCTGCCGCTGGACGCGGTGCACTTCCCGTTCCCGGCGCCGCCGCATGCCACGGTCTACCCGATGCTGTACCCGGGGCCGGTGCACTTCGATGCCGCGGCGTGCGGCTTCGACTTCGATGCCCGCTACCTCGCGCTGCCCCTGAAGCGCGAGGAGCGCGCGCTGAACCAGATGCTGCAGCGCGCACTGCCGCTGACCGTGCTGCCCTACCGCCGCGACCGGCTGCAGGTGCAGCGCGTGCGCCAGTGGCTGCAGGCGCATCCGGACCGCGCGCACAGCGCCGCCTCGGTGGCCGCGGCGCTGCATGTGTCGGTGCGCACGCTGCACCGGCAGCTGGCCGACGAAGGCAGCAGCCTGCAGGCGCTGAAGGACGAGGCGCGCCGCGAGCGTGCGCTGGCGCTGCTGCAGCGCTCGCGCCGGCCGGTCAAGCAGGTGGCGCTGGCGGTGGGCTTCGCCAGCGAGAAGAGTTTCGCGCGGGCCTTCCGGCAGTGGACCGGCATGACGCCGAGCGAAGCGCGCGGCCAGGCCACCGCCGGCTGACGCCCGCACACCGGTGCCGTGCTTCGGTATAACGGCGCATCCGAGGCTGCCGAAGGACCCCCGATGCGCCTGCCGAGCTGGACCTCCTGCGCCCTCGCCGGCGCTCTCGGGCTGCCGCTGACCGCGCCCGCCGCGACCTGCGACGACGGCGGCTTCGTCGATGCAATCGCCGAGGCCGCCTGGGTCAACCTCGACGTCACGCCCGCGCAGGGCACGGCCGGCATCCGGGCCGCGCTGCTGCAGGCGCAGGCCTCGCTGGCGAACCAGCCGGTGCGCATCCGCCTCGCGCCCGGCTTCTACGCCGACAACACCGGCGCGGAGATCTACGCGCAGCGCCTGCAGCGCGGCGCCGCGAACCCGATCTGGCTGAAGGCCACGGACACGCGGCCGAATGCGACCCGCCTCGGCCACGGCATCAACCTGCTCGGCGTCTCGTACATCGCGATCGACGGCGTGACGATCGGGCCCGAAAGCGTCGGCGCGTGGAACGCCCAGACGGGCACCCATGCCGATCCGCAGCCGCTGCAGGCCGCGGCGGGCATCCACGTCGCCGGCGCCGCGATCGGCGCGCGCACCAGCGCCGTCGTCAACGGCCAGCTGAACGCCGCTGTCTATGGGCGTTATGAACCCTCGCACCACGTCCTCGTGCGCCGGGTCACGGTGCAGAACCTGTTCGACCACCACGAGCGCGACGGCGAGTCGAGCGAGAGCCTGTCGATGGACGGCATGAAGTTCAACCAGGTGCAGGACCTGTGGGTGCTCGACAGCCAGGTGAACCAGACCACGCGCCACGGCATCGACCTGGTCGGCGTGCACCGTGCGGCGATCTGCCGCAGCCTGATCGCGCACAGCGGGGGCGGACTCGGCATCGAGGCCAAGGGCGGCTCGATCGACGTGCTCTACGACAGCAACAGCTTCTACCGCGTGCGCCGCGTCGAGCTCGGCGGCGAGGACACCGACGCCACCTACTACTTCTCGGCGGACGGCCGCTGGGACTACGAGGCGCTGCGCACCGTCGCGCGCAACAACCTGATCGTCGATGCGCGCGAGTCGGCGCTGGAATTCAGCGGCTGCCAGGACTGCGCCGCGGTGGGCAATACCATCGTCTTCACGGCCGGCTACCAACCGCCGTCCGACGGCGGGGTCATCTTCGGCGGCGACGCGATCCGCCTGCACGACAGCCGCGTGCTCGGCGCGGCCGACGGCGCCGGCAGCGACTGCCAGTTCTGGGACGCGGCGCAGCAGGACTACGTGACCGTCGACCCCTGCTGGGGGGTCGGCGCCAACGCACCGGCGCCGGTCAACCGCGTGCTGCGCAGCGGCAACCTGTTGGTCGCGAACAACGTGTTCGCGTCGCTCGGCGGACACTTCGGGCGCGGCAGCGGGGGTGTCGTGCCCTGCCCGCTGAACATCACCGGCGGCACGGCCAGCCGCACGCACGATGCGAACTACTGGTGGAACGGCGGGCAGCTGCTGCCCGTCGACGGCTGCAGCGCGCTGAACGAAGGCAGCCGATCGAAGCTGCCGGGCAGCGGCGCGACGGCGGCGCCGGTGGCCGGCGGCGCGGTCGATGCGTCGGCGCTCGGCCGGCTCGGCGGCAGCGTGATCGCCGCGCTGCTGCCGACCGCCAGCGCACCGCTGGCCGGCATCGCGATGGCGGTGGCGCAGCAGGCGGCCTACGACCGGCTGGGCGCGCCGCGCGGGCTGGTGGTCGGCGCCATCGGCAGCGCCGGCGGCAGCGGCGGAGCCGACGCCCTCACCAGCGATCGCCTGTTCAACTTCGCCGAGCGCTTCTACCCCGAGTACTTCGCCGGCCACGCGATCAGCGGCCACGCGAGCGGCTACTACTACCGCTTCTACCCCGCGACCGCCACCTACATCGGCAGCCAGGGCGGCCGGCTCTACGTGCTGGGGCCGGCCTTCGGCAACCAGGTCACCGACCTGGGGCCGCTGGTGAACTGGCTGCCGGCGGCACAGGAGGCCGGGTTCTGAAAACCACGCCCTGCGTCAGGACTTGTCGATGCGCAGGTTGATGCGGTACTGGTCCAGCAGGATCGGCGTGGTGGTGACCGGGTACGGCTCGACGCCGACCAGGTTGACGCGGTAGCCGCGGTAGCTGGCCGTGCCCTTGTCGGGCGCCGTCGACAGCGACAGGCTCGCCGGCGCCTGGCCGTTCTGCACGATGCCGATGCGGGCGACCGCTTCGCCCGCCCAGACGCAGATCGCGGCGGCCGGGCAGCGCGAGTCGTCGACCGCGGTCAGCGTCAGGCTCAGGCCCTCGCTGGCGATCACCGCCGGGGCGCCCGACTGCAGGGTCACCGCGAACGGGCCGCTCGAGGGCTGCTGGTTCGGGCCGCTGTCGCCGCCGCCGCAGGCGACGAGCGCGACGCAAGACAGCGCCGCGGCCAGGATCTTCAGGGGCGCCATGATCTTCAGCTCCCGATCACGCCGCAGACCACGCGCGCCCCGCCGCCGCCGAGCGGCGCCGGGTGGTCGGCATGGTTGTCGCCGCCGGCGTGCACCATCAGCGAACGGTTGCGCACGTCGGCCAGCTTCAGCCGCGGCGCCAGCACCGGGTTGCCGGCTTCGCCGTTGGCCGCGACGTACAGCGCCGGCAGGTCGCCGAGGTGGCCGTCGCCCCAGGGTTCGCCATGGCGCTTGGTGCCGGCGGGGTCGAGGTGGCCGCCGGCGCCGAGCGCGGCGGTCGGCGACCCGCCGGCCGGGGTGGCCGGCGCGCAGGACGGGTTCTCGTGCACGTGGAAGCCGTGCAGGCCGGGCGCCAGGCCCTTCAGCGACGGGTAGAAGGCCAGGCCGTACGGGGTTTCGGCGATGCGCACGGTGCCGGCGGCGGCGCCGTTGCCGCTGGCATCGACCAGGTTCATCGTCACGGTGATCTCGGCGGACTGGGCGGCGCTCGCCAGGCCGGCCATCGTGGCCGCCAGCGCCAGCAGCGAACAGGCTCGTTTCATGGGTTCAGGTGTCGGGTTGTGACAGCGCCGGCGAGCATACCGCGGCCGGCATACCCCCGCTGCGCCAGTTTGTTGGCCGCTCACAATCGTTGATACGCTTCGCGCACCGCCTGCTCGCCATGGCGGCGCTCGAGCCGGCGCACGGTGAAGTGGCCGCGGCTGACGTCCTGGAAATGGTCGATGAACAGCAGGTTGATCAGCGCGCCGCCGGCCGCGCCGATGATCGGCACCGCCTGCGCCGCGGCCTTCTCCGACACCTGGATGTTGAAGCGCGTCGCGACGAGGCCGATCAGCCGCAGCAGCGCCGGCGCGCCGTCCTGCATCACGGCGTGCCTGAGCAGGTACTCGCCGGCCTCGCTGACGGCCTGCGCCAGCGCCGAGCGCATCGCGAAGTAGCCGGTCTCGCTGGCGTCGTCGCCGGCGGTCGGGCCGCCGAGCGCGAAGACCTCGATGCAGGCCAGCTTCGCCGGCAGCGTGTCCAGCGATTCGCCGTTGGCGCGCGCGATGTCGGCGATCGAGCGGCAGATGATGGTCGTCGACACCGGCAGCTCGAGGATCAGCGCCGGCAACCCGAAGGCGCCGCCGGCCGCGCCGCTGGCGGCGGCCGCCAGCTTGTGCCAGTTCGGCCGCGCCGGCGACGGCGCATGCGGCTGCATCGTCAGCAGCGCGCCCTTCAGCGAGGCCAGCAGCGCATCGCGCGTGGCCTGGCCGAGGCGATCGCGCCAGCCCACGGGCAGCAGCGCAAAACCGCGCTCGATCGGCGTGCCGAGCAGGTTCGCCGCCTTGGCCGCGATGCCGGGCGTTTCCAGCAACGCCTTCGCGGCGGCCAGCTCGGCCAGGTCCTCTTTCGACAATGCGCTCATCAGTCGCCTCCGCCGCTGCTGCAGCCGCCGCCGCTGCAACCGCCGTCGGACGAGCCGCCGTCGCTGCTGGCGGGGCTGCCGGGGCTGTCATCGCCGAAGCCGGCGGTGCCGCCATCGATGCTGTCGCTGTGGAAATCGGCCGCGCAGTGCGTCGTGCCGCTGGCGGCGGCCCCGTCGTCGAGCCGGCGCGGCCCCCTGCAATCGGGCACGTAGCGGAAGCCGCCGGCGATGCCCAGCTTGGTGTCCAGCGCGAACAGCAGCGGCAGCCGCAACGGCGCGCGCGGGTCGATGTGCTCCTCGTGGCACACATGCCACCAGCAGCGCCGCAGGCCGGCGTTGCGGTCGCGCTGCGGCCCCAGCACGATCGCCGGCGTGTGGTGCAGGAAGCGGCCGAAGGCGCGGCGGCAGAAGTCCTGGTAGGCCCGGGTGTAGAGGATGAACTCGTGCCACAGGTCGTCGGCCACCTGCGAGGGCATCGCCACCGGCGCCCGGCCGCTTTTCAGGCAGGCCAGGAAGAACTGCCGCAGGCCGTGTGCGACGAGCTGGCAGTCCTTCGGCGTCAGCTGCGGATGGTGCATGCGCAGCCGGTCGAACAGGCCCTTGGGCAGCACGAAGTCGCGGATGTGGGCCTGGCGGCGCAGCGCGCGCTGGCGCCGCCACAGCAGCGTGGTCGCGACCAGCGTCAGGGCCAGACCGATCAGCAGCACGGCATTCATCGTCGTTGGCAGCAGGCTAGCAGGAGCGCTTCGGTATTCTGCGGCCGATGAATACGCCCGCAAACCCAACCGCCGGCGGCATCCGCGTCGGTGTCGGCGGCTGGACCTTCGAACCCTGGCGCGACAACTTCTACCCGAAGGGCTGGCCGGCGAGCCGCGAGCTGGAATATGCCAGCCGCCACCTCACCGCGATCGAGATCAACGGCACCTACTACAGCACGCAGAAGCCGGCCACCTTCGCGAAGTGGCACGACGAAACCCCCGAGGGCTTCGTGTTCTCGCTGAAGGCCCACCGCCTGTCGACCAACCGGCGCGTGCTGGCCGAGGCCGGCGACTCGGTGCGCTTCTTCGTCAACAGCGGCATCGCCGAGCTGCGCAGCAAGCTGGGCCCCATCGTCTGGCAGTTCGCGCCGACCAAACGTTTCGACGCCGCCGACTTCGAGGCCTTCCTGAAGCTGCTGCCGGCCGAAGTGAGCGGCCGCCCGCTGCGCCACGCGATGGACGTGCGGCACGAGAGCTTCCGCTGCGCCGAGTACCTGGCGCTGGCGCGCCGTTACGGCGTGGCCACGGTGTTCACCGATGCCGACGATTACCCGCCGATCCCCGACCTGACCGGCGACTTCGTCTACACCCGCATGATGCGCACCGAATCGAGCCAGCCCGAGGGCTGCGCGCCCGAGGTCTTCCCGCCGCTCGCGGCCTGCGCCCGGCGCTGGCGCGACGGCGGCGAGCCCGAGGGCCTGCCGCGCATCGAGCCGGCACCGGCCGCGCACGCCGCGCCGCGCGACGTCTTCATGTTCTTCATCAGCGGCGCCAAGGAGAAGGCGCCGGCCGCGGCGATGGCGCTGATCCGCGCGCTCGGCTGATCGCCCCGCGCCTGGACGCGCCTTCACGGCTGCTTCAGGCCAGCGGCGCCGGTGTCAGCGGCTGGCCCTGCTCGATTGCTGCGCGGTCCTGCGCGGCGAGCGCACGCTGGAAGCCGTCGCGCGCCTGCAGCCGCTGCCAGTAGGCGGCCACCGCCGGCGTGAACTGCGGCGCCAGGTCCAGGAAGCCGGCGAGCATCAGCGCGTAGCCCACCGAGATGTCGGCCGCGGTGAAGCGACCGGCGCACAACCACTCGGCCGCTTCGAGCCGCGGCTGCAGCGTGCGCAGCCGCGCGAGGAACCACTTCGTGTAGTCGTCGGCCACCTGCGGCTGCTTGCGCTCGTCGGGCTCGAAGCGACGGTAGCGCAGCACCAGCGTCTGCGGGAAGGTCAGCGTCGCCTCGCCGAAGTGCAGCAGGTTCAGGTAGTCGGCGCGCGCCGGCTCGTCGATCGCCACGTCGAGCGCGCGCGGAGAGTGGCGTTCGGCCAGGTACTGGCAGATCGCGGCCGACTCGCTCATGCGGGTGTCGCCGTCGAAGAAGGCCGGCACGGTGCCGAGCGGGTTGTGCTCGAAGTAGCGCTTGTCCCGTGCCCGCGGCGGGAAGGGCCAGATGCGCAGGTCGTAGGGCAGGCGCAGTTCCTCCAGCAGCCACAGCGGGCGGAAGGAACGGGCGCTGATGCAGTGGTGCAGCGTGATCGACATGGGGGAATTCAGGCGTCGTCGTCGAGGTAGCCGCGCTCGAAGGCGCCGGCCGGATCCTCGAAGATGGCCATCGCGGTGCGCATGCGGCGGAAGCCGAACTTGCGGTAGAAGGGCTCGCGGCCCGGCACCGCGTAGAGGATGATCTTGCGGTGCCCCTTCGAGCGCTCGACCAGCGTGCCGACGAGCTGCTTGCCCAGGCCCGAGCCCTGGTGGCTGGGCATCACCGCGATGTCGCAGAGGTAGGAACAGTCGACGCCGTCGCTCAAGGCGCGACCCGCGCCGACCAGCCGGCCGCCGTCGCGCACGAAGCAGCGGATGCGGCTGTTGCCGAAGGCCTCGCGCAGCCAGTCGGCGCTCTTGTTGCCCAGCGGCGCCGCGCGGTACAGCGCGGACAGTTCTTCCCAGTCGACATCGTCGAGGCGGTCGGACCAGACGAGTGGCATGTCGAGCGGCACGTCGCATCTCCCAGCATGATGGAGGAGCCGAAGCCTAGCGCGCTTCCCGCGCCCGGCTCATTCGCCGCGGCAGAGCGCGCACCAGCTCAGGCGCCCGGTGGCTGCCAGCCGCTGTCCACCAGGTTCGCCAGCGGCGCGAACAGCGGCCGCGGCAGCGCGTGCCAGTCGAACCACTGCCAGCCCTCGCACTTGTGCGGCTCCAGCACCTGCGGCTCGCCGGCCACGTCGTGCGCCAGCAGGAACAGCGTCAGGTAGTGGCGCCGCGGCGTCGTGAAGACGTCGCTGGTGTACGGCCCGCGCTCGAAGCGCGTGGCGACGAGGCCGGTCTCCTCGGCGAGCTCCCGGGCGGCGCAGGCCTCGATGGTCTCGCCGAATTCCAGGTGGCCGCCCGGCAGCGCCCAGTCGCCGGCGCCGTGCGCGCCGCGGCGCCGGCCCAGCAGCACGCGGCCACCGCGCTGCACCAGCACGCCGATGCCGACCTGCACCGCGTCGTTCTGCGTCGTCGTCATCCGTTCTCCCCGTCATCTCTCAAGGCCTCGATCAGCGCCTGCACCGCGCGCGGCCGTGGCTGCAGCAGGCGCGCAAGCACCTGCAGCTGGAGCCGCGCCCAGGCTTCGTCGAGCGGCCGCCGCACGAAGCGGCGCGAACCGGCGTACGCCGCCGCGGCGCTGGCCGGCACGATGGTCAGCCCGAGGCCGGCCTCGACCATGCGGCACGCGCCGTCGAAGCTGTTGACACTGACGGCCAGCGCCAGCGGCCGGCCCAGCGCCGCGGCGCGTTCCTGCAGCAGCCCGTCCAGCGCGCCGCCGGCCTGCAGGCCGACCAGCGGATGCGCGAGCAGCTCGGCCAGCCGCAGCCGCGGCCGCGCGGCCAGCGCATGGCCGGCCGGCAGCACGACCAGCAGCTCGTCGGCGGCGAACGGCCAGGCTTGCAGCCCCGCCGGCGGCGGCGCCGGCGCGACCGCGATGCCGACATCGGCGCGGTCGTCCTCGCAGGCGGCGATCACCTCGGCGCTGGTGCGCTCCTGCAGCGCGATCTGCAGCAGCGGGAACGCGGCGCGCAGGGCCTGCAGCCGCTCGGGCAGGCGGCCGATCACGGCCGACGCGTTGACCGCCAGCCGCAAGGTGCCGGCGACCGCGCCCGACAGCGCCTGCACCTCGCGCGCCAGCGCCTGCAGGTCGCGCTCCAGCGCCTCGCCGCGCGCGAGCACCAGCGCGCCGGCGTCGGTCGTCCGCACGCCACGCGCGGAACGGATCAGCAGCGGCGCACCGAGCGCACGTTCCAGCTCGGCCAGGCGCCGGCTCAGCGCGGAGGCGGCGATGTGCTCGCGCCCGGCGGCCCGGGCGATCGATCCGGCCTGCACCGTGCGCACGAACAGGTGCAGGCTGTAGGGATCGAGGCGGTGCGGCGCGGCGGTCATCGGAAGCGGCCCAGCGCCGGTCAGCGCGCAGCGGACGCCGCCGGCGGCGGCGGATGCTGACGCACGAAGTCAGCGGCCATCTCGCGGGCCAGCGCGTCGGGCGCCAGGCGATCGAAGCTGCGCAGGTCCAGCGTCATGTCGCGCTGCGTGCTGAAGTCGGGCTCGCCGATCGCCAGCAGCGCGCCGTCGCCGGCGAGGTTGCGCACGCGCCGGATCGGGTGGCCGCGCAGGCGCACGACCAGCGTGCGCGCCGCGTCGTCGGCGAAGATCGTCGTCTCCAGCACGCGGTCGCAGCCGGCATCCTGCGCGCGGTCGAGGATGGACGTGGCGTTGGCCGGCATGTCGCGCGACTCCACCGGCAGCGGCAGCCGCACGACGCGCAGCCCCGCCTCCTGCAGCCGCCCGGCCACCTGCGCATTGAAGCGGTTGTTGAGCTGGTTCCACGCGGTATTGGCCTCGTGGTCCGACAGCGACAGGTTGCGGCCGTGGCCGACGACCACCGTGCACGCGGGCTCGGACGCGACGCCCGGCCCTGCCGCCAACGCCGACAGCACCGCCAGCATCGGGAACGACACAATCGCGCGCATGGCTGAACATTTTGCATGGGGCCTGATCGGCCCCGGCCGCATCGCGCAGCGCTTCGCCGACGCGGTGCAGCGGCTGCCCGACAGCCGGCTGGCGGTGGTGCAGGGCCGCGACCTGGCACGCGCGACGGCGTTTGCCCGCACCTGGCAACGCCCGGACAAGGCGCCGGTGCGCGCCACCGGGTCGATCGCCGCGCTGCTGGCCGAGCCGGGGCTGGACGCGGTCTACATCGCGACGCCGCATGCCTTCCATGCCGGTGCGATCCAGTCGTGCCTCGAGGCCGGCGTGCCCGTGCTGTGCGAGAAGCCGCTGGTGACGGATGCGGCCACCGCGCAGCGCCTCGCGGATCTGGCGCGCGAGCGCGGCGTCTTCCTGATGGAAGCGCTCTGGACCCGCTTCCTGCCCGCGTACGCGCAGGCGGGGCGCTGGCTGCGCGAGGGTGCGATCGGCCCGCTGCGCGCGCTGCAGTCGAGCTTCTGCTTTGACACCCCCTACGACCCGACGTCGCGCACGCACGACCCCGCGCAGGCCGGCGGCGCGCTGCTGGACATCGGCATCTACAACCTCAGCGCCACCCGCTGGGCGCTGCGCGAGGCGCGGTTCGCCATCGACGAAGCGCCGGCGATGCATGTGCATGCGCTGAAGAGCCCGAGCGGCGTCGACCAGCGCCTGTCGGTGCTGCTGGGCTTCGCCGACGGCCTCGCCTCGCAGTTCGTCTGCGGCTTCGACGGCCACGCCGACAACGGCTTGCGCCTCTTCGGCCGCGACGGCGTCATCCACTTCCCCGAGCGCTTCTGGGAGGCGCAGCGGGTGGTGCTGCAGCGCGGCGACGATGCCCCGGTGGGGGTCGACGCGCCGTTCGGCCTCAACGGCTTCGAGTACGAGGTGATCGACGCGATGCAGTGCATCCGCGCCGGGCGGCTGCAGAGCGAGGTGATGCCGCTGGCCGAAACGATCGCGACGCTGCGCTGGATGGATGCGATCCGCGCGCAGGCGGGCGTTCGCTACCCGTTCGAGTGAGCGTCAGCGCGCCAGCGCCGCCCGCAGGCCTTCGCTCGCCCGCAGCGCGCCGACCTCGATGCCGTTCCAGTTCTTCAGCACCACGTCGCTCAGGTCGCGCAGGAAGTGGCGCTCGCCGTCGTCCAGCGGCAGCAGCGCCTCGATCACCGCGGCCATCGTCACCTCGACGGCACGGGCGGTATTGCCGTCGTCCATCTTGATCGCGACACCCAGGCCGAGCCCGGGCAGCGCGGCGCAGTAGACGCCTTCGGCGCCGACCTTGCAGAACACCCGTTCGCCGAAGCGCTCCATCACGCGGGTGTCGAAGCGGCCGCTGCCGGAGACGAAGAAGGGCGCGCGGGCGACTGCCTGGCGCAGCCGGCGCGCGGCTGACGCGTGGCCAGCCGACAGGCCCTGGCCGGTGCCGATGCGCGCGAAGGCCAGCGCCAGCGCGCGCAGCGGGACCGCGTACGTGGGGATCGAGCAGCCGTCGGTGCCGACCGGCGCGTTGGACAGGTCGGCGCCGGTGGTCGCTTGCAGCGCGGCAGTGACCTCGCGCATCACCGGATGGTCCGGCTTCACATAACCCTTCAGGTACGCGGCCGGCTCGGTGCCGGCGGCCCGCGCCATCAGGCAGCCGACGCAGGCGAAGCCCGCGTGTTTGCCGGAGCAGTTGTTGTGCAGCGCGCTCGGCTGCAAGCCGGCGGCGGCCAGCGCACGCATCGCCGGTTCGTCGTAGGGCCAGTGTGCGCCGCATTCGAGCGCGCCGGCGTCGAGGCCGGCCTTCGCCAGCATCGAACGTGCGGTCTCGGCATGGCGCGGCTCGCCGCGGTGCGAGGCGCAGGCCAGCGCGAGTTCCTCGTCCGTCAGGCCGAGCGCCTCGGCCGCGCCGCTGGCCACCAGCGGCAGTGCCTGCAGCACCTTGACCGCCGAGCGCGGGAAGATCGGCCGGTGAATGTCGCCCAGGGAAGCGCGCACGGCGCCCCCGGCATCGACGACCGCCAGCGCGCCGCGGTGGAAGGATTCGACCGCGCCGCCGCGCAGCACGTGGACCAGGTCGGGGTTCGTCGTGAAGCTCATGCGCGCACTGTAGTGCGCGTCGGCAAGGCAACAGTGCTGCGCCGCGCCACGACAATCGCCCGATGCCCTTGTCCGCCCTCGCGCTGGTGCTGGTCGCCGCGCTGCTGCACGCCGCCTGGAACATCGTCGCGAAGAAGATCAACGCCGGCCCGCACTTCCCGCTGCTGTGTTCCGTCTTCATCCTGGTGCTGTGGGCGCCGCTGGGGCTGTGGCTGGCCTGGGACGCGGTGCCGCGCTGGGGCGCGCTGGAATGGGGCTTGATGACGGCCAGCGCCTTCGTGCACTGGTGGTATTTCCGCACGCTGCTGGCCGGCTACCGGGCGGCGGACCTGACGGTGGTCTACCCGGTCGCGCGCGGCACCGGGCCGCTGGTGGCGAGCTTCGGCGCCGCGCTGCTGCTGGGCGAGACGCTGGGCGCGCAGGGCATCGCCGGCGTGCTGGGCATCACCACGGGCGTGTTCCTCATCGCCGGCGGGCCGGCGCTGTGGAGCGCGGCCCACGATCCCGCGCAGCGCCAGCGCGTGCGCGCGGGCCTGGCCTGGGGCGGTGCCACCGGCGTGCTGATCGCCGGCTACACGGTGATCGATGGCTACGCGGTGAAGGTGGCGCTGGTCTCGCCGATCCTCGTCGACTGGATGAACAACGTGCTGCGCATCCCGCTCCAGCTGCCCGAGGCCTGGACCGACCGCGCCGGCGTGGCGAACGAATGGCGCACCCGCTGGCGCGGCGCGCTGCTGCTGGCTGCGATCAGCCCGGTCGGCTACGTGCTGGTGCTGTACGCGGCGCAGCAGGCCCCGCTGTCGCACGTGGCGCCGGCGCGCGAGGTGTCGATGCTGTTCGCCGCGCTGATCGGCGGCCGGCTGCTCGGCGAAACCGACCGCGGCCTGCGGCTGCTGGGCGCGGCCTGCATCGCCGGCGGGGTGATCGCGCTGGCGTTGGCGTAGCCGGATCGCCGGTCAGGGGGCTTCGCTCTGCAGGCATAGGCGCCGGCCGCCGACCTCGAAGCGGTAGCGTCCGCGGCTGGTGCGTTCGATGCGCAGCGGGCCGTCGCGTTCGGCCAGGCGCCGCTGCAGCAGCAGCAGGCGCACGTCGACGTTGTCCTTGACCTCGGGCAGGCCGAGCTCGCCGGCGGCCAGGCGCAGCTCGCGCGTCGTGAAGTGTGCTTCGGCCCGTTCGGCCTGGCGGCGCGCCAGCTTCCAGAAGATCGCGCCGGCGACACCCTTGATCAGGTACTCGCCATCGACGAAGACGCTGCGGTCGCGCGGGAAGTAGCGCACCTGCAGCGGGGCGGCCGCCGGCGCGGGCGCCGGCGTGGCCGGCCGCACGGGCAGGCGCAACTGCCAGTCCGGCGCCGCCAGGCGCGTGCTGATCGGCGGATGGGCGTGGTGGAAGAAGATCGGCAGCGGGTTCATGTTGCACAGTGTGCTCGGCGGTGGCGCGGCCGTCATGGCCCGGATGGGCCACAGGGGGTGTGATCCGGCCGCGGCCACGGACGCCGGCGAGCCGTCCCCGCCGCGCGGCGCCGTGCGAGACTGACGGCCCCCGATCCCGTCACGCTGCGCGCCGCCATGTCCACCACCCCTGCCCCGCTGAACGACCAGGCCCTGGCGCAGATGTTCGAGCTGGCGCCGGTGTCGCTGTGGCTGGAGGACTTCAGCGGCGTCAAGCGCCTGTTCGACCGCTGGCGCGCCGAGGGCGTGCAGGACCTGCGCCACTTCCTGCGCGCCGACCGGGCCCGCGTGCGCGAATGCACGCGCGAGATCCAGGTGCTGCAGGTCAACCGGCGCACGCTGGAGCTGTTCGGCGCCCAGGACCTCGACCAGCTGCTCGGCGGCCTCGACCGCGTGTTCCGCGACGACATGCTGGACCGCCACGTCGAGGAACTGGTGCAGCTGTGGAGCGGCGCGCTGGCCTATGCCAGCGACACGGTGAACTACACGCTCGACGGCCGGCGCCTGGACATCGCGCTGCAGGTGCGCGTGCTGCCGGGCCATGAGCAGGACTGGGGCCGCGTGCTGCTGTCGCTGGAGGACCAGTCCTCGCGCGAGCAGGCGCGCCGCGCGCTCGAACGCAGCCAGCGCTACGCGCAGGGCCTGTTCGAGCACTCGCCGGTGTCGCTGTGGGTCGAGGACTTCAGCGCCGTCAAGCGCCTGATCGACGAGCTGCGCGAGCGCGGCATCACCGACTTCCGCGTCTTCACCGACGTGCACCCGGAGTTCGTCGAGCGCTGCATGGCCGAGATCCGGGTGATCGACGTCAACCGGCAGACCCTCTCGATGTTCCGCGCGCCCGACAAGGCCACGCTGCTCAAGCGCCTGCCCGACGTCTTCCGCGACGAGATGCGGCGACCCTTCACCGAGCAGCTGATCGAGCTGTGGGAGGGCAAGCTCTTCCAGCAGCGCGAGACGGTGAACTACGCGCTCGACGGCGAGCTGCTGCACGTGCACCTGCAGTTCGCGGTGCTGCCGGGGCACGAGGACGACTGGTCGCTGGTGCAGGTGTCGCTGACCGACATCACCGCGCGCAAGAAGGCCGAGAGCTACCTCGAGTTCCTCGGCAAGCACGACGCGCTGACCAAGCTGCGCAACCGCTCGTTCTTCGACGACGAGCTGAACCGGCTGGAGCGCAAGGGCGTGCAGCCGGTGGCGCTGGTGGTGATCGACCTCAATGGGCTGAAGCAGGTCAACGACGAGCGCGGCCACCGCGCCGGCGACGCGCTGCTGCGCCGCGCCGGCGAGGTGCTGGGCAAGGCGGTCGAGGCGCCGGCCACCGCGGCGCGCATCGGCGGCGACGAGTTCGTGCTGCTGGTGCCCGGCGGCGACCAGCATGCGGCCGACGCGCTGGTGGCGCAGGTGCACGAGCTGGTCGAGCTGAACAACCAGTTTCACAGCGGCGATCCGCTGGCGCTGTCGGTCGGCACCGCGGTGTCCGAGCCCGGCGAGCGGCTGGAGGCCGCGCTGCACCGTGCCGACAAGCTGATGTACGCGCAGAAGAAGGCCTTCCACGCCACCGCCGAGAACGATCGCCGCCATTCCTGAGCCGCACGCCCTGATGCTGATCGGCGTCGATTTCTCCAGCACGCCGACGCAGCGCAAGCCGGTGGTCGTGGCCGTCGGCCTCGTCCGCGGCGCGGTCGTGCAACTGCAGCGGCTGGAGCGCTTCGCGACGCATGGCGCGTTCGCCGCGTGGCTCGATGCGCAGCCCGCGTGGACCGGCGGCTTCGACCTGCCGTTCGGGCTGCCGCGCGAGCTGGTCGAGACCCTCGGCTGGCCGACCGGCTGGTCCGCCTGCATCGATCATTACGCCCGAATGACGCGGCCGGCGATCCGCGAGGCCTTCGTCGCCTTCTGCGATGCGCGGCCGGTGGGCGGCAAGTTCGCGCACCGGGCCTGCGACGGGCCGGCCGGTTCCAGCCCGTCGATGAAGTGGATCAATCCGCCGGTGGCCTGGATGCTGCACGCCGGCGTGCCGCTGCTGCGCGGCGTCGGCGCCGCCTTCCCGGCGCACGAGGCCGTGGCGGCCGACGCGCCGCGCATCGCGCTGGAGGCCTACCCCGGCCTGCTCGCGCGCGAGCTGATCGGGCGGCGCCCGTACAAGAGCGACGAGGCGGCCAAGCAGACCGCCGAGCGGCTGATCGCGCGCAAGGACCTCGTCGAGGCGCTGGAGCAGGGCCGCACGCGCCTGGCGCTGCGGCTGAACCTCACGCCGGCGCAGCACGCCGCGCTGATCGACGATGCGAGCGGCGACGCGCTGGACGCCGCGCTGTGCCTGGTGCAGGCCGCCTGGGGCCAGGCCCGGCCGGGCTGGGGGCTGCCGGCGAACGTCGATCCGCTCGAAGGCTGGATCGTCTCCGCCTGAGCCTCGCGCTCAGCGGCCGCCCCGTGGCCAGGCCCTAGACTGCGCGCCCTCATGCCGTCTCCCGAAGCCCCCCTGCACGCCTTGATCGACTTCGCCGATCCGGCGCTGCACTGCGCGTTCGGCGCGCCGCTGCGCGTGCACGCGGCCCACAGGCTGGGCGACGTGCGCCACGTGCTCGACGCGGTGGCGGACGAGGCCGCGCAGGGCCGTTGGTGCGTCGGCTACCTGCGCTACGAAGCCGCGCCGGCCTTCGACCGCGCGCTGGTGACGCATCCGCACGATCCGGCCGACGGTCCGCTGGCCTGGTTCGGCGTGCACGAGACCGCGCTGCCGCTGCCCGCGCCGCTAGGCGACGGCGCACGCATCGACTGGGGCACGCTGCCGCCGCGCGCGCGCTTCGATGCCGACATCGCCGCGATCCTCGAGGCGATCGCCGCCGGCGCGCTCTACCAGGTCAACCACACCGCCACCGTGCATGGCCGGCTGCGCGAAGGGAATGCCCGCGCGCTGTTCGACGCGCTGCGCCGCGCGCAGCCGCGCGCCTTCGCCGCCTTCATCGATGCCGGCGGCGAGCAGGTCCTGTCGGCCTCGCCCGAGCTCTTCTTCCACTGGGCCGATCGCCGCCTGGAAGCGCGGCCGATGAAGGGCACGGCCGCGCGCGGCGCGACGGCGGACGAGGACGCGGCCAACGCCGCGGCGCTGCGCGCATCGGAGAAGGAACGCGCCGAGAACCTGATGATCGTCGACCTGATCCGCAACGACCTCTCGCACGTCGCCGAGCTGCACTCGGTGCGCGTGCCGCAGCTCTTCGCGCTGCAGGCCTGGCCGACGGTGTGGCAGATGAGCTCGGTGGTCGAGGCGCGCACGCGGCCCGGCATCACGCTGGCCGACGTCTTCGCCGCGCTGTTCCCCTGCGGCTCGGTGACCGGCGCGCCGAAGGTGCAGGCGATGCGTTTGATCCGCCGCCTGGAGCCGGGGCCGCGCGGGGTGTACTGCGGCGCGGTCGGTGTCGTGCAGCCCGGCGGCGCGGCGACCTTCAACGTGCCGATCCGCACCGTGCGCCTCGCCGGCGACCGCGCCAGCTGCGGCCTCGGCAGCGGCATCACCGCCGATGCGCGCGCCGACGGCGAGTGGCGCGAATGGGCGACCAAACGTGGCTTCGTCGAACGCGCGAGCGAGCCGTTCCGGTTGCTGGAGACGATGCGGCTCGAGGGCGGTGCATGGCGCGAGCGCGCGGCGCACGTCGCGCGGCTTCAGCGCGCGGCGGTGCACTTCGGCTTCGCCTTCGATGCGGCGCTCGTGCAGGCCGCGCTCGATGCGCTCGCCGCCACGCACCGCCAGGGCACATGGCGCGTGCGGCTGCTGCTGGACGTCGCCGGCACGCCATCGCTCGAAGCGTTCGCGCATGCGGACCACGCCGGCCCGCCGCCGCGCGTGCAGCTGGCCGACGCGCCGATCGCGACCAGCGAGTTCGTGCGCTTCAAGACCACGCGGCGCGCGCACTACGAGCGCTTCGCGCCGCGCGAGGCCGACGTCTTCGACACGCTGCTGTGGAACGACGCCGGCGAGCTCACCGAGTTCACCCGCGGCAACGTCTGCGTGCAGCGCGCCGACGGCACGTGGGTCACGCCGCCGCTGCGCTGCGGCCTGCTCGACGGCATCGGCCGCGCCGCGGCGCTGCGCGGCGGCCGGGTCCGCGAAGCAGTGGTGCGCTTGGATGAGCTGCCGCAGGCGCGGGCGCTCGCCTTCGTCAACAGCCTGCGCGGCTGGCTGCCGGTGACGCCGGCGTGGCCCTGGTCCGCGCACGCGGCGATGCGCGAGATCGCCTCAGACGTTTGACGGCGCGGCGTCCATCGGGACGCGTGCTGCGTTCGCTTGCGCACAGAACGATCGCCCGCGCTGCGTCCCAATGCACGGCAGTGCCCGCGCCGCCATGCACCCTCGCGGCGGCCTCGCGGGCGGACGTGGGCGCCGTGCCCATCCACCGACGCGAAGGACGCATGTCATGAACTGGGATCGCATCAAGGGGAACTGGAAGCAGGTCACGGGCAAGGTGAAGTCGGAATGGGGCAAGCTGACCGACGACGACATCGATGTCGTGGCCGGGCACCGCGAACAGCTCGCCGGCAAGATCCAGGAGCGCTACGGCCTGGCCAAGGAAGAGGTCGAGAAGCAGCTGGCCGCGTGGGAAAACAAGGCCACCGATTCGTGGTTCACGAAGCGTTGACCGGCCGCCACGCCATCGCCGAGCCGGCACCGCGATGGCGGGCGGCGTTGTCGCGACGCCTGCGCTGCCTGTTCCTGCCGAAGCTGTTCTGCATCACCGCGTTCATCGCGGTGTTCTTCGTCGCCTACTTCCGCCTGCTCCAGCACCCGACCTCCCTGGCGACGGTCATGCCGCTGACGGCGCTCGACGCGCTGATCCCCTTCCAGCCCGCGATGCTCGTGGCGTATGTGTCGCTGTGGTTCTATGTCGGCATCGCGCCGGGCCTGCTGCCGACGCTGCGCCAGCTGCGGTCCTACGCCCTCTGGGCGGCGGGCCTCGGCGTGACCGGCCTGGGCATCTTCCTCTGCTGGCCGACCGTCGTGCCGCCGCAGGCGGCCGAGCTCGCGGGCGGGTCCGCGCTGCGGCTGCTCAGAGGCATGGATGCCGCGGGCAACGCGTGCCCGTCGATGCACGTCGCGTTCGCGCTGTTCACGGCGGCGTGGATCGACCAGGTCCTGAAGGCGTCCGCGGCCCCGCTCACGCTGCGCGGCATCAACCTCGCGTGGGTCCTGGCCATCGTCTGGTCGACCGTGGCGATTCGCCAGCACGTGGTTCTCGACGTGCTGGCCGGCGCTCTCCTGGGCGCATCGTTCGCCGTGGTTTCACTGCGCCTGCGCCCGCCGGCCGACCGCGCCGGCGCGGGCCAAGGTCGCACCGAGATGGCCGTCCGGCCCTGAGGGAGACTGCTCAACGCTTGCGGTCGCCGAAGACGAGCAGCAGGCCGCCGATCACGATGGCCCCGACGCCCGCCCACACCGGCACGTTGACGGTCTCGCGCTCCTTCACCGACAACTCGATCGGCCCGAGCTTGGCCTTGTGGGTGTCCTTGGTGTAGCTGAAGCTGCCGTAGGCCAGCCCCAGCGCGCCGGCGACGATCAACACGATGGCCACGATCCGGATGCCGTTCATCTCGATTCCTCCTGTGCGACCGTCCGCGGCGGGCCTGCGAACGGGAGCGTGATCGTGAAGCAGCTGCCCAGCCCGGGTCCGGCGCTGCGCGCAATGACCTGGCCGCCGTGCGCCTGCACCAGCTCGCGCACCACCGACAGGCCGATGCCGAGTCCGGCGCCGTTGAAGCCGACGGCCGTGTCCACCTGCACGAACGGCTCGAAGACGCGGCCGAGGGCCTCCGCCGCGATGCCGATGCCGTCGTCGCAGACGCTCACCTCGACGCCGTCGGGCATCAGGGCCGCGCAGAGCACGATGCGGCCGCCGGGCGGGGTGTACTTGCACGCGTTGTCGAGCAGGTTGTCGAAGACCTGCACCAGCCGCTCCGGATCGCCGCTGAGGGGCAGCGGCCCGGCCGGCACCCGCACCTCCAGGTGCTGCGCATGGGCGGCCATGCGGGGCCGGCAGTCCGCCACGCAGCGCGCCAGGATGGTGGCCACGTCCAGCGGGCGGCACGCCAGCCGAAGCTTGCCGTTCCTGGCGCGCGAGACGTCCAGCAGGTCGCCGATCAGCCCCGACAGGTGGTCGACCTGCTGCTCGATGGTGAAGCGCAATCGGGTCAGGCGCTTGGCGTCGACCCGGGCGGCGTCGATCTGCGCCGCGGCCAGACGCAGCGGCAGCAAGCCATTGCGCAGCTCGTGCGCCACCAGCGAGAGGATGTCGACCGACGGCGCGCGCGCGCTCTCCGGTTCAGCAGCCTCCGACGGGAGGGGTCGATGCAGCACGCTGAATGCGCCGCCGCTTCGCCTGTCGTCCAACGGGAGCGATCGCATGGGACCTCCGTGCAGCACCCCAGGGTGCCCTTCGGCGCAATATGACCGCACCGCCGTCCGGCGCCTGTGCGGTGGCGAACACAGCTGCGGCCCGCAGGCGTCACCCGCGGGTCGTTCTTGCGCCGGCGCAAGCTACGCCACCGCGCCGAACAGCATCCCCGCGCCGGCGGTGACGGCCATTGCCAGCGCACCCCAGAAGGTGACGCGGGACGCGCTCGCCAGCACCCCGGCATTGCCGGCCTTGGCGGCCACCGCCCCCAGCAGCGCCAGGAACCCGAGCGAGGTGACCGACACCCAGGCCTGCAGGCCCGGCCCGCGCACGAGGGCCGTCACCCCCAGCGGCAGGGCGGCACCGACCGCAAAGCTGGCGGCGGAGGCCAGCGCGGCCTGCAGCGGGCGCGCGCTGAGCGTCTCGGAGATCCCGAGCTCGTCGCGCGCGTGCGCGCCGAGCGCGTCATGCGCCATCAGCTGGCCCGCCACCTGCGCCGCGAGCGCGGGGTCGAGGCCGCGGGCGACGTAGATGGCCGACAGCTCGCGCAGCTCGGCGTCCGGGTCCCTGTCGAGCTCGGTGCGCTCACGCGACAGGTCGGCCTTCTCGGTGTCGGCCTGCGAATGCACCGAGACGTATTCGCCGGCGGCCATCGACATCGCGCCGGCGACCAGGCCCGCGACACCGGTCACCAGGATGTTGTCGTGGCTGGCACCGGCCGCCACCACCCCCAGGACGAGGCTGGCCGTCGAGACGATGCCGTCGTTGGCGCCGAGCACCGCGGCCCGCAGCCAGCCGATCCGGTCGGTGCGGTGGCGTTCGAAATGATGGAGGGTCGATCGCATCGGTGACGGTGGCGGCCCGCGCGGCTGCGCACGCTCAGGCGTGAACGCGCCCGCGGGCGCGCCGCGGCTCGGCCGCCATGGTGTCGGTGGGCGGCGCGGGCGCTCGCCGCGGCGGTGGCAGCAGCCGGTCGTACTCGCGCCGGACCACTTCATAACACTCGCAGGCCGCGCGCTCCAGGCCGGCCCGGTCCAGGATGCGGATGTGCCCGCGGCCATACCGGATCAGGCCCGCGTCCTGCAGCTGCAGCGCCGCCTGCGTCACGCTTTCGCGGCGCACGCCGATCAGGGTGCCCAGGGTTTCCTGCGTCAGGTCGAGCGTGTCGCTGACGCTGCGGTCGTGCGTCATCAGCAGGCAGCGGCAGAGCTGCTGGCCGATGGTGTGGTGGCGGTTGCACACGCTGGTCTGGGCGGTCTGGGTGATCTGCGCCTGCAGGCCGCGCAGCAGCAGCCGGGTGACGTCGGCGCTGCGGGTGAACTCTTCGCTGATCGCCTGCGCACCGATCCGGAACCCTTCGCCGGCACGGCGCACGACGGCCCGGCCGCACGTCGATTCGCCGCCGAGCAGCAGCGCCGCGCCGACCAGGCCCTCGCGACCGACGACGGCGGTTTCGGTCGACGCGCCATCGGCCTCGATGTACATCAGCGAGACGATGGCCGTGGTCGGAAAGTAGGCGTGGGACGGCGCGACACCCGCGTCGTACAGGACCTGGTCGCGGCGCAGCATGACCGGTTCCAGCCGGGCCAGCCAGCGCTCGCGGTCGGCCTGCGGCAGCGCAGCGAGCAGGCGGTTCCCCTGCACGTCGGCGGTCATGGTCATGGCAGTCTCCCTGGAACCGGTCAGGCCTGCGTCCTTGTACCGCCGGCCAGCGCGGGCTGACTGATTTTGATCAGTCGCGGCGCTTTCCGGCCCAACCCCTCTGCTGCCATGGGGGTCGAGGCCAGCTCGCTGGTCCGTCGCATCGGTGCGCCCGACCTGGGCGGCGCGGTTTGGGTCCCATACTCGCGCATGGGCAGTCCAGCGAACGGCGGCCGGCAGGGCGCCGGCGCCGAATCTCCCCGCATCGTCGGTCTCGGCGCGTCTGCCGGCGGGCTGGAGCCGCTGGAGCTGTTCCTGGCCCAGGTGCCGGCCGCCAGCGGGCTCGCGTACATCGTCGTGCAGCACATGGACCCGACGCACAAGGCGATGCTCGGCGAACTGCTGCAGCGGGCGACGCCGATGCCCGTGCGCGAGGCCACGCAGGCCCTGCGCATCGAGCCGGACCGGGTGTACGTGATTCCGCCGAATGCCGAGCTCACCGTCGCCGGCGGCCTGCTTCAGCTGGCCGACCCGATGCAACCGCGCGGCATGCGGCTGCCGGTCGATGTGCTGTTCGCCTCGCTCGCGCGCGACCAGGGCGAGCGGGCCATCGGCGTGGTGCTGTCCGGCATGGGCTCCGACGGGACCCTGGGCCTGCAGGCGATCAAGACGCAGGGTGGCCTGACCCTGGCGCAGCAGCCCGAGACGGCCCAGTTCGACTCGATGCCAAGCAAGGCCATCGCCGCCGGCTGCGTGGACATCGTCGCCCCCGCCGGCGAGCTGCCCGGGCGCATCCTGGGCGTGGTCGGGTTGGGCATCCCGGCAACGACCCGGCCGGCGGACGGCGAGGCCTCCGACCACGCCCCGCTGGCCACGATCCTCGGGCTGCTGCACCAGCGCAGCAAGCGCGACCTGACGTCCTACAAGTCCAGCACCCTGGTCCGGCGCATCGAACGCCGCATGGCCGTGCACGGCCTGGCCACGATGGCCGACTACGAGGCGTTCCTGCGCGAGAACCCGCAGGAGCTCGACCTGCTGTTCAAGGAACTGCTGATCGGCGTGACGTCCTTCTTCCGCGACGCGGCCGCGTGGAAGGAGCTCGGCGACATCGCGCTGCCCCAGCTGCTGGAGCGCCGTGCCGCCGAGGACCGCCCCTTGCGCGCCTGGGTGGCAGGTTGTTCGACCGGCGAGGAGGCCTATTCGCTGGCGATGGTGTTCAAGGAGGCCGCCGAATCGCAGCCCGAGCACCGCCACCGCACGCTGCAGATCTTTGCCACCGACCTCAGCGCCGATGCCATCGCCGTGGCCCGGCGGGGCGTTTATCCGGCGTCGATCGCCAACGACGTGTCGCCCGAGCGCCTGGAGCGCTTCTTCAGCGCGCGCGAGGGCGAATTCCTGGTCGACAAGGGCCTGCGCGAGATGGTGCTGTTCGCGCAGCACGACGTGATCCTCGATCCGCCCTTCACGCGGCTGGACATCCTGTCGTGCCGCAACCTGCTGATCTACTTCGGCCCGCCGCTGCAGCAGCGGCTGATGCCGCTCTTCCACTACTGCCTGAACCCGGGCGGCCTGCTGCTGCTCGGCAGCTCGGAGACGATCGGGCGCTCGCAGGCCCTGTTCAGGCCCGTGCAGCCCAAGGCGCGGCTGTACTGGCGCAGCGACAATGGCCTGGGCGCCAACGCGCTGCACTTCCCCGTCCATCGCCGCTCACCGCTGCCCACGAAGGCGCAGGAGTCCGACGTGCCCCTCTCGAGCGCCCCTCCCACGAACCTGCAGGCGCTCGCCGACGAGCTGCTGCTGCAGGCGTACTCGCCGCCGGCCGTGCTGGTCAACGACAGCGGCGACATCGTCTACATCAGCGGGCGCACGGGCAAGTACCTCGAGCCGGCCGCAGGCAAGGCCAACTGGAACATCCACGTCATGGCGCGCCCGGGCATCCGGGCGCAGCTGGCGGTGGCCCTGCGCACCGCCCTGCACGAGAACAGGGTCGTCGAGCTGCACGGCCTGCGGCTCGAAGGACAGGCGCAGGCCGAGGTGGTGGACGTGACCGTGCAGGGGCTCCAGGAGCCCAAGGCGCTCAGGGGCATGGCGATGATCGTCTTTCGCGACGTGCCCGCGTCGCCGCCGGCGCGCCGGCGACGCAAAGGCGCGGCGGGCGCGAGCGACCCCGCGCTCGACAACGCGCTGATCCGCGCCCAGGAGGAGATCCGCGCGCTGCGCCAGGAGATGCACGCGTCGCAGGAGGAGCTGCAGGCCGCGAACGAGGAGCTGCAGTCGACCAACGAGGAGCTGCAGTCGGCCAACGAGGAGCTGACCACCTCCAAGGAGGAAGCGCAGTCGATGAACGAGGAACTGCAGACGATCAACAACGAGCTGCAGTCCAAGCTCGACGATCTCGCGCTGGCCCAGAGCGACATGCAGAACCTGCTGAACAGCACCGACATCGCCACGCTGTTCCTGGACAACGACCTCAACGTGCGCCGCTTCACCGACCGCACCACCCGCGTCATCCACCTGCGCGAGGGCGACATCGGCCGGCCGCTCAGCGACCTGGCCACCACGCTGATCTATCCGCAGCTCTGCGCCGACGCGAAGGAGACGCTGCGCACGCTGGCGTTCTCGGAGAAGGAGATCACCACCAACGACGGGCGCTGGTACTCCGTGCGCATCATGCCCTACCGCACCCTGGCCAACGTGATCCAGGGCGCGGTGATCACCTTCGTCGACATCACGACCGCGAAGGAACTCGAGTCGCGCCTGCGCAAGGCGTAGAGTCGGCATCGGCCGGCGCCCTGGCGCCGAGCGAGACCACGCCCATGCCGAAGACTCCTCCAACAGCGGCTCCGCCGGACCTGCGCGAGCGCGCCGTTTCCCGGCTGACCGGCGATGGCCGGAACGCGCACGGCAGCGCGTCGCAGGCCCTGGCCGTGCTCTACGAGCTGGCCTCGTCGCCGTCGACGGCGGCCGACGCGCTCGCCCTGCTGCACGAACTGCAGGTGCACCAGGTCGAGCTCGACCTGCAGACGGAGGAATTGCGGGGCGCGCGCTCGGAGCTGGAGGCGGCGCTGAGCCGGCAGATCCAGCTGTACGAGTCGGCGCCGGTCGGCTGCTTCACCATCGATGCCGGCGGTGCGCTGCTCGAGCTCAACCTGACCGGCGCCGCGCTGCTGGGCGGCGAGCGCGACGGCTTGCTCGGGCAGTCGCTGTACGCCTTCCTCGCGCCTGACAGTGCCCTCGCGCTGCGCGCCGCGCTGACGCCCGCGAGCGAGGGCCGCCCCGCGCCCCGCGCGCTGCGGCTGACGCGGAACGGGGAAGCGCCGCGTGCGGTCTACGCGACGGTGGCCGCCGACCCGGCCAGCCGGGCCTTCCTGGTCGCCTGGATGGACGCCGGCCCGGACGACCGGGCGCCGGCCCGCGCGCCGAACCGCTGATCCGGACCCCCGCTGCGCCGCCTGATCTCAGGCGGGCAGGCCGCGGCCGCGCAGCGCGGGGCTGCGCGCGATGGTGTGCAGCGCCTCGGCGAGCCGGTCGACGTCCTCGTCGCGGTGCACCGCGCTCAAGGTGATGCGCAGCCGCGCGCTGCCCTCGGGCACCGTCGGCGGGCGGATCGCCGGCACCCAGAGGCCGCGTTCGCGCAAGGCCTCCATCACCGCCAGCGCCTCGCGGTTGCCGCCGATCACCAGCGGCTGGATCGGCGTCGGCGACTCGGTGAGCGACCACGGCAGGCCGGCGAGGCCGTTCTTCAGGCGCGCGATCAGCGAGCGCAGCCGCTCGCGCCGCCAGTCCTCGGCCTCGGCGAGCCTCAGGCTCGCGCGCAGGGCCTGCGCCAGCGGCGCCGGCGCGGCGGTGGCGAAGATGTAGCTGCGGGTCTTCTGCAGCAGCCACTCGATCAGCGTCTCGTCGCCGGCGACGAACGCGCCGGCCACCCCGAGCGCCTTGCCGAGCGTGGCCATGTAGAGCACGCGGCGCGAGGCGGCCGCGCCGGTGAGTCCCGCCGCCGCGAGCGCGCCGCGCCCCTGCGGGCCCAGCACGCCGAAGCCGTGCGCATCGTCGATCAGCAGCAGCGCATCGTGGCGCTCGCACAGCGCGAGGAGCGCACGCAGGTCGGCGACGTCGCCGTCCATGCTGAACACCGCGTCGCTGATCACCAGCTGCCGGCGCGCGGGCTTCGCGGCCAGCGCCGCGTCCAGCGCAGCGAGGTCGGCATGCGGGTAGCGGTGGATGCTCGCGCGGGCGAGCCGCGCGCCGTCGATCAGGCAGGCATGGTTCAGCGCGTCCGAATGCAGCGCGTCGCCGGCGCCGACCAGCGCCGGCACGATGCCGATGTTGGTGCCGTACCCGGCGTAGAAGTACAGCGCGCGCGGCAGGCCGGTGAAGGCCGCGAGCTCCCGCTCCAGTTCGGCGTTGGCGACCGAATGGCCGCTGACCAGCGGCGACGCGCCCGAGCCGACGCCTGCCTCGCGCGCGCCCGCGCACAGCGCGTCGACCAGCGCCGGATGCCCGGCGAGCCCCAGGTAGTCGTTGCTGCAGAACGCCAGCAGTTCTTCGCCGTCGACGATCAGCCGCGTGCTGCTGGCCTCGGCCGGCGCCGCCGGCTGCACTACGCGGCGGCGGCGGCGCAGGCCGGCGGCATCGAGCTCGGCCAGGCGGGTGTCGAAGTCATCGAGCCAGGAAGTCATCGATCTGGGTCTCGTCGAGTGGCAGGGGGCGGGCGGCGGGCGCACCGTCCGGCCGATGGGGCACGTCGGCCCACAGCGGCGCGGGCAGGCGGCGGCGCAAGGTCGCGACGTTCTCATCGCCGCACAGCATGTCCGGGTCGATCCGGTTGGCAACCCAGCCGGCGAGCACCAGGCCGCGCGCGGCGATGGCCTCGGCGGTCAGCAGCGCGTGGTTCAGGCAGCCCAGGCGCATGCCGACCACCAGCAGCAGCGGCAGGCCGAGCGCGACGGCCAGGTCACCGCCGGTGGCCGTGTCGGACAGCGGCACCAGCAGGCCACCGGCCCCTTCGACGACCACCACGTCGGCCTGCGCGGCCAGCGCGTGATAACTCGCGATCAGCGCGTCGAGCTCGATGCGCCGGCCGGCCCGTTCGGCCGCCAGGTGCGGCGACAGCGGCTCGGGCAGCAGCACCGGGTTGTCCAGCGCCGCGGGCACGGTGATCGTCGACGCGGCCCGCAGCGCCAGCGCGTCCTCGCTGGCCCAGCCGTCGCCCGCAATGCCGGGATGCGGGATCGCGCCGGCGGCCACCGGCTTCATGCCGACCACCCGCGCGCGCCGGCGCGCGAACGCGCGCAGCAGGCCGGCCGCGACCAGCGTCTTGCCGACACCGGTGTCGGTGCCGACGACGAAGAGTCCGCGGGCCGTCATCGCCTCAGCTTTCGGCCAGCGTCGCGTCGAGCGCCGCCAGCGAGCCGCGCGCGAGGTGCTCGATGCCCTCGTCGTCGATCACGTACGGCGGCATCGCGTACATCGTCGCGCCGATCGGCCGCAGCAGCAGGCCGTGCTCCAGCGCGTGGCGGTGGTAGCGGCGCGAGAAGTCGGCCGGTGCATCGGCGACGTCCCAGGCCCACACCATGCCCAGGCGCCGCGCATGGCGCACGCGCGCATGCGCGTTCAACGGCGCGAAGGCGGCATCGAGGCGTTGCGCGGTCTGCACGTTGCGCTCCAGCGCCTGCGTCGATTCGAAGAGGTCCAGCACCGCCAGCGCCGCGCGGCAGGCGAGCGGGTTGCCGGTGTAGGAATGCGAGTGCAGGAAGCCGCGCGCGACGTGATCGTCGTAGAAGGCCTCGTAGACCGCGTCGGTGCACAGCACGGCCGACAAGGGCAGCGTGCCGCCGGTGAGGCCCTTGGACAGGCAGATCAGGTCCGGGCGGATGCCGGCCTGCTGGTGCGCGAACAGCGTGCCGGTGCGGCCGAAGCCGGTGGCGATCTCGTCGACCACCAGGTGCACTTCGTAGCGATCGCACAGGGCGCGCGCCCGGCGCAGGTACTCGGGGTGATGCATGGCCATGCCGGCGGCGCACTGGATCAAGGGCTCGACGATCAGCGCGGCGGTGTCGGCATGGTGCTCGTCGAGCCAGGTTTCCAGCACCGCGGCCGCGCGCAGCGCGACGTCGCGCGCGGTCTCGCCAGGCTCGGCCCCGCGTGCATCGGGACTCGCCACCGTCGCCGCCAGCCGCACCAGCGGGGCATAGGCTTCGCGGAACAGCGCGATGTCGGTGACCGCCAGCGCGCCGACGGTCTCGCCGTGGTAGCCCCCGGCCAGCCCGACGAAGCGGCACTTGCCCGGCCGCCCGCGGTTGCGCCAGTGGTGCGCGCTCATCTTCAGCGCGATCTCGGTGGCCGACGCCCCGTCGCTGCCGTAGAACGCGTGACCCAGGCCGGTCAATGCGCCCAGGCGCTCGGACAGCTCGACCACCGGCGCATGCGTGCAGCCGGCCAGCATCACATGGTCCAGCGTGTGCAACTGCTCGACCAGCGCGTCGCGGATGGCCGGGTGGTTGTGGCCGAAGAGGTTGACCCACCATGAGCTGAGACCATCCAGGACCCGCCGGCCTTCGTGGTCGAAGAGCCACGCGCCCTCCGCGCGCGCGACCGGCAGCAGCGGCTGGCCTTGTTCGTGCAGCTTCATCTGCGTGCAGGGGTGCCACACCGCACGCAGGCTGCGCGCGCGCCATTCGGCGTTGGGGCCGCGGTCGTGATTCATGCGATGACGGGGCGCGGCCGGCGCGCTGATCGAGGACAGTGGGGACCGCGGAATTCTGACAGCGCGGCCGTCACCCCCGCGTCCCCGGCATCGCGAACCTCAGGCCGACGGCTTCAGCACCAGCTTCCACGCGTTGAGCTTGCCGACGTCCAGCTTCGCGAGGTCGGCGATGCGCAGCACCCAGTCGCCGGCCATCGGCTGGCCAGCCAGCGCGGCGAGCGCCGGCGTCGTCGCCGCGGTGTAGGTCTTGACGATGTTGTCGGTGGCGCCGCCGCTGCCTTCGTGCAGCATCACCTCCGTGCCCGCCGGCGAGCGCAGCAGCACGCGCAGGTCGCCGATGAAGCTGTGGGCGATGTCCAGCGCCAGTTCCACCGCGCCCACCGCGCCGGCGGCGTCGGTGTGCAGGCTGCGCTGGATGCCCACCGCGTCGTCGTCCGGAATGTGCGTGCCGGGCGCTTCCTGCAGGATCACCGGGCCGGCCGGCAGCACGGCCGGCGTGAACGCCAGCGACCAGCGGTTGAGCCGGCCGGTGTCCGCCGGCGCGAGGTCCTGCACCGTCAGCCGCCAGGCGCCCTGAGCATTGCGGCCGCGCCACGCGGCCAGCGCCGGCAGGGTCGCCTCGTCGAATAGCAGCTTCAGGTCGTCGGCGCTGCCGCCCACGCCCTTCGGATGCAGCACGAGGGTTTCGCCCCACGGCGCCATCAGCCGCACGCGCAGGTCGCCGCGGTAGGAGTGGCTGATGTCGACGCCGATCGTCAGCCCGGCGAAGACCAGCGACTCGGCGACCTCGATGATGTCGGTGATGCCGGTGCCCTGGTTGTCGGGGATCGCGCGGTCCGGCGTCGAGACCTTGAGCAGGCCCTGCGGCGGCGGCACGACGGCGTCGCCGAGCGCGACGCGGAAGCTCACCTGGGCGCCGGGCGCCGAGATCGTGTGGATGTCCAGCTTCGAGGTGCTGCCGTCCCACCACTTGCTCGACGGCACGGTGGCATCGGCGAAGCGCTGGCTGCCCTGGCCGAACAGGTCGGTGGCGTCGCCGAGCCCGCCGCGCTGGCGTTCGAGCGCGAACGCGCCGTCGGCCTGCTCCAGCGACAGCTCGTAGTGGCTGGCCGGCGTCATCTGCTCGTTGCTGTTGTCGCCGGTCTCATCGACGTGCCAGATCGCGAGGCCGGCGTCCGGCAGCGCGGCATCGCGGCCGGCCTTCGCCCGGTTCTCGACCAGGAAGTACTCGTCGGCGTTCTTCGCGTACATCGCGAAGTGATTTGTGCCGGCGGCCAGCGCCAGCTGCTGGCCATGCTCGAGGTTCGTGACGCTGCCGGCCCAGCCCGACAGGCGCTTCAGGTAGGCCGAGATCTGCGGCGGGTTGCGCTCGTCGGCGTTGCCACCCGCACACATCAGGCAATAGGCGCCGACGCCGCTGGACTCGTAGCCGTAGTCGTACAGGTCCGGGTAGTCGCACAGCATGTGGCCGTTCTCGTGGCAGAAGGTGCCGAGCGTCAGCTGCTGGCTCATGTCGGTGAACTGGTAGTCGAAGGCCGCGCGCCCGGGCGCCAGCGGCACCGCGGTGGCCAGGTGCCAGGCATGCGGCCACAGGCCCTCGGCCCAGTTGTTGACGACCTCGCCGGCGTAGTAGACGTTCAGCGCGTAGACCAGGCCCGCCGAATCGGGCGTCAGCATCGAGAAGTCGAAGCCCTGCGCCTTCAGGTGGTTCAGCGCCTCGACGATCAGCTGCCGCGCCCGAACGCCCTGCTCGATCGCCGGGTCGGTGTAGAAGGACTTCGGCTGCAACGCGCGGTAGTAGGGCGCGACGATGTTGCTGTAGCGGCAGCGGCCGAGCGAGTTGTCGAGGAAGTAGTCGCGCACCGAGCCGCGGTTGCCGAAGCCGGCATAGCCGGGCTGGTTGCAGAAGCGGTCGACCTCCTCGCGCGGGATCGCGCCGGGCTCGTCGGCGAAGTCGATCAACAGGCACAGGCCGGTGAAGTCGCCCACCGTCGCGCGCTGCGGCGGCGCGAACACCGGGCCGCCCGCCGCGGCCAGCGCACGCATCGCGCGGCGCTGGGCCTTGCGCTCCTCGCGGCGCTGGTCGCAGCGCCGGCCGCCCAGGCGCAGCGTGCCCTCGATGCCACGCGCATGCGCGGCGTCGCGGCGGATGCGCAGGCCGCGCGGCACCGCGGCCGCGGCGCCGTCGAGGTGGCCGCGCGGTCCCGGCGCGGGCTCCAGCCGATCGCCGTCGGCCGACAGGCGCGCGATCTCGTAGAAGCCGGTCTGCGGGTTGCGGGTGACGGTGAAGCCATCCTCGGTCTCGAACACCGCGTAGTGCTGGTCGCCCCAGCCGCGCAGGCGGATCGTGCTGCCGTCCGGCTGCGTGAAGGTGAAGGGCTTGCCGCTGAAAGGGGTCGACATGGTGGGATCCTCCCGGGCGCGCCACGGCGCCTGGCAGCCTCAACACTAGGCGCCCGCGTGGGCGGGCGCCATCGTCATTGCAGGGGAGGCCGCGTCCCTAGGCTGTCAGATCCGCGGCGGCTGCACGCCCGGCGTCAGCGGCGCACGCAGCCGCAGGCGACGGCTGCGGCGATGGCCGGGGTGGCCGGGCTGACCGCGGGGCGGCTCGGATGCATGCGCCTGGTCCGGGGCGGCGTGATGCTCGTGTTGGCGCCAGTGGTGGTGCCCGTGGCGGTACTCGCGGCGCCGCCGATGCGCATGGCGCCGCCGCTGCGCCACCAGGACGCCCGCCGCGATCGCCACGAGCACCCCCAGCAGCAGCGGCCACGGCAGCGGCGCGGCGAGCGCCTTCAGCAGGTCGCGGTTCGGTGCCTGGTTCAGCACGTCGATCGCCATGTCGACCAGCAGCGGCGCATCGCTGGCGGACGGCGGCCGCGGCGCGAACAGCGCAGGGTCCACCGGCGCACCGAGCCGCTGCCCTTCCGCCAGCACGAGGCGCTGCAGGCCCTCCAGCGGCAGCTCGTCGAGCGGACCGTCGACGGGCGTGGCGGCCGCCGGTGGCGCCGCGCCGAGCAGGACGCCGATGGCCTGGGCGGTGGCCGGTGCCGCGTCGTCGTCGGGCATGGACGGCTTGGCCGCCGTGGCCGGCGCGGCGACGGCGGCGTCGCCTGCCGGCACGTCCGCGGTCTGGACCCAGGGTTCCCCGAGCGCCGGCATCGCCGCAGCGATCAGCAGCACCGTGACCAGCGCCAAGGCCTGGCGGCGATGACCAGGCGATGCATCGCGCAATGATTGCGACACATCGACACGATTGACTGTTGGCATGTGACTCCCCCGCGCCCCTTATTTCGACAAGGCGTCAGGCGCACGTCGCCCGTACAGCAAATCGTCCGGTTGCTTTGAAGATTAGGCCCGGCAGCGGGCGTCGCGCCAATGTGGAACTAGGGGGAGAGCGTCGGAGTCCCGTCGAGGCGCCTGGCGCGGCGCCCGCGCGCCGCTGGCCTATCCTTGCCGCGACATGAGCGCCCTCACCCGCTGGACCCGCCGCCTCAACACCGTGCACCTGCGCGTGCGCCTGCTCGCGCTGTGGAAGCTGATGCGGCACCGCGACACGCCGCGGCTGCCGAAGTTCATCGCGCTGCTGGTGCTGGCCTACGCGCTGAGCCCGATCGACCTGATCCCGGATTTCATCCCCGTGCTCGGGCTGCTCGACGACCTGCTGCTGCTGCCGCTGGGCATCGCGCTGGCGGTAAGGTTCACGCCGCCGCACCTGTGGCAGGCGCGGCTGGCCGAGGCCGAGGCCAGCCAGGAGAAGCTGCCGAAGTGGCTGTGGGGCGCGCTGCTGGTCGTCGCGCTGTGGCTGCTGATCGTGCTGGGCATCGGCGCCGCGCTGCTGTATGCGGCGGGCGGCGCGCTGTAGCGCCGCACCGCGTCACGCCCCCCTCGGCGTTCGCGCGATCAGGGCTGCGACATGCGCACGAAGCGCAGCTCGATCGCGTCGTTCGGCCACTGCACCACCTTCACCGACTTCGCCATCGCCCAGTTCAGCGAGCGCCGGTACAGCGGGATGTAGGGCAGCTCGTCGCTGATCATGCGCAGCGCGACGCCGACGCGCGCGCGCCGCTTGGTGAGGTCCGGTTCCGTGCGCACCGAGTCGATCAGCTCGTCGAGCTTCGGGTTGCTGTAGCGGCCGGCGTTGAAGGTGCCGGCGCCGGCGCCGTCCCAGGTGCGGAACAGCGCGTTCAAGGTCGCCCAGGGGTCGATCGCCGGGGTCCAGCCGAACTCGACGAAGCTGGCGCTGGCCTGGCTCAGCTTGGGGAAGAACTGGTTGGTCGGCGACGCGCGCAGCGTCGCGCGGATGCCGACCTGGTTGAGCATCGCGGTGGCCGCCTGGCACACGGCCTCGCGGTAGGCGACGTTGACGCAGTCCAGCGTCACACCGAAGCCCTTCGGGTAGCCGGCCTGCGCCAGCAGCGCCCGGGCCTTCGCCGGGTCGTAGGGAATGCGCTTGTCGATGTCGGCGACGTAGCCGTCGACCAGCGGCGAGATGAACGAGCCGGTCGGCGTGGCCTGCCCGCGCAGCACCTTCTGCACGATCAGCTCGACGTTCAGCGCATGCGCGATGGCCTGGCGCACGCGCTTGTCCTTGAACGGGTTGCGGTCCTTGACGTCGCCGTGCAGCAGCTCGTCGCGCGCCTGGTCGAAGGTGAAGTACTGCGTGCCGATGTCGGTGACCGACTCGACCCGCAGCTTGCCTTCGGACTTGAGCCGGCCGACGTCCTGGAACGGCGGGTCGAGCACGAGGTCGATCTCGCCGGACGCCAGCGCGGCCAGGCGCGTCGCGTCGCTCTTGATGGCGACGAAGCTGACCTGCTCGACATTGCCCATGCGCTTGTCCGCCGCGCCCCAGTAGCCGGCGTGGCGCTTGAGCACCAGCTTGACATCGGGCTGGTAGGCCTCGAGGCGGTACGGGCCGGTGCCCATCGCGTTGCGCACGGCGTGGGTTTCCTGCTTGCCGTTGAAGTCCTGCGCCTTCTCGACGCCGTGCTTCTGCGCCCAGGCCTTGCTCATCATCGCCACCAGCCACAGCTTCTCGGGCCACACCGCGTCGGGCGTCGCGAGGTGGAAGTCGATCGTCAGCTCGTCGACCTTCTTCACCGACTGCAGGCCCTTCAGGCTGAACGCGCGCTGCGATGTCTGGCCCAGCGCCCGCTCGATGGAGAACACCGCGTCGTCGGCGGTGAAGGGCGTTCCGTCGTGGAACTTGACGCCCGGGCGCAGCTTGAAGCGCCAGCTGGTCGGGCCGGTGGCCTGCCAGGACTCGGCCAGCGCCGGCTCGAGCTTGAACTGCTCGTCGCGGCCGACCAGGCAGTCGTGCACCTGGAAGGCGATGCGCGAGTGGTACAGCAGCGCCAGCGCATGCGGGTCCATGGTCTGCGGGTCGAAGGCGCTGGCGATGCGCAGCGTCGACGCCGTGGCGAGCGGCCCGGCGACGAGCCACAGCAGGCCGAACATCACGCTGCACGTGCGGGCGAAAAATCGGCTCATCGGCATCGGCTCCGGAAGTCGCGGGCATCACCGGGCAAGCTGCACGCCCGGTGCTGCCGAGGCGGCTCGCCGGGCCGGCGGCATGCGCGGCGCGCGGCCATTCTGACCGCCGCCATGCGCGCCGCGACTGCGGGCTTTCTAGAATGAATCGCACGATGCCGACCCCCCGCGCCGACGCAGCCCGCGCCCTGCTCGCCATAACGTTGGGGTCGTGGCTGGGCCCCTGGGTGCAGGAACTGACCCCCCGCACGCTGCGCACCGACCTGCTGGCCGGGCTGCTGGGCGCGGTGCTGGTGCTGCCGCAGGCCATCGCGTTCGCCGCGCTGGTCGGCGTGCCGCCGGCGATGGGCCTGGCCACCGCGGTACTGCCCTGCCTGGTCGCTGCGCTGGCCGGATCGAGCCGGCTGGTGCTGTCGGGGCCGACCAATGCCACCTCGCTGGCGCTGGGCGCGATGCTGCTGCCTCTGGCCAGTGGTGCCGGCGGCGATCCGGCGCGCACCGCCGCGCTGGCGGTGGGGCTGACGCTGCTGGTCGGGCTGATGCAGCTGCTGCTGGCAGTCACGCGGCTGGGCGCGGTGGCCAACTTCATCTCGCCGTCGGTGATGCTCGGCTTCACCGGCGGCGCGGCGCTGCTGATCGCCTGGTCGGCGCTGGGCCAGGTGCTCGGCGGCAGCGGACGGGCCACGCCGCTGCAGGCCTTGCAGGCCGGGGTCTCGCCGGCCGCGCTGGCGGTGGCCGGCGCCACGCTGGCCACCGCGCTGCTGATGCGCCGGCTGTGGCGGCGCGGGCCGCACGTGCTGCTGGCGCTGCTGCTGGCCATCGGCGCGACCTGGCTGATCGAGCGCCAGGGCGGCCTCGCGGGCAGCCGCGTCGCGCGCCTGGGCACGCCGCCGGCCGCCTGGCTGGGCCTGCACTGGCCGCCGCTGGACCCGGCCCTGCTCGCCCAGCTGCTGCCGATGGCCCTCGCGCTGACGATCATTGCGCTCGGCCAGTCGATCTCGATCGCCAAGCTGCTCGCCGCCCGCAGCGGCCACCCGCTGGATGCGAACCGCGAGTGTTTCGGCCAGGGGCTGGCGAACACCGTCGGCGCCTTCGCCGGCTGTTTCGTCGCCTGCGGTTCGCTGAACCGCTCGCTGCCGAACCTCGAAGCCGGCGCGCGCACGCCGCTGGCCGGCGCCAGTGCCGCGCTGTGGCTGCTGGCGCTGGTCGCGCTGGGCGCGCCGCTGCTGGCCTGGGTGCCGCTGGCGGGCGTCGGCGCGCTGCTGCTGCTGGTGGCTGCGGCACTGGTCGACCGCAGCGCGTGGCGCCGGTTGTGGCGGCTCGACCGCCGCGAGTTCGGCATCGCCGCCGCGACGCTGGTGGCCACGCTGACCCTGCGGCTGGAGATCGCGATCCTGGCCGGCGTGATGCTGTCGCTGGTGGCGTGGCTCTACCGCAGCGCGCGGCCGGCGCTGCGCACGATGGGCTTCGACCGCCCCGGCGTCGAGCGCCCGTTCGTCATCGTCGACGACCACCCGCCGGGCGCGCGCCCGGAATGCCCGCAGCTGAAGCTGCTGCGCATGGAAGGCTCGGTGTGGTTCGGCGCGGTGCCGCACGTCGCCGAGCACCTGCGCGCGCTGCGCCGCGAGCAGCCGGAGCAGCGCCACTTGCTGGTGATGGCCAAGAGCATGAACGCGATCGACCTCGCCGGCGCCGACCTGTGGGACGACGAGCGCATCCGCCGCCGCGAGGCGCACGGCGACCTCTACTTCCACCGCCCGCGGCCGCAGGTGATCACGATGTGGCGCCGCACCGGCTTCGACGAGCGGCTGGGCGTGGGCAACGTCTTCGCCGACAAGCACAGCGCGCTGCGGCACATCGTGCTGAAGCGCCTCGACGACGCGGTGTGCGCGCAATGCACGGTGCGGCTGTTCGACGAGTGCGGCCAGCGCCCCGGCGCGCCGCTGGCGCCGATGATCTGATAGCCGGCGGGCGCCGGCGCGAACGCGCGCACCGGTGGCACGCGCCTTGCGCGCAGGCCGCCCATGCGCCCCGCCGCCGACGCGATGCCCGATGGCATCGATCGCCTGACCCTGCTGCTGGAGTCGACCGGCGAAGGCGTCTTCGGCATCGACCTGGAAGGCCGGTGCACCTTCGTGAACCGGGCGGGCGCCCAGATGCTGGGCTGGCGCACCGAAGAGGTGCTCGGCCGCAACATGCATGCGCTGATCCACCACAGCCGGCCCGACGGCGCGCACTACCCCGAGTGCGATTGCCCGATCTTCAACGCCTTCCGCCGCGGCCTGCCCTGCCGCATCGACGACGAAGTGCTGTGGCGGGCCGACGGCAGCGCCTTCTCGGCCGAGTACTCGAGCTACCCGATCCTCGACGCCGGCGAGGTGCGCGGCGCGGTCGTCACCTTCGTCGACATCAGCGAGCGCAAGGCCGCGCAGACGCTGCTGCAACGCACCAACGACGAGCTCGAACGCCGCGTCGCCGAGCGCACGCGCGAGCTGCGCGAGCTGGCCAACCACCTCGAGACCGTGCGCGAGACCGAGCGCAAGCGCATCGCGCGCGAGATCCACGACGAGCTCGGCAGCCTGCTGGTGGCGCTGAAGATGGACGTCAACTGGATGGAGCGCCGCGTCGGACGCCGCGACGAGGCCGCGCGCAACGAGCTGGCCGCCAAGTGCCAGCGCATGGGCGGGCTGATCGACACCGCGGTCGACAAGGTCGGCCGCATCATCACCGACCTGCGTCCGAGCATCCTCGACCACCAGGGCCTGTGGGCGGCGCTCGAATGGCAGGCGCAGGAGTGGCTGCAGGGCGCCGCCGACGAGATCGACGGCAGCGTGCAGCTGCACGTCAGCGCCGGCGTCGCGCCGCCCGAGGGCGGCCTGGCGATCGCCGTGTTCCGCATCTTCCAGGAAGTGCTGTCGAACGTCGCGCGGCACGCGAAGGCGCGGCACGTCGCGATCCGGCTCGACGTCGACGCACCGCCCGACCCGGTGCTGTACCTCGAGGTGCGCGACGACGGCATCGGCACCACCCCGGCGGTGCTGGACGATGCGCGCAGCTACGGCGTGATGGGCATGCGCGAGCGGGCCGCGCACTTCGGCGGCCGGCTGGTGATCGACAGCGCGCCGGGTGCCGGCACCGTGGTGCGGCTGGTGATGCCGCTGGGAGGACCGTGATGGCCGAGACGATCCGGGTGCTGATCTGCGACGACCACCTGATCGTGCGCCAGGGCATCAAGCAGATCCTGGCCGACGCCGGCGACATCACGCTGGCCGGCGAGGCCGGCAACGGCCCCGAGGCGATGGCGCTGGTGCGCGCCGGCGCCGCCGAGGGCCGGCTGCCGCACGTCGTGCTCCTCGACATCGCGATGCCGCAGCGCGACGGGCTGGACGTGCTGAAGACGCTGAAGGCCGAGTTCCCGAAGCTGCCGGTGCTGATGCTCAGCACCTACCCGGACCGCCAGTACGCTGTGCGCAGCCTGAAGCTCGGCGCCGCCGGCTACCTGAACAAGAGCGCCGACAGCGAGCAGATGATCGAGGCGATCCGCAAGGTCGCGCGCGGCCAGCTCTTCATCACGCCCAGCGTGGCCGAGCAGCTGGCCGGCGCGGTGGGCGCCGGCTCGGGGCTGAAGAAGGGCCAGGGCAACGACGAGGCGCCGCTGCACGAGCGGCTGTCGCACCGCGAGTACCAGGTGTTCCGCCTGCTCGCCGCCGGCAAGAGCGTCGGCGAGATTGCCGAGCAGCTGGTGCTGTCGCCCAACACCGTCAGCACCTACCGCGCCCGCCTGCTCGAGAAGACCGGCGTGCGCAACGACGTCGAGCTGGCGCTGTACGCGGTGCGGCAGGACCTGCTGCAGGTCTGAAGGGCGTACCTCGCCGCGGGGCGCGGCTGCCGCCGGCCGCCGGCCTGTAGTGCCACCCCTACACGACAAGCCCGCGCACAACGATCGCGCGTGAAGGTCGCGCTTCCTAGCATCGGCACCAAGCTGCGCTGCCGAGGAACCCGATGAGCCCGCACGACCTGGACCCCTACGACGCCGACCGTCCCTTGCGCCTGGGCTGTGCCTGCGGCCGGCACCAATCGGCGGCCGAGCACGCCGCGCAGACGGCTGATGATGGCGCGCAGGCGGCGACCACCGAGCTGCGCCGCCGCAGCGAGAGCGCCGCGTTCGAAGCCGAGTCGAACGCCTTCGTCGAGGCCTCCCTGATCAAGGCGCTGTTCCCGCACGATGCGCTGCGGCGGCGCTTCCTGCGCGCCGTCGGCCGGCCCACCGCGATGGCGGCGATCGCCTCGGTGCTGCCGATCGCGCCGCTGCAGGCGCTGGCGCAGGACAAGGCGCTCGTGCCGGAGAAGAAGGACCTGAAGATCGGCTTCATCCCGATCACCTGCGCGACGCCGCTGATCATGGCCCACCCGCTGGGCTTCTACGCTAAGCAGGGCCTGAACGTCGAGGTCGTCAAGACCGCGGGCTGGGCGCTGATCCGCGACAAGATGCTGAACAAGGAGTACGACGCCACGCACTTCCTGTCGCCGATGCCGCTGGCGATCACGCTGGGCCTGGGCTCGACCGCGCAGCCGATGCACGTGGCGACGATCCAGAACACCAACGGCCAGGCGATCACGCTGCACGTCAAGCACAAGGACAAGCGCGACCCGAAGGACTGGAAGGGCTTCAAGTTCGCGGTGCCCTTCGAGTACTCGATGCACAACTTCCTGCTGCGCTACTACGTGGCGGAACACGGGCTCGATCCGGACCGCGACATCCAGATCCGCGTCGTGCCGCCGCCGGAGATGGTGGCCAACCTGCGCGCCGGCAACATCGACGGCTACCTCGGCCCCGACCCGTTCAACCAGCGCGCGGTGTTCGAGGAGGTCGGCTTCCTGCACCTGCTGACCAAGGAGCTCTGGCCCGGCCATCCCTGCTGCGCGTTCGGCACCTCGGCGGAGTTCATCGCCAAGCACCCGAACAGCTTCGCCGCGCTGTACCGCGCGGTGCTGACCGCCGCGGCGATGGCGCGCGAGGCCAAGAACCGCGAGCTGATCGCCAAGGTCATCGCGCCGCAGGCGTACCTGAACCAGCCCGAGACGGTGATCGCGCAGGTGCTGACCGGCAAGTTCGCCGACGGGCTGGGCAAGGTGCAGAACGTGCCCGACCGCGCCGACTTCGACCCGATCCCCTGGCAGAGCATGGCGGTGTGGATCCTGACGCAGATGAAGCGCTGGGGCTACCTGAAGGGCGAGGTCAACTACAAGCAGATCGCCGAGAAGGTCTTCCTGCTGACCGACGCGCGAAAGCACATGAAGGCGCTGGACATGAAGGTGGCCGAGTCGAAGGACGGCGGCTATCCGAAGTTCAGCGTGATGGGCAAGCCCTTCGATCCGGACAAGGCCGCGGCCTACGCCGACAGCTTCGCGATCCGGCGCTCGGCGGCATGAGCCCGCCCGGCCGTTCCGAAGGGCGAATTCCCCCCTGGGGGGACGGCGCAGAGCGCCAAGGGGGCGACATCCGCCCGCCGGGCCGCCCCAAGGGCGAATACCGGAGGGCGCAGCCCGGAGGTTCGCAATGAAGCAGGTTCGATTCAAGGCGGCGCTGCTGTCGCTGCTGCTGCTGGCGCTGCTGCTCGGCGTGTGGCACCTGGCCACGCTGCAACCGGCGGCACTGCCGAAGGCCCCCGGCCCGGCGCTCACCGCCGAGCAGATCGAGTACGCGAAGCTGATGGGCAAGGACCCGGCGGCCGGCGCGGGCGACAGCGGCACCGGCGGCGAGGTGAAGAAGTCCGGCTTCCCGACGCTCGGCCAGATGGCCGCGACGGTGGCCCGCCAGCTCGCCGACCCGTTCTTCGACAACGGCCCGAACGACAAGGGCGTGGGGCTGCAGCTGGCCTACTCGCTCGGCCGCGTCGCACTCGGCTACCTGATCGCCGCGGCGGTGGCGATCCCGCTCGGCTTCGTGATCGGCATGAGCCCGCTGGCCTACCGCGCGCTCGATCCGTTCATCCAGGTGCTCAAGCCGATCTCGCCGCTGGCCTGGATGCCGCTGGCGCTCTACACGATCAAGGACTCGTCGATCAGCGGCATCTTCGTGATCTTCATCTGCTCGGTGTGGCCGATGCTGATCAACACCGCCTTCGGCGTCGCCGGCGTGCGGCGCGAGTGGCTCAACGTCGCGCGCACGCTGGAGGTCAAGCCGCTGCGCCGCGCGTTCGAGGTGATCCTGCCCGCCGCCGCCCCGACCATCCTGACCGGCATGCGCATCAGCATGGGCATCGCCTGGCTGGTGATCGTCGCCGCCGAGATGCTGGTCGGCGGCACCGGCATCGGCTACTTCGTGTGGAACGAGTGGAACAACCTGTCGCTGCCGAACGTGATCTTCGCGATCCTCGTCATCGGCATCGTCGGCATGCTGCTGGATGCGATGTTCGCGCGGCTGCAGAAGGCGGTGACCTATGCCGACTGATCGCAACAATCGCCCTGATAGCGATGCGGCGCCGTTCCTGCAGGTCGAGCAGCTCGGCAAGACCTACCCGGGCGCTGCCGCGCCGGTCTTCGACCGTGTCAACTTCCAGATCCGCGAAGGCGAGTTCGTCTGCATCATCGGCCACAGCGGCTGCGGCAAGACGACGATCCTCAACGTGCTGGCCGGGCTGGAGACGGCGAGCGCCGGCCACGTCTTCATGGACCGGCGCGAAGTGGCCGGCCCGGGGCTCGAGCGCGGCGTCGTGTTCCAGGGCCATGCGCTGATGCCGTGGCTGAGCGTGCGCCGCAACATCGCCTTCGCGGTGCGCAGCAAGTGGCCCGACTGGACGCGCGTCGAAGTGGACGCGCATGTCGAGCGTTATGTCGCGCTGGTCGGCCTGGCCGAGGCGATCGACAAGAAGCCGCAGGCGCTGTCCGGCGGCATGAAGCAGCGCGTGGGCATCGCGCGCGCGTTCGCCATCCAGCCGCGCATGCTGCTGCTCGACGAGCCGTTCGGGGCGCTCGACGCGCTGACGCGCGGCACGATCCAGGACGAGCTGCTGCGCATCTGCGCCGAGACGCACCAGACGGTGTTCATGATCACGCACGACGTCGACGAGGCCATCCTGCTCGCCGACCGCATCCTGCTGATGAGCAATGGGCCGCAGGCGCGCATCGGCGAGATCGTGATCAACACGATGCCGCGGGACCGCCGGCGCGCGACCCTGCACCACGATCCGCAGTACTACCGCATCCGCAACCACCTGGTCGACTTCCTCGTCGCGCGCAGCCAGCAGCTGTCGCACGGCCGCGCACCCGAGCTGCCACCGAGCGTGCGCCCCGGCCTGGACGAGGGCAGCGACACGGGCAACGCCGCCGACGCGGCCGACCCCGGCGGCACGCCCGCCGGCGACGACGCCGAAGTGATCCCCTTCCATCCGAGGAGAAGTGCATGAACCGACTGGACGTCACCGAGAAGATCATCGCCACCCGCGTCGCGAAAGGCCTGAAGTGGGCCGACGTCGCCGCGAAGGTCGGCCTGAGCAAGGAATGGGTGACCGCCGCCTGCCTGGGCCAGATGACGCTGAACGAGGAGCAGGCCGGCATCGTCGCCGAGCTGTTCGGCCTGAGCGCCGAGGAGAAGCGCTGGCTGATGGTCGTGCCGTACAAGGGCTCGCTGCCGACCGCCGTGCCCACCGATCCGCTGATCTACCGCTTCTACGAGCTGGTCAGCGTCTACGGCATGACCTTCAAGGAGCTGATCCACGAGGAGTTCGGCGACGGCATCATGAGCGCGATCGACTTCAAGATGGACCTGCAGCGCGAGCCCGATCCGAAGGGCGACCGCGTCAGCATCACGATGTCGGGCAAGTTCCTGCCCTACAAGACGTACTGATGGCGCCGCCGCCGCTGATCCCGCCGTTCACCGACGAGACCGCGCGGCTGAAGGTGCGCGCGGCCGAGGACGCCTGGAATACGCGCGACCCGGACCGCGTCGTGCAGGTCTACACCGAGGACACGCGCTGGCGCAACCGGGCGGAGTTCCCGGTCGGCCGCGAGCAGGTGCGCGCCTTCCTGCGCCGCAAGTGGGACCGCGAGCTCGACTACCGACTGATCAAGGCCCTGTGGGCCTTCGGCGCCGACCGGCTCGCCGTGCGCTTCGCCTACGAGTGGCACGACGATGCCGGCCAGTGGTATCGCTCGTACGGCAACGAGAACTGGGCGTTCGACGCCGCCGGTCTGATGCGCGAGCGCCACGCCAGCATCAACGACCGGCCTATCGCCGAAAGCGAGCGTCTGTACCGCTGGCCGATCGGCCGCCGGCCGGACGAGCATCCGGGCCTGGACGCGCTGGGGCTGTAGCGCCACGGCCGGCGGCACCGCCGCCGGGGATCGGCGGCGCCGGCGGCGGGGCAAGGCGCGGTGCAGGCACGCGGCGTGCCTGCTACCGTCGACCCATGCGCATCCGCCATCAGCTCGCCCTGACGATTGCCGCGGTCGTCGCGCCGATCGCCTGCCTGGCCATCGTTTCGCTGGTCGCGCTGCAGCATGTGCAACGCGACGCGGAGTTGCGCCTGGTCGGCGAACGCGTCAGCGCGTTGCGCCTGGCGCTGGACACGGAGATCACCGCCACCGTGCGGGTGCTGCGCACGTTCGGCGATGCGCCGGCCGGCGCGCCGGTTCAGGTCCCGACCGCGCCGCTGACCCCCAACGGCAGCGGCGGTGGCGACGGCGCCGAGCCCGGCCACGACCCGCGCCTGGCCCGCCTGCTGCAGGGCAATCCGCTGTGGGAGGCGATCACGCTGCGCAGCGCGGACGGCACGGTCCTCGCGCAGGCGCGCCAGGACGGCGGCGGCCCCGACCCGGCGGCGGACACCGCGCAGCGCGCCGCGGCGGCCGACGGCGACGAGCCGGTGTTCTCCGACCTGCTGCCGGCTGGCCCCGGGCGCTACGTCACCGTCATCGCGGTGCCGCTGCGCCGCGGGCCGCAGCGCCTCGTCGTGTCGGTGACCATCGCGCAGCAGGCCTGGCTCGCGCTGCTGCGCAGGCACCCGATCGTCGAAGGTGCGACGCTGACGCTGAGCGACCGCAGCAGCCGCATCATCGCGCGCACGCTGAACAACGAACAGTGGGTGGGCAAGGCCTCGCATCCGGACTTCTGGCAGCACACCATCGGCCGGGACCAGGGCCGCTTCGTCGCGCGGGGCATGGAGGAGCAGACCTTCTACGCGGCGTTCAGCCGGCTGCGCACCAGCGGCTGGATCCTCGGCACCGGCGTGCCGTCCGAACGGGTCGACGCGGGCGTGATGGTGCCCGCGTCGCTGACCCTGGTGGGCGTGCTGGTCGCGGTCGGCTGCGCGGTGCTGCTGGCGGTGGTGCTGAGCCGGCGGCTCACGCAATCGATGCAGCGGCTGGCCGATGCCGCGACCGGCCACGCCGCACCCACCCCGCCGCTGGCGCTGGCCGAGGCCGAGGAGGTGCGCCGGCTGATGCAGGCCACGCTCGGCAACGAGGCCCGCGCCCGCGCGGAAGCCGAGCGCGCCAGCCGCGCGAAGGACGAGTTCCTCGCGATGCTCGCGCACGAGCTGCGCAACCCGCTCAGCGCGATCCGCTCGGCGATCACGCTGCTGGAGCTCGAGCGCACGACGCCGGACGTGCAGCGCCGCGCCCGCGAGGTGCTCTCGCGCCAGACCGGGCACATGACGACGCTGATCAACGAGATGCTCGACGCCGCGCGGCTGACCACCGGCAAGGTCACGCTGGACCGCCGGCCTGTCGACCTGGCCGCCTGCGCGCGCCGGGTGATCGAGGCCTTCTCGGCGGCCGGCCGGACGCAGCACCTGCGGCTGCAGATCGATCTCGCGCCGGCGCCGGTGTCGGGCGACAAGACGCGCCTGGAGCAGGTGATCGCCAACCTGCTCGACAACGCCGCGAAGTACACGCCCGACGGCCGCGCGGTGCGGCTGCGTGTCGCGCACGACGGCACCGAGGCCGTGCTGACGATCGAGGACGACGGCAGCGGCATCGCGGCCGAGCTGCTGCCGCACGTCTTCGACCCCTTCTCGCAGGCCGAGCGCACGCTCGACCGCTCTCAGGGCGGGCTGGGCCTCGGGCTGACGGTGGTGCGCGGGCTGGTCGAGCTGCACGGTGGCCGCGTCGAGGCCCACAGCGCCGGGCCCGGCCGCGGCGCACGCTTCGTCGTCCGGCTGCCGGCGCTGGCCTCCGACGGCGCGCGCAGCGACGCGCCGGCCAGCGCTGCGCCGATCCTGCCGCCGCAGCGCATCGTGCTGGTCGAGGACAACCTCGACAGCCAGGAGATGGTGGCCGCGGTGCTGCGCTCGGCCGGCCACGTCGTCAGCTGCGCGAGCGACGGCGAGGCCGGCATCGTGCTGGCCCGGCAGCAGGCGCCGGAAGTGGCGCTGGTCGACCTGGGTCTGCCGGGTACCGACGGGCTGCAGGTCGCGCGCCGGCTGCGCGAGCTGCCCGCGCTGCGCGACACCGTGCTGCTGGCGCTGACCGGCTACGGCGACCCGGCCACCCGCCGCCTGGCCGAGGAGGCCGGCTTCGACGCCTTCCTGCAGAAGCCCTTCGATGCGGCCGCCTTCGCCGAAGCGGTGCGCGCGGTGCGGGCGCGGCGGGCCTGAAGCGCCGTCATGAGGTCCCCATGTCGCTTCGCTCCTGCCCCCGGAGGAGGCACGAGCCGCCTTGGGGCGGCCCTGCGGTGGCTCAGGCGGTCGCCAGGCGCAGCGCGCCGTGGCCGCGCGGCAGGGCCGGCAGCATCACCGCGAAGCGGGTACCGCGGTCGACGGCGCTGTGCACCTCGATGCGGCCGCCCATCGCCGAGACCAGCTCGTGGCAGATCGAGAGGCCGAGGCCGTGCCCCTTGACGTCGCCGTCGTCGACGCCCAGCCGGTCGAAGGGGCGGAACAGGCGCGCGAGCTGCGGTTCGGTCATGCCGCGCCCGGTGTCCTGCACCTCGATGCACACCTGCTCGCCGGTGGCCACGCGCAGCCGCACCGCGCCCTGCTCGCGGTTGTACTTGACGGCGTTGCTGAGCAGGTTGATCGCCACCTGGCGCAGCGCGCGGCGGTCGCCGAGCACCCAGGCCGGCATCGGCGCATCGAGCTGCACCGAAATCGCGCGCGCGCGCGCATCGCCTTCGACCACCTTCAGCGCGTCGCGCACCGCGTCGGCGGCGTCGACCGGCTCGCTCTGCAGCGCGGCGCCGGCCGCGCCGGCACGGCCGATCTCCATCAGCAGGTCCAGCACGTCGACCATGTGCCAGCCGGCGCGTGCGATCTGCGCGACCCATTCGTCGACCGCGCGGCGCCCGGCATCGCCGCCCTGCTCGCCGATGCGCGCCTGCACCAGCTGCGCCAGGCCGACGATCGCGTTCAGCGGCGTGCGCAGCTCGTGGCCGACCTTGGACACCAGCATCGACTTGGCAGCGCTGCGCGCCTCGGCGGCATCCTTCGCGCGGCGCAGCAGCTCGTCGCGCCGCCACAGCCGGGCCTTCGCGTCCAGGCTCTGCGTGACGTCGCGCGCCGAGCCGCGATAACCCCGGAAAGAGCCGTCCGCGCGCCGCAGCGGCACCGCGCTGCGCGAGACGTAGCGCACGCCGTCGGGGGCCCGCTCGCGCGTCACCAGCCGCACGATGGCCTCGCCGCGCTGCAGCACCGCATGCAGGTCGCGCCGCGGCGCCTCGGGCTCGCCGAGCCAGTCGACGACCAGCCCGGCCGGGATCGGCTCGCCGACGCGCGGCGGCCGCACGCCGGGCGCCGGCGGCAGCGCGTCGTGCACCCAGGTGTAGCGGTGCCGCTCGTCGGTTTCCCAGATCCAGTCGCCGGAGGCGCGCGCGACGTCCTCCAGCCGTTCGGTCAGCAGCGCGGCATCGCGCAAGCGCTGGCGCAGCGCGGCACGCTCGCGCAGCGCGGTGGCCAGCATCAACGCCGGCGCCGCGACGGCCGGGCCGGCGCCCAACTCGATGCCGAGGGCCGGACCCTCGCTCGCAGCGTCCCCGCCGATGTCCGGTGCCGGGGCCTCGATGCGCGCCTCGACGCGCGATCGCAGCAGCTTGTCGTCGTTGACCGGAATGCACATGACGGTCTCCTGAGGGCCGGCGCTGGGGTCGAGCCGCCGGCGGTCACTCCCTGGCGCTCGTGGCAATGACTGGCCACAGGCTCGCGGCCCGCACTGGGGGGTCCCCGCAGCGGGCAGCGGCCTTGCAGATCTCGATGAAGTCGGCCGGGCGCAGCGAGGCCGCGCCGACCAGCACGCCCCCGATGCCGGGCAGCGACAGCAGCGCGCCGGCATTGCGCGCATCGACGCTGCCGCCGTAGATCACGCGCACCGATGCCGCCGACAGCCCCGCATGGAAGGCCAGCAGTTCGGCGATGGCGGCGAAGGTGTCCTCGAGCAGCCCGGGCGCGACGCAGTCGCCGCAGCCGTGCCGGCTGGCCGCCCACGGCGGCGCATAGGCCAGCACCACCGCGGCCAGCCGGCGCCCGAGCAGGCGCGCCAGTTGCAGCAGCTGGCGCCGCAGCACCGCGCTGGTCTGCTCGCCGTCGCGCTCCTCGGCGGTCTCGCCGATGCAGACCACCGGCGTCAGCCCGACGGCGAGCGCGCGCTGCGCCTTCGCGGCGATCTGGCCGTCGGTCTCGCCATGGCCGAGCCGGCGCTCCGGATGGCCGAGGATCACGTAGCGCGTGTCGAGGTCGGCCAGCAGGCGGGCGCTGACCTCGCCGGTGAACGCGCCGTCGAGCTCGGCCGAGCAGTCCTGCGCGCCCCAGCGCAGCGCGGTCGTGCCGAAGGCGGTGCGCGCGGCCGCCAGCAGCGGGTGCGGCACGCACAGCGCGGCCTCGCAGCGCGGCGGCTCGCGCAGCGCGGCGGCGGCGAACGCGCGCAGCAGCGCCGGCGTGCCGTTCATCTTCCAGTTGCCGATGACGAGCCGGGCCACGGGCCGCTCACTTCACGAACTTGCCGGTGCGCGAGAACACCGTCAGGTCGACCTGCGCCGCGGTGCGCCGCGACTTGGCGTAGAACGCGCCGACGAATCCGCCGAAGTCGCGCGGCGGCAGCGCTTCCAGCGCCGCGGCCAGCGACTGCGGCGTCGACTCGCGCGCGCGGCGCAGCGCGTCGATCACCAGCTGGGCCGCGAGGTAGGCCTCCATGCCGGCGAACGAGGGCTCGAGGCGGTGGCGCTGGCAGAAGCCCTGGAAGTGGCGGCCCAGCGAAGACGCGGTGGTCCACGGGAAGGGCACGACCTGCGTCACCGAGACGCCGGCCGCCTGCGGCCCCAGGCGCTCCATCAGCGCCGAGCCGCCGACCGTCGACAGCGTGTAGAAGAGCCCGGTGAAACCGGCAGCGCGCACGGCATCGACGAAGCGGGCGCTGGCCACGTGGTCGGCGCCGAGCAGGATCGCCTGCGGCTGCCCGGCGAGCACCGAGAACACCGCGCCCGGCAGGCTGTAGGCGCTGCCTTCATGGTCGACGCTGCTGATCGACGCGACGCTGTCGCCGCGCGACTCGAAGGCCGCCAGCAGCGCATCGCGCAGCTCCCAGCCCTGCGAGTTGTACTCGGCCACCAGCGAGACGCGCCGGATGCCGACCTGCCGCGTGTGGCGCGCGATGTAGTCCACCTCGTCGACGTGGCCCGCGCGCAGGTTGAAGACCCCGGGCAGCAGCCCCGAGCGCAGCTCCTGCGAACCGCTGAAGGCGGCGATGTAGGGCAGGCCCTCGTCGGCCGCGCCGCGTGCGCCGGCGCGGTGCGCACCGGCGCCGACGAAGCCGAACAGCCCGACCACCTGGTGCTGCGACGCGAGCAGCTTGACGTTGACCGCAGTGCGCTCGGCGCGGTCCTCGTCGTCCAGCGTGACGAGCTCGATCGGGCGGCCGTCGATGCCGCCTTGCGCATTGCAGTCGGCGAAGACCGCGCGCGCCGCATCGCGGCATTCGCTGCCGATGCGCGCCAGCGGGCCCGTCAGCGGCGCCGACTGGCCGAGACGGATCGGTGTTGGAGCACTGCGTGCGCGCACGCCGCGTGGCAGCGCCGCTGCCATCGCGACTGCACCAGGCAGGCCGAGAACCAGGGCACGGCGCCGCATGGTGGCCTCACCAGCGCAGGGACGCCGTGTGCACCGGCGCATCCCACAGCGACTTCAGCTCGTCGTCGAGCAGCGTGACGGTGAGCGACGCGCCGGCCATCTCCAGCGCCGTGGTGTGGTTGCCGACCAGCGAACGCACGACCTTCAGCCCCTGGGCGCCCAGCCGTTCGGCCGCGTTGTGGAACAGCAGGTACAGCTCCATCAGCGGCGTGCCGCCGAAGCCGTTGACATGCAGCAGCAGCTCGCGGCCCGGGGCCGGCTTCAGGTCGGCGAGGATCGATTGCAGCAGCTCGTCGACGATCAGCCCGGCCGGCTTGACCTTCTCGCGCCGGCGCCCGGGCTCGCCGTGGATGCCGACGCCGACCTCCATCTCGTCCTCGCCGATGTCGAAGGTGGTGCGGCCGGCGGCCGGCACCGTGCAACTGGTGAACGCGACGCCCATCGACGCCGTCGCGGCGTTCACGCGGTCGCCGATGGCCTTGCATTCGAGCAGGTTCGCGCCGGCCTCGGCGGCGGCGCCGACCATCTTCTCGACGATCACCGTGCCGGCGACGCCGCGGCGGCCGGTGGTGTGGGTGGAGTTCTCGACCGCGACGTCGTCGTTGACCAGCACCGTCGCGTTCTCGAGATCCATCATCTCGCTGGCAATCTGGAAGTTCATCAGGTCACCCGAGTAGTTCTTGACGATCAGCAGCACGCCGCGGCCGGAGTGCACCGCGGCCGCGGCGGCCAGCATCTGGTCCGGCGTCGGCGAGGTGAAGACCTGGCCGGCGCAGGCCGCGTCGAGCATGCCGCGGCCGACATAACCGGCATGCAGCGGCTCGTGCCCCGAGCCGCCGCCCGAGATCAGCGCCACCTTGTTCGTCGCGCGCTCGGCGCGGGCGATGAAGGTCGGTTCGAACTCGGCGCGCAGCAGCTGCGGATGCGCCGCGACCATGCCGCCGATCGACTCGCGCATGACCGACTGGAGGTCGTTGATGAACTTCTTCATGCGGCCTCCGACGACGGGGCGACCTGTTCGAGCACCGACTCGCAGACCGCGGCGATCGCCACCTGGCAGGTCTTGCAGCCGGGGTCGATGTGGCCGAGCGCGCGTTCGCCGAGGAAGGACGCGCGGCCCTTGCTGGCGATCATGTCGCGCGTGGCGAGCATGTTGCTTTCGGCTTCCTCGACCATCTGCGCGCACAGCTGCAGCAGCGGCACGTCCTCGTCGGCCAGCTTCAGCAGCAGGCGCGACGCCGGGATCAGCACGTCGAGCATGGTCTTCTCGCCGACGTCGGCCTTGCCGCGGGTCTTGATCGCCTCGACGCCGGCGGCGAAGGCGGCGGCGAACTGGCGCCGGTCGGGCTCGTCCAGGCCTTCGAGCGTCTTGCCCATGGCCATGAAGAAGCTCGAGATCAGCGGGCCCGAGGCGCCGCCGATGGTGCCGAGCAGCTTCATGCCGATCTTGTGCAGCGCCAGCCCCGGCGGCATGTCGCGCAGCTCGGGCGCCATCACGACCAGCACCTCGCAGCCGCGGCGTACGTTGATGAAGTGGTCGCCGTCGCCGATCGCGCGATCGAGCGACTCGATCTGCGCTTCGTTGGCCAGGATGGCGCGCTGCACGCTGGCGAGCGCATCGATGATCATCGGGGTGTTCAAGGTGGCTCCTTGTCTTGGTGGGGTCAGGCCGCGGCGCGGACCGCCTGCACGTCCGGCTGCGTGAACTCGCGGCCCCGGACTGCGCGGGCGTAGAGGTAGTTGTTGCGGGCACGTTCGCTGAGCGCATCCAGGTCGACCTGTCCTGCGGCATCGCAGGGGAAGACGTAGGCGCGGCCGGGCTGGAACAGCGAGCGGAAGCACAGCTGGAAGCGCCGCGGGGCGTCGTTCAGCAGGCGGGATTCGTTCATGGCGGTCTCCTCGGCAGGTGACGGCAGGGGCCCTCAGCGCGCGTCGGCCAGGCGCTGCCCGGCGGCGTCGAAGAACAGGCAACGCTCGGGCGGGAACGTCAGCTGCACGCGCGCGCCGGGTGCCAGGCCCTGGTCGAGCATCGTGCGGGCACGCACCTCGACGCCGGAGCGCTCGGCGACCACGAGGTGCTTGACCAGCGAACATTCGATGACCGCGAAGGCGTGCGCCGGATCGCCGTCCGGCGCCAGCATCACGTCCTCGGGACGGATCGCGACATGGCGCGCCTGCGGGTCGACACGGCCGGCGAACCACGCCGCCGGCAGCACGTTGACCGCCGGTGTGCCCAGGCGCTGCGCGACCTCCAGCGAGCGCGGCTCGTCGTAGACCTCGAGCGGCGTGCCGACCTGCACCACGCGCCCGTGCTCGAGGATCGCGATGCGGTCGGCCAGCGTCGTCGCCTCGACCTGGTCGTGCGTGACGTAGACCACCGTGGCACCGCTGGCGCGCTGCAGGCGCTTGAGCTCCACGCGCAGCTCCTCGCGCAGGCCCGCGTCGAGCGACGACAGCGGCTCGTCCATCAGGTAGACGCTCGGCTCGCGCACCAGCGCACGGCCGATCGCCACGCGCTGCATCTCGCCGCCGGACAGCGCGGTGGCCTTGCGCTGCAGCTTGCTCTCGATGTGCAGCGTCGCGGCCACGCGCTCGACGCGGCGGCGGATGTCGGCCTCGTCCATGCGGCGCATCGGCGCCCGCAGCGGGAAGGCCATGTTGTCGTACACGCTCAGGTGCGGGTACAGCGAGTACTGCTGGAAGACGAACGCGCAGTCGCGCTGCGCCGGCGGGGCGGCGCTCATGTCGGTGCCGTTCATCAGCACCCGGCCGGCGTCGGGCGTCTCGAGGCCGGCGATCAGCCGCAGCGTCGTTGTCTTGCCGGCGCCGCTGGGGCCCAGCAGCACGAAGAACTCGCCGTCGGCGATGTCCAGCCGCAGCTCGTGCACGGCGGTGATGTCGCCGAAACGCTTGGTGATGTCGTGCAGGCAGATGCTAGCCATGGCGCATGCTCGGTCGGTGGGCGGAGGTGGTGGCGCTGGGCAGGAGGCGCTCGGTGGCGGTGTCGAACATCACCAGCCGCGGGGTGTCGAAGGCCAGGCCGACGGCGTCGCCTTCGGCGGGTCGCACGCCCTTGTCGGCCAGCACCTTCAGCGGGCCGGCATCGGTGCGGATCCCGGCGATCCAGTGCGAGCCGAAGTACTCGACATGCTCGACGCGGCCGCCGAGCCCCTCGCCCGCCGGCTGCAGGCGCACATGCTCGGGACGCACGCCGAGCAGCGCGCCCGGCGCGTCGCCCTGCAGCGGCGGCACGGCAATGTGCTGGCCGTCGACCTGCACACGGTCGTCGCCGCCGCTGACGCCGCCGCGCACCTGCAGCAGGTTCATCGGCGGGCGGCCGATGAAGCGTGCGACGAAGACGCAGGACGGGAAGTTGTAGATGCCGTGCGGGTCGTCGGCCTGCAGGATCTCGCCGTTGTTCATCACGACGATGTGATCGGCCAGCGCCATCGCCTCGTTCTGGTCGTGCGTGACGAAGACGGTGGTGGTGCGCAGTCGCTCGTGCAGCTTGCGCAGCTCGACGCACATCAGCTCGCGGAACTCGGCGTCCAGCGTGCCCAGCGGCTCGTCCATCAGGAAGGCCTTGGGCTGGCGCACGATCGCGCGGCCCAGCGCGACGCGCTGGCGATCGCCGCCGGACAGGCCGCCGACGCGCGAGCCGAGCAGGTGCTCGATGCGCAGGATGCTCGCGACCTCGTTGATGCGGCGATCGATCTCGGCGCGCGGCACGCCCTCGTTGCGCAGCGGGAACTCCAGGTTGTCGCGCACGCCCATGTGCGGGTACAGCGCGAAGAGCTGGAACACCATCGCGATGTCGCGCTCGCGCGGCCGCAGGTAGGTGACGTCGCTGCCGTCCAAGGTGATCGTCCCGTCGGTCGGGAACTCGAGCCCGGCGATCATGCGCAAGGTTGTCGTCTTGCCGCAGCCCGACGGGCCCAGCAGCACGACGAACTTGCCGTCTTCGAGCACCAGCGAGGAGTTCTTCACCGCGGTGAAGTCGGCGAAGCGCTTCTGCAGGTTCTGGATTCGGATTTCAGCCATGGTGAGTCTCTTCAGGCCTGGGGCAGCTTGCCGGCGATCGTGTAGCCGATCACGCCGGCCAGCAGCACGGTGAAGCCGTAGCTGTAGACGTCGATCGACCATGGCTGCATCAACATCGCGAGGCCCAGGCCGATCAGCCCGGTGGTGCCGTGTTCCCACGGCGCGCGGCGGAAGTAGCGTCTCATTTGCGGATCGCTCCGAAGGTCACGCCGCGCAGCAGGTGCTTGCGCAGCAGCACGGTGAACAGCAGCACCGGCAGCAGGAACAGCGTCGTGCCGGCGGCCATCGCGGGCCAGTCGAGGCCGCCCTCGCCGATGATGGTCGGGATGAACGGGGGCGAGGTCTGCGCGGTGCCGCTCGTCAGCAGGAGGGCGAACGCGTACTCGTTCCACGCGAAGATCAGGCAGAAGATGGCGGTCGTCGCGATGCCGGTCGCCGCCTGCGGCAGCACCACCTTCAGGAAGGCCTGCCAGCGGGTGTAGCCGTCGACCATCGCGGCCTCTTCGTACTCGCGCGGGATCTCGTCCATGAAGCCCTGCAGCAGCCACACCGAGAGCGAGAGATTCACCACCGTGTACATCAGGATCAGGCCGAGGTGCGTGTCGCTCAAGCCGACGCTGCGGAACATCAGGTAGACCGGAATGGCGATCGCGATCGGCGGCATCATCCGGGTCGAGAGGATGAAGAACAGCAAGTCGTCCTTGGCCGGCACCCGAAAGCGCGAGAAGGCATAGGCCGCGAGCGTGCCCAGCACCACCGACAGCAGCGTCGAGCCGAAGCCGATCAGCAGCGAGTTGCTGTAGCGGTCGATGAAGCGCGACGGGCCGGCGAGGATCATCTGCTGCTCGCGCACGAGCTTCTCGTACCAGGTCGCGGGCGGCGGCAGCGCCGCCATCTCCTCGGCCCCGATCCGCGAACGTGTCGTGAACAGGTTGACGTAGCCGATCAGCGACTGCTCGGCGACGATCTTCGGCGGGTAGGCAATCGCGTCGTTCGGGGTGCGAAAGCCGGTCATGAAGATCCACACCAGCGGGATCAGCGAGATCACCGCGTAGGTGATGACGACGATGCCGGCGAACCACTTGGAACGCGCGCTCGGCTCGAGCGGGCTGTGAGGGACGGCTCTCATCGCTGCTTCACCTTGTTCAGGAAGTTCACCGCGACCATCGACAGACCGTAGATCGACACGAACATGATGATGGCGAGCGCCGAGGCGTAGCCGGTGCGCCACTTCTCGAAGGCCTCGCGCTTGAGCTTGATCGAGGCCAGTTCGGTCACCGAGCCGGGGCCGCCGTTGGTCAGCTGGTCCACCAGGTCGAACATCTTGAAGTTCTCGATAACGCGAAACAGCAGCGCCAGGATGATGAAGGGCATCACCATCGGCAGCGTGATGCGCCAGAAGGTGGTCCATGCCGAGGCGCGGTCGATTTCAGCGGCCTCGTAGAGATAGGACGGGATCGAGCGCAGGCCGGCCAGCAGCAGCAGCATCACGTAGGGCGTCCACATCCAGGTGTCCACCAGCACGATGGCCCAGGGCGAGAGCTGCGTGTCACCCAGCATCGTGAAGTTGCCGGGCCCGCCGAAGAAGTTGACGATGTAGTTGAAGATGCCGTATTGCGGCTCGAAGAAGAACTTCCAGAAGGTACCGACCACCGCCGGCGCGAGCATCATCGGCAGCAGGATCGCGGTGCTCCAGAAGCTGTGCGAACGGAACTTGCGGTTGAGCAGCAGCGCGAGGGCGAAGCCGAGCAGCAGCTGCAGCAGGATCGACCAAACCAGGAAGTGCGCGGTGGCGCGCATGTTCTCCCAGATGGCTTCATCGTTGAGGACGCGCTGGTAGTTGGCGATGCCCAGCCAGACGGTGTCGGCGTTGGGCCGGTTGGCGCGGTAGCCGGTGAACGAGAGGTAGATCGTCCACAGCAACGGGAATATGTTGAAGGCCAGCAGCAGCAGGATGGTCGGGCCGATGAAGAGCCAGGCCATGGCACGGTCGGAAAGGCCGTTCGCCGAGAAGAGTCGGGATTGCTTGGCGACCAAGGTTGCAGGCCCGGTGTGAACGTAGCTCATAACAGCTTTCAAGCTGGGGTGACCATGCCGGCTTGGCGCCAGGCACGGTCACCCGTGGGTCTGTTACTTGATCTTGCCGTCTTCCTTGAAGATCTGGACCCAGTCCTTCTCGAGCGCGTCGAGAGCGGCCTGCGGCGTGCCCTTGCCGGCGACGACGTAGTCGTGCACGCGGTTCTGCATCGCCAGCAGCAGCTGCGCGTACGACGGATCAGCCGGGAAGTCCTTCACCATCTTCATCGAGTCCTGGAACACCTGGGCGTACGACGTGCTCTTCGCAAAGCCCGGCTGGTTCAGGATCGAGTTCAGGCAAGTGAAGCCGCCGCCCTTCCACCACCCCTCCTGGATGGCCGGCTGCGCGAACCACTTCATGTACTCGAGCGCCATGTCCTGCTTGTCGGAGTACTTGACGACCGAGATGCCCTGGCCGCCGAGCTGCGCGTGGCTCGCGGTGCCCTTGGGAATCGCGAAGAAGCCCGTCTTCTCGCCGCCGACTTGCGGGTCCTTCGAGATGCCGGGGAAGAACGCGATGAAGTTCATCTGCATCGCGACCTGACCCGAGCGGTACGAGTCGAGGTTTTCGCCCATGTAGGCGTTCGAGTGCCCCGGAGGCGTGACGGTGTCGTACAGCTCCTTGTAGACCTGCAGACCCTTGACGGCGCCGGGGCCGTTGATGAAGCCTTTCAGGTCATACGGCTTCTTCGGGTTCATGTAGTCCATGCCGTAGGCGTACATGGTGTTCGTCACGCCCATCGTGATGCCTTCGGAGCCGCGCTCGGTGTAGAGCGCCGCGCCGTAGACCTTCTTGCCGTCGATGGTGCGGTTCTGGAAGAACTGACCGACTTCCTTGAACTCGTCCCAGGTCTTGGGCGGGGCCAGGTCACGGCCGTACTTCTGCTTGAACTCGGCCTTCAGCTCGGGGCGGCCGAACCAGTCCTTGCGGTAGGTGAAGGCCACCGCGTCGCCCATCGCCGGCAGCGCGTAGTAGTTCTTCGTGCCCTTGGGCCAGGTCGAGTAGCCCTCGACGGTGGCCGGCGCGAAGTCCGACATCTTGATGCCGTTCTTGTCGAAGAACTCGTTGAGCTTGACGTAGTGGCCCTCGGTGGCGGCCGAGCCGATCCACTGGCTGTCGCCGATCAGCAGGTCGCACAGCTTGCCCTTGGAGTTCAGCTCGTTGAGCATGCGCTGCGCGAAGTTCGGCCAGGGCACGAACTCGTACTTCATCGCGATGCCGGTCTTCGCGGTGAAGTCCTTCGACAGCTCGACCAGTGCATTGGCCGGGTCCCAGGCCGCCCAGCACAGCGTGAGCTGTTTCTGCTGTGCCTGCGCGGCGCTGCTCATCAGCGCGGCGGCGGCAAACGCACTCGCGGTGATGGCGAGGCTCTTGTTGAAGCTCATCCTCGGTCTCCTGTTCCTGTGTCACGTCGCGGCGTGATGGCCGCGGGCTGGGGAGCAATCGGGCGCGGTCGACGACCGCCCCGGCTGGGGACCCCGACTGGCTAACCAGCCGGTGACCTTGTGACACAGTCTAGGATCGACATTAAATAAATCACTCAATGAAAACCCTAAAGCGATCAATCAGCTGATGTGATGACGTGATGGAATCGACATTGATGGCTTGATGTTGTCGGCGTGCAGGCGGCGGCGTCGCCCGACGCCAGGGTTGCGCGCGCCGACCACGGACTCGGGGAAGCAGGGGTTTGACCGGCGCGCCCTTGGCCGCACCGGGCGATTCGGCGACACTTCGATCGATTTACTTCCAGGCAGCAGCGCCGCCCCGGCCCCATGACGAATCCGGTCACCATCATCAAGATCGCCGAGACAGCGGGCGTCAGCACCGCCACGGTCGATCGGGTGCTGAACAACCGGCCCGGCGTCAACCCGGTCACCGTGCGCAAGGTGCGCGAGGCGATCGCCTCGCTCGGTGGCGGCACGCCGATGCGCGGACGGCCGCGCTCGACCTCGAACTACCGCTTCGCCTTCGTGCTGCCGGCCGCGCGGCTGGGCTTCTTCGACCTCGTCGACCGTGTCGTCGCGCAGGCCGCCGGCGAGTTCCGCCACCAGCACATCACCGAGGTGACGCACCGGCTGCCGGCGGCCGACGGCGTGGCCTTCGCCGCCGAGCTGGCCAAGCTGTCGGACCTCGACGGCGTGGCGCTGCTGGCGCCCGACGTGCCGCCGGTGAAGCTGGCGATCAACGAGCTGGTGCGCGCGGGAGTGCACGTGGTGACGCTGTTCTCCGACGTGCCGGGCTCGCTGCGCGAGACCGCCATCGGCGCCGACAACCGCGCCGCCGGGCGCACCGCCGGGCTGCTGGTCGGCCGTTCGCTCGGGCGGCAAGAGCCGGCGCCTTGCGCGCTGCTGTCGCCGGTCACGCGCTACGCGGCCGAGATCGACCGCCGCATCGGCTTCCAGCAGGTGCTCGAGGAACGTTTCCCGCAGGCCCAGGCGCTGCGGCTGTTCGAGCTGCCCGAGTCGGAGGACGAAGCCTACGAGTACGCCCGGGTCGTGCTCGCGCCGGCGGCCACCGGCGGGCGCCTGCGCGCGCTGTACAACGTGGGCCCCTGCAGCTTCGGCGTCGCGCGCGCGCTCGCCGAGCACGGCTACGGCCACGACGACCTGGTGTTCATCGCCCACGACCTGCTCGAGGTGCACCGCTCGATGCTGCTGTCCGGCGCGGTGAGCTACCTGCTGCACCAGGACGTGCAGTACGCGGTGACCGCGGCCGCGCGCGTGCTGCGCGCGCTGTGCGACGGCGTGCGCGGCGCGCTGGCGATCAACAACCCGCGCGTCGAGATCCTCACCGCGGAAAATCTCGCGTGACGAACGGGCGCGGCGCGCCCAGAATTGGGGCGCCCATGCACGCCCGCTGAACGAACCCCGCGATGAAGAAGTTCGTCAACTCGCCCGAGGACCTGGTGCCCGACAGCCTCGCCGGCCTGGTGATGGCGCACGAGGACCTGCTGGCGCTGAACGAATCGCCGCTGTTCGTCTGCCGCCGCACGCCGAAGCAGGGCCGCGTCGCGCTGGTTTCCGGCGGCGGCTCCGGCCACGAGCCGCTGCACTCGGGCTACGTCGGCCCCGGCATGCTCGACGCGGCCTGTCCGGGCGAAGTCTTCACCGCGCCGGCACCGGACCAGATCGTCGCGGCCGCTCGCCGCGTCGAATGCGGCCAGGGCGTGCTGCTGCTGGTCAAGAACTACGCCGGCGACTGCGCCAGCTTCCAGGTCGCGGCCGACATGCTCGACATGGACTGCGCGACGCTGCTGATCGACGACGACGTCGCGGTCGACCGCTCGCCGCGCAGCACCGGCCGGCGCGGGGTCGCGGGCACGCTGGTGGTCGAGAAGATGATCGGCGCGGCGGCCGAATCCGGCGCCGATCTCTTCGAGTGCAAGGCGCTCGGCACGCGCGTCAACAGCTGCACCGCGTCGATGGGCGTGGCGCTGACCAGCTGCACCGTGCCCGAGGCCGCCGCCCCCACCTTCGAGATCGGGCCGTCGGAGATGGAGCTCGGCGTCGGCATCCACGGCGAGCCCGGCCGCCAGCGCCGCACGATCGAATCGGCCGACACCATCGTCACGATGCTGCTGGAGCCGATCCTGAAGGACCTGGCGCTGCAGCGCGGCCGCGAGCTGCTGCTGCACGTCAACGGCCTGGGCGGCACGCCGCTGATCGAGCTGTACCTGCTGAACCGCATCGCGACGCTGCGGCTGCGCGAGCTCGGCTTTGTCGTCAAGCGCTGGCTGGTCGGCAACCACACCACCTCGCTCGAGATGGCCGGCGCGTCGCTGACCGTCACCGCGCTCGACGACGAGCTGCTGCGGCTGTGGGACGCGCCGGTGCACACCGCCTCGCTGCGCTGGTGACGCCGCACTGAAGCCGGCGGCCTCTCAGGCCGCCTGCAGCGCGGCGGCCGCGGCGGCGGCCGCATCCACTTCTTCCGGCGCCAGCCTGAACTGCGCGATCGCGCCGACCAGCGCCGCCGCCTGCCCCTTCATGCTCTCGGCGGCTGCGGCCGACTGCTCCACCAGCGCGGCGTTCTGCTGCGTCATGCGGTCCAGCGTGGCCACCGACTCGTTGATGTGGCCGAGGCCGTCGGACTGGTCGCGCGTGCTGGCGCTGATCTCGCCCAGCGTCTGGTTGACGCGGCGCACGCCGGCCAGGATCTCCTGCACGCGCCGGCTCGCGGTGTCCGCCAGCACGGCGCCGCCCTCGACCTCGGCGACGCTGCCGGCGATCAGCTGCTTGATCTCGCGTGCCGCGGCGGCCGAGCGCTGCGCGAGGCTGCGCACCTCCGACGCGACGACCGCGAAGCCGCGGCCGCTGTCGCCGGCGCGCGCCGCCTCGACCGCAGCGTTGAGCGCCAGGATGTTGGTCTGGAAGGCGATGGTGTCGATGACGCCGGTGATCTCGGTGATGCGCTTGCTGCTGGCGCAGATGCCGGCCATCTTCTGCACCACGTCGCGCATCGCCGCGCCGCCGCGCTCGGCCGCTTCCGACGCGCTGCTGGCCAGCGCATCGGCGCAGCGCGTGGCCTCGGCGGTGTCGCGCACATTGCCGTGCACCTGCTCCATCGACGCGGTGGTCTGCTGCAGGCGCGCGGCGGCTTCTTCGGTGCGCCGGCTCAGGTCGTGGTTGCCGCAGGCGATCTCGCTGGATGCCAGCGCGATGGTCTCGGCCGACGCGCGCACCGCGCCGAGCATGCCGATGAAGCGCTGCCGCAGCTGCTCGACGCCACGCATCATCTGGCCGATCTCGTCGTCGCGGCCGACGGGCACCGGCTGCGACAGGTCGCCGCCGGCCACGCGCTCCAGCGTGCCGGTCAGCACCTTCAGCGGTTGGCCGACCCAGCGCCGCATCATCACGAACTGGCCCGCGCACAGCGCCACCGCGGCGAGCGCGAACAGCGCGAGGAAGGGCGCGAGCGTCGCCCATTGCTGGCGCATCACCTCGCCGGACGAGACCTCGCCGACCACCAGCCAGCCGGTGCCGGCGCTCGGCCGCACGACGGCAAAGCGGTCACTCGCGCCTGGGGCCAGCACGCCCGCGGCTGATTCGAGCTCGACGCCCGGCCGGCTCGCACGCAGCGCCGCCAGCAGCTGCGGCGCGCCCGCACCGGCCACCTCGGCCAAGGTGCGCCCGCGCTGCGCCGGCGGCAGCATCAGCGTCGCCTGCGAGGCTTCATCGCCGCGCGCATCGATCACGTAGACGCCGCCCGAGTCGAAGAACCGCACGCCGGCGACCATCTGCTCCAGCGAGCGATCGAACTCGCTCAGGTCGAAGGCAACGAAGAGCGCGCCGACGATGCGCTCCTGCAGGTCGCGCACCGGCTGCAACCGGGCGATGAAGGGCCGGCCGTACAGGCTCAGGCGCCCGCTCCACGGCTGGCCGCGCAGCAGCGCCGCATGCGCCGGGTGCGCGGCATCGACCGCCATGCCGACCGCGCGTTCACCCTTGGCGTTCTTCAGCGACGCGCTGATCGCGACGAAGCCGTTGCCGCGCTTCATCAGCACCGCGGCCGCGCCGCCGGTGAAGTCGCTGAACTTGTCGCAGGGGTTGTGGTAATCGTTCAGCGCGATGCCCAGCTGCGTCAGCCGGCCGCCGGCCTCGTCGAGCGTGAAGGCCTTGCCGAACTGGTCGCCGAAAACCTTGAAGAAGCGCTCGACCAGCAGCTTGGCGGTCTGGTCGTAGGCATCCATCGCCTGCGCGACCGCCTCGACCTTGGCGTCGACCCACGACACGGTGCGCTCCTGCGCACGCTTGCTGAGCATGGCCGTCATCACCGCGCAGATGCCGGCCAGCACCAGCAGCAGGAAGGCGCCGCCGAGCAGCGAGATGCGGCGCGCAACGCTGCCGCGCGTGGCCGCGCCGGTGACGGTGGCGGCGGCGGGCCGCTGGTTGTCCGCGTCGGGCGGCAGGGTGGCCGCATCAGGCGGCAGTCCGGTGGAACGGTTCATGGCTGTCTCCTTCGCCCCACGCCCGGGAACCCCATGCCCCGTACCGCTGGCTGAGGGGCATTTCGGCTTGATGTGAATTTTCTTTAGTTGATCGTCTTAGATTGATTTAATATTGCATCGTCACCGTAACACGTTGACACGGCAAGGTCTTTGTCCGAACACAGGCCGACGCCTCCACCTTGAATCCAATCATCAGGAGACTTTCGACATGAAGAAGTACGTGGTCGCGGGGCTGGCCGCGCTGGCTTGCACGGGCGGGGCCTGGGCCCAGTCCTCGGTGACTGCCTTCGGCTTCCTCGAGCTGCAGGCCGGCCGGCAGACACAGGACAAGCCGGGCACGAAGCTGTTCGACATGGGTGGCAGCCGGCTCGGCTTCAAAGGCACCGAAGACCTGGGGGACGGCCTGAAGGCCTCGTTCTACCTGGAGCACCGCCTCAATCCGGACGACGGCACCGTCGGCGGCGGCGCCACCTTCTGGAAGGGCGGCTCCTGGGTCGGGCTGAGCAGCGACGCCGCCGGCTCGCTCAAGCTCGGCCGCTGGTGGTCGCAGGCCTTCCTGAAGTCGCAGTTCGCGTCCGACCCCTTCGGCATGGGCACGCTGGGCGAAGGCACCTACGGCACGGTCGGCTGCGGGCCGGCCTTCCGCGGCGGTTGCCTCGGCGCGTTCTGGGTCAACAACGCGATCAGCTACGAGCACTCGGTCGGCGGCTTCTCGTTCGGCGCCCAGGTCTCGGCCGAGACGGTCGGCAGCGGCGACAAGAAGCGGCCGGCGAACGTGGGCCTCAGCTACGGCGCCGGGCCGGTGTTCGTGGGTCTCGGCCACGAGGTGTCGAACGACGGCGACAGCGACTCGCGCTGGACCTCGTTCGCCGCCACCTACGACCTCGAGGTCGCCAAGCTCTACTTCGGCTACGGCAGCGGGCAGGACGCGGCCAAGGTCAAGCGCAAGAACCTGATCGGCGGCTTCACGATCCCGCTGGGCCTGCACGAGCTGATCGGCTCGGTCGACCTGCAGGACCAGGGCGGCACGCGCGTCGAGCAGCTGGTGTCGCTGGGCTACAAGTACCACCTCTCGAAGCGCACCAACGTCTTCGCGGTCGTCGCCAACGACAGCAAGGCGCCCGCCGGCACCAACAAGACGGGCTACGCGCTGGGCATGTTCCACGCGTTCTGAGCCGCCGCCGGGCCGCCCCAAGGCGGCTGTCGCCCTGCAGGCCGCGCTGGTCCTTGCGGACCAGCCGTTCGCCAGGCGAGAACAGTCCACTGGACTGTTCTCGTCCGGGCTCACCCCCTCGGGGGGCAGGAGCGAAGCGACTTGGGGGCCTCATGACCTCGAGGAGGGGGCAGAGCGCGGCGCCGCGGATTGGACGGGCCCGCGGCGCCGCCCGGTGCGGCAGCGAACCTCAGGGCGGCTGCATCGGCCTCGGCGTCGCGCGGGCTGCGCGACGCCTTTTTTGCGTCCGGCGCCGGCGCGCCCCACGCGCTGAACACCGCGCCTATCATCGGACGCGCGCGGCATCGACCCCGCGCGAAAGCCGCGCCGATGAGCTCATCCGTCCCCACGCCGCCCGCCGCGCCGCGCCTGCTGGCCGGTGCCAGCGGCTTCTCGTACAAGGAATGGTGCGGCAGCTTCTACCCCGAGAAGCTGGCGGCCGATGCGATGCTCGGCTTCTACGCCGAGCGGCTGCCGACGGTGGAGATCAACAACACCTTCTACCGCATGCCCAAGCGCGAGATGCTCGAGCACTGGACCGAGGTGGTGCCGCCGCACTTCCGCTTCGCGGTCAAGGCGTCGCGCCGCATCACGCACGACGGGCGGCTGAAGGCCGAGCAGGTCGCCGAGTCGGTCGACTACCTGTACCGCAACCTGCAGTCGCTGGGTGAGCGTCGCGGGCCGGTGCTGTTCCAGCTGCCGCCGAACCTCAAGCGCGACTTGCCGCGGTTGACCGACTTCCTCGCGCTGCTGCCCGAAGGCCACCGCGCGGCCTTCGAGTTCCGCGAGCCGAGCTGGTTCGACGACGCGGTGTACGCCGCGCTGAACGCTGCCGGTGCGGCGCTGGTGCTGTCCGAGAGGGAGGACAACGCCCCGCCGCCGCTCGAGCGCACCGCCGATTTCGGCTACCTGCGGCTGCGGCTGGAGCACTACGGCGACGCCGAGCTCGCGGCCTGGGCCGAGCGCATCGCGGCCACCGGCTGGGGCGAGTCGTACGCCTACTTCATGCACGAGCCGACCGCGCCCGGCTACGCGCAGGCGCTGATGACGCTGATGGCACAGGCCGCGCCGAATCCGGGTTAGGGACGGCGCGGGCGGCCGCTCACTCGTCGGCGACCTTCAGCACCAGCTTGCCGAAGTTCTCGCCGCTGAAGAGCTTGTTCAAGGTCTCGGGGAAGACCTTCACGCCGCCCTCGACGACGTCTTCCTTGCTCTTCATGCGGCCGTCCTTGAGGTACCCGGCCATCTCGGCGATCGCCAGCCCAAAGCGGTCGGCGTAGTCGAACACCACCATGCCCTGCATGCGCGCGCGGTTGACCAGCAGCGACAGGTAGTTCTTCGGCCCCTGCATCACGCCGCCTTCGTTGTTGTACTGGCTGATCGCGCCGCAGATCACGATGCGCGCATGGCGGTTCAGCCGCGCCAGCGCGGCGTCGAGGATGTCGCCGCCGACGTTGTCGAAGTAGACGTCGATGCCCTTCGGGCAGTGCTCCTTCAGGCCGTCCTTCACCGGGCCGGCCTTGTAGTCGATGCAGGCATCGAAGCCGAGCTCCTTGACCACCCATTCGCACTTCGCCGGCCCGCCGGCGATGCCCACCGCGCGGCAGCCCTTCAGCTTCGCGAGCTGGCCGACGGTCTGGCCGACCGCGCCCGCCGCGCCCGAGACGACGACGGTGTCGCCCGGCTTCGGCTCGCCCACCTCGAGCAGACCGAAGTAGGCGGTCATGCCGGGCATGCCGAGCACGTTGAGCCATTGGGTGACCGAGCCCAGGCGCAGGTCGATCTTCGCCAGGCCCGAGCGCTTGACCTGCTCGGGCGTGTAGCTGGCGTATTCCTGCACGCCGGGGCCGCCGGTGACGATGTCGCCGACCGCGAAGCCGGGGTGCTTCGATGCGATCACGCGGCCGATGCCGCCGGCGCGCATCACCTCGCCGATGCCCACCGGCGGGATGTAGCTCTTGCCCTCGTTCAGCCAGCCGCGCATCGCCGGGTCGAGCGACAGCGCCAGCGTCTTGACCAGCACGCCGCCGTCGGCCGGCTCGGTCACGGCCTCCTCGGTGAACTGCCAGTGCTCGGGGCCGGTCTTGGCCGTGGGGCGGGCAGCGAGGCGAACCTGGTGGTTCACGAGCGAAGCGAGGGTGGCGGACATGCGGGTCTCCTGCAGGATCGAAGTCGAGCCGGGATGCTAGGCGGCGCGCCCTTGCCGGCTTGTCACGCGGGCGACGGTGGCAGCAGCTCGCCGTAGACGTCCCGCTCCAGCCACCCGAGCGCGGCCATGTCGGGCCGCCGCAGGTGCGCTTCGCTCGGCATCATGAACTCGTCGAGCTGCGGCGGCGCGATGCGCGTGCCGGCGAGCATCGCGTGCACCTGGCCGCGGTGGTGCACCTGGTGGTTCAGCAGGTGCGCCAGCACATGGCCGGCGCGGTCGCGCTGCACATGGTCGCGGCGCTGCATGCGGACTTCGGCGTCGAGGCCGGCGGCATCGAGCCGGTCGCAGAAGCCGATCAGCCGCGCATCGGCCGCGGCCTGCGCGGGGGCCAGCGTCGCCAGCGTCTCGTGCCGGGGCACCGCGTCGGCCTGCGCGACCATGTCGGCCTCGCCATGCAGCGCGGCGATGTAGTAGACGTCGACCATCAGGATGTGGTTCAGCGTCTCGATCAGGCTGGGGAAGAAGCTGGTGCGCGGCGCATGCAGCTCGTCGCGCGTCAGCGGCGCCATCGCGGTCAGCTGCCGGTGGTTCGCGAGGCGGTTGGCGTGCGCCTGGATGCGCAGGTAGTGCAGCAGGTCGAGGGCCATGCGGTGCGGCGGTCAAGGAGGATCGGCAAGTATCCGGCCGCCACCCGCCCCCGCCCGCGGCCGAGGCGGTTTGACCCGGCGCCCGGCAGCGTTTTCAGCGCCCGAGCTTGCGGCGGAACGCCGCCAGCCCCTGCGCGGCCTGGCGCTGCACCTTGCCTCGCAGCAGCGGCGTCCAGCCCAGCAGCAGGCCGGGCAGGCCCAGCGCCTGGCGCGACCAGGCCCAGAAGTCGAAGCGGTCGCGCTGCTCGACGATCAGGCCGTCGCGGAAGCGGAAGGTCGACGAAATCGGGTTGCGCACCGGCCGGCCGGTGGCGGTGAAGGTGTAGACCGCGACGCAGTCGGCGCGGCCTTCGCCGTTGGCCGCGCTGCGGCCGCCCGCCTCCAGCGTGAGGTCCGTCGAGCGTGACATCAGCATGCGCCACATGTCGCCGGGTGCGCTGCCTTCGAGCGCCGGGAACACCGGGTCGGAGAAACGCGCCTGCGGGTGGTAGCAAGCGGCCATGCCCTCGGCATCGCGACGGGCGAAGGCGGTGTAGAAACGATCGAGCAGCGCAGTTTCGGCGGACATGAAGAAGGGCTCCAGCGGCAGGCGACGGACCGCATTGTTCGCCCGCCGGGCCGGATCGGCTGTTGGCGAGATCGACAATTGCGTGTCCAATCCCGCCATGCCGACCATTGCGCTCGCGATCACCCCGCACACCGTGCCGTCCAGCCTGGCCATGGCGCTGGACGTGCTGCGGCTGGCCAACCGCCATGCCGGCCACGCCAGCGGCGGCAAGCCGCTGGCCAAGCTGCAGCGGCTGTCGGTCGACGGCCGGCCGGTGGCCTCCGCGCTCGGCCGCCTCGACGTCGACGCTGCGCTGGACGAGGCGGCCGCGCCCGACCTGCTGCTGGTGCCGGCGATCGGCCTGCCCGAGCCGGCGACCTTGCAGGCGCTGGCGCCGTGGATTCAGTGGCTGGCCTCGCGCCGGCCGCGCCGCGGCGCCGCGCTGCTGCCGCGCTTCGCCAGCATCTGCAGCGCCGCCTTCGTGCTCGGCGAGGCGGGGCTGCTCGACGGCCGGCGGGCGACGACGCACTGGTCGCTCGAAGCGCCGTTCCGGCGCCGCTATCCGGGCGCGAAGCTGCAGATCGACCAGCTGGTGACGCACGACGGCGACGTCGCCTGCTCCGGCGGCGCCTACGCCGGCATCGACCTCTGCCTGCACCTCGTGCGCCTGGCCGGCGGCGATGCGCTGGCGCGGCGCGTGGCCAACGAGCTGGTGTTCGACGACGCGCTGCGCGGCTCGCAGCGCCGCCATGCGCCGCGGTTGCCGGCGCCCGACCACGACGACGCGGCGATCGGCCGGCTGCAGCGCTGGATCGATGCCCGCCACGCCGAGCCGCTGAGCTTGGGCGTGATGGCCGAGCAGGTGCACTGCTCGCCGCGCAGCCTGCTGCGGCGCTTCAAGTCGGCCACCGGCTTGACGCCGATCGACTACCTGCAGCGCGTGCGCATCAGCGCCGCCGAGGCGCTGCTGGCCGACCCGCAGCAGACGGTCGAGGCCGTGGCCTGGGCCGTCGGTTACGAGGACCGCGCGGCCTTCGCGAAGGTCTTCAAGCGCATCACCGGCGCCAGCCCGGCATCGGTGCGGCAGCGGCCGGCCGCCGCCGCACGCGTTCAATAGGCGTTAGCGGTAGCCGAGGTCCTTCGCGACCGTGGCGCGCGCCGCGATCGCGGTGTCCGGGAAGTCCGAGAACAGGCCGTCGACGCCGAGGCGGAAGTACTGCAGGTATTCGGCCTTCGGGTCGCCGGCATGGTCGAAGGCCAGGCGCTTGCTCTCGTTGCGGAAGGTGTACGGGTGCACGAAGAGGCCGGCGCGATGGGCGTCGGCGACCAGCGTGGTCGGGGCCTGCGACCGCGCATCGCGCAGGTCGGCGACGCCGTCGCCGTTGAGGTCGCGCATGTTGCCGGCGGCATCGAACTCGCCCTTCATCGGGATGATGTAGGGCTTCCACGGGCCGATGCCGTCGGCGTAGGTCTTGATCTCGGCCAGGCCCGCCGGCGTGACCATCGCGCTGTACAGCCGCGTATCGCCCGCCTTGGTCCAGTCGTAGGGCCGGTCCCAGGGCGCGGCGTAGCTCAGGCCCCCGGTCTTGTAGTCGTACCAGTCGGCATCGATCAGCTGCACCATGCGCACATTCAGGCCCAGCGCGCGCATCTGCTTCAGGCTGCTGGGCTCGAAGCTCTGCACGAAGACCGGCGCGGTCTTGCTGTTCCAGCCGGCGGCGACGAGCATCGCAACGATCTTCGGCTCGAGCGCGAGGTTCAGGTCGCGGTGGAAGGTCGGGTTCTTGCTCTCGGGGTAGATCGCGATCGTGCGGCCCAGGCGCGTGCTCTGCGCTTTCGCGAGCTCGATGATCTCCTGGAAGGTCGGCACCTTGAACTGGCCGTTGTACTGCTGCGGCCGCTCGGCGTCGGTGGCGATCGCGCCGAGCTCGCGGATCTCGGCCAAGGTGAAGTCCTGGGCGAACCAGCCGGTCTGCTTTTCGCCGTCGACGAGATAGTCGGTGCGCTTGCGGTCGGCGAACTTCGCGATGCTGGCGACGTTGGTGCTGTAGGCCAGGTTCGGGTCGTGGCGGGCGATCAGCACGCCGTCCTTGGTGGCGATCAGGTCGGGCTCGATGGCGTCAGCGCCGAGGTCGATCGCGCGCTGGTAGGACTCCAGCGTGTGCTCGGGCAGGTATCCGGAAGCGCCGCGGTGGCCGACGACCAGCGGCTGCTGTCCGTCGAGCGTCGGCCAGGGATCGGGATCGTCGCTGCTGCAGGCGGCCAGCAGGCCGGCACAGAGCATCAGGGCGGGCAGGGGTCGCAGCCAACGGGTCATCGGGGCCTCCTCGGATCGTTCGGATGAAAGCCGACGATCTTGCGCGGCGCCGGTGACGGCGGCGTGACGGCTTGTAAGGCCTAACGGTCCAGCGACGCGGCCTAGGGTCAGCGCGCGACGGCCGTGGCCGGTACCAGCCGCCACAGCGACGTGACCTCGGCCGAGCGCGCTGCGTGCAGCGGGTCGGCCGCATCGAGCGCGCGCTTGTGTGTCGGCCGGGTGTCGATGCGGTCGGCCACCGCGAGGCCGCCATCGGCGATCCAGCCGAGCAGCTGCGCGCGTGGCCGCAGGCCGAGGTGCTCGGCGAGGTCCGACAGGATCAGCCAGCCTTCGCCGCCGGCGACGAGGTGCTGCGCGAGGCCGGCGAGGAAGCCGCGCAACATGCGGCTGTCGGGGTCGTAGACCGCCGCTTCCAAGCCGGAGCTCGGCGGCGACGGCACCCAGGGCGGGTTGCAGACGACGAGGCCCGCGCGGCCGTCCGGGAACAGGTCCGCGCGTTGCAGCGTGATGCGATCCCCGACACCGAGCCGCTCGACATTGTCCGCCGCACAGGCGAGCGCGCGTTCATCGAGATCGGTGGCGATGATCGGCTTCACGCCGCGCCGCGCCAGCACCGCGGCCAGCACGCCGGTGCCGGTGCCGATGTCGAAGGCGCCGGCCGACTTCGCCGCCGCGGGCAGCGGCGCGCGCGCGACCAGCTCGACATACTCGCCGCGCACCGGCGAGAACACGCCGTGGTGCGGATGGATCGCGCCGCGCAGCGCCGGCACCGGCACGCCCTTCTTGCGCCATTCATGCGCGCCGATGGCGCCCTGCAGCTCGCGCAGCGAGATCACGTAGGCCTCACCCACGTCGCCGAAGGCTTCGGCCGCGGCCGCGCGCACGTCGGGCGCGCGGCGCAGCGGGAGGCGGTGGTCGGCGTTCACCGGCAACAACAGCCGCCCCAGGAGCTGCGCGCGCTGCGCCTGCAGCGTGCGCTGCGCCGCGAAGGCCTCGGCCGGCGTGGCCGGCGGCTTCGCATTGCGCGACAGCCGGCGCTCCAACCGCCGGCCGAGCGCCTGCAGCAGCTGGCGCGCGTTGTGGAAATCGCCCTGCCACAGCAGGCCGGTTCCCTGCTCGATCAGCTTGTAGGCCGCGTTGGCATCGAGCCGGTCGTCGGCCAACTCGACCGCTGTCGGCGCCGGGTGGCGCGCCAGCGAAATCCAGCGCGCGGACTGCGGCTGGCCGTCGGCGTCGGTCCAGTGGATGCGCGGGGTCGGGTCGGCCATCCGGCATTCTCGCCGGGCGCTTCAGAGCGGGCTCAGAACGGGCTCAGAACGGGCCGCTGGTCAGCACGCGCTCGATCTGCGGCTTGCGGTCGTTGCCCCAGAAGGGCTCGCCGTCGACGATGAAGAACGGTGCGCCGAACACCCCGGCGGCAATGGCCTGCTCGTTGGCGCGCTTCAGGCGCTCCTTCCAGGCCGGGTCGTTCCACGCGGCCTCGGCCGCGTCGGCATCGAGGCCGGAATCGGCCGCCAGGGCCTTGAGGGCGGGCGCGTCGTTCAACGGGATCCCGCGCACGAAGAAGGCGCGAAAGGCACTGCGTGTCCATTGCGCGGCGTCGGCCGCGCCGCGCGTGTCATGCAGCCACCAGTACACTCGCGCCGCGTTGTGCGTCGGGATCGGGAATGGATCGGGCATCACGAAGGGCACGCCCTCGTAGCGCGCCGAGCGGGCGAAGTCGCGCAGGCTGTACTCGCGCTTGATCGGGTAGGACACCGGGCTCTTCAGCTCCGCCGCCTGGAAGGTCACCCCCAGCAGGATGGCGTGCCGGCGCACCGTGCGTCCGTGACGAGCCGCCAGCGCGTCGATCCACTCGTTGGCGATGTAGGAGTACGGTGACGAGAAGTCGAAGTAGAAATCGATCGAAGGGGAGCGCATGCGCGGCACCGTATCGCGTGCGGCGAAGCGTGTCCATCGGTAACGCCGCTGTGGGCTGGCCGCGCCGCGGGCCGAAATCCCCCCTGGACTCCGTCGACAATCATCCCCCCATGCCGCAACACCGCCCGTTCACCGCCGCCCGATGACCGAGACCGATCTCGCACCGCTGCAGTGGCTGGTTGCCGTCCAGATGGGGCTGTACGGGCTGCTCTGGGCGCTGGTCAGCATGCTGATGCGCGATGCGCGGCGTGCGCTGCTGCACTGGGGCCTGTTCTTCGCGCTGCTGGGCCTGGGCCTCGCGCTGGCCAGCGGCCGCGGCGAGCCGCGCCACTGGGTCTTCTACAACGGCGCGAACATCGTCGGCATCGTCAGCTTCGCGATGATGCGCCGTGGCACCGAGCTGTTCATGAAGGTGGAGCGCCACGACCGCGAGCAGCTCGCGATGCTGGCGCCGGTGATCGCGCTGATCGTCGCCGCGGGGCCGGCCGAGCACTGGTCGACGCTGCGCATCGTGCTGTCGTATGCCGCGCAGGCCTACACGGTGATGCGCACGATGATCACCATCCGCGAGGCCGCGGCCACCGAGTTCGGGCGGCCGTCGATGCTGGCCATCGTGGTGCCGGGCGGGGTGATCGCCGTCACGCTGATGCTGCTGGGCCTGATCCAGACGGTGCAATGGGCCGAGCCGATCGAGATGCTGCGCGGCGTGCCGAGCAACCTGGAGCTGATGGGCACCTACCTGACCGGCTGCGCGATGCTGAGCTTCATGTTCATCGTGATGCTGGTGCAGCGGCTCGTCTCGACGCTGCGCGAAGCCTCCGTGCGCGACGCGCTGACCGGGCTGCACAACCGGCGTGCGATGACCGAGGCGCTGAAGCGCCAGTGGCAGCGCCACCGCCGCACGCAGTCGCCGCTGGCCGTGGTGGCGATCGACCTCGACCACTTCAAGAAGATCAACGACACGCTGGGCCAGGCGGCCGGCGACAGCGTGCTGGTGCACCTGTCGAACCTGCTGCAGAACCACGTGCGCGCCGAGGACATCGTCGGCCGCGTCGGCGGCGAGGAGTTCCTGCTGCTGCTGCCCGACACCGAGCCGCAGCAGGCGACCGCGCTGGCCGAACGCCTTCGCGTGCTGGTGCGCGCCGAGGCGCTGGGCACGACGATCAGCGTCGGCGTCGCGCTCGCCCATTCGGTCGACAAGGACCCGGAAAGCCTGATCGCGCGCGCCGACGCGGCGCTCTTCCGCGCGAAGGAAGCGGGGCGCAACCGCGTCGAGGTCGCCGACTGATCAGCCCGACGTCCACGCCCGCGCGATCGCGCGCAGGTGGCGTTCATCGGTGCCGCAGCAGCCGCCCAGCACGTTGAGCCGCGACAGCGGCGCGCGCAGGCGCAGGTAGCGCCGACCCAGGTCCTCCGGATCGCCGCTGTCGATCGCGGTCGACGCGTCGAGCTCGGCGTGGCTCTTGGTCGACGCGTTCGCGCGCAACCCGCGGATGCGCTCGCGCCAGGCGGCCCCGTCGGCGAGCACGTTCTCGAAGTGGCTCGGGTGCGCGCAGTTGAGCTGGAAGTAGGCCGGCGGGTGGCCGTCGCCATCGACGCGCACGATCGCCTCGCCGAGCGTCTCGCCGCTGGGCAGGCGCCCGTCGGTCTCCAGCGTGAAGGACACGACGCAGGGCAGCCCGACCGCCGCGGCCGCGCGCGCGACGCCGCAGGCCTCGGCGCTGCCGGTCATCGTCACCGCGATCAGCATCTCGACGCCGCCTTCGCGCAGCGCCTCGGCCTGCGGCTGGTGGTAGCGCGCGGCCTCGTCGATGCTGCCGGGTTCTTCGGCGACGTAGCCGTCGCCGCGCGGGCCGATGACGCCGGCGGTGACCACCTCGCCCTCGATGCGCGGGGCCCAGGTCTTCTGCAGCTGGCGCACGAAGGTGGCGGCGTCGCGGTTCACCGCCGCCAGGCCCGCCGCGTCGAAGCCCAGCTTCGCACCCCAGTCGGCATTCGCGCGCCAGGTCGGCGTCTCGAGCACGAAGCCGGCGCCCGGCGTGCGCGCGGCGAGCGCAAGGTAGGGCTTGAAGTACTCGGCCAGCACCTGCCGGCCGGTCGGGTCACCCAGCAGCACGAAGGCCGCGAAGTGCGGCAGCGGGATGCCGCGCTGGAAGACCAGCGTCGTCTCCAGCCCGCCGTCGCTGAGGAACAGGCCGCCGCGCAGCTGCGGCAGGCCGGATTCCGTGGTCGTCATCGTGCACCTCCGAGGTCCGGATGCGCGGCAACGATAGGCCGACGGCGGGCGGTGTCAAGCCGGACGACGGCGGAGCGAACGTCAGGGGGCCTGGAAGCCGACGTGGCGCAAGGGCACCAGGCGTTTGCCCTCGCTTTGGCCGTTTTCGGCCCTGAGCGGCCGTTGGCCGCCCCAGGGCCGGAGGCCCTGCTTGCACCGCTCCCCCGCGCCCCCTCCGAGAGGGGGCTCCAGCATGTGCGACAGCTCCCCCCGAGCCCCCCTCCAAGAGGAGGGCTCCAGCATGTTCGACGAGCCGGCCTTCGGCCGGCGCCTCGTGCGGAGCGCGGCGCGTGCGGGCGGCGCGAGAGACTCCGAAGGTGTCGGTCGGCCAGCTGGCCGACTCGACATTCGAGCTGGAGCCCCCTCCCGGAGGGGGCTGGGGGAGCTGCCGACATGCTGGAGCCCCCTCTCGGAGGGGGCGTGGGGGAGCGGGGCGATAGGGCCCTCGGGCCCTGGGCGGCCAACGGCCGCTCAGGGCCGAAAACGGACAACGCGAACAGTATTGGCTCGGCTCCATGACCGTCTGCGCGCTTCAGGCCAGCGCGCGCCCGATCAGGATCTTCTGCACCTCGGACGTGCCTTCGTAGATCTGCGTCACGCGCACGTCGCGGTAGATGCGCTCGACCGGGAAGTCGCTGACGTAGCCGTAGCCGCCGAAGACCTGGATCGCGGCGGAGCACACCTGCTCGGCCATCTCGCTGGCGTTGAGCTTGGCCATCGCCGCTTCCTTCAGGCACGGCCGACCGGCGTCCTTCAGGCTCGCGGCATGCCAGATCAGCTGGCGCGCGGCCTCGATCTTGGTCGCCATCTCGGCCAGCTTGAACTGGATCGCCTGGTGCGAAAAGATCGGCTGGCCGAAGGCGGTGCGCTCCTTGCTGTAGGCCAGCGCCGCGTCGAAGGCCGCGCGCGCCATGCCGACCGACTGGCTGGCGATGCCGATGCGCCCGCCCTCCAGCCCCGACAGCGCGATCTTCAGCCCCATGCCTTCTTCACCCAGCAGGTTCGCGGCCGGCACGCGGCAGTTGTCGAAGTTGATCTGCGCGGTATCGCTGGCATGCTGGCCCATCTTGTCCTCGATGCGCGCGACCGAGTAGCCTGGCGTGCGCGTCTCGACGATGAAGGCGCTGATGCCCTTCTTGCCGGCGGCCTTGTCAGTCACCGCCATCACGATCGCGACGTCGCCGTTCTTGCCGCTGGTGATGAACTGCTTGACGCCGTTGAGCACGTAGTGGTCGCCGTCACGCACGGCCGTCGTGCGCAGCCCGTCGGCCTGCGAGCCGACATGCGGCTCGGTGAGGCAGAACGCGCCCAGCATGTCGCCGCGCGCCAGCGGTTTGAGATAGCGCTGCTTCTGGTCCTCGTTGGCGAAGGCCATCAGGATCGAGCAGACGGGGCAGTTGTTGACGCTGACCACCGTGCTGGTGGCGCCGTCGCCGGCAGCGATCTCCTCGAGGATCAGCGCCAGCGACAGGTAGTCCAGCCCCGCGCCGTCGTAGTCGGTCGGCACCGCGACGCCGTAGCAGCCGAGCGCGGCCAGGCCCTTGAGCTCCGCGGCCGGGAAGTGGTGGCTCTTGTCCCAGGCCGCCGCCTTCGGGGCGATCTCGGCCTGCACGAACTCGCGCACGGCGTCCTGCACGGCGCGGTGGTCGTCGCTCAACAACATCGAAAGTCTCCGGAAGTCTTGGTGTCGATCGACCCGCTCACCAGTCGAGGTGCTGGCCATCGTGGTTGAGGAAGCTGCCGCTGTCGGCGAGCGTCAGGCCGGCGACGGTCGCGCGCAATTCGGCAACGCTGCGTTCGACGGCCAGGTCGGCGCCCTCTCCGCCCATGTCGGTGCGCACCCAGCCCGGGTGCAATGCCACGCAAACGGCGCGGCCATCGAGCGCCAGCGAGGCGTCCGTCACCACCGAGTTCAGCGCCGCCTTCGACGCGCGGTAGAGCCAGCCGTTGGCGTTGCTGCGCAGGCCCATCGAGCCCATGCGCGACGACAGCACCGCGATGCGGCCGACCGGCGCCAGGGCCTGGGCCAGCGTGGGCAGGAGGCGCATCGCGGCCAGCACGTTGGTGTGCATCACGGCGTCGAACTCGGCCTCGGTCGGCGGCTGCAGGCCGGTCGTGCGCGGGCCGTAGACGCCGGCGACGAACCACACGGTGTGGAAGGCTTCGCCGTCGATCCGCCGGCCGAAGTCCGCGGCACCGGCGCTGTCGGTCACGTCCAGCCGCAGCGCCGTCGCGCCGAGCGCGGCGGTGCGCGCGAGGCCCGCGTCGTCGCGCGCCGTGGCAACCACGCGGTCGCCGGCTGCGTGGTGCTGGCGCACCAGCTCCGCGCCTATGCCGCGCGAGGCGCCGATGACGAGCACGTCAGCCACGGGGTCCGACCGTCAGAACAGCTCGACCGCCATCGCGGTGGCTTCGCCGCCGCCGATGCACAGCGACGCGACGCCGCGCTTGAGGCCGCGCTTCCTCAGCGCGCCCAGCAGCGTGACGACGATGCGCGCGCCCGACGCGCCGATCGGATGGCCCAGCGCCACCGCTCCGCCGTGCACGTTGACGATCTCGTGCGGCAGCTTGTACTCGGCCATCGCGGCCATCGTCACCGCGGCGAAGGCCTCGTTGACCTCCCACAGGTTGACGCTCTTGGCATCCCAGCCGGCCTTCTTGAGCACCTTCTCGATCGCACCGGCGGGTGCGGTCGAGAACCACTCGGGCGCCTGCGCGTGCACCGCGTGCGAGACGATGCGCGCCACCGGCTGCAGGCCGAGCTGCCTGGCGGTGGACTCGCGCACCATCACCAGCGCGGCGGCGCCGTCGGAGATCGACGACGAGGTCGCCGCGGTGATCGTGCCGTCCTTCTTGAACGCGGGCTTCAAGCCGGCCACCTTGTCGAGCTTGGCCTTGAAGGGCTGCTCGTCGCGGTTGACGCTCACGTCGCCGGCCTTGCCCGGCAGCGTGACCGGCGCAATTTCCCAGTCGAAGCTGCCGTCTTCATTGGCTTGCTTCGCGCGCGTCGTCGAGGCGATCGCGAACTGGTCCTGCGCCTCGCGCGTGAACTGGTACTTCGCGACGCAGGCCTCGGCGAACACGCCCATCGCCTTGCCGCGCTCGTAGGCGTCTTCCAGGCCGTCCATCGCCATGTGGTCGTACATGGCCGTGGCGCCGTACTTCACGCCCTTGCGCGCGAACATCAGGTGCGGCGCGTTGGTCATGCTCTCCATGCCGCCGGCGACCATCACGTTGGCCGAGCCGGCCGCGAGCATGTCGTGCGCGAACATCATCGCGCGCATGCCGGAGCCGCACATCTTCGACAGCGTCACCGCGCCCGTCGCATCGGGCAGGCCGGCGCGGCGCATGGCCTGGCGCGCGGGCGCCTGGCCCTGGCCGGCCATCAGGCAGTTGCCGAGCAGCACCTCGTCGATGGCATCGCCGGGCACCTTCGCGCGCTCGACGGCGGCCTTGATGGCGACGGCGCCCAGCTCCCAGGCCGCGAGCGACGAGAAGTCGCCCAGCAGGCCGCCGATCGGCGTGCGGGCGGCGGAAACGATGACGATGGGATCGGCCATGGCGTTGCTCCTGGATCAGGTCGGTCGAAAGAGGGGGTCAGGCAGGCACCAGCGGCGTGGCGGCGGCGGGATGCACCTGGCGCTGATGGACGAAGCGGCGGTTCGCTTCATAGGGAAACACATCATGCACATGCCCGGCCTTGATGCGGTCCTTGTGGGCTTGCCAGAAGGCCGGGTCGAGCAGGTCGGCGTGGTGCTTCATGAACACCTCGCGCACGGCCTGGTTGCCGAGCAGGAAGGGGCCGAAGGTCTCGGGGAATATGTCCTTCGGGCCGACCGCGTACCAGACCTCGCCGGACATCTCCTCCTCCTCGGTGCGCGGCTCGGGCACCTTGCGGAAGTTGCAGTCGGTCAGGTACTCGATCTCGTCGTAGTCGTAGAACACGACCTTGCCGTGCCGCGTGACGCCGAAGTTCTTCCACAGCATGTCGCCGGGGAAGATGTTGGCGGCCACGAGGTCCTTGATCGCGTTGCCGTACTCGATCACCGCATGCTCGATCTGCTCGCGGGTCGCGTCGTGCAGGTAGATGTTCAGCGGGATCATGCGCCGCTCGATGTACAGGTGCTTGATGATCAGCGCGTCGCCGTCTTCCTCTACCTGGCTGGGCGCGAAGTGCATCAGCTCGGCCACCAGTTCGTCGGACACGCGCGAACGCGGGAACGCGACGCTGGTGTACTCCAGCGTGTCGGCCATGCGGCCGACGCGGTCGTGCGACTTCACCAGCAGGTACTTGGCCTTGATCTGCTCGCGCGTGGTGTCCTTCTGCGGCGGGTAGAAGTCCTTGATGACCTTGAAGACGTAGGGGAACGACGGCAGGTCGAACACCAGCATCACCATGCCCTTGATGCCGGGCGCGATGCCGAACTTGTCGCTCGAATGGCGCAGGTGGTAGAGGAAGTCGCGGTAGAAGGCGTTCTTGCCCTGCTTCTGCAGGCCGAGCGCCGAGTAGATCTCCGAACGAGGCTTCCTCGGCATCAGGCTGCGCAGGAACTGCACGTAGGCGCTGGGCACCGCCATCTCGACCATGAAGTACGCCCGCGCGAAGCTGAACAGCATCAGCAGGTCGTCCTGCGTGAACAGCGCGGTGTCGATCACCAGCTGGCCGCGCTCGTTGTGCAGGATCGGCAGCACCATCGGCGTCTCTGAGAAGCCGTTGACGATGCGGGCGATGAGGTAGGCGCCCTTGTTCCTGTAGAACAGCGACGACAGCACCTGGATCTGGAAGTTCGCGCGCAGCCGCACCTGGCCGGTGTGGCGCGACAGCGCGGTGAGCACCTGGTCGATGTCGCGGCCCAGGTCCTCGAACTCGCGCTTCAACTGGAAGTTGGTGACGATGCGCAGCAACGTCTCGCGCAGCGTGTCGCGCGTCGGGTAGTAGGCGCGGTAGGTCGGGAGCGACGCCGGCTCGTCGTTCTCGATGTACTCGGTGGACACCGCCGGCCGCACGAAGAGGAAGTCGTTGCGGAAGTAGCGGCGGTGCAGGATCTTCGTCGTCACCGAGTTGAAGAAGGTCTCGGCGAGCTCGGGCTGCTGGTGGTTCGTCAGCAGGCCGATGTAGTGCAGCTTGGTCTGCGCCCAGGTGTCGTCGGACAAGGTCGCGACGTCGAACTCGGTCTGCAGCCGTTCGACGCATTCGTCGACGCGCGTGTCGTAGAACTCGATGCGCTCGCGCTGCGCACGCTGCTGGCCGTGCCAGTCGGCGGCCTCGAACCGCGCCTTGGCCTCGCGGTTGGTCTCGGTGAAGAGGCGATAGTGGCGGTCGAAACCCTCGATGATCGCCAGCGCGACGTCGAACGCGCGTGAATCCGTCAGCCGGTGCGGGAACAGCGCGCGCATCGCTTCAGGTCCTCAGGCGGTGAGCTGCGCCTGGCGCTGCCGCCAGCGCTGCTTCAGCTGCGCGAGCGCGGTGTCGTAGGCCAGGCCGACGTCGTCGTTGCTCGCGGCGGTGATGTGCAGGTCCTCCAGCAGGCCGTTGTGCAGCCCGTAGACCCAGCCGTGCACGACGACCGACTGGCCGCGCTGCCAGGCATCGGCCACCACCGTGGTGCGGCAGACGTTGCGCGCCTGCTCGAGCACGTTCAGCTCGACCAGCGCGTCGACGCGCAGCGATTCGTGCAGCCCGGCGAGGAAACCGTCGTGCAGGTCACGCACGTCCTGCACGTGGCGCAGCCAGTTGTCGACGAGGCCGGCGCGGCGGTTCTCCAGCGCCGCACGCACGCCGCCGCAGTTCGAGTGGCCGACCACGATCACGTGGCGCACCATCAGCGCGTCGACCGCGTACTGGATCACCGACAGCGCGTTGAGGTCCGAGTGCACCAGCAGGTTGGCGACGTTGCGGTGCACGAACAGCTCGCCCGGCAGCAGGCCAACCAGCTCGTTGGCCGGCACGCGGCTGTCGGCGCAGCCGATCCACAGGTACTGCGGCGTCTGCTGCTGCAGCAGGCGGGTGAAGAAGCCCGGCTCGCGCGTCTCGGTGGCCGCTGCCCAGTCGCGGTTCTTCTGGAAGAGCTCTTGCAGGTTGTCGGCGGTCATCGGTCAGGGCACCCGGTTTACAGCGATGTTGCAGTGCACAGTTTACGAAGCGGCGAGCAGGCGCGTTGGCAGCGGCACAGGCTTCGCGGCATCGGTGCGACGCACGGCCTCGCGACCTTCGAGCGACGTGACCGCCTCGGCGAAGCGGGTGCCGTCGAAATGCAGCATCACGCCATCGGGCGCGCCGAAGGCCGGCAGCGCGCGCACCTCGGCGAGCACCGGCTGGCGCCAGGCTTCGCTGTCGAGGTGCGGACAGAAGGTGCCGGGCAGGAAGCCGAGGCCGGCTCGCACGCCGCCGCCGGGCACGCTGTCGGTGATGTACTGCTCGAACCAGCAGTTGGCGCCGGCGGAGATGCCGGCCAGCACGGTGCCGGCCTGCCAGACCTCGCGCAGCGTCGCGTCGAAGCCGAACTCGCGCCACACCGCCAGCATCGCCGGCGTATTGCCGCCGCCGACGTAGACCAGGTCCGCGTCGCGCACGGCCTGGTGGTAGTCGCGCTTCATGTCGTACTGGAAGAACGGCAGGGTCGCGGGTTCGCAGCCGAGCTGCACGAAGTGGTTCATGAAGCGCAGCTGCATGCGCTCGCTGTCGCCGGCCGCCGTGCCGACGTACAGCACGCGCGGCCGTTGGCGGCGCTCGCGCAGCAGCGACAGCAGGTAGCGCTCCTGTCGGCCGGTGGTGTCGTCCATCAGGAAGCCGCCACCCCCGATGGCGACGATCGATCCGCTCATGCGTGGTCCTCGCGGTAGGTTGCGTACTGGACGATGTCGAGCACCTGGCCGTCGCGGATCATCGAGCGCGGCAGCAGCGCCTCCCGCTGATAGCCTGCTTTCTCGACCACCCGCTGCGAGGCCGCGTTGCGCACGAAGATCGGCGCGTACAGGCGCGTCAGCCTCGGCAGCGCATCCCACGCCCAGCGCGTCGCCAGCTCGAGTGCCTCGGCCGCGATGCCGCGGCCCCAGTGCGCCTGGCCGATCCAGTAGCCGACCATCGCGTTGCAGGCCAGGAACCCCGGCTGCGGCATCACGCCGAGGCAGCCGACTGCCTCGCCGGCGACATCGATCGCGAACACGTGCCCGTACTGCGGCTCGCGATGCTGCGGCCCGCACCAGGCTTCGGCGTGCGCCAGCGTGTACGGGTGCGGAAACCCTTCGAAGAGGTTGCGCACCACGGCGGCATCGTTGGCATGGCGCGCGATCGACGGCGCGTCGGCGCTCGTCAGCGCGCGCAGGGTGCAGCGCTCACCGGCGAGCACGGGCACGGGCCCGGCGTGCGTCACATCGTCTCCGCGAACAGCTCGCGGCCGATCAGCATGCGGCGGATCTCGCTGGTGCCGGCGCCGATCTCGTAGAGCTTGGCGTCGCGCCACAGGCGGCCGAGCGGGAACTCGTTGATGTAGCCGTTGCCGCCGAAGACCTGGATGCCCTCGCCGGCCATCCAGGTGGCCTTCTCGGCGCACCACAGGATCACGCTGGCGCAGTCCTTGCGCACCTGGCGCACGTGGTCGGTGCCGAGCTTGTCGAGGTTCTTGCCCACCGTGTAGCAGAACGCGCGCGCGGCCTGCAGCACGGTGTACATGTCGGCCACCTTGCCCTGGATCAGCTGGAACTCGCCGATCGACTGGCCGAACTGCTTGCGGTCGTGGATGTAGGGCACCACGTTGTCCATCACCGCCTGCATGATGCCGATCGGCCCGGCGGCGAGCACCGCGCGTTCGTAGTCGAGGCCGGACATCAGCACCTTCGCGCCGCCGCCGACCGCGCCCAGCACGTTCTCGGCCGGCACCTCGACGTCCTGGAACACCAGTTCGCCGGTGTGCGAGCCGCGCATGCCGAGCTTGTCCAGCTTCTGCGCGATCGAGAAGCCCTTCATGCCCTTCTCGATCAGGAAGGCGGTGACGCCGCGCGCGCCCATCTGCGGATCGGTCTTCGCGTAGACCACCAGCGTGTCGGCATCGGGGCCGTTGGTGATCCACATCTTGCTGCCGTTGAGCACGTAATAACCGCCCTTGTCCTCAGCCTTCAACTTCATGCTGATGACGTCGGAGCCGGCGCCGGGCTCGCTCATCGCCAGCGCGCCGACATGTTCGCCGCTGATCAGCTTGGGCAGGTACTTGGCCTTCTGTGCCTCGCTGCCGTTGCGCTTGATCTGGTTGACGCAGAGGTTCGAGTGCGCGCCGTAGCTCAGGCCCACCGAGGCCGATGCGCGGCTGATCTCCTCCATCGCCACCATGTGCGCGAGGTAGCCCATCGCGGCGCCGCCGTACTGTTCGGGCACCGTGATGCCGAGCACGCCGAGCTCGCCCATCTTGCGCCACAGGTCCATCGGGAACTGGTCGCTGGCGTCGATCTCGGTGGCGCGCGGCGCGATCTCGGCCTGCGCGAAGTTGCGCACGGCGTCGCGCAGCGCGTCGATGTCCTCGCCGAGCTGGAAGTCGAGTCCGGGCAGATTGCTCATGGTGTCTCCGTGGTGCTGTCGTGCAGAAGTGGAATCAGTGCTTCAGCCCTTCGCGGCCCCGCACCGTCATCACGGTGGCGGTCATCGTCGCGACGCGGGTCTCGCGGCCGTGTTCGTCGGTCTGCCAGGCGCTGCCGTCGACGACGCTGATGGTACGGCCGGCCTTGCCCACGAGGCCTTCGAAGCGGAAGCGGGGCCCGCGCGCGGGCGCGAGCAGGTTGACCTTGAATTCGATCGTCAGCACCGCGGCGTCGGCGGGCATCAGCGAGAAAGCGGCGTAGCCGCAGGCCGAATCGAGCGCGGTGGAGACGATGCCGGCGTGCAGAAAGCCGTGCTGCTGCGTCAGCTCGGCGCGGTGCTGCATCGTGATCACGACGCGACCGGGCTCGATGGTCTCAAGCCGCGCGTCCAGGGTGCGCATCACCGCCTGGCGCGCGAACGATTCCCGCACCCGCAGCTCGTAGCCCGGTTCCGCCTCGAACGCTGTCGTCATGCCGATCCGCCTTGCCGTTGAGGACTGCTCAATTGACGTTTACGTAAACGTCAATCATACCCGCCGGCGCGGCGCCGCGGCTCAGCGCTCGGCGGCGGCGGCAGTGCGCCGGCGCTTCGGCGCCGCGGCGGCCGGCCGCTGCGCGGCCAGCAGGCGCTCGCAGCGGTCCTCGTGCTGGGCGATCTCGGCCAGCGTGACCTGCAGGTCTTCCAGCTGCTGCTCGAGCTGCTGGCGGTGCTTCATCAGCGCCTCGCGGAAGGCCTCGAGCTGCGGCGCGGTGTCGGACGGCGACTCGTACATCGTCACCAGCTGCCGGATCTCGGTGAGCGAGAAGCCCAGCCGCTTGCCGCGCAAGGTCAGCTTCAGCCGCGTGCGGTCGCGCTGGGTGTAGACGCGGTTGCGGCCGGCACGCGACGGCGACAGCAGGCCGACGTCCTCGTAGAAGCGGATCGCGCGCGGCGTGATGTCGAACTCCTGCGCGAGCTCGGTGATGGTGAACGTGCGGTCGTCCTTCGAACGGGCGGGCGTGGCGGTCATGACGACGGATCGGCGATTGACGTTTACGTCAATGTAAACCAGACGCCGGCCGGCCCGCCGGCGGGCGCGGTCAGTCGAAGGACGGCAGCAGCTCGCTGCGCAGCAGCCCGCGACGCTGCTCGAAGTCCGGCAGCACCGAGCGCACGACGTCCCAGAACGCGGCGCTGTGGTTCATCTCGCGCAGGTGCGCGAGCTCGTGCGTAACGACGTAGTCGATCACCGGCAGGCCGAAATGCACGAGGCGCCAGTTCAGCCGCACCGAGCCGTCGGCGCTTGCCGAGCCCCAGCGCGTCGAGGCCGAGCTCAGGGACAGCCGCTTCATGCGCACGCCCAGCCGCGGCGCGAACAGCGCGCAGCGCTCCTCGAAGATGCGGCGCGCCTGGCGCTGCAGCCAGCTCTGCACGGCCTCGCGGATCTGCGCCTCGCCGGCGGCCTGCGGCAGGCCGACATGCAGCGTCAGCTTCGGCACGCCCGGCAGCGCGTCGGCGGCGCTGTGCAGCACCGCGCCGGTCACGCGCGGGTCGAGCACGAGGATCACCGTCTCGCCGAGGAACGGCAGGCTGGTGCCGTCGTGCCAGCGCACGCGGCTGGCCTGGAGGCGCTCGGCGCGCTGCTGCTGCTCGTGCAGCTTGCGCAGGATCCAGCCGGCCTTGGCCTGCAGCGCCTGCTCCACCTCGCCGACGCCGACCCAGCGCGGGGCGCTGACGCTCAGCCCCTCGGCGCTGACGACGAAGCCGATGCTGCGCCGGCGGGCGCGGCGGAACTCGTAGGCGACGCGGTGCTCGCCGAGGTCGATGTGGCGCTGCGCGCGCGGGTGGTGGAAGCGGGCCATGGGCACTGGCGCCGGTGCGGCGGCCGGGCCGATCGCGGGCGGCGCGGCCGGCCGCGCGACGGGCGCGGGCGACGGTGCATCGAACAGCGACAGCTGCTCGGGATCGGTCGACTCGGGCGGAGCGTCGGGCCGCGGCATGGCGGCTCATTCTACGAAGGGATGTACGAAGGGGCGATGACCGTGTCGTGAGCGGCCACTCTAGCGGGGCGACAGGGCGGCCGCGGCCTCGTTCGTATAAGCCTCCGGGTCGATGCGCCGCATCTCGGCCTCGATCCAGGCCTCGACCTCGCGCATCAGCTCCTCGGGCTCGCGGCCTTCGACCGGGATCGGCTTGCCGATCACGATGTCGATCACGCCGGGCGTCAGCAGGAACTGCTTGCGCGGCCAGCAGCGCGCGGAGTTCACCGCGATCGGCACGATCGGCGTGCCGGTGGCGATGGCCAGCCGGCTGGCGCCGTTCTTGTAGGTGCCCTGGCTGCCGCGCGCGCTGCGCGTGCCCTCGGGGAACATGATGACCCACAGGCCCTGCGACATCAGCTGGCGCCCCTGCTCGGCCACCTTGTTCCAGGCTTCGGTGCGCTTGCTGCGGTCGATGTGGATCATGTCCAGCCGGCTCATCGCCCAGCCGAAGAAGGGGATGTACAGCAGCTCGCGCTTGAACACGTAGCACAGCGGGTGCGGCATCAGCGTCGGGAACGCGAAGGTCTCCCAGGTCGACTGGTGCTTCGGCGCCAGCAGCACCGCGGCCTTCTCGTCGTCGGCCTTCGGCAGGTGCTCCATGCCCTGGATGCGGTGGCGCACGCCGCAGATCACGCGCGCACCCCACACCGCGACGCGCAGCCAGCCGACGCACAGCCAGTACACCGGCCGCCCGCGCACGAAGATCGAGAACACCAGCACCGTCAGCGCCCACGGCACCACCGTGACCGCCATCCACAGCACGAAGAGGAAGGATCGGACCGCCGACAGCATCAGTGCAGCTCGCCCGGACCCGAGATCGGCGCGTGGTCGCGCCGCAGCAGGTACTCGGCGAACGCGTTGAGGTTGGCGTGCACTTCCGCGCCGTTCGGCACCTGCGCCAGCAGGCGCTGGATCTGCGCATCGTCCAGCCCCGCCGAGCGGCCCGACAGCACGAGGTGCGCCTCGCAACCCGCCGCGCGCGCGGCCTGCATGTCGCGCAGGGTGTCGGACACCATCGGCACCGACTTCAGGTCGATGCCGTAGCGGCGGCCGATCTCGCGCATCAGCCCGGGCAGCGGCTTGCGGCAGTCGCACTGGTCCTGCGGCGTGTGCGGGCAGAAGAACACCGCGTCGAGGCGGCCGCCGGCGGCCATCAGTCTTTGCATCATGTGGCTGTGCACCGCGTTCACCGAGGCCATGTCGATCATGCCGCGGCCGATGCCGCTCTGGTTCGTCGCGACGACGACGTGCCAGCCGGCGTGGTTCAGCCGCGCCACCGCCTCGAGCGCGCCGTCGATCGGGTGCCACTCCTCCGGCGACTTGACGTGGTCGTCCCGGTATTCGTTGAGGATGCCGTCTCGGCCCAGGATCACCAGCTTGACCACCGGTTGCATCGCGGATCTCCTCGTGATTCGGGTTGCGCCGCGGCGCTCAGGCCGCCAGGCGCGACAGGTCGGCGACGCGGTTCATCGCCGCATGCAACCGACGCAGCAGCGCTAGGCGGTTGTTGCGCAGCGCGGCATCGTCGGCATTGACCATCACGCCGTCGAAGAAGGCGTCGACCGGCACCTTCAGCGCGGCCAGCGCCAGCAGAGACTCGGTGTAGTCGCCGCGCTCGAAAGCCGCGTCGGCGGCCGGCTGCACGGCGCCCAGCGCGTCGAAGAGCGCCGCTTCGGCGGCTTCCTTCAGCAGCGCCGGCTGCACGTCGACCGCCGCGCCGGCTTCCGATTTCTTCAGGATGTTGCCGACGCGCTTGTTCGCGGCGGCCAGCGACGCGGCTTCCGGCAGCGCCGCGAAGGCGCGCACGGCCGCCAGCCGCTTCGGGATCTCTGCCCAGCGCTCGGGACGCGACTCGACCACCGCCTCGACCTCCTGCACGCTGTAGCCCTGCTCGCGCAGCCAGCCGGCGAGTCGTTCGCGCAGGAAGAAGCCGACCTCGGCCTGCGCCTGGCCGTGCGCCGGGCCGAACGCGGCGAAGGCATCGCCGACGAGCCGGTGGATGTCCAGCGGCAGCCCGCCCTCGACCAGCATGCGGATCACGCCGAGCGCATGGCGGCGCAGCGCGAACGGGTCCTTGTCGCCGGTGGGCACCTGGCCGATGCCGAAGAGGCCGGCCAGCGTCTCGAGCTTGTCGGCCAGCGCCACCGCCAGGCCGACCGGGTTGCGCGGCAGCGCGTCGCCGGCGAAGCGCGGGCGGTAGTGGTCCTCGATCGCCAGCGCGATGTCCTCGTGCTCGCCGTCGTGGCGGGCGTAGTAGCCGCCCATCACGCCCTGCAGCTCGGGGAACTCGCCGACCATGTCGGTCAGCAGGTCGGCCTTGGCCAGCAAAGCGGCGCGGTCGGCGGCATCGGCCAGCACCGCGCCGCCGAGCTGGTCGCCGATGCGCCGCGCGATGGCCCGCACGCGCCCGGAGCGTTCGCCCTGCGTGCCGAGCTTGTTGTGGTAGACCACCTTGTCGAGGCCGCCGACGCGGTCGGCCAGCGAGCGCTTGCGGTCCTGGTCGAAGAAGAACTTGGCATCGGCCAGGCGCGGGCGCACGACACGCTCGTTGCCGCCGGTCACCGCCGACGCATCGGCCGGCCGGATGTTGCTGACGACCAGGAACTGGTGCGTCAGCCGGCCCGCCGCGTCGAGCAGCGGGAAGTACTTCTGGTTGGCCTTCATCGTCAGGATCAGGCATTCCTGCGGCACCGCGAGGAACTCGGGCTCGAAGCGGCACAGCAGCACGTTCGGCCGTTCGACCAGCGCGGTGACCTCGTCGAGCAGCGCCTCGTCGTCGATCGGCTGCAGGCCCTGCTCCGTCGCCTTGGCCGCCAGCTGGCGCGCGATCTCGGCGCGGCGCGCATCGAAGCTCGCAATCACGGCGCCTTCCGATTCCAGCTGCGCGGCGTAGCTGTCGGCATCGCGCAGCGTGACCGGGCTGACGGCGGCTTCGAAGCGATGGCCCTGGGTCGTGCGGCCGGCACTCAAGCCGAGCGCCTTGATCTCGACGACCGCCTCCCCATGCAGCGCGACCAGCCCATGCGCCGGGCGCACGAAGTTCACGCTCGACCAGCCGTCGGCCAGCTGGTAGCTCATCACCTTCGGGATCGGCAGCTTCGCGATCGCCTCGTCGAGTGCACGCTGCAGGCCTTCGGCCAGCGTCGCACCGGGCACCACGCTGTCGAGGAACAGGGCTTCGGCCTTGCCGTCGCCGGTGCGCTTCAGGTTCGGCACCGCGGAGGCGTCGGCGCCCAGCGCGGCCAGCTTCTTCAGCAGCGCCGGCGTCGGTGCGCCGGAGGCATCGAGCGCCACCGCCACCGGCATCAGCTTCTGCTGCACCGCCTTGTCGGCGGCCTTGCCGGCGACACCTTCGACATGCACCGCCAGCCGCCGCGGCGAGGCGAACGGCGTCACCTTCGCACCCGCGGCCACCAGGCCTTGCGACTGCAGCGAGGCCGCCAGCGTCGATGCGAAGGCCTCACCGAGCTTCTTCAGTGCCTTCGGCGGCAGTTCCTCGACGAACAGCTCGACCAGCAGGTTCTTGTTCGTGCTCATACGGTCAAGCCACCTTCATCTTTTCCAAGTCGGCCAAGCACTTCGGCGGCCCAGGCCTTCGGCGCCATCGGGAACCCGAGGCGCGCGCGGCTGTCGACGTAGCTCTGCGCGACCGCACGCGCGAGGTTGCGGATGCGGCCGATGTAGCCGGCGCGCTCGGTGACGCTGATCGCGCCGCGTGCATCGAGCAGGTTGAAGCTGTGGCCGGCCTTCAGCAGCTGCTCGTAGGCCGGCAGCGCGAGCTGCGCTTCCATCAGGTGCTTGCTCTGGCGCTCGTGCGCCGAGAAGGCCTGCAGCAGGAACTCGACGTCGCTGTGCTCGAAGTTGTAGGTGCTCTGCTCGACTTCGTTCTGGTGGTAGACGTCGCCGTAGCTCAGGGTGTCCGTCCACTTCAGCTGGTAGACGCTCTCGACGCCCTGCAGGTACATCGCCAGCCGCTCCAGGCCGTAGGTGATCTCGCCGGTGATCGGCTTGCAGTCGATGCCGCCGACCTGCTGGAAGTAGGTGAACTGCGTCACCTCCATGCCATTGAGCCAGACTTCCCAGCCCAGGCCCCAGCAGCCGAGCGTCGGGTTCTCCCAGTCGTCCTCGACGAAGCGGATGTCGTTCTTCTTCAGGTCGAAGCCGACGGCTTCCAGCGAGCCGAGGTAGAGCTCCAGGATGTTCTCGGGCGCGGGCTTCAGCACCACCTGGTACTGGTAGTAGTGCTGCAGGCGGTTCGGGTTCTCGCCGTAGCGGCCGTCCTTGGGGCGGCGGCTGGGCTGCACGTAGGCGGCTTTCCACGGCTCGGGGCCGAGCGCGCGCAGGAAGGTCGCCGTGTGGCTGGTGCCGGCACCCACTTCCATGTCGTAGGGCTGCAGCAGCGCACAGCCTTGGGCGTCCCAATAGTCCTGGAGGCGCAGAATCAGTTGCTGGAAGGTGAGCATCGGGGGCTCGTCGGCGACGAAGACAAACCCCGAAGTTTACCGACGCGGTCGCCAGCCGAAGATCAGCAGCAGGGCCCAGGCCGCGATCAGCAGCGGCCACAGGCCGAGCCGGCCAACCCACACGGCGTACGGCGTGCGGCCGTCGCGGCCTTCGACGCTGCCCTTGAGCACGTCGCGCGTGAAGGGTGCCAGCTGCGCGGTGACCCGGCCCGTGTGGTCGACGATGGCCGTCGCGCCGGTATTGGTCGCGCGCAGCATCGGCCGCTGCAGCTCCAGCGTACGCATGCGCGAGATGTTCAGGTGCTGGGTGACGGCGATGGTGTCGCCGAACCAGCCGATGTTGCTGACGTTGGCCAGCATCGTCGGCGCGGTGCCCTCGCGAAGGAAGCGCAGCGCGAGCTCCTCGCCGAACAGGTCCTCGTAGCAGATGTTCGGCGCGATGCGTTCACCGGCGACCGCGAAGGACGGCGCGTCGGGCCGGCCGCGGGTGAAGTCGCCGAGCGGGATGTTCATCAGGTCGGTGAACCAGCGGAAGCCGGTCGGGATGAATTCGCCGAAAGGCACGAGGTGCACCTTGTCGTAGCGGTACGGCGCGCTGGGGCCGAGGCCGACGACGGCATTGCTGTAGCTTGCTTCCAGGTCGCCCAGCGGCACACCGACCAGCGCCGCCGGCTTGCCCGCCGCCTCGGTGAAGTGGTTGCGCAGCGCCGGCCAATACCCGGGGTCGAACGCATCCAGCTGCGCCGGCAGCAGCGGCACCGCGGTCTCGGGCGCGATCACCAGGTCGCCTCCAGCCGAACGCAGCGCACCGGCCACCCAGGCCAGCGCGGCCGGCAGGTGCTCGACCGCGAACTTCTGGTCCTGCGCGACGTTGGTCTGCAGCAGCGTCACCGCCAGCCGCCGGGTCGGCCGGGTGAAGTCGATGGGGCCGATCGCTTCCGACAGCAACCACACGCCCGCGGCGATCAGCAGCGACAGCGCGGTGCGGATGCGGGCGGCGCGGGTCGCGACCGCCGCACCGCGCTCGACCATCGCCCGCCACCAGCTCGACGCGCCATAGGCGACCAGCGCGGCGCTGAAGGCGAGCAGGCCGCCGATGCCGTAGACACCGAGCCACGGGGCCCAGGCGGCCAGCGGCCCGTCGACCTGCGCATAACCGCTCGCGACCCACGGGAAGCCGGTGAAGAGCAGCCCGCGCGCGAGCTCGGCGCCGACCCAGGCCAGCGCGAAGAGCGCCGCATCGGCGATCGGCGGGCCGCGCCGGCCGCGTGCGAACAGTGCCAGCGCCAGCGCCATGTACAGCGCCAGCGCCGCCGACAGCAGCCCGACCGCGGCGGCGGCCAGCGGCGCGGCCAGGCCGCCATAGCGGTGCATGCTGATGAACAGCCACCAGGTGCCGGCGACGCCCCAGCCGAGGCCGAACAGCCAGCCGATCCACGCCGCGCGGCCGGTCGACGAGCCGCGTGCGGCGGTCGCCAGCCAGATCAGGCACAGCAGCTGCAGCGGCCACAGCCAGGAGGTCTGGACGAAGGCCAGCGTCTGCAACGCACCAAGCGTCAGGGCCGTGAGGCCGTCGGCGCGCGCGGCCGGGCCCCGCCCGGTCTGCGGGTTCAAGCGCCGTCGCCGTCGCCCGCGGCGACACGCGTGGTCTTGAACCAGCGCACCGCGCCGCCGCGCGTCAGCATCACCTGGAACGCGAGGCCGCCGACCTCGACCGTCTCGCCGCGCCGCGGCACACGACCCATCTCGTGCGCGACCAGGCCGCCGATGGTGTCGAACTCGTCCGACGGCAGCGCGGTGGCGAAGGCCTGGTTCACCGCGGCGATCGTCGTGTCGCCGGCGACGCGCTGCGTGCCGTCGGCCAGCGTGTAGATGCCGCTCTCGGCCTCGTCGTCGTCGAACTCATCCTCGATCTCGCCGACGATTTCCTCCAGCACGTCCTCGATCGTCAGCACGCCGGCGATGCGGCCGAACTCGTCGATGACGATCGCCAGGTGGTTGCGGTTGGAGCGGAAGTCCCGCAGCAGTTCGTTCAGGTTCTTCGACTCCGGCACGAAGACCGCCGGCCGCAGCAGGGTCCGCAGGTTCAGCTCCGGTGCGCGCTGCAGCTTCAGCAGGTCCTTCGCCAGCAGGATGCCGATGATGTTGTCCCGCTCACCCTCGTAGACCGGGAAGCGCGAGTGGCCGGTCTCGATGACGGCATTGAGCACCTCGTCGTAGGGGGCATCGATCGCCAGCAGGTCCATGCGCGGCGCGGCGACCATCACGTCGCCGGCCGTCAGGTCGGCCATGCGGATCACGCCCTCGAGCATGATCCGCGACTCCGGCGGGATCAGCTCCCGATGCTCGGCGTTGGCGAGCGTCTCGATCAGCGCGTCGCGCGAATCGGGCCCGGGCGAGACGAACTCGACCAGCCGTTCGAAGAAGCTGCGCTTGTCACCGCCGGCACGTTGGGGATGCCGGCCGGAAGGGGGTTCTGACACGTCGGGTGTCGCTAGTCGCGATGGGTTGGAGAATACCCCAGCCCGGCGGCAGGGACGGTCCGGAAGGCGGTTGACAGGGCCTGGCCCTTGCAACACAGTTCGCCGCCCCCAGATGGCCGGGCTGCCCCTTTCTGTTCCCGTGCCTTCTCTGCAGCCCCTCGTTCCCGGAGCCTCCATGTCCAACGGCCTCATTCCCGCGACCATCCTGACCGGCTTTCTCGGCAGCGGCAAGACCACCCTGCTCAAGCGCGTGCTGACCGAGGCCCACGGCCAGAAGATCGCGGTGATCGAGAACGAGTTCGGCGAGGAGAACATCGACAACGACATCCTGGTGATGGACTCGAACGAGCAGGTCATCCAGATGAGCAACGGCTGCGTCTGCTGCACGATCCGCGAGGACCTGCGCTCGACGCTGTCGGACCTGGCCGAGAAGCGCCGCAAGGGCGAGCTCGACTTCGAGCGGGTGGTGATCGAGACCACGGGCCTCGCCGACCCCGGCCCGGTCGCGCAGACCTTCTTCATGGACGACGAGATCGCCGAGAGCTACCTGCTGGACTCGGTGCTGACGCTCGTCGACGCCAAGCACGCCGACCAGCAGCTCGATACGCGGCAGGAAGCGCGGCGCCAGATCGGCTTCGCCGACCAGATCTTCATCAGCAAGACGGATCTCGTCGACGAAGACGCCGTGCACGCGCTGACGCACCGCATCAAGCACATGAACCCGCGGGCGCCGCAGCAGAAGGTGCACTTCGGCGAGGTGCCGCTGTCGCAGGTGTTCGACCTGCGCGGCTTCAACCTCAACGCCAAGCTCGAGATCGACCCGGAGTTCCTGACGGCCGCCGACGATCATGACCACGATCACCATGGTCATGACCACGATCACGACCATGATCACGAGCACGGCGAACACTGCGACCACCCGCACCACCACGCCCACGACGACGACGTGAAGTCGATGGTCTTCCGCTCGGACCGGGCCTTCAACGCCGCCAAGCTGGAGGATTTCCTCGGCTCGATCGTGCAGGTCTACGGCCCGAAGCTGCTGCGCTACAAGGGTGTGCTGTGGATGAAAGGTGCCGACCGGAAAGTGATCTTCCAGGGCGTGCACCAGTTGATGGGCAGTGATCTGGGCCCGAAGTGGCTGCCGTCCGAGAAGAAGCAGAGCAAGATGGTCTTCATCGGCATCGACCTGCCGCGCGACATCCTGCAACAGGGCCTCGAAGGCTGTCTCGTCTGAGATGAGCAACGGCGGCGGATCCCCCCCAAATCCGTGCCTACAATCCGCGCGCCCAAAACCGACGCCGACAAAGCAACCCCGGCCGAGGCAGATACAGGTATAAAGCCAGTGCGAGGAGTTCCGAAGTGAGCAAGACCTCGGCCAAGAGCCCAGCCACCGAGAAGCCCGCCGCACCCCGCAAGACGGCCGCGGCGGCAACGGCGGCGCCTGCGCCTGCCGCAAAGACCCCAACCAAGGTCGCGTCGGCGAAGGCGCCTGCTGCCAAGCACGCCGAAGCGCGCGGACCGGCCATCGAGGCCGCGCATGCCGACCAGGCCGTGCAGGTCGCCGTCGCCGCGCCGGCGCCGGGCAACCGGTTCTCGGACCGGTTTTCCCCTCCGAAGCCCCCTGCTCGTGGATTCCCCGAACCGATGGAAACTGTGAAGCCTGCCGTCAAGGCAGACCCGAAGCTCGCGAACGCCTGGAAATCCAAGGCCGGCCGAGACCTGACCGAACCCGAGCTGCTGGCGATGCCGGACAGCGAGTACATGAACGACAAGCAGCTCGACTTCTTCCGCGCCCGCCTGCAGGCGCTGAAGGACGACCTGCTGTCGAACGCCGGCGAAACCACCGAGCACCTGCGCGAAGACACGTCCATCGTGCCCGACCCCGCCGACCGCGCGACGATCGAGGAAGAGCATGCACTCGAGCTGCGCACCCGCGACCGCGAGCGCAAGCTGCTGAAGAAGATCTCGCAGTCGCTCGGCCGCATCGAGGCCGGCGACTACGGCTATTGCGACGAGACCGGCGAACCGATCGGCCTCGGCCGCTTGCTCGCTCGGCCGACGGCGACCTTGTCGCTCGAAGCCCAGCAGCGCCGCGAGCTCAAGCAGAAGATGTTCGGCGACTGAGCAACGCATGGCCGACTCCAAGGACGGCGAAAGCTTCCTGCGCAAGGTCGTGCGCTTCGTGGCTAACCCGGCCACGGACTGGTCCGACATCAACTCGCGCCAGGAAGACAGCCGCGACCTGGACCTGGAGCGGTCCGAGCTGAAGGCGATGGTCGAGCGCAAGCGGCGCAACGACTTCGTCCGCAAGCGTGAATTCGACATGCTGCGCCGCCTGCGCCGCGAAGGCCTGTCGCCCGAGCAGCTGGCCGCGCTGGGCGGCTCGTCGCGCATCGACGATTCCGAAGTGCGCCTGGCCGAGGGCGGTGCGCGCCAGGACGTGCGCGTGAAGGCCAAGATCGACGAGATCGAGCAGCAGATGGTCGGCGAAGGCGTGCGCCCGTCGAGCACCAAGCGTTCGCCGGGCTTCTACAACGCGCCGACGCAGCCGGTGGCCTTCCATCCCAGCCAGGTGCCGGCGGACGAAGGCGACAGCGGCGGCGAGGACGACGGCGAGCGCCTGCCCGCGCTGCCGCCGCTGCCGGCCTTCGACGTCCCCCCTGCGGCCGCGCCCGCACCGGTGGTGATGGGCGCGGGCATGGCGCCGCTGCGTCCGGCCGAGCCGGGCCGTCCGGCCCCTTCCCTGGCGGCCGCGCCGACGCCTGCGCCGGCGAAGGCGCCCGCCCCGGCCCCCGCGCCGGCGGCCCGCCTGAACGATTTCGGCTCCAACCTTGCCGTCGAGGTCAGCGAGGTCGTGCACGACCCCGAACTCGACGAAGCGGTCATCGCCTTCGCGAATGCCGACTTCACGAGCTGCGAGGACGCGCTGACCCAGCTGGTCAAGGAAGGCAGTCCGCGGTATCAGCACACCGAGACCTGGCTGGTGCTGTTCGACCTGTACCGGGCGATCGGCCAGCAGCAGAAGTTCGAGGCGCTGTCCTTCGACTTCTCGAACCTCTTCGGCAGTTCGTCGCCGCAGTGGTACTCGCTGCCCAAGCGGGTCGCCGACGCCGCGGCCGTCGAAGAGCGGCCGAAGGCGCCGCGGGCGCCCACCGGTGACGTCGGCTGGGTCTCGACCGAGGTGCTCGACATCGATGCCGTCGCACGCCTGCGCTCGGCCACGCTGCAGCTGCCGCTGCCCTGGGTGCTCGACTGGTCGGCGCTGCGCCACATCGAGGCCGAAGCGGCGTCGCAGCTGACCGACCTCTTCCGCCAGTGGGCGAAGCAGCGCATCGAGATGCGCTGGCAGGCGGGCGAGCAACTGTTCACCACGCTTCAGGAAGCCGCGCCGACGGGCGTGCGCGATGCCGACCCGATCTTCTGGATGTGCCGGCTCGAAGCCCTGCGCCTGACCAACCGGCCCGACCAGTTCGACGAGACCGCGATCGACTACTGCGTGACCTACGAAGTGTCACCGCCGTCCTGGGAGCGCAGCGAATGCACGGTGCGCCTGGCCGGCAGCACGCATTCGAGCAGCGGGCAGCCGATCTCCACCGTCAACGAGGTCTCCACGGGCTTCCTCGAGTCGAGCCTGCTCGACGACCCGCAGGGCGGGCAGCAGGTGGCGAACGTCGACCTGTCCGGCCAGCTGATCGGCGACATCGGCGCGACGCTGAAGGTCATCGACGCCAAGCTGGCCGCGGCGCCGCTGGTCACCGTGTCCTGCGCCCGCCTGATCCGCGTCGACTTCATCGCCGCCGGCGACCTGTTGAACTGGGTGCTGGCCAAGCGCGGCCAGAACCGCAGCGTCACCTTCACCGAGGCGCACCGCCTCGTCGCGCTGTTCTTCGGCGCGATGGGCATCAACGAGCACGCGCGCGTCCAGGTCCTGCGCGACTGAGCCGTCGTGCAGCGGCCGCGCGACGCGGCCCGCGCGCTTGCAGGCGCCGCCGCCACCTCCACCTGAATCCCTCTATGGAACCCTTCCACGGCACCACCATCGTCAGCGTGCGCCGGCAGACGCCGCAGGGCTGGCAGGTCGCCCTCGGCGGCGACGGCCAGGTCACGCTGGGCAACATCGTCGTCAAGGCCAGCGCGCGCAAGGTGCGCAAGCTCTACCGCGACCAGGTGCTCGCCGGCTTCGCCGGCGCCACCGCCGACGCCTTCACGCTGTTCGAACGCTTCGAGGCCAAGCTCGAGAAACACCAGGGGCATCTGGTGCGCGCGGCGATCGAGCTGACCAAGGACTGGCGCACCGACCGCGTGCTGCGTCGGCTGGAGGCGATGCTGGCGGTCGCCGACCTCGAGGCGAGCCTGATCATCACCGGCAATGGCGACGTGCTGGAGCCCGAGCTCGGCATCATCGCGATCGGCTCGGGCGGCGCCTATGCCCAGGCCGCGGCGCGCGCCCTGCTGCAGCACACCGATCTCGGCGCGGCCGACATCATCAAGCAGTCGCTGGTGATCGCCGGCGACCTGTGCATCTACACCAACCAGAATCACACCATCGAGACGCTGGGCTGACCCGATGAGCATGACCCCGCAGGAAATCGTCTCCGAGCTCGACCGCCACATCGTCGGCCAGGCCGCCGCCAAGCGCGCGGTGGCCATTGCGCTGCGCAACCGCTGGCGCCGCCAGCAGGTCGACGAGAAGCTGCGTGCCGAGATCACGCCGAAGAACATCCTGATGATCGGCCCGACCGGCGTCGGCAAGACCGAGATCGCCCGCCGTCTGGCCAAGCTCGCCGATGCCCCCTTCATCAAGGTCGAGGCGACCAAGTTCACCGAGGTCGGCTACGTCGGCAAGGACGTCGACACCATCGTACGCGACCTCGTCGACATGGCGGTCAAGCAGGAGCGCGAAGCGGCGATGAAGCGCCAGCGCGCGCTGGCCGAGGACGCCGCCGAGGAGCGCATCCTCGACGCGCTGGTGCCGCCGGCACGGGACGCGGCGGCGGGTTTCGGCTTCGCGGCAGCGCCGGCCGCGCCCGCGCCGGACAGCACCGCGCGCCAGGTGATGCGCAAGCGCCTGCGCGAGGGCACGCTGGCCGACAAGGAGATCGAGATCGAGCTTGCCGAGATGCGCCCCGGCATGGAGATCATGACGCCGCCGGGCATGGAGGAGATGGCCGAGCAGCTGAAGGGCATGTTCTCGCAGCTCGGCGGCGCGCGGAAGAAGACCCGCAAGCTGAAGATCGCCGAGGCGCAGAAGCTGCTGATCGACGAGGAAGCGGCGAAGCTGGTCAACGACGAGGAGATCAAGACCCGCGCCCTCGCCAATGCCGAACAGAACGGCATCGTCTTCATCGACGAGATCGACAAGGTCGCGTCGCGCAGCGAGCACGGCGGCGCCGAGGTCTCGCGCCAGGGCGTGCAGCGCGACCTGCTGCCGCTGGTCGAGGGCACGACGGTCAGCACCAAGCACGGCATGGTGAAGACCGACCACATCCTGTTCATCGCCTCGGGCGCCTTCCACCTGGCCAAGCCGAGCGACCTGATCCCGGAGCTGCAGGGCCGCTTTCCGATCCGCGTCGAGCTGGGCTCGCTGTCGGTCGACGACTTCGAGGCCATCCTGACCAGCACGCACGCCAGCCTGATCAAGCAGTACCAGGCGCTGCTGGCCACCGAGGGCGTGACGCTGGAGCTGTCGCCGGAAGGCATCCGGCGTCTGGCGCAGATCGCCTACGACGTCAACGAGCGCACCGAGAACATCGGCGCACGCCGGCTGTCGACGGTGATGGAGCGGCTGCTCGACGAGGTCAGCTTCGACGCGCCGAACCGCGCCGGCCAGACGGTGAACATCGACGCCGCGGCGGTCGACGCGAAGCTCGGCGAGCTTGCCCGCAACGAAGACCTCTCGCGCTACATCCTCTAGCACGCAAGGTACGCGTCCCGGCGGTCGCGACGCAAGCCGCGGGCGCTACAGCGCCAGCCGGTGCGACTGCAGCACCAGCAGGCCGTCGAAGATCAGCGAATCGACGAGCTCGTGCTCGAGCTCCATCGACGGCGCGACCTTCCAGCCGGCACCGCCGGTGACGATCGTCAGCGGCGGCTCGCCGCAGTGCGCCGCGAGGTGGCGGTGCATGCGCTCGATCGCGCCGGTGATCGCGTAGGTGCCGCCGCTGGTCAACGCGTCGCTGGTATTGGTCGGGAACTTCACCACGTCGCCGGTCGGCACACGCAGGCCGGCCGTGCCGCTTTCCAGCGCGCGCAGCATGATGCCGTGGCCGGGCAGGATCAGCCCGCCGAGGAAGTTGCCGTCGGCGTCCACCGCGTCGACCGTCACCGCGGTGCCGATCATCACCACCAGCACCGGCCGAACGACCCCGCGCGAGAGCACGTGGTGGCGGGCGCCGATGTGCGCGACGAAGCGGTCGGTGCCGAGCCGCCCGGGGTGGTCGTAGCCGTTGTGGATGCCTCCCGCGTGGCTGCTGGAGACGACCCAGCGCGGCTCGATGTCCCACAACTCGAGCTGTTCCTCGACGCGCCGACGTATCGCATCGCCGGCGACATTGCAGCCCAGCACGCTGGCCGGCGGCGCCAGCGATTTCCAGTCGCCCTCCGCCAGGTGGTCGATGTTCTCGAGGAAGACCGCTCCGTGCGACAGCACCGCCGCGCCCGGCTGCGGCGAGCCGTAGAGCGACCACTTCAGCCGCGTATTGCCGATGTCGATGGCGAGGAAGCTCATGGCCGGCAAGCGTAGCAGGGGCGCTGCCGCGTGGTGATCCGCTGGGCGACAGGGGCGGCGGCACATGTCGCCTCCGGATTACGATCCTATTTACGAATCATTCGCATTCCCGTTATGATCCGCGAGATCCAAGGGACCCTTCGCTGCCGCTGATCGACAGCCGCGTCATGAACTCCACCGCATTGCCGCTGCCAGCCGCCGCCACGGGGTCCGGCCCTGCCCCGTCGCCGCTGCCGCTGGCCGCCAGCCGCAACGAGCTCGGGCGCAACGAACGCCGCCTGCTGGTCGCCGGCGTCGCGAGCGCCCACTTGTTCGCGCTGTGGGGCCTGCTGCAGATCGACGCGGTGCGCGATGCCGTGCGCGAGGTGTCGCCGCTGGTCGTCGATTTCATCGCCGTCGAAGCGCCGCCCAAGCCGGAACGGCCATCGCCACCGCCGCCGCGCCCGCCGCTGCCGCAGCCCCGCGTGACACCGGCGCCGGTCATTGCCACCGCGCCGACGCCGGTGCCCGCGCCCGCACCGTTCGTCGTGCCGGCACCGCTGCCCGCGCCCGCACCGGTGGCGGTGGTCGACGCCCCGCCCGCACCCCTGGCCCCGCCCGCGCCCGTGCCGCCGGCACCGGCGAAGCGCCTGCCGCCCAGCGCGGTGCGCTACCGCGTGCAGCCGCCGATCGAGGTGCCGATGGCCTCGCGCCGGCTCGGCGAGTCCGGCACCGTCGTGCTGCGCGTGCTGGTCGGCATCGACGGCCGGCCGAAGCAGATCACGCTGCACAAGTCCTCCGGCCACCAGCGCCTGGACGACCAGGCGCTGCAGGCGATGCGCCGCGCGCAGTTCGAGCCCTACAGGGAAGACGGCACAGCGCTCGAAGGCGACGTGCTCGCGCCGCTGGAATACACGATCGAATAACGCTTGAACGACATGGACAACCCGACCCTCGGCTTCGGCCACTTCCTGACCCAGACCGACGGCCTGGGCAAGACCCTGCTCGCGATCCTCGTGCTGATGTCCGTCGCCTCGTGGGCGCTGGTCGCGGTCAAGGGCCTGGTGCAGTGGCGGCGTCGTCAGCGCGGCGCCTCGTTCCTCGCGACCTTCTGGAACGCGCCGACGATGGACGCGGTGCGCCACGAGCTCGCGACGCACGGCGCGCACGACCCGTTTTCGCACCTCAGCGCCCACGCGTTGCATGCGCAGGAGCACCACGCGCGCCACGGGGCGACGCGCCTGGCCGATGCGGGCAGCGCCAGCGACTTCATCACCCGCACGATCCGCAAGGTGCTCGACGAGGAGACGATGCGCATGGAAAGCGGCCTGACGACGCTGGCCACCGTCGGTGCGACGGCGCCCTTCGTCGGCCTCTTCGGCACGGTCTGGGGCGTGTACCACGCGCTGGTGGCGATCGGGCTGTCCGGCGCCGGCACGCTCGACAAGGTGGCCGGCCCGGTCGGCGAAGCGCTGATCATGACCGGGCTCGGCCTCGCGGTCGCGATTCCCGCCGTGGTGGCCTACAACGCCTTCACCCGCAGCAACCGCGTGCTGGCCGCGCAACTCGATGCCTTCGCGTTCGAGCTGCACAGCTTCCTGACCCTCGGCGAAGCCCCGGGCGCGGCGGCGGCGCAGGCCGACGGCGGCAAGGTGCGGCCGCTGAAGGCGGCGGCCGCCTGATCGCCGCAAGGAGCGCACGATGGCCTTCGCCTCCTTCGACGGCAAGCGCGGCGCCGCGCCGATGGCCGAGATCAACATGGTGCCGCTGATCGACGTGATGCTGGTGCTGCTGGTGATCTTCATCGTCACCGCGCCGCTGCTGACGCATGCGGTCAAGCTCGACCTGCCCAAGGCCAGCGCCGAGGTCAACCAGCTGAAGCCGGACAAGATCGAGTTCGCGATCGATGCCGCCGGCACACGCTTCTTCAATGGCCAGGTGGTGAGCCGCGCGCAGGCCGCCGAGCGCTTCGCGCGGGCCGCCAGCCATCAACCGGCGCCCGAGCTGCACCTGCGCGCCGACCAGACCGTCGCCTACCGCGCCGTGGCCGAAACACTGGCCGACGCCTCGAAGGCCGGGCTGACCAAGATCGGCTTCGTCAGCGAGCCCGAAGCGCGCTGAACCCGGCCGGCGCGACGCGCCGGCTTCCCCATCCCCAGCCAACGCGGCCGCCGCCTGTTCGGCCGTGCCAGCCAGTGTCTTGTCCGAACGTCCACTGGAGTTGATTCGATGTCCCGAGATAAACAACGCCACCTGCCTCTGCTGCCGCTGGGCGCGCTGGCGGCCGGCTTCGGCCTGGGCGGCGTCGCTGCCGCGCAGACCCCCGCCACCGCCCCGACGCCCGCGGCTTCGGCCAGCGCCGCCGGCGACGGCAAGGAGGCCGTGCTGCCGACCGTGAAAGCCAAGGCCCGCGCGGTGCGCCAGGGCAAGGACACCGTGCAGGCGACGACCACCTCGATCGGCAAGGGCACGCAGGAGCTGCGCGACATCCCGCAGTCGGTCACCGTCGTCACCGAGCGCCTGATCGACGACCGCAACCTCGACACGCTGAAGGAGGCGCTGCACAACACCGCCGGCATCAGCTTCCAGGCGGCCGAAGGCGGCGAGGAGGACATCCGCCTGCGCGGCTTCTCGCTGAACTCCACCGGCGACATCTTCATCGACGGCATCCGCGACCCGGCGTTCTACGAGCGCGACACCTTCAACGACGACCGCATCGAGGTGATGCGCGGCTCGGCGTCGATGCTGTTCGGCCGCGGCTCGACGGGTGGCGCGGTGAACCAGGTCAACAAGCAGCCACTGCTGTTCGGCCGCAACGAGGTCGACCTGACGATCGGCAACGGCAAGTACACGCGCGTCACGGCCGACATGAACCTGCGCACCGGCGAGAACGCGGCGCTGCGGGTCAACGCGATGAAGACCGAGGCCGACAACTGGGGCAACTTCGTCGACAAGGAAGGCCTCGCGGCCACCTACGCGCTGGGCATCGGCACGCGCGACGAGTTCAGCGTCGGCCTGTACACCCTGGACAACCACAACGGGGTGAACTACGGCATGCCGTGGCTGGCGCCGAGCGCGGGCGCCACCGACCGCGTGCTGGTGCCGGTCGACCCGCGCAACTACTACGCCGCCGCCAGCGACTACAGCGACGGCGGCGCGAAGTACGGCACGCTGGCGCACATCCACCGCTTCGGCCAGGGCAGCGAGCTGAAGACGGTGCTGAGGCGCGCGAACTACGACCGCGACCTGCGCGCCAGCGCGATCCGCTTCTGCACCCGGAGCAACGCGAACCCCGAGTGCCCGAACGCGACCACCGACCCGGTCACGCTGCAGAACATCGGCCCGAACACGATCCTGACGCGGGGCAACAACGTCAAGATCCAGGAGCTCGACACGCTCAACTTCCAGAGCGACTACAGCGGCCGCTTTCACTTCGGCGGCCTGAAGCACGCGGTGCAGGCCGGCGTGGACTACGCGCACGAGGAGTTCGTCAACTTCGGCGCCAGCGCGCTGCCCGCGGCCAAGCCCAAGACCACGCTGGGCGCCCCCAACGCCGGCGGCGGCGTCGACGAAGCCGCTCGGCTCGTGACGATGAACCGGACCTTCGACGCCAAGGCGCTGGGCGTCTACGCGCAGGACCTGATCCAGATCACGCCGCAATGGAAGCTGCTGGCCGGCCTGCGCTGGGACCGATTCGAGGGCGACTACAACACCCCGCAGATCGGCACCACGGCACCGACGCACCGTGCGCGCAAGGACGCCTTGTGGAGCAAGCGTGTCGGCGTGCTCTACCAGCCAGACGCATTCCAGTCGTACCACCTCTCGTACGGTACCTCGTTCAACACCTCGGGCGACACCTACCAGTACGACCTGCTGGGCAGCAATACGCCGCCCGAGGGCAGCAGGAACTTCGAGCTCGGCGGCAAGCTCGACCTGGTCGACGGCAACCTGAGCGTGCGCTTCGCGCTGTTCCACTCGGTGAAGACCAACGAGCGCAACCGCGACGCCGACACGGTCCTGCAAACGCCGACGGCCTACCTGCTGTCCGGTCAGCGCCACGCGAGCGGCATCGAGCTGGACCTCGCAGGGCGCATCACGCCGGCCTGGGAAGTCTTCGCGTCATACGCGTTCATTCCCGACGCGGAGATCGACAAGGGATCGCCGCCGGCCACCGATCCGAACGGCATCCCGGTCAGCCTGCAGGGCGAACAGGTCGGCAGCCGGCCCGGCGGCACGCCGCGGCACAGCGGCACGATCTGGTCCACCTACCGGCTCGGCGCCTGGCGCTTCGGCGGTGGCCTCAACGCGCGCAGCGCCGACGCGCCGCCGCTGGTCAGCACCTTCAAGGCCCCGGCCTACGTCACCGGCGACCTGATGGCCGAGTACACGTTCAACGACCTGACGTTCAAGCTCAACGTCACCAACGTCACGAACAAGCTGTACGCGGACATGCTGTACCGGGGCCACTACATCCCCGGCAAGCCGCGCACCGTGCAGCTGACCACCAGCTACCGCTTCTGACGTCCGAAAGACGCGTCCTGCCATGCTGCTTCAGATCCCCGACGTGCTCGACGCCGATGCGCTGGCCCACGCGCGGGATCTGCTGGACGGCGCGGCGTGGACCGACGGCCGGCGCAGCGCCGGCCCGCAGGCGGCGCGGGTCAAGCACAACCAGCAGCTCGATGCCGACAGCGAGACCGCCCGCGCGCTGCGCACGCTGGTGCTGCAGGCGGTCGAGCGGCATGCGGTGTTCTTCTCCGCGGCGCTGCCCAAGCGCGTGCTGCCACCGCAATTCAACCGCTACGCCGGCACCGCGAACCACTACGGCGACCATGTCGACCAGGCGATCCGCTACGCCGGCGAGCAGCGCGTGCGCACCGACCTGTCGTGCACGCTGTTCTTCAGCGATCCGTCCGAGTACGACGGCGGCGAGCTGGTCATCGAGCAGGGCTTCGGCTCGCAGCGCGTCAAGCTGGCGGCCGGTTCGCTGGTGCTGTACCCCGGCACCAGCGTGCACCGCGTCGAACCCGTCACCCGTGGCGAGCGGCTGGCAAGCTTCTTCTGGATCGAGAGCATGGTGCGCCGCGACGACCAGCGCCAGCTGCTGTTCGACATGGACATGGCGCTGATGCGCCTGCGCGCCGAGCACGGCGAGTCGGCGGAGACGGTGCGGCTCACCGGCACGTACCACAACCTGCTGCGCATGTGGGCGGACAGCTGAGCGCGATCAACCTGCAGGACTACGAGGCGCTGGCCGAAGCGCGCCTCGATGCCGCGGCCTGGGCCTACCTGGCCGGCGGTGCCGCGGACGAGATCACGTTGCGCGCCAATCGCGCGGCCTGGGATGGATTGCGGCTGCTGCCGCGCGTGCTGCGACCGCTCGCCGGGGGCCACACCCAGCTCGACCTGTTCGGCCGCCGCTGCCCGCACCCCATCCTGCTGGGCCCGGTGGCCTACCAGCAGCTCGCGCACGCCGACGCCGAGTGCGGCAGCGCGCTGGCCGCCGCCGCGCAGGGCGCCGGCTTCGTGCTGAGCACGCTGGCCAGCGCGCCGCTCGAGGCGGTGGCCCGGCTGACGGCGACCGACGCCGGCCGCGGCCCGCTGTGGTTCCAGCTCTACTGGCAGCACGACCGCGGCTTCACCGCCGACCTGGTGCAGCGCGCCGAGAGCGCCGGCTACGAGGCGATCGTGCTGACGGTGGATGCCCCGACCAGTGGCGCGCGCGACCGCGAGCGACGCGCCGGCGTGCGCTTGCCGCCGCCGGTCAACCTGCAGGGGCTGCCGCCGCGACCGACGCGCGCCGCCGGCGCGAGCGCGCTCTTCGACGACCTGCTGCACGACGCGCCCACCTGGGACGACCTCGCCTGGCTGCGCGGCCGCACGCGCCTGCCGCTGCTGGTCAAAGGCGTGCTGCATCCCGAAGACGCGCGGCAAGCGGCGGCTGCGGGCGCCGACGGCGTGATCGTCAGCAACCACGGCGGGCGCACGCTCGACACGGCGCTGCCGACCGCCGACGCGCTGCCGCGCATCGCCGACGCCGTCGGCGGCGCGCTGCCGCTGCTGGTCGACGGGGGCATCCGCCGCGGCACCGACGTGCTGAAGGCCCTGGCGCTCGGTGCGCGCGCGGTGCTGATCGGGCGCCCGTTCGTGATGGCGCTCGCGGCGGCGGGGCCGCGGGGTGTCGCGCACGTGATCCGCCTGCTGCGCGACGAGTTGGAGATCGCGATGGCGCTGACCGGCTGCCGCACGCTCGCCGACATCGCGCCGACCCTGCTCGACCGTCGCTGAGCAAGCACCGTTTATCATCTGGGCATGTCTTCCGTGCCTGACGTCGCGCGCATCCGCCTCGACAACGCGATGCTGCTGTTCGACGAGTTCGTGCAGGCCACCATCAGCCATCCTGACGCGGCGACGCTGCGTGGCCTGGAACGCCGCTTCGCCGAACGCCTGCAGATCCAGCCCAGCTACTGGAGCCAGATCAAGGGCCGCTCACGCCAGATCGGCGAGCGACTGGCGCGCCAGTTCGAGCACCTGTGCCGCAAGCCGGCCGGCTGGATGGACGTGCCGCACGGGCCCGGCAGCCCGGACACGCCCGCCGCCCCGGCGGCGCCGGCGTCCGGTTCGACGATGACAACGGATGCCGGCCCGCTGCCGCAGGACGACGATGAGCGCTTCATCGTCGGCCTGGTGCTGACCTACTACCGGCGCCACCCGCAGCGCGCACGCACGCGCCTGCTCGATCTGCTCGGCGAAGTCCTGACGCCCACGCCCGCGTCGTCGACGCCGGCCCCCGTGTCGTCGCGACCGGCGCCGCGCGCTGGAACCCGCCCGACGGGATACCCGCCGGCGCCCGCCCCGGTCGACGATCACAGCCTCTGGCAAAGCACCCAGGCCGGTGTCGCGCCGCTGAAGCGCAAGCGCTGAGCCGTCGCGGGCGCACCAGGCGCACCGGGCGCACCGGGCGCCTATCACGCTCGCGAAGCGGCGATCGCATGCGCATCTCGGGACTTTCCCTGATCCCCAGCCCTAGGGGCTTGCGCAAGATAAATGAATGTTTATCATCTGCGCAAGTCGTTGATCAAGGCAAGCGGTAACGCCCCTCAGCGACGATCCCCACCGATCAACCAACCGTCCGAGTCTGCGCTGTCCATGTTCGTTTCGCTGTCCTGTTTCACCTTCCTCGCCATGCCGTGCGCATCGGCGACGGCAGGTCATCAGGCAGCGTCGCGAGGTCAACGCGGCGCTCGAGTGCATGCAGGCGCACCGCCGGGCGCCATGGCTGGCTGAACGCGACACACCGTCGCTGTCCACCACCACGGCCCGGGCTGCCTGCAGCGCCCGGGCCGTTGTCATTCGGACTGCCGATTTCTCCTTGCCCTGGAGGCAACCCATGAAGATCACCGTCAAGACCCTCAAGCCCCGCAATCCGCTGGTGGCTGCCTGCCTGCATCGCCACGCCGGCGCCCACCGACGCGGTACCGCCGCCCTGCGCAACGCCGCCAAGCGTGAGCTGCAGCGCGAGCTGATGAAGGAACGACATCCCTGCACCTGAACAACGCGGCATTCGTCCCGGCCATGGTCGGCGAGCGGCGAATGTCCGATGGAGACGACCATGAGCAAGAGTCTGTACGGCTACTACGGCCCCTTCGCCGCCCCGAGCGGTGGTGTGTTGCGGCGCAGCGCGGCCTTCGCGCTGCGCGGCGCGAGCAAGGCGCTCGCGAAGTTGTCGCGGCGCCTGCGCGCCGATGACGTCGGTCGCGGCGCACAGCGTGCGCCGGAGCTGGAGTTCTACGCCGAAGCCGGCGCGCCCGAAGGCGCGCTGTACGTGAACGGCGAATACGTCGGGCATGTGTCCGGCGTGCGCCGGCTGTGAGGCCGCTGGACGCGGGCGCCGGGCACGGCGCCCGCCCCAGCCCGTTCATCCCGGCGGGCCCTCGTCCACCGGTGATGTCCCGCTCGACCGCTGCCCCTCGGCGGACCGATGATCGGCTGCTGCACGAGGAGCCCCTGATGGCTGCGATCGACGAACCGCTGCGCCTGCTGGTGCATCGCCAGAACCTGCGCGAGACCTGCTTCGCGCCCGACACCGACGCCCACCGGCCGCTGGCCGAAGGCCAGGCCCGCCTGCGCATCGAGCAGTTCGCGCTGACGGCCAACAACATCACGTATGCCGCTTTCGGCGACGCGATGAAGTACTGGGACTTCTTCCCGACCGACCAGCAGATGCACGGGTGCATTCCGGTCTGGGGCTTCGCGACGGTGGTGGAGTCCCGCGCCGGCGGCGTGGCGGTCGGCGAGCGCTGTTACGGCTACTGGCCGATGGGCAGCCACCTCGTCGTCACGCCGGTGCGCGTCGATGCGCGCGGCTTCGTCGACGGCAGCGCCCACCGCGCGAACCTGCCGGCGGTCTACAACCATGTGCAGTTCTGCCGCGCCGACCCCGCCTACCAACCGGCGAACGAAGCGCGCCAGGCGCTGCTGCGGCCGCTGTTCGTCACGTCCTTCCTGATCGACGATTTCCTCGCCGAGCAGGATTTCTTCGGCGCCGGACAGGTACTGCTGTCCAGTGCGTCGAGCAAGACGGCCTACGGCACGGCGCTGTGCCTGTCCGCCCGCAAGCACGACGCAGGCATCAAGGTCACCGGGCTGACCTCGCACGCCAACCTCGACTTCACGCGCTCGCTGGGCTGCTACGACGAGGTACTGGCCTACGACGACCTGGCGAAACTGGATCGCGCGGTGCCCACCGTCTACGTGGACATGTCCGGCAGCGCGGCGCAGCGCCTGGCCGTGCACACGCACTTCGATGGCGCGCTGAGCTACAGCTGCTCGGTGGGTGGTACGCACTGGGACGAACTGGGCTCCGGCGGCGGACTGCCCGGTCCGCGGCCGACGCTGTTCTTCGCGCCGAGCCAGATGCGCAAGCGGCTGGGGCCGCCGCCTGAAGGCTGGGGGGCCGCCGGCCTCCAGCAGCGCGTCGACGCCGCGTGGCAGCGGCTGATGCAGGCGATGGATGGCGCCAGCCAGTCCCCGTGGCTCGTGGTCGAGGAAGGATACGGCGCCGCCGAGGTGCGCCGCAGCTACCTCGAGCTGCTGGAAGGTCGCAGCGACCCGCGGGCAGGCCATTTGCTGTCGTTCCAGCAGCCGCCGCTGACCGCCACTTAAGTGCGGCGGGACGTCGGCCGAAATCACGGTTGACGATCCGCCGAACTGGCTGCCATGTCCACCACCGACCCGCCGTTCCTGACCAGCCCACCGGCTGGCGTCGACAGCTGGCTCGCGAGCTTCCAGCAGCGCGACATCCCGGTGCTGGCGGAGACGACGCAGGCCATCGCCGCCCTGGGCGCCAACGAAGACGCGGTGGATGCGCACACGCTGGCCGAAGCGGTGTCCGACGATCCGCTGATGGTGCTGAAGCTGCTGCGCCACGTCGCCGAAAGGCGGTCGGCGCGCGCGCAGACCGATGTCGAGACGGTCACCGCGGCCATCGTGCTGATGGGCGTACCGCCCTTTTTTCATGCCTTCGGCGGCCTGCCGTCCATCGAGGACCGGCTCGCCAACCATCCGCACGCGCTGGATGGTTTGCAGGGCGTGCTGGCCCGTGCGCGCCGTGCGGCGCGCTTTGCGCTGGGTTTTGCCGTCCATCGGCTCGACCACGACGCCGCGGTGATCCACGAAGCGGCCCTGCTGCATGATTTCGCCGAGATGCTGCTGTGGATCCATGCACCGGCACTCGCCCAGGAGATCGCTCGACGCCAGCTTGCCGAGCCCTCGCTGCGTTCAGTGGACGTCCAGCGCGAGCTGCTGCACGTCACGCTGTCGGACCTGCAGCAGGCGCTGATGAAGGCCTGGCGCCTGCCGGAACTGCTGGTGCGCATCAGCGACGACCACGCGAGCACCTCGCCGCAGGTGCGCAACGTGCAGCTGGCGATCCGAGTCGCCCGCCACAGCGCGCGCGGCTGGGACAACCCCGCGCTGCCCGACGACATCAGCGACATCGCCCAGCTGCTCAACCTCGGCCGGGAGCCGGCATTGCAGCTGCTGCACGAGATCGACGACTGAACCGGGACCGGCCCGACCGCGCTGCTACAAGGGCGTCGCCGAGGGTCCCTTGATGCGCTCCAGCATGAAGCTCGACTTGCAGTCCTGCACGCTCGGATGCTTCAGCAGCGTGTCCATCACGAATCGCGTGTAGTGCGCCATGTCGCGCACGACGACACGCAGCAGGTAGTCCATCTCGCCGGTCAGCGAGGCGCACTCGACGACCTCCGGCCACGTCTGCACCGCCGCCTTGAAGACATCCATCGGGTTGCGCTTGCTGCTCTCGGTCTGCTTCTCGAGGCGCACGTTGATGTACGCGGTCAGGGCCAGGCCGATGCGCTCGGGCGGGACCAGCGCCACGTAGCCGGCGATCGCGCCCGCTTCCTCGAGGCGGCGCACGCGCCGCAGGGTGGCCGAGGCCGACAGGCCGATCTGCGAGGCGAGCGCATCGAAGGTCGTGCGGCCATCGTCCTGCAGAACGCGAAGAATGCGTCGATCCAGACCATCGAGCAGGATGGGGTCGTCCATGGCGAGTATTCTGCAGGATTCCGGCGCCCACCACGACCACGGCGCCGGAAGACGCATGAATGCTGCTGGCAAAGCGGCCTACAGTGATGGGGTTCCCAAGGAGACCGCTGAGCCATGAGCCCCGTACTGCAGTTCGACTTCCATGACGGCGTCAACAAGGGCGTATCGCCCGTCACGTACGGGCAGGGCGACCGGCCGCCGCGTGGCGACTACGCGCGGGCGCACGTCGACTACACCTGCGACCAGCAGTCCGACTACACCAGTGCTGAACACGCGCTCTACCAGCGCCTCTTCGAGCGCCAGGCCCGTCAGCTCGACGGCCGCGCATGCGACGAATTCGTCCGCGCGCTGGCCCTGCTCGGCGAGCCGACGCACATTCCGCGCTTCGACCAGGTCAGCCAGCGCCTGCGCAGGGCTACCGGCTGGGAGATCGTCGCCGTGCCCGGCCTGATCCCGGAAGAGGCCTTCTTTTCGTTGCTGGCCGAGCGCCGCTTCCCGGTGACCGACTGGATCCGCAAGCCGGAGGAATTCGACTACGTCGTCGAGCCGGACGTGTTCCATGACCTGTTCGGCCACGTGCCGCTGCTCTTCGACCCGGTCTTCGCCGACTACATGCAGGCCTATGGCGCCGGTGGCATGAAGGCAAGCCGCCTCGATGCCTGCGAGCAGCTGGCGCGCCTGTACTGGTACACGGTGGAGTTCGGCCTCATCAACACGCCGCAGGGCTTGCGCGCGTATGGCGCCGGCATCCTCTCGTCAGCCGGCGAGTTGCGCTACAGCGTCGAGAGCCCGGCGCCGGCGCGCATCGGCTTCGACCTGCAGCGCCTGATGCGCAGCCGCTACAAGATCGACGACTACCAGGCCAACTACTTCGTGATCGACTCGTTCCAGCAGCTGTTCGATGCGACTGCGCCCGACTTCACGCCGGTCTATGAGGCCGTGCGCCAGCAGCTGGAGATCGACGCCGGCACCGTGCTTCCGGGCGAGCGCACCTTCGCCGTGAGCGCGCCGTCGATCGGAGGCTGAGCACTCCGCTGCACTGGCACCCGCTCAGGCCTGCACCCGGGACAGTATGGCATCGAAGATCTCGGGGCTCGACAGCATGTGCACGTGCGCGAGCCCGGGCAGGTGCCGGTTGTCGGCGCCGGGCAGGGTCGCCGTCGCCGCGGGGAACACGATGTTGTCACAGTGGCCGTAGAAGCAGATGAACGATGCCATGGCCGGACCGGCGTTCGCGAGCGCCGCGAGCCACGCGCTGCCGCGCTGCATCTGCCGGGCGTTGTGGCTGAATGCGAAGCGCGCGAGCCAGGTTCCGTGGTGCGGCGAACCGACCGTCACGATGCCGGCACAGCGCGAAGCGCCATCGCATGTCTGCAACCAGTGGCGTACCGCGAGACCGCCCATGCTGTGGCCGACGATGAGCGGCTGTTGGCCGGTGGCCGCCTGCAGGCGGCGGACCGCCGCGTCGATCGTCCCGGCGTACTCGTCGATCGAGCCGAACGGTGGCTCCATCGTCACGGCGATGAACGGCACGTCAAGTCGGCGCAACCGCCGCATCCAGGGATTCCACAAGCCGCGGTTGCAGACGTAGCCGTGCACCAGCAGCACCCCGCGACGGCCGACATCCGTCGGTGCGCGCGCGGGCAAGTGGTCAGGCACGGCGTTGGCACGAAAAGGCTGGCGCCAGCCGAAGGTCTGCACGCCCCAGAGCACTTCTCCCGCCCAGGCGCGAACCAGCGCCCAGGCGGAGGGCCGCGGGGCCGGGTGATGGTTGCCGAAGACGGCCAGCAGCACGAATTCGAATGCCAGGACCGGTGCGTGCGGCAGCAGGATCAATATCGCGACCGTGATGCGCCAAGGCCAGCCGACCCCTTGCACGCCACTGGCCCACCACCAGCCGCCGGCCGCGGCCAGCACGGTGAACACCAGCAGGCGTTGAAGTCGCGCGATCATCCAACCAAGTCTCGCACCGACCTTCGCGCTTGTTGTCACGCCTCGGTAGGGCGGAGCCACTAGCCCAACCGGCGGAGCCTGTCCTCGCGCTACGCTCCAGCCTTGCGATGAGTCCAGCCGGCCAACAGATCCTCGAACAGCTCGCCGTGGTCGAGCAGCTGCGCGCGGAGCGCCGTCACGAGCCGGCGCATGCCGAGCGCGTGCGCATGGTGAAGGCCTACCAGGCGTCGCGCTTCGAGCGCGGGTACGCCGACCTGCTGACCGATCCGCGTTATCGCGGCGCGGCCCGCTTCTTCCTCGAAGAGCTCTACGGCCCTCAGGAATTCGCCGCGCGCGACGCCCAGTTCGGGCGCATCGTGCCGGCGCTGGTGCGCATGTTCCCGGACGAGATCGTCGGGACAGTTGCATCGCTCGCACGTTTGCATGCCCTGTCCGAATCGCTCGACGACGCGATGGCCCGCGCGCTGGACGGCCCGGCGATCGATGCGGCCACCTATCGCCGCCTCTGGCAACGCACCGGTCGCCCCGAAGATCGCCAAGCGCAGATCGACCTGACGCTGCGCATCGGCGAGGCGCTCGATCGCTACACCCGCAGCCACCTGCTGCGAGGTGCGCTGCGGATGATGCGCAAGCCCGCACAAGCCGCGGGCCTCGGAGAACTGCAGCGATTCCTCGAGAACGGCTTCGACACCTTCGGCGCCATGAAGGGGGCCGGTGACTTCCTGGCAATCGTTCGGCAACGCGAAGAGGCGCTGGCGCGAGCCCTCTTCGGTGGGGACGCAGTCACGTCCGCGACAAGCGCCTCGGGGGGTGCGTCTATGGATGATGCAGCCGCGCTAGGACAATTACCGTAGTGCGGCGCCGCAGTGCCCGGGACGATGCGGAGCCTGATCCCGCCCCCGACTCCGGAGCTCCTGTGCAAAGACCCTGGCTGAAGAACTACCCCGACGGTGTACCCAGCGAGATCGATCCGTCGATCTATTCATCCTTGGTGGAACTGCTGGAGGAGGCCTTCCGCAAGCACGCCAATCGGCCGGCGGCGGAGTGCCTGGGCAGCCGCCTGCGATTCCGCGAGGTCGACGAGCTGTCGGAGGCGCTCGGCGCCTGGCTGCAATCCAAGGGCCTGGATCCGGGCAGCCGCGTCGCGGTGATGATGCCGAACCTGCCGCAGTACATGGTGGCGATCGCCGCGATCCTGCGCGCCGGGTTCGTTGTCGTGAACGTCAATCCGCTGTACACGCCGCGCGAACTCGAGCACCAGCTGAACGACTCGGGCGCGCAGGCGATCATCGTGCTCGAGAACTTCGCAATCACGCTCGAGGAGGTGATCGACAAGACGGCCATTCGCCATGTCGTGCTCGCCAGCATGGGCGACCTGCTTGGCTTCTGGAAAGGCCTGCTCGTCAATTTCGCGGTCCGGCACCTGCGCAAGATGGTGCCGGAGTACCGGTTGCCGCTCGACCAGGGCCGCAGCGTCACCCGCTTCAACATGGCGGTGGCCGAAGGTACGCGGCTGAACCTGAAGCGGCCCGTGCTCAGCGGCGACAGCGTCGCGTTCCTGCAGTACACGGGCGGCACCACCGGTGTGTCGAAGGGCGCGACGCTGCTTCATCGCAACGTCGTTGCGAACATTCTGCAGACCGAAGCGTGGTTCAAGCCGATGCTGGACACCTTGGGGTCGCAGCAGATGACGGTGGTGTGTGCATTGCCCCTGTATCACATCTTCGCGCTGACCATCTGCTACATGATGGGCGCGCGGCTCGGCATGCTGAACCTGCTGATTCCCAATCCGCGCGACATCCCGGGGTTCGTGAAAGCCTTGCAGGGGCATCGCGTGAACATGTTCCCAGCGGTGAATACGTTGTTCAACGCCTTGGCGAACGATCCGGCGTTCTGCCGGCTGGACTTCTCGGGCCTCGTGGTTTCCAACGGCGGCGGCATGGCTGTGCAACAGGCCACGGCCGAACTGTGGCGCAAGGTCACCGGCTGCTCGATCGTCGAGGGGTATGGCTTGTCGGAGACTTCGCCCGTGGCCACATCCAACCGGCTGGACATCGACGGTTTTACCGGCACCATCGGTCTGCCGGTTCCGTCGACACACATCGCGATTCGGGACGACGACGGCCGCGATGTGCCGCTCGGCGAAGCGGGAGAGATCTGCATCCGCGGGCCGCAGGTGATGGCCGGCTACTGGAACCGCCCCGACGAAACCGCGAAGGTGATGACCGAGGACGGCTTCTTCCGGTCGGGTGACGTGGGCGTCATGGACGAACGCGGCCACACGCGCATCGTCGATCGCAAGAAGGACATGATCCTGGTGTCCGGCTTCAACGTGTACCCGAACGAGATCGAACAGGTGGTCAATCTGCATCCGGGTGTCATCGAATGCGCTGCCATCGGGATCCCGGACGCCAAGTCAGGGGAATCCGTGAAGCTGTTCGTCGTGCGGCGCGACGGCACGTTGTCGGAGTCTGACCTGATGAGCTATTGCAAGGACAACTTCACCGCGTACAAGCGGCCCCGCTACATCGAGTTCCGCGACGACCTGCCCAAGTCCAACGTCGGCAAGATCCTTCGGCGGGAGTTGCGCTCGGCTGCGTGACGCAGCGTGATGTCGATGCTCCGCGACGGCCCGCGACCGGCCGGACTACCCGGCGGCGTTCACCTGCTCCAGCGGGGCTGGTTGTCCGCGAACAGCATCGTCTTCGCGGGAAGGGATGATGATGCAGGTGTCGTAGACACCGGCTATGTGAGCCACGCGACGCAAACGGTTTCGCTCGTCGAACACGCCATTGGCACGAGGCCGTTGAGCCAGATCGTCAATACGCACCTTCACAGCGACCATTGCGGGGGCAATGCGGCACTGCAGTTACGCTGGCCCTCGGCGTCGATCACCGTGCCGCTTGGCTACCGCTCCGCAGTCGACCCCTGGAATGAAGAGCAACTCAGTTTCGTAGAGACGGGACAGCGCTGCGCGCGCTTCTGTGTCGATGGTTACCTGCAGGACGGGGATGAGTTGGCACTTGGCGCAAAGGTGTGGCAGGTACATGCCGCCCCGGGGCATGACCCTCACGCTCTGATGTTTTTCGAGCCACACAGCCGTACGCTCATCAGTGGCGATGCCCTGTGGGAGCATCGGCTCGCCATCATCTTTCCGGAACTGCACGGTGACAGTGGCTTCAACGAGGCCTTCATCGCACTCGACCGCATCGAGCGACTCGCGCCGAGACGAGTTCTACCCGGACATGGTGCCGCGTTCACAGACGTGGCAGCGGCGTTGGCCCAATCGCGGCAACGGCTGGAACGGTATGTACGGCTGCCGCACCGCCACCGAGACCATGCCGTCCGTGCGCTTGTCGTCTATCACATGCTTGAACACCGTCGCCGCGAGCTCAACGACTTGACGGCATGGATTGTGGCCACACCGATCTTCCGTGCCGCGAACGCGTGGGGAACCGAGGCGGGCGGGTCAGCACTCGCCGCCGCGGAGGTCGTTGAATCGCTGATGCAGGACGGTCTGCTGAAGTGTGACGGCTCGGTGGTGACGATTCCGGAGGCTGAGATGTGAGGTTAACTGCTCGGATTCTCGGATTCACAGCATTTGTTGCGCGCACAAGAGTATCGGCGTACACGAGCCATTACCGGGAATGGCTGTTCCTCGTGACCCAGGAGCCGGAAATGGAAAAGGCCCGAACTCATGGAGTTCGGGCCTTCTGTATATTAGCCTGACGATGTCCTACTTTCACACGGGAACCCGCACTATCATCGGCGCAGAGGCGTTTCACTGTCCTGTTCGGGATGGGAAGGAGTGGGACCACCTCGCTATGGTCATCAGGCTTAACTTGTTGCCGGGCTGAACGGTTTCAGCCCGACGAATTCATAGAGGTCGAATCAGATTTTGATTGCGTCGCCCAGAATGGGCATAACGAGAGTTTTGACGAATGTTGTCGTCAAAATTATAGGGTCAAGCCGCACGAGCAATTAGTACTGGTTAGCTTAACGCATTACTGCGCTTCCACACCCAGCCTATCAACGTCCTGGTCTAGAACGACTCTTCAGGGGGCTCAAGGCCCCGGCAAGACTCATCTTGAGACGAGTTTCCCGCTTAGATGCTTTCAGCGGTTATCTCTTCCGCACTTAGCTACTCGGCAATGCCACTGGCGTGACAACCGATACACCAGAGGTGCGTCCACTCCGGTCCTCTCGTACTAGGAGCAGGCTCTCTCAATCTTGCAGCGCCCACGGAAGATAGGGACCAAACTGTCTCACGACGTTTTAAACCCAGCTCACGTACCTCTTTAAATGGCGAACAGCCATACCCTTGGGACCGGCTACAGCCCCAGGATGAGATGAGCCGACATCGAGGTGCCAAACACCGCCGTCGATATGAACTCTTGGGCGGTATCAGCCTGTTATCCCCAGAGTACCTTTTATCCGTTGAGCGATGGCCCTTCCATACAGAACCACCGGATCACTTAGTCCTACTTTCGTACCTGCTCGACTTGTCAGTCTCGCAGTCAAGCACGCTTATGCCTATGCACTATGAGCACGATTTCCGACCGTGCCTAGCGTACCTTCGAACTCCTCCGTTACGCTTTGGGAGGAGACCGCCCCAGTCAAACTGCCTACCATACACTGTCCCCAACCCGGATAACGGGCCAAGGTTAGAACCTCAAACACACCAGGGTGGTATTTCAACGTTGGCTCCACCGGAACTAGCGTCCCGGCTTCAAAGCCTCCCACCTATCCTACACAGATCTGTTCAAAGTCCAATGTAAAGCTACAGTAAAGGTTCATGGGGTCTTTCCGTCTTTCCGCGGGGAGATTGCATCATCACAAACATTTCAACTTCGCTGAGTCTCTGGAGGAGACAGTGTGGCCATCGTTACGCCATTCGTGCAGGTCGGAACTTACCCGACAAGGAATTTCGCTACCTTAGGACCGTTATAGTTACGGCCGCCGTTTACTGGGACTTCAATCAAGAGCTTGCACCCCATCATTTAATCTTCCAGCACCGGGCAGGCGTCACACCCTATACGTCGACTTTCGTCTTTGCAGAGTGCTGTGTTTTTATTAAACAGTCGCAGCCACCGATTCTCTGCGGCCTCATTGGGCTCCCCCTGTACGGGTTCACCTACTAAAGGCACACCTTCTTCCGAAGTTACGGTGTCAATTTGCCGAGTTCCTTCTCCAGAGTTCTCTCAAGCGCCTGAGAATACTCATCACGCGCACCAGTGTCGGTTTGCGGTACGGTCGTCTATAGCTGAAGCTTAGTGGCTTTTCCTGGAAGCAGGGTATCACTCACTTCGGCGGCAAGCCGCCTCGTTATCACCCCTCATCTAAGCCCGGCGGATTTGCCTACCAGGCACGACTACAGGCTTGAACCGGGACATCCAACACCCGGCTGAGCTAACCTTCTCCGTCCCCACATCGCACTATAGATCGGTACAGGAATATTGACCTGTTTCCCATCAGCTACGCATCTCTGCCTCGCCTTAGGGGCCGACTCACCCTACGCCGATGAACGTTGCGTAGGAAACCTTGCGCTTACGGCGAGGGGGCTTTTCACCCCCTTTAACGCTACTCATGTCAGCATTCGCACTTCTGATACCTCCAGCAGGCCTCACGACCCACCTTCACAGGCGTACAGAACGCTCTCCTACCGCGCGTATTGCTACGCACCCGCAGCTTCGGTTACTGGCTTAGCCCCGTTACATCTTCCGCGCAGGACGACTCGATCAGTGAGCTATTACGCTTTCTTTAAATGGTGGCTGCTTCTAAGCCAACATCCTGACTGTTTTAGCCTTCCCACTTCGTTTCCCACTTAGCCAATATTAGGGACCTTAGCTGGCGGTCTGGGTTGTTTCCCTCTTGTGTCCGGACGTTAGCACCCGGTGCACTGTCTCCCAAGCTGTACTCATCGGTATTCGGAGTTTGCAATGGTTTGGTAAGTCGCCATGACCCCCTAGCCATAACAGTGCTCTACCCCCGACGGTAATACTTGAGGCACTACCTAAATAGTTTTCGGAGAGAACCAGCTATCTCCAGGTTTGTTTAGCCTTTCACCCCTATCCACAGCTCATCCGCTAGTTTTGCAACACTAGTCGGTTCGGACCTCCAGTGCGTGTTACCGCACCTTCATCCTGGCCATGGATAGATCACCTGGTTTCGGGTCTACACCCAGCGACTGAACGCCCTATTCGGACTCGGTTTCCCTGCGCCTTCCCTATTCGGTTAAGCTTGCCACTGAATGTAAGTCGCTGACCCATTATACAAAAGGTACGCCGTCACCCTTGCGGGCTCCGACTTTTTGTATGCATGCGGTTTCAGGATCTATTTCACTCCCCTCCCGGGGTTCTTTTCGCCTTTCCCTCACGGTACTTGTTCACTATCGGTCGATTACGAGTATTTAGCCTTGGAGGATGGTCCCCCCATATTCAGACAGGGTTTCACGTGCCCCGCCCTACTTGTTCCGCACCTAGTACCACCACCGACTTTTTCCATACGGGACTATCACCCTCTTTGGTCGGCCTTTCCAGACCGTTCTGATAAGTCGATGGCTATCATGCGCAGGCTGTTCCGATTTCGCTCGCCACTACTTTCGGAATCTCGGTTGATGTCTTTTCCTCGAGTTACTGAGATGTTTCAGTTCTCCCGGTTCGCCTCGCACACCTATGTATTCAGTGTGCGATACCCTTACGGGTGGGTTTCCCCATTCGGAAATCTCCGGATCAAAGCTTATTTGCCAGCTCCCCGAAGCTTATCGCAGGCTATCACGTCCTTCATCGCCTGTAATCGCCAAGGCATCCACCACATGCACTTAGTCACTTGACCCTATAATTTTGACGCCGCGGACAAGGCGGCATCGTCAAGGACTCGAATTGAGTAATTCGCGTTATGCCGTTCTTCAAATCTCTCGGATCTTTCGATTTTCGAGTTGAAGTCTGGTGACGCAATCAAATGTCATCGACGGCACGGTGCGCTGCAGCCCCTTTACGAACTGAGGCGCTTTCCGTCGACAACGCTGATTCGACTCTATGAATTGTTAAAGAACAGCAGCCGACTTACGACGGCTGACCCAAGCGCCTGAGATCAGGCGCTTGGGTCAGCATCGAGCAACTTGGTTTTATGGTGGAGGATGACGGGATCGAACCGACGACCCCCTGCTTGCAAAGCAGGTGCTCTCCCAGCTGAGCTAATCCCCCGACGAATGGGTGGTGGGTCTGGTTGGATTCGAACCAACGACCCCCGCCTTATCAAGACGGTGCTCTAACCGACTGAGCTACAGACCCGCGCATTCGTTCAACTGAAGCGCCCCAGGGTCGGTGTTCAAGCACAAGCGCCAGGCTAGGCCATCGCTTGTCGACGCTCACCAGGCTCACGCTCCACTCAAGTTTGTCTATTGCTGTCAAGACAACAGCCGATAAGTGTGGGCGCGAGAATTTGAGTGCTTTTTCCAGAAAGGAGGTGATCCAGCCGCACCTTCCGATACGGCTACCTTGTTACGACTTCACCCCAGTCACGAACCCTGCCGTGGTAATCGCCCTCCTTGCGGTTAGGCTAACTACTTCTGGCAGAACCCGCTCCCATGGTGTGACGGGCGGTGTGTACAAGACCCGGGAACGTATTCACCGCGGCAAGCTGATCCGCGATTACTAGCGATTCCGACTTCACGCAGTCGAGTTGCAGACTGCGATCCGGACTACGACCGGTTTTCTGGGATTGGCTCCCCCTCGCGGGTTGGCAGCCCTCTGTACCGGCCATTGTATGACGTGTGTAGCCCTACCCATAAGGGCCATGAGGACCTGACGTCATCCCCACCTTCCTCCGGTTTGTCACCGGCAGTCTCATTAGAGTGCCCTTTCGTAGCAACTAATGACAAGGGTTGCGCTCGTTGCGGGACTTAACCCAACATCTCACGACACGAGCTGACGACGGCCATGCAGCACCTGTGTCCTGGCTCTCTTTCGAGCACTCCCACATCTCTGCAGGATTCCAGGCATGTCAAGGGTAGGTAAGGTTTTTCGCGTTGCATCGAATTAAACCACATCATCCACCGCTTGTGCGGGTCCCCGTCAATTCCTTTGAGTTTCAACCTTGCGGCCGTACTCCCCAGGCGGTCAACTTCACGCGTTAGCTACGTTACTGAACAGCAAGCCGTCCAACAACCAGTTGACATCGTTTAGGGCGTGGACTACCAGGGTATCTAATCCTGTTTGCTCCCCACGCTTTCGTGCATGAGCGTCAGTGCAGGCCCAGGGGATTGCCTTCGCCATCGGTGTTCCTCCGCATATCTACGCATTTCACTGCTACACGCGGAATTCCATCCCCCTCTGCCGCACTCCAGCTGTGCAGTCACAAGTGCAGTTCCCAGGTTAAGCCCGGGGATTTCACACCTGTCTTGCACAACCGCCTGCGCACGCTTTACGCCCAGTAATTCCGATTAACGCTCGCACCCTACGTATTACCGCGGCTGCTGGCACGTAGTTAGCCGGTGCTTATTCTTCAGGTACCGTCATCCCCCCGAGGTATTAGCTCAGAGGATTTCTTCCCTGACAAAAGCGGTTTACAACCCGAAGGCCTTCTTCCCGCACGCGGCATGGCTGGATCAGGCTTGCGCCCATTGTCCAAAATTCCCCACTGCTGCCTCCCGTAGGAGTCTGGGCCGTGTCTCAGTCCCAGTGTGGCTGGTCGTCCTCTCAGACCAGCTACAGATCGTCGGCTTGGTAGGCCTTTACCCCACCAACTACCTAATCTGACATCGGCCGCTCCAATAGCGCGAGGTCTTGCGATCCCCCGCTTTCACCCTTAGGTCGTATGCGGTATTAATCCGGCTTTCGCCGGGCTATCCCCCACTACTGGGCACGTTCCGATGCTTTACTCACCCGTTCGCCACTCGTCGCCAGGTTGCCCCGCGTTACCGTTCGACTTGCATGTGTAAGGCATGCCGCCAGCGTTCAATCTGAGCCAGGATCAAACTCTTCAGTTCGATCTTGAAATTACTGCTCAAAGAATTGAAGTGAACTTCACTTGCATGAAAATTCAATTCAGTGAGCGTTTAAGGTCAGAAGACCTCGAAGCCTTTCGACTTCTTGGCACTCGCCTTCAAACGCCCACGCTTATCGGCTGTTGATTTTTAAAGAACTATAGCTTTCGCTAAAGACTGCGATCTCTTTCGATCACACTCTTTAGAGAAGAAAACGCCCGGCTTTCACCGGGCGTTCCCTCACTATATTAGCCTGACGATGTCCTACTTTCACACGGGAACCCGCACTATCATCGGCGCAGAGGCGTTTCACTGTCCTGTTCGGGATGGGAAGGAGTGGGACCACCTCGCTATGGTCATCAGGCTTAACTTGTTGCCGGGCTGAACGGTTTCAGCCCGACGAATTCATAGAGGTCGAATCAGATTTTGATTGCGTCGCCCAGAATGGGCATAACGAGAGTTTTGACGAATGTTGTCGTCAAAATTATAGGGTCAAGCCGCACGAGCAATTAGTACTGGTTAGCTTAACGCATTACTGCGCTTCCACACCCAGCCTATCAACGTCCTGGTCTAGAACGACTCTTCAGGGGGCTCAAGGCCCCGGCAAGACTCATCTTGAGACGAGTTTCCCGCTTAGATGCTTTCAGCGGTTATCTCTTCCGCACTTAGCTACTCGGCAATGCCACTGGCGTGACAACCGATACACCAGAGGTGCGTCCACTCCGGTCCTCTCGTACTAGGAGCAGGCTCTCTCAATCTTGCAGCGCCCACGGAAGATAGGGACCAAACTGTCTCACGACGTTTTAAACCCAGCTCACGTACCTCTTTAAATGGCGAACAGCCATACCCTTGGGACCGGCTACAGCCCCAGGATGAGATGAGCCGACATCGAGGTGCCAAACACCGCCGTCGATATGAACTCTTGGGCGGTATCAGCCTGTTATCCCCAGAGTACCTTTTATCCGTTGAGCGATGGCCCTTCCATACAGAACCACCGGATCACTTAGTCCTACTTTCGTACCTGCTCGACTTGTCAGTCTCGCAGTCAAGCACGCTTATGCCTATGCACTATGAGCACGATTTCCGACCGTGCCTAGCGTACCTTCGAACTCCTCCGTTACGCTTTGGGAGGAGACCGCCCCAGTCAAACTGCCTACCATACACTGTCCCCAACCCGGATAACGGGCCAAGGTTAGAACCTCAAACACACCAGGGTGGTATTTCAACGTTGGCTCCACCGGAACTAGCGTCCCGGCTTCAAAGCCTCCCACCTATCCTACACAGATCTGTTCAAAGTCCAATGTAAAGCTACAGTAAAGGTTCATGGGGTCTTTCCGTCTTTCCGCGGGGAGATTGCATCATCACAAACATTTCAACTTCGCTGAGTCTCTGGAGGAGACAGTGTGGCCATCGTTACGCCATTCGTGCAGGTCGGAACTTACCCGACAAGGAATTTCGCTACCTTAGGACCGTTATAGTTACGGCCGCCGTTTACTGGGACTTCAATCAAGAGCTTGCACCCCATCATTTAATCTTCCAGCACCGGGCAGGCGTCACACCCTATACGTCGACTTTCGTCTTTGCAGAGTGCTGTGTTTTTATTAAACAGTCGCAGCCACCGATTCTCTGCGGCCTCATTGGGCTCCCCCTGTACGGGTTCACCTACTAAAGGCACACCTTCTTCCGAAGTTACGGTGTCAATTTGCCGAGTTCCTTCTCCAGAGTTCTCTCAAGCGCCTGAGAATACTCATCACGCGCACCAGTGTCGGTTTGCGGTACGGTCGTCTATAGCTGAAGCTTAGTGGCTTTTCCTGGAAGCAGGGTATCACTCACTTCGGCGGCAAGCCGCCTCGTTATCACCCCTCATCTAAGCCCGGCGGATTTGCCTACCAGGCACGACTACAGGCTTGAACCGGGACATCCAACACCCGGCTGAGCTAACCTTCTCCGTCCCCACATCGCACTATAGATCGGTACAGGAATATTGACCTGTTTCCCATCAGCTACGCATCTCTGCCTCGCCTTAGGGGCCGACTCACCCTACGCCGATGAACGTTGCGTAGGAAACCTTGCGCTTACGGCGAGGGGGCTTTTCACCCCCTTTAACGCTACTCATGTCAGCATTCGCACTTCTGATACCTCCAGCAGGCCTCACGACCCACCTTCACAGGCGTACAGAACGCTCTCCTACCGCGCGTATTGCTACGCACCCGCAGCTTCGGTTACTGGCTTAGCCCCGTTACATCTTCCGCGCAGGACGACTCGATCAGTGAGCTATTACGCTTTCTTTAAATGGTGGCTGCTTCTAAGCCAACATCCTGACTGTTTTAGCCTTCCCACTTCGTTTCCCACTTAGCCAATATTAGGGACCTTAGCTGGCGGTCTGGGTTGTTTCCCTCTTGTGTCCGGACGTTAGCACCCGGTGCACTGTCTCCCAAGCTGTACTCATCGGTATTCGGAGTTTGCAATGGTTTGGTAAGTCGCCATGACCCCCTAGCCATAACAGTGCTCTACCCCCGACGGTAATACTTGAGGCACTACCTAAATAGTTTTCGGAGAGAACCAGCTATCTCCAGGTTTGTTTAGCCTTTCACCCCTATCCACAGCTCATCCGCTAGTTTTGCAACACTAGTCGGTTCGGACCTCCAGTGCGTGTTACCGCACCTTCATCCTGGCCATGGATAGATCACCTGGTTTCGGGTCTACACCCAGCGACTGAACGCCCTATTCGGACTCGGTTTCCCTGCGCCTTCCCTATTCGGTTAAGCTTGCCACTGAATGTAAGTCGCTGACCCATTATACAAAAGGTACGCCGTCACCCTTGCGGGCTCCGACTTTTTGTATGCATGCGGTTTCAGGATCTATTTCACTCCCCTCCCGGGGTTCTTTTCGCCTTTCCCTCACGGTACTTGTTCACTATCGGTCGATTACGAGTATTTAGCCTTGGAGGATGGTCCCCCCATATTCAGACAGGGTTTCACGTGCCCCGCCCTACTTGTTCCGCACCTAGTACCACCACCGACTTTTTCCATACGGGACTATCACCCTCTTTGGTCGGCCTTTCCAGACCGTTCTGATAAGTCGATGGCTATCATGCGCAGGCTGTTCCGATTTCGCTCGCCACTACTTTCGGAATCTCGGTTGATGTCTTTTCCTCGAGTTACTGAGATGTTTCAGTTCTCCCGGTTCGCCTCGCACACCTATGTATTCAGTGTGCGATACCCTTACGGGTGGGTTTCCCCATTCGGAAATCTCCGGATCAAAGCTTATTTGCCAGCTCCCCGAAGCTTATCGCAGGCTATCACGTCCTTCATCGCCTGTAATCGCCAAGGCATCCACCACATGCACTTAGTCACTTGACCCTATAATTTTGACGCCGCGGACAAGGCGGCATCGTCAAGGACTCGAATTGAGTAATTCGCGTTATGCCGTTCTTCAAATCTCTCGGATCTTTCGATTTTCGAGTTGAAGTCTGGTGACGCAATCAAATGTCATCGACGGCACGGTGCGCTGCAGCCCCTTTACGAACTGAGGCGCTTTCCGTCGACAACGCTGATTCGACTCTATGAATTGTTAAAGAACAGCAGCCGACTTACGACGGCTGACCCAAGCGCCTGAGATCAGGCGCTTGGGTCAGCATCGAGCAACTTGGTTTTATGGTGGAGGATGACGGGATCGAACCGACGACCCCCTGCTTGCAAAGCAGGTGCTCTCCCAGCTGAGCTAATCCCCCGACGAATGGGTGGTGGGTCTGGTTGGATTCGAACCAACGACCCCCGCCTTATCAAGACGGTGCTCTAACCGACTGAGCTACAGACCCGCGCATTCGTTCAACTGAAGCGCCCCAGGGTCGGTGTTCAAGCACAAGCGCCAGGCTAGGCCATCGCTTGTCGACGCTCACCAGGCTCACGCTCCACTCAAGTTTGTCTATTGCTGTCAAGACAACAGCCGATAAGTGTGGGCGCGAGAATTTGAGTGCTTTTTCCAGAAAGGAGGTGATCCAGCCGCACCTTCCGATACGGCTACCTTGTTACGACTTCACCCCAGTCACGAACCCTGCCGTGGTAATCGCCCTCCTTGCGGTTAGGCTAACTACTTCTGGCAGAACCCGCTCCCATGGTGTGACGGGCGGTGTGTACAAGACCCGGGAACGTATTCACCGCGGCAAGCTGATCCGCGATTACTAGCGATTCCGACTTCACGCAGTCGAGTTGCAGACTGCGATCCGGACTACGACCGGTTTTCTGGGATTGGCTCCCCCTCGCGGGTTGGCAGCCCTCTGTACCGGCCATTGTATGACGTGTGTAGCCCTACCCATAAGGGCCATGAGGACCTGACGTCATCCCCACCTTCCTCCGGTTTGTCACCGGCAGTCTCATTAGAGTGCCCTTTCGTAGCAACTAATGACAAGGGTTGCGCTCGTTGCGGGACTTAACCCAACATCTCACGACACGAGCTGACGACGGCCATGCAGCACCTGTGTCCTGGCTCTCTTTCGAGCACTCCCACATCTCTGCAGGATTCCAGGCATGTCAAGGGTAGGTAAGGTTTTTCGCGTTGCATCGAATTAAACCACATCATCCACCGCTTGTGCGGGTCCCCGTCAATTCCTTTGAGTTTCAACCTTGCGGCCGTACTCCCCAGGCGGTCAACTTCACGCGTTAGCTACGTTACTGAACAGCAAGCCGTCCAACAACCAGTTGACATCGTTTAGGGCGTGGACTACCAGGGTATCTAATCCTGTTTGCTCCCCACGCTTTCGTGCATGAGCGTCAGTGCAGGCCCAGGGGATTGCCTTCGCCATCGGTGTTCCTCCGCATATCTACGCATTTCACTGCTACACGCGGAATTCCATCCCCCTCTGCCGCACTCCAGCTGTGCAGTCACAAGTGCAGTTCCCAGGTTAAGCCCGGGGATTTCACACCTGTCTTGCACAACCGCCTGCGCACGCTTTACGCCCAGTAATTCCGATTAACGCTCGCACCCTACGTATTACCGCGGCTGCTGGCACGTAGTTAGCCGGTGCTTATTCTTCAGGTACCGTCATCCCCCCGAGGTATTAGCTCAGAGGATTTCTTCCCTGACAAAAGCGGTTTACAACCCGAAGGCCTTCTTCCCGCACGCGGCATGGCTGGATCAGGCTTGCGCCCATTGTCCAAAATTCCCCACTGCTGCCTCCCGTAGGAGTCTGGGCCGTGTCTCAGTCCCAGTGTGGCTGGTCGTCCTCTCAGACCAGCTACAGATCGTCGGCTTGGTAGGCCTTTACCCCACCAACTACCTAATCTGACATCGGCCGCTCCAATAGCGCGAGGTCTTGCGATCCCCCGCTTTCACCCTTAGGTCGTATGCGGTATTAATCCGGCTTTCGCCGGGCTATCCCCCACTACTGGGCACGTTCCGATGCTTTACTCACCCGTTCGCCACTCGTCGCCAGGTTGCCCCGCGTTACCGTTCGACTTGCATGTGTAAGGCATGCCGCCAGCGTTCAATCTGAGCCAGGATCAAACTCTTCAGTTCGATCTTGAAATTACTGCTCAAAGAATTGAAGTGAACTTCACTTGCATGAAAATTCAATTCAGTGAGCGTTTAAGGTCAGAAGACCTCGAAGCCTTTCGACTTCTTGGCACTCGCCTTCAAACGCCCACGCTTATCGGCTGTTGATTTTTAAAGAACTTCGCCTGCTTGGCGTCGCTGAATCATGTTCAGCAGAGAGGGGCGATTATGACTTGAATTTCGAATCCCTGTCAACACCCCCGCTCGACTTCTTGTGACTCGTTTCGCTTTGCGACCGTCGCCACCGCTCATCGGGCGAAGCCTGTGATTCTGGCACAGACTTTATTGCCTCGCAATCCCCTACGATTCCCGCGGTTTTGAGACGCGCGCTGCGTCTCGTCCCTTAGTCATCACCGTTGAAAGCGAAGCCGATCAGTATACACAACTCTCAGCTGTGGTTGCGGCCGGCGGCAACCGCTTGGGCAAGTCGCCCCCTGGGGACACCCCGTCGCATCGCCTAGTTCGTGCCGCCCAGCGCCCGCCGCCACTCGGAGGCCGGATCGTCGCTCGACAGCGTTGTCGGCAGCGCGAGCGCCAGACGGGCCCCGTCCGCTCGCAGGATCCGCTGCTTGATGGACGACAGTTGCGCGGGATGCATGGAGTAGCTGCGCAGCCCCATTGCCAACAGCAGTTCGGCGAAGGCCACGTCGCCGGCCATTTCGCCGCAGACGCTCACATGTTTCCCCGCGGCATTGGCCGTCGCGATCACGTCCGAGATGAGGCGCAACACGGCCGGATGCCAGGGGTCGTACAGGTGCGCCACCGATTCGTCCGCGCGATCGATGGCCAGCGTGTACTGGATGAGGTCGTTGGTCCCGATGGATACAAAATCGAAGTAGCGCAGCAGGTGCGGCAGCGAGACGGCGGCGGCCGGGATCTCCACCATGGCGCCGATCTCGACGTCATTGAACGGAACACCGGCCTCAGTCAGTTGCTGCTTGGCGCGTGCGACTGCTTCCAGCGTCGCCCGCGCCTCGCCCGTGTGGGCCACCATCGGAACGAGCATTCGCACCTTGCCGTAGGCGCTCGCGCGCAGGATGGCTCTGATCTGCTGGCGGAACATCGCCGGCTCGGACAGGCTCCAGCGGATCGCGCGCAGACCAAGGGCTGGATTCAGCGCGTGCTCGTGCCGCAACTCGTGCACCGTTAACCGGTCAAGCGGCTTGTCGGCGCCGATGTCCACCGTTCGGATGGTGACCGGCATGCCGTGCATGCCCTCGACGGCGCTGCGGTACGCCTCGAACTGTTCGTCCTCGTCGGGCAGTTCGCCGTTGCGGTTCATGAACAGGAACTCGCTGCGGAACAGCCCGACACCGACCGCGCCGGCCGCCAGTGCGGCGGCGGCATCGCCGGGGAGCTCGATGTTCGCGAGCAGCTCGACGGCCTCGCCGTCGAGCGTGACCGAAGGCATGTGCCGCAGGCGGTCCAGGCGGGCACGCTCCAGCGCACTCTGCCGCTGCCGGAAACGGTACTCCTCCAGCACGATGGGTGACGGGTTGACCACCACGACGCCAGCATCGCCATCGATGATGAGCCAGTCGTCCTGACGCACGATGCGACTGGCCTCGCGCGCGCCGACGACGGCCGGGATGTCCATGCTGCGGGCGACGATCGCGGTGTGCGAGGTACGGCCACCGACGTCCGTGACGAAGCCCGTGAAGACGCTGCCCTTGAACTGCAGCATGTCGGCAGGCGCAATGTCGTTGGCGACCAGCACGAGGGGGTCCTCGCCGGCGAAGTCGCGCGCCGTTCCGGACAGCGGCATCAGCGGCTGCGCCTTCGCCAAGGCGCCAAGCAGGCGTTCCGCGACCTGCTCGATGTCCGCCTTGCGCTCGCGCAGGTACTCGTCCTCCATCTCGTCGAACTGGCGCGCGAGCACTTCGGTCTGCGCGGACACCGCCCATTCGGCGTTGTAGTGGCGGTCCTGGATCCAGTGCTTGGTCGCGTCGGCCAGCGTTTCGTCGTGCAGCAACATCAGGTGCACGTCGAGCAAAGCCGCCAGTTCGCCCGGCGCATCCGGCGGTAGTTCACGCTTCAAGGTGGTGAGTTCGTTCGCCACCACGTCGCGGGCCTGGCGCAGGCGCGCGATTTCGGCGTCGGCGCGCTCGGGCTCGACGAAGTAGTGCGCGACGTCGACGCGGCTCGAGGCCACCAGCACCGCGCGGCCGATGGCCACACCGCGTGACACAGGCAGTCCGAAGACCTGGATGCTCATGCGAAGGAATGTAGCAGCGAGGCAGCGCACCCGACCGCCACCCGCGTCATCGCGGCGTCATTGCGGGGTCATGGCGCGGTCACCGCGGGACCTCAGCATCGTGCCATCCCGACCCCCGGCGTCATGTCCATGGAACTCCCGCGCCCGACCCTGCCGCTCGCCGGCGTCCATCCGGCGGCCTGGCGCCGCCCCGAGACCGACATCGAGGTCGTCTGGGCACGCCACCTCGACGAGGTGCGTGCAGCACAACGACTGCGCTACAGCGTGTTCGTCGACGAGATGGGCGCGCGACCATCGGCGCCACCGGGAACGCCCGACGGCCACGACGCCGACCTCTTCGACCGGTTCTGCGAGCACCTGCTGGTGCGAACGCGGGGCGATGACCGAGCGCCGGGCCAGGTGGTCGGCACCTACCGGGTGCTGACGCCGTGGGCGGCGATCCGGGCCGGCGGCCTCTACAGCGACACCGAATTCGACCTGACGCGCCTGCGGGCGTTGCGCCCCAAGCTGGTCGAGCTCGGCCGCTCCTGCGTTCACGCGGACTGGCGCCAGGGCGGTGTGATCCTTGCGCTGTGGGCCGCCCTGGGGCAGTTCATGGAGCGCAACGGCCTGCACACGATGATCGGATGCGCCAGCGTCGGCATGCGCGACGGCGGTCACGTCGCCGCCAGCCTGTGGTCGCGGCTGCAGAAGACCCATCTTGCGCCGGTCGACCGCCACGTGCGCCCGCGCTTGGCCCTGCCGGTGGAGCAGCTCGACAGCCACCTGGATGTCGAGCCTCCGCCGCTGATCAAGGGCTATCTGCGCTGCGGTGCGAAGGTGCTGGGTCCGCCGGCCTGGGATCCGGAGTTCAACACCGCGGACCTGCCATTGATGATGCGCCTGGACGACCTGCCGGCGCGCTACCGCCGCCACTTCCTCGCGCAGTGATGGCGGGTTGAGCAGCCACCCGCGGGAGGCCGACGCTCACTGCCCTTCGCCGAACTTGTCGTCGATCAGCGCACGCAGCGCACCCATCGCGGCTTCTTCGTCCGCGCCGTCGGTCTCGATTTCGACCTCGGTGCCCACGCCCGCGGCCAGCATCATCACGCCCATGATGCTCTTGGCATTGATGCGCCGGCCGTTGCGCGCCATGTGGATGTCGCACTGGAAGCTGCCGGCCAGCTTGGTGAGCTTGGCCGACGCGCGGGCATGAAGGCCCAGCTTATTGCTGATCGTGATGGTGGTCCGGATCATGACTCGCGGGTTTGATCGCCTGATTCTGCGGGCGAGCGCTGGCCAGTTGCATCACGCCCTGGGTCGCGCCGGCAGCCGCCAGCGCAGTGAGCTTCTCGAGCGGCTCGTGCAGGTGACCCAGCGCCCGCCACATCATCGGCACGTTCACGCCGGCCAGCACGCGCGTGCCCGCACGCTCGCCGAGCCGCCGCGCGACGTTGCAGGGCGTGGCGCCGAAGACGTCCGTCAGGATCAGCCACTCGGCGTCGCCGGCCGGCCCCATCTGCTGCAGCGCGGCCTGCTCGACCTGCTCGGCCGACTGGTCGCCCGAGACGTCGTAGATCGCCATCGCCGCCGCCTGGTCGGGAAAGATGTGCGCCGCGACCTCGCGCAGGGCACTGGCCAGCGGGGCATGGGCGATGACGAACAGGCGGGGCATCGTGCGGACCTTGAAGCGGCTGATTATCCGCGTGCCCCGCCGGCGTCCCACGTGCTGCGCGAACGGTGCCAGACATGCCACAGGAACGACGTCAGGCAGGCAGCGAAGAACAGTCCGAACGCAAGGCGGTAGCTCTGCAGCGGGCTCCAGCCCAGCCCGCGCAGCACGTCGAGCAGCAAGCCGATGCCCCACTGCACCGCGAATACGCCGAGGAAGATGACGAGGTTGAAGGCCGACAAGGCTCGCCCGGCCAGCGACGCCGGGAAGGCCTGCGCGACCGCCGGCTGGCTCAGCGACACGACGCTGGTCAGCACGCACCAGGCGGACCAGGCGATCGCTGCAGCCGAAGGGCCGAGCCACAGGTTGGCCGCCAGGCAGACGATTCCGAGCGGCCAGCCCACGCCGATGATGCGCTCGGCGTCCCATCCGGCGCGCACCAGGCGTGGCATGCACAGGCCCCAGCACAGGAAAGCCACGAGCATGCTCAGGTTGACGACGAACAGCCCGCGGGCCGCCTCGGCCGCAGTGTGGCCGGCGACCTGCGTGAGCCAGGGCCCGATCCACAGCGACTGCATCGCCACCATGCCGCCATAGACGAAGAAGCCGAACGGCGCCATGCGGACGAAGGCCGGGTGGCGGAACACGTCGCGGTAGCCCCCTGACGCCGGCGCCGCCGCGGGGGCCGCAGGCGGCTCGTCCCCGGGGACGAACCAGGCGATCGCCGCGATCGCCAGCAGCAGCAGACCGGCGATGGCGATGAAGAGACCGCGCCAACCCAGCACGGGCAGCAGCCACTGCACCGGCAGGGTCGACGACAGCATGCCGAGCGAGCCTGTCATCAGCATCCACGAGTTGGCACGCAGTTGCGCCGTCGGTCCGAAACGCCGGCGGTAACTCGTCAGCGGGGCCATCAGACACGCGGACACGCCCATGCCGATCAGGAAGCGCGCCGCCAGCAGCTGCGGCAGGTCACGCGCCGCACCGAAGCCTGCGCACCCGAGCACGGCCACCGCCAGCAAGACCATCAGCACCCGTTTGGGGCCGAAACGGTCGAGTGCGCTGCCCAGCGGCAGCTGCAGCGCGGAGAACCCGAGAAAGTACGCGCCGGCAAGCAGGCCGAGCGCGCCGGCGCCCAGGCCCAGCTCGACGCTGAACACAGGGGCCAGCGTCGCGGTCACTGCGCGCAGCAGCGCCGAGAAGAAGTAGGCGAAGGCAAAGGCGAGGAACACCCGGGCCATCATGGCGCCGGTCGACGCGGCCTCCGTCGGAGGACCTGGATCGACGGCCGAACTCACCGCCGTCCCTCCCGGTGCCGTCCGGGGGTCATGCGTGCTCACCGGGTTGCCTCCGTGCTGCGCACTGCGGTGCGAGCCCCTGAGCCTGACGAGGCCCCTGTGGGTCCGGGAACGGCCGGGCGGCGGCTCACGGCCGTACCGCGAGCGCATGCTCGAAGTGGGCTGTCAAGCCTTCGTCGAGCGTGGTCCCGACGACGCTCGCCTGGTAGACGCGCGTGCCGAACGCGAAGACGGTCACCGAGGACGTCACCGGGCGGCCGTCCGGCAACTGGCCGACCAGACGCCAGTGCCGTGCTGCGTCATGCGGCGTCATGCCCGGCACCGCAGCCGCTTCGTCCCTTTCGACGCGGCCGTTCAGGTTGCCCCGCGCCGCATCGCCCAGTGCTCGCAGCGCCGTGCCGACGCGCGCCGGATCGGCCACGTCCGAATGGCTCAACGCAAAGGTGGTGTCGTATACACGGCAGACGTACAACCGCATCGTCACGGGCTGCCCGGCCAGCGACAGCGCGCGCTGCTGGCTGGACGGGCGACAGGGCATCGCCAGCGCCAGCTGGGCGCCTTCGGGACGCATCTCACGCCAATCGATCGCCGGCGCGCAGGCGATGAGCCCCAGCGCCAGTCCATGCGGCGCCAGGCGCCCCCACCATCGCTTCATCGCTCGACAATGCGTTGCGTGCACGGGTCAGTGCACGTGAAAAATGTCACAGGCGGCGAAGCCCCCCCGGACGCGCGGGGTGGACACCGCAGGGGCCGGGTCCGAGCATGCGCCACCGCATTCCGGTCAGATTGTGCGGGCAACGGAGACAGCATGAAGATCCAGGAAGCGCCAGTGGCGGGCAGCCTGCTGCACGACGTGCTGGGCCAGCTGGCGGCCGAAGTCGCGGAGCCGCTGACCCGGGCCCTCGAGCGCCTGCGTGCATTCCAGGCCGGTCAGGTGCCGGACGCCCGCCAGCTGCAGATCCTGCAGGACGAGCTGGCACGGGCGCGCCGGATCGGCATCCTGGGCCAGCAGATCGCTCGCCTGGCCTCCGGCGCGGTGCGCCAGGTGCCCGAACCGACCGACCTGTGCGCGATGCTCGACGAGTTGATCGACGACCGGCGCAAGGCCGCCGTGCCGGGGGCCGCACCGGTGCACGCCACGCTGGCACCGGCCGCTGTCGTCGCCGACACCGGCATGACCGGCGCCCTGCTGGGCGCGATGCTCGACTGGTGCGACGACTGTGCGCGGTCGACGATCGAGCTCCGCCTGGACCCGCGACCCTCCTCGGCCCAGGCCGTGCTGCTGTGCCGTTTCAACCGCAAGCCGCGCCCGGCGGGCGCCGCTGAACCCTTGGCGTGGCAGCTGATGCACCTGGCGGCCGCCGCTCTCGGCGCGCGCGCGACGATCGAGGAGGACGGCACGGCCGTCACGCTGGCGCTGCACTTCGAGCGGCTGGTGACCTTGAGCGCGCATGCAGAACCGAGCGCCACGGACACGCGCCGCCTCGCCGGCTGCCAGTTGTTGGTGCTGGCGCCGGAACGGGACATCCGCAACCAGGTCCGCCTGGCGGTGCAGGGCCTGGACCTGCTGGTCGACTACGTCGGTTCGGTCGATGCGGCGGTCGACTACTGCGCCGACGGCCTGCCGCAGGCGGTGGTCTACGCGTCGACTCTGGCCGGTGCGCCGCTGGAGCGCCTGCGCCGGCGCCTGAACGCAGAGAGCGGTGCGCCGCCGTTCATCGAGATCACGCCGGAAGGCCACGGCTTCGAACCGCTGCGGCCAGGCGACGAAGCGGTCGCTCGCGTCGGGCTCGACGGGCTGGCGCAGGCCCTGCCGGCTGCACTGGTGATCGAGCTGACGCGGCGGCGCTGATCGGGGCACGCGGCAAGTCCCCGCACGCGCCGCGGTGCGGGGTCGGCGCGTAAACTGCCGCTGCCTCCTATGGAATTGCCCTCCGCCATGAAGCCGTCGCCCCGCCGCCTCGTTCTGTCCGCCGCCCTGATCGCCGCTGCGGCGATGGCCGGCTGCGGCGTCGCGCAGCAACCGGCGCCGCAGGTGGACTACACACTGCTCGACGGCAGCAAGCACAACACCGCGCAGCTGAAGGGCAAGGTGGTGCTGGTCAATTTCTGGGCCACGAGCTGCACCACCTGCGTGGCCGAGATGCCGCACATCGCGTCGACCTTCCAGAAGTACCGCGGCCAGGGCTACGAGACGCTGGCGGTGGCGATGGAATACGACGCGCCGGCCTACGTCGCCAACTTCGCGGAGACGCGCAAGCTGCCGTTCGGCGTAGCAATCGACAACACCGGCGAGATCGCCGAGAAGTTCGGCGGCGTGAAGCTGACGCCGACCTCGGTGCTCATCAACAAGCGCGGCGAGATCGTCAAGCGCTACGTCGGCGCGCCGGATTTCGCGGCGCTGCACACGCTCGTCGAGAAGCTGCTGGCCGAGACCTGAAGTCCCGCGCCCGGGCGCCTCGCGCCTGGCGCCCTCAGATCGCGACGCCCGCGCCGGCCGCCTGCCGGTCCGCGTGGTAGCTCGAACGCACCAGCGCGCCGACCGCGGCGTGCGTGAAGCCCATCTTCTGCGCCTCGGCCTCGAACATCCTGAAGGTGTCCGGGTGCACGTAGCGGCGCACCGGCAGGTGGTGGCCCGACGGCGCCAAGTACTGCCCGATCGTCAGCATGTCGATGTCGTGCGCGCGCATGTCGCGCATGACCTGCAGCACCTCGTCGTCCGTCTCACCCAGGCCGACCATGATGCCGCTCTTGGTCGGCACATCGGGATGCAGCGCCTTGAACTTCTTCAGCAGGCTCAAGCTGAACTGGTAGTCGCTGCCCGGGCGCGCTTCCTTGTACAGGCGCGGCGCGGTCTCCAGGTTGTGGTTCATCACGTCCGGCGGCGCGGACTTCAGGATCTCCAGCGCACGGTCGTCGCGGCCGCGGAAATCGGGCGTCAGGATCTCGATGCGCGTGGCCGGCGACAGCTCGCGCACGCGGCGGATGCAGTCGACGAAGTGGCCGGCGCCACCGTCGCGCAGGTCATCGCGGTCGACGCTGGTGATCACCACGTACTTCAGCTTCAGCGCGGCGATCGTCTTCGCCAGGTTCTCCGGCTCGTTGACGTCCAGCGGGTCGGGCCGGCCATGGCCGACGTCGCAGAACGGGCAGCGCCGCGTGCACTTGTCGCCCATGATCATGAAGGTCGCGGTGCCGTGGCCGAAACACTCGCCGATGTTCGGGCAGGAGGCTTCCTCGCAGACCGTGTGCAGCTTGTGCTCGCGCAGGATCTGCTTGATCTCGTAGAAGCGTGTCGACGGCGAGCCCGCCTTCACGCGGATCCAGTCCGGCTTCTTCAGCGTTTCCGCGGGCACCACCTTGATCGGGATGCGCGCCGTCTTGGCCTGGGCCTTCTGCTTCGCCGTGGCGTCGTAGGAGGCGCTGTCGGCAGGCTGGTGGACGACGTTGTCGGTGGCCATCGTTGCTCGCTGAAGAAAGGGAAGAAGCGGGTTCAGCGGCTGAACTGCGTCGCCAGGCGTTCGCCCAGCTGCCGTGCCACCGTGTCCCAATCGGTAGAAACCCCGAGTGTAAGCAGGTCGACCGTCTGCAGTCCTGCGTAGCCGCACGGATTGATTCCACCGAAGGGTCTCAGGTCCATCGCGACGTTCAGCGCGACGCCGTGGTAGGTGCAGTGGCGGCTGACCTTGATGCCCAGCGCCGCGACCTTGCCCAGGCCGCGGAACGGCTCGTCGGCCGGACGTGGCCCGGTCAGCGCGGCATGGCCGCGCGGATCGTCGAGCCGCACGTAGATGCCCGGCGCACCGGCGACGCGGTGGCCGGTGATGCCGTGCGCCTCCAGCACCTTCAGCACGCAGTGCTCGAGCCGGTAGACGTATTCCTTGACGTAGATGCCGTGGCGCTTCAGGTCGATCAGCGGGTAGGCGACCACCTGGCCGGGGCCGTGGTAAGTCACCTGGCCACCGCGCTGCGTCTCGATCACCGGGATGCGCCCGGGATCGAGCAGGTGCTCGGCGCGGCCCGCCAGGCCCTGCGTGTAGACCGGCTCGTGCTCGACGAGCCAGATCTCATCCTCGGTGTCCGGCCCACGCGCTTCGGTGAACGCGCGCATCGCCTGCTCGATGTCGCCATACGGCCGGCGGCCGAGCGTGACGAGGCGAGGGCGAAGCGTCGTGGCGGACATCGCCGCACTGTAGCGGCGGCCGCCCACCGGCTCAGGCCGTGCGGATATCCAGGTCGAGGTCGCCGTGCGCGAACAGCACGCCGCCGGTGTCGGTGCTGACGCCTTCATGCGCGGTGCCAGCCGGCGCCAGCTGCCAGTCGCCGCGGCACAGCAGCAGGTCGTCGAGGAAGACCTCGCCGTCGAGCATCAGGCATTCCTCGTCGTGCCCGTGCCCGTGCTGCGGCACCGCGGCACCCGGATCGGCCAGGTACAGCAGCGCGGCCTCGCGGCCGTCGGTCCACAAGACGCGGCGGCGGATGCCCGGCGCGAAGTCCTGCCAAGGCGTGCACGCGTCGAGCACGGTCGACCGGGCCTCACCCGGCGCGGCAGAAGACTCGCGCAGGTACAGCCGCGCGCCGGTCGGGCTGTGCAGCACCGGTGCGGTCTCGTTCGCCGGCCGGCGCTGGAAGTCGCGCGTCTGCAGCAGCGCACCGTCCATGTCGAGGGCACCGTCCATGACCAGCCACTCGCTGACCGCGCCGCACAACGGGTCCGCCTGCCAGCGCGCACCGGCGGCCAGCTCGATGATGCGCACGCGGGCCGGCTCGCCGGGGCGGGGCGCCGTGCCGGCCGTTTCGTACAGCGCGCGCGCCAGGACGCCCTCGGCCAAAGGCATCGCACGCGCGCGCCGCGTCCGCACGGTGACGAACGCCCGGCTCGCTTCCGCACTGCGGCCGATGCGCTGGAGCACGCGCTCGCGCAGCGGCCCGGGACCGGCGCCGGCCATCGGCTGGGCCAGCAGGTCCAGGCAGTCGTCGTCGAGCGCAGCCCCGGCGCGGCCGGGCGGGAGTGGGTCGGTGCTCATCACGGGCTCGGGGAGGTCGTCGCGGGTTGGTCGAGCAGTTTGCGCAACTGCAACAGCGCGCGCCGGATCAGGGACTTCACGGTGCCCAGCGGCAAGGCCGCTTGCGCCGCGATCTCCTCGTGCGTCAGCCCGCGAAAGAAGGCCAGCGCGACGAGTTGCCGCGCGCGCGGCTCGAGCGCGGCCACCGCCGCGTGCAGGCGCTGGTGGTCCCGGGTCGCGTCGAGCAGGTCGGGCACGCCGGGGAACGATGCGTCGCCGCCTGCAGCTTCCGCGTCGTCGCTCAGTTCATCGTGTTGGAAGCGTTCATCGCGGCGCAGCGCGTCGATCGCGCGCGAGCGGGCGATCGCCAGCAGCCATGTCAGCACGCGCCCGCGCTCGGCGTCGAAGCGCGGCGCCTGACGCCAGACCTGCCAGTAGGTGTCCTCGACGACCTCCTCGGCGAGCGCGGTGCTGCGCACGATGCGCCGCACGAGGCCGTGCACGCGCGGGCTGGTGGCGTCGTAGAAGGAGGCCAGCGCGCGTTCGTCACGGTCGACGACGCGCTCCATCAGCTGGCGCAGCGCCTCGTCGTCGGCTGCCAGCCGCCCCGCGCGCCGCGTATCGGCCGCGGCCATTGCCGCCTCGGCGTCGGCCTCGGGCGCCGATGGCTCGCAGCCGTCAGGCGCTTCGCCGTCCGCCGGCTCGGCTGCGTCCAGCACCGCGAGTGGATGCGGGCCTGGTGTCAGCCAGGGCTCGTCGTCCTGCAGCGACAGCGCGTGCATCACGACCGCACCCGCGGCACCGGCGCCTCGGCCGGCAGGATCGTCGTCAACAGGCTGGTCAGGCGCATGCGCGGTCTCCGTCGTGTGACTGCCACGCCGCGAAGATCCGGCATGGCCACGACGTCTCGTCTACGCCGGCCCCCGGCCGTCGGATGAATCCCTCTGTTCCAGTCGGGTATCGGCTACAGGACGACCTTGACCATCGGGTGCGTCGACAGCGTGCGGTAGAGCTCGTCGAGCTGCTCGCGGCTGGTCGCGGTGATGGTCAGCGTCACGCCCAGGTACTTGCCGGTGCTGCTGGGTCGGCGCTCGATCGTCGAGGGGTCGAAAGCCGGGTCGAACTGCCGCGCGACGACGACCAGCGCGTCGACGAAGCCCTCGACCTGCGCGCCCATCACCTTGATCGGGAAGGCGCTCGGGTAGGTGATCAGCGACTGTTCCGGCGGAATGTCGGGCGGGATCTCGGGCATCGGCGACAACTTCTTCAGATCGACTGTTCGCGCTTGGCGCGCTGGTAGGCCTCGTACAGGCGGGCGTACACCGGGCCCGGCTTGCCTCGCAGCGCGCCGTGGCCGACCAGCTCGCCGTCGAGCCGGGTCACGGGCAGCACTTCCTTGCTGGCCGAGCTCAGCAGCAGCTCGTCGGCGGCGAAGACATCGGCCTCGGCCAGCGGGCGCAGGTTGTAGGCGATGCCGCACTCCTCGCACAGCTCGGCCAGCAGCCCGACGCGGACGCCTTCGAGCAGGTGCTCGCTCTTCGGTGGCCCCAGCAGCGCGCCCTCGTGCACCACCCAGACGTTGCTGCTGGAGGCCTCGGTCAGCCAGCCGTCGCGAAACAGCACGGTCTCGACCGCGCCATGGTCGGCCGACATCTGGCGCGCCATCACGTTGCCCAGCAGCGAGGTGCTCTTGATGTCGCAGCGCTCCCAGCGGAAGTCGCGCGCCGTCGTGCAGGCGACGCCCTGATGCCGCTGCTCGGCGCTCGGCTGCTTCAGCGGGTTGCTCATCGCGAAGACCGTCGGCGCGAGCCCTTCGAGCATCACGTGGTCGCGCGGAGCGACCCCCCGGGTGACCTGCAGGTAGAGCATCTGGTCGTCCGCCGGATGCGCGGCCACCAGCTCGCGCACCAGCGCCAGCCAGGCCTCGCGCGGGTGAGGGTTGACGATGCGCAGCTTCGAGAGGCTGCGCTCCAGGCGCGCCATGTGGTCGTCGAAGCGGAACAGCCGGCGCCCGTAGGCCGGGAAGGCCTCGTAGACGCCATCGCCGAACAGGAAGCCGCGGTCCAGCACCGAGATCCGCGCGTCGCACAACGGCAGGGTCTGGCCGTTCAGGTGGCAGAGCGTGTCGGGCAGGCTGGGCATCGCGGGCCTTTCGAAGCAGGCTGGCAGTGCAGCTTAGCCCATGCGGGCCCGGCCGCAAGCCGACGTTTGCAGATCGTGAGGCGGGCGGGGGCCGGTCACCGCACCGTCACTTGATCCACAGGCGGATCGAATCCCACGCGCGGCCCAGCAGCCCGGCCTGCTCGACCGGCTCCAGCACCACCAGCGGCACGGCCGCGACCGGCGCACCGCCGGCCGTCGTCACACGCAGCGTGCCGACGCGCTGGCCCTTGGCGAGCGGCGCCACCAGCGGATCGGTGCGCTCGATGCTGGTCTTGAGCTTGTCGCCCTCACCGCGCGGCACGGCCACCGACATGCCGCCGGCCGCGCCGAGGTTCACCGTCGGCGCCGCGCCCTTCCACACCGGCACCGTCGCGGCGGCCTTGCCGCTGTCGAACAGGCGCACGCCGTCCCACGCGGTGTAGCCCCAGTTCAGCAGCTTCTGGCTCTCGCCGGCGCGGGCTTCGCGCGACGCGGTGCCCAGCACCACCGACAGCAGCCGGCGCTTGCCGTTCGGGAACTCGCGCTGCGCGCTGGCCACCAGGCAATAGCCGGCGCTCTCGGTGTAGCCGGTCTTCATGCCGTCGACCGACGGGTCGCGGCCGAGCAGCATGTTGCGGTTGTCCTGCTTGATGTTGTTGAAGCTGTACTGGCGCAGCGAGTAATAGCTCGTGTAGTACTCGGGGAAGTCGCGCAGGATGTGCGCGGCGATGATGCCGATGTCGCGCGCGCTGCTGTAGTGGCCGGCTTCGGTCAGGCCGGTGACGTTCTTGAACTGCGTGTTCTTCAGGCCCCAGGCCTGGGCCTGGCGGTTCATCATCGCGACGAACGTGTCCAGCGAGCCGCCGACGCCCTCGGCCAGCGCCACCGCCGCGTCGTTGCCCGAGACGGCGATCATGCCGCGCAGCAGCTCGTCGACCTTGGGTGTCATCTTCGGGTCGATGAACATCAGCGAACCGCCGCCCTTGCGCTCGGACCACGCGCGCACCGACACCGGCAGCGTCTGCTCCAGCGTCAGCTTCTTGGCCTTCAGCGCGTCGAAGACCAGCCAGGCGGTCATCAGCTTGGTCAGCGACGCCGGGTCGACCTGCACGTCGGCCTGGCGTTCGGCGAGCACCTGGTCGCTGCCGACGTCCAGCAGCACGAAGTTGCGGGCGGCCACCTCGGGCGGCGGCGGCAGCTGGGCCCAGGCGGAGACCATGCCGGCACAGGCCAGCACGAAAGCAAACAGTCTTTTCATCAGGAGCGGGGTTGATGCCAGGCCTGCACGACCTGGCTTTTCAGCAGCGTCAGCTGCCCGTGGAAGAAATGGCCGACACCCGGCAGCACGATCACCGGCAGTGCCTGCGGCCGCGCCCAGTCGAGCGTCGCGGCCAGCGGCACCACGTCGTCGGCCTCGCCGTGGATCACGACAGTGTCGCTCGGCACCGGCGGCAGAGCGAAACGGCTGGTAGCCGGGCCGACGAGCACCAGGCGCTCGATCGGCGCCTCGGCGGCGAGGCGCGCGGCGGCATGCGCCGCGACGTAGCCGCCGAACGAGAAGCCGCCCAGCGCCAGCGGCAGCGCCGCATCGCGCTGATGGGCGATCACCGCCAGCGCGTCGTCGATCTCGCCGCGGCCCTCGTCCCAGGTGCCGGTGGACCCGCCGACGCCGCGGAAGTTGAAGCGCACCGCGCGGTAGCCCAGTTGCACGAAAGCGCGGGCCAGCATCTGCACGACCTTGTTGTCCATCGTGCCGCCGTGCTGCGGATGCGGATGGCACAACACGGCGACGCCGCGCAGCGTGGCGCCGGCGGGTTCGTCGATCGCGAGCTCGATCGTGCCGGCGGGGCCGGCGATCTGCAGGCGGCGGGTCTCGCGGTTCATCGGTCGCCGCGGATGTCAGCGGCCGACGTTCGGCGGCAGCACGAGGCGCTCGACGACCTGGCCCTTCTTCAGGTGCGACTCGACGATCTCGTCGATGTCGTGCTGGTCGACGTAGGTGTACCAGACCGCTTCCGGGTAGACGACAGCCACCGGCCCGCCGGCGCAGCGGTCCAGGCAGCCGGCCTTGTTGATGCGCACGCCACCCGGCCCGGCCAAGCCCTCGGCCTTCACGCGCTTCTTGCAGTGGTCGAAGGCCGACTGCGCGTCGTGGTCGGCGCAGCAGGCCTCGCCGTTGTCCCGCTTGTTCAGGCAGAAGAAGACGTGGTGCTGGTAGTAGCTCATCGGGCCGGATTGTAGGGAGTGCGGGTTAACCAGAAGCCAGAATCCCCCGGCGTCGGCGTCTCAGGCACTGCGGCCGAGCCGCACCAGCAGCCAGGCCATCGCGGCATAGGGCCACAACCAGCCCACCCAGCGCGCGAGGCCGTGGAAGCGGATGAAGCGGCCCTGCTCCCAGCCCTGCAGGCTCTGCGCGAAGTACGGGTCGGTCGGCGCCTGGTGCACCAAAACCACCAGTCCGGTCATCGCCACCAGCGCCAGTCCGGCCGCGAGCCGAGGGCTGATCCAGCTGAGGCCCAGCGCGAGGGCGGCGCCCACGCCGAGCGCCGTCAGCGCACCCGGGGTCGACCAGGCGAAGGCGTGGTCCGGGCCGAAGTTCAGCGCGGTCGACAAGGTCGTCGCCGCCAGCGCCACCAGCGGTGCCCCCACGGCCAGGCCGATGCGCCGCCATTGCGACGGCGCCACGGTGTAGGCCACCAGGCACGGCGCCAGCAGGCCGAGCACCGTGGTCAGCCCTTCGGCAAAGCGCGACAGCGGCCGCGCCGCGCTGCTCGGCGACTCCAGCCAGGCCAGCGCCGCTTCGGCCCACGCCACGTCCTTCACCGCGGCCAGGGCCCATTCCTGCAGCAGCCCGCCCACCTGGCCCAGCCCCAGCGGCATCGGCGTCGGGAACAGCAGCGCCACCGGCCACAACATCAGGAGCACCGCGGCGCTGCTGCCGCGATCGCCGAGCCAGCGGTTGTGCAGGCGTTGCCAGCGCGTCGGCAGCCCCGCGGCGAACATCGCCTGCGCCAGCAGCGCGCCGAAGGCGGCCCCTGCGCTGTTGAGCACCCAGTCCATCAGCGACGGCACGCGCTGCGGCAGCAGCTGCTGCGTCACTTCGAGACCGTAGGACAGCAGCATGCCGGCACCGGCACCGAACGCGAACGCCGCCGCACGGCCGCGCCCGTCGCGCAGCGACGCCAGCGCCAGCAGCAGCCCGATCGGCAGGTAGCCCAAGCCGTTGGCGACGACGTCGAAGCCGCCCCACCAGCGCGGCCAATGCAGCGTCAGCAGGTCGCCGAGCGACGCGCCCGGCGGGAAGCGCCAGCCCTCGAAGGGAAACAGCGTGGCGTAGACGACCAGCGCGATCCACAGGCCGGCCAGCGGCCGGGCGGCGGCGCGCGGCGCAGGCGGCATCAGAAGGGCTTGACGACCACCAGCACGATGATCGCCGAGAACAGCAGCACGCTGGTCTCGTTGAAGACGCGGTACCAGCGCTCGCTGCGGCGGTTCGCCGACTGCTCAAAGCGGCGCAGCAAGACACCGCAGACATGGTGGTAGCCGACGACGGCGACCACCAGCGCCAGCTTGGCATGCATCCAGTACTGGCCCGGACCGCGGCCGATGCCGTAGTACAGCCACAGCACGAGGCCCAGCGTCAGGCCGATGCCCATCAGGATGTTCGCGAAGCGGTACAGCTTGCGGGCCATCAGCAGCAGCCGTTCGCGTTCGGCATGGCTGTCCGGCGGCACCTGCGCCAGGTTGACGAAGATGCGCGGCAGGTAGAACAGCCCGGCGAACCAGGCGGCGATGAAGACGATGTGAAAAGCCTTGACCCAGAGGACGATGCTGCTCATCCGGGGCATTATCCGGGGCTGGTCCGCGGGGCTCGAAAAAAAGAACCCCGGCCACGGGCCGGGGTCGCAAGCCTTAACGCTGTCATCACGGTAAGGCACCTGCTCAGGGAGGAAAAGCAGGGAACGACCGCCTTGCGACGTATCATTCGCTGTCAATATTAGCATATCGGTCCAGTTTTCAAGCAGGCGGGCGCTAGGGCAAACGAGGATTTGTTCGCTTTCGGACGGTCCTTGACAGTTCTGTGACCACTTGTTTCGGGGGTTGGACCGCCTCACTCGCGACCTCTGGAGCCCCGAGCCGATGCGCACCCCGCCGCCCTTCCCCGCCAGCCGGCCGCGCCGCCTGCGCCGCGATGCCTTCACCCGTGACCTGGTGCGGGAAAACCGCCTGCATGCGTCCGACCTGATCTACCCGGTCTTCGTGCTCGACGGCCGCGACCAGGTGCAGGACGTCGCCAGCATGCCCGGCGTGCAGCGGCTGACGCTCGACCGCCTGCTGCCGCTGGCCGAACAATGCGTCGCGCTGGGCGTGCCGGTGATGGCGCTGTTTCCGGTGCTCGACCCCTCGCTGAAGACGCCGGACGGCCGCGAGGCAACCAACCCGGACGGCCTGGTGCCCCGCGTGGTGCGCGCGCTCAAGGAGCGCTTCCCGACGCTCGGCGTGATGACCGACGTGGCGCTCGACCCCTTCACCTCGCACGGCCAGGACGGCCTGCTGGACGACACCGGCTACATCCTCAACGACGAGACGGTGGCGGTGCTGCGCGCGCAGGCGCTGGTGCAGGCCGAGGCCGGCGTCGACATCGTCGCGCCCAGCGACATGATGGACGGCCGCATCGGCGCGATCCGCTCGGCGCTGGAGGAAGCCGGCCGCATCCACACCCGCATCATGGCCTACAGCGCGAAGTACGCGTCGGCCTTCTACGGGCCGTTCCGCGACGCGGTCGGCTCGAAGGCCAACCTCGGCAAGAGCGACAAGAAGGTCTACCAGATGGACCCCGGCAACAGCGACGAGGCGCTGCGCGAGGTGGCGCTGGACATCGCCGAAGGCGCCGACATGGTGATGGTCAAGCCGGGCATGCCGTACCTGGACATCGTGCGCCGGGTCAAGGATCAGTTCCGCGTGCCGACCTTCGCCTACCAGGTCAGCGGCGAGTACGCGATGCTCAAGGCCGCCGCCGCCAACGGCTGGCTCGACCACGACGCGGTGATGATGGAGTCGCTGCTGGCGTTCAAGCGCGCCGGGGCCGACGGCGTGCTGACCTACTTCGCGCTGGACGCAGCGCGCAAGCTGCAGAAAGCCTGAACGGCGGTGACCCGCCGGGCGGGATCAACGCCGGGCCTGCCCGGGTCCGCCCGGGTCCGCGCGGGTCCATTCACCGCCGCCCCGCGTAGGGTTCGTGCAGCCCGAGGCCGTGCAGCAGCGCGGACTCGCGCGCTTCCATCACCTCGGCCTCGTCGTCGGCCTCGTGGTCGTAGCCCTGCGCATGCAGCGCACCGTGCACCAGCAGGTGCGCGTAGTGCGCGGCGATGTCGATGCCGAGCTCGGCCGCCTCGGCCTCGACCACCGGTGCGGCGATCACCAGGTCGGCGATGACCACCGGTTCCTGCGCGTAGTCGAAGGTCAGCACGTTGGTCGGATAGTCCTTGCCGCGGAACTCGCGGTTCAGCGCGCGGCCCTCGTCGGCATCGACGATGCGCACGGTCAGCTCCGCCGGCGCTTCCAGCGCCGCGCGCAGCCAGCGCACGACCTTGTGGCGCGGCAGCAGCGCGCGGTGGCGCGCATCGGCAAACTGCAGCGACAGCGACAGCGCCGGCGCCGCGGCGGCCGCGCTCCGGCGCGCCGTCATGCCGGCGAAGCCTTCTTCTGCTTCGCCGCGTCGTAGGCCTCGACGATGCGCGCGACCAGCGGGTGGCGCACGACGTCGGCGGCGGTGAAGCGGCTGATGGCGATGCCGCGCACGCCGTCGAGCACACGCTCGGCATCGATCAGGCCGCTGGCCGTGCCGCGCGGCAGGTCGACCTGGCTGACGTCGCCGGTGATCACCGCGCGCGAGCCGAAGCCGATGCGCGTCAGGAACATCTTCATCTGCTCGGGCGTCGTGTTCTGCGCCTCGTCGAGGATCACGAACGAGTGGTTCAGCGTGCGCCCGCGCATGAAGGCCAGCGGCGCGATCTCCAGCGCGCCCTTCTCGAAGGCACTGGTCACGCGATCGAAGCCCATCAGGTCGTACAGCGCGTCGTACAGCGGCCGCAGGTAGGGGTCGACTTTCTGCGCCAGGTCGCCGGGCAGGAAGCCCAGGCGCTCGCCGGCCTCGACGGCCGGGCGCGTCAGCACGATGCGCTGCACCGCGCTGCGCTCGAGCGCATCGACCGCGCAGGCCACCGCGAGGTAGGTCTTGCCGGTGCCGGCCGGCCCGATGCCGAAGCTGACGTCGTGCTCGAGGATATTGTGCAGGTAGCGCACCTGGTTCGGCGTGCGGCCGCGCAGGTCGGCCCGCCGGGTGTGCAGCACGATCTCGCGCTCGCGCGGGCCGCCGGCGGCGGCGACCTCGCCGGCCACCCGCGCCTCGACCAGCGCCAGCTGCAGCGCCTCGGCCGCGATCGGCCGGGCCGCGCGCTCGTAGAGCGACTGCAGCAGCGCCAGCGCGCGTTCGGCCGCGGGGCGTTCGCCCTCGATCGCGAAGTGCGCCTCGCGGCGGGTGACGCGCACGTCGAGCGCGATCTCGATCGTGCGCAGGTGCTCGTCGAGCGCACCGCACAGGTTGGCGAGGAAGGTGTTGTCGACCGGTTCGAAGTGGTGGCGAAGAATCACGCGAGGCCCATGCAAAACTGCCCGGATTGTCCGCTCTCCCGGGGCAGGCCGCGTGCCGGCCCGCACGGCCCGCTCCGGCAGAATCGCGCGCCTATGCCGAAGTCCCCGAGCGCCTGGCCCCGTGCCGTGGTCCGCCTGCTCCCGTGGCTGCTGTGGCTCGGCCTGCTCGGTGCACTGGGCCCGGCCCAGGCCCAGACGCTGGTCTTCCGCCACGCGCTGACGCTGGAGCTGAAGCCTGGCGTCACGCCCGACTGGACCCTGGCGCGCAGCATCGCGCTGCCCGACGACTGGGCCGCGAGCCGTCCGCGCTTCAGCGGCACCGCGGCCTACCGGGTGCTGTTCGACGCCGAGTCCTCGGTGGGGACCAACGCCTTGTTCGCCATCTACGTCGAACGCGCCTGCAGCGCGCTCGAGGTGCATGTCAACGGCCAGCTCGCCTACCGCGGCGGCCAGATGACCGAGCCGGTCTCGCGCAACTGCCAGCGTCCGCAGCTGGTGCCGCTGCCGTCGGCGCTGCTGCAGGCCCAGGGCAATGTGCTGGAGCTGCGGGTGCGCGGCTTCGCGCTCGACGAAGTCGGCTCGCGCCAGCGGGCCGGCGGTCTGTCGCCGATCGAGCTCGGCGCCCACGACGCCCTCGCGCAGCGTCACCGCTGGCGCACGGCCTTCGCGATCCGCCTGCCCGAGGTGGTCAGCGGCACGCTCGCGCTGATGGGCCTGGGCCTGTTCGTGATGGGCTGGCTGAACCGGCGCCAGAGCTACCTCGCCTACTTCGGCGCGCTGATGGTCGGCTGGGCCCTCGCGCTGTCGCGGTTGTGGCTGACCGAGCTGCCTTGGCCGCATGCCACCAGCGAGCTGCTGCTGGCCGTGCTGATGAGCGTGACCACCTGGGCGGCGGTGCAGTTCCTGCTGCGTTACGCCGGCCGCCGCATCCGCTGGCTGGACATCGGGTTGCCGGCGCAGGGCGCGCTGATGGTGGTCAGCCTGCTGGTGGCCGGGCCGCAGCGGCTGTACCCGGTCGCCAGCGTCTGGTTTGCGCTGCTGTCGCTGGAGATCGGCGTCGCCGCGGCCTACTACCTGCTGGACACGCACCGCCGGCGCCAGCGCCAGCTCTGGCTGATGGGCCCGCTGCTGGGCATCGTCGGCGTCGCGCTGGCCACCGAGTTCCTCGCGCAGCAGACGCGGCTGGACGTGCGCATCGGCTACGTCGCGCAGCTGGTGCCGTCGCTGATCTTCATGGCGCTGGGCCTGCGGCTGGTGCAGCAGTACGGCCGCGCGCTCGAGTCGGCCGAGCAGGGCCGCGCCGAGCTCGAGGTGCGCATCCGCGAGGCCACCGCGCAGATCGAGCGCAACTTCGCGCAGCTGTCGGAGCTGAAGGTCGAGCAGGTGACCGACCGCGAGCGCAAGCGCATCGCCGCCGACCTGCACGACGACCTCGGCGCCAAGCTGCTGACCATCGTGCACACCAGCGACAACGAACGCATCTCGACGCTGGCGCGCGAGGCGCTCGAGGAAATGCGGCTGTCGGTGCGGGGCCTCACCGGCAAGCCGGTGCGGCTGGCCGATGCGCTGGGCGACTGGCGCGCCGAGGTGATGTCGCGGCTGACGCAATCGGGCGTCGAGGGCGAATGGAGCGCGCCGTCGGACGACGACGTGCCCGGCACGCTGTCCGCGCGCGCCTACGTGCAGACCACACGCATCCTGCGCGAGGCGGTCAGCAACATCATCAAGCACAGCGGCGCGTCGCGCTGCTCGGTGCGCTGCACGATCGCCGAGGGCGACTTCCAGCTGGTGATCCAGGACAACGGCAACGGCATTCCGCTGGAGCTCGACGGCCGGCTGGACAAGGGCCACGGCATGGCCAGCATGAAGGGCCGCGCGAAGCAGCTGCAGGGCCAGTGCCTCGTCGAATCGGGTCCCGGCTACGGAACCGTGATACGTCTCACGCTGCCGCTCGATCGGCATGTCACCGCGACGTAAGCGACTGCTACGATCGCGCCGCCCCTGCTGCCGGTGCCTCCCGCGATGAATCACATCCTGCTGCTCGAAGACCTGCACGAGATCCGCGCATGGCTGCGCAGCCTCGTGCTGCAGGTGTTCCCCGCCGCGCAGATCACCGAGTGTTCGCGCGTGCACGATGCGCTGGCGCATGTCGCGGCGATGAAGTTCGACCTCGCGCTGATCGACCTCGGCCTGCCGGACGGCTCGGGCACCGACGTGGTCGCCGCACTGCGCGATGCACAACCGGACGCGCAATCGGTCGTCGTCACCATCCACGACGACGACGAACACCTCTTTCCGGCGCTGCAGGCCGGCGCCTACGGCTACATCCTGAAGGAGCAGTCGCGCGAGCTGATCACCGAGCAGCTGCAGCGCATCAGCCAGGGCGAACCGCCACTGTCGCCGTCGATCGCGCGCAAGGTCATCAAGTACTTCGCGTCGATGGCCAAGCCGCAGGCGTCGGCGATGCCGGACGTCTCGCTGACCGAGCGCGAGAGCGAAGTGCTGCTGCGCGTGGCCAAGGGCTTCACGCTGCCGGAGATCGGCGTGCAGCTGGGGCTGTCGCGCCACACGATCGCCGACTACGTCAAGCAGATCTACCGCAAGCTCAACGTGAGCTCGCGCGCCGAGGCGGCGCTGGAGGCGCAGCGCCTCGGGCTCTTCCGTCGCTGAAGACCCGCCCGCGTCCGCCGCGGGCGCGCTCCGATAATCGCCGCCCATGATTGGTCGGCTCACCGGCATCCTGGCGGAAAAGGCCCCGCCGCAAGTCCTGATCGACGTCAACGGCGTCGGCTACGAAGTCGACGTGCCGATGTCGAGCTTCTTCAACCTGCCCTCGCTCGGCGAGCGCACGACGCTGCTGACGCACTTCGTCGTGCGCGAGGACGCGCAGCTGCTGTACGGCTTCCTGACGCATGAAGAGCGCAGCACCTTCCGGCAGCTGATCCGCATCTCCGGCATCGGGCCGCGCACCGCGCTGTCGATCCTCTCGGGGCTGTCGGTGGCCGAGCTCAGCCAGGCCGTGACGCAGCAGCAGGCCGGCCGGCTGGTCAAGGTGCCGGGCATCGGCAAGAAGACCGCCGAACGCCTGCTGCTGGAGTTGAAGGGCAAGCTCGGCCCCGAGCTCGCCGCGCCGGGGGCGGCGGTGACCAGCGACGCGCAGGTCGACATCGTGCAGGCGCTGATCGCGCTGGGCTACAACGAACGCGAGGCGGCCGCGGCGCTGAAGGCGCTGCCGGCGGACGTCGGCGTCGCCGAGGGCATCAAGCTGGCGCTGAAGGCGTTGTCGAAGTAGACGCCGCCAAGGTGACGCGGGTCGGCCCGGGTGGCCGCCGCGCCCCGCGGCGAGCGACAATCGCTGTATGGGCATACAGACCGATCACTTCGAAGCCGCCCCGCCGCTGCCGCGCGTCGTCGCCGCCGCGCGCCAGTCGCCGCAGGAAGAAGCGCTCGAACGCGCGCTGCGGCCCAAGCTGCTGCAGGACTACATCGGCCAGGTCAAGGCGCGCGAGCAGCTGGAGATCTTCATCGGCGCCGCGAAGAAGCGCAGCGAGGCGATGGACCACGTGCTGCTGTTCGGCCCGCCCGGCCTCGGCAAGACGACGCTGTCGCACATCATCGCCGCCGAGCTCGGCGTCGGCCTGCGCCAGACCTCCGGCCCGGTGCTCGAGAAGCCGAAGGACCTGGCGGCGATGCTGACCAACCTCGAGAAGAACGACGTGCTGTTCATCGACGAGATCCACCGGCTGTCGCCGGTCGTCGAGGAGATCCTGTACCCGGCACTCGAGGACTACCAGATCGACATCATGATCGGCGAAGGCCCGGCGGCGCGCTCGATCAAGCTCGACCTGCAGCCCTTCACGCTGGTCGGCGCGACCACCCGCGCCGGCATGCTGACCAACCCGCTGCGCGACCGCTTCGGCATCGTCGCGCGGCTGGAGTTCTACACGCCGGCCGAGCTCGGCACCATCGTCAAGCGCTCGGCCGGGCTGCTGAACGTGCCGATCCAGGCCGAAGGCGCGTTCGAGATCGCACGCCGCTCGCGCGGCACGCCACGCATCGCGAACCGGCTGCTGCGCCGGGTGCGCGACTACGCCGACGTCAAGGGCGAGGGCGTGATCACGCGGCCGATCGCCGACAAGGCGCTGGCGATGCTCGACGTCGACGCCCAAGGCTTCGACCTGATGGACCGCAAGCTGCTGGAGGCGGTGGTGCACCGCTTCGACGGCGGGCCGGTCGGGCTGGACAACGTGGCCGCGGCGATCGGCGAGGAGCCGGGCACGATCGAGGACGTCATCGAGCCCTACCTCATCATGCAGGGCTTCCTGCAGCGCACGCCACGCGGCCGCATCGCGACGCTGGCCGCGTACAAGCACCTGGGGCTCGCGCCGCCGCGTGCCGGCGCCGGAGCGAGCGGCGAGCTGTTCTGATCAGGCGGCCGCGGCCCGCGCCGGCGCACCCGCCCGGCCGCTGCCGAGCCAGCCGACCAGACTCATGCCCGCCAGCAGCCCGGCGAAGGCCAGCAGCTGCGTCGACAGCGCCAGCGTGTGCGCATGCCACAGCAGCAGCACGGTGCCGCCCAGCATGCCGACGAACAGCAGCGCCGACACCGCCTTGGCCAGCGGCGACGCCGGCGGATCGAAGCGCTGCACCGCGCGCAGGTCGAACGGCGGTTTCGGATAACGCCGCTGCAGATCGGCCGGCCGCCAGCCCGGCGGCATGAACCAGAGCCTGACCTTGTCCGCCCAGCGCTCGGCGCGCCAGCTGTCCAGCGCCAGCGCGGCATAGACCTCGAGGTTGGCCCACAGCGGGTTCCAGCTGCGCAGCGGCGAACGCGTGCCGTAGACGCAGGGTTCGTCCTCGCGCTCGTCGCGGAAGGTGCCGAAGAGCCGGTCCCACAGGATCAGGATGCCGCCGTAGTTCTTGTCGACGTACGGGTCATTCACCGCGTGGTGCACGCGGTGGTTCGACGGCGAGCAGAAGACGCGGTCGAACCAGCCGAGGCGGCCGATCTGCTGGGTATGCACCCAGTACTGGTACAGCAGGTCGATCAGCGCGACGACGCCGAAGACCAGCGGCGGGAAGCCCAGCAACGCCATCGGCAGGTAGAACAGCCAGCCGGCGACCCAGTCGGTCGAGGTCTGGCGCAGCGCGGTCGACAGGTTGTAGTCCTCGCTCTGATGGTGCACCACGTGAGCGGCCCACATCAGCGCCACCGTGTGGCCGAAGCGGTGCTTCCAGTAATAGAGGAAGTCGTACAGCAGCAGCCCGCTGAGCCACACCCACGGCGCATCCGTGGGCAGCTTCACGAGCGCCAGCCGGTCGAACAGCATCGTGTAGAGGCCGATCATCAAGAGCTTGGTGAACAGGCCGACAACCTGGCTGAGCATGCCCAGTCCGATGCTGGCCATCGCGTCGTGCAGCCGGTAGGTGTTGCGGCGGCGGGCCAGGCCGACCACCCACTCCAGCGCGATCAGCGCCAGGAAGACCGGTGTGGCCAGCACGATGATCTGGGCGTCTTTCATGGCGGTATTTTCGCCATCGCCCGCTGACCGTTCGCAGGACATTCCCGAACGGGTCCGGCAGCGCCCGGGCCGGGCCATGGGTCGCCCGGCCGCCGTTCGAATGCATCGCACGACCGTTCGTCGGACCGGAAACATCTGTTTGCCAGCACACCCTCAAGGCCGTGAAGTCTGCAGCCGAAGGCACGGGACAGAACGCGGAACATGCGCCTCGCCGGCGCTCGTGCCGCCCCAAAACCGCCTTGGGTCGATGGTGGTGAAGTGTCCGGAATCGTTCGATGACCGCCCAACGAACACGCGGCTTCACGCTGATCGAGATCATGATCACCGTGGCCATCCTCGCGATCGTCGCCAGCCTGGCCTTGCCGTCCTACACCGCCTACATCCAGCGTTCGCGGGTGCCGGCGGCCCTGGAGGTGCTGTCGACCTTCGGCGCCAAGATGGAGCTGGCCTACCAGGACAGCGGCCGCTACGGCACCGCGGCGACCGGCTGCAGCGCGATCCTCGGCACGGCGCCCTACTTCACCGCGACCTGCACGCTCGCCGATGCCACCGGCCAGGGCTACACGGCAACGATGACCGGCTCCGGCACGATGGCCGGCTACACCTACACGATCAACCACCAGGGCGCCCGCGCGACGACGGCGCACCCGAAGGGCGCCAACGCGACCTGCTGGACCGCGAAGGGCAATTCATGCGACATCTGACCGCCCCCCGGTGCGGTTCCCCCGCACGCGGCCTGACGCTGATCGAGGTCATGGTGGCGCTGGTGATCCTGGCGCTGACCATCACCGTCGCGGGACCGCACTTCGGCGACTTCATCGTCAACACCCGCATGCGCGAAGGCGCGAACTCGCTGCAGGCGCAGGCGCTGTATGCGCAGAGCGAAGCGCTCAAGCGCAACGCCACGGTCCGGCTGACCATCACCTCCGGCGCCGCGCAGGTCACGCTGGCCGCCAACGGCACGGTGCTGCGCACGCACACGCTCACCAACGGCCTCGGCGCCGATGCGGGCACGATCGACTTCGGCAGCAACGGCCTGCCGCTGCCCTTCGGCACCGAGCTGGCGATCAACGTCGGCCACACCGGCACCACCTGCTCGCAGGACATGCGCTGCCCCGGCCTGCGCATCGACGGCGGCGGTGGCATCCGCGTCTGCAGCAACAAGCTGAGCTGCACATGAAGCGCGTCCGCCCCCCGCTGCGTTCGCAACGCGGCTTCGGCCTGTTCGACAGCGTCGTCGCGCTGTCGCTGCTGGGCTTCGGCCTGCTCGCGCTGGTGCGCATGGAAGGCAACCTCGCGGGCCAGTCCACCGAGGCCGCGCAGCGCCTGACGGCCTCGCAGCTGGCCGACGAGCTGCTGAACTCGATGCTCGTCGACAACGCGAACCCGAACTGCTACACGCTGCCGGCCGCCGGCGCCTGCGGCAACGCCACGGCGCGGGCGATGACCGATGCCTGGAAGGTGCGCGCGCTGGCCCGGCTGCCGCACGCCACCTCGGTCACCAGCACCTACAACGCCGCGACCGGCCGCCTGACGGTGCAGCTGGCCTGGTACTACAAGCAGGCCGGCGAGGCCCGCACGCACGAGGTGATCAGTGATGTGCGCTGAGTCCACTCCCCGGCGCCCGCGCCGCGCGCGCGGCCTGTCGATCATCGAGCTGATGGTCGGCATGGTCGTCGGCCTGCTGGTCAGCCTGATCGCCGCGCGCAGCGCGCAGTTCTTCACCGCCACGCAGCGCCAGGGCGTCGCCGTCGGCGGCGGCATGAGCAACGCCGCGTCGGCACTGGCGGCGATCAAGGAAGACGTGTCGCTCGGCGGCATGGGCTTCTTCGTCGACGGCCGCTACCGCTGCGCCAGCCTGAACCTCAGCAGCGGCGCCGGCACGCCGGCGTCCGACGGCGCGACCTTCGCCCCGGTGCAGGCCACGCGCGTGGGCAGCAACGATGTCATCGACGTGATCTACAGCAGCGACGTCGCGGCCGGCGCCTGGTCCGAGCTCAACGCCGTGTCCGACGGCAGCGCGGCGACGATTAACTCGCTGCTGCCGGTCACGGTCGGGCAGACCCCCGCGGTGCTGCTGGCGCGCAAGGTGGCCGATGCCACCGCCGCCAATCCCTGCCTGGTGCGCACCGTGACCGCGTCGACTGCACCCGCCGCCGGCGTGCGGCAGGCGATGAGCTTCGCCAATACCGGCGTGCACAACCAGGCCGTGTTCACCAGCAGCCCGCCCTTCACCGAGCGATCGCCGGTGATCCTGCTCGGCGGCCTGAACTGGAACCGCTACCAGCTCAACGGCACGAACCTGCAGCTGACCCAGCGCCTGACCGGCACGACGGCGACGCTGCTGCGCAACGTGATCGGCCTGCGCGTGCAGTACGGCGTGACGCTCGGCGCCGGCACGCCGGCCGCGGTCGAGGACTGGGTGCACACCACCGACGCCGGCTGGGGCAGCGTGAGCACCGCCAACATCGCCCGGGTGCGCGCGCTGCGCATCGGCGTCGTCATGCGCAGCCCGCAGCGCGAGAAGCCCGAGGGCAGCGGCGGCACCACCTGCGAGACGACCAAGACCAAGCCGCAGCTGTTCGAAGGCGCCGACGCGGTGACGATCGAACCCGACGTCGCCGACTGGCAGTGCTACCGCTACCGCAGCGCGGTGATCGTCGCGCCGGTCCGCAACCTGGTGCAGGGCACCAGCACGATCAACTGGCCCGCCACCAACCTGACGCCGTGATGAAGCTCCACTCCCTACGCGCCCAGCGCGGCGTGACGATGCTGATGGTGATGCTGCTGATGGCGGCGATGCTGATGGGCGCGCTGGCGTTCGCGCGCATCACCGAGGCCGGCACGCTGGTCAGCGGCAACGTCGCGACCCGCGAGGCCTCGACGCACGCCGCCGAGGTCGGCCGCGCCACCGCCTTCGCCGCGCTCGAGGCGCTGGCCAACAAGGACGCCAACGCCGGCACCTGGTACTGGGCGACGATGCAGCCGACCGCCGCCAACGGCGTGCCCTCGACGATCAACTTCGACGGCGCGGCGACGGTGGCCGGCGGCGTCGGCCGCTTCACCGTGAACTACGCGGTCGAGCGCATGTGCAACGTCAACACGGTCACCGACTCGTCGACGCAGTGCCTGGTGATGGTGCAGCCGCCCGACGCGGCCAGCGGCGACCCGCCGGACAAGAGCTACGACCCGAAGGACTACATGGCCATCGGGCCCAAGCAGTACCGCATCACGGTGCGCGTGACCGACGCGCGCGGCACGGCGACCTGGACCCAGTCGCTGACCACCGTCAACTGACGCTTCGCGCGCACCGGGTCCGTCTCCTGGAGGGAGCTCACGATGAAACCTGCCCTGAAATTCGCCACCGCCGTCGCTGCGCTGGGCGGCCTGCTGTTCCAGGTCGCCTCGCATGCCACGAACATGGCCGAGCAGCCGCTCAAGGCCTCGGTGCTGGCCAAGCCCAACGTCATCTTCGCGATGGACAACTCCGGCTCGATGGATGCCGAGGTCCTGCTGAAGACCTACCAGGGCTGGTACTGGAGCAAGACGAGCTCGCCGGGCCCCTACAACGGCAGCGCGCTGCACAACACCAGCAACAAGCCCTACGCCTACCTGTTCCCGAACGGCGTGCCGGCTTCCGGCGACGACGGCCGCAAGATCTCGACGCAGGCCAACGGCAGCAATGCCGGCCACGGCATTCCGCCCACCGCCCAGTTCGCGTTCGCGCGCTCGAGCGACTACAACCCGCTCTACTACGACACCACCAAGACCTACAAGCCCTGGAGCCCCGCTTACGTCAGCAGTGCGCTGAGCTTCGCCAACGCGACGCCGACGGCCGCCAAGTCCCATCCGGTGATCGGCTCCTCGACGATCGACCTGACGACCAACGTCACGACGACCGACAACGAGTGGCGCTTCGCGTTCACGTACGGGATGAAGATCCCGGCCGGCACGACCAACCTCTCCTGCGGCACCGCCGACGCCGTCTACACCGGCGGCAGCACCTGCTTCGGCTCGGTTCCCTACTACCCGGCGACCTTCTGGAAGAAGGAGACCTGCACTGACGACGGCGTCAACTGCACGACCAACTTCGACGGCGCCACGCTCAAGCGCTACGAGATCAAGTCGGGCAATACCTTCCCGTCCGGCCGCACCTACGCGGCGGAGATGCAGAACTTCGCCAACTGGTTCCAGTACTACCGCAAGCGCAAGCTGCTGATGGCCGGCGCGATGGGCGCGGTGCTCGAGGACATCACCGGCCTGCGCATGGGCGTGGTGGCCTTCACGCCGAACGCCGTGCCGACGATGTACGACGCCGACGCCACGACCGCCGCGTCGAACGCGCGCCGCGTCGCCGGCATCTTCTACGACGCGCGCATGGGCGGCTCGACGCCGACGCGCGGCACCTACAAGTACATCTACGACCAGTTCGACACCAATACGAACGTCGTGCAGTACGCCTGCCAGCGCAACGCGGCCTTCATCATCACCGACGGCTTCGCCAACGACGGTGCGCCGACGATCCCGAGCTACACGGCGTCCACCTACAACTCGCACGTCGCGCCGTACGCGACGACGCCGTCGACGTGGCTGGCCGACCAGGGACTCGCCTACTTCACGCGCCAGCTGCGTGCCAGCGGCGCCAGCGCGCTGCCGGCCGGCAAGGTGCCGCTGGGCAACCAGAGCGTGACCAACCCGGATCCGAATCCCAACCTGCACGTCAACACCTACGCGATCACGCTCGGCATGACCGGCGAGATCTGGCCGGCCAACAGCACGCCGTTCACGACGGCGCCGAGCTGGCCGACGCCGGTGACCGACACCGCGAAGATGATCGACGACCTGTGGCACGCGACGATCAACGGCCGCGGCCAGATGTACCTGGCGACCGATGTGACCTCGGCGGTCGAGGGCATCCAGGCGGCGCTGTTCGACATCCAGAGCCAGGAAGGCGCGCAGAGCTCCGTGGCGGTCAGCACCTTCAACCTGCTGGCCAGCGACGGCAAGGCCTATGAGGCGGTCTACAACCCGTCCGGCTGGACCGGCGACCTGACCGCCAGCGCGGTCAACATGACGACCGGCGCGATCGCCGCGTCGCCGACCTGGTCCGCCGCGACGTTGCTGAATGCCCGCAACTGGACCACGCGCGTGATCTTCACGTCCAACGGCAGCGCCGGCGGCGGCATCGGCTTCACCAGCGCCAACATCGGCAGCATCGTCAACCCGGACAGCGTCAGCTTCACCAACGACGGCGTCGTCGACTACCTGCGCGGCAAGCGCGACGGCGAAGGCACCACCTACCGCAAGCGGGTGAGCCTGATGGGTGCGGTGATCAACGCCGAGCCGGTCGTCGACAAGACCGGCGTCGCCTACGTCGCGTCCAGCGAAGGCATGCTGCACGCGATCAACACCAGCACCGGTGCCGAGGAGTGGGCGTTCGTGCCGTACGGCACGCTGCCGAACATCGGCCAGACGGTCGAGCGCCAGTACACCTTCAAGACCAAGCTGGACGGCACGCCCTCGGTGGGCACCTACACCGACGGCGGCAACCGCCTGCTGGTCAGCGGCATGGGCGCGGCCGGCCGCAGCTACTACGCGCTCGACGTCACCAGCCCGAAGAACCTGGGCGAAGGCGCAGCCGCGGCGCAGGTCAAGTGGACCTTCCCGTCGCCGACGCAGACCGCCTACCAGCCCTACGTCGGCTACACCGTCGGCCGGCCGCTGATCGTCAAGACCATCGACGACGGCTACGTCGCGCTGGTGACCTCCGGCTACGACAACGGCACGACGATCGGCGACGGCAAGGGCCGCATGTGGATGCTCAATGCCGAGACCGGCGCGGTGATCAAGGAGTTCGTGACCAGCGCCGGCACCACCGGCGCCGAGGCCGGCCTGGCGCAGATCGCGGCCTACCGCGAGGACACCGGCACCGCGCGCTACGTGTACGGCGGCGACCTGCTCGGCAACCTGTGGAAGTTCGACCTGAAGCTGGGCACGACCACGCTGCTGGCCACCTTCAAGGACAGCGCCGGCACCAATGCGCAGCCGATCACCACGACGCCGCAGCTGACCGAGATCGACGGCAAGCCGGTGATCATGCTGGCCACCGGCCGCCTGCTGGACATCTCCGACTTCGGCAACAGCAACGTGCAGTCGATCTACGCCTTCCGCGACACCGGTGCGGCCGCGCCCGCCAACGCGCGCACGACACTGGAGACGCTGACGCGCAGCGGCACCGTCATCTCCGGCACCGTCGACTGGGCGACCAAGCGCGGCTGGGTCGTCGACCTGCCGGCGGGCGAGCAGGTCAACGTCGAGCCGAAGTTCGCGCTCGGCTGGCTGTTCGTCAACGCCAACTCCGCCGGCGGCTCGAACTGCGCGCAAGGCGCGTCGGGCTACCGCATCAACGTGCGCAGCGGCAACGGCAAGACCGACGTGCTGTCGTCGGTCGCCAACGCCACCGCGCCGGTGATCGTGCAGCTGAAGGAAGGCGCGCTGATCCGCTGGGTGCGCAAGAACAACGGCGACATCCAGGGCGACGAGTTCGCCGCGGCCAAGACCTACCAGCGCCGCCGCAGCGCCTGGCGCGACATCCGCTGACGCGCGGCGTCAGTCCCGCCGGGTCGCCCCAAGGGACTGATCAGGGACTGATCCCCCTCGGGGGGAACGCGCCGCAGGCGCGCAGGGGGCCCCAGTCCCGCCGGGCCGCCCCAAGGGACTGGATCCCCCTCGGGGGGACCGCGCCGCAGGCGCGCAGGGGGCCAATCAAGCCGCCGCGTCGTCCCTGACCAGCACCGCGAGGTGCTGGTGGTCGTTCCAGCCGACCAGCGTGAAGCCCTGCGGCGAGTGCAGCAGCCGGTTGATCGCCGCGTTGCCGAGCTGCCAGGTGCGCGGCGCGTTCAGCTCGATGCGCGTCGCGGCCCGGTACAGGCAGTCCAGCACGCCGCCGTGCGTGACCAGCGCGATCGTGCGGCCCGCATGGCGTTCGGCGATCGCCAGCGCGGCGGCGATGCTGCGCTCGAAGAAGTCGGCCAGGCGTTCGCCGCCGGGCGGACCGAAATCGGGGTCGCGCGCGCGCCAGCGCGCGGACAGCTCGGGCCAGCGCTGATCGATCTCGGCATAGGTCTGGCCTTCGAGCAGGCCGAAGCCGCGTTCGCGCAGACCGGCGTGCATCTCCAGCGGCAGACCCAGCGGGCCGGCGAAGGCGCGTGCGGTGTCGGCCGCGCGGCCGAGATCGCTCGACACCACGACGTCGATGCCCTCGTCGCGCAGCGCGTCGGCGAGCAGCGCCACCTGGCGCCGGCCGTGCGCGTTCAGCGGGATGTCGAGCTGGCCCTGCAGGCGCGATCCGGCGTTCCACGCGGTCTCGCCGTGGCGGATCGCGACGATGCGCGTCGCGGAACTCAATGCCCGCCGCCGCGCAGCCGGGCGTTCAGCGTGTAGGTGCCCGAATGCGTCGCGGTGTCGAGCACGTGGCCGGCGAGGGCCGCACGCACCTCGGCGCCGGTGAACGCGCCCTCGACGCCGAGGCGGTCGACATCCACCGCGTACAGCGTGAACACGTAGTGGTGCACCAGCGAGTCGTTGAACGGCGGGAACGGGCCGTCGTAGCCGAAGTACTCGCCGGCCATCTGCGCATCGCCGGCGAACCAGCCGGTGAAGTCGTTGAGGCCCTGGCGCGCGCCCTGCGGCGCCGCCGGCCCGGGCTTGCCGCGCGCGGTGAAGCCGCGGCTGAACTCGCCCTCGGCGATCGCGCTGACCGAGGTCGGCAGGTCGACCAGCAGCCAGTGGTAGAAGTCGACCCGCGGCAGGTCGGCCGGCACCTCGCGGTCGGTCTTGTTGACGTCGTCGCCCTTGCTCGGCACGTCGAAGTCGTGGCACACCAGCACCAGCGATTTCGTGCCTGCCGGCAGCTCGCTCCAGGCCAGGTGCGGATTCAGGTTGTCCGAGAAGGTCGGGCCGCCCGGACCCGGCTTGCCGGCGGCACAGCGCTCCGGAATCGCCTCGCCGTTGGGCCAGCTGTCACTCCACAGTTTCATCGCTTCATCCTTCTCGGGGGCCGCTCACGCGGCCCGGGGTTCAGACGCCCCAGACGATCGGCTCGTTCGCGGCGCCGGCGCGGCGCATCATCTCGACCATCGGCCACCAGCGCTGGCGCGGCGTGACGCCCTCGCGCGGCGTCAGGGATTCGCCCTTCGCGGCGGCCTCCGCTTCGGCCTCGGCGCGCGCGGCCTCGTCGTCGGCGATGGCGCGCTCGATCGCGGCGATCGCCGCCGGCATGTCCTTCGGCTCGAAGATGCCCTTGGGCACCGGTTCGCGGCCGATCGCGCGCATCAGCGCATCGCCGTTCGGCCCCATCATGATGACGTCGCCGGCCGCCTTGCTCTTGAATTTGTAGATCATCGCCGGTACACGTAGCCGCGTTGGAAGGGATAGACCGATTGTGCTCCGCGCATCGGGCCGTCCGACAACGCGCCGCTCGGCCGCGACGCGAGGATCTGGTGCAGCGTGATCCAGCCCTGCTCGAAGGCCATCGCGCTGCCGGCCAGGTACAGGCGGTATGCCCGCACCACGCGCTCGCTGGTGATCTCGCGCGCATGGCCGAGCTGCGACTCCAGCCCGTCCGACCAGGCCCACAGCGTGCGTGCGTAGTGCGGCCGCAGGTTCTCGACGTCCAGCGCCTCGAGCCCGGCCTCGGACAGCTCGCGCAGCACGTGCGACAGGTGCAGCAGCTCGCCGCCCGGGAAGATGTAGCGCTCGATGAAGTTGCCCATGCCGGCGCCGAGCTGGTGGTTGCTCGTGCCGCCGGCGGTGATGCCGTGGTTCATCAGCAGGCCGCCGGGTTTCAGCAGCCGCAGCAGCTTGTCGAAGTAGGTCGGCAGCAGCGCCCGGCCGACGTGCTCGAACATGCCGACCGAGGCGATCTTGTCCCAGGGCTCGTGCTCGGGCAGCGCGCGGTAGTCGAGCAGCTCCATCTTCACGCGCCCGCTCAGCCCGCGCTCGGCGATCAGCCGGGTGACGTGCGCATGCTGGTTGCGCGACAGCGTGATGCCGGTCGCCTGCACGCCATAGTGCTCGGCCGCCCACAGCAGCAGCCCGCCCCAGCCGGCGCCCACATCGAGGAAACGTTCGCCCTCGCGCAGCATCAGCTTGCGGCAGATGTGGTCGAGCTTGGCCTCCTGCGCGTTCGCCAGCGTCATCGTCGGCTCGGCGTAGTAGGCGCAGGAGTAGACGCGGCGCGGATCGAGCCACAGCGCGTAGAAGTCGTCCGAGACGTCGTAGTGGAACTCGACCTGCCGCGCATCGGCCTCGGCGCTGTGCCGCGCCAGCGACTTGCCGCGGCGCATCAGCTCGCGCCACCAGCGCCACGGCCCGTGCTCGACGCCGCGGGTCGGGTCGCCGCCGACCAGCCCGGTCACCGCGCTCATCAGGTCGCGCATGCTGCCGTCGAAATCCGCGCGGCCCTCGACGTAGTCCTCGGCCAGCTTGCCGACCTGGCCGGCGGCGACGTGCGCCAGCGAGCGCATGTCGTTGAGACGGATGACGACGCGCGCGTCGGCGCTGCCGACGCGCTGCCCGCCGGGCAGCACCAGGGCGGCCGGCGCGCCCAGCGCGTCGAACTTGTCGCGGACGATGGCTTCCAGAGCGGGCATGGCGGTCGGACGCAGCCGTGGTGGTCCGGTCGACTCTAGGAAAATTCGCCGGGCCTCGTCAAGGCGACAGCAAACCGCGCGCCCGGCAAGCGGCGCGCCCGCCTTGACCTGGATCTAGGGCCTGTTAACGCTATGGGAGGGTCCGCGCCGCCCGCTGGCAGGCCCTAGCGCGCGACCAGGCTCAGCTGCGGCTTGGCGCCGCCGCGCGGCCGGCCGCGCACGCGCTCGTCGAAGCTCAGCGCATCGAGCGCCGGCGCGTAGAGGAAGCCCTGGAACTGGTCGCAGCCGACCTCGACGAGGAAGTTGCGCTGCGGCTCGGTCTCGACACCCTCGGCGATGACCTTCATGCCCAGCGCGGCCGACATCTGCACGATCGCGCGCACGATGCCGGCATCGCTGTCGTTCTGCGGAATGCCCTCGATGAAGCTGCGGTCGATCTTCAACCGCTCGATCGGGAAGCGCTTCAGGTACGACAGGCTCGAGTAGCCGGTGCCGAAGTCGTCGATCGCCAGCCGCACGCCCAGCTGCGACAGCTGCGACAGGCGCGCCAGCGCCTCATCGGCGTCGTGCACCAGGATCGATTCGGTCAGCTCCAGCTCGAGCAGCGAGCCGGGCAGCTCGTTGTCGGACAGCACCGCGGCCACGCGGTCGATGAAGTCGGCCTGCTGGAACTGCAGCGCCGAGACGTTCACCGACACCGGCATCACCAGGCCTTCGTTGCGCCAGCGTGCGGCCTGGCGCACCGCCTGCTGCAGCACCCAGTCGCCGATCGCGACGATGAAGCCGGTGTCCTCGGCAACCGGGATGAATTCGCCCGGCGACACCTCGCCGAGCTCCGGATCGCGCCAGCGGATCAGCGCCTCGGCGCCGATCACGGCGCCCGAGCGCAGGTCCAGCTGCGGCTGGTACTTCAGCCGGAAGCGGTTCGAGGCCAGCGCCTGCCGCATCGCATGGTCCAGGCGCATGCGCTGGCGCAGGTCGGCATCGTGGTGCGGCTGGTGGAAGCGGAAGCCCGCGCGGCCGCCCTGCTTGGCGCGCTGCATCGCGGTCTCGGCATGGCGCACCAGTTCGTCGCCGTCCTCGCCGTCGGTGGGGAACAGCGCGACGCCGACCGAGCAGGTCATCGTGAACTGCAGCCCGTCGACCGAACAGGGGCGCGAGATCGCCTCCAGCACACGCTGCGCGGCGGCTTCGGCGCCGCGGTGGTCGACCCGCTGCACCACCAGCGCGAACTGGTCGCCGCCGATGCGCGCGACGAAGTCGCCCTGGCGCAGGCAGCTCTTCAGGCGCTCGGCGGTGTCCAGCAGCACGCGGTCGCCGATCTCGTGGCCGAGGCTGTCGTTGATCTGCTTGAAGCGGTCGAGGTCGAGGATCAGCAGCGCCAGCGTGCCGCTGGCGCGGTGCGCCTGGCGCATCGATTCGGCCAGCGTCTCGCCCAGCTGGCGCCGGTTGAACAGGCCCGTGAGTCCATCGGTCGTCGACAGTGTATTGATGCGCTGGCTGGCGGTTTCCAGCTCGGTGCGGTCGCGGAACGCCCAGACGCGGCCGTTCGGCCGGCCGTGGCAGGACTGCGGCTGCGTGACCCGTTCGAGCACGCGGCCCGACAGCAGCTCGATGCGCTCGTGGGCCTGCATCAGCGTCGCTTCCTGGATCACCGCCAGGCGGCGCTGGTAGGCCTCGGGCTCGCGCACGCTGCGGCGCATCCAGTCGTAGACCGCCTCGTCGTTGCGCTGCGTCAGCAGTTCCTCGGGCACCCCCCACAGCTGCGCGAAGCGGCGGTTGAAGGCGGTGATGCGGCCGGCCAGGTCGGTGACCAGGATGCCGTCGCCGGTGGATTCGAGCGTCGCGCGCAGCTCGGCGACCAGCGACTCGCGCTCGTCGCAGCGTCGCTGCGCTTCGGTGCGGTCCTGCACGGTGACAAGAAAGCAGCGCTGCGCGGGGTCCAGCAGCCGCACGCGGCGGCTGACCTTCACCAGCCGGCCGCTGGCATGCACCAGTACGGTGTCCGACTGCAGCCACTGGTCGTGGCCGGCCCGCACCTCGTCCCAGAACGCCAGGTCCTCGGGCGTCGCGATCAGGTGGGCGGCATTGCAGCCGAGCAGCCGCTCCAGCGGCAGGCCGAGCAGCTCGACCGCCGCGGCATTGGCCGCCAGCACGTGCGCCGATGCGCCATCGACGAGCCACGCGGCATCGCCCAGCGCATCGATCGTCTGCGCCCAGGCAGACAGCAGATTCACCGGCACGCTCACGCAGCGAGTTCCTCGCGGGTGGTCGTCCCGGAAGGCCCCGCCGGCGCGGCGACCACGCCGGTGAGCGCCGGTTCGAAGAAGTAGACGACACGCTGGCGCGGCGCCAGGTAGTTCTGCACCGCCACCGGCAGCTGCGAGGGCTTCAGGCTGCGCCGGATGCCGAGGTCGGTGACCTCCTCGAGGTTCAGCAGCAGCGCCTCGTCCACCGGCACCGCCGCATCGCAGACCAGCACGCGGGGCTTCAGCGGCCGCGAGCTGTTGACGCTGACCACCGTCGCGTAGCGGTCGTCGGTCAGCTGCACCATCGAGCCCGGCGGGTAGACGCCCATCATGCGGATGAAGGCGTTGAGCATCGTCGCGTCGAACTTGGACTTCGCCTGCGCGAAGATCAGCGACAGGGCCTCGTGCGGCGTCAGCGCGTGCGAAGCGACCGCCGGGTTGCAGAGGTTGTCGTAGCGGTTGACCAGCGCGACGATGCGCGCCGGCGCGTTCATGCGGTCGCCGTTCAGCCGGGCGGGGAAGCCGGAGCCGTCGGCCATCTCGTGGTGCTGCGCGATCACCGACATCGCGCCGGGCGACAGGCCCATGCGCTGGCCGTGCGCGATGCCGTGCGCCACGTGCTCGCGGTACTGGTTGTTCTCGGCCGCGGTGAACAGGCCGTCGGGCAGGCGCAGACGCTCGGGGATCTCGAGCTTGCCGATGTCGTGCATCAGCGCGCCCAGCCCCAGGTCCATCATCTCGGCCTCGCTGAAGCCGAAGACGCGGCCCATCAGCAGCGAGATCACCGCGACGTTCAGCGCGTGTGCGCCGTTGCGGTCGCCACCGGCGTCGGCGAGCACGCGAATGCACAGCTCGCCCTCGATCATCATCTTGTCCAGCAGCGCGCGCGTCAGCGCCTCGCCGGTCTCGCGCGCGGCCTGCGGCAGCGACTGCACCTGGTCGCTCGCGATCTTCCAGGCCTGGCCGGCTTCGGCGTACTGCTCGGCACAGATGCGGTCGGCCTCGCGCTGCGCGGCCAGCGCGGCCCGGCGGCGCGCGGCTTCGGTCTTCGCGGCGGCTTCCGCGGCGGCAGCGGCAGCGGCATCGGCCGCGGCGACCGCCTCCTGCAGCTCCGACGGGGTGCCGGGCGTCAGCGTCGACGTCTGGAAGGCCGCCGCCTCCGGCAGCTTGCTCTTCTCCGGGCTCCAGCGCAGCCGCTTCAGGCCCAGCCCGCGGATCGTCGCGATCTGCTCCGGCGAGGTCAGCAGGAAGCTCGACAGCGCGAACGGATGCGCCCACCACCCGAGGTCCAGGTGGATGAACATCCCTACGCGCAGATTGTCGATATCGATGGTCGCCGACATGGTCGCAGTTTCCAGTCTTGGAGAGCCGCTCCCCGGGCGACTTGGATACGGCCGCCCCCCGAAGAACTCACGCTGCGGGTTTTCCCCGCTCAGGATCAACTTCGGCAGCGGGGGTGGAAAACTTGAAACGAAGCGCGCCCAGGCGACAGCCGCCGTGCCGGATCGACTCCTAGAATCGTTTGATTCGTGAAGTGCTTCACTGCTCGCCGCGCGCCGGCGCGGACCCCGGAGTCGATGCCATGACCCCTGCTGCCTTCATCTGCGACGGCGCCCGCACGCCCTTCGGCCGCTACGGCGGCGCGCTGTCATCGGTGCGCACCGATGACCTGGGCGCCATCCCCCTGCGCGCCCTGATGGCGCGCCATCCGAAGCTCGACTGGGCGGCCGTCGACGACGTGCTCTACGGCTGCGCCAACCAGGCGGGCGAGGACAACCGCAACGTCGCGCGCATGGCCGCGCTGCTGGCCGGGCTGCCGCCGTCGGTGCCGGGCGCGACGATCAACCGCCTGTGCGGCTCGGGGCTCGACGCGCTGGGCACTGCCGCGCGGGCGATCAGGGCCGGCGAGGCGCAGCTGATGATCGCCGGCGGCGTCGAGAGCATGAGCCGCGCGCCCTTCGTGATGCCGAAGGCCGACAGCGCCTTCAGCCGCAGCAACGCGGTCTACGACACCACCATCGGCTGGCGCTTCGTCAACAAGCTGATGAAGGAGCAGTACGGCGTCGACTCGATGCCCGAAACGGCCGAGAACGTGGCCGCCGACTTCGGCATTCAGCGCGATGCGCAGGACCGCATGGCGCTGGCCTCGCAGCTGAAGGCCGTGGCCGCGCAGAAGTCCGGCTTCTTCGATGCCGAGATCGTGCCCGTCACGATCCCGCAGAAGAAGGGCGACCCGGTGGTCGTGAAGCAGGACGAGCACCCGCGCGAGACCTCGCTGGAGGCGCTGGCGAAGCTCAAGGGCGTCGTCAGGCCCGATGGCTCGGTGACCGCCGGCAACGCGTCCGGCGTCAACGACGGCAGCTGCGCGCTGCTGGTGGCCAGCGAAGCCGCCGCGGCACGCCATGGGCTGACGCCGCGGGCCCGCGTCGTCGCGATGGCCACCGCGGGCGTCGCCCCGCGCATCATGGGCATCGGCCCGGCACCGGCGACGAAGAAGCTGCTCGAGCAGACCGGCATCGGCATCGACCAGCTCGACGTCATCGAGCTCAACGAAGCCTTCGCCGCGCAGGGCCTCGCTGTGCTGCGGCAACTGGGGCTGCAGGACGACGACCCCCGCGTGAACCCCAACGGCGGCGCCATCGCGCTCGGCCACCCGCTGGGCGCCAGCGGCGCGCGGCTGGCGATCACGGCCGTGAACCAGCTGCACCGGATGAACGGTGGCCGAGGGGGTCGCTACGCGCTGTGCACGATGTGCATCGGCGTCGGCCAGGGCATCGCGCTGCTGCTCGAACGCGTCTGAAGCGCCTGGCCGGCGGCGGCCGCCGGCCGCCCGAAGCGGCGCGAGAACCTGGAGGAGACCGATGACCCCCGCGCTGAGCTACCTCGTCTGGAGCATCGTGCTGTGCTGGCTGATGGTGCTCATCGCCAGCCTGGTGCGCGCCGAGAGCTGGACCTCCGCCGGCCTGCTGAAGGCCTTCGGCAACCGCGACGACCTGGGCGATGCCAGCGCGCTGGCCGGGCGCATGGACCGCGCGGCGAAGAACATGCTGGAGAACCTGCAGTTCTTCGGCCTGCTGGTGCTCACCGCGCAGGCCGCCGGCAAGGGGGCGGACAGCGGCGTGACGACCGGCGCGATGCTGTTCTTCTGGGCCCGCGTCGTCTACGCGCCGCTGTACTGGGCCGGCGTGAAGTTCCTGCGCACCGGCGCGTGGGCGGCGGCCGTGGTCGGCATGCTGATGATCGGCCGCGCGCTGCTCTGACGGATTCCTAACGCAGCGCCTGCGCGCGCCACGCGGTCGGCGTGAGCCCGGTCTCGCGCTGGAAGAAACGCGTGAAGTAGCCGGCTTCGGCGAAGCCGAGGCCGAGCGCGATCTGCTTGACGCCCAGCGTCGTGTACGCGAGGTCGCGTTGCGCCTCGAGCACCAGGCGGCCGTGCAGCACGCCGAGAGCTGAATGCCCGAGCACCTGGTGGCAGGCGCGGTTGAGCTGCGTCGGCGTGATGCCGATCTCGCGGGCCAGCGCCCCGAGCGTCGGCTGCTCGCGGAACCGCGCCTCGATCAGGGCGCGCAGGCGCCGCACGTGCGCGAGCGCACGTTCGCCGGCGGCTTCGGGCGCGGCGTCGGTCGGGTCCGGCAATGCGCGTCCCAGCTCGACGGCCAGCGCCAGCAGCGCCGCATCGAGCTTCAGGTCGCGCCAGGGCGCGGTGCCGAAGAACTCGTCGCGCAGCGTCTTCACCGCCTGTTCGACGGCATGCGACGCCGCGTCCGTCATCGCCCGGCCGAGGACCTGCGTGCGCATCACCCGCGCGGCCAGCGTACCGGCGCCGGACAGCAGCTGCGCGAGGTGGCGCTCGAGCACGGTGATCACGGTGCCGTCGACGTCCTCGTCGAAGCGGAAGCCATGCGGCGCCAGCGCGGCGACCGTGAGCAGGCAGGGGCCGCGCAGCTGCGCGGTGAGGCCCTCGAGCAGGGCCTGAGCCCGGCCGCTGCGGATGTACAGAATTTGAAAGAGAGATTCATGCCGGTGCGGCTTGATCTCCCAGTCGTGACGCTGGCTGCGTTCACGGATGGTCTCGCAGTGCAGCCAGTCTGTGGCCTGCGTGCGGCCGTGTTCGCCGTACAGCGCGTAGGTCGGCAGGTTGGGCGCAGGCGGTGGGCGGGGCATGTTCGAATTGTCCAAGCGTTAGCCGCTTCCGTCCATTGGCGCTGACGCCGCGCCGACCTACCCTTGACGCAGTTCAAGGACAGGAACGTCGTCAGGAGACAAACACCATGAGAACCCAGGTCGCCATCATCGGCGCCGGCCCGTCGGGCCTGCTGCTCGGCGCGCTGCTCGCGAAGGCGGGCATCGCCAACGTCATCGTCGAACAGCGCAGCGCCGACTACGTGCTGGGCCGCATCCGCGCCGGCGTGCTGGAGCAGACCACCGTCGACCTGCTGGATGCCGCCGGCGTCGGCAGCCGCATGCACCGCGAGGGCCTGCCGCACGACGGCGTCGAACTGTGCTTCGGCGGCGAGCGCCACCGCATCGACCTGCACGGGCTGACGGGCAAGCGGGTGATGGTCTACGGCCAGACCGAGGTCACGCGCGACCTGATGGACGCCCGCACCGCGGCCGGCCTGCCCATCGTCTACGAGGCCGACGACGTGCGCGTGCATGGCTTCGACGGCAGCACGCCGCACGTCACCTGGCGCGCCGGCGGTGTCGAGCAGCGCCTGGATGCCGACTTCATCGCCGGCTGCGACGGCTTCCACGGCGTCTGCCGCGCCAGCGTGCCCACCGAGGCGATCCAGCTGCATGAACGCGTGTACCCGTTCGGCTGGCTGGGCCTGCTGGCCGACGTGCCGCCGGTGCACCACGAGCTGATCTACCTGAACCACGAGCGCGGCTTCGCGCTGTGCAGCCAGCGCAGCCACACCCGCAGCCGCTACTACCTGCAGTGTTCGCTGGACGACAAGGTCGAGCAGTGGAGCGACGACGCGTTCTGGGCCGAGCTCAAGCGCCGCCTGCCGCCCGCCACCGCCGCCGAGCTGACCACCGGCCCGTCGCTGGAGAAGAGCATCGCGCCGCTGCGCAGCTTCGTCGCCGAGCCGATGCGCTTCGGCCGGCTGTTCCTCGCCGGCGACGCCGCGCACATCGTGCCGCCGACCGGCGCCAAGGGCCTGAACCTCGCGGCCAGCGACGTGGGCTTCCTGTGGCAGGCGCTTGATGAACACTACCGCGGCAGCGCGGGTGGCCTGGACGGTTATTCGGAGCGGGCCCTGCACCGCATCTGGAAGGCCGAGCGCTTCTCCTGGTGGCTGACCTCGCTGATGCACCGCTTCCCGGACGGCGGCAGCTTCGGCGCCAAGATGCAGCAGGCCGAGCTGGAGTACCTCGTCTCGTCGCAAGCGGCGATGACGACGCTGGCGGAGAACTACGTGGGTCTGCCGATGAAGTGAACCGAAAGCCGGCCGGTCGGCCGGCAGGCGGCCGCCTGCGGCATCATCGCCGTTCCTTCCATCCACCAGAAGAGAACGGAGACACGTCATGGGACGCATGCTGAAGCTCACCCTCGCCGCCATCGCAGCGGTCGCCACGGTCGCCACCCACGCCCAGGCGCCGCAAGCACCGCTGAAGGTCGGCCTGATGCTGCCCTACACCGGCACCTTCGCCGCCTTGGGCAACGCGATCGAGAACGGCTTCAAGCTCCACGTCAACGAGCAGGGCGGCAAGCTCGGCGGGCGCGAGATCCAGTACTTCAAGGTCGACGACGAGTCCGATCCGTCCAAGGCCACCGACAACGTCAACAAGCTGATCAAGCGCGATGCGGTCGACGTGATCGTCGGCACCGTGCATTCCGGCGTCGCGCTGGCGATGGCCCGCGCGGCCAAGGAGAGCAATACGCTCCTGATCGTGCCCAACGCCGGCGCCGACGCGATCACCGGCGCGCAGTGCGCGCCGAACATCTTCCGCAGCTCGTTCTCGAACTGGCAGCCGGGCTACGCCACCGGCGTGGTCGCCGCGGGCAAGGGCTACAAGCGGGCGATGACCATCACCTGGAACTACGCCGCCGGCAACGAGACGGTCAAGGGCTTCACCGAGGCCTTCGAGAAGGGCGGCGGCAAGGTCATCAAGGACCTCTCGCTGCCGTTCCCGAACGTCGAGTTCCAGGCCCTGCTGACCGAGATCGCGGCGCAGAAGCCGGACGTCGTGTTCGCCTTCTTCGCCGGCGGCGGCGCGGTCAAGTTCGTCAAGGACTACGACGCCGCGGGCCTGAAGAAGACGATCCCGCTGGTCGGCTCCGGCTTCCTGACCGACGGCACGCTGGAAGCGCAGGGCGCCTCGGCGCAAGGGCTGATCACCGCGCTGCACTACGCCGACAACATCGAGACGCCGCGCAACGAGGCCTTCCGCAAGGCCTATGCCCTGGCCTACAAGGCCAATGCCGACGTCTACGCGGTGCAGGGCTACGACGCGGCGCAGATGCTGGGCGCCGGCCTGACCGCCGTGAAGGGGGACTTCGGCAAGCGCGACGCGCTGCAGGCCGCGATGCAGAAGACCATCGTCGGCAGCCCGCGCGGCAAGTTCGCGATCTCCAGTTCGCGCAACCCGGTGCAGGACTTCTACGTCCGCGAGGTCAAGGGCACCTACAACGTGATGACCGGCGTCGCGGTCAAGCAGCTCGCCGATCCCGGCCGCGGCTGCAAGTCCTGACTTTCGCCTCGGCTCCTGGCCCCCTGGGCCAGGGCCGATGGCTCCTTCGGCCGATGTGAGCCGGCGTTCGTTTTCCGACACTGCCTTCATGCGCCGGACTTCCCGTCCGGCTTCCAAGAAGGACAAACGTCGATGGACCCGAACGCCACCCTGCCGCCCGGCTCGCGCCGCATGCCGCGCTACGACCTGTACACCGCGACGCACCGCGCGCTGCGGCTGTTCATGACCGAGACGCTGGCGCGCATCGGCCGCCTCGACGTCAACGACCGCCACGAGCTGACCACCGCGCTGAACGAGGTCGACGGCCTGCTGCGGCTGGCGCGGCTGCACCTGGCCCACGAGAACCAGTACGTGCACGCGGCGATCGAGGCCTGCCAGCCCGGCGCGACGCAGGCCATCGGCGCCGAGCACGTCGAGCAGATCGAGACCATGGACGCGCTGCATGCCGAGGCGCGCGCGCTGGCCAACCTGCCCACCACCACCGGCGCGCTGCGCCTGTACCAGCACCTGGTGCGCTTCGTCGCCGACAGCTTCGACCACATGCTGGCCGAGGAGACCGAGCTGAACCCGCTGCTGTGGTCGCATTACCGCGACGAGCAGCTGCTGGAGATCGAGCAGCGCATCGCCGACGCGACGACGATGACCGACCGCGCGCTGCTGCTGCGCTGGATGGTGCCGGCGATCACGCCGATCGAACGCGCGTGGCGCTACGCGCAGCTGCAGCGCCAGCTCAAGCCCGAGGCCTACGAGGCCGCGCTGGCCACCGCGCGCGCGGTGCTCGACGGCCGCGGCTGGAACAAGCTGAAGTGGGCGCTGGGCATGAACGCGGTCGCCTGAGCGTGCCGGGCCGCCGCCCGGTGAAACCCGCAGGCGCGCCGCCCGGCAGCTGGCCCGTGATCCCCACAGTCGCGGACGTCCGCCCAGCCACCCCGTGCGGGCCCGGTTGACAGTCTTCAGCGCGCCACTGCAGCATCACCGCGACGTCGGAGGGGGCTGCATGGAGAAGATCGATCCCGGGCAATGGGAGGCGGCCATCGAGCGCCTGTACGACGCGGTCGGCCACGAGCTGCCTTTCGCCGAGGCACTCGGCGCGTTCCGGGCCTTCTTCGACGCCCGCGGGGTGATCTTCCTGACCACGCCCGAGCGGCGCCTCGCCACCACCACCCACATCGGCTCGGTCGGCGTGTCGCCGGCCTCGCTCGTCGAGTACCACACGCACTTCAACGTGCACGACGAATGGGTGCGCAGCGGCTTCTCGCGCGGCTTCGTGCTCGACCGGGTGTACCGCGGCTCGCAGCTGGTCGCACCGCAGGCCTTGAAGCGCAGCTACTTCTGGCGCGAGTTCCTGCACCGTCACCGCATCCGCGACGTGTTGTGCTGCATCGTCGAACCGCTCGGCCCCGACGGCCAGGGCACCTTCCTGACCTTCCATCGCCACGAGGACCAGCCGCTGTTCCCGCGCCGCAGCGAAGCGCGCCTCGCGTCGCTGACGCCGCACCTGCGGCGCGTGCTGCGCCTGCACCGGCGCCTGGCACCGGAGCTGGCGGTCGGCGAGACGCTGCACGAGCTCTTCCGCGCCGCCGACGCGCCGATGCTGCTGGTCGGTGAGGCGGGCGAGCTCGTCGAGAGCAATCCGGCCGCGGCGGCGGCGATGGAACTGCCGGACGCGGTGCTGAAGCCGGTCGGCGGCCGGCTGATGATGTCGACCGCCGAGGGCTGGAAACCGCTGGCCGATGCGCTGGCCGCGTTCGCCGACGAGGCGCGGCCCAGCCTGTCGGTCGATCTGCAGACGCCCGGGCGCCACGCGGTGCTGGAGATCCGGCGCGTGCATGGCGCCACCACCGACCGCTTCGCGACCCACCGCGCGGTGGCCATCTGCACGATCGCCGCGCGGCCGGCCGGCGACGGCACCGACCTCGCGCGGCGCTACGGCCTGACGCCGGCCGAGCTGCGTGTGGCCAGGCGCCTGTGCGAGGGCCTCAGCGCGGCGGCGATCGCCGACGAGCAGCAGGTGGGCGTCACCACCGTGCGCACGCACATCCGCAACCTGTTCGTGAAGACGGGCACCTCGCGCCAGGCCCAGCTGGTCTCGCGGATGATGAACGGCCAGTGACGCGGGCGGCGCTCGCCATCGGCCGCGCGGCACGCCGTGTCGCGGCGTAGCCGCATCCACTGCACCTCACCGCACCGCACCGCAGCGCAGCGCAGCGCACCGATCAATAATCCGCCGCCGCCCGCGACCCCCACCCCCTTGGACCTCGCCACCTTCGCCGTCCAGTGCCTCAATGCCGTCCAGTACGGGCTGCTGCTGTTCCTGGTCGCGTCCGGGCTGACGCTGATCTTCGGGATCATGGGCGTCATCAACCTGGCGCACGGCAGCTTCTACATGATCGGCGCCTACCTGGCGTTCTCGCTGTCGCCGCTGTTCGGCCAGCACTTCATCACGATGCTGGTGTGCGGCACGCTGCTGGCGGCGCTGTTCGGCTACATCCTCGAATGGGCCTTCTTCAGCTACCTCTACCAGCGCGAGCACCTGCAGCAGGTGCTGATGACCTGGGCGCTGATCCTGGTGTTCGAGGAAGCGCGTTCGCTGCTCGTCGGCAACGACGTGCACGGCGTCAAGCCGCCGGACTGGCTGTCGGGCAGCATCGCGCTCGGCGAGCTGATGACCTACCCGGTCTACCGGCTGTTCGCATCGGCCGCCTGCATCGTCATCGGCGCGGCGCTGTACTGGATCGTCAACCGCACGCGGCTGGGCATGATGATCCGCGCCGGCGCCAGCAACCGCGACATGGTGCGCGGCCTGGGCATCGACATCACGCGGCTGTACCGCATCGTCTTCGCCGGCGGCGTCGCGCTGGCCGCGCTGGCCGGCATGATCGCCGCGCCGATGTCCAGCGTGTACCCGGGCATGGGCGGCCACGTGCTGATCATCTGCTTCGTCGTCGTCGTGATCGGCGGCATCGGCTCGATCACCGGCGCGCTGATCGCGGCGCTGCTGGTCGGCTTCGTCGACACCTTCGGCAAGGTCTTCTTCGCCGAGCTGTCCGGCATCGGCGTGTACCTGCTGATGGCCATCGTGCTGGTCTGGCGGCCCGAAGGGCTGATGAAGCGCGCCTGATGAACCCGCGCCTGCCGCCCTGGCTGCTGCCCTGGTTGTTGCCGACCATCGGCGCCATCGCGCTGCTCGCCGCGCAGCCCTTCCTGAGCTCGTACCTGCAGGACCTGGTGCTGCGCATCGTCACGCTGGCGATCTTCGCGCTGAGCCTCGAGCTGCTGGTCGGCACCACCGGCCTGGTCAGCCTGGGCCATGCGGCCTTCTACGGCATCGGCGCCTACGCCACGGTGATGCTGTCGCCGCCCGACGGGCCCGGCGCCATCGTGCTGCTGCTGCCGGCGGCCGCGGGCTTCGCCGCGCTGTACGCGCTCTTCGTCGGCGCCTTGAGCCTGCGCACCAAGGGCGTCTACTTCATCATGGTCACGCTGGCCTTCGCGCAGATGGCCTACTTCGTCTTCCACGACACCAAGTTCGGCGGCGGCACCGACGGCATCTACCTGAACGTGCGGCCGGTGCTGGCGATCGGCGAACGCGTGGTGCTCGACACCGACCACAAGCCCACGCTGTACTGGCTGGCCTGCACGCTGCTGATCGCCACCGGCGCACTGCTGGCGCTGATCCGCCGCGCGCGCTTCGGCCATGCGCTGGCCGGCATCCGCGTCAACGAGCAGCGCATGCGCGCCGCCGGCTTCCCGACCACGCTGTACAAGCTCGCCGCCTTCGTGATCGCCGCCGCGCTGGCCGGCGTCGCGGGCTTCGTCGCGGCGACCAAGGACGGCGTCGTCAACCCGGAGCTGCTGTCCTGGCACGTGTCCGGCGAGGTGCTGCTGGTGATCATCCTCGGCGGGCTCGGCCACCTGCGCGGTGCGGTGCTGGGCGCGGTGGCCTTCGTGCTGCTGAAGGAACTGCTGTCGACGCCGGCGCTGGTCGGCCCGCTGTCCGAGCGCTGGCAGCTGACCCTGGGCTTCACCGTGATCGCCTTCGTCGCGCTGCTGCCGAAGGGCCTGATCGGGCTGGCCCGGCGGAGGCTGTCGTGAGCGCCGTGCTGGCCTGCACCGGGCTGACGCGCCGCTTCGGCGGCCTGGCCGCGGTCAACGACGTGTCGCTGGATTTCCGGCTCGGCGAGGTGCATGCGGTGATCGGCACCAACGGCGCCGGCAAGTCCACCCTGATCAACCTGCTGTCGGGCGAGCTCGCCCCGAGCGCCGGCCGCATCGCGCTCGACGGCGCGGAGATCACCGCCTGGCCGCAGCCGAAACGCGCGCGCGCCGGCATCGGCCGCAGCTACCAGCGCACGACGATCTTCGGCGAGTTCAGCGTCTTCGAGAACGCGCGGCTGTGCGCGCAGGCGGCCTTCCCGCGGCCCTGGACCTGGCGCCAGGCAGCCGCCGACTGCCCGGACAGCGGCGCAGCCGCCCGCGAGGCGCTCGCCGCCGCGGGCTTGGCCGACCAGGCGACACAACTTGCTTCGACCCTCAGCCACGGCGGCAAGCGCCAGCTCGAGATCGCGATGTGCCTGGCGACGCGGCCCCGCGTGCTGCTGCTCGACGAGCCGCTGGCCGGCATGGGCGCCGAGGAGACCGAGCGCATGCTCGCGCTGCTGGCGGCACTGAAGCCCGGCCACGCGATCGCGCTGGTCGAGCACGACATGGACGCGGTCTTCCGCATCGCCGACCGCATCACGGTGATGGTCAACGGCCAGGTGATCGCCAGCGATGCGCCGGCGGCGATCCGCGCCAACCGCGACGTGCAGGTCGCCTACCTCGGAGAGCACGAGTGACGGCCCCGATGCTGGCGGTCGACGACCTGCACACCTACCTCGGCGACAGCCACATCCTGCGCGGCGTCAGCTTCGAGCTGCCCGCCGGCTCGGCGCTCGGCCTGCTGGGCCGCAACGGCATGGGCAAGACCACGCTGATCCGTTCGATGCTGGGTTATGTGCGGCCCCGCGCGGGCCGCGTGCGGTGGCTGGGCACGGACATCACCGGCCACCTGCCCGAGCGCATCACGCGCCTGGGCCTGGGCTACGTGCCGGAGGGCCGCGGCATCTTCCCGAACCTCTCGGTGCGCGAGAACCTGCTGATGGCCGCGCGGCCGGCCGCCGACGGCGCGTCGCCGTGGACACTGGAGCGCGTGCTCGAGACCTTCCCGCGGCTGGCCGAGCGCCTGTCGCACGGCGGCCAGCAGCTCTCGGGCGGCGAGCAGCAGATGCTGGCAATCGGCCGCGCGCTGATGACGCATCCGCGGCTGCTGATCCTCGACGAGGCCACCGAGGGCCTGGCGCCGCTGGTCGTCGCCGAGATCTGGCGCGTGATCGCGCTGATCCGCGCCTCGGGCCTGTCGACGCTGGTGGTCGACCGCAACATCAGGGCCGTGCTCGCGCACACCGACCGTGCGCTGGTGATGGAGAAGGGCCGCGTCGTGATGAGCGGCGAATCGGCCGCCCTGGCGGCCGATCCGGCGGCGATGGCCCAGGTGCTGGGGGTCTGACCGCGGCCGCCTCCCGGGGCGCGCCTTGCCGGCCTCAGGACTTCTTCGCCAGGCGCCAGACCATCAACCCGAGCGCCGCGACACCCGCCAGCAGCACGCCCCACAGCAGCATCGGCCGCAGCTTCGCGCGCTGCGCCTGCTGCTCGGCCTGCTGCACCACCTCCGGCACCTCGGCGAAGGTGCCGATCTCGGCACGGCCGAAGCGCGCGCGTTCCTGCTCGAGCTGCGGCACCAGCGTCTCGATCGGCAGCGCGCCGGGTGTCGGCGCCGGCGTACGCATGCCGGGCGTGGGCATGTTCACCGCGCCGGCCTGCAGCCGGTACGGCGGCGTGCCCTGCGCCGGGAAGACCAGCGACGCCAGCTGCACCTGGGCGATCAGCATCGTGCGTGCGGCATCCAGCGCGGGGGCGCGTTCGTCGGGCACCAGCCGCAGGTAGCGCGTCTCGGTGTGCAGCTTCAGCGGCGGCGAGACGCTGCTGGCGCCATCGCTGCTGCCGGGCCGCTCGATGCGGTAGACGACACCCGCGGTCAGTTCGTGCCAGGGCTCGTCGGCGCGCTGGCGTTGCTGCACACGCAGCGGGATCACCTGCGTGCCCGGCGGCAGCGCCAGGTCGACCTGCAGCACCGGCAGCACGCCGCCGAGGTCGACGTGCAGCGCGCGCCTGGCCGACGGGTCGGACGCGCGCGCCGGCGGCTCCGGCGACGCCGGCAGGCGCAAAGTGGTCGGCGGATCGAGCGGGATGCCGCCGCGCCGCTCGACCACCGCTTCGCCGCCGGTCAGGGCCGGGGCGATCGGCGGATCGGCCCAGCGCAGCCGGATGTAGCGCGCCGGCTCGGCCGGCAGCATCACCAGCGGCTGCGTCAGCGCCCCGCCCGCCGCCGCGGGCGCGGCCGGCGATGCCGTCAGCGACATCAGCTGGCCGCCGCCGGCGGGCCGCCACTGGCGCAGGTCGTCGCTGGCATCGAGGGCGTAGCCCGCATTGAATTCGGCCGGTCCCGACCAGCGCAGCCGCAGGCTGCGCGGCGCGGGCATGTCCGGTGTGCGTTCACCGAGGTCGAACAGCCAGCCCGCCGGCGCGCCGCCGGTCGGCCGCGGCAGCTCGCCGCCGGTCGTGCGCACCTGCAGCCGGCCGCCGTCGATGCGCAGTTCCAGGTTCGGCGGCAGCGCCTCGCCGGCGGCGACCTTGGGCAGCAGGTACAGCGCCACCTCACGCCGTTCTTCGGTGATGCGCTGCTGTTCGGCCCGCGGCCCCAGCAGCGCGAACGGCACCAGCCGGCCCTCCGCATCGACCAGGCGCAGATCCGCCAGCCCCGGCTGCCGGCTGTGGGCGTAGACCGCCGGCGGCAGCGGCAGCTGCACGAAGCCGCCCGGCCTGCTCACCGTCACCGGCGCGCTCCAGCGCAGCGCGGCGGCCTCGCCGGCCCGCGCCGGCGCCGGCAGCGCGGCGGCCAGCGGCCCGGCCACCAGCGCGGCCACCAACCCGGCCATCCGCCCGGCCACCCGCCCCGCCGCGCCCACCCGAATCTCAAGCCGCATGCGTCTCCTCCGTCGTCGCCCCCGCGCTTCGGCGCGCGGCGGGCAACGGCGCAACATAACCGATCACCAGCATCAGCAGGCCGACGCCGATGAAAGAGACGATGCGCGTGACGGTGCCCGTGCCCGACAGGTCGACCACCATCAGCTTCAGCACCACGGCGCCCAGCAGCACCGCGCCGGCGATCCACAGGGCGCGCTGCTCACCGACCTCACCCATGGCGCGCTGCGCGCGCCGGGCGCTCCACCACATCGCCGCCAGCGCCAGCGCGCTCCACAGCAGCGTCAGGCCGGTCTGCACCGCCAGCGAACCGCTCCAGCCATCGAAGGTGTAGGGCACGCCGGCGTGGTGGTGGAAGGCGCGCACCAGCATCGCGTTGAGCCACAGGAAGCCGATGCCGCCCAGCAGCGCCGGCACGGCACCGGGCTGCACCTCGCGCAGCGCGTCGGCGCCGTCCCCGCGGGCCCACAGCGCGACCGCGGCCAGCGCCAGCGCGATGCCCAGGTCCAGCGGGTTCAGCAGGGGCACGTGCGGCAGCGGCTGCGCCGAGCCGGTGGAGCCGATGTTGGCCAGCACGATCCACAGCAGCAGGCCCAGGCTCAGCACGCCGGCGGCGATGCTGCGGTAGGCCGACGGCTCGTCGCGCAGCGGCCACCACCTCAGCGTCGACGGCCGCGGCAGCAGCAGGAGCAGCACCGCCGGACCGACCAGCCAGCCGAGCCACGGCCAGGCGCTGCCGGCATCGCCCCAGTCCTTCGTCAGTGCCCGGCCGAGCAGCGCGGCCAGCGCAGCCAGCAAGAGCGCACCCAGCGCATGCGCGAGCTTGCGGCCCGCCGCCGGCCAATGCGGCGCGGCCCACTTCAGCGACAGCCCGTGCGCCAGCAGCATGACCGGCCAGCCGAGCCAGCCGGCGTCCTGCAGCGGACTGTCCTGCATCACCGCGCTGGACGCGGCGGCCAGCAGCGCCAGCGGCATCGTGCCGAGCACCGGCGCCGCGATGCCGGGCCAGCGCCAGCGCGCCGCGATCGCCGAGAAGGCGGTCGCCAGCGCCGCCAGGATCAGCAGCCAGGCGGCGAGCGAATAACGCCCGGGCACGAACTGCTCGATCTCGATCGCCGACGCGCTGAGCAGCCAGACGAGCGCCCAGACGATCAGCAGCGGCTCGGCGACACGTTCGCGGCCGATGCCGGCGGCGTGCCGGTGCACGACGTACGCCGCCACGATCGAACCGGCCGCCGCCAGCAGCGCGTTGAACAGCACCGCGTTCCACGGCGATGTCGGCATCGGGTGCGCATGGTCGAGCCCGATCAGCATCGACACGCCGGCCAAGAGCAGCAGCGCATAACCGAAGGCGCGCGGCAGCCGGCGCCCCTGGCGCAGGCCCAGCCACACCAGGCCCGCGCCTTCGAGCGACCAGGCGCCGGCGGTGCTGCGCGGATCGAGCGCGAACGGGATCACCAGCGTCAGGAAGACGGTGCCGATCGCGAGGCTCGCGTCGAAGGTCAGGCCCAGCCCGGGCCGGCCGCGCATCCATGTCGCCAGGCCGACGTAGAACGCGGCCAGCACCAGCGCCGACAGCGCGACGCCGTAGGCCGTGTCGTGCACCAGGCCGTACTGCAGCGCGAACGTGATCGTCGGCAGGCCGAAGAGCAGGCTGCCGTTGACCCACTTCGAGGTCCTGTCGGCCAGCGCCTCGGCCCGCCGCACCGGCAGCACCAGCACCAGCGCGAAGAGCAGGAAGAAGGCGATCAGGAAGGCCTGGCTGCTGGCGTAGTGCACGGGGCTGTAGCGCATCAGGCCCCAGGCCGTGCCGACGCCGAAGGTGAAGCCGAAGCCGATCACGTTCAGCACGCGCCAGGTGCGGAACCACGCGACCGCGAGGATGCCGAGGTCCAGCACCAGGTAATAGCTGAAGAGGGCCACCTGGTTGCCGCTGCCGGTGGACACCAGCAGCGGGGTCGCGAAGCCGCCGAGCGCACCGATCACCGCCAGCGCGCGCGCGTCCTGCAGCACCGCCAGCGCGGCGGCGAGCGCGGCGATCGCCACCATCATCGCGAACACCGGCCCCACCGCCAGCACGCCGTAGAACTTGAACGCGACGAACAGCGTCAGGTACAGCACCGCGACGGCACCGCCCTGCAGCGCCTGCGCGTAACCCGGCCGGCTCGTGCGCAGCCGCCAGCCGACGGCCAGCAGCACGATCGCCGCGACGCCGATGCCAGCCAGGCGCAGCTCGATCGGCAGGTCGACGTGCTCGGACGCGTACTTCGCGAGGAAGGCGAGGCCGAGGAACAGGATCAGCACACCGGCCTTGACGATGGTGTTGCCGCCGAAGAACCAGTCGCGCAACGGCGCGAGCGGGCCGCGCGAGGGCGGCGGCGCCTCGGCGGCGCCGGCGAGCGTTGGCGCGGCGGCCGCAGGCTCGTCGAGCGGCACATCGACTGCCGCCGCGGCCAGCGCGGGCGCCGCGAGGGCCGACGGTTCCGTCGCCGAGCGCGCCGGCAGCGGCATCGTCACCGGTTCCGGCGCGACGGGCATCGCGCCCGGCGCGGTTTCGGCGTGCGCGTCGGGTTGATCGGTGCCGGCATCGGCCGCTGCCGCGGCCGCCGCGGCGGGTACCACCGCACCGGCCTGGCCCTTCTGCAGCGCATCGATCTGCCGCTGCTGGCGCCACGAGCGCACGGCCAGCCAACCGATCAGCGCGCCGAACACCACGCCGCCGTCCGACTCCATCGCGGCACCCAGAATCGCACCCACGACGATCGCCACGATCACCAGCATCTCGCCACCCTCTTTGCGCCAGGTTGGCGCCATGCGCGGGCATTCTGTCAGCGCGCCCCCCGGCCGCGCGGTTTCATGCGTTTCGGTGGCGTCGTATTGGCTGCAAAGGCGCATGGCGTGCGCCCGGCGCCTTGCGCACGCTCAGCGCGCCAGCAGCATCGCGAGGTAGCTGTCGACCAGCGACGGCGCGTCCAGCCCGACGCCGCGGCCGCGGCCGCGCGTGGCCTGCAGCATCACCATGCCGACGTAGCTCGCATAGCCGATGCGCGCGCGGTCGGCGGCCACCGCCGGCGCCAGGCCGGCCTGCTCCAGCACGCGCGCCAGGTAGTCGATGCGCGCGGCGGTCGCCCGCTCCACCGATGGCCCGACCAGCGGGTCGGACGCGGCGCACCACAACGCGTACTGCAGCCGCACCACCCGCGCCGGCTGACTGCCTTCGTCGGTCACGGTGCGGGTGACGACGCGGATCAACTGCTCGGCATGCTGGGCGCTGTCGGGCATGGCATCGACCAGTTCGATGATCGCCTGCGTGCCCTGCGCCTCCCAGCGCTCGAGCACCGCCTGCAGCAGCGCGTCGCGGCTGGCGAAGTGCCAGTAGACCGCCCCCTTGCTCAGCCCGAGCGCCCGCGCCAGCGGCTCGATCGCCAGCGCCGCGACGCCGTGCTCGGCGATCCAGTCGGCGGCCGCGGCGATCCAGTCGTCGCGGCTGAGCGTCGGCTTGCGTCCCATGGGTGCCCGATTCTAGGGACCGCCCCGCGGCCGGGGCTTGACGCAAGGCACGGTCCGTCAATAACATTCGCATGCGTATGTTTTGAGGACCCCGCATGATCGCCGCGCTGTGTGCCGCCCTGCTTGTCTTCGCCGCAGGCTTCCACTTCTACTGGGGCTTCGGCGGCCGCGTCGGCTTCGACGCCGCGCTGCCGCAGCGCGCCGGCAGCGGGCAGCGCGTCTTCACCCCGAGCGCCCGGGGGGCGCACCTCGTCGGCGCGCTGCTGCTGGTGATGGTGATGCTGGTCGCCGCGCAGGCCGGCTGGCTCGGCGGATGGTTCCCCGCGTGGCCGCTGCCGGCGGCCTGGACCCGCGCCGCGGTTGCGCTGCTGGCGGCGGTGTTCCTCGTGCGGGCGCTCGGCGCCTTCGAGTACGCCGGCTGGTTCAAGCGCGTGCGCGACACCCGCTTCGCGCGTTTCGACACCTGGTTCTACTGCCCGCTGTGCCTGGTGCTTGGCCTCGGCCTGGCGTGGCTGGCGTTCGGCGCCTGAGCGCCTGCTTCCGGGAGATCCGATGAATCGGTGGTTCCTCTCGGCCGGCCTGCTGGCCTGCTTCACGGCGCTGGTGCACGTCTTCGCCGGCGGCCCGGGCGTGGCCGAGCCGCTGCTGCGATCGTCGATCGACGACGTGCCGCGGCTGACGATGTACGCCTGCTGGCACCTGGTCTCGGCGGCGCTGGCGGGCAGCGGCCTCGCGCTGCTGGCCGCGGCGCGGCCGGCCGCCGAGTTGCAGGCGCGCGCGCTGGTCGGCTTCATCGCCGTGCTCTGGCTCGCCTTCGGCCTGGTGATCCTGTCCGTCGCCCTGCAGCAGCCGGGCGCGGGCTGGATCTGGAAGATGCCGCAGTGGCTGGCGCTGATGCCGGTGGGCCTGCTCGGCCTGGCCGGACTGCGGCGCCCGGCGCCGGCCACGGTCTTTGCGAACTAGCACCATGAGCCCCTTGCCGCCCGGCCAGCAGGCGCTGGACCACTTCCCGCGCTTCGGCATCACCGCGCTCGCGCGGCGCTTCCCGAAGCAGCCGCACCGCGTGCAGCTGGCGCTCGACGGCGCCTTGCAGTCGCCGCTGGCGATCGACGAGGCCGCGTGGGCCCGCTTGCCGCGCCACCAGCAGACCAGCGACTTCCACTGCGTGACGACCTGGAGCCGGCAGGGGCTGCAGTGGTCCGGCGTGCGGTTCCGGGACGTGCACGCGATGCTCGCCGCGTCGCACGGGCTCGATGCGCAGGCCACGCTGGTGGTGCTGCGCAGCCAGGACGGCTACCACGCCGCGCTGCCGCTGCAGGACCTGCTGGCCGACGACGTGCTGCTGGCCGACCGGCTCGACGGCGCGCCGCTGCCGGTCGAACACGGCGCGCCGCTGCGCCTGGTGGCGCCGGCGCACTACGGCTACAAGAACGTCAAGCACCTCAAGCGCATCGAGTTCCGGCGGCCCGGCGACGGCTACCGGCCCTTCGGCTGGCGCTTCATGTCGCACGAGCGCGCCCGCGTCGCGCTGGAAGAACGCGGCACCGGGCTGCCGGGCTGGCTGCTGCGGCGGTTGTACCGGCCGCTGATCGGGCCGACGGTGCGGGCGTTCGAGCGGGCGATGCGCGAATACACCGCCGCGCCACGCTGACAACCGGTCCGTACACCCCCCGCTGGCATCATCGGCCTCCTGCCCTGCCAGGAGCTTGCCGATGCCCCCGAACCCCGCCGCCGCGCGTGCCGCCGAGACCTTCGACAGCGGCCGCTTCGCCGCCGACCTCGCCCGCCGCGTCGCCTTCCGCACCGAGAGCCAGAACCCCGAGCGCGCCGGCGAGCTGCGCGACTACCTCGCCGACGAGATCGCGCCCAGCCTGCAGCGGCTGGGCTTCGAATCCCGGCTGCACGACAACCCGGTCGCCGGCGCACCGCCCTTGCTCACCGCCGAGCGGCTCGAGGACCCGGCGCTGCCGACGGTGCTGGTCTACGGCCACGGCGACGTCGTGCGCGGCCACGAAGGCCAGTGGGCCGAGGGGCGCGACCCGTGGGCGCTGACGCCCGATGCCTCGGCCACGCCCGAGCGCTGGTACGGCCGCGGCGGCGCCGACAACAAGGGCCAGCACAGCATCAACCTGGCGGCGCTGCAGGCGGTGCTCGATGCGCGCGGCGGCCGCCTGGGCTTCAACGCCAAGGTCCTGGTCGAGATGGGCGAGGAGACCGGCTCGCCGGGGCTGGAGGACTTCTGCCGCGCGCAGCGCACGCGCCTGGCCGCCGATGCGCTGATCGCCAGCGACGGCCCGCGGCTGCAGTGGCAGCGGCCGACGGTGTTCCTCGGCACGCGCGGCGTCGCCAACTTCGACCTCGAGCTGACGCTGCGCGCCGGCGGCCACCATTCCGGCAACTGGGGCGGCCTGCTGCGCAACCCCGGCACCGTGCTCGCGGCGGCGATCGCCAGCCTGGTCGATGGCCAGGGGCGCATCCGCGTGCCGGGGCTGCGGCCGCCGCCGATCCCGCCGGCGGTGCGCGCCGCGCTGGCCGACATCACGCTCGGCGGCAGCCCCGGCGACCCGGACATCGACCCGCTGTGGGGCGAGCCCGGGCTGACGCCGGCCGAGCGCGTTTTCGGCTGGAACACGCTGGAAGTGCTGGCGATCGGCTGCGGCAACCCGGCGGCGCCGGTCAACGCGATCCCGCCGGCCGCGCGCGCGACGCTGCAGCTGCGCTTCGTCGTCGGCACCGATGCCGCGCGGCTGCGCGAGCACGTGCTGAAGCACCTCGACGCGCAGGGCTTCGGCGACATCGCCGTCAGCGAGCCGGTGCTGATGGCCGCGACCCGGCTCGACCCCGACAACGCCTGGGTGCGGCTGGCGCTCGGCGCGATCGAACACGCCACCGGCGCGAAGCCGGCGCTGCTGCCGAACCTGGGCGGCTCGCTGCCGAACGACGTCTTCGCCGACATCCTCGGGCTGCCGACGGTCTGGGTGCCGCATTCCTACCCCGCCTGCTCGCAGCACGCGCCGAACGAGCACCTGCTGGCGCCGCTGGTGCGCGAGGGGCTGCAGATGATGGCGACGATCTTCTGGGAGGTCGGCGAACAGGCCGCGACGCTGCCGCGGCGGGGGGCCTGAGCCGCCGCAGGGCCGCCCCAAGGCGGCTCGCGCCCCCTCGGGGGCAGGAGCGAAGCGACGTGGGGGCCCGAGACCCGCCCGCCCGCCCGGCCGGCGGTGAATCATTCGGCCACCCTCGGCACAATCCGCACAACATCCCGGCGGTGAGCCGATACGCTTCGCGCATTCCACGTCGGAACGCCCGAAAGCCAGATCATGCCGCTCGCCGCCTCCCGCCTGCCCGCCCCGTACCGCCCTGAACTCGAGGTGGTGCACCACCTGCTGAAGAGCCTGGAGGGCCGGCTGCACTGGCCCGCGGTGATCGAGGCCGGGCGGCCCTGGGTCGAGGCGGTGCGCGCGAAGCCGGCGCCGTTCTGGGCGATGGAATCGCTGCTGCGCGAGTACCCGATCTCCAGCGCCGAGGGCCTGGCGCTGATGCGGCTGGCCGAAGCGCTGCTGCGCGTGCCGGATGCCGAGACGGCGATCGCGCTGACCGCCGACCAGCTCGGCCGCGCCGACTTCTCCGGCGGCGCCACGGACGGCTCGCAGCACAAGATGCTGGCCTCGCTGTCGGCCAGCGCGATCTCGCTGGCCAAGCGCATGCTGCCGGACAGCGACTCGAAGCCCGGCCTGCTCGAACGCCTGGGCTCGCAGACCGTGGTCGCCGCCACCGTGCGGGCGATCCAGCTGCTGGGCCGGCAGTTCGTGCTCGGCCGCAACATCGGCGAGGCGCTCGGCGAGGCGCGTTCGCAGCGCAAGGAGCAGCCGCGGCTGCGCTTCTCGTTCGACATGCTCGGCGAAGGCGCACGCACCGACCACGATGCGCAGCGCTACCTCGCGAGCTACCGCAACGCGATCGAGGTGATCGCGCAGTCCACCCGCGGCGACGGCCCGCCCGAGCGCGATGGCATCTCGATCAAGCTGTCCGCGCTTCATCCGCGCTACGAGGATGCGCAGCTCGACCGCGTGCTCGGCGAGCTGGTGCCGCGCGTGACGGGCCTGATCGACCTGGCCGCGAAGGCCGACATCAACCTGACGATCGATGCCGAGGAATGCGACCGGCTGGAACTCTCGCTGGAGGTCTTCGACCGCCTCGCCGCGCACGTGCAGGCCACCGCGCCCGGCTGGACCGGCTTCGGCCTGGCCATCCAGGCCTACCAGACCCGCGCGCTGGAGACGATCGACGCGATCGCCGGCATCGCGCGCGAGCGCGGCCTGAAGTTCATGGTGCGCCTCGTCAAGGGCGCGTACTGGGACGGCGAGATCAAGCGGGCGCAGGAGCTCGGCCTGGCCGGTTATCCCGTCTTCACCCGCAAGCACCACACCGACATCGCCTACCTCGCCTGCGCGGCGCGCCTGATCGATCATCACCCGCTGATCCTGTCGCAGTTCGCGACGCACAACGCCGGCACCCTCGCGGCGATCGTCGGCATGGCCAGGGATCGCGGCGCGAAGTTCGAGATGCAGCGCCTGCACGGCATGGGCGAAGGCATCTACCGCGAAGCGCTGGCCGGCGAAAGCACCCTGGCGCTGCGCATCTACGCGCCGGTGGGCGAACACCGCGACCTGCTGGCCTACCTGGTGCGGCGGCTGCTGGAGAACGGCGCCAACTCGTCCTTCGTGCACCAGTTGGCCGATGCCGGCGTGCGGGTCGAGGAGCTGCTGGCGTCGCCGCTGGTCGCCGCCGAGGCCCCCGGCCAGCCGCTGCCGGCCGTGCTGTACGGCGCCGGCCGCGCAAATTCCACCGGCGCCGACCTCACGGTGCCCGAGCAGCGCATCCCGCTGCAGCGGGCGATCGATGCCGCCCGCGTGCCGAGCATCCCGATGGCGACGGGTGACGACGTGCAGCGGGCCATGACGATGCTGTCATCGGGATTCGACGCCTGGAGCTCGAAGCCCGTGGCCGAGCGCGCGGCAATCATCCGCCGCGCCGGCGACCTGCTCGACGCGCGCCTGGCCGACTACTGCGGCCTGCTGGTCAAGGAAGCGGGCAAGACACTCGGGGACTGCATCGCCGAAGTGCGTGAGGCCGTGGACTTCTGCCGCTATTACGCGCAGCAGGCCGAGGAACGCCTGGAGGCGATCCGCCTGCCCGGCCCGACCGGCGAAAGCAACGAGCTGCGCCTGCACGGCCGCGGGGTCTTCGTCTGCATCTCGCCGTGGAACTTCCCGCTGGCGATCTTCGCCGGCCAGGTGGTCGCGGCGCTGGTCGCCGGCAACACCGTCGCGGCCAAGCCGGCCGAGCAGACCCCGGCGGTCGCCGCCGCCTTCGTCGAGCTGCTGCACGAGGCCGGCCTGCCGCGCGACGCGGTCGCGCTGCTGCACGGCAGCGGCGAGACCGTCGGCGCGGCGCTGGTCGCGCATGCGTCGAACGCCGGCGTCTGCTTCACCGGCTCGACGCAGGTGGCGAAGATCATCCAGCGCACGCTGGCCGCCAGCGACGGCGCGATCGTGCCGCTGATCGCCGAGACCGGCGGCCTGAACGCGATGGTCGTCGACTCGAGCGCGCTGCCCGAGCAGGTGATCGACGCGGTGGTGCAGAGCGCCTTCCGCTCGGCCGGCCAGCGCTGCTCGGCGCTGCGCCTGCTGTGCGTGCACGAGAGCATCGCCGACGGCGTGATCCAGATGCTGCGCGGCGCGCTGCAGGTCCTGACCGTCGGCGACGCCAGCGACATCGCCACCGACGTCGGCCCGGTGATCGACGCCGAGGCGCACGCCAACCTGACGAAGCATGTGCAGCGGCTGGAGCGCGAGGCCACGCTGCTCGGCCGCGCGCCGATGGATCCGCGCTTCGCCGCGACGCACATCGCGCCGGTGGCCTTCGAGCTGAAGGCCATCGAGGACTTGAAGGAAGAAGTCTTCGGCCCGGTGCTGCACGTCGTGCGCTGGGGCGGCGACGTCGACGCGCTGGTCAAGCGCATCAACGCGCTGCGCTTCGGCCTGACGCTGGGCATCCAGACGCGCATCGACAGCCGCGCGCTGCGCATCGCCGCGGCGGCGAAGATCGGCAACGTCTACGTCAACCGCAACATGATCGGCGCGGTCGTCGGCGTGCAGCCCTTCGGCGGCGAGGGCCTGTCGGGCACCGGCCCGAAGGCTGGCGGCCCGCACTACCTGTACCGCTTCTGCGCCGAGCAGACGCTGACGATCAACACCGCGGCCGCCGGCGGCAACGCGGCGTTGCTGGCCGGGCTGCACTGACGGCCGGGCTGCACGGGTCCGGGCTGCGCTGACGGCCGGGCTGCACGGGTCCGGGCTGCGCAGATACGGGCTGGGCACCGAGGCGCGCGCCCGGCAGGCCGGCGGTTCAGTCGGGCGTGAAGCTGCCCGGCCGCTGCTCGCAGCGCTGCGCCACGCAGACATGCCGGGGCGGCGCCTCCACGTGCGCCGTGCAGACCACCGGCTCGGTCGCCTTCGCCAGCGCCAGCCGCGCGACCGCACGCTGTTCCGCCGCCGTGGCCTCGCCGGCCGCGGCGCCGGCGGAGCGCTTCGAGTAGGTGTGCTGGTCGTGCTGCACGCAGCTGGGCACCGGCGGCGTGAAGACCAGGCCGGTGCACTGGCTGTCGTTGTCGCAGGGCCCGGTCGCGACCTGCGACACCGCCTGCGCCCGCAGCGCGTTCGCCCGCGCGACCAGGTCCTCCCGGCTCTCTTCGTCACCACCGCCGCAGCCGGCGGACAGCACCGACACCAGCATCGTCGCGAGTGTCAGCCCGCCGCCATTCCACGTTCTTTTCATGTTATCCCCTGAGCGAATGCTTCCGATCCGACAGCGATCGGGGCGCAGTCTGCCGCAGGCCGGCCGCATTGCGAGGTGATGCGCATCACATCCCTGCGTCGAACTGACTGGAGCCTCCCGACTGCAGCCCAGACTCCTACGCCGCCTTCCAGAAGATGTAGTCGGCCTGGTAGCGCACGGTCTCGCGCTGGCCGAGCGCGTCAGCGAGGCAGGCGCGCGACGGCGCGACGCCCCCCTGCGTCGCGACGCGCTGGATGTAGGCGACGTCCTTCATCGCCGTGCCGCTGCCGGTGGCCGGGTTGGCCTTCACCAGCTGCAGCGGGATGCTGCCCGGCAGCGCCGGCGCGACCGCCAGCTGCGCGCCGGTGATTGCCGAGCCGTCGGCGGACGCCCAGGTCGCCGGCGGGCCGTAGTAGCTGCCCACCGCCCTGCCCGCGCGGTCGTTCAGCACCGCGCGCGGGCCGACGAAGACCCATTCGTAGGCCGCGGGCTGGCCGGCCGGCGGGTTCGCCTTCTGGCGGCACTCGTAGGTGATCTCGCCGACCCCGACCGTCTCCATCGCCACGCGGTGCCCGGCCGGCACCTTGACCGGATCGGGCAGCGCAGCCTGGTCGAAGGCGGCCATCGGGGCGCTGGTCATCATCGAGCCGCAGCCGGCGAGCGCGGCGGCGGTGGTGGCGAGCAGCAGGGCGGCGGACGGGATGGATCGCATGGGAGGCTCCTCGGGACTGCGTCATTGCAGACCCGTGAGGTACGCACGCGCCGCGATCCGGATGCAAGCGGCCAGAACCCCTCGCCGCGGCGAGGTCTTTTCGCCCGCCGCTTCAGCCGCTCACTTCAGCTGCCAGCGATCGCCCTCGAGCACGGCGACGCCATCGGCCTGCAGCTTCTGCAGGTGCGCACGCAGCGAGCGCAGCGCGACCGCGTGCAGGTGCTTCGGCGTGTCGGCGTACACCGCGTCGCGCAGCGCATCCTCGCCGGCCGGTGCCAGCGCGCGCAGGGCGTCCAGCACCCGGGCCTCGCGCTGCAGCCGGTGCGCGATGAGCTTGCGCACGGCGGCATGCGGCTCGTCGATCAGGAAGCCGTGGCCGGGCGCCAGCCAGTCGAGGTCCTCGTCGAGCAGGCGCTCGAGCGAGCGCAGGTAGGCGGCCATGTCGCCGTCGGGCGGATTGATGACCACCGTCGAGCCTTGCATGATGTGGTCGCCGGTGAACAGCAGCTTTTCCTCTTCCAGCAGGTAGCACAGGTGGTTGCTGGCATGGCCGGGCGTGTGGATCACGCGCAGCGTCGCGCCGGCGCCGAGCGACAGGCGGTCGCCGTCCGACAGCACGTGTTCGGGCGCGAAGCCGGTGTCCTGCCACTCCGGGTGCGCGGCCACCCGGCCGAAGCGCGGCGCGCCGACCTTTGCGCGCAGCGCGGCGATGGCCGGCGAGTGGTCCTTGTGCGTGTGCGTGGCCAGCAGCCGCGTCACGCGGCCCGGCGCGGCCTTCATCAGCGCCGCGACGTGCGCCGGCTCGTCGGGGCCGGCATCGAGCAGCGCCCAGTCGTCGGCGCCGGGCGTGCCGATGAAGTAGCTGTTGGTGCCGGGGCCGGTCATCATGCTGCCGTTGCCGGCGGTCACGCGCAGCACGCGCGGCGACAGCCACACCGGCACGCCGGGCGCGAGCTCGGTGCTGACATCGCCGCGGCCCTCGGGGTCGAGCCGGCCGATCTCGGCGAACGGCCAGGCGCCCGGCATGATCGGCCGCTTGCCTTGCGGCGTCAGCCCGAGGCGCGGGCGGATCAGCGGCTTGTGCACCTCGGCGCGTGCGGCCTCGATCGCGTCGGCCGCGGTCCTGAACTTCGCCAGCGCCTGCAGCGTCACCTGCGTCACGTTGACCAGCTTCAGCCCGCGCTTCGGATCGAGCGCCTCGGCCGGCGTGATCCACAGCAGCTCGACAGTCTCGGTCTCGTCGTGGCGCGCGGTCTGCGCCGGCGGCGCCGTGGTGATGAAAAAACGCGTGTCGAAGACCTTGGGCATGCCGCGGGGCGTCATCCAGTGGCTGTAATAGCTCAGCGGCGCGAGGTCGATGCGCACGCGCAGCCGCTCGCACAGCTCGGCCATGCCGCAGCGGTTCTGGTGCAGGTCCTGGCGCAGGCCGACCAGCGTTTCGGCGTCGTGCGCGTCGAGCGCGACCGGCGTGCCGTCGGCATGGCGCGCGAACAGCAGGCCGGCCTCCTCGAAACACTCGCGCACCGCGGCGATCCAGAAGTTCAGGCCGTTCGCCGGCAGCCCGAGGCGGCGGCTGGCCTCGGCGTCGTCGAGGCCGTCGCACAGGCCGTAGGCATCGGCGTCGCCCGGATCCAGCAGCCCGCCGGGGAAGACCGCGGCGCCGCTGTTCTGGTCGCCGGGCTTGTCGGCGCGGCGCAGCATCAGCACTTCCATGCCGCGCGGGGCATCGCGCAGCACGATCAGCGAAGCCGCGAGCCTCGGCACGGCGGGCGGCACGAGCGGCGCGTTCATCGGCCCTCCTGGGGGGTCAGCTGGTCGATCTCGTGCGCGCTGAAGCCGGCTTCGGCCAGCACCTCGCGCGTATGCGCCCCCGCTTCGGGCGCCGGCCGCGGCACCTCGGCCGCGCTGCGCGAGAAGCGCGGCGCCGGTGCCGGCTGCTGCACGCCGCCGACCTCGACGAAGGCCTGGCGCGCCTGCGCATGGTGGTGATCCGCGGCCTCGGCCAGCGTCAGCACCGGCGCGAAGCAGGCGTCGCTGCCTTCGAGCAGCGCGCACCACGCGTCGCGCGTGCGGCCGGCGATCAGCGTGGCGATCGCTTCACGCATCTCGGGCCACAGCCGGCGGTCGTACTGGCGCTGCACGAAGCGGCGGTCCAGCCCGATGCGCTCGGCGAGCTCGGCGAAGAACTTCGGCTCCAGCGCGCCGATCGAGACATGGCGGCCGTCGGACGTCGCATAGGTGTCGTAGAACGGCGCGCCGCCGTCGAGCAGGTTGGCCGCGCGCTGCGTGGCGTCCCACTGGCCGCCGGCGGCGAGGCCGTGGAACAGGCTCAGCAGCGACGCCGCGCCGTCGACCATCGCCGCATCGACGACCTGGCCGCGCCCCGAGCGCTGACGCTCGAAGAGCGCGGCCATCAGCCCGAAGGCCAGGTACAGCGCACCGCCGCCGTAGTCGCCGACGAGGTTCAGCGGCGGCACCGGCTTGTCCGCGCCGCCGATCGCATGCAGCGCGCCGGTCAGCGCGATGTAGTTCAGGTCGTGTCCGGCGGCCTGCGCCAGCGGGCCGTGCTGGCCGAAGCCGGTCATGCGGCCGTAGACCAGCCCCGGGTTGCGGGCATGGCAGGCCTCGGGGCCGAGGCCCAGGCGTTCGGCGACCCCCGGCCGCCAGCCTTCGATCAGCACGTCGGCGCGGTCGATGAGCCGCAATGCCGCGTCACGGCCGGCCGGCTGCTTGATGTCCAGCGCCACCGAGCGCCGGCCGCGGCCGGCGACGTCGAAGCGCGCCGGCATCGGCAGGCCCAGCCCGCTGGGCTCGATGCGGTCGATGCGGATCACGTCGGCGCCCTGGTCGGCCAGCAGCATCGCCGCGAACGGCCCGGGGCCGATGCTGGCGAGCTCGATGACGCGCAATCCGGCGAGGGGTCCCATGAGTCCTTGTCTCCTTCAGCAACTTGCCAGTGTGCCGCAGCCGCGTGCACTAGCATGACGGCAACGATGCTCCGGAGATCACCATGACGCATCTTCTCCGCCCACGCTGGGCCCTCGCCGCGCTGCTGGCGCTCGGCGCCGCCGCCGTGCAGGCCGCCGGCGTCAACGACAAGGTCCAGTCCGCCGGCCATGCCGCGTCGGCCGCGGCGACCAAGGGCGAGAACGCGGTGAAGAAGGGCGCCGGCAAGGTCAGCGACGCGATCGACGCCGGCACGAAGAAGACCGCCGACGCCGTCACCCGCACCGCGAAGAAGCTGGGCCTGCCGACCGCCGGCGCCAGCGCGCCGGGCGCGGCGGACCAGGTGGCGAAGTAGCGCGAAGAGCAGCGCGGTTCAGCCGCGCTCGACGTCCGCCGTCTCCGGGTGCGTCAGCGCCTCCAGCGGCAGCGGCCGGGCGAGCAGGAAGCCCTGCAGCTCGTCGCAGCCCTGCTCCTGCAGCAGCTTCAGCTGCGCCTCGTTCTCGACGCCCTCGGCATTGACGCGCAGGCCGAGCGAACGCGCCAGCGAGACGATGGAGCGCACGATCAGCCGCACCTTCGGGTCGTCGGCCAGGTGCAGCGTGAAGCTGCGGTCGATCTTGACCTTGTGGAACGGGAAGCGCCACAGGTAGGACAGGCTGGAATAACCGGTGCCGAAGTCGTCCATCGCGATCTTCACGCCCAGCGCGTCCAGGGCCCGCAGCGTGCCGGTCACCTCCTCGGTGTGGCCCAGCAGCAGCGACTCGGTGATCTCGACCTCCAGCCGCGCGGCCTCGAGGCCGCTGGCCTCGAGCGCGGCGCGCACGACGTCGACCAGGTCGCCCTGGCTGAACTGCGCGGCCGACAGGTTCACCGCCACGGTCAGCGGCGCAGGCCAGCCGGCGGCGGCGGCGCAGGCGGTCTCGAGCACCCAGCGGCCGAGCGGCGCGATCAGGCCGGAATCCTCGGCCAGCGGAATGAAGTCGACCGGCGCGATCGGGCCGCGCACCGGGTGGCGCCAGCGCAGCAACGCCTCGTAGCCGGTGACGGTGCGGCCGTCGGCCGCGTACAGCGCCTGGTAGTGCAGCGCCATCTGCGGCGAGCCGATGGCCTCGCGCAGGTCGCGCACCAGTTGCCGGCGGTCGTCGAGGCGGCGATCGAGCGTCGCGTCGTAGAAGTGGAAGGCGCCGCGGCCGGCCTGCTTCGCGCGCTGCAGCGCGAGGTCGGCCTTGTGCAGCACCTCGTCGGGCGTCGACGCGTCGACGCCGAATACCGCGGCGCCGATGCTGCAGCCGCTGCTGACGCTGTGGCGGTCGATCTGGAAAGGCTCGGCGAGCGCGGCGATCACGCGCTCGGCCAGCATCGTGACGCTCTCGGGCGCGGTGGCGCCGGACAGCAGCAGCGCGAACTCGTCGCTCGCCAGGCGCGCGACGCGATCGCCCTGGCGCACCAGCGCGCGCAGGCGGTCGCCCACCTGGCGCAGCATGTCGTCGCCGGCGGCATGGCCCTGCGTGTCGTTGACTTCCTTGAAGTGGTCGAGGTCGACGCACAGCACCGAGAAGCCCGGGCCGCCGCCGGCATGGCGCCAGGCGGCCTCGTCGAGCGCCTCGTTGAAGCTGCTGCGGTTAAGCAGGCCGCTCAGCACGTCGTGGCGCGACAGGTAGCGCGCCCGCTCCTCGGCGGCACGCTCGGCCTTCAGGCGGCGGTACCACCAGCCGCAGAACACGGTGGTCAGCGCGCCCAGCAGCGCGAAGACGCCGGCCGCGACGAGGCCGAACGCGGCCTGGATGCGCTGCGCGCGCTCGGCCTGGTCGACATAGACCTCGACGACGCCGATCACGCGGCCGCCGCGCATCACCGGCACGTAGGCCTCGCTGTACAACGCAGGCCGGCTGGCGTCCTGGCCCTGCTTCAGCTCGATGACGTGCTTGCCGTTCAGCACCAGATCGCGCACCTTGGCATTGCCGTGGCCGATGGTGTTGTCCTTGACCACCGGCGCCGGGCGATCGAGGTCGTCCGAGACCAGCACGACGCGGCCGTCGCGGTCGAACAGCTTGAAGCGGAAGACCTCCTGCACCTTGCGGTGGCGCAGCAGGTCGCGGTGGGCCGCGGGCGTCGGCGGCTCGCCGCGGAAGATGCCCTCCAGGTCCTCGATCGACGCGCTGGCGAGCTCGGCCCAGGCGAGCGCGACGTGCTCGGCATCGCGCTGCAGCAACTGCGTCGACGCCTGGCGCAGCAGCAGCATCAGCAACACGACGGCGGCCGCCACTGCGGCGACGAGCATGATGAAGCGCGGCCAGACCCGCCGCGATGGCGACGGGATCTTCAGCAACGGTGGATCTGCCCTGGTGTTCTCATCCGGCTCGACGTGCCGCTGCCCCGAAGCGACACGCCGGGGCCCGCCGGATCATCGGCGCGATCCGGGCCCGGTACAGGCGGGTTGTCCCGCAAGCCGGGCGTCGAGCCGCGGCCGGCGTGAAATCGGACCGCCTTCGCGGGCCCGATCAGGCCGGCGGCGCGCCGAGCTTCGCGCTCAAGGTCGCCGCGGCGGCCTTCACCTGCGCCGCGAAGCGCGGCTGCAGGCGCGGCGTCGGCATCGTCAGGGTCAGCGCGCCGGCCAGCGCGCCGTCGGCATCGAAGACCGGCGCGCTGATGCCGGTGAGGCCGGGCACGCGGTCGCCGCTCAGTTCGCAGACACCCTCGCGGCGGATCTGCTCGTACAGGGCGCCGCGCGCCGGCGGCACGCCGAAGGCCAGCAGCACGCGGCCGCCGGCGCCGCGCTTCAGGGGCAGCAGGTCGCCGGCGCGCAGATGGTCGCGCAGCAGCTGCGGCGAATCGACGCGGTGCAGGCACAGTCGCTGGTCGCCCTGGCGCACGTGGAAGGCGGCGCTCTCGCGCGTGGTGTCGACCAGCGCACGCAGCGCCGGCAGCACCAGCGCGTCGAGCGAGAACGACGCGGCATAGATCGAATGCAGCCGCGCGACCTCCGGCCCCAGCGCGTAGCGGCCGTCGGCATGCTGCTGCAGCAGCCGCGCATGCAGCAGCGACGCGACCAGCCGCAGCACCGTGCTCTTGTAGAGCTGCGTGCGCGCCGCCAGCTCCGCCAGGGTCAGCGCGGCATCGCCGGCACGGAAGGCGGCCAGCAGCGTCAATGCACGATCGACCGCGGCCGCGCCGCCGGGGGCGGCATCACGATCGGCGAGCGACGGGGTGGCGGCAGCGCGGGGCATGGCAGTCGACGGCGTTGAAGGGGGATCCGCGGCCGGATTGACAGCGCACGGGCGCCTTCCGATAATTTTCGGAACGTCGTTCTATCTTATAGAACAACGCCGATCGCCGTCAAGCACGCACCCGAACCACCGAGAACCCGAGGTCCCGATGTCCCCACCCGCCCCCGGCGTCCTGATCAGCGAGGTCGGCCCGCGCGACGGCCTGCAGAGCGTCGCGACGGCCATGCCCACCGCCGCCAAGTGCGCGTGGATAGCTGCGCTGCACGCCGCCGGGCTGCGCGAGATCGAGGTCGGCTCCTTCGTCTCGCCGAAGCGGCTGCCGCAGCTGGCCGACACCGCCGCGGTCGTGCGCCATGCCGTCACCCTGCCCGGGCTGACGGTGATGGTGCTGGTGCCGAACCGCACCGGCGCGGACGCGGCGATCGCCGCCGGCGTGCACAAGCTGACGCTGCCGCTGTCGGCCAGCGAGGCGCATTCGCTGGCCAACGTGGGCCGCACGCCGCAGCAGATGCTGGCGCAGATCGGCGAGGTGCATGCGCTGCGCCGCGAACGCGCGCCCGGCGTGGCCTTCGAGGTCGGCCTGTCGACGGCCTTCGGCTGCACGCTGCAGGGGCCGGTGGCCGAAGACGAAGTGATCCGGCTCGCGGTGGCCGCGGCCGAGGCCGGCGCCGACGAGGTCGGGCTGTCCGACACCACCGGCATGGCCAACCCGGCGCAGGTGCGGCGGCTGTTCAGCCGGCTCTTCGCCGAGCTGGGCGAACGCGCCGGTGCGGCCCACCTGCACAACACGCGTGGCCTCGGCCTCGCGAACTGCCTGGCGGCGTACGACGCTGGCGTGCGCACCTTCGATGCGTCGCTGGGCGGCCTCGGCGGCTGCCCCTATGCGCCGGGCGCGTCGGGCAACGTCGTCACCGAAGACCTGGTCTTCATGTTCGAGGCGATGGGCGTGGCCACCGGGGTCGACCTGCCGGGCCTGATCGCCGCCCGCGCAGCGCTGCAGCAGGGCCTGCCCGGCGAGCCGCTGTACGGCATGCTGCCGGACGCGGGACTGCCCAAGGGCTTCGTGCCGGCCACGACCCCCCTCCGCGGGAGCGCTGCATGAACGAGGCCACCGACGTCCCGAAGGCGCTGCCGCTCGCCGGCGTGCGCGTCGTCGAGTTCACCCACATGGTGATGGGTCCGACCTGCGGCATGATCCTCGCCGACCTCGGCGCCGAGGTCATCAAGGTCGAGCCGATCGCCGGTGACAACACGCGCAGGCTGCTCGGCTCCGGCGCGGGTTTCTTCCCGATGTTCAACCGCAACAAGCGCAGCCTGGCGGTCGACGTGAAGGATGCGCGCGGGCTCGAGATCGTGCTGAAGCTGGTGGCGCAGGCCGATGTCTTCAGCGAGAACTTCAAGGCCGGCACGCTGGACAAGCTCGGCCTCGGCAGTGCCGCGCTGACGGCGCTGAACCCGCGCCTGGTGGTCGTCTCGCACAAGGGCTTCCTGCCCGGTCCGTACGAACACCGCACCGCACTCGACGAAGTGGTGCAGATGATGGGCGGGCTGGCCTACATGACCGGCCCCGAAGGCCGGCCGCTGCGCGCCGGCGCGTCGGTCAACGACATCATGGGCGGCATGTTCGGCGCCATCGCGGTGCTGGCCGCGCTGCGCGAGCGCGAGCGCACCGGCCGCGGCCAGGTGGTGCAGTCGTCGCTGTTCGAGAACAACGTGTTCCTGGTCGCGCAGCACATGCTGCAGTACGCGGTGACCGGCCAGCCCGCGGCGCCGATGCCCAGCCGCATCTCGGCCTGGGGCATTTACGACGTGTTCGCGGTGCGCGACGGCGAGCAGATCTTCCTGGCCGTCGTCAGCGACACGCAGTGGGCCATCTTCTGCCGCGCCTTCGGCCTCGACGACCTTGCCGCCGATGCGCGCCTGGCCAGCAACAACCAGCGCGTGCTGGCGCGCGAGTGGCTGATCCCGCTGCTGCGCGAACGGCTGGCCGATCGCAGCGCGGCCGACATCACCACGCTCTTCGAGTCGCACGGCCTGCCCTACGCGCCGATCACCCGGCCGCAGGACCTGTTCGACGATCCGCACCTCGCGGCCACCGGCGGCCTGGCGCCGATGACGCTGCCCGACGGCCGCGCCGCGCGGGCGCCGCTGCTGCCCATCGTCATCGACGGCCAGCGGCCGCCGCTGCGGATGAACCCGCCGCAGCTCGGCGAGCACAGCGCGGCGCTGCTGCGCGAACTGGGCTACGACGACGCGGCGATCGACGCCCTCGTCGCTGCCGGCGTGATCGGCCTGCCGCCGGCGGGCTGACGCGGCGCGCCGACCCTATCGCAGCAGGTTGCCGACGACGTAGGCCGCCGCCTTCAGCATCGCCCACACCACGCCCGATACAACGACGGCCGAGACCGCGGCGACGAGCAGGCCGGCGAGGATCCACAGGCCGTCGCGTTCCAGGATGCCCAGCGCCAGCAGGCTGATGGCCAGCGCCGGCAGCATGTTGCCCAGCGGCACCGGCAGCACCAGCACGACGGCCAGCAGCAGGCAGACCAGCCCGACCAGGTACTCCATCGGCGGCAGCGCCAGCGGCGAGATCCGCGGCTGCAGCAGGCGCTCGGCGCGCGCCAGCCAGGGGCCGATGCGCCGCACCAGCGCCGCGAAATCGGACCGCGACAGCGTGCGGCGCGCCATCACCGCCGGCAACCAGGGCCGGCGACCGAAGGTCAGCTGCAGGGCCAGCAGCACCAGCGGCGCGCCGAGCACCGCCGAGACCCCTGGCGGCACCGGCAGCACGTTGGGCACCGCGAACACGAACAGCAGGGCGGCCAGTGCGCGGTCGCCGAGGGCGGTGAGAAGGTCGCCCACGGCGATGCGCTGGCGACTGGGGTCGTTCGCCAGCGCATAGAGCATCACCGACAACGTGACCTTGTCGCCGGTGCCCCTCACTCGTCGCGGCCGCCGGCGATGCCGAACAACGCGAGCAGCGACTGGAAGACGTTGTACAGGCTCAGGTACACGCCCAGCGTGGCGGTGATGTAGTTGGTCTCGAGGCCGTCCTTCACGCGCTTGAGGTCGTGCAGGATGAAGGCCGAGAAGATGCCGATGGCCAGCACCGCCAGCGCGATCATCAGCGCGCCCGACTGCAGGAACACGTTCGCGATGCCGGCCACCATCAGCAGGATCGCGCCGATGAACAGGAATTTGCCCATCGACGTCAGGTCGCGCTTGATGATGCTCGACAGCGTGGCCATGCCGAGGAAGATCAGCCCGGTGCCGGCGAAGGCCGTCATGATCAGGCCGGCCCCGTTGGCCAGGCCCAGCACCGCGCCGACCAGGCGCGACAGCATCAGGCCCATGAAGAAGGTGAACGCCAGCAGCAGCGGCACGCCGGCGGCGGAGTTCTTGGCCTTCTCGATCGCGAACATGAAGCCGAAGGCGCCAACGAGGAAGACGACGAGGCCGATGCCGGGCGACAGGGCCCGCGTGAAGCCGGTGGCCACGCCGAGCCAGGCGCCCAGCACGGTGGGCACCATCGACAGGGCCAGCAGCCAGTAGGTGTTGCGCAACACGCGGTTGCGTTCGACGGCGCCGGTGACGCCGGTGCCGAGCGGGTTGTAGGAGGTGGTCTGGTTCATGGTGCGTCCTTCGAGGAGAAGCGTTGGGAAACGGCGCGGGGCGCCGAAGAGGCCCGGCCTCGGCCGGGCCGGCTCATGCCGTGGAAGCAGCAGCCGCCGTTCCGTGGCGGCAGCCCGGGGCCGCGCAGACGCGGCCCGCTGACCGCCCGACGACGGCGCGGCGGCGCCGCGTCAGCCGGCGAACGAAACGCCGCAGGGGGGGCGCAGGGGTCCGGCCAGGAAGGGTGTCGGCGTGCCCAGCGACAAGCGCGTGCGCGGCGGCGCCATGACCAGCGACTGCTCGCGCGTCGTCGGCGGCGTCGGCAGCAGGCCCGGCGTCTCGGCCGACGCGTCGCCGAGGACCGGCGACGGCAGGCCGTCGACCCTCGGGTACGTTGGCGCGCCGTCGTCGGGCATGGCCAGTTCAGCGGCTTCGAGAATGGCGTGGCCCGGCGCCGTGCAGTCCGGCGCAGCGGCGGGCGGCGCCGCGCTGACGCCGAGGCTGGTCCAGAGCAGGACGAAGCAGAGAAGGAGGGCCATCACCCGGGAGGGCATGGCGCCGATTCTACCGACGGGGGAAAGGCCCCTGGACGCCATGCCGGCGCCTCGCGCCTTCAGCGCCGCGGCGGTGCGCCGCCGGCTGCCGACTGCTCGGGCCGCGCATCGCGCTCGACCGCGCGCAGCAGGTCCTCGGCCTGCGTCTGGTGCTGCTGGACGACCGGCAGCGTCTTGGCGGCGAACGCCCGCAGCTGGGCATCGGCAGCGCGGTTGGCGGCCTTCTGGAACAGCGCCACCGCATCGCGGTGCGCGCGCACGCCGAAGCTCTTCGCATAACGCTGGTCGAACTTGTCGTCGGCCGCGGTCGCCAGCAGCTTCAGGCTCGCGCGCTGGGTGATCGAGAGCTTGTCCGGCAGCGTCACGTGCCTGGCCGCGGCCAGCGCGGCCAGCTCCGCGTGGGCCTTGCCGTGCTCGTCGACCATCTGCTGCGCGAAGGCGCGCACCTGCGTGTGCTTCGACCGCTGCAGCGCGAGCTGGGCGGCCGCCTTCTCGGCATGGCCGGCCTGCGCGGCGTTCTTCATGAAGGTGATGTCGGCCCGCGCCAGCGCGTGCGGCGCGCTCGGCCCCGCCGCCTGCGCGATCGGCACCGGGCCGGAGGCGGGCTGCGCCGGCACGCCGGCGGCGCTGACCAGGAGCAGCAGACCGAGGACGGCCGGCGCAAGCACAGGAATCGGGGGTCGCATCACGGGCTCCTCGACAAGCGGTGTCGAGCCGGCGCGGCAAGGCCCGTGCCCGTGCCCGTGCCCGTGCCGCGCGCCGTCAGCGCCAGCGATCGCGGCCGCGGCGCTTCAACGGGGCCGTTTCCCCATCCCCCGGTTCATCGCGTCGAGCAGGTCTCCGTTGTCCTGCGACAGCTCCCAGGCGAACACGCCGGCCAGCCCCTCGCGGCGTGCATAAGCCCCCTTGGCCATGACCGCGCGCGGATCGTCGTAGCCGAGGTAGCGGCGCGTCGCCGGGTTCCAGAGCGCATAACCCTGGGTCACCGGGTCCTGCACGACCTGGAAGCCGCCCCGGCCGCGGCCGTGGGTGTCGACGTAGAGCGCGGCGATCTCGCGCCAGGTCAGCACCCCTTCGCCGGGCGGGAACGGGCCGGTCTTCTTCGCGCCGTTGAAGCTCGCGCCGCGCCGCGGCGGCACCACGCCGCTGAAACCCCGGCCGTACATCGCCACGCCGGCGACGAGCTTGGCCTTCGGCATGCCCGCGTCGGTGAGGGCCTTCACCGCCCCGGCCAGGCTCTCGTTCGTGCCGGGGCGGCCATCGAGCAGCGCGGCATGGTGGCCGGCGCTCGCGGACCAGCCACCGTAGAAGTCGTAGGTCATCATGAACAGCAGGTCCAGGGCCGGCGCGGCGCGGCGGAAATCGATCCTGCGGACGATCGCATCGGTGGTGTTCACCGCGCTCGTCACGAGGTAGCGGCGGCCGGTCTCGCGGCCGAGTGCATCGACCGCGCGGCGCAGGTCGATCATCAGCGCGGCATAGCCCTGGCCGTCCTCCGGCGCGCCGAGCGCCACGCCATTGGCCGAGCCGTTGCTCGTCGGATGCTCCCAGTCGATGTCGATGCCGTCGAAGGCGGGGTGCGCACGCAGGAAGGCGACGGCCGAGTCGACGAACACCGCGCGCCTGGCCGGCTCGTTGGCAAAGTGGAAGAACGGGTCCGAGCCGCCCCATCCGCCGACGGAGGCGACCACCTTCAGGGCCGGCAGCCGCTGCTTCAACGCCACGAACGCGGCGTCGAAGGTCTTCTCTGTGTCGGTGACCGCCAGCTGGAAGGCCTCGCGCTGCGCGCAGGCCGCCGCGTCCTTCGGCAGCTGGCCGGGGCCGCAGATGCGCAGGAAGGCGTAGAGCGCGTGCGTGAGGCTGCCCGGCGCCAAGCGGTCCAGCAGCGCCGGCGACTCCCAGTTCGGCACGTAGACGCCGACCACGCGCGCGGGGTCGCCGTCGAAGGCGCGCCAGCCGGCGCCGAAGGGCGCGATGGGCGCGGCGCCCGACAGGGCCGGGCCTGCCGCCCGAGCGGCGGTCGACGCGCCCGACAGCAGCAGGACCAGCAGCAGCGCGGCGAAGTGCCGCAGGCCTCTGAATCGGATCGACAACCGTGCGCTCCCGACCGCCGCGACCCGGCTGTCCGGGCGCGATTGTGAAGCGCGGGGGTTACCGGCGGGTCATGAGCACGGCCCGGGCATCCGGGCGGCGCAGCCTCAGCGGCCGAAGAAGCGGCCCAGCGCCGGCCACCAGTCCGCCAGCGCGCCGACGCTGGCCAGCACCAGCGATCCGGCCACGATCAGCACCACCGCGCCACGCGAGAGGCCGCGCTCCGAGGTGCGCGCCCGGGCACGCCGGCCATCGAGCCGGCTCGGCTCGGCGAAGGTCGATTGCGTGCTGTGCTGCCAGTCGGAGGCGAGCGAGCTGCGGAATTCCGAGCGCCGTTCACCCGAAGGCTCGTGCTCCCAGTCGTAGACGCCTTTCCTGCCGTTCATGTGCGCGCTATCGGCCGGCGCGCGCGCGGCTTGAGCGGCGCGGACACTAGGATGGACGCATGTCGCGCACGCAAGCCGAATTGTTCGCACCCCAGTGCCCCGCGCCGGTCGGCCCGCGCGGCAACATCGTGATCGGCACCTGCAGCTGGACCGATGCATCGCTGATCAAGTCCGGCGGCTTCTACCCGAAGGGTTGCAGCTCGGCCGAGGCGCGGCTGCGCTACTACGCGTCGTGCTTTCCGGTCGTCGAGGTCGACTCCAGCTACTTCGCGATGCCGGTGCCGCAGAACGCCGCGCTGTGGGTCGAGCGCACGCCGGCGGACTTCCGCTTCAACATCAAGGCCTTCCGCGCACTGACCGGCCACCAGACCCCGCCGGCCTCGTTCCCGCCCGACCTGCAGCCGCTGCTGCCGCCGCTCGAGCCCCGCCAGAAGAACCACTACTACGCCGACCTGCCCACCGAGCTGCGCGACGAGTTGTGGCGCCGCTTCATCGAGGCCATCGCGCCGCTGCGCCACTCGGGCAAGCTGCGCGCGGTGCACTTCCAGTTCGCGCCGTGGGTGAGTTCCGCGCGCGACTGGGTCGCGCACGTCGAGCACTGCGTCGAGCGCATGGCCGGGCACCGGCTGGCGGTGGAGTTCCGCAACCAGAGCTGGTTCGCACCCGAGCGCGCCGAGCGCACGCTGGCGTGGGAGCGCGCGCTCGGCGTCGTGCACGTCGTCGTCGACGAGCCGCAGGGCGTGGGTCACTATGCCCAGGGCGTGTGGGCGGTGACCGACCCGGCGCTGGCCGTCGTGCGGCTGCACGGCCGCAACGCCGAGACCTGGAACGCGAAGGGGCTGACGGCCTCGTCCGAACGCTTCAACTACGAGTACAGCGACGACGAGCTGCGGGACCTCGCCCAGCGGACCGTCCGCCTCGCGGAGCAGGCCTTCGAGGTGCAGGTGCTGGTCAACGTCAACTACGAGGACCAGGGCATCCGCGCCGCGCGACGCCTGCAGGAACTGCTCGGCGCGATGCCGGCCGCGTCGTGACCCGCGGCGGCACGGCGCTTGCCCACCCGGCGGCAAGCGACTGGAACACCTGACACGTCGTTGGGAACCCGTCGACAGTGAGGTGCCCCATGATGGTCAAGCTGTTCGCGGCGCTGCCGCTGCTGTTGGTTTCAGTCCTGGGCCACGCCGCCGTGGTCGGCGTGGCGGAGCTGCAGGATGGTGCCTCCATCCTGCTGCAGGACGAACAAGGGCCCTGCGTCGGGTCGGCCCGGATGGCCTCGTTCGTCAAGGCCGGCGCGAGCGCCGTGCCGGGATGCTGGGTCGCACGGGGCCACCACATCGCGGTGGTCTTCCTGGACGGTGACATCGGCGCGGTGCCGGTGGCGGCGCTGAAGCCGCCGAAGAGCGCCTGACACCCGCGCGCCAGCCGGCCCCACGGCCGGTCACCAGAATTCCCCACAGGCGCGGGCTGCAGGCCGCGGCGCGATGCGCCGACATCGAACACATCCGATGTTCTCCGGCCGACCGCAGCGACCATGCAGCCCCCGCCCGCCCTGTCCTCCGACCGTTTCCCCGCGCTGCACGGCGCGCCGGTGCGCCTGCAGCACGGCCCGCTGGCGATGCGGCCGGCCGTGGCCAATGCCAGCACCTTCGGCATCGCGCTGACGCCCGGCGGCCTCGTGCTGCACGCCAACGAGGCGGCGCTCGCGCTGGTGGGCGCGCGGCTGGCCGACGTGGCCGGCCGGCCCTTCGATGCCACGCCGTGGGCGCAGCACCTGCGCGAAGGCCGCGCGGCCTGGCGCTATGCGCTGGTCGCCGCCCGCGCCGGCCATGCGACGCCCCTGCCGCTGCCGATCAAGACCGCCGAGTCGCAACGCATCACGGTGGACTTCCTGCTGCAGCCGCTGGCCGGCGAAACGGGCACGACCACGCTGCTGGTGCTGACCGGCCGCGACGTGCCGGAGCGGCACCGCGTGCGCCCGGCCGATACGGCCGCCGCGCCGGTCGCGCAACGGGCGCGGGCCCTGATCGTCGACGACGAGGCGCCGCTGGCCGCTTGCCTGGCGCGCCTGCTGCAGCGGCACCTCGGCGCCCGGCTGGACCTCGTGGCCTGCACCGATGCGCACGAGGCCATCGGGCACCTGCGGCAGAGCCACTTCGACCTGGTGATCAGCGACTGCGAGATGCCCGCGCTCGACGGCGTCGCGCTGCTGGGACAGGCGCGCGCACTGCAGCCGCAGGCGCTGCGCCTGATGCTTGTCGACGCACAGCAGCTATCGCGCGTGCTCGACGGCGAGCGCCAGGTGGATGTCTTCCGCTACCTCGCGAAACCGTGGTCGTCGCGGCAGGTGCTGATGCACGTCGAGGCCGCGCTGCAGGAGATCGACGCCCGCCCGCGCGGCACCGAGACCGTCGCCGGCGCCCTGCCCGCCCGGCCGCCGGTCGCCATGGACGCTCCCATCGCCGCCTAGGCGCGAGCGCGCGCATACTCGCGCGATGCCGCTGCCCCTCGATACCGGCCAGGCGCCCGGCCTGCGCGCCCCCGTTCCCGCCGACTACGACACCATCGCGCTGTGGCTGCCGGACGCCGACACGACGCTGCGCTGGGCCGGCCCGCTGGTGCGCTGGCCATTCACCGGCGCGACGCTGCCGGCCCTGCTGGCCGCGCCGAACGCCACCAGCCGCGTGCTCGGCCCGCCCGATGAACCGCCGCTCGGCTTCGGCCAGCACTGGCCGCGCGAGGGCGGTGCCGTTCACCTGGGCCGCCTGCTGGTGGCCCCCGGGCTGCGCGGCCGGGGCTTCGGCCGGCTGCTGCTGGAACGGCTGATCGACGACGTGCGCGCCAGGCACGGCGCCGTACCGATCACGCTGCGCGTCTACCGCGACAACACGCCGGCGCTGGCGCTTTACACCCGGCTCGGGTTCGGGCCGGTCGAAGAGTCCGGCGACACCGATGTCGCCTTCATGCGGCTCGACCCCTGAGGCGGCCTCGCGCTGATCCGGTCGGCGCCGGAGAACGTCGCACCGGGGCGTAGCACCGGTTCCGGGAGGCCGTGCGGGCGCCGGCGACCGCACGACCTCATTACGTGGGATGACGTATTGCGTCGCCGGCCCGCTGCCGCGTAGGCTGCACGCTAGCCCAGCCCGTTGTCGCCCCATGGGACGCTCGAAATCCAGCCTGCTCGCCGCACTCGTGGTCGCCGTCGCGCTCCTCAGCGGCTTCTGGCTCGCCACCGACGAGTCCGATCCGGCGCTGCACCGGGTGTGCATCGACATGAGCGCGTTGATCGCGCAGCCGTGACCTTCGGCCGCTGCGGCACGATGCTCAGGTCCGCCTGAGCAGCAGGCCCAGCAAGGCCAGACCCGCGAAGAGCGCGCCGGCGTGAAAGGTGAATGCCGCACCGAGCCGGTCCCACAGCAGGCCGGCCAGCGCGCTGGCCACCAGCATCGCCACCCCGCTGACCACGCTGAACATGCCGAACGCGGTGCCGCGCAGCTCGGCCGGCGCGGTGTCGGCCACCATGGTCGCCAGCAGGCCCTGGGTCATGCCCATGTGCACGCCCCACAGCGCGACGCCGGCCAGCAGCGTCGTCCAGTGGCTGTCCAGCGCCAGCAAGAGGTCGGCCGCCACCAGCACCACCAGGCCGGCGGCGAGCAGGGTCCGGTGGTCCATGCGGTCGGACAACTTGCCGAATGGATAGGCCGACGCGGCGTAGACGAGGTTCATCGCCACCATCACCAGCGGCACCAGCGCGAGCGCGATGCCCGCCTGCTGCGCACGCAGCACCAGGAAGGCTTCGCTGAAGCGCGCCAGCGTGAAGACCGCGCCGATGGCCACGACCCCCCAGTACGCACGCGGCAGGCGCGCCAGGCTCTCGCGGCGCAGCGGATTCCCGCGCAGCGGGCCGGCGTGCCGCTCGGGCTCGCGCACGCCGAGCCACAGCAGCGCCACCGCCAGCAGCCCCGGGATCACCGCGACCCAGAACACCGCGCGGAAGTCGTCTGACCACAGCAGCATCAGCCCCGCCGCCAGCAGCGGGCCGACGAAGGCGCCGACCGTGTCCAGCGACTGCCGCAGGCCGAAGGCCGCGCCACGCACCTCGGGCGGCGCGAGGTCGGCCACCAGCGCATCGCGCGGCGCGCCGCGCACGCCCTTGCCCACCCGATCCAGCAGCCGCGCGGTCAGCACGATGCCGGCGCCCGGCGCGATCGCGAACAGCGGCTTGGTCAGCGCGCCCAGCGCATAGCCGAACAGCGCCAGGCCCTTGCGCCGGCCGAGGTGGTCGCTCAGCGCCCCCGAGAAGACCTTGACGATCAGCGCCGTCGCCTCGGCCAGGCCCTCGACCAGGCCCACCGCCAGCGCGCTCATGCCCAGCGTACCGACCATGAACGTAAGCGATCGAGCAACCACGTCCTTGATTCCCGCGAAGGCAACTGAGAGCCTACGAACCCATGTACCTTACGTGGGATCGTTATGTCAGAGGCTTTCGATACTGAGGACCTGGCCAAGCGACTGGT
>NZ_JARGNB010000007.1 GCF_030167915.1 Aquabacterium humicola | reverse complement strand
CGAGCGCAGCGAGCGAAGCTAAATGGACGGCGCGCCCCCGAGCCGCTCAAGCCCGGGAAGTCGGCCCCCCAGGGGCCGACCGCCGGACTCGCGCGATGCGGCCTGCCCGCCCGCGCCTTTGTCGCTCCACGCATCGCCAGTCCTTCGACCCCAACCCAGGCGAACGACCGCGACGGACCGGCAGCCGATCAAACGGAACGCTCGCCCAGCAGGAACCTTGACGACGCACCATCACCACTTCGATTGACGGCCGACTTGACAACGACGGAATCGTTGAAACGACGCCTAACGCTCATAAACAACGGCCGCCACAAGCACGCCCGCGAGCACCTCGACGCCGCCGACGCCTATCGCCCGTGAAGTGCGTCACGCACACCGCCCATGCACCCCCAGATCGAAGCCGCCATCGCCCCTGCCTAGGGATATCGCGCAGCCCGCCGAGAGGTCGAGCATCACGCCACCCGATGCGCAACCCGGCGCGCGGGCTCCGTGCACTGCCTGCACTCTCTCTTCCCAGGGAGGACCATCATGGCCTCGAGAGACAAGAGCGGCGCTTCCGCGCCCCAGTTCCTGCATCCCACCGCCGGCCCGTCGACGGCCGACTTCTCCATCGTCGCGGTACGCTGGCGCAGCACCAGCAGCGCGGCCGACAAGCGCGCCCTGCTGGACAAGCTGGGCCTCGTGCTGCACACGCTCGAAGGCCGCAAGCCGCAGATCGCGGTGAACCAGACCGACGGCCTGTCGTGGGTCAGCGCCCCGAGCGGCGAACCGCTCGCCGATGCCGTGGTCGATCAGCTCGAGCACAGCGAGCTCGTCGAATGGGTGATGCCCGCGATGCGGCCGCAATCGGACACCGCGGCGCGCCAGCAGCCGCGCGCCGAGCCGGCGCCGCCGGTGACGCCGATGTACACCATCAACCCGTCGCGCTTCTACGTGCGCGACGCGGTGATGGAGCGCGCCGGCGGGCCGGCGTCGCTGGCCGCGGGCCTGTCGGCCGATGCCCGGCACTCGCGCCTGCGCGGCTACGTGACGGTGAACGTGGCCACGCCCAGCTACGCCGGCGGACGCACGGCGATGCACATGGCGCTGAACCTGCCGCGCGGCGCGGCGGCGGCATCGAATGCCCCGAGCGCGGCCGACGTGAAGTTCGAGACCATCCCGATGCTCTCGCCCACCGCGGAAGTGCGCGACCGGCCGCTGGCGCACGTCGGCCACGACAAGCCGGCCCGCGTCGAGCGCGCGCCCACGTGCCGGCCGCCGCAGACCGAGCACACGCCCGACGATCCGATGTTCGCGACGCAATGGGGCCTGCAGCGCGTCGGCGCGCAGCGCGGCTGGCAGATCGCGCGCGGCGTGCCGGCGGTCACCGTCGCGGTGATCGACGAAGGCGTGCAGCTCGACCACCCCGACCTGCTGCTGCATCCGCAGTCGTTGAACGCCTCCGACGACACGCCCGACGGCAGCCCGACCGGCAACCACGGCACGGCCTGCGCCGGCATCATCGGCGCGCGCCTGGACAACGGCGCGGGCGTCGCGGGCCTGGCGGGCGGCTGCCGCATCATGGCCATCGCCACCGAGACCTGGGCCGACGTCGACATCGCCGAAGGGCTGTACTTCGCGGCCGACAACGGCGCGCGCATCGTCAGCATGAGCTTCGGCGTCTACGCGTCGTGGAACTTCTGGGACTTCGACCTCATCCGCGACGCGCTGCAGTACGCGCACGACCGCGGCCTGGTGCTGATCGCCGCGTCGGGCAACGAGAACGGCCCGGTGGCGCGTTTCCCCGGCAGCGATGGCCGCACACTTTGCGTGGGAGGCAGCAACCGCAGCGACGAGCGCAAGCGCATCGGCGATGCGTCGTCGGAGGCCTGGTGGGGAGCCAGCTACGGGCCGGACGTCGACGTCGTCGCCCCGTGCCTGGAGATGCCCACCACCGACCGCCTGGGCAACGACGGCTATTCGCCGAACGACTACTACGACCGCTTCAACGGCACCTCGTCGGCCACGCCGGTGGTGGCCGGCCTCGCGGCGCTGCTGCTGTCGCTGCGGCCCACGCTGTCGAACGTGGAGGTGCGCAGCCTGATCGAGAGCAGCTGCGACAAGATCTCGCCGGCGCTGTACACGTACCAGAACGTGCCGGCCAAGCCGAGCGGCACCTGGAACGACGAGGTCGGCTACGGCCGCATCAACGTCGAGCGCGCCTTGCTCGCGGCCTGCAGCGAAGCCGACTGCGCCTGCGAAGCCGAATGCAGCGGCTGCGGCGACGTCTGCCGCGACCCCACGCCCGAAGAGTGCCGCGGCCCCGAGCCGGTGCCGTGGCTGGCGCACGACCGCTGCATGTACTTCTACGAATCGCGCGTCTTCGACGGCAGCGGCGACCGTGCCGGCGCGCAACGCCTGCGGCTGCGCGTGACCTACCAGCATTGCCTGCGCCTGATCGGCCGGCAGCAGGGGCCGCTGCTGTACACCACCACGCTGCTGCCTAACGAGCAGGTGCGGCTGTACGAGCACGACCGCTACCGCCGCACGAAGGCGTCCTCGGCGCGCATGAGCGTGCACACCTCGTTCCGCCAGACGCTGAGCGCGCTGTCGCAGTCGCGGCGCGCGACGTCCGCCTCGGCCTACGCCGAAAGCATCACCGAGACGCGCAACCAGACCGACGCGTCGGTGTCGGTGGGCGGCGGCCTGGCCGGCTTCCTCGGCCTGCCCTCGGGCAAGGTCGACAGCAGCAGCGAGGTCGAGACCACCGTGGCCAGCGGCGCCAGCGTGCGGACCGTGACCGAGCAGTTCACGCAGTTCGCGGTCACCGCGTCGCAATCGGTCGAGGCCGAGCGCTCGCTGACCGTGAGCAGCTTCGAGGAGCAGGAGCACGTCAGCACCACGCAGCGCACGCTGCGCAACGACAACGACTGCTACGCCGTGACCTACTACGTGCGCCGCGTCAACGAGGTGTACGAGATCCACAGCCGCATCGAGGCGATCGAGTGGCGCCTCGGCGACGGCGGGGCCTGGCGCTCCATCGAGGACCAGCAGGGCCTGCCCGACGTGCTGCGCAAGCTGCTCGACGACCTGATGCGCCAGGTGCTTCGCCACGGCCAGAGCCACCGCGAGCCGCGCCAGATCACGCTGCCGACCGACGGCACGGTGTACGAGGCCGAGATCGCGCACTGCGCCTCCTGCGATCCGTTCGAGGTGACGCGGCACAAGATGCAGATCGAGCAGATGCGTCTGCAGACCCGCCGCGCCTGCCTGGAGAACGAGCTGCTCGAGCTCGAGGTGGCGCGCCGCAAGGCGCTGGCGATGTCGACGCAGGCGGTGGAACTGCAGGTGGGCGCCTGGCCGCTGCTGGCGAATGCCCATTCGAATGGCCATTCGAATGGCCACGTCAACGGCAACGGCCATGCGCAGGCGCTCGGCATGGGCTCGCCACTGTCGCTGCCGTCGGCCAACGCCGCGTCGTCAGGCGGCCTGGCGGTGATGACCCCGGCCGCCTTGCCGGCACCGAACTGAGCGCGTGATGGTGCAGGCGCGCCCGAGGATCACAGGCCCTCGGGCGCGCACCGGCCGGCACAGCGGGGAGTACAGTCGAGCTTCACCGGGGCGCGCTGTTCAGTGACACCGCCCTGACCTGCTTGAAGCGCCACCGGCGGAAGCGTCGCCCCTGACGGGACAAGTCCTTTGAGCGGAGTTGCCCTTGTCGTCGAATCGATCCGATCCCCCGGCCACCGATCCCCCGGCCAGTGATGCGGCGGCCGCTTCCCCCGTCGATCCGCCGGCTCCCGGCACGCCGGCCGCACCGGCGGCGGACAACGCGGAACATGCCGAGCTGCAGCGCCAGGGCGCCAAGGCGGCCGTGCGCGGCGAGGCCCGGGCGTCGAACCCGATGCTCGCCGCGATCAACCAGCCGGACCTGACGGGCGAGAGCCAGCAGGTGTGGTCGGGCCGGCGCGATGCCTGGGAAAGCGGCCACAACTCGCAGCAACTGCCGGTCAGCCTGCCCGTCCAGGCCGCGGGTGGCAGCGCGGCCGACGATCGCGCCGAGGACGAAGCGATCTTCGGCGTCACGCGTGTGCTGACCTTCGCCGGCAACCGGGGCCTCACCTCGGCCAGCGGATTCTTCTTCGAGCGCGACGGCCGTCTCTTCGTCATCACCAGCCGCCATGTGCTGTTCGACGGCCCGAGCGCCCACGCGCCCGACCGCATCGAGATCGACCTGCACACCGACCCGCGCGACCTGACGCGCCTGGTCACGCTGTCGCTGCTGCTGTATCGCAACGGCGTTGCGACGTGGCACCAGGCGCGCGACAGCGGTGGCGAGGTGGACGTGGCGGCGCTCGAGCTGGAACGCGACACCCTGCCGGCCGGCTGCGCGATCCGGCCGTTCGGGCCCCAGCACCTCGCGGCGGAGATCGACCAGTTCGATGTCGGCGCCCGGCTGGCCATCCCGGGCTTCCCGCTCGGCTTCTTCGACACCGTGCACCACCTGCCGGTGGTGCGCCAGGCGAGCATTGCCTCGTACTACGGCGTGCGATTCCAGGGGCTTGGTTTCTTCCTCACCGATGCCCGCATGCACCGTGGCAGCAGCGGCTCGCCGGTACTGGCGCCGCTGGTGCGCACGGGCGCCAACCCAGTGCGCTGGTGCCTGCTGGGCGTGCATTCGAGCCGCATGGACATGGCTTCGCGCGATACCGCGCAGGACGAGTCGCTGGGCCTGAACTGCGCCTGGTATGCCGACGTGCTGATGGCGCTGACGGCTCCCCGCTGATCGCGCTGACCGCCGGCCCGCATGAGCACTCCCGCGCGCGACCTCGTCGTCTTCGGCGCCACCAGCTTCGTCGGGCGGCTCTTGTGCCGCTACCTGCTCGAGACCTTCGGCACGCACGGCCCGCTGAAGTGGGCCGCGGCGGGGCGCTCCAAGGAAAAGCTCGAGGCGCTGCGCGCATCGCTGGGCCCGAAGGCCGCGCGACTGCCGCTGCTGGTGGCCGACGCGGCGGACGACCCGGCCTTGCGCACCTTGTGCACATCGGCGCGCGTGATCGCCTCGACGGTCGGGCCCTATGCGCTGCACGGCGAGCCGCTGGTGAAGGCCTGCGCCGAATCGGGCACCGACTACTGCGACCTCACCGGCGAAGTGCAGTGGATCGCGCGAATGGTGCGCACGCATGAAGCCGCGGCGCAGCGATCGGGGGCGCGCATCGTGCATTGCTGCGGCTTCGATTCATTGCCGTCGGACCTCGGCGTGCTCTTCCTGCAGCAATTGGCGAGGACCGAGTTCGGCGCGCCCTGCCCGCGCGTGAAGATGCGGGTGAAGACGGTGCGCGGCGGGCTGTCCGGCGGCACGGTGGCCAGCATGATGAACATCGCGAAGGAAGCGGTGAAGGACGCCGCGCTGCGCCGCGAACTGGCCGATCCGTATTCGCTGTGTCCGCCGGGGCAGGCGCCGTCGGTGCGACAGCACGAGGTGCGCACGCCGGAGTTCGATCGCGACTTCGGCGCGTGGATCGCGCCTTTCGTGATGAGCGCGGTCAATGCACGCATCGTGCACCGCACGAATGCGCTGAGCGGCCACGCCTATGGCGCCGACTTCCGCTACGACGAGGCGGTGCTGACCGGCCGCGGCCCGCTCGGCGGCCTGGCGGCCACGGCGGTCACCGGCGGCATGGCGGCGTTCATGGTCGCCGGCGCCATCGGCCCGGTGCGCGGCGCGCTCGAACGTTTCGTGCTGCCGAAGCCGGGCGAAGGCCCCAGCCCCGCGGCGCAGGAACGCGGCGGCTTCGACATCCGGTTCATCGGCATCGCGGCCGATGGCCGCACGCTGCGCACGCGGGTCACCGGCGACCGCGACCCGGGCTACGGCTCGACCGCGAAGATGCTCGGCCAGGCCGCCGCGTGCCTGGCGCTGGACGTCGGCAAGGGCGACAAGCCGGGCGGCTTCTGGACCCCGGCGACGATCTTCGGCGATCTTCTGATACAGCGCCTGCAGGATCATTCGGGCGTGACGTTCGAGCGGCTCTGAGCCCGGGGCCACTGCGCCATCCAGCGCGCCATCGCGCCGGTCAGCGCGCGCTGCAGCCCCGCCGCGTGGCGCCGCGCGTCGTCACGCACGGCCTGCGGCTCGATGCCCGCCTGCTGCAGTTCCAGCGCATGACCGATCAGCCAGCGCTCGATGGTGCGCGCATCCACTTCGAGGTGGAATTGCCAGGCCATCGCGTGCGGGCCGGCCAGGAAGGCCTGGTACGCGCACATCGGCGTCGACGCCAGCGACGGCAGCCCGGCCGGCGGCGCGACCTGGTCGCCATGCCAGTGCAGTACTGGCTGGCCCTCGAGCGCGGCCAGCGGCGATGCCCGGCCGGCGTCGCTCAGCGCGATCGGCGCGTAGCCGATCTCCTTCGCTCCCATCGGCTGCACACGCGCGCCGAGCGCCCGCGCCATCAGCTGCGCGCCCAGGCAGATGCCCAGCAGCGGCCGGCCACTGGCCAGGCGCTCGCGCACCAGCGCCGTTTCCGCAGGCAGGAACGGATAACGCGCATCATCCTCAGCCCCGATCGGACCGCCCAGCACCACCAGCAGGTCGACGGCCGCCAGGTCGATGCGGTCGAGCGGCTCGACGCCGACGTCGTGGGTCGCCACCTGCCAGCCGCGCTCGCGCAGCAGCGGCGCCAGCAGACCGAGGTCTTCGAACGCCAGGTGGCGCAGTGCGAGGGCGGTCTTCATCGGGTACAGACGGGGTGGTACGGAACCGCAGTCTCGCGCCGCCAGGCGATACCATCGATGTCATTTCGTCCCTTCGACAACACCGATCGTCCAGATGAGCGCCCCCGCCGACTCCCCCGCCGTCGACCGCCTCTCCGCCCTGCTCGACCGCTTCCGCGTGCGCACGCAGCTGTTCCACAGCGGCCCGCTGTGCGGCGTCACGACCTTCGACGCGCGCCCCGGCCGGGGCTTCCTGCACGTGCTGCGGCGCGGCGAGATGCGGGTGACGCACGCGCGCATCCGGGGCGCGACGCGCACGCTGCAGCTGGACCAGCCGACGCTGCTGTTCTACCCGCGCCCGCTGACCCACGAGTTCCACAACGCGCCGGTGGACGGCTCGGACTTCACCTGCGCGACGGTGGACCTGGGCGGCGGCGACCGCAACCCGCTGCTGCAGGCGCTGCCGCCGGTGGTGGCGCTGCCGCTGGCGCGCGTCGAGGGCCTGGGCCCGGCCCTGGACCTGCTGTTCGCCGAGACCGACCGCCTGCGCTGCGGTTCGCGCCTGCTGGCCGATCGACTGTTCGAGGTGGTGCTGATCCAGCTGCTGCGCTGGCTCGTCGACCATGCCGACGAAGCCGGCATCTCCAGCGGCCTGATCACCGGCCTCGCCGATGCGCGGCTCGCGCGCGCGCTGGTGGCGCTGCATGAGTCGCCCGGCGAAGCCTGGCCGCTGGAACGCATGGCCGCCGCAGCCGGCATGTCGCGCAGCGCGTTCGCGGCCGCTTTCAAGGTGGCCGTCGGCCGCACGCCGGCCGACTACCTCGCCGACTGGCGGCTCACGCTGGCCGAAGGCGAGCTGCGCAAGGGCCGCGCGATCAAGGCCATTGCCGACGAGCTCGGCTACGGCAGCGCGTCGGCGCTGTCGCGGCTGTTCAAGCACAAGCTGGGCGCCTCGCCGCGGCACTGGCTGGCCGACGGCACACCCGGCGCCCGATAGGGCGCTCCCGCTTGCACGGCACCTGCGCGCTACAAGCCCCGGGTGCGCGCGAACAGCCGCGCCAGGCCCAGCAGCGCGGTGGTGTGCGGCGCCACCACGCCGACGCGCTGCGCGATCTCGACCACCGCGCCGACGATCGCATCGAGCTCGACCGCGCGGCCGGCCTCGACGTCCTGCAGCATCGACGGCTTGAAGGCGCCGAGCTTCGCGGTCACCGCATGCCGGTCCTCCGGCGTCTGCGCGATCGGGCAGCCGATGCGGGCCCCGATCTCGGCGGCTTCGCGCATCACGGCCGAGCAGAAGTCGCGCACCGCGGGGTCGGCGAGCACCGCGTCGGCCGTCGCGCCGGTGATCGCGCATACCGGGTTGATCGTCAGGTTGCCCCACAGCTTGTACCAGGTGTCCTGGCGGATGTCGGCCGAGTGCGTGGTGTCGAAACCGGCCTGCGCCAGCAGATCGGCCACCCGCTGCGCGCGCTCGCTGCGGCCGCCGGCGGGCTCGCCGACGATCAATCCCTGGCCCATGCGGTGCCGCACGAGGCCGGGCTCGGGCGTCGCCGTGCTGGCATGCACGACGCAGCCGATCACTTGCTCGAACGGGATCGCGCGGCCGATCGCGCCGTCGGGGTCGACGCTTCGCAGCGGCTGCCGCTCGAAGCCCGGCACGCGTTCGCAGAACCACCACGGCACGCCGTTCATCGCCGGCAGCACCACGGTCTCGGGGCCGAGCAGCGGCGCGATCGCCGCGGCGACCGAGGCCAGCGCCGGCGCCTTCACCGCGATCACCACGAGGTCCTGCACGCCGAGCTCGGCCGCGTCGGCGCTGGCGCGCGCCGGTGCCTGCAGGCGTTCACCCCCCATCTCCAGCCGCCAGCCCTGCGTGCGCAGCGCGTGCAGCGTGGCGCCCCGGGCCAGCGCGCTGACGTCGGCGCGCCCCGCCACCGCGAGCCGCGTGCCGATGAAGCCGCCGATCGCGCCGGCGCCGACGATGCAGACCTTCATGCCAGCGCCGTTCATGCCTTGTTCCGCTCGTGGCGCGACTGCGCGAGGTTGTCCTTCAGATGCTGCGGCACCCGTTCGTCGAAGCCGAGTGCCACACGCCGCACCTCCGGCGTATCGGCGGGCGCATGGCCGACGCCGAGCGCCGCCGCGCGCGGCGCGTCGATGGCGCGCACCGTCGCGCGGAGCCGGCCCAATCCGGTGATCTCGCACTCGATCACGTCGCCGGCATCGATCGAGCGCGAGTGGCAGGGCGTGCCCATCAGGATCACGTCACCCGGCAGCAAGGTGATGTGGCGCGCGATGTCGGCGATCACGTAATGCGGGCCCCAGATCGTCTCGTCGCCGATGTGCGCTTCCTGCACGATCCGGCCGTTGACGAACGTGCACAGCGTCTGCTCGAACAGGTTCACACCGCGCACGAGGCCGGGGCCGATCGGCAGCAGCGTGTCGGCACCCTTGACCCGCAGCATCGAGCCCTGGTCGGTGTCGCGGAAGTCCTGCAGGCCCATGTCGAGCGCCGGGCAGAAGCCTTCGATGAAGTCCCAGGCCTCGTCGGGGGTCACGTTGCGGCAGGTGCGGCCGATCACCACCGCGTACTCGCCCTCGTAGTTGAGGTAGCGGCAGTCGGCGGGCTTGAGCACCTCGCCGCCATGGCCGTTCAGCGCGGTGGTCGGCTTCATGAAGTAGGTGGGCGTCGCGCTCGGCCTGGGCGCGTTGCGCGTCTCCATGCTGCGCGACAGGTAGGAGATGTGCACGGCGATGATCTTGCTCGGCGATACCGGCGGCAGGTAACTCGCGGTCGACGCGTCCAGCAGGCGGCCGTCGTCGAGCTTCAGCGTCACGCCGTCGTCGGCCATCGTGCCCCAGAAGGCGCTGCCGCCGACCAGCACGCGGCGGCGCTCGATCCGCGGTCCGCGCATCACGGCCGGCAGTTCACGCAGCGGAAATTCGAAGTTCATGCCGCCGCTCCGGGAAACCAGACATGGATGTTGCCGGTGCCGCGCGCGTTCTCGTAGGCCGACAAGGGTTCGCCGGCCGTGGTGCAGTCCGCACCGCCCATCGCGCCGATCATCTGCAGGTAGTGCGCGCCGAAGGCCTCCCACGGCAGCTTGCGGTACTCGTCCTGCCAGCGCTCGAGGATCTCGCCATGGCGGCCGGCCTGCATCAGCGCAATGGCCTGCTTGTCGCTGGCGATGTTCTCGGGCCGCGAGACGTTGCTCTCGTGGAAGATGCGCGGGTGGTTGGGCTTCCAGTCGATGTCGTTGAACCGGTGGCTCAGCGCGCCGGAAGCCAGCAGCAGCACGCGCTGGCCGCTGCGGCGGATCGCCTCGCCGACCGCAACGCCCGACTTCAGGAAATGCCGCCAGTCGCAGTTCTGGCACGAGCTGATGCTGACCACCGGCGTGTCGCTCAGTTCCAGCCGCAATTGCTTCACGAGGTTGATCGTCGCGTAGTGGCGCGCCAGGTCCGGATGCTCGATCGCGCGGTTGAAGCCGCCGCGCTCGCGCGAAACCGTCTCGATCGCCCGCGCCAGCTGCGGTTCGCCGCGATAGTCGTAAGGCACGCCGTGCAGGTACCACGGCATCTCGTCGGACGTGTACATGCCGCGGTAGCGCGCGCTGGCGTCGACGAGGTGGTAGCCGGTGGTGAACCAGTGCGAATCGAAGACGATCGCGACGTCCGGCCGCGCGGCGGCGATCTTCTCGCGCAGCCTCGCGTAGCCGGCAATCAGGTCCGAATCCTCGCCCGCGCCCTGCAGCCGGCGGAATTCCTCGCACTGCATCAGGCCCGGGTGGTGCGACACCAAGGCGGCGCCGACGATCTGTCCCATGACGTGTCCTTCTGAAGTTAGCGATGACTGAAGCTGGCGCGGAACGGCTTCTTCGGAATCACGATGTCCTTGACGTCGCTGAAGAACTCGAAGCTCCAGTCGCCGCCTTCGCGGCCGATGCCGGATCGCTTGATGCCGCCGAAGGGCGCCGCCAGGTCGCGGATGCCGAAGCTGTTGATCCAGAGGAAGCCGGTGCGCACGCGTTCGGCCAGCGCGGCGGCATGCGCCGTCTCGCCGTAGCAGACACCGCCCAGGCCGTAGTCGGTGCCGTTGGCCAGCGCGATCGCCTCGTCGTCGTCGGCGAAGGTCTGCAAAGTGAGCACCGGGCCGAAGACCTCGTTCTGCACGATCTCGCTGGCCTGCGCCACGTTGGCCAGCAGCGTCGGCTGGAAGTACTGCGCGCCGAACGGATGGCGCCCGCCGCCCCACAGCACCTCGGCGCCGGCCTGCCGCGCCCGGGCGACGAAACCCTCGACGCGCTCGACCTGCCGCGCATGGATGATCGGGCCGAGCTCGGTGGCCTCGTCGCGCGGATCGCCGATCACCAGCCGCTCGACGTACCCGCGCAGCGCCGCGACGAAGGCCTCGGCGATGCGCGCGTGCACCAGCAGCCGCGTGCCGGCCAGGCACACCTGGCCCGCGTTGCGGTACATCAGCGCGGCGGTGGCGGCGGCGTTGTCGAGGTCGGCATCCTCCAGCACGATGAACGCGCTCTTGCCGCCCAGCTCCAGGCTGGCCGGCACCAGGTTCGCGCCGGCGGCCTGGGCGATGGCCCGCGCGGTCGGCACGCTGCCGGTGAACGAGATGCGCGCCAGCCGCTTGTCCGACACCAGCGCCGCGCCGGTGCTGGCGCCGGCGCCCTGCACGATGTTCAGCACACCCGGCGGCAGGCCGGCCGCATCGGCCGCGTCGGCCAGCAGCGAGCAGGTCAGCGGCGCCCACTCCGGCGGCTTCAGCACGCAGGCATTGCCCGAGGCCAGCGCCGGCCCGAGCTTCCAGGTCGACAGCATCAGCGGCGCGTTCCACGGCGTGATGATCGCGGCCACGCCGGCGGGGTCGTGCCGCACGCGGTGCTCGGCCTGCTCGGTGTGGATCACGCGGTCCTGCAGCGTCAGCGCCTGTTCGGCGAACCAGCGGATGTTGAGCATCGCGCGCGGCACCACGCCATGCCGCATGCGCGACAGCAGCACGCCGGCGTCGCGGCTTTCGAGGCGGCAGAACGCATCGGCGCGGCGGCCGATCTCTTCGGCGAAACGATCGAGCACCGGCTTGCGGCCCTCGGCACCCAGCGCGGCCCAGGCGGGAAAGGCGCGCGCGGCGGCGCCGACGGCGGCATCGACATGCTCGGCGCGGCCTTCGCTCACCGCGCCCAGCACCGCCTGGTCGATCGGCGAGCTCAGCGGGAAGGTCTGATCGGAGGGCACCCGCCGGCCGTCGATGTAGTGATCGGGGGAGACGGCGATGCCGTCGACGTCGAGAAGTCGGTTCATGAGCGGCCGGTTCCTATCACACGAAACGCACGGCGATCGAACCCAGCGGGCCGTAGTCGGCGTGGAACACGTCGCCGGCGGCGCAGGCCACCGGGCGGGTGAACGAGCCGCCGAGCACGATCTCGCCGGCCTGCAGCCCTTCGTCGTGCGCGGCCAGCTTGTTGGCCAGCCACGCGACGCCGTTGGCCGGGTGGTTCAGCACCGCGGCGCCGAGGCCGGATTCCTCGATCACGCCGTTCTTGTGCAGCAGCGCGCCGGCCCAGCGCCAGTCCACCGCATCGGGCCGCATCGGCCGGCCGCCGAGCACCAGGCCGGCGCAGGCGGCGTTGTCGGCGATGGTGTCGCGTACCGTGCGCGGCGCTTTCGTCTCGCGGTCGAACTGCTCGATGCGCGCATCGATCAGTTCCAGCGCTGGCATCACCCAGTCGGTGGCGGCCAGCACGTCGAGCAGCGTCAGGTGCGGCCCCTTCAGCGGCCGCGCGAGCGAGAACGCGAACTCGACCTCCAGGCGCGGCACCAGGTAGCGCGCGGTCTCGACCTCGCCGCCGTCCTTCAGCAGCATGTGATCGAGCATCAGGCCGTAGTCGGGTTCGGTGATCTGCGAGGCGATCTGCATCGCCCGCGAGGTCAGGCCGATCTTGTGGCCGATCGCGCGGCGGCCGGCGGCCAGGTCCAGCGCCGTCCACGCGCGCTGGATCGCGTAACTGTCCGCGATGGTCATCGCCGGAAAGCGCTTCGAGAAATGCGCCAGCGGGCGGCGGGTGGCGCGCGCGTCGCGCAGTTCGCGGGCCAGCGTTGCGTGCTGGGCTGCGTCGAGCGTCGGCTTGGGAGGGGCGTCGTCCATGGCGGGCGAGTGTCTTCCCGCGCCGTCTTGACCACAAGCAATCGATTCGACGCAATCATCAAGCCGGCCTTGATAATCTCCCGCGCCATGCCCTTGACCCGCTTCACGCTGCGCCAGCTCGAGGCCTTCGACGCGGTCGCCGACCTGCACAGCTTCAGCGCCGCGGCGGACCGCCTGGGCTTGTCCGCGCAGGCCGTCAGCCAGCAGGTGGCCGAGCTGGAAGCGGTGCTCGGCTTCCGCCTCTTCGACCGCACGACGCGCCGCGTGTCGCTGAGCAGCGCCGGCCGCGACTTCGCCGCGTCGGCGCTGACGGTGCTGCGCCACGCCGCCGCGGCGGACACCGCAGCGGCCGACGTGCGCAACCGCGCCGCCGGCACGGTGCGCGTGGGCGCCCCGCTGGTGCTGGCCGCCACCGCGCTGCCGGCGGCGATCCAGGCCTATGCGACGCAGCGGCCGAAGGTGGTGGTGCGCATCCGCGACATCGCGGTCGACCGGCTCGTCGACGCGGTGGCCGCGGGCGACGTCGACCTGGGGCTGGGCCCCGACCGCGCGACCGGCGCGGAAGTAGCCGCCGAGCCGCTGTTCGACAGCCGCTGGGTGCTGTGGTGCGCGCCGGACCATGCGCTCGCCAAACGCCGCCAGGTGCGCTGGCGCGAGCTGGCCGGCCACCCGCTGGTGGCCGCCGGCCGCGACCACGAGCGCAGCGTCGCGCAGATGCGCGCGACGGCGCCGGAAGAAACCCGCATCACGCCGGTGGACGTGGTCGACAACACCACCACCGCGCTGGGCATCGCCGCGCAGGGGCTGGCCGCGACGCTGGCGCCGGCCTACGTCGGCGTGCTGGCCAGGCCGATGGGGCTGCAGATGCGGCGCGTGGTCGAGCCGGAGACCATCCGCAGTGTCTGCCTGTACCGGCCGCTGGACCGCACGCTGTCGCCGGCGGCCGAGGGCTTCGCCGCGCATGCGCGGGAGTGGCTGGCGCGCTGGGGGCGCGCGCAGCAGCGCTGAGCGCACGGCACGGCGGCATCGATGGCCGCCCCTTCATGCCGCGCGGAGCCGGGCTTCGGTCATCATGCGGCGATGCTGAAGTCCCTGAAGGCCCTGTTCGACACCCTGCTGCCGCCCGCGCCCGGCGCCGACGCCGCCAGCGCCGAGCACCAGCTGCAGCTGGCCACCGCGGTGATGCTGGTGGAGGTGATGCGCGCGGACACCAGCTTCCACGCCGGCGAACGCGAAGCGGTGCTCGCGGCCCTGCGCGACAAGTTCGCGCTGACCGACGACGAGGCCACGCGTCTGGCGGAGCTGGCCGAGGCCACGTCGCGCCAGTCGACCGACCTGTTCAGCTTCACCTCGCGCATCAACGAACGGTTCGAGATGCCGCAGAAGCTGCGCATGGTCGAGCACCTGTGGCGCGTGGCCTATGCGGACGGCCACCTGGCCGACCATGAGCGCCATGTGCTGTGGCGCATCGCCGACCTGCTGCACGTGCCGCCGGCGGCCTACCAGCACGCGCGGCTGCGCGCCCAGCAGGCCGCCGCCGGCGGGGCACCGGGCCAGGACACGCCGGCGGTCTGATCAGCGCGGGACGCGCCGGCGCGACTGCTCAGCGCGGGACGCGCTGGTCCAGCCCCGCGGGCGCCGCATCGAGCCGGCGCCGGCCGCGCACCAGCAGCTCGCGCTGCAGAAGTTCGTCCAGCTGCTGCAACCCTGGCGAGCGGTCGGCGCCCAGCGCGGGCGCGCGCAGGCTCTCGAGCGCCGATTGCAGCGCGGCCGACGGCAGCGCGTCCAGCGAGCCCCCGTGCGTGGCCAGCGCCCGCCAGAGCTCGCGCAGCGGCTGTGCGGCCGGGCCGCGCGGCAGCTGATGGATCAGCAGCGCCAGCTCCGCGACGGCGGGCCGCGGGGTCGTCGGCAGGCCCAGCGGAACCGGCAGGCGGCGGCGGTCGCGGTCGCGGTCGCGGTCGCGGTCGCGCGCGACGTCGTCGCCCGCACGCGCGGTCGGCGCCGCGCGGAATGCACTGCGCCAGGTGTCGGCCAGGCTCTCGATCACCTGCCCGAAGGACCGGAAGGCGGATTTTCCAGAGCTCATGGCGCAGCACTCCGATGGCCCCGCAGGGGCAGGCGCGGGAAGGCAACGCGCGTGCCCGGGCAGGCACGACGTTTGCCAAACGTGTCGCCTCGAAACGCGCTGGAGGGAAAAGATGCAGTACCCGTCGTCGTCCGCACCCGAGGCCGTCGTCGGCCTGTGCAACGGGGACGTCTGGGTCGGCGGCTCCGAAGCCGCGGGCCGGCGATTCCGCAGCCACTTCGGGCACGTCGTCGAAGTGCTGGACGACGGCCGCATACGCCGCGTCGGCCGCCACCTGAGCTACGCCGGCCCGTGGCTGCTGGTCGACGCGCCGCTGGAGCAGGTGATCGAGCGGGCACTGGGGGACGACGCGCCTGGGGGATGATGCGGTCCTGATGGATCGCCCGGAAATCACCCGCTTCGTCGCATCCGCGCTGCTCGCAACGCTCAGCGCGAGCGCCGCCACCGCGGCGCCGCCGGCCAGCCAGTGCTTCGGCACCGTGTCCAAAGGCCGGCTCGAAAACGGCGTGGCGCTGCCGACGCAAGGCGCCAACTTCAGCGCCTACAGCCGGATCGCCGCGGCGGCGGGTCGCACCCACGTGCACTCGACGGTCGAGGCGATCGTGACCGACGCCTACGCCGCCCTGCGGTCCAGCCAGCCGGCCGTCGCCTATGTCTACGGTGAAACAGGCTGGGCCGATGGCGGCCGTATCCGCCCGCATCGCACCCACCAGAACGGCCTGTCGGTCGACTTCTTCGTGCCGGTGCGCGACGCGCGCGGCCGATCCGTGGCGCTGCCGACCGGGCCAACGAACCGGTTCGGCTACGACATCGAGTTCGACGCCGATGGGCGCTTCGGCGAATACACCATCGACTTCGTCGCGCTGGCCGAGCACCTGCGCGCGCTGGACGTCGCGGCGCGGGCGCGCGGCGCGACGATCGCGCTGGTGATCCTGGATCCACGTTACCTGCCGCGCCTGTTCGGGACGCCGCAGGGCGAAGCGCTGAAGCGCAGCCTGCCTTTCATGAAGCGCGATGCCTGGGTGCGCCACGACGAGCATTACCACGTGGACTTCGCGCTACCCTGCAAGCCCCTGCGCGGCTGAGCTGGCTGCGCGCATCCTCCTCCGCGAGATACCCATGCGCATCGGCGACCTCGCCGCCGCCACCGGCACCCCCATCGAGACCATTCGCTACTACGAGCGCGAGGGCCTGCTGCCGCCGCCGCGGCGTTCGGCCAACAACTACCGCGAATACCGGCCCGAGCATGCCGAGCGGCTGGCCTTCATCCGCCAGTGCCGCAACCTCGACATGACGCTGGACGAGGTGCGCGCACTGCTGCAGCTGCGCGACGCACCCGGCGGCGACTGCGGCGCGGTGAATGCGCTGCTGGACGAACACTTGCAGCACGTGGGCGAACGTATCCGCGAGCTGAAGCGCCTGCAGCAGGACCTGAAGGCACTGCGGGCGCGCTGCAATGCCGTCAACGGTGCGCTGGACGACTGCGGCATCCTCAACGAGCTGGAGGCAGGCGGCGCGAAGACCGCCTCACGCGCCGACGCGACGCCGCCGAAGCGGCATGTGCGGGGTGCGCATTGAACGCTGCGCCATGACACCGACCAAGGCCTGCCCGGTCGTGTTGCGCGGCGAAGGCACCGCCACCGAGATCCTCGCCTTCGTTCATCCGCTGGCCGGCCGGCAACTGGTCAAGGGCACGATCGAGCCGGGCGAGTCGCCCGCGCAGGCAGCGCTGCGCGAGCTCGCCGAGGAAGCCGGACTGCAGGCAACCGTGGCGGCAGGCGCGCTGGGCGACTGGCCCAGCGGCTTTCGCGGCCAGGTCTGGTCCTTCCAGCGGGTGCACTGCGTCGGCCCGATGCCCGATGGCTGGACGCATGCATGCGCCGACGACGGCGGCCATGTCTTCCGCTTCTTCTGGCACCGGCTGCACGGCGCGCCCGGCGCAGACTGGCACGGGGTGTACGTGGACGCGCTGCGCTTCCTGCGCGACGCGCTGGGGCCTCAGCGCGTCGCGAGGTAGGCCGAGTACAGCGGCGCGCTCAAGCTGCGCAGCGCCTCACGGCGTTCCACCAGCGCCTGGTGCTCGCCGCGGCGCTCCAGCCCCAGCAGTTCCAGCAGCAGCCGCAGCGCGCGTTCGGGCGCGCTGTTCTGCGCCGCGGGCGCGTGCGCGAGGCCGGCTTCGAGGTCCGGGCGGTCGATCAGCAGCCAAGCGGGGAACCAGGCCAGGTCGCTTTCGTCGCCGGCGCCGTCGAAGACCGCGGCGAAGCGGCGCACCAGCTGGCACAGCAGCGGGTCGGGCACGGCGCGGCGGGCCAGGTCGGCCAGCGCCGACGGCGCCAGCCACGCCAGCTCGGCGACCACCGGCCAGCAGGCGCCCAGGCCGTGCGCATGCAGCTTGGCCTCGGCCATCCAGGCCAGCGTCTGCGTCTGGCGGCGCCAGTTCTCGATCGACGCGATCGCGCTCGCGGCGGCCTTCCACTGGTGCGCGCGCATGAACAGCGGCGCCGCATGGTCCTGCGGCCGGTCGGGGCGGAACTTCAGCAGCTCGGCGCGCTGGGCCAGCTCGATCCAGTGCGGCGCCAGCCACGCCTGCGCGTCCTTCGTGCCGAACGCGCGCTGCGCCGCCGGGGCGATGCGCTCGTCGAGCTCGCGGCGCGCGGCGGCCAGCGCGTCGTGGTCGAGGAACAGCGCCGTGCACGGCGGAACCAGCGTGGCGACAAGCTCGCGCAGCGCCGGCAGCAGCGCATCGTCGGGAGATTCGGCCGCCAGGCGATCGGCCGCGTCGGCCGCGGCAGCGGCATCACGCCGGTCTATCGCCGCCAGGGCGTCATTGCGCAGCGCAACATCGTGGCTGTGCTCGAAGATGTCCAACTGCGCCGGCCGCTCGAATGTCACGTTAGGCCCTCCTTGACGCGTGGAAGGCGGCTGGCGTGCGTGCCGGGCCGCCGGGGGAGAGCCGTGATGCTACCCAATTCGGTGCATCGCGGCGCAAATCCCCGCTCAGGATAGGCGTTACGGAACCCGGCGTTACAGGTTGCGCGCGATCACCTCCTTCATGATCTCGTTCGTGCCGCCATAGATGCGCTGCACGCGCGCATCGGTGTACATGCGCGCGACCATCGTCTCGTTCATGTAGCCGTAGCCGCCCCACAGCTGCAGAAGCTCGTCGAGCACGCGGCCCTGCGTCTCCGAGCCCCACAGCTTGGCCATCGACGCGGTGGCGGTGTCCAGCGTGCCGGCGACGATCGCCTCGACGCAGCGGTCGACGAAGGCGCGGCCGGCCATGATCTGCGTGGCGGCCTCGGCCAGCTTGAAGCGTGTGTTCTGGTAGGCGGCGATCGGCTGGCCGAAGGCCTGGCGCTCGCGCACGTAGGCCAGCGTCGCGTCGTAGGCGCCTTCCATGCCGGCGAGTGCCGCGACGCCGATGATCAGGCGCTCGTACGGCAGGTCGCTCATCAGCTGGAAGAAGCCCTGGCCCGGCTCGCCGCCAAGCACCTTGTCGGCCGGCACGTGCAGCTCGTCGAAGAACAGCTCCGAGGTGTCCTGGGCCTTCATGCCCATCTTGTCGAGGATGCGGCCGACGCGGAAGCCGGGGGTGCCGGCCGCCAGCCCGGGGTCCTCGTCGGAGGCCCGCCCGGTGTCCACGATCAGGATCGACGTGCCGCGCGCGCCCTGGGTCGGATCGGTCTTGCAGACCACCAGCACCACGCCGGCGAGGTAGCCGTTGCTGATGAAGGTCTTGCTGCCGTTGATCACCCAGTGGTCGCCGCGGCGCTCGGCGCGCGTGCGCACGGCCTGCAGGTCGGAGCCGGCGCCGGGCTCGGTCATCGCGATGGCGCCGACCAGCTCGCCGCGCGCCAGCTTCGGCAGGTAATGCCGCTTCTGCGCATCGGTGCCGTGGTTCAGGAAGTAGTGCGCGACGATCGAGTGCACCGAGGTGCTCATGCCGGTGAGCGCGCGGCGCGCCATCTCTTCGTCGAACACCGCCTCGTGGCGGAAATCGCCGCCGGCACCGCCGAATTCGGACGGGATGTCGGTGCACAGGAAGCCGAGCTCGCCCGCCTTGCGCCACAGCGCATGGCCGACATGGCCGCGCTTGCGCGCCGCTTCGTCGCCGGGCAGCACCTCGGCTTCGATGAAGCGCACGCACGCGTCGCGGAAGGCCTCGAGGTCGGGATCGCTCCAGGAGCGCGTGAATTGCAGCGGCATGGTCTCGCACCCTCCCCGCTTCACGCGCGGGGCGGTGCGAGCTTAGCGCGGGCCGGATGGGTCGCCGGCTGGGCCGCCGGACGGGTCGCCGGACCGCGCCGGCCGACGATCAGGCCGCGGGAACCCGCAGCACCTGGCCCGGATAGATCTTGTCCGGATCCTTCAGCATCGGCTTGTTGGCATCGAAGATCTTCATGTACGCATTGGCATTGCCGTACATCTCCTTGGCGATCTTCGACAGCGTGTCGCCTTCGTGCACCGTGTACAGGCGCGACGGCGGCTCGGCCTGCGCCGCGGCCGCCGGGTTGACGGCGCCTTCGGTGGCCACGGTGAGCTCGTCGCGCACGACCTCGACGCCGTCGACGTTGCCGCAGGACAGCACCACCTTCTCGCGCGTGGCCTGGTCGGGCACCTCGCCATGCACTTCCACCGTGCCGCTCGGGCCGTCGAAGCTGACCTGCAGGTTCTTCACCGGCAGCTGCTGTGCACGGATGTACTCGGCGATCGCCCGCGCGGCATTCGCGCTCATGCCGCCGCCGGGCGCGGTGGCCGGCGCCGCCTTGGCTTCACCGCCGCCGAACAGCTTCTCGCCGGCGTTCCGCAGGAACTTGAACAGGCTGCTCATGGGCTTGTCTCCGTGTGATCGTGTCGGGAGACGGCTTATGGGCAAGCGGTGTGCCCGGGCGGGCGTCCGGGCGTCAAGGGCCCGGCCCGGAAAATTCGGTCAGAAGCCGAGGCGCTTGAAATGGGCGTCGAGTGCGGCGGCGGCGTCCCGGCGGCGGGTGGCCGTGCCGGGGGCCGCGTCCGACTTCATCGAGGCCTTGCGCGGTGCCCTGGTGCTGTTGTCGGCCTGGTGGTGCTCGGACGCATCGACGCCGGCGACCGTTGCGACCGGCGGCTCGGGCTGGAATACGACGTGCTGAACGAGCGTGGGCGCGCGCGAGGGGTCGCGGCGCCGGCGCAGCTTGGGCACGGACGGGGGCTCCGCATCGACAGCGGTGTGGTCGACCCGTTCCGCTTCCCGCGGCGGGGTGGGCAGGGCCGGCGCCTGCAACGTGAAGACCTTGGGGGCCTTGGCCGGCGTGGTGGGCACGTCTTCCTGCGCCACATCGGGCCCTTCGACGAGGCGGCGGCGCTTGAACGTGACGGTGGGGCCGGACTCCGGCGCTGTCGGACCCCAGGGGGACGTTGCTGTCGGGTACGCCCCCTCGTCAGGAGCTTGCGTGCTGGAGCGGCCGAGGCCGAACTGCGGGGCCAGGAAACCGTGATTCATCGTTTCGCGATGGGAAGGAAGACGGGAATGGAGCGTTGGGGAGGATAACAGTCGGCAGGGCTTTGGCGCGCGGCATTGCCATTGACGTTGCTTATTGCGTGCGATGGCGCTGGGCGAAATGCGACGATCCGCTCCCCGCGCATGGGAGGGACAGGTCGGGCGGTAGACTGCGCCAGCGACACCGTGGCTTGCCGGGAGGTCAGATGCATCTAGCGATGGCAACCATTCGCGCGGCAAGACTCAAGGATCAAGTCCGGGAGCTTGCGGGCCAAGTTGTCTGGGCGATAGTGAGCTCGGGCATCAGCGAACGGCACGTGCACTTCCGACGCCACCGCAATCTCGATCTGCCTGCGGGACTCGAGCACATCGATCTGACCGCCGCTGCCGCACAGGGCGCCTCGCCGCTGAAGGATTGGGATTCCCATGGCACGATGATCGCCGGCATCGTTGCCGGCGAAGTGCTGCGAGGCGAGGGCACGCTCGAGAACGGCCTGCCGCTTCCGCCCCAACTGGGCGGCGCCAGACGCAAAGCCAAGTCGTCACCCATTCGTGAGCCGCTGCCGGATCTGTCGGGCGTGGCACCCCCGTGTCGCCTGCTCTCGGTCAAGGTGCTGGGACCCGACGGGCAAAGCGATGACGCCACGATCCTCGAAGGCCTGCGAAGACTCCAGGCCATGAACGATTTCGGGCGCGTGCACAGAGTTCACGGGGTTCTCTTCGCTCTTGGCGGCGAGTTCGACTCGTCGATCTACCCCTGTGGCATGAGCCCCCTGTGCGTTGAAATCGACCGCATGGTCCGAATGGGCATCTGCGTGGTGGTCGCGGCAGGCAATGAAGGCTTCATCGAAGCACATGGCGGCGACGAACGGCCATCCCTCAGATTGGGTTCGATTGACGATCCTGGCAATGCGGAACTTGCAATCACCGTCGGATCGACGCATCGCGAGATACCTGAGACGGCAGGCGTTTCTTACTTCTCGAGCAAGGGCCCGACCCGGGACGGGAGACTGAAGCCGGACATCGTTGCACCGGGGGAGCGGATCGTTTGCTGTTGCCCCAACGAGTCGGCCAAACGCACGGCACCGACATCAGGCTACACGCAGAGCAGTGGTACGTCGTTTTCAGCAGCCATGGTGGCCGGCGCCGCGGCGGCGCTTCAGGGCGCATTTCCTGGGCTCATCGGGCGGCCGCTGGAGGTCAAGCGAATCCTCTTGGACAGTGCGCTCGACCTCAAGCGCGATCAGAACTTTCAAGGGCGCGGCCTTCTGAACCTGGAGGCGGCATTCGATATGGCAAGGAGCCGTTTCGGGCCAATCGCCGCACCGCAGCCGCAGACGGCTCATCGCGACACGATCGCCGTAGCACGCCATGCCGCACGAGCCGATCAAGGCGAGCGACCCGCGAAGCGCATCGTCGTTCGACTGATGTGCAGTTATGCCCATGCAGACCTGACGCTCTGGGAGGAACTGCAGAAGCACCTGGCCGGGCTCAAGCGCCAGGGTTTGCTGGAAACCTGGTACGACCAGGAGATCGATGCGGGGTCGGAATGGGAGAAGGCGATCAAGCAGAGGCTGGAGGACAGTGATGTGTTCATCATGCTGATCTCATCGCACTTCCTGGCCTCCGACTACTGCTGGAGCACCGAGATGACGCGGGCCCTCGAACGCCACAATGAAGATGCGGCAGTGGTCATTCCTGTCATCGCTCGCCCATGCGACTGGGAGGCGGCTCCCTTCGCCAAGCTTGAAGCAGTGCCGCGCAAAGGAAAGCTCCCGGTCACGTCGTTCGACGATCAGCATGAAGCCTGGTCCGAAGTGACGAAGAAGGTTCGCGCCGTCGTCGAACGATTGGTGGAAGAGGGTCGTTGACAATGAGGACCCGAGCGCAGAAACGCCCTGCCGCTCGTAGGTGAGCGCGTCGCGGTCGTCGGCCTCCATGCCGAAGTGTTCATTCGGGGGTGGAATCTTTGTGGACCAGCCGCAGTTGCGCCTGCACCATGGCGTCGTGAATCTTTTGCTGGAACACCTCGCGCGGGGGGAGCACGGTGAGGTACTCGGCCACGTGAATGCCCGACTTATCGAGCTCCAGCAGCTCGATCTGCTCGTGCTTCTTGCCGGTGCACAAGATGATGCCCAGCGGCGGCGCGTCGCCCGGCTCCTGGTCGTTCTTGGCCAGCCAGCGCAGGTACAGCTCCATCTGGCCCTTGTACTCGGCCTTGAACTCGCCCAGCTTCAGCTCGATGGCCACCAGCCGGCGCAGCTTGCGGTTGTAGAACAGCAGGTCGAGGTAGAAGTCGTCGCCATCGAGCTGGATGCGGCGCTGCCGCGCCACGAAGCTGAAGCCGGCCCCCAGTTCGAGCAGAAAGGTTTCGAGCTCGCGCAGGATGGCGTCTTCGAGGTCTTTCTCCAGGTAGCGGTCGTGCAAGCCCAGGAAGTCGAGCACATACGGGTCCTTGAGCACCAGGGCCGGCGTCACCTCGCCCTTGGCGTGCAGCGCATCCAATTCAAGGCGGGTCAGCTCATCGGGCTTGCGAGACAGCGCCGTGCGCTCGAACAGCATCGAGTCCACCCGATCGCGCAAGGTGCGCACGCTCCAGCGGTCGAGGCTGCACATCTGGGCGTAGAACTCGCGGGCCAGCGGGTCCTTGAGGGGCAACAACGCCAGGAAATGCGACCAGCTCAAATGTCGTGACAGCGTCACGACCTTGTCTTCATCGGCAAAGAGCTCGGCGAACTGCACCATGCGCCGCAGGTTCTTCTCTTCGAAGCCACGCCCGTAGTCGGCCGCCAATTGTCGCGACAGCGTCACGACAATCTCGGCGCCGTAGCGAGCCCGCTCACCGCCCAGTACCTCGTGGCGGATGCGCGCGCCGATGCGCCAGTACATCAGGGTGAGGCTCGCGTTCACGGCGGCCGCGGCCGCCCGCCGGGACTGCTCGATCAAGCCGCGCAGATCGGCCAGCAGCCCGGCCGCATCCACCGCCGCCGCGCGGGCCTGCGGCTTCGCGGCCGGGGGTTTGGCCTTGCTCATGCGGGCTCCCTGGCCTTGCGGGCCCGGGGCTTCTGCTGGGTTGCCCGAGCATCCCGTTCGGCGCGGATGCGTTCCAGCAGTACCGAGGCCGGTTCGTCGTTCGGGTCCTGCGGCACGGGCTGGCCGGCGAAGGCGGCGCGGAGGATGTCTTGGCGTTGGGCAGTGGATTGCTTGAGGGCAAGAGCGATGGCGTTCTCCTGTGCAGCAACCTGGTCCAGTACAGATTCAACCAACCGCACAACTTCTGTCATTTCCGCCGGCGGCGCCAATGGCATTTGCGATGCTCTCAACGATGGACTTGTTCAGCGCGGGTTGGTTGTTGCCGCTGGCCCCTCGACGAGTTTGTTCGTACTGGGACCAAAGCCAGCAATACACAATCGAGCGGGGTGCAGGGTCGGCGTTGTCGGTGAAACGGATGATCTCGCCCGTGGCTTCGATCACGCCGCAGGCCGTGCGATTGACGAAGAGCACGTAATCGGCCGGGCCGGTGTCGGTGGGGTACTCGCGCACCGCCACGCCAACCCCAGCGGCGAGGTTGAGCTGCCTCATGTCTTGAACAACCCAGCCGGCGATTTCCAGCTTCTGGTCAATCTGCTGCCGCGCTTTGGCTTCAGGTGTCATGTCACGCGCCACTCCCCCAGTGCCGATCATGTCGATCGGTAGATCGTCTACTACAGTTCACGCGCCAAAATGCGGCATTCGACCCAACTGACCCTCTGCAGCGTTGCTGCGCTTTGGGGTCAGCTCGGCGCCGCGCTCGGTACGGCGCCCGAGACGCCTGCGTGCGCAGTGCCACCCATCGCAAGGCTCAAAACGGCGAATCGATGGCCTTTGCCCGCCGCGCTCGTCCGCCCGAGAACCAACTCATGGACTCGTTGCTCGCCTGGCCGGACTCAATGGCCGCGATGTCGCGCGCCTGCTGTGCGCGCTTGGCAGCCCAGAGCACGCCTTCCGGCCGCTGGCCGCCCGCCATCTCGCCGCGCAGCAGCACAAGCAACTCGCCAAGCGACAGGTCGCTTTGCTCGACCATGGCGCCCAAACGCACCCAGTGGTTGATCTGTTGCGACGCCGAACGTGACAGGATCTCGCCTTGGCGCTGCGCGTGCTCGAACAGCTCGGACGAAATGCGGATCGACTTGCTGCTCATGCCCGGGTGCCCGGTTCGTGTCGTCACGGCCCACTCATCACCGGCGGCTGCGACAGATCCGCGTCGATGTTCATCAGCACACTCGCCAGCTCCAGCTTGCGCCACAGCGACGGCGGCATCGCCATGATCCCCTCGGGCGTGCGCGCGCGGGTGATCCACGCGCCGATCTGGGCGTGCTGGTCGTCGGTCAGCAGCCTGCGGTCTCGCATCTCGTCAAGCGTCTGCATGGTCGCGCCCTCCTCGCTGCGTTGATAGATGGCCGTTTCAAGCATGCAGGATGCCAGAGTTCGGCGCCGGCCCGCAGGACGTCGCGCTTCTCTTCTTCACGCCTCACCCCGCCCTCAACCGCTCCACCAGGAAGTCCACCGCCACCCGCACCTTCGGAATCTGGTAGCGGGTGCGCAGGTACATCAGGTAGATGCCCGCCTCGCCGCCGCGGCCCACCGACACCGGCTGGTCCATCGTCACGGGCAGCAGCTCGCCGCGCTGCAGGTACGGCTTCAGGCCCCATTCGGGCAGCAGCACCAGGCCGCGGTGCTGGCAGGCCATCGCGATCAGGGCGGCGCCGTCGTTGCTGATGAAGGCCGGCGGCACGGCCAGCTCGCGCCAGCCGTCGTCGTCCTGGCCGTGCCACTTGATGAGTGCGTTCGGACCGCGGTAGAGCAAGGCCTGGTGGTCCTGCAGGTCGTCCAGCGTGCGCGGCATGCCCTTGGTCTTCAGGTACTGCGGCGACGCGGCCAGCATGAAGTGGTTGGGATCGAGCTTGCGCGCGACGACGCGCCCTTCGGGCTGACGGGTGCCGCGGATCGCGATGTCCACCTGGTCGCGGCCGAGCTCGACCACCGCGTCGCTCAGGTGCAGGTCGAGCAGGATGTCGGGGTAGCGCGCGCTGAAGTCCTGCAGCGCCGGCAGCAGCAGCACCTGCCCGTAGCTGGGCATCGCGCTGATGCGCAGCGTGCCGCTGGGCGTGCTGCCGCGCTGGCCGACCAGCTCCCCGGCATCGTCCAGCTGGGCCAGGCCGGCGCGCACCTGCTCGACATACTGCGCCCCCAGCTCGGTCAGCCGCACCGTGCGCGTCGTGCGGTGCAGCAGCTCCACGCCCAGCTCGGCCTCCAGGTCGGCGATGCGGCGCGAGATCGACGACGCCGGCACGCCGAAGGACTTCGCGGCGCGCGAGAAGCTCAGCGTGTCAGCGACCTTCAGCAGGTAGTGCATCGCGCGCAGCTTGTCCATGGCGTCCCTCCTGGCGTCTCTTGCTGAATCCCGGCGGGTTCAGGCGCCGGGGCCTGGTTGTCGCCGGCTTTGTTGTCATTCCGACAAAAGAATTTGGCGACTGCGACGGATTCCCTCACGAGTCAGTTTGCCCGAGCATTCACACACCGCAAACTAACCGGCCCTTCATCGTGCTCAAAGCCCAGTACACCCAGCGCGGCCCGGTGCCGCAAGACGTCATCGCCGCCGTGCCCTTCGAAGCCCCCGCCCTCGCCGCCGGCCAGGCGCTGGTGGCCGTGCTGGCCGCGCCGATCAACCCGAGCGACGTGCTGACGCTGACCGGCCAGTACGGCATCCTGCCGCCGCTGCCCGCGGTGGGCGGCAGCGAAGGGGTCGGGCGCGTGGTGGCGCTGGGTCCGCAGACCGAAGGCCCTGCCGTCGGCCAGACGGTGCTGCTGCCGCCGGGCAGCGGCACGTGGGCGACGCACCTGGTGGCCCCGGCCGCAGCGCTGGTGCCGCTGCCGAACCAGGCCGACCCGCAGCAGCTGGCAATGCTGACCGTCAACCCGCCGACCGCCGCGCTGCTGCTCAGCGATTTCGGCCATCTGCAGCCGGGCGACTGGCTGATCCAGAACAGCGCCAACTCCGGCGTCGGCAGCTACGTGACGCAGCTGGCGAAGCAGCGCGGCTTCAAGACGGTGAACGTGGTGCGCCGCGAGTCGGCCGTGGCCGGCGTGCAGGCGCAGGGCGGCGACGTGGTGGTGGTCGATGGCGACGACCTGGCGGCGCGCGTCAAGGCCGCCACCGACGGCGCGGCGATCAAGCTGGGCATCGATGCCGTCGGCGGCGCGGCCACCATGCGGCTGGCGGCCACGCTGGCCGAAGGCGCCACCGTCGTCAACTACGGCGCGCTGAGCGGCGAACCCTGCGTCGTCTCGCCGCGCGAGCTGGTCTTCCGCGACATCACGCTGAAGGGCTTCTGGCTGGCACGCTGGTACCGCATCACGCCGCCCGCCCGCACGCGCGCGCTGCTCGGCGAACTGGCCGGGCTGATCGCCAGCGGCCAGCTCCGCACGGCCATCCAGGCCACCTACGACGTCTCGCAGATCAAGGAAGCCGTGGCCGCTGCGGCGTCGGGCGGACGCGACGGCAAGATCCTGATCGTGCCGCGGCACGAGGGCTGAACGGCACGCGCCCCGGTCGATTGCGCCGGGGTCCGGGCCGCGCCGGATCCACCCGCCTCGACGCCGCTCGCGAATGGGCTTGACCCGCGCTTGACCCCGTTCGCGCTTCTCCGCCGTGCAACCCGACGAGCCCGCTCCGCGGCTCGTCGACGTTCACTGGAGAAACCATGTCGAAGGCGCCCTACCGCCGTCTGTTTCCGTTCGCGCTGTGCACCGTGGCCGCGGCGCTGCTGGCCCTGCCGCTCGCGCAGGCCCAGGCCACCCCGCCCGAACGCCGCAGCACGCTGGCCGACCAGCAGTCGGTCGCGGTGACGATCTACAACGAGAACCTCGCGCTGGTGAAGGACACGCGCAGCGTGAAGCTCGACGGCGGCGCGAATGCGCTGGCGCTGCGCGACGTCAGCGCGCAGATGCAGGCCAAGACCGCGCTGCTGCGCAGCATCACGCAGCCGGGCGCCTTCGAGCTGCTGGAGCAGAACTTCGACTTCGACCTGCTGACGCCGGCCAAGCTGCTGGAGAAGGCGGTGGGCCGCACGGTGCGTGTGGTGCGCACGCACCCGACCACCGGCGCCGAGACCATCGAGACCGCCGAGGTGCTGGCCGCGAATGCCGGCGTGGTGCTGAAGATCGGCGACCGCATCGAGACCGGCCTGCCCGGGCGGCTGGTGTTCGACGGCGTGCCGGCCACCTTGCGCGACCGGCCGACGCTGGTGACGCAGCTGCTCAACAAACGACCGGCCGGCGCCCAGACACTGGAGCTGTCGTACCTGACCGGCGGGCTGTCGTGGCAGGCCGACTACGTGGCCGAGCTGAGTCCCGACGACAGGTCGCTCGATCTCAGCGGCTGGGTCACGCTGACGAACCGCAGCGGCACCGCCTATCCGAACGCGAAGCTGCAACTGGTGGCCGGCGACCTCAACCGTGTGCGCGAGGAGATGCGCCCGGCACAGGACCTGATGCAGCGCAAGGCGCTGGCCGCCGCGCCAGCCCCGGCGCCGATGGTTCAGGAGTCGCTGTTCGAATACCACCTGTACACGCTGGGCCGGCCGACGACCATCGCCGACAACCAGACCAAGCAGGTCGCGCTGATGAACGCGGCCGGCGTGCCGGTGAAGAAGGAGCTGCTGCTGTCCGGCGCGGCGCACTACTACAGCGATTCGGTCGGCGAGATCGGCAAGAAGCTGAAGGTCGGCGTCTTCGTCGAGTTCGGCAACAAGGAAGCCTCGCGCCTCGGCATGCCGCTGCCCAAGGGCGTGGTGCGGGTCTACAAGCGCGACGGCGCCGGCAATGCGCAGTTCGTCGGCGAGGACCGCATCGACCACACGCCGAAGAACGAGACCGTGCGGCTGAAGCTCGGCGAGGCCTTCGACGTCACCGCCGACAAGAAGCAGACCGACTTCAAGCGCCGCGAGCCGACCAACCGCGCGAGCTACGTCTTCGAGAGCGCCTACGAGCTGGTGCTGCGCAATGCGAAGACCGAGGACGTCACGGTCACCGTGCGCGAGCCGGTGCCGGGCGACTGGACGATGCTGCAGGAATCGCACAGGCACGCGAAGGTGGCTGCCGGCACCGCCGAATGGCAGGTGAGCGTGCCCGCGGGTGGCAGCACGACCTTGAAGTACCGGGTGCTGGTGCGGTATTGAGCGAGTCGGTCGGACGGGCGGGTGCTAACGCGTGATTGGCGCGTCGTCGTACGAGAACCGGTCGCGCTGCAGCCAGCGCTGCGCACCGGCCTCGTCGAGCAGGCCCAGCGCCTGCGCGATTGCGGCGGCGAAGGTCGCGCGCGCCCACCACTGCGCGGTGATGAAGGGTGGGTCGACCACCAGGTCGGCGCGCTCGAAGCGCACGCCCGCGAAGATCGGATCGGTGCAGGCCAGCACCTCGGGCGTGGTGTGCTCGGCGGTGTAGTTGTGCGTCGCGCGCCGGCCGACGAGCAGCCCGCTGCGCGCCAGCACCAGCACGCCGGCACAGATGCCGGCCAGCAGCGCGCCACGTTCGCGCGCACTGCGCAGCACCGCGTTCGCGTGGCCGGGATCGATGATCGAGTCCGGGTCGCCGCCGGGCACGATCACCGCCGCCAGCGGCCGGCCGACCGCATCGTCGTACCGGCCATCGGCGAGCAGCCGCGTGCCGTTCGACGCGGCATGCGGCGCGCCGTCGGGCGTCAGGACGTGCAGCGCGCAATGCGGCGCCAGCAGTTCCAGCGCCGGCGCGATCTCCCCGAAGATGCAGCCGGGGTACAGCAGCACGGCGACGTCGGGACGCATCGTCAGGTTCCTTGGGGCAGCGAGTCGTGACCGCCGACTCTACGACTGCGCGTCGCGCTGGTATTCCTCGGCCGGCGCCGACTGCTCCTGCGCCGGCCGCGTGCGGTTCGGCGGCGGGAACGGCGGCGGGAAGCCGACGAAGCACATGAAGACCAGGACCGGCAGCAGCACGTAGAACAGCGGCCGCTTCCAGTTGAGGTTGATCTTCATCGCCACCACGTGGGGGCTGGGCCGCGTACGCACAGGCCCGGAATTTCAACCCCCTATCACCGCGGATGGGTGGAGGCGCGTCAGAGGCAGCCGTCGGCAGATGGTGGATCGGGATCACCATAGCGCAGCCGCAACAGCGGCACCTGCGCTGCGGCCGCAGCGCCTGCGGCCGGCGGGGACGCCGGACCGGCGACCGGCGCGACCGCCAGGCTCAGCACGAAGGCCTGGCCGTAGCTCGTCTCGCACAACCACGGCAGGCGCGGGCCGCCGAGCGCACCGATCAGCATCGGCACCGTGTCACCGTGGCCGACCACCAGCACGGTGCCGCGCTGCGCACGCACCGCCTGCACCAGCTCGGCGATGTGCGCCGCGCCTTCGCCGCGCCGCGCGGCGACCACCTGTGGCTCGATGCCGAGCCGGCGCGCGAGCGGCTTCGCGGTCTCCTGCGTGCGGCGGAACTGCGACGTCACGATCGCCGTCACGCCGGACGAGCCGAGCGCCTGCGCCAGCGCCTCGGCGCGGCGTTCGCCGGCCGGCGACAGCGAGGGGTCGCCCACCGGTTCGCTGCCCTTGTCGGCATGGCGCACCAGGATGACGAGCGATGGCTGCGCTGTTGCTGCGAACGCGCCCAGGCCGAGCGCGGCGGCGACGAGCGCCCGCGCCGCGAGGGTCGCGAGTGCCGCAATGGCCGGGAGGGCCGGGAGGGCCGCCGGCGCCCCGCCAGTCGGCGTCGATCGGCGCCGCGTCACGGGGTGCGCCGGGGCGCCGCCGGCACGGTGCCGGGATAGAACACGCGGAACTCGTGCAGCTCGTAGCGGAACACCTTCGCCTGCATCGACGGGTCCTGCTGCATCATCGCGTTCGCCGCGTCGGCATTCGGCGCGCGCAGCAGCACCAGGCCCTTGTCCGCATAGCGCGCGCCCATCACCAGGTGGCCCTCGTCGCGCAGGCGCTTCAGATTCATCGAGTGCTCGCGAAAGTGCGCCTGTTCCTGCGGCGGTTTCGCCGCGTCCCAGGCCGGGCCGGTGGTGATCTCGACCGCGAACAGCGCGCCGGCCGGCGCCTCGGCGGCGGTGGCTGCGGTTTGCGCGTGCGCGGCCGCGCTCAGCACGGCCGTGGCGGCCAGGGTCAGCATCAGGGACGTGGACTTCATCGCGGATCTCGCAGGCTGGCAACGGCGGCGGCGTGAAGCATAGCCGCCGGCCGGCACGCGCCGGCACGCCGGGTCCGGTCCCGCATCAGGCCGCCGGCCCGAACGGCGTGCCGTCCTTGCGCCGGTAGACGGGCACGCCGTTGGCCACCTCGACCGCGAGGTCGTCGTCGGGATAGACCGCCCGGTCGCCGCTCTGGCGGTCGCCGACCTCGAGGTACCAGACGTCCGCGGCGCTGTCGTTGCGCAGCTGGTGCGCGTTGCCGCTGCCGGCCTTGAAGCCGGCGCACATGCCGGGCTCGAGCCGCGTCTCGCCGGCATCGGTGCGCAGGGTCGGCGTGCCTTCGAGCACGTAGATGAACTCGTCCTGCCGGCTGTGGTGGTGCCGCACCGACGACACCGCGCCGGGTTTGAGCCGCGTGAGGTTGACGCCGAAGTTGCTCAGGCCGAAGACCTCGCCGAGGCGTCGCTTCTCGCGGCCCTTGACCATGGCCGCGAAGGGTTCGGGGTAGGCGGTCTGCCGCGGATGCAGTGCGACGTCGAGGGCGCGCAGCGCGGCGGGGGTCGAAGGGGTCGACATGGCGGATCAGGGAACCGGTCGGATGCCGATCCTACGTGCCCGTGGTCGAGCCGGCGGGGCAACGTCGGTGCCGGCAGGGCAATGCGCCACCGCCGGCCGCAGGCTGGCTACGATCAGCTGATTCGCCGCCATCGAGCCCCTTCCGCATGTGCCGCAACATCAGGACCCTGTTCAACTTCGAGCCGCCCGCCACCGAGCTCGAGATCCGCGACGCCTCGCTGCAGTTCGTGCGCAAGCTCAGCGGCTTCACCGTGCCGTCGAAGGCCAATGAAGCGGCCTTCGAACGGGCCGTGGAGGAGGTCGCGGCGAGCGCGCGCACGCTGATCCGCTCGATGGTGACGACGGCCGAGCCGCGCAACCGCGAGGTCGAGGCCGAAAAGGCCCGCGCCCGCTCGGCCCAGCGCTTCGCGTCGGGGTGAGCGGCCGGCACGCGGCGCTTCGCGCGCCGCGTCAGGCCGTCGGCGGCCGGTCCGCCCCGGCTGCGTCGACGGCGCCGTGCCAGGCCTGCAGCGCGGGCGCGATCTGTTCCAGCGACGAGAAGGCGCGCACGCCCGGCGGCGTGCGCCGGTGCAGCGCGGCACACGCGCCGCCCGCCCACAGCGCGGTCTGCGCGGGCAGCAGTTCGCGCAGGTCGCGCAGCGCGTGCAGAACACTTTCACCATGGGCCGCCGCGGACATCGACAGCGCGACGATGTCGGCCCGATGGTGGCGCGCGGCCTGCGCGATCTCCGGCACCGGCACCTGCGTGCCCAGCGAGACGGTGCTGCAGGCCTCCACCGCCATGATCGACTGCGCCATCAGCAGGCCCAGGCCGTGCAGCTCGCCCGGCAGCGTGCACAGCAGCACGCGCGGCGTCCGGCCCGGCGGCAGCGATGCGAGCGCCGTCCGCAGGACCACCTGCACGACCTCGCAGTAAAGGTGCTCGCCGGCGACGCTCAAGTCCCCGCGCGCCCAGGCCTCGCCGACCACCGTGGTCAGCGGCGCCACCAGGTTCAGCACCAGGCCGCGCAGGCCGTGCGCCACCAGGGCCTGCGACAGCGCCGCGCGCAGCGCCTCGACATCCTGCGCGACCACCAGCGCTGCCAGCGCCTGCAGCCGCGGATCGTCGGGTGACGCACCCGCCGGGCCGCCCGCCGCGCGGCGCTGTTGCGGCCGTTCGAGCAGCGCAGCGAGCTCGTCGGCGCTGCAGCGCATCAGCGCGCCCGGCCGGTGGCCGGCGTCGAGCAGGCGCTTGAGCACACGCAGGCGCATCACCTGGTCGGGCGGGTAGATCCGGTCGCCCCCGGCGTCGCGCTGCGGCGCGGGAAAGCCGTAGCGCCGCTCCCACACGCGCAGCGTGTCCTTGGGCAGGCCGGTATCGCGCTCCACGGCGGCGATGGTCATCGCGCCCGCAGCGGTGTTTCGGCGGGAAGGCATCGGCATGTCTAGGTCAATTTTTGCATGTATTTGCTGAAATCGACAGTTACATTGAAACTTACACTCAACTTGTCCAGGACAAATGACGACAAAGCACGCTGGACTCGCTGGCGCACCCGAAGCGCCCCGCGAGCCCGTCCGAGCAACCGCACGCGAAAGGATGAACACATGAAGAGCCTGATGGACTGGAGGATCGGCGTCCGTCTGAGCCTCGGTTTCGGGATCCTGCTGGCGCTGCTGCTGACCGTGGCCCTGCTGGCCATGGGCCGCATGGCGCAGCAACAGCATCGCATCGAGGAGATCGCCCAGGACAACGCCGAGGTCAAGCTGGCCGACGCGATGCGCATGGCCCTGAGCCAGATCGCCCTCGGTGCCCGCAACATGGTGCTGCCGGCGAACGCGCAGAACCGCGGCGCCGAGCGGGACAGCCTGCAGGCAGCGCGCACAGAGTACGACGCGGCGGAGGCCCGGCTGGCGCAGTTCATCGCGCGCCCCGAGAAGGACCCGCGGGCGAAGGAACTGTTCGCGCGCATCCAGCAGCTGAAGGTGCAGGCGCGGCCGCTGATGGACCGCGTGGTGGACCTGGCGGCGGCCGACGACGTGGCCGCCGCCACCCGCCTGCTGCTGGAGGAGGCGCATCCGGCGCAACGGGCGTGGATGCTGGCCACCGGGGAGCTCGTGGCGCTGGAGTACGAGCTGAACGATCGGGCGGCCGCCGCGGCCGCCGAAAGTTATCGGGAGGCGCGCCTGCTGATGGTGGTGCTGGTGGTGGCGGCCGTGGGCGTGGGCGTGGCGGCCGCGTGGCTCATCACCCGCTCGATCACCAAGCCGGTCGAACAGGCCGTGCTCGTCGCGCGCACCGTGGCCGCCGGCGACCTGAGCCTGCAGATCCGGGTGGACCGTCGCGACGAGACGGGCCAGCTGCTGGCGGCACTGCAGGACATGACCGACAGCCTGCGCCGCGTCGTCGGCCAGGTGCGCGCCAGCAGCGACAGCATCGCCACCGCCTCCGGGCAGATCGCAACGGGCAATGCCGACCTGAGCCAGCGCACCGAAGAGCAGGCCAGCAACCTGCAGCAGACCGCGGCCTCGATGGAACAGCTGACCAGCACCGTGACGCAGAACGCCGAGACGGCACGCCAGGCGACGCAGCTGGCGGCCTCGGCCAGCAGCGTGGCGGCGCGGGGCGGCGACGTGGTGGGCCAGGTGGTCGGCACGATGGAGCAGATCGCCGCGTCGAGCCGCCGCATCGCGGACATCATCGGGGTCATCGACGGCATCGCCTTCCAGACCAACATCCTGGCGCTGAATGCCGCAGTGGAGGCCGCGCGCGCCGGCGAGCATGGCAAGGGCTTCGCGGTGGTGGCGTCCGAAGTGCGCGGCCTCGCGCAGCGCAGCGCGGAAGCGGCGAAGGAGATCAAGGACCTGATCGGCGAGAGCGTGGGCAAGGTGGAGCTGGGCAGCCGCCTCGTCGCCGACGCCGGCACGACGATGCGCGACATCGTCGCGCAGGTGCAGCAGGTGACCGCGCTGATCGAGGTCATCAGCGCCGCGACACAGGAGCAGAGCACCGGCATCGGGCAGGTCGGCATGGCCGTGGGTCAGCTCGACGAGGTGACGCAGCAGAACGCGGCCCTGGTGGAAGAAAGCGCCGCCGCGGCGGAGAGCCTGAGCCAGCAGGCCCGCGAACTGGTGCAGGCGGTCAGCGCCTTCCGGCTGGCGGCCGAGCCGGCGTAGCGCGGCGCGGTCAGGCCGGCGGCGCCGTCAGGCCAGCGCCGCCGCCCAGCCGGCGATCACGTCGGCCAGCGCCTGCAGCACCTGCGCATCGGTGCGGCCGGACTTCGCGCGCACGTGGAACGCGTGGTCGGCGTCGTCGAACCACTGCAGGCTCGCGCGCTCGCCCAGCGACCGCACGACCTCGGCCAGCAGCGCCGCATCGGCCAGCTCGTCGCGCGTGCCCTGCAGGAAGAGCATCGGCAGCTGCACGTTCGCGAGGTGGTCGGCGCGCTGCTTCGCGGGCGCGCCGGCCGGGTGCAGCGGGAAGCCGACGAAGACGAGGCCGCGCACGCCGGCCAGCGGCGCGGCCGCCTGCGCCTGCGAGCTCATGCGGCCGCCGAAGGACTTGCCGCCGGCCAGCAGCGGCAGGCCGGGCCAGCGCCGCGCGGCCTCGGCGACCGCGGCGCGCACCGCGGCCTGCGCGACCGGCGGCGGGTCGACCCGCTTGCTGCCGCGTTCCATGTACGGGAACTGGTAGCGCAAGGTCGCGATGCGGCGCTCGGCCAGCGCGGCGGCGAGCGCGGCCATGAACGCATGCTGCATGCCGGCGCCGGCCCCATGGCCGAGCACATAACCCGCGATCGGCGCGGCCGGTGCCTGCAGCAGCGCGGACACCTCGCCCGCACCGGGCACCTCGAATCGCAGCGCTTCGACGGTGCTCATCGGCCGCTCGCCGGGGCGCTCACGGCTGCAGCCGCCGGTAGGCGCTGTAGTGCCGCAGCGCGCCCTGCATCTGGCCGAGCTCCTCGTGCAGGCGGGCGGCGTTGAAGTGCGCGTCGGCGAGCTCGGGCGCCAGCGCGAGGCAGGCGTTGTACGCGGCCAGTGCGTCGAAGGGCCGGCCGTCGTCCTCCAGCGCGATCGCGCGGTTGAAGTGCAGCAGCGGCTCGTCGGGCATGGCCGCCAGCGCGGCGTCGTAGACCGCCAGCGCGTCGGCCGCACGGCCGTGGGCGCCGAGCAGCACGCCGAGGTTCAGCGCCGCGTTGACATGGCCCGCGTCCAGCGCCAGCGCCTGCCGGTAGGCGGCTTCCGCGCCGGCGGGATCGGTGCGTTCCAGCCGGTCGCCGCGCCGGAAGCAGGCGTCGGCATCGTCAGCTGGCGCTGCAGCAGCCTCGGCAGGCAGCGCAGCGGCCTCGGCGGTTGCCGCGGCGGCCGGCGCCGCGGGCAGCGCATGCTCCAGGAAGGCCACCGTGCCCGACCCCGCCGCGGCCACCTCGAAGTCGATCAGCAGCTGGCCGTTTTCGGCATTCCACGCGGTCGACCCCTCGCGCACCGCGACGTCGCTGCCGACCGCGGTGATGCGCAGCCCCGACAGCGGCACTTCCTGCGGCAGCCGCGCCTTCAGCTGCTTCAGCGAGCTCAGCACCCGCCGCGCCGGGATGCGCGCCGCGCGCAGCTGGTAGGCGGTGCGCAGCAGCACGACGTCCTGGAAGGTGAAGCGGTATTCGTTGCGCGCGCCGCGCGAGGGTGCGACGAAACCGGCCTCGATCAGCCCGGTGATGACGCCGCGGCCGAGACCCAGCATCTCCTCGAGGCGCTTGAGCGTGTAAGGCGCGTCGGGTGTGTCACCGCGCGCGGGCGGCTTGGTCACTTGCGGGCACGGGCGCGCGCGGGCGCGGGTGCGGCAGCCGCCGCTTCTTCCACCACCGCCGGTGCGCGCTTCGCGGCCTTGCGCTCCTTCAGCGCGCCGGCGGGAATGGCGTCGACCGTTGCCGGCGCCGCGGCGGGCTTCGTGGCCTTGGCCGCCGCCTTGCCGGCCTTCGCGCCACCGCCCAGGCTGGCGCGCAGCGCTTCCATCAGGTCGATGACCTGCGCGCCTTCATGCGCCTCGGCGCGTTCGGAGGCGACGATGTGCTTGCCGGCGATCTTCTCGTCGATGGCCGCCAGCACGCGCTTCTTCTCCTCGTCCTGGAACGCCGTCGGGTCGTAGCTGTCCTGCGAGATCTGCTCGATCAGCTGCAGCGCGAGGTTCAGCTCGGCATCGGTCACCGGCACCGGCTCGATGCCCAGGTCCTTCATCGAACGCACTTCCTCGGCGTACAGCAGCTGCTGCAGCACCAGGCCGTCCTCCTGCGCGCGCACCTGCACGACGTACTGCTTGGCCTTCCAGCTCCAGCGCGCCAGCGCGCAGCGGCCGCTCTTGCGCATCGCGGCCATCAGCAGCGCATAGGGCTTGCCGCCGCGCTTGTCGGGCGCCAGGAAATAGGCCTTGTCGTAGTACAGCGGGTCGACCGACTTCTCGGGCACGAAAGCGACGATCTCGATGACGTGCGTCGACGCCTCCTCCAGCGCCTTCAGCTCGTCCGGCGAGAACAGCACGAAGCGGTCCTTCTCGAACTCGTAGCCCTTGACCATCTCGGCCCGCTCGATCACCTGCCCGGTCTTGTCGGACACGTACTGCTGCTTCAACCGCGAGCCGTCCTTCGACAGCAGGTTGAAGCGCACCGTCGACGACGATTCGGTCGCCGAATACAGCTTCACCGGGATCGACACCAGGCCGAAGCTGAGCGTCAGGGAGGCGATGGAACGGGCGGCCATGGGCAAGTGCTCCTGAGGCGGCGCAGCAGCAAATGGCGCGCCAGCCGATCGCAGTCGGGGATGGGCGCAGCATAGCGGCGCCCCCTGCACGCTGGAAAGCGCGAGGCACTGTCGCGACCGGCTGGACGGTGCACAGCGTGGCGTCGGCATCACAGGGTTATCCCTTGGGTTCGACCCGTGGAACGCGACGAGGCGCCGTGCGGGAAGCGCCTGGAACGCCCCCCGGCCCTGCGGGCGCCCGGCGCACAATCGCTTACTGGCATCCGTAACGCAGCGGAGGCGACGATGGCACGGACGAGGCGCGCGGCGGTTTTTCTGACGCTGGTGCTGGCGGGGTGTGCGCTCGCGGCGGGCCCGTCCGCCGCGGCAGACCCGTCGCCCGCGCCGGCGGCACCGGCGGCGGGCCCGATCGCCGGCTTGCCGATCACGCTGGGCGACCCGGTGGCCCGCGTGCAGGCGGGCCTGGGCACCACCGTGCCGCCGCAGCCCTACCTGAGCAACTCGGGCGAGGACCGCGGCGAGCAGGTGCTGCGCGTGCCGGGCACGGGCGTCACGGTGCTCTTCAACCGCGACGGCCTGGCCAGGATGATCGTGCTGCAGCCGCCCTTCGCCGGCGCGGTCGGCGGCCTGCGGCTCGGGGACGATGCGGCCCGGCTCAAGGCCCTGCTCGGCGAACCCGGCCGGCCCGGCGTGCCGGCCGGCCTGTCCGACGCGGCCCGGCGGGCCGCCGAGGAACGCATCCGGCGCCAGCACCTGTACGAGCTGCCCTCGGGGCACGGCGCCCTGTTCGAGACGGACACGGCGGGCCGCATCACGCTGGTCTCGCTGTACCCGCGGCGTCCGGCCGCGCCGCTGGGCATCGGCACCGGCCGGCCCCCCGCCGCGACGCAATCCGCGCAACGCGATGCCGCGTCCGCGGCCTCATCGTCCGGCTGCGACGACCCGCTGCTCGAGCGCGACCGCTTCACGGTCAGCGAGCTCGAGATCGTCGATGCGAAGACCTCGCTGGTCTGGTTCCGTTGCCCGGCGCTGTGGGTGGGCCCGGGCGGCACTTGCGACAAGGCGATGGTGCTGCCGTCGCAGACCTGGGCCAGCGCGATGGAGGTGCCGCGCAGCGCGCCGCGGCGGCGCAGCGCATGGCGCCTGGCGTCGGTGGAGGAGCTGGACACGATCGCCGCCAAGGGCTGCGGCCACCTCGTCAACCCGTCGTTCATCGAGATCATGTTCGACACCGTCTGGACGCGGTCGCGCGCCGGCGGCAACCTGGTCTGGCGTTATGGCGTGGACCGCCAGCGCGTCGAATCGCCGGTGCTCGGGCGGCCGGAGGAACTGTTCGCGCAGACGATCTATGTGCGCGATGCGCCCTGAGCGCGCGGGGCGACGGCAACGCCGCCCGCTGCATGCGGTGCGCGCGCTGCACGCGCTGCGGGCGCTGCGGGCGCTGCGGGCGCTGCGGGCGCTGTTGTTCGCCGCGGCGCTCGGCGGGCCGCTCGCGCCGGCGCTGGCGGCCGAGCCCGATCCGGTGCGGCAGCGCCAGGCGCAGGAAGCGCAGCAGCGCGGCGACCATCGCACCGCCGCAGCGCTGCTCGAGCGCGAGGTCGACACGATGCGGCGCGCGCACGGCGACGACGACCCGCAGACGCTGGGCCTGATGGGCGACCTCGCCGACGTCTACCTGGCGCTCGGCCGCATCGGCGAGGCCCTGCCGCTGGCCGAGCGCACGGCGGAACGCTCGCTGGTGGCGCTCGAGCGCGGCCATCCGGACACGCTGGCCGCGATGGGCCGGCTCGCGCAGCTGCTGCAGCTCAGCGGCCGCGGCGACGACGCAATCGGCTGGTCGGAACGGGCGCTGGCCCTGGCCCGCGAAGTACGCGGCCACGAGTCGCTACCGGCGCTCGACGCGATGACCACGCTGGCCAACCGCTACACCAACGCCGGCCGCTTCGGCGAGGCGCTGGCGCTCGAGCAGCAGGCGCTGGCGCTGGGCCGCCGGCTGCGCTTCGAGAACCACCCCGACACGCTGGTCGCGATGGGCAACCTCGCGTCCACCTACCGTCGGCTCGGGCGCTTCGAGGACGCGGCCGAGTTCGAGCAGCAGGTGCTGCGGCAGTTCGAGCGCAGCCAGGGCGAGCGCGCCGACGTGACGCTCATCGCGATGAACAACCTCGGCGGCACCTACGCGGCGCTGGGCCGCCATGACGAGGCCGCGGCGCTGCACGAGAAGGTGCTGAAGGCGCGCACCGCGGCACGCGGCGAGCGGCATCCGGACACGCTGGGCGCGATGCTCAACCTCGCCGGCGACCTGCAGTCGCTGGGCCGGCTGCCGGAGGCGCTGGCCTTGGCCGAGCGCGCCCGCACGCTCACCGGCCAGGCGCTCGGCGAGCGCCATCCGACCTCGCTCGCCGCCCTGGACCTGCTGGCGGACCTGCTGCGCGCCACCGGACGCCCGGCCGAGGCGCTGCCGCTGCGCGAACGGCAGCTGGCGCTGTCGACCGAGCTGCACGGACCGCAGCACCCGGCCACGCTGGCGGCCATCGGCGCGCTGGCCTTCGAGCTGGCGCTCGCAGGCCGCATGCGGGAGGCGACGCGGCTGACCGACCGCTACGTCGACGGCGCCGAGCACCAGCGCACGCTGCCCGGCCTGGCGGCGGAGGACCGGCGTGCGCTCTTCGCGAGCCATGCGCAGGTCTACCGGCTGTTCTCGGTGTTCAACGCGCTCGACGGCGACACGCCCCGCGGCTGGCGACTGGCCGAGCTCGGCAAGGCGCGCTCGCTGCTCGACGGCATGACGGCCCAGCGGGCCGCGCGCGCCGGCGTGCTGCCGCCCGCCGACCGGGCCGCACTGGACGCGCTGGTGCGGCAGCTGGGCGAGCTCGACCAGCGCCTCGCGCTGGCACCGACGCTCGAAGCCCGGCAGGCGCTGGAGCCGTCGCGGCTGGCGCTGGTGCGGCAGCTCGAGACCCTGCAGGCGGCGCTGCGCGATCGCCACCCGAAGTACGCCCGGCTGAGCGACGTGCGCGTCGTCGACGCCGCGCGACTGCCGGGCCTGGTGCCGGCGGACGCCATCGCGATCAGCTACCTCGTCGACAAGGACTGGGTCTGCGCCTGGCTGGTCGGGCCCGACGGCGTGCCGGCCTTCGTCGACCTCGGCGCGATCCCGAACCTGGCGCAGCTGGTGACGATCGCGCGCCGCGGCGCCGAGCGCAACGGGCCGCTCGCGCTGGCGCTGGCGGCCGACGGGCAGCGCGCCTGGCGCCTCGCCAACGGCGGCTTCGTGCTGCGGCCGGCCGCGCAGGCACCGCCGCCCGGCGCCGTCGAATTGACCGATGCCACGCAGGTCAACGGCCTGCTCGGGCAACGGCTGCTGCTGCCGCTGGAGCAGCGCCTGCTGGGCCGGCGCCGCTGGATCATCTCGCCCGACGGGCCGCTGGCGCTGCTGCCCTTCGAACTGCTGCCCTTCGGCGGCGCGCACCGCACGGTGCTCGACGTCGCCGACGTGCACCTGACGCAGTCGCTGTCGGTGTTCGCGCTCGGCCGCGAGCTGCAGGCGCAGTACGAGCAGGCCGGACCGCGGCGCGCGCTGCTGGCGATGGGCCACGCGCAATACCGCCCGGTGCCCGAGCGCGTGCGCGAGCGCCGGCGCGCGGGCCTGGCGCCCGCGCTGAGGGGCTTGGTGGGCCAGGTGGGTCTGGTGGGCCTGGAGCAGCTGGACGGCCTGTGGGAGCCGCTGCCGGGCACCGAGCGCGAGGTCAAGGCGGTGGCCCGGCTGTTCCCCGGCGCCAGCAGCGTCTACCTGGGCGAGCAGGCCACCGAGCAGCAGCTGCAGGCGCTGAACGCGGCGGGCGCCTTGCGCGGGTACCGCTACCTGCTGCTCAGCGCGCACGGCTACGTCTCGCACGAGCAACCCGCGCTCTCGGCCATCGTGCTGGGGCTGACGCGCCGCACGCCGCAGGCCGATGGCTATGTCACCGCGGCCGAGTGGCCGGCCTACGACCTGCGCAGCGACGTCGCGGTGCTGTCGGCCTGCGAGACCGCGCTCGGCCGCGTGGTGGGCGGCGAAGGCGTGATGGGGCTGCCGTTCGCGCTCTTCGTCGCCGGCAACGTCAACACGGTGCTGACGTTGTGGGCGGTCGACGACGAGGCGACCGTCAGCTTCGTCACCCGCCTGTTCGCCCGGTTGCAGAAGGGCCAGCCGGCGGCGCAGGCGCTGGCCGACACCAAGCGGGAACTGGCGCGTGACCGCCGCTGGTCGCACCCGCGCTTCTGGGCGCCGTTCGTGCTGGTGGGTCCGGGCTGAACGGCGCGCGGCCGCCAGCTCCGGCCGCCCGCGCAGCGGCGCTCGCTCAGGCGGACGCCGGGAACACCGGCCAGCGGTCGACGATGCGGCCCTCGTCGACCACCACCAGGTCGCCGAACTGCAGCAGCACCGCTTCGCTCTGGCGCGGGCGCAGGAACAGCCAGTCGCCGGGCTTCAGCGCGGTGGACGGCGACGCCACCAGTACCTGCTGGTTCGACGACGGGCCGTAGAGGCCGCTGGGCTGAACGCCCGGCGGCGACGCCGGATCGGCCAGCCAGTGGCCGCCGTGCATCGCGAACGCGCGGCGCTGGTTGACGTCCCACGCGCGCGCGGCGCCGGCGATCCACTCGACACCCCGCGGCAGCCGGAAGTCGCCGAGGTCCTTCAGCACCGGCGTGGCGATGAAGGCCGCCGGCTGCAGCGCGGCGAGCGAGGGCTTGTCGAAGTCGGCGGGCTTGACGGCCGCCGAGCCGACCGACAGCTCGTTCGCGCTGCTCGAGGCGTCGTGCAGGTGGAAGGTGGGCGAGCCGGCGGCGTTCAGCGTCCAGGGCCCGGCCGGGGGTCCGAGCCGCTGCCTGGCCAGCGCCAGCAGCGCGGCATAACGCCGGGCGGCCTCGGCCTGCGCGCCGCTGCGCGCGCCGGGCAGGTCGGGGATCGCGGCGAGGTGCGCGTCGTAGCCCATCAGGCCGGCGAAGCGCAGCAGCGGCTCGCCGCGGATCAGCTCGAGCAGCGGTGCCAGCGCCGCTTCGTCCTCGACACCGCCGCGGTGCAGGCCGACGTCGATCTCGAGATTGATGCGCAGCGGCAGGTTCTTCGCCCGCGCCAGTGCGCGGTACTCCGCCAGCCGCTCGGCACTGTCGACCAGCCACTCGATGCGCTCGGGCGCGCGGCGCTCGGCGGGCACGTTGTCCAGCACCCAGGCCGCCGCGGACGCCGGCAGCGGCTTGCCGAGCAGCATCTTCACGGCTGGGCGTTCGGTGGCCACCAGCGCCAGCTGCGGCGCGTTGAAGACCATCGCGCGGTCGCTGCGCCAGTCGGCGAGCGCGGCGTCGATCAAACCGAGCGAGGGCAGCGACTTGACGACGACGCGCAGCGGGTGCCTGGCCTGCTGGCGGATCGCGGCGAGATTGGCCTTCAGGCGCGCGCGGTCGATCACCAGCGTGGGCTGCGCGGGCAGCGGTGCGAGGGCTTTCGCCAGGCCCGCAAAGTAAGCGTCGTGCGCGCCGCCGCGGTCGCCCGGCCGCGCCAGTCCGGCGGCGACGAGCCCCGCGGCCGTGCCGCCGATCAGCCAGGTCCGGCGCGACATCGCCATGGTCTCAGCTCCCTTCGAAGAGTCGCCGCAGGTACGGATTCAACAAGCGCCCCTGCGGATCGAGCTCGCGCCTCAGCGCCTGGAAGTCGCGCCAGCGCGGGTACAGCGCCGCCAGCTCGGCCGCCGAGCGGTCATGCAGCTTGCCCCAGTGCGGCCGGCCACCATGCTTGCGAAAGACCTGGCCCACGTCTTTCACGAGGTATTGCCACGGCTCGTCGGCCGCCGCGTGCACGGCGATCGAGCAGCTGTCGCGGCGGTGGAAAGGCGACAGCCAGGCGTCGTCGCCCCGGATGTACCGGAATTCCAGCGGGAAGAAGGCCTCGTCGTGGCGCTCGATCGCCGCCAGCGCATCGCGCAGGCAGGCGAGGCCCGCTTCGCGCGGCACGTGCGCCTCGCTTTCGTTGAAGAGCGTCGGCCGCACGGTGGACAGCAGCTTCCACGACCAGTCGGTGGCCTCCTCGCGCTGGTCCAGGTCGATCAGCTTGGCCGCAAGCCAGCGGCGCAGCTTCGGGAAGCGGCCGGCCCAGTCGCGCAGGCGCTTCAAGTCCTTCAGCACGTCCTCGTCGGCCGAATGGCCGCGTGGCGCCGGCGCTTCGTTCACTTCGTCGTGCACGATCACCGCGCCGACGCCGGTGAACGGCAGCAGGTAACACTCGAAGTGGCGGTGCTTCGCGGCCAGCGCGGGCGCTTCGTCGAGCAGCGCGGCGATCGGCCGCAGCCAGACGCGGCGCTTCAGCACGAAGCGCGGCCGCACGCGCAGCGTCATCTCGCTGATCACGCCCAGCGCGCCGAGCGAGACCTGCGCGGCGGCGAAGAGCTCGGGGCGTTCGCTGCGGCTGCAGGTCAGGCGTTCGCCGCGCGCGGTGACGAGGGTCAGCGCATCGAGCTGCGCATGCAGCGCGGGCAGGCTCGCGCCGGTGCCGTGCGTGCCGGTGGCGCAGGCGCCGGCGAGCGTCTGCACGTCGATGTCGGGCAGGTTCTGCAGCGCGAGGCCCTGGTCGTGCAGCGCCTGCGAGACCAGCGACAGCCGGGTGCCCGCGCCGACGCTCGCCAGGCCCGCGCCGGCATCGACGCGCCGCAGCCCGGCGAAGTGGTCGAGCGCCAGCACCGTGCCTTCGCTCGGCACCAGCGCGCTGAACGAATGCCCGGCGCCGACGCAGCGCAGCGGTGCGGCGCCGCGCTGGAGCAGCTCGGCCAAAGCGCCCTCGTCGGCGGGGGCGACATAGGCGCGCGGCTGGCAGTGTTCGAGGCCGGACCAGTTGCGCCAGCGCGGCGCGGCGGGTGGCGTGGCGGTGGGGGTGGCACCGGCGAGGTCCGGCCGCAGGCCGGCGGCAACCCCTGCCGCGCCGAGACCCGCCAGGAATCCGCGGCGGCGCGTCATCGCAGCCTCCCGGGCCATCGGTCATGTTCAATAGCTATAACTAGCTTTCTCGTGTGGCCCCGGGCCGCGACAATAGGCGCCGCACCATGCCCACCACCCGCACCCGCCGCAGCGCGCCGGCCCCCTCGCCCGCCGGCCCCGACCTCGAGGCCAAGGCACGGCCGCGCCAGGAGCGTGCGCTCGACACCTTCGAGCGCATCCTCGCCGTCACCGCCGAGCTGCTCGGCGAAGTCGGCATCGAGCGCCTGTCGACCAACCTGGTCTGCGAGCGCGCCGGGCTGACGCCGCCGGCGCTGTACCGCTACTTCCCGAACAAGTACGCGCTGCTGCGAGAGCTCGGCGAGCGGCTGATGGCGGTGCAGAACGACCTGCTCGCTGCCTGGGCCACGCCGGCGACGATGAAGCTGGCGCGCGCCGACTTCGAGCGCAGCGTGCTGGTGCTGTTCGCGCAGACGCTGGAGCTGACGCAGCAGGTGCCCGGCGGCGTGTGGATCACCCGTGCGCTGCGCGCGGTGCCGGCGCTGCAGGAGGTGCGCATCGGCTCGCATCGCCATGTCACCGGGCTGATCGAGGACGCCTTCATGAGCGCCTGGCCGCAGGCCGACCGATCGCATGTACGCGTGCTGGCACGCCTGGCGGTCGAGGCCGCCTACGCGACGACCGAGATGCTGTTCGACGACCCGGCGCTCGATGCGCAGGCGGTGGGCACCACGCTGGCCGCGATGATCGGCAGCCAGATCGTCGCGTTGCGCAAGACCTGAGTTCACAGGGACGCCCGCAGTTCCAGGAGCACGCTGCGCGGCGGCGTCAGCGTCACGAAGTGCGCGCCCAGGCCGTCGGCCAGCGTCCACAGCCGCGACACGTAGCGCTTGTCGAGCAGGTTGTTGGCCACCACGCCGATGCCGAAGCGGCCGTCCGACGAGTCCCAGCCGATGCGCGCATCGAGCCGCTCGCGCGGGCCGCCGACACGGAAGGCCGGCGTTGTATTGCACGCGCCCTGCAGCGCGAGGTCGGTGTTGCAGCGCCGGGCACCGACATAGGCCGCCGACAGCCGCGCCGAGAGCTGCCCGCCCGCGAGCGGCCAGCGCCCTTCGACACCGGCGGCCCCCGAGAAGCGCGGTGCGCCCGCCGGCTGGCCGCCGGCATCGCTGCCGTCCAGCGCGGTGTGGCGGCGGTAGGTCTGGTCCAGCCACTCGCCGCTGGCGAAGAGCCGCCAGTCGCGGCTGGGCGTCCACTGGGCCTCGACATCGAGGCCGGTCGCCTGCTGGTCGCTGACCGTCACCTGGTACGCCGGGATGCCGGCCTGGTTGCCCGAGGGCACGAGGTTGAGCTGCTGCAGGTTGGTGAAGCGGTAGCGGAACAGCGACGCGTTCAGCTGCACGCCGGCCCGCGGCCAGCCGCCCTTGAGACCCAACTCGACATTGACCACCTTCTCGGGCTCGTAGCGGCCGTTGACCTGCAGGCCGTTGAAGCCGCCGGCCTGGTAGCCGCGCGTCCACGACGCGTAGGCCATCCAGTCCGGATGCAGGCGGTGGTCGATCACCAGGCGCGGGCTGGCATCGGTCCAGCGTTTTTGCACCTCCACCGGCCGCGCCTCGGCGCCGCGGCTGTCGAGCAGCTGGCTGTTGCGCAGCAGCGCCTGCAGCGCGGCCGCCTCGTCCGGTGTCATCACGTCGGCGGCAACCAGGCCGTCGAAGAAGCCCCCGGCGGCCAGCGCATCGAGCTGCGCATCGAGGCCGGTCGCGGTGCGCGGCGGGCTCGACCACGAGAAGCGCTTCTGGTCGCGCGTGAAACGCAGGCCGCCGGTGACGCGCGTCGCCGGCGTCCATTGCCAGATCACGTCGCCGTACAGCGCCGCGGCGCGGTTGCGCGCGCGGTTGTGCATCGCCTCGGTCCACGGCAGGCCGAGCAGGTCGATGCCGGGGACGCCGAGCAGCTGCGTCAGCATGTTCACCGTGCTGAAGGCCGGCAGCCCGGCGACGTTGCCGAACAGGGCATCGAGCGCCGTGGTGTTGGTGAGGATCTCGCTGGTCTGCGACGCGCGCTCGCCGAAGAAGCTCAGGCCCGCCACCCAGTCGAACGCGCCTTGCTTGCCGGCCAGTCGGAACTCCTGCTGCCAGGTGGTGCTGTCCTCGATGTTCGCGGTGGCCAGGAAGGTCTCGGCGCGCCGCGTGCCGTCGTTGTCCTGGCGGTTCAGCGCATCGAAGCGCCGCCACGCGGTGGTCGACGTGAACTCCGCCCACGGCAGCGTGTGCTGGAAACGCAGCGTCGCGCCGTCGAACTCGCGCGCCTCGCGGCTGTCCGGCATGTCGTTGTAGAGCGGTGCCTTGAACGGATCGAGGTAACGCGCCGGGACCACCGGATACGGCAGCGCCGTACCCACTGGCGGCTCGGCCTGCAGGCCGAAGGCCGCGCGCGAGCGCTGGTCCAGCTTCTCGTGCTCCCACGACAGCGTCGCGCTCGTCGCGTCGCCCAGGCTCCAGCGCAGCGCGAGCCGCGTGCCCCAGGCGTCGTCGCCCCCTTCGTGCTGGCCGCTGCCGGCGTCGCGTGCCCAGCCGTCGGAGCGCTGCGCGACCGCGCTCACGCGCAGCGCCAGGTTCTCGCCCAGCGGCTGGTTCAGCATCGCCTGCGCCTGGCGCGCCCCGTGGTTGCCGACGCGCACCAGGCCGTTGGCCGCGAAGTTCGCGACCGGCGCGTTGGTGATCACCGAGATCGCGCCGCCCGCGCTGTTGCGGCCGAACAGCGTGCCCTGCGGGCCCTTGAGCAGCTCGATGCGCTTGATGTCGTTGAAGTTCAGCAGCGCACCGCCGGTCTTGCCGGTGTAGACACCATCGACGTAGAGGCCGATCGGGCTGTCGGTGCCGATCAGGAAGTCCTCGTTGGCGATGCCGCGCAGCGACACGAAGGGCTGCGTCGGTTGCGTGTTGTCGATCTGCAGGCCCGGGAGGTAGCCATTGAGGTCGGCGAGGTTCACCGCGCCGAGCTTGCGCACCTCGTCGGGCGACAGCACCTGCATCGTGATCGGCACCGTCTGCGCCTGCTGGCTGCGGCTTTGCGCGGTGACGACGATCTGCTCGGCGGCGGGCGCGGTCTGCGCCAGCGCGGCGCCCCCGCCCGACAGCAGGGCGAGCGAAGCCAGCGCCGTGCGCCGGAGCAGCCGGCGGCGCGGTCGGATTGCGGTCATGGCGAATCTCCTCCGTTCGGAGGAAATATAGCGATGACTATCTAACTCGAACCGAGGGCTTTCCCGCGCCCGATGCACGGGTCAGATCACGATGACGCTCGCTTCGTCCGTTCTCGGCCCGTTGCGGACGCTCGCGTGGGTGGTCGATGGACTGGCGATGTGCAGAGCGACAAAGGCGCGGGCGGGCAGGCCGCATCGCGCGAGTCCGGCGGTCGGCCCCTGGGGGGCCGACTTCCCGGGCTTGAGCGGCTCGGGGGCGCGCCGTCCATTTAGCTTCGCTCGCTGCGCTCGCTACGCACAGCGCCGGCGAGTCAGTTGTCGAAGCTCGCTTCGCTCGCCGCCCCCGAACCGCTCAAGCCCGGCGCCTCCCACGCGCGCTGCGGCCTGCCCGCCCGCGCCTTTGCGAGCCACCGAGGACTTTGAAGGACCGCATGCCACCACCTCGCAGGAGAGCGGCTCGGGGTGCGGGCACGGCGGGCCGTGGGAGGCGGTGAGGACCGCAGGCCCGGGGCCGGCGAGCGAAGCGAGCATCGACAACTGACTCGCCGGCGCTGTGCGCAGTGAGCGAAGCGAACGAAGCTAAATGGACGGCGCGGCCCCGGGCCGAGGACCGCAACGGAGTCGGCCCCCCAGGGGCCGACCGCCGGACTCGGCCCGCCGTGCCCGCACCCCGAGCCGCTCGGGCGCTCCACACCGTGCAAAGAACAGCGGCTTCCCCACGCGAACGTCCGCAACGGTCCGCGACGGGCCGCAACGGACAGTGCGATCAGCGGGTCACGCCGCCCCGAGCCACAGCGCCGTGCGGTAGGTGACGAAGGCGGCGGCATACGCCAGCGCGAACAGGTAGGCCGCGGTGATCAGCGGCACGCGCCAGCCGCCGGTCTCGCGCTTGATCGTCGCCAGCGTGCTGAGGCATTGCGGCGCGAACACGTACCAGGCCAGCAGCGACAGCGCGGTGGCCAGGCTCCAGCGCTGCGCGATGATCGGCGCGAGCGTCTCGCCGGCGTTCTCGGCCGTCGCGGCCAGCGCGTAGACCGTGCCGAGCGCGCTGACCGCGACCTCGCGCGCGGCCAGCCCCGGCACCAGCGCGATGCTGATCTGCCAGTTGAAGCCGATCGGCTCGAACAGCACCGCCAGCCCGCGGCCCAGCGTGCCGGCCAGGCTGTACTCGATCGCCGGGCCGGTGGCGCCGGCCGGCGGCGCGGGGAAGCTGGCCAGCCCCCACAGCGCCACCGTGAGCACGAGGATGATGCCGCCGACGCGGCGCAGGAAGATGACGGCGCGCTGCTTCAGCCCGATCGCCATGTTGCGCAGGCGCGGCCAGTGGTAGGCGGGCAGCTCCATCATCAGCGTGCGCACCTGGCCGCGCGCGGTGAAGTGCTTCAGCACCCAGGCCACCGCCATCGCGCCGGCGATGCCCGCGAGGTACAGGCCGAACAGCACCAGGCCCTGCAGCTCCACGCCGCCCAGCACCTCGCGGCGCGGGATGAAGGCGCCGATCAGCAGCGCGTAGACCGGCAGCCGCGCCGAGCAGGTCATCAGCGGCGCGATCAGGATCGTCACCAGCCGGTCGCGCGGATCGGCGATCGTGCGCGCGGCCAGGATGCCGGGTATCGCGCAGGCGAAGCTCGACAGCAGCGGGATGAACGACCGCCCCGACAGGCCGACGCTGCCCATCAGCCGGTCGAGCAGGAAGGCCGCGCGCGGAAGGTAGCCCGACTCCTCGAGCACGAGGATGAAGAAGAACAGGATCAGGATCTGCGGCAGGAACACCAGCACGCCGCCGACGCCGGCGACCAGGCCGTCGACGACCAGGCTGCGCAGCCAGCCTTCGGACATGGCGCCGCCGACTGCCGTGCCCATCCACGCGGTGCCGGCTTCGATCCAACCCATCGGCGCTTCGGCCCACGCGAAGACCGCCTGGAAGACGAGGAACAGCACGATCCCCAGCAGCAGCGGGCCGGCCACCGGGTGCAGCACCAGCTTGTCGAGGCGGTCGCTGGCGGCATGCGGCACCGCGTCGTCGAGTTGCAGGCGCTGCAGCAGCGCGCGCACGGTGTCGTGGTCGCTGGCGGCATCACCCGAGGGCCGCTCGGCGGCGGCACCCGCGGCACGCCACACCGCCGCATCGTCCAGCAGCGCGCGCAGGCTTTCGGCGCCATCGCCGCGCACCGCAACCGTCCGCACCACCGGCAGCCCGAGCTCGCGCGACAGCGCCTGCTCGTCGATGCGCAGCCCGCGCTGTTCGGCGAGGTCGACCATGTTCAGCGCGATCACGCAGGGCAGCCCGAGCCGCCGCACAGCCAGCACCAGCCGCAGGTTGCGGCGCAGGTTGGTCGCGTCGACGACGCAGACCACGAGGTCCGGCCGTTTCTCGCCGGTGGCCTGGCCGCGCAGCACCTGGACGGTGACCGCTTCGTCGGGCGAGCGCGGATGCAGGCTGTAGGCGCCCGGCAGGTCGAGCAGGCGCAGCGCCTTGCCGGCCGCGCTGAGCAGCCGGCCCTCCTTGCGCTCGACCGTCACGCCGGCGTAGTTCGCTACCTTCTGGTGGCTGCCGGTCAGGCGGTTGAAGAGCGCGGTCTTGCCGCAGTTCGGATTGCCCACCAGCGCGACCAGCGGGCCGCCCCGGTGCACGTGGATGACCGCGCTGGTCACGACGGCGTCAGCACGCGGATGCAGCGGGCCTCGGCGCGGCGCAACGCGAAGGTGGAGTCGCCGATGCGCACGACCAGCGGATCATGGCCCGGCCACGCCCGCGCCATCAGCGTCACCGGCTCGCCTTCGATGAAGCCGATCTCGGCCAGGCGCTGCGCCCATTCGGGCGCATGCGGCGGCGGCGCGATGGCCCGCACGGTGGCGGGCCGGTGCAGCGCGAGGTCGGCGAGGGTGAGCGGCGGGGCGGTGGCGGTCATGGGACGGGACCCGAAGGCAGGGTCCCGTCATATTAAACGCGAATGATTCGCATTGGCTTGACCCGCGTCAGGCCCCGTTCACCCGGGTGCCGTCAGCGCGCGTAGGCCTGCAGGTCACCGCACAGCCGGTCGAGCAGCGCCGCGTCGGCCGCAGCCAGCGTATTGCCGGCGCGCAGGCGCATCGCGCGTTCGATGCCCTGCAGGCGGAAGAACAGCTCGTCCTCGACCGCCTCGACCTCCGCGGTGTCGCTGGCATTGGCCAGCGCATCGGCGCTCCACAGGCCGCTGGCGTACCAGCCGGTGCGCAGGCGGCCGAGCAGGTGCTGCGCGAGGCCGAGCGCCTCGACCAGCGCCGGCGCCGTGGTTTCGCGGCGCGCCTCGGCCACGCCATCGAGCGCCGACTTCAGTGCCGCGTCCAGGCGCGCCAGGCGCATGCGCACGTCGGCGGTCTTCAGCGCCGGGTGCAGCTCGGGCTCGGCGCGCGCGGCCTCGGCGATGCGGCCGACCCAGCCGAGGTCGAACTCGCCCGGCACCACCCGCAGCGCGACGCTGATGCGCGCCAGCCACGGCCGCTCGCCGCGCAGCACCGCCAGCGCGGCCTCGGTCACCGCGACCAGCCGGCCCAGCGGCGACACCGCCTCGCGCTGCAGGCCGTGCGGATACCCCGAGCCGTCGAGGCGCTCGTGGTGCTCGCCGATCGCGCGCGCGATCGCCGCCGGGTAGTTCGTCAGCTGCGCGACCAGCAGCTGGCCGACGTGCGGATGCACGACGAGGTGCTGGTAGCTCTGGAAGTCCATCGCCCGGTCGGCATCGGCTTCGCCGTGGTGCGGCGCGATGTACATCTCGCCCAGGTCGTGCAGCAGGCCGCACAGCATCGCCACGCGCAGCTCGGCGGTCGAGCCGCCTTGCGCGCACATCAACGCGCCGGCCAGCGCCATGCCTTGCATCGCGTGATCGAAACCTTCGGGCCGCGAGGCCTGGCCGGCGGTCAGCAGCAGCTGCACCACCGAGTGCAGCGGCAGCTGCGGCACCTCGTGCGCGATGCGCGCGGCATGCGGCCGCAGCAGCGCGGCCAGCGGCGTGGTGCCGTCGACCAGTTGCTGCAGGCCCTGCTGCAAGGTCTGCGTCGTGACGCCGTCCTCGGCCATCAGGCAGCTCTCGAGCGGGTTGCGCAGCTGGCGGTCGAGCAGCTTGCGCTGCAGCGAGGCCGACACCGGCTGGTCGCGTGCCCACAGCTTGGTCCCGGAGAGGTCGAAGATGTCGCGCGACGCGATGATGGTCTTCGTCTGGCTGGCCTCGAGGATGGTGGCCAGGGCATGCGGGTTCGCGGTGCCGAAGGCGGCCTGCGCGGCTTGGGTCATGACGACGCTCCGAAGGGACGGGGATGCCTTCGTCATCGGCCCGCTGGCGCCGCACTGAACGGGCGATTGGTGTCCGATCGCAACCGCTTGCGCCAGCTCAAGCGATGCGCCCGAGCGCTTTCGCCAGCGTCTGGCGCGACTTCGCATAGTCCGCCCACGGGTCCTCCTTCACGAAGGACAGGTGCTCGCGCGCGTCGGCGATGGTCCAGTGCGCGCCGCTCCTGATCTCCGGCAGTTGGTCCCAGGCGATCGGCATCGACACGCCCAGCCCGGGCCGCGCCCGCGCCGAGTACGCGGCCGCGGTCGTCGCGCCATGGCTGTTGCGCAGGTAGTCGACGAAGATCCGGCCGACACGGTTCGACGCGCCGCTCTTCGCTACGAAGCGGTTGGGAATGACCTTCGCGAGGTGCTGCACCACCGCCTGCGAGAAGTTCTTCACCGTGTCCCAGTCGTGCTGCGGCTTCAGCGGCACCACCACGTGCAGGCCCTTGCCGCCGCTGGTCTTCAGCCAGGATTTCAGCCCCAGCTCCTCGAGCAGCCCGCGCACCAGCACCGCCGCCTCGATGACCCGCGGCCAGGCCACGCCTTCGCCGGGGTCGATGTCGAAGATCACGCGGTCGGGGTGCGCGATGTCGCGCACGGTGGCGTTCCAGGTGTGGAACTCGATGACGTTCATCTGCGCCGCACCGGCCAGCGCCAGCGCGCTGGGCACCTCCAGCAGCGCCTGGTGATCCGGCCAGAGCGCCGGGTCCAGCGTCTTGAGCTCCGGGATGCGCAGCGCTTCCGGATGCTTCTGGAAGAACAGCTCGCCGCCCACCCCTTCCGGCCCGCGCACCAGCGAACACGGCCGGCCCTTCAGGTGCGGCACCATCCAGTCCGCGACGCTCTCGTAGTAGCGCACGAGGTCGAGCTTGGTCAGGCCGGTCGAGGGGTCGATCACGCGCTCGGGATGCGAGACCTTCACCTGACGCCGATTCGACGCGTCCACGGCGCCGTTCTTCGCGGCGCTCGCCGGCCTTCGTTTCGCCGCCGGCGCCGGGTCCACCGGCCGCGGCACTTCGCGGCGCACCTGCTCGGCGGGCTTGTCGAACCGCAGGCCCTCGAACGTGGCGTGGCGGATCTGCTCGTCGGGCGTCCACTCCGCGAAGGTGACCTCGGCGACGAGCTGCGGCTCGACCCAGCGCTCCTGCCCGGCGTTGCGGCGCGACCAGCGGCCCGACGGCGGTGCGGCATCGCCGGCGAACGGCGACGTCGCGCGCTCCAGCGGCACGAGCCGGTCCTTCAGCTCCGCGGCGCTGCGGCCGTCCCAGCCGGTGCCGACGCTGCCCACCGGAACCAGCTTGCCGCGCTCGTCGAGCACGCCGAGCAGCAGGCTGCCGATCTCGCGCGCGCGGCGTTCGCCGCCGCGGTCGGTGAAGCCGCCGATGACGAACTCCTGGCGCTGCCGCGCCTTCAGCTTCAGCCAGGTCTCGGTGCGCCGCGACACATACGGTGCATCGGCACGCTTGGCCATCAGGCCTTCGAGCTTCAGCTGCCGCGCCGACAGCAGCAGGCTCGCCGGATCGGCGTCGAAGGCGGCGGAAAAACGCAGCCGGCCGGCGCCGGGGTCGCCGTCTTCGTCCCGATCGCGCAGCACCTGCTGCAGCAACGCGCGGCGTTCGCGCAGCGGCGCCGCGCGCAGGTCCCAGCCGTCGAGGTACGGCAGGTCGAACAGCATGTAGACGATCTGTTCCGAGCGGCGGTGGTCGAACGCGTTCTGCAGCGCGTTGAAGCTCGGCAGCCCGTCGGCGCCGAAGACGACCACCTCGCCGTCGAGCCACGCAGACTTCAGCGCCAGCGCCCGCAGCGCGTCGGCGATCGGCCGCATCTTCGCGGTCCAGTCATGGCCGCCGCGGGTGATCAGCGCGACCTCGCCGTTCGCGATGCGGGCCATCACCCGGTAGCCGTCGAGCTTGACCTCGAACAGCCAGTCGCCGCGCTCGGGCAGCGCGCTGGTGGCGGTGGCCAACTGGGGGCCGAGCTTGTCGGGCAGCGCAGCGCGCTTCGCGCCGGTCAGGTCGCCCGGCTGGCGCACCACGCCGGCTTCGTCGACCAGGCCGCCGCCGCGGCCCGGCAGCGCCGCCGCATCGGCCGGCGGCAGCGGCTTGGCGACCACGCTGTCGGGCAGCGCGCTGACCACGTCGTATTCGGCCCGCGGCCGCGCATAGGCGTCGCGCTTCTTGAACAGGATCCATGGCACCTGCTTCTCGCGCTTCGCGGCAGTGCCGCCGGAAGCCGGCTTGTCGCCGTGCACGTCGCGCTCCTCGTCCTTCTTCGCGATACGCACCAGCTCCCAGCGGCCGGCCAGCTTCTGCCCATGCAGCGCGAACACGAGCTTTCCGTCGGCGAGGCCCTGGTGCGCATCGCCCACCGGCTCCCAGGTACCACGGTCCCAGACGATGACGCGGCCGGCGCCGTACTGGCCCGGCGGAATGACGCCTTCGAAGGTGTTGTACGAGATCGGATGCGCCTCGACCTGCACCGCCATGCGCTTGTCCTGCGGGTCGAAGCTCGGCCCCTTCGGCACGGCCCAGGACAGCATCACGCCGTCGAGCTCGAGACGGAAGTCGTAGTGCAGGCGCGACGCGTCGTGCTTCTGCACGACGAAGCAGAGCGCACCGTCGCCGGCGGCGGCCACATCGCCCGCAGGCTCGGGCGTGCGCTGGAAGTCGCGCTTGGCGCGGTAGTGCTGGAGCCTGTCGACCGATCTGGAACGCGACGCCATCAGCGAGCGCCCGGCCGCACTGGACCCCGGAGGGGTCCGCTCACGCGAACCCGGGGCGCCGAGCCCCACCCGGGGCGAACGAATGACGTGAGCAGGGGCCAGGTCATCCGGCGATTTTGGCCCCGTCCTACACCCGCGGGCCCGTCTGCCTACAGACGTCGCCGCGGGGCCTGCCTAGGCTGAAACCATCCATCCCACCATCAGGAGAACGCAGATGGCCAGCAGCAGCATCCAGGGCGGCATCCCCGTCCAGCCCCGGGCCCGCGGACGCGATGTCGAGGCCCTCGGGCCGAGCGACAGTTCCGACAGCGGCAGCGACGTGATCGGCGAACAGCCGCTGGCGACCGAGACCGACAACCCCGGCGAGCTCGGCGCCGTGCCGGCCCACCGCGACAGCGCGAGCGATGCGCTGGGCACAGGCGAACGGGCCACCGCGACCGGCAACGACGCGCGCGACGGCGCGGACCTGCTGCCCGACCGCATCATCGACGGTTCGGCGCACAGCATCGATCAGATGCTCGACGCCGCCGACGAAGCCGCCCTGCTGCCGGAGGACGAGGCAGAGGACGACGAACTCGACGGCGACGACGAACGTTGAAGAAGATCCCCGGCGGCTGCCTGCCCGCCGGGGAGGATGCGCATCAGCGCAGCTCGCGGCGGCGACGCCACGCGGCCGCACCGACCACCCCCAGGCCGGCCAGCGCCAGCGCGTAGGTGGACGGCTCCGGCACCGGCGTGACACCCACCAGCTGACCGCGCACGGCACCGCCAGGATCGGCGGCCGTGTGCACGTTCACGTAGGCCAGCTGACCCTGCAGCATGTCGAGGAACGACATCGCCGGATGGCCCGCGTTGTTGGCACCCGCCGGCGTCTCCGGAATCATCGTCACCGGCACGTCGTCGCCGCCGACCAGCAGCGTCGAGCCCATGTTCAGCGAGACGAAGGGCGAACCGTCGAGCGCGACACGCACCGGCGCGTTCTCGGTCGTCGTGGCCGCGCCGTGGATGTGATAGCCGCTGGCGGCCGTGCCCGCCGCGGTACCGCCGGACAGCCCGAAGACGGCCATCGTGAAGTCGTAGGTGTCGTCGGTCAGGGAGGCCGTGTCATGCGTGTCGTAGATCAGCGACGCGAGGCCGGTGGCAGCGGAACTGCTGCTGCCGACTTCGTTGGCGCCGTTCAGCGTGGCGTTGAAGGTGTACGTGACGGCCGAGGCCGCCAGCGGCACCATGCCGAGCGCGGCCGCGCCCAGCAGCGAAACGAGGGTTTTGTTCATGGGGACATCCTTGGATCGATTGAGGAAAGTCGGCGGGTCGTGAGCGACGCGGCCGTGCACCGCCGAGGGCTCTGCACGGCTCGAAGCTGACCTTAATCCAAACCAGCCTCGATGGCCGCGTACTTTTGATGCAAGCACATGTTCCAGGATCAGCCCCTGGCAATGACGCCCTGTTGCAGTTGTCCCTTGACACGTCTTTTGGGTGATACGTCTCGGAACATGGGTAACGCCGGCACCGCCTTCGGGCCTTTTCTGGCCGCGTCTTTTCAACGTTATCACCCAGAACTCACGACTCGTCACGCGGGCCGCAACCTTTGCGCTTCACGGTTCTTTACCGAGGCTTCACGCGGCAACGGTGAACCGCGTGCGCTGTCGCGCCGTTGAGACGGTGCAGGCCCCTCGAGCGGGCCAAGACCCCAGAAGGAGTACGGTGAACATGAGCAACAAGACCCAGTGGATCGTCGCGGCGCTCGGCCTGGCGGGCGCGATGGCCGCCGGCACCGCGCATGCGGGCGGCAACGTGCAGTGGTCGGTGTCGATCGGCGTGCCGCTGCCGGTGATGGTGAGCCCGGCGCCGGTCTACGTGCCGGCCCCGCGCGTGATCGTGCCCGCCGCAACGGTGGCCTACCCGGGCTACCCGGTCTACGGCCACAACCCCGGCCACCACTACGGCCACAACCCCTACTACCGCGGCGTGCGCAGCGGCGACCGCGACGGCGACGGGATCCCGAACCAGCTCGACCGCGTCTACAACCCGCGCTGGGATCGTGACGGTGACGGCATCCCGAACCGCCACGACCGCCGCTACACCCCCGGCTGGGACCGCGATGGCGACGGCGTGCCGAACCGCTACGACCGCGACAGCCGCTGGGATCGCGACGGCGACGGCATCCCGAACCGCAACGACCGCCACCCGGGACGTCGCGGCTGAACGGCAAACCGCGCCGCGCCATCGACAGGATGGCGCTGGCGCGGCGCGGCTCGGGTGACCCTCAGAGGCGCACGACCGCCGGCGCCTCTTCGTCGTTGGGGTCGTCAGGCTCCGACGGATGGACCGGCTCTCGCGGCGGCGGCAGCTCGCGTTGCGGCGATGGCTCCCGCAGCGGCGGTAGCTCCCGCGGCGCCGGTGCCGGCAGCTCGCGCGGTGTGGACCAGCGCAGTACCGGCGCCGGGGCTGGCGGTACCGGCGTGAGCGTCTGCACCGGGGCCGCACGCAGGCCCTGCAGGTTCGGCACCACCGGCGGCGCGTCCGGCGGCGACAGCGGCGCCTGGATCGGCGGCGGCAGGGTCGGCCGGGGCGGCGCCGTTGGCGGCAGCGCGCCGGCCGCCAATGCGGCATGCAGCATCGGGGACGTCTGTGCACCCGGATCGGCCGACATGTCTTCGGGCACGGGTTCGGGCTTCGGCAGCACCGGGAAGCGCGCACGCTGGTCGATCCGGCCCGCCTGCAGGCCCGCGCGCAGGAAATCGCCGACGATCAGCAGCGCGTTGCGGCCACCCTGGCCCCAATGGTTGCTGCGCATCGTCACGCGCTGGTCGTTGAAGCCCACCCACGCCCCGGCGACGAGGTCCGGCCGCATCGCGATGAACCAGCCGTCGGTGTTGCGCTGCGTCGTGCCGGTCTTGCCCGCCACGTCCACGCGCAGGCCGAAGCGGCTGCGCAGCCAACCGCCGGTGCCGCTGTTCACCGCATCGCGCAGGATGTCGACCATCTCCAGGGCCTGCGTCTCGGTCAATACACGCTGCGGCTCGGGCGCGAAGCGCGCCAGCTCGCGACCGTGGCGGTCGGTGATGTGGCTGATCAGCACCGGCTGGCGCTTCACGCCCAGCGAGGCGAAGCTGCCATAGGCGCCCGCCAGCTCCAGCAGCGTGACCGGGCTCGTGCCCAGCGCGAGCGAGGGCACTGGATCGAGCTTCGCGCGCGAAAGGCCCATCAGCTGCGCATAGCGGATCACCGCCGACACGCCCACGCGCCGCATCACCTGCGCGGTGATGGTGTTCTTCGAACGGGCCAGGCCCTCGCGCACGCTCAGCGGCTCGCCGGTGGCCTCGCCGACGTCGCGCGGCGACCAGACGGTGCCGTCCGGCAGCGGGATCTCCACCGCCTCGTCGTAGAGGATGTCGGTCGAGCGGATGCCCGACTGCAAGGCCGCGCCATAGACGAAGGGCTTGAAGGTCGATCCCGGCTGACGCTGCGCCTGCGAGACATGGTCGAACTGGTCCTGCGCCGGATCGCGGCTGCCGACATGGGCGCGCACCGCGCCGCTGGTGGGGTCGATCGCGACGAAGCCGGCCTCGAGCCGCGTCTTCTGGAACTTCAGCGCCTGCAGCGCGTCGCGGTCGGCCAGGCCACGGCGCAGCGCCAGCGCGTCGTCCAGCCCGGCCGCGCGCGCCTCACGGTAGGCCGGCGTCTCCCGCGCCAGCTCGGCCAGCAGCGTCGGCTGCTGCGACCAGAAATGCGTGAAGGCCGTCGGCGAACGCGCCGGTTCGCCACCCGGAGAACGCGCCGTTTCAGTCTGGCCGCCCTGCCCGGCCGCCAGCGCATCGGCACCGGTGCGCAGCGCCGGCTTGCTCCACTCCTGGTCGGCCACCGCCTGCAACAACGCCGCCTGCCGCCGCACGGCCTGCTCGGCCAGGGCCTGCAGGCGGGTATCGATCGTCGTGTGCACCGTCAGGCCCTCGACGCGCGGATCGGCGCCCTGCGCCTCGGCCCAGTCGTCGAGCTGCGCGCGCACCAGGCGCACGAAATGCGGCGCGTGCTGCGGGCCCAGGTCCAGCCGCTGCAGGTGCACGCCCAGCGGCTGCGCAGTCGCGCGGGCGCGGGTCGCCTCGTCGATGGCGCCGGCGCGCGACATCAGCGTCAGCACCAGGTCGCGGCGCGCCTTCGCGCGTTCGGGCGCCTGCTCGGGGTCGTAGCGCTTCGGGCCCTTCAACATCGCCACCAGCAGGGCCGATTCGTGCAGATCGAGCTCCTGCGCCGACTTCGAGAAATAGGTTCGCGCGGCCATCTCGACACCGGTCACGCGGTAGGGGAAGCGCACCTGGTTCAGGTACAGCGTCAGGATCTGGTCCTTCGTGTAGGCGCGCTCGATCTTCAGCGCCAGCGTGATCTCGCGCAGCTTGCGCAGCAGCGATCGCTCCATGCCGATGCGCTGCGGGAAGAGGTTGCGCGCGAGCTGCTGCGTCAAGGTCGACGCCCCCTGGATCTCGCCGTTCATCACGTTCCACGCGGCACCGACCATGCGCCGCAGGTCGAGGCCGTGATGTTCGTAGAAGCGCTTGTCCTCGGTGACCAGCAGCGCCTGCACCAGCGCCGGCGACACCTGGTCCAGCGTGCGCGAGGCATGCAGGCGCTCGCCGAGCGTGTCGATCAGCACGCCATCGGCCGACAGGATGCGGGTCGGCTGCTCGGCCGCCCGTTCGGCGACCGCGGTGGCGTCGGGGGTGTGGCCCACCAGCCACCACGCGCCTGCGGCACACAGCAAGGCCAGCGGCACCAGCACCATCGACGCCCACAGGGCGACGCTCACGGCCACGCGCGGCCATCGCGGATCGCTCCGCAGGACGGAAGAAGCCGCGGGGCGGGCTGCCGGAGGGTCGTCGCGCGAGGTGTCCATGGCGGCGATGGTCGTCAAGATCGCCGCACGTGTCGTTCGGGCGCTGCCGCGAGCGACTGTGGGTGCGCTCCTACAGCCCTCGCGTCAGCCGCCACGCTACCCGCCGCGCCGCGTGCACGCTGCCTAGAATGCCGCTCCTCCGGGGCCGATCGACGAGGCCGGCATGCCCAAACTGCTGTGGGTGGCACTGCCCCTGCTGGCCGCGCTGGCCTGGCTGGCGCTGCAATGGCTGCGCGGCCGCCCACCGTCTCGCCTGGCGCTGAACATCGGCGCCAGCCTGCTGCTGCTGGCCTACGTCGGCACCACGGCGGGCCTCGGCATCTTCTGGGTCGCGAACCAGCAGCTGCCGGTGTTCGACTGGCACTACCTGTTCGGCTACGGCACCGTGCTGCTGGTGCTGCTGCACCTGGGCTTCAATTTCCCGCTGGTGTGGCGCTGGATCACGCGGCGGGGCGCGGCGCGACCTTCGGCGGCGGTCGACGACGCGTCGGCGCGGCGCGGCACGCTGGCCCTGCTCGGCGGCGGGTTGTTCGCGGCACTGGCCTTCATGCTCGGTCTGCGCCACGGGCGCAGCGAGCTGCGGCTCGATTCGGCGCCGCTGGCGGGTGCAGGTACGGCTGCCGGCGCGGCGCCGGCCCGCGTCGCCGGCGGCGATGCGCTCGCGCTGGTCGAGCGTTTCCACGCCTTCTCGTCGCACTCGCGGCGCGGCGTGCTGCTGCGTGCACCGAGTGTCGACTGGGGTGATCCGCCGGCGCCATTCAAGCGTTATGCCGATGCGCCGAGCATCACCCTGCCGCCGCCCCGGTCACACCGCGGGGCGGCCTTCGACGGCGTGGCGCTCGGCACGCTGCTGTGGCATGTCGCCGGCGTCACCGAAGAACGCGGCACGCTGAAGCTGCGCGCATCGCCGTCGTCGGGCGCGCTGTTCTCGACCGAGCTGTACGTGGCCGTGCGGGCGCTGGACGGGCTGGCGCCGGGCCTGTGGCACTACGACGCCGAGCACCACGCGCTGGAGCGGCTGTCGGCCACCGCACCGGACGATGCGGCGCTCGGTGCCGCCGCCGATCCGGCGCTGGCCGGCGCCGAGGTGCTGCTGCTGGCCACCGCGCTGTTCCGCCGCAGCGGCCACAAGTACCGCGACCGCACCTACCGCTACGTGCTGGCCGACCTCGGCCATGCGCTGGAGAACGCGCTGCAGGCGGGCGCGGCGCTGGGCCGGCGCGTGCAGTTCGTGCACCGGTTCGACGAGTCCCGCGCCGCGGCCGCGCTGGGGGTCGACGAAGCGGAGGAAGGCGTGCTCGCGCTGCTGGCGCTGCATGAGTCCGCGCGGGCGCCGGTGCTCGCGTCGACGGGCGCGCAGCGCTGGGCGCCGCCGGCCCTCGGCGGCGACACGGCCGAGCGGCTGGGCATCACCGGCACGCTGCACCGCGCGACCTCGCTGCGCGCCGCGGTGGACGGGCCGTCGGCATCGCCACCGGCCTCCGCCGCCTCGTCACGCGATGGCGCCCATGGCGGCGCGATCGCGCTGCCGCAACCGGCCGCACCGCCGCACGATGGCGTGCTCGCGCTGATCGCGCGTCGCCGCTCGGTGCGGCGCTTCGCCAGCGCGGCCCTGCCGCTCGAAACGCTCGGCGGTCTCATCGCCGGGCTGCGCACGCCGGACCCGTGGTCGGCCGCATTGCGCATGCACCTCGTCGTGCACGCGGTGAACGGCCTCGCCGCCGGCGCCTACCGCATCGACCTCGATGCACACCGGCTGCTGCCGCGCCGAGCCGCCGGCGTCACGCGCGCGGCCCCGCGCGCGGCCGCGCTGGACCAGGACGTGATCGGCGATGCCGCCGCGGTGTTCATGCTGACGGTCGACCGCGCGGCCTTCGCCGCCGACCCCGCCGGCGCCGCCCGCGGATACCGCCATGCCCTGCTCGAAGCCGGCCGGGTCGGCGAACGGCTGTACCTCGAAGCCGGTGCACGCGGGCTCGGCGTCTGCGCGGTCGGCGCGTTCTACGACGAAGAGGCCGCGGCCCTCATCGGCATCGACCCTGCCCGCGCGTGGGTGGTGCACCTCGCGGCGCTGGGAGTCCGGTGAACCGGGCCGCAGGCCTCGGCGACGGCCCGCGCCGGCCGGACCCGAGCGCCGCGTGCCGCTAATTTCCGGCCAACGTGCCGCGCGCCTTCGTTGCCGAGCGCCGCTGCGACGCGCCGGCGCGTTCGGTGCTGCCTTCTTCGCTCGGGATGTCGCGCTCCTGGCGCTGCTCGGGCTCCTCGTGGTCGAGCCCCGGCGTGCGCGGCATCGGACTCTGCAGCGGCGGCAGCGAGTCGCCCTCGGTAGGCGGCTTCGGGGAATGGCGGTTCATGGCGATCACCTGAGAGGAGGTTGTCGACGAGCAGGCAAGCGGTGTGCCGGCCGCTGTCGGCCGCTTCCTACCGCCAGTCGCGCGCTCGGACGACCGGCCATCGGCGCAGCGTTGGATGAAATGGCGCATCGCTCGCCCGACGAGCCGAACGAGGTTTGCGCATGAACGCTCCCGACTACCGCGAGTTCTTCGAACGTTACGTCGACGTCTTCAACCAGGTTCTCGACGGCCACGCGCCGGCCGAGCAGGTGCGCGCGAGCTACGCCGAGCACTTCGTCAGCGCCAGCGCCGGCGGCATGGTGCAGGGCGGCGCGAACGACGAACGCTACGCGCAGGTGCTGCGCGACGGCGCCGAATTCCACCGCCTGATCGGCACCCAGCGCATGCACCTGCGCGGCGTCGAGGCGATGCCGATCGACGAGCAGCACGACCTCGTGCGCGTGCGCATGCGCAGCGACCACGAGCGGCGCGATGGCCAGCCGCTCGGCCTGGACTTCGTCGTCACCTACCTGCTGCAGCGCCGCGACGGTGGACCGAAGATCTTCGCCTTCATCGCCGGCGACGAGATGGCGCTGTACCGCGAGCACGGGCTGGTCGACGAGCAGGGCCGGCCGCGCTGAATCGGCGCCCACGGCGGAGCCGCGCTCCGCTACAGTGGGCCGATGAGGTCATCGCGCACCGGGTCGTTGATCGCCTGCCTGATCGGCTGCTTGATCGCCGCGGTCGTCGCCGGTCTCGCGGCCACGGCGCCCGCCGCCGAGGCGCCGCTGTCGGTGGCCGCACCGAGCTTCCCTGTCAGCTTCGTGCTCGACCAGTTCACCGCCCGCGCGGCCTTCTTCGCCGGCAAGGCCACCGGCGAGCCTTCGCTGCCGGCATCGAAGGCGGTGCGCGAGCTGCAGCTGATGATCGCCAACGCGCGCACCGAGCTGCGCCCGGTGGCCGACGACAAGTGGGACCGCCTGGCGGCCGACCGCATCACGATCCTGCGCGCGCTCGACCGCCAGCTGCTGGCCCTGCCCGACCCCGCCGCCGACCGCGGCCGCATCGAGCGCCCGGTGACGCTGGACGTGGGCGCCGCGCTGAAGGCCCTGCCCTTCGATGCGTCGACGCCGGTGCTGCGCCGCGTCGAGGGCGCCTCGCACTACTTCCGCGCCGGCCGCGACGCGCGCATCACGATCACCACCAACCTGCCGACCGCCGGCACGCTGAGCTACGCGGTGACGCTGGCCGGCCAGCCCGCGCCGCCCGGCTGGCTGCAGGTGCAGCCGCCGGACAAGCTGCAGCTGACCATCCCCGCCGCCGCGCTGGCCCCGCTGTTCGTCGACCGCGCACTGACGCACGTGCCGCTGGAGCTGACCGCGCTGATGCCGCAGGGTTCGTGGAAGTTCTGGCGCTCCGACACCGCGCAGATCAAGTACCCGATCAGCCTGGAGCTGTTCCCGCGCAAGCCGATGGCCTATCAGCTGAAGGAAGCGGCCGCGCCGACCGCCGTCGACGACAAGCGCACGCTGCTGACCAGCAGCAGGCCGCAGAGCATTCCCGGCTGCGGCAGCGCCGGCTGCGAGCGCGATCACACCGTCTGCCGCGAGGCTCCTGCCGGCGCAAAGCCGCTGGAGACCGTGAACTACACCGACAGCGTGACCCCCGGCGGCGACGGCAGCGGCTGGACCGGCGGCGTGATGCCCTCGGGCAACGGCTTCTGCGCGTTCTACAAGCAACGCTCGCCGGCCACCGCGCGCAGCGTCAACTTCGAGGTGCGCTACCACCCGTCGACCGGCGAAGCCACGTTCACCGAGCGCAAGCTGAAGCCCGTGCAGCCCGACAAGCCGGGTGATGCACCGGCCGATGCCGATGCGCTGGAGGTCGGGCGCGCGTACAGCGGCGAACTGTCGCCGCAGATGCAGGGCTACACGCTCGTGCTGACGGCGTTCACCGGGCAGACGTGGACGGCGACGGGGCCAACGCCGGCACCCGTCTCGACGGCGCCCGCCGCGACGCCGCCGGCGCTGCTGCAGGCCGGGCCCCTGGAGCGCGCGGGCGAACGCAGCCGGCTGGCCGTGCGGTTCAACTTGCCGTGGTGATCACGCCGTGCCGGGCCGATCCGACCATCCGCCGGCGGCGCTGGGTGCTGGCCGGCCTGCTCGGCGCAGCGCTGGCCGCCCTCGAAGCTTGCACCGTCCCGCGGCCGGCGGCCGACTCGGGGCTCGACCTGCGCGGCGCGCCGCTGATCCTGCTCGGTGAAGTGCACGACAACGCCGCCCAGCACGCGCTGCGCGTGCAGGCCCTGCGCGAGTTGCTCGACACCGGCGCGCGGCCGGCGCTGCTGATGGAGCAGTTCGACCGCGAGCAGCAGGCGGCCCTGGACGCGGCCCGCACCGCGCCCGGCGCGTCACCGGCCTCGATCATCGCTGCCGCCGGCGGCAGCGGCTGGCACTGGCCGCACTACGAACCCTTTCTCGCCCTCGCGCTGCAGCACGGGCTGGTGGTGATCGCCGCCAACGTGTCGCGGACCGATGTGCGCCGTGTCATCGCCGATGGCCTCGCGGCGCACGGCTTCGACGCCGCGGTGCCCGAGGACCTGATGGCGCTGCAGGTCGAGGCCCTGGTCGCCGGGCATTGCGGCCAGCTGGATGCGAGCGGCGCGCGGCGCCTCGCGCTGGCGCAGGTGGCGCGCGACCAGTTCATGGCGCGCCTGCTGGTCCGGCATGCGGCCGGCGGCGCGGTGCTGCTGGCCGGCAACGGCCATGTGCGCAGCGATGCCGGCGCGCCGCGCTGGTTGCCGCCGGCCGAACGCGCGCGCAGCCGGGTGATCGGCCTGCTGGAGTCGGACGCCGACCCGCCCGGCCGCTTCGACCGTGTGCTGCGCACCGAGGTGCAGCCCCGGCCCGACCCCTGCGCTGCGTTGGTTCCCGCCCGCCCCGGCTGAGCCTGGCCTCGCAGGTCCGGGCCACCACGCCAACAGGCCGCGGACGCTCCATCGGCTTGCTAATGCGAACGATTCGCATTACAGTAGGGCCCATGAACGCCACGCCCCGTTTCGCCTCCCTCGCACCGGCACCGTCCCGCGACCACGCGGCGGCCCCGTCGTCGCCCGCGCCGGTGCGACGCATGCCCTGTGCGCGCCTGCAAAGCTCGGCCCTCCTGGCCGGCGCCCAGGAGATCGAGATCGACCACCTGGGCGCGATCTACCGGCTGCGCATCACCTCGCTCGGCAAGCTGATCCTGACCAAGTAGCCCCCGCGGCATGCAGCGCGCTGACACCTTCCAGCAGCCGACGCGGCCGGAGACGGTACGCGCCGGCTCGCGCCGCCGCCGCCTGTGGGAGCTCGGCTCGCATGCCCATTGCCCGGTGATCGGCGTGTGCCTGCCGATCGGCGCGCTGAGGCGCCTGACGGACAAAGTGCTCGGCGTGACGGACAAAGTGCCCGGCGCACAGGCGCTGGCCGGCGACCACGAACTGCACTGCGGCGCGATCGCCGAGTGCCGGCTGCGCACCCGGCTGGCCGAGGCCCTGCAGAAGGAGCTCGACCGGCGTCACGCGCCTGCGCTGCGCCGCGCCGCGACCCTGAAGACGACCGACGCGCTCGCCGCGTGGTGGCGCGAGGCCGCCGCTGGCCCCGACCTGGCCGGCCGCTTCTGGGCGGTGATGACGCACGCGCGCTGCGACGATGCGCTGGCGCATGCGGTGCTCGGCGACGTGCACATGCTGCAGCACCAGATCGGCATGGCCACCCGCGTCGACGCGGCGCGCTTCGATGCGCTGATCGACGAGAACGCGGTGCTCGCACGCGAGCTCGGCGCGGTGCAGCAGCGGGCCACGCGCCTGGCCACCGAGCAGGCCCGCCGCATCGCGCAGCTCGATGCGCTGGCGATGCAGCTGCGTGCCGAGCTCATCGGCCGCGACACCACGATCGCCCAGCTGCGCGAGCAGCTGGCGGCACTGGAAGCCGCGGCCCCGGAGCTGCGCACGCGCTTCGAGCTCGCCCGGGAGAACCGCGCGCTGGCGGAGCAGGTGCACGCGCTGCAGCGCCAGGCGCTGCAGGCGCGGCAGGACGCCGAGCGCCAGCGCCGGCGGGCGGATGAAGCGCTCGCGCTCCAGGCGCCCGACGCCGTGGCGCCCCCGGCCGCCGCGACGGCCTCGCCGCTGCACGAGCGCGCGGTACTCTGCGTCGGCGGCCGCTCGGCCAGCGTGCCGGCCTACCGGCGCCTGATCGAGCGCACCGGCGGCCGCTTCCTGCACCACGACGGCGGCGAGGAGGGCAAGGTCGCCCAGCTCGACGCCACGCTGGCCGCCGCCGACCTGGTGATCTGCCAGACCGGCTGCATCAGCCACGACGCCTACTGGCGCGTGAAGGACCACTGCAAGCGCACCGGCAAGCGCTGCGTCTTCGTCAGCAACCCCAGCAGCTCGGCGCTGGAGCGCAGCCTGATCCGCCTGATGCGCGCCGGCGCGCCGGATGCCAGCGCCGCGGACGGCCGCGTCGTCGAGCTGCAGGCCGCGACGGCCGACGAAGCCCAGGCGTTGAAGTAAGCGGCCAGGCCTTCAGCGGTCCGCGGCCCGCAGCGCGTCGCGCTCGGCGCCCGACAGCACGCGCGGCGTGACCACCGGCCGGCCGGCGGCATCGAAGAACGCCGTCGGCCGCTGCGCACCGGCCAGCCGCGCGCGCAGAAGGAAGCCGACGGTGCGGGCGATCGTGCGCAGGGATGCGCGCGGCTCTGCGAAGGCCGAGACATCGCCCAGCGCGAGGCGGCCGTGCACATGCGTCGGCGCGCCGAAGAGGCGCTGCGCGCTCGCGTCGTCCACCTCGAGGCAGGCGCGCAGCAGCCCGACGAAGGGCCAGCCGGCGCCCAGCGCATTGCCGATCGGCGTCGCGCAGCAGGCGCTGTGGAAGCGCAGCATGCCCTTGTCGCTGAGCTTGAGGCAGGCCAGCTGCTCGCGGCCGGTGTCGAGCGTGATGCGCGCCGGCGTGGTCTGCCAGACCGCCGAACCGCCGAAACGGTCGAGCAGCTCGGGCCGCTTCAGCGCGCGCACGAAGGCCCGGCAGTCGTCGCAGTAGCAGACCACGTGCAGGCCCGGCCGGCGCCGGCCGGATGACGAGGCATCGACGCGGCCACGCAGCCGGCCGCAATGGCAGCGCAGGGTCAGGATGTCGGCATTGGGTCGTGCGGTCGTCATCGGCAGCAGTGGAAGGCGCTCGCGGCGCACCGGGTCGGCGAAGCGCCGAACTCTACGTGGTTTCGCCGCGCGCTTCGGCCCGCGCGAGCACCAGCGGATCTTCGCGCGCGCCATCGGCCCGCAGGCGCGCGAAGGTCTCGTCGCCCAGGCGCCCTGCCAGCTGCGCGCACAGCGCCGACAGCCGCTGCATGCGCACTGCATTCGGCACCGCCTGCGCGGCGCGCTGCAGCACGTCCATCGCGCCGAGCAGGCGCGCGCCGCGCACGGGGTCCGTCGGCGCATGCAGCGCGGCACAGGTCTGCAGCGACGCGGCGACCGCGGCCGGGTTGTCCAGCGCCAGCCGCAGCGCGAGGCCCTCGCGCGCATGCCGCGCGGCGGACTCCGGCCGCGCCTCGAGCAGCGCGACCTGCGCGAGGTGGTCGAGCTGGTCGGCGATCGCGCCCTGGTCGCCGGCCCGGCGCAGCGCGGCAAGCGCCTGCTCGAAGTGCGCCCGCGCGGTGTCCAGGTCGCCGGCGCGCAGCGCGCAGCGGCCGAGCCCGTCTCGCGCATAGGCGGCGGACCACTCGTCGCCCAGCGAGGCAAACAGGTTCAGCGAGGACTCGAACAGCGGCTGCGCCTGCGCCGCCTGGCCATCCGCCTGCTCGAGCTCGGCCAGGCTCAGCAGGCCGTTGGCGAGGTCCACCGGGCGCTTCGAGGCGCGGTGCAGCTGCAGCGCCGCGGTGAGGTGCTCGCGCGCGCCGGCGACGTCGCCCATGTCGTTGAGCACCATGCCCAGGTTGTTGTGCGCCTTTGCGCGCTCGGCCAGGTCGCCGAGCACCGAGCACAGCGCCAGCGCATCGGCGAAGCACCGGCGCGCCGTGGGCAGCTCGCCGCGCAACGTCGCCACCGAACCGAGGCCGCCCAGCAATCGGGCCTCGAGCGCACGCTCCCCGGCCGCGCGGGCCAGCGGCAGGCCGCGCTCGAACCAGGCGCGCGCCAGCGCATGGCGGCCGAGGAACATCGCCAGGCGGCCGGCGGGCTGCAGCAGCTCGGCGAGCGCGATGCCGTCGGGCGGGTCCTGCGCGATGAGCCACTCCAGCCGCGCGACGCCGTCGGCCAGCACGCCGTGCGCGAACCACCATTCGGCCAGCGCCTTCGCGCCCGGCAGCGCGATGTCGAACCAGCGCGCGGCGCCGGCGGCATCGAGCGCCGCGCGCATGTTGTCGTGCTCCAGCTGCAGACGCGCGTCGGCCGCCGCATGGTCGCTGCCGTGCAGGCCGGCAACCGTCGAGACGGCGAGCACGAGGTAGAAGACCGCGTGGCGCTGCTGCAGCGCCGCGGCTTCGCCAGTGGCGCCGAGTTTCTCGGCGGCGTACTGGCGCATCGTCTCGAGCAGCCGGTAGCGCATCTCGCCGCCGCCCGGGCCGGGGCGTTCGTGCGCGACGACCAGCGACTTGTCGACCAGGCTGGCCAGGCCCTCCAGCACGTCGAGCGCCGGCGCATCGGCGTCGTCCGGCAGCACGGCCTCGGCCGCGTCGAGCGAGAAGTCGCCGGCGAAGACCGCCAGCCGGGCGAACAGGCGCTGCTCGCACGCAACGAGCAGGTCCCAGCTCCAGTCGATCAGTGCCCGCAGCGTCTGCTGCCGCGGCAGCAGCGTGCGCTGGCCGCCGGCGAGCAGCTTGAACGCATCGGCCAGGCGCGCGGCGATCTGCGGCGGCGTCAGCAGCTTCACCCGCGCCGCCGCGAGCTCGATCGCCAGCGGGATGCCGTCGAGGCGGCGGCAGATCTGCGCCACCGCGGCCGCGTTGTCGGTGCTCAGCATGAAGCCCGGGCGCACCGCCGCGGCGCGTTCGACGAACAGGCGCACCGCATCGACCTCGGCCAGCTCGTTGACGCTGGCCCGTTCGTCGCCGGTCGGCAGCGGCGGCACCGCGACCACCTGCTCGCCCGGCACGCCCAGCGGCTGGCGGCTGGTGGCCAGCACGCGCACGCGCTCGCAACGTTCGACGATGCGACGCGCCAGCGCGGCGGCCGCCTCGATCACGTGTTCGCAGTTGTCGAGCAGCAGCAGCGCCTCGCGCGCGCGCAGCTGGTCGATCAGCGCCTGGGCCACCGCGGCGCCGCCGCCGGCCTCGCGCAGGCCCATCGCCTCGGCCAGCGCGTCCAGCAGCGCGGCTTCGCCGGCCTCGGCCGGCAAGGGCGCGAGCTCGATCAACCAGACGCCATCGGAGAAGCCGTGGGCCAGCCGGCGCGCGACGTGGTGCGAGAGCCGCGTCTTGCCGGTGCCGCCCGGGCCGGTGAGCGTGACCAGGCGCGCCTGCTGCAGCGACGCGGCGATCGCCGCACTGTCGCGCTCGCGGCCGATGAAGGACGTGGCGTCGAGCGCGAGGTTGCCGCTGCTGCGCGGGGTCGGCGGCGCCACCGCAGCGGGTCCCGCGCCGAGCAGCGCGTCGAACGCGTCGCGCACGGCCACGGCGCTCGCCGGGCGTGCCGCCGGGTCCTTCGCGCACAGGCGCTCCAGCAGCGCCAGCAGCGCGTCGGGCAGGTCGGGCGCGAAGCTGCGTGCATCGGGCAAGGGCTTGTTCAGGTGGCCGTAGAGCACCGCGGCGCCGTTCGCCGCCGCGAACGGCGCACGGCCGGTCAGCAGTTGGAAGGCGGTGCAGCCGAGGGCGTAGACGTCCGACAGCGGCGTCGCGGCCTCGCCCATGCACTGCTCGGGCGACAGGTAGGCCGGCGTGCCGAGCAGCGCGCCGGCCTGCGTCAGGTCAGACGGCGCCTCGTGCAGCCGCGCGAGGCCGAAGTCGACCAGCTTGACCTGGCCGGCCGCCGTGCGCATCAGGTTCGACGGCTTGACGTCGCGGTGCACCAGGCCGGCCGCATGGGCTGCGGCGAGCCCCGCGGCCGCATCGCGCAGCGCGGCGACGGCTTCGCGCCACGGCAGCGCGCCACGCTCGCGCAGCACCTGCGCGAGGTCGCCGCCGTCGAGCCACTCCATCACGATGAAGGTCAGCCCGTCCTGCCGCCCGACCTGGTAGACCAGCGCGACGTTCGGATGGATCAGCTGCGCCGCGCTGCGCGCCTCGCGCAGCAGGCGCTCGACCAGCGTCGGGTCGGCGCCGCCGGCGGCGCCATGCAGCAGCTTGATCGCCACCGGCCGGTCGAGGTCGACGTCGCGCGCCTGGTAGACGACGCCCATGCCGCCGTGGCCGACGGCGCGCAGCTGCGTATACTGCAGCAGGCGTTCCGGCGCGGCTGACGAGCCGTGGACGCCGATCGTGCGTTCGTCGTCGGCCATGTCGACCGACTATACGGACAGCGCCCGCCGGCGAGCGACCCCCGGACCGCGCGGTGCGTCGCAGGCGCTCAGGCCGGCATCGGATGGCGCAGGCTCGCGTTCAGCGAGTTCCAGGCGCGGATCGTGACGATCACGAAGCCGAGCTCGGCGATCTCCTCGTCGCTGAAGTGTGCGCGCAAGGCGGCGAATTCCTCGTCGCTTGCATCACCCGCGGGCAGCGCGTTGACGAGCTCGGCCCAGCGCAGCGCGGCGCGTTCGCGATCGGTGAAGAACGGCGCCTCGCGCCAGCCGGCCAGCGCGTTGATCTCGCGCGGCGCCATGTCCTGCTTGATGAGCTCGCGCCAGTGCATGTCCATGCAGTAGGCGCAGCCGTTGATCTGCGACAGGCGCAGCAGCACCAGCTCGACGAGCCGGGGGCCGAGCAGGTCCTTGCGCAGCGAATTGGACAGCGCAAGCAGGTTCTGGAACGCCTTCGGCGCGAGCTGGAAGTACGGAATGCGGGCGGTACGGGTGGTCATCGGCAGGGTCCCTGGGTCTCGAAACCGGGCGGCCGCCCCATGCGGCCGCTCCTGCTGTCAAGACGAAACACGGGGGCCGCTCGTGACAGCCCGCGTCAGGAACTTCGTCGCGCCGGGCCCGCTGCGCTTACAGCGATGCGCGCATCCCCCTTCGAACGGGCGCCCGCGGGCGGGCCGCCACGCAGCGTCCGCCCGTTGGTCAGGCGGTGCCCAGCACGCCGCGCCGCACCTGGTCGCGTTCGATCGATTCGAACAGCGCCTTGAAGTTGCCCTCGCCGAAGCCCTCGTCGCCGCGGCGCTGGATGAACTCGAAGAACACCGGGCCGAGCAGCGCCTGCGAGAAGATCTGCAGCAGCAGGCGCTTCTGGCCACCGGCGGTCGATCCGTCGAGCAGGATGCCGCGCGTCTTCAGCTCGGCGATCGGCTGGCCGTGGCCCGGCAGGCGCTCGTCGAGCATTTCGTAATAGACGTCATTCGGAGCGGCCATCAGCGGCACGCCGGCGAGCGCGAGGCGGTCGATCGTGGCGATCAGGTCGTCGGTCAGCAGCGCGATGTGCTGGATGCCCTCGCCGTTGAACTGCATCAGGAATTCCTCGATCTGGCCGGAGCCCTTCTTGGATTCCTCGTTCAGGGGAATGCGGATGCGGCCGTCGGGCGCGGTCATCGCCTTCGAGGTCAGCCCGGTGTATTCGCCCTGGATGTCGAAGTAGCGGATCTCGCGGAAGTTGAAGAGCTTCTCGTAGAACGCCGACCAGTAGGACATGCGGCCGCGGTAGACGTTGTGCGTCAGATGGTCGACGATCTTCAGGCCATGGCCCACCGGGTGGCGATCGGCACCGGGAATCCATTCGAAGTCGATGTCGTAGATCGACCGGCCTTCCTCGAACCGGTCGATCAGGTACAGCGGCGCGCCGCCGATGCCCTTGACCGCCGGCAGCCGCAGCTCCATCGGCCCGGTGGGAATCTCGATCGGCTGCGCGCCGAGCTCCAGCGCGCGTGCATAGGCCTTGTGCGAGTCCCGCACGCGGAACGCCAGGCCGCAGGCCGAGGGCCCGTGCTCGGCGGCAAAGTACGCGGCCATGCTGTGCGGCTCGCGGTTGACGATGAAGTTGATGTCGCCCTGGCGGTACAGCACCACGTCCTTCGAGCGGTGCCTGGCCACCGGCGAGAAGCCCAGCTGCTCGAGCACCGGCTCCAGCGTATTCGGCGTCGGCGACGCGAACTCGACGAACTCGAAGCCCATCAGCCCCATCGGGTTGTCGAAGAGGTCGGCCATGGTGGTCTCCTGAAGGTTCGTGCGCCGGGCGATGGCTCGATGTTGGCGCGGCTCGGGCCGTTTGACCAGCGTGCCCCGGTCACTCAGCCCGGCTGACCGGCGCGGCGCAGCGCACCGAACACCTCGTCCTGGTGCTCGCCGGCCTTCGGCAGCGGCCGCTGCACGCCGAGCCGGCGCCCGCCCAAGGTCAGCGGCAGCAGCACGACGTCGGTGGTGCCGCCGTCCTCGGTGGCCATCGGCACCAGGCCACTGCTGGCCTTCAGGTGCGGGTCGTCGACCAGCTGTTCGGGCCGCATGATCGGGGCATACGGAATGCCCGCGGCCTCCAGTTTCGGCATCAGGTCCTGCACGTGGTGCCGCAGCAGGATCTCGCCGAGGCGTTTCAGCAGCTCGGGCCGCACCGCGACGCGGCGCGCGTTGTCGGCGAAGGCCGGCTCGGCGGCGAGCGCGGCGGCGTCGAGCACGCGGCACAGGGTCAGGAACTGCTTGTCGCTCACCGCGCCGATGAACAGCTGCTCGCCGTCGGCCAGCGTGAAGACGTCGTAGACGCTCCACGCGGATACGCGCGAGGGCATCGGCGGCGGCGCTTCGCCGGTCATCAGGAACTGCTGCATGTGCTGCGCCGACAGGAAGACGCAGTTCTCGAACAGCGCGCTCTGCACTTCCTGGCCGCGACCGTTGGCTTCGCGCTCGCGCAGCGCGGCCAGCACGCCGATGGCGCCGAACATGCCGCCCATGATGTCGTTGACCGAGGTGCCGGCGCGCAACGGCCGCCCGGGCGGGCCGGTCATGTACGACAGGCCGCCCATCATCTGCACCACCTCGTCGAGCGCCAGGCGCTTCTCGTACGGCCCCGGCAGGAAGCCCTTGTGCGACACGTAGACGAGGCGCGGGAAACGCTGCGCGAGCGACGCGTGGTCCAGCCCCAGCGAGGCCATCAGCCCGGGCCGGAAGTTCTCCAGCACGACGTCGGCGGTGGCGATCAGCGCCTGGGCATCTGCGCGGCCCTCGGCCGTCTGGATGTCCAGCACCACGCTCTTCTTGTTGCGGTTGAAGGTGCGGAAGAAGCCGATGCCCAGGCCCGGCAAGGTGCGCGTCTTGTCGCCGCCGGGCGGCTCGACCTTGATGACCTCCGCGCCGAGGTCGGCGAGGATCATCCCGCAAGTCGGGCCCATCACCATGTGGGAGAACTCGATCACGCGCACGCCGGCAAGCGGCAGCGCGCCGGCTCCCCCGTTCACGGCAAGCGGCAGCGCGCCGGCGTCGCCCACGCCGGTCGCGGGCCGGGTGGACGACGACGACACGGGCGCGGCCGGCCGGAAGGTCTTCGGCAAGCCGGCGCAGGCCAGCGTGCCGTGCAACTGCTCGCCCGGCAGCCAGTGCGCCAGCCGTGCGCGCAGCGCCAGCAGCGCGTCGACGTCGATGCCGGTCGCGATGCCCATGTCCTCGAGCAGGAAGGCCAGGTCCTCGCTGGCCGCGTTGCCGCTGGCGCCCGGCGCATGCGGGCAGCCGCCGATGCCGCCCAGCGTGGCGTCGAACCGCGTGACCCCGGTGCGCAGCGCCGCGGTGACGTTGGCCAGCGCGAGGCCGCGCGTATCGTGGAAGTGGCCGCACCAGAAGCGCTCGCCGGCGGTGCGGCGGGCCTGCTCGAACAGCGCCTCCACCGCCGCCGGGTTCGCGTAGCCGACGGTGTCGGCCAGGCTGACGCGGTCGGCGCCGGCGTCGAGCAGCGCCTGCAGCAGGCGCAGCACCTCGGCCGGCTTGACCTCGCCCTGCAGCGTGCAGCCGAAGGCCGTGCCGACGCCGCCTTCGATCAGCGTCTTCGCGCCCGAGGCGTCGCGCAGTGCCCGCATGCGCGCGACCTCGGTCACCACCTCGTCGGGCGTCCTGCGCAGGTTCGCGAGGCTGTGCGCGTGGCTGGCCGACAGCGGCACCAGCATCAGGTCGGCGCGGGCCTCCAGCGCGCGTTCGGCGCCCTTCAGGTTCGGCACCAGTACCGAGGTGAACAGCCCCGGCAACGTCTTCGCGTAGGCCACCAGCTCGGCGGTGTCGGCCAGCTGCGGCAGCAGCCTGGCCGGCACGAAGGAGCCGACTTCGATCTCGCGCTGGCCGGCGTCGTAGGCGGCCCGTATCCAGTCGCGCTTCGAGGCCGTGGGCAGGATCGTCGCGATGCTCTGCAGGCCGTCGCGCAGGCCGACTTCGCGGATCACGGCATGGGAAGGGAGGCTGGACATGGCGGCGGCTCGGGTGAAACGGGGATGGGTTCACTCTAGGCTTTCCAGATCAAACCGCCAGCGATCATTCGGAAGGTTCAGAATTCCGAGCCGGAACGCCTGGAGCGCCCCCGCCATGCGCGACATCGACCTGAAGACGCTGCGCCTGTTCGTCGCGGTCTGCGATCACCGCACGATGGCGCGCGCCGCCGCGCAGGAGCACATCGAGCCGTCGGCGATCAGCAAGCGCATCGCGCAGCTGGAACACGACCTCGGCACGCCGCTGCTGCTGCGCGCGCGCCGCGGCGTGCAGCCGACGCCGGCCGGCCAGGCGCTGCTGGAGCACGCGCGCGACGTGCTGTTCACGATGGACCGCATCGCCGGCGACATCGCGTCCTTCGGCGCCGGCGTCAAGGGCCGTGTGCGGCTGATCGCCACCGCGTCGGCGATCGCCGAGTCGCTGCTCGACGACATCGCGTCCTTCATGCGCGAGCCCGCCAACCGCGCGATCCAGGTCGACATCGAGGAGCGCTTCTCGCGCGACCTGGTGCGCCAGCTGCGCGAGGGCAGCGCCTCGGTCGGCGTGTGCTGGGACACCATCGACTTCGAAGGCCTGCCGCACCGGCCCTACCGGCGCGACCGGCTCGCGCTGGCGGTGCATCCGGACCATGCGCTGGCGAAGCATGCGTCGCTGCGCTTCGAGCAGACGCTGGCGCACGAGCATGTCGGCCTGCCGCCGTCGACCGCGGTGCACACGATGCTCGCGCGCGCCGCGGCCCGCGCCGGGCGCACCGTGTCCTACCGGGTGATCGTGTCGACCTTCGACGCCAGCTTCCGCGTCGTCGCCGCGGGGCTGGGCGTCAGCGTGGTGCCAGTGGAGGTCGGCGCCTCGTACGCGCAGCTGCTGGGCCTGCGCATCATCCCGCTCACCGATGCCTGGGCCGAGCGCCGCTTCGCGGTCTGCTTCCGTCCGCTGGACACGCTGCCGCCGGCGGCGCAGCGGCTGGTCGAGCACCTCGTCGCGCGGGCAGCCGCCGACGAGGACCTGCCGATCACCAACGGTCCGAGCGCATCACCGGCAGCCAGCGGCCGCCGCTCAGCTGGTAGACCGAGACCGCGCCGTAGCGCTGCTCGCCGTCGGCGCCGAAGCGCATCGAGCCGGTGACCGGCGCGTGGCCGTCGAAGCGCTTCAGGCGGTCCAGCAGCTTCGCCTTGTCGGTCGTGCCGTTGCGGGTCAGCGCGTCGGCGACGAGGTGCACCGCGTCGTAGCCGTAGTGCGCGCCGTAGACCGGCGCATCGCGGAAGCGCGCGCGGAAGCGCTCGAGAAAGGCCCGGCCGGCGGGCAACTCGCCCACCTCGAGGATCGGCGAGGTGACGTACACCGCCTGCAGCGCGCGGCCGGCGGCGAGCAGCTTGTCGGTCTTCAGCGTGTCGCTGCCGATCAGCCGCACCTGCGACAGGCCGGCCGCGACCAGCTGGCGCACCAGCGCCTCGGCCTGGAAGTCGCTGACCAGCGCGACCACCACTTCGGCGCGCGTGCGCCGCAGCTCGGCGACGAAGGGCTCGAAGTCGATGCTGCGGCTGTCCGACGAGTGCCGCGCGGCGAGCGTGACGCGCTGCTCGGCCAGCAGGCGCACGACGTCGTCGGCCAGGCCCTCGCCGTAGGGCGTGCCGTCGTCGAGCACCGCGTAGCCCTTGCCGTCCTTGCCGTCCTTGCCGTGCGCGAGCTGCCGCGTCTGCTCGGCGATGGCGCGCGCCTGCAGGTCGTCGTTGGCCACCAGGCGCAAGGTCGTCGGCAGCTTCAGCTGCGTGAACTGCGGCTTGGTCGAGATCGCCAGCTGCGGGATGCCGGCCGCGGCATAGGTCGGCGCGGCAGCGATGCTGACGCCGGAGTTCAGGTCGGCCACCGCGACCAGCACGTCGGCGGCCACCAGCGCGCGGGCCGCGGCCTTGCCTGCTTCGGGCTCCGCGCGGTCGTCGGCCGGCACGACCGCCAGCTTCACCGCGCGGCCGCCGATGCGCACGCCGCCGGCGGCATTGATCTCCTCGACCGCCAGGGTGACGCCGTTGAGCATGTCGGCGCCCTGCGCCGCGAGCTCGCCGGACAGCGGCTGCGCGACGCCGATGCGCAGCACGTCCGGCCCGCGCCAGACGGGCAGCAGCGTGGCCGCGCCGACCATGGCCAGCGCACCGAATGCACCCAGCGCGCCCAGCACGATCAAGCCCGCGCGCCGCCTGCGCTGACGCCATGCATCCGTGATCGACACCATCCGAACCCTCTTGCTGTCGCGGCATCACGCACCGCTCGAGGGGCGTGGAAAGCAGCCGCTGTGCCAGGCTGGTGCGTCGACGCGCCACCGGGGTGCGCAACGGACCCCGCTGTCACCGAAGCCACACAGGCCGGCCGCCGGCCGTGTATCGGCGCGGCGCCGGTGGCCGGAGCTCCTGGGTCGAACAGGCGTCGATCAGGCGTCGATCAGGATCGCGCGGAAGTCGTTGACGTTGGTGCGAGTCGGGCCGGTGATCACCGCATCGCCGATCGCGGCGAAGAAGCCGTGGCCGTCGTTGTTGGCGAGCGCATCGCGTGCCTTCAGGCCCGCGGCGCGGCCGCGTTCGAGCGTATCCGGGCCGATGATCGCGCCGGCGGTTTCCTCGATGCCGTCGACGCCGTCGGTGTCGCCCATCAGCGCATGCACCTTCGGCAAGCCGGCCAGCGACACCGCGCAGGCCAGCAGGCATTCGACGTTGCGGCCGCCGCGGCCGGTGCCGCGCACCGTCACCGTCGTCTCGCCGCCAGACAGCAGCACGCAGGGTGCGGCGACGGGCTGGCCGTGCAGAGCAACCTGACGGGCGATGCCGGCCAGCACGGTGCCCACTTCCTTCGCTTCGCCCTCGATCGCGTCACCGAGGATCAGCGGCGTGACACCGTGCTCGCGGGCGACGGCCGCGGCCGCTTCCAGCGCCTGCTGCGGCGCGGCGATCACCCGCACCTCGTTGCGCGCGAGCCGCGCATCACCCGGCTTGACCGTCTCGCCGCGGCCGGACTCCAGCAGCGTGCGCACCTCGGCCGGCACGTCGATCGCATGGCGGCGCAGGATGTCGAGGGCATCGGCGCAGGTGGTGGGGTCGGCCACCGTCGGGCCGGAGGCGATGTCGACCGGGTCGTCGCCCGGCACGTCGGACAGCACCAGCGTGCGCATCGGCGCCGGACACGCGGCGGCCAGGCGCCCACCCTTGATCGCCGACAGGTGCCGGCGCACGCAGTTCATCTCGACGATGGTCGCGCCCGAGCGCAGCAGCGCGGCATTCAGCGCCTGCTTGTGCTCGAAGCTCAGGCCCGGCGCGGGCAGCGGCAGCAGCGCCGAGCCGCCCCCGCTGATCAGCGCCAGCACGAAGTCGTTCGTGCGCAGGCCCTGCACGTAGCGCATCAGTTCCTCGGCCGCCGCGAAGCCGGCGCGGTCGGGCACCGGGTGCGCGGCCTCGATCAGGCGGATGCGCTCGCAGGGCGCGCCGTAGCCGTAGCGCGTGACGACCAGCCCCTGCAACGCATCGGGGGGGCCGGCCCAGTGTTCTTCCACCGCGCGCGCCATCGCCGCCGAGGCCTTGCCGGCGCCGATGACGATCAGCCGGCCGCCCTTCAGGTCGTCGGGCGACGGCAGGTGCCGGGGCACGCACAGCGCGGGCTGCGCCGAAGCGACGGCGGCATCGAACATCTGGCGCAGCAGCGCGCGCGGTTGAATGGTCATGAAACGCTGTTCTCGATCTCGAAACTGGCGAGCTTCTCCAGCGAGCGCACCAGGGCCGAATGATCCCATCCCTGGCCGCCGGCGGCCGCGCAGGCGTTGAAGAGCTCCTGCGCCGTCGCGGTGTTCGGCAGCGAGACGCCCAGCGCGCGCGCGCTGGACAGCGCGAGGTTCAGGTCCTTCTGGTGCAGCCCGATGCGGAAACCCGGCTCGAAGGTGCGCTTGATCATGCGCTCGCCGTGCACTTCGAGGACGCGCGAGGCCGCGAAGCCGCCCATCAGCGCCTGGCGCACCTTGGCCGGGTCGGCGCCGGCCTTCGCGGCGAAGACCAGCGCCTCGGCCACCGCCTCGATGTTCAGCGCGACGATGATCTGGTTCGCGACCTTCGCGGTCTGGCCGTCGCCCGCCTTGCCGACGAGCGTGATGTTCCCGCCCATCAGCTCGAACAGCGGCTTCACGCGTTCGAACACCGCCTCGTCGCCGCCGACCATGATCGACAGCGTCGCGTTCTTCGCGCCGACTTCGCCGCCGGACACCGGTGCATCCAGGTATCCGCAACCGATGTCGGCGAGGCGCTGCGCGAAGCCCTTGGTGGCGATCGGCGAGATCGAGCTCATGTCCACGACCACCTTTCCGCGGCTGATGCCGGAGGCGACGCCGGTCTCGCCGAACAGCGCCTGCTCGACGTCGGGGGTGTCCGGCAGCATCAGGAAGACGATGTCGGCGCGCTCGGCGACGCCGCGCGAATGGGTGCAGATCGTCGCGCGGCTGTCGGTGATGGCCGCCGGCAGCTTGCCCCGGCTGTGCACGAACACCGTGTGGCCGGCGGCGATCAGGTGGCCGCACATCGGCGCGCCCATGATGCCGAGGCCGATGAAACCGATCTTGAGCGGTTGGGAGGTCATGGTGGATTCCTAGGGAATGAAAAGAGCGTCATGGCGTGCGTCGAGACACCATGACGGAAATCGGATGCGGGTGGCGGGCTACTGCGCCAGTTGCTGGCGCCAGTGCAAGCCCGCCTCCGTGGTCGTCGCGGGCTTGTATTCGCAGCCGATCCAGCCGGCGTAGCCGATGCGGTCGAGGTGCCGGAACAGGAAGGCGTAGTTGATCTCGCCGGTGCCGGGCTCGTGGCGGCCGGGGTTGTCGGCCAGCTGCACGTGCGCGATGCGCGGCAGGTGCTTCTCGAGCGTCGCCGCGAGCTCGCCTTCCATGCGCTGCGCGTGGTACAGGTCGTATTGCAGGAAGGCGTTGCCCGCGCCGACCTCGTCGAGGATCTGCAGCGCCTGCGCGGTGCGGTTGACGAAGAAGCCGGGGATGTCGACCGTGTTGATCGGCTCGATCAGCAGCTTCAGGCCGGCCTCGCCCAGCGCGGCGGCGGCAAAGCGCAGGTTCTCGACCAGCGTCGCGTGCGCGACCGCGTGGTCGACGCCGGCCGGCGCCTTGCCGGCCAGGCAGTTCAGCTGGCCGACGCCGAGCGCCTGCGCATAACCGACCGCGCGGCCGACACCGTCCCGGAACTCGCCGATGCGGTCCGGATGGCAGGCGATGCCACGCTCGCCGGCGTCCCAGTCGCCGGCCGGCAGGTTGTGCAGAACAAGCTTCAGGCCGTGGCGGTAGAGCCGCTCCTGGATCTGCGCGGCCGGAAAGGCATAGGGAAACAGGAACTCCACGGCATCGAAGCCGACGCGTGCGGCGGCCTCGAAACGGTCGAGGAAGGGCAACTCGTTGAAGAGCATCGTCAGGTTGGCAGCGAACTTGGGCACTGTGCTTCTCTCTCGGTCGATTCAGTCCAGCAGTGCAACGGCCGTAGGCACGTCGGCGGAGGCGGCGGCGAGCTCCTCGAACTCGACCACGTTGTCGATCTCGGTGCCCATCGCAATGTTGGTGACGCGTTCGAGCATCACCTCGATCACCACCGGCACCTGGTACTCGGCCATCCACGCCTCGGCCTGCCTGATCGCCGGCGCGATCTGGTCGGCGCTGAGCACGCGGATCGCCTTGCAGCCCAGGCCTTCGACGACGCGCACATGGTCGACGCCGTAGCTGCGCGCCGGGCCGTCCTCGGGCGCATTGATGTTGTCGAAGCCCAGCTGCACGCAGTAGTCCATCGAGAAACCGCGCTGCGCCTGGCGGATCAGCCCGAGGTAGCTGTTGTTGACCACCATGTGGATGTACGGCAGCTTGAACTGCGCGCCGACCGCCAGCTCCTCGAGCATGAACTGGAAGTCGTAGTCGCCCGACAGCGCGACGATCTTGCGCGTCGGGTCGGCCGCACGCACGCCCAGCGCCGCCGGCACGGTCCAGCCCAGCGGGCCGGCCTGGCCGCAGTTGATCCAGTGGCGCGGCTTGTAGACGTGCAGGAACTGCGCGCCGGCGATCTGGCTCAAGCCGATGGTCGAGACGTAGCAGACGTCCTCCCCGAAGGCGCGGTTCATGCACTGGTAGACGCGCTGCGGCTTCATCGGCACGTCGTCGAAGTTGGTCTTGCGCAGGTACTCGAGCGAACGCTTGCGGCCCTGGCATTCACCGGCCCACGCGGCGCGGTCGCGCAGCCGGCCCGCGGCCTTCCAGTCGCGCGCGACCGCGATCAGCTGCTCGAGCGCCGCCCTGGCGTCCGACACGATCCCGTAGTCCGGCGCGAAGACACGACCGATCTGCGTCGGCTCGATGTCGACGTGGATGAACCGGCGACCCTTGGTGTAGACCTCCGGCGAGCCGGTGTGGCGATTGGCCCAGCGGTTGCCGATGCCGATGACGAAGTCGCTCGCCAGCATCGTCGCGTTGCCGTAGCGGTGCGAGGTCTGCAGGCCCACCATGCCGGCCATCAGCGGATGGTCGTCGGGAATCGTGCCCCAGCCCATCAGCGTGGGGATCACCGGGATGCCGGTCAGCTCGGCGAATTCCACCAGCAGGTCCGACGCATCCGCATTGACGATGCCGCCGCCGGCGACGATCAGCGGGCGCTCGGCCGTGTCCAGCATCTCCAGCGCACGCTCGGCCTGCTTGCGCGACGCCGTCGGCTTGTAGACCGGCAGCGGCTCGTAGGTGTCGATGTCGAACTCGATCTCGGCCATCTGCACGTCGAACGGCAGGTCGATCAGCACCGGGCCCGGGCGCCCCGATCGCATCAGGTGGAAGGCCTGCTGGAAGGCGCGCGGCACCTGCGCCGGCTCGAGCACCGTGGTGGCCCACTTGGTCACCGGCTTGGCGATCGACGCGATGTCGACGGCCTGGAAGTCTTCCTTGTGCAGCCGCGCGCGCGGCGCCTGGCCGGTGATGCACAGGATGGGGATCGAGTCCGCCTGCGCGGAGTACAGCCCCGTGATCATGTCGGTGCCCGCCGGCCCCGAGGTGCCGATGCACACGCCGATGTTGCCGGCGCGGGCGCGGGTGTAGCCCTCGGCCATGTGCGACGCCCCCTCGACATGGCGCGCCAGCACGTGCGCGATGGTCTGTCGCTCGCGCAGCTGCGCGTAGAGCGGATTGATCGCCGCGCCCGGCACGCCGAAGGCCTGCGTCACGCCTTCCTTCTCCATCACCAGCACTGCCGCCATCGCGGCCTTCATCCTTGCCATTGCTGCCAGACTCCTTCGAAGGTCCTTCCTGGACCGGTTGGCAGCGATGGTCGGCGGCGACAGGCGCGGCGAGAAGACCGGTGCGCCGATAACAGTCATTCCGCGGCGGAATGCCGAGGCCTCGAGCGCCGCAACGAAGACGGCGGCCGGACCCGAAGGCCCGGCCGCCGCAGCGAGGCAATGGCGAGCGGCAGACCTAGCCGCGGTTGCGCAGCTCCAGGCCGTCGCCCGCGAAGCGCACTGCGTCACCCACGCGCACCGGCGGCGAGTTCTCGTAGGTCACGATGCGGCGGCCGCCTTCATCGGTACGCACCACCACTTCATACTGCGCCTCGCGCCACGGACCGCGATCCAGGCGGCTCACCGATTCGACGATGCCGCAGCGATCACCCGCGCAGCCAGTGAAGCGACGCAGGTCGAGGCCCGCATAGGCGTTGCTCAGCGTGCTGGTCGCCACGCGATTGCCCAGGCGCAGCTGCGCCACCAGCGGGCGGTCGGTGTTCAGCACCTGGTTGCGGCGCAGCACGTGCACGGTCGAGTATTCACCCGGCCGCACCTCGTCGAGGATCAGCGTCTGCGGGTCGCTGCCTTCCAGCTGCACCGTCGCGCGGCCGCCCGGAGTGGCCTGCATCGTGAAGCGCAACGCCTGGCCACCGCGGCGCCAGCCTTCGTCGGCAATGTTCAGGTGCGTGATCTCCGGCGAGTTGACGACCGCGACGTTGGCCGCCGGCCAACCTTCCTGCAGGCCGCGCGCCAGCTGCGCGCTGGCGACCTGGTCGCCGCGGCGCATCGTCACGTTGACGCGCGAGTTCGGGCCGATGCGATCGCGCCGGCTCACCGTGTAGGTGCCTTCATAGACGCCAGCGCTGGCCTCGGTCAGCATGATCGTGCGCTGGCCGCCGTCGATCGTCAGCGACACCTGCGCGCCCGGCGCGCCACGCACGCTGAAGTCGAGCTCGGCACCCGGCCGCACCCGCTGCACCTGGTCGACGTCGAAGTCACTGATGAAGACCGCGAACGGGTGGCTGCTGGTATAGGCCGCCGGGGCGGCGGCCTGCACCGTCATCGGGGCGAGGCCGAACGTGCCGAAGGCGCTACCGGCTACCAACAGCGTCGCGATGGTTGTCTTTCGGAACAGCATGATCGTCTCCTTGGGAGATGCGAGGACGAGTTCAGCTTAGGAAACCAGGCGGGCCGGCACGGTCGGAGTGCGGCGGCTGTGGGCGTAGGGCTTGGCCTACGGTGATGCCTGTCCGACAGACACGTCAGATCCGGCGGTTTGGAAGCACAACGACGGCCCCCGCGAAGGCCTGTAGGACGACGGCTACAGGCGCATTTCCCGTGATCCGGCGCAAGGTGCGGGCGCGCGCCGCGACCATGCTCGCATTGCAGACACGACGCAAGGAAATGCCATGAGCCAAAACGCCCAGATCATCGGCAAAGTCGAATACCGCGAAGGCGACGGGCAGCCGATGCCGATCCGGCCCGGCCCGGTCGAGATCGAGACCACCCACAACGACGCCACGCTGAGCTGGACCGACGGTCCGACGCACGGCGCGGCGGCGATTCCGCTGAGCGATTTCAAGCGCTACGTCGCGGAAGGCGCGATCCGTCTGCTGCATTGACGCGCTGATGCGCGCACGTCGGCGCGCAAGTCGGTCGACCCGGGCAGCGCACCTTACAGTGCGGGCCCATGGACCGCATCACCGGCGTGCAGCTCTTCATCCGCGTCGTCGAGACACAAAGCTTCAGCAAGGCCGCTGCCGAGCTCGGCATCACGCAGCCGACCGCCACCAAGGCGGTGGCGTCGATGGAGCAACGTCTGGGCGCCCGCCTGCTGCACCGCTCGACGCGCGGCGTCACGACCACCGAGGTCGGCGCGCTGTACTACGACAAGTGCAAGCTGATCGCGCGCGAGCTCGACGAGGCCGACAACCTCGCCACCCTGCTGCAGGCGAAGGTCGGCGGTACCTTGCGCGTCAGCACGTCGGTGGCCTTCGGCCGCCGCGTGCTGGTGCCGCTGGTGCTGCGCTACATGCGCGCACATCCCGAGGTGGTGGTCGACCTGAGCTTCGACGACCGCTATGTCAACCTCGTCGAGCAGGGCATCGACCTGGCCGTGCGCATGGGGCGGCTGGCCGACTCGACACTGGGCGCGCGCTACCTCGGCAGCAACCCGTGGCTGATGGTCGCGGCGCCGGCCTACCTCGAGCAGCGCGGCACGCCCGCCTCGCTCGACGACCTGGCGCAGCATGCCTGCCTCGTCTACAGCAGCGTGCAGGGCGACGACCGCTGGAGCCTCACGCTGCCTTCGGGCGACGAGCGTTCAGTGCCGGTGAAGGGCCCGCTGCGCTCGAACAACCTGTCGGCGGTGCTGGCCGCCGCGCGCGCCGGCTTCGGCCTCGCGATCCTGCCCTGGTACGTCGCGCGCGAATCGGTCGCCGACGGCAGCGTGCGCCCGGTCCTGCCCGACCACGGGCTGCCGGCGCAGGAGGTGCATGCGGTGTTCCCGTCGCCGAAGCTGGTGCCGTCGAAGGTGACCAGCTTCATCGGCTTCCTGCAGGACGCGCTGCAGGGCGACTGGTGGGTGCGTTCGGCGTGAACTAGTGCGCTGGAGGCAGGCGGCGCCGCGGCGTCCGCCACCGCCCGCGATGCCGTAGGTGCGCTCACACGGTCGATGTCCGGCCGGCCCCAGGAGCGCACGATGTTGTTCAAGTCCACCCCTGTCGCCCTCGCCTCGCTGCTGCTGCTCGGCGCGTCCGCGGTGCATGCCCAGCGCGCGCCCGGCAGCGTCGCCGACGGCACGTCGAACACGGTGCTGCTGCCGGAACGCGGCGCCGGCAACAACCTGCGCCAGATCGGCGACGGCTCTTTGCGCGCGGTCGAGCCGGCCGGCGCCAGCCTGACGGTGCGCGGCACGGTCAACGGCAACGTCACGCAATCGAACCTGTCGACCGGCTTCCTCGGCAGCCGCCAGACGGCCTCGGTCGGGGGTATCAACCAGCCGACGCAAGTCGGCGGCAGCATCACGACGCAGGGCACGCTGGCGGGCAACCTGTCGCAGACGCGGCGCAGCGATGCCAACGTCGAACAGTCGATCGCCATCGGCGCCGTCGACGGCTCGCTGACGGTGCGCGGCAGCGCGACGCTGACCGGCACCGTGCAGGCCAATGTCACGCAGCGCAGCGACGAGTTCGGGCCGAACACCAGCGGCTCGCAACGGGTCGACGTCGGTGCCAGCCGGGAATTCAGCGGCGGCAACCTCGACGCCACCGGCACGCTCACCGCCGCGCTGACCCAGACGCAGCGCGGCGGCACCGCGCAAGCCGTGCGCATCGGCAGCGCCGAGGGCGCGACCATCGGCAACGCGGTGCTGCAAGGCACGGTCAGCGGCGTGGTCACGCAATCGAGCACCGCGTCCGGCGGCAGCAGCGGCGGCGGCGAACAGCGCCTGGACGTCGGCTCGGCGCAGGGCTCGCAAGCCAACGCCGTGCGCACCGACGGCCTGCTCGCCGCCACGCTGTCGCAGAGCCAGACCGAGGCCACGCAGCAGATCGTGCGCATCGGCGCGGTCGAGAACGTCGATGCCGCCGGCCAGGTCTCGGCCACCGGGCAGGCCCTGGGGGCGCTGTCGCAGTCGGCCACCGGACGCACCTCGCAGATCCTGAGCATCGGTTCGGTCGGCGGCGGTTCGCCGCAGGATGCACAGGCCCGCGGCGTGGCCACCGGCGCAATCAGCCAGACGGCGAGCGCGCCGGGCAGCGCGTCGCAGCTGATCTCGATCGGCAGCATCGAGCTGGCCAGCGGCCGGGCCATCACCGATGCCGTCGTCAGCGCGGCGATCACGCAGACGCTGACCGCCGGCGCCAACGGCGCGTCGCAGAACCTGGCCATCGGCAGCGTGCGCGGCACCACCGGCAGCGTGCAGACGCGTGTGGTGGTCGGCGGCGCGATCAGCCAGAACGCCAACAGCGCCAACGCACGCCAGGTGATGCGCCTGGGCAGCGTGCAGGACACCGGCGCGAACGTGCGCACCGACGTCACGGTCAACGGCACGCTGTCGCAGTTCAGCAACCCGTCGGCGCAGACGCAGACCATCCTGGTCGGCGCGGTCAGCGGCAGCGGGCCGAACGACGTGGTCGCGGACTGAGGCGGAGGCGGCCATGCGACTGCCCCTGATCGCCCTGCTCGTCCTCGGCGGCACCGCCGCGCTGGCCGGCACGCCCGAGATCGGCGACGACATCAACGCCCGCCTCGCCCGCGGCAAGAGCCAGGTCGCCGCCGAGACCGCCGCGCGCCAGCGCGCCGGCCAGCCGGCCAGCGCGGTGGCCTTCGGCCGCGGCGCCGGCGGCGCGAGCACGCAGGCCTTCGGCAACGGCTGCACGATCGCGATCGGCAACGTCTTCGAGGACAAGCCGCGCATCGGCAGCCCGCGCCGCGAGACGACCGTGATCGTCACCGGCGACATCATCCAGGCCGGCAACAACTGCCGCTGATTTTGACGGTTATCCGTACCGGAGCGTTGCCATGAAGTCCCTCGCCCTGCTCGCCGCGCTGGCCGTCGCCGGCTGCTCGTCCACCTTGCCGCCGCGCGCGCAGGACCAGGCCGCGGCGCTGAAGCCCGCGGCGCCCGCGCTGCCGCAGCGCAACGTCACCGGCTTCGGCGACGCGCTGCGCTGCATGGACAACCTCTACCTCGCCTACGGCACGCGCGACGTCAGCGTGATGTTGGAGGACCTGACCGACACGACGAAGAAGGTCAACGCCGGCACCCGCGACATGATGATGTCGGCGATCTCGGACATGACGCGGCGCAGCCGCGCGTTGCAGGTGGTGGCCTTCGGGCCGGACGCGAACAACGTCGTCGCCTTCCTCAACAGCGCGCAGCAGCGCCAGCCGTTCGCGGTGGTGCCGCAGTACGACCTGCGGGGGTCGATCACCCAGCTCGACGAAGGCGTGCTGCGGCGCCAGGCCGATGCCGGCGTGTCGGCGGGCACGGTGCTCGGGGCCGGCGCCTCGCGCAGCCGGCAGCTCAACGTGCTGGGGCTGGACGTCGCGCTGGTCGAGACGCGCACGCTGGCGCTCGTGCCGGGCGTGGTGTCGAAGAACGTCACGACGGTGATCAAGGAAGGCGATGCGCTCGATGCGCAGGCGACGATCAGCAAGCTCGGCATCAACTTCAGCAGCTCGTTCCAGCGCACCGACGGCACCGCGCAGGCGCTGCGCAACATGGTCGAGCTGTCGGCGGTGGAGCTGTTCGGCAAGCTGCTGAAGCTGCCGTACTGGCGCTGCCTGGGGCTCGACGCCCGGCTGCCCGAGATCCGCGACGAGATCGAGGACTGGTTCATCGGCATGGACCGCGGCGGTGAGCTGACGCCGTACTTCCAGCTGCAGTTGCGCAACCGCGGCTTCTACGACGGTCCGGTCGACGGCCGCATCAGCCCGGCGCTGCGCCGGGCCGTGGCCGCCTACCGCGGCGCGCTCGGGCTGGGACACGAGCCGGTGGTGGACCTCGCGCTCTTCACCCGCTTCATCGAGGCACCGGCCCCGGTGGCGCCGGAGCAGCCGTTCCGCGACGGGGGGCCGGAGCCGGCCCGTCCTGCCGCTGTCTCGGCGACCCCCGCGGCCCTCCCCGTCGCCACCCCGACGGCCACCCTGCCCGGCAGCGGCGGCCTGCAGTCCGCCATGGCGCAGCCGGCCACCGCCGCGATCGCCCCGGTCGCCGCTGCGCTGCCGCTGGCCGCGTCGACCCGCGCCCGCCCGCTGGCCGTCGCGCTCGAGCCGCTGCCCGCGCTGCCCGACGGCTCGCTGTCGTTCCGCATCAAGCCCACCGAGGCCGCGTACGTCTACTGTTATGCACAGGACAGCGCCGGCACGATGCAGCGCATCTTCCCGAACCGCTTTGCGCCCGATCCGCTGGTGCAGCCGTCGAAGCCGCTGCAGCTGCCGGGCGCGCAGGGCTTTCGCCTGCCGCCGCAGGCGCTGCGTGCGCTGGGCTGCGTCGCGGCGCCGCGCGAGGTCTACGTCGACGCACCCGCCGCCTTGCGCTGGGGCGACTTCCAGGCGCTGAACGCGATCCGCAGCTTCGGCGAGTTGCAGCGCATCTTCGAGGCGCTGACGAAGGCGCCGGCCGTGATCACGATGCTGGCGTTGCCGGGCGCGCCCGTGACCGTCCGCTGAGGACGGCACCCGTTGCGCCACGCCGGTCGGGGGTCGGAACACTTTGTCGCTGCAGGTTGCAATCGGCTGCGGACCGATGCCCCTCGTGAACGGCACGATGTTTGCCATCGGCGTGACGAAAGGAATCGACATGAACCGACTCGTTGGGATCCAGGCGGCGCGCCGCGGCGGGAAGATGACCGCGCTCATGGCCCCGCTCATGGCCGCGTTGATGGCCGGCTTCACGCTCGCCGGCTGCGGTGGCGGTGGCGGCGACGGCGGCAACAACCCGCCGCCGCCCTTCGGCGCCGGCCAGGGCACGCTGCGCGCCTTCCTGACCGATGCGCCGGCCTGCGGCTACGACAGCGTGCACGTCACGGTCGAGCGCGTGCGCGTGCACCAGAGCGCCACCGCCGACGGCAGCGCAACCGGCTGGAGCGAGATCGTGCTGTCGCCCGCACGTCGCCTCGACCTGCTGACGCTGCGCAACGGCGTGCTGGCCGAGCTGGGCGAAACCACGCTGCCGCCCGGCCGCTACCAGCAGCTGCGCCTCGTGCTGGCGGCCAACAGCAGCGCGGCGCCGCTGGCCAACGCGGTGAAGCCCAGCGGCGAGGCCGAGGTCGAGCTGAAGACCCCCAGCGCGCAGCAGAGCGGCCTGAAGCTCGACATCGGCATCGACGTGGCCGCGAACCAGAGCGCCGACGTGGTGATCGATTTCGACGCCTGCAGGTCGGTGGTGCGTGCCGGCAACTCCGGCAACTACCTGCTCAAGCCGGTGCTGTCGGCGACCGCGCTGTTCAGCAGCGGCCTGCAGGGTCATGTCGAGCCCACGCTGGTCGGCCCGTCGACGACCGTGTCGCTTCAGCAGGGCGGCACGGTGATCAAGAGCACCTTGCCGGACGCCACCGGCAAGTACGTGTTGTCGCCGGTGGCGCCGGGCACCTACACGCTGGTGCTGGCGGCTCCGGGCCGCACGACGCAGGTGGTGACCGGCGTGGTGGTCGGCGGCAGCACGCTGACCACGCTCGGCAGCACCGCGCTGCCGCTGACCGCGGCGCCTTCGGCCGCTGCGCAGCTGGTCGGCACCGTGAGCACCGGCAGCACGCCGATCGACGCGCTGGTGCGCGTCACGCAGCCCTTGTCCAACGGCACGACGATCGAATGGGCCGCGGCGCCGGTGCACGGCGCCACCGGGGCCTATGCGTTCAGCGTGCCGACCGCCGCGCCGCGGGTGGCCGCGTACGCCCCCGGGGCGGCGCCGCTGGCCTTCACCGCGGATGCGGCGGCGGCCGGGCGCTACACGGTGGTCGCGACCTCGGGCAGCCTGAGCAAGTCGGCCGGTCCGCTGACGCTGGCCGCCGGTGCGACGGCCAGCAACAACTTCAGCTTCCCGTGACGTCCGCGCGTCAGGCGGCGGCGGCCAGCTCCTGGCGCTTGCGGCGCGCGCGGATGTTCAGCGCCTCGACCGCGAGCGAGAAGGCCATCGCCGCGTAGATGTAGCCCTTGGGCACGTGCGCGTCGAAGGCTTCGGCGGTCAGCGCCATGCCCACCATCACCAGGAAGGCCAGCGCCAGCACCTTGACCGACGGGTGGCGGTCGACGAAGTCGCCGATCGGCTTCGCGGCCACCAGCATCACGCCGACCGCGGCGACCACCGCCGCCACCATCACGCCGAGCTGGTCGACCATGCCGACCGCGGTGATCACCGAGTCGAGCGAGAAGACGATGTCGATCACCGCGATCTGGCCGATGATCGACCACAGCATCGTGCGGCGAGCGGCGACGGCGGCGGCGTCCAGCGGGGTGCCCTTCTCCTCGACCAGGTCGTCACGCTGCTCGCGCGCCTCGACCTCGACGAAGATCTCGTGCGAGGCCTTGTAGAGCAGGAACAGGCCCCCGCCCAGCAGCACCAGGTCACGCCCGCTGATCGACTGGCCGAGGATCGCGAACAGCTCCTCCTTCAGCCCCATCACCCAGCTCAGCGAAAACAGCAGCGCCAGGCGCGTCAGCATCGCGAAGCCCAGGCCGAGGCGCCGCGCCAGGTTGCGCTGCTCCGGCGGCAGCCGGCCGACGAGGATCGAGATGAAGATGATGTTGTCGATGCCCAGCACGATCTCGAGGGCCGTGAGCATCGCGAACGCGATCCAGATGTTGGGGTCGAGCAGGAATTCCATGGCGGCGGGCGGGGGGTGAAGCGGCGCAATCCGCGATGTTCGGGGCCGGGGTGCTTCGCGTAAAGTCGAATTTCCGATCCCCACGCTTCGCAAAAAGCGAAGCATGGCCGCAGAACCCGGAGCTTGCCCCCCGTGAACTACAAGCACCTGCACTACTTCTGGGTGGCCGCCAAGGCCGGTGGCATCGTGCGCGCGGCCGAGCAATTGCATGCGACGCCGCAGACGCTGTCGACGCAGATCAAGCTGCTCGAATCGCGGCTCGGCTGCCCGCTGTTCAAGAAGACCGGCCGCCACCTCGAGCTGACCGACGAAGGCCGCACCGCGCTGCAGTACGCCGAGCAGATCTTCGCGCTCGGCGCCGAACTGCAGGCCGCGCTCGGCCAGGCCCGCAGCGGGCAGCGCACGCTGGTGTTCCGCGTCGGGCTGGCCGATGCGGTGCCGAAGTCGATCGCCTACCGGCTTCTGGAGCCCGCGCTCGCGCTGCCCGACGACGTGCGGCTGGTGTGCCATGAAGGCAAGCTGGCCGACCTGCTGGCCCAGCTGTCGGTGCAGCGGCTCGATCTCGTGATTGCGGACGAGCCGCTGGGGCGCCGGCGCGCCAGCATCAAGGCCTTCGACCATGCGCTGGGTTCGACGGCGATGAGCTTTTTTGCGACGCCGACGCTCAAGCGCACGCTGCGCGGCCGATTCCCTGCGCTGCTCGACGGGGCCCCGATGCTGCTGCAGGGCGCGCAGACCGCGCTGCGCGGCCGGCTCGAACGCTGGCTGGCCAATGACGGCCTGAAGCCGCGCGCGGTCGGCGAGTTCGACGATGCCGCGCTGATGAAGGCCTTCGGCGCGGAAGGCCGCGGCATCTTCATGGCGCCGACGGTGCTGGAGGCCGAGACCTGCGCGCAGTACGGCGTGCAGGTGCTCGGCCGCGCGGCCGGGCTGGTCGAGGACTTCTACGCGATCTCGGTCGAGCGCCGGGTCAGCCACCCCTGCGTCGTCGCGATCATGCAGGCCGCGCGCGGCGGCTTCCTCGAAAGCCGCGAGGCGCTCAAGCCGATCGGTCCGGCCGCGAAGCCGGTCGAGAAAGGTGCAGCGGTGCGGGCATCGGCGCGCCGGGCGCCGCGGGCGCCCGGAACAGCGAAGGGCACCAGCGGTCGCGCAGATCCATGAACGGCCGCTCGACCAGGCGGTACAGCAGCGCGCCGGCGGCGAGCGAGGCCACCGTGATCGCCGCCAGCTCGAGGCCGGGCGACCAGCCGTGCTGCTTGCCGAGCTGGTGCAGCACGTGCGCGACGGCCTTGTGCGTCAGGTAGATCGAGTACGACCACAGCGCCAGCTGCGGCGCCCCGGGGATGCGCCAGCGCTGCAGCGGCGAGACCGGGCTCAGGCCCGACGCCACCAGCAGCGCGAAGGCCCACGCCACCGCCGAGTAGCCGACCGCGGTCATCACGAAGGTATAGCCGTAGCCGTCGACGTAGTACCAGCGCACGATGGCGACGAAGACCAGCGCGACGGTGGCGAGGCCACCCCAGAACAGCGCGCGGCCATGCGCCATCAGCCGCGCCCACGCCGCCGGGTGGAAGTTGCGCAGCAGCGCGATCGCCAGACCGGGCAGGAACTCGTCGAAGCGGCACAGCGTTGCGTAGTAGATGTTCGGGTGGTAGCCGGCGGTGCCGTGGCCGCCGCCGGCGAGCTCGCGGCCATGTTCGACCCACAGCAGCGAGCGCGCGGCGATGCCGACGGCCAGCAGCACGGCGAAGCCGATCCACGCGGTGCGCGGCCTGCGGCCGGCCGCGACGAAGGCCAGCGCCGCCAGCGGCAGCACGAGGTAGAACTGCTCCTCGATGCACAGCGACCAGGCATGCGAGAACGCGGTGCCCGGCGGCAGGCCGAAGTTCTGCGTGAAGCTCAGGAAGCGCCACAGCGGCGGCGGCGTGCGCCCGCCGAGCTCGCCCGGCCACAGGAAATAGGCCGCCAGCACGACCCAGAACGCCGGCCAGGTGCGCAGCGCGCGCCGCGCGTAGAAGGCCTTCAACGACAGCCGCCGGCCGGCGGCCAGCCCGGCGAAGAGCTGGTGGCCGATCAGGTAGCCGCTGAGCACGAAGAACAGGTCGACGCCGACCCAGCCGACGGTGCTCAGCCAGCCGAAGGTCGGCGCGCCCGATACGAAGACCATGTAGTGGTACATGAACACCAGCGCGATCGCGAGCGCGCGCAGCGTGTCCAGGCCGGTGGACCGGGCGGTAGTCATGGGGAAGGCAGGCGGCGGGAAGGGCCGGCAGTATCGCCGAAAGGACGTGGCCGTGGCAGCGCTGCGCGGAGGTCAGGTACAAGGTGGCCGCCGCCGCCCGCCGGCCACCGGGCTGCCTTCCGCGGGCCCGGCCGGGGCGTGGCGTTCAGTCGTCGGGGGTCCACCCGGTGCGACGCGCCCAGTCCTCCGCGGCCAGGTAGATCAGGTCCACCGCCGGGTCCTTGACGTCGGGGTAGGCCTCGTCGTCGGCCAGCGCCGCGGCGAGCCGGCGCTTCAGTTCGGCGTAGGCATCGGCCGTCGCGCGGTGCGCGCGCAGGTGGTCGCGCATCAGCAGCGCGTAGCGCTGGTTCGGGCGGCCCTGCTCGCGCACGTGGATGTTCACCCGGCGTTCGTCGGGCCGCTCCTTGAAGAGGCGCTTCTGCCAGCCGGCCAAGTCGGCGGCGGCGCCGGGCGGCACGTGGTCTTCGGTCGGCTGCTGCGGCGCGAAGCCGGCCGCCAGCAGCCGCCGGCCGATCTCGGGCTCGGCGAGCGCGGCCACCGTGACCTGGACGTCGATCACGTCCTTCGCCGCCAGGCCGGGCACCGCGGTGGAGCCGATGTGGTCGATGCGCAGCGCCAGCGCGCCGAGCGACTCGCGCAGCGCGGCCGCCAGGCGCTGGAAGTCGTCGACCCAGCGCGGGTCGTAGGGCGCGATGGTGATCACCGTTCCACCGGCGCCAGCGTCGCGCGCAGGCGTTCGCGCGGATCGGCACGCTCGGCGATGGACTGGCCGAGCGCGGACTCGACGGTGCCGATGTGCTCGAGCATCAGCGCCTCCGCGCCGGCCAGGTCGCCGGCTTCGAGCGCCGCGACGATGCGCGCATGGTCGGCGCAGGACGCGCGGGCGTCGTGCGTGCTCTGGTAGAGCGTGGCGACCAGCGTGGTGCGCGCGGTCAGGTCGCGCAGCATGTCGGCGAGCACGCGGTGGCCGAGCGATTCGGCGAGGCAGACATGGAAGTCGGCCAGCACGAAGGCGCGCGTCGCGGCATCGGCGCCATCGACCGCCGCGCGCTCGTCGCGGATGTGGGCCTTCAGGCGCTTCAGCACCGACTGCAGCGGCCGCCCCTCGCACTGCCGGAGCATGCCGCCTTCGACCGCGCGGCGCGCCGCGAAGGCATCCCGCGCCTCGTCAATCGACGGCTCGACGACGTACCAGCCCTTGCGCGAGCGCACCTCGACGAAGCCGCGCGCCTGCAGCTGCATCAGCGCCTCGCGCACCAGCGTGCGGCTGACGCCGAAGAGGTCCGCGAGTTCCTGCTCGCCGAGGCGTTCACCCGGCTTGAGCTTCTGCGCGAGGATCGCTTCGACGACGCGCTGCGCGATGTCGGACTGGGTCGAGATCATCACCAGATCATGACTCAAGCCTTGGCCGCGGCGCTCAGCGGCAGCGCGGGCACGTCGGCCGCGTCGATCGTTTCATCCTCGGCCGGCGCCGCGCGCCCGTCGAGCACCGCGTGCGCGCGCTCGCGGTCGACGTCGCCCTCCCAGGCGGCGATGGCCACCGTCGCGACGCAGTTGCCGATCAGGTTGCCCAGCGCGCGCGCGATGCCCATGAACCAGTCGACCGACAGCACCAGCACGAGGCCGATCGCCGGGATCGCGGGGATCGCCTGCAAGGTGGCGGCGAGCACGACGATCGCCGAGCCCGGCACGCCGTGCGCGCCCTTGCTGGTGATCAGCGACACCGCGAGGATGGTCAGCAGGTCGGTCATCGAGATCGGCGTGTTGGTGGCCTGCGCGATGAACACCGCCGCCAGCGTGATGTAGATCGAGAACGCGTCGAGGTTGAACGAGTAGCCGGTGGGGATCACCAGGCCGACGGTGGAGTCGCGCACGCCCATGCGGCGCAGCTTGGCCATCACCTGCGGCAGCACGCTGTCGCTGGAGGTGGTGGCGAACACCACCGCGAGCTCCTCGCGCAGGTACTTCAGGAACTTCCACAGCGAGAAGCCGGCGAGCCGCATGATCAGCCCGAGCACGCCGAAGACGAAGATCAGCACCGCGCCGTAGAACAGCAGCACCAGCATGCCCAGCTGCTTCAGCGACCCGAGCCCGTACTTGCCGACGGTGAAGGCGATGGCGCCCAGCACGCCCAGCGGCGCGAGGCGGATGATCAGGCCCATGGTCTTGAACAGCACCTGGGACAGCGTGTCGATGAAGTTCGCGACCGGCGCGCCGCGCTCGCCGACCAGTGCCAGCGCGCAGCCGAAGATCACCGCGAACAGCAGCACCTGCAGCACGTCGCCGGTGGCGAAGGCCGAGACCACGGTCGTCGGGATCAGCTTCATCAGGAAGTCGACCGTGCCGCCGGAGGTCAGCTTGCCGGCGTTGTCCGCATAGACGGCCATCGCCTTGGCATCGAGCGTCGCCGGGTCGACGTTCATGCCGACGCCGGGCTGGAACCAGAACGCCAGCAGCAGGCCGAGCATCAGCGCGACGGTGGTCACCGCCTCGAAATAGATCAGCGCCTTGACGCCGACGCGGCCGACGCGCTTGGGTCGCCCGCGCCGGCAATGCCGTGCACGACGACGCAGAACACCAGCACCGGGATCAGCATCTTCACCAGCTTGATGAAGCCGTCGCCGAGCGGCTTGAGCTTGATCGCGAGATCCGGCATCGCGAAGCCGAGCGCAACGCCGATCAACAGCGCCAGCACGACCTGGCCGAACAGGGAACGCAGGAAACGGGGCATGGACCACCTCCGGGCCGAAACGAGGACAACTGAACCACAAGCTTGTATGCAAGCAATGTAGGCAATGGTTCTGCCCGGGAGCCTGGGGATTACCCCCGGGATTGCGTCGGGGCGCGGAGGTCAGTGCTGCAGCAAACGGACGCAATCGCGCCGGCGGGGGCGCGGGAGCGTCGGGCCGGACGCGGCGGCTCGAGCCTCAGCTCGAGCTGCCGCCGGCTCCGGCGGCGGGCGCCGGCGCGGCGCGCTCGCTCCACAGGGTGCCGCCGGTCGCCCAGTCGTGGCGCGCGACGTCCCGGAAGATCACGTCGATGCTGTCGGGGCTGCCGCCGAGCACACGCACGCAGGCCTCGGTGAGCTCCTTCGCCAGCGCGGCCTTCTGCAAGGGAGTGCGGCCTTCGAACAGTTCGACGTGGATGGTGGGCATCGGCGGGCCTCGGTCGGCGGTGGTGGCGGGACCCGCGATTCTGAACAATGCGCGTCGGCCACTCGCGCGCTCAGCGCGCTTCGGCCGCTTCGCGCGCTCAGTGCGCTTCCGCCGTCTTCGCCGCCTCGACCGCCGCACGTTCGTCCGCACGGCCGCCGTTGAAGAACAGGTTGAGCGCAACGGCACTCAGGCTCGCCAGCAGGATGCCCGACTCCAGCAGCGGGTGCAGCGCATGCGGCATCTGGTTCATCCAGCGCGGCGCCACCAGCGGCAGCATGCCGAAGCCGATGGACACCGCCACGATGTAGAGGTTGTTGCGCTGGCCGCGGAAGTCCACGGCCGACAGGATGCGGATGCCGGTGGCCGCGACCATGCCGAACATCACCAGGCCCGCGCCGCCGAGCACGAAGGTGGGCACCGATTCGACCAGCGCCGCCATCTTCGGCAGCAGCCCGAGCACGATCATGATCACGCCGGCGGCGACGCAGACGAAGCGGCTGCGCACGCCGGTCACGCCGACCAGGCCGACGTTCTGCGAGAAGCTGGTGTACGGGAAGGTATTGAAGATGCCGCCGATCAGCGTGCCCAGGCCGTCGGTGCGCAGGCCGGCGGTGAGCTCGCGGGGCGTCAGCGGCTTCGCGGTGATGTCCGACAACGCGAGGAACATGCCGGTCGACTCGATCATCACGACCACCATCACCAGCGTCATCGTCAGGATCAGCACCGGGTCGAAGGTCGGGGTGCCGAAGGCGAACGGCGTGATGACATCGAACCAGCGGGCCTGCGCAACCTTCTCGAAGCCCATCTTGCCGAGACCCGCCGCCACCGCGCAGCCCAGCACGATGCCCAGCAGCACCGAGATGTTGGCGATGAAGCCGCGGCCGAGCTTGGCGATCAAGAGGATCGCGGCGAGCACGAAGCCGGCGACGGCCAGGTTGTCGAGCGCGCCGTAGTTCGGGTTCGTCGAATTCGCCGGCCCGCCCAGCGCCCAGCCGATGCCCACGCGCATCAGGCTGATGCCGATCACCGCGATGATGGTGCCGGTGACCACCGGCGGGAAGAAGCGCAGCAGCCGCCCGATCACCGGCGCGATTAACATCGACAGCACGCCGGCGCCAATGATGGCGCCGAAGATCGCCTGCGCGCCTGCGGTGCCGGGATTCGCATTGGCCATCGCCACCATCGGGCCGACGGCCGCGAAGGTCACGCCCATCATCACCGGCAGGCGGATGCCGAACCAGCGGGTCATGCCGAGCGCCTGCACCAGCGTGACGAGCCCGCAGCAGAAGAGGTCCGCCGAGATCAGCAGCGCGACCTGTTCCGGCGACAGCTTCAGCGCGCGGCCGATGATCAGCGGCACCGCGATCGCGCCGGCATACATCACCAGCACGTGCTGCAGGCCGAGCGCCGCGAGCCGGCCCGCGGGCAATCGTTCGTCGACGGGGTGCACGGTGGGGATCGTCGTGTTCATCGCGGGGCTCCTCGTGGGCTGGTGGAGGCAATCACAGGCAAGGCTCCGCCCGGCCCGCGCACGTCACCGCCGCGGGCGAAAGCGGCGGTGGAGAAACGTCAGTTCAGCGGCGCTCCGGCTTCGAACCAGCGCTTGATCAGCGTGCGCTCGGCATCGGTGATCTGCGTCGCGTTGTTCAGCGGCATCAGCTTGAGCACGGCCGCCTGCTGGTAGACCTGCTGCGCATGCTGCTTGACCAGCTCGGGCGTGTGCAGTGCGACGTTCTTCTGCTGCAACTGCGCGTTGTGGCACATCGCGCAGCGCTGGTCGATCACCGCCTTGACCTCGCCGAAGACGACGGGCTTCGCGGCGGCGGCCTGCTGCGCGGCGGACGGTGGCGGGGGGGCGAGCCAGAGCGCGAGGGCCACCAGCACCACGGTGCCGCCGACGGCGTGCTCCCACGGCACGCGCTTGTCCTGCACCAGCGCCTTGTGCCGCGCGACGAAGCTGTGGCGGATCAGCGCCCCGGCCAGCATCAGCAGCACCAGCACCAGCCAGTTGTTCGCGCCCTGGTACAGCCAGCCGTAGTGGTTGGACAGCATCGCGATCAGCACCGGCAGCGTGAAGTAGGTGTTGTGCACGCTGCGCTGCTTGGCGCGCTGGCCGTGGATCGGATCGACCGGCTGGCCGGCCTTCATCTGCGCGACGACCGTGCGCTGGCCGGGAATGATCCAGAAGAAGACATTCGCGCTCATCGCGGTGGCCAGCATCGCGCCGACCAGCAGGAAGGCCGCACGCCCGGCGAAGAGCTGGCAGGCCAGCCACGACGCGAAGACCACGAACACCAGCACGCCGAACGCGACGATGCGGTCGCCGTTGGGCTTCTGGCCGAAGGCGCGGCAGATCGCGTCGTAGACCAGCCAGAACGCCGCCAGGAAACCCAGCGCGGCGCCGATCGCCGCGCCGGGCGACCAGTCGTGCACGCTCTTGTCGACCAGGAAGCTGCCGGCGTTGAACAGGTACAGCACCGTGAACAGGCCGAACCCGGTGAGCCAGGTGGAGTAGCTCTCCCAGTAGAACCAGTGCAGGTGCTCGGGCAGCGTCTTCGGCGCGACGAGGTACTTCTGCGGGTGGTAGAAGCCGCCGCCGTGCACGGCCCACAGCTCGCCGTCGACGCCTTTCTGCTTCAGGTCGGGCGCGGTCGGCGGCGTCAGGCTGTTGTCGAGGAAGACGAAATAGAACGACGAGCCGATCCAGGCAATCGCCGTGATGACATGGGCCCAGCGCAACAGCAGGTTGGCCCAATCGAGCAGGTAGGCATCCATCGCTTCTCACTCACATCGCATCGGAGGAAAGTGCAGCGAGTCTGCTGCACTTTCCCCTCACCACAGCGGGCTCTGTGAGGAGTGAACGTCGCGACCGGCGGCCGGAGGGACCGCACGAGCTCCGCGGCGACGTTCTGAAAGTGTATACACGTTGGTGCACACCGATCTTGGTGCAAACCCTTGGTCACCACGCCGCAGCGCCGCTGTGTCCGCGCTTCGCCAGAATGCGCGGCATGACGCGGCCCCTGCGCAACCGAGGATTCACGCTGCTCGAGCTGATGGCGGTCATCGCGATCATCGCGATCCTGGCGACCCTGGCGCTGCCGAGCCTGCGCAGCGGCCATGTGCGCGGCCAGATCGTCGAGGCCGCGAAGCTGGCCGACATCGCCAAGGGCCCGATCGGTGCCGCATGGAGCGCCCGCCGCGAGCTGCCCGTCGACAACGCCAGCATCGGCCTGCCGGCGCCCGACCAGGTGATGGCGACCTACGTGTCGTCGATGAGCGTCGAGAACGGCGCGATCCATCTGCGCCTGGGCAACAAGGCCGATGGCCAGATCCACGGCCGCACGCTCACGCTGCGGCCGGCGGTCGTCGCCGATGCACCGGTGGTGCCGGTGAGCTGGGTCTGCGGCCATGCGAGCGCGCCCGGCAAGATGACGCTGCGCGGCGTCGACCGCACGGACGTGCCCGCCGGCGTGCTGCCGCTGAACTGCCGCGCCGGCAGTTGAGCCGCAGGGGTTCAGGACCCGCGGTAGGTCGAATACGCCCAGGGGCTGACCAGCAGCGGCACGTGGTAGTGGCCGGCGGCGTCGGCGATGCCGAAGTCCAGCGGCACCTCGTCGATGAACGGCGGCTCCGGCAGCACCACGCCGCGGGCGCGGAAGTACGACGCCACCTCGAACAACAGGCGATAGCGCCCAGTGGCCATCGCTGCCGCATCGAGCAGCGGACCGCCGTCGTTGCGGCCATCGGCATTCAGCACGATGCGCTTGATCGTCTCGGCGCGGTCGCCGTGCACGCGCTGCAGCGTCACGGTCATGCCGGCGGCCGGGCAGCCGTTCATCGTGTCGAGGACGTGGGTGCTCAGGTGGCCCATGGAAGACTCGTCGAAGGGAAAGTGCGCTTGCACGACGACCCAAAGTGTATACACTCGCGAATACACGTCAACCCAGGTCCGCCGACAATGCCGCGCAGCCGCGCCAACCTGAAGGTCATCCGCCCCACGCCGCGCGCCACTCCTCGCGATGCCGCCGTCCGCGCCGGCACCCGCGCCGCGGCGCCGCCGGACGATCCGCCCGCCAGCAGCACGGAGCGCATCGTCGAATCGATCACCACCGCGATCGTCGAGCGCCGGCTGATGCCCGGCACCAAGCTCGCCGAGCAGAAGATCGCCGACATCTTCCAGGTCTCGCGCACCATCGTGCGCCAGGCGCTGAACCAGTTGAGCCGCGACCACCTGGTGACGCTGGAGCCCGCGCGCGGCGCCTTCGTCGCCACGCCCAGCGTCGACGAGGCGCGCCAGGTCTACGAGGTGCGCGCGATGCTCGAGGCCGCCGCGGTGCGCCAGCTCTGCGCGCGCATCACCGATGCGCAGATCGCCGAGCTGCGCGTCCACCTGCGCCAGGAGCGCGACGCCATCGGCCGCACCGACGTGCCGGGCCGCACGCGCCTGCTGGCCGACTTCCACGTGGTGCTCGCGCGCATGCTAGGCAACGAGGTGCTCGCGCAACTGCTCGCCGACCTGCTATCGCGCTCGTCGCTGATCTCGCTGATGTACCAGTCCTCGCATTCGGCCGAAGCCTCGCAGGACGAACACGTCGCGATCGTCGATGCGCTCGAACGCCGCGACGCGCGCGCCGCGGTGCGCCTGATGGAACAGCACCTGCACAGCGTCGAGCGCAACCTGCACCTCGATCCGCGCACACCCGACCTCGAATCGGTGCTGCGTCCTTCCGCCGAGTGAATCGCCCACGATGAACGCCCCTGCCCGCTATCCCCGCGACCTGCACGGCTACGGCCGTCGCCCGCCGCATCCGCACTGGCCGAACCGCGCGCGCGTGGCCGTGCAGTTCGTGCTCAATTACGAAGAAGGCGGCGAGAACTCGGTGCTGCACGGCGATGCCGGCAGCGAGCAGTTCCTGTCGGAGATGTTCAGCCCGGCCGCCTACACCGCGCGCCACCTGAGCATGGAAGGCATCTACGAGTACGGTTCACGCGTCGGTGTCTGGCGCATCCTGCGCGAATTCGAGAACCGCCGCCTGCCGCTGACGATCTTCGGCGTCTCGATGGCCCTCGAGCGCTGTCCCGAGGTCACCGCCGCCTTCGTCGAGCTCGGCCACGAGATCGCCTGCCACGGCTGGCGCTGGATCCATTACCAGAACGTCGACGAGGCGACCGAGCGCGCGCACCTGCAGCGCGGCCTCGAGATCATCGAGCGCCTGACGGCCGAAGCCCGCGGCCGCGGCATCGACGTGCACGGCCGCGGCTGGTACACCGGCCGCGACAGCCCGAATACGCGCCGGCTCGTCGTCGAGCACGGCGGCCTCGAATACGACAGCGACTACTACGGCGACGACCTGCCGTTCTGGCTGCAGGTGAAGAAGGGCGACGGCACGCTCGCACCGCAGCTCGTCGTGCCCTACACGCTGGACTGCAACGACATGCGCTTCTCGCTGCCGCAGGGGTTCAGCCACGGCGACGAGTTCTTCGAGTACCTGCGCGATGCCTTCGACGTGCACTACGCCGAGGGCGAGGAGCACCCGAGCATGATGAGCATCGGCATGCACTGCCGCCTGCTCGGCCGGCCGGGCCGCCTGCGTGCGCTGCAGCGTTTCCTCGACCATGTGCAGGCGCACGACCGCGTCTGGATCACGCGCCGCATCGACATCGCGCGGCACTGGAAGGCGACGCATCCCTTCGATGCATCGACCGCCTTCGTCTGGGAGTGAATTTCGATGACCCTGACCCTCGACCAACTCAACGCCGCGAGCGCGGCCGAATTCACCGCACTGCTCGACGGCGTCTATGAACACTCGCCGTGGATCGCCGAGCGCGCCGCGGCGCAGCGCCCCTTCCGCAGCCGCGCGCAGCTCGAACAGGCGCTGGTGCAGGTGGTGCGCGATGCCGGTGAAGCGGCGCAGCTGACGCTGATCCGCGCCCACCCGGAGCTCGCCGGCAAGGCGATGGTGTCGAAGACGCTGACCGCCGAATCGACCCACGAGCAGGGCAAGGCCGGACTCACCGACTGCACGCCCGAGGAATTCGCGACACTGCAGCGGCTCAACGCCGACTACAACGCCAAATTCGGCTTCCCGTTCATCCTCGCGGTGCGCGGCCCGCGCGGACTGGGGCTGTCGCGGCACGAGATCATCGCCACCTTCGAGCGGCGGCTGCAGCACCCGGCCGACTACGAGCTCGCCGAGTGCCTGCGCAACATCCACCGCATCGCGCAGATCCGCCTCGACGACAAGTTCGGCGAGGCGCCGGCCCAGGGCAACCTGGTGTGGGACTGGGCCGAGAAGCTCGCGCAGCACAGCGACCCGGGTTATGTCGAGCAGGGCCAGCTGACCGTCACCTACCTGACCGACGCGCACCGCGCCTGCGCGCAGCGCCTGGCGCACTGGATGCGCGAGGACTGCGGCTTCGACCGCGTGGAGATCGACGCGGTCGGCAACGTCGTCGGCGTCTACGATGGCACGACGCCGGATGCGCCGCGCCTCCTGACCGGCAGCCACTACGACACCGTGCGCAACGGCGGCAAGTACGACGGGCGGCTGGGCATCTTCGTGCCGATGGCCAACGTGCGCGCGCTGCGCGACGCCGGCCGGCGGCTGCCCTTCGGCATCGAGGTGGTCGGCTTCGCGGAGGAAGAGGGTCAGCGCTACAAGGCCACCTTCCTCGGCTCCGGCGCGCTGACCGGCCACTTCGACCCCGCGTGGCTGGAGCAGCAGGACGCCGACGGCATCACGATGCGCCAGGCGATGCAGCACGCGGGCCTGTGCATCGCCGACATCCCGAAGCTCAAGCGCGACCCGGCCCGCTACCTCGGCTTCGTCGAGGTGCACATCGAGCAGGGGCCGGTGCTCAACGAGCTCGACCTGCCGCTGGGCATCGTCACCTCGATCAACGGCAGCGTGCGCTACCTCGGCGAGGTGATCGGCATGGCCAGCCACGCCGGCACGACGCCGATGGACCGCCGGCGCGATGCCGCGGCGGCCGTCGCCGAGCTGATCCTCTACCTCGAAAAGCGCGCGGCCAGCGTGCCGCATGTCGTCGGCACCGTCGGCATGCTGCAGGTGCCCAACGGGTCGATCAACGTCGTGCCCGGCCGCTGCGCGTTCAGCCTGGACATCCGCGCCACCACCGACGCCGCGCGCGATGCCTGCGCCGCCGATGCGCTCGCCGAGCTGCAGCGCATCTGCGAGCGCCGCGGACTCGCTCATCGGCTGGAGGAGACGCTGCGCGCCGCCGCCGCGCCGAGCGCCCCAGCCTGGCAGGCACGCTGGGAGCGGGCGGTCGAACGGCTGCACCTGCCGCTGTTCCGCATGCCCAGCGGCGCCGGCCACGACGCGATGAAGCTGCACGAGGTGATGCCGCAGGCGATGCTGTTCGTGCGCGGCCTCAACGCCGGCATCAGCCATAACCCGCTCGAATCGAGCACCAACCACGACATCGAGCTCGCGGTGCGCGCCTTCGGCCACCTGCTCGACGACCTCGCGACCGCTTGAAGACCTTGCCCGCCATGACGATGAACCACGCCACCGACTATCCGAAGCTCGACGCCTGGATCGACGCGCACTTCGACGACGAGGTGCGCTTCCTGCAGGCCCTGGTGCAGGTGCCCACCGACACGCCGCCGGGCAACAACGCGCCGCATGCCGAACGCACCGCCGAGCTGCTGCAGGGCTTCGGCTACACGGCCGAAAAACATGCCGTGCCCGCGCAGGAGGTGCAGGACTACGGCCTGCAATCGATCACCAACCTGATCGTGCGCCGGCGCTTCGCGGACGGCGGCCCGACCATCGCGCTGAACGCGCACGGCGACGTCGTGCCGCCCGGCGAGGGCTGGACGCACGACCCGTATGGCGGCGAGGTGGTCGACGGCAAGCTCTACGCGCGCGCCGCGGCGGTCAGCAAGAGCGACTTCGCCAGCTACACCTTCGCGCTGCGGGCGCTCGAGGCGCTGGGCGCACCGCTGCGCGGCGCGGTGGAGCTGCACTTCACCTACGACGAGGAGTTCGGCGGCGAGCTCGGCCCCGGCTGGCTGCTGAAGAAAGGGCTGACCAGGCCCGACTTCCTGCTCGCCGCCGGCTTCAGCTACCAGGTGATCACCGCGCACAACGGCTGCCTGCAGATGGAAGTGACGGTGCACGGCAAGATGGCCCACGCGGCGATCCCCGACACCGGCATCGACGCGCTGCAGGGCGCGGTGGCCATCCTGAACGCGCTGTATGAGCAGAATGCGCGTTATCGCTCGGTGCTGTCGAAGGTGCCCGGCATCCAGCACCCCTACCTCAACGTCGGCCGCATCGAAGGCGGCACCAATACCAACGTCGTGCCCGGCAAGGTGGTGCTCAAGCTCGACCGCCGCATGATCCCCGAGGAGAACCCGGAAGTCGTCGAGGCCGACGTGCGCCGCGTGATCGCCGAGGCGGCCGCCACGGTCCCCGGCATCCGCGTCGAGATCAGGCGCCTGCTGCGCGCCGATTCGTGGAAGCCCGACCACCGCAGCGCGCCGCTGGTGCAGGCGCTGCAGCGCCACGGCGAAGCGGTGTTCGGCGAGCCGATCCCGACCTCGGGCACGCCGCTGTACACCGACGTGCGCCTCTACGGCGCGGCCGGCGTGCCGGCGGCGATCTACGGCGCGGGCCCGCGCACGGTGCTGGAGTCCAACGCCAAGCGCGCCGACGAACACCTGGTGCTGGAAGACCTGCGCCGCGCGACCAAGGTGGTGGCGCGCACCTTGCGGGATCTGCTGCGCTGAAGGCGGTCAAAGGACGCTGGCGAGGCCAAGGCCGTTGCCCACCGGGCCGCAGGACGATGCCCGCCTCACGCGGGGGCGCCGTCGCCGCAACCGAGGAAGTACACCCCCATCGCGCCAACGGTGACCAGTCGTGCGCCGTCGGCATCGACAAAGCGCACGTCCGTGAGCTCGCTGTCGACGCGCAGCGACATCAGGCACTGTCCGTCGACAACGCGCCAGACCTTGATGCAGCCGTCGGACGACACCGACGCGAGCTGCCGTCCGTCCGGGCTGAAGGCGCACCCGTTGACGTCGAGCAGGTGGCCTTCGAGCAGCCGCAGACCCTCGCCGGTCTGCGCATCCCACAGCCCCAGCGTCCGGTCACTGGACGCACTGGCCAGCACCCGGCCGTCGGTACTGAGCGCCAGCGCGTTCAGCGACTGCGCATGGCCGCCGAGCTCGAGCGGCCGCAGCGCCGCGACCGCCGCGTCCGCCGCCAGCTCGCGGCGGCCCGACAGCCAGTCTTCCCACAGCGCCTCGTCGATGTCGGCCAGCGGCCAGCGCCGCAGCGTGCCGTCGGCGGCGGCCGAATAGAGCCAGCGCCGGTCTGGGCTGATAACGCAGGCGGTGACCCAGTGCGCATGGGCGACGAAAGCCAGCTTGCGCGCGCGCGACGCCAGGTCCCACAGCCGCAGCGTACGGTCGTTCGATGCCGAGGCGATCAGCGTGCCGGTGGCGTCGATGCTGCAGGCGTTGACCCAGTCGCGATGGCCGCTCAGCTTGTGCAGCAGGCGCCCTGTCACCACGTCCCAGACGATCACCGACTTGTCGGCTGAGGCCGATGCCGCCAAGCGACCGTCGGCGCTGATCGCACAAGCACGCACGGCTGCCTCGTGGCCGCGCAGCGACATGGTGCGATGGCACCGCGCCGGATTCCAGAGCAGCAGGCCACGGTCGGCCGCGGTGGTGGCGAGCAGGCCATGCGCGGGCTGCGCGGCGCAGGCCTGCACCCACTGCTCGCTGCGCGAGCGGCGGACCCGCTCGCTGCCGGGCGCATCCCGCTCCCACAGGCGCACGGTGCCGTCGATCGACGCCGACGCGATCAACCCGGCGCGCGACGACAGGCCGCAGCTGACGACCCAGTCGGTGTGGCCGGTGTAACTGCGCAGCAGGCGCTTCGTTGCCACGTCCCACATGCGCAGCGTGCCGTCGGCCGACGCGCTCAGCAGCGTCGCGCCGTCGTCGGACCACGCCAGGTCCTTCACGGCATCGTCATGCCCGGCGAGCAGGCGAACCGTGGTGTCGGTGGCGGACCAGATGCACACCGTCTGATCGGCGCTCGCAGCAGCCAGGAAGCGGCCGTCGGGGCTGAACGCACAGGCATTCACCGCGGCCTCGTGGCTGCGGTAGACCCGCAATGCCTCGCCGGTGCGCACATCCCACAGGATCACCGTCTGGTCACTCGAGGCCGAGGCCAGTAGCGTGCCGTCAGAGCTGATGTCGCAGCCGAGCACCGGGCCCCTGTGGCCGGCATCGTTGGCCGGCACCATCAATGCGCGCTCGTTCTCGGCCGAGGTGCGGCCCAGCGTCTTCAGCAGCGCGCCGCTGTCCAGGTCCCAGAGCCGGATCGTGCCGTCGAGCGACGAGCTCAGCACGCGGCGGTGGGCGGTGTTCAGCGCGCAGCCGGTCAGCACGTCGACATGACCGGCGCAGCGCAGGCGCTCTTCGCCGGTGCGGGTGTCCCAGACGATCAGCCGCCGTTCTTCGGTGGCGGCCGCGAGCAGGCTGCCGTCCTCGCTGAGCCGCAGCGCCCGCACCGCATGGCCCGGCAAGGACAGCAGCTCGACGCCGCTGCCGGTGTTCCACAGGCGGATCGTGCGGTCGCGGCCCGCCGTGGCCATGCGGCGGCCGTCGGCGCTCAGCGCGCAGACGTTCATCGTGCCGTGGTGCTCGCCCAGCGTGCGGATCAGCGCCGGGTGCGGCAGGTCCGGCGGCACCGTGACTGGCGTCAGGCGGGGCGTGGCGCTTCCTGCATGCAGCGCACTGGCCAGCGGCGCGAGCGCATCGACGAACCGGAGTCGCGCGGCGAGCGTTGCCTGCGCTTCGTCCCGCCCGCGACAGCGCGACAGCAGGTGCGCGGCTTGCGTGTAGCTTCGGCGCAATGCAAGCAGTCTGCCGTGCTCGGGCTCCACGGCAAGTGCGATGCCGAGGTCGGCTTCCACCGCTGCCGGCGTGCACAGCAGCCCCTTCACCGTCAGGTAGCGCAGATCTAGCGCTGTCGCCACCAACTCGTCGCTCCGACCGGCTGCACGCAGGTGGACGAAGAGCCAGTCCCACCAGTAGCCCTTAGCAGGTGCCAGTGCCGCCCAGGCGCCGTCCGTCGGCCGTGCGCTGTCCAGCAGCAGCGCATGAAGTGCCGGCACGCCGCCGCCAACCCGGCCGAGCAGGAACTGGCGCACGACGTCGTGCAGCCGCACGGTGCGCGTGCCGAGGTCCAACGCCTGCAACAATGACAGCTGCGCGAGTCGCTGGCACAAGCGCTCGCTGGCGATGCCCTTGAGTCCTGCGCTGTGCGCCCACAGCGCGGCGATCACGTCGATCGGGATGGCGACGTCCTCTGGAAAGACCGCCAGCTCATGCAAGCGGGCCCGGTCGGCCTCGCCGAGCTGGGCTAGGCTGACGTCCAGCGTCGTCGCTACCGCCGTGTTGCGCGCGCCAACGTCGCTGGCGTCGAAGAAGGTCAGCCCCATCTCGTCGAGCGCGCTGTTCACATAGGCGAGAGCATCGCCCAGTGCCTGGCCCCGCTGCACGACACGGTCGCGCAGCGCGCTGTTGACCAGCTTCAGCAGCAGCGGCCACTCCCCGAGGCGACGCGTCAACGCGGCCAGCGTCTCGCCGCCGGCCCGTACCGCGCCTTCAGGCAAGCCGTGGCTCAGCAGCGCCAGCGACTCACTGCTCGACATGGCGTCGACATCGGTACGTCTCGCGTTCTGCGGTGGCACGTCGTCACGGCGCGTCGTGATCACCCGCGCGCAGCGCGGCCCACCGCGCAGGAACGGCTGCACGTGCGCCACGTCCCAGGCGTCATCGATCACCATGAGAATGTCGCGTTCGCCCAGTGCTTCGGCCAGCGCGGTGCTCGCGCCTTCGATGCCGTCGAAGCTGGGCCGCCGGTCGCTCAGCATGTAGATCAGATCCTGGATGCGACCGATCAGCGAACCAGGGTTTTCGCCCAGCGTGACCCACATGATGCCGCCTTTGAAGGCCGTCCGAATGTCCTGGTTGTGGCACAGCGCGCGCGCCAGCACGGTCTTGCCGAAGCCTCCGGCACCACGCAGCGCGGTCGTGATGGCCAGCGGCTCCTTGCGCTCGCGGTCGAGCAGGTGCGACACCAACTGCGCGTACTCCGCCGGCCGCGGCACGAAGTCGGGCGGGAGATCGTCGACCATGAACGGCACGCGCACCACGGCCTCTGCCGCACGTGATTCCCGGGTGGAAGCGCGCTGCGACGCCACCTTCGCGAGTGCCTGCGGGAGCGCTGCCAGCACTTTTTCCTGCAGTTCATGGATCGTCTCGAACTGTGCCGGCCGCAAGCCGGACTTTGTCTGCAGCCAATCGCGAAACGTCTTGATGCGCAGGCCATGCTCGTTCTCCTTGCACAGCTCGTCGTGCTGGCCGCGCGTGTAGGCCGCCTGCTCTGACTTCAGGAAGACCAGGCACGGCAGGCCAAGGCGTCGGGCGTGCTCCAACTCGAGCTGCGTGATCGACTTGCCCTCCGGATTGGCAATGGCGCTTTCCGGCCGGTGGCCGTAGCGCATGCCGACGATGCACACGTACAACGCGCAGGACGCGACGTCCTCGAAGCAACTGGCAAGCAGGGCCTGGTCGCTCGCCTGGTAGCTGTCTTTCACGCCGTATCCGTTGCGAGCGAGCATGTCGCGCACGGCCTCGCGTTCCACGCGCAGGTCCTCGAGGGTCGACGAGAGGTAGATGTCGTTCGGCATGGTGCGCAAGCCCCTCGCTTCAGTGCAGCCTGGAGGCTCAGCCGCTCAATCGGGCCGCCAGCGAGTCGATCAACTCGGCCCAGTCCGCGTCCGCGTTGACCGCTTCGCGCAGGAACTGCGCCTGGCTCGCGTTCCAGAACGAGGCGTCCGCCAGCGTGACGTAGCCGGGCAGCGGACGATGGGTGGCGATGAAGTCCTCGATCGCCGACGGGTCGTCGGGCAGGCCGAGTTGACGGAACAGGTCGCCGAGGCGATGCACGGGTGATTCCATGAAGCCCTTCGAGCCATGATGGCAGAACCTACTACGGGTTGACGATCCTAAGGCGGCGCCGCCCGCCTGGCGACCCGCCGGGCCCGCTCGATTGGTCACAATCGGCGCCCTCTGAAGCCCGGTTGCCGATAGACCATGAAGACATCGTCCCCTGCCCTCGGGCCCAACCGCCGCCACCTGCTGCGCGCCACCGCGGCGCTGGCCACCGGCGCTGTCCCGGCCTGGCCCTTGACCTCGCTCGCCGCGGCCGCGAAAGCCGGCGCGCGGGTGAAGTCGCCGGCGCTGCCGGTCGCGCGCATCGAGCCCGTCAAGGAGACCTTCTTCGGCGAGACGGTGGTCGATCCGTACCGCTGGATGGAGAACCCGAAGGACCCCGACTGGGAACCCTTCATGCGCGGCCAGGATGCGCATGCGCGCGCGGTGCTGAACGGCATTCCCGGCCGCGACGCGCTCAAGCGCCGCATCACCGAGCTGTCCGGCGGCACCGCGGTGGCCTTCGGCGCGCAGAAAGCCGGCGACAAGGTCTTCTACCAGGTGCGACCGGCCGGCGCCGACAACTTCAAGCTCGCGGTGCGCGCCGGCGCCACGGGGCCTGAGCGCATCCTCGTCGACCCGACGACGATGAAGGGCGACGGCGGCACGCACCTGTCGCTCGACTGGTGGGTGCCGTCGCCCGATGGTCGGCACGTCGTCTACGGCCTGTCCCCGGCGGGCAGCGAGAACTCCGTGCTGCACGTGATGGAGGTCGACACGATGCGCGTGCTGCCCGAGCGCATCGCCGGTACGCAGTACGCCGGGCCATCGTGGCTGCCCGATGGCAGCGGCTTCTTCTACGGCCGCGTCGCCGACGTGGGCAAGCTCGGCACGGTCGACTACTACAAGCGCTCGCCGGCACTGTTCCACAAGCTGGGCACCGACCCGAAGGACGACGTGCTGCTGGTGCAGCACGGCAAGGACGCCTCGCTGCCGCTGTCGGACAGCGAGTTCCCGTCGATCAACTGCGCGCGCTCGGGCGACTGGGCGGTGCTGGTGCTATACGGTGGCGTGCGGCGCGAGAACCCGATCTTCGTCGCGCCGCTGGGCGACGCGGTGGCCGGCCGCGCCAAGTGGCGCCAGGTCTGCACGATCGACGACGAGGTCACCGGCCTCGCCTTCGATGCCGACGATCTCTACCTGCTGACGACGCGCGGCGCGCAGAACGGCAAGGTGCTGCGCACGCCGCTGGCCAGCGGCACCTATGCCAACGCGGTCAGCGTCGTGCCCGAAGGGCCGCTGGTCGTCGAGAACCTCGCGCTGGCGCGCGACGGGCTGTACCTGCTGGACCTCGACGGCGGCTACCACGCGCTGCGCCGGCTCGGCCGCGACGGCAAGCTGTCGTCGGTCGCGCTGCCGTTCGAGGGCTCGATCAGTGGCCTGTCGGCCAGCACCGCCGACGACGGCTGCTTCATCGACGGCACCGCCTGGCTGCTGCCGCTGACGACCTTCCGCCACGACCCCGCCAGCGGCCGCACCGAGCGTGCCGGCCTCGCGCCGCCGGCCACGGTCGACCTGTCCGGCTACGAGGCGATCCGCAGCTTCGCGACCGCGCGCGACGGCACCCGGGTGCCGCTGTCGATCGTCGCGAAGAAAGGCCTGAAGCGCGACGGCCGCAACCCGGCGCTGGTGCAGGCCTACGGCGCCTACCAGATCACCAGCGGCCCGTACTTCAGCCTGCGCACGCTCGCGCTGCTGGAACGCGGCGGCGTCTTCGCCACCGCGCACGTGCGCGGCGGCGGCGAGTACGGCAAGCGCTGGTGGAAAGGTGGCCAGAAGCTCACCAAGCCGAACACCTGGCGCGACCTGATCGATTGCTGCGAGCACCTGATCCGCGAGCGCTGGACCTCGAAGGCGGCACTGACGATCCAGGGCGGCTCCGCGGGCGGCATCACCGTCGGGCGGGCGCTGACCGAACGCCCGGACCTCTTCGCCGGCGTGATCTCCAACGTCGGCATCTCCAACGCGCTGCGCGCGGAGTTCTCGCAGAACGGCCCGCCGAACATCGACGAGTTCGGCACCGTGACGACCAAGGACGGCTTCGCCGGCCTGAAGGCGATGGACGCGCTGCAGCACGTGCGGCCCGGCACGCGTTATCCCGCCGTGCTGCTGACGGTGGGCATGACCGATCCGCGCGTCGAGGCCTGGCATGGCGGCAAGATGGCCGCCGCGCTGCAGAAGGCCAACCGCTCGGCGAACCCGATCCTGCTGCGCGTGAGCTTCGACGCCGGCCACGGCCTGGGCAGCACGCGCAGCCAGGTCGACGACGAGCGGGCGGACGAGTTCGCGTTCGTGCTGTGGCGTGCCGGCCGGCGTAGCGTCGTGTAACGCTTCGCCGGCCGAGATCACCCTTCTGGCGCCGGCGCGGGTGCCTCCGGCCATGACAATACCGGACCCCGCCGATGGACTGAAAGCAGTCCCGGTCGGGTGCCCGGCGCGAGGGTTCGCGCCGGCTCGTATCCGTTCCCCGGAGCTTTCCTAGACATGTTGCAACGTGCACTCCTCGGCCTCGCACTGGCCGCCACCGTCTGGCTCGCCGCCTGCGGCGGCAGCGACGGCCCCACCACGCGACAGCCGACGGTCGCCGGCGCGGCGCAGGCGCTGGTCACGGCGCGCGATGCCGCACCGCAACGCCGTGCGCTGGCGGTGGCCGGCACCGTCGATCCGGTCGACGCGGCCGAACAGCTGATGAACTACGGCGAGGTGCAGTTTCCCGAATACTTCCCCGGCCATCCGGCCAGCGGCGACGCGCTGGGCTACCGCTACCGCTACTACGAAGCCACCGGCATCTACCTCGGCGTGAAGGACGGCCAGGTCTACGTGCTCGGCGGCCTCTTCGGCGCCGAGATCCGCCCGGTCGGCGCGTTGACGCAGTACATCACCCCGCAACCGCGCGTGCTGTCGACGCTGTGCGCGCAGACGGGCGCGACGCATGACGTCTTCTCGACGCCGAACGCGGCGGTCGGGCGCAACGCCGGCCTGGTGATCGCCGGCTGCAGCGGCGCGATCGACACGCCGCGCTGGACGCAGACCGCCGGCCCGGCCGTCACGCTGCCCGCCGACAAGACCCAGGCCATCAGCTTCGATCCGCCGCAGGCCGGCTCGTATGCGTTCCAGCTGAACTTCACCGCACCGGATGGCACGCCGCGCTCGCAGGCCGTGTCGCTCGACGTGGCTGCCGGCGACGGCGCCGAGGCCGGCATCACCGTGCGCGCCAGCCATGCGGTGCGCATGGGCGGCAAGGTGTCGGTGCGCGCGTGGCCGCGCCTGCCCTCGGGCGACGAGGTCAAGGCCGTGACCTGGACGCAGGTGGAGGGTCCGGCGGTGACGCTGGACACCTCGACCAGCCGGCTCGCGGTGTTCACCGCGCCGCAGGTGACGCGCGACACGCTGGTGCGCCTGCGCGCGACCCTGCACACCACCGCCGGCCGCATGGCCAGCGACGAGGTGATCGTGCTCGTCGAGCGCCACAACCAGGCCCCGGCCAGCGATACCAACGCGGTGTGGAATGGCGATCATGTCGCGCGCGTCTATCCGTACGTCGCCAACGGGCCGTATGCCGCGGTGCTGCGGCGCTGCAGCTACGACGCGGCCACCTGGCACAGCGGTTCGAAGGCCAACCTCTGCACACTGGGCACGCTGCCCTTCCTGGCGCAGACCAGCCAAGGCGGCATTCCCAGCGTCGAACAGGTGATGGCGCGCGTGCTGGTATCGCACGACTGGCTCGGCCGCAACTTCGAGAACTTCCTGCGCACGCACGACACCCGCGGCGACTTCCGCCGCATGCTCAACAGCGTCACCGCGGTGGTGCTGTCGACGCACATCCGGCCCTCGTTCTACTTCCCGGCCACCGGCGCGATCTACCTCGACGGCGACTCGTTCTGGCTGACGCCCGAGGAACGCGACACGATGAACGAGGCACCCGACTACCGCAGCGACTTCGGCGACGGCCTGCAGTACGAGACGATGTGGCGCTACGTGCGCGGCAGCCAGAACATCTTCGCGTTCTTCGACCCCCGCCAGCGCATCACGCGCACCCTGGACGACGTGCACAACGAAGCCGGCTGGCTGATGTTCCACGAGCTTGGCCACGCGCTCGACTACACGCCGCCGTCGTCCTATGCCACGCTGAACCCGGCGCACACGGTGCTGGACAGCTTCCTGCCGCGCTGGGACGCCTACCAGCTGACCTCGGACACCGTGCCGGCGGCCTTCCCGCTGTCGTCGACGCCGATGAAGGACCTCGGCCGCGTGCGCTTCCGCGGTGAGACCGCGACCGCCGCGCAGAAGGCCTACACCCCCGCGCAGGTCGCCGGCTTCTTCAGCGCCGACCTGGCGACCGACGACTACAGCTACACCACCTCGTTCGAGGACATCGCGATGACGCTGGAGGAGTTCCTGATGCAGCGGCGGCTGGGGATCCGGCGCGACTTCGCGATCGTCGACGCCTTCGACAGCGACACCACCTCGTCGTCCAGCGTGATCGTGCGCTGGGGCCAGCGCGGCCGGGTCGGCGAGGCGCTGATCAAGCCCCGCGTGCGCGAGATCGTGCGCCAGCTCGCCCCCTGGGCCGACGAGGCCGAGGTCGACCAGCTGCCCGCGCCGATCGCGATGCGCGTCGGCGAGAGCTGGGGCGCCAACCTCGACCAGGCGGCGATCCCCCGGCGCCAGCGCCTGGCCAGCGAGCCGCCGACGCTCGACGAGATGGCGCGGTTCCAGCGCGAGCTGCAGACCATGCAGCGGCTGCGGCACGCCCATCGCGCAGGCGGCGCCGGCCCGCTGCACAAGCTGCACTGAGCCGCCGGCGCCGATGCCCAAGCGCGCCGCGATCAGCATCGAGGATCTGTGGCGCTTCGAGCGCATCGGCGAGGTGGCCGTCGCGCCCGACGGCTCACGGGTGGTGTGCAGCGTCACCACGCCGTCGATGGAGGACAACGACAGCCGCACCCAGCTGTGGCTGCTCGATGCCGCGGCCCGGCGTGCGCCGCGGCCGCTGACGCGCTTCGGCCGCAAGTGCGGCCAGCCCGTCTGGTCGCCGCGCGGCGATCGCATCGCCTTCGTCGCGAAACGCGCGCAGCAGGGCGCCAGCGACGACCAGCCGCAGCTCTACCTGATCCCGGCCGACGGCGGCGAGGCCCGCCGCGCCAGCGATTTCGCGCCCGGCATCGAGGCCTTCCGCTGGCTGCCCGACGGCCGCGGCGTGGTCTTCGCGGCGTGGGTCTGGCCGGACCTGAAGGGTGCGCACGCGCAGGCCAGGGCCTTCGCCGGCTTCAATGCGCGCAAGGAGACCGGCTACGCCACCGGCGAGGCGAACTACCGGCTCTTCGACCACCAGCATCCGATGGGCCGCGTGCTGCACCTGCTGACGCTGGACTTCGGCAGCGGCCGCATCGTCGACCTGTTCGAAGGCACGCACCACCAGCTGCCGCGGGTCGACCTGCAGCCGCTGCCTTTCGACGTCAGCGCCGACGGCCGGCGCATCGCCTTCGCCTTCGACCCGGCGGCCGAGCAGATGGCCGGCCAGCGCCGGACGATCGTCGAGCTGACGCTCGGTTCGCCGCGAGGCGCGCGCCCGGCCTTCCGGACCGTGGCCGACGACGAGGCCTGGGACTTCGACCTGCCGCGCTACAGCCCGCAGGGCGATCGCCTGGTGGCGGTGGCGGCCAACGTCGGTGTCGCGCACACGATGCCGGCCAAGCCCGCGCTGCTCGGGCGCGGGGGACGCTGGCGGCTGCTCGGCGACGCGTGGGACCACGAGGTGCTCGGCGCGCCGGTGTGGTCACGCGACGGACGCGCGTTGTACTGTCGCGCCGAACAGCAGGGCCGCTGCCTGCTGTGGCGCTGCGCCGTCGACGAGGACCGCTTCGAGCCGCTGACGCAGCACGGCTGGGTGCAGGGCCTCGGCGTCGGCGGTGCCCCGGGCGACGACGTCGTCGTCACGGCGGTCGACGGCCACAGCCACCCGGTGCGCGTCTTCGCGCAGCGCGCTGGCGTCGACGGTGGTGGCGAAGCGCCGCGCCGGCTCGAACGCTTCAACGATGCGCTGCTCGCGCGACTGGACCTCGGCGAGGTGCAGGCGGTCCGCTTCGAAGGCGCGCTCGGCGACGACGTGCAGATGTGGCTGACCTTCCCGCCCGGCTTCGACGCGCGCAGAAAGTACCCGGTGCTGCACGTGATCCACGGCGGCCCGCAGATCGCCGCCGGCGACAACTTCGGCTACCGCTGGAACGCGCACCTGCTGGCCTCGCGCGGCCACGTGGTCGCGCAGGTGAACTACCACGGCTCGACGAGCTTCGGCCACGCCTTCAAGCACAGCATCGTCGGCCGGCTCGCCGAGCTGGAGTTCCAGGACCTCGAGGCGGCGACCGACTGGCTGCGAGCGCAGCGCTGGGTCGATGCCAAGCGCCTCTTCGCCAGCGGCGGCAGCTACGGCGGTTTCCTGGTCGCCTGGATGAACGGCCACGCGGCTCCGGGCCGCTACCGCGCCTACGTCTGCCACGCCGGCGTGTTCGACCGCGTCGCCACCTTCGCGGCCGATTCCTACCCCGACCGGCCGAAGGACCTCGGCGCGCTCTACTGGGACGACATGGCCGCCGTGCTGGCGCAGAGCCCGCACAACTTCGCGCAGGCGATGAACACGCCGACGCTGGTGATCCACGGCGCGCTCGACTACCGCGTGCCCGACTGCAACGGCCTGGCCTTCTACAACACGCTCAAGCGCCGCGGCGTCGCGGCGCGCCTGCTGTGGTTCCCCGACGAGAACCACTGGGTGCTGAAGCCGCGCAACTCGCGCCAGTGGTACGGCGAGGTCTTCGACTGGCTCGCGCAGCACGACCGGCCACCCGCTCGCGCGACAGGGCGGCGCTGATGGCGAGCGCGCCGGTCCACCGCGGCGAAGTGCTGGCGACGCCCTGGCCCGGCGTGCATGGCACGCGGCTGGACAGCGCGCGCCACTACGCCCGCCACTGGCATGCGGACTTCGGCTTCGGGCTGCTCGAGCGCGGCGCGCAGCAATCGGCCAGCGGGCGCGGCGAGGTGCGCGCGGTCGCCGGCGACGTCATCACGACCAACCCCGGCGAAGTGCACGACGGCCGGCCGGTGGACGGCGCGGCGCGGCGCTGGCGCATGCTGTACCTCGCGCCGGACGCCGTGGCCGCGGTGCTCGGCACGCCGGCGGGCGGACTGGCCTTCACGCAACCGGTGCACCGCGAGCGCCACCGGCAGACCGCGATCGCCGCGCTGTTCCGCCGCCTCGATGCCGGCCCGGTGCGAAGCGGCGACGCCGCGGCACGGATGGCCTGCGACGAGGCGCTGGCCCGCTGCTGCACCGCGCTGCTGGCGCCCGCGCAGCCGGCCGACGATGCGCCGCATGCCGCGCTGCGCGCGGTGCGCGAACGGCTGGCCGACGACCCGCTCGCCGCGCCGACGCTCGCCGAGCTCGCCGCGATGGCCGGTTGCAGCCGCTTCCAGCTGCTGCGGCGCTTCGCCGCGCTCTACGGACTGCCGCCGCATGCCTGGCTGCTGCAGCAGCGCGCGGAAAACGCGCGCCGGCTGATCCGCGACGGCGCACGCCTGGCGGACGCGGCCACCGGCGCCGGCTTCGCCGACCAGAGCCACCTGACGCGCTGCTTCGTGCGCCTGTTCGGCTACACGCCGGGCGACTGGCAGCGCGCGGCGGTGCGTCCGCCCCGGCTGCAATAACGTTCAAGACGGCGGCTCGCCCGCGCCGCGAGACTGCCGCATCCACACCACCGCGGGCCTCCCGATGTCGACATCGATAACCGGCTATGTGCACGGCCATTCGGAGAACGAGCACCAGCGCCTCAACGACCAGGCCGACACCCTGGCCGGGCTGCTGCACGGCGACACCACCTTCCCGGCCGGCAGCCGCGTGCTGGAAGTCGGCTGCGGCGTCGGCGCGCAGACGCTGACGCTGGCCACGCGCAGCCCGGACGCCCGGTTCACGTCGATCGACATCGATGCCGGCTCGGTTCACGAGGCCCGGCGCCGCGCCGACGCGGCCGGCCTGCGCAACGTCGAGTTCCGGCAGGCCGACCTGTTCGCGCTGCCGTTCGCGCCGGCGTCGTTCGACCACGCCTTCGTCTGCTTCGTGCTCGAGCACCTGTCGCGGCCGGTCGATGCGCTGGCGGCCCTGCGCACGCTGCTGCGCCCAGGCGGCACGATGACGGTGATCGAGGGCGACCACGGCCCGACCGTCTTCCATCCCGACAGCGCCGCGGCGCGCGAGGCGATCGCCTGCCAGGTGGCGCTGCAGCGCCGTGCCGGCGGTGATGCCTGCATCGGCCGCGCGCTGTACCCGCTGCTGTGCGCGGCCGGCTACGGCGCGGTGCAGGTGCACCCCCGCGTCGTCTACGCGGACGCCAGCCGGCCGGCCCTGGTCGAGGGCTTCACCCGCAGGACCTTCACCGCGATGATCGCCGGCGTGCGGGAACCCGCCGTGGCGGCCGGACTCATCGATGCGGCGCGCTTCGACGAAGGGCTCGCCGCGCTGGACCGCACGACGCAGCCCGACGGCAGCTTCCTCTACGTGTTCTTCAAGGGCACGGCGAGCGCGCCCGTTTCGTGACGGCCGTTCAAGGCACCAGCAGCACCGGCTTCTTGACCAGCGCCAGCACACGCGTCGCCACCGAGCCCATCACGACGTTGCCGATCATCGAATGGCCGTGCGTGCCCATCACGACGAGGTCGAACTTGCCTTCCTCGCACAACGCGGCGATCTGGTCGCCGGGATGGCCGATGACATGGCGCGCCTCGAAGTTCCAGCCGTTCTGCGCCGCGAAGCTGCGCACCGGGTTCAGCACCTCGTCGGCCTGTTCCTGGTACCAGCCGTCGATCGTCTCGCGCGACAGGAAGGCCGCGGCACGGCCGGGGATCGGCGTCACCACCGTCACCGCGGTGTACTGGTGACCGTGGCCGAGCATCTCGTCGTGCGCGGCCAGCATGGCCAGCATGCGCTTGGTGGTGGCGCTGCCGTCGACAGCGAGCAGGATCTTCATGCGGGCTCCTTCCGGGTTCGATGCCGTCATCGTCGCGCACCGGGCCGGCGCGACGCTTGATCGCCGTCAATCCGGCTGACTTGGATCGGCCCGCCGGCGACCGCTAGCATCCCGCCCATCGCCCTGCCCTGTCGCGAGCCCCATGACGCCGACCAACGCCCAGGACCTGCTGCGCCGCGCGCTGGCGGTGCTCGAACGGCACGAGCCGGAGATGGCCGACGCCCCGTCGACGATCCCCGTCGCCGACTACCTCGATGCCGAGCGTTTCGAGCGCGAGCGCACGCTGCTGCGTCGCTGGCCGCAGCCGGTCGCCGCCGCCGATGTGCTGCGCGCGCCCGGCAGCCACGTGTCGACCGACCGACTCGGCGTGCCGCTGCTGGTGGTGCGCGGCGACGACGGCGTGCTGCGCGCCTTCGTCAACGTCTGCCGGCACCGCGGCGCGCGCATCGTGCCGCCGGGCACCGGCCAAGGGTCCGATCGTTTCGCCTGCCCGTACCACGCCTGGACCTACGGCCTCGACGGCCGCCTGCGCGGCGTGCCGCAGCAGGTCGGCTTCCCGTCGCTGGACCGCGAAGCCGCCGGCCTGCGGCCGCTGGCGGTGACCGAGCGCGCCGGCGCGGTCTGGGTCGTGCCGGACACGCGCTGCGCGGCCATCGATGCCGGTGCGCTGCTGGCACCGCTGGCCGACGAGCTGGACACGATGGGCTTCGGCACGCATGCCGGCTTCGATCCGCGCACCATCGAGCGGCGCTGCAACTGGAAGCTGCTGGCCGACGGTTCGTTCGAGGCCTACCACTTCAAGGTGGCGCACCGCGCGACGATCGCGCAGATGTTCGCCGACAACGTGCAGATCGTCGACGAGCTCGGGCCGCACCGACGGCTCTTCCTGGTCAAGGCGTCGCTCGACCCGACGCGCCCGCCGGCGGCCGAGCACTTCCAGCCGCGCCAGCACGGCAACCTGATCTACTTCTTCTTCCCCAACACCTTCTTCCTGGTGCAGGTCGACCACGCGCAGCTGAGCAGCGTGGAGCCGCTGGCGCCCGAGACCACCCGGGTGCACGAGCTGACGCTGATCCCCGATCCGCCGGCCACCGACAAGGCGCTCGGCCATTGGCAGCGCAACGTCGCGCTGTACCGCGCGACGCTGGCCGAGGACCACGCGCTGGCCGAATCGATCCAGGCCGGGCTGGCCTCGGGCGCGAACAGCGCGCTGACGTTCGGCCGCTTCGAGTTCGCCGCGGTGCGCTTCCATGCGCAGCTCGACGCGGCGCTGCGTTCGGACGTGCCCGGCTAGCGCCTGAAAGGATCGGCGGTCAGTCCTGGAGACGCCGGTAGGGCACGCGCGGGTCGTCGCCGATGCGCAGCGCCGGCACCACCATCACGAGCTCGGGCACGACCTGCGCCGCGTGCTCGAGCGCCCTCGCCTGCGCGGCGTCGCGCACGCAGCCCTGCAGGAACAGGATGCGGCGCTGCAGGTAGGCCCAGACGCTGCTGCCAGCCAGCACCGGTGCGGCCTTCAGCGTCGGGAACAGCTGCCGGGCGAGCGCGGCGTCGTAGCGGTACGCATTGGCGTCGGCGCACTTCCCGGCCAGCCAGCAGCTGGTGCCGGTCTCGATGCGCCAGTGCGCCTCGGCGCGCCACTCCGCTTCGGTCGCGCGCGGGCCACGCGGCTCGGGGCAGCCGGCCAGGTCGGCACTGAGCTGCACGAAGGGGTCGTCGCCCCAGTTGCGCAGTTCCTGCGCGGCCGCCGGCGCGGCCAGCGCCAGGCCGAAGAGCAGGCTCGAGAGGAACAGGGGGCTCATCGGTGCGCTGTGCGGGCCCAAACACCAACGCGGATGGTACGCGGCCACCCGCCGATCAATTCACGGCTTGTGGCCGTGCTGGGGCAACGCATTGATCGGAATGCGCAGGTAGGCCACGCCGTTGTCGTCCGCCGGCGGCAGCTGGCCGGCGCGCACGTTGACCTGGAGTGCCGGCAGGATCAATGTCGGCACCTCCAGCGTCGCGTCGCGCGCGGTGCGCATCGCGACGAAGGTGTCCTCGTCGATGCCGTCGCGCACATGCTTGTTGGCCGCGCGCTGCTCGGCCACCGTCGTGCGCCACGCAGGCCCGCGCTCGGGCGGCGGGTAGTCGTGGCACACGTACATCACCGTCTCCGGCGGCAGCGCCAGCAGCCGGTGCATCGACTGGTACAGCGTGCGCGCGTCGCCCCCGGGGAAGTCGGCGCGCGCGCTGCCGACGTCGGGCATGAACAGCGTGTCGCCGACGAAGACCTGCCCGTCGACCAGGTAGGCGATGTCGGCCGGCGTGTGTCCCGGCACCCACAGCGCGGTGGCCTCGAGCTCGCCGATGGCAAAACGCTCGCCGTCGGCGAACAGGTGGTCGAACTGGCTGCCGTCGGGCAGGAAGTTGCGCTCGAGGTTGTAGATCTTCTTGAAGGTGGCCTGCACCTCGCGGATGCGTTCGCCGATCGCGATGCGGCCGCCGCAGTGCTGCTGCAGGTAGCGCGCCGAGGACAGGTGGTCGGCATGCGCGTGCGTCTCGAGGATCCAGTCGACGGTGAGGCCGTGCTCGGCGACGCAGGCCAGCATGCGGTCGGCCGAGGTCGTCGTCGTGCGGCCGGCGCGGAAGTCGAAGTCGAGCACCGGGTCGATCAGCGCGGCACGGCGGGTGGCGCGGTCCCAGAAGACATAGGAGACGGTGCCGGTGTCGGGATCGTGGAAGGCTTCGGTCTGGCTGCGGGGGTTCATCGGGGCTCCCCGGAGGGGTCGCTGCGGGTGGACGATTCTCGCCAGTCGGCGGCCTGGCGCCACGCCGCTTCGGCGAAACGCCAGGCCTGGCGCGCCGCATCGGCATCGTAGGACGCGGTGGTCGCCAGCGCCGCATGGCCGAGCTGCTGCTGCAGCCAGGGCAGCGGCAGCCCCATCGCCAGGCCTTGTTGTGCATGGCTGTGGCGCAGCCAGTGCGTGCTGGCCCGGGCCAGGCGATCCGCCCGGGGCCCGTCACCGTCGGCGCGGAGCGCGGCGGCAGCGGTGGCGAAGCAGCGCTTGAGCTGGCGGTACAGCGTCTCGACGGTGATGCCGTCGTGCGCATGCATTGCCACCGCGCCGGCCGGCAGGTTCGGCGCACGCGCGGCGAGGTCGGACGCGCGGCCGAGCAGGTACGCCCCCCGGTTGTCCGGATGCAGCGGATCGGCGGCCAGTCCGCGCGACGCGAGGTAAGCACAGAGCTCGGCCACGAAGGCCTCGGGCAGCGCAAGCGTGCGCTCACGTCGTCCGCGCACGCGCAGCTGCCAGGCCTGCGCCGGGGCGCTGTCGCCGGGCTGCGCCGGCAGCGGGACGCGCTGCAGGTCGTCGACCGTGGCGGCGACGGCCTCGGCCGGCCGAAGTCCGGTGGCCTGCAGCAGCCGCAGCGCGATGAGCAGGCGTCGCTGCACCGAGGGCATCGGAGTGGTATCGCCCGCCGCGGCCACGGCCATCACGCTGGCCCACTGCCGCGCATCGAGGCTGCGGGTGGCATCGAGCCGGCGCGCTGCGGGTGCCGCGGGTGTTGCGGGGGCTGCCGTTGCCGCAGGCGCCGCGGGCGTGGCAGCTGCAGCCGGCGCGTCCGGCGCACGGGTGGGGTGTTCGGTCGGCGACAACGCCATCACCCAGGGATTGCCGATCAGGTAGCGGCGATCGGCGAGGAAGGCATGCAGGTTCTTCAGCAGCACGGTCGCCTGGCGCTGCGCGGTCGGCGCCAGCGGGCCCTCGAAGGGCCGCCACAGCGGCGACCAGCGGGGCCGCCCTCGCGGCGCGCACCATCGCGCGCGCGGCTGCGGGTCGGCCAGGAAGGCGCGGTACGCCTTGCAGTCGTCCGGCTCGATCGACGACAGCGCGGTCCGGCGCTCGAGGATCAGCCACAGCAGAAAGCGCTCGGCTTCCTTGCGACAGGCGCGCGCCGTGTGGGCCGTCGCCCTGCCCCCGGCACCCGCGGCCTTCGACTTCAGCCAGGCCTCGATCGCCGCCCGGTCGTCGTCGGCATCGATCAGGCACCCGGCGCGCGGCGCGCGGTGGCGGCCGGCGCGGCCGTCGAGCGCGGGCGGCACGATGAACTTGTCCCACGGCCGCACATCGGTCGCCGGCGCGACCAGCGCGCCACGGACCGCCGGCTCGAGACGGCGTGCGCCGCCGCGCGCATGGCCCCCCAGCACGAGGCCGGTGCTCGGCTGGTGGGCGACCAGCCAGTCGCCGATGCGGCGGGCCTTGGTGTCGCCGATGCCCCGCACGCCGCGGTGCCATCGCGGCCCGAGGCCGTTGATGCGCGCGGCCAGGTCCGCGAGCGTGGCGATGCCGTCGGCTTCCAGCGGTGCCGCCAGCGCCGGATTCAGCCAGTAGCCGAGCGGATCCGCCGCACGGGGCGGTTCGGCGGCGCGCAGCTCGAGCCAGTGCAGCGCCTCCAGCTGGCGTGCGATCAGGCGCCCGCGACGGCGCTGGCGTCGGGTGGCTCGTCCGTAGCGGGCTTCGTAGCTGGCGATCTGCTCGGCCTGCGAGAAGTCGTCCAGGCCTTCGCTCGCGGCGTAGTCCTCCAGTGACGGCAGCGCCTCGCCGCCGTCGACCACCCGGCTGGCATCGAGCAGCACCAGGCGCGCCGTGCCGAAGCGCTGCTCACGGCGGGCCGCGGCGGCGAATTCGTCGCGCAGCCAGGCGATGGTCGTTCGCACGGTCCGGCGGTCGCTCGCTTCGCCTTCGAGGCGCAGGTAGCGCTGCCAGCTTTGCTGCCAGTCGAGGCCCTGGACCAGCGCGCGCATGAAGGCGAAATGCCCGGCATGCAGGCGCCGGCGACGCGCATCCGGCGTCGTCGCCGTCCTTCGGGTCGACGCTGAGGGGGCCTCGAACAGGTCTGGGGTCGGGCTCATCGTGCAGTGAATGTCATACCGCAGGAGCTGGTGGTAAGTCGTTGATTGATATTGGTTTTGACGTCCAGCTCCATCCATCTTACCGTCAGTTCATCATTTTTTGCTAGGTATGTTATGTGGAGTAATCATGTGCGTAGGTGTGGTGAGGCGCGCTAACGTGAGCGCCGTTGTGATTTGGATCGTTCACAAGTCGGCGCCGTTGGTGGCGACGCTAGCGGATGAGGGGACGTCGATGCGGTCGCTGTGCGGCCGTGACGCCGCGGAGCATCCAGGGGGTCGGAGGCCCTCTCCTCGTGCCGTACAGCAACGGTGCCACGCGCATTGGTCGCTTGGCGCCGCGGACGGATCGTTGGCGAGGAGTGGCTGGCGCGCGCGCTGGACCTGAGGCGCCCTTTGGCGGGGTCCGAGCGACGTGCGCATCGGTACCCCGCGCCGATGACTGATCAGGCCTGTTCCGAGGGCCGTGCCAGCGTGCGAGCGATGGCATCGGCAATGCGCTGCATCGTCGAGTCGTCCGCGGCCGGCGCGTCCAGCACGATCAGCGCCCTGCCCTTCGGATCCCGTCGCCAACTGCCGACCGCCCGGTCATTGACGACGATGCGCTGCACGGCGGGTTTGTCGTCGAGGCGGCCGAGCAGGTGCCCGACCACCTGGTTCGGCGCCAGCCGCTTCGGCGCCTGGCGCAGCTTCTCGGCGCGCCGCAGCACCGTCTTGCGGTCCGCCTCGAGCGCGCCGGCGATCTCTTCGGCGTGTTTCGGCTGGATGTCCAGCGGCGACGCAAAAGCCTCGACGATCGCCTCCGGCAGCTGGGCGACCAGGATCGCCTTGCGCACCCAGGTGTGGCTGACGCCGATCGCCTCGGCCAGCCGACGCTGCGACTGGAAGAGCCCGCTTTCGAGCGCCCGCACATAGGTCTGGCCCTGTTCGTAGGCCGAGGGGTCTTCCCGTTCGCGGTTCTCGCGGTCCATCGACAGGAACAGGTCGAGGTCCGGCATCGGGCCGTCCCAGATCACCGCCAGCACCGGCAGCTTCAGTTCCAGGCAGGCCCGGTGGCGGCGATGGCCGAACACCACTTCATAGCGGCCGGCCTCCGCCGCCCTGCGGACGAGGATCGGCTGCGCGTTGCCGCCGGCGAGCTCGATGCTGGCCTTCAGGCGCGCGAATGCCGGCGTGGCGAAGGACTGCTCATGCCGATTCGCCCAGGCGGTCGCCTGCACCAGCGACGCGTCGAGCTTGACGGTCGGCAGCGAACCATCGAACTGCTGCAGCTTCTCGCGCAGGTCCGACAGTTCACCCTGCAGCGACAGCATCTCGCTGCGTGCGGCCAGCATCTGGCCCGGCGCGGTGCGCGGGCCGGGCGGGCGGGCGGGATCGATCACCGCCGGCGCGGCGGTGGTCTTGGCCGCGACGGCGGCGGCCAGGTCGGCCGTGGAAGCCAGCAGGCGCTTGCCGATGCTGCTCATCGGGAACTCCTCGCACTAGCGCCGGCGTCCGCCGGACGGGATGGGTGAAAACCAGCGGCCGGGTCGGCCTGCGGCGGGCAGGGCATGGGGCAGGGCGTCCGGGAAGACGGCCGGCAGGGCGCCGGGCTCGGGGCCGCTGCCGGGACCGGGATCGCCCCCCCGGCTGGAAACCTGGTTTCCAGCCAAGCGATGCGGCGCCTGCTCATCGCCGCGCCCGGTTGCGCCAGGCCTCGACGATCGACTGCTCGACGAGGTCGACCACGCGGTCGTACGCATCCGCTGCGCGTTTGTAGGTCTTGGCCGAACCCTCGTACTTCTGCACGTCGTAGACGGTTCCGAATTCGGCGGCCTTCGACGAGGTGACCGTCGTCTTCGGGACCTCGACCGGCAGCAGGTACTCGCCGTAGGTCGCCTGGATCCATTGCCGCACCGCCGGCGCCGCGACGTCCGACTGGTCGACCCGTGACAGCAGCACGTGCAGGAAGTCGTAGCTCTTGCCGCGCTTGGCGGCCTGGTCGAGGTTGCTGCCGAGGTCGGCGAACAAGCCCCAGAACTGCGCTGAACTGGCGAAGTCCAGCGCCGACGGCGGCACCGGCACCAGGATGCCGTCCGCGGCCATGAAGGCATTGATCGTGACGTAAGACAGTGAGGGCGGCGTGTCGATCACGATCACGTCGTAGTCGTCGCGAACGGACTCCAGGCTCTGGTTCAGCACGTCCCAGAAACGTGCACTCGGATCGCGCATCTGCATCGCGGGCAGGCTGAACTCGGCCTCGAACAGGAAGGGCGCTGCCGCCACGAGATCGATGCCGTCCCAGTAGGTCGGCTGGATCGCATAGCGGATGTCGGTGGCCTCGCCGCGGCAGATCGGCACGATCGTCATGCCTTCTTCGACCTCGGTCTCCGGCAGGATGCCGAACAAGGTCGACAAGGACCCCTGCGGATCGACGTCGATCGCCAGCACGCGGTGGCCCCGCATGCTCAGGCCCTGGGCCAGCACCATCGCGGTGGTCGTCTTCGAGACGCCGCCCTTGAAGTTGCCGATCGCCAGCGTCACCGCCCGCTCACCGGCAGGGCGCAGGGAGGGCTTGCGGTACTCGCGCGCCCAGCGCCGGAGTTCGGCCAGCGAGAACTCGCGCCGCCCGCCGGTCGGCGTCAGCTTGCCGGTCGGCAGGTCGTTCTTGGTGATGCGGTAGGCGACGTGCGCCTTGTCGACGCCGCACACCGTTGCCAGCTGCGTCGCCGAATAACTCGGGGCCAGCTTGCGGGCTTCCGGCGCCAGCAGTCGGCCGCGGATCTCTTCCACCATGCCGGCAGCGCGCTCGGCCAGCGCCGTGACACGCGCCATGTCGATCGGCTGGCGCACGGCCGCCGGCGCGGCGGCCGGCACCGATGGCGCCGAGGTCACGCCGGGCGAGGGGGCGGAGAACGCCTCGAGCGGGGTTGCCGCACTCGTCGACGTGGAAACCTGGTTTCCAGTCAGTTCCGCTGGTGATTCAGTGGCCATAATCCCGTCCAGTCAACAGATTTCCTGCAAGTGTACAGAAAAGTGTTGACTCAGCGGTATTCCAAAGTGCCACGCGCTCCCCGTCAACCTCTCGCAGACCCGATGAAAACGTCGCCGTGCATTGTGAGCCGCATTGTGACTCCACGACCGTTCATGCCGTGCAGCGTGAGCCGCGTTGTGATTCGCGCGTCGAACGCCCCCACCCCCGAGGGCATCAACGACGGCCATCGAGCGCCTTCCGCGCCCTGGTGGACGGTTCCCGAGCGACCAGGTCCACGCCCGGTGGCGCCGAACACCATATCCACTCCGGCCATGCACCACCCAGGCTCACAACCCGCCCCGGCGAATCACAGCTCCACTCACATTGAATCCCAGCCAAGCTCACGATGAATCCCAACTCCACTCCGCAAATCGAGGGCAACTCCTTGTCAGACCTAGGATTTCCTGTCCGCCAATGTCCTTCAATCAGTTCAAGGGTTCAATCTCAATCCTTCAAGGCGACGGTTCTGAAACTGTGAATTGCGGAAATCACAATCCCGCGGCATGATGTGATCGCCTACCCCATCCATGACCTGACGCCGTGAGCGCCGATCCACCAGCGCACTCCGCCTCCGCATCGCCGCGTGATCCGCCCGGCGCGCCAGCGGCTGCGTCCGCCCCAACGGCCGCACCCACGGTCGTCCCGCCCGTTGCACCGGCACGAACCCGCGGTCCGGCCACGATCGCGCGGCGCGACGACGCGATGGTGCAGAAGGCCAACGAGTCCATCGCCATCCGGCCGAAGAAGGGACGGCTCACGCTGTTGTCGCGCCGCATCTACAACGCGCTGCTGTACCACGCGCAACAGCAGGGCGTCGACGAACGTCAGTACACACTTCCGCTGGCCACGTTGATCGGCGACTCGCACTTCAATTCCCGCAACGTCGCGCTGCTGAAGGAACACATCCGCGAGATGCAGACGACGCTGATCGAGTGGAACTCGGTCGGCACCGGCGAACAGCGCTGGACCTCGTCGCAGCTGCTGGGCACCGTCGAGATCGCCGAGCGCGGCTCCGGCTACCCGGTGATCATCAGCTGGAGCTATCCCGACAAGGTGCGCGAACGCCTGCTGAAGCCGCACCGCTACACGAAGATCCTGCTCGAGGTCGGCGCCCAGATGCGGTCCTATGCCGCCGCGGTGCTGTTCGAGCTCGGCCTGCAGTACCTGACCTCGCCGTCGCGGCTGACCATGCGCGAGGACCTGTACTGGTGGGCCTCCGTGCTGACCGGCCGCAGCGACATCGAGAAGGTCGACTACCGCTACTTCAAGCGCGACGTGCTGCGCCCCGCGCTGGCCGAGGTGGACGCACTGCAGGACGACTTCAGCCTCGAGCTGATCGAGCACCGCGAAGGCCGGCGCATCGCCGAGCTGCAGTTCATGGTGCACCGCAAGGCGCAGTCGGCGCTGGGCGTCACCGAGGACCGCAATCCCTTCGACCTCGAGCTCGTCGAACGCCTGCGCAAGCTCGGCCTGAAGGACGAGGAAGCCGATCGGCTGTACTCGAAGACCGACGAAGGGCTGCTGCGTGCCACCGTCGAGCATGTCGAGCAGCGCCTGCGCCAGGCGAACCTGCCGCCGCTGGCCGCCCCGGCGGCCTACTTGCGCGACGCGTTGAAGAAGGGTTATGCCGCGACCGGCGCGGCGGGTGACGGGGCCACCGCCCCGCCACCACCGGCTGCGCCGCCGCCGCTGCAGGTCTCGGTCCAGACCATCCGGGACGAATGGGACCGCGAGCGCGCCAGGCAGGCCGAAGACCGCTACCAGGCCGCCGATGCCGCGCAGCGCGAGGCATGGTGCCAGGGCTTCGAGGCCGCCCAGCTCGAGGGCCTGCTCGGGCCGATCGCCCAGGCCTGGCGCCGCGACGGACCCGCCAGCCGCATCGCCGGGCCGGTGTTCTTCCGCTGGCTGGCGCGCGAGCAGGTGCCGGCCGAGCCGAGCGAAGGGGAGCTGCTGAACTTCGCGATCCGCCGCGGCATGCTGCAGCTGGGCTGAGCGCCGCGCCGGGCCCGACGCTGACGCGGCACCCGGTCAACCGCTGCGGGCCAGCGTGCGCAGCATCTGCTGGTACAGCGCGTCCACCGCGGCCGAGCCGCGCGACGCCTGGCTGCGGTACGCGGCCACCTGCATCGCCGCCAGCGGCGGCAGGCCCTGGGCCTCGCCGAGCACCTGCAGCTGCGGCGGCACGCTGCAGCGCGTCAGCACCGCCACGGCGATGCCGCTCTCCACTGCCGCGATCTGCCCGGCGAGGCTCGAGCTGTTGTAGACGATGCGATGGCGCCGCCGCCGCTTCGCCAGCGCGGCCAGCGCATCGCGGCGCGCCAGGCTGCCGGACTCGTAGACGGCGATCGGCAGCGGATCACGCCGCCAGGCTTCGTGGGCCGCCGCGCCGACCCACACCAGCGGCTCGTGGAAGAGCAGCGCGCCGCGCTGCGGCCGGTCGCGCGAGACGAGCGCGAGGTCGAGCTCGCCGCGCTGCACCTTCGGGATCAGCGCGGTCGACTGCTCGCAGGTCAGCGAGATCTCGACCGCGCCGTGGCGCAGCGCGAAGCTGCGCAGCACCGGCGTCAGGTAGCGCGCGGCATAGTCGTCGGGCACGCCGAGGTTGACCAGGCCCGCGAGCCGCTCGCCCTGCAGCGCTGCCTGCGCTTCGCCGTGCAGCTCGAGCAGGCGCCGTGCATGCAGCAGCAGCTCGGCGCCGGCCGGCGTCAGCACCAGGTGGCGCGGCCCGCGGTCGAGCAGCGGCCGGCCGGCCGCCTCCTCCAGCTTGCGGATCTGCATGCTGACCGCCGACTGCGAGCGATGCACCAGCGGCGCGGCGGCCGACAGCGTGCCGGCGTCGACCACCGCGACGAAGCAGCGCAGCCAGTCCAGCTGCAGGTCGGTGGCCATCGGCGTGCCCTTCGTCCAGCCATTCGGAAACCGAATGGTAGACGCGAATTCATTGCGCTTTACGGCAGATCGAGGCCACGCGACAGTGGCGGCCATGGAAGCCGCTGCCCCGACGACCGCCACCACGGCCACCACTGCCACCGCTGCCACCACTGCCACCGCTGCCACGACTGCCCCGACCGCCACGCCGGTCGCCGCGCAGGCGCGCCGCGAGCGCCGCAACGGACACGGGCTGATGATCGCCGGCGGCCTGCTGCTCGGCACCCTGGGTGTGTTCATCGAGCGCGCCGGCCAGGACCCGCTGACGACGGTCTGGTTCCGCTGTGCCTTCGGCCTCGCCGCGCTGCTGGCCTGGGGCGCGGCCCGCGGCCGGCTGCACGAGCTGAAGCTGGCCGCGGCGCCGCTCGCGGCGGTGACCGGCGCCGGCGCGCTGATGATCGGCAGCTGGGCGCTGTTCTTCGCGGCGATCGAGCGCACCTCGATCGGCGTCGCGACCGTCGTCTTCCACGTGCAGCCGGTGTGGCTGCTGATCGCCGGTGCGTGGCTGCAGCGCACGCCGCTGTCGCCGCAGCGGCTGGCCGCCGCGCTGCTCGCGCTGGCCGGGCTGGCGGCGGCCTCCGGGCTGCTCGACGGCGGATTCTCGATGGCCGCTCACGATGCACGCTACTGGGCCGGCGTCGGCATGTGCCTCGGCGGCTCGTTCGCCTATGCCGGCGTCGCGCTGATCGCGCAGGGCGCGGCGCGCTCGGCCGGTTCGTTCGCGCTGGCCACGTGGCAGTGCGCGGTCGGCGCGCTGCTGCTCGCCTGGTGGCCGCTGCTGCACGGCTGGCCGGCGTTCGGCCCGGCCTGGGGCTGGCTCGCCGGCCTCGGCGTGCTGCACAGCGGCCTCGCCTACGTCGTGCTGTACGCCGGCGTCGCGCGGCTGCCGGCCGAGCGGGTGGCGCTGCTGCAGTTCGTCTACCCGGCCGCGGCGATCGTCTTCGATGCGCTGGTCTACGGCCGCTGGCTCGGCGGCGTGCAGCTGGCCGGCGTGCTGGTGATGGGCCTCGCGCTGGCCAGCCTGGTGCCGCGCGACCGCACCGCGCGCGGATGACGAGGGCAGCGGCGTCAGCCCTGCGGCGGCGTCTCGGGCATCACCAGCTGCGTCTGCGTCACCACCGCGCAGAGCTTGCCCTCGGCCGAGCGGATCATCGTCTGCCAGACCATCGTCGTGCGGCCGCGGTGCAGCGCGATGCATTCGCCGGTCACCGTGCTGCCCAGGCGCGCGCCGGCGATGAACTTGGTGCTGGAGTCGGTGGTCGTCGTGCGCGTGCCCGGCGGCATGTTCAGGAAGGTGCCCACCGCCCCCAGCGTGTCGGCGAAGGCCATGTACGCGCCGCCGTGCAGGATGCCGCCGGTGGTGCACAGCGCGGCCTTGACCGGCAGCTCGGCCAGCACGCGCTCGGGTTCGAGCGCGACGAGCCGCACGCCCATCAGCCCGGGGAACAGCGGTTCGAGGATCGCCTGCGTGGCGTCGAGCGACAGCTGCGGCATCGAAGGTCTCCTTGGCGCGAGGGAGGTTGGCCGGGGACAGCGGCCAGGGCAGGGCAGGCGATCTTAGGCCGGGGCGCGGGGCTGGGGCACGGTGTCGTTCAACCCCACACCAGCCCGACCAGGAAGCGCGCCGACACCGCCAGCAGGAAGAGGCCGAACGCCACCTCGAGCCGCCGCTTCGGCCAGCGGTGCGCGAGCCTGGCGCCATAGGGCGCGGCCCAGGCGCTGGTCGGCATCAGCAGCGCGAAGCCGATCAGCGACACGTAGCCGATCGCCGCCGGGAACTGCAGCGCGGCCACCGCGGGGAAGTCCGCCGCCTTCGGCCAGCCGGCGACCATGTAGCCGATGGCGCCGGGAATCGCGATCAGCGAGCCCAGGCCGGCCGAGGTCGCGATGGCCTGGTGGATCGGCCGGCCGTACAGCGTCATGAAGAGGTTGGACAGCTGCCCGCCGCCGATGCCCATCAACGACGACAGCAGGCCGATCACCACGCCGTACAGCCGCATGCCCAAGCGTCCCGGCATCTCGCCGAACAGGCTGCCGGCGTTGCGGAAGAACAGCAGCCGCGCCGCCGAGGCGCTGGCGACGACAACGAACACGCCCTTGAAGAGGCTCGGCGGCGCGAAGCGGGCGACCGCGGTGCCGGCGATCACGCCCAGCACCACCGGCACCGCCCACAGGCGCACGATCTCCAGGTCGGCGGCGCCGTGCGCGCGGTGGGTGCGGAACGAGCGCAGCGAGGTCGGCACGATCACCGCCAGCGAGGTGCCGACGCACAGCGGCATGCGCACGCTCTCGGGCACCTGCAGTGCGCCGAAGACTTCGTAGAGCACCGGCACCAGCACGGCGCCGCCGCCGACCCCGAACAGGCCGGCGAGCACGCCGGTGACGCAGCCGGCGACGGCGAGGGCGGCGGCCAGCCAGGCGAGCTGGATCGGATCGAGCGGGATGTTCATCGGGCGCCGAGCATGCCATGCCGCGAGACCGCGGCGCGGACGCTCAGCGCCGTTCGCGCTCGATCAGGCGCTTCAGTTGCGCCAGGTCGCCGGCCGCCGCCTCGGCCCGATGCACCAGCGCCTGCGGCGCCGGCGCGTCGTCGAACAGCGTCAGCAGCACCTCGCACAGCGACAGGTCGTCGCCGTGCGGCAGCGCGCGCAGCGCGACGAAGCGGGCCGCGTCCTCGGCCTCCAGCACGCAGTGGTCGGCGATGCCGAAGGCGTTGCGCTCGGTGAAGCGCACCTTGGCCTCGGCGCCGTCGGCGCGGCGGGCGATCCAGTCGCCGCCGCGCCGGCATTCCAGCGTCGGGCCGATCCACGAGGCCCAACGTGCGAAGTTCGCGGCCTGGCCGAGGAAGTCGCAGACCTCGCGCCAGGGCCGCGCGATCGTCGTCTGCACGGTGTGCGCGGCCATGCGGACTCGCGCGCGGCGTCAGCAGCCGGTGGCGCCGCCGGCGAACATCGCCTGCACGCGCTGCTGGATCTGCGCTGGCGTCAGGTCCTCCTTGTGGGTCGAGATGAACCACTGGTGGCCGAACGGATCGGTGATCGTGCCCGAGCGGTCGCCCCAGAACTGATCGGCCACCGGCATGCCCGCCGTCGCGCCGGCAGCGATCGCTTTTGCCACGGTGGCATCGGCGTCGGGCACGAAGAGGATCACCGTCGTCGACGAGCCGCCCAGCGTCTTCGGCCCGCGCGAACCGTGCTGCAGGCTCTCTTCGGTGAGCATGAAGCGCGCCGGACCGACCCTGAGCTCCGAGTGCATCACCTTGCCGTCGGGCGTGTTCATCTTCGTCACCAGCTCGGCGCCGAAGACCCGCTGGTACCAGGCGATCGCATCCTCGGCGCCCTGGGCGACGAGGTAGGGCGTCGCGCCGTCGGACGCCGGCACCGGGTTCACCGCGGCGGGCTTCGCAGCATGGCCGGCCTTCAGCGCGGCCGCTTCGGCCATCAGCCGTTCTTCCTGCGCGCGCAGCTCGGGCGTGAATTCGGCGCCGAAGTCCTCGGCCTCGAAGACCTGGCGCAGTTCGATGACGCTTTCTTCGCCGGTCGGGTTCGGGCAGCGGCGCGCCCATTCGATCGCTTCCTCGCGCGACTTGACCTGCCACAGCCAGTAGCCGGCGATCAGCTCCTTGGTTTCGGCGAACGGGCCGTCGATGACCTGGCGTTCCTTGCCCCTGAACTGGATGCGCGCGCCCTTGGAACTGGGGTGCAGGCCGTTGCCGTCGAGCATCACGCCGGCCTTCACAAGTTCCTCGTTGTAATTGCCCATCTCGCGCAGCAGGTCCTCGCTCGGCATCACGCCGGCTTCGGTGTTGCGGTCGGCCTTGATGATCACCATGAATCGCATGTCGTCTCTCCTGGATGGTTCGAAGGAAGGAAGCATCGTGCTTCTGACTCCACGACGAACGACGATCGCGTGCTTCGACAGGCGGCGCGCACTTTTTTGTAACAGCGGCTGAAAAGAACGGGGGCGGATCGACCCTCAGGTGTCGATCCGCCCCCGGCGGCGTGTTCGCGTGAAAGGAAGGACAGGATCAGGCGAGCACGCTGCAAGCACGGCGCGCGGAGGCCAGCTGCTGCGGCAACCAGGCGCCGACGGTCTCGAGGACCACCGGTTCGCTCGCCGGCAGGTGGCCGGCGAATTCGGTGTAGATGCGGTCGCGGGCCACGCCCTGCTGGTTCAGCTGCTGCCGCAAGGCCTCGGCACGCCGCTGCGCGAGCAGCCGGCGGTCTTCGGCCGCGCGGGCGTCGGCGGCGGTCAGCGGCACGCGGATCACCACCACTTCGACCTCGGTGGCCTCGAGCGCGCGGGCGTAGGCGGCGACGCGGGCGCGGCCGGTCGGCGTCAGCGTGACGCCGCCGCGCGGGAACAGCGCTTCCATGTCGAAGGCGGTCTCGCGCGCCTCGGGCGTCACCGGCCCGCAGGTGTCGGCCTGTGCGCGGGCGCCGCCCGGCGCCGCGGCCGCGGCCATCGGCAGGATCAGCGCACCGGTGGCCAGTGCGGCCACCGCGAGGAGCCGCGGAAGTCCATGAAGCCGGCCCTTCTTGTCCATCTGAATGCTCCTCGCGCTGGCGCGCCCGTGATCACCCGCGCATGCGCACGGGCTGGTCGTTGTTGGAGATGTACACCTCGACCCGGCGGTTCAGCGCGCGGTTGGTGTCGGTGCGGTTGTCGGCGACGGGATAACTCTCGCCGTAGCCGGTGAAGGTGACGCGGTCGGGGCCGATGCCCATGCCGGTCAGCACCGCGGCCACGGCCTCGGCGCGCCGGCGCGACAGCTGTTCGTTGTAGCTGGCCGAGCCGATGCTGTCGGTGTGGCCCTCGATCAGCACGCGGCGGTCCGGGTACTGCTTCAGGAAGTCGGCGAGCTTCTGCAGCTGGCCCTGGGCCGTCGGCTTCAGGTCCGCGCGGTTGAACTCGAACAGCACGTCGCCCAGCGTGACCAGCAGGCCGCGCTCGGTCTCCTTGGCCTGCAGGTCGGTCAGCCGCTGCTGCAGCACCTGCGTGCGCTGCTGCGCCGCGGCGGCATCGGCCTGGGCCATCGCCGCCTGCTGCTCGGCGCTCATCGCCCGCTGCTCGGCGGCCGAGGCCTGGGCCTGCGCCGCGCTGGCCTGCGCCTGCGCGTTGCTGGCCTGGGCGCGTGCGCGCTGGGCTTCGGCGGTGCGCACGTCGGCGCGGGCGCGTTCGCGGTCGGCCTCGGCGGACTTGATCGCGTCTTCCTGGCGCTTGGCCTGGCCGATCGAGATCGCGGTGCGGGCCTGCGCGTCGGCAACCTTGGCCGCGCTGATCACGGCGCTCGGCGCTTCGCGCTCGGCCAGCATGGCGTTGGCGCGGTTCAGCGTGTCGGTGGCTTTCTTCAGCTCGAGCGCGGCGTGCGCCAGCACCGCCGGATCGGTCTCGGCCTGGCGCACGGTGGCACGGGCCTCGAGCAACTCGGGCGGCGCCGACGGCGTGCTGGCACAGGCGCCAAGCAGCAGCGCACAGGCGGCGGCGGAAGCAGTGAGCAGTCGCTTCATGGTGTTGTCTCCTGCGAAACGGTCAGGCGGCGGGTCAGGACGGCGCGCGTGCGATCTCGGCACGCAGCGCGCGGATGCTTTCGCGGACTTCGGCCAGCGCGCGGTTCGCCCGCACCGAGCGCGCCTGCGCTTCGGCAAGGTTGGCCTCGGCCTCGGCCTGCTCGGCCAGTTGCTTGGCGAACGCGTAGTCCTTGTTCGCGTAGGCGATCTGGGCACGGGCCATCTTGTCGCGCGCCGATGCCAGCTCGACGGGCGCTTCGGCGGCGTTGGTGCCGCTCGCGCGTTCGACCGCGGCCTTGGCGACCGCCATCTGTTCCTTCGGCGGCTCGGTGCTCGCACAGGCGGACACCAGGACCACAGCGGCCGCGGCCCATGCGGGCGATCGCAGCCAGCTCCGCAAATTCGCAGCAGCTCGGTTCATGTGCGCTCCAACAACAGGGTGATTCGGATGTGCGAGCGGCCCGTTCGACAGCGGCGGGCCCATCGCGGTGAGATCACTCTAGGTCCGGCCTCCCGGCCGGGTTCGTCGGAAGTGCGCGCAACCCCGGGTCGGATTCGACCTACGGGGTGTGCGTGTGTTGTGAGCGCCGACTTTCGCCGAGACTCAATCCAGTGCTTCGGCACCGAGCAGTCGCAGGGCCGCATCCCGCACCGCGTCGGCCTGCGGCACGCCGGCCTGCTCCAGCGGCCAGGACGCCGGCGACGGCGCGTCGGGGCCGGTGATGCGCTTGACGGGCGCCTTCAGCGCGTCGAAGGCCTGCTCGCTGACCAGCGCGGCCACCTCGGCGCCGACGCCGCACAGCCCGCTGGCTTCATGCACGACGATCAGCCGGCCGGTCTTGCGCACCGAACGCAGGATGGTCGCGCTGTCCAGCGGCTTCAGCGTGCGCAGGTCGATCACCTCGGCCGAGACGCCCAGCAGCGCGAGCGCCTCGGCGGCCTGGCGGCAGGTGTCGACCGTCTTCGCGTACGACACCAGCGTGACGTCGCTGCCGGCGCGCACGACCGCGGCCTGGCCCAGCGGCACGAGGTGTTCGCCCTCCGGCACCTCGCCGGGGTTGAAGCCGAGCGCGAGGTCGGTGAAGAACAGCACCGGGTTGTCGTCGCGGATCGCGGACTTCAGCAGGCCCTTGAAGTCCGCCGCGTTGCTGGGCATCACCACCTTCAGCCCCGGCGCGTGCACGAACATCGCCTCGAGGTTGTGGTTGTGCTGCGCGCCGACGCCCCAGCCGGCGCCGGTCATCGTCATCACGACCATCGGGAACTGGAACTGGCCGCCCGACAGGTAGCGCAGCTTGCCGGCGGAGTTGACGATGCCGTCCATCGCCAGCGTCAGGAAGGGCGCGAACAGCAGGTCGACCACGGGGCGCAGGCCCATCGCGGCGGCGCCGGCCGCGGTGCCGGCGATCACGCCTTCGGCGAGCGGCGTATTGCGGATGCGTTCGCGGCCGAATTCGGCGACCAGGTCGGCGCGTTTGGTCGCGACGCCTTCGCCGAACATCATCACGCGCGCATCGCGGCGCATCTCCTCGGCCAGGGCCTGGCCGATCGCGTCGTTGACAGTCAAGGTGCTCATCGGAATTCCTTCGGTGATCGGGGGGGTTCAGGCGTAGACGTCGCGGGTGAGTTCGGACGCGTCGGGGTAGGGCGAGGCCTGCGCGAAGGCGAGGGCCGCCTCGAGCGTCGCCTGCACGCGCTGTTCCATCGCGGCGAGCTCGCCGCGGGCCAGCACGCCGTCGGCCAGCAGGCGCTCGCTCAGCGTGCGGATCGGCTCGGCGGCGCGGGCGGCCTGCAGCTCGGCGGGGTCGACGTAGGCCTGGTCGTCGGGTTCGTAGTGGCCGCGCAGGCGGTAGGTGTTCAGCTCGAGGAAATAGGGCCGGCCGGTGGCGCGGATCTGCTCGACCGCCATGCTCGCCGCGGCGAACACCGCATCGGCATCGTTGCCGTCGACGCTGGCCGCCGGCAGCTGGTGCGACGCCGCCCACTCCCGGATCGGGTTGCCGGGCATGGTCTCGCGGCGGTGCACGTAGGCCTGCCACTCGTTGTTCTCGCAGATGAACAGCAGCGGCAGCTGCCAGGTCACCGCGAGGTTCAGCGCCTCGTGGAAGATGCCTTCGCAGGCCGCGCCGTCGCCGAAGAAGACGGCGGTGATGCCGGGCTGGTGCTGCATCTTCTGCGCGAGCGCGACACCCGGGGCCAGCGACAGCTCGCCGCCGACGATGGTCGAGGTCAGCACGACGCCGAGCGCCTTCGCGCTGATGTGCAGCGAGCCGCTCTTGCCGCGGCAGTAGCCGTCGACACGGCCGAGGATCTCGGCCAGCACGCGGCCGGGGTCGGCGCCGCGGGCCAGCAGGTGCGCGACGCTGCGGTGGTTGCTGAGGATCAGGTCCTGCGCGCCGAGCGCGCGGATCGCGCCGACGGCGGCGGCTTCCTGGCCGACGCTGGTGCAGGTGCCGGGTGCGCGGCCCTCGGCCTGCAGCGCGGCGACGTTCTCCTCGAACGCGCGGATCAGCATCATCGTCTCGAGCATCGAGAGACGGGCAATCGGATCGGTGGGGGTGGTCACGGGGTCCTCGGTCATGCGGGAGTGGGCATGACGTCACTCTAGGAATCCGTGCCCCACGCCGCATGCGCCGAAGGAGCCAACGCACCGTGGCCCGACGGGCCACCGGGCCCGCCGCTGCCGGGGTCAGGCCACCGCCGCCGGCTGCGCGAAATGCGCCATCGCCGCCTGGACGCCGCTGCCGGCGACCGGCACGCCGGCCAGCTTCAGGCCCATCTCGACGCCGGCCAGCGCGGCGATCAAGGTCAGGTCGTTGCAGTCGCCGAGGTGGCCGATGCGGAACATGCGGCCCTTGAGCTTGCCGAGGCCGGTGCCCAGCGAGCAGTCGAAGCGCTGATGGATCACCCGCCGCAGGCCATCCGCATCGACGCCCGCCGGCGTGACCACGCCGGTCAGCACCGGCGAATGCAGGCGCTCGTCGGCGCACTGCGTCGGCAGACCCCAGGCGCGCACCGCGGCATGCACGCCGTCGCGCCAGCGCCGGTGCCGCGCGAAGATCGCCGGCAGGCCCTGGCCCAGCACCATGTCCAGCGCCTCCGCCAGGCCGTACAGCAGGTTGGTGTTGGGCGTGTACGGCCAGTAGCCGGTGGCGTTCATCTCGACGATCTCGTCCCAGGCCCAGTACGAGCGCGGCAGGCGCGCACGCTTGCTGCGCTCGAGCGCCTTCGGCGACAGCGCGTTGAAGCTGATGCCGGGCGGCAGCATCAGGCCTTTCTGCGAGCCCGAGACCGTGACGTCGACGCCCCACTCGTCGTGGCGGTAGTCGGCCGACGCCAGGCCGGAGATGGTGTCGACCATCAGCAGCGCCGGGTGGCCGGCCGCGTCGATGGCGCGGCGCACCGCGGCGATGTCCGAGGTCACGCCGGTCGAGGTCTCGTTGTGCACCACGCAGACGGCCTGGATGCGGTGCGCGGTGTCGCGGCGCAGGCGCTGCTCGACCAGGTCGGCCGGCACGCCGTGGCGCCAGGCGAGCGGCAGGCCGGTGTCGGGGCAGGTGCCGGGAAGCGCCAGGAACTCCGGCTCCAGCCCGAGGCGCACGGCCATCTTCTGCCACAGGGTCGCGAAGTGGCCGGTCTCGACCATCAGCACCGCGTCGCCCGGGCTCATCGTATTGGCCAGCGCCGCTTCCCAGGCGCCGGTGCCCGAGGCCGGGTAGATGACCACCGGATGCCGCGTCTGGAACACCTGCTGCATGCCGGCGATGACGCGCTTGCCGAGCACGCCGAACTCCGGGCCGCGGTGGTCGATGGTCGGCAGGCTCATCGCGCGCAGGATGCGGTCGGGCACCGGGCTCGGGCCCGGGATCTGCAGGAAATGGCGGCCGCTGGGATGCTGGTCGAGCGTGATCATTCGATGGCTTTCAGGGGTGGGCGGGGGGGCATCGGATCAGAGCTGCAAGGCAGCCGCGCCGATGCCGGGGAATTCGGCCGTCACGCGGTCGCCGGCCCGGGCGGGCAGGATGCCGCACCAGGTGCCGGTGGTGACGACGGTGCCGGCGCGCACGGTGGCGCCGCCGCGCGTCGCGTGGCGCAGCCAGACCGGCAGCACGAAGGCGGGGTCGTTCATCGCGTGGGTGCCGATGAACTCGAGCGGGGCTCGCGCGCCGATGTCGACCCGGCAGCGCTGGCCGCTCCAATCTGGCGGCAGGAAGGGCGTCCAGTCGCCGAGCACCAGCGCGCCATGCGACTGCAGGTCCGCCAGCTTCGCGAGCGGCGGCGCGGCCAGGCCTTCGGTCCAGCGCGAATCGACCAGCTCGATGGTGACGCACATCGCGTCGACCAGCGCCGCGGCGCCGCCGGCATCCATCGCGGCCGCCTGCGCCGGCGTCACGTCACGGGCCAGGCGCAGCGCGATCTCGGCTTCGATACCGCGCGAATGCAGCGGCCAGTGCCGTGCGTCGGCGGGGCTGTGCCAGACGCCTGGCGCCGGCAGCGGCGCGTGCGTGGGCACCGCGCCGCGCGAGGGGCCGCCGGACTTCCAGTGGCGCGCATGCCGGCCGTCGCCGAGCGCCAGCGCCTCGGCGACGGCGGCCTGCACCGCGTAGGCGGCGTCGGCATCGGGCAGCGGCGGCAGCGCGGCGGCACGCGTGGGTTCGAAGCTTCGTCGCGCATGGATCAGCGCCTGCGCGTGCGCCGTGATGGCATCGGTCATCGAGGGGTTCTTCAGGAGTTCTTCAGAGGGTTCTTCAGAGTTCGGGTCGCCGATCGGCCCAGGGTGCGGCGGCCTCGAAGGCCGCGCCGACCTGCAGCAGCAGGTCGTCGCCGCCGTAGGGGCCGACCAGCTGGATGCCGATCGGCAGGCCCTCGCGCGACGGCGCGGCCGGCAGCGCCAGGCCGGGAAGGCCGGCGGCGTTGACCCAGCCGGTGTAGACCGCATGACCGCGCGGGCCGACGGCGCGGCCGTCGATGACGGGGGGGAAGGGCTCCTCCTTCGGCCACGGCAGCGCCGCGGCCGCGGGCATCACGATCAGGTCGTGCTGCTCGAACAGGCCGGTGCTCTCGCGGCGCAGCCGCTGCACCTCGTCGACGATCTGCCAGACCCGGTCGCCGGGCACGCGCCGACCGGCGTCGGCGGCTTCGCGGTACCGGGCGCTGGCCTGCGCTTCCCACGTCGGATGGCGCGCGAACATCGCCGCCAGGCCGACCTGGCCGATCTGCGGCCAGGCGTCGAGGATCAACGACAGGTCGAGCGGCAGCGGCCCCTGCACGACCTCGTGGCCAAGCCGGGCGAGGCGGTCGACCGCGTCGCGGCAGCTGGCTGCGATCTGCCGGTCGAGCGGGTTGTCGTTCAGCTGCTCGACGTAGAGGATGCGCAGCGCCGTGCTGCGGCGCACGGCCAGCGCGGCCTGCGCCGCGGCGAGCGAATGGCGGTCGGCCGCCGCCGGTCCGCGCAGCGCGTCGAACAGCAGGCGCGCATCGGCCACCGTGCGCGCGACCGGGCCGATGCAGTCGAAGTCCAGCAGCAGACCGGGCAGCGCATGCTCGCGCGGCCACGCGCCGAGCGAGGGCTTCAGCCCCACCAGCCCGGTGTGCGAGGCCGGCCGGCGGATCGAGCCGCCACCGTCCTGCGCGATCGCCAGCGGCGCGATGCCGGCGGCCACCGCGGCCACCGCGCCGCCGCTGGAGCCGCCCGGCGTCAGGGCTGGGTTCCACGGATTGCCGGTGGCGCCGAAGAGCGGGTTCGCGGTGTAGCCGTCGTTGGCGAACTCGGGCACGTTGGTCTTGCCGACGATCAGCGCGCCGCCGGCGCGCGCCCGCGCCACCGCCAGCTCGTCGTGTGCCGGGCGGAAGTCGCGCAGCGCGGCGGTGCCGCAGGTGGTCGGCAGGTCGGCGGTGAAGAGGCTGTCCTTGACGGTCAGCGGCAAGCCGTCGAGCGGGCCGAGTGGCGTGCCGCGCGCAAAGCGCTCGCCGGCGGCGTCGGCCTCGGCCCGCAGCGCGTCGTCGCGCCGCGCCACCACCGCGTTCAGCCGCGCATTCACCGCGTCGCAGCGCGCCAGCACCGCCTCGATCACCGCGCGCGGCGCCAGTGTGCCGTCGCGGTAGCGGCGCTGCAGCTCGGTGGCGGGGAGGCGCCAGAGGTCGTCGTGCATCACAGGCTCCGGTCAGGGGCGAAGAACATCGCGCCGCCTCCTCACATGTGGCCCGGCAGCCAGGTCGCGAGACCGGGCACCGCCAGCAGCAGGATCGTGAAGGCGATCATGATCAGCGCGTACGGCAGCGCGCCCCAGATCGCGTCCTCCAGCCCGCCCTTGTCCGGCCGGATGCCGTGCACGACGAACAGGTTCATGCCCACCGGCGGCGTGATCAGTCCGAGCTCGCACATCAGCACGATGAAGATGCCGAACCAGATCGGGTCGACGCCGAGCGCGACCGCGATCGGGTAGGTGATCGGGATCGTCGCGACCTGCATCGACAGCACGTCCATGAACATGCCGAGCACCAGGTAGAACACGATCAGTGCCAGGATCAGCCCGGTGGCCGACAGCCCGAGGCCGGCAACCCACTTGGTCATCGACTCGGCGACGCCGGTCAGGCTGATCGTCAGGTTCAGGATGAAGGCCGCGGTGATGATCAGGAGGATCATGCCGCTCACGCGTGCGGTGCTGACGAAGCAGGTGCGCAGCACTTCCCAGCTCAGCTTGCCCGACTGCGCGACGAAGCCCAGGGCGGCGATGACGCCGAGCGCGGCGCTCTCGGTGGTCGTCGCGATGCCGAAGTAGAGGCTGCCCATCACGATGCCGAACACCACCAGCGGCGGCACCAGGAACTGCAGCGTGCGCAGCCGCTCGGCCAGCGGCACCGGCTCCTCGCGCTTGACCGTGCCGCTCATCACGCTCGATATCCAGATGTAGAGCATGAAGCAGCCGGTGAGCAGCAGCCCGGGGATGATGCCGGCGACGAACAGCTTGCCGATCGAGTTGTTCGTCAGCGAGCCGTAGACGATCATGTTGACCGACGGCGGGATCAGGATGCCGAGCGTGCCGCCGGCCGCCAGCGAGCCCAGCGAGGCGCGCATCGAGTAGCCGCGCTTGCGCAGCGACGGCAGCGCGACGGTGCCGACGGTGGCCGCGGTGGCCACCGACGAGCCCGAGGTCGCCGCGAACAGCGCGCAGCTGCCGATGTTGGTGTGCAGCAGCCCGCCCGGCAGCCGCCCCAGCCAGGCCGACAGCGCGATGTACATGCGGTCGGCGATGCCCGATCGCAGCAGCAGCTCGCCCAGCAGCACGAACAGCGGGATGGAGGTCAGCAGGTTCTCGTTCTGCACGCCCCAGACCACCGGGGCGATCGAGTCCATGAACGGCGTGCCGTAGGCGGCGATGCCGCCGACGATGCCGACCAGCGCCATCGACACGGCGATCGGCACGCCCATCAGCATCATGCCGATCATCGCGGCGAACGCGAGACCGAAGAGGGCGGGGCTCATGCTTTGATCTCCTGTGCGGGTGCCGCCTCCTGGCGCGCGGCCAGGTCGTCGAGCTCTTCCTTCAGTTCTTCCTTCGCGCTCTTCGGATGGAAGTCGTGGTTCAGCGTGTCGATGCGGCCGGTCAGCGCCAGCACGCTCGCCCGCAGCGCGTAGCCGGTGGCGACGAGCGCGAAGGTCACGAGCCCCGCGTACCAGACGCCCTGCGGCCAGATCAGCGGCGTCGCCCACGGCGTCTGCGCGGTGCTGCCGTACTGCAGCGTGTCGCCGATGACCTTGAACGCGATCCACGCGATGAAGGCGCCGAAGGCCGCCAGCGAGGCGATCGACAGCCAGTTCAGCGCCGCCTGCAGCGCGCGCGGGAAGCGCTCGTGGAAGACGTCGACGCGGATGTGGTTGCGGCCCATCAGCGCCAGGCTGAACGCGATCGTCGAGCCGACGGCGAGCGCGTAGCCGCCGAGCTCGTCGGCGCCCTGGATCGAGACGTTGAACAGCTTGCGGGCCATCGTCTCGACGGTGACGATCACCGACAGCGCGAGGAAGATCAGGCCGAAGGCGCTGGCCAGCGCGGTCTCGATGCGGTCCTTCATGCCGGCTCCTCGGGAGGTGGCGGCGGGCGCCGCGGCGGCAGCCGCCGCGGCGCCGACCACCGGCGGGGTGGTCGCGGCGCCGATGGCGCCGCCGGAGGTGAGGGCGCCTGTCATCACTGCAGCCCCAGCGTCTTGCCCACCGTCGCGCTCCAGCGCTGCGAGCAGCCCGGGTTCGACTTGTCGCAGACCTCGGCCCACACCGGCAGGCTGACCTTGCTGACCGCGCTGCGCACGAGATCGCCGTCGGCCGACGTGACCGCCACGCTGGTCAGCTTGAACTTCTTGCCGGTGGTGCACGGGTCCTTGCCGGCATTGCAGTTGACCGCGTCGTTGAACAGCTCCTCGCTGTACTTCCAGATCTCGTCGGTGAGCCCGTCGAAGGCGGCCTTGAGCTTCGCCTGCTGGTCGGGCAAGAGCCGGTTCCAGGCCTTCAGCGAGATCGCGTAGCCGTTGAGCGCCATCTGGAAGCCCAGCGGCAGCTGGTGCGTGGTGACCTCGGGCCAGCCGGCGGAGTTGGCCGAGCTGGGCCCGGTGACCGCGCAGTCGACGACGCCCAGCGACAGCGACTGGTGCGTGTCGGCGAAGGCCACCGGCACCGGCGTCGCACCCACCAGCTCCATGAACTTCGCGAGGTTCTGGTCGTACACGCGCACCTTCATGCCCTTGACGTCGGCCAGCTTCGTGATCGGCTTCTTGCAGAACAGGATCTGCGGGCCGAAGGGCCAGACGCCGAGCAGCTTGACGTTGAACTGCTTCTGCAGCCGCTGGTCGGCGATGTCGAAGTAGGCCTGCGCCACCTTGCGGCCGGTGGCGTAGTCGGGGCTGCCGCCGACGAGGTCCAGGCCGAGGATCGTCGGCTCGTCGCGCGAGTTCTGCGATACGCGCAGCGACACGATGTCGAACAGGCCGGCCTTCATCACGCGCAGCTGCTCGGTGTCCTTGATGCCCAGCGTATCGATCGGCTTGTAGTCGGCGTCGATCGGCAGTCCGGTGCGGGCGGCGAACTGCTCGAAGAACGGCTGCTCCTTCTGCTTCTGGATCAGCCCGGTGGCCAGCGGCTGGCCGATGACCTTGAACTTCAGGCGCTCCTGGGCGCGGGCGGGCAGGGCGGTGGCGGTGGCGAGGGCGAGCGCGGCCAGCGCCGCGGCGAGGCGGACATGCATGGAAGACTCCTTGGGAGGGGGTGGCGGAGGCGGGGGCGGAATCAGGAATCCATCGAGACCTTCGCTTCGCGGGCCACCTGGGCCCACTTGGCGATCTCGGTGCGCGTGAACTGCGCGTAGCGCTCGGCGCTGCCGCCGCCGTCCTCGACGCCGAAGGTCTCGAAACGCGCCTGCACGTCCGGCATCGCCAGCACCGTGTTGACGTCGTCGTTGATGCGCTTGACCAGCGCGGCGGGCAGCTTCGCGGGCGCGGAGAGGCCGTACCAGTTCATCGTCTCGAAGCCGGCGAAGCCGAGCTCCTGCATCGTCGGCACGTCGGGATACGCCTTGGAGCGCTTGCCGCGCGTCTGCGCCAGCGCGATCACGCGGCCGTTTTTCAGGTGCGGCGTGGCCGCGGTCATGGTCTCGAAGGTGTAGCGCACCTGGCCGCCGATCAGGTCGGTCAGCAGCGGCCCGCTGCCCTTGTACGGCACGTGCAGCGCGTCGACGCCGGCGAGCAGCTTGAACTTCTCGATCGCGAAGTGCTGGATCGTCGCCGGGCCGGCGGAGCCGAACGAGACCTCGCCCGGCTTCGCCTTGCACAGCGCGACCACCTCCTTGACCGTCTTCACCGGGTTGTTCGACGCGGTGATCAGGAGGTTCGGCGTCACGCCCAGCAGCACGATGGGCGTGAAGTCGCGCTCGGGGTGGTAGCGCAGCTTCGGGCTCACCGCCGGCAGCAGCGCGTGGCTGTTGATCGTCGAGAGGAACAGCACGCTGCCGTCGCCGGGTTGCTGCGCCGTGTACTCGGCCGCCAGCGCCGACGACGCGCCGGCGCGGTTCTCGACGATCACCTGCTGCTTCCACAGCGTGCCGAGCTTCTCGGCGACGACGCGGGCCAGCGCATCGGCGCCGCCGCCGGGCGGGAAGCCGACGACGAGGCGCACCGGGCCGCTCGGCCAGGCGGCCTGGGCGAAGGTGGCGGGCAGCGCGGCGGTCGCGGCGGCGGCGGCGCTGGTCTGGAGGAACTGACGGCGTTGCATGACGGAGGTCCTTGGTACTGCAGGAGGGGCGAAGCGGGGCGGGCGTGGGGTGGGCGCCGGGGTGGGACGGTCAGCGCCCGCGATCGAGCAGCCGGCCGATCGCCGGCGGCAGGCCGCGGTGCGGTTTGAGGGGCGGCGGCGCGAAGCTGCCGGCGCGCGCCGCGCCCGGCTGCAGCGCGACCAGCGATTCGGCATGGCGCACGGCGCTGGAGACGCCGTCGACGCAGGGCACCGGCAGCCGGCCGCGTAGGTCGCGTGCCAGGCCGGCCAGCGGCGCGCCGGCGAGCACGATCACGTCGGCGCCGTCCTCGACGACGCAGGCCTGCGCCAGCTGCACAAGCCGTTCGCCCTGGTCGCCCTGCACGGTGCCGATGTCGGCCAGCGGCTCGTCGAGCGCTCGGATGCTGGCCAGGCGGCCGGCGAGGCCGTTGCTCTCGACGGTCTCGCGGTACCAGGTGCGGATGCGCTGCGAGATCGCGACGATCGAGAAGCGCCGGCCGAGCAGGCAGGCGCTGGCCAGCGCCGCTTCGGTGAGCCCGGTGACGGGGCAGGGCAGCACCTCGCGCAGCGCCGCCAGGCCGGGATCGCCGAAGGCGGCGACGATCACCGCGTCATGACGTTCGAAGTGCTCGGCCGCCAGCTGCGCGGCCGCGTAGGCGCCGAGCATCGCCTCGAAGCGCGTCTCGATGTAGGCGACGCCGAAGGGCGCCGTCAGCACCTCGATCTGCGTGCCCGGCGCGGCGCTGCGCTGGGCCTCGGCGCGGATCAGCGCGCTGACGCTGTCGGAGATGTTCGGGTTGATCAGCAGGAGTCGGGTCACGATCAAACTCCTTTCGGCGGCACCGGCAGCAGCGACGGCGGATCGCAGCGCAGGAAGCGGCCGCGGCCGGCGCGTGGATGGAAGTGCCGGCCGTCCCACACCACCTCGCCGCCGGCGAGCGTCAGCCCGGGCCACGCGCGCAGCGTCTGGCCCTCGTACGGCGTGTAGTCGACCGCGTGGTGCAGCATCGCGTTCGTCAGCACGAACTCGCGCTCGTCCCAGACCACGAGGTCGGCATCGGCGCCGATCGCGATCGTGCCCTTGCGCGGATGCAGGCCGTAGGCCTTGGCCGGGTTGGTGGACGTCAGCTCGACGAAGCGGTTCAGCGTCATGCGGCCGGCCAGCACGCCTTCGGAATACAGCAGCGGCAGCCGCGTCTCGATGCCGGGAATGCCGTTCGGGATGTGGCGGAAGCTCACTTCCTCGCCGCCCGGCTTCTTGCCCTCCGGCGCGTCGTAGCGGAAGGGCGCGTGGTCGGAGCTGAAGACGGTGAACAGGCCGTCGTTCAGGCCGGCCCAGATCACGTCCTGGTTCGCGCGGTCGCGCGGCGGCGGGCTGCAGACGCAGCGCGCGCCGTGGTAGCTGTCGTCGAGCCCCAGGTCGGCCGCGGTCAGGAACAGGTACTGCGGGCAGGTCTCGGCGAAGACCTTCAGCCCCTGCGCGCGCGCCCAGCGGATCTGCTCGACCGCCTCGCGGCCCGAGACGTGCACGATCAGGATCGGCACGTCGACCAGCTCACCCAGGGCGATCGCGCGGTGGGTGGCCTCGCGCTCGACCAGCATCGGCCGCGCATGCGCATGGAAGCGCGGCGCGGTGCGGCCGGCGGCTTCGAGGCGCTTCGTCAGCCACTCGATGCAGTCGGCGTTTTCCGCATGGATCATCGCCATCGCCCGATGCTCGCGCGCCACGGCCAGCACGTCGAGGATCTGGCCGTCGTCGAGCTTCAGGTCGTCGTAGGTCATGTAGATCTTGAACGACGTGTAGCCGCGGTTGATGAGGTCCGGCAGCTCGTGCTGCAGCACCTGCGGCGTGGGGTCGCTGACGATCAGGTGGAAGGCGTAGTCCACATGGGCGCGGCCCTCGGCGCGGTGGTGGTAGTCGGCCACCGCGGCCAGCAGCGACTGGCCCTTCTCCTGCGCCGCGAACGGGATCACGGTGGTCGTGCCGCCGCAGGCCGCCGAGCGCGTGCCGGACTCGAAGTCGTCGGCCATGCGCAGCGGTGGCGCCATCGGCTGGTCGAGGTGGCAGTGGGCATCGACGCCGCCCGGCGTCACGGTGCGGCCGGCGGCGTCGATCTCGCGCGCGCCTGCGGGCAGGCCTTGGCCGAGCTGAACGATCCGGCCGCCGGCGATGCCGATGTCGGCGTCGAAGACGTCCGCGGCGGTCGCCACGCGGGCCCGGCGGATCACCAGGTCGAAGCCGCTCACAGGGCCTCTCCTGAAAGGATTGTCGACAAGCGGGTGGTGGTCATGGCAGCAGGTGGTGTGAATGTCGTCTTCGTTGTCAACATAATCGTCGACAATCAAGTTGTCGCATTCAGTGTTAACACTAGTGTCGACAGTTTTGACCAAAATCGGCATGATCGGATGCAGGCCGTCGCCGAAGATGGCTGCACGACCTCCACCCTTGCCTGAGACACCCATGAACACCCCCGTCCGCCTCGGCGTGCTGACGCCGTCCTCGAACACCGCGCTGGAGCCGCTGACCGCCGCGCTGGCGGCGTTGGTGCCCGGGGGCAGCGCCCACTTCGCGCGTTTCCCGGTCACCGAGATCGCGCTCACCGAGCGCGCGCTCGGGCAGTTCGACGACTCGAAGATCCTCGCCGCGGCCGAGCTGCTGGCCGATGCCAAGGTGCATGCGATCGGCTGGAGCGGCACGTCCTCCGGCTGGCTCGGCTTCGAGGCCGACCGGCGCCTGGTCGAGCGCATCCACCAGCGCACCGGCATCGCCGCGACCACCGCGGTGCTCGCGCTCAACGAGCTGCTCGCGCTGCGCGGCATCACGCGGCTCGCGCTGGTCACGCCCTACACCGCGGACGTGCAGCAGCGCATCGTCGACAACTACCGCAGCCTCGGCATCGAGGTCGTGGCCGAGCGCCACCTCGGCATCCGCGTGAACCACGACTTCGCCGGCGTCGAGCCCGAGCGCCTGCGCACGCTGATGCACGAGGTGGCCGAAGCACGACCGCAGGCGATCACGACCTTCTGCACCAACCTGCGCGCGGCGCCGCTGGCCGAACGCATCGAGGCCGAGCTCGGCATCCCGCTGCTCGACACGGTGTCGACCACCGTCTGGGGCCTGCTGCGCGCGGCCGGCCGCGACCCCGCCGCGGTGCGCGGCTGGGGCCAGCTGTTCGCCTGGGGCTGAACACCATGGACCGCCTCGGCGACGACCCGCTGCGCACCGCGCTGGACGGCACGCTTCCTACAATCGCCGCCGCCGGTGCCTCGCACCTGCGCTGCAACCGCCCGCGCTGCGGCCACCCCGATCCCGTTGCCACGCCGAACGCCACGCCGACCCCAGCCATGCCGACCCGAACCGCGTCCCGCGCTGCCAGCACGCCGGCCCGCCTGCAGCGCGAGAACGCGCAGGACGAGATCTACGAGAAGATCACCGCCGCGATCCTCGAGCACCGGCTGCACCCGGGCACCAAGCTCGTCGAGGAGCGCCTGGCGGAGATCTTCGGCGTCAGCCGCGCGCGCATCCGCGAGGTGCTGGCGCGGCTGGCGCACGAGCAGATCGTCGAGCTCTACCCGCAGCGCGGCGCCTATGTCGCCAAGCCGACGATCGAGCAGGCGCGCGACGTGTTCGAGGCGCGCCGCCTGATCGAGCCGGCGGTGATCCGCCGCCTGGTCGATACGCTGACGCCGGACAAGCTGGAGCAGCTGCGCCGCCACCAGGACCTGGAGATGGACGCCCGCCGCCGCGACGACAAGCGCGCGGTGATCCGTCTGTCGGGCGAGTTCCATTCACTGGCCGCCGAGCTGGCCGGCAACAGCGCGCTCGCGCGCAGCATGCGCGAGCTCTCGGTGCTGACCTGCCTGATGATCTTCCTCTACGACGCGCCGACGACGACCAGCTGCCGCGCCGACGAACACTCGCAGATCATCGACGCCATCGCCAAGCGGGACGCGGCGCGCGCCGAGCGCCTGATGCTCGAGCACCTGGAGCACATCGAGGGCAGCATGAAGCTCGAGGCCGCCAGCGAAGAGGTCGACCTCGAGGCGATCTTCCGCTGACCGCCGGGCACGTGCGCGGCGCGCCGCGCACGCACGCTCAGCGCAGGCCCTTCCACCACGCCTTGTTCTCGCGCGGCTTGCCGACGGTGAGCACCTCGCCGATCTCCGGCGTCGCCAGCGGCAGCGCTTGCGCCTCGGCCAGCGCCGCGATGCGGTCGAGCGGGTCGCGCCAGGTGTGGAAGGCGAGGTCGAAGGTGCTGTTGTGCACCACGTAGAGCAGCTTCGCGCGCAGGTCCTTGAACGCCTGCACCGTCTGCTCGGGCGTGCTGTGCACCGCGGGCCAGTAGGCGTCGTAGGCGCCGTTCTCCATCATCGCCAGGTCGATGCCGGCGAAGCGCTCGCCGATCTGCCGATAACCCGGGAAGTAGCCGGAGTCGCCGCTGTAGAAGATGCGCTGGCCGCCAGAATCGATGATCCAGCCGGCCCACAGCGTGCGGTTGCGGTCCCACAGCGTGCGCCCCGAGAAATGCTGTGCCGGCGTCGCGGTCAGGCCGATCGCGCCGTGGCGGCTCGCCTGCCACCAGTCGAACTCCTCGATGGCCTCCGCGGCCACGCCCATGCCGCGCAGCCGCTCGCCGACGCCCAGCGGCACGAAGTAGCGCTGCACCCGGGCGGTCAGCGCCTCGATGGTCGCGACGTCGAGGTGGTCATAGTGGTCATGCGACAGGATCAGGCCCTCGATAGGGGGCAACTCGGCCAGCGTGATCGGCGGCGGGTGGAAGCGTTTCGGGCCGGCCCACTGCACCGGCGACGCACGCTCGCTGAACACCGGGTCGATCAGCCAGTAGCGGCCGTGCAGCTTCAGCAGGTGCGACGAGTGGCCGAGGCGGATGACGTGGTTCGCCGCCGGGTCCAGCGCGTCGAGCGCGGCGCGGTCGAGCTTGCGCACCGGGATCGCATCCACCGGCACCGTGCCGTCCTTCTTCTGGAAGAGAAAGCGGCGCCAGATCGTCCAGGCATCCTGCGACGGCCGCGCGTCCGGGTTGTCGAGGTTGCGGTAGAGGCCGTCGGGCCCGCGTTGCGCCGAGGAGGCGGCCGCGGCCGCGGGGGCGGTGCCGCTGCTCGCGCAACCGGTGCTGCCGATGCCCAGCGCGGCCAGCAGCAGGACCCAGGCGGCGACGCGCCGCAGTGAACGTCTCATCGTTTCCCTTCGCGTCCGGGCGGGGACAGCGGCGCGAGCTTAACCGCGCGGGCGGCCGGGACCCGCGGGGGGGCCGATGGGCGAAGCCGCGCGGACGAGAGCGGCCCGCGGCCGATCAATGCAGCGCGCGCTTGTCCGGTGCGGGCGGCTCGTCGTCGCGCTGCAGCGGCCCGTGTTCGACGCGCACGCCCTGCACGGGCGATGCGGGTCGCGCGGGCGTGCTGCCGTCGCCCCGCGACAACGCGCGCCAGGCCAGCGCCGCACCGGCACTGCCGAGCAAACGCGAGCGAACGCCCGGGTGGCCGAGGGCCCACGCGGCGAGTGCCCCGCCGACGACGGCGGCCAGCAGGCGGGGCCCCGGGGCCCAGTGCTGCTGCAGGAACTCCGGCCGCGGTCCGCTGCGCTCGTGTGAGCCCTGCAGCGCCGGCTCGCGGCCGATCTCGGCGCGCCAGTCGACGAGGTCCAGCACATGCTGCACGCCAGGCACCGCCTGCACGCCCAGCAGCAGCTTGGCGCGTTCACGCTCGAGCGCCAGCCCTTCGAGCTGCACCGTGCCCGCGTGCGCCTGCACGGCGATCGTGTGCGGATGCGAGATCAGCCGGCCCAGCCGCGCGCGCACCCGCTCGGCGAGCACCGGATCGTCGGGCGCCGGGCCGTGGCGCCCGCGCAGATCGGCCACCAGCCCGTGCGTGCGATGCGACAGGTCGCGCCAGCCGGCGTCGGCGAAGCGCATGACCAGCCGCTGGCCGTGCTGCCAGCGGTCCACCAGCAGCGCGCGGCGGCGCCGGCCCTGCTGCGGATCGAGCAGGGCCATGAACAACGCGCCGGCGCCCGCCGCAAGCAGCAGCGAGCCCGGTCCCAGGCCATGCGGGGGGCGGTGTGCCATCGTCGTCGCCTTTCGAGGGAGTCCGGGAACCGATTGGCGCGGCAAGCCGCGTTCCCGCGGCCGGGGCGACGGCCCTCAGGCGGCGCGTCCGATGCCGGTGCTCGCGGCCGCCCGCGGCGCCGCGGCCGCCGCCGCGCCGGCCCGCTTGTGCGCCAGCACCGCGGCGAGGATCAGGCCCATGCCCAGCCACTGCAGCGGCTGCGGCCAGGCGCCGAACCAGGCCAGGTCGACCAGCAGCGCAACCGCCGGGTAGACGAAGGACAGCATCGCCAGCGACGACGCCGGCAGGCGCTGGAACGCCGCGTACATCAGCGTGTACATGAAGGCCGTGTGCACGAGGCCGAGCGTGGCCAGCGCGCCGAGCGCGACCGCGCCGGCGGGCCAGGTGAACGGCCACGCGACGGGCGCCAGCAGCACGACCCCGAGCCCCATCTGCAGCGCGGCGATCTGCGCCGACGGCAGGTGCTGCAGCTTCTGCGTCGCGATCGTCGCCACGGCGTACAGCGCCGCCGCCGCGGCGGCCAGCGCGACGCCTGACCAGCTTGCGCCGTCGAGGCCGTCGGCCCCCAGCCCGCTCGACAGCAGCACGCCGGCCATCGCCAGCGCCAGCCACGGCAGGCGGCGCCCGTCCAGCCGTTCGGTGCCCAGCGCGGCGGCGAGCAGCAGCAGCATGAACGGCTGCGTGTGGTAGACGACGGTGGCCACCGAGATGGGGGTGAAGCGGTAGGCCGAGAACAGGCACAGCCAGTTGGCGACCAGCGCCGCACCGCCCAGCAGCAACCACGCAATCGCGCGCCAGGTGAGCGGCCGCCAGCCGCGCGTCCAGGCCAGCCAGGCCAGCAGCGCCGCGCCGCCGATCGCGCAGCGGAACAGCACCACCACCAGCGGCGGCTGGCCACTCTCGACCACCAGCGCGCCGATGGTGCCGGACAGCGCCATCGCGGCCAGCATGCGCCAGGTGCCGGATCGGATCGGGTGGTCGTTCATGGGGTCGCTTCGCCGGTCGGGGAGGGTGGCCGTACGATCACACGCGGCCTTCACGCGCACAATCCGCTGCTCGGGAACATCACTGATTCCTCTCAGGCAACAATCAGGCGGCAAGAACACCGACATGGACAACCTGCTGCTCAGCGAGATGGTGGTCTTCGCGCGCGTCGTCGAAGCGCGCGGCTTCGCGCCGGCGGCGAGGGCGCTGGGGCTGACGACGTCCGCGGTCAGCCGCAGCGTCGCGCGGCTCGAGGCGGCGCTGGGCTTGAAGCTGCTGCATCGCACGACCCGCGCGGTGTCACTGACCGAGGACGGCGCCGAGGTCTACCCCGGCTGTGCGCGCCTCTTGCAGACCGCGCGCGACGTGCAGTCGCTGGCCGGCCGCTTCGCGTCGACGCCGCGCGGCAAGCTGCGCGTCAGCGCGCCGCCGGTGTTCGGCGAACTGTGGCTGGCGCCGAAGCTGCCCGGCTTCTTCGCGCGCTGGCCGGAGGTGGAGATCGAGCTGGTGCTCGTCGACCGGGTGGTCGACCTCGTCGACGAGGGCTTCGACCTTGCGCTGCGCATCGTCGCGCCCGATGCGCTGGCGCCGGGGCTGGTCGCGCGGCGGCTGGGCGTGATGGGCTACGTGCTGGTCGCGTCGCCCGGCTACCTGCAGCGCCGCGGCCGGCCGGCCACACCCGCCGAGCTGGCGTCGCACGCCTGCATCTGGCTCGGCTACGGCGCCTTCGGCGAACGACTGCAGATGCAGCGCGACGGCGAGGCGCCGGTCGACGTGCAGTTGACCGGGCCTCTGACGGTGAACAACTCGGCCGCGATCCTGGCGACCGTCGAGGCGGGTCTGGGTATCGGCCTGGTGCCGGATTTCGCCGCCGCGGCCGGCCTGCGCGACGGGCGCCTCGAACGCCTGCTGGCCGACTGGCACTTCGCCGGCGGCTACGCGACGCGGGGCGTGCACGCGGTCTACGCGCCCACGCGCCACTTGCCGCGCAAGGTCCGGGCGCTCATCGACCACCTCGCCGAAGGGGGCACGGACGCGGCGGCGGAAGCGGCGATGATTCGGCCGTGAGCTCCGAACGTCCGCCGTCCCCACCGCCATCGTCGTCTTCCGCGACGGCCGAACCCCGCGAGCCGGGCGACATGCGCGCCGGCCTGCCGCCGCCGCCGTTGCCGACACCGAAGGCGGCGCTGCCGACCGCGCCGCTGGCCGGCCGCTACCGTCCCTTCACGCCGCGCCAGCGGCTGCGATTGCTGGGCGGCACGGTGATCTTCGTGCTCGTGCTGTGGCTGCTGCTGATCTACCAGCCGGGCCGCAAGCCGCCGCGACACTACCCGCCGCCGCCCGATGTCGCCACGTGCAAGCCGGGCCAGACGACGAACTGCGTCGGCGCGCCGGCCCAGGTGCTGCTGCTGCCGACGGCCTCGGCGCCGCCGGCGTCGGCGCCGGCACGATGAGCGCCTGTTGCGGAACGACCCGCGCTGAATCTTCCGTCACGCGGGTGCTCGAACGCCCCATGCCCGCTTTCCCTCTCCAGACCTCCGGCATCCAGCCCTCGCTGTTCGCCGACGACGACCTGCTGCTGCCCGAGGGCATGAAGTTCGTCGAGAACTTCCTGTCGTCCGCCGACGAAGCGCGCTGGCTCGACGTCGTGCGCGGCATCGAGACGCATGTCGTGCGCTACAAGCAGTACATGGCGAAGCGGCGCTCGGCCGCCTTCGGCGGGCGCTTCGACTACGACACCAATACGCTGCGCGAGGCGCCGCCGATTCCGCCCGCGCTCGAGCCGCTGCGCGCGCAGGTCGCCGACTGGCTGGGCGTCGAGCCGCAGCGCTTCACGCAGCTGCTGGTGGCCGAATACCGGCCCGGCACGCCGCTCGGCTGGCACCGTGACGCACCGGACTTCGAATCGATCGTCGGCGTGTCGCTGGGCGGCCCCGCGCTGATGCGCCTGCGGCCCTATCCGCCGCCGGCCAACGATCCGAAGGCGGTGCGCCACCTGCAGCTGCCGCCGCGCTCGGCCTATGTGCTCGAGGGGCCGGCGCGCTGGGCCTGGCAGCACAGCATCGCCGAGACACCCGGGCTGCGCTACTCGCTCTCGCTGCGCACCGCGCGCGGCACGCCGCGCCTGCTGGGATGAGGATCACGCCGTCGGTGGGTCCTTCGAGCGCGTGCGCGACACGCCGGTGATCACGCCCAGGCCGACCAGGATCACGCTGGCGATGCCGATGTACAGCGCCGGCACCCCGGCGATCGACAGGCCCCAGGCGATGCCGGCGATCAGCACCAGGAAGCCGATGAGGTAGAGCGAGAAGGACATGGTCTTGGCTCCCAACGAGTCCTTGCGAAAGCGGACGTCGTGGCATCGACGCCCGCGCTTCGCGCCACTGTAGGGAGCAGGCCTGCGCGCGCGCATCGGCCTGCGCGTGATCCGCGGGTCGGACCAGGCCTACGCCGTCTGCGCGGACACGGCGTTTTCCTGTAGGTACAAGCACCCCAGCGGATCAACCCCGACCGCGCGCCGGGGCTGTGCTTCGTAGCATCGGCCAGCAGCGCGCTCGAAGAGGCGCGCGACGGAGATCCGGCATGAAGACGTCGTGGAAAACGCGCCTGCGCAGGCAGGCGCTGTGCGGGCTCGTGGCCGCCTGCATCGGCACCGGCGCACGCGCCGCCGAGCTGGTGATCGGCCAGGTGGCACCGCTGTCGGGCGTGCTGGCGAGCTCCGGCCAGCAGATGGTGCTCGGCGGCAAGGTCTGTTTCGACGCGGTCAACGCCGCCGGCGGCGTGCACGGCGCGACGCTGCGCACCATCGTGATCGACGACGGCTACAAGGTCGACGACACGCTGAAGGCCACGAAGGCGCTCGTCGCGAAGCCCGAGGTGGTCGCGCTGTTCGGCTTCGCCGGCACCTCCAACGTCGGCAAGCTGCTGGAGCAGCAGGTGCTGGCCGATGCCGGCATCGCGCTGGTCGCGCCCTACACCGGCGGCGAGCCGCTGCGCAGGCCGTTCAACCCGTGGATCTTCCACTTGCGCGCCGGTTATGCCGACGAGGCCGAGCACATGGTCAAGCAGCTGGTCACGCAGGGCATCCGGCGTGTCGCGGTGCTGTACCAGGACGACGGCTTCGGCAAGGCCGGGCTGGCCGGCGTCGAGGCCGCGCTGGCGCGGCGCGACCTGAAGCTGGTGGCCGCGGCGCCCTACGAGCGCAACACCGATGCGGTCGGCGCGGCGGTGAAGCAGGTGCTGGCGGCCGAGGCGCAGTCGGTGGTGATGATCGCGGTGAACAAGCCGGCCGCGGCCTTCGTGCGCCAGTACCGCGAGGCCGGCGGCGGCGGCCAGCTCTTCAACATCTCGGTCGTCGATCCGGCGGAGCTGGTCAAGCTGGGCGGCCTGCAGAACGTGCGCGGCCTGGGCATCAGCCAGGTGGTGCCCTACCCCTATCAGGGCGCGCTGCCGGTGGTGCGCGAATTCCACGCGGCGCTCGCGAAGCATGCGCCCGGCCAGGCGGTGAACTACACCAACTTCGAGGAATACCTCGGCTGCAAGGTGCTGGTCGAAGGCCTGAAGCGCGCCGGCCCGGCGCCGACGCGCGCGAAGCTGATCGCGGCGCTGGAATCGCTGCGCGAGTTCGACCTCGGCGGCATCCGCATCAGCTACGGACCGAAGGAGCGTGTCGGCTCGCGCTTCGTCGAGGTCACGGTGATCGGCAGCGACGGCAAACTTCTGAAGTGAGCGGCCAGGCGCCACGGGCGCTGAGGACGCTCAGCGCCGCGCCTGGCGCAGCAGCAGCGCGGTCGTCTCGCGCGCCGGCAGCGGCATGCCGAAGAAGTGGCCCTGCGCGGTCTCGCAGCCGTGCTGCCGCAGGAAGTCGGCCTGCGCGGCGGTCTCGACGCCCTCGGCGACGACCTGCAGGTTCAGCGCATGGGCCATCGCGATGATGGTGCGCGCGATCGTCGCATCGCCGCCGGGGCGGCCGATGTCGGCGACGAAGCAGCGGTCGATCTTCAGCACGTGCACCGGGAAGCGGCGCAGGTAGCTCAGGCTCGAATAGCCCATGCCGAAGTCGTCGACGGCGATGCGGATGCCGCGGCCGGCCAGCAGCTTCAGCGCGGCGATCGTGCCGTCGGTGTCCTCCATCAGCACGCCTTCGGTGATCTCCAGCTCGACCAGCTCGCAGGGCACGCCGGCCTCGTCGATGGTGCGCATGATCGCGCCGGCGAGGTCGGGCTGGCGGAACTGGCGCGACGACAGGTTGACCGCGACGCTGCAGTCGCAGCCCAGCGCGCGCCAGCGGGCCAGCTGGCTGCAGGCCTCGCGCAGCGCCCATTCGCCGATCGGCACGATCGCGCCGACCTCCTCGGCGATCGGAATGAACTCCGCCGGCGACACCGCACCCAGCGTCGGATGCTGCCAGCGGATCAGCGCCTCGACGCTGCTCGCGCGGCCGCTGGCGAGCTCGACCTTCGGCTGGTAGTGCAGCTCGAGCTGGTGGCGCTTGAGCGCGTGGCGCAGCTCGCGTTCGAGCAGGTGCACCCGCTCGGCCTGGCGGCCCATGCCCGGCTCGTAGAACTGGAAGTTGTTGCGGCCGCGCTCCTTGGCGCGGTACATCGCGGTGTCGGCGCGCATCAGCAGCTCGGCGGGCTGCGCGCCGTCGTGCGGGCAGCGGCAGATGCCGATGCTGGCGGTGACGGTCAGTTCGTAGCCGTCGACGACGAAGGGCTCGGCCAGCGCCGCGATCAGGCGCCGCGCGACGGTCTCGACCGCGGCGCGGCCCTCGAGGCGGCACAGCACGGTGAACTCGTCGCCACCGAGCCGCGCGATGCAGTGGCCGCCACTGCCGCCGGCGTCCAGGCAGCCGCGCAGCCGCTGCGCGACCGCGCACAGCAGCTGGTCGCCCAGCGCATGGCCGAGCGTGTCGTTGACGATCTTGAAACGGTCGAGGTCGATGAACAGCAGCGCCAGCGCGTGGCCGCCGGCGGCCGCGGCGGCGGCGTCCAGGTCGAGCGTCGCATGCAGGTACTGGCGGTTGGGCAGCCCGGTCAGCGGATCGGTGTGCGCCAGGTGCTCCAGGTGCGCCTGGTAGCGCTGCATCGCGTCGGCCGCGAGGCGGCGGTCGGTGACGTCCTCGAAGATCCACACCACGCCGCGCAGCGGGTCGGCCCTGTCGACCGCACTGCCGCGCACGCGGCACCAGAACAACGTGCCGTCGGCGCGGCGCAGCTGCAGCTCCTCGGTCACCACCTCGCCGCGTGCCAGCGCCGGATAGGCGCGGCCGCCGAACGCGCTCCAGTCCTCGGGCGCCTGGAAGTACACCGCCGTGCCCAGGCGCCTCACCTCGTCGCCGCTGCGCTGGAACAGCGCTTCCCATTGCGGGTTGACCCACACCGGCTGGCGGTCGACGAAGAAGCCGACGCCGACCTGCAGGCCCTCGAGGATGGCCTGCTGCTGCGCCAGCGTCTGGCGCAGCGCCGCGTCGCCGCGCGGCACGGCCGGCGCGCCGCCTTGGCGGCGTTCAGGCCGCCTCGGCGCCAGCATCCTCACGCGACGACCGGTACGGCGTCGCCTCGCTGGGGTCGGTCTGCACGGGCGCCGAACGCCGCGCGCGCCAGGCCAGGAACTCGCCGACGAAGCCGCGCCGGAACGCGAGCACGCAGACGATGAAGGTCAGGCCGATGATCACCGTGACCCAGGCGCCGACGCGGTCGGCCAGGTAGTCCTGCAGGCCGATGATCGTCACCGCGCCGACCGCCGGGCCGGCGAAGGTGCCCATGCCGCCGAGCAGTGTCATCAGCACCACCTCGCCGGACATCGTCCAGTGCACGTCGGACAGCGTCGCGAAGCCGAGCACCAGCGTCTTCAGCCCGCCCGCGAGCCCGGCCAGCGCGGTGCTGAGCACGAAGGCCAGCAGCTTGTAGCGGTCGACCGCGTAGCCCAGCGAGACCGCGCGTGGTTCGTTCTCGCGGATCGCCTTCAGCACCTGGCCGTAGGGCGAGCGCACGATGCGCACGATGGCCGCGAACACCGCGACGAAGACTGCCAGCACGGCGTAGTACATCGTCAGGTCGTCGCCCAGCGGCAGCAGGCCGAAGAGCTTGCCGCGCGGCACGCCCTGCAGGCCGTCCTCGCCGCCGGTGAAGGGTGCCTGCAGGCAGACGAAGTACACCATCTGCGCCAGCGCCAGCGTGATCATCGCGAAGTAGATGCCCTGGCGGCGGATGGCGATCGCGCCGACGGCCAGGCCCAGCAGCGCGGCAATGAGCACGCCGGCCGCCAGCGCGAGCTCCGGCGGCCAGTGCGCCGAGGCCACCAGCCAGCCGGTGCCGTAGGCCGCCGCGCCCATGAAGGCCGCGTGGCCGAAGGACAGCAGCCCGGTGAAGCCCAGAAGCAGGTTGAAGGCGCAGGCGAAGATCGCGTAGCACAGCGCCTTCATCGCGAAGACCGGGTAGACGCCGAGGAAGGGCGCGGCGGCGAGCAGCGCGAGCGCGAGGCCCCAGGCCAGGCGTTCGGTGCGGGGTGGGAGCGCTTGCATCAGTGTTCCTTGCCGAACAGCCCCGCCGGCCGGACCATCAGCACGATCGCCATGATCACGAACACGACGATGTTCGACGCTTCGGGATAGAAGACCTTGGTCAGCCCTTCGATCAGGCCGAGCACCAGGCCGGTGAGGATGGCGCCGAGGATCGAGCCCATGCCGCCGATCACCACCACTGCGAAGACGACGATGATCAGGTTGCTGCCCATCAGCGGCGTCAGCTGGATCACCGGCGCGGCGAGCACGCCGGCCAGCCCTGCCAGCGCGGCGCCGCCGGCGTAGGTCAGCGTGACGAGCTTGGGCACGTCGATGCCGAAGGCCTGCACGAGCTGCGGGTTCTCGGTGCCGGCGCGCAGCGTGGCGCCCAGGCTCGTCTTCTCGATCACGTACCAGGTCATCCCGCACAGCACGAGCGACGCGAAGACCACCCAGCCGCGGTAGTTCGGCAGCACCATGAAGCCGAGGTCGGTGGCCCCCTGCAGCAGGTCCGGCACCGCGACCTGCTGGCCCGAGACGCCGAAGCGGTCGCGGAAGAGACCCTCGACCACCAGCGCGAGGCCGAAGGTCAGCAGCAGGCCGTACAGCGGGTCGAGCTTGTAGAGCTTGTTCAGCAGCGTGCGCTCGATCGCCGCGCCGAAGGCACCGACGACCAGCGGCGCGAGCGCCAGCGCGGCCCAGTAGTTGAGCCCCAGGCGCTCGAGCGCGATCCACGCGACGTACGCGCCGACCATGTACAGCGCGCCGTGCGCGAAGTTGACGATCCCCAGCAAGCCGAAGATCACCGCCAGGCCGAGGCTCAGGATCGCGTAGAACGAGCCGTTGACCAGGCCCAGCAGCAATTGGCCGAGCAGTGCGGGCAACGGGATGCCGAGGATCTCCACGTCATTGCTCCGTTATTTCCACATCTCGCAGCGCGACTCTTCCTTCGTCGTGAAGGCGTCCTCGCCCTTGATGGTCTGCACGACGTTGTAGTAGTCCCAGGGCTCGGTCGACTTCTCCGGCGACTTCACCTGCATCAGGTACATGTCGTGGATCATCCGGCCGTCGGCGCGCACGTAGCCGCCCTTGGCGTACATGTCGTTGATCCTGGTCTTCTTCAGCTCGGCCATCACCTTGTCGCCGTCGTCGGTGCCGGCGGCCTTCACCGCCTTCAGGAAGGTCAGCGCCGCGGAGTAGTCGCCGGCCTGCACCGACGAGGGCATGCGCTTGAACTTCTCGAAGAAGCGCTTGCTCCAGGCGCGCGTCTCGGGGCTGTGGTTCCAGTACCAGCTGTCGGTCAGGTACATGCCCTGCGTGGCCTTCAGGCCCAGCGCGTGCACGTCGTTGATGAACATCAGCAACGCGGCGAGCTTCATCTGCTTGGTGATGCCGAACTCGCTGGCCGCCTTGATCGAATTGGTCAGGTCGCCGCCGGCATTGGCCAGGCCCAGGATCTGCGCCTTGCTGCTCTGCGCGCGCAGCAGGAAGGACGAGAAGTCCGCCGCCGACAGCGGATGGCGCACCGAGCCGACGACCTCGCCGCCGGCGGCGCGCACGACCTTGGTGGTGTCGGTCTGCAGCGCGTTGCCGAACGCGTAGTCGGCGGTCAGGAAGTACCACTGCTTGCCGCCGGACTTGACCACCGCGGCGCCGGTGCCCTTGCTCAATGCCACGGTGTCGTAGGCGTAGTGCACGGTGTAGGGCGAGCACTTCTCGTTGGTCAGCACCGAGGTCGCCGCACCGACGGCGAAGAAGGGCTTCTTCTTCTCGGCCGCCAGCTGCGCGAGCGCCAGGTTGACGCCGGAGTTGACGCCGCCGATCAGCATGTCCAGGCCCTGGTTGTCGAACCACTCGCGGGCCTTGCCGGAGGCGATGTCGGCCTTGTTCTGGTGGTCGGCGAAGAGCACCTCGATCTTCTTGCCGTTGAGCGTGCCGCCGAAGTCGGCGATCGCCATGCGGATCGCCTCGACGCCGCCTTCGCCGTCGAGGTCGGAGTACAGGCCCGACATGTCGGTGGTGATGCCGATGCGGATCACGTCGCCGGAATACTGGGCCTGCGCGGGCGCCACGAAGGCGGCGGCCGCGGCGAGGCCGACGGCGGCGAGCTTGGATTTCAGTGCCATGGGGCTTGTCTCCTGTTGTCGGGGGTGAAGCGGGGGAAGCGGAAGGGGGCAGGGCGTCAGACGCCCAGCAGCTGCTGCAGCTGCTTCTCGTGCGCGGGCAGCTCGGACTGGCTGAAGGCCTGCGTGATGCGGCCGTGCTCCATCACCAGGAAGCGGTCGGCCAGCGGCGCGGCGAAGCGGAAGTTCTGCTCGACCATCACGACGGTGAAACCCTGGTCGCGCAGCGCCAGCACCATCTCGGCGAGCTTCTCGACGATCACCGGCGCGAGGCCCTCGGAGATCTCGTCGAGCAGCAGCAGCTTCGCGCCGGTGCGCAGGATGCGCGCGACCGCCAGCATCTGCTGCTCGCCGCCCGACAAGCGCGTGCCCGGGCTCGCCGCGCGCTCGCGCAGGTTGGGGAACATCGCGTGGATGCGTTCGACGCTCATGCCGCCGCGTGGCGTCAGCGGCGGCGGCAGCAGCAGGTTCTCGTGCGTCGACAGGCTCGAGAAGATGCCGCGCTCTTCCGGGCAGTAGCCGACGCCCAGCCGCGCGATGCGGTAGGTGGGCAGCCCGATCGTCTCCTGCCCGCGCACGCGCACCGAGCCCTTGCGCGCGCCGGTCAGGCCGAGGATCGCGCGCAGCGTGCTGGTGCGGCCGGCGCCGTTGCGGCCGAGCAGCGTGACCACCTCGCCCGCGTCGACATGGAAGTCGACGCCGTGCAGCACGTGCGATTCGCCGTACCAGGCGTGCAGCGCACGCACTTCGAGCATCGGTGTCGACATCAGTGGGCGCCCTGCAGCGTGGCGGCCGAGCTGCCCATGTAGGCCTCGATCACCGCGGGATTGGCCGAGACCTCGGCATACGGCCCTTCGGCCAGCTTGGCGCCGCGCTGCAGCACGGTGATCGTGTCGGCCAGGCTGCCGACGACGCCCATGTTGTGCTCGACCATCAGCACGGTGCGGTTGGCCGCGACCTTGCGGATCAGCTGGCGCACCCGGTCCACGTCCTCGGCGCCCATGCCCTGCGTCGGCTCGTCCAGCAGCAGCAGCTCGGGGTCGGCCGCCAGCGTCGTCGCGATCTCCAGCGCGCGCTTGCGGCCGTAGCTCAGCTCGACCGCGGGCAGGCGGGCGAAGGGCGCCAGGTCCACCGCGTCCAGCAGCTCGAGCGCGCGCGCGTCCAGCCGCTGCAGCGAGCGTTCGGGCCGCCAGAAGTGGAACGAGGTGCCGAGCTTGCGCTGCAGCGCGACGCGCACGTTCTCCAGCACGCTGAGGTGCGGGAACACCGCGGAGATCTGGAACGAGCGCACCAGGCCGCGCTGCGCCACCTGCGCCGGCGCGTCGGCGGTGATGTCGGTGCCGTTGAAGCGGATGCGGCCCGCCGACGGCTGCAGGAACTTCGTCAGCAGGTTGAAGCAGGTGGTCTTGCCCGCGCCGTTGGGGCCGATCAGCGCATGGATGCTGCCGCGCCTGACCTGCAGGTCGACGCGATCGACCGCGACGAAGCCCCTGAAGGCCTTGCTCAGTGCCGTCGCTTCGAGAATGATGTCGTTGCCCATGGCGCCCTTGTTCATCGCGGGGCCGAATCTTGGGTGGACGCGCCCCGCAAGGGCAGTCGCACGAATACCTCGGTGGCAACCCGTCGGCAGGACTACCTCGGTGGCAACCCCATCGCAGAACTACTGCAGTGAAAGCTCGGGGGTGGGCGGGCCGCGGCTTTAGGCTCGTCTTAAGCCGGCAGGCCGACACTGCCGACCCCTGAGAGCCTGTGAAGCATTCCGCCACGCCCGCTCGTGCGCCCCAAACGGCGCCGCTCGTCGTTGCAAATGCTCGTCGTAGCACGGGCTACGACTCGCATTTGCGTCTAGATCGGCACCGTTTGGCGCGCCCGCTCGGACGCGCCGGAATACTTCACAGGCTCTGACGCAGTCTTCAGGAGCGCGCATGAACGATGTCGACACCCCGGCCACCGACGTGGCGGCCGGCGCCCTGAGCGATGCCGACCTGGTGCTCGCATTCGACCTCGCGCCGGTCGGCCTGTGCGTGCTGCGCAAGCGCGTGATCCAGCGCTGCAACGACGCCTTCGCCCGCATGTTCGGCTACACGCCGGAGGAACTCGCCGGGCAGTCGATGTCGACGCTCTACCCGTCGACCTCCGAGTTCGAGAACATCGGCGAACGCGGCATCGCGGTGATGCGCACCAGCGGCCACTACGCCGACGAACGCATCATGAAGCACCGCAGCGGGCGGCTCTTCTGGTGCCATGCCTCGGGTCGCTCGCTCGATCGCGACGACCCGTTCGGTTGCTCGGTGTGGATGTTCGAGGACATCTCGGCCAAGCGCCCGGTGACCACGCCGCTGACCCCGCGCGAGCGCGAGATCGCACAGCTGCTGGTCGAGGGCAAGACCAGCAAGCTCATCGCGCGCGCGCTCGGCGTCAGCCCGCGCACGATCGATGCCCACCGCGCGCGGCTGCTGCGCAAGCTCAAGGTCAGCACGCCCACCGAGCTGGTGTCGCGGCTGGCCGGCCTGAGCGGCTGAAGGCCGCGCGCCCACCTTCCGTGGCGGGGCGCCGCGGCGCCCCGCCTCTCAGTTCGGCAGGTTGATCGTCGAGCCGCTGAAGGTGATCGCATTGCCCGCCGCCGGCGTGGCCGCGATGGCCGGCACGTTGGCCGCGGTGATCGCCGGCGCCGCGCCGGGCGTGCCGCCGCGCGGCGTCGTGCGCACCACCTGGCTCGGCGGCAACGCGGTGCCGCTCTTCAGCTTGGCCCACATCGCGTTCATCGCCTGGTTGAAGTACGCGTGCAGCGGCACGAAACGGGTGTCGAAGCCGGACAGCGGCAGGAAGGCATCGAAGTGCTGGGCGTTGGTGACCTCGATGTAGCTCAGCTGGCTGGCGGCGCCCTCGACGCCCTTGCTGAACGCGGCATAGGCGCGCGACGAGTGGTTGATCGCCACCAGCGCGTCGCTGCGGCCGGTGACGATCAGCGTCGGCTTGCCGCGCAGGTTGCCCGACAGCCGCACCTCGGCGACACCGGCCTGCACCGCCTGGCTCTGCGCCAGCGTGGGCGTGCTGGTGGCCGTCAGCGCGGCGCCGGTCACGGTGTCGCGGCCGGTGACCAGCGCGCGCTGGCACAGCGCGGCGTCGAGCGCGAAGTCGGCGCTGCCGGTCGACGGCGATACCGCGAAGGCCCAGGACTTCGCACCGCCGACCGAGTCGTTGTAGACCACGCTGGCCGGCGCGCCGTTGGCGGTGCCGTTGCCGATCGCGAAGCTGGCGGCCTTCACCGCCGCGGAGACGGGGATCACGTCGCCGGTGGCATTGACCTGCGCGAGGCTCATGCCGCACAGGTTGTCCGTCACCGAGAAGCGGCCGTAACCCGTCGTGTACATCATGCCGATGATCGCGGCGTTGCCCAGGCCGTAGTGCGCGTTGTGCATCGTGTCGTGCTGCGGCTCCCAGCCGTACTGGCGCAGCTTCGCCAGCGCGTCGGCGGCCTGCGCGGCCGTCGTCGCGCCGCTCACGAGGCCCTTCGCCGCCAGGCCGGCACATCGATTGGCCGCGCGCGCATTCATCGCGGTCAGCGTCATGTAGTTGTAGATCGAGGCCTCGGCCATCACCACGCTGTCGGCCAGCGCGGCGCAGGGCTGGTAGAGGTTGGCGACCGTGAAGTAGTCGATCAGCGGCTTGCCGACGGTGGGCACCGGCGTGCCGCCGACGTTCACCGTGATGCCGCTGTTGGCGGACGGCTGCGCGCTGGGCTCGCTGACCACCACGCCATCGATCAGGCCTTCGGTGTCCTGCTCGGCCGCGCGCAGCGCCGCGGCACCGCCGTTGGACACCGCGCCGGCGATCACGGTGGTGTTCGCCGGCGTGAAGCGGATGGTCTTCGCGTCGCCGTAGCTCGCGGCGTATTCCTGGTTCAGCGCGTACAGCGCGTACTTCGCCGCGGCCAGCGTATCGGTGCCCCAGTCCTTCTCGGGATTGATCTGCGAGTGCACCTGCTTCAGCGCCAGCCGGTTCGGGAACGCGGCGTTGAAGGCGTTGCGGGCGGCGTCCGAGAGGTTGGCCGCGAAGTGCGCCAGCGCGCCGGCGGCGCTGCGCGTCGCGCGCGTGCCGTCGATCTTGTTGACCGTGTCGTCGGTCGGGTCGTACAGGCCCATGCCCTTGCCGGCATCGGTCAGCGCGACGGCGCACCCGCGCTTCAGGCCCCATTCGCTGGCCGCGGCCAGCGCGCCGTAGACGCCGCGCGAGCCCGACGACGGCCCGACCACGATGCACGGGTTGTCGGGGTTGAAGCTCGTGGGGATCTGCACCGCCATCGCCACGCGCTTGCGGCCGCTGCCGTCGTCGAGCGAGCCGAGGTATTCCTTGCCCGGGATCAGGCCTTCGCCGAGCGTATCGCCGCCGTTCAGGTCGATGTTCGGGCCGTAGAGCCGGCCGTAGCCGCCGTTGGCCGTCGGGTCCGCCAGGCCGCGGTAGTTGGCGAACAGCGCGTTGCGGCGCAGTTCCGCGGCGGTCGGGTTCAGCGGGTCGGCATAGGCCGGCGCGGCGGCGGCGCCGAGGCCGGTGCGGCCGAGTCCGGCGGTCAGCAGGTCCTGCGTCGCGGCGGTGCTGCCGTTGCCGACGGCGGTGGCGCCGTAGACCGTGGTCGAGTGGTGCGTCGCGCCCGCCGGCAGCACGTTCAGCGGCGGCGGGTCGTCGCCGCCGCCGCAGCCGGCCAGCGTGGCGCCGAGGGCGGCCAGCACGCCCAGCGTGATGTGGTTGATCTTCATCGATTTGTCTCCTGTTTCATTGGCCCCCCAAGTCGCTTCGCTCCTGCCCCCGAGGGGGCTCAGCCGCCTTGGGGCGGCCCGGCGGCGGCTGGAACAGACAAGGCTCCGCCCGCCGGCGAATCGGGTCGGTTGATTGCCGCGTGGCGCGCTGCTAACGTGTTATTGAGCCGTCCATCCGCCGTCGACGGGCAGCGTGATGCCGTTGATGTTGTGGGCCCAGGGCCGGCACAGCATCGACGCCAGCTCACCGATCTCGGCCGGGCGCGACATGCGCAGGCTCGGCTGCTTCTCGCGCAGCAGGTCGGCCACCGCGGTCTCGCGGTCGCCGCCGACGATCGCCGCGCGCGCGGCGATCTGCGGCTCGATCAGCGTGGTCTCGGTCCAGCCCGGGGCGATGCAGTTGGCGGTGATGCCGCCCGAGTCGCGCGTGCCCGCGGCCGCGCATTCCAGCGCCGCGACGCGCGTCAGCCCGACCAGTCCGAACTTCGCCGCGACGTACGGCGCCTTGTTCACCGAGGCCACCAGCCCGTGCACCGACGCGATGTTGACGATGCGGCCGTAGCCGCGCGACAGCATGCCCGGCAGCGCGCGCCGCATCACGTGGAAGGCCGACGACAGGTTGACCGCCAGGATCGCGTCCCAGCGCTCGGGCGGCATCTCGACGATCGGCGCGGTGAACTGGATGCCGGCGTTGTTGATGGCGATGTCCAGCGCACCGCGCCAGCCGATCGCCTCGTCCATCAGCGCGTCGATCGCCGCCGGATCGCGCAGGTCGTGGCCGAGGAAGCGCACGTCCGGCGCGCCGGCCTCGCGCAGCGCGGTGGCGGCGCGGTCGGCCTCGGCGGGTGTGGCCAGGCCGTGCAGCACGATGGCGGCGCCGGCCGCGGCCAGCCGCTCGGCCACCGCGAAGCCGATGCCCTGCACCGAGCCGGTGACCAGCGCGGTGCGGCCTTGCAGGAAGGGGGCGTTCATCTGGGGATCTCGCGGAAGTGAAAGGAAATCGGGGCGGGCGCGGCGAATCAGTCGAGCGTGGCCAGGCGCGCGCGCAGTTCGGTCTTCAGCACCTTGCCGTAGTGGTTCTTCGGCAGCGCGTCGACGATGTGGTAACGCTTGGGCCGCTTGAAGCGCGCGATGCGCTCGCGGCACAGCGCGTCGAGCGCCGCGGCGTCGACCGCCAGGCCGGGCCGCGCGACGACGAAGGCGATCACCACCTCGCCCCATTCGTCGTCGCGCTGCCCGATCACCGAGACCTCGGCGACCGCCGGGTGCGCGAGCAGCGCCTCCTCGACCTCGCGCGGGTAGATGTTCGAGCCGCCGCTGATGATCACGTCCTTCGAGCGGTCGCGCAGCGTCAGGAAGCCGTCGGCATCGAGCGAGCCCATGTCGCCGGTCCACAACCAGCCCTCGCGCAGCGTCTGCGCGGTGGCGGCCGGATCGCGCCAGTAGCCGGCCATCACCGTGTCGCCGCGCACGATCACCTCGCCGGTGCCTTCGGGCGGCAGCGGCTGGCCGTCGGCGTCGACGATGCGCACCTCGACAGGCGACTGTGCGATGCCCACCGAGGCCAGGCGCGCATCGTCCGCGGACCGGGCCGCCTCGACGATCTGCGCGCGCGACAGCGCGGTGATCGTCATCGGGCTCTCGCCCTGGCCGTAGATCTGCACGAAGCGCGGGCCTAGCACCTGAAGTGCGCGTCGGATGTCTTCGAGGTACATCGGCCCGCCGCCGTAGACGATGGTCTTCAGGCCGTCGCCGTCGGCGCCGTCGGCCGCGGCCTGCTCGACCAGGCGCCGCACCATCGTTGGCGCGGCGAACATCGAGACGTCGCGCAGGCGCCGTGCGAGCGTGAGGATCTCGTCCGGCTCGAAGCCGCGCGATTCCGGCACGACGTGGCGCGCACCGGCCAGCACGTGCGGCAGCATGTACAGGCCGGCGCCATGCGACATCGGCGCGGCATACAGCGCGGCATCGCCGGCATGCACGCCGTCGACATCGCTGAAGTAGGCCAAGGTCATCGTCAGCAGGTTGCGATGCGTCAGCATCACGCCCTTCGGATGGCCGGTGGTGCCCGAGGTGTAGAAGAGCCACGCCAGGTCGCCCGGCGCACGGTCGGCCGGCTCGGGCAGCGGTGCGTGCTGCAGCAGCGCCGCGTAGTCCGGCGAATCGAGGCCGATCAGCGCACGCAGGTCCGGCAGCGGCAGGTCGGTGTTGCCGAGTCCACCGGCGTCGTCGCCGATGAATGCAGCCGCGGCGCCGCTGTGCGCGAGGATGTAGTGCGCCTCGCGGGCATGCAGCTTCGGGTTCACCGGCACGACCGCGAGGCCCGCCCACCACGCGCCGAACATCAGCTCGAGCACGGCCGGGTGGTTGGCGGTGAACAGGCCGATGCGGTCGCCGGGCTGCAGCTTCAGCCGCTCGCGCAGCGCGGCGCCGATAGCCGCCGCGCGCCGCGCGAGGCCGGCGTAGTCGTGCAGCACGCTGTCGCCGAGCAGCACCGCGGGCCGGGTGCCTGCGGCGCGCGCCGAACGCAGCAGCAGGTGCGCCAGGTTCAAAGGGCCCCCTTGGCGCTGCGCGCCGTCCCCCCGCGGGGGCGAGTGTGGACGCATGACGGCGCCTGCGCGCCGGCATGCGCCTCGCGAGCCGCTGCGGCATGCTTGCCGCAGCGTGGGTCCTTCGGACGGCCGTGCGGACTCACGTCGTCAGGCCTTCATCGCTTGCAGGATCGTCACGTACGACGCCACCGCCGAGCCGCCCATGTTGAACACCGCGCCGAGCTCGGCGCCGGGGCGTTGCAGCTCGCCGGCGGTGCCGGTGAGCTGCTTGGCCGCCATCACGTGCATCGAGACGCCGGTGGCGCCGACCGGGTGGCCCTTGCTCTTCAGCCCGCCGGACAGGTTCACCGGCAGCCGGCCGCCGGGCAGCACGGTGCCGTCGTCGAGCGCGCGTGCGCCGCGGCCGGTCGGCTGCAGGCCCATCGCCTCGTAGGCGAGCAGCTCGGCGATGGTGAAGCAGTCGTGCACCTCGGCGAAGTGCAGGTCGTCCACCGTGATGCCGGCGGCGGCATAGGCCTGCGCGAACGCGCGCGCCGGCCCTTCGAAGCGCACCGCGTCGCGCCGCGACAGCGGCAGGAAGTCGTTGACCTGCGACGTGCTGCGGATGGCGACGGCGCGGCGGTGCGTGCGGGCCGTGTCCACGTCGGTCAGCACGACGGCCGCGGCGCCGTCCGAGACCAGCGAGCAGTCGGTCTTGCGCAGCGGCGCCGCGATGATCGGGTTCTGCGCCGAGACGGTGTTGCAGGCTTCGAAGTCGAGCGCGCGCTGCAGGTGGGCCAGCGGGTTCTTCGCGCCGTTGGCATGGTTCTTCACCGCGATGCGCGCGAGCGCCGCCGAGTGATCGCCATAACGCGCGAAGTACTGCTGCGCGATGCGCGCGAAGATGCCGGGAAAGCTCAGGCCCTCGGCGCCTTCTTCCTTCCAGTAGCTGGCCGAGGCCAGCGCGCCGGTGACCTCGGCGCCGGAGACGGCCGTCATCTTCTCGGCGCCGACCACCAGCACGTGGCGCGCGCGGCCCGATTCGATCAGCGCCTGGCCATGCGCCAGCGCCGCGGCACCCGAGGCGCAGGCGTTCTCCAGCCGCGTGGCCGGCACGAAGCGCAGCGCCGGATCGGCCTGCAGCACCAGCGAGCTCGGGAAGGCGTCGCGCACCATGCCGGCGTTCAGGTGGCCGAGCGCGATCGCGTCGATGTCGGTGAAGTCGATCTCGGCGTGCTGCACCGCCTCGCGCGCGGCGGCGACGATCAGCGCCTCGAGGTCCTGGCCGTCGAGGCGTCCGAACTTCGTATGGCCCCAACCGATGAGGGCGGTCTTCATGCGCTGGCTCTCCCTGGCGTGCCCGTCCGACGGTCCGAACGGCTGGCCGCCAGCGTAGGGCGGCAGGCCCGCCCCCGGCAATCGCGAAGGATTACCTCAGGGTTGACCCTGGGCGACCCCGGGCGTGCGGCAGGTCAGCGCCCGGCCGTGGCCCAGTGCGGCGGCCATTCGCACAGCGCGGAGCGCTCGTCGCGGCCGGTCTGCCGCAGCCGCTGCAGCATCGCTTCGACCGAGGGCTTCAGCCGCTCGCCGTGGCGCACCGCGGCATTCAGCGCCGCGCGGCACAGGCGCTCGGTCTGCGGCGCCAGCGCCAGCGCGACGAACCAGGCCTGGCGCGCGTCGCGCTCGCGGCCGGTCAAGGCACTGGCGGTGGCCAGCGTGATCCAGTCCTCGAGCCGGCCGTGCGGATGGCGCGGCTGCAAGGTGGTCAACGCATGCAGCGCCAGCTGGCGCGCGAGCTCGGGCTGCAGCGGCGGCGCGCGCAGCTGCAGCGCCGCGAGGTCGCCGGCGATCTCGCCATCGAGCGGGTTGGCGGCGAAGGCGCGCGCCATCAGCGTGCGCGCGGCGGGCCCGTCGGCATCGCGCCGGCGGAAGGCCTGGTCGGCGGCGTCGTTGAGCTCGCGCGCCTGCGCGGCGGACACGGTCGTCAGCCGATCCGGCGGCGCCAGCCGCAGCGTGCCGGCGGCATGGCGGATCGCATCGTCGTCGGCCTCGGCGCGGCCGGCGGCGAACAGCACGCGCAGCACGAGGCGTTCGGCGCGCTCCGCCACGCGCGGCATGTCGTTCGACAGCAGCGCCTGCGCCCGCGCATCGAGGTCGATCGCCGCCGGGGGCGCGGCCGGCGCCGGGGCGGTGACGGGTGGGGGCGGCGCCGGCGGCGATGCCGGGGCCGGTGACGCGGCCGCCACGGCGACGGGAGAGGGCGCCGGGGCGGCCGAAGGCGACGGCAGCGGCGGCGGCAGGATCGGTGGCGCTCGCGTGGCCGTCACCGCTGCCGGCTTCGCCGCAGCGGGCTGGGCATCGAGCCGGGCGGTGCGCCGTTCGGGCGGGCGCCTGGCGGTGGAGGACGTGGGCTTGGCCGTGCCGACCGTCGTGCCCGGCCTGGCGGCGCCGACGGCTGGCGCCGCGCCGGGCGGCGTCGCGGTGGCGTCCGCGACGCGCGCCGGCGCCCGCGCCACCTTGGCCGGGCGAGGCTCGGGCGCGGCCGCGACGGCCCGCTGCGGCGCACGGGGCGTGGGCGCGGACGCCGCTGAAGACGCCGCTGCCGCCGGCGAGGGCGACGAGGCGGCCGCGGTGGCCGACGCCGCAGCCTGAACGGCCGACGCCGCGGGCGCCGTGGCCGCCGCCGTGGGCGCGACTGCCGACGCCGCGGGCGCGGTGGCCGACGTGGCCGCCATGTCCGCATCCGGCGCCGCTGCCACGCTGGCCACCGCCGTCCCGTCGGCGGCCACCGGCGCCGGCGCCGGGCCCGCCGGGGTCCACCACGCTTCGCCGAGGATCGGAATGGCGACGGCGGCCGCGGCCGCGAGTGCGATCGCCATCGACCACCCGGCGCGGCGCGGTACGTCCGCCTCCTTCGCGGTCGGCACCGGGGCGGTCGACGCACTCACCGGCGCCGGCCCGAAGCCGGCGGCCGCCGCCATTGGCGGGGCGATGCGCGTGATCGGCGTCGGCGACGGATCGCGCGCGAACAGCGCATCGCTGGCCAGCGTCCAGCCGCGTCGCAGCGAGGCGGCGAGCGCCGGCTCGTCGAGCGCGCGCGTGGCCTGCGCGATCAGCTCGGCGTGCGGGCGGCGCGCCGATCCGGCCGGCAGCGTGGCGTCGTGCACCTCGAGCAGGCGGCGCACGAAGCTGCGCGCGGCGCCCAGCCGGGGCAGGTCCCAGCCGGCTTCGAGCGGCGCGCGGCGGTCCGGCAGATAACGCTGCAGCAGCGCGGCCAGGCTGTAGACATCGCAGCGCCAGTCGAGCCGCCGCGTCGGTGCCAGGTCGCCGCGGCGCGAGGCCTCCAGCGCCGCCAGCAGCCGCGGCGACTGGTAGTCGTAGTCGGGCTGGCGCGCCAGCGGCAGCGGCGCGGCCAGCGGATCGCCGTGCACCAGCGAGAACGCGAAGTCGATCAGCGCCAGCGCCTCGAAGCGCGGCTTCAGCGCCTGGTCGGGCCGGCGCGGATCGAAGTCGGCCGGCCACGCCGGGATGCAGACGTTGTCCGGCTTCAGGTCCAGGTGCACCAGCCGCAGTTCGTGGATCGCGTCGAGCGCGCCCAGCAGCGCGCGCGCCAGCGCCCACCAGTGGGCGCAGTCGGCGAAGACATGCGCCGATGCGTGCCCGTCGCGCTGCACCGGCAGCAGCGTGGCCCAGTGGTCGACGGTGATGCCGGCATCGTAGGTCTGCACCAGCGCGGTTTCGCTGGCACTGCCGCGGTCGAAGCGCACGACCTCGGCGACGCAGCCGACGCCGTGGCCCATCAGGCGCGCGAGCAGCCGGAACTCGCGCTCGGTCCAGTCGCGGAAGTCGCCGGCGTCGGTGGCCAGGAAGCGCTTGGTATAGCGGCGGCGCTCGCCGGGCCGGGCCGCTTCGCGGAAGACCTCGACATGGCGGCCGGTCACCATGCGCAGGCGTTCGCGGCCGAAGACGCGGTCGATGTCGGTGTCGGTCATGCCGATGGCCTCGTGTTCATCGGGGTCCCTTCGGGCTGCGGCCGCCGGCCATCGCCCTTCGAGCGGCGGCGCGGGCTCACGAATGCGCTCCGCGCCGCAGCCACGGCCAGGTGAAACCGCCGTGCTGCAGCAGCAGCGCCGTCGCGTCGTCGGCGCTGCCGTTGCGCCGCGCCAGCGCGAGCAGCGCGTCGCAGGCCGGGGCCAGCGGCGCCGGCGCGGCGAGCAGGCGGCCCAGCGCGGCCTCGTCGACATGCTTGTGCACGCCGTCGCTGCACAACATCAGCCGCTGGCCGGGTGCCAGCACGCAAGGCGCGAGGTTCGGGCCCAGCGTCGCGCCATTGCCGACCATGCGCGCCGGATCGTCGGGGGTGCTGCCGGGCGGCGGCGTCTCGTTCAGGTGGCGGAAGCTGTCGTCGCGCGTCAACGCCTGCACGGCGCCGCCGGTGTCGATGCGGTAGGCCCGGCAGTCGCCCACCCAGCCGATCAGCCAGCGCGTGGCGCGCAGGTTGGCCGGCGCCGCCAGCACCAGCGTCGCGGCGCCGGGGGCCTCGGCGCGGCGTTCGATGTAGCGGCGGATGGCGCGGTCGGCCTCGAGCACCGCCTGGCGGATGCGCTCGGCATCGATGCGCTGGCCGTCCAGGCTGCGGTGCAGCCGCGCGACGAGCTGGCGGCTCGCGGCGCGCGCGAGCGCGCCGCCGCCGACGCCGTCGGCGACGACGAAGAGCCGGCCCGCGCGTTCCGGCGGGCTGACGGCGTCCTCGTTGTGGCGGTGCAGGCTGCCGCAGCTGCTTGCGCTGGCGAAGCTGATGCGTGCCCAGGCGCTCGCATCGGCTTGGCAGTCGTCCAGCGCAGCCGCGCCCTGCGGCGGCGGCTCGAGCGGCGTGATCGGCGTGGTCTCCATGGCTTTTCGCCCGTCAGCCGCGCCGCAGCTGCAGCGTGCAGCCGGGCTCGCCGGCCACGGCGCCCAGCACCAGCGCCTGGCCGGCACGCCAGCGCAGGCGCGCGCCCGCGGCGTGGCGGATGCCGTCGAGCAGCACGCCGTTGTCGCCGTGCACCTCCAGCAGCACGCCGTCGGCGTCGAGCGCGATCACGTCGAGGTGGTGGCCCGACACGCCGTCGTGGCGGCGGTCGATCACCAGCGCCTGGTGGCGCGAGCGGCCGATGCTTGCGGGCAGCGTGTCGGCGCGCAGCGCGAGCACGACGGTCGCGCCCGAGGGCGTGGCCATCGCGATGCCGAAGGCCGGGCCGGCGGCGGCGGCGGGCGCATGGATCGCCGTCAGCGGCGTGCGCGGCACGGCCTGCACGATCGGCGTCGCCGGGGCCGATGCCGAGGCGCCGCCGGCGGCGCGCAGCGCAAGGCGCGGGTAGTCCGACGGCGGGCCATCGCCGCGTGCGGACAGCACCAGCCGCGCGCCATCGGCCAGGCGCAGCGGCGCGCTGCCCGCGGCGAGCCCGGCGGGGGCGGCGGGGGCGGCGTCGCGCTGCCCCGTGCCGCCTTCGACGCGGATGCCGTTGGTCGAACCCGCATCGCCGACCCACCAGCGGCCGTCCTCGTGCCACAGCTCGGCATGGCGGCGGCTGGTATAGGTGCCGCGCAGCACGATGTCGCAGCCCTCGCCCTGGCCGATGACGTAGCGCCGCCCCGGCAGCACCGCCGGCAGCACGATGCGGCGGCGCCCGTCGCCATCCTCGACGTCGAACTCGAAGCGGTGGCCCGCCAGCGGCGTCAGCGGCGCGGAGGACACGGCGGCCGCGCCGCGGGCCGGTGCGCCGGCGGCCGGGGCGGGGGGCACGGCGGCCAGCGGCGCGGCCGCGGCGTCGTTCTCGCTCCAGCGGCCGAGCAGGCTGACCTCGTAGGCCGGCGTGCTGCCGCCCGTGCGCGGGTCGGCCAATGCCGCGAGCAGCTCGGCGTAGTCGTCTTCGCCGTCGGCCGCGGCCAGCGCGCGCGCGTCGGCCAGGCCGCCGAACTGCGACAGGTCGATCGCCGCCGCGTTCGGCAGCCCTGCGATCACCTCGCGCGCGAGATAACGCTTGATCTGCTCGGGCCGGAACTCGCGCATGAACTGCTGCAGCCGCTCGCGCGCGGGGTGGTCGTCGGCCGCGCACTGCACCGCGATCGCGGTCAGCACGAAGCGGTCGCGGTCGGCGATCGCCAGGTGCAGCCGCAGCTGGCTGACGATGAAGTGCTCGAGCTCGCTGCGCACCGCGGCGATCAGCGGCGCGTAGGCCCCGAGGTGCTCGGCGGCGGACAGCGAGGGCTCGGCGCCGCGCTGCCCGGCCCGGCCCGCGCCGCTGGCGGCCGACGGCAGCTCGCTGTCGAGCGCGCTGAAGCCGGTGCCGGCGAACGAGGGCTCGAAGGTGGTGTCCTGCGTTCGGGTGCGTGACGGCGGCGTGGGCAGGTCGACCCGCGACAGGAGGCCGCGCAGGTTCGGCGAGCGCCGCAGGCGGCGGACCCAGGTTCGGAGCGTCATGGGGGTTCCTTCGAATCAGGTTCTGTAGGCGATCACCAGCGTGGCCAGCGGGCCGGCGGCGCGCAGGCGGCGCAGGCGTGGCGCGCCGGGCAGGCCGTAGCCCTCCAGGCGGGCGACGAAGCGGCTCCAGTGCGGCTGCAGCACATCGCCCTGCGCGACGCGGCGCTCGAGCGCCGGCAGCGACAGGTCGATCTGCAGCGCGATGCGCGACACGTCGCCGATGCCGACGATCGCGCGGCGCAGCGTGTCCTCCAGGTCGGCGAGGCAGCGTTCGAACGGGCCGTCGAAGGTCCAGACGAGCGGCATCGGCAGCGACGGCCGGGCCGGTGGGCGGGCGGTGGAGGGCGCACTCATTCGGCAGGCGTCGGGTGGGTGGGCGGGTTCATGGCGGGGGTCCGTTCGGTGCGCCGCTCGGATGCGCCGCTCGATGCGCCGCTCGGTGCGCTGTTCAATGCGCCGGTCAATGCGCCGACGTGCCGCCCGGCGATCTGCAGCGCGATCTCGGCGGCGGGATTGGGGCCGCGGTCGCCGGCACCGTGCACCTGGCCGGTGGCGCGCAGCCAGTTGCGTTCGGCCAGCACCGCGATCACCTTGGTCCACGGGCCGGCGGGGTCGCTGCGCACGGCGGCGACGTACCACTTGTACGGCCGCAGCGAGCTGCAGGCGGCCTCGCGGTCGGCCGCGGTCATTGGCTTCGCCGCCTTCGCCGCGGCCGCCGGCGCGCGGCGCTTCGCCGGTGCGCCGTGGCACAGCGTGGCCAGCTCGTCGAGGCTGGTGCCGTCGTTCGGAAAGCTCGGCGTGCCGGTCTTGCCCGCGAGCCAGTCGATCTGCCGGCAGCGCTTCGCGTCGAAGACCTGCTCGCAGGCCGTGCGCGCGGTGCCTTCGCGGTGGCTGTGGGACAGGCCGCTCAGGATCACCTCGGCGGCGTCGTGACCGATGCCGACCGGCTGCGGCGTGTCGAGGCGATAACGCGTGACCGCAGCGTCCAGCGGCCGGCCGCCGACGCCGTGGATGCGCTCGACCAGGTGCGGCCGGCGCACCGCGTCCAGGCCGTTGGCGGCCGCCGCGATGCGCGCCAGCATGCCGGCGACGCCGAGCGCCGTCGCCCGCGCATGGCCCTGTCCCCAGCCCTCGGCGACGATGTCGACGACGCGGCCGCCGCGGCACTTCTCCCAGTCGTCGTCGCTGCCGCGCGCACCGTCGGCGCCGGCGGCGCAGCGCTGCACCGTCGCCGGGTCGAGCGGACGCGGCGGCGCCAGGCGCATCGGCGCACCCAGCCGCGGCGCCGCCGGTTCGCTCATCAGCCGGCCGAAGGCGACCGGTGTCGCCAGCGGCTGCACCAGGCCGCCGTCGGCGCCGTCGGCACGCGCATCGATCGCGCGGCCGAACAGCAGGTCGTGGCGGCCGCAGTGCTCGCTGCCGGCGGCCGCGCCGCAGCCGGCGTTCCAGCCCAGTGCCGTCGCGGCCGCCTGCACGTCCCACGGACGCCGGCAGGGCTGCTCGCCGCTGCCGTCCAGGCACAGCATGCGGTCGAGGAAGCGTGCGGAATCGGACCGCAGCAACTCGCCGCGCAGGCTGCGCGGCGCGGGCGTTCCGGGCCGCTGCATCGCGCTGCGTTCGGCGGCGAGCAGGCGCCGGCCGGCCGGCGTGTCGCCGAGCAGCGCGGTGGCGATCACCGGCTTGATCGTCGAGGCCGGCATCGCGTCATGCCAGACGGCCGGGTTCAGCAGCGCATCGGGCCGGTAGCGCACGGCCCAGGGCAGCCGGCGGTCGCAGCGCGCGTCGCGCCCCGGCCCGTCGACCTCCTGGCGCGCGCAGGGCGACAGCGCGCCGGCCAGCGCGTCGATGCGGCCGCTGGCGACGTCGACCACCGCCACCGCGGCCATGCGCACCATCGCGCCTTCGAGCAGGCGCTGGCCGGGGGGCTGCCCGCCGTCCTCCGCGCGGTGGACGCCGAGCGCGCGGCAGGCGGGGGCATCGCCGGTGTAGCAGGCGGCGGTCTTCTGCGACAGCGCCTGCAGCGCCGGGTCGATCGTCAGCTGCAGCGAGAAGCCGACATCGATCGGCGTGCCGTCGAGCACCAGGCGGTTCGGTCCGAAGCGGTAGGCGGACGGGTCGGCCCCGTCGTCGCCGCCGTCGGTGCCGGGCTCGGTGTACAGCCGGTAGAGCCCGCGCGAGGGTTGCCGCAGCGCGTCCAGCGGCGCGAGCATTGCCGACAGCGACGGCGGCACGCCCCAGCGGGCGTCGCCCGCGGCCAGCGCCGTGGTCGGTTCGCCCGGCAGGTGCTGCAGCGGCGGTAGCGGCGTTGGCGAGGCCGCGCGCATCGCCGGATCGCTGCAGGCGCGCGCCTGCGCCGCGCCGGCCGCGGCGACCAGGTGCGTCGCGGCGCCGCCGGCGCCGAGGTAGACGCAGCCGGCCAGCCCGCTCCACGGGTTGCGCCGCATCACATGGCGCGCGGTGATCTGCACCTGCTGCTGCGGCGCCCAGCGCGCTAGCGTCGCCGCCGGCACCGTGCCGCGCCAGGCCAGCGCGTCGAGCATGCGGGCATCGGCACGGGCCAGCGCGGCGACGGCGCCGGCCAGATCCGCGCAACCGAGGCGGAAGCTGCGGCCGGGGTATTGCGGCGCTTCGAGCGACGCCGCGAGCGCGTCGCGTGCCGCATCGCTCCAGCGGCGTGCATCGATGCCCAGCGCCGACTCGACGCGCCGGTTGGGCCGTGTCGAGAAGCGCTGCAGCGCCGCGTCGATCGAGGCCAGCTGCGCGGCGACGCGGGCCGGCTGCGGCGTGTCCTGCCAGTCGCGGCGGCATTCGGGCAGCGCCTGCAGCAGCGCGTCGGCATCGGCCGCGCGCGGCGGCGCGAAATCCGCGCTGTCGCGGCGCACGATCGCGGACTCGAAGGTCTTCAGCGCCGCGACGTGGCGCACGCTGACATGGCGGTCGTCGGCCGCTGCGTCCCCCGTGGACAGGGTGTCGCGGCCGGGCCGGATCACCGCGACCAGCAGCAGCACGCCCAGCAGCACCGGCAGCACCGCGAGGCTGGCGGCGATCGCCAGGTCGAGCATCGAGCGCTGCTCACGCATGCGCGGTCTCCGCCGCCGGCAGCTCGACGTTGATTGCCAGCGCCAGGAACGCGAGGTTCACCAGCAGCGAGCTCATGCCGTAGCTGACGAAGGGGAAGGTCACGCCGGTCAGCGGCAGCACCGCGAGGTTGCCGGCCACCGTCACCGCGAGCTGGCCCAGCGTCAGCACGACCCAGCCCAGCACCAGCCAGCTGATGAGCGCCTGCGACTCGGCCGCCAGCCGCCCGTCGGCCTGCACCACCAGCCGCGGCTCGCCGCGCGTGACGCGACCGTGGCGGCGCACCAGACGGTGCAGCCACAGCGCGGTGCCCAGCGTCACGCCCCAGGCGACCGTGGGGCCGAAGACGCCGACCAGCGCGGTGAAGGTGTAGTCGCTGTGGATCTGCGCCGGCACGCCGCTGCACGAGGCGACCGGCGCGTGGCCGCACCATGGCACCGCGCCGAGGCCGTGGCCCTGCGGCGGCGCCGCGCGCTGGAACCACGACACCAGCGCCAGCTGGTCGTTGGCCGACGCCAGCGGCGTGCCCAGGCTCTCGAGCCGCGCGGCGGTCACCGGATCGACCTCGCCGGCCTGGAAGAGGGCCGCGGTGACGGCGACGATCCAGCCGATGAAGACCGCCAGCGCGAGCACCGCGGCCGCCGCGCCGCCACCGCCGCGCAGCTGCCACCACATCGCCAGCGCCGCGCCGACGAAGGCGCCCGAGCCGTAGGCGGCGATCAGCAGCGGGCCCATGTCGCGCGTCAGCACCATCGCCGCGACCAGCATGCCGACGACGAAGAAGAGCGGCCAGGCATAACGCCAGATCGACACGTCCATGAAACGCCGACCGGGACGTTCCGCCAGCCGCGCCGCCAGCGGCCCCGCGCGCAGCAGGAAGAACCAGGCCGCGCCGACGATCAGCCAGACGCGGCCGAGCTCGCTGGTGAACTGGCGCAGGTTCGACAGCAACCCGCCGAAGGCCGCCAGCGCCGCCGCGGCGGCCAGCAGCAGCGCGAGCGCGCCGACCAGCGGCGGCTGGCGGTTGCCGAGCCGGCGCCGCCACGTGCCGGCGGCGGCCAGCGTGCGGGAGAGCCCGCGCGCGAGCGGCCGGCGTGCGAACAGCAGCAGCGAGAACAGCAGCAGCCCGAGCCACAGGTGGCCCTGGTGGTACAGCGCGAGGTAGCGGTTCAGCGCATGGCCATGGGCCGACAGGTCCAGCAGCACCAGCCAGCCCAGGCCGGTGGCGGCGGCGAGGCCGGCCATGCCGAAGCGCGAGCTCGGGGCCATCGGCGCCGGCGCGGCGGGTGGCCGGCCACGCAGCAGCGCCATCAGAGCGCAGGCCAGCCCGAGGCCGCCCAGCACCAGCATCACGCCGGACGGCGCCCCGAACCAGCCGGCCTCCAGGCGCGCGGGCTCGAAGCCGCGCGGGCCGGCCAGGGGCCACGGCACGCGGGCGGCCCACGCCGCGAGCGACCAGGCGAGCAGCGCCGCGCCGACGCCGGCCAGCGCCGAACGCGCGCGCCGGCTCCACAGCAGGAAGCCGTAGGCCAGCGCCATCGCGCCGGCCCACTGCCAGCCGGCCGTGGCCTGCAGTGCGCGCATCGCGTCGTTCTTGCGCGCGCGCAGCAACGACTGGCGCGCGTCGGCCATCAGCGCCGCGGTGGCGGCCAGCGCGGCGGCGCCGTCGTCGTCGCAGGCGGCGGCCTGCAGCCCCGGCGCGGCCATCGCCGCCGGCAGCGCGCGGCCGTCCAGCGTGGCGGCGTAGGCCAGCAGCAGGTCGGCGTTCAGCTCGCCGGCGGCGGCGCGCTGCTGCAGCCAGGTCCACGCGCAGCGCAGCGGCCGCGGGCCGGCGTCGGCATCGATCTGGAAGCGCGCGACATAGGGCTGCAGGTCGGCCTCCAGCGCATTCACGGCATCGGCGGTGTCGCGCAGGTCGCCCAGGCCTTCATGCTGCTGCAGACGCAGCGCATCGGCGCGCTGTTGCGCGTCGCGCAGCGGCGCAGCAAAGGCGCGCTGCGCCTGCTGGGTGGCGGCCTGCAAGGGGGGCGGCACAGCGTTGGTGGGCGCGTCACCGCGCAGCCAAGGAAGCCAGCGCGGCGCGCACCAGGCGTCGGCGAGCGCAGGCGCTGCCAGCGCGCCGTGCGCCTGGCAGATCGCGGGCAGCAGCGGCGCCGGCAGGCCGTTCACGTCGACGCCGCGCTGTGCATACCGGGCGCCGCGGCCGTCGCCGAAGCCGGCGATGCGGTCGAAGGCCGGCCACAGCAGCACGATCACCCCGATCAGCGCCAGGGCCTCGAGCGCCGGCGCGAACCACGCGCGGGCGGCTCGTCCGTGCGCTCGCGCGATGCGTCCGCCGCGCGCCGGCGGCCCGGCGGTGGTCGCTGCGGCGTTCGCCATCTACGGTTCCCGGCGTGCCGTGCTCGCCGGCTCGTCGAGCAGGCGTTCGGAGCGCGCCCCGCCGAGGTTCGGGCCCAGCGGCACGATGTCGCCGACCTTGAAGGCCGGCGCCTGCTCGTAGCTGCGCAGCAGGCGTTCGCCGCTGGCCAGCCGCAGCACGACCTCGTGGCGCGGCCCGGCGCGCTGGCGGCCGACCGCGCGGTCCAGCGGCGCCTGCAGGCGGGCGAAGTGGCGGTCCAGCTCATTGGCGACACGCTCGCCGAACAGCGTCGCGATCAGGCCGCCGCTGGCGGCGCCTTCGGGCTCGATGCGGCGGATCGATTCGACGCGCGCGCAGTCGTCGCACAGCGACGGCGCGGCAGCCGGAGACGGCCTGGTGAAGGGCGGCGGCAGCACCACCGGCGGGGGCAGGGCCATCGGGGCGGGCGGGGAGTCGGCCGGCAGGGCCGCACCCGGCCGCTCGGCCGGCAGGGTCATCACCGGCGGGCCGGCGGGTGTCGCCGCGGGCGCGCGCGCCTCGACCCCGAGCAGCAGTGGCTCGGCCAGCAGCGCCTGCGTGCTGCGCTCGCCGATGCGCAGCGTGGCCACTACGCGCGCATGGGCGCCGATGCGGTCGCGCGCATCGATCACGTGGCTGCCGTCGTAGATGCCGGGCTGCAGCTCGCGCAATTCCAGCGCGCGCTGCGCACCGTCGATCTGCAGCCACGCGCTCCCGCCGGCGGTGCCGAAGAGGCTGAAGTTCAGCCGCGTGCCGGGCGCGAGCGACTCGACGCGCTCGACGTCCAGTGCATCGATGTGCGGCTGCGGCGCGCGGGGCGCGGCGGAGGCGCCCGCAGCGGCGAGGCCGGCCGCGAACAGCGCCGATGACACACCCACGACCAACCGGCGCAGCACACCCATGACCCCTCCCTTGTTGCAAGGGAACCCGATTCAAGCGTCCGCACCCGCGCGAACCGTCCTGCTTAGCGTTCGAGGGGGCCTGGCGGCCGACAGGACTTACACCGCCAACCGAAGGCGGTTGCGATCGTTCCACCGTGTTGCGGCTGCTTCACGCTTCGCTGCAATGTGTCTGCGGCGAGCGGGCCGTGCCGGGGTCAGCGCGGTGCCGTGCGGCCGGGCCAGTAGGTGCCCGCGTAGCCGCGGTACGGATTGCCGTAGACCGGGCGGCCGGCGGCGCGGTGGGCCTGCATGAACGCCTCGACCGCGTCCGGCGAACCGCCCTTGAACATCTCCTTCAGGATGCCCTCGGGCAGCAGTTCGCGGTAGCGCACCGGCAGGCCGGCGTAAGCCGCACCTTCGGCGAGGTCCGGCGGCAGCTCGGTCGGATCGAGGAAGCGCGCTTCGCCGAACTCGCTGTCGTGGTGCGCGCGCACGCGCTTCGCGGCATCGAGGATGCCGCCGATGACGTCCGACAGCGTGCGGCCGGACAGCTTCGCGCGCCACGACGCGCGCAGGAACAGCAGCTCGTCCGGATCGACGCCGGGGCATTCGCCCTGGTAGGCCGCGGTGAGGCAGTGGTCGCTCGCGGCGAGCAGGCGCTGCGTGCCGGTCGGCTCACGCTCGAGCAACTCAAGCACCTGGCCGAGCGACGAGCCGCGCAGGTAGTGCGCCGGCGTCACGTCATAACCGGCGTCGCCCGGATGGTGGTGGTCCACCCGCGCGATCGGCTCGTGGCCGCGCAGCAGGCACTCGACGAACACGGCCGGGGCTTTCGGCGCCAGCACCGCAGGGCGCGGGATCAAATCGGCCCCGACACGCACCACCGCGTCGGCCTCGTAGGCGGTGCGCGGCGTGCAGCGCCGCCGGCCGCGCGCGGCATGCACCCAGGCGTGGCCGGCGTCGCCGACGACGCGCTCGATCTCGCGCATCTCGGGGTCCTGTGCGCCGAGCACGAAGGTGGCGTCCTTGTCGATCACGAGGGGCAGGCGGGCAATCCGAGCGCCCGAGTCTGCCCCAGCGCGGCGGCGGCCGTCGGGCGCGTCGCTGGCCGCCTGGGCAGCGCTGGGGCGCCGTCAGGGGCGGTCACGGCTGGCGGCCGAGCAGCCAGCGCTGGTCGAAACGCGGCGCCGCCGCCTCGGCCGGCGGCTGCGGATCGCCCGCCTCGACGAACTGCTTCAGGCGCCGCAGGTCGCCGCGCAGCTGCTCGCGCGGACGGCGGCCGGCGAGCGAGGCGACCACATGGCCGAGCACGCCCTCGGGCGGGCGGTAACTCAGGCGAAGCCCGAGCCAGGTGCCACCGCCGGCGGCCGGTTCGAGTCGCAGGCGGCCCGACTGCTCGATCTCGGCGTCCGGCAGGCTGCGCCAGGCCAGCAGTCGCGGCGGCACCCGGTCGGTCAGCTGCGAGATCCATTCCAGCTGCACCCCGCCGGGGCCTTCGACGATCCAGTGCCAGCGCTGGTCGCCGAGTGGGCGCACTTCCTTCACATGCGACAGGAAACGCGGCAGGCTTTCGCCTTCGGACCACAGCGCGAACACGCGCTCGGGCGACGCGGCGATCAGGATCGTCTGTTCGACGTCGATGCCGTCGGGGCGTTCGTCGCGGCGCCGGCGGCCGAATGCACGCCCGCGGTCGCTGAGGCCGGCCAGCGCGAGCAACGCACCGGCGGCGATGGCCACGGTGCCGGCGTGGTCATGGCGGCGAAGGCCGTAGAACGCCAGCGCGGCGCCGCCACCGGCCAGCAGCAGGCGGGTCGAGCGCGACCAGCGTCGCGGTGCCGCGGCCACCGGCGCGGCCGAGCGCCCGAGCCGGTTGTCGATCTGTCGCACGCCGTTCAGTTCGCCGATGCCGCCCAAAAGGCGCGGCAGCTCGTCCTCGGGGACCTCGCCGCGCAACAGCACGCAGCCGCCACTGCAACGCACGTCGATCGCGCCCGGCCGAGCGGTCCAGCGGCCGAGCGACGCACGCACGCGGCGTTCGAGGATCGCATCGCTCGCGGTCTGGGAGGGGGCTGACAGGACCATGACGTTCCTTCGGCAATCGCGACGGCGATCCGGACATCAGGGCAAGCCGCGTACCGGCCTGGCGCGCGAGCGCCGCCGGGCGCGTTCGCAGCACGGTGCGCGCTCAGGCCGGCGGCTGCAGAGCGGCGGGTGGCCGGTGAATGGGCAGCCCGGGCGAATCGAGTTCGGCGCGCAGGATCGAGCCGCTGACCGATTCGGTGCAGAAGAGCGTGCGGCGCTCCGGGCCGCCGAAGGCCAGGTTGGTCAGCGACGCGCCGGCCGCGCTGCGCAGCACCAGCTCGGGCTCCGCGCGGTGGTTCAGGACCCAGGCGACGCCGAGTCCGGGGTTGGCGACGATCAGGCGTCCCTTCTGATCGACCGCCAGCCCGTCCGGTCCGCTCGGCCCGTAGGAGGTGAAGAAGAGGCTGACCTTGGCGACGCTGCCGTCGTCCATCAGCGGCACGCGCCAGACCGCATTGCCGCGTGTCACCGCGAGGTAGAGCACGCGTTCATCGGGTGATAGCGCGACGCCGTTGGGACTCGGCACGTTGCCCAGCAGCAGGTCGAGCCGGCCGTCGGGCCGCAGGCGGTAGAGGCGCCCGGTCGGGTCGTGCAGGCCGGTCTGGCCCTGGTCGGTGAAGTAGAGGTTGCCGCGGCTGTCGAACACCAGGTCGTTGACGCCGCGGAAGCGTTCGCTGTTGCGCCGCTCCAGGTAGGGCCGCACCGCGCCGCTGCGGATGTCGCAGGCCATCAGGCCGTTGCGGTAGTCGGTGACCAGCAGCTCGTGCGCGTTCAGGAACTTCAGGCCGTTCGGCTCGCCGGCCCATTCGGCGACCAGCGCCCACTCGCCCTGCGGGTCGATGCGGAAGATGCGGCCGAACGGGATGTCGCTGACGTAGAGGTGGCCGGTCTCGTCGAACACCGGGCCTTCGAGGAAGGAATCGGTCGGCTGGCCGCCGCGGTTCGCATCGGCCCAGCCGGAGCGGACGCCGGTGCGCCGGAAACGATCCGGCATCCGGGTGAAGACCTCGGTGTCGCGAACCGTCGGTGGCTGCAGCAGGAACATGGCCGGTCTCCGCGTCGTTCTGGCGCTACGGGCATTGCCGGCGTTGCAGGCTTACTGCCGTTCGAACGCCGTGTTCGCCGCGATCTTGCCCCAGGTGACGGTGCGCTCGGCGAGGTCCTTCGCGAAGGTCGCGGCATCCCAGTAGCCGGGCTCCGACGCGATGCTCTCGGCAAAGGCCTTCATCTCGGCCGAGGCCATCGCCGCGGCGATCTCCTTCTGCAGCCGGTCGGTGACGGCGGGCGGCGTGCCGGCCGGGGCCCACAGCCCGGTGAAGTTGATCAGGCCGAAGTTCTTCAGGCCCGCCTCGGCGAACGTCGGCACGTCCGGCAGCGCGGCCAGGCGCTTGCTGCCGCTGACGCCCAGGATGCGCGCCTTGCCGCCCTTGACCTGGCCCATCACGCCCGGCGTCGACGCCACCTGGAAGTCGATCGTGCCCGACAGCATGCCCAGCGTCGCTTCGCCGGCGCCCTTGAACGGCACGTGCAGGAACTTCGCGCCCGCGGCGATGCCCAGCGCTTCGCTGACGAAGTGCGGCGTCGTGCCGGCGCCGCCGGTGCCGTACGTCACCTTCTCCGGCTCGGCCTTGGCCGCGTTGAGCAGGTCGCCCAGCGTCTTGAAGCGCGATTCGGCCTTCACGACGACGCTCATCGGCGCGAAGACGAAGGCCGCGACCGGCCGCAGCCCGTTCGCATGGTCGAACGGCAGCTTCTTGAAGATGTGCGGCAGCAGCGCGTAGGTGGTGTCGTTGGCGACCAGCGTGTAGCCGTCGGCCGGCGCCTGCACCACCTGCGAGACGCCGATCGTGCCGGTGGCGCCGGGCTTGTTCTCGACGAAGAAGGTCTGGCCCGTCTGCTCCTGCAGCTTGGCGGCCATCTTGCGCGTGACCACGTCCACCGAGCCGCCCGGCGGGTAGGGCACGACGATCTTCACCGGCTTCTCGGGCCAGGCGGCATGGGCCGACAGCGTGGCGGCGGCGAAGCACAGCAGGACGGTCAGGCGGCGCAACGGCAAGAAGTGCATGCTCATCTCCAGGATGGTCGGTATGGGCCATACGCGCGACGGCCGACGAAGCCGTCGGGCCTCAGCGATGCAGCACCGCCAGCGCGTTCTGCGCTGCGGCCATGCCCATCTTCACGTAGGCGTCGGCGGTGACACCGCCGATGTGCGGGCTCAGCGTGATGCGGGCTTCGCCATGGAACGGATGCGGCGCGGTCATCGGCTCGACCGCGAAGCTGTCGAGGCCGGCGGCGGCGACCTGGCCGCTCTGGATGGACGATAGCAGCGCGGTCTCGTCGATCAGTCCGCCGCGCGCGGTGTTGACGATCAGCACGCCTTTCTTGCAGGCCGCCAGCGTCTGCGCGTTCAGCAGCCTGGCGTTGTCGGCCGTCAGCGGGCAATGCAGCGAGATCGCATCGGCTTCGCGCCAGATCGTCGCCAGGTCCACCGGCTGGACATACGCGGGCAGGTTCTTCGCGTACGGGTCGAAGCCGAGCACGCGCATGCCCATCGCATCGGCCATCTTCGCGAAGCGCAGGCCGATCGCGCCGAGGCCGACCAGGCCGATCGTGCGGCCCTCGAGCTCGATGCTCTTGTGCGTCGCCTTGTCCCAGTGGCCGGCATGCATGCGCTGGTTCAGGGGCACCACCGATTTCGCGCAGGCCAGCAGCAGCGCGAGCGCCTGCTCGGCGACCGCCGCGGCATTCGCGCCGACGGCGGCGACGACCTCGATGTCACGCGCGGCGGCGGCGGCCTTGTCGATCGTGTCGGTCCCGCTGCCGTGCTTGGAGATCACCTTCAGGCTCGGCGCCGCGTCCATCGCGGCGGCACCGACCTTGCTGTAGCGCACGATGATCGCCACCGGGTCGTGCGCGCGGCACAGCGCGACGATGTCCTCCTCGGTCGGCGTCTTGCCGGCGTAGACCACCGTGTAGTCGCCGAGCAGCGCCAGCGCCTGCGGTGCGAGGTCGGCGGCGGTGACCAGGAAGACCGGCTTCTCCGCGCTCACAGCGATTCCCCTTCCTTCAGCACGCCGGCCGCGCGCAGCGCACCGTCGAGCCAGCCCGGCCGCAGCGCCTTCTTGCTCTGGATGTCGGCGATGCGCTTCGTTTCCGCGGCCACCTTCTCGGCCGCCAGCGGCAGCATCGCGGCGGCCTTGTCGCGCTCGATCACCGTGACGCCGTCGGCATCGCCGACGACCAGGTCGCCCGGGTTCACCGTGACACCGCCGATCGAGATCGGGTGGTTGACGCGGCCGGGCACGAACTTGGTCGGGCCGTTCGGATTGAGGCCCGCGGCGTACATCGGGAAGCCGAGCGCGCGGATCGCCTCGCTGTCGCGCACCGCGCCGTCGATGACGACGGCCGCGATGCCGAGCGCCACCGCCTGCTGGCTCATGATCTCGCCCATCAGCGCGCTGCTGAGGTCGCCCTTGCCATCGACGAGGATCACGTCGCCCGGTTGGGCGATCGCCAGCGCGGCATGGATCATCAAGTTGTCCCCGGGGCGCACTTCGACGGTGATCGCCGGGCCGGCGAAGCGCATCGACGGCGCCAGCGGCGCGATGCGGCCGCTCAGCGCGCCGCGGCGGCCGGCCACGTCGGCGAGGATCGACGAAGGGTAGGCGGAGGCGGCGTGGACCGTGTCCACGTCGACACGTTCGATGTCGCGGATGACGTCCGGCAATGCGGCGGCTCGACTCATGGGAATCTCCTGGTGGCCGGCGCGGCCGGCGGCGTGAACTGGAAGGGGAGGGCGCGCGTGCGGCGCCGGGGGGTCAGGGGCTGAAGCGACCGATCAGTCGATGCGCGCGCCGGAGTCCTTGACGACCTTGCCCCAGCGCGGGATCTCTTCCTTGATCAGCGCGGCGAACTGCTCCGGCGTGCCGCCGACCGCGTCCGCGCCCTCGTCGCCGAGCTTCTTGCGCAGGTCAGGCTGCTGCAGGGCCTTGTTGAATTCGGCGTTGAGCTTCGTGATCACGTCCTTCGGCGTGCCGGCCGGCGCGAGGAAGCCGAACCAGGTGACGGCGTCGAAGCCCTTGAAGCCGGATTCGTTGATCGTCGGCACGTTCGGCAGGTCGTCGACGCGCTTGGCCGAGGTCACCGCCAGCGGGCGCAGCTTGCCTTGCTTGATCTGGCCCAGCAGCGTCGGCACCGACGACATATAGAGCTCGACGGTGCCGCTGATCACATCGGTCAGCGCCTGCGCGGCGCCCTTGTACGGCACGTGCTGCGTCTTGATGCCGGCGGCCTTCTGGAACAGCTCGCTCGTCAGGTGCGCGACGGTGCCGTTGCCGGGCGACGCGAAGTTCACCGCGCCGGGCTTGGCCTTCGCAGCGCCGATCGCGTCGGCCAGCGTCTTGTAGGGCGATGTGGTGGCGGTGACCATCACCAGCGGCGCATCGGCCACGCGCACGATCGGCGCCAGGTCCTTCTGCGAGTCGTACGGCATCTTCGCGTACAGCGTCGGGTTGATCGCCAGGTTGCTGGTCTGGCCCAGCACGATGGTGTAGCCGTCGGCCGGCGACTTGGCGACCGCGTCGACGCCGAGGTTGCCGCCGGCGCCCGGCTTGTTCTCGATCACGAAGGTCCAGCCGGTCGAGCCGGCGACCTTCTGCGTCACCTCGCGGGCAATGATGTCGGTGCCGCCGCCCGGCGGGAAGGGCACGATCACGCGGATCGGCTTCGTGGGCCAGGCCTGCGCGAAGGCACCGCCCCCAGCGCCGAGGAAGGTGGCGGCGCCGGCAAGGGCGACGAGGGTACGGCGGTTGATCGACATGGCTTTGTCTCCGGTCTGAGCCTCTGCAGCCGCGCAGGTTCACGGGCTGCTTGATGGACCGGAGTATTGGTGCCGCGACCGCCAGCGTCCAATCGATAGTTTTTCGCGATTCATTCGCGCGGCTTTGCCTGTCGGCCGCGCCGCGACAGCCCCTTGCCTAGCGCGCCGCCGTGGCGCCGAGCTGGAACACAGCCACTGCCTGCACCAGCTGCTTGGCTTGGTCCTGCAGCTCGGTGGCGGCCGTCGCGCTCTGCTGGACCAGGGCGGCGTTCTGCTGCGTCGTGCGGTCCATCTGCCCGACCGCATCGCCCACCTGCGCGACGCCCGAGCTCTGTTCGGCGCTGGCCTGGCTGATCTCGGCGACGACGTCGGTGACGCGGCGGATCGCGCGCACCACGTCCTGCATCGTCGCGCCGGCCTGGTCGACCAGTGCGCTGCCCTGCTCCGTGCGCTCGACGCTGGCGGTGATCAGCTGCTTGACCTCGCGCGCGGCCGCGGCGGAGCGCTGCGCCAGCGAGCGCACTTCGCCCGCGACCACCGCGAAGCCGCGGCCCTGCTCGCCGGCGCGCGCGGCCTCCACCGCGGCATTCAGCGCGAGGATGTTGGTCTGGAAGGCGATGCCGTCGATCACCGAAATGATGTCGCCGATGCGGCGCGCGCTGTCGTGGATGCCTTTCATCGTGTCGACCACCTGTGCCACCACCGCGCCGCCCTGCGCCGCGACATCGGACGCACCGCGCGCCAGCTGGCTGGCCTGCGCGGCATGGTCGGCGTTCAGGCGCACCGTGGCGCCCAGCTGTTCCATCGCCGAGGCCGTCTGCGCCAGCGCCGAGGCCTGCTGCTCGGTGCGGACCGACAGCTCGTGGTTGCGCCCGGCGATCGCGCTGCCGGCATCGGCCACCTGGTCGGCATTGCCGCGCACCGCGGCCACCGTGCCGGCAAGGCTGGCCTGCATCTGCGCCAGCGCGTCGAGCAGCCCGCGCAGCGGGCCGCTGCCCGCCGCCACGTGATTGCTCAGGTGGCCCTGCGCAATGCGGTGGGCCAGCGCAGTGGCGTGCGCGACCGGTTCGGTCAGCACGCGGATGATCCAGCCGGCCAGCACGCCGGCCACCGACAGCGCGACCAGGCTGGCCGCGATGACCCCCAGGCGCACGCGCGACGCCTGCGCATCCAGCTGCGTGTGCGCGGCCGCGGCGGCGCGGTTCTGCAGATCGATCTGCGCCTCGATCGCTTTGACCAGCGCAGCGCCGGTTGGTGTCGTGTGCTTTGCGCGATAGGCGCGCGCTTCGTCGTCCTGGCCGTCGAGCCGCAGCTTGAACCAGGCCGGCCGCACCTGCGCGTAGCGCTGCACCGCGTCGCGCAGCGCGGCCAGGCCCTGCGCCTCGTCGGCACCGCGGCCGGTGGCGCCGTAGCGGTCGAGCGCATCGTTGAGCGCCTTGAAGGTGCCGGCTTCGGCATCGGCGGCCTTGCGCACCGCCACCGCATCGGCCTGCGCGGCCATCGCCAGCGAGTAGCGCAGCTGCCACAGCGCGCTGTCGGCCTTGCCGAGCTCGCCGGAGCCGAGGGTATTGGCGTAGAGCGCCTGGAAATCGTGCTGCGCCTTCCAGGTGAACCAGGCCGCGACGGCACCGGCGGCGGCGACGAAGGCGATGATCAGGCCGAAGACGGCCAGCAGGCGGCGGTTGAGGGCGGCGTTCATGGGCGGGGACGCTCCGGTGGGCGGTGTCGTCCTGCTTATCGGCCGGGGCAGAGGGACCTGCAGATCGGAAGGCTTGATCGGTGCTGTCGGGAGGCCGTGACGCGGCGGTGGGGCCAGGTCGAGTCGCCCAGGACGGAAACCAAGGTGAAGACGCCAGTCTTGACTGCCGGTGGCGATGGCCTAAGGTGTGGCGGCGCGAAGGCCCGATCGCCGCGAGTCCTCTCGCGACAAGCACGTCGAATGTTCTCCATTGACGGGAAGAGCACCATGAGCACCGCCATTGCAAACCAGGTCTGCACCCAGCTCGATCAACGATTGACGGCCGCCGAGGCCGTGCTGGAAACCGGGGGCGCGGCGAGTCCGGTTCTGGCGGCGGTGGTCGCCGAGTTCCGGCGCAAGTTCGCGAAGACGCGACCCCTGATCGAAGGGGAGTCCGCCCCGGACCAGCGCGAGGCCATCGTCGAGCTCGAGCAGGCCGGCGACAGCGCCAAGTGGGCCGCGCTGGCCGACCCGGCGGCGACCGAGCAGATCAAGCTGGCGGTGGTCAGCGCGCACGACGCGATCTGCTGGTACAAGGCCACCGGAACGCTGCTGGACCGAATACGCCGAAGCGGACCCGCTGGGTCCGACAGGTTGAGGCCGCAGCGCACGCGCCATGGCGCCGGCCGCCTCGTGCTGGCGATGGCCTATGCCGCTGCACACCCCGACCGTGTCGAGCGCCTGATCCTGGTCGGCTCCGGCGGCCCGATGCTGGAATTCCAGCAGCGGTTCGGCGACAACATCGAAGCGCGCCTGCGGCCGGAAGATCTCGACCTTCGCAGCCATTGGCAGGCTGCCGCCAAGCATGGCGTGGACGCTGCCAAAGTCTCGATCGAATCGCTGCGGGAGCGCGCGGCTGCTGGCCGACGCTGCGGGCACTCGGACCCACTGCCTCACCCTTCGAGGAACTCGTCGACGCGCATCCTGAAGCTCCCCGGCAGTTCGATTCCGATCGCGCGGTGCGTGCGCAGGTTGACGACCAGGCGAAAGTGCCGTGGCAATACCACCGGCAGGTCGGCGGGCGACTTGCCGTCGAGGATCAGCGCGACGTAGCGGGCACTCGTCTCGTACTGTTCGATGTGCTCCGCGAAATAGCTCAGCAGCGCGCCCCTGCGCGCCGATCCGAGGGTCGGCATCTTGTGTTCTCTGGCCCAGGCGTATGCCTCGTCCGGGACACGGAACGGGTGGATGTACAGCGCCTGGACCTGAGCCTCGCGTGATGTCCGAAGGGATTCCGCAAGGTCTGCGGAGCGTGCGAGCGGCAGTGACGTGAACTGGATCCCCGCCTCGGCCGCGAGCCGCAGGAGTTCGGCGTGCACGAGGCTGACGGCGGGATTGCGCTGCGTCCACAGCATGCCAAGGCGGCGCAGGCCAGGGACAACTTCGCGCAGCAACTCGAGATGCTTGGCCACCATCGGCAGCACAAAATCGGCCGAACCGGTCACATTCCCGCCGGGCCGCGGCAGCGACGCCACCAAGCCCAGTTCGACCGGAGGCCCGACGAGATGCATCACGATCGGGATGGTTGTTGTCAGCGCCCGCAGCGCAAGGATCGCGCTGGACGTATCGGCCACGATCACGTCCGGGCGACTCGCCACGACATCCGCCGACACACGCGCTATCGAGTCGGCATCGCTCTCGAGCCGCACTTCCATCTTGAGGTTGCGGCCATTGATCCAGCCACGAGCGCTCAGCTCGCGGAAGAACGCGCCCCAAGGTGATTGCGGGGGTGGCGAGGGGGGCGGCGCGACAGCGCCAAGGAAGGTGATTCGGGCGGGGGCCGTGCGTTTTGCCGGCGCAGCCGCGAAACACTCGAGCGCCACACCGGCCAGTGCGACCGCAACCGTGCGCCGTGACGTGACGAGCGGAGTTGTGCGGCGCTGGGCGCTAGGCCAGTTCACGGTGCTGTTCAAGGCGCTTGGCCGACGCGGGGTGGTCGACCATCATGCTCGCGCCGGGTTGACACGGCAAGCGTCTTGGCGTTGCCGCGAAGCAGGGCCATAGCCCCTGTGCCGTCCCCCCATGACTCGTTAGGATGCCCCCGCAAGCGCAAGTACACCAGCGCACCCGCCTCGCTCGTATGCACGATCCCGGCACCAGCGACCTCGAACCCGCGGTGGTAAGTGCTGCCGAGATCCCGCCCGTGAACGTGCGCCAGGCGCTGGCCGCATTGGCGCGAACGCGGGGCGCGTCGGCGCGCGCCGAAGCGCTCGTCGGAATGGCGTTCTATGCCGACGCCAAGACCATCGACGCCGTGCTCGATGCGGTGGCAGCCCTGCGCGATCCGGTCTGGCGCGTCCGCACGCTGTTCAGTGCCATGCAGCAGATGCGTCCGGATTTCTTGCGCAAGCTTCCGGCATCGGCTCGGTCACGGGTTGTCGCAATCGTCACTTCGATCACGCGGGAGCGGCTGCGTGCCGCTGCCTTGATGGAATTGCCTCTCGACCTGCCACCGGTGTTGGAGCGCGAACTGCGAGCGATCGGTGCGGCCATGCGCGATCCGGCGCTGCGCATCGAGGTCGCGTTGCGACGATCGGCAGACCGCACGCAGCGGGCGCAACGCGCCCTTGTCGCCGATGTACTGGCGGCGCCGCCGCGCAAGCGCGCGGCGGCCTTGTTGGCCCTGGCGCCGGGGCTCGACGGGGATGCGCTCGAAGCGGCGTTCCGCGCGGCGCAGGCCATGCCGACCAGCGATGCTGCGGCACTGGCGTTGGCGCGCCTGGCATCACGCTGGAGCGAGCGCGCTGCGCAGGCGCAGCGCGACGTGCGCGATCGGGCCGCGGCGGTGACGGATCCGCGGGTGCGCTTCGATCTACTCGCCTCGGTCGACGCGCTCGATCGTTCGGAGCGCGCTGCGATTGCCAACGAGCTCTTCGGCCTTTCGGCGGCTTTCGAGAACGACGCGCTGCGGTGCCGCGCCCTGTTGACCGTAGGGGGCCTCGCCGATGAAGCCGCGCTGCGCGAGAGCGCGTCCAAGGCCGGGATTTCGGCGGCCGCTTGCGTTGTCGACGCGCGCGAGCGTGCCGAACTGCTGCTGTTGCTGCAGCCCTACGTTGCCCGACTCGGTGCCGAAGTGCGCATCGAATTGACGCAGGCTGTAGAGCGCCTGCCCGACGACTCGTTCAAGCAGAGACTGCGCACGCTGCTGGGGCGCTTCTTTGTCTACGAACGTGGCCACACCGAGGTCGAGGATGAACGGTGGGATCTGTTCGTCTCCCACTCGAGCGCGGACGCGGCGTTCGTCAGCAGTCTGGAGGACCAGTTGGCGTCGCGTGGGCTGCGCGTCTTCGTCTCCGGTCGCGATCTCGACGAGCACGTCGGCAGTCTCGGCTGGGCCGAAGCGCTGTACGCCGCTATCAAGTCCACCCGCGCCATGCTGGTGGTGGCCACGCCGCAGGCGCTGCTGTCCGGATGGGTCCGGGAAGAGTGGACCGCGTTCTATCGCCGCATCGTCGAGCGTCGGCGTGGCGCCCTGTTCACCGTCCGCCTCGGCGTCGACATGCACGCCTTGCCGGAGATCCTCCGGGGCCGGCAGGTCCTGGAGATCCTCGAGGGTCGGCCGCTCGAAGGCGATCTGCTGAATCGCATCCTGGCGCTGGTTCGCGGAGCCAATGCTGCGAATGTCAATTGACGGCTGTCTCGCGGTCGCTGCGAAGGCATCTTCGGCTTGCGCCGGCCCCATTCACCCGCACGCCCCCACATACCCACAAGCCGTACAGAACTCGCACCCATCCCGCCGAATCAACGCCGCATTACCGCATTCCGGGCAGCGTTCGCCATTCGCCTCGACCACCGCCGCATCCGGCAAGACGCGCGCCGATTCCGGCGCCTGGAGGATGCCCATCTGCCGCAGCGGGAAGCCGTCTTCGTCCAGCAGGCCGAGCATCGAATAGCGGTGGATGATCAGCCGCGCCAGATAGGCCACCGTCGACGGCCAGGTGCGCTGGCGGCGCTCGCCGGGTGGCAGTCCGGGCACGAAGGCCATGAAGTGGCCCAGCGGCTCGGCATAACTCAGCAGCTTGCGCAGTTTCATGCCGATCCACGCCGGGTCGAGCACGCGCATGTCGAGCGACAGGATGCGCGCCAGCCCGTCGAGCGCCTTCGGATAGTTGCCCGAGAAGGCGATCGCGCAGGGGCGGGTGATCGTCGCGCCGTCGGGGCTGCCGGGGCCTTCCTGGCCTGTGGGCAGCAGCACTTCCTTCAGCATCAAGGTCAGCGCCTCGCCGCTGGCGGGGTTGTGCACGTCGACCGACCAGGCCAGCGTGCCGTCGGGGCCGGTCTGCGGTTCGTCGCGGCTGAACATCGCGTCGATCACCGGGGTGGCGGCCTTGGCGTCGGCGTCGCGCCACAGGCCCAGCTGCTCGCAGCGCCAGCGGATCAGCGCCGCGGTGGCGGCGACCACGCCGGGGAAGGGCCGCGGATCGCCGTGCGGCGGGAAGGGCATCTCGAAGGCGCGTTCCTCCTGCACCGTGGCCAGCGCGTCGAGCTTGGCCTGCACCCAGGCCGCATCCTTCGTGCGCAGGTCCATCGACAGCGTCTTGGCCAGCGCACCCAGCCCGCGCGGCTGCTCGGCGCCGTTGACCCACACCTCGAACGGCCGCGCGCCGCCGCCGTCGTCATGCTCGCCGACGAAGAGCGCGAACTCGCCGTGCGGATGGCGCAGCATGTAGGTCCACGATGGATTGCCGCCGGGGAAGTTCGGCCGGCCCGGCCAGCGCAGGGATGCCAGCACCGGCTGCGGTGCGTGCGTCAGCGCCAGGCGGCGGTCGGCCGGGGCCACCTCGGCCGCGACCACCGGTGCCGTCGCCGGGGTCGGCGTGGCCGGCGCGCTCAGTACCGCGCCGAGCACGGCGTTCGGCCGGTAGGTCGACAAGCCCTTCAGCCCCGCCTGCCAGGCCTGCAGGTAGAGGTGCTGGAAGTCCTCGTACGGATAGTCGGCCGGCACGTTGACGGTCTTCGAGATCGCCGTGTCGATGAAGGGCGCCACCGCCTCGACCATCGCCAGGTGCTCGCCGGCCGACAGCTCCAGCGCGCCGACGAAGGCCGGCGTCAGCGGCGCATCGGCGCCCTTCAGGTGCCGGTACAGCCGCCATGCGTGGTCTTCCACGGCGATCTCGCGCCAACGGCCGTCCGCTTCGCGCTTGCGGCGCGTATAGCGCCAGGCGTAGGCCGGCTCGATGCCGTTGCTGGCGTTGTCGGCGAAGGCCAGGCTGATGGTGCCGGTCGGGGCAATGGCCAGCAGGTGCGAGTTGCGCAGGCCGTGGCGACGGATGCGCTCCTTCAGCGGCCCCGGCAGGCGCGATGCGAAGGTGCCGCGCGAGAGCAGCAGGTCGGCGTTGAACAGCGCGAACGCGCCGCGCTCTTCGGCCAGCGCGATCGACGCGTCGTAGGCCGCGTCGCGCATCGTCTCGGCAATGCGGCGCGCCATCGCACGCCCGTCGTCGCGGCCGTAGTGCAGGTTCAGCATCACCAGCGCGTCGCCCAGGCCGGTGAATCCCAGGCCGACGCGCCGCTTGCTGCGCGCTTCGTCGATCTGCTGCGGCAGCGGCCAGTAGCTGACGTCGAGCACGTTGTCGAGCATGCGCACCGCCGTGCGCACCAGTTGTGCGAAGCCGGTGTCGTCGAACGACGCGTCGGCCTCGAAGGCCTTGCGCACGAAGCGCGTCAGGTCGATGGAGCCGAGACAGCAGCAACCGTAGGGAGGAAGTGGCTGCTCACCGCATGGATTGGTCGAGCTGATCGCCTCGCAATACGACAGGTTGTTGTCGAGGTTGATGCGGTCGAGGAACAGCACGCCCGGCTCGGCATGGTCGTAGGTCGAGCGCATCACCTGGTCCCACAGCGCGCGCGCGGGCAGGCGGCGGTAGACCCAAAGCCCGTCCGCGCGCTGCACCACGCCGGCGGCCTGCTGCGCCGGCGACGGCTCGGCGCGGTGCACGAGCTCGATCTCGCGGTGATCGCGCACGGCCTGCATGAACGCATCGGTGACGCCGACCGAGAGGTTGAAGTTCGTCAGGTCGCCGCGGTCCTTCGCGTGGATGAACTCCTCGATGTCCGGATGGTCGCAGCGCAGCACGCCCATCTGCGCGCCGCGGCGCGCGCCGGCGGATTCCACCGTCTCGCAGGAGCGGTCGAAGATGCGCATGTACGACACCGGCCCCGAGGCCTGCGACTGCATCGTGCGCACCCACGCGCCGCGCGGCCGGATGCGCGAGAAGTCGTAGCCGACGCCGCCGCCGCGGCGCATCGTTTCCGCCGCCTCGGCCAGCGCGGTGTAGATGCCCGGGTGGCCTTCGTCGTCACCGGAAATCGCGTCGCCCACCGGCTGCACGAAGCAGTTGATCAGCGTGGCGGTCAGCGGCGTTCCCGCGGCCGAATTGATGCGGCCGGCCGGCACGAAGCCGGCGCGCAGCGCGTCGAGGAAGCGCGCCTCCCAGTCGGCGCGCACGGCCGGCGCTTCGGCTTCGGCCAACGCGCGCGCGACGCGGCGCCGCACGTCGTCGATGCTGCGCTCGTCGCCCTTGGCGTACTTCTCTCGCAGCACCTCCTCGCTGATCGGCTGCGGCGGCAGCGCGGGCGTCGATGTCGGCGGCACGGCGGGGGCGGTGGCGGGGTCGGGGTGGGCCATGGTGTCGTCGGGAACGTGGCGCGGAACGCCCAGCATAGGCGCGCGCCGAGACGCCCGCCTTGACCGCTGCCAAGGCCCGGATCGGGCCGGGGCCGGCCCAGCCCGCGGGCTCAGCCGGTGGACGACGCGCTGCCCGGCGTGCCTGGCGGCAGCTGGATCGTCAGCAGCAGCGAGCTGTCGATGTTCGCTCGCAGCCCGTGCTGCACGCTCGGCGACATCAGCAGCAGCTCGTGCGCGCGCAGCAGGCAGACCTTGCCGTCCATCGTCACCTCGACCTCCCCCTCGATGCACTGCAGCGTCAACTCGCCGCGCACCTGGTGCGGCGGCAGCACGTCGCCGGCGCGCATCACCAGGCGGATCAGCTCCAGCGACGGTGTCTTCAGCAGCGCGTGCGTGGTCACCAGCGCCAGCTGGGTACCGAGCGGCGCGACCGGCATCGCCTGCCCGGGTTTGTAGTGCATCAAGGCCATGGTTGGGGTCGGAACGGCAATCGACGGGCCCGTATGCTGCGCGGCCCGGCGGGTGGCGGGCTTTCAATCCCTTGGAGTTCGTGGGGTTCTTCCGGCCCGGTGCCGACCCCCGGGGGCTTCAAAATCCGTCCTGCATGCAAATCGATCTGTTGTGGCGACGGGCTGCGGCCCTGCTCGGGGCCGCCGGCGTGGCGGTCGTGTGCGCGCCGGCGCTCGCGGCGCCCGGGGCCGTGGTGCGGACCGACCAGGTGCGCGCCGAGCTCGTGGCGCACGCGCCCGAGGGCGTGGCACCCGGCAAGCCCTTGCAGCTGGGCCTGCTGATCGAGCACCAGCCGCATTGGCACACCTATTGGCGCAACCCCGGCGACTCCGGCCTGCCGACGACACTCGCCTGGCAGCTGCCGGCGGGCCTGGTGGCCGGGGAGATCCAGTGGCCGCGGCCCCACCGCCTGCCGGTCGGTCCGCTGGTGAACTACGGTTTCGAAGGCCGGCTGCTGCTGCCGGTGCCGGTGCAGGTGACGCAGGCCCCGGCGGGCGCGAACCTGACCATCGACCTGCGCGCCGACTGGCTGGTCTGCAAGGAGGTCTGCATTCCCGAATCGGGCGAGTTCCGGCTGCAGCTGCCGGTGCAGGCGGCCACCGCGGTGCATGGTGCGCTGTTCGAGGCCGCGCACAAGGCACAGCCGAAGATGCTGGCGGCGACCGGCTCGCAGGCGCGCATCGACGGTGCCACGCTCGCTCTGGACATCGGCGGCCTGCCTGCCGCCTGGCGCGGCCAGCCGGTCGACTACTTCGCCGGCGATGCCGGCGTGATCGAGCATGCCGCGCGCATCGAGCAGCGCTGGCAGGGCGAGCGGCTGCTGCTGCGCGTGCCGCTGTCGGCGCAGCGCAGCGCGAGCCCGGCGGTGCTGGACGCGGTGCTGGCCCGGCCCGGCTCGGACGACGCGGTGCAGCTGGGGCTGAAGGTCGCAGGCGCCTGGCCGGCGCCGGGCGCCGCAACGCCGGCGGCCGAAGCCACCGCGCCGGCGTCACCCGCCGTGCCGCCGGCCGACACCGCGCGTGTGCCGTCGCCCGCGACCGCTTCGGAAGCCGGCGGCACGTCGCTCGGGCTGGCGTGGCTGCTGGCCTTCGCCGGCGGCCTGCTGCTCAACCTGATGCCCTGCGTCTTCCCGGTGCTATCGCTCAAAGTGCTCGGCTTCACGCGGGATGCCGGCCATCGCGGCCAGCTGCTTGCCGGCGGCCTGGCGTACAGCGCCGGCGTGATCGCCTCCTTCGTCGTGCTGGCTGCGCTGCTGCTGATGCTGCGTGCCGCCGGCGCGGGCCTGGGCTGGGGCTTCCAGCTGCAGTCCCCGGGTTTCGTCACCGGGCTGGCGGTGCTGTTCACGATGCTCGGGCTGAACTTGTCGGGCCTGTTCGAGTTCGGCAAGTTCGCGCCGAACAGCGCCTGCACCATGCACGCGCGCAAGCCGCTGGCCGACCACGCGCTGACCGGCGTGCTGGCGACGCTGATCGCGTCGCCCTGCACGGCGCCGTTCATGGGGGCGGCGCTGGGCGTCGCGCTGACGCAGCCGACCGGCATCGCGCTGGCCCTGTTCGCCACCTTGGGCGCCGGCATGGCCACGCCCTACCTGCTGCTGACGGCCGTGCCGCGCCTGACCGCGTGGCTGCCGCGTCCGGGACCGTGGATGGCGCACTTCAGGTCGGCGATGGCCTTCCCGATGTACGGCACCGTCGTCTGGCTGCTGTGGGTGCTGGGCCAGCAGGTGGGCGTGGACGGCGCCGCGGCGCTGCTGGCGGTGCTGGTGCTGCTGGCCTTCGTCGCGTGGGTCTTCAAGGCCAGCCGGGGTGGCGCGCGCCGGTGGGCCTGGCGGGGGGGCGCCGCGGCGCTGCTGCTGCTGGTGTCGAGCTGGGCCGCGCCGTGGCTGCTGCGTGCCGATGCGTCGCTGCAGGCGTCTGCCGTGCCGGCATCGGCCAGCGCTTCGGCCTGGCAGCCCTGGAGCGCCGAAGCGCTGCGCGAAGCGCGCGACGCCGGCCGGCCGGTGTTCGTCGACTTCACCGCCGCGTGGTGCGTGACCTGCCAGTTCAACAAGCGCGTCGTGCTCGCGCAGCGCGAGGTGATGGCCGACTTCGAACGCCGCAACGTGCTGCTGATGCGCGCCGACTGGACGCGTCGCGACGCGCGCATCACCGCGGCGCTGAGCGAGCTCGGCCGCAGCGGCGTGCCGGTGTATGCGTTGTACGGGCCGGGCGAGGCGACGCCGCGCCTGTTGTCCGAGATGCTGTCGGTGGCCGAGGTGCGCGACGCGATCGCCGCCTGGCCGGCCGCGCCCGCAGGACCCCTGGCGCCGAAAGCCACCGGCACGCCGGTGGCCTCGGCCGCCCCCTGACCTTGGAAGCAGCGTCATCAAGGAGCGAGTCATGAAGCACGGGACGTTGATCGCGGTGGCGGCCAGCCTGGCCTTCGCCGCCGGCGCCGCGGCGGCGCAGCAGGCCGTCGTCAACCAGCCGGCCCCTTCCTTCACGGCGCAGGACACCAGCGGCAAGACCGTGTCGCTGGCCGACTTCAAGGGCAGGTACGTGGTGCTGGAGTGGACCAACCCCGGCTGCCCCTTCGTGCAGAAGCACTACAACAGCGCCAACATGCCGGCGACGCAGAAGGATGCGCTGGGCAAGGGCGCCGTGTGGCTGACGGTGTCGTCGACCGCGAAGGACGCCGGCGACTGGCGGCCACCGGCCGAGCTGATCGGCTGGCTGCAGTCGAAGTCCGCGAAGACGACCGCGACCCTGCTCGACGAGGACGGCAGGATCGGCCGCAGCTACGGCGCGCGCACGACGCCGCACATGTACTTGATCGATCCGCACGGCAAGCTGGTCTATGCCGGCGCGATCGACAGCAAGCCCACCGCGAATCCGGCCGACATCTCAAGCGCCACCAACTACGTGCGCCAGGCGCTCGACGAGGTGCTCGCCGGCAAGCCGGTGTCGCAGCCGCAGACGCGGGCCTACGGTTGTTCGATCAAGTACGCGAGCGCCGGCTGAGTCAGTGGCGCAGCGGCCGCTCGGCCGCTGCAGTCGGGTCGGCCAGCGCGGCCACCGCCGCCTGCCGGGCGCGTTCTCCGAGCAGGCTGCGTTCGCGGGCATTGCGCGCGAGCGACGCGGCGCGCTCGAATTCACGCTGTGCTTCGGCCGCGCGCCCCAGCTTCATCAGCAGGTCGCCGCGCACGCTGGGCAGCCAGTGGTAGCCGGCGAGCGCTGGCTCGTCATTCAGCGCATCGACCAGCTCCAGGCCCGCGGCGGGTCCGAAGGCCATCGCCACCGCCACGGCGCGGTTGAGCTCGACCACCGGCGACGGCGCGGTCTGTGCCAGCGCGTCGTACAGCGCGGCGATGCGGGGCCAGTTGGTGGCGTCGGGCGTGCGGGCGCGCGCGTGACAGGCAGCGATCGACGCCTGCAGCGCGTACGGCCCCAGCGATCCCGCCCCCGCGCCGGCGGCCAGCGTTTCGGCACGCTGCAGCGCTGCGAGGCCGCGGCGGATCAGCAGCTGGTCCCAGCGCGCGCGGTTCTGCTCCAGCAGCAGCACCGGCTTGCCCGATGCGTCGGTACGCGCGGCGGCGCGCGAAGCCTGCAGTTCGAGCAGCGCGCTCAGCCCGTGCACTTCCGATTCGTCGGGCGCCAGCCCGGCCAGCACGCGGGCCAGCCGCAGTGCTTCGTCGCACAGCGCGGGGCGCATCCAGTCGTCGCCGGCGGTCGCGGTATAGCCTTCGTTGAAGATCAGGTACAGCACCTCGAGCACCGACTGCAGCCGCGCCGCGAGATCCTCGTCGCGCGGCAGGTCGAAGGGCACCTTCGCGGCGCCGAGCGTGCGCTTGGCGCGCACGATGCGCTGCGCGATGGTCGGCTCCGGCACCAGGAACGCACGCGCGATCTCGTCGGTGGTCAGCCCGCCGAGCAGTCGCAGCGTGAGCGCGGCGCGCGCCTCGGTCGACAGCACCGGATGGCAGGCGGTGAAGATCAGGCGCAGCAGGTCGTCGCCGATGCGATCGGCGCGGGCCGCGTCGAGGGCGTCGACGAAGTCCGGCACGATCAGCGCCTCCCGGGCTTCGAGGTCATGGCCGATCTCTTCATGCTTGCGCTCCTGCAGCTGAAGATGGCGCAGGTGGTCGAGCGCGCGGCGCTTGGCGGTGGCCACCAGCCAGGCGCCCGGGTTGTCGGGCACGCCGGTGGCGGGCCAGTGCTCGAGCGCGGCGATCAGCGCGTCCTGCGCCAGTTCCTCGGCCACGCCGAGGTCGCGCGTCATGCGCGCGATCACGGCGACGATCTTCGCGGCTTCGATGCGCCAGACGGCTTCGATGGCCTTGTGGGTCAGGGTGGTGGAGGACGCCATCGACACGTCTGCGCTCAGCGGCGGCCGATGCCGATCTCGCGGAAGCGCTCGACGTCGGGGCTGTCGAAGTCTTCCAGCTCGTACAACTGGCGCACCTCGATCTCGCACTCGTCGTTGCCGAAGGGCGACGGGAAGCGGCGCGACCACTCGAGCGCTTCTTCGCGCGAGTTCACCTGGATGAGCGTGTAGCCGGCGATCAACTCCTTCGATTCGGCGAACGGGCCGTCGATCACCCGGCCCTTGCCCTGGGTGTAGTGGATGCGCCAGCCGGAACGGCTGGGCTGCAGGCCATTGCCGTCGAGCAGCACGCCGGCCTGGGCCAGGGCTTCGTGGTAATCGGCCATGGCGGCCATGACGGCCTGGTCCGCGTCCGGCGAGCGTTCGCTCTCGGACAGCGCATTGGCGCGCACCATGATCATGAATCGCATCGTGGGGCTCCTTCGTGCGAGGGGTTTGGCGCCGGAAATCAGCGGCCTTCAGCTCACACGACGAATGAACTGGCGTCGATTCGACACGCTGCGCTTCGGTATTAACCCGAGGAGCGATGTCAAAGCGAATCCTCGTAACAGGCGCCGACGCGTCGCACTTCCACCGTCGCCCATTCGGTCGCCGGGCATTCGCGGGCCAGCGCCATCGCCTCTTCCTGCGATTCGCAATCCAGCAGGAAGAAGCCCCCGATGATCTCCTTCGCCTCGGCGAACGGACCGTCGAGCACGCGGGCGCGGCCGTCGCGCTTCTCGACCCGTTGAATCCGGTCGTCGATGCGCAGCGATTCCGCCGCCTTCAGCAGCCCACGGCGCTGCAGGTCGCCGGCGAAGCCGGTCATGCGGTCCCAGGCCTCGCGGGCCTGGTCTTCGGTGCGTTCGCGGCGCTGGGCGGGCGGCTCCATCACCAGAAGCATGTAGGACATCGAAGGACTCCTGTCGTCACGAGCGGCGCATGTTACTGAGGCTGCCCGACCCTGCGGGCAGGCGGGCCCCATGAGGCCGCTGGCGCTCCAGCGCTGAGCCTGTCGCTGGCGCCTGGCGCCAAACCAGCCCAAGCGGCCCACCATGGAAAACGAACCAACGGCAGGACGCGGGTTTTGAAAGCGTTGGCGGTGCGGTATGGGTGGGGTGGCGAGGGGTGGTTGCAGTGGTGGGTTGGTAAGATTGAGCCTATGCCGTTGGTTCATTCTGAAACTGGAGACCTCTTCGACGACGCTCGTTCGCCGCTGCCCGCCTTTCGCGACGGCTTCGAGCGCTGGCTCGCGCAGGCCCGGCGCTCCGGCGCGTTGGCCCGGGAATCGTCCGAGGAGGTCTACCGCCACCTCTGGACGGTGTTGACGAAGTGGTGCGTCTCCCAAACCCCGCCCGTGCACCTCGAGTCGATCCAGGCCGCCGATCTCGAAGCCTTCATCGCCTCGCGCAGCGGCGCATCCGGTCCGGACCAGGCGCTGTCGCCGCGCTACGTCTGGCGCCTGCTGCACCTCGTCGACCGGGTGCTGAACCAGCGCCATCGCCGGCTCGGCCTGCCGGCGAACACGGCCGCATCGGACCTGCTCGACAGCCGTCCCGACTGGCGCTATGCGAACGCCACCGAAGCCGACCCGCTGCCGGAGCACCTCGACGCGTCGCAGGCACGGCAGCTCGTGGACTACCTGTCGCAGGCGCGCCCGCGCTCGACGGCGTCGCAGCGGCCGGCCGTGCAGGGCTGGCAGGACCTTCGCAATCGCAGTGCCGTCGCGCTGCAACTCGGCGCGGGCCTCGGGCCGGGCGATGTGCGCTCCCTGACGCTGTCGGACGTCGTCGTCGCAGGCGGCCGCCGGAAGGACCTGCCCTGGAAACTGCAGGTGCCGGCCACCGGCAGCGCGCCGGCGCACGAAGCACCGATCGCCGGCTGGGCCGGACTGCTGCTGAAGCACTGGCTCGACGTGCGCAGCGCCAATGCCATCGCCGGGGAACAGCTGTTCCCGTCGACGAAGACCGGCAAGCCCTGGGGCAAGGTGGCGCAGTACCAGGCGGTGCGCCAGGTGCTGCAGGCCGCCGGTTTCGACGACGACGTGGTGCGGGGCGGCTCCTTCCGCCTGCGCCACACCTTCGCATTGCGCCAGCTGCGGCGCGGCCGCTCGGCCGACGAGGTGGCGCGATGGCTCGGCATCGTCGATGCCGCGTCAATGACCCGTTATCAGCGCGTGTTGTATGCGCCCGTCGACGACGTGGTCTGACGCCGCGCGGCCGGCCGCCGCGGCGGCGCCGTCGCTCAGTGCACCAGGCCCAGGCTGAGGGCGATCAGCAGCGCAGAGCCGACCACCAGCGCCGCGCCGAGCAGCCGCACGGCCACCGAACGGCGGCGCCGGAACAGGTGCCGGTCGCTGGGCCAGAACAGGCCGCTGTTGCTGAATCGCCCGCTGGTATCGAGTCGCCCGTCCATGTCAGTGCCGCCCGGCCGCCCGAAGGCCCTGACGCGTCCCCTCGGGGGGCAGCGAACGAAGTGAGCTCAGGCGCCTTTGCATTCGGTTCATCTTACGCAGGCCGTCCCGGCCGATAACCCCTCGTTCGTGGCATCCCCCACGCGTTGTGCGTGATTTGCGCACACCCGCGGCACGCGGCATGTGTTGCAGGGCACATGAAACGCCGCCGCGACGACCCGGCGGCACAATCCGGGCCATGAACGACGCCTGCGCCTTCACCGCCGACGACGAAAGTCACATGCGGCGCGCGCTCGCGCTGGCGGCCGAGGCCATCGGCCTGTCCGATCCCAATCCGCGCGTCGGCTGCGTGATCGCCGGCGACGGCTGGACCGTCGAAGGCCATACCCAGGCCGCCGGCCAGGCGCACGCGGAAGTGATGGCGCTGCGCATGGCGCGCGAGCGCGGCCTGCCGCTCGCCGGCGCCACCGCCTACGTCACGCTCGAGCCCTGCGCGCACCATGGCCGCACGCCGCCGTGCTGCGACGCGCTGATCGCTGCCGGCCTCGGGCGCGTCGTCGTCGCGCTCGGCGATCCCCATCCCCAGGTCGCCGGTGAAGGGCTGCGCCGGCTGCGCGCTGCCGGCATTCACGTCGACACCGGGCTCTTCGCCGACGAATCGCGGGCACTCAACGTCGGGTTCCTGTCGCGCATCGAACGCGGCCGCCCCTACGTGCGCCTGAAGATCGCCGGCTCGCTCGATGGCCGCAGCGCGCTCGAGGACGGCCGCAGCCAGTGGATCACCGGACCGGAGGCACGCGCCGATGGCCACCGCTGGCGCAAGCGCGCCGGCGCGGTGCTGAGCGGCATCGGCACCGTGCTCGCCGACAACCCGCGGCTCGACGTGCGCGAAGTCCCCACCGCACACCAGCCGCTGCGGGTGATCGTCGATGCACGCCTGCAGACGCCGCCCACCGCGCGGCTGCTCGATCCGCCCGGCACGGCGCTGATCGTCGCCGCACACGACCAGGGACCCGCTGCCGACGCCCTGCGCGCCCGCGGCGCCGACGTGCAGGCCGTGCCGACGACGCAGGGCCGCATCGACCTGCGCGCGTTGATGTCCATGCTCGGCGGGCGCGGCATCAACGAATTGCATGTCGAGGCCGGCCCGGCCCTCAATGGCGCACTGCTCGCTGCCGGCCTCGTCGACGAACTGCTGCTCTACCAGGCGCCGCTGCTGATCGGCCCGGGCCGCGGACTCGCCGCGCTGCCGCCGCCGGCGCAGCTGGGCGACGCGCTGCGCTTCCAATTCATCGACGTCACGTGTGTCGGCCCGGACCTGCGCGTGCGCGCGCGCCCCATTGCCTTTCAGGAGTTCCCGCAATGATCGCCTTTCGGATCGACGACATGAGCTGTGGCCATTGCCAGGCCGCCATCACCCAGGCCATCAAGGCACTCGACGCCGACGCCCAGGTGCGCGTCGACCTGCAGACCCATCGGGTCGAGATCGACAGCCCACGCGTGAATGCCGATGAATTGGCCGCCGCCATTGCGGACGCCGGCTATACCCCCGTTCCTGCCTGAGTTTCGCCGCCGGCAGTCTGCCGGTGTGGTATTCGAATGACGCGCCGGCCCTTTCGGACGCCGGAATCGCGATAAAACCCGTTTGCGGAATCAAATCGCACGCCAATTGAGGTAAAACTCCGCCCCAGGCATTACTTCGTGATGCCGCGGCATTCCGATCCTCGCGGTTTCGGAAACTGGTAGTCGAATAGAAGGACCCCGAATGAAAAAGATTGAAACGTATGGCGCAGTGCTGGCCGAGATCTCGCGACTGCAGCAGCGTGCTGCGGACCTGCGCAAATCGGAGCTCCCGGGCGTGATCGAGCGCATCCGCGATGCGATCGATGCCTACGGCCTGACGGCGGCCGATCTCGGCTTCGGCGGCGCTGCCGCCAGCCCCGCCAGCAGCGCGAAGGGGCGCGCGCCGAAGGCCGCGGGTGCCAAGCGCGTGGCCGCGCCGGCAGCGCCGGGCAAGCTGCAGGTCGGGGTGGCGAAGTACCGTGATCCGAAGAGCGGCAAGACCTGGACCGGCCGCGGCAAGCCGCCGCTGTGGATCGTCGGCGTCAAGGACCGCACGCCGTTCCTGATCGAGGGGGCTTCGGCCGCCGCCGCTGCCAGCGCCGAGGCCGCACCGGCCAAGAAGCGCGGCCCGAAGCCGGGCGCCAAGCGGGGCCGCAAGGCCGCTGCACCAGCCGGCCGCAAGCGTGGCGGCCGCAAGGCGGCCTCGGCCGTGCAGAGCGGGGACCAGGCCGCGCCCGCCGCCGCCTGATGGCCTTCGCGGGCCCGTGCGGGCCCGTCGTGGGCCCGTCCTGGGTCCGTCGTCAGCGTGACCCGGCGCCGGCCGCGGCCGCTCAGGCCGCCGCAGGCGCCGCGTGCGCCCGCAGCAGCGCTTCGCTGGCTGCGTCAGCGGGATAGAACAGCTCCACGCACAGCTCCTCCAGTGTGACGTCGCGCGGCGTGCCGAAGGTGGTGAGCGTCGTGAACAGCGACAGCGTGCCGAAGGGCAGCTTCATCACACACGGCACCAGCAGCGGTGGCGAACCGCTCGCGGCCTGGCGTTCGGCCGCCTCGCGCAGCGGCGCGACATTCGGATAGGCCAATACCTCGGCTTCCAGGTCCGCGAGCGCGCGGTCGCCGGTCGATTGCACGGCGCGCCGCAACGCATCGATCAGATAGCTGCCCCAATCCTCGAAGTTGAGCGTCAGCGCGGCCATGCCTTCGGGATGCAGACTGGCCCGGAAGATGTTCATCGGGTGCGTGGACAGCCACGCCGGCAGCATCGCCACCAGCGCCTTGGCCGCGCCATTGGCCATCACGACATTCCATTGCCGGTCGAGCACGACACCGGGATACGGGTGGTGCGCATCGAGCAGGCGCTGCAATGCGGCACGCACCGGTGCCATGGCCTCCGATTGCCACTCGCGTTCGGCATAACGCGGCGCGTAGCCGCCCGCCAGCAGCAGCCGGTTTCGCTCGCGCAGCGGCAGCTCCAGCGTCTGTGCCAATGCCATCAGCACCTGCGCGCTGGGACGCGAGCGCCCGGTCTCGATGAAGCTGAGGTGCCGCGCCGAGATGCCGACGTCGAGCGCGAGGTCGAGCTGGCTGCGACGGCGCTGCGAGCGCCACTGGCGCAGCAACGGCCCGAGCGCCGGGCCGGGCGAGGCGTGGGTGCGATCGTGCATCGGGCCGCACGATAGCACCGCGCCGGCGCGGCCTGGCCGCGCCTGCAGCCGCCGAGGGCCGGCCCGCCGCATCGGGCCCACTACCTCCGACGTAATCGCTTTCCAGCGGCGGTCTCGCGACACTGATTCCGAACCGAACGATCCACCACCGCCTAAGGAGAATGCGATGAGAACCGTGCACCCGTCCCCGCTGCTGAAGCTGGCCCTGCGCTTCGACGGCGCCGCCACCGGCGCAATGGCCGCGCTGCAACTGCTGCTGGCCGCCACCGTCGCCAGCCTGACCGAGCTGCCGCGCGCCCTGATCGTGGAGAGCGGCCTCTTCATGGCCGTCTATGCGGCGGCGCTGTTCCTGATCGCGCGCTCGCCGCGCGTGTGGTCGGCGCTGGTGCTGTTCATCGTGATCGGCAACCTCGGCTGGGCCATCGCCAGCATCGGCCTGTGGGTCACCGGCGCCGTGGCGCCCAGCGGCGCCGGCATCGCTTTCCTCGGCCTGCACGCGGCCAGCACGCTGCTGTTCGCGGCTTGGCAAGGCGTCAGCCTGCGCGGCTCGCGCGAGGCCGATGCATCGCCGCTGGCGACGGCCCATTGAGCCATCCAAGCCCCCCTCGAATCCTCCACTCCCACGAAAGACTCGACATGAGCACCGGCACTGACCTGCTCCCGCTGGCCGTCGCACTGCTGATTGGCATCCCGGCCTTCGGCTCCTGCCTCGGCATCGGCCTGGCGACGATGAAGTTCCTCGAAAGCTCGGCGCGCCAACCCGAACTGATCCCGACGCTGCAGACCAAGTACTTCCTGTCGGTCGGCGTCACCGACGGCGCGTTCATCATCGCCACCGGCATCGGCCTGTGGTTCGCGACGGCGAATCCGTTCGCCCGCTGACCTTCGCCAACGCTGCCGCCCCTGCAGCGTCAATGCGGCGGCGGGTCCCCGATCAACCGCCGCCAGCGTTCCGCGCCGATCCACCGCTGCAGCGCCGCGGCACCCGGCGGCGTCAAGCCCAGCGCGCGTGAATCGCCGGCCCGACGCAGCCAGCCGCGCTGCAGGCACTCGTCGAGGATCAACGCGCCGAGCCGGCCGGCCACGTGCGGGCGGCGCTCGCCCCAATCCAGGCAGGGACGGCACCCGGGCCGCTTGCTGACCGTGGCCAGTGCATCGGTCGAAAAACCCAGCCGGCCGAGCGAGGCCGGCAATTGCTCGGTCATGCGCCCGCTCTCGTCGTCGAAGACGATGGCGCCATCGGCCTGCAGTGTCTCGGCGATCGCCGTGCTCAGCTGGCCGGCGAGGTGGTCGTAACAGCTGCGCGCGAAACGCAGCGCGGCGTCGCGCGGGCCGGTGGGGATGCGTCGCGCCGGCGCAGCGGCCGGCTGCTGCGCCGCGATCTGCATGATGCCTTCGAGCAGCCGCGCCACCTCCGGCGACGCCAGCCGGTGGTACCGATGCCGCCCCTGGCGCGCCAGCTGCAGCAGGCCGGCGTCGACCAGCAGCGCGAGGTGCCGGCTGGCGGTCGGCGCGCCGATGTTGGCGGCCGCGGCCAGCTCCAGCGCGGTGAGTGCGCGGCCATCCATCAGCGCCAGCAGCATTGCCGCGCGCGCCGGTTCGCCGACGAGCTGCGCGATGCGGGCGATGTCATTGGTATTCATGCAATCACCATAGCAGGCGCATTCATCGCGACACTTCGTCCTGCAGCGAAATGTCGGATCGCCGATCGCCGCGACGATGCCGACCTGTCCAGCCGCACAACGAGGAAACCGAATTGATCACCTGCTTCATCCGCTACCAGATCGACCCGTTCCAGCGCGAGGCCTTCAAGGCCTATGCCGAGCGCTGGGGCCGCATCATCCCGCGCTGCGGCGGCCACCTGATCGGCTATTTCCTGCCGAGCGAAGGCACCAACGACATCGCCTGGGGGCTGATCGGCTTTCCGAGCCTCGCCGACTACGAGGCCTACCGTCGCCGACTGAAGACCGATTCCGAAGGCCGCGCGAACTTCGAGACCGCGCAGCGCGAGCGCTTCATCCTGCGCGAGGAGCGCACCTTCACCGAGCTGGTCGAAGGCACGTTCAACGGCCTGCCGCACGCCGCGGAGGCCGCACGATGATCGCCGTGATCTTCGAGGTGATGCCGCACCCGGAGCACCGCCAGACCTACCTCGACGCGGCTGCCGCGCTCAAGCCGACGCTGGAGGCGATGGACGGCTTCATCTCGGTCGAGCGCTTCCAGAGCCTGGCGAATCCGGACAAGCTGCTGTCGCTGTCGTTCTGGCGCGACGAGGCCGCCGTCGCCGGGTGGCGCAACCTCGAGCAGCACCGGCGCACGCAGCGCCTGGGCCGCGAGACCGCCTTCGCCGACTACCGGCTGCGCGTCGCGCACGTGCTGCGCGACTACGGGCTGCACGAGCGCGACGAAGCCCCGGCCGACTCGCGCGCGGTGCATGCGCCGCATCCCGCCCCGTCGGCGGGCGATGCCGGCGGCGCTTGACTCCGTAGCGGCTCCAGGCTTTTCAATCACGGCATCCAGACCACTCCGGAGCTGCCCGATGGGCCACGCCTGCTGCCATGCCGACCCGGCCACCCCGCCCCAGGCACCCCCGCCGCGGATGCGGCGCGTGCTGTGGATCGCGCTGATCGTCAATGCCGCGATGGCCGCGGTGGAGATCGGCGGCGGCCTGCAGTCCGCATCGGTATCGCTGCTGGCCGATGCGGTCGATTTCTTCGGCGACGCCGCGAACTACGGTCTGTCGCTCGCGGTGCTGAGCCTGGGCCTCGCATGGCGCGCCCGCGCCGCGGCCGTCAAGGGCTGGTCGATGGGCCTGTACGGCGCCGGCGTGTTGCTGCACGCGCTGTGGAACGCGGCCAACGGCCGCACCCCCGAGCCGATCATGATGGGCCTGATCGGCACGCTCGCGCTGACCGCCAACCTCGGCGTCGCCGCGCTGCTGTACCGCTGGCGGGACGGCGACGCCAACATGCGCTCGGTGTGGCTGTGCACGCGCAACGACGCGATCGGCAACCTTGCGGTGCTGGCCGCGGCGGCGGGCGTGTTCGGCACCGGCACGCGCTGGCCGGACCTGCTGGTGGCGGCCGTCATGGCGCTGCTGGCGCTGAGTGCAGCGTTCAGCGTCGTGCGCCAGGCTCGCGCCGAGCTGGCCCGCGCGGCGTGAACGGCGGTCTAACCATGAATGCCCCGGCCGCCACCGTGCTCGCGCCCACGCCGCTGCTCGACTTCCACCACCCGGCGATCGAGGCCCTGGTCGCCGCCCGCGGCTGGCGTTCGCTGCCGGTGGCGGAGCGCATCGGCGCCGTCTACGAGTTCGTGCGCAATGAGATCCCTTTCGGCTACAACGACGGTGACGAATTGCCGGCGTCGCGCGTGCTCGCCGATCGCCTGGGCCAGTGCAATACCAAGGGCACACTGCTGATGGCGCTGCTGCGCGCGGTGGGCATCGGCTGCCGCTTCCACGGCTTCACGATCCACAAGGCGCTGCAGAAGGGCGCGGTGACGGGCCTGTTCTACCGGCTGGCGCCGCCGCGCATCATCCACAGCTGGGTCGAGGTGTGGCTCCACGAGCGCTGGATCGAGCTCGAGGGCTTCATCCTCGACGAGGCCTACCTGCGCAGCCTGCAGCGCCGCTTCCCGCAGGCCATGGCCTTCTGCGGCTACGGCGCGGCGACGCGCGACCTGTCGTCGCCCGGCGTCGCCTGGTGCGGCCGCAGCACCTACATCCAGAAGGAAGGCATCGCCGACGACTTCGGCGTCTTCGACAGCCCGGACGCGTTCTATGCGCGTCATGGATCGAACCTGAGCGGCTTCAAGCGCCTGCTCTACCGCCACGTCGTGCGGCATGCGATGAACCGCAACGTGGCGCGCATCCGCGCCGGACGGTGGTGAGGGCGCCGCTGGATCAGTAGGTCTCGAGGTGCAGCCGCCCGTCTCGCTTCAAGGCGGCGGCGGTCGCGTCCCAGTCGAGTCCCGCTTGCACGGCGACATCGCGCAGCGCCAGCACCACGCCTTCTTCCATCGCCTTCAGCCCGCAGACGTAGAAGAAGGCATTCGAATCGGACAGCAGCGCGGCGACGTCGGCCGCGCGCTCGCGCATCAGGTCCTGCACGTAGCGCTTGGGCCGGCCGGCCTCGCGCGAGAACGCGAAGTTGATGTCGATGAAGTCCTTCGGCAGGTTCTGCAGCGGGCCGAAATAGGGCAGTTCCTCGCGCGTGCGGGCGCCGAAGAAGAGAAGCAGCTTGCCGCCTTCGAACTTGCCAGACTGGCGCAGCCGGCGCCGCCATTCGGTCATCGCCCGCATCGGCGCCGAGCCGGTGCCGGTGCAGATCATCACGACGTGGCTCTTCGGATGGTTCGGCATCAGGAAGCTCGAACCGAACGGGCCGATCACCTGCACCTTGTCGCCGACCTGCAGGTCGCACATGTAGTTCGACGCGACGCCGCGCACCGGCCGGCCCTGGTAGTCCTCCAGCACGCGCTTGATCGTCAGCGACACGTTGTTGTAGCCGGGCCGCTCGCCATTGCGCGGGCTGGCGATCGAGTACTGGCGCGCATGGTGCGCGCGGCCCTGCGCATCGACCCCCGGCGGCACGATGCCGATCGACTGGCCCTCGAGCACCGGGAAGGGCATCAGGCCGAAGTCGAGCACGACATGGTGGGTGTCGTACTCCTTGCCGACCTGGGTCACGCGCACGTTGCCGGTGACGGTGGCGGTCACCGACTTCTGCGCCGCCTTCGGGCCGTAGAGATTGCAGTACGGATGCGCGGCCGACCAGGGCGGCAGCGTCGCGCCGTATTGCGCGGCATTGAAGGCCTGCACGGTCTCTTCGGCCCGTGCCACCGCCGCCGGCGCCGTCTCGATCGCCGCGGCGGCCACCGCTTCCACTGCCGCCGCTTCGCCCATGCCGGCCTCGACCGCCGCCTCGGCCAGCTGCCCGGCGCTCCACTCGGCCGGCAGCTCGTCCCAACCCAGCTGCTCCTCGACGCTGTAGACCCGCGCCTTCGGCAGCGTGCGCCAGTTGTCGATCGAGCCAGTGGGGCAGGGCGCGATGCAGGCCATGCAGCTGTCGCACTTGTCGGCCATCACGACGTAATTGCGGTCGTCGTGCGTGATCGCGCCGACCGGGCAGGTGGCCTCGCAGGTGTTGCAGCGGATGCAGATCTCGGGGTCGATCAGGTGCTGCCTGATCAGGCCGGCCACCGGCATGTCCATGGCGAAAGCCTCTAGTTGAAGCGGACGTATTCGAAGTCCACCGGCTGGCGATTGATGCCCATCATCGGCGGCGCGATCCAGTTGGCGAACTTGCCTGGCTCGACCACGCGGCCCATCAATGATGCAACGAAGGCGCGGTCCTCGGCGCTGGGCAGCCATTCATGCTGCTTCGCCTGCCATTCGGCATCGCTGACCACGCGCCCGTCCGGCGACAGCTTGATGCCGGCCAGCGTGCCGATGTTGCGGTGGAAGGCCTTGTGCGGCACGGTCAGGCGCTGCGGCAGCCCGGCCTTCTCCAGCACCTTGTTCCAGCGGCCGACGCCGGCGACCGAGTCCTTGATGTAGTCGTCGCGCAGCACCTCGTTCAGCGCATTGAGCATCGGCACCTGCTTGTCGACCAGCGCGCCGTTCTGGACTTCCAGCACGGTGTAGGTCTGGCCCTTCAGCACATGGTCGTCGGTGCGCTTGCCTTCCTCGAAGCGGCCCTTCAGGCCCGACGAATAGAAGATCGCCGCATTGCTCGACTGGTCGGCGCCGAAGAGGTCGATGGTCACCGAGTAGTGGAAGTTCAGGTAGCGCTGGATCGTCGGCAGGTCGATCACGCCGGCGGCGCGCAGCCTGGCCGGGTCGTCGGTCTTCAGCTCGTTCATCATCTGCGCGGTGCGCTGGATGACACGGCTGATGCCGGATTCGCCGACGAACATGTGGTGCGCTTCTTCGGTCAGCATGAACTTCGTCGTGCGCGCCAGCGGATCGAACGCGCTCTCGGCCAGCGCCGCGAGCTGGAACTTGCCGTCGCGGTCGGTGAAGTAGGTGAACATGAAGAAGGACAGCCAGTCCGGCGTCTTCTCGTTGAAGGCGCCGAGGATGCGCGGGTTGTCCTGGTCGCCCGACCGGCGCTCGAGCAGCGCTTCGCCTTCCTCGCGGCCGTCGCGGCCGAAGTACTTGTGCAGCAGGTAGACCATCGCCCACAGGTGCCGGCCTTCCTCGACATTCACCTGGAAGAGGTTGCGCAGGTCGTACTGGCTCGGTGCGGTCAGGCCCAGGTGGCGCTGCTGCTCGACCGACGCCGGCTCGGTGTCGCCCTGGGTGACGATGATGCGGCGCAGGTTCGCGCGGTGCTCGCCGGGCACGTCGGACCAGGCCTTCTCGCCCTTGTGGTCGCCGAAGTGGATGGTGCGATCCGCATCGCCCGGGTTCAGGAAGATGCCCCAGCGGTAGTCCGGCATCTTCACGTGCCCGAACTGCGCCCAGCCCTGCGGATCGACGCTGATCGCGGTGCGCAGGTAGACGTCGAAGTTCTGCGAGCCTTCGGGCCCCATGTCGCCCCACCAGCTCAGGAAGTTGGGCTGCCACTGCTCGAGCGCGCGCTTGAGCGTGCGGTCCTCGGCGAGGTTGACGTTGTTGGGGATCTTCTCGCTGTAGTCGATGGTGGACATGTGTTTTACCAGTTAGACCTAAACCCGGTTCCAGTCGAAGCCGGCCTTCTGGCCGGTGCCGTAGACCTTGAGCGCCCCGTGCTCGCCGACCGCGTTCGGGCGCTGGAAGATCCAGTTCTGCCAGGCGGTCAGGCGGCCGAAGACCCGCGTGACCATGTTCTCCCGGCCGTTGAAGCGCAGGTTCGCCTCGAGGCCGGTCAGCGCGTCGGGCGACATCGCCGCGCGCTCCTCGATCGCGATGCGCACCTCGTCGTCCCAGTCGATGTCGTCGGGCGCCGCCGTCGCCAGCCCCAGCGCGAATGCCGCGTCGGCATCCAGCGGGGCGCCGATGCGCGCGCGCACCGCGTCCAGCGCCGGTGCTTCGTCGTAGAAGCGGCGCGCCAGGCGCGACTGGCCGGTGGCCATCGGATAACGCCCGAAGTTCGCGTCACCGGCGGTCACCTTCGGTGCACGCGCCTCGTCGTCGGGCAGCGCCAGGTGGTAGATGCGGTCGCAGGCCAGCGCCAGTTCCAGCAGCGTGCCGGCGAAGCAGGAGCCCGGCTCGATCAGCGCGAAGAGGCTGCGCGACGAGACGTCGAGCCGGCTGAACGTGCGCCGCAGCGCACCGACCGTCTCTCGCACCAGCCAGTGCTGCGCGTGGCGCGCCAGCGTCTCGTCCAGCGCCAGCACCGCGGCGCCTTCGCCGGCCGTCTTCATGAGCCATGTGCCGATCTGCGGGTCGTTGGTGCGCATCGTGAGGATCGCATCGTCGAGCTCGCGCGCCAGCTGCAGCGGGTACCACGCGGCGCCGGCGGCGACGATGGCCTCGACGGTCGACGGCTGCTCGCCGGCCGGACCGCGCACGGTCCACGTGGCGGTGCGCTTGGTGCGGTCGATCTCGACGTCGACAAACGCATAACGCAGCGCGTCGGGTTCGTCGCGGCGCTCGATCGGCGTCAGCGCGATGCCTTTGGCATCGGCGGGCCGGTCGCTCTGCGCGGCGAGCTGCAGCGCACGCTCCTGCACCTTCTGTGCGAAGACGGCGGGCTTGGCGATGTCGTCGACCAGGCGCCAGTCCTTCGCGCGCTGGCCGCGCACGCCTTCGGTGGTGGTGCAGAAGACGTCGGCCAGGTCGTGGCGCACGCGGCGCTTGTCGGTCACGCGGGTCAGGCCGCCGGTGCCGGGCAGCACGCCCAGCAACGGCACCTCGGGCAGGCTGACGGCCGACGAGCGGTCGTCGACCAGGATGATCTCGTCGCAGGCCAGCGCCAGCTCGTAGCCGCCGCCGGCGCAGGCGCCGTTGACCGCGGCGATGAACTTCAGCCCGGAATGCGCCGACGAGTCCTCGATGCCATTGCGCGTCTCGTTGGTGAACTTGCAGAAGTTCACCTTCCATGCATGGCTGGACACGCCGAGCATGAAGATGTTGGCGCCCGAGCAGAACACCTTGTCGCGCGCGCTGGTGAGCACGACCGCGCGCACTTCCGGATGTTCGAAGCGGATGCGGTTCAGCGCGTCGGCCAGCTCGATGTCGACGCCGAGGTCGTAGCTGTTGAGCTTGAGCTTGTAGCCGGGACGCAGGCCGCCGTTCTCGTCGATGTCGGCGGCCAGCGTGGCCACCGGGCCCTCGAACTTCAGCTTCCAGTGGCGGTAGCGGCTGGGGTCGGTCCGGTAGTCGACCGGGACAGGGGGCGTGGAGCTCATCGGCGGCCTCCGTGGATGGATTGAGAGGCAGAATAGTGCACTATGATGCTTTGAGTCAAGCACTCAAATGCATTTTTATGCACATCGCTCAGGCCGGCAGTGCCAGCGTCTCGCGCACCATCGTGCGCAGCGCTTCGAAGGTCGGCGCCAGCGGCTGGGCGCTGGTATCGAGCTGCAGGTCGGCTTTCGAATAGAAGGCCGCGCGGCCGGCAAGGATGCGGCGCAGGTCGTCCATCGCCTCGGAGCTCGCTGCCATCGGCCGCATGTCGCCCTGCGCGATCACGCGCTGCATGTGGTCCTCCGCGTCGGCCTTCAGCCACACCGTCGTGCAATGCGCGAGCAGCAGGTTGAAGGTGGCGGCGTCGGACACCAGGCCGCCGGGCGTGGCGATCACCGCCTCGGGGTAGATCTGGATCGACTCCTCGAGCGCCCGGCGCTCGTAGCGGCGGTAGGCATTGGTGCCGTAGAGCGCCTGGATCTCCGAGATGCTGCAGCCGGCGAACTTCTCGATCTCGCGGCTCAGCTCGACGAAAGGGAAGTCGAGGTCGTCGGCCAGCATCTGGCCGAGCGTGGACTTGCCCGCCCCGCGCAGCCCGACCAGCGCGATGCGCGACTGCCGCACCGCCGGCGCCGCCCCGCCGCCCGCGCCCAGCAGTTCGCCCACCGCGATGCGCACGCGGCGCAGCGTGGCCTCGTCGCGCTGCTCCAGCAGCTCGCGGATCAGCAGCCACTCGGGCGACGAGGTCGTCACGTCGCCGAGCAGTTCCGCCAGCGCGCATTGCAGCGCCTGCGCCACCTGCAGCAGCACCAGGATCGATGCGTTGCCGATGCCGTATTCCAGGTTCGCGAGGTGGCGCTCGGACACGTCGGCCGCGGCGGCCAGCGCCTTGCGCGTCATGCCGCGACGCGCGCGCAGCGCACGCACCCGCTCGCCCAGCGCGACCAGGAACGGGTTCTTGTCGCCGTCGGCCGCCGCGACGGCCGCGGCCGGGTCCGCGCCCCCGTTGACGCCTGGGGTATACCCGTCCTCCTGAACTATAGTGCTTGACACGCTCTCTCCATCGACCTATCGTGCATTGCAAGCACAATAATTCATCAGGCCCTGGTCTGCAACCGCGTCCGCCACCGGACGCGAACGGGATGAAAGACGTCGATGGCGAGTCCCCTGCTGAACAACGTCCTTGCCGGCCGCGCCGTCGCCGGCCGGGGCCCCGGCACCCCGCTGTTCGATCCGGTGCTCGGCACCGAGCTCGTGCGGGTGGATGCTTCCGGGCTCGACCTGGCGGCCGGCTTCCGCTTCGCCCGTGAGCAGGGCGGTGCGGCACTGCGCGCGCTGAGCTACCGCGAGCGCGCCGGCCTGCTCGGCGCGGTGCTGAAAGTGCTGCAGCAGCACCGGGACACTTACTACGAGATCGCCACGGCCAACAGCGGCACGGTGAAGAACGACTCGGCGATCGACATCGACGGCGCGTTCTACACGCTGGGCCAGTACGCGAAGTGGGGCGAGGCGCTCGGCGACCGCCGCACACTGCTCGACGGCGAGCCCGCGCGGCTGGCGAAGGAGCCCAACTTCCAGTCGCAGCACCTGCAGGTGCCCATCCGCGGCCTCGCGCTCTTCATCAACGCCTTCAACTTCCCGTCCTGGGGCCTGTGGGAGAAAGCCGCGCCGGCGCTGCTGTCGGGCGTTCCGGTGGTGGTCAAGCCGGCCACGGCCACCGCGTGGCTGACGCAGCGCATGGTGCAGGACGTGGTCGACGCCGGCGTGCTGCCGGCGGGTGCGCTGTCGGTGATCTGCGGCAGCCCGGCCGGGCTGCTCGATGCGCTGGAGCCGTTCGACGTGCTCAGCTTCACCGGTTCGGCCGCCACCGCGGCGACGATCCGCGCGCACCGCGCGGTCGCGCAGCAGTCGGTGCGGGTGAACATCGAGGCCGACAGCATCAACAGCGCGCTGCTGCTGCCCGGCGAGGCGCCGGACAGCGACGCCTTCGGCCTGCTGGTCAGGGAAGTGGTGCGCGAGATGACGGTGAAGTCCGGCCAGAAGTGCACCGCGATCCGCCGCATCTTCGTGCCCGAGGCGCTGTACGCGCCGGCGGCCGAAGCGATCGGCGCGAAGCTCGGCAAAACCAGCGTCGGCAACCCGCGCAACGACTCGGTGCGCATGGGCTCGCTGGTCAGCCGCGCGCAGTTCGATGCGGTGCGCGAGGGCCTGGCCGCGCTGCAGCGGCAGGCCGAGACGGTGCACGACGGCACGCGGGCGCCGCTGGTCGATGCCGATCCGGCGATCGCCTGCTGCATCGGGCCGACGCTGCTCGGCGTTCGCGATGCCGACGCGGCCGCCGCCGTGCATCACACCGAGGTCTTCGGTCCGGTCGCCACGCTGGTTCCCTACCGCGACACCGGCCACGCGCTGACGCTCATTCGACGCGGCCAGGGCTCGCTGGTCGCTTCCCTCTACGGCAGCGACGCCGCAGCGCTCGGCGCCGCGGCCGTCGAGCTCGCCGACAGCCACGGCCGCGTGCACGTGGTGTCGCCGGACGTCGCCGCGCTGCACACCGGCCACGGCAACGTGATGCCCCAATCGCTGCACGGCGGCCCCGGCCGCGCCGGCGGCGGCGAGGAGCTGGGCGGCCTGCGGGCGCTGAACTTCTACCACCGCCGCGCCGCGGTGCAGGCCAGCACCGCGGTGCTCGCCACCTTGTGAACAGGAGACTGGCGATGAACCCCGAGACCCCGGACGTCGCAGCGCCGCCGTCGCACTTCAACTTCGCGCGCCACCTGCTCGAGCGCAACGCCTGCCGCGCCGAGAAGACCGCCTTCATCGACGACCACGGCCGCCTGAGCTACGGCGCGCTCGCCGACCGCATCCGCCGCTGCGCCAGCGGCCTGCGCGCACTGGGCCTGCACCGCGAGGAACGTGTGCTGCTGCTGATGCACGACAACAACCACTGGCCGGTGGCCTTCCTCGGCGCGCTTTACGCGGGCATCGAGCCGGTGGCCGTCAATACGCTGCTGACCGCGGCCGACTACGCGTTCATGCTGCAGAACAGCCGTGCGCAGGCCGCGCTGGTGTCCGCGGCCCTGCTGCCCACGCTGCAGGCGGCGATCGACGCGACGCAGGGCCGGCACGAACTGCAGGCCATCGTCGTCTCGCGGCCCGATCCGGCGCAGCAGCCGGCCTTGCCGAACGACGCGCTGGACTTCGAGGCCTGGCTCGCCGCGCACGCGCCGATGGCCGAAGCGGCCGACACGCTGGCCGACGACCCGGCCTTCTGGCTCTACTCGTCCGGCTCGACCGGCCAGCCCAAGGGCACGGTGCACACCCACGCCGCCCCGTACTGGACCGCCGAGCTCTATGGCCGGCACGTGCTGGGCCTGCGCGAGGACGACCTGTGCTTCTCGGCCGCCAAGCTGTTCTTCGCCTACGGCCTCGGCAATGCGCTGACCTTCCCTCTGAGCGTCGGCGCCACCACGCTGCTGATGGCCGAGCGGCCGACACCGGATGCCGTCTTCAAGCGCTGGACCGGCGAGCCGAAGCCGACCGTGTTCTTCGGTGCGCCGACCGGTTATGCCGGCATGCTGGCGTCGCCGAACCTGCCGAAGCGCGAGGACGTCGCGCTGCGCCTCGGTTCGTCGGCCGGCGAGGCGCTGCCGGCCGAGATCGGCCAGCGCTTCGGTGCGCACTTCGGCCTGGAGATCATCGACGGCATCGGCTCGACCGAGATGCTGCATGTCTTCCTGTCGAACCGCCCGGGCGACGTGCGCTACGGCACCACCGGCCGGCCGGTGCCCGGCTACGAGATCGAGCTGCGCGGCGACGACGGCCGCCCGCTGCCGCCCAAGCCCGACGGCTCCACCGACACCGGCGACCTCTACATCCGCGGCCCGAGCGCCGCGCTGATGTACTGGGGCAACCGCGAGAAGTCGCGCGACACCTTCCAGGGCGGCTGGACCAAGAGCGGCGACAAGTACCAGCGTAACGCCGACGGCACCTACACCTACGCGGGCCGCAGCGACGACATGCTGAAGGTCAGCGGGATCTATGTCTCGCCCTTCGAGGTCGAATCGACGCTGATGCAGCACCCGGCGGTGCTCGAGGCCGCGCTGATCGGCGTGCCCGATGCCGAGGGCCTGACCAAGACCAAGGCCTACGTCGTGCTGAAGCCGGGCGCGCAAGTCGACGGCCCGGCGCTGCAGGCCTTCGTGAAGGAGCGCCTCGCGCCGTACAAGTACCCGCGCGCGATCGAGTTCATCGCCGAGCTGCCGAAGACCGCCACCGGCAAGATCCAGCGCTTCCGGCTGCGGGAGCGCGAGGCATCGGCCAGGTCCGCCGGCCAGTGAGCACGTCGTTCGTCGACATCGACTGGCGCGGCCGCCGCGTGCGCATCGAGCACGCGTGGCTGGCGCCCGAACGCCGCGGCCGGCCGCTGATGGTGTTCCTGCACGAAGGCCTCGGCTCGCTGTCCGCGTGGAAGGACTTCCCCCGATCGCTGGTCGATGCGCTGGGCTGGCGCGGCCTCGTCTATTCGCGTCCCGGCTACGGCCGCTCGACGCCGCGTGCCGCGCAAGAAGCCTGGCAGCTCGACTTCCTGCACCGCCAGGCCCACGAGGTGCTGCCGGCGCTGCTCGCCGCGCTGGACATCGACACCGCCGCGGACCCGCCGGTGCTGTTCGGCCACAGCGACGGCGCGTCGATCGCGCTGCTGTTCGCCGCCCGCTTCCCGCGCCGGGTGCGCGCGCTGGTCGTCGTCGCGCCGCACATCGTCGTCGAGGACCTGTCGGTGAGCAGCATCGCGCAGGCGCGCGAGGCCTACCTGACCACGGACCTGCGCGACAGGCTGGCCCGCCACCACGACGATCCGGACTCGGCGTTCTGGGGCTGGAACGACATCTGGCTGCACCCGCCGTTCCGCGAGTGGTCGATCGAGGACGAGATCAGCTCCATCGCCTGCCCGGTGCTCGCGGTCCAGGGCGTCGATGACCAGTACGGCACGCTGGCGCAGGTGCACGGCATTGCCCGCCGCGTGCCCGGCACGCGGGTGGTCGAACTGCCCGACTGCCGCCACGCCGCCCATAAGGACCAACCCGAGGCGCTGATCGCGGCAGTTGGCAGCTTCGCGAAATTACTTTAGAGTTAAAGCAAATAGAGCCCTCGGCCCGGACAACCACCGCTTCAGGAGACCTTCGATGACCCCGCGTATGCACCTCCTGGCCGCCTGTGCGGCCGCCACCTTCGCGCTGATGGCCGGGCCCGCGGCGGCCCAGAACACCGGCAAGCTCAAGGTCGGCCTGATGCTGCCCTACACCGGCACCTTCGCGGCGCTGGGCAATGCCATCGAGAACGGCTTCCGCCTCTACGTCGCCGAGCAGGGCGGCAAGCTCGCCGGCCGCGAAATCGAGTTCTTCAAGGTCGACGACGAGTCCGATCCGTCGAAGGCCACGGACAACGTCAACAAGCTGATCAAGCGCGACCAGGTCGACGTGCTGGTGGGCACCGTGCACTCCGGCGTCGCGATGGCGATGGCCCGCGCGGCGAAGGAAACCGGCACCCTGCTGATCGTGCCCAACGCCGGCGCCGACGCGGTGACCGGCGCGATGTGCGCGCCGAACATCTTCCGCAGCTCGTTCTCGAACTGGCAGCCGGGCTACGCGATGGGCGAGGTGGTGGCCAAGAAGGGCCACAAGAACGTCGTCACCATCACCTGGAAGTACGCGGCCGGCGACGAATCGGTCAAGGGCTTCAAGGAAGCCTTCGAGAAGGGCGGCGGCAAGGTCACGAAGGAGCTGAGCCTGCCGTTCCCGAACGTCGAGTTCCAGGCGCTGCTGACCGAGATCGCGGCGGCCAAGCCCGATGCGGTCTACACCTTCTTCGCCGGCGGCGGCGCGGTGAAGTTCGTCAAGGACTACGCGGCCGCGGGCCTGAAGGGCAAGATCCCGCTCTATGCCGCGGGCTTCCTGACCGACGGCACGCTGGAAGCGCAAGGCGCCGACGCGGCCGACCTGCTGACCACGCTGCACTACGCGGACAGCCTGGGCACGCCGCGCGACAACGCCTTCCGCCTCAACTACGCGAAGACCTACAAGCTGCAGCCCGACGTCTATGCGGTGCAGGGCTACGACGCGGCGCAGATGCTCGGTGTCGGCCTCGGCGCGGTGAAGGGCGACGTGAGCAAGAAGGACGCCTTCGCCGACGCGCTGCGCAAGGCGAAGATCGACAGCCCGCGCGGGCCGTTCACCTTGTCGAAGGCCCACAACCCGGTGCAGGACATCTACCTGCGGCAGGTCAGCGGCAAGGAGAACAAGTCGATCGGCGTGGCGACCAAGTCGCTCGCCGACCCGGGCCGCGGCTGCAGGATGTAGCCGACCTTCCACGCCCCTCCGCCCGATTTCGCTGGTCCCGCATGAACCGGCGGCCGCGCTTCGGCCGCCGAGGGAAGGTCTTGCCCGATGGATGTCGCGACGTTCCTGATCCAGTGCCTCAACGCGCTGCAGTACGGCCTGCTGCTGTTCCTCGTCGCGTCCGGCCTGACGCTGATCTTCGGGATCATGGGCGTGATCAACCTCGCGCACGGCAGCTTCTACATGATCGGCGCGTACATGGCCTACGCGCTGGCGCCGGTGGTGGCGAACACCTTCGGCGGCGGCTTCTTCGCGACGCTGTTCGCCGGCCTGGTGCTGTCGGTGCTGCTGGGCTACGTGCTGGAGTGGGCGTTCTTCAGCTACCTCTACCAGCGTGAGCACCTGCAGCAGGTGCTGATGACCTACGGCCTGATCCTGGTCTTCGAGGAACTGCGCAGCCTGCTCGTCGGCGACGACGTGCACGGCGTGCAGCCGCCGCCGTCGCTGGCCGGCAGCGTGCCGCTGGGCGAGCTGATGACCTACCCGGTCTACCGGCTCTTCGTCTCGGCGATGTGCCTGCTGCTGGCGCTGGGCATGTACCTGGTGCTGTCGCGCACCCGGCTGGGCATGATGATCCGCGCCGGGTCGACGAACCGCGAGATGGTGCAGTCGCTGGGCATCGACATCCAGTTCCTCTACCGCGTAGTCTTCGCCGCGGGCGTGGCCATCGCGGTGCTCGCCGGCATGCTGGCCGCGCCGGTGTCCTCGGTCTACCCCGGCATGGGCAACAGCGTGCTGATCGTCTGCTTCGTCGTCGTCGTGATCGGCGGCATCGGCTCGATCCGCGGCGCGCTGCTGGCGGCATTGCTGATCGGCATCGTCGACACCTTCGGCAAGGTCTTCCTGCCGCAGGCGGCGGGCGTGCTGGTCTACGTGCTGATGGCGCTGATCCTGCTGTGGAAGCCGCAGGGCTTGTTCAAGGCGGCTTGACCCCACAACGGATGAAGACGATGGACACCGAAGACCGCGGCAAGCTGCTCTTCACCGGCGCCGTGTTCGCCGCGCTCGCGCTGTGGCCGGCCGTCGCCGGCTCCTACGGGCTGGACCTGGTCGGCAAGATCATGGTCTATGCGATCTTCGCGCTGAGCCTGGAGCTGCTGGTCGGCACCACCGGCCTGGTGTGCTTCGGCCAGGCGGCCTTCTTCGGCATCGGCGCGTATGCGGTGCCGCTGCTGGCGCCCGATGCCGACCCGGCGTCGATTGCCTGGCTGCTGCCCGCCGCGGTGCTCGCCGCGGGGCTGTATGCGCTGGTGGTCGGTGCACTGTCGCTGCGCACGCAGGGCGCCTACTTCATCATGGTCACGCTGGCCTTCGCGCAGATGGCCTACTACGTCGTGCACGACACCCCGCTGGGCGGCGGCACCGACGGCATCTACCTCACGGCCAAGCCGGTGCTCGGCTCGTTGATCGACCTCGACAGGCCGCTGGTGATGTACGGCTTCACGCTCGGCTGCCTGGTCGCCGTGTTCGCGCTGCTGGCGCTGGTCGGCCGCTCGCGCTTCGGCCGCGCGCTGGCCGGCATCAAGGCCAACGAGCAGCGCATGCGCGCCACCGGCTTCTCGACCTACCCGTACAAGCTCGCCGCGTTCACGCTGTCGGGCGCGATCGCCGGCCTGGCCGGTTTCCTGTTCGCGGTGAAGGACGGCTTCGTGAACCCGGAGCTGATGGGCTGGCACCTCAGCGGCGCGGTGCTGATCATGATCATCCTCGGCGGCCTCGGCCACCTGCGCGGCGCGCTGATCGGCGCCTTCGCCTTCGCGCTGCTGCAGGAGTTCTTCAAGTCCGAGGCGATCTTCGGCGGCTTCGCCAAGCACTGGCACCTGGGCCTCGGGCTGACCATCATCGCCAGCGTCGCGCTGCTGCCGAAAGGCCTGGTCGGCCTGCCGGCGCAGTGGCGCGCCCGCTTGATCGGCCGCCCCGCCGCCACCCCGGTGATCGCGGAGGCGCAAGATGCCTGACATCCTCATGCGCGCCGACGCGCTGACGCGCCGCTGGGGCGGCCTCGTCGCCGTCGACCAGGTCTCGCTGGCGCTCGAGCGCGGCGCCGTGCACGCGGTGATCGGCACCAACGGCGCCGGCAAGTCCACGCTGATCAACCTGCTGTCGGGCGAGATCCCGCCCTCGGGCGGCCGCGTCGAGCTGCTCGGCCGCGACGTCACCGCCTGGCCTCAGCCGAAGCGCGCCCGCGCCGGCCTCGGCCGCAGCTACCAGCGCAATACGATTTACCCGCAGTTCAGCGTCTTCGAGAACTGCCGCCTTGCCGCGCAGGCCCGGCACCAGAAGCCCTGGGCCTGGTGGCAACCTGCCACGCGCTGCGAGCAGACGCAGGCCGCGGCCGACGCCTCGGCGCGCCGCGCCGGCCTGCACGGCTTCTTCGACCGCACCGCCGGCAGCCTGTCGCACGGCCAGAAGCGCCAGCTCGAGATCGCGATGTGCCTGGCCACCGGCCCCGAGGTGCTGCTGCTCGACGAGCCGCTGGCCGGCATGGGCGCAGAGGAAACCGAACGCATGCTGGCGCTGCTGGACGAGCTGCGCGCCGGCCACGCGATCCTGCTGGTGGAGCACGACATGGACGCGGTGTTCCGCATCGCCGATCGCATCACGGTGATGGTCAACGGCGCGGTGATCGCGAGCGGCACGCCGGACGAGGTGCGCGCCGATGCGCAGGTGCAGTCGGCGTACCTCGGCGGGCACTGAAGGGGACCGACATGCACAGCGACACGATCCTCTCGGCCCGCGGCCTGCATGCCTGGTACGGCTCCAGCCATGTGCTGCACGGCATCGATCTGAACATCGGCCGCGGCGAGACGCTCGGCCTGCTCGGCCGCAACGGCATGGGCAAGAGCACGCTGATCCGCACGCTGCTGGGCCATGTGACGCAGCGCGAAGGTCGCATCACGCTGTTCGGGCACGACGCGTCGACGGCGAAGCCGCACGATGTCGCGCGCCAGGGCATCGCCTACGTGCCGGAAGGGCGCGGCGTGTTTCCGAACCTGACGGTGAAGGAAAACCTGGTGATGGCCGCGCGCCCGGCCGGCAAGGGCGGGGCACCGCGTGCCTTCACCAGCAGCGGGGCGCATCCCGGCGACGCCTGGACGCTCGGCCGTGTGCTGGCCACCTTCCCGCGCCTCGAAGAACGCCTGAACCACCTCGGCGGCCAACTTTCCGGCGGCGAGCAGCAGATGCTGTCGATCGGGCGCGCGCTGATGACGCACCCGGCGCTGGTCATCCTGGACGAAGCCACCGAAGGCCTGGCGCCGCTGATCGTCGCCGAGATCTGGCGCGTGATCGGCGAGATCCGCGCCAGCGGCATCGCGACGCTGATCGTCGACCGCGACTACCGCAAGGTGCTGTCGCGCAGCGACCGCGCGCTGGTGCTGCAGAAGGGCCGCGTCGTGCTGCAGGGCAGCGCGGCCGAGGTGGCCCGCGATCCGGCGCTTGCCGGCTGCCTGGGCGTGTAGTTCACTGTTTCTTGTTGGAACCCGCGGGAGCGCTTGATGGCCGACTTCTTCGACGACCCCGAACAACTCGCCCCGCCGCGCACGCTGTGCGAACGCCGGCCCGACGGCAGCCTGCTGCTGCGCAGCCCCGAACCGCTGGGCGAACATGCGCGCTGCATCGGCGAGTGGGTCGAACGCTGGGCGGCCGAGACGCCCGACGCGCTGGCGCTGGCCGAGCGCGATCGCGCCGGCGACTGGCGGCGGCTGTCGTACGGCGAACTGCGTCGCCAGATCGGCGCGCTGGCGCAATCGCTGCTCGACCTGGACCTGCCGGCCGGCCGCCCGGTCGTCGTGCTGTCGGACAACGCCGTCGACCATGCGCTGCTGCTGCTGGCGGCGATGCACGTCGGCCGGCCGGTCTGCACCGTCTCCAGCGCCTATTCGCGGCTGACCCGTGACCACACGAAGCTGCGCGGCATCCTGAAGGCGCTGCAGCCGGGGCTGGTCTACGCCGCCGACCAGGCGGTGTACGGCGCGGCCATCGAGGCGAGCGACGTCGATGCCCCGGTGCTCTACAGCCGGGGCGCGTCGGACGCCCCCGGTGCGCTGGACTTCGGCACGCTGCTGCAGGCCGAAGAGACCGCGGCGGTGATGAACGCCTTCCGCGCGATCGAACCCGATCACCACGCCAAGTACCTGCTGACCTCGGGCTCGACCGGCCATCCGAAGGTGGTGATCAACACCCACCGCATGCTGTGCGCCAACCAGCAGATGATCGCCCAGACCTGGCGCTTCCTGCGCCACACCAAGCCGGTGCTGCTGGACTGGCTGCCCTGGAGCCACACGTTCGGCGCGAACCACAACTTCAACCTCGTGCTCGCGCACGGCGGCGCGCTCTACATCGACGAGGGCCGGCCCGCGCCCGGCCTGATCGAGAAGACGGTGAAGAACCTGCGCGAGGTGAAGCCGACGCTGCACTTCAACGTGCCGCGCGGGCTGGACATGCTGCTGCCGCACTTCGAGGCCGACCATCACCTGGCGCGCGACGCGATGTCGCGGCTGCAGCTGATCTTCTACGCCGGCGCGGCGCTGCCGCCGGCCAGCTGGCAGCGGCTGGAATCGATAGCGTCCAAAGTGCGCGACACGCCGCTCTGGCTCACGACCTCCTGGGGCTCCACCGAGACCTCGCCGGCGGCCACCAGCGCGCACTGGAAGCTCGAAGGCGCCGGCAACATCGGCGCACCGCTGCCGGGCGTGGACCTGAAGCTCGTGCCGAACGGGGAAAAGCTCGAGATCCGCGTGCGCGGCGTGTCGGTCTTCCCCGGCTACCGCGACGCCCCCGAGCTCACCGCCGCCGCCTTCGACGACGAAGGCTTCTACCGCATCGGGGATGCCGGCTTCCTGGCCGATGCCGAGCGGCCCGAGCGCGGCGTGATGTTCAACGGCCGCGTCGCCGAGGACTTCAAGCTCGGCAGCGGCACCTGGGTGTCGGTGGGCACCTTGCGCGTCAAGCTGGTATCGGCCTTCGCGCCGTATGCGCAGGACGTGGTGCTGACCGGGCACGACCGCGACCAGCTCGGCGCACTGGTCTTCCCGAGCCCCGCAGCCGCGGCCGCCGACCCGCAGGTCGTGGCCGCGGCGATCCGCGATGCGCTCGATCGCCTGCGCGCCGAAGGCGGCGGTTCCTCGCAATGCCCGACGCGCGTGATGCTGCTCACCGAGCCCCCCAGCGCCGATGCCGGCGAGATCACCGACAAGGGCTACGTCAACCAGCGCGCGGTGCTGGCACGGCGGGCGCAGGAGGTCGAGACGCTGTATGCCAGTCCGGACGACGCGCGGGTGATCCGCGCCCGCTGAGGCCAGCGGCCGCACAATGCGGCCGATGCAACAGGCCGACCTGCACCGCCTGGCCGTCGATGCGCTGCGCGCGCGCGGCCTGCTCGACCACTTCGCGCCGCAGGCGCTCGCCGAGGCCGAGGCACTGCGCAGGCAGGGTCCGCGCGCGCAACGCGGCGCGCTGCGCGATCTGCGCGCGCTGGCCTGGTTCTCGATCGACAACGACGATACGCGCGACCTCGACCAGCTGAGCTGGGCCGAGCCGCTGCCCGGCGACGGCGCGCGGCTGCTGGTCGCGGTGGCCGACGTCGAGGCCTTCGTCGTGCACGCCGGTGCCATCGACAGCCATGCGGCGGCGAACACCACGTCGGTCTACACCGCCGCCGGCGTCTTCCCGATGCTGCCGCTGGCGCTGTCGACCGACCTCAGCTCGCTGCACGAGGGCCAGGACCGGCTGGCGGTGGTGGTCGACATGCAGCTGGATGCCGAGGGCATGGTGACCGCCAGCACGCTTTATCAGGCCCGGGTGCACAACCACGCCCGGTTGACCTACAACGACGTCGCCGCGTGGATGGACGATCCTGCGCACGCGGCACCCGGCCTTGCCGCGGCACTCGCCCGCGTGCCCGAGCTCGAGGCGCAACTGCGGCTGCATGAACGCCTGGCCGACCGGCTGCGCCGGCAACGCGTGCGACGCGGCGCCCTCAGCGTGCGCACCACGCAGGCCCGGCCCGTGTTCGACGACGCCGGCCAGCTGGTCGACCTGCGGCCGGACGAGAAGAACCGCGCGATGGACCTGATCGCCGACCTGATGATCGCGGCCAACAGCGCGACCGCCCGTTTCCTCGCGCAGCAGAAGTTCCCGTCGCTGCGCCGCATGCTGTCGGCACCGCGCCGCTGGGACCGCATCGTCGCGCTGGCCGCCTCGCATGGCGTCACGCTACCGCCGCAACCCGACGCGCTGGCGCTGGACCACTTCCTCGCCGAGCGCCGCGCCGCCGATCCGGCGGGCTTCAACGACCTGTCGCTGACCGTCATCAAGTCGCTGGGCTCGGGCGAGTACGCGGCCGAGCAGGGCAACGGCAACGGCGGCGCCACGGGCCATTTCGGCCTCGCGGTCGCCGACTATGCACACTCCACCGCGCCGAACCGCCGCTTCCCCGACCTCGTGACCCAGCGCCTGCTGAAGGCCGCGCTCGCCGGCGAGCCGCCGCCCTACGATGCCGGGCAGCTGGCGCTGATCGCGCGGCACTGCACGCTGCAGGAGGACAACGCCAACAAGGTCGAGCGCCAGGTGCTGAAGGCCGCGGCCGCGCTGCTGCTGCATGCGCGCATCGGCGAGGTCTTCGATGCCATCGTCACCGGCGCTTCGCCGAAGGGCACCTTCGTGCGCATCGCCAGGCCGATGGTCGAAGGGCGGCTGGTGCGCGGGCTCGAAGGCGCGGACGTGGGCGATGCGCTGCGCGTGCGCCTGCTGCAGGTCTCCGCCGAGCTCGGCCACCTGGACTTCGAGCGGGTCTGAGCGTGCCCTATGACCGCGACACCCTGTTCGCGACGCCGCTGATCAGCTGGCAGCAGGTGCGGCTGCTCGCGCCGCAGCCGCAATGGAGCGACGGCTACCGGCCCGCCGGCGCACGGCTGCTGCTGCTGCAGCAGGACCGGCTGGAGTGCGAGCTGACGCCCGAAGTCAGCGGCCACGGGGCCGGCGGCCGGCGCTTTCTCTGCGACGGCACCAGCGCGCTGTGGCTGACGCCGTCGCGCCCCTACCGCATGCGGCAGCCGGGCGCCGGCGTGCGCGGCCACCTGCTGTGCCTGCACGGCGACGAACCGTCGCACGCCGGCCGGCGCGCGGTGTCCCTGCAGCAACACCTTGCGCTGCGGCGCTGGCAGCGCGCGCTGCACGACGGCCTGATCGAGCCGCTGGCCCTGGAAGAGGCGCTGCTGGCGCTGCTGCAGGACGTGCTCGCGCAGCGGGTGGACGATGCCGGCGCCGCGCCGCGCGCGGTCGAGCGCACGCGCGAGCTGCTGGCCGCCGACCCGGCGCGCGGCGACACGCTGGCCGAGATCGCACGGGCGGTGCACGCCTCGCCCTACCACCTGGCGCGCCAGTTCCGGCGTCACACCGGCAGCACCGTGCACGGCCACCGCACGCGCCTGCGCATCACGCTGGCGCTGCAGCGCCTGGCGCAGGGCGCATCCGACCTGACGCAACTGGCGCTGGACCTCGGCTTCGCGAGCCACAGCCATTTCAGCGCCGCGTTCCGCCGCGCGACCGGCACGACGCCGAGCGCATTGCGCACGATTTCGACAGCGCGCGCTGGCGCCGGCGCCGCAGACTCGGCGCGATGAGCTCGCCCGATGCGCCCCGAGACCACGACCGCCGCCGCCTGACCGCCGGGCTGCTGTTCGGCCTCGCCGCCGCGCTGATCGGCGGGCTGTGGCAGGTCGCCACCCGCCATGCGGTGACCACCTCGCTGCCGCCCGCCGAATTGGCCTGGCTGCGCTACGGCATTCCCGCGCTGCTGCTGGCGCCGGTCACGTGGCGCTGCGGGCTGAAGCCGCCGACGCTGGCACCCCGCCACGCGCTCTTCCTGCTGCTGGGCGCGGGGCTGCCGTTCGGGCTGATCGCGATGAGCGGCACCCGGCTCGCGCCGGCCGCGCACATGGGCGTGCTGATGGCCGGCGCGACGCCGCTGTTCGCCAGCGCGCTCGGCTGGCTGTTGTGGCGCGAGCGCATCGATGCCGCGCGCGGGGCCGGGCTGGCGCTGATGGCCGCGGGCGTCGTGCTGCTCGGCGGACGCTCGCTGGCCGAGGCCGGCGCGGGCGGCTCCGCGTCGACGGTGTGGCAGGGCGATGTCCTGCTGCTGCTCGCCGCGCTGCTGTGGGCCGGCTACACGCTGGCCTTTCGCCGCTCCGGCCTGAACGCGTGGCAGGGCGCGGCGCTGGTCAACACCTGGTCGCTCGCGCTGCTCGTGCCGCTGGTGCTGGCGGTGGAGGGGGCCTGGCCGCAGCAGCTGTTCACGCTGGACGCCGGCACGCTGGCCTGGCACGCGCTGTCGCAGGGCGTGGTCGCCGGCGTGCTGGGCCTGTGGACCTTCTCGGCCACGGTCGAGCGGCTCGGTGCCGCCGGCGCCTCGGCCTTCGGCGCGCTGGTACCGGTGGTCTCGGCCGTCGGCGGCTGGTGGTGGCTGGACGATCCGCTGGGGCCCCTGGACGCACTGGCCGTCGCCGCCGCGGTGGCCGGCGTCGTGCTGGCCAGCGGCGCGCTGGCGCTGCGCCGCGCGGCGCCCGTGCGCGCCACCTGATCCCCCGCATTCGGGGGGCACGGACCGCCCTCGCGGCGCGTGGACAATCCCGCGTTCGACCCGAGGAGAGGGCTTTGCGTAACAAGCCGCTGGAGATGCGCAGGACGTCCCGACAGAGCGTGCCGCTGTGGCGCAAGCTGCCGTCGCTGCTGCGCCGCCGCGGCGCGCCCGAGGCGGCCGAGGCGCCGGCCACCGTCGCCGCGCCCGAAGCCTTCTGGGACCGGCTGAACGCACTGCTCGACGACTGCCGCTACGGCGAGGCGATCGCCGCGCTGAAGGACGCGCTGCGCTCGTCGCCGCACGATCCCGAGCTGAACGACCAGCTGCATGCGCTGTACACCGAGGTCGGCGACACCGTGTCGGTGCTGGCGCACGGCCCGCAGTGGGTCGCCGCCCAGGCGCTCGACGGCCGCGGCCGCGCCGCGCTGGCGGCGCTGAAGACGCTGCAGAAGATCGATGCCCGCTTCGAGCTGCAGGACGCCGATGCGCTGCTGCCGCTGGCCAAGGCCGCCGTGCAGCACGGTGAGCAGGCGCTCGCGGTGCAGCTGCTGCAGGGCTTCGACAAGCGCTTCCCCGAGCACCCGGACCTGCCCGGCGTCTACTTCCTCGGCGCGCAGCTGATGAGCGAATACGGCCGCCGCCACGAGCAGGCCACCAAGCTGCTGAAGCGCCTGCTCAAGCGCTATTCCGGCCACGCGCTGGCCGGCGAGATGCGCACCTACCTCGAGCTGCTGCAGCGCGTGCAGGTGCGCTGACGGCCCGCGGGCCACGCGCGGCGGCGGCGCGCGCGGCCGAGCGAACGACGCGTTTTTCCTATCCGGCGGCGTACCGGCCCGCTAGCCTTCGGCCATGACTTCGAACCGCGCATCCCGGGTCCTGCTGCTCGTCCTCGCTCTTCTCGGCCTGCTGGTGCCCTGGAGCTACAACCTGCAGTACTTCGCGGCCGGGGGAAGCGTGCTGCCGGGGGCCTTCTTCGGCAGTGCATTCGCCAATCCGCTCACCACGGCCATCACGCTGGACGTCTACCTCGCCGCCGGCGGATTCAGCGTCGGTGTCGCCGGAGACCGGCAGGCCGGGCGCTGGCGCTGGTGGGCCATTCCGGCGACGTTCCTCGTGGGGCTTTCGTTCGCGCTGCCAGCCTATTTGTGGTGGCGCACCGCCGAGCCGTCCGCGTCCGGTTGACGACGACCCGCGGCAGCGCTGCGCAGCTCACGCGGGCCCTGCCCGGGCACGCTCCAAGGACGCTCAGCCTCCGAGCAAGCGGCGGGCGGCCAGCGGCCACCACGGCGAATCGGGCAGCGCGGCGGACAGCAGGGCGCCCATCGGCGCGCCGGCCAGATGGCGGGTTTCGCTGGCGAAATGCGATTGGTCGTAGTACCCCGCTTCCAGTGCAACGTCCACCATCCGCGCGGGCCGCGCGGTCAGGGCCGTCGACAGCGCCCCGTGGAATCGCGTCAGGCGTTGGAACTGCTTCGGCGTCACGCCGAGGATCTCCCTGCAGTGCCGTTCCAGCTGCCGATGCCCCAGGCCCAGGTGCCAGCCGGCCTGCGCGCCATGCCGACCCACCGCATCGCACAGCCGCGCATGGCCCGCTTCCCGGCCTCGCGACACGATCGCCATCGTGCGGCGGAAGCTGGCCGCGAGCGCCCGCAGGCATTCGATGTCCGTGCGCGAGCGATCCACCGCCTCCTCGACCCGCAACGCCTCGTGCGCGCCAGCAACAGTGTCCCAGCCGAGCACCTGGTCGGCGACGGCGCCGGTCGCATGGCCCAGCAGGCACGCCGCCGCCGACGGCCGCACCAGCAGTCCCAGCGCCGCAAATTCCCCGGCATGCGGATGGAACACGGGCACGGTGCTCAGCGTGTGGAACGTGATCGGCGGACAGAGCACCCGGCGCGCGGGGAACCGATCGGCGACCTGCGCGAGCCGCAGTGAGAGCATGCCGTGGGGAATGGCGGGGAAGTGCGACCCGGCCGCCGAAGCCAGCCGAACGATGACGGCGCCGTCGATCCAGTGGGCCATGTCCGGCGGCGGCGGTAAGACCTGCAGCATGGCCGCCATTGTCCGGCCGCGCGCCGGGCACAATCGCCGCCGCATCGACGGAAGGGAGGCCAGGGATGCACGACGACAAGCTCGAGGTTCGCGTCGAGCAGGCGCACATCACGCCGTTCTGGCACAAGCTGCCGTTCTTCTTCACGTTCCCGTTCCGCATCGGCCCGCTGGTCTTCATGGCCTGCCTGGTGCTCGCCAGCGCGCTCGCCGGGCTGGTGCTCGGCAGCTTCGGCCTGCTGTTCAAGGGCCTGCTCGTGTACCTCGGGCTGCGCTACGGCTTCAACGTGCTGGAGCTCTTCGCCAGGGGCCGCTTCGAAGGCGAATCGCCCGACCACACGCTGTGGGGGCCCGAGAAGCGCCCGGCCAAGCTGGGCCTCGTCATCCTGCTGTTCATCCTGGTCGGCGGCCTGCTGGGCGACCGGCTGGTCGATTCGCGCATCGCGCGCGACCCGGCCGTGCAGTCGCAGATCCTCGCCACGGCCGCGCGCGACCGCGACCTCACGCTGCCGTCGCCCAGTGCCGCGAAGGCCGCTGTCGAGCCCGTCGCACCCGCCGCCCCGGCCGCCGCCGGCGCTGATGCCGACAACGACACCGACGACGAACCCGCCGGCGTCGCGACCGCCGACACGGCAACCGGCGTCGCCGCCGCCGCCGATCCGGCAACCGGCGCCGCGAACGCCGCCGAGGCGGCCACCCGTCGCGCCGAGCTGCTCGAGGCCTACCGCCCGGAGGCCTTCGAGCCGGCCTGGTTCCGGCTGCTGCCGGCCTGGTACTGGCTGGTGATGCTGCTGCTGAGCCTGATGCTGCCGGCCGCCACCATCGTCATCGCGCTCGACGACGCCTTCTTCCGCTCGCTGAACCCGCTGAACGTGCTGCACTACGCCGGCACGATGCGCGGCGCCTACTTCGTGCTGTGGGCCTTCTTCCTGCTGATCGCCGGCGCCCGGCACCTCGTGCTGACGGTCGGTGCCGGCTGGCCGACGGTGCTGCGGCTGCCGGTCGAGCTGGGCCTGGCCACCTACCTCGGCCTGGTGCTGTGCGCGCTGCTCGGCTACGCGCTGTACCAGTTCCACCAGGAGCTGCGGCTCGACGTCGAGGTCGACTTCGACACCCACCGCCGGGCCGGTGGCGCCGAGCGCATCGCGCGCACGGGCTCCACGCATGCCGCGCTGCGCGAGGCCGCCGGCCCGCAGGACAAGCTCGAGCGCAAGCTGCAGCCGCTGCTGGCCGAAGGACGTTTCGCGGAAGCGATCGCCGAGGTGAAGGACGAGATGCGCTACGCGAAGCTCGACCCCGAGCTGAACGACCGGCTGCATGCGATCCACGTGCAATCGGGCGACCACGCCGCAACGCTCGCGCATGGCCAGCAGTGGGTCGCCGCGCTGGCGCTGGCCGACCGCGGCAAGGCCGCGCTGGCGGCCCTGCGCTCGCTGCAGCAGCTGGACGCCGGCTTCGTCGTGGCCGAGGGCCGCGCGCTGCTGCCGCTGGCCAAGGCGGCGATCAAGCAGGGCGAACACGCGCTGGCCGTGAAGCTGCTGCAGGGCTTCGACAAGCGCTTCCCGGACCACGCGGACCTGCCGGCGGTGTACTTCCTCGGTGCGCAGCTGATGAGCGAACACGCGCGCCAGCACGACAAGGCCGCGAAGCTGCTGCGCGGGGTGCTCGCCCGCTACCCCGGCCACGCGCTGGCCGGCGAGGTGCAGACCTACCTGGCGGTGCTCGAGCGCCTGCCGCAGGCGCCGCGCTGACGCCGGAAGGACGCGGCGCGCCGGCGCGTCAAGGCCCCACGCGCAGCCGCGCGATGCCGTACAGCGGCACGCCGAAGCACCAGCGGAAGAAGGGGTCCAGCGTCGTGTACGGCCAGCCGTAGCCCTGCATCACGCGGTGTTCGGCCTCGAACACCAGCCGCGGGTGCAGCGCGGCCAGCTCGTCGCTGCGCCGCACGCCCCAGCGGAACTGCGCGCCGGTGCGGCGCACGCTGGGATGCCACTGCGCATGGCCGACGGCCATCGCGCAGATGAAGTCGAACAGCAGCAGCGACCCCGGCGGCGCATGCTCGCCGACCTCGTCCATCAGCGCCTGCACTTGCGCCGGCGACAGGTACATCAGCACGCCTTCGCAGACCAGCAGCAGCGGCGCGGCATGTTTCGCCCGCTCGGGCAGCCCGAGCGCCCGCCACCAACCCGGCCGGGCGAGGTCGATGCCGCAGTTGCGGCGCCGCGGCTGGCTCGGCAGCAGCGTCTCGCGCAGCGCGATCACCTCGGGCAGGTCGGCGTCGATCCAGCGGTTGCGGCCGCGGTCCAGCCACTGGAAGTAGTGCGCCAGGCCGCAACCCAGGCTGACGCCCAAAGCACGCGGGTGCGCGTCGAGGAAGGCCTCGGCCTGGGCGCGGAAAGCGCGGGTGCGGGCGAGCACGCCGTACAGCGTCGGCCGGTCGGCCAGGAAGGGCTGCACCTCGGCGCCCAGGGCCTGCATCAGGCGCGCCGCGTGGCGGTCGCCGGCCGCCACCTCGGGAAACAGCGCGTCGCCGCCGGCGCGCGCGGCCAGCGGGATCAGCAGCGTCGAGGCCACTGCGCCGAGGCCGGGCATCTGGCAGCCGGCGGGCGCGTCGACGGGGCCAGGGCGTTCGTGCACGTGCGGCGACATGGGACCCGCGACTCTACGCTGCGATGACGCCGCCCCGGCGCCACGCTTTCGACTGGTCACCAAGCGCGCAAGGGGCCGGTATCCATGTGCACGAACGCGTCGCGCGGGTAGTAGCCCACGCCGCCGCCGCGCAGCTCGAGCGCCGCATCGCGCAGGTCGGCCAGCTTGACGCCGCGCAGGCGCACGTCGATCGCGCGGCCGTCCATGTGCAGGCTGCGGCGCGCCACGCCGCCGCCGCCCGATTGGCGCAGCCGCTCGTTGGTGGCGGCGCAGCGGTAGCCGGAGATCACTTCGAAGGGCGCGGCCGAGCCGACGAGGCCGCGCACGCGGTGCAGCATGTCGAACAGCCGCGGGTCGATGCGGCCGACCTCGCCGGTGTAGTGGTCGCGCAGGAACCGGTTCAGCGCGGACAGCGCATCGGGCAGCAGATCGGCGCCGACGGCGAAGACCAGGCTGATGCGTTCGCCGGTGTGGGTGTGCACGAAGTCGAGCGTGCGCGCGCCGGCCGGGGCGGGCACTGCCGCACGGGTGGCGCCGGCAGCGCCCAGGCCGGCCAGCGCGGCAGCGCCGGCCACCGTGGTGCGGTGCATGAAGCGTCGGCGGGCGGGATCGAGGGGAGAGGTCACGATGGTCGGCGCGGGAAGGTGGAGCGAGGAGCGGGCAGCGTGCAGCGGGATCGGGCGGCGGTGCGGTGATCAGGGTCCGGCCTCGGCGGTCGAGGCCCGCTGCAGCGCGGCGTCCAGCCTGCGGTCATGACCATACACGTCGTCGAAGAAGTGCATGCGACCCTGTTTCACCAGCGCGGTTCCGTAGGCGATGAGCACCGGCAGCGGCTGCGCGAGTACCACCGTGCGCGACGTCTCGCTCGCCATCGCGTCGCGGATGGCCGCGGCATCCCAGCCGGGCAGGCCGTGCAGCACGAAGGCGGCGAGCGCCACCGGGTCCTCCACGCGGATGCAGCCGTGGCTGAAATCGCGCCGCTCGCGGGCGAAGAGGCCGGTGGCCGGCGTGTGGTGCAGGTAGATGGCGTCCCGGTTCGGGAATACGAACTTGATGGCGCCGAGCGCATTGCGCGGCCCCGGGCGCTGGCGCAAGCGCCAGCTGCCCGCGGCCACCGCGGCCAGCCGCTCGGGCGTGGGCACGCGCTCGACCACGCCACCCGGCCCGACGAACTCGAAGCCTTCGCGATCCAGGTAACCCGGGTCGGCACGCAGCCGCGGCACCAGCTCGGCGCGGGCGATCGACAGCGGCACGTTCCAGGCGGGACCGAACTCGACCTGCCGCATCGGCTCGTCGAACACCGGTGTCTCGTGGCGCATCGCGCGCCCCACGACCACCCGCATCTCGTGCCGCAGCACGATGCGCCCGTCCTGCACCTCGTAGGCCCGCAGGCGGAACTCCGGGATGTTGACGACGACCATGCGCGGCGCCTGCAGCAGCGGCGTCCAGCGCAGGCGTTCCAGCGACAGCTCGATCTGCCGCACCCGCTGCGCCGGCGGCACCTCGAGCTGCCGCCGCGTCGCCGGGCCGAGCACGCCGTCCTCGGCGAGGCCGTGCCGGGCCTGGAAGGCGCGCAGCGCCGCGACGAGCACCTCGTCCTCCGGCGGACCGATCGGGGCGGGCGGCTCGGGCGGCAGGTCACCCAGCGCCCGAAGGCGTTGGACCAGCACCGCGCGCGCGGGCGCCGGCAGCGCGGCGAGCGCCTCCGCAGGGCTCGCGCCGCGCGACACCGGTGTCGTTCGGGCCGCCAGCGCGGGCATGGGGGTCCGCCATGCCGGATCGGCCACCAGGGCCCGATACCGGCCGAGCATGGCGCGCAACTGCGCGTACTGCGGCAAGGCCGGCACCGCGGCGGCCACCGCGGCGTCGAGGCTGCCTGCAGCCATCGCCTGCCGCAGCGCCTGCGCCGGGTCGAACGGCGGCCGGCGCGTCGCGTCAAAGTCGTGGTGCACCTGGCGCGGATCGATCCGGCCCTGGTGCAGGTGCAGCAGGTAACGCATCAACGACGCGTCGAGGCGATCGGCCAGCGCCGCCGCGGCCGGCTCGTCGAGCGGCTGCAGCGCGGCGTTGCGCACCGCCGCGGCCAGCACGTCGGCGCCGTAGTCCGCGGGCACCAGCCCGTGCTCGGCCGCTCGCGACAGCAGCAGCACGGCCTGCGCGGCCAGCGCCGTCGGCCGGCCGGCCTGCATCCAGGGCGGCGCGGCGGCAGGGACGCTCGCTGCGGCGGCAGCCCGGCCCAGGCCGCAGCCCAGGGTGAAACGCAGGCCACCGCCGATGAGGTGTCGTCGGGAGATCGTCATTCGTCGTGCCCGCAGTATCGGCACCCGGCCGGACAGTGAACTTGATGGCGGGCAAGCGCGCGCGGAACGCCGGCCGACGGCGGCGCGAACGGATCGACGGCGCCGGCGACGAGACGATCACCCGTTTGACGTCCCACACCTCCCCGCCCAGGCCGCCGGTTAAAGTCGCCCGAGAAGCGCTGTTGGGGACGGGCATGGGAACCGGAGCCGATCGAAACGCCAGGCGTGGCGCGGCCTTCGCCGCGGCGGGCCTCGCACTCGCCGCGCTGGCCGCCGATGGCGCGCGCGCGCAGACCGCGCCCGTCGCGGACATGGACATCACCGAGCTGGTGACCGTCCGCCTGTCGCCGTTCGACGTGGCCGCGCACCTCGACCGCGGCTACCGCGCCTCCAATGCCGTCTCGGGCTCGCGCTTCGATGCGCCGATCCGCGAGCTGCCGTTCGCCATCCAGGCCTTCACCGGAACCTTCATCGAGGACCAGAAGCCGATCGCGCTCTTCGATGTCGCGCGTTATGCCCCCGGCGTGACCTACCGCAGCAACGACTTCAACGAGGGCAACGCCAACCTCGCGATCCGCGGCTTCGCCGTCAGCTCGACCCCCGGCGCCACCCAGGTGCTGCGCGATGGCTTCGGCGGCCCGTCCATCCTCGACCTGAGCAACGTCGCCCGCGTCGAGGTGGTGAAGGGCCCGTCCTCCTTCCTCTACGGTCAGGTGGCGCCCGGGGGCATCGTCAACGTCATCAGCAAGTCGCCGCAGCGCCGCTTCGGCGCCAGCGGCGAGGCCGGCTACGGCTCCCATGGCCGCTACCGCGTGCTGGCCGACGTCACCGGCCCGGTGAGCGACAGCCTGTCGCTGCGCCTGACCGGTTCGCACGAGCAGGACCTGCACTACTGGAAGCCCTACGACGCGCACTCGCGCAACATCGCGCCCTCGCTGCTGTGGCAGCCCAGCTCCGGCGTCAGCGTCGCGCTGAAATACGAGCGCTTCCACAAGCTCGAGTCGCCGCAGGTCATGCAGAAGCCCGGCTACGGGCGCCAGGCCGGCCTCGTGCCGACGGCCACCGACCCCAACCGCCAGGGTGTCGAGGTGCCCGGGCTGCCGGACGACTGGAACAGCATGTCCGACATCGACTTCCGCCGCAGCGACACCGAGGCCATCAGCGCCTGGGTGGACGTCGAGGCGTCGCGCCACTGGAACCTGCGGCTGAGCCATGCACGCCAGCGCTACACCATCGACGCGCTCGCCTCGGGCAACCTCGGGATGTCGGACAACACGACGCTGCTGCAGGGCCGGCGCCTGCGGCGGCAGACCTACATCAACCACGGCGAGACCCTGGCGGCCGATGCAGTCGGCCGTTATCAGCTGGATGGCATGAGCCTGCGGCTGCTGGTCGGCGCGCAGCACGTGCGACGCCGCTTCGACAACCGCGCGGGCCAGGCGCCCAACGATCCGGCGCTCGGCAGCAACCCCATCGGTTCACCGCTGCCCCTGTGGGACCTGGCGAACCCGTCGACCTGGAACCGGACGGTGCACATCCCGCTGTCGGCGCTGACCGCCAATGCCGCCGACCGCAGCACCCGCGGCAGCGACCGCTCCGTGCATGCCGGCAGCACCTTCGGCTTCCTCGACGACCGGCTGCTGCTGCTGGCCGGCTGGCGCGTGACCTCGACACGCAACGACCTGGAAGACCGGCTGGCGCAGCGCCACGACCGCATCGAGGCACGCCGCACGACGCCCCAGTACGGTGTGCTGTACCGGATCAACCGCGGGCTGTCCGTGTATGGCTCCTACGCCGAGTCCTTCGTTCCGGGCACCCAGGTGCTCGCGCGGCCGGACGGCACGTCGGCGCCGGCCGCGCCGAGCCGGGGCCGCGGCTGGGACGCCGGCTTCAAGGCCGAGCTGCTGGACGGGCGCATCTCCGGCACGCTCGGCCTCTTCGACCTGCGCAACACCGGCATCGTCAACGACGTGGCGCAGACCGCCGCGAACGGGGCGGTGGTCATCACCAGCGTGCAGAGCGGTGAACAGCGCTCGCGCGGCGTGGAGCTGGACACCACCTTCACGGTATCGCCGAACTGGCAGGTCTACGCCTCCTACGCCTACACCGATGCCCGCATCACGGAGTTCAGCGGCAACGATGCCGCGGTGCTCGCGCAGGACCCGGCCACGCTGGACCCGGCGGGCCGGGTGAACTACAAGAATGCGCTGCTGCTGCACGGCGCCCGCCTGCAGATGAGCGCGCCGCACGTGGCCAACCTGTGGACGCGCTACGACGTCGCCGGCCGCGACGCCGGCGGCCTGTTCGTCGCCGGGGGCGCGAACATCGTGCGCGATCAGACCCTGCTGCCCGACGGCCCGGCGTCCTCGCGCCAGAGCTACACGCTGCTCAATGCGATGGCGGGCTGTTCGTGGTGGCTCTCCGGCGGACGCCGACTCACCGTCGATCTCAGCGGCCGCAACCTCGGCGCGGCGCGCTACCGGCCGTCCCAGTCCACCCGCGCCCGCCCGCGCGAATGGCTGCTGTCGCTCAGGGTCGACCTGTGAGATTCGCCCCGGCGTCGGTCCGCGCGTGGCTCGCCGCGGGTCTGCTGCTGGGCGGCCTCGCGCTCGTCGCGCCGCCCGGCCGGGCCCAGGACACCGGCGCCGCCACGCTGGCCAGCCTGGAGTCCGCCTTCCTGCGCAACTTCGCGCGGTACGTCACCTGGCCGAGCGCCGCGTTCGCCAGCGAGCGCGCGCCCTGGCGGGTCTGCGTGCTGGGCGCCGAGCACCTGGACGACACGCTCGAGAAGACCCTGCAGTCGCGCACCGAGCAGGGCCGGTCGTTCGCGGTGATCCGCGGGGTGGCGGCACAGCAGCTGCCCACGTGCCAGATCGCCTACATCGGCTACCGCAACGCGGCCACCCGCAGCGCGGCGCTGGCCGAGCTGAAGCGGCAACCGGTGCTGACGGTGGGCGACGCGCCCGAATTCCTGAACGAAGGCGGCATCATCCGCCTGCGCCCGGGCGAGCGCCTGGAGATGAGCATCAACCTCGACCAGGCGCGGGCCGCCTCGCTGACGATCCCGACCAAGATGCTGGAGGTGTCGCGCGACGTGGTCGAGAACGGGACGCTGCGGCGATGGCGCTGAAGCTGGCACCGGCACGATCGGTCCGCAGCCTGCTGGTGCTGGCCCTGGTGGCATCGGCCATCCTGGCCTTCGCGGCGGCCGGCGGTGCATTGCTGCTCTACGAGCGCTGGACGCTCGAGGACCGCGTGCAGGCCATGGCGCAGCCGTATGCGCGGCTGGTGTCGGTCGGCGCCGAGGCCGCCGTCGCCTTCGCGGACGTCACGCGGGCCCAGGAGATCCTGCAGTCGCTGCGCCGCGATCCGCAGGTGCTCGAGGCGAGCATCGTGCTCGCCGATGGGCGGCTGCTGGCGCGTTATGCCGCAGGGGCCTCGCCGCAGGCGCTGCCGCCGGCGGCCACCGACGGCACCGACGCCGGCGCGGCGCTCGCGATCGCGCGCGGCACCGCGCGCCTGTCGCACCCGTTGAACGACGGTGCCCGCCTGCTGCTGACGATGGACCTGTCGGAACTGCAGCGCCGCACGCGCGACACGCTGCTGGTGTATGCCGCCGGCACCGTCGTGCTGCTGGTCGTGGTGGCGCTCGGGCTGCTGCTGATCCTGCAGCGCACGATCACCGGTCCGGTCGCCACGCTGGCGCAGGCGGTCGATCGCGTGCGCACCGCGCCCGACGACGGGCAACGCGTTCCGGTCGCCGGCGCCGACGAGCTGGCCCGGCTGGCCCAGGCCATCAACGCGATGATGGCCACGATCCAGGACCGGGAGGCCGAGCTGCGCCGGCTGACGATCATGCAACGCACCATCCTCGACAACGTCGGCTCCGGCATCGTCTCCACCTCGCCGACGGGGGTGATCACCAGCTTCAACCCGGCCGCCGAGCGCCTGCTGGGTCGCGCGGCAGCGGACGTCATCGGCGCGCCGGCGGCGGCCGACTGGATCGACGCCACCGAGCTCGCCGACCGCGCCCGCGAACTCTCGACGCAGCTGGGCGAACCGGTGGCCGCCTCCTTCGACGCGCTGACCGCGCTGCCGCGCCGCGACGGCGCAGAGGAGCGCGACTGGACCTTCGTGCGGCCCGACGGCACGCGCGTGCCGGTGCACCTGTCGGTCAGCGCGATGCACGGCGAGCCCGGCGCCCTCAAGGGCTTCGTCGCCGTGGCGCACGACCTCACCGATCGCAAGCACGCCGAAGAATCGCTGCGGCGGCACAAGGACGAACTGGAGGCCATCGTCGAGCAGCGCACCGCGGAACTGCGATCGGCCCGCGATGCCGCCGATGCCGCCAACCGGGCCAAGAGCGCCTTCCTCGCCAACATGAGCCACGAGATCCGCACGCCGATGAACGCCATCCTGGGCATGTCGGCGCTGGCCCTGGACTCGGAGCTCGCGCCGCGGCAGCGCAACTACGTCGCCAAGGCCCACGCCGCGGCCGAATCCCTGCTGGGCATCATCAACGACATCCTCGACTTCTCGAAGATCGAGGCCGGCAAGCTGGCGCTGGAGCTCACGCCGTTCAGCCTGCAGCAGGCGCTCGATGGCGTCGTCGACCTGCTCGCCCCGCAGGCCGAGCGGGCGGGTCTGGAACTGGTGCTCGCGGTGCCGCCGGGCCTGCCGGCGAGCCTGGTCGGCGACCCCGGCCGCCTGCGCCAGGTGCTGATGAACCTGTGCCACAACGCCATCAAGTTCACGCCGCAGGGCGAGGTGGTGCTGGAGATCCAGGAAGTGCAGGCGCGCGGCGCCACGGCGCGGCTGCAGTTCGAGGTGCGCGACACCGGCATCGGCATGAACGACGAAGAACAGCGGCGCCTGTTCCAGCCGTTCTCGCAGGCCGATGTCTCCACCAGCCGCCGCTACGGCGGCACCGGCCTGGGCCTGGCCATCAGCCGCCAGCTGGTGCAGCTGATGGGCGGGGAGCTGCAGCTGGACAGCATGAGCGGCGTCGGCAGCCGCTTCCGCTTCACGCTCGAGTTCGCGCTGCCGCCCGCGGCCGCGCCCGTGGCGGCCGCGGTGCGCCGGGCGCCCACCCAGGGCGTGCGCGCGCTGGTCGTCGACGACAACGCCTGCGCCCGCAAGACGATTGCCGACATGTGCAGCGCACTGGGCATGGACACCGACACCACCGCCGACGGGCAGACGGCCTGTCGCCGCGCCACCGGGGCCGATGCGGCCGACGAGCCCTACCAGCTGGTGCTGCTCGACTGGACCCTGCCCGGCATGGACGGGCCGCAATGCGCGCGAGCGTTGGCCGCTCACCCATGGCGGCATCCGGCCCCGCTGGTGCTGATGATGGCCGCCATGCCGGCCGACGATGCGCGCACGCAGCTGGCCGCGCTCGACGTGCACGTGAGCGCGCTGCTGGGCAAGCCGCTCACCCCGTGGGCGCTCGACGAGGCGGTCGACGGCGCGCTCCGCCCGGCCGCGACGGCGCCGCCAGCCGCCGCGGCCCACGCGCAGGCCGCGCCCGGCTGGCAGCAGGACCATCCCGCGCTGAAGGGCGCGCGCGTCCTGCTGGTCGAGGACAACGAGATCAACCAGGAGCTGGCGGTCGAGCTCCTGCGCCGCGCCGGCGTGCTGGTCAGCGTCGCCGGCGACGGCCAGCAGGCGCTCGACATGCTGGCGCAGGACCGCTTCGACGCCGTGCTGATGGATTGCGAGATGCCTGTCCTGGACGGTTACGCCACCACGCAGGCGCTGCGCCAGCGGCCGTCGCTGATCGCCCTGCCGGTGATCGCGATGACCGCGCATGCGCTGGTCAGCCAGCGCGAGCAGGCCATCGCGGCGGGCATGAACGACCACATCACCAAGCCGATCCGGGTCGACGAGATGCTCGGCACGCTGGCGCGCTGGGTGCGGCCGCAGGGGGATGGCGGCAGCCCGCCGACCCTCGGCTGAGGAGACCCGGCCATGAACGACTTCCCGATGAAGCGACACCCCGGCACGATGACCGACCACGACAGCGACCACCGCAACGACAGCGACCCCCAGGAAAGCGCCGAGTGGCGCGACGCGCTCGCCTCGCTGCTGGCGTCCGCCGGCCCCGGGCGCGTGCGCGAGATCCTCGACCTGCTGGCCGCCGAAGGGCGGCATCCGAGGATCGGCTGGCAGCCGGCGCCCGGCACGCCCTACCTCAATACCATCGCCGCCGAGCGCCAGCCGCCGTTTCCCGGCGACCTCGCCATCGAGGAGCGGCTCGCGTCGCTGATGCGCTGGAACGCGCTGGCGATGGTGGTGCGCGCGAACCAGGCCTACGGCGAACTGGGCGGTCACATTGCGAGTTATGCCAGCGCGGCCGACCTGTTCGAGGTCGGCTTCAACCACTTCTTCCGCGGCGGCCCGGCGCGCGACAGCGACCTCGTCTTCTACCAGCCGCATTCGGCGCCGGGCGTCTACGCGCGGGCCTTCCTCGAGGGCCGGCTCGGCGAGCACGACCTGGCGCACTATCGGCAGGAGATCGCGGCGAAGCGCTCCGGCGCGCGCGGGCTGTCGAGTTATCCGCATCCCTGGCTGATGCCCGACTTCTGGCAGTTCCCGACCGGCTCGATGGGGCTGGGCCCGATCAGCTCGATCTACCAGGCGCGCTTCATGCGCTACCTGAAGCACCGCGGGCTGCTGGACACCTCGTCCCGCACCGTGTGGGGCGTGTTCGGCGACGGCGAGATGGACGAGCCCGAGAGCATGAGCGCGCTGACGCTGGCCGCGCGCGAGAAGCTCGACAACCTGGTGTGGGTCGTCAACTGCAACCTGCAGCGGCTGGACGGCCCGGTGCGCGGCAACGGCCGCATCGTCGACGAGCTGGAAGCGCTGTTCGCCGGCGCCGGCTGGCGCGTGATCAAGCTGGTCTGGGGCTCGGACTGGGACGGCCTCTTCGCCCGCGACACCGAAGGCGCGCTGGCGCGGGCCTTCGCGAAGACCGTCGACGGCCAGTTCCAGACCTTCGCCGCCAAGGACGGCCGCTACAACCGCGAGCACTTCTTCGGTCAGGACCCAGGACTCGCCGCGCTGGCGCAGGGGCTGACCGACGAGCAGATCGACCGACTGAAGCGCGGCGGCCACGACCTGGTGAAGATCCACGCCGCGTACCACGCCGCGCTGCACACCACCGGCCGGCCGACGGTGATCCTGGCGCAGACCAAGAAGGGCTACGGCATGGGCCATGCCGGCCAGGGCCGCATGACGACGCACCAGCAGAAGAAGCTCGAGCGCGACGACCTGATCGCCTTCCGCAACCGCTTCGCGCTGCCGCTGAGCGACGAGCAGGCAGCGAGCCTCGAGTTCTTCAAGCCCGCCGAACACAGCCCCGAGATGCGCTACCTGCACGCGCGCCGCGCCGCGCTGGGCGGCTTCGTGCCGGCCCGCCGCTCGGACGCCGCGCCGCTGCCGGTGCCGCCGCTGGCGCGCTACGCCGAGTTCGCGACCGCCGCCGACGGCAAGGAGATGAGCACGACGATGGCCTTCGTGCGCCTGCTCGGCGGCCTGCTGAAGGACCCCGCGCTCGGCCCGCGCATCGTGCCCATCGTCGCCGACGAGGCACGCACCTTCGGCATGGCCAACCTGTTCAAGCAGATCGGCATCTACTCGTTCAATGGCCAGGCCTACGAGCCCGAGGACATCGGCTCGGTGCTGAGCTACCGCGAGGCGATCGACGGCCAGATCCTCGAGGAAGGCATCAGCGAGGCCGGCGCGATCAGCAGCTGGACCGCCGCGGCCACCAGCCATTCGGTGCATGGCCTGGCGATGCTGCCGTTCTACATCTACTACTCGATGTTCGGCTTCCAGCGCGTCGGCGATCTGATCTGGGCCGCGGCCGACCAGCGTTCGCGCGGCTTCCTGCTCGGCGCCACCGCGGGCCGCACCACCCTGGGCGGCGAAGGGCTGCAGCACCAGGACGGCGCCAGCCTGCTGCAGGCCTCGACGGTGCCGAACTGCCGCGCCTACGACCCCTGCTTCGCGGGCGAGCTGGCGGTGATCCTCGACCACGGCATGCGCGCGATGCTGGAGCGGCAGGAGGACGTCTTCTACTACGTCACGCTGATGAACGAGAATTACCCGCAGCCGTCGCTGCCGGCGGGGGTCGAGACCGACATCGTTCGCGGCCTGTACCGCTTCGCGACGCACGCGCCGGCCGCGGCGCCGGTCGGGCGCGTCCGGCTGCTCGGCAGCGGCACGATCCTGCGCGAGGTGATCGCCGCGGCCGAATTGCTGGCGTCCGAATGGCGCGTCCAGGCCGAGGTCTGGAGCGCCACCAGCTTCAGCGAACTGGCCCGCGAGGCGCGCGAGGTCGAGCGCTGGAACCGGCTGCATCCGGCCGAGCCGCCGCGCAGCAGCCACCTCGCGCGCTGCCTGGCCGGCAGCGAGCCGGTGATCGCCGCCAGCGACTACGTGCGCGCCTGGCCCCAGCTGGCCGGCGCGCACGTCGATGCACCCTTCACCGCGCTGGGCACCGACGGCTTCGGCCGCAGCGACACACGCGCCGAGCTGCGCCGCTTCTTCGAGGTCGACCGCGGCCAGGTCGTGCTGGCCGCGCTGAGCGCGCTGCGGGCGCAGGGCCGCGTCGATGCGGCGGCCTGCGCGCGGGCGATCGAGCGCTTCGGCATCGATGCCGAGGCGCCGTCGCCCTGGAGCGTCTGACCAGCCCCGCCTACAGCCGCGCCAGCGACGGCCCCTCCTTGGCGCCGAACCACGTGCGCGCATAGGCCGCGCGCGCGGCGCGCTCGGCGGCCGCATCGCCGCGGCGCTTCTCCACCTCGACCAGCGCCGCCAGCGCCCAGCCGTTGTTGCGCACGCGGCCGAGCGCGTCGCGCAGCACATCGCGCGCCTCGTCGAGCCGGCCCTGGCGCAGCCGCAGCGCGCCGAGCGACTGGCGCACCGGGAAGTACCAGTAGGGCGGCTCGGTGTAGCTCAGCGAGTCCTCCGCCGCGATCGCCGCCTCGTAGCTGCGGGCCGCGGCATCGAGGTCGCCGCGCGCGTCGGCCAGCCGCGCCTGGGCCACGTGCAGCGCGGTCTGCAGGATCGCCGGCGCCGGCACGCCGTAGGCCTCGAAGGGCTTGAAGTCGGCGTTCTTGCTCAAGCCCGCCAGCGCGTCGATCTCGCGCTGGGCGCCCACGAAGTCCTTCGCCGCGGCCAGCGCGACGGCACGCGCGTAGAAGTACATCGCCCGCGGCAGCAGCAGCGATTCGTCCGGCGCCGGCAGCGCGAGCACGGTCTTCGCGTCGCTGAACTGCGCATGCGCGGTGAAGGGCGCGGCCTTGATCGGCTGCATGATCGCGAAGGCCTTCACCACGTCCACCGGCATCGCCGCGTCCAGCTTGGCGGCGGCGTCAAGCGCGGTGCGCGCGTCGCCGCCCATCTGCGACGACACCATCACGAAGTGCAGGTTGTGCGGGTAGTAGGCCGACTTGTACAGCGGGTCCGACGGCGAGGTCCTGAAATAGCGCTCGTCGACCCGCACCGCCCGCTGGTTCGATTGCAGCGACTCCTTGTACATGCCGAGCCGGAAGTAGATGTGCGCCGGCATGTGCACCATGTGGCCGGCGCCGGGCGACAGCGCCTCGAGCCGGCGCGCGGGCGCCAGCGCCTTCTCCGGCTGCGTCGAGGCCTCGACGGCATGGATGTACAGGTGGATCGCGCCCGGATGCACCGGGTTGCGCTTGAGCACGCGCTCCAGCAGGTCCAGCATCGCCGCGCCGCGGCCTTTCGGATTCGCGCCGCCGGCTTCCCAGTAGTCCCAGGGCTGGGTGTCCATCGCGGCTTCGGCGGCCAGCGTGAGGATCGTGTCGTCGGCCGGGAAGCGCGCGGCGATCGCCGCCATCGCGTCGGCATAACGCGCATCCAGCGCGGCCCGGTCGGCCGACGCATCGGGCGAGTAGCGCGTCTCCAGCGCCTCGATCAACGCACGTTCGCGGTCGCTGGCGCGCTCCTTCAGCGCGCTGGCCCTGGCGAGCGCCGCCACGGCCGGCGCATTGGCCTCCGGCATCATCGGCACGTTGATGTTGGGGCCCAGCACCAGCGCCTCGCCCCAGAAGCACATCGCGCAGTCGGGGTCGAGCTTCTGCGCGGCCTGGAACGCGCGCTGCGCCTCCGCGTGGTTGAAGCCGAAGGCCAGGCGCAGGCCCTGGTCGAAGTAGGCCTGGGCGCGCGGCACCGAGGTGCGCACCTTGTAGCCCAGGCGGCCGAGGTCGCGGTAGAGCGGCACCTTGGCCGCGGTGGCGGTCGGCGCGGAGGGTGTGGTACTGACGGCCACCAGCGAACGCAGCAGCGCCGGCGGCCCCGAAACCACCGGGCCGCAGGTGCGGGCCGCGGGCCCCGCGGCGAACAGCGGATCGAAGGCCGGTTTCCGAGCCTCGGACCGCCACGACGCACCGGCAGCCGCCAGGCCGCCGAGTGTCACCAGGACGCCGGCCGCGACGACGAGCCGGCGCGGCGTGATTCGACGATGCAGGGACATGGGCACTCCTTCTCGAACAGCTTCGAAGGCGCGGGCGGGTCCGCCCGCTGACAGGTCAGTCGCGCCAGACGGCGCGTTCCTGACAGGGCTGCGGCGGCATGGTCACACCCATTCGTAGCGCTCCAGCCGTCCGGCCTGGTTCAGCACGACCCGCGGCCCGAGGGCGCGCAGGGTCTGCAGCAGCTGCGGCGGCTCGATGCCGGTCAGCGCGTTCAGCGTCGCCAGCGTGCAGGGGCCGGAGCGCAGCGCGCGCTCGACTAGGCGCCGGCGCGCCAGGTCCACCGCGGCGTCGATGCTCAGGAAGGCCTGGCCGCGCCGGCCGGCAGGGCGCGCGGCAGCTTCGAGCAGGCGGCGCACGCCCAGCGGCGTCAGCGTCGGCAGCAGCGACCAGGCCAGCACCGCCGCGGCCACCGCGTGCAGGGCCGCGAAGCTGCTGCCGCGCAGCGGCACCGGCGCGCCGGGCTGCGCCGGGTCGGCCCCCATCGGCCGCCGCAGCGCGCCGGCCAGCGGCGTGTTGTCGAGGTCGTCGTCCATGAAGAGGTCCGGCTTGCCCAGCCGCGCCGACCAGCTGGCGTAGCGCCGCACCACGCCCTCGCCGCTGGCCGCGCCGATCTGCAGCACCGGGCTGTAGGCCCCCGGCACCGGCGCGGTCGACGCCCCCGCGCCCTCGTTGCCGCCGGCGCCGATCAGGAGGCTGCGGTGCGCCATGCCGCGCAGCAGGTGGGCCTGGTAGTCCGAGCGCTGGAAGGCCGGCAGCTCGCCCACCGGCACTTCCTGGCCGTAGTCCAGCAGCACCACGTCGGGCCGGCTGCGGAACAGCCGCTCCAGCCAAGCCAGCACCTGCGACTCGGCGATGCTGCCGTCGTCGTCGAAGGGCATCGGCTCGTCGACGACCATCGCCAGCGCGCCTTCGGCGAGCCCGTCGGAGACCACGCGGCCGGCGACGCCGTGGCTGATGGCGGTCTGCGTCAGCGCCGCCGCGGTCTCGGCCGGGCCGATCAGGTGCGGGCCGGCCACCGCGATGCGCAAGGGCCGCTCGCCGCGCCGCCAGCGCTGCGCCGGCCGCGCGTTCATCTGCGCCGGCAGCGTCGGCGGCACGATCTGCTGCACCTCGCGCTCCAGGTCGATCACGCCGCCGCGCTGGCGGATCACGCGGCGCTCGAGCTCTTCCCACAGCTCGGCGCGCGCACCCAGGCGCATCCACTGGCGCGACAGGAAGTCCTCGCCGTAGCGCAGCAGCCCCGGCAGGCTGCGGCGGATCCAGCGCCAGGTGTCGCTCCAGGTCAGGTGCGCCAGGCGCAGCTCGAACAGCTCGTCGCGATCGAGCTCGACGAAGCCGCGCAGCGAATGCGGCGCCACCAGCGCGACGCGGATCAGCCCGCGCCGGTCGACCAGCAGCTGCAGCGCGGCCACCGATGCGCGGCGCATCGCCTCGAGGTGCTCGATCAGCCGCACGATGACCGCGATGTCGACGCTGCCGGCGAGCTGGCGCGCGAGGCGCTCGAAGCGCTGCTCGAAGCTCGCGCGGGCGGCATCGTCGCCGGCGCGGCGGGCCAGCCCGGCCATCGCGTCGTCGGGCGCCGAGACATCCAGCAGCACCTGCCCGAGCGCGTCGGCGAGCTGGCCCTGCAGCCGGCGCGGCAGCCCGGCCAGGCGTTCGGCCAGCTGCGCCAGGCCATCGCCGAGGCCGTGCTGCGGATCGCCGTCGTCGTGCTCGCCCGGCCACTCGGCATCCTCCAGCATCAGCTGCACGCGCGCCAGCAGCACCTCCAGGTCCTGCTCGATGCGCGGCGCGTCGGCCTCGCCGCGGCGGCGCACGATCAGCTCGCGCAGCCACAGCCCGACGGCCGCGCGCAGCAGGCCGCGCTGCAGCACGTCGATCTGGCCGACCTCGTCGATGGCGATGACGCAGCGCCAGCGCGCCAGCTCGCCGACCAGGCGTTCCCACCATTCCAGCGCGGTCCATTCGGGCTGCCGCGCGGGCCGCGCGCCGGCGCGCGCCAGCAGCTCCTCGACGAAGCCGGCCATCTTCAGCACCAGGCCATCGGCCGGCAGCGCGAACAGCGCGTCGACGTCCGGCCCCTGCGCGCTCTCGGCGGCGGTGCAGGCTTCGTCCAGCGCCGGCGCGATCGTGCGCGCATGCACGCACAGCACGATGCCGATCTCCGGCGGCAGCTCCTCGATCGCGCGCTCGACCAGCGTCGATTTGCCGGTGCCGGTGGGTCCGGTGATCGCGACCACCCGCTCGCGTGCGCTGCCGCCGAGGATCTCGACCACCTGGCGCAGCGCGAGGTCGCGCGCCAGGAAGCGGCCGCCCTGCGTGCGCAGGCCCAGCTTCAGCTCGATGCGCCGGGGCGCCTCGACCGGCTGCGCCACCGCGCCGCGCGGCAGCAGCGGGCCGGGCTCCTCGCCGCCGACGAAGAGCACCGGCACCGACCAGTCGAGCAGCAGCGAGCCGTGGCGCGGATCGCCGTGCACCGCGCCGCGCGCGATGCGCAGCGCATCGACCACCGAGTAGCCCGATGCCAGGCCCTGGTAGAGGTAGCGGGTGAAGACGCGCTCCGTGGTCAGCGGCAGCACCGCCTGCATGCCGATGACGATCGGGCAGGCGCCCTGCACGCAGCGGTCGGCCAGGCTCAGCAGGTCGCGCCAGCCGACCGCCGTGTCCTTGCCGAAGGCCAGCGGATCGTCGCGGGCGCGCGCGGTCTCGCAGCCGGCGAAGATCGCCAGCCGCAGGTCCGGGCACAGCCGCAGCAGCTCGACCAGGCGCTGGCTCTCGACCTCCAGCGCGTGGCCGCCGTCGTCCTCGAGGATCAGCTCGTCGGGCAGCGCATGGCCGACGTAGTGGAAGACGTGGTAGCCGCGCGGCCGCGACGCGATGCGCCGGCGCAGCCGGTCGATCGTCGGCCGGTCCTCGACGTCGACCTCGAGCAGCCCCGCGCGCTGCAGCGGCGCCAGCTCGGCGAGCAGGCTGCGCTTGACCTCGAAGACGTCGAACTCGTGCCCGCCCTCCTGGTCGGCGGAAAACCGCGGGCTCGACAGCACCAGCAGCAGGTGCAGCGGCGGGCGCACCGTGCGCGGCCGCGACGAATAGCTGCGTCCGCGCGCCTGGCGCACCACCTGCACGTCCGGCGCCAGCGCCAGGAAACGCGGCTGCTGCGGCGTCGGCGGCGCGATCGGGTCCGGCAGCAGCTCCCACGGCAGCGCCGCGAGGTGCGGCGACGCCAGCACGCGGAACAGGATCTTGCGGCGCCGGTCGGCGGCGATGCCGCGCGTGGCCTGGAACAGCTGCACCACCATCTCGTCGCCGAAGACCAGCGTCCTCAGGTGCGCGGCGAGCTCCGGCGCCGGCTCGGGCTCGGCGAAGGCGATCGCGTCGGCATAGTCCCAGACGAGGTCGAGCAGCTCGTCGAGCGCGGGCAGCGCCGGATCGCGCCGCGGAATGCCGTGCACGAAGCCGGCGCTGGACTGCGCGGACAGCCACGGCAGGCCCTCGGGGCCGAGGCTGATCATGACGTCGAAGGGCTCGAACTCGCTGCCGCCCGCGCCATCGCCGTCGTCGGGGGCGTTCGGCACGACGCTCATCGCAGCTCCAGCGTCAGGCCTTCGCCGGCGCGACCCGCGGCCGCGTTCTTCGGCGGGTAGACCACCGACCAGCCGCCGGCCGCCGCGCCGTCCTGCAGGCGCTCCGTCGTCTCGCTGCGGTAGTTGCAGTGGAATGCCGCGCGCTTGCCCGCGGGCATGCAGCGCGCGACCAGCTCGGCCGTCTGCACGTCGGGGTGACCGAACACCGCGCCGTTGGTCGAGACCAGCCAGCGGTCGCAATCCACGCGCGACAGCCAGTCGATGTTGACGTTGCCCATGCTGCCGTGGTGCGGCAGCTTCACCGCATCGAGCTTCAGCCGCGACACGCCGCGTTCGGCGCAAAGCCGCGCGAGGTTCGCGGCCAGCGTGCGCGCATGCGCGTCGGCAGCCAGCAGCACGGCCTGGCCGTGCACTTCGAGCAGCAGCGAGATGCTCGAACCGTTGGCCGGCGCGCGGTCGTCGCCGTAGGCGCGCGCGGCGAACACCGCCGGACCGGTCGGCGGCCGGTACTCGCGGCGCTCGAGCAGGCGGCGCTTCGCTTCTTCGGCGTCGCCGGGGGTGAAGTCGCGGATCGCCGCGCTCCAGCGCGCGCGCAGCCGCCGCAGGTCCGGCGGGTTCGGCCCCAGCAGCGTCAAGCGTGCGCCGCCGGCCAGCTCGACCACCGGCAGCGGCGGCACCGGCGCCGTGGTGTCGGCCGGCGGGGGTGGCACGACCACCGCCTTGCGATCGAAGCGCTTGTTCAGGGTCTGCGCCAGTGCCGCATCGAGGCCGATCAGCGCGCCGAGGAACTCCCCCTGCAGCGGCGCGAAGTCGTCGCGCGCATGCGCCGGCAGGTGCGCCCAGGTGTTGAACCACACCTCGCCGATCTGCAGCTGCAGCCGCGCCCGGTCCTGCAGCAGGATCAGCGCGCCGTCGATGTGGTCGGCATCGATGTGGCTGACGACGACCAGCTCGAACCGGCGCTGCGCGGGCTTCAGCTTCTCCAGCCGCGCCTGCAGCGCCGGGTAGGTGTGCGCCGGGCCGGCGTCGATCAACAGCCGGCGCCGGCCACGCGCCGGACCGTATTCGATCCACAGCGCGTCGCCGTGCGCGGCGGGCAGCAGCGTGAGGCTGAGCATGGTGTCGGCGCCCGGCCCCGTGGGCGAGGCCGGTCACCGGCGCGAAGTGCAGCGCGAAACCCGCGCGGCGTCAATCGCCAGTTTGTCGGCGGACCTTCAAGCGGCCCGCCGCACGCGCAGTAAGCTCGTGGCCATCAGCAGGAGTCCCCATGGCCCGCCACCGCTACCGCCGCAAGCCCGGCACCCCCGTCATCGCCATTCAGCTGAAGCTCGACATGCCCGGCTTCAGCTACTTCAAGTGGAAACGCGACCAGCGCTGCAAGGCCGGCGACTGGCTGGTCGACAACGACGGCGACGTCTACACCGTCGATGCCGACACCTTCGCGAAGACCTACCGCGAGCAGCAGCGCGGTTCCTACGTGAAGACCGGCTGCGTCTGGGCCGAAGAAGCCACCGAGGACGGCCAGGTCGCGACCAAGGAAGGGCACACCGCGTACGCGAAGGGCGACTTCCTGGTCTCGAACAACGAGGACGGCAGCGACGCCTACGCGATCGAGGCGGCGAAGTTCGGGCAGCTGTACGAGCGGGATGAGTGAAGCGCTGCAGTGCCGCCGGGCGCTCGCCGAGGACTACCCCGCGCTGGCGCAACTGCTGGAGCTGTACCAGTACGACCTGTGCGAACTCTGGCCGCAGGAGATGGATCCGCAGGGCCGCTATGGCTACAACCTGTCGCGCCACCGGCTCGGTGAACGATTCCATGCGCACATCGCGTTCGACGGCCCGCAGCCCGTCGGCTTCGCGCTCGTCGCGCCGGCCCTGGTGACGCGCCAGGAGGGCGCCTGGATGGAGCAGTTCTTCATCCACCGGCGCTGGCGGCGCAGCGGCGCGGGGCGGCGGCTGGCCGAACACGTCTTCCGCAGCCATCCGGGCTGCTGGGAAGTGGGCCAGGTCCCGGGCAACGTCGCGGCGCGGGCCTTCTGGCGCCGCGTGATCGGCGAGCTGACCGCCGGCGCGTTCGTCGAGCTGGAGGTCACCGAAGGCTGGTGGCACGGCACGGTGCAGCAGTTCGAGATCCCCGCCACCGCCTGAATGTCGTGCGCACGCGCTTCGGGCCCGGCGCCGCAATGCGCTCCAATACGCCCCCATGCCTGCCGCTGACCGCGACACCCCGAACCCCCCGCTGCTGACGCTGACCACCGATGAACGCGGCCGCGTGCTGTGCCTGTCCGGCGCGTGGCGGCTGGCGCGCCTGGTGGCGATCGAGGCCGCGCTGCGCGAGGTGCAGGAACCGCCGGCGGCGGTCGACGGCAGCGCGCTGACCGAGCTCGACAGCGCCGCGGCGCTGGTGCTGCTGCGCGCGCTGGGCGAGACGCCGCCGCGCTTCGAAGGTTTCGCGCCGGCGCACGAGCGCATCCTGGCGCCGCTGCGTGCGCGCACCGTGCCGCCGCCGGCACGCCCGGCGCGGCGGTCGAATCCGCTGTCGCGCTTCGGGCACCACGGCGCGGAGGTCGGTACGCTGCTGCTCGGGCACCTGCAGTTCTTCGGCCGCGTGGTGCTGGCCTTCGGCGAGCTGCTGCGGGCGCCGCGCCGGCTGCGCATGCGCGAGCTGGTGGTGCAGATCGAACAGTCCGGCCTGGACGCGGTGCCGGTCGTGATGCTGGTCAGCGCGCTGATCGGGCTGGTCTTCACCTACCTGCTCGGGCTGCAGGCCGAGAAGTACGGCGCGCACATCTTCGTCGTCGATGGTGTCGGCATCGGCGCGACGCGCGAGCTGGTGCCGATCATCGTGGCGGTGATCGTCGCCGGCCGCTCCGGCGCCGCGTTCGCCGCGCAGCTGGGGGCGATGCGGCTGGCCGAGGAGATCGATGCGATCCGCACGCTCGGCTTGTCACCCGACCAGGTGCTGGTGATGCCGCGCGTGCTGGCGCTGATGTTCGTGCTGCCGCTGCTGGTGTTCGTCGGCGACGCCGCGGCGATCGCCGGCTCGATGGCCATCGCGCGGCCGATGCTCGACCTCGGGCCGACGGCCTTCCTGGCGCGCCTGCGCGAGGCGCTGGAGCTGCGCCATGTGCTGATCGGCCTGGGCAAGGCGCCGCTGTTCGCGCTGGCGATCGCGCTGATCGGCACGCGCATGGGCATGACGGTGGGGCGCGATACGCGTGCGGTGGGTCTGGCGACGACCTCGACCGTGGTGCAGGCGATCGTCGCAGTGATCGTGATCGACGCCATCGCGGCGGTCGTGCTGCAGGGGCTGGACCTGTGAACACCACCACCGAGGGGCCTGTGATCGAGGTCGACGGCATCGTCAGCGCCTTCGGTGCGCAGCGCGTGCACGACGGCGTCAGCTTCACCGTGCAGCGCGGCACGCTGGTCGCGCTGATCGGCGGCAGCGGCACCGGCAAGTCGGTGCTGCTGCGCGAAATGATCGGCCTGCACCGGCCGACCGCCGGCCGCATCCGGCTGCTGGGCACCGACATGTGGGCGTCGACCGAAGCCGAACGCGATGCGGTGCGACAGCGCTTCGGCATGCTGTTCCAGGACGGCGCGCTGTTCTCGTCGCTGACGATCGCGCAGAACGTCGCGGTGCCGCTGCACGAGCACACCACGTTGTCGCAGGCCACCATCGACGCGCTGGTCGCGCTGCGGCTGGAGCAGGCCGGGCTGCCGCCCGATGCCGCGGCCAAGCGGCCGAGCGAGATCTCCGGCGGCATGCGCAAGCGCGCCGCGATCGCCCGCGCGATCGCGCTGGAGCCCGAGATCCTGTTCCTCGACGAGCCGACCTCGGGCCTCGACCCCATCACCGCGCGCGGCTTCGACCGCCTGGTGCGCTCGCTGGTCGACGACCTCGGGCTGACGGTGTTCCTGGTCACGCACGACCTCGACACGCTGCTGGGCGTCGTCGAGCGGCTGATCGTGCTGGCGCGCGGCCAGGTGATCGCCGATGGCCGCGTCGCGGACGTGATGGCGGTCGACGACCCGTGGATCCGCGACTACTTCTCGGTTCGTAGGATGATCGGCGCAGGAGAGAGCAATGGAAGCTGAAGCGCGCTACACCTGGGTGGGTGCGGCGGTGTTGCTGCTGGTGGCCGCGCTGGTCGGCACGCTGGTGTGGCTGCGCAACGTGGGTGCGCAGCGCGACTTCACGCACTACACCATCCACTTCGAGCACCAGTCGCTCGAAGGCTTGCAGATCGGCGCCGACGTCGAGCTGCGCGGCATCAAGGTCGGCCGGGTCGAGGACTACGCGCTGGCCGACAACACCGACAACCGCGTCAGCGTCGACATCCGCATCCATCGCAAGGCGCCGGTGCGCAGCAACACCGTCGCGATCGTTTCGCGCAACCTGCTGACCGGCATCGCCTGGATCTCGCTGGTCAATGCCGACCCGCAGGGCGCGCCGCTGACCGAGGTGCCGCCGGGCGAGCGTTACCCGGTGATCGCCGAAGGCCGCTCGAACCTCGAGGAGATCACCGGCCGCGTCAATCAGGTCGGCGAGATGGCCAGCCAGGTGCTGGCCAACCTGAACCAGCTGCTGCAGGCCGATAACCGCGACGCGTTGATGGGCACCGTGCGCAACCTGCGCACCCTGACCGCCGGTCTGAACGGCCGGCTGCAGACGCTGGACGGCACGCTGCAGCAGGTGGGCAAGGCGGCGGGCGAGGTCGGCGGCGCGGCCGAACGCATCGGCGGCGTCAGCGAACGCATCGCCTCAGTCGCCGAACGCGGCGGCGCGCGGCTGGACACGACGCTGGTCGAGGTCGAACGCACGCTGGCCGAAGCGCGCCAGGCCCTGGCGCAGCTGGCCAAGGCCACCGACGGCCTGCAGCAGCAGACGGTGGCCACCGCGAAGCGGCTGGAAGCCGTCGCCGCGAATGCCGACGACCGCCTCGAATCCACCGCCGCCGAGCTGCGCGTCTCGATCGATGCGGCCACCCGCGTGCTCGAACGCCTGCACGAGCCCCGCGCCGCGCTGCTCGGGCCGGCGAAGCGCCAACTCGGTCCTGGAGAAAGCCTGAAGTGAGCCCCACCCGCCGTTCGTTGTTCGCGCTGCTGCCGCTGCTGCCGGCCTGCCTGCCTGCCTGCGTGTCGGTCGACATCGGCCAGGATGCGCCCGCGCATGCCTACCATGGCCTGCACGACGAAGGCTCGCGTCCCGTCGAGCGCCGCACGAAGCCGCTGGTGCCGGCGCTGCTGATCCAGGCGCTGCCGGGCGATGCGCTGGCCGAGACCGCGTCGATCGCCTACTCGCCGAAGCCGCACCAGTTCGCCTACTACCAGCTGGCCTCGTGGACCGAACGCCCGGTGCGCCAGGTGCCGCGGCTGCTGCAGCGCCGGCTGGAGGCGCGCCTGGTGGCCGGCGCGGTCGGCGTGCTCGGCGACCCGCTGCGCGCCGACTGGCTGCTGGCGCTGACGATCGACGCGCTGTACCACGATGTGAGCGTCAGCCCCGGTCGCGCGAAGGTGATGCTGGGCGCCGAGCTGATCGACCGCCGCCAGCGCCAGCGCATCGCCAAGCGCCGCTTCGACGCCGACGTGGCGGTCGAACGCGGCGACTCGGCGGCCGCCGCGCAGGCGCTGTCGCAGGCGCTGGGCCAGGCCTTCGATGCGCTGCTGCCGTGGCTCGAAGCGGCGCTGCCGGCCTCGGCGGAAGGGCCGGCGACCTCATGAGCATGGACGTGCTCTGGTGGATTCTCAGCGTCGCGCTGATCGCGCTCGGCGTGGCCGGCACGGTGCTGCCGGCGCTGCCCGGCACCTTGTTCGTGCTCGCCGGCATCGTGCTCGGCGCCTGGATCGACGGCTTCACGCGCGTCGGCTGGCCGAGCGTGACGGTGGTCGCGGTGCTGGCCGTGGTCGCCTGGGTGCTCGACTACGTGGCCGGCCTGATGGGCGCGAAGAAGGCGGGCGCGAGCAAGCTCGCGCTGCTCGGGGCGGCGATCGGCACGGTGGCCGGCCTGCTGATGGGGCTGGTCGGCGTGTTCTTCATGCCGCTGGTCGGCGCGGCGATCGGCGAATACCTGGCGCAGAAGGACCACGGCCGCGCGGTGAAGGTCGGGGTCGCCACCTGGGTCGGCATCATGCTGGGCATGATCGCCAAGGTGGTGATCGCCTTCATGATGATCGGCGTGTTCATCGTCGCGCTGCTCGTCTGACGGCCCTGAAGGAGGAAACGAACGATGCCCGAGACCACCCGCACCGTGAGCCTGCGCGAAATCACCGCCGACACCGTCATCCCGGTGTGCAAGCTGACCGCCGAGCCGCCCGGCTTCGTCGCGCCCAACGCGATCTCGATCGCGCAGGCGCACTTCCATCCCAACGCCTGGTTCCGCGCGATCTATGCCGACGAGGAACTGGTCGGCTTCGTGATGATCGACGACAGCGCGCTGCTGCCCGAGCCGCCGGCCGAGCCCGAGGTCGGGCTGTGGCGGCTGATGGTCGACGCGAAGCACAAGCGCCACGGCTATGGCCGCGCGGCGCTGCGCCTGGTGATCGAGCACGTGCGGCGCACGCACCCGACGCTGGAGCGCTTCTACACCTCCTGCGTGCCGGGCCCCGGCACGCCGCGGCCGTTCTACGAATCGCTCGGCTTCGTCTTCACCGGCGACGTCGACAACGGCGAGGAGGTGCTGGCGCTGGACCTGCACCAGCCCGCGCGTTGACGCTCAGGCGTCCAGGCGGCGCTCCATCGTCGCGGCGACCGCGCGCAAGGCCTTCGACACGCGCGGATGCGCGGCCAGCCGCTGCCAGAACGCCTGCGCGACCGGACGCGCCGGTCCCGCCGCGCTGACGGCATCGGGCTCGAACGGCGCGTAGTCCGCGGCACCACCGGCCAGCGCGTCCGGGCGCCAGCGCATCGGCAGCATGTCGTAGAGCGGCGCCAGCGTGAAGGACGGATCGGCCAGGACATCGCGCTCGACGTACAGGCTCAGGTTGCCCCCGTGCATGTCGGTGTTGCCGATCAGGCGCCCGAACGCGAACAAGGCCCGTGCGCGCGCGGCGTCCTCGGCCGAGAGCCGGCCCTGCGCGGCCAGCGCTTCGCAACTGGACGCCCAGCCGCCATACGGACCACCGAGCAAGCCCTCGTGCACCGCCGCGACGGCCACCGCATGGCGGCGGCCGGTGGTGCCGACACGGTCGAAGCGCGGCGACAGCAGGTAGCTGCGCCGCGCCGATTCCACGAGGCGGGCGGCCGCGACCGGCACGCCGTGCCCTGCGAGCACCGTCGCCGCCAGCGTCTCGGCGTGCAGCAGGTCATGCCAGCGCTCGCCGAAGGGCGTGCCGCGCTGCGGCGTGAACTTGACGACCAGCGCGGTGCCGTCGTGGTCGCGCACCAGGAACTTCGGCTGCTCGCCGCCGGCCGACGAGCCCGCGGGCAGCGTGCGCGCGACGTCCTCGGCCAGCGCGTCCAGGGCCGGGGCCGCGTGCGCCGGCTCGGCCGGCAGGCGGTGGTGCGCCGCGGTGTCACCGGCACTGTCGCCGAGCACGATCGCACCCGGCGCGTCGTGCAGCTGCAGCGCGGCGAAGAGCTGCATCTCCAGCGTCCAGCGCTCGGGATTCGCCTCGAGGCCCGCGGGCGCCAGGCGCTGCGCGAGCAGGCGGCCGAGGAAGCCCTGGGGCCGCAGCGGCGCCAAGTACCACGGCAGCCGATCGTGCTGCAGGTCGTCGAGCAGCTCGCCGCCGACGTGCAGCCGGCGACCGTCGCCCAGCAGGCTCAGCGTACCCAGGCGATGCGGCACGCCGCTGGCATCGATCCACCACAGCGGCTGCTGCGCCGGGCGGCCCAGCATCGGCCGCGCCAGCCCGTAGCGGGTGCGCCGGCCGCGGCCAAGCGGCAGCACCTGCGACGACAGCCCGGCCAGCAGCCGCGACAGCGTCGGCTGGCTCTTGCCCAGCGCCGCCTGCAGCTCGGCCGAGCTGGCGACGCCGCCCCGCGCCTGCAGTTCGGCGAGTACCGCCAGGCGGTCGGACTCGAGAAGATTCATGAATGGATGTTCGGCACCTTCTTCACCTGTTGGCAGCCGACATCCATGAATGGTATATGAATGGTTTTTGAATAGATCGATCTATCGCACGCCAGTCCAAGCGGCCGCCGCGGAACCGGCTCTGCCGGGCCGCTGGGGGCCTTGCAGGCCGCGTCGGGCCTTGCGGCCCGACCGCTCGCCAGGCGTGGAAGCTGCGCTTCCACGTCCGGGCTCGCCCCCCTTGAGGGGGAGAGGCCGAAGGCCGAGGGGGCCTCGCCGAAGGCGCTCCGGGGGTGGGCCAATCACTGGGCTGCGAAGCAGTACAGCAGCCCGTCGCCGCCGGTGCCCTTCAGCGCCGGCAGGCTGCAGCCGCCGCGCGACTGGTGCGACGAGTTCCACGAGGTCGCCCACGGGTCGCCGGTCGGGCCGATCTTGTCGTGGTGGCCGACCATCACCGCACCCTCGGCGCCGCTGCGCGTCCAGTTGCCGCAGGTCATGTCGGGGTCGTTGGGCGAGAACGCGTTGCCGTCGCTGCGCGAGCCGGTCAGGATGTCGTGCCGGTTCGGCGTGTCGCCGCGGCCGCTGACCACCTCGCCCTTCTCGTTCAGCGCGGTCGCCTTGGCGATGTTGTTCGATGCGCTGTGCAGGTGCTCGACGTCGCGCGCGATCAGCTCGCCCTTCTTGTTGTACCAAGGCCCCTTGCCGATGCGGTCGCGCGCGTTGACGGTGGCCGCGCCGTCCCTGGCCTGCGTGCTGAGGTAGGCGCGCCAGGTCTGGCCGCCGGCGCCTGCCGCCGCCGCGAGCGACTGGCAGTGCTGGTCGGCGCCCGTCAGCCCGCCGAGGTTCGCACCGTTGCCGGTGCCGGTGCTGGTGACGAAGAAGCTGAACGGACCGGAGCCGCCGCCGCTGCCGCCGCCGGCCATGCCGGCACAGGCGACGATGCCGAACGGGACGGCCAGGACAAGAACCGACGACAGGGTCACGCGCAAACCTCGGGCCATGGATCACTCCTTGTGGTGGGTGGGGAGAAGGACGAGTGAGCGGTGTACGCGAGCGCGGGCCCATTTCTTCCGAAGACCCCGTTGCCGGCGTAGCATCGGCGCCCCGCAGCCCGATTCCCCTGTCCCGATGTCCGTGCGCCCGGTCTTCCTGTTCCTGCCTGTGCTCGCCGCTGCCCTCGCCGCGGCGTTGTCCGGCTGCGGTTCGTCCCCCTCGGCGTCCGACAGCGCGCCGGCGAAGCCGTCGGCCCCCGCGCTCTACACCCGCTCGTTGACCGGCGCGGCCGCGGCGGCGGCGGTGGCTGCCGCGATGGACGACGCCGACCTGCGCCGGCTCGGCGCGGTGATCGAAAAACCCCAGGGCGGCCCCGGCCGCTGGACCGGCGCGCGCGGCCACGACTTCGTCGTCACCCCCGTCAGCAGCTTCGCCGGCGACCACGGCACCTGCGGCGAATTCCTGGTCGACGCCACACGCAACGGCGCCACCGAACGCTGGCGCGCCAGCGCCTGCCAGCAGGCCGACCGGCGCTGGCAGGTGCTGCGCTGACCAGCGCGGCTGGCGTCAGCGGTCGGCCGCGGGCGAGGGCAGCACCGTGCCCTCGCAGTCGCCGAAGCCGATGCGGCGCACGCCGTCGCGCTGCCCGTAGGCGCGCAGGCGCACGCTGTCGCCGTCCTGCAGGAAGCTGCGCGTCTCGCCGTTGGCGAGGATCAGCGGCTGCTTGCCGCCGGAGGTCAACTCGAGCAGCGAACCGCCCTGGCCGGCCTCGGGACCCGATTGCGTGCCCGAGCCGAGCAGGTCGCCGCTGGAGAGGTTGCAGCCGTTGCTCGCGTGGTGCGTGATCAGCTGCGCCAGCGTCCAGTACGAATCGCGGAAGTTCGACGCCATCAGCTTCTGGTGCGGCAGCCCGGCCTCGCGCATCGCGGCGGTCTGCAGCCACACCTCCAGCACCAGGTCCAGCCCGCCGCTGGCGCGATTCGCTTCGCTGTCAAGGTAGGGCAGCGGCTGCGGATCGCCCGCAGGCCGCTCGAAGGGCACGCGGAAGGGCGCTAGCGCCTCGGCGGTGACGATCCAGGGCGAGATCGTCGAGGCGAAGCTCTTCGACAGGAACGGGCCCAGCGGCTGGTATTCCCAGGCCTGCACGTCGCGCGCCGACCAGTCGTTCAGCAGCACCAGGCCGAAGAGGTGGTCCTCCGCGCGCTGAATGCCGATCGGCTCGCCCAGCGCATTGCCGCCGCCAACGAAAGCACCGAGCTCCAGCTCCCAATCGAGCCGGCGGCACGGGCCGTGCACCGGCGCCGCATCGTCCGGGCCCTTCATCTGGCCGAGCGGACGTCGGAAGGGCGTGCCGCTGGGCACGATCGACGAGCCGCGGCCGTGGTAGCCGATGGGCACCCACTTGTAGTTCGGCAGCAGCGGGTTGTCCGGCCGGAACAGCTTGCCGACGGTCGTCGCGTGGTGGATGCCGGTGTAGAAGTCGGTGTAGTCGCCGATGCGGCAGGGCACGGCAAGCTCGACCTCGGCCTGCGGCACCAGGCACAGCTCGAGGAAGGGCCCCTGCTCGCTGCCTTCGGCCAGCGCCTGCGACAGCGCGGCACGCAGCGTGCGACGTGCGGCGGGGCCGAGGTCCATGAAGGCATTCAGGTCGCCGCCGGCCAGCGGCTCGAGCAGCCGCGACACCTCGGTCGGCCAGGGGCACTGCGCGGCCGCCAGCTTCAGGTCCAGCACCTGGTCGCCGATCGCGACGCCGATGCGGAACGGCTCGTCGGCCTTTCGGCGCTTGAAGCGCCCGAACGGCAGGTTCTGGATCGGGAAATCGGTGTCCGCCTCGTTGGCGGAGGCGACCCAGCTGCGCAGCGCGGGGTCGTGCGTCGCGTCGATGAGGGTGTTGCTCATGCGCCGCCCTTCGTCGTGAACTGGTCCTTCAGGCCCTGCCAGCATTGCGCGTACGCGGCATCGAGCGCACCGCCGTTCATCGCGAAAGCGGTCGGCACGAAGCGCAGGCGGCTCTCGAACATGAAGGCCAGCGTGTTGTCCAGCTTGTGCGGCTGCAGCGGCGTGCTGCTGGCCTTCTCGAAGGCCTCTTCATCGGGGCCGTGCGGCACCATGCAGTTGTGCAGCGACGCGCCGCCGGGCCGGAAGCCCTCGGGCTTGGCGTCGTACTGGCCGTAGACCAGGCCCATGAACTCGCTCATCAGGTTGCGGTGGTACCAGGGCGGGCGGAAGGTGTCCTCGGCCACCATCCAGCGCGGCGGGAAGATCACGAAATCGCAGTTCGCGGTGCCAGGCGTGTCGCTGGGCGAGGTCAGAACGGTGAAGATCGACGGATCGGGATGGTCGAAGCTGATCGAGCCGATCGTCATGAAGTTCGCGGTGTCGTACTTCAGCGGCGTCAGGTTGCCGTGCCAGGCGACCACGTTGAACGGCGACTGCGGCATCGTCGCGCGCCAGAAGCGGCCGCCGAACTTCTTGATGAGCTCGTAGGCGCCGCCGGTGTCTTCGTAGGCCGCCACCGGGGCCTGGAAGTCGCGCGGGTTCGCGAGGCCGTTGGAGCCGATCGGGCCCAGCTCGGGCAGGCGGAACTGCGCGCCGTAGTTCTCGCAGACATAACCGCGGGAGGCGCCGTCGGGCAGCTCCACCTTGAAGACGACGCCGCGCGGCACCAGCGCGATCTCGCCCGGCTTCACGTCGAGCACGCCCATTTCGGTCGTTATCACGAGTCGCCCCTGCTGCGGCACGATCAGCAGCTCGCCGTCGGCGTTGACCAGCGCGCGCCGCCCCATCGATCGGTTCGCCAGGTACACCAACGCGCCGATGCCGGATTGCGCCTCGGCATCGCCGTTGGCCGCGACCGTGTGCAGCCCGTCGACGAAGTCCGCCGGCGCGTCGGGGATCTGGAACGGCCCCCAACGCAGCGGTTCGGGCGGCAGCACCGTGCCGGCGGCCGCGCCGGTCAGCCAGTGCGGCTGCGCGTAGGGCGCATAGGCGCCGCTGACCACCGACGGCTGGCGCCGGTACAGCCAGGTGCGGCGGTTCTCCGCGCGCGGCGCGGTGAACGCGGTGCCGGAGATCAGCTCCGGGTACAGCGCGAACGGCGCGCGCTGCGGGCTGTTGCGGCCCTGCGGCAGGGCGCCGGGCACGGCCTCGGTGGCGTGTTCGTTGCCGAAGCCGCTCTGGTAGCGGCGGGTGGAGTCGCTCATGGCGTGTCGATCCAGGTCGGGAGGGTGGAAGGTGAAAGGTTCAGGCTGCGTCGCGCGCCGCCTGCAGCGCTTCGCGCAGCACGGCCAGCGAGCCGATGTGGTTCGCGAGCAGGAGCACGAGGCGGGCGTTCAGCGCCTGGCTCTGCGCGGCATCGAGGCCGCGGTGCGCGTCGATCAGCGCTTCATAGAAGTCGTCCGGCGCCTCCAGGCGCGGCGTGGTGATCAGGTGTTGTTCGCTCATGCGGTCCTCGGCCATCAGGTGAGTGCCAACGCCCGCCGCAGCGCGGCGCGCAGCGCATCGCCGTCGGGTGTGCGCCAGCGCGCGCAGACGTGGTGGTCGGGCCGCAGCAGCACCGCGCCGCCCGGCTGCAGGTCGTAGCGTTGCGCGACGCAGCCGTCGCTGTCGACCAGCGGCGCGTCCGAGCCCGGCGGGCCGATGACACGCCAGGTGAGCGGCGCCAGCCCTTCGGCGGCGTTCCGCAGCTCGTCGGCCAGGCGCGAGATGCCGGGCCCCGCGCCCATCAGCAGCGTGAAGCCGTCGCCGAGCTGGCGCAGCAGCCAGGTCGGTGCGCCGGCCGCATCCTGCAGCGGGGCATCGACCGCCGGTGCGCCGGGCACCAGCCGGCCGGCGAAGGCCTCGCGGTCGGGCGTGCTCAGCGCCGAGCCGTGCAGGGTCGCCGGCACCGACAGCCGGCCGCTGTTGACCAGCGTGCGCGCGAAGGCATGCCGTCGCGACAGCTGCAGCACCGCGTCGCGGAAGACGCGGCTGATCTCGCTCTTCGGCGTGATGAAGTCGGTGGCGCGGGTCGAGTTCAGGATGTTCTCGTCGGCCGCGTACGCGCGCTCGGCCGCGTAGCTGTCCAGCAGCGCATCCGGCGCCGCGCCGCGCAGCACCGCGTCGAGCTTCCACGCCAGGTTCTCGGCATCCTGCACGCCGGAGTTCGCGCCGCGCGCGCCGAACGGCGACACGCCATGCGCCGAGTCGCCGGCGAAGAGCACGCGGCCATGGCGGAAGCTGTCCATGCGCAGGCACGAGAAGGTGTAGACGCTGGCCCATTCCAGCGTGAACTCGGCGTCGCGCAGCGCCGGATTGCCCGACGCGGCCAGCAGGGCCTTCACGCGCGGAACGATGCGCTCGGGCTGCTTCTCCTCGTCCGGGTTCGCGTCCCAGCCGAGCTGGAAGTCGATGCGCCAGACGTTGTCGGGCTGGCGGTGCAACAGCACGCTGCTGGGCGTGCTTCGCCCGCCGGGCACGCTCTGGCCGGGATGGAAGGGCGGGTCGAACCAGAACCACCTTTCGGCAGGGAAGTCCGCCTGCATGCGCACGTCGGCGATCAGGAAACGGTCCTTGAAGGTGCGGCCGTGGCTTTCCTGGCCGATCAGCTGGCGCACCGACGAACGCGAGCCGTCGCAGGCGATCAGCCAGTCGGCATCGAGCGTGTACGGGCCGTCCGGCGTGTCGACCGTCAGGCGTGCGCCGTCCTCACGCTGCTCGACGCCGCTGACGGCGTGGCGCCAGCGCAGGTCGATCAGCGGCAGCTCGGCCGCACGTTCGGCCAGGTAGCCCTCGACGTAGTACTGCTGCAGGTTGATGAACGCCGGACGCTCGTGCCCGGTCTCGGGCAGCAGGTTGAACTCGTAGACCTGCTCGTCGTGGAAGAACACGCGGCCGAGGTTCCACGACACGCCCTTGTCGACCATGCGCTGGCCGACACCGAGGCGATCGAAGATCTCCAGCGTGCGCTTGGCGAAGCAGATGGCGCGCGAGCCGGCGGACAGCTTGTCGTCGTTGTCCAGCAGCACGACCGGCTGCCCGCGCTGGGCGAGGTCGATCGCGACGCTGAAGCCCACCGGGCCGGCGCCGACCACGACCACCGGATGGCGGACGGGCGACGCCGCGTCCTGGTCGGGCGAGCGGCGGTACGGGAAGGTGAGGGTCTGGTAGTCCACGACGGCAGCAGCCCCGGCCCTCAGGATTCGAGGGCTTTCCACATCGCGACGTCGCGCTCGGCGGTCCAGATGCGCGGATCGGGGTACTGCGACACCTCGTCGAAGCAGCGCGTGACGTCGAACGGCAGACAGTGGTCGAAGATCACCCAGTGGCCGTACTTCGGCTTCAGGGCCGCGTACGTCTCGCGATAGACGGTGTTGAGGTCCTTGCCCGCGGCGACGCCGGCCTGCACGCTGGCATGCATGTCGGCGATGAACGATCGTGTGCCGGCCAGGCCCTGGGCCACCGCCTCCGGCGTCGTCAGCGCCGCGCCGCGCCCGGGCACCAGCGCGCGCGGCTGCAGCGCGGCAAGCTTGTCCAGCGTCTGCGGCCAGTCCTTGAAGTAGGCGTCGCCGGCATAGGGCGTGGCGTCGAACTCGACGAGGTCGCCCGAGAACAGGATCTTCTGCGCGGGCAGCCAGGCCACCGTGTCGCCCTTGGTGTGGCCGCGGCCGAGCTGGATCAGCTGCACCTCGAGCTTGCCCAGCCAGATCGACATCCGGCCCTCGAAGGTGATGGTCGGCCAGGTCAGGCCCGGCGGCACCGATTCGACGTTGCGGAACAGGCGCGGGAAGCGGCCGATCTCGCTGGCCTTGTCCTGCTCGCCGCGTTCGACGATCAGGTCGTAGGTGTCGCGGCTGGCGATGATGTGCTGCGGCGCATAACCCGACGCGCCGAGCACGCGCACCGCGTGGTAGTGGCTCAGCACCACGTACCGGATCGGCTTGTCGGTGACCTCGCGGATGCGGCGCACCACGTCCTGCGCCATCACCGGGGTGGCTTGCGTGTCGATCACCATCACCGCGTCGTCGCCGACGATGACCCCGGTGTTGGGGTCTCCTTCCGCGGTGTACGCATAGGCGTTGTCGGACAGCTTGGTGAAGCTGACCTGCTTTTCTTCCAGGTCGGCCTGGCTGGCAAAGGTTTTGCTCATGACGAACGCGTTAGGCTATGTGAAAGTCGGTTGATGATAATCAACCGGTTCGATAATGTCGAATCGATTTTGTTAAGTGAAAGTACCGAAGGGGTGAGGCAGCGGCAATGGACAGCACCGAAGACGATGGCGAGCGCGGCTCCCGCGGCATCCAGAGCATCGAGGTCGGCGGCCGGTTGCTGCTGGCGCTGGTACACCACGGCCGTCCGATGGCGCTGAAGGACCTGGCGCGCGAGGCCGACATGACGCCAGCCAAGGCCCACCCCTACCTGGTGAGCTTCGGCAAGCTGCGCCTGATCGAGCAGGACGCGGCCAGCGGCCGCTACGGCCTGGGCGCGCTGGCGCTGCAGCTGGGGCTGATCGGCCTGCAGCAGACCGACCCGATCCGCCTGGCCAGCGCCGAGCTGCCGGCGCTGGCGCTGGCGGTCGGGCAGACGGTGGGCATCGCGATCTGGGGCAACCGCGGTCCCACCTTCGTGCGGCTGGAAGAAGGCCCGACCGCGGTGCACGTGAACATGCGCCACGGCACCGTGGTGTCGGTGCGCGGCACCGCGTCGGGCCGGCTCTTCGCCGCCTTCATGCCGCGCGAGCAGGTGCTCGCCGCGCTGCGTGCCGAAGCCGGCAAGGCGGTGCGCATCGACGCCGCCTTCGACGACGAGCTCGCCCGCATCCACGAGGAACGTTTCGCCGCCATCGTCGACGGCACGGTGCGCGGCGTCACCGCACTGGCCGCGCCGGTGTTCGACGGCTTCGGCGAGATGGTGCTCGCGCTGACGGCGATCGGGCCGAGCGCGACGCTGGAGCCCTCGCGCGACGGCGCCGCGGCGAGGGCCCTGATCGCATGCGCGGCGGCCTTGTCCAGCCGCATGGGCGCGCGGCCGGCGGCGGCGGACGCGGGCTGACGCGGACCAGGCCGCCACGCCCGGCGGCCCTGTCGCGTCGCTCGCGGCTCGGCGGCCAGTGCCGCGTCTTTCAGCCGTTACGGAACAGGAAGCTGTAGGCGTTCAGCGCCGGCACGCCGCCCAGGTGCGCGTACAGCACCTTCGAGCCCGCGGGAAACTCGCCGCGCTTGACCTTGTCGATCAGGCCCTGCATGGACTTGCCCTCGTACACCGGGTCGGTCAGCATGCCCTCGGTGCGCGCGCACAGGCGGATCGCCTCCAGCGTCTGCTGGCTCGGCAGGCCGTAGGCGGGCGCGGCGTAGCGGGTGTCGAGCACCACGTCGGACGCGACGATGTCGCGCCCCAGCTCGACCAGCTGCGCGGTCGACTGCGCGATGCGCAGGATCTGCGCATGCGTCTGCTCGGGCGTCGCCGAGGCGTCGATGCCGATCACCTTGTCGGCACGGCCATCTGCCGCGAAACCGACCACCATGCCGGCCTGCGTGCTGCCGGTGACCGAGCAGACGACGATGTAGTCGAAGCGCAGCCCCATCGCGGCTTCCTGCGCGCGCACTTCTTCGGCGAAGCCGACATAACCGAGACCGCCGAGCGGATGCTCCGAGCAGCCGGCCGGGATCGGAAAGGGCTTGCCCCCGGCGCGCTTGACGTCGTCCATCGCGCGCTCCCAGCTCGGCCGGATGCCGATGTCGAAGCCCGCGGCGTCCAGGCGCACGTCGGCGCCGAGGATGCGCGACATCTGGATGTTGCCGACGCGGTCGCACACCGCGTCGTCATGGTCGACCCAGTGCTCCTGCACCAGCACGCACTTCATCCCGAGGTGGGCGGCCACCGCCGCCACCTGGCGCGTCTGGTTCGACTGGATGCCGCCGATCGACACCAGCGTGTCGCAACCCTGCGCCAGCGCCTGCGGGATCAGGTATTCGAGCTTGCGGGTCTTGTTGCCGCCGAAGGCGAGGCCCGAGTTGCAGTCCTCGCGCTTGGCATACAGCTCGACTTCACCGCCCAGCGCGGCCGACAGGCGCTTCAGCGGCTGGATCGGGCTGGGGCCGAAGGTCAGCGCATGGCGGGGGAATTTCTCGAGGTTCATCGTGGCGGCTCCGGTTCGAAGGGCAAGGCCCCGATGCTAGGCAGCACGGCGGTCAACATGGTTGCAAAATCTCGGCGCTTGACGCACGCTTTCCGGACCATCTCGCGACAAGCGGCTTCCTTCGTTGTGCCAAACAAGCCATGAACGCAACAAAATCTCGTCCATCGCCGAAGCGCCGGGCTGCCGTGCCGCGCAGCATGCCGGCAGCCCCTCCGCCTCCCCCGGCCCCCGAGCTCGACCGCACCGACCGTGCCATCCTGCGCCAGCTGCAGCGCGACGCGTCGCTGTCGAACGTCGCGCTCGCCGCCAAGGTGCACCTGAGTCCCGCGGCCTGCCTGCGCCGCGTCGAGCGGCTGAAAGCCAATGGCTGGATCCGCGGCATCGTCGCGCTGCTGGAGCCGCGGCGGCTCGACGCCGGTATGCTGGTGATGATCGGCGTCGTGCTCGACCGCTCGACACCCGACTCGTTCGCGGACTTCGAGAAAGCCGCGGCCGGCGTGCCGGGCTGCCTCGAATGCCATGTGATCACCGGCGAGTTCGACTACTTCATGCTGCTGCGCACCCGCGACAACGACAGCTTCAACCGCCTGCATGCCGAGCAGCTGCTGCAGTTGCCCGGCGTGCGGCAGATCCGCTCATTCATCGGGCTGAAGCAGGTGCTCTCGACGACGCAGCTCGTCCTCTGAACGGCCTCGACACCGCTGCCGCCCCGCCATGCGACGCCGCCGCCTGCTGCAGTTGATGGCCACCACCGCGTTGGCGGACGAGGCGGTCGCGCAGCCCGCGCCGGCGCAGCGCCGCATCCCGTCCAGCGCCGAGTCGATCCCGGCGATCGGCCTCGGCAGCTGGATCACCTTCAACGTCGGCGGCGACGCCGCGTCCCGCACCGCGTGCGCCGAGGTGATGCGGGCCTTCCTCGAGGGCGGCGGCCGCCTCATCGACTCGTCGCCGATGTACGGCTCCTCGCAGGCCGTGATCGGCGAGGGCCTGGCCCGCATCGGCGGGCTGCCGCGGGTCTTCGCGGCCGACAAGGTGTGGATCGGATCGGGCGCGCGCGGCCCGGGGCAGATCGAGGCCTCGCGCCGCCTCTGGGGCGTGCCGCGCTTCGACCTGCTGCAGGTGCACAACCTGCTGGGCTGGGAAGACCACCTGCCGGCGCTGCTGGCGATGAAGGCCGCGGGCCGGCTGCGCTACGTCGGCATCACCACGTCCGAGGGCCGGCGCCATGCCGAGATGGAACGCATCATGCGCACGCAGCCGCTGGACTTCGTGCAGCTGAGCTACAACCCGCTCGACCGCGAGGCCGAGGCCCGCCTGCTGCCGCTGGCGCAGGAACGCGGCATCGCGGTGATCGCCAACCGCCCCTTCCGCGAAGGCGCGCTGCTGCGCGCGCTGGCGCGCCATGCGCTGCCGGCCTGGGCCGCCGAGCTGCAATGCGACGGCTGGGCGCAGCTGGTGCTGAAGTTCATCGTCTCGCACCCCGCGCTCACCTGCGCGATCCCGGCGACCGGCCAGGTGGCGCACGTGCGGCAGAACCTGGCCGCCGCGCGCGGCCCGATGCCGGACGAGGCGATGCGGCGGCGCATCGCGGCACACATCGCATCGCTCTAAACCATCAAGTGAGCGGCCGATGAGCGAGTGGTGGACTTACCGGCCGTCCGACTTCCTGATGTTCTCGCCGCGCACCTACCAGCGGCTGTTCGAGCTGATGAATGCCGCCACCTGGCCGGCGCCGCTGCTCGGCCTGCTGGCCGGCCTCGTCGTGCTGGCACTGCTGGCGCGCCGTCGCGCCGGTGGCACGCGCGCGCGCATCGCCTTCGCGCTGCTGGCGCTCGCGTGGGCCAGCGTCGGCCTGGTCTTCCATGCGCGCTGGTTCGCGCCGATCAACTGGGCGGCAACGGGCTTCGCGGCCGCCTTCGTCGCGCAGGCGCTGGTGTGGCTGGCGCTGGCGGTGAGGCCCGCGCTGCAGCGGGTGGATCGGCGCCGTCCGCGGCATCACGCGGGCATCGTGCTGGTCGGCATCGCGGTGCTGGGCTGGCCGCTGCTGGCACCGGCGTTCGGCCGGCCGTGGCGGCAGGCCGAGCTGTTCGGGCTGGCGCCCGATCCGACGGTGCTGGCGACTTTCGGCGTGCTGCTGCTGCACGAGATGCCGTCCGTCGCGCTGCGCCTGGCCGCGTGGACCGTGCCGCTGCTGTGGCTCGCGTGGGCGCTGCTGCTGCAGTGGACGATGGCGTCGCCGTGACGGGCGCGGCAGCCCCTCAGCCGGCCGGCACCGCCGCCAGCAGCCACGCCGCCTTCGGTTGCGCATAGCGGTCGATCACCTGCTCCTCGAGCGCCAGGTGCTGCCAGTGCCGGGCATCGAACAGGCGCTGGACGTCGGCGCGGTCGAAGAAGCGCTTCGGCTGGCCGTCGACGAGGCGGAAATGCGGGTCGCCGTCGATCGCCGGATGTCCACTCGCGCCCCAGTGGTGGTCGGCGGTCGAGTTCAGCCGGCACAGCAGCAGCCCGCCCGGCGCCAGCGCCCCGGCCACGCGCTGAACCAGCGTTTCGGTGGTCGGCCAGTCGAAGTAGTGCAGCGACAGGCTGGCCAGCACCGCGCCGTACGGGCCGGGCGGCCAGGGATCGCGCAGGTCGCCGCGGCTGAAGTGCGCGCGGCCGCCACCGGCCGGTCGCAGCAGCCGCCCGCGCGCGACCAGCAGCGAACCGCTGGAGCGGTCGAGCGCCTGCACGTCGAAGCCGGCGCCGGCCAGCACGGCGGTGTCGCGGCCATCGCCGCAACCCAGCTCCAGCACCGGCCTTCCGCCGGCGTGCTGTCGCAGCGTCTGCAGCCAGGGGTCCAGCCATCGGTCGTCGTCCCGCATCGCCTTCATCGCTCCTTCGATCCGTGTCGCTCGTTCATCTTGGCCCCCGAGGAGGTGAGCGCCTTCGGAACGGCCGCTCGGCACTCACCGGTACACCGCCGCGTGACGCACATAGTCGACGCGGGCATCCAGCGCCCGCCACCCGCCACCGCGCCGCTGCATCGGCGGCACGCGGCCCTCGTAGCGAAGCACGCACCGCGTGGCCTCGTCGAACTCCACCCGCAGCGGCGCCACCGCCAGCCGCACCCACCAGCGCACCGGCGTGATCGTAAAGGCGCGGCGGCCGGGTGCCGCATGCGGCGCCTGCCGGATGCGGAAGCCGTAGCTCGTGCGCTGCGCGAGCACGATCATCCGGACGTCGATGGCGGCGCCGGTGGCCAGGTGCGCCCAGTGCTGCAGGATGTGGCCGTGCAGCGACGGACCGCTGACCGCCGGGGCGTCGATGTGCTGCTGCGCGGTCCAGGTGCGGTTGCCGCGCTGCAGGATGAACTGCAGGCGCCGCCCTTCGCGATCGACGGTCACCGAGCCGCTGTAGCCCTGCTGAGCGTTCACCGCGTCGAAGCGGCGCAGCGTGTAGTCGCTGCCCATCACGGCGGACTCGACGATGATCGGCGGCGCGTCGGGCGCCGCGGCGTCGTGCGTGACATGCGAGGCGACCAGGCCGGACGGTGTCTCGCGCAGCCGCCGCTGGTAGCGGAACAGCTGGGGCGCAACGCCGTGACGGTGGCGCAGCGCATGCACATCGCCGTCGTAGATCCAGGTGCCGGCGGCATCGGGCGTGGTGTGCAGGGTCTGCAGGGTGTGCAGGGTCTGGGGCAGGTCGGGCAGGTCGGGCAGGTCGGGCAGGGCGGTCATCGTGGGCACTCGCAGCAGGGGTTGAAGCAGTGCCGTCACTGTAGGAACCGGGCGGCGCCGCACCCAGCCGCAGCGCCGCAAGGCAGCCTTGACGGCAGTGGAAGAATCCAGGCCATGGACCAGCTGCGCGCACTGCGCGTCTTCGTCGCCGTGGTGGACCAGGGCAGCCTCGCCGGCGCGGCACGCCTGCTCGACCTGGCGCCGGCTGTCGTCACCCGCACGCTGGGCGAGCTGGAAGCCCACCTCGCCACCCGCCTGCTGCACCGCACCACCCGCCGCCTCGCGCTGACCGAGCCCGGCGAGGCCTACCTCGCCCACGCGCGCCGCATCCTCGCCGCGCTGGACGAGGCCGACGCCGAAGCGGGCACCGCCAGCACGCAGGCCCGCGGCACCCTGCGCGTGCTGGCGCCGCCGGCCTTCGCGGTGCATTGCATCGCGCCGCTGCTGCCGGCCCTGCGCGAGCGCCATCCGCAGCTGGCGCTGGAGTTCGCGGCGCCGGGGCCGGTGGAAGCGGCGGATGCGAACTTCGACGTGTCCATCGTCTCGCTCGGCCAGCAGCCGCTGCAGGGCGACTTCATCGCGCGCCGCCTCGCGGTGTCGACCTTCGTGCTGTGCGCTTCGCCGCGCTACCTCGATGCCCGGGGCCGGCCGGCCACGCCCGATGAGCTGCTGCCGCACGTCGCGCTGCTGCCGGCCGTCGACGCGGTGCGCCAGGGCCTGCGGCTCTATCGCGACAAGTCAGCGGCCACGGCAGCGGCCACGCCTGCGGCGGCAGCGGCCGTGGCGCCGGTGGTCGACCTGCCGCTGCCGGTGCCGGCGCTGGCCACCAGCCACCTCGAGCTGCTGCTCGCGTCGGCCGAGGCCGGCCTGGGCATCGCCGGACTGCCCAGCTTCCTGGCCGCCGAGGCATTGCGCGCCGGTCGGCTCGAGCGGGTGCTGCCCGACTGGCACGGCGGCCGGCTGACGCTCTACGCCGCCATGCCGACGCGCCGCCATCTGCCGGCGCGCACGCGGGCCTTCGTCGATCACCTCGTCGAAGCCTTCGGCGGCGCCGACGAGGAGGCGGAAGCCGACCGATGGCTCGCGGCTACTGCAGCTCGACGCCCGCCTTCTTCACCAGCGCCGCGTACTTCGTCAGCTCGCTCCGGAAGAAGTTCTGCGCATAGTCGGTCGCGCTGACGTTGATCACGTTGCCCTGCTTGGCCATCGCGTCCTTGACCTCCGGCTGCGCGAACGCCGACACCACCGCGTCGTGCACGCGCTTGACCTCGGCGGCCGGCAGACCCTTCGGCCCGATCACCGCGAACCAGGCCTCGACCACATAGCTCGGCACGCCCTGCTCGACGAAGGTCGGGATCTCGGGCGCGGCCGGGATGCGCTGCGAGGTGGCGACGCCGATGGCCTTCAGCGCGCCGGTCTTCAGGTGCTGCTGCACGCTGGGCAGCGCGACGGTGGCGAACTCGATCTGGCCGCCGATCAGGTCGGTGACCATCGGGCCGACGCCCTTGTACGGGATGTGGCGCGCCTTGGCGCCCACCGCGTCGAGGTACATCTCCGACGCCAGGTGCAGGATGGTGCCGTTGCCGCCGGAGCCGAAGTTCAGCTCGCCCGGCTTGGCCTTCAGCAGCGCGGTGAACTCCTTCGCGTTGCTCGCCGCCACCTTCGGGTTGACGACCAGCACCACCGGCGTGAAGCCGCAGATGGCGATCGGCGTGAAGTCCGCCGGCATGTTGAAGGGCAGCGTCTTGTAGACGCTGGGGAAGATCACGACGTTGTTCGACACCACCGACAGCGTCATGCCGTCCGGCGCCGACCGCGCCAGCGCCTGCAGCCCGACGATGCCGCCGGCGCCCGGCTGGTTGTCGACGATCACCTGCATGCCCAGCGCCTTGGCGAGCGCCGGCTGCGCCGCGCGGGTGATGGCGTCCACGCCCGAGCCGGTGGCATTGGGCAGGATGAACTTCACCACCTTGTCCTGGGCCCCGGCCATCGGCAGCCACGCGCCGGCACCGGCGGCGGCCAGGCCTTGCAGCGCGCGGCGGCGGGAGAGGGAAGGGTCGAGGCTCATCGATGTCTCCAGGTGTTGTGGGCCGCAGCGCAGCAGGTCGCAGCGAGGTCGAAGCTCGGCGCACTCTAGGCCTTCCGCGAGGCGTCGCAAGCGGTATTTCGGCAATGCCGACTTTCCGCCAGGGAAAGTCAGGCGTGCGCCGCCACGTCCTGCAGACGCGTGGCATTGACGGCGCAGATGGCGCGGAAGGCCTCGCTCAGCCGAGCATCCGCCGCCGCGGCATGCCAGAAGGTGAGCGCCGCGTCGAAGGCCGCCAGCCAGGGCAGGCGCTGCGGCGGCCGCGGCAGCGGCGGCTCGAACTGCCGCACCGGCACCTCGCCGCCAGCGAGCGGCGCATAGAGCATCGGCAGCATGTCGTAGGCCGGCGCCAGTGTCAGCCGCTGGTCCTCGGGCCGGAAGCTCAGGTTGCCGGTGTGCATGTCGGTGTTGGCGATCTGGCGGCCGAACCACCACAGCATCTGGATGCGCGCTTCGTCATCCGTCTCGAGCAGGCCCGCCGCGACCAGCCGTTCGGCCAGCAGGGTCCAGTCCGACGTGCCGATGCCGAGCAACGCGCCGTCGATCAAGGTCAGGCTCGTGAGCCGGCTGCGCCCGAAGAAGCCGTGTCGATCGAAGCGCTCGACCTCGAGCAGCGTGCGGCCGCCAGCGCCCAGCACGCGGCTGCGCGCGACTTCGACGCCCGGCAGCAGCGCGCAGCACTGCAGCGCGAGGTGCTCGCACACCAGCAGGTCGGCCCAGCGGCGTTCGGCCGGCGAAGCGGCATCGGCGCCCGAGAACTTCACCAGCACATGCGGCGTGCGGCTGTCGGCACCGGCTTCGGCTTCGCGCAGCGCGGTGAACTTCGGAAACTCGCCCGCCGCGCTGGACCGGAAGACCCCGCGCGAGACGGCCTGGTCCGCCAGCGCGGCATAGGCCTTCGCCAGGCCACGCGCCGGCAGCGGCTCGTCGCGCTGCAGGCGCTGCCGCTGCCAGCGCTCGAAGGCCGGATCGCCGAGGATCAGGTTGCCGATGACGTCGGCGCCGGCGCGGTTCAATACATGCACGATGTGCTCGTCGCGCCAGCGCTCGGGGTCGTCGGGCACGGCCAGCGCCGCGTGTTCGGCGCGCGCGAACTGGCGGCCCAGGTAGCCCTGCGGCCGCATGTCGTAGAAGGGGTAGGGCAGGCCTCGCCACCAACCGTCGCGCGACTCGTCCGGCACCGGCCAGCCGAGCGCCGCCAGGTCCAGGCAGCTGCCCTCGGGCTGGATCAGCGCGAACTCGGCCACGCGCTCGGCGCGGCCTTGTTGATCCACCTCGTACAACGGCAGCGGCGCCAGCTCGCCCCGCAGCGGCTGGCGCAGCGCATGGCGCGTGCGGCGCGCCCGTCCGGTGGTGACGATCTCGTCGGCGAGCTCGGCGAACAGCCGGTGCAGCGTGGGCTTGCTGATGCCGAGCTCGGCCGCGATGTCGGCCGCGGCGCCGGCCGGGCGTCGCGCCAGCACGCCGCGCAGGCGTTCACGGGCGGTCTGGTTGCGGGGGCGCATGGCCTCATTATGAAACGATTACTGAGACGATATCTCAAGCATTCTTCCTGTGACGGTGTCTCAGGTCGTGAGGATTTATGAAACGATTCACGCAGCGATGGAAGCTCGCAGCGCCGCCCGCGCCAGCAGCCGCGTCGAATCCAGCGTCGGCAGCGCCGAATTGCTGTCGTCGATGATCAGCGGGATCTCGGTGCAGCCCAGCACCACCGCGTCGCAGCCGCGCGCCTTCAAGCCTTCGATCGCCCGCTGGAAGGCCGCCACCGAACCGGGCCGCACGTGGCCGGGCACCAGCTCGTCCATGATGATGGCCGACAGTGCGTCGCGTGTCGCATCGTCCGGCTTCACGCAGGCGAGGCCGCGCGCGGCGAGCGCGTCCGGGTAGACCGCGCTGTCCACCAGCCAGCGCGTGCCGGTCAGCCCCAGCGTGCGCAAGCCGCGCCGCGCGGCTTCGTCGGCAACCACCTCGGCGATGTGCAGCCACGGCCGCGGCGACTGCGGCAGCACCCGCGGCAGCGCCTGGTGGATGGTGTTGTCGGGGCACACCAGCAGCTCGGCGCCGGCCGCGGCGAGCTTGTGCGCCGACGCCAGCATCAGCGCGGCCACGCCCGCCCAGTCGCCGCGGTCGAGGCAATGCACGTAGTCGGCCAGCGAGGCGCCATGCAGCATCACCTCGGGGTGCGCGTGGGCCTGGCCGAGCAGCGCCGGCGCTTCGCTGCAGATCGTGCGGTAGCACAGCGATGCGCCTTCGGCGGAGCAGGCGACGATGCCGATGGCACGCGGCGGGCGGTCGGGTGAATCAACAGGGGTTGTCACGAAGGGTCCTCGGGTCGGGTGTCGCGGTAAGTTTGCATCGTCCCCGACAACGATCCGGAGCTTCCATGACCACGCTTCCGCGCGCGCCGCGCCTGGTCTCGATCGCGCTCGCCGCAGCGGCGGTGCTGCTGCCGCTGTGGATCGCGGGTTGTGGGCGACCGGCCGAGCGCGCGTCCGGCCGCGCACCGGACGATGCGCCCGTCACCGCGGCCACGCTCGCGTCGCACGCCCGCTTCGCCGCGGCCTTGAAGCTCGACGACCCGCTCGACTTCGAGGATGCGAAGCGCGGATTCATCGCCCGCCCCGAAGGCCGCATCACCACCGCCGACGGCCGCGTGCTGATCGACTTCGACCACTTCAAGTTCGTCGACGGCCCCGCGCCGCCGACGGTCAACCCCAGCCTGTGGCGGCAGGCGAAGCTCAATGCGCAGACCGGCCTCTTCAAGGTCACCGACGGCATCTGGCAGCTGCGCGGCTTCGACATCGCGAACATGACCCTCGTCGAGGGCAAGAGCGGCTGGATCGTCGTGGACCCGCTCACCTGCCGCGAGAGCGCCGCCTTCGCGCTGGCCTTCGCCCGAAAGCACCTCGGCGACAAGCCGGTCACCGGCATCGTCTACACGCACAGCCACATCGACCATTTCGGCGGTGCGCTGGGCATCGTCTCGCCCGAGGAAGCGAAGCAGCGGGCCCTTCCGATCGTCGCCAGCGAAGGCTTCGTCGAGGAAGCGACCAGCGAGAACGTGCTGGTCGGCACCGCGATGGGCCGGCGCTCGGGCTACCAGTTCGGCAAGGACCTGCCGCGCTCGCCGCTCGGGCTGGTGGACACCGGCCTCGGCAAGGCCGTCGCGTATGGCACCTTCGGGCTGCTGCCGCCGACGGTGCTGATCAACCAGCCGAAGCAGGAACTGGTGATCGACGGCCTGCGCTTCGTCTTCCACAACGTGCCGGGTGCCGAGGCGCCGGCGGAGCTGAGCTTCTCGGTGCCCGAGCGGCGCGCCTACAACGGCGCCGAGATCCTCGCGCAGACCATGCACAACCTGCTGCCGGTGCGCGGCGCCAAGGTGCGCGATGCGCTGCGCTGGGCCGGCTACCTGCAGCAGGCGCTCGACGAGCTGGGCGATGCGGACGTCTACCTCGCGCAGCACAACTGGCCGATCTGGGGCCGCGAGCGCATCGTCGGCTTCATCACCCGCCAGCGCGACCTCTACAAGTACACGCACGACCAGACGGTGCGCCACATCAACGCCGGCCTGACGCCGCGCGAGATCGCCGAGCGCATCGTGCTGCCGGCGTCGCTGTCCGGCTTCGGCGTGCGCGGCTACTACGGCGACCTGCGCCACAACGTGAAGGCCGTCTACCAGCACTACCTGGGCGCATACGACGGCAACCCGGCGAACCTGAACCCGCTGCCCCCGCAGGAATCGGCGAAGCGCTATGTCGAGCTCGCCGGTGGCGCCGACAAGCTGGTGGCCGCCGCGCAGGCCGCCTTCGACCGCGGCGACTACCGCTGGGCCGCCGAGCTCTTGAACCACGCGGTGATCGGTGCGCAGCACGACGGCGCGAAGCGGCTGCTGATCCGCACCTACGAACAGCTGGGTTTCCAGAGCGAAGCCTCGACCTGGCGCAACAGCTACCTCACCGCCGCGGCCGAGCTGCGCGACGGGCCGCCCAAGCGCGGCGTCGACCGCGCCAGCGCGATCGAGCTGCTGGCGCAGACGCCCGTCGAACGGTTCTTCGAGGCGATGGCCGCGTCACTCGACGGCGAGGCGGCGGCGGACAAGACGCTGAAGATCAACCTCGTCTTCAGCGATACGCGCGAGTCCTACGTGCTGTGGATCGAGAACGCCGTGCTGCACCACCGCGCCGCGCCGCCGGCTGCGGACGCCAACGCCACGCTGACGCTGACCCGCCCGGTGTTCGTCAAGATGGTCGCCGGCACCGCCGGGGCGAAGGACACGCTGCTGAACGACGCGGTGAAGGTCGACGGCAGCCGGATCGACCTGGTGCGTTTCTTCAGCCTGATGGAGAAGGCGCCGGGGACGTTTCCGATCGTCACGCGCTGAACCGGCCCCGCGAAAGCGCCGAGCGGTCACAGGGCGTTGCCGGCCGCCGCGGCCGGCGGCACTAGGATCGGCGCTGGCCAGTACCAGCAGGACGACGATGAAGACAGCGGTGATGGGCGCGGGCGCCGTCGGGTGCTACTACGGCGGCATGCTCGCGCGCGCCGGCCATGCGGTCACGCTGATCGGCAGGTCCGAGCACGTCACGGTGATGCAGCGCGACGGCCTGCGGCTGCAGGCGCAGACCTTCGATGAACGCGTGCCGCTGGCGGCCAGCACCGACGCCAGCGCCGCGGCCGGCGCCGCGCTGGTGCTGGTGTGCGTGAAATCCACCGACACCGACGCCGCGGGCCGCCAGCTGGCGCCGCACCTGGCGCCCGGCGCGCTGGTGCTGAGCCTGCAGAACGGCGTCGACAACGCCGAGCGCCTGCAGGCGCTGCTGCAGCGGCCGGTGCTGCCCGCGGTGGTCTACGTCGCCAGCGAGATGGCCGGCCCCGGCCATGTGCGCCACAACGGCCGCGGCGAGCTGGTGATCGGCCCGTCGGCCGACAGCAGCGCGCTGGCCGCGCTGTTCGCGCAAGCCGGCGTGCCGGTGCAGGTGTCCGACAACGTGCGCGGCGCGCTGTGGTCGAAGCTGGTGCTCAACTGCGCCTGGAACGCGCTGTCGGCGATCAGCCGGCGGCCCTACGGCGAGCTGGTGCACGGCATCGGCGTGACCGAGGTGATGCGCGACGTGGTGAACGAATGCCTCGCGGTCGCCGCCGCCGACGGCGTGACGCTGCCGGCCGACCCCTGGCCCGCGGTGCTGCGCATCGCCGACACGATGCCCGCGCAGTTCTCGTCGACCGCGCAGGACCTCCAGCGCGGCAAGCCGAGCGAGATCGACCACCTCAACGGCTTCGTCGTCGCGCGCGGACTGGCGTTGAACGTGCCGACGCCGGTGAACCGCGCGCTGCACACGCTGGTCAGATTGATCGAGCAACGACCGGCGGGCTGAGGGCCGCGACGACGCGCTCGTTCTCGTCACCGCCGAAGGCATCGCCGCATTTCAGCGTGCCGCTGCTCAGTGCGTCGGCGCGCAGCCCGCCGCGGCGCACGAAGGCCCGCACCACATCGGCCGGCCGCAGCTCGGGTGACGCGAGCGCCTGCCCGAGCCCCAGGCAGGGTTCGCAGAGCTCGACGCCGCGGAAGCGCAGGCCGCCGACGGTGAAGGTCTTGCCGACCAGATCGTTCAGCCGCACGCCGCGCGTCACGACGTTGCGTCGCGTGACCAGCAGGTCCACGGGCCGGCCCTGCGCCGCCAGGAAGGCTTCGATCGCTTCCGCTTCGACGAACGTGATGTTCTGCCCGGGCTCGTCGGCGCGGCTGAAGTACCGGTCGCCGACGATGCCGGAACCGGCGATCACGTCGACCTCGGCGAGGTCGCGCAGCGCGTCGTTGTCGGCAGCGTGAATGCAGAGGCGTTCGATGGTCACGGTGAAGATCCGGCGGTGGGAAGTGGCGGGCGATTCTGGCGGCATCCGGCGGTCTCGCCAAGATCCGGCGGCAAGCCCTCGGCGGGGAGCGAATTCGACCGCAAGCGCACGAGTGCGCGCACGCCGCGTGCTGCCTAGAGTGCCATCATGAATACGATCCGCACCGCTTCCACCGAGACCATGCCGCCTGCCCAGCGACCGCCGAGCCCGCCCAGCCGCGCCGAGCGCGCGGCCGCGGTCGAGCGCGACGCGCGCTGGCCCGCCGTCCGGTCACGCGATGCACGAGCCGACGGCAGCTTCGTCTACTCGGTGCGCACCACCGGCGTCTATTGCCGGCCGAGCTGCCCGGCGCGCGCCGCACGGCCGGAGAACATCAGCTTCCATGCCGATGCGGCGGCGGCCGAAGCGGCAGGCTTTCGGCCCTGCAAGCGCTGCCGGCCAGGTGGCCCGGGCAGCGCCGAGCAGCAGGCCGCGGTGGTCGCGGCACTGTGCCGGTACATCGAGGCGGCGGACGAAACCCCGACGCTCGCCCAGTTGTCCGAGCGCGCGGGCTGGAGCCCCTTCCACCTGCACCGCACGTTCAAGGCCCTCACCGGCCTGACCCCGCGCGCCTATGCCACGGCCGAACGCGCGCGGCGCGTGCAGGCGCAACTGCAGTCGGGCGCCAGCGTGACCGCGGCGCTCTACGACGCCGGTTATGCCTCCGCCGGCCACTTCCATGCCGACGCCGACCAGCGCCTGGGCATGACGCCGCGCCGCTACCGCGCCGGCGGTGCGGGCAGCACGATCCGCTTCGCGATCGGGCAGTGCGCGCTGGGTGCGATCCTCGTCGCGCAGAGCGAACGCGGCGTCTGCGCGATCTCGCTCGGCGACGATCCCGACGCCTTGCTGCGCGAACTGCAGGACCGCTTCCCGCGCGCGACCTTGCTCGGCGGCGACCGCGACTTCGAATCGCTGGTCGCGCGCGTGGTCGGCTTCGTCGAGGCGCCGCGGCTCGGCCTGGACCTGCCGCTCGACGTGCGCGGCACCGCCTTCCAGCAGCGGGTGTGGCAGGCGCTGCGCGACATCCCGCCCGGCCGCACGATGAGTTATGCCGAGATCGCCGAACGCATCGGCGCGCCGACCGCGGTGCGGGCCGTCGCGCAGGCCTGCGCGGCGAACGTGCTGGCGGTGGCGATTCCCTGCCACCGCGTCGTGCGCAGCGACGGCGCGCTGTCCGGCTACCGCTGGGGCGTCGAGCGCAAGCGCGCGCTGCTGGAAGCGGAAAGCAGCGCGGCATGAAAGACCTCGCGACGGTGGACTGGGCCGGCGTCGAGGCGACGCTGGATGCCGACGGCGCCGCGCTCGTCCCCGGCCTGCTCTCGGTCGACGAATGCGACGCGCTGGCCGGGCTGTACGAGCAGCCGGTGTTCCGCAGCAAGGTCATCATGGCGCGCCACGGCTTCGGCCGCGGCGAGTACCAGTACTTCGACCATCCGCTGCCGCCGCTGGTCGCGCGGCTGCGCACGGCCGCCTACGAACACCTCGCGCCGATTGCCGACCGCTGGAGCGCGGCGCTCGGCAGCAACACGCGCTATCCCCCGAAGCACGCGGCCTTCCTCGAGCGCTGCCACGAGGCCGGCCAGGTCCGCCCGACGCCGCTGTTGCTGCGCTACGGCCCCGGCGACTACAACTGCCTGCACCAGGACCTGTACGGCGACCACGTGTTCCCGCTGCAGCTGGTGCTGCTGCTGTCCGAGCCCGGCCGCGACTTCCACGGCGGCGAGTTCGTGATGACCGAGCAGCGGCCGCGTTTGCAGTCGCGGCCGATGGTGCTGCCGCTGCGCCAGGGCGATGGCGCGGTGATCGCGGTGCACCACCGGCCGGTGCAGGGCACGCGGGGCGTCTACCGCGTGAGCCTGCGGCATGGCGTCAGCCGGGTCCACGCCGGGCAGCGGCACACCGCGGGCATCATCTTCCACGATGCACGCTGATTCGCAGACCGATCTGTTTGCCGGTGACGGCGGCGTGGTGATGCTCGCCGACGGCGCCTGCGTGCTGCGCGGCTTCGCGACGCAGGCTTCAGCGGCGTTGCTCGACGCGATCGACACCGTGACCACGATCGCGCCGTGGCGCCACATGGTGGTGCCCGGCGGGCGGCGCATGTCGGTGGCGATGAGCAATGCCGGCGCACTCGGCTGGAACAGCGATGCACGCGGCTACCGCTATGCGACGCTCGATCCACTGAGCGAGGCCCCCTGGCCGCCGATGCCGGCGGCGTTCACGCAACTCGCCCGCGACGCGGCCGCCCGCGCGGGCTTCGCCGGTTTCGAGCCCGATGCCTGCCTGATCAACCGCTACGCCCCCGGCGCGCGGCTGTCGCTGCACCAGGACCGCGACGAACGCGACTTCAGCCAGCCGATCGTCTCGGTCTCGCTCGGGCTGCCGGCGGTGTTCCTGTTCGGCGGCCCGAAGCGCGCCGACCCGACGCAGGCGGTGCCGCTGCAGCACGGCGACGTCGTGGTCTGGGGCGGACCGTCGCGGCTGCGCTTCCACGGCGTGCGGCCACTGGCCGATGGCGAACATCCCGCCACCGGGCGCTGCCGCATCAACCTGACGTTGCGCCGAGCCGGCTAGCGCACCGCTGCCGGCGGCGCCCGGCGCGCGAGTCAGCGGCTGTAGATCGTCTCGCCGCCGCGGATCGTGCAGCGCACCTGCGCGAAGCGGCGCACATCGCCGGCCGGGTCGTCGTCGAGCACGACGAGGTCGGCGTCCTGGCCGGCCACCACGCGGCCGCGCCGCGCGCTTTCGTTCCAGCGCGCGGCCGGCGCGGTGGTCAGCGACGCCAGGATCTGCATCGGCGTCAGGCCGGCGCCGGCCATCAGCACGTACTCGTCGGTGGTGTCGAACTCGCTCATGTAGCCGACGTCGGTGCCGAACAGCACCTGGCCGCCGGCGACGGCGAAGGCCTTCAGCTGGTCCTGCGTCCAGCCGATCAGCTTCTGCTGCACCGGCGTCGGCACGCCGCCCTTGTTGAGCTCGAAGCCCCAGAGCTTCAGCGTCGGCACCAGCGAGGTTCCGCGTGCGACCAGGTCCTTGGTCAGGTCCTCCGGCCACGCGCCGATGCCCAGCGTCGTGTGCACCAGCACGTCGACACCGGCGGCCAGCGAGGCACGCAGGCCGTCGACGTTGGTCGGGTGCGCGAACACCAGCTTGCCGCGCCGGTGCGTCTCGTCGGCCGCGGCTTTGGCGACCTCGGGCGGCATCAGCTTCGTGCTGCGGTCGGCCTGCGGGGTCGCGATGAAGAGCTTGGTACCGTCGGCGCCGGCATCGAGGTCGTAACGCACGGTGCGCACCGCGGCCTCCGGCGTGGCGGGCTGCGCCAGGGTGTCCAGCACGGGCTTCGGCAGCCCGGCCAGGTAGAACGGAATGCCGTTTGGCGGAAACAGGCCGCCACCGGCGGTCAGGATGCGCGGGCCCTTGAACACGCCGGCATCGATGCGCTGCCGCAGCAGGATCGTCGTCGCTGGGTTCGACGATGCGTCGAGCACGGTCGTGATGCCCCAGCGCGTCAGCATCGCGGTGATCTCTTTCGACTGCGTGGACGTGTCGCTGCCAGCGAACACCGGCGCCACGAAGTGCACATGGCTGTTCTGGAAGCCGGCCGTGACCACGCCGCCGCCGCAGCCCATCTCGCGGGCACGGGCCGGCACGCTGACCGTCGCGCGCGCGCCGGCGGCAGTGATCTTGCCGCCATCGACCAGCACCACCGCGTCGTCGATCGGCGCTGCATCGGGCGCGGGGTAGAGGCGCTTCGCGCGCAGCACGGCCGGCTCGGCGTGCGCCGCGACGGCGGCGACGGCCAGCGCCGCCAGCAGGGTGGGGAAACGAAGCGTCGGACGGGCGAGGGGCATGGGGAAGGCCGCGAAGGCAGTGAGGGGACGCACGATCATCGCCGACCGTCCGCGGCCCACGCTCACAATCGCCGACCGCCTCCCCAGATTCGAATCATGAGCGATCGTTACCTCAACGTCGACGACACCCTCTACCACTACCTCGTCGAGCACGGCGTGCGCGAGCATCCGGCGCAGATCGCACTGCGCGACGCCACGCGTTCCCATCCCGCCGCCGGCATGCAGATCGGCCCGGACCAGGGCGCGCTGCTGGCACTGCTGGTCAAGGTGATCGGTGCCAAACGCACGATCGAGATCGGCGTCTTCACTGGCTACAGCGCGCTGTCGGTCGCGCTGGCGCTGCCGGACGATGGCGTCGTGCTGGCCTGCGACATCAACGAGGCCTACACGGCCATCGGGCAGCCGCACTGGCGGGCCGCCGGCGTCACGAAGAAGATCGACTTGCGCCTCGCGCCCGCGCTGCAGACGCTGGACGCCGAGCTCGCCGCCGGCCGCGCCGGCACCTACGACTTCGCCTTCATCGATGCCGACAAGACCGGCTACGACGGCTACGTCGAGCGCTGCCTGCAGCTGCTGCGGCCGGGCGGGCTGATCGCGATCGACAACGTGCTGTGGAGCGGCAGCGTCGCGAAGCCTTCGACCAGCGAGGACACGCGCGCGCTGCAGGCGCTGAACGCGAAGCTGAAGGACGACCCGCGCATCGACCTGGTGATGCTGCCGATCGGCGACGGGCTGACCTTGGCGCGCAAGCGTTAGGCCGCTCGACGTGTCTTTTGTCCGCTAGGAATTCACCGCATCGAGCAGCCGCACGAACAGCCGGTTCTCGAAGGTCTCGCCCTCGAAGCTGTAGCTGGTCGTGCCGGCATCGACGTAGCCGCGACGCGGGTAATAGGCCCGTGCACGCGCATTGCCGCTCCACGCGGTCAGCCACATCAGGTCCGCGCCTCCCTTCGCCGCATCGGCTTCGGCCGCGCGCAGCAGCCGCGTGCCGACGCCGGTCGAGGAGAAGCGCTCCAGCACGTACAGGCGCTGCAGCTCGGCCGGCCGCCGCGCCGTGACCATCGCATGCGGCTGGTCCGGCTTCCACTGCACGAAGCCGATCAGGTGCCCGAGGCGCTCGGCGAGGATGAAGCGGTTTGCCGGGTCGGCCAGCAGCGGCGCGAAGACCTCGGGCGCCATCGTCGCCCGCGCTTCGCGCGCGATCGCCGGCCGGATGCCCTCGGTCGCGTAGGTGTCGAGGAAGACCTGCGTCGCGAGCACGCCGATGCACAGCGCATCATCGGGCGTCGCGGCGCGCAGGGTCACGGGGTGGGCGTCTTGCATCCGGTTCATTGTCGGCGACGCCCCGCCGCACGCGGCCGTTCGCGCAGCAGCAGTTCGTACAGCGCCTGCGCCGCGCTGGACAAGCCGCGGTCGGCGCGGCGCACGACGAAGACCTGGCGCTCCAGGCCCGGCGAGTCGAGCGGCCGCGCCACCAGCTCGTCGTGCTCGAAGTGGAACAGCGTCAGCGAAGGCACGACGGTGATGCCCAGCCCCGCGCGCACCATGCCGGCGACAGTGCTCAGCTGGTCGAGCTCCAGCATCGTGCGCAGCTGCGCCGGGTAGATCGCCGCTTCGAGGTACTGGCGCACGCTGCTCGAGCGCGCGAGCTGCACGATCGGGTGCGGCGCCAGGTCGGCCAGCGTCAGCGCACGGCGGCCGCGTGCCAAGGGATGGTCGCGGCGGCAGACAACGTGGAAGCGGTCGCGACAGAAGTCCTCGGTGCGCAGCTCGGGCGCACCCGCGCGGGTGGAGGCCAGCGCGAAGTCGGCGCGGGCCGAGCGCACGCGTTCGAGGCAGGCGTCGGACAGCACATCGGCCACGTCGAGCTCGATGCCGGGGAAGCGCTGGTGGAAGTCCGCCAGCAGCGGCGGCAGCCAGCCGGCCGCCAGCGAGGGCAGCACCGCGATCGCCACCCGCCCGCGGCGCCGCGCGGCATGGGCCTGCAGGTCGTCGCAGGCGGCCTCGGCATCAATCAGCAGCCGGCGCGCGGCATGGACGAAGCCGCGTCCTTCGGCCGTCAGCTCGACGCTGCGCGTCGTGCGGTCGAAGAGCCGTGCGCCAAGCGACTGCTCCAGCCCGCGGATCAGCGCCGAGAAGGCCGGCTGCGACAGGTGGTTCACCGCCGCGGCGCGGGTGAAGCTGCGCTCGTCGGCCAGCGTGACGAAGGCGCGCAGCTCGCGGGTCGACAGATTGATCGGCATGACGGATCAATGTATCGGATCTTTGAGTTTCACAGATCAACGCCGGACGCCTAGAGTCGGCGCATGCCTTCGCTTTTCCCCACCGCCAAGGCCGACACCCTGCTGGTCGGCTGCGCGGCCGGTTTCTCGGGCGACCGCACCGATGCCGCGACGCCGGTGGTGCGGGCGCTGGCCGCGAGCGGCCGGCCGGCGGCACTGATCTTCGAGACGCTCGCCGAACGCACGCTGGCGCTGGCGCAACTGGCGCGGCGCGCCGATCCGGCCACCGGCTACGAGCCGCTGCTCGACGCGATGGTGGCGCCGGTGCTGCGCGACTGCCTGGACCACGGCATCCGCATCGTCAGCAACTTCGGCGCCGCGAACCCGCGCGGCGCGGCGCTGCGCATCCGCGCCATCGCCCGCGCGCTGGGGCTGCGCGCACCGCGCATCGCCATCGTCTTCGGCGACGACGTGTCCGGCCCCGAACACCGCGAGGCCTTGCTGCAGCAGGCCGGCGACGCGCTCGCCGGCCGCGACATCGTCAGCGCCAACGCCTACCTCGGCGCCGAGCCGATCGCCGCGGCCTGGCGCGCCGGCGCGGACGTCATCGTCTGCGGCCGCGTCGCCGATCCGTCGCTCACCGTCGGCCCGGCGCTGGCCCACCACGGCTGGGCGGCGGACGACTGGGACCGCCTGGCCCGCGCGACGATGGCCGGCCACCTGCTCGAATGCGGCGCGCAGGTCTCGGGCGGCTATTACGCCGACCCGGGCCTGAAGGACGTGCCCGGGCTGGCCACGCTCGGCTATCCGATCGCCGCGATCGACCGCGACGGTGGCTGCGTCATCGGCAAGCCCGACGGCACCGGCGGCCTGATCGACCAGCACACGGTGAAGGAGCAGTTGCTGTACGAGGTGCACGACCCGGCCGCCTACCTGACGCCGGACGTCACCGCCGACATCGGCGCGGCCGAAGTCACCGAGCTCGGTGCGGACCGCGTGCAACTGTCCGGCGTGCGCGGCCACGCCCGCCCGCGCGAGCTCAAGGTCAACGTCTGCTTCGAAAGCGGCTGGCTCGCCGAGGGCGAGATCTCCTACGCCGGTGCGCGCGCCGAGGGCCGTGCGCGGCTGGCGGCGCAAGTGCTGCGCGAACGCCTCGCCGGCCTGGGCCCGTTGCGCGCCGACCTGATCGGCGTGGCCAGCGTCTTCGGCGACGACGCCGGCCGCTGGCTCGATGCACAAGCCCCCGGCGAGGCCCGCGACGTGCGCCTGCGCGTCGCGCTGCGCCATGCCGAGCGCGCCTCGGCCGAACGGCTGCTGCGCGAGGTGACCGCGCTGTACACCTGCGGCCCCGCCGGCGGCGGCGGCGTGCGCACCGCCATCCGGCCGACGCTGGGCACGGTGTCCGGTCTGCTGTCGCGCGATGCGGTGCACAGCGGCTTCGAGATGCTGGACTGAAGCCATGCACACCACCGACAAGACCCTCACCATCCCGCTGTGGCGCGCCGCGCACGGTCGCACCGGCGACAAGGGCAACCGCTCGAACATCAGTGTCATCGCCTGGCATCCGGCGCTGTACCCGGCGATCGTCGAGCAGTTGACGGAAGCCCGCATCGCGGCCCAGTTCGCGCACCGCCGGCCCGCACGCATCACGCGCCACGAACTGCCGACCCTGCACGCGCTGAACATCGTGCTCGACGAAGTGCTCGACGGCGGCGTCAACGATGCGCTGAACCTCGACAGCCATGGCAAGGCGCTGTCCTTCCTGCTGCTCGACCTGACGATCGACCTGCCCGCCGAGCTCGCGCCGCTGCTGCGCGGGCCGGCCGACTGAATTCCGCACCCGACACATCCCCAGGAGACAAGCCCATGAACCCGCTGCACTTCACGCGCCGCACCGCGCTGGCCGCCGCCCTCGCCGCCACGTCCTTCGCGGCCTTCGGGCAGGCCTGGCCCGCGAAGCCGGTGAACTTCATCGTGCCCTTCGCCGCCGGCAGCGCGACCGACCAGCTCGCGCGCGCGCTCGGCCAGTCGCTCACCGAGCAGACCAAGCAGGCGGTGGTCGTCGACAACAAGGCCGGCGCCAGCGGCATGCTCGCCGCGCAGGCCGCCGCGCGCGCGCCGGCCGACGGCTACACGGTGCTGATCACCACCAACACCACGCACGCGGCCAACGAGCACCTGTACAAGAAGCTGGCCTACGACCCGGTGAAGGACTTCGCGCCGGTGACCGGGCTCGGCAAGGGCGGCCAGGTGCTGGTGGTGCGCGCCGATGCGCCGTACAAGACCGTGGCCGACCTGCTGGCCAAGGCGAAGAAGGACCCCGGCAAGCTGAGTTTCGGCAGCGGCAGCTCGTCCAGCCGCGTCGCCGGCGAGATGTTCAAGCAGCTGTCGGGCACCGACATCCTGCACGTGCCCTACAAGAGCAACCCGAACGCGGTGACCGACCTGCTGGGCGGCCAGATCGACCTGATGATCACCGACACCGCCACCGGCCTGCCGCAGATCAAGGGCGGCAAGCTGCGCGCGCTGGGCGTGTCGACGACCAAGCGCATCCCGCTGCTGCCTGACGTGCCGACGATCGACGAGGCCGGCGTCAAGGGCTACGACATGGGCTACTGGTTCGCCGCCTACGTGCCGGCCGGCACGCCGGCGCCGGTGGTCGCGCGGCTGCGCGAGGTGCTGGTGGCGGCCGTGAAGAGCGCGCCGGCCAAGGCCTTCTTCGACGGCAGCGGCGCCGAGGCCTGGTCGACGACGCCCGAGGAGCTGGCGAAGTTCCAGGCCGCCGAAACCACCAAGTGGGGCAAGGTGATCAAGGCCGCCGGCATCGAAGCCGAATAACGCCCCCCGCGCGCGCCGCAGCGGCGCAGCGCGTTCCCGCATTGCCTGCCTTCCGCAGCGCGGCCCGACAGCGATGGGCCGCGCGGGCGGCGCTCGTCCGCGCGCCGCATTCCTTCACCGACCGTGAGAGACCCGACCATGAAGCGATCCCTTCTGTCGATGGCGGCCTGCGCCGCCGCCTTGCTGGCCGCCTGCGGCGGCAGCGGCGACGACACGCCACCACCCGCCGCGACACCGCGGCTGACACTCGCGATCACCGCGACCGAGGACGTCGCCGGCAGCTACGGCAACGTCGGCGCCTACGAGAAGCTGACCGGCACGATCAGCGGCGAGCTCGATCCGAAGGATGCGCGCAACCGCGTGATCCAGGACCTGGAGCTCGCGCCGGTGAACGCCAACGGCATGGTCGAGTACAGCGCCGACTTCGTCGTGCTCAAGCCCAAGGACATGGCCAAGGCCTCGGGCGTGCTGCGCTACGACGCGCCGAACCGCGGCAACATCCTGACCATGCCCAACCCGGCTGCCGTGCCGGGCGATGCGGTGTACTTCGAGCGCGGCTACGTGCTGCTGTACTCGGCCTGGCAGGGCGACGTGCCCAAGAGCACCGCGGCGCGGCTGACGGTGAACGTGCCGGTGGCGAAGAACAAGGACGGCAGCAGCATCACCGGCCCGTACCGGACCGAACTGGTGCCCACCGCCGCGACGCCGGTGATGACGCTGCCCGGCGGCGTCTTCAACGGCACGATGATCCCGTACGCACCGGCGAGCCTGGACAACAGCCAGCCCGGCTACTCGCTGACGCGCCGCATCAACGAGACCGACCCGCGCATCGCGATCCCGCCCGCGGACTGGAAGTTCGCGGCCTGCGACGCCGCCGCGAACCCCTTCCCCGGCACCCCGGACGGCACGCGCATCTGCCTGAAGGGCGGCTTCGATCCGAAGTACCTGTACGAGCTGGTCTACGTGGCGAAGGACCCGAAGGTGATGGGCGTCGGCCTCGCTGCGCTGCGCGACACGGTGAGCTTCTTCCGCAGCACGGCGGCCGACAGCAGCGGCAAGGCCAACCCGCTGGCCGGCCGCATCACGCACGTGATCGGGCAGGGCACCTCGCAGTCCGGCAACGCGATGAAGACCTTCCTGCACCTGGGCTTCAACGAGTCGCTGCGCGGCGGCCGCGTGTTCGACGGCCTGTATTCGCACGTCGCGGCGCGGCAGACGCACGTCAACACCCGCTTCGCCGTGCCGGGCGGCGGCGGTGGCCTGCGCACCGACCACACCGCCTTCGGCCAGACCGCGCCGCGCGGGCTGGCGAAGGACTATGTCGACGACGTCGCCGGCCGCCAGGGCGGCGTGATGCAGCGCTGCGAAGCGAGCAGCACCTGCCCGAAGTTCATGCTCGGCCTGTCGGGCACCGAGTTCTGGCAGCTGCAGGGCTCGCCGGTGCTGACCGATGCCTACGGCTTCCGCGACCTGGTGCAGCCCGCGAATGCCCGGATCTACTACTACGCCAGCACGCAGCACGGTGGCCCCGGCGGCACCGCGAGCATCAGCTACGCGCCGGCGCGCAACGTCTATCCCGCCGGCACCGTGGTGCACTTCAACGACACCTTCCGCGCGCTGTTCGTCGCGCTGGAGGACTGGGTGGTGCGCGGCACCGAGCCGCCGGCCAGCGCCGTGCCGCGCATCGCCGACGGCACGCTGGTGCGGCCCGAGGCGCTGCGCTTCCCGGCGATCAAGGGCCTCGCCTGGCCGGTCAACGGCGTGCCGACGCCGGTGCCGGACTTCAACTACCTGGCCCGCCACAACGGCTTCCCGCTGTTCGACTTCGGGCCGAACTACCGGCCGCAGGACGAGTCCGGCATCGCCAGCGTGCTGCCGCCGGCCTACCTGAACCGCGACTACGCGATCCTGGTGCCGCAGGTCGATGTTTCGACCGGGCTGACGAAGGCGGGCATCCGCAGCGTCGAGGCGCGCGTGCCGCTGGGCACCAGCATCGAGTTCAACTACGTCGCGACGCCGGGCATCGTCGACCTGTCGAACCTCACCGGCAGCTTCCTGCCCTTCCACAAGGCGAAGGCCGCGCGGCTGGCGGCCGGCGACGAGCGGCCGTCGCTGGAGGAGCTGTACGTCGACCAGGCCGGTTACGTGGCGGCCGTGCGCGGCGCGGCCGCGGCGCTGGTGGCCGAGCGCCTGCTGCTGCAGCGCGATGCCGACCGCCTGATCGCGCAGGCGATCGCCAACCCGGTGCTGCCGTGACGGCAAGTCGCTGCGCACGCACACGCGCCGGTGTATCGGGCGTGTGTTGTATTGTGTTGGCATGCGCAGCACCTCCTTCGACCTCGACCAGTTCCTCGACGAGCTGGCCCGCGATGCCCGGCCCGGCGACCGCCTGCCGACAATCCGCGAGCTGATGCGCCGCTTCGGCGCCTCGCAGATGCTGGTGCAGCGCGCGTTCCAGAACCTGAAGGCGCGCGGGCTGATCGAGTCGCAGGTCGGCCGCGGCACCTACTTCGTGGGTCGCGGCGGCCCGGCAACGGCGGCGGATGCACCTCGGCCCGCGACCGCCAGCACCGAGCGGACGCGGCAGTCCGGCGCCAAGTCGGTGCTGCTGCTGCGCCGCTCGATCAGCATCGCGCGCGGCCGCGTGCTGGTCGAAGGGCTGCAGCGCCGCCTCGCGGCGGAGGGCCACCGCGTGCTCGAGCTGTCGTACTCCGATCCGGAGCACGCGCTGGCGGCGCTGAAGGGCCTGCCGCGTTTCGATGCCTGCGTCGTGCAGTCGACCTTCAAGACCATTCCGATCGGCCTGCTCGCCGCGCTGCGAGACAAGAGCGAGGTGCTGGCCGTCGACGGCGCCGCGCTGGTCGGCACCGATGTCGAGGCCGTCGGAACCGAATGGGGCGAGCCGCTGGCCGCGGCCGTCGCGCTGCTGCGCCAGCACGGTCACCGTCGCATCGCCTACGCGAGCACCACGCATCCCTTCCTCGCAACGCAGCTCGGGCGTCGGCGCTTCGAGACGCTGCGGCGCACGCTCCCCGAGCTCGAACTGCATGAGGTCGACGTGCCCGGGCTGCCGGACGGCGACTACGCGAGGGCGCTGGTCGAGCAGCTGAAGGCGGCGCTCGGTGCGGGCGGACAGTTGCCCTTCAGCGCGCTGGTGGCGTGGGGCATCGAGGACGGCGCGCGCTTTCGCAGCCTGCTCGCCGAGGCCGGCCTGCCGATACCGGCCGCGTTGAGCGTGGTGCTGCTCGGTCGCACCGACCTGCCCAACGAGCATGCCGACTTCTTCCACACCGTCGGCTGCAGCGTGGCCGACCAGGTCGACGCGCTGAACCAGGTGCTGCACGCGCGCTGGGCCGACCCGTCGGCGCCGTACGGCGTGCGGCTGACGCCGGTCACGGCGCGCGCGGGGGCTTCGGTCGCGGCGCCGGCGAAAGCGGCGGCCGAGCGTTCACGCGCTCGACCGTCTCGACCGTGAGCGCCGCCGACTCGCCGAGGTAGGCCGCGGGGTCGAGCGCCTGCCGCACGTCGTCGGGCAGGCCGCGGGCGGCGAAGGCCGGCAACTCGCCGAGCGCCGCCTCGAAAGGCACGCCGTCGGACTGCGCGCGCTGTGCGGCGTCGTAGAGCGCACGATGCGCCTGGTGGCGCCCCATGCGACGGGTCAGCCGCATCATCACCGCTTCCGACGTGATCAGGCCATCGGAGAGCCCGAGGTTGCGCCGCATCGCAGCCACGTCGACCACCAGTCCGCGCGCCAGCCGGCCCAGCGTCTCGGCGATCGACACGGCGAGGATCGCGATCTCCGGCAGCAGCGTGTCGGCCACGTTGGTCGCCGACGAGTCGCCTTCGTCCATGCGCACCATCGCCTCCAGCGCCAGCGGGATGCGCCCGCGCAGCAGCCGCGCCAGGCTGGCCAGCAGTTGCGCGGTCGATGGATTGCGCTTGTGCGCCATCGTCGAGCTGCCGACCTTGCCGTGGTGGAAGGCCTCGGCCACCTCGCCGACCTCGGTGCGCTGCAGGAACACCAGGTCCTGCGCGATCTTCTGCGCGGTTCCGGCGAGCAGACCGAGCGCGGTGACGTAGTCGGCGGCGCGGTCGAACGAGCCGCGCATCGGCAGCCCGGCCGGCTGCAGGCCGAGCCGCGCCGCCAGGCGCGCCTCGACTTCGCGGCCGGCGGCACCCGTCGCCGCGAAACTGCCGATCGCACCACCCATGCAGGCGGGAAACGAGGGCGCGAGCCGCTCGGCCAGGCGCGCGCGGTTGCGGTCCAACTCGTCGATCCAGCCCGCCAGCTTCAGGCCGAAGCTCATCGGCAGCGCGTGCTGGCCGTGGGTGCGGCCGGGCATCACGGTCAACCGGTGCCGCAGCGCGAGCTCGCCGAGAGCGCCGATCGCGGCGTCGAGGTGGCCCGCGAGCAGCGCATGCGTCTGCACCATCTGCAGCGCCGCGGCGGTGTCGAAGACGTTCTGCGTCGTCGCGCCCCAGTGGATGAAGCCCGCCGCGGGCTCGCCGCAGAGCGCCTCGAAGCGGTGCAGCACCGGCACCAGCGGATGCTGCGCGAAGGCGATCTCTTCGGCCAGGCGCCCGAGGTCGAAGCACTGCGCGTCCGCCTTCTCGCCGATCGTGCGCGCGGCGTCGCCAGGGATCAGCCCGAGCTCGGCCTGCGCCTGCGCGAGCGCCGCTTCGACCGTCAGCCACGCCTGCAGCGTGGCGCGGTCGCTCCACAGGCGCTTGGCGTCGTTGCTGAACCAGTGGCCAGTGACGAAGGAGTCGAACATTCCGATGGACATGGCGGGGCCTGAAGTTGTACGGGGTCGAATACATATTGTATTTGGGACGAACCACCCAGTGAACAAACCTCAAGGGCCATCCACCCTCACATCAGGGCGATCGATACATTACGCTTGACGCAATACAATACATTGACATACGCTTCGACCCATCGGCCATCGACGCCGAGGTCCACCAGGAGACAGACGTGAAGGTTCTTCCATCGGCGCAGCGCGTCGCCGCCGCCGCCGCGATGGCGCTGGCCGCGTTCGGCGCAGCGCAAGCGCAGTCCACGGTCACGATCTACGGGATCATCGACCAGGGCCTGGTCAAGGCGAACAGCGGCACCACGCCCGGCGCCTTGCTGCCGGGGCGCGGCGCGGCACCGGATGTCTGGACGATGAAGGCCGGCAACACCTCGCGGCTCGGATTCCGCAGCCAGGAAGACCTGGGCGACGGCCTGTACGCGCGCTTCCAGATCGAGCACCGCTTCGCCGCCGACACCGGCACGCCGAGCAATGCCAGCGTGTTCTGGCTCGGCCGTTCGGTGGTCGCCGTCGGCTCCCGGACCGCGGGCGAGCTGTACGCCGGTCGCGAATACTCCGCCGCCTACGCCGTCGCGCTGAATGCCGACCCGACCTACTGGAGCTATGTCAGCCAGCTCGGCTCGGCCTACACCTACGCCAACTACACGCCGGTCGCGGCGACCATCGAGGCGTCCAACATCCGCTGGAGCAACACCGTGGGCTACAAGTCGCCGAGTTGGGCCGGCGTCAGCGTCGAGCTGGCCACCGCGTTCGGCGAAGGCACGCGCAAGCGGGCGTCGTCGGGCAACGTGCAATACCGGCAGGGGCCGCTGTGGGTCGCCGCCGCCTTCGATCGACTCGATGCGGCCACAAACCTCGCGCTCGTCGCCGCGGGCTACGACTTCGGCTTCGTCCAGCCCAAGGCCAGCTTCAGCCGCGCCGAAGGCGGGCTGAATGGCGATGCGACGTCCTGGACCGTCTCGGCCCTGATGCCGCTCGACTTCGGGCGAACCTACGTGGCCTTCGGCCGGCTGAGCCCGGCGACCGGGTTGGACGCCTCCATGGTCGGCGGCGGGCTGCAATACGACCTCAGCAAGCGCACGCTGCTGTACACCAACGTCGGGTCGGCCAAGCGCGACGGGCTGACGCGCACGACGGCGGTGGACGTCGGCGTCAAGCACACGTTCTGAAGGAGAACACGCACATGATCCGCAGAACCTGCAGTTCGCTGCTCGCGCTGGTGGCCTGGACGGCCCTCGCCGGTCCCGCACACGCCCAGGCGGACCGCCCGATCTCGCTGGTCGTCGGCTACTCGGCCGGCGGCAGCGCCGACTTCGTCGCGCGCGTCGTCGGCGCGGAGCTGGCCAGGCGCCTGGGTCGGCAAGTGATCGTCGAGAACGTTGCCGGCGCCAGCGGCATGCTGGCCGTGCAGAAGGTGCTCAATGCCCCCGCCGACGGCAGCCTGATCTACCTGGGCGGCACCGACACCGTGCTCGTTCCGATGGTCAATGCGAAGGTCCGCCTCGACTGGGAGCGCGACCTGCTGCCGCTCGGCCGCATGACCACCGTGCCGATGGTCTTCGCGGTGCCCAAGGCCTCGCCGCACGGCACGCTGGCCGAACTGCTCGCCGCCCTGCGCAAGAGCGGCAAGGACAGCTTCAACTACGCCACGCCCGGCATCGGCACGATGCAGCACCTGTACGGCGCGCTGATCAACAAGCAGGCGCGGATCTCGATGCTGCACATCCCCTACCGCGGCGGCGCGCAGATCGCCAACGACCTGGTCGGCCAGCAGGTCGACAGCGCGATGCTGGTGCTGTCCACCGCGATGCCCTTCCTGAAGGACGGCCGCATCAAGGCCCTGTCGGTGTCCGACCTCGCCCGCGTGCCGCAGCTGCCCGACGTGAAGCGCATCGGCGAGGAAGAAGGCTTCGCCGGCATGGCGCTGCCGCTGTGGCAGGGGCTGTTCGTCAAGGCGGGCACGCCGGCCGCGACCGTGGCCGCCTACGAGAAGGCGCTGCTCGAGGCCATGGCGCAGCCCGAGCTGCGGGCCAAGCTGCAGGACGCGGGCTTCAACGTGACGCCGGTGAACGGCGCCGCGCTGCGCGCCTTCATCAAGCCGCAGGCGGCACTGGTGCGCGAGATCGTCAGCAGCGCCGGGATCACGGCCGAGTGAGGTCTCTGCGTGCTCAGGTGCCGCCGAACAGGTCCTTGTAGGCCACGTAGGCGGTGAGCAGCGCCACCGGCGCCAGCACGATCCAGCCCAGGCCCGCCGGGATCGACGCGACGATCGACGCGACGAGGTAGACCACGCCCCACAGGATGAAGGGCACGAAGTTCTTCAGGCTGGCGGCGAAGCTGGTCTTGATGGCGTCGATCGGCGACAGCTCGTGGAAGACCACCAGCGCCGGTGCGAACCACACGGCCATCGACAGCACGAAGGCGAAGGCGATGCACAGCAGGATGAAGACCAGGCCGGCGCCCATCGCGGCGAACATGCCGCCGGCCGAGCGGTGCGCGCCGCTCATGCCGAAGCCGAAGGTGGCGCCGACACCCAGCACGCTCATCAGCAGGCCGAACACGACCACCGCCGCCAGCAGCAGCGCGCCGATGATCGCCAGCGGCTGCGCATGCGTCTTGAATGCCACGAACAGGTCGGCCGGCTGGGGCGCGACGCCGGCCTCGGCCTTGCGCGCGGTGATCATGAAGCCGCCGACCAGGATCGGCGCCAGCAGCGCCGCCGCAATGCCGCCGAGGAAGGGGATGAAGGCCAGCACGAAGAAGATCAGCAGCAGGATCAGCGACAGCACGATCCACATGCCGGCGTGCTTCGTGAACATCGCCCACGCGTCGGTCCACCAGTTGATGCCGCGGCCGGCGTCCACGCTGCGCGCGTCGATGCTGCCCTTGAATGCGTCGTCCATCGTCAAAGCCTCCGTCCCTTGTGGGGCGCTGTAGTGGCGGCGAGTCTAGCTGCGCGCCGTCGCCGCCAGCCACCCGCGCAACACCTCGGTCACCGCCGCCGGCTGCTCGATCGTCGACAGGTGGCCGCAGTCCTCGATGACGGCCAGCTGCGCCGCGGGCACGCGCTCGGCCATCGCCTGGTGGTCGGCCAGCGGCGTCACCGGGTCCTGGCGGCCGCACAGCACCAGGGTCGGCACGCGCACGCGCTCGAGGTCGGCCCCCGAATCGGGGCGGCCGAGCATCGCGGTCTGCTGGTTGCGCTGGCCCTGCGCGCCCACGGAGCGCGCCATGTCGCCGAGCAGCGCTACCAGCGCCGCGTCGTCGCGGTGCGCCGGCAGCAGCCAGCGCTTGGGCAGCTCGGGGATCAGCGCGTCCAGGCCCTGCTGGCGCACCAGCTCGATGTCCTTGCGGCGTCCATCGGCCTTCGGCGGCGTGTCGGCGGCCGCGGTGGTGTCCATCAGCACCAGGCGCTCGATGCGCGGCAGCGCGCGGCGGATCACCTCGAAGGCCACGTAGCCGCCCAGCGACAGCCCGATCAGCGTGAAGCGCGGCGGCGCCACGGCCAGCACCTGCTCGGCCATCGCGGCCATGGTGTCCTGCTCGCGCAGCACGACCACGCGGCAGCCGTGCGTGTCCAGCAAGGCGGCCGTCTGCGCGGCGTAGAGGCGTTCGTCGGCCAGGTGCGCACAGACGAAGACGAGGGTGGGGCGGTCGGCGTCGGCCATCAGGGCTCTCCCGGAGTTGTTTCGCTTCGGAACAAGGCAATCGTCTCGCCCGATGGTGACAGCGGCAAAGCCCCAATGCGAATGCGGTTGATTGGTGTGAGCATCGCAGCGCCGCGGCCGAGTCGCACACTCGCCGCCTTCCGTTTCCCGTCGCCACACAACGAGACACCATGAGCACCACCTTGAAACTCAACGGCAAAGCGGTGACGCTGCAAGCCGATCCGTCGACGCCGATCCTCTGGGCCCTGCGCGACGAGCTGGGGATGACCGGCACCAAGTTCGGTTGCGGCGCCGCGCTCTGCGGCGCCTGCACCGTGCACATGAATGGTGCGGCCATCCGGTCCTGCGTGACGCCGATCTCCGCCGCCAAGGGCGCCGACATCCGCACCATCGAGAGCCAGGACGCCGACCAGGTCGGCAAGGCGGTGATCGACGCCTGGGTCAAGCACGACGTCGCGCAGTGCGGCTACTGCCAGAGCGGGCAGGTGATGAGCGCGGTGGCGCTGCTGAAGGCCAACCGCAAGCCCACCGATGCGGACATCGACTCGGCCATGGCCGGCAACATCTGCCGCTGCGGCACCTATCAACGCATCCGAGCGGCCATCAAGGACGCCGCCGTGACGCTGGGCATGCAAGGGAGCGCCGCATGATCGCCGACCGCCTGATGCAACGTGCGGCGCAGGCCGCGCTGGACGCCAAGCCTGCCGCCGGTCTGACGCGCCGCCGGTTCGCGACGCTCACCATCGGCGGCAGCGTCGGCCTGGCGCTGCTGCCGTTCGCCACACTCGCGCAGCAGCAGCCCAAGCTGCCGCCGGGCCAGTCGCCGTTCGAGCAGCCGGCCGCCTTCGTGACCATCGGCCGCGACGGCATCGTCACGGTGCTGTGCAACCGCATGGACATGGGGCAGGGCATCGAGACCGCGCTGGCGATGGTCTGCGCCGAGGAGCTCGAGGCCGACTGGGCCTCGGTGCGCACCGGCTTCGGCAACGCGAAGCCGAACTACATCGACCCGGCCTTCGGCATGCACCTCACCGGCGGCTCGAACTCGGTGAAGAACAGCTACCTGCAGTACCGCGAGCTCGGTGCACGCACGAAGGCGATGCTCATCGCCGCGGCGGCCGAGCAGTGGAAGGTGCCGGCCGCGCAGGTCACCGCCGAGCGCGGCGTGTTGAAGGGCCCGGGCGGCAAGAGCGCCCCCTACGGCACGCTGTTCGACGCGGCGATGAAGCAGCCCATTCCCGAGAAGGTGGCGCTGAAGGACCCGAAGGACTTCAAGATCGTCGGCAAGCCGACCGGGCTGAAGGTCTCGCGCGCGAAGTCCAGCGGCCGCCAGACCTACGGCATGGACGTCAAGCGCCCCGGCATGCTGGTGGCGGTGATCGCGCATCCGCCGGTGTTCGGCGCGAAGTTCAAGGGCTTCGACGACGCCGCGGCGAAGAAGGTGGCCGGCGTGCGCGCGGTGCTGCCGGTGGACCTGGACCGCGGCGCGCGCGGCGTCGCGGTGGTGGCCACCGGCTACTGGCCGGCAAAGACCGCACGAGAGGCGCTGAAGATCGACTGGGACCTGAGTGGCGTCGAGAAGAACGACACGCCGAAGCAGCTGGCGCAGTACCGCGAGCTCGCGAAGTCCGGCGGTAACCTGGCGCCGAACCCGAAGCTGCGCGCCGACGTCGCCAAGCTGGCCGACGCACCGCACAAGCTGTCGGCCGAGTTCGTCTTCCCGTACCTCAACCACGCGCAGATGGAGCCGCTGGCCTGCACCGTCGAGCTGAAGGCCGATCGCTGCGACATCTACACCGCCTCGCAGATGCCGGGCGTCGACGCGATGGCCATCGCGGCCTCGACCGGGCTGAAGCCCGAGCAGGTGAACATCCACGTGCAGATGGGCGGCGGCGGCTTCGGCCGGCGCGCGGTGCCGACCTCGGAGTACCTGCTCGAATCGGTGGCCGTCGCGAAGGCACTGGCCGCCGCGGGCAAGGCCGCGCCGGTGAAGGTGATCTGGAGCCGCGAGGACGACCTGCGCGCCGGCTACTACCGCCCGTTCACCGTGCACCGCGCCGAGATCGGCCACGATGCGCAGGGCAATGTGCTGGCCTGGGACCACCGCATCGTCACGCAGAGCATCGTCGGCGGCACGCCCTTCGAGGCCTTCATGGTCAAGGAAGGCGTCGACGACACCGCCGTCGAGGGCATGCGCGATCCGTACAACGTGCCGATGCGCGTGGCCGTGCATCACCCGAAGGTCAACGTGCCGGTGCTGTGGTGGCGCTCGGTCGGCTCGACGCACACCGCGTTCGTGATGGAGACGCTGGTCGACGAGATCGCCGACGCAACCAAGCAGGACCCGGTCGCCTACCGCCTGAAGCTGATGGGCAGCGGCCCCGAACATGCGCGGCACCGCGCCGCGCTGCAGCTGGCTGTGGAGCAGTCCGGCTACGGCAAGAAGACGCTGCCGGCGCACCTGCACTGGGGTGTCGCGGTGCACGAGAGCTTCGAGTCGGTGGTCGCCTACGTCGTCGAGGCGGGGCTCAAGGACGGCAAGCCGGTGATCGGCCAGGTCACCGCCGGCGTGCACTGCAACTTCTGCGTCAACCCGCGCACCGTCGAGGCGCAGGTGCAGGGCGCGGCGACGATGGCGCTGTCGACCACCTTGCCCGGCGCGGCGATCACCTTCAAGGACGGCGTCGTCGAGCAGAGCAACTTCAGCGACTACCCCGTCGCGCGCATGACGGATGCGCTGCGCATCGCCGTGCACATCGTGCCGAGCAGCGATCCGCCCAAGGGCATGGGCGAGCCGGGCCTGCCGCCGTTCGCGCCGGCGCTGGCGAATGCGCTGCGGCGCGCGGGCGCGAAGCCGCAGCGGGAGCTGCCGTTCAAGCTGGCGTGAAAGCCGCAGGCGCCGGCGTGACGAAGTAGGCGGGCGCGTCCGGCGCTGAAACCAACGAAACCGCGGTCGACACGCGGCTGAGATGCAGGGCGCCCAAAGTGGTGCCCTGCTTCGTACCAGCCTTCGGGAGACCGTGATGAACCTGCACCGCCGCCACGCGCTGTTCCTGCTGCCTGCCGCCGCCCTCGCGCCGCAGGCCTTCGCCTTCGACCTCGGCAAGGCGCTCGGCGCCGCCAAGGGCGCTGCCGCTGCCGCCAGCCTGTCCGACGACGACATCCGCGCCCACTCCAGCCGCATGGCCGAGCAGATGGACGCGCAGTCGAAGATCGCGCCGGCCGCCAGCCCCTACGCCAAGCGCCTGGCCGCGCTGACGCAGAGCTGCCGCGAGGACCAGGGCCTGGCACTGAACTACAAGGTCTACCTGACCCCCGAGGTCAACGCCTTCGCGCTGGCCGACGGCTCGATCCGCTTCTACAGCGGGCTGATGGACATGATGACCGACGACGAGATCCGCTACGTCGTCGGCCACGAGATCGGCCACGTGCAGGCCGGCCATTCGAAGAAGCGCATGCAGGTGGCGATGAGCTCCGGCGCGATGCGCGATGCCGCCGCCGCGGCCGGCGGCAAGGCCGCGGCACTGGCGCAATCGGACCTCGGCGATCTCTTCGTCAAGGTGGTGCGCGCGCAGCACTCGCAGTCCAACGAGAACGAGGCCGACGACTACGCGATGCAGTTCCTGTCGCGCCGCCAGCACGACCGCCGCGCCGCGGTCACCGCGCTGGAGAAGCTCGACAAGATGAGCGGCGGCGGCAGCTCGAACTGGCTGTCGACGCACCCGGCCCCGCGCGACCGCGCGCAGCGCATGCGCTCGCAGCTGGCCTGACCGCGACGGGCCCTCGCCGGCCCCGGCGCGGCGCGCGCCGACGCCGCGACTCAGCGCGGCGCGAGGCTCGAGAAGAACGTCCAGATCCGGTCGTTCGCGTCCAGAGCCTGCGACGGGCTTTCCTTGCCGCGCCGCGTGATCGCCGCACCGGGCCAGGAATGCCCGCCGTCGCTGGTGACGCACAACTGCACCGACTGCCGGTCCGCGCAGGCCGCGTACTTCTCGCAATAGGCGCCGGGCACCTCGAGCACCCGCTCAGGCGTGCCCCGGCACTGCGCCCGCTCGACCCAGCGGCGGATGGTCTCGGGCACCGAGACGAACTCTGTCACCTTGCTGCGGTCGCGGAACGCGCCCGCGCCGGCGCCACCGTCGAACAGCACATGGTCGTCGTTGCGGGCGTGGATGTGCAGCACCGAGACCGGCTTCGACGGCCGGCACGCGGCCACCCCCTCGGTGCCGGCGACCGACGCGACGGCGCGGAACACGTCGGCGGCCTCGCAGGCCAGGCGGTAGCTCATCATGCCGCCATTGGACATGCCGACGGCGAAGATGCGCTGCGCGTCCACCGGGTGGCGGCGTTGCACCGTGGCGACCACCTCGCGCAGGAAGCCGACGTCGTCGATCGCCCGGTCGCGCGCATCGCCGCAGCAGTTGCCGGCGTTCCAGGTCGCGAACTTGCCGCCGGGCAGCCTGCTGTAGCCGTTCGGGTAGACGACCAGGAAGCCGGCGCTGTCGGCCTTGCGGTTCAGGCCGTAGCGCTCGTCGTCGGCCATGTAGGCCGCGAAGCCGCCACCGCCATGCAGCGCGACGACCAGCGGCAGGGTCGTGCCCTCGCGCACGCCGGCCGGAACGTGCACGAGCACCGTGCGCGTCATGCCCTGGTGCGAGACCGCGAGCTCCTGCAAATCCGATGGCGTCGCGCGGGGCGGCCGTTGCTGCCGCTGCTCGATGCGCTCACGCATGCGATCGCGCCAGGCCGGCCCCTGCTCGGCCTGCTCGGCCTGCGCGGCTTGCGTGGCACCGGCCGCCAGGAAGATGACGCCGATCGCGAGGCGCAGGAAACCACCGGGTCCGAAGTGCATGGTCAGGCGCGATGTCGTGCGATGCAGAGAGCTTGTGCCGGACGTGTCAAGCGAAGTCGGCCCTTGTGCAACTGGTTCGTAAAGTGCCGCGCCAAGCCGGTCACGAACCGAAGCCCTCGAGCACGTTGACCACGTTGATGCCGACCTCGGCGACCGCATAGCCGCCTTCCATCGTGAACACGGTGGGCAGCCCGAGCGCGGCGATGGCCGCGCCGATCTTCAGGTAGTCCGCGCTCGCGACGCGGAAGCGCGAGATCGGATCGCCTTCGAAGGTGTCGACGCCGAGCGCGATCACCAGCGCCTCGGCGCCGAAGCGCCGCACCTCGGCCAGCGCATGGTCCAGCGCGGCCGACCAGCGCATGAAGTCGGTGCCGGCGGCCAGCGGCAGGTTCAAGTTGAAGCCGAAACCTTCGCCGGCGCCGTGCTCGTCGGCATGGCCCAGGAAGAACGGGTACTCGGTGGCCGGGTCGCCATGGATCGAGACCGTCAGCACGTCGGACCGTTCGTAGAACAGGCTCTGCGTGCCGTTGCCGTGGTGGTAGTCGATGTCGAGCACCGCGACGCGCCGTGCGCCGCCGTCGCGCAGCGCTTGCGCGGCGATGGCGGCGTTGTTCAGGAAGCAGTAGCCGCCGAAGAAGTCCGGGCCGGCATGGTGGCCGGGAGGGCGGGTCAGCGCCATCGTCGCCCGCGGCGCACCCCCGGGCAGCAGCGCGCGGGCCGCGTCGATCGCGCAGGCCGCGCCGGTGCGTGCCGCCTCCCATGTGCCGGCGGTCAACGGCGAGCCGGCATCGAACGAGAACAGGCCGACACGCGCGGCGAAGTTGGCCGGCAGCACGTCGGCACGAAAGCCGCGCACCGGCCACACCGAGGGCAGCACGTCGAGTGCCGCGTTCGCCGGATCGAGCGCCACCCACTCGTCCCACGCCGATGCCAGGAAGTCGACATAACGCGGCGCATGCACGCGGCGGATCAGCGCCCCGTCCGCGTCGCCCGGCGTGCGCAGCGCGCCGACCGGCCGGCGCTGCAGCTCGTCCATCACATGCTGCAGGCGCGCGGGCGTCTCGTGGCAGGGCACCAGCCGGCCGCGGTACATCTCCTGGCGGCCGTCGTGGCGGGCATGGGCGGGGTTGTGGAAGATCAGCATCGAGCGATTGTGTAAGGAATGCAGGCCTGCGACCTACCAATGCCCGTGGCGCCGGCTGCGCTGCGCCGCTCCAACCAACTCCCACCACCCCATCCCCTCAGGAGAACCCCTTGGCCTTTCAAACCACGAAGAAGATTGCCACGGCGCTGGCGCTCGGCATCGCCGCTCTGTCGGTGCAGGCAGCCGATGTGAGCAACGGACTCAAGCAGAACGGCATCTCGATCAACGGGATCCAGATCAACGGGATCTCCATCAACGGGATCTCGATCAACGGGATCTCGATCAACGGGATCTCCATCAACGGCCTCGAAGCCCCCACCCAGCACGCACTGTCGGTGCGCGCCCTGGCCAGCCAGTCGCTGGCGCAGTGATCGGCGGCATGCCGCGCGCCGTCCCGCGTGCGCTGCGGCTGCCCGCGTCCGTGGCGCTGATGGCGGCGTGCATCGGCGCGTCGGCGCAAGGGCCGGCGGGTGAACCCCCCAGCGAACAGCCGGTGCGAACCCTGCGAGACACGCCGCTGACGCAGTCGGCCGACGGTCGGCAAACCCTGAAGTACCTGGTGTCCTGCGCCCTGCCGGCCGGGGCCCGGGTGCGCCATGCGAACGGGGGCGATGCCGTCGTGCTGCAGGGGGACCTCGGCCTGGCGCCGGCATGGCTGGACCGCGGGCTGGATGCCGCAGAGGAACTCGCCGTCTCCGCCTGCATCTTCGCCCGCACGAATCACTTCGCTCGCACGGTACGCATCAGCCTGCGCAGCGATCGCCCTTCGGCACCGGCCGGCCTGCGCGCCGATGCGCCGGAGCAGGCCGCGTTCGACCGCTTCGAAGCCGCCTTCTTCGGCAATCTGTTCGCGGCACAACCCCGGGCCTACGTCTGCGGTCCGACCCTCGACGTCGGCCAGCGCAACGCCCGCGAACGATGGCTCGCGAGCCACAGCCGGGTGTGTTCGCTCGTCATCGGCCAGCACGCCGGCCGCGACATCACGGCCTGCGGCTTCATCCACGTCGGGGAGTGCGTCGCGCCGAACCTGACCCAGGAGGGCATCGACCACGCATCCAGCGCGATCGGCGTCTTCCTGCCTGCGGCCGACGGTCCCGGGCTCGACCGGATGCCCTGACCGGCGAGGGTCGGAAGGGGCGCAGCCGGTCAGCGCGGCCCGCCAAGGAACAGCGGGTACGGATTCACCGGCGTGCCCTTCCACCACTGGCGTTCCGGACCCAGCCGGAACAGCGCGAAGTGCAGGTGCGGCGCTTCGGGCGACGCGTTGCCGGTGAAGCCGACCGTGCCGATCGCATCGCCGGCATCCAGCCACTGGCCTTCGTGCAGCCCGTCGGCATAACGATCCAGGTGAGCGTAGTAGTAGGCATAACGTTCGGTCGGATCGAACTGGTAGACCGTCAGCCCGCCCGGCTCGCTGGTAAACAGCTTGACCACGCGCCCCGGCGCCACCGCGACCACCGGCGTACCGCGCGGCGCCAGGATGTCCAGCGCTTCGTGCGGGCGGTTGCTGCCGCGCCGCTCGTCGTAGGTGTCGCGCAGCATTGACGCATCGACGCCGGCGACCGGCACCCGCAGTGCCCCCGGCGACGGGGGAACGCCGCTGCGCTGCGGGGCGGGCACCACGGGTGGCCCGGGCGCCTCAGGGGCCGACGCCGGGCTGGCCGCCGCCTGCGGCGCCGGCGCGGCCGGGGCGCCCGGCGCCCGCCGCCGCTGCTGGTGCTCGCGCACCGCCTCGTCGCTGCAGCCGCCGATCGCCAGCACGGCGGCCAGCACGGCGACCAGCCCCGCGACGAACGCGCGCTGCCGTCCTGCCATCGGCGGTCACGCCAGCACGTCCACCACGGTGCCGGCCTTGCCCAGGGCCGCCAGCCGCTTCGCGTCCCAGTTCGTCAGATGCACGCAGCCGTGCGTTTCCATGCGGCCGACACGCGACGGTTCCGGCGTGCCGTGGATGCCCCAGTGCGGCTTGCTCAGGCCGAGCCAGGTGCTGCCGACCGGGTTGTTCGGACCGGGGCGGATCTCCACCTTGCGGTGGTTCGGCTTGGCGTCCCACATCAGCGACGGGTCGTAGGTGAAGCTAGGATCGTCGACCTCGTTCTTGATCTGCAGGCGCCCGAGGGGCAGCGGATCGTTCCGGCCGCCCAGGCTGACCGGGAAGGCCGCGAGCGGCCGGCCCTGCGCGTCCAGCACCAGCAACTGGCGAGCCGATTTCAGCACCCGCACGGACGCGGCGGTGTGCTGCGGCTTGGTCTCGAGCACGGCGGGCACGACCCACGCGATGCCCGCGGCGAGCGGACGGCCCCGGTTCAGGTCCTGCAGCAGCCGCGGCGCGGCATGGAACTTTTCGGCCAGGCCTTCGAGCGGTGTCTCGTAGCCGAGCTGCGGCAGCTCTGCGCGGGCCATCAGGTCCTGCGGCACCTTCTGGAACGGGCCGCGCAGGTCGTCGTCGGTGATCGTGTAGCGCACCAGCGGCGCCGGCCGGCCATCCTGCAGCGCGTCCCACGTCGCGCTGTCGACGCGGCCGGTCGGCCGCAGCCCGCGCGACGCCTGGAACGCCGCGACGGCGTGGCGCATGTTCGCCGCGTAGAGCCCGTCGATCTCGCCCGGCGAGAACCACTGCCGGTCCAGCAGCACCTGCGCCCGCACGACCGCCGCGCCCCGGTTGCCGGGGCCGAGGGCAGGCAGGCGGTCGCCGCGTTCGATGGCCAGGATCAGTCCGTCGGACGGGGCGGCGGCGGGCGGCTTCGCCCACGCTGGGCCCGTACCCACCGTACCCAGCAGGCCCAAGATCAACCACGCGAAGACAGGCAGGGGACGCATGCCCAAATAGCGGCAAGCGGTGTTCCCGGCCCGCACGCGCTGCCGGCGAACCCCAATGGCAACGAGCGCCGGCGCGGCTTAGAGTCGCGCGCGTCCGAACTTCCTGCCAGCCGCCGATGCGCAAGACCTGTTGCTCGCTGTCCGTTGCCGCTGCGGTGCTGGCGGTGCTGCCCGTCGCTGCGCAGGCGCCTGCGCAGCCGGCCGCCCCAGCCGCGGCCACCGCCCCGGCCGGAACAGCGCCCGTGCTGCGCGACGTCGTCGTCGTCGGCAGCAACTGGGACGGCACCGCGGAGGTCTTCGATCCGCACAGCTTCAAGGTGCTCAAGCGCTTCAACCTCGTGCCCGACCGCGCCGAGCGCCTGAAGGAGATCGAGGACGCCGGCATCAAGCGCCGTTTCATGTTCTGGCTCATCCGCACCGTGATCGGTGAAGGCCACGACCAGCTGGTCGACGACCTGTTCCCGTCGAAGGACGGGCGCTTCCTCTACGCGTCTCGGCCGAGCTTCGCCGACGTCATCGCGCTCGACGTGCAGACCGGCCAGATCGCCTGGCGCACGCCGATCGAAGGCGTGCGCGCGGACCACGCGGCGCTGTCGCCGGACGGCAAGACCTTCCTCGTCTCCGCGTCCACCGCGCGCAAGGTGCACGCGATCGACACGGCCACCGGCAAGATCGTCGGCGGCTTCGAGTCGGGCGACCAGCCGCACGAAAGCAACTTCTCGAAGGATGGCCAGCGCGTGTACCACGCGAGCATCGGCAAGGTCTACGTGCCGACGACCGCCGGCTGGCTCGACGGCATCAAGGGCGACCGCTGGTTCCAGGTGGTCGATGCGAAGACCTGGGCAGTGCAGAAGCGCATCGACATCGGCGAGAAGCTGAAGGCCTTCGGCCGCCCGTGGGTCGACAAGGCCGTGCGGCCGATGGCCGTGGCGCCGGACGAGCGCCATGTCTACATGCAGGTCTCGTTCTTCCACGGCTTCTTCGAATACGACCTGCAGGCCGACAAGATCACCCGTGTCGCCGAGCTGCCGGTGCCGGACGACATCGCGAAGCTCTCGTACTGGTCGTACCAGCTGAACTCCGCTCATCACGGCCTGGCGATCAATTCCGCAGGCACCAAGCTCTGTGTGGCCGCCACGATGTCGGGTTATGCGGCGATCGTCGACCGGGCGACGCTGAAGCCGACGATCATCAAGCTCTCCGACCAGTCCCTCGGCGCGAAGCCCTACTGGGCCACCGAGAGCGAGGACGGCAGGCACTGCTACGTCTCGGTCAGCGAGCAGGACCGCGTCTCGGTGATCTCGTTCGACGAAGGCCGCGAAGTGGCCAGCGTGCCGGTGGGCGACCATCCGCAGCGGGTGCGCACCGGCAAGCTGCTGATCGCGCCGTAGCGGGCGGGCACTCGCCGGCCGGCGAATGGCGAAGAAGGGAGACCCCATGGGCGTGCGACGTGTCGTCACCGGCCACGATGCCGGCTCGAAGGCTGTGTTCACCAGCGACTCGGTGATCGAGACGCGCACGGTGCACGGCATCCCGTTCGAGTACGTGCCGCTGTGGAGCGCCGAGCAGCCGCCGGTATTGCCGGACGGCGGCGCGCCGCCGCCGCCCGGCAACTACTACCCGCCTCTCGGCGGCCTGCGCTTCGGCATCTTCACGATCCCCCCGGTGCGCGAGACACCCCTGACGCCGGAGGAGCGCCGCGCCGTGCGGACGCAGCTCGAAGCCGTCTTTCCCGGCCTCGCCGCGCACTGGGAAGTGGCCGACCCCGGCATGCACACCACCGACTCGATCGACTTCGGCTACGTGGTGTCCGGCAGCATCTGGCTCGAGCTCGACGACGGCACCACGAAGGAGCTGCGGGCGGGCGACAGCTATGTGCAGAACGGCACGCGCCACGCCTGGCGCAACCGCGGCACGGCGCCCTGCAGCATCCTCGTGGTGATGGTCGGCACCGAACGCACGCCGTCGGGGCTGGCGATCGCCGCGCGCCTGCGCGAAGCCGCGCGAGCGGCGAAATCACAGAAGGGAGAACGATGACGTCCGAAGTACGCGTCGCCAGGTTGAGTGCGGCCGATGTGCCGCGTTACCGCACGCTGATGCTGCACGCCTACGCGGCGGCCGCCGATGCCTTCACCTCGACGCCGGAAGAGCGCGCCGCGGAGCCCGAATCCTGGTGGGTCCGGCGCATCGACGACCCGAAGGGCCTGAGCTTCGCGCTCGGCGCCTTCGCCGGCGACGAGCTGGTCGGCACCGTCACCGTCGAGTTCGCGGCCAAGCCGAAGACGCGCCACAAGGCCCACCTGATCGGCATGTTCGTGCACGAAGCGGCACGGGGACTCGGCGCCGGGCGCGCGCTGCTCGAAGCGGCCCTGGCCGCCGCCGCGTCGCGCGAGGGCGTGCGGGTGGTCACGCTGACGGTCACCGAGGGCAATGCCCCCGCGATCTCGCTCTACGAAGCCTGCGGCTTCCGCGCCTTCGGCACCGAGCCGATGGCCATCGCGACGCCGGACGGGTTCAAGGGCAAGGTGCACATGTGGCTCGAGTTGCCGAAGGCCACCTGATGCGCGGTGTGCTGGCGCGCACGGCGCGGCGCCTGCTCCTGGTCGCGCTGGCATGGCCACTGGCGTCGTGCATCGGGCTCGTGGTCGGCTCGGCCGACTACCGCGAGGTCGGCCTCGAACAGCGGGATCAGGCGCAGGTGCTCGCTCAGTTCGGCGAGCCGGCGCGGCGCGAAACGCTCGACGGGGTCGAGGTCTGGACCTACAAGCTGACCGACCGCGGTCCCGGCCCCCGCAAGCCGGTCCAGCAGACCTCGAGCGCCGCCTTTCTCGTGCTGCTTCCGGTCGTCACGACCACGCGCTACGACGACAACTTCCGTGTCTACTTCAAGGGCACGGCCGTCGTGCGCGCGGAAGAGCGGCGGGCCACCGCCAGCGGCGTCGCCTGCGGCATTCCTTCGCACGCATTCCCCCAAGGCTGCCAGGCGGGATTTCGCAGCGAGGAACAGCCGGCAGAGAAGCCCGCCCCGCCGCGCTACGCCGGCCTGCCGCTCGCCTTGCGGGCCTGCCCGCCGGCGCATCCCGGAGGTGCCTGCACCTGCGACTCACCGCCGTATCCCACCGACGCGCAGCGCCTGCGCGAGCAGGGCACGGTCCGGCTCGTGTTGCTGGTCGAACCGGATCACACCGTCTCGGCGGCTGACATCGTGCAATCCAGCGGCTCACGCGGCATCGACCAGGCGGCACTGGCGCACTTCCGTAACGCCTGCTTCCAGGCGGCCCGCAATGCCGCCGGCGAGCCGGTCCGGTCGGCTGCCTTCGTCGTGCACCACTGGCGCCTGCCTTGAACCGGCACGGCGCGCAGCCGTTCAGAGCTCGAACGCCGCCACCTGCCGCCCGTCGATGTCGGTGAAGCCGTATTCACGGGCCAGGTCTGCCACCCGAAGGACGCAGCCGCTCTTGTGCATCAGCGCCGGGTCGGCCGCCAGCGCGGCGATCGCGCGGCCGAGGTAACGCGGCGACTCGGTGCGCGCCAGTGCCGGACGCTCGCGCCAGCTCGACTCGTCGGCCTGGTGGCCGGCGAGCACGAACTCGGTGCGCATCCAGCCCGGCGATACCGCGACCGAGGCCACGCCGTGCGGCTTCAGCTCCTCGGCGATGCCGAAGGCCAGCCGGTTCATCGACGCTTTCGCGAGGTCGTAGAACAGATTGCCCTGCAGGTAGCGGTCGCGGTCCCAGAACGTGGTGCCGGCGATCAGCCCGCGGCGCTGCCGCACCATGATCGGCGCCGCGAAGCGCGCGGCGAGCAAGTGGTTGCGCACGCCGCGGTCGAACATTGCCTCCCACTGGTCGAGCGGGTGTTCCCAGAACGGCGCCTGGAATACGCCGGTGAAGCACTCGTGGCCGCCCCAGGCGTTGTTGACCAGCAGGTCGAGCCGGCCGTGGTCACGCTGCACGCGCTCGAAGAGCGCACGCACTTCGTCTTCCTGCGTGTGGTCGACTTGCACCGCGATGCCGCGGCCGCCGGCGGCGCTGACCTCGTCGGCGGTGTCCTCGATGCTGCCGGGCAGGCGGTCGAGCTTCGACAGGCCCAGCAGGTCGCGATAGCGGTCCGTCGGCTGCGAGTCGCGCGTGCTGCGTCCGGTGACGTAGACCGTCGCGCCAGCGGCGCCCAGTTCGTGCGCGATGCCGCGCCCCGCGCCGCGGCTGGCGCCGGTGACGATCGCGATGCAGTCTTTCAGCGGCTGGTGGGCCATCGGGGTCTCCCGGGTCGTGAGGCAATGGCCGCACGATAGCCGCCGGACCTCGTCAGGTCTTGGAAGAACCCGCAACCACGCGCTCGAAGAACAGGCCCGGCGACAGCCCGCAGATCGCCCGGAACTCGTTGACGAGGTGCGACTGGTCGTAGAAGCCGTGGTCGACCGCGACGTCGGCCCAGCGCGGCGCTGCCGCCGGCTCGCGCAGCGCGCGCAGGCAGGCGTGCAGCCGCGCGAGCCGCTTCCAGGCCCGCGGCGTCAACCCGATGTGCTGCTGGAACAGCTGCTGCAGCCGGCGCTCGCCGATGCCCAGCATGCGCGCGATGTCGCCGACGCTGCCATCGGCGGGGTCCGATGCGGCGAGCAGCCGCGCCGCCTGCGCGGCCTGCCGGCGCGGCGTCGCATCGTGTTCATCGCATGCTTGCAGCCGCTTCATCAGCGCGTGCTGCAGCAGCGCGATGCGCGCCGCATCGTCGGGCGCCGCGGCCAGCCGCTCGAGCAGGCCGTCGGCCTCGCCGCGCCACAGCTCGGACAACGGCAGCGCCGTGTGCGCAAGCTCGTTCGCCGGCACACCCAGCAGCGCCGCCGCCGCACCCGGCCGCAGCGCCATCGACAGGCCCGCCAGCTGCCCCTGCAGGCGCAGCAGCACCGGCACCGTGCTCGGCCCCACGACCTCGGCCGCGAAGGCCGGCTGCCCTTGGACCTGCGGCGCATCGCCGAGGTTGAAGATCAGGTGCACCGCGCCGTCGGGCAGCACGCGCTCCTCGACCGCCTTGCCCTCCGCCAGGCGCTCGCGATAGACGGCGATGTGCGCGACATGCGCGCGCAGCGGCTCCGCGACGTCGTAGGCCGTCATCGTGCCGGCGGGCACGTCGGTCTCCGGCGCGTACAGCGGGTCGCCGTCGAGGCGAACGAACAGGCGTTCGGGCATCAGCGCCCGCCCGGCCGCCCGAAGGGCGCTGAGGCCCCCTCGGGGGGAGCGAACGAAGTGAGCAGGGGGCCGGCATCTCTCCCGCCCGGCCGCCCGAAGGGCGCTGAGGCCCCCTCGGGGGGAGCGAACGAAGCGAGCTGGGGGCGCACCATCCGGGCGATGCTACGCCGCGATGCGACCGGGGCGGCGCCTCGTCAATCGCCCCCCGATCCGACCTCGTCGCCACGGCGTGGCGACATTTCGCCGCGACGGCGCGTGCCTGCGCGAGTCGCGCATCCGTTCCCGGCCCGCGCCTCAGCGCGCCGCGCGCTTGGGCAAGCCGAAGCCGTCAGCCAGCGCACGGTAGTCGGCCAGCTGTCGCTCGACCACCGATTGCAGCGCCGCGCCGACCAGCGCCGGCGCCTGCAGGCCGGCGCGCTGGCGCAGCGCCTCGAAGCCCGGCGCCGCGAAGGCGGCCTCGAAGGCCGCGGTCCAGGCGCGCCATGCGGCGTCGCCGACCTGCGGCCCGAGGTAGAAGCCGCGCAGGATCGGCCAGCGGATGTCGAAGCCCTGCTCGCGCGCGGTCGGCACCGACGCCCAGCGGCCGGGCAGGCGGGTCTCGGCCAGCACCGCGAGCACGCGCACCGGCGCACCGCCGTCCTGCTGATGCGCGAGCTCGGCCGCGTCGCCGGCCAGCACCTGCACATGGCGCCCGGCGAGCGCGCCCACCGCCTCGCCGCCGCCTTCGAAGGCAACGAAGCGCATCACCCGGTGGCCGATGCCGGCCGCGCGCGCAAGCAGCGCGGCCTTCATCCAGTCCTGGCTGCCGATGGTGCCGCCGGCGCCGAATACGATCGCATTCGGCTGCGCGCGCAGGGCCTCGAGCAGGGCATTCAAGCTGCGCCATGGCGCGTCGCGGTGCACCGCGATCACACCGTGGTCGAAGCCGACGCCGGCCAGCCACCGCACCTCCTGCGCCGGCGCCGGACCGAAGCGGCCCTGCACGATGTTCAGCAGCGTGCCGCTGGAGAACGCCACCAGCGATGCGGCGTCGGCGGCGCGCTGCGCCAGCGCCTGGCGGTAGGCCAGCGCGCCGATGCCGCCGGGCAGGTAGCGCACGCGCATCAGCGGCTGCGCCGGGCCGCTGCTCGGCAGGAGCGGCCGCGTCGCGCCGCTGCTCGGCACGTTCGGCTGCGCCGGGCCGCTGTTCGGCAGCAGCGGCGGCCGCGAACCGTCGGCCAGCTGCAGCGCGGCCTGCGCGAGCCGGCACGACAGGTCGAAGCCGCCGCCGGGCTTGGCGGGGGCGATGCACTCGGCACCCGGCGGCAAGGTGGACGCCCGCGACGCCATCGGCAGCGCGGCCAGCAGCAGCGCGCGGCGGCGCAGCCTCATCGCGGCCACCACAGCGAGGCGCGCAGGCCCGGCCCGTCGTCGCGCGCCTGCAGCCGCAGCCGGCCGCGGTGGCGCTCGACCACTGTCTTCGCGATCGCCAGGCCGAGGCCGGAGCCGCGGCTGCCGCGGCCTTTCGCGAAACGCTCGCCGACCTGGCCGCTGATCTCGGGCGCCAGGCCGGGACCATCGTCGATCACCGCCAGGCTCGCGCCCAGCCCGTCGGCCGCGGCCTGCACCGTCACCGTGCCGCCGTCGCGGCCGTGCGCGATCGCGTTGTGCGCCAGGTTGGCCAGGGCCTCCTGCAGCAGCGCGCGGTCGCCGTGCACCGGCAGCGGGGCCTCGGGCACGTCAAGGCCGAAATCCAGGCCGCGCTCGCGCGCCAGCGGCAGCAGCTGCAGCGCCACCTCGCGCGCCAGTTCGCCGAGGTCGAACGGATCGTGGCGGGCCACCGCGGCATCGCTGCGCGCCAGCACCAGCAACTGGTTGGTCGCGCGGATCGCCTGGTCCAGCGCCGCGGACAGCGCCTGCAGCGCCTGCCGCGAGCGATCCGGATCGCCCTCGCGCAGCGCGTAGTCCAGCTGCGCGCGCAAGGTCGTCAGCGGCGTGCGCAGCTGGTGCGATGCGTCGTCGACGAAGCGCCGGCGCTGGTCCAGCAGCTGCTCGCTGCGCGCGAGCTGCTGATTCACCGCGTCGACCAGCGGCAGCACGTCGCCCGGCAGCCCGGCCGCCGGCAGCGGCCGCAGGTCGTCGGCGGCGCGGGCGCGGGTCTCGGCCGCCAGGCGCTGCAGCGGGCGCAGCACGAGGGTCGACACGCCGACCACGGCCGCGACCAGCAGCGCCAGCAGCACCAGGTCGCGCTGCAGCGCGCGCCGGACGAAGGCCGACGTGAAGCGCTCGCGCGAGACGGTGCTCTCGCCGACCTGGATCACGATCTCGCGGGCCCCTTCTGCGGCTGTGGCGAGCGGCGGCTCCAGCGGCCTGAGCAGCGCGCCCAGCCGCAGCGGCTCGCCGAAGTAGCTGGCGTCGTAGAACTGCGGTTCGCCGGCGCGCAGCGGCGCGGGCGGCGGCGGCAGATCGGGGCTGCCGATCTCGACCAGGCCGTCGGCGGTGGCCACGCGGAAGTGCACGCTGCCGCTGGCGGTGAGCTGGAAGAACTCGAACAGGCGGTAGGGCAGCTCGACCGCGAGGCCGCCCGATGCGGTCGACACGTTGAGCTCCAGCGCCTTGATCGCGCCGAGCAGCGAACGGTCATAAGCCGCATTCGACGCGGCCACGGCATCGGCGCGCGTCAGCCACAGGCTGGCGCCGGCCAGCAGCGCCAGGGCCGGCAGCAGCAGCAGCAGCAGCCGCGTGCGCAGGCTGGCGCGTCGCAGCGGCCGCTCAGCCATCGCGCGAAGCCTGCGGCGCGGCCGGATCGGGCTCCAGCACGTAGCCCAGGCCGCGGTAGGTGTGGATGCGCACGCCGCTGCCGTCCAGGCGCTTGCGCAGCCGGTGCAGCAGCACGTCGAGCGCATTCGGCTGCACGTCCTCGTCGTCGGCGAATACGCGGTCCAGCAGCTGCTGGCGGCCCAGCGGTTCACCCGACTTGGCGATCAGCGCGCGCAGCAGCGCATGCTCGCGCGGCGACAGCGCCAGCACCTCGTCGGCCAGCGCGAACGTGCGCGACACCGCATCGAACTGCAGCGGCCCGCAGGCCAGGCGCGGATGTTCGCTGCCGCGCGCGCGGCGGATCAGCGCGACCAGCCGCGCCTCCAGCTCGGCCAGCGCAAAGGGCTTGGCCAGGAAGTCGTCGGCGCCTTCGTTGAGCGTGTCCACCCGCTCGGCCAGCGAATCGCGCGCGGTCAGCACCAGCACCGGCAGCCGCCGGTCGGCCGCGCGCAAGCCGCGCAGGATGTGGTGCCCGCCGCGGCCGGGCAGGCCGAGGTCGAGCACCAGCGCGTCGTAGTCGTGCTCGACCAGCGCGCGTTCGACTAGGCGCCCGTCGTCCAGCCAGTCGACCCGGAAGCCGGCCTGGCCCAGCGCCTTGGCCAGCCATTCGCCCAGCGTGTGTTCGTCCTCGGCCAGCAGGATGCGCATCGGCACGCGGCGACGGTCAGGCGAGCCAGCGGCGCAGCTGCTCGGCGGCCTCGGGGCGGTCGAGCAGGTCCCAGTGGCTGCAGTCGGCCAGCACGCGGCGGTGCGCTGCCGGCAGCGCCAGCGCGAGGGCCGGGTCGTCGTGGTCGCCGAGCGCGCTGGCCAGCGAGACGAGCCCGTCGCCGACCAGTTGATCACGCAGGCGCGGCGCGCGTTCGGGCAGCGTCGCGGCCAGCGTGCCGGCCAGCGCGTAGGCCGGCACGCCGGCGGGCAGCGGCGTCGGCTGGCGGTCGTCGCGGCGCTGGTCACGGCGCCGGTCCTGGCGCCGGTCCTGGGGCCCGCCTTGGGGCGTTGGGCCCTGCCAGTCGGCGTCCTGCAGGTTGCCGAAGCGCAGGTCGGTGATGCCGGCGCTGCGGCTCGCGCCGATGCGCCCGATCGGCGCGGCATACGGGCTGAAGCCGAACAGCGCATCGACCAGCCGGCCGCCGCGCTCCAGCGCGGCGCCATGGTGCGGCGTGCCGAGAAAGACCAGCGCCTTCAGCGAGCGCAGCCAGTCCTGGCTGGATGACGCCGCCGCGTGGCAGGCGCTGCGTGCGACGAGGCCGCCCATGCTGTGCCCCAGCAGCACCAGCTCGTCCACCGGCACCGGCCAGCCGGCGACCAGGCGCTCGAGCAGCGCAGCCAGGTCGCGGCCGTTCTGCGAGACGTGGCGACCGCTGTTGTAGTGCAGGTGCAGCGGCGTGAAGCCGAGCGCTTGCGCCAGCCAGCGGCCGTGCTCGTGGCCGCGGCGCTGCCACTGCAGGTCGTTCATGCACAACCCGTGCACCAGCACCAGCAGGCGGCGGCCGTGCGGCGGGCGCGATGCGGCCAGCGACGCGGCGTTCAGCGTCAGCGCGCGGCCGCCGCTGCGCAGCCGCATCGGCAGTGCCAGCGGATTCGCGGTCTCCGCGAGGTGGTCGCCCCAGACGCCGTTTAGCGCGGCGATGACCGCTTCGCGCCGCGGCGATCGCAGCTCGGCTTCGCCACCGTGCGGCAGCGCGCCGAGCAGGGCATCGGCCGCATGCCCGACCAGCCGCGTCGTGCCCCGCACGGCCCGGTACACGCCGCCGGTGATGCCGCGGGTGCGACCCGTCGGCGCCGGGCCGACGATGCCGGCGCGCGACGAGATCGTGTGGTGCATCGCCTCGACCACGTCGGTCAGCCCGAGCACGCCCTGCACGCCCAGGCGCGACAGGCCGCGCAGGTCGGATACCGAAATCTTGCTGGTCTTCACCGGGCTCCTCTGTGCGACGATGGCCGCAGCGGGCCACTGTGCAGCGCGGGCCGCCGCCGCGCAAGCAAGGCTTTAGAGCCGCCGCCCGGCGCAGGGCTCTTCGCGTCTGATAGGCGTTTGAAAGGTCGCCGCGGGCACACTCGCCGCATTCCCCCCGTCGTTCTCAGGAGACAACATGAACGAGCTCACCTGGCGCCGCCGCGCGCTGCTGCAGGCCGCCGCCGCGGGTGCGGCCGGGGCCTTCGCCCCCACGCTGCGGGCCCAGGCCGCATGGCCGACGAAGCCGATCCGCTTCGTCGTGCCCTTCGCGCCGGGCGGCAGCTCGGAGATCGTCGCGCGCTCCAGCGCGGCGGAGCTCGCGAAGCTGCTCGGCCAGAGCGTCTACGTCGACAACAAGCCGGGCGCGGCCGGCAACGTCGCGATGCAGGAGGTCGCGCGTGCGGACGACCAGCACACGCTGATCCTCGGCCACATCGGCACGCTGGCGGTGAACCCGTACATCTTCGACAAGCTGCCCTACGACCCGAACAAGGACTTCAAGCCGGTGTCGCTGCTGGCCAAGGTGCCCAGCCTCTACCTCGTGCACCCGGACCTGCCGGCGAAGAACCTGAAGGAGTTCGTCGCGCTGGTGAAGTCCAAGCCGGGCCGGCTGAACTACGGCTCCGCGGGCAACGGCAGCGCCGGCCACCTGGCGATGGAGTACCTGAAGATGGCCGGCGAGCTGTTCATGGTGCACGTGCCCTACCGCGGCACCGGCCCGCAGCTGACCGACCTGCTGGCGGGCCGCCTGGATGCCGCGTCGGTCGGCGCGCCGGCGGTGCTGCAGTTCATCAAGACCGGCAAGCTGCGCTGCATCGCCACCGGCACGCCGCAGCGCATCCCGCAGCTGCCCGATGTGCCCACCGTCGCCGAGCAAGGCTTCCCCGGCTTCGAGATGACGCAGTGGTACGGCATGCTCGCCCCCTCGTCGCTGCCGCAGCCGGCGATCGACAAGCTGGCCGCCGCCTGCGCGAAGGCGATGAAGGAGCCGACGGCGCTCGAGCGCCTGAACGCCGATGCCGCGATCGCCGTCGGCGGAACGCCGGCCGAATTCGCGAAGTTCATCGGCGTCGAGCAGCAGCGCTGGAAGGCGGTGATCGCGCGGGCGAAGATCAAGCCGGACTGAGCGCGAGGCCTGGCTTACCATCGTCCGCCGAACAAGGAGGCGCTGACTACCGCTTCGCTGGCCTCGTCCGACAGGGGCGCCCTCGGCTGCCGCAAACTCGGGAGACGGTGCCTCCCGAATCCTCCGTGACCGCGCTGCGCAAGCCGAAACGTCAGTTCGCGACGAAAATCGCTAGCTCGGGCGGGATGTCATCGCCGTGCCGCCGAACGGCAGCATCGCCTGGGTCACCAGCCACCGATAGCAGTAGCCGTAGCCTTCCGCGCTCGGGTGGATGCCGTCGGAGCAGAAATAACTCGCCCGCTGAGCGGCGAACTGCGCGCGGTGCGGGCCGTCGTGGAAGCCGATGTAGGCGACGTCGTGCTCGCGCGCGAGCCGGCCGAAGCGTTCGGCGGCCTCGTGGGTGCGGCGCGAGAACCACCAGTTGAACGGCGGGCGAAACAGCGGCGCCAGGCCGATGTCGCCCGGCCCCAGCCACAGCATGCGCTGCGCCAGCGGCCGCAGCCGCGTGACCATGCGCTGCGCCGGCCGCTCCAGCTCGGACAGCCGGCGCGCGCGCAGGATGTCGTTGCCGCCCACATGCAGCAGCAGCAGGTCGAACGGCGAGTCGCCGTCGGAAGGCAGCGTCTGCACCTGGTCCGGCACGTCGGCGATGCGCGCGCCGCTGACGCTCAGGTTCACGACCTCGATCTGCGGATGGTCGCGCGCCAGCAGCCCGGGAATGGACTCGTCCGGCGCCTGCGCGCCGATGCCCGCGCCGGTGCTGTCGCCCAGCACCAGCACGCGGGCGTGCGCAATGTCGATGCGCCGCTCGTAGGACCGGTGCCGCGCGGCGGCGGCGCGCGCCTCGGTGAGCGCGCGGCGGCAGCGCAGGCTCTGCTCCAGCAGCGAGACCCCGGCGGCGGCGCACACCGCGCCACCCAGGGCCACGCCCCAGCTGACACGGGTGGCGGCCATCTTCTTCGTTCCTGTCGGTACGGATGACCGGCTTGAGCAACCGACGTGCCTGCCGCTGCGTCCGCGGACAGGCGCCCGGGCTGCGTCAGCCGGCGCGCATCGCCAGCCGGCCGTCGTCGGCCACGGCACCGAAGGCGCCCAGCGCCGCCAGGCTGGCCAGCGTGTCGACACACGCCCGCGCGACCTCGACGCCCTTCCTGACGAAGTGCTCGGCGAAGAAGCGGCGGTGCTCGTCGTGCTCGTGGAAGTCGCGCGGCGTCAGCACCGCGGAGAACACCGGCACCTCGGTGTCGAGCTGCACCCGCATCAGCCCGTCGATCACCGCGGCGGCGACGAACTCGTGGCGGTAGATGCCGCCATTGACGACCAGCGCGCAGGCGATGATGGCGTCGTAGCGGCCGCTCCTGGCCAGCGCCTGCGCATGCAGCGGGATCTCGAAGGCGCCGGGCACCTCGACGTGGTCGATCGCCGCGGGGCCGCCGCGACTTCGGCCGAGCTCGGCCTTCAGCGCATCGGTGGCCTGCGACACGATGTCGCGGTGCCAGGTGGCGGAGACCAGCGCGATGCGCAGCGGCCGGACGGTCGATGCGGCGCCTGCGTCGGCGGCGGAGGGGAAGGCAAGGGTCTGATTCATGGTGTCCTCGGTGACGAGTGGATGGCCAGAATCAGGGCGCACGCGAACGCCGCCACGGCGCGCCCGACGAGAACCGGGCACGCCGCGACGGCGCTTCACGCTCTCTTTCATCCGGACTGTGACCGTCGGCCCTGGCTTCGCACCAGGTCTGCTGACCCGCGGCCGTTGGCACGGCCGCGGCGCTCGCGGGCTCGTCACGTCGGGCCGGTCTGCACCAGCCGTCGGCAACCTACCGCCGGTGGGGAATTCCACCCCGCCCTGAGAACGTGCCCAGCGCTCGCGCGATGGGCGTGCGCATTCTAGGAACCGTGCCGGCGCGGCGATGTCGCCGACGCGGCAAACCGTCGGCGGATCAGGCCTCGAACGTCAGGTGGTCGGGTGCCAGCGCGGCGAGGAAGCCGCGCGGCTCGAACAGCTGACCGAGCGCGAAGGCGCCGGCGCGCGGCGCGCCCTGCACCAGCCGCTGCGCCGCCTCGACCACCATCTGCGCCGACAGCGCGTAGATGTCCCGGCCCTCGGCACGGGCCCGGCGTTCGCCCTGCGCGCCGGTGGCGACCACCTCCATCATGAAGTGCTGCGCCGAGCGGCCGTCGGCGTCGGCGGCGGCCGGCGCGGGCGTGGCCGGGTTGCGGATCTGCTCCAGCGAGGCGCTGTTCAGCCGCGAGCGCAGGTTCGGCACCGGCAGGTGGTGGGCCAACGTCATGATCTCGCTGAACGGCAGGTCGACCATCGCCTGACGTCCAAAAGGCGCGGCAAAGTCCCAATCGGAAGCCGGCGCGGGCTGCGCCAGCGGCACCAGCCGGCCGTCCTGGCGCACGACCCGCGGCACGCGGTTGCGCTCGCCGGTGATGCGGGTGCCGGCGGTCGGCCACCAGTCGCTCAGCGTGATCGCGGTGTCCAGCGTGTGCGCCGGGCCGGCATCCGCGTCGGCCAGCAGCGCGCTGGCCAGCAGGTCGGCCAGGCCGCCGTAGAAGCCGGCGGCCGGCAGCATCGCGATGCCGGCGGCGCGTGCGGGGGCGTCGAACTCGTCCAGGATCATCGCCGCCGCCGCCTGCTCGGCCGTGACGTCGATGTAGTGGCAGCCCGCGCGCAGCGCCGCGTCGGCCAGCGGCCGCGCGGTGTCGAGGAAGGGGCCGGCACAGTGGATCAGCACGCTGCAGCCGGCCAGCGCGCGGTCCAGCGCCGCGGCGTCGGCGATGCCGACCTCGATTGCCTCGTCGTTCGCGATCAGCGCGGCGTCGAGCTTCGAGACGTCGCGCGCCAGCGCGCGCACGGCCAGGCCGCGCCGCCGCAGCTCGGCGATCACGAAGCGGGCGGTGTGGCCGGCGGCGCCGTAGACGGCGATCAGCGGGCGGGCGGCGGCCGGGCGGGCGGGGGCAAGGGTCTTGGCTTGGGTGGTCATGGCGGGGCTCCTGGGGGGTGAATTACGATACAGACCTGTATGTTCGTTGAACGATACAGACAGATCTGTATCATGTCAACCATGCCTGCACGTTCTTCTGTCCAGCGCTCGGCCCCGGGTGCCGCCAACACGGCGGACCTGCGCGAGCACATCCTGTCCACCGCGTCGAGCCTGTTCTACAACCGCGGCGTGCGCGCCGTCGGCGTCGACCTCGTCGTCGACGAAGCGCGCATCGCGAAGACCAGCCTCTACCGCTACTTCCCGACCAAGGACGCGCTGATCGTCGCCTTCCTCGAACGCGAGGACCTCGACTTCTGGGGCACCTGGGACGGCGTGGCCGCCGCGCACGCCGACGATCCGCGCGCCGAGCTCGAGGCGCACATGCAGTGGATCGGCCTGCGCCTGGAGCGGGAGAACTACCGCGGCTGCCCGCAGATCAACGTCGCCGCCGAGTTCGCCGAACCCGAGCACCCGGCCCGCGAGGTCGCGCGCACGCACATGCGGCTGCTGCGCGAGCGGCTGACGCGCCTCGCCGAACGGCTCGGCGCGCCGGCGCCGGGCGAGCTCGGCGCGCAGCTGGCGATCCTGGTCAACGGCGCCTTCGTCAGCAAGGACCTGCTGGCGCCCGCCGAAGCGGCGCGGGTGCTGAGCGCATCGATGCGCGCGCTCGTCGAGGCCGCGGTGGCGCGGCCGCCGGGCGCCGGCGCCGCCACCCTCGCCACGGGCGGCGCCCACCGCCGCCCGGCCTCGTCGCGGTCGACGCCCGCGCGGTAGCGCCGGCCCAGCTACGCGGCGACGGCGGTGCGCCTCGCGCGCCGTCGCGGCCCGGGCGCGAACAGCTCCGCGCGTGCCGCCTCCGTGATCGCCGTCACGCACGGATGCGTGATGCGGCGCTCGACCGAGATCGCGAAGAACTCCGCCACCACGTCCGTCGTCGATCCGAGCACGCGCACGCCGAACTGCTTCTCGATGTCCCGCTCCAGCACCGTCGGCCCGACGAAGATGCCCATGCCGCGCCGCCCGAACTCCTTGGCCAGCGCGCTGTCGTCGCATTCGCCGACCACCCGGGGATGCAGCGACTGCGCCTGCAGCCATGCGCGCAGGCGCTGACCGAGCGCCGACTCGTCCGCCGGCACGAGCAGCGGCGCGCCGTCCAGGCAGGCCGGGAAGCGCCCCTTGCCTGCTGCGAGCAGCGAGGGCGCCGCGAAGAAGCTGATGCCGCAGCTGCCGAGGCGGTGGTTGAAAGCACGCACGCTCACATCGGACGGTATCGGCGCATCGGCGATCACCAGGTCCAGCCGGTGCAGCGCCAGTTCGCCGAGCAGCGTGTCGAGCTTCCACTCGCGGCAGACGATGCGCACGGGCTCGGGCAGCTGGGCCGCCGGCTCGATCAGGCGGCAGGCGATCGACTTCGGCACGGCGTCGGCCACGCCGACGCGGAATTCCAGCGGCCGGCCCTGGCGCGGCAGCTCGCGCACGGCTTCCTCGAGCTCCGCGCCGATCGAGAAGATGGCCTCGGCGTAGCCGAGCACCATGCGCCCGGCCTCGGTGAGCACCAGGCCGCGCCCGCTCTTGGCGAACAGCGGCGTGCCGAGCGCCTCCTCGAGCGACTGGATCTGGCCGCTGATCGTCTGCGACGACAGGTGCAGCCGTTCGCTGGCCCGCGCCACGCCGCCCAGCTTGGCGACCTGGAAGAAGTAGTGGAGGTGCTTGTAGTTCATGCCGTGCTGCCTTCCGGACGCTCCGCATGCGCCCGCGTGCGCCCGCGTGCGCCCGCGTGCGCCGGATTCTCCCGATTTTTCGGACGATCAGCCGGAACAATCTGATTTTCACGGACATGGCCGGGCCGTAGATTGCAGGCATCCGACACAACATGGAGTGACCGAATGACCTTCAGCGGCCCGACGCTGCGTCCCTATTCCCGCAACAGTCCCGAGGCCGCGGCTCGCATCGTCGCGCTCGCGCTGATCGCCAACGGCCGCGTCGAGGCGGCCGAAGTCGCGGTGCTCGATGCCCTGCAGGCCGCCGAACGGCTCGGCCTGACCCGCGCCCGTTGGCATGGCGTGATCAACGACCTGTGTGCCGACCTGCTGGGGCCCGCCCGCTGCGGCGACGAGGGCCGCATTCCCGGCGACGTGCTGAACCGGATGCTGGACGAGGTCGACGACCAGGAAACCCGCCGCCTGGTGCTGCGACTGTGTTCGGCGGTGATCCAGGCGGATCGCCAGATCGACGATGGCGAGTCGATCGTGCTGCTGGCCGCCATCGAGCGCTGGGGGCTGCATCCGGACGACCACGGCCTGCTCGAGCCGTTGCTCTACGGCGCCGACTTCGAAGTCCGGCCGCGTGGCCGGGCCCCTTGCGAGGTGCGCCTGCCGCGCCTGCGCTGAAGCATCGCCATGACCATCGAATCGTTCGCCACCGGGCCGATGTGGGCCGGTTTCATCGCCTTCGTGATCGCGATGCTGGCGCTGGACCTCTTCGTGCTCGGCGGCAACAAGTCGCACCGGGTCTCGGTGAAGGAGGCCGGCAGCTGGGTCGCGGCCTGGGTGTCGCTGGCCTTCGCCTTCGCGGCGCTGCTGTGGTGGTACCTCGACGCCAACGCCGGCCGCGAGCTCGCCAACCGCAAGACGCTCGAGTTCGTCACGGGCTACCTGATCGAACAGTCGCTGTCCATCGACAACATGTTCGTCTTCGTGATGATCTTCGGCTTCTTCGCCGTGCCGCCCGAACTGCAGCGGCGCGTGCTGCTCTACGGCGTGCTCGGGGCCATCGTCATGCGCGCCGGGATGATCCTGGCCGGCGTATGGCTGGTGCGCGAATTTGCCTGGGTGCTCTACGTGTTCGGCGCCTTCCTCATCGTCACCGGCATCAAGATGCTGGTCTTCGCCGACCACCAGCCCGACCTCGAGAAGAACCCGCTGCTGCGCTGGCTGCGCGGCCACCTGCGCATCACGCCCGGCTTCCACGGCGAGAAATTCTTCGTGCGCATCGGCGGCGTGCTGTGGGCCACCCCGATGTTCCTGGTGCTGATGATGATCGAGGCCAGCGACCTGGTGTTCGCGGTCGACAGCATCCCGGCCATCTTCGCGGTGACCACCGACCCGTTCATCGTCTTCACCTCCAACATCTTCGCGATCATGGGACTGCGCGCCCTGTACTTCCTGCTGGCCGACATGGCCGAGCGCTTCCACCTGCTCAAGTACGGCCTGGCGCTGGTGCTCGTCTTCATCGGCGGCAAGATGCTGGCGGCGCCCTGGTTCCACGTGCCGGTGCAATGGTCGCTGGCCATCGTAGGCTCGCTGATCCTGGCCTCGGTGCTGCTGAGCCTGAAGTTCTCGGCCCGCAGGCCCGACGCCGACGGTGCCTCGCCGGACCGCGGCACGCCGCCGGCTCAGAAGCTCAGCCGCCCCGACATCCCCGCGATCGCCGTGCGGCCCGGCGCGGGCTCGAAATAGCGGCCGTTGGCCTCGTTGACGATCACCGAGCCCGCGACGTGGCGCCCGGCGAGGTTGTCGGCACGCAGGAAGGCCTCGAGCGTCCAGCCCGCGCCGCGCAGCGCATAGCCCACGCTCGCGCCGAGCAGCGCGTGGCCGGCGGCGGCATCGCTGTTGGCATCGTTGACCATCACGCGGCCCAGCGCCCGCAGCTCGAGGCCCGCGCGCCAGCCGGTCGGCGGCTGCAGCGCCAGCGAGAGCTGCAGCGCCGACGGCGCGACGCCCGGCAGCCTGCGCCCGTCGTCGCTGCCGCCGCGGTAGAGCGCCTGCAGCCAGGTCGCGGCCGCCTGCGCGCGCCAGCCGCCGCTCCACTGCATCGACCACGCCAGCTCGGCGCCGCGGCGCCGCGTGCCCTCGGCGTTGCGGAAGCTCGTGCGGCCGCCGGCGCTGGCCAGCGTGACGATCTCGCGCTCGGTGCGCACCTCGAACAACGCGGCATCGAGGCGGCCCAGCGCCGCATCGCGCCACTTCGCGCCCAGCTCGACGTGCTCGCTGCGCGCCGGCTGCAGCGCCAGGTTCAGGCCGGACGCGCCATTCGGTCGATAGGAAAGTTCATTGAGGGTTGGCGTCTCGAACCCGCGGCCGAGCGTGGCGTAGAGCCGCAGCGCGGGGCTCGCGGCATGGACCAGGCCCAGCACCGGCAGCGTCGCCGAATACCGCACCGCGCCGCTGTCGTCCGGATTGGGGCCGACGATGTAGTGGTCCGTCGATGCGACCCGCAGGCTGCTGCGCCGCAGCCCGGCATGCAGCGTCCAGTCGGGCTGGAACTGCCAGATCGCCTGCGCATAGGGGTCGGTCGAGCGCGCGGTGTTGTGCTCGTCGCGGCGCAGGGCGCCTTGCACGCCGAGCGTGCTGCCGATGAAGTTCTGGTGGCCGCGCCGGTGTTCGGCCAGCGCATCGTGGCTCGCGCCGGCCACCAGCTGCAGCGGCCGGCCGCCGGGGGCCAGCGCGACGCTCCAGCGCAGGTCGGCGCCCTGGTAGCGACGATCGAGCTGGATCACCCCGCCCGGATGCAGCGCATTCGCCTGCGGACCGGTGGGAATGGCCTGGAACTGCCCGGTGCTCCGCTCGCCGCCGTAGAGCAGCGCGCGCACGGTGCCGCGGTCACCCCCGAGGCGGTGCTCCAGCGCCAGCCCCGCCTGCGTCTGGCGCATGGTCTTGCGCGTGTCGAAGCGCTCGGCCACCGGGTCGACGCCACGCGGGTCGGCCTCGAACTGCGCGCGCGTCAGCCCGAGCGGGTCCTGCGCCTGCGGCAGGTCGACGTGGTTCATCAGCAGCGTCGCCGTCGTCGCCGCATCCACGCGCCAGCCCAGGCGTGCGTTGCCCAGCGTGCGCTCGGCCGCGCTGTGTGCGCGGTAGCCGTCGCTGCGCAGCCGGCTCGCGCTGGCCGACAGGTCGAGCGCGCCGAACGAGCCCCCGGCCTTCGCGGCCAGGCGCCGCAGCCCGTCGCTGCCGGCGGTGAAGCCGGCCTGTGCGAACGGCGTGCCGGCACCGTGATCGCTGAAGACGTTGATCACGCCGCCGGAGGAGTTGCCGTACAGCGCCGACATCGGCCCGCGCAGCACCTCGATGCGCGCGGCCGAGGCCATGTCGATGTGGCTCAGCTGGCCCTGGCCGTCGGGCATCGTCGCGGGGATGCCGTCGACGATCACCCGCACGCCGCGCACGCCGAAACTCGCGCGCGCACCGAAGCCGCGGATGGAGACCTGCAGGTCCTGCGCGAAGTTCTGGCGGTCGCGCGCCGTCAGGCCAGCCACGCCGCCCAGGGCCTCGCCGACATGCACGGCGGCGCGGTCGCGGCCGCTGGCATCGAGGTCGATGCGCGCGATCGACGCCGGCACGTCGAAGGCCGGCAACTCGATGCGCGTGGCCGTCACGACGACCTGCGAGGCGTCGTCCGCCCGCGCGGACAGTGCCGCCAGCGCACCGAGCAGCGCGGCGCCGGCGGCCCGCAGGCGGGCGGGACGGCGAGAGGGGCAGGAAGGGCGAGAGGGGTGGCGCGGCGTCTTCATGCGGCCGCACCTTAGGCAGGCGGGTCAGCGGCCGCGACCCGGTGCGATCCCTCGGCAGCGTGCCGTCCTCGAACAAAACGGCCCGCGCGCTGTGGCATTCCGGCGCAGTGCCGGCGCGCGCCGCCGTCCTGTTGATCTGCCTCAACCGATCAGCGAGGCATCGATGCCGCTCGGCAGCCCGGCGATCTGCACCTCGCCATTGAGCAGCACGTCGACGCCGGGGCCGCCGGTCAGCGTGTCGAAGCCCGCGCCGCCGTCCAGCCAGTCGTCGCCGCCGCCGCCGGTCAGCACGTCGTTGCCGTCGCCGCCGTCGAGCACCAGCGGCATCAGCACCGCCACGCTCGCCTTGACGACGTCGTCGCCGGCCAGGCCGTTGAACTGCAGCTTGTCGAGCCCCGGCTCGAAGTTGCGCACCACCACGTCGTAGCCGAGGCCGCGCACGACCAGCGCGCCGTTCTCCATGAAGATCGCGACGACGTCGTTGCCGGCGCTGCCGTCGATCACGACGGTGTCGGCCACGCCGTCGCCGCCGCTGCCGCCGAGGGTCGGCGCCAGGTCGATGCGCACGGCCTTCACGTCGGTGCCGCCGAGGTGGTTCACCGTGATGCGGTCCGTGCCGCCGACCGGGCGCAGCTCCACCGTCTCGATGTCGTCGGCATCGAGCGTGATGCCGGCGATGTCGCGCGTCAGCTTCAGCCGCGCGCCATTGGCGCTCAGCACCAGCTGCTCGTAGATGGCCGAGCCGTTGAACGCCAGCACGTCGGTGCCGCTGCCGCCTTCGATGACGTCGCTGCCGTCGCCCGGATCCCAGCTGAAGCGGTCGTTGCCGGCACCGAGGAAGATGCTGTCGGCGCCCTGGTTGCCGTCGATCGTGTCGTTGCCGTCGCCGCCCCCCAGCACGTCGGCACCGTTGCCGCCGTTGATCACGTCGTTGCCCGCGCCGCCGTCGATGGTCAGCTGCACCAGCGCCGCGAGGTTGCCGGTGGCGAAGAAGCGGTCGTCGCCGCCGCCGAGCTCCAGGCGCAGCTGCTCGGTCGTGCCCAGGTCGATGCTGCCCGCCGGCAGCGGCTCGAGGCGGTCGATGCGCACCCGCTCGCCGTTGGCGGTGACGGTGAAGGTGTCGGCGGCCGCGCTGCCGCTGACCCGTGCGAGGTCCAGCCCGGCGCCGCCGTCGAACACGTCGTTGCCGTCGCCGGCCTTCCACAGCAGCAGGTCGTCGCCTTCGCCGCCGTCGATCACGTCGTCGCCGACGGCGCCGTTCAGCTCGTCGTTGCCGGCCCCGCCGATCAGCGTGTCGCCGTTGGCGCTGCCGGTCAGGCGGTCGTTGCCGAGGCCGCCGTCGGCCACCAGGCGCGCTGCACCAGCGCCGAGGCCGGCACCGCTGAGCACGTCGTGGCCATCGAGCAGCCGCAGCTGCAGGCTGTCGAGCGCGGCTTCCGCGCCGCCGACGTGCACCCGCGTCGCCAGGCCCAGCACCGTGGCGATGCCGTTGGCGAAGCCGAAGCTCACCACGTCGGCCACGTCGGTGGCCTTCACCGCGACGACGTCGGACGCCGCGTCCCCGGCGCCGCCCAGCAGCGCCAGGTCGATGCGCACGTCGCGCACGTCGGTGGCGGCCAGCGATTCGACGGTGACCAGGTCGGCGCCGCCGAAGGTGCGCAGCTCGACGGTCTCGACGTCGTCGGCATCGAATACCACGTTGGCGATGTCGCGCGTCATGCGCAGGCGCGTGCCGTTCGCGCCGCCTGCGGACAGCACGTACTGCTCCTGGATCGCCGAGCCGTCGACCTGCATCACGTCCGCGCCGCTGCCGCCTTCGATCACGTCGCTGCCGTCGCCCGGGCTCCAGGCGAAGCGGTCGTTGCCGGCGCCCATCAGCACGCTGTCGCTGCCCTGGTTGCCGTCGATCAGGTCGTTGCCGTCGCCGCCGATCAGCACGTCGGCGCCGTTGCCGCCGTTGAGCACGTCGTTGCCGCTGCCGCCGTCGATCACCAGCGTCGTCAGTGCCGCGAGGTTGCCGACCGCGAAGAACTGGTCGTCGCCGGCGTTGAGCTCGATGCGCACTTCTTCGGTCGTGCCGATGTCGAGGCTGCCCGCCGGCGCCGGCTCGGTGAGGTCGACCCGCACGCGTTCGCCGTTCGCGGTGACGATCACCTTGTCGGCCAGGCCGCTGCCGTCAACCACGACGACGTCGAAACCTTCGCCGCCGTCGACCAGGTCGTTGCCGTCACCGGCGGTCCACTGGATGCGGTCGTCGCCCGCGTCGCCATAGAGCCAGTCGTCGCCGAGGCCGCCGGTCAGCAGGTCGGTGCCGTCGCCGCCGGCGAGCGTGTCGGCGCTGGCGCTGCCGGTGAGCTTGTCGTTGCCGGCACCGCCGTCGACGGCCAGGTAGGCCGTGCCCGCAACGAGCCCCGCGCCGGTGAGCACGTCGCCGCCCTCGCCCAGCACCAGCTGCAGCACATCGGACCCCTGCTCCGCGCCGCTGACGTGCACCCGGGTCGTGAGGCCGAGCACCGTCGTGACGCCGTTGGCGACGCTGAAGCTCACCACATCGGCGCCGGTCGTGCCGTGCACCGCGACCACGTCGACCGCGCCGTCGCCCCCGCCGCCGAAGGCCGTGAGGTCCACGCGCACGTCGCGCACGTCGGTGCCCGCCAGCGGCTCGACGGTGATGCGGTCGGTGCCGCCGAGCGCGCGGATCTCGACCGTCTCGACATCGTCGGCATCGAGCACGATGCTGCCGATGTCGCGCGTCAGCCGCAGCCGCGCGCCGTTCGCGCCGAGCACGAACTGCTCGTAGATGGCCGAGCCGTTGAGCTGCAGCACATCGGTGCCGCTGCCGCCTTCGATGACGTCGCTGCCATCGCCCGGGTCCCAGCTGAAGCGGTCGTTGCCGGCGCCGAGGAACAGGCTGTCGTTGCCCTGGTTGCCGTCGAGGGTGTCGTCGCCGTCGCCGCCCTTGAGCACGTCGGCGCCGTTGCTGCCGTGGATCAGGTCGTTGCCGGCGCCGCCGTCGACGGTGATCTGCAGCAGCGCGGCGAGGTTGCCGGTGGCGAAGAACTGGTCGTCGCCGCCGCCCAGCGCAAGCTGCAGCTTCTCCATCGTGCCGGCGTCGATGAAGAACGGCGCGGGGTCGATGCGGTCGATGCGCACCCGCGTGCCGTTCGCCGTCACGGTGAAGACCTCGGCCTCGCTGCCGCCGTTGACCTCGGCGATGTCGAAGCCGTCGCCGCCTTCGAACAGGTCGGAACCGTCGCCGTTGTTCCACACCAGGCGGTCGTCGCCGGCCTCGCCGTAGAGCTCGTCGTGGCCGGTGCCGCCGATCAGCAAGTCGTTGCCGACGCCGCCGAACAGGAAGTCGTCGCCGCCGAGGCCGCGCAAGACATCGTTGTCGAGCTGGCCGAACAGCATGTCGCTGCCGGCGCCGCCGGTCAGCGTGTCGTGGCCGGCCCCGCCGAACAGCTGGCCGTGCGGCAGCGGGCCGTTCACCTCGCTGAGCAGCACGCTGTCGTTGCCGTCCTGGCCGAAGACCTGGATCAGCGTCGTATTGGCGATCGTCGGCTGCACGCCGGCCACGGGGATCGCGCTGCCGTTGACGAACAGCTTGCCGGCGGCATCGCGGCCGACGGTCAGCGGGTTGTCCAGCGCATCGCCGGCGATCGCGAGAACGCCGTCGGTGAAGGTCGCGGTGAAGCTCATGGATGCAGTCCTGCGCAACAGCGGTGGACGGCGCTCACTGCGCGGTCGCCACGAGGGCGCGCTCGCCCCGCTCGACCTTCTCGGGCTTGACGCCCTGCTCGGCCTTCCCGGACTTCTCGCCGGCCTTCTCGCCGCCCATTTCGGCGGCCTGCAGCGCCGCCTGTTGCCGGGCCTTGCGCACCGCCAGCTCGCCGATCGCGCGGCCCATCACCAGGCTCACCTCGTTGGTCGAGCGGTAGTGCAGGCCGCCCCACACGCGCGCCATCGCCACTTCGTTGACGAAGTCGTCGATGCGCGTCCACTGGCGCGTCGCGCCCTTGGCGGTCGGGCTGCTGGTGGCCAGCGTCACCGGCGCCGAGCCGACCTCGGCCTTCAGCACCGCGCCGACCGCACCGGCCAGGATGCTGTGGCCGCTCGGGTACTCGGGATGCATCGGCGTGTCGATCAGCGGCAGCCAGCCGGCGTCGCGGCTGGTGGCGTCGTTGCCGTCGAGGTCGGCATTGCGGATCGCGGTGACCGGGCGCCAGAAGCGGTAGTGGTGCTTGGCATCGAAGACGGCGATCAGCGCATCGTCCATCGCCTGCGCGACGGTGGCAAACAGGCGCGCATTGGCCGCCACGTCGCGGCCCGGCGTCAGCGCCACCGAGCGCACGACGCCGTGGTAGATCGCCGGCAGCGAGTAGTCCCAGAAGCGCGCGATCTCGGTCTGCTCGGCGCTGCGCGCCTTGCTGTCGCGGCCGCCGTAGGCCTTGATCTCGTCGAAGTCGCGGGTCCAGGTGTCGCTGGCCAGCGCCACCGGCGGGCCGGGGCGGAACTGCGCCGGCCCGGTCATCACCCACGGCGTGCGCGCGGCCCACGCGGTGGCCGCCGGCAGCACGGTCGGCACGTAGACGCCCGGCTGGTTGCCGATGTGCGGCCGCGTCATGTCGACGGCAGCGAACACCGGTGCTTCCTTGGCGCGCGCGCCCAGCACCGCCGCGGCGGCACGTTCGCCGGCGGCGATGCCGGCGGCCTTGGCCGAGGCATCGGGCAGCGCGGCGAGCATGGTCGTGTAGGTGGTCTCGATGGCCGCCTTCTGCGCCGGCAGCAGCGCCATCAGCGTGGCGCGGTTCGCGGCGGCCACCGCCGCGTCCTGCGACGCCGCCGGCACCTGCTGCGCGGCGTCGTGCACGGCGGTCTGCACGACCGCCATCACGCGCATCGCCGGGGGCGTGCCGAGCTTGGCGTCGGTGATGAATTCAGCGGCCTTGATGTTCCAGTCGGTGACCGCGTCGGCGCGGGCCGGCGACGCGACGTGCAGGGCGGCCAGCGCGATGCCGGCGAGTGCGAAGGAGACAGGGGAACGAACGGGTTGCATGGTGGGATCTCGATGAGGATGAAGGACAGGGGAAGGTCGCGGCGCGTTCGATGCACCGCAGGCAGGAAGCCGTTGCCGTGCGCTCAGGTCGCGCAGTCGGCGGTTTCGGTGGCCGCGCCGCTTCGTTCGGCCGCGGCCGGCGCTTCATGCGGCGCGCGGCACGGCACGTCGAAATGCAGGAAGCGCAGCAGGCGCTCGTTGACGGTCCGCGGATGCGTCAGCGGCCCCATGTGCGCGAGGCCGTCGAGCACCTCGTGGCGGCCATGCGGCAGCAGGCAGCGCAGCAGCGCCGTGACATGCAGCGCGGCCATCGTCGTGCGCGAGCCGCGCAGGCACAGCAGCGGCATGCGCAGCTTCTGCAGCGCGTGCAGCGGCAGCGGCTCGCCGACCAGCGTGGCGAAATGCTGCGCGACCACCGGCATGCGCTCGGCCACCGCCTGCTGCCGGCTGGCCGACATCGCGCGCCACGCGCCGGCACCTGACCAATAGTCGACAAAGCGCTCGGCCGCGGCGGCCGGCGCGGCGCGCTCGACCTGCTCGCGCACGAAGGCGGCCAGCGCGAAGGCCTCGCGGATGCCGGGGCTCATCGGGGCCTGGGCCTCGAGCAGGCTGAAGAGCACCGGCTCGTAGACCGCGAGGCTGTGCACCAGCGCGGGCGACGCCGCGGCCAGGTGAGTCGCCACCGCGGCGCCGTAGGAATGGCCGATCACGTGGCCGCCGCCGCTGCGCTCGAGCACCGCGCGGGCCAGCGCCGCGTCGTCGTGCACCGACAGCGGCCGGCCGGCGGTCCACGCCGGGCCGCGGCCATGGCCGTGCAGGTCGATCGCCTGCACGTCGAAGTGCGGCGCGAGCGCCTCGGCCAGCGGGTCCCACTGGCGCGACGACGAGGCGCTGGCGTGCAGCAGCACGACCGTTTCCCGGCGGGCGGGGCGGCGGTGTGCGGCGAGGGAAGGCAAAGCGTGCATCGGTGCGTCCTTTCGGTGAGGACGCACTGTGCGCAGGGCTGCGTTCCATGGGCGTTCCATGCCGCCGGCGGAGGCGATCAGGAACGCGGCGGAACGGGGCGGAACGGCGGGCAGCGACGCGCGGCGCCCGGGCGCGCCGGCGCGGCTACGACAGCGCGGCGATCAGCGGCGCATGCGCCAGCGGCGCCTCGGCGACGATGCGCTGCATCAGCTCGGTCAGGCTCCAGCCGGGCCAGGGCGGGTCGGGCGTGTCCGGCGGGCGGTGGCGGGTGAAGGCGGCCATCAGTTCATCGCGGTCGGGCGCGCTCAACGTCGGCTCGGCCGCGGCGAAGCCCAGCACGCGGCGCGCGGCCCGGGGCTGGCCCTGCGCATCGAGCAGCTCGGCCAGCGCATTCAGCACCAGCGGCTTGATCGCCTGCGCGCCCAGGCTCAGCGCCAGCGCGGCGGCGTCGGCCAGCCAGGTGCGCGCGTCGTCCAGCGCGGCCTGGCGCACCGCCACGCGCGCCAGGTGCACCTTGAACCAGGCCACCAGCGAGCGCAGGCCGGCGGCGTCCGCACCTTCGAGGCCCTGTTCGCCGAAGCTGCGCGCGTCGTCGATGTCGCCGGCCTTCAGCGCCAGGTCGCCCAGGTTGGCCAGCGCGAACGCGCGCGTGCTGACGAGGCCGTGGCGCTCGCACAGCGCCTGCGCCTCGAGCAGGTGCTCGCGCGCGGCCGCGTCCTCGTCGAGGAAGGTGTAGAGCGAGCCCAGGTTGTTCAGGCACACCGCCAGCCGCGCATCGTCGCCGTGCCGGCGGTGCTCGGCCAGTGCCTCCAGCGTCAGGCCGAGCGCCTCGTCGTAGTGGCCCAGGCGCTTCTCGCACAGCGCCAGGTTGTCCAGGGTCGACGCGATGTCGCTGACGTTCTCGCGGGCGCGTGCCAGGTCCAGCGCGCGCAGGTAGATCTCGCGCGCGTCGGCCGACCGGCCGGCGTAGTGTGCGCAGCCGGCCTGCACCGCCAGCGCCTGGTAACGCGCATCGCGATCGGCCGGGGCTTCAGCCGCGTCGATCGCGGTGCCGGCCGTCACCTGCGCGTCGGCGTAGCGCGCCAGGCGCATCTCCATCAGCGCGGCCTGGGCCAGCACGCGCGCGCGCAGCAGCGCATCGGCCGCGGCCAGCTCGGAATCGGCCGCCGCGCGCCACAGCGCCAGGCCGTCCTCGAACCGCGCGCGATGCTCGAAGTAGTGGCGCCAGGCCGGCAGCACGCGCAGCAGCGCGGCGGCGTCCTGGCGGGCGATCGAATGCAGCCAGGCGCGCCGCGCGTTCTCGAAGTCGTCGTCGATGGCCTTCAGCGCCTCGCGCCGGCCGCGCGCGGCCGCCGGCTCCAGCTGCAGCAGCCAGCCGTGGAAGTGCCGCGCATGGCGGTCGTGCGTGGCCGAGGACGCGTCGAGCGCCTGCAGCTTCAGCGCCGCCAGCTGCTGCACCAGCGGGTGCAGGCGCATGCGCTGGCGGTCCTTGGTCAGCAGCGACTTGTCGGCCAGCGCGCCCAGCACCGGCAGCGACGCACCGGCCACCGCGCGCGCGGTCTCGACCGAGAAGCCGCCGTGGAACACCGACAGCCGCGCCAGCACCTCGCGCTCGCTGGCGCTGAGGCGTTGCCAGGACTGCTCGAACACCGTCTCCAGGCTGGCGTGGCGCTCGGGCAGGCGGGCATCGGCGGCGCGCAGCAGCTCGGTGCCCTGGTGCAGCTCCTGCGCGATCTCGGCGCAGGACAGCATGCGCACCCACGCGGCGGCCAGCTCCAGCGCCAGCGGCAGGCCATCGACCTGGCGGCAGATGTCGACGATGGCCGCGGCATCGGCGGCCGCGCTGAAGCCGGGCTCGACACGCTGGGCGGCCTTGACGAACAGGCGCACCGCGTCGAAGGCCTCGACGCGGTCGCGGTCCTCGGGGTCGGGGCAGGGCAGGCCTTCGAGCGGCAGCGACCATTCGTCGGCCAGCTGCAGCCGCACCCGCGTGGTCACCAAGAGCTTCAGGCGCGGGCAATCGCGCAGCAGCCGCGAGAGGGTGGCCGTCTCGCCGGACAGCTGCTCGAAGTTGTCCAGCACCAGCAGCAGCTGGCGCTCGCGCCAGGCCTCGATCGCGCGGTCCAGGGCCTGGCCGGCGCGCGGGCCGGTGGCCACCCCCGCTTCCTGCGCCAGCCGCAGGCCGAGCTGCGCGGCGGTCTCGACGTCATCGAGCGCGATGAACAGCGCCCCGTCGTCCTGCTGCGGACCCAGCAGCTGCATCGCGCGCCTGGCCAGCCGCGTCTTGCCGACGCCGCCCGGGCCGACCAGGCACAGCAGCCGGCACTCGTCGCGCGACAAGAGCTCGGCGATGCGCGCCAGCTCGCCGGAGCGGCCGACGAAGCCGTCATCGGCGAGCGGCGGCGCCATGACCGCCGGCGGGCGTGGTGGCGCCGCGGCGCCCGCGCCGAGGCCGTCGTGCAGCGCGCGCAGCGCCGCGCCGGGCTCGATGCCGAGCTCGGCTTGCAGCCGCTCGACGAACTGCCGGTAGGCCGCGCGCGCGGCGCCCGCCTGGCCGCTGGCCGCCAGCGCAGCCAGGCGATGCTGCAGCGCGGCTTCGTCGAGCGGATCGGATTCCAGCAGCCGCGTGCTCAGCGCCAGCGCGGCCGACGTGTCCAGCGTGCCGCCGTCCAGCGTCGCCAGCGCGGCATGGCGCCAGGCGGCGCGCAGCCGGTCGCGTTCGAAGCCGAGCCAGCGGGTCCAGCCGTCGCTCTGGCCATCGTCGAAGCCGTCGAGCAGGTCGCCGCCGTAGGCCGCCAGCGCGTCGGCGGTGCGGCCGTCGTTCAACGCGGCCTCGAACTCGCCGACGTCGGTGGGCACGTCGAAACGCAGCGCCGCCGGCTCCACCGCCACCGCCTGCGCCCAGGGCAGCGATGGCAGCCGGAACAGCGTCTTGCGCAGGTTCGCGTAGGCCTGCTTGTCGCTCAGCTCGGGCCACAGCAGCGCGGCGACCTCGGTGCGCGGCACCCACTGCCGCCGCAGCGCCAGCAGCACCGCCAGCTGCGTGCGGCGCTCGAAGGGCAGAGCAAGCATTCGGCCGCCGAACGCGACCGCCGGCGCCCCGAGCAGCTTGAAGTGCAGGTCCGGGACGGGCAGGTGCGGAACAGGCAGGTCCGTGGCAGGCGGGTCCGACATGGGCGACGAAGTATCCCCCGCGGCCGCCGGCTGCTGGGGCGGCGGTGTCAGGGAACGCTGGTGGAACGCGGGGGCCGCGACAGTCCGCTTCCACCGGTCGACCCCGGACCGCTTTCAACCTGACGAGGATTCTTCATGCCCCGCTACGACAACATCCTGCAGACCGTCGGCAACACCCCGATCGTCCGCCTGAACAAGCTGGCTCCCGAGGGCGTGCACCTGCACGTCAAGATGGAGTCCTTCAACCCGCTCGGCTCGGTCAAGGACCGCCTGGCGCTGGCCGTGATCGAGGACGCCGAGCGCCGCGGCGTGCTGAAGCCGGGCCAGACGGTGGTCGAGGCCACCAGCGGCAATACCGGCATCGGCCTGGCGATGGTCTGCGCCCAGAAGGGTTACCCGCTGGTGCTGACGATGGCCGAGAGCTTCAGCGTCGAGCGCCGCAAGCTGCTGCGCTTCCTCGGCGCCAAGGTCGTGCTGACGCCGGCCGCCGAGAAGGCCACCGGCATGCTGAACAAGGCCATCGCGCTGGCCGAGGCGCACGGCTGGTTCCTGTGCCGCCAGTTCGACAACGAGGCGAATGCCGAGATCCACACCCGCACCACCGCGCAGGAGATCCTGCGCGACTTCGCCGGCCAGCCGCTGCACGCCTTCGTCTCCGGCTTCGGCACCGGCGGCACGCTGCTGGGCGTGGCGCGCGCGCTGAAGGCGGCCGACCCGGCCATCCGCGTCGTCGCCGCCGAGCCCGACGTCGCGCCGGTGCTGTCCAGCGGCATCGCCCAGCCGTGCAATGCCGCCGGCCAGCCCACCACCCATCCGGCCTTCAAGCCGCACCCGATGCAGGGCTGGTCGCCGGACTTCATCTCGCGCCTGACGCAGGCGGCGTTCGACGAGCAGCTGGTCGATGAGATCGTCAAGGTCAACGGCGCCGAGGCGATGCGCCTGGCGCGCGCGCTGGCGACGCAGGAAGGCATCTTCGTCGGCACCTCCAGCGGCGCCACGCTGGCCGCCGCGCTGGAGGTCGCACGCAACGCCCCGGCCGGCAGCCACATCGTCTGCATGCTGCCCGACACTGGGGAGCGCTACCTGTCGACGCCGCTGTTCGAAGGCATCGACATCGACATGAACGACGAGGAACGCGCGATCCTCGCGTCGATCGCGGCACCGGCGGCACCGGCGGCACCGGCGGCGCCTGCAGCGCCCGTGGCGCAGGTGGCCTGAGCATGAAGCGACTCGTTCTCGCGGCCCTGCCGGTGCTGCTGGCCGCCTGCACCACGCCGAAGTCCGACACGCCCGCGTCCGAGGCGCTGCCCGCGGCGCTGGCGGTGGGCGCCGGCGAGACCCTCGTCGCCACGCTGGCCGCACGCGGCGTGCAGGTCTACGAATGCCGCCCCGGCCAGGTCGGCAGCACCTGGGCCTTCGTCGCGCCCGATGCCGCGCTTTTCGATGCCGACGGCCGCCGCGTCGGCCACCATGGCGCCGGCCCGTACTGGCAGGCGCTGGACGGCAGCCGCATCGAAGCCAAGCCGACCGCGCGCGCCGATGCGCCGGTCGCCGACGCGATCCCGTGGCTGCTGCTGCAGGCCACGCGCACCGGCGGCGCCGGCCGCTTCACGCACATCGCCGCGGTGCGCCGCGTGCACACCACCGGCGGCCTGGCGCCGGCCGGCAGCTGCCTGCTCGGCACGCAGGTGCGCGTGCCCTACACGGCCGACTACCTCTTCTATTCCGCGAGCTGACCATGACCACCGAAGCCGCCGAAACCGGCCGCCTGCAGCCGCTGCTCGAGCGCCTGGGCGCCGGGCTGGACGCGTACCTGACGTTCGAGCACCCGGACGCGCTGCACGGCGGCGCACGCTGGCGCGCGCGGCTCGATGCGCCGCTGCCGCAGCAGGGCATCGGCGCCGACGCGGTGGTCGACGAGCTGCTGCACGAGGTCGTGCCCTTCGGCTCGGCGATCCCGCGGCCCGGCTTCAGCGGCTTCATCACCACCGGCGCGACGACGGTCGCGACGCTGGCCGCCACCGCGGCCTCGGTCGCGTCACCTCAGCGTTATGGGCTGACCTCGTTCAACTTCCTCGAGGCCCTGTCGCTGCGCTGGCTGGCCGACGCCTTCGGCCTCGGCGCGATGCAGGGCGTCTACAGCAGCGGCGGCTCGACCGCCAACCTGCTGGCGCTCGGTGCCGCGCGCCAGCAGGCCTTCGAGCGCCTGGGCTGCGACCCGGCGGCGGACGGCCTGCAGCTGCATCGGCCGGTGGCGGTCTACGCCAGCACCGAGACGCACCACACGGTGCAGCGCGCCGCCGGCGTGCTCGGCCTCGGCCGGCGCGCGGTGCGGGCAATCGCCTGCGATGCCGGTGGCCGCATGCGCGTCGACGCGCTGCGCGCGGCGATCGAGGCCGACCGCCGCGCCGGCGTGCTGCCGATGGCGGTGGTGGCCAACGCCGGCACGACCAACACCGGCGCGATCGATCCGCTGTCGAGCATCGGCGAGCTCGCGAAGGCCCAGGGCCTGTGGTTCCATGTCGACGGCGCCTACGGCCTGCCCGGCCTGCTCGACGAGCGCGTGGCCACGCTCTTCAAGGGCCTGGCCCTGGCCGACTCGGTGATCGTCGACCCGCACAAGTGGCTGGGCGCGGCGGTCGGCATCGGCGCCACCTTCGTGCACGACCGCGGGCTGCTGCAGCGCGCGTTCACGCAGGAGCCGGCGCACTACCTCGAGGGCAGCGTCGAGCCGGCGGCCACCGAACCGGGCACGCAGCACTCGATGGACGACTTCGGCACCCCGTACTTCGACTACGGCGTCGAGCTCAGCGCGCCCGCGCGCGGCGTCGTCGTCTGGGCGCTGCTGCGCGAGATCGGCATCGCTGGCCTGCGCGAGCGCGTGCGCCGCCACAACGACATGGCGACCGCCGTCGCGCAGATGGCCCGCGCGCATCCGAACCTCGAGCTGCTGCTGGAGCCGACGCTGTCGATCTGCTGCTTCCGCTATGTCGCGCCGGGCGTCGACGACCTGGATGCGCTGAACCAGCGCCTGCACCGCCGGCTGATGCGCGAGAACCGCAACATGCCCAGCACCACGCGCATCGGCGGCCGGCTGGCGCTGCGCCCGTGCTTCGTCGGCGCCCGCACCGGCATGGCGCAGGCGCGCGAGCTGGTGGCCGACGTGCTGCGCATCGGCGATGCGCTGGTGCGCGAAGGCGCGCTGGCCGCCGCGGCGGCGTAGCTCCGAGGCGAGCGCGGCCGCTGGGGCCGGCGCGTCAGCGCGGTGCCTGCTTCGGCGCCGCGTCCCAGTGCTCGGCGATGCGGCCGTTCTCTATGCGGAACATGTCGAACCAGGTCGTCGTGTACTTCTTCGCCGCGTCGGCCGGGTCGGCGGCTTCGCGCACGAAGCTCAGGATCACCAGGTCGCCCTCGGCGGTGATCGCCACCAGCGGCGCCTTGATGCGCGGCTCGACCGGCTTGGGCTTCGCGAACTTGCCGAAGAACTCGACGAAGCCGGCGCGCCCGGTCGGCACGTTCGGGTTGTGCTGGATGTAGGACTCGGCCAGGTACCTCTCGGCCAGCTGCAGCTGGCCGCCTTCGAACACCTCGCGCCAGAAGTCGTAGACCAGGCGCTTGTTGGCGGCCAGCTTCGCATCGGCCGCGGCCAGCAGCAGCTCGTGGTTCGGCTGCGCGGCCACCGGCACCTGGGCGGTGGCGGTGAGCGGCAGGGCCAGCAGCACGGCCGAGGCCAGGCGCATCAGACAGGATGGGAGGGTCTTCATGGTGCGCGCGATGTTATGTCCCGGACGACGCGGCCGCGCCTGCACGTCGTGCCGGGCACCGCGTTTGCCGCGACGTTCGTTTCCTCGACCCGACAAGGAGCCCCCCATGGCCTACATCGATGGATTCGTGATCGCGGTGCCCAACGCCAAGCGCGAGGCCTACCAGGCGATCGCCCAGAGCGCGGCCGCGGTGTTCAAGGACCACGGCGCGCTGCGCGTCGTCGAGTGCTGGGGCGACGACGTGCCCGAAGGCAAGGTCACGTCGTTCCCGATGGCCGTCAAGCGCACGCCGGAAGAGAGCGTGGTGTTCTCTTGGATCGAGTGGCCCGACAAGGCCACGCGCGACAAGGGCATGGAGAAATCGATGGCCGACCCGCGCATGGACCACAAGCCGGAGGACATGCCCTTCGATGGGCAGCGCATGATCTTCGGCGGCTTCGAGACGATCGTCGACGCCTGAGCAAGGCCATGCGAAACGATGCGCCGACGACGGCGTTCCGTTCCGCTTGACCTGCCGCCTGCAGGGGGACGCGCGCCGTCTGCGTCGTCGGCAGGCGTCGGGGCGCGCGCGGCCGTCCGGCCTATCATCGGCCTCCCGCCTCGAGCCTCCCGTCCCAGCCTCCCGACGCCGCGGACGCGTCGGCTCCAGGCTCAGGCGCCGCACACCCACACCCAGCGAGTTGCCGTGAACATCGACGACTTCATGCTCGGCTACAAGGCCGCATGGGAGCAGCGCGACCCCGGAATGTTCGCGGCGCTGTTCCTGCCCGATGGCGAATACCACAACACGCCGTTCCAGGTTCAGCGTGGCACCGCGCAACTCGGCGAGTACTGGAAGCGGGTGCAACTCCAAGAAGACGTCCAGGTCTCCTTCGAGGTCCTGGCCACGGCGGCCACTTCGGGCATCGCGCACTGGCGTACCACGTACCAGGTCGCATCGGAGGAACTGTTCCAGATCTGGGCCCGGTCCACCGGCACCCCCCTCGTTGCGCGCAAGCCGGGCGATCCCCTGCCAAGAATGGTGCTCGACGGTGTTCTCCAGGCCACGTTCAACGGCGACCACTGTTCGCTTGCACGCATCTGGTGGCACAGCCTGCCGCAGCCCGCCTGAGGCGCGGCGCCACGACGCCGCGCCGCCATGCCATTGCCGACACCCACCTCGTGGACCCGGCTCACACGATGCGGCCCGACCCCAGCACGCGGTAGTTCGGATTGGCCAGGGCCGTCGGGTTGCGGTGCCGGTGGCCGAACCAGCCCTTCGGCGCCTTCTTCGGGCGGTCGTACTCGCAGCTGCCGTAGGTGGCCCAGTAGAGCTCCCAGGCCGCGCCGTTGACCACGCCGAAGACGATGGTGCCGCCGACGAACTCGACGTTCGTGCGGTTCTGGGCGGTCTTGCGCAGCACCTCGGCGTTGGCGCCGAAGTTGTAGGCCGGCTTGTCGATGTTGCCGGCGGGCGCCAGGTTCAGGTTGTACGGCGCGGCCGCCAGCACGCCGCGCGCGGCCACGTAGAGCTGGTTCAGCCGCGTGGTGCAGGCCGGCAGCTGCAGCGTCGGCTGCTGGCCGCCCAGGTGGCCGGGCGGGGCGTTGGTCTGGTTGTTCGCGTGGTAGACGACGATCGAGCCGGGCACGCCGTTGACCCGGTCGACGTAGACCATGCAGCCCGACAGGTTCGTCGTCAGGAACGACTGCGCCGCCGCGGCGGCCGGCGCCGGCAGCACGATCGAGCAGATCTTGTCGGTTGCGAAGGGCAGGAAATAGGTGTCGCCGGCGGCGTTGGCCGCGGGGTCGAGGCTGGTGATGCCGGCGACGCCGACGCCGACGTTCATCGTCGGATTCAGGTTGACCCGGCAGTTGGCCGCCGTGTAGTGCCGATGGTCGCCGCCGGCGGCGATGGCCGGAATGAACGTGCCGCCGTTGAAGTTGCCGAGCGACACGGTGGTCGGGTTGGTGCGGCAGTTGTTCACGTTGATGGGCATCGGGGCACCTCCTCGCGGCGGAGTATCCACCTCGCTTGAACCGTTGGCACGGCCGGCGCAACGGAGCACGCATGGACGTCCTTGCCCGTTCGCTGCGCCTGCTTGCCGCCCTTGCGCTGCCGGCGCTCATCGCCACCCCGACGCCGGCCGCCGCCGCGCCCGAGCCGCAGCGCGTGATCAGCGATGCCGCCGCGCTGCGCCGCTGCGTCGACCACCTGCTGCTCGACCACGGCGCGCGCGACCTCCTGCTGCAGGTCGGCGAGATCGACGAGCGTGCCGCGCGCGGCGCCGGCGGCCTGCGCGAGCTGCTGCTGACCGCCGCCGCCGACATGAGCGCGCGCAGCCGCGCGGTGCGGCTGCTGGCCGCGCCGGCAGCGTCGGGCGCGGCGGGCGCCACCGCGCCGGTGCTGACCGGCAGCCTGCGGCGCGAGACGTCCGTCGACGCCTTCACGCTCGACCTGTCGCTGCAGGCGCCCGAGGACCGTTCGCAGCTGCCCGGCAGCGGCTCGCGCCACGGCGTCACGCTGGCCGGCGGCCAGGCCGAGCTGCAGAAGTTCGGCACCCGGCTGGTGGTGCCGGCCGCCGGTGGCGACACGGGCGCCGCCGCGTTGCGCCTGCTCGCCGACGTCGCCGCCGCCGAGCTGATCGGCCGCCTCGCGAAGGTGCCGTACTGGCGCTGCTTCGGCGCCGGGCTGGACGACCCCGCGGTGGCCGCCGAGGTGCAGGACTGGTTCGACACGATGGCCACGCGGCCGTCGCAGCTGATCGGCTGGTTCCAGCAGCAGCTGCGGCTGCAGCGGCTGTGGGACGGCCCGCTCGACGGCGAGGTCAGCCCGGCGCTGAAGGACGCGATCGGCCGCTACCGCGCGCGCCTGAACCTGTCGCGCGAACCGAAGCTCACGCTCGACTTCTTCCAGGCCGCCCTGTCGGCCGAGCCCGCGGCAGCGCCCGCACCGCCGCCGCCGTCGCCGGCCCTGCCAACGACGCCGCCCGCGGCGCCGTCCGCGGCACCGCCCGCGCCGGTGGCGCCGGTGGCGCCGCCCGCGCCCGCCGCGACCGCCTTCGCGGTCGCCCCGCGCCCGCTGGAACTGCGCATCGCCGGCCCCACGGCCAATGGCTTCGGCCGGGGCGAAGCGGTGCGCCTGTCCGTGCGACCCAGCCGCGATGCGCACGTCTACTGCTTCCTGCAGGACGAGCAGCGCCGCATCACCCGCTTCTTTCCGAACCGCTTCCAGGCGGATTCGCGCATCGGCGCCGCCACCGGGCTGCAGCTGCCGGGCGCGATGCGCTTCGAGATCACGATGAACCCGCAGGGCCTGACCGAGACGGTGACCTGCTTCGGCACCGAACGCGACGTGCTGGCCGCGCTGCCCGGCGAGCTGGCGGGCGCCGACTTCGCCGCGCTGCCGCTGGCCTCGCTGGACCAATTGCGCCAGGCCTTCGTCGCAGTGACCGACGGAACGCTGGCCCAGGACTCGTTCCAGATCCGCGCCCGCCGCTGACTGTCCACCGGAGCCCCGCATGTCCTTCAAAGCCTGCCTCGCCCACCTGCTGCTCGCGGCGATGGCCGGCGGCGGCCTCGACGTCGCCGCGGCCCAGCCTTGCAGCGGCCCGCTGCCGTCCCCCGCCGCGTCGATGCCTGGCGGTTCGGCGCCCGCCGAAGCGACGGCGCCCACCGAAGGCTTGCAACGCTTCCGGCTGATCGCCTCGTCATGCCCGACCCTCCCCGCACCCCGCGGCCCCGCCCGCACCGCCGAGCAGCTGCAGCTCTTCGACCGCGCGACCGTCGTCGCGCTGAGCTGGCAGGACGCCCCGGCGCAGACCACCACGCTGGCGATGGCCGCGCTGCCCGTGCCGCGCGCGCCGCTGAACCGCGACGGCGAGCGCATCGTCGCGCTGGCGCCGGCGCTCATCGACGCCGCGCGCGCGCACCGGCTCGACCCGCTGCTGCTGCATGCCATCGCGCATGTCGAGTCGCGCCACAACCCGCAGGCGGTGTCGCCGGCCGGTGCGCGCGGCCTGATGCAGGTGATGCCGGCCACCGCCGAGCGCTTCGGCGTGAAGAACGGCGAGCGCACGCTGCAGGACCCCGAGACCAACCTGCGCGCCAGCGCCGCGCTGCTGCGCAGCCTGCAACAGCGCTACGGCGCCGACCTGCGCCTGGTGCTCGCCGCCTACAACGCCGGCGAGGGCGCGGTCGCGAAACACGGCAACGACGTGCCGCCGTACCCCGAGACGCAGGCCTACGTGCGCGACGTGTCGGCGGTCTACCGGCGCCTGCAGTCCGAGTTCAGCGTTTCCAGAGCAGGCGAGCTGGTCGCCAGGGGGCCTTGACGACGCCGCCCGCACTCCATCGCTCGTCGCGGTGGCGCAGCGCCAGCAGCGCACCGATGCAGGCGGCCGCCGTGATGTCGTAGCTCATGCAGAACCCCGGCCACACCTCGGGCACGCCGGTGTTGTCGACGAACAGGTGGTGCACCAGGTCCATGGCCCCGTGCGCCGCCATCGCCGCCGCAACCCACCACAGCCGGCCCTTGAACCCGATCACGGCGACCGCGACGAAGGCCGCGCAGATCAGGGACTCGGTCAGCAGGATCCGGACGCTGCCGTCGACGGTCGCGAACGCGACGTAGTACGAGGCGACGGCCATCAGCATCGTCGGATAGAAGACCCGTTCCCGGTCCATGCCGAGCCACCAGGCCGCGCCGCAGACGACCAGCGCGAGGACCACGCCCACGAGGTATTCCATTCGAGCTCTCCGAGGTATTGCGTTGCGGAATTCTGGTTTCGCAGGCCACTTCGGACTTGAACGAAGCGGCTGACATCGCCGCCGGCGCGGCCGGCACCGCACCGGCGCAGCGCCCGGCGCGTGACGGATGGCACGCCGGCGCCCGGGTTCGTGCCCCGCACCCCCGCGCCGCATGAACGGCCCGCCGGTGCCGCGCAACCCAGCCCGGTCCAGCGAACCGCCAGAGCGCAGAGGCCCCCACCGTGACGATGTCCGCCTATTTCCGCAGCGCCGGCAGCATGAGAGAGGGCCTGCTCGCCCGCTACAGCGACCTGGTGATGGTGGCCGGCGTGATCGCCATCGTCGCGATGATGGTGCTGCCGCTGCCGACCTGGCTGATCGACGTGCTGGTGGCGCTGAACATCGCCTCGGGCATCCTGCTGCTGCTGCTGGGCATCTACATCCAGTCGCCGCTGGAGTTCTCCGTCTTCCCCAGCGTGCTGCTGATGACCACGCTGTTCCGGCTGTCGCTGTCGATCGCGACGACCCGCATGATCCTGCTGCAGGGCCACGCCGGCGACATCATCGACACCTTCGGCAAGGTCGTCGCCGGCGGCAACCTCGTCGTCGGCCTGGTGGTCTTCCTGATCATCACGGTGGTGCAGTTCATCGTGATCGCCAAGGGCGCCGAACGGGTCGCCGAGGTGGCCGCGCGCTTCTCGCTGGACGCGATGCCGGGCAAGCAGATGTCGATTGATTCCGACCTGCGCGCCGGCCTGATCGACAAGGACGAGGCCAAGCGCCGCCGCCGCGCGCTGGAGCTGGAGAGCAAGCTGCACGGCAGCCTCGACGGCGCGATGAAGTTCGTCAAGGGCGATGCCATCGCCGGCATCGTCATCATCGTCATCAACCTGCTCGGCGGCCTCGCGGTCGGCGTGATGATGCAGGACCTGGACATCGGCAGCGCGCTGTCCAAGTACTCGATCCTGACCATCGGCGAAGGCATGGTCGCGCAGATCCCGGCGCTGCTGGGCGCGATGGCCGCCGGCCTGATCGTCACCCGCACCACCGACGAGGACGACAAGCACCTGGGCGACGCGGTGCGCAAGCAGCTCACCGCCAAGCCGCGCGTGCTGGTCGTCGCCGGCGGCATCTGCGTGCTGATGGGCCTGGTGCCGGGCTTCCCGACCACCGTGTTCCTGATGCTCGCGCTGGCCATCGCCGGCAGCGGCCTGATGATGATGCCGGCCTGCCGCGGCTGGCTGCGCGCGCGCCAGAACCCCACGGTGCGCGGGCTGGTCAAGAAGCTCGACGTGCCGCAGCAGGTCACCCTGACCGCGCTGCCCCAGGCCAAGCCCGCGGTGCCGCTGCTGCTGCGCGTGCCGGCGGCGCTGCTGGTGTCCGAATCCGGCCGCGCCTTGACGCCGGCGCTGGAGCAGGTGCTCGAGGAATTCCAGCTCGGCCTCGGCCTGCAGCTGCCGCGCATCCACGTGCACGGCCAGCCGGGCGAGTCGAACGCCCGCCGCTGGGAGCTGCTGGCCTTCGAGGTGCCGATCGCCCAGGGTCGCCTGCCGGTCGACGCCTCGGGCGCGGTCGATGCCGCGGCCGCGCTGGCCGAGCCGGTGCAGCAGGCGCTGCGCCGCCATGCGCCGCTGTTCCTCGGCATGCAGGACACGACGAACCTGCTGACGCGCGCCTCGGTCGACGCGCCCGACGTCGTCAAGGAAGTGCTGCGCGCGCTGCCGGTGCAGCGCGTGGCCGACGTGCTGCGGCGCCTCGTCGGCGAAGCGGTCTCGATCCGCAACCTGCGCGACATCCTCGAGGCGCTGTCCGAAGCCGGCCAGCGCGACAAGGATGCGCATGCGCTGACCGAGTTCGCGCGCATCGCGCTGAAGCGCCAGATCTGCCACCGCATCGCGCCCGACGGCAAGCTGCCGGCGCTGCTGCTGGAGCCGGCGCTGGAAGACCTGCTGCGCCAGGCGGTGCGTGTCAACGGCGGCGTCGCGCAGCTCGCGCTCGAGCCCGAGACCGCGCGCCGCATCGCGCAGGACATCGCCGAGCGCGTGCGGCGCCACGCGCCGCGCGTCGTTATCACCACCATCGACGTGCGCTGGCACCTGCGCAAGCTGATCGAGCCCGAGTGCTTCGACACGCCGGTGCTGTCGTACCACGAGCTGATGCCCACGCTGGAGCTCGACATCCTCGACCGCATCGCGGTCCCTGCCGCACCGATGCTGAAGGCCGAATGATGAACACCGCCACCTTCTTCCGCGTGCTGCGCGACATCACCACGCTGCTGACGCTGGTCGCCATCGCGCTGACCGTGCTGGCCTTCGGTGCCGGCACGGCGCAGGCCGGCCCGCTGCCCAACGGCCAGCGCCCGGTGTCGATCACCGCGCGCGAGCAGCCGATCGCCGCCTTCCTGCAGGACCTGTTCGCCGCGGTCGACGTGCCGGTGACGCTGGGCGCGGGCCTGGGCGGCGCGGTCAACGGCACCTTCAGCGGGCCGGCCGAGAAGGTGCTGCGCGACGTCGCGCGCATCTACAACCTCGTCACCTACTTCGACGGCGCGGTGATGCACGTGGTGCCGGCCTCGGACCTGGTGCGCAGGAGCTTCAACGCCTCGCCCGCCGCAGCCGACCGCCTGCTGCGCGAAGCCGGCGAGCAGGGCCTGCCCGATGCGCGCAATACGCTGCGCCGCGGCGGCGAGGGCCAGTTGCTGGCGGTGGGCACGCGGCGCTTCGTCGAGCAGGTCGACGAGCTGGTGCGCGCGGCGCAGGTCGCGCCCGCCGCGGCGGCGCCGAACGCCGGCGCGATGGACTTTCGCGTCTTCTACCTGCGCTATGCCTGGGCGCAGGACCAGACCATGACCTTCAGCGGCCGCCAGGTCGTTCTGCCGGGCGTGGCGTCGATCCTGCGCTCGCTGGTGGGCGGCCGGCCGGGGGCGCCGCTGGGCCAGGAAGTGCTGCTGAAGCCGACGCAGCCGAGCCTGCGCGGGCAGGGGCTGGCGGGGCAGGGGCAGTCGGTGAAGACGAGCAGCTCGCGTGACAGCGCCGCGGACCTGCTGGTGGCGGCGCTCGCCCGCACCGCGCAGCCGCCCGAAGGCCCGCCGGCCACCATCGCGCCCGACGCCAACCCGATCCGCATCGAAGCCGACCAGCGCCTGAACGCCGTCATCGTCCGTGACCTGGCCGATCGCCTGCCACGTTATGAACAGCTGATCGCCGCGCTCGACGTCGAGCCGCAGTCGCTGGAGATCGAGGCCACCATCATCGACGTCAACACCGACCGCCTGCGCGAGCTCGGGGTCGACTGGCGCTGGAACAACGCCGGCAACTCGCTCGGCTTCGGCGGCTCGGTGCCGCCGGTGGGCGCGGGCGGCGTGATCACCGCAGTGCTGGGCTCGGTCGGCCAGTTCGTCTCGCGCATCCGCGCGCTGCAGGCCGAAGGCGCGGCGCGGGTCGTCTCCAGCCCGCAGGTGGTGACCTTGTCCAACGTCGAGGCGGTGTTCGACAACAGCTCGACCTTCTTCGTGCGCGTCGCCGGCAAGGACGAGGTCGACCTCTTCAACGTCAGCGCCGGCACCTCGCTGCGCGTGACGCCGCATGTCTTCAAGGACCGCGAGGGCGCGCGCATCAAGCTGATGGTCAACGTCGAGGACGGCAACATCACCGGGCGCACGGTCGACCAGATCCCGGTCGTCGAGCGTTCGACGATCAATACGCAGGCGCTGATCATGGAAGGCGAGAGCCTGCTGATCGGCGGCATGACGCGCGACGTCACTTCGTCCAGCAACGACAAGGTGCCCGGCCTCGGCGACATCCCCGTGGTCGGCAACCTCTTCAAGACGACGAAGAGCAACAGCGCGCGCATCGAGCGCATGTTCCTGATCACGCCGCGGCTGGCGACCTCGCGGCCGGCCGCCGGCGGCACGGCGGCGCCGCGGCAGGCGCCGACGCAGGCCGCGCCAGCCGCTCCGATCCCGCCCGCGCCGGTGCCGATGCCCGCGCAGCCGCCGGCCGTGCTGCAGGCGGCTGCGCCGAGGGCGCCGATCGCCGCGGCCCCGGCCGTCTACACCCCGCCGGCGGCGCCCGTCGCCTACACGCCGCCCGCGCGGGCGTCGGTCGTGCTCGACCTCGACGCGATGCCCAGCCGCCCGCAGGCCGCCGCGCCCGGCGCCCGCCACCGCACCTCGCCCTGACTGGACCGTCACCACCATGGACCGCGACCCGCTGATGATCGATTCGCTGCAGGCCCTGGAACTGCGCGTGCTCGAAGGCCCGCAGGCCGGCGCGCGTGCGCCGCTGGCCGCCGGCCGCCCGCTGGTGATCTGCGCCGGCGCCGCCGGCACCGTTGGCACCGCCGGCACCGTCGGCGATTCCGACATCGTGCTGCGTGCCGATACCGGCACGGCGCGCATGCGCATCACCGCCGATGTCACGCATGCGCTGGTCGAGGTGATCGACGGCGAGGCGACGCTGGCCGACCAGGTGCTCGCCGCCGGCGCCCACGCCGCGTGGGCGCGCCACGCACCGCTGCGCATCGGCGACACGCTGCTGGCGTTCGGCCTGGCCTGCGAGGACGAGTGGCCCGCGCCGGGCGCCGCGGCCGCGCACGCGCTCGCGGCCACCGACGACACGCCGGCGGCGCGGCCCTGGCACCGCCGCGCCGAAGCCTGGCTCGCCGCCACCGGCGCCGCGGTGCTGATCGCCTGCGGCGGCAGCCTGTGGATGGCGCATGTCGCCGCCGCCGCGCCGCCGCCGGTGCCGGTGCTCAACGCCGCGATGCTGGCCGGTGCGCTGAAGGCCGGCGAATTCGCCGCGCTGGACGCGGCCACCACCGCCGACGGCCGCCCCGTGCTGCGCGGCCGCCTGGCCGACCTCGCCCAGCGCTCGCGCCTCGAAGCCTGGCTCGCCGCGCGCCAGTGGACACCGGCGCTCGACCTGCTGGTCGACGAGCTGGTGGTGCGCGACATCACCGAGGTCTTCCGCGTCAACGGCATCGCCGCGCAGGCCAGGGCTGCCGGCGCCGGCCGCTTTGCCGTCGAGGTGGCCGAACGCGATGCCGACCGCCTGGCGCGCGCCGAGGACGTGGTGCGCCGCGACGTGCGCGGCGTGCAGCAGCTCACGCTGCGCAACACCGCGACGCCGCTGCCGCCGCCCGCGCCGCCGGTGATCGACGACCCGAACAAGCGCATCGCCTCGCTGGTGCCGGGCGAGCCGGCGTATGTCGTGACCGTCGACGGCGCGCGGTATTTCGTCGGCGCGATGCTGCCCTCGGGCCACCGCATCGCGCGCATCGCCGCGCAGCAGGTGGTGCTGGAACGCGACGGCCGGCAAATCGATTTGAACTTCTGAAACCCGACCCGCAACCCATGCCGCGTGCATGAATCTTCTGGCCGCCTCGGGAACGGCCGTTGTCCATCCCCCCAGGAGCCTTCCATCATGAGCAGCATCCCCGTCAACACCCTGTCCCTGCTGGCCACGAGCCCGCTGTCGCAGAACAAGGGCACCAGCAGCAGTTCCGGCAGCGGCAGCTTCTTCGAAGCGATGGCCCGCGCCTGGGGCCAGGCGCTGGACAGCCAGGCCAACCTCATCCAGCAGAAGTCCGACGCGGTCGCCGCCGGCGGCAGCGACAACCCGTCGGCGCTGACCGAGCTGACCACCGAATCGCTGCGCATGAGCTTCCTGTCGAACAGCTCCAGCACGTCGATCTCGTCCGTGGGCCAGGCCCTCGAGACGATGGCGCGCAAGGGCTGATCCACCCGCCACGCAGGAGAAGCGACATGTCGTTCGAAATCGCCGCCACCGCGGCCCTGGGTCCCTCGGCCGCGAGTGCCGCGGGCGCCACCGCCGCGGCCATGCCGGTGCAGGTCGGCTACGGCGTGTCGCTCTCCGACATCGGCGGCTTCCAGCAGGCGCTGGCCGGTGCGGCGGCGCGGCTGGAAGCGCAGCCCGCCGTCGGGCCGTCGCCCGTCGCGCAGCAGCTGATGACGCCCTTCGAGCACATCAACACCGAGGCCGCGAAGCTGTCGACGCAGGCGCAGGCGGCGACCGCGGGCGGCAAGGACATGAGCCCGCAGGACGTCGTGATGCTGACGATGCGCTGCCAGGAATTCATGTTCCATTGCCAGCTGACGTCGAACATCGCGAATCGCACGTCGGATGGCCTCCAGCAGCTCTTCCGCCAGCAGGCCTGACCATGCGAACCACCCGACTGATGCTCTGTGCGCTGGCGGTGCTGATCGCCGGTTGTTCCAGCCAGGAGCTGTACTCGCAACTCAGCGAACGCCAGGCCAACGAGATGGTCGCGGTGCTGCGCAGCGCCGGCATCGATGCCGAGAAGAAGGTCACCGACGGGCGCTTCTCGGTGGCCACCTCGCGCAGCGACTTCGCCGATGCGGTGCGCCTGCTCAACGCCCAGGGTTACCCGCGCGAGAGCTTCGACAGCATGGGCAAGGTCTTCAAGCGCGAGGGCTTCGTCTCGTCGCCGCTGGAAGAGCGTGCGCGGCTGGTGCATGCGCTGTCGCAGGAGATCTCGAACACGCTGGCCAGCATCGACGGCGTGGTCGCCGCGCGCGTGCACCTGGTGGTGCCCGAGCGCCATCCGCTGATGGACAAGCCCCAGCCGGCCGCTGCCTCGGTCTTCATCAAGCACCGGCCCGACAAGGACCTGCGGCCGCAGCTCACGCAGATCAAGGCGCTGGTGGTCAACAGCCTCGAAGGCCTGTCCTACGACCACGTCACCGTCGCGCTGTTCCCCGCCGAAGGCATGGCCCCGGAGGCCCCGCGCGTGATGACCGCCGCCGGCGCTGAAGCGCGCCAGGCGAAGCTGCAGGTGCCGCTGCTGCTGGGCAGCACGGCCGGCGGCGCGGTGCTGCTGGGCAGCGCGCTGCTGTGGTGGCGCCGGCGCGGCCACGCGCGCGCGCCCGTGCCGGCGCCGCTGCGCGCGCTGCCGGCCCCTGACACCGAATGGACGCGGCCACGCGCTGTCGATATTCCGGCCGACTTCCATGCGGCGCTGCGCCGCCAGTCCACCCCCGTGAAGTGACTTCCCCGAGCCGACATGAGCACGACCATGACCCCCGCCGCGGCCGACGCCGCGACCCGCCTTGCGAACGACGCCGCCCGCGCGGCCGCCGCCGCGCTGCGCCACCGCCGCGCGACGCTGGCGCAGCGGCTGATCGACCTCGCCCCGTCGGCCGTCGAAGCGGTCGACTGGGACGCGCTGGACCAGGCGCCCGACTGGCTGGCGCTGCCCGACGCGTCCTTCCTGATCCTGCAGGCCCGCCTCGGCGCGCTGCTGCACCGGCCGGCGATGCGCCTGTGGATCGACGGGCCGCGGCTGGTCGCGGTGTGCGCGCTGCTGGGCGACTCGGTGTTCGACGACCTGCTGGCGCAACGCGACACGGTGATGCCGATCGGCCTGGCGCCGCTCGAGCCCATCGAGTCGGCGGCCCAGGTCGGCCCGCGGCTGCGCGCCGCCGGCGTGGCGGTGCTGCTGGCGGCGTTGCCCCCAGGCACGCTGCGGGACGCCGTGTGCAAGGCCCTGGCGCCGATCGAGCCGTCGCGCATGTCGGCCGAACTGGCCGAAACGCTGATCGCCCGCGCCCGCGCGCTGGGACAGGGCGGGCGATGAGCTTTCTCTTTTGGCAGCGCGGCGGCGACGCCCGCATCGCCAGCGACCGCCTCGTGCTGCGCGCAGCCGAGGTGCCGCTGCTGCAGCATGCGCTCGCGCTGCGCGACACGCTGGAGCGCCGCCGTGACGAGCAGGTGCAGGCGATCACCGACGCCATCGAGGCCGGCCGCGCCGAAGGCCGGGCCGCCGGGTTCGCCGAAGGCCGCCGCGCCGCCGCGCAGGACCTGGCCGAAACGCTGGCGCGGCTGGCCAGCGAGACGCAGGCCGAGCGCATGCGCCAGCGCGCCGACACCGCATCGCTCGCGCTGCAGGTGGTGCGCAAGCTGCTGGGCAGCTTCGCGGACGACGCGGTGCTGCTGGCGCTGGCCGCCACCGCCGCCGCCGAGCTGCTGCCCGGTCCGATGCCGGCGCTGATCGTGCATCCCGACCAGGCCGACGCCGTGCGCGCGCGCCTGGCCGCCGCGATGCCGGCCGACGGCGCACCGATGTTCGAGGTGCGCGCCGACGCGCAATGCGCGCCCGATGCCTGCCGGCTGGAGACCGAACACGGCAGCGTCGACGTCGCGCTCGAAGCGCAGCTGGCGCGGCTGGCGCAGGCCTGGTCATGAATGCCGTCGCCGACACCGACCGCCTGCTGCGCACGCTGCAGGCCACCCGCACCGTGGTCGAGCAGGGCCGCGTGGTGCAGGCCGGCGGCACGGTGCTGCGGGCCACCGGCCTGCGCGCCCGCATCGGCCAGCAATGCCGCATCGTCGACCCGGCGCGGCCCGACGACGAGCACGACCCGCTATTGGCCGAAGTGATCGGCTTCGCCGGCGCCGAGGTGATCCTCGCGCCCTACGGCCCGCTGCAGGGCGTGGCCGTCGGTGCCACCGTGCAGGCACTGGCCGACGAAGCCACCGTGCCCTGCGGGCCGGCGCTGCTGGGCCGCGTGATCGACGCCTTCGGCCGGCCGCTGGACGACCGGCCGCTCGCGCCCGGCCCGGACCTGCAGCGCACGCCGCTGCACGCGAGCGCGCCGTCGCCGCTGAAGCGCCGCGGCGTCGACGAGCCGCTGCCCACCGGCGTGCGGGCGATCGACGCCGCGCTGACCGTCGGCATCGGCCAGCGCATCGGCATCTTCGCGATGGCCGGTGGCGGCAAGTCGACCTTGCTGGGCATGCTGGCCCGCCAGGCCGAGGCGGATGTCATCGTCATCGCGCTGGTCGGCGAACGCGGCCGCGAGGTGCGCGAATTCATCGACGACAGCCTGGGGCCCGAAGGCATGCAGCGCTCGGTGCTGGTGGTCTCGACCTCCGACCGCCCGGCGCTGGAGCGCGTGCGCGCGGCGGTGGCGGCGACGGCCATCGCCGAGGGCTTCCGCGCGCAGGGCAAGCGCGTGCTGCTGCTGGTGGATTCGGTCACCCGCTTCGCCCGCGGCCTGCGCGAGCTGGGCCTGTCGGCGATGGAGCCGCCGGTGCGCCGCGGCTACCCGCCCTCGGTGTTCGCGGAGCTGCCGCGCCTGTTCGAGCGCGCCGGCAACGATGCGCACGGCTCGATCACCGCCTTCTACACCGTGCTGGCCGAGGACGACGACAACAGCGACCCGGTGGCCGAAGAAGCGCGCTCCATCCTCGACGGCCACATCGTGCTGTCGCGCGCGCTGGCGCAGGCCCACCACTACCCGGCGATCGACGTGCTGGGCAGCGCCAGCCGCGTCTTCACCCGCGTCGCCGCGCCCGCGCACCGGCAGGCCGCGTCCAAGCTGCGATCGCTGATGGCCCGCCATGCCGAGGTCGAGTTCCTGCTGCGCGTCGGCGAATACCAGGCCGGCAGCGACCCGCTGGCCGACCAGGCGATCGAACGCATGCCGGCGATCAAGGCGCTGCTGACGCAGCGCTCCGATGAAGCGACGGCCTTCGGCGAGACGATCGCGACGCTGCAGCAGGTGGCTGAATGAGCCCCCGCCCGGCCGTTCCGAAGGGGGCTCGCACCGCAGTGCGCAGCACGGAGGTTACCCAGTGAGCGACAACCTGCCGAGCCCTCGCGACGCGGCCCGGCTGGTGCAGTTGCGCTCGCTGCGCGTGCAGCGCTCGCGCGAGGCCTTCACCGCCGCCTCGGCCGCGGTGCTCGACGCCGAACGCGCGTTGCAGGATCGCCAGCGCTCGATCGACCGCATCCGGCGCGAGATCGACGCGCTGGGCGCCTCGGTGATGCAGGGATTCGACGGCCAGCTGCCGCGCTGGTCGCAGCAGCTGGTGATCCAGCGCGACAAGCTGGCCGACCGCCTGGAGCGCGCCGAGTACGCGCTGACCGGCGACGAACGCAAGCTGGAAGAAGCGCAGGAAGGCGCCGCCCAGGCGCAGGCCGAGCTGACACGCGCGCTGGCGCGCGACGACGCGGTGCGCGGGCTGCTGCGCGACTCGAAGCGCGCCGTCGAGAAGGTGCGCGAGCAGCGGGCCGAACTCGAGCAGGACGACCTGCGGGTGAGGGCGCGATGACCCTGCGCTGTGCCGTCGCCGCAGTGCTGATGCCGGGCGGCGCGATGCCGGTGCCGGCAGGGTCCGATCCGATATCACCGCAAGGGCGCGGCCAGCTCCCGCAGCGGGCCGCGACGCCGGACCACCTCGGAAAGCAGTTCGCGCGCCTGCTCTGCAAGCAGGAGGCGCTGGACGACAAGGCGGCCGGACCGGCCACGACAGCGGCCGATGCCGCGGCCTCGGCCTTCGCAACGATGCCGCGCGCTGACTTGGCGTTTCTGCCGTCGTCCCAGGCCACCCCCACCCTGAGCGCCGGCGCGGACCCCGCCGCGCGCGCCTGCGCCGTCGCCGCGGCGGCGCAGGCGCAGGCGCCGTCGTCGACGGCGCCCACCGTCGTGACGGCCGTCGACGCGGGCAACGTCTGGGAACTGTCGCTGAACACGCCTGACGGGCTGGCGCTGTCGCTGCGTGCCGAACGCATCGCCGCGCCCCAGCCCGCGGGCGGCGCGCCGGCGGCGTGGGCGCTGACCGTCGGCGCGCCCGGCGCCGAGACCGCCGCCGCGCTGCGCCACCACGCGCCGCGGCTGGCCGAGCGCCTCGCCGCCCGTGCGCTGACGCCAGCGCACCTGCGCATCGACGAGCGCGGCGAGCGTCCCCCGCACACGGATTGAACCCGCCACGCGCGGGTCGCAACACAGCGCGAACCGGCTTGCGTCCCGCCGCCGGCCCCCTTTTCCGGAGTGCCCCGAATGAACCGACCGCCTTCGCCCGACCTGGCCCGGCGCCTGCAAGAGGCCATCGCCACCTCGCTGCATGCGCTGCAGGCCGCCGGCGCCGCCGACGCGCCGCTGCTGGTGCCGCGCGCGGCGTCGCCGATCGCGCCGGGACAGCTGGCCGCGGCGCATCCGGGGCCCGCGCGCCAACGCCTGGAGCTCGCCGCGCTCTACCAGCGCTGCCTCCAGCATTACCGCCAGGCCGTGTGCGGCGGCGCCGCCACCGAAGACGACCTCGGCACCGCGCTGGCGCACTTCGTCGTCGCCAACCTGCGCGTGCTGCACGGCATCGAGCCGCCGGCGGGTGCCGAATGCGCGCTGGGCTGGCAGCTGGTGGCCATCGTTCGCGGCAGCCCGGCGTGGCAGCGCGCCTCGCTGCGCGAGCGCCAGGCCTATGGCGAGCAGCTGGCGATCCTGTCGGTGCTGATGACCGACCTGGCCGCGCGGGCGCGCCGCGAAGGCCCCGCCGCCATCGCCCATGTGCAGCAGGGCGCCCGCAACTACCTGCGCCAGCTGCTGGGCCTGGACCCCGATGCGCTGGCGCTCGATGTGGGCGGCCTGACCGTGCGCGACGCCGCGCTGGCGGCCTGACGACCGTGCAGCTCGCTCCGGTCAGCCCCCAGGCGCCGCTCGCCGCGCCCGACGTCGCGGCCGCGGTCGATTCGCCCGACGCCGCGCCGCTGCACACCGCGTCGCTGCAGGCCGCCGCGCGGCCGCAGGCGGTGCTGACACCCGATGCGCCGCGCGCACCCGACCCCACGCTGCCGGCCGCGGACATCGCCAACGGCTTCGCGCTGCCGGCCGACCAGCTGATGCCGGTGACCCTGATCGGCCTGCAGGTGCAGCCCGGCGACGCGTGGCCGATGACGCGGCAGGCGGATGCCGACCTCACGCGCCGCGATGCACGCGACGACGAAGCGCGGCGCGGGCCTGGTCACGACACCGATTCGGCGCCGCCCGCCGACGACGACGCCGACGACGCCGATCACGCCGCCGACGATCCGGTCCTCGTCATCGACGACACCGAGCCCACCGACTGGCTCGACCCGCTCGCCCGCGCGATCAACGAGCGCCTGGCCGCCCCGCAACCGCCGGCCGCGCTGCGCGCCGCGGCCGAGCAGTGGTCGCGCGCCCGCTGCGTCGTGCTGGTGTGCCCCCGGGACGACGATGCCGCCGATGCCGCCTGGGCCTGCGTGCTGTGGCCGCGACGCCTGGCCCGCTCGCGCGGCCCGATGGCCACCCGCTTCCAGTTCACCGGCCAGCGCTTCGACGCGCGGCTGCAGTGGGCGGCGCCCGGCCCCGCCTGGTGCGAGACGCGCGCGATCAAGGACCACCACCCCCGCGCCGGCCGCCGGCTCGTCGCGCTGGATGCCGTCGGCACGCCGCTGGGCGCCGTGTCCTGCGAGCTGCAGCTGGGGCCCGTGCGCATCGCGCCGCCGCGCTGGAAGCTGGCCGGCGTGCGCATCGATGCGGTGCGCCGCTTCTGGAGCGCGATCGGCGGCCAGTGGAGCGTGCTGCTCGCCGTCAGCCCGCAAGCACTGATCGCCCGCCGCGAGCCGGCGAGCGTCGTCGAGGCCGCGTGATGCACACCCTGCTTGCGCCCGACACCCCCGCGCTGGCCGAGGTGCTGCCGCCCGCCTGCTGCCGCGCGCTGGTCGCGCTCGGCGACGCGGTGGCGCTGGTGCACCGCGCTTCCGCCACGCTGCGCTGGACCAGCCCGGCCTGGGCAGCGCTGCAGCCGTCGTTCGGCGCCGGCGCCGCGCTGGCGTCCATCGATCCGGCCCTGCCCGCGCTGCTGGACGACGAGGCCCCCGCGACGCGACGCCTGCAGCTCGGCGACGCCGGCGCCTGGGATGCGCAACTCGTGCCGCACGACGACCAGCACCGCCTGCTGCGCCTGACCGACCGCCGCGAACAGGGCCGCGCATTGCAGCGCCAGCTTGACGACCGCGAACAGCTGCTGTTCACCTCGCGCGTGATCTCGGTCGGCGAGATGGCCACCACGCTGGCGCACGAGCTGAACCAGCCGATCGGCGCCGCCGCGAACCTGCTGCGCGGGCTGCGTGCGCGGCTGTCGAAGCGCACGCTGCACGAGGAAGAAGCCGAGGCGCTCGGCCGCGCGATCGAGCAGGTGATGTTCGCGTCGCGGGTGATCGGCCGCATCCGCGAGTTCACCCATTCGCACCAGCCGCGCCACGTCAAGGTCGACCTCGTCGCGCTGGTGCGCTCCTGCGCCTCGCTGCTCGACTGGGACCTGCGCCGCAGCGGCGCGACGCTGGACCTGCAGCTGCCCGAAGCGCCGCTGCGCGTGCGCGGCGACGAGGTGATGCTGCAGCAGGTGGTGGTGAACCTGATGCGCAACGCGCTCGACGCGCTGCGCTGCGACCCGCCCGCCGACCCGCGCCTGACGCTGTGCCTGGCGGTGCGCGGCCGCGAGGCCGAACTGCAGGTGCGCGACAACGGCTGCGGCCTGGCGGACGATGCCGCCGCGAAGCTCTTCGTGCCGTTCGTCTCGAGCAAGCCCAACGGCATGGGCATCGGCCTGTCGATCTGCCGCTCCTTCGTCGAGCTGCACCAGGGCCGCCTGTGGTTCAGCCGGCATGCCGACCGCGGCACCACCTTCCACCTGGGCCTGCCCTTGCTGGCCGAATCAACCAAGGAATCGCCGTGAGCCGATCCACCGTCTACATCGTCGACGACAACCCCGAGTTCCGCGAAGCCACGCGCTTCTGGCTGACGGGGTACGGATTCGACGTGCACACCTGGGGCGACCCACGCGAAGCGGTCGAGGCGCTGGCCAGGCGCGACCGCAGCGAACGCTGCTGCCTGATGCTGGACGTGCGCATGCCGGAGTTGTCGGGCCTGGACGTGCACGACCGGCTGGCCGCGCTGGATGCAGTGCCGCCCGTGATCTACATGAGCGGGCATGCCGACGTGCCGCTGGCCGTGCAGGCGATGCGCAAGGGCGCGGTGACGCTGCTGGAGAAGCCCTTCGACGACGAGGCGCTCGAAGCGGCGCTGGATGCGGCCTTCGCGCGCTGCGAGACGCCGCCGCGGCCTGCGATGGCCACGCCCGCAGCGGCGAGCGCCGTCGATGACCTCGCCGACGAGACCACCGCCGATGAATCGCAGCGCCGCTTCGCCGCGCGCGAGGCATCCCTGACCCCGCGCGAGCGCCAGGTACTGGGCCACGTGATCCAGGGCACCTACAACAAGAACATCGCCGACCGCATCGGCCTGTCGATCAAGACCGTCGAGCTGTACCGCGCCCGCGGCATGGCGAAGATGAAGGCGCGCTCGGTGGCCGAGCTGACGCGCATGATGGTCAGCCGGCGCGCGTGAGGGCGGCGATGCAGCACGCAGCGATCCCCGCCGACGCCACCTTCCTGCGGCACGCCGATGGCTTGCAGGGCGCCCGCGCCGTCGAATCGACGCTGACGCGCCCGACCATCGAATCGACGCTGACGCGCCCGACCATCGAATCGACGCTGACGCGCCCGGTGGCGCCGCCCGCCCCCGGCTGGGCCGCGCTGGGCACCTGGTTCGACGCGCCGACGCCGCACGGCCCGCTGCGGTTGTACGTCGGCGAGGCGGCGGGCCCGTCGCCGCATGCGGCCGGCGCGGCGCTGGCGCTGCAGCGCTGCGGCGAGCTGCTCGATGCGCTGGACGATTGGCTGGGCGAGCCGGTGCCGTGGCGCTGGTCCGGCCCGCCCGATCGCATGGCGACCGGCGCGGCGCAGGTGCGCGTGGCCTGGCGCGGCAGCTGTCACCAGCTCATCGCCCCGTGGCGCTGGCTGCGTGCCTTGCCGCCGCCGCCGCAAGCGCTGGCCGCGCGCCTGCAGTGGCCGGCCCACGATGCGGTGCTCGGCGTGTCGCAGCTGCGCCTGGATGCCGACGCGGTGCAGCAGCTCGAGGCCGGCGGGGCGGTGCTGCTGCCCGCCTCGATGAAGCCCGAGTGGACCGGCGGCCTGCGGGCCGCCGTCGAAGGTCCTGACGACGGCGTCGCGCTCTCGCTGCGAGACCCGGCGGGGCCGTGTTTCGCGCCCGGCGTCGTGGTGCCGACGGACGTGCATGGCGCGGCCGCCGGCCGCCGCTGCGAGGTGCGGCTGACGCTGCAGCACGCGCTGCCCGCGGACTGCCTGGCCGGCTGGCAGACCGCGCCGCTGGCGGCCGCGCTGGCGCCCGGCATGGCCGCGACGCTGTGGCTGCACGCCGCCGCGCGCGAGCCGTCGCGCTGCCTGGCGCACGGCCGGCTGATGCCGTGGGGCGACGGTTGGGCGCTGGCGCTGCAGCAGGTCGAGGCGCAGGCCGTCGCGCCCGGCGCGCGCAGTGCCGCGGCGTGAGCCCCGAATCCGATGTGGCGGTGCCCTTCAGCGCGCGAGCTTCGCCAGCAGCATCGCGCCGACGAAAAGTGCGAAGGCGCCGAAGCCGATCCAGCGCAGGCCGCGCCGCGCGGAGCGGGCCCACAGCCACATCGCCAGGATCACCAAGCCGCAGCCCATCACCACGCCGAGCAGGCTGGGCAGGCGCGAGTAGCCGTCGCCCGTGCGCAGGCCCGGCAGTTCGCCGACGACCAGCACGCCACCGCCCACGGCCAGCAGCAAGCCGAGCGCATCGCGCACGGGCGTGCGGGCCGGGGCCTCGTCGTCCTGCCGGCGGTCGGGCAACCGCAGGCCCCGGCGCTTGAACAGCCACGCCAGCCCGATCACGAGGACGAGCAGTACCGGGAGCGGAATGAGCCCGCTCAGCCAGCGCGGCAGCTTCCGGGGCGGCGGCGGGCGCGTGCTGGCATCGAACTCCATCAGCACCAGGCCCTTGTCGCCGACGAAGCGCAGCCGCCCCTCGCGCGCGCCGCCGCCGGCGTCGGCGATGCCGATGGTGTGGATCAGGCCCTCGTCCGAGGCGTAGCGCTCCCGCCACACGCTGGCGATCAGCGGCTTCGCCTGCTCACGGCGCATGCCGATCGCCAGGCCTTCGTGCGTGCGCTCGGCGGCCGGTGGGCGCACCTGCATCGTCGCGATGCGCGGGTCGCGCGTGCGGCGGTCGGCCGCCGTGACGATGAAGGCCAGCCCGCGCTCGGGGTACTCGAAGACGATGCCGCCGTTGAGCTTGGCTTCACCGGCGGGCACCCACTCGCGCGATCGCGGCGGCTCGCCGAGCGTGGCCACGAGCGCGCTGTAGCGCAGCTCGGTGCGGATCACGCCGCCGGGCTCCAGGAAGGGCAGGGTCTGGGCCCCCGCCGAGCCGGCCGCCAGCAGCAGGCACAGCAGCAGCAGGCGCATCAGCGGAGGCAGGCGGGTCTGATCGGCGTTCACGGGGGGTGGTCGGGGGCTTGGTCGGGACAGCGTCGCGCGAGGGCGCGCGGGTCCGCATGATGCGCGAGCGGTGAGCGCACGCCGGCCACGGACCGCCGCGCCTGCTAGCCGGCAGGTCGTGGAAAGCGGTAGTAGCGCACGGTCGGCGCGCCTGGCCGCGGCCGAAGCCTTCGCCGCTTGAACCGCGCCGCCGCCCGCTGCGACACAGCGGGCCATGGACCTCTCGCAATTCACACCCTCGTCAGCGCTGCTCACCGTCGTCGTGCTGGCGCTGGCGCCCTTCGTCGCGGTGATGGTCACCTCGTTCACGAAGATCGTCGTCGTGCTGAGCCTGCTGCGCAATGCGCTCGGGCTGCAGCAGGTGCCGCCGAACGTGGTGCTCAACGGGCTGGCGCTGGTGCTCAGCATCTTCGTGATGGCCCCGGTGGGCAGCGACATGGTGGCGCGCATCCAGGCGGTGCCCGAGGCCGCCGCCGGCAGCACGCAGGGCCTGCTGAAGGCGGCCGACAGCGCCAAGGAGCCGCTGCGCGACTTCCTGATCAAGCACAGCCGGCCGCTGGAGCGCGCCTTCTTCCTGAAGACCGCGCAGAAGGCGCTGAAACCGGAGCAGGCCGCCACGCTCACCGAGCGCGACTTCCTGGTGGTGGTGCCGGCCTTCACCGTCAGCGAGCTGGCGGTGGCCTTCGAGATCGGCTTCCTGATCTTCCTGCCCTTCCTGGTGATCGACCTCGTGATCAGCAACGTGCTGATGGCGATGGGCATGATGATGCTGTCGCCGACCACGGTGTCGATGCCGTTCAAGCTGCTGCTGTTCGTGCTGATCGACGGCTGGGTCAAGCTGACGCACGGCCTCGTGCTGACCTACGCGTGACGCCATGGGTCACAGCGACATCCTCCAGTTGACGCAGCAGGCGCTGTGGTTCGTGCTGCTGCTGTCGGCGCCGCCGATCCTGGTGGCCGCGGTGGTGGGCCTGGTCATCGCCTTCGTGCAGGCCGCGACGCAGTTGCAGGAACAGACCGTGCAGTACGTGGCGAAGTTCTTCGCCATCGTCATCACGATCTTCCTCACCGCCTCGCTGCTCGGCGGCGGCCTCTACCAGTTCGGCGACCGGGTGTTCACCGACTTCGCCGGCCTCGTGCGCCGCTGAGCACCGCGATGGACGCCTTGTCCCTCGTCACCCCGCTGCGCGAGCTGGTGCTGCTGCTGGGCCTGTCGACCACGCGTGTGGCTGTCGCCTTCCTGCTGGTGCCGCTGTTCACCGCCGACCTGATCCCGGCCACGGTGCGCAACGCGATCTTCCTGTCGATCGCGCTGATGGCGCTGGTGATGCAGCCGCACACGGGCCCGGTGCCGGCCGGCTTCGCGCTGCTGCCGCTGTTCGCCAAGGAGGCCTTCATCGGCGGCGTGCTCGGCTTCCTGTTCGCCGGCGTGATGTGGGCCTTCGAGATCGCCGGCCAGCTGATCGACACCAAGGTGGGCATGACGCAGGCGCAGGTGAACGATCCGCTGTCGGGCCACCAGACCTCGCTGACCGGCGCGCTCTTCGCCCGGCTGGCCAGCTGGGTGTTCATGGCCAGCGGCGGCTTCATGGTGATGATCGCCGCGCTGTTCGAGAGTTATGCGCTGTGGCCGGTGGTGGCCCCGATGCCGACGCTGGCCGCTGGCGGCGCCCGCCTGCTGGAAGCCGAGTTCGGCCGCATCATGCTGCTGGGCCTGCTGGTCTCGGCCCCGGCGCTGGTGCTGCTGTATGCGGTGGACGTGGTGCTGGGCCTGATCAACCGCTTCGCGCAGCAGCTGAACGTGTTCTCGCTGTCGATGTCGCTGAAGGCGGTGGCCGCGACCTGGATCGTGCTGATCCAGCTGGCCAGCCTGGTGCAACTGCTGCAGGACGACCTGCTGGGCCGCGGCGGCATCGCGCTGCGCACCGTGCGCGCGCTGTTCGGAGGCTGACATGGCCGACAAGAACGACGGCGGCGACAAGACCGAACAGCCGACAGCGAAGAAGCTGGAGGACGCGCGCAAGAAGGGCGATGTCGCGAAGAGCAAGGAAGTCACCAGCGCCGTCGGCCTGGTGCTGTGGCTGGCGATGGCCGCGCTGGCCACCGGCTTCGCGGCGAAGCGCCTGGCCGCGCTGTTCGATGCGCTGTTCGGCGTCATCGGCGCCGGCTGGGCCACCACCGGCTTTGCCGGCGCGGCGCGGCAGATCGGCGCGCTGTCCGCCGAGCTGGCGATCACGCTGGTGGCCATCCTCGTGGTGCCCGCGGCGCTGGTCGGCCTGCTGGTCGACTTCCTGCAGATGGGCCCCATCCTCACCTTCGAGAAGGTGACGCCGAAGCTCGAGAACATGAACCCGGTCGAGGGCGTCAAGCGCATGTTCTCGATGGACCATTTGATCGAGGTGTTCAAGGCGCTGGCCAAGACCGTGCTGCTGTTGGTGGTGGGCTGGCTGGTGGTGCGCGGGCTGCTGCCGCAGATGGTGATGCTGGGTCGCACGGCCGACCTGCCCGCCGGCGCCATCGGCGCACTGATGCACACGGTGACGATGCAGCTGATGGGCTGGGCCGTGGGCCTGTTCGCGCTGGTCGCGATCCTCGATGCGGTGTACCAGCGCCATTCGTTCCTGAAGAAGATGCGCATGAGCATGCGCGACATCCGCCAGGAGATGAAGGAAAGCGAAGGCGATCCGCACGTCAAGGGCCAGCGCCGGCAACTGGCGCAGGAACAGGCCCAGAAGCAGCAGACGCAGGCCGCACGGCAGGCCAGCGCGCTGGTGGTGAACCCGACGCACGTGGCGATCGCCATCCAGTACGACGGCGACTCGTGCCCGGTGCCGACGGTGACCGCCAAGGGCGAAGAACACGTGGCCCGCGCGATGCGCGCCGCCGCCGAGGAAGCCGGCGTGCCCATCGTCCGCAACGTGACGCTGGCCCGCGACCTGCTCAAGCGCGCCGAGGTGGGCGACATCGTGCCGGCCGACCTCTTCGACCTGATCGCCGAGGTCATCCTGTGGGCGCGCGAGGTGCGCGAACACCTCGATGCCCAGCGCGCCGCCGACCACGCCGCCGCGTGGAACCTGCCCGCGCCTGAAGGCCCGCCGCCGCGCCGCCGCGCCGCGCCGGGCCTGGACCTCACCGCCTACCCGGACCGCTCCACCGGCCCGTCGCGCGAATCCTGAACACGAAAGACCGCCCATGGAATCGTTCGCCACCAATTTCGCCGTCACGCTGCTGGCGCTGGGCTTCGTCATCGCGCTGGCGTGGGTGTGCCTGCGCCTGCTGCGTGACCGCCTGCAGCCGCGTGGGGCGCCCGGCAAGGCCGACGACGGGCTGCGCTTCGTGCGGGCACTGCCGGTGGGCACCAAGGAACGCGTGGTGATCGTGGAACACCAGGGCGCGCGCTGGATGCTGGGCGTGACCGCCGGTGGCATCAGCACGATCGCCCATTGGCCGGCCGATGGCGCCGCTTCTAACGTCGAATCGGCGCGTCCCATTCAGGGTGACCAAAGGCATTGGGAGCGCTCCTAACTGCCGATCGTCCCGACTTACCAAATCCATTCGCATCGCCTGTAATGAAGCTGTCCACGGCGCGAATGCAAACCAAAAAGGGCAGCGAGTCGTTGGTCTAGGAAAGTGCGAAGAACGAGGTCGAACAGCTCGAACGACGCACGAAGTTTTCAAGTAGCAACCCCGGGGCGCCAAGTCGCATCGCGCTGAAATGCCCCAACACAACTGGAGCATCATCATGGGTCTCTTCGACAGCATCGTCAGCGGCGTTGGCAACCTGGTCGGCGCCGCCGCGTCGGCCGCCACGGCAGCCGCCTCCTTCTGCTTCCCGCCGCTGGCCATCGCCACCAGCCTGGGCAACCTCGTTCAACAGGGCATCGGGCAGGCGCTGGGCGCCGCGGTGCAGACGCTGACCCAGGTGGCCGGCATGCCCAAGTTCATCGCCAACGAGGTGCAGGACCTCATCGGCAATGTGCTCGACAAGCTGCTGCAGCCGTCCGACAAGGGCTGCGACGAACACGTGCGCAACTGCTGCGGCAACCAGTACGACAACTTCGTCGAGAACTTCTGCGGCGACATCATCAAGAACGCCATCGAGGACATGAAGGGTGGCAAGGGCGGCAAGGGCGGCGGCGCCAGCTGGTTCGAAGCCCTGGCCAAGGCCCTGGGCAAGGCGCTGGACGCGCAGGCCGCCGAGGTGCAGAAGCTCTCCGACGCCGTGCAGGGCCAGGACGCCAAGGACAACCCCAGCGGCTTCACCGACCTGCAGGCCGCGTCGCAGCGCATGAGCTTCATGATGAGCGCCGCCGACCAGGTGCTGAAGACGCTGGGCGAAGGCCTGGCCACCCTGGCCCGCAAGTAAACGCGGCGCTTCCTGCGCGGGCCCCACCGGCCCGCGCCACCGGCGGGGCAAGGGTTCGCCAACTCTTGCCCCGCCTTTCGTTGGGAGACCTCACCATGCTGCCTTTCGACATCAGCACCGCCCTGTGGTGGACCTCGGTGCCCAAATGGGAGTGGGAAGCGCTGCCGGCGCCGGAGGGCGAGGGCACCACCGCCGCCGATGCGTCGGCCGTCGCGGAAGCGTCCGCCGGCGATACCGCGGCCGACGCGGCGCCGCCGGCCCGCATGGCTGCCCCTGCGACGGCCTTCGCCGCGGCCGGCCCCGTCAATGCGCCGCCGCCGAAGCCCGGCGACGAGCGCGACGGCTACCGCCTCGTCTTCAAGGGCTACGAAATTTCGTCCAGCGTGTTCTGGTACCCGTCCGACTCGCCGCTGTCGCGGCCCTGGACGGCCCACGACGCCGCCGACGACCACCGCCCGCGCAGCGACGACGACGCCGCCGACGCCGCCGCCCGTGCCGCGCTGCTGCGCGCGGCGAATGACGACGGAGCCGAGCCGACATGATCCGCGCCGCCGACCTGATGATGTCGCCGCTGGCCGGCACCGGCCTTCGGCCTGCGCCAACGCTGCGCGACACCAGCAACGAGACGCTGAACCCGTCGTCGTGGTTCGACGGCGACGGATTGAGCGCCGCCACCCGCATCGGCGTCGAGCTGGCGCCGGCGTCGCGCGGCTTGAGCATCACGCAGCATGCCGAGCGCGTGCTGTCGCACCTGCTCGGCGACGCGGCGGATTGACGGCAACGCCAGGGAGCGAAGCGATGGCCGCGCTGCAATTGCTGACCGAACCGCGCTGGGCCCCGGCGGCCCAGGCGCTGGTGGACGGCTGCACCGACCTGCGCGACGACGACGACCGCGTGGCCCTGCTGGCCGCCGTGTGCGAAGGCCTGGGCGACGAGCTGTACCCCGCCTTCCTGCGCGTGCTGTGGACCATCGGCCAGCACGGCGATCACGCCGCCTGCGCGGCCATCGCCCGCACACTGGTGCACGCGCTGCGCACCGGCCGCCTGCCCAGCGGCCGCCGCAGCGCCTGGGGCGACAGCGCCCCCACCCCCGCACAAAGCGCCTTCGGCCGCGTGCGCTGCCTGGGGCCGCTGGAGTACCTGTGCGCCTGGCACACCCAGGCCGACCCGGTGCGCGCGCTGTCGTCAGCGCAGTTCCACCTGGCGGCGCGGGCGCTGATGGACCTGGTGGGCGCGGACGCGCAGGCACGGGCGCTGTACTGCGAGAAGCTGCTGGCTGACGCGGACGACCCGCTGCCAGGGGCGCTGACGCGGCAGACGCGGGAGGGCTTGAGGGCGCTGGCGACGGCGTGGGGGCAGGGGGCGGCGCCGTTCGAGGCGTGTGCGCGGTTTGCGGGGGCGTTGCCGGGGGCGGGGGTGAGGATCCCGCCGGTGTTGACAGGCCATCGCGACCTCGCGCGGGGCGAAAGAGTGCCGGGGCATCCTCTCAAGAGGTGAGCCGAGGCCTCCGCCTTGTTGGAAAGGACCGACGAACGGCGAGGCCTGCTCTACACAGGCGAGCAAGGATGGCAACATCAGGGCGCTGCTGGCTATGTCGCCGGTCGGTCTGAAGGGCCCACCCTTGTGGCCGGTACTGGAAGATGCATGCCGTGACATGGCCACTCAACTACTGAATGCACGTTAGGCGTCATTAATGCTGCAGCCCTTCCTCGCCGGCCTTCCCAGGTACCTCGTAGAGCTGATGGAGCGCGAGTACGAGTACAAGTGCAGCAGGCTCGCGAACTGGCGCGAGAGCTCTCGTTCAAATCGGCTTCGACCGTATCTGCAGAGGGCAGATGTCATCCATCAGGTCTTTGCTCTCGGCATTTACTACCGACATGTCATCGCGCCTCTGACCAGCGCGGGGAATTTTGTTTCTCGGCTGCATCGCGAGGACCTATCACTTCGAGTCGCAGGGAAGCCGGTGAGTATTGAACTTCACTACGCGCTTGAATCTGCTCGGATCAAGTTCCATCGCTTGTCTAATGCCTTCGGCCTTGATGAGACGTTTTTTGCACTCTCTGATCTTCGACAGATCGTTATGACACTCGTGCGAATCGACGAACAGCGCGCCGATGGCAACAACTAGATCCCCATTTAGAGACAACGCGCTCTTCCAGCGCGAGATCACCGCATTCCTGGCGCAACACCAGAGCCTATTTTCGCAACAGATCAAGAAGACTTCGGCCTTCTTTGAGATCGCTTGCTACAACGACCTTGTCAAGTTCTACGAGAACACCGGCTTTGCGGTTAAGCCCGAGAATGCGCAGTCGCGCGGCAAGGAGTTTGTTTACGCGCTCAGCCCAAGCGCCAAGCCCGAGCGGTGCTCATACTTTGTGGCGACGCGTACCTACCAGTCGCAAGGCGGAGTTTCCTTCGAGATCAGGCACAACGTGCGCGTGCAGTCAGCCCACGATGCTGGGGTTTTTGTCAGCCCGGACTATGTCGTCATCAACCCCAGTGCAATAACTTCAGTACGAGACCCAAACTTCTACAACGGAAAGGTCGACTACGACTTTGTTCCCTCATCGCATGTGCAGACATTTGCAGAGACAAAGCACTACCCACCGGGACCCGAACTGATTCTGAACTTCGTAGGGCTAGTAAACGAACTTCTGCCACATTTGATGACGGGCGCAGTTCCCACCGCCCTTCCGAAGCATCTGGGGCCATCGTTATTCATCTCTGGCGTCGGCAATGCGCACCACGAGAGGATACGGGACAGCCTTGCCAAGAGGTACAGCATTAATGTCTTCCTTGGACTGTTTGCCCGCAGGTCCCAGGTCTATGCCAAAGGAAATCAATCCAATCTCACAAAGGTTGGCACGCGATGACGCCTGAAGTCAACTTTGAAGTGCAACACCCTCAAGACTGAAAGAGCGCTTCGTTCGGTGTTCTGAAGCCGAGCCTTTCGCGTGGTCTGTCATTGAGTTCTGCGGCAATCCGATCGCACTCGGACTGGGTCAAATTCTTTAGACACATGCCCTTTGGCAGGTACTGTCGGATCAGTCCGTTGGTGTTCTCGTTGGTGCCACGCTCCCACGAGTGGTACGGCGTCGCGAAGTAAGACCGCACCCGGTGCAGGCGCTCCACCGACATGTAGTCATGGAACTCGGTGCCGTTGTCCAGCGTGATCGTACGCACCAGGCGGCCAAGCTCGAACAGCGCGTGCGACAGGGCCGCTGCCGCCTGCTCCTTGGTCCGCGCGCTCAGCTTCTTCATCACCAGGTAGCCCGTCTTGCGCTCCACCAGCGTCAGCACACAGTGCCTCTGGTCCACGCCCATCACCGTGTCCCCTTCCCAGTGTCCGATCCAGCGTCGTCGTTGCACCGCCTCGGACCTCTCGCTGATGTGCCTCTTGCCCACCAGTCTTCCTCGTGTAGCGGGGCTGCCGCGCCTCTTTCGGCCGAACTTGCTCATGATCCGCAGCTGTCGCCACAGCTGGCCCCCGGCACGCCGGTCTCGCCTGATGCGTAAGCTCCCCCGTCAAGTAGACAGTTCAGAAGTAGAGACTTCCGCGTTGAACACCCTGGGCCGGAACACCACCGGTGGCACGTTGCCCAGGGACTCATGGGGCCGGCATTCGTTGTAGTCGACCA
>NZ_JARGNB010000006.1 GCF_030167915.1 Aquabacterium humicola | reverse complement strand
CGCCGGCGCTGTGCGAAACGAGCGCAGCGAGTGAAGCTAAATGGACGGCGCGCCCCCGAGCCGCTCGAGCCCGGGAAGTCGGCCCCCCCGGGGCCGACCGCCGGAGTCGCGCGGTGCGGGCTGCCCGGCCGCGCCTTTGTCGCTCCACAAATCGCCAGTCCTTCGATTACGCACGCGAACGACCACAACGGGCCGACAGCAGCCACGTGGCCCCCTGAATGCGTCCACCCCCATTCCTGACCCGTGCGCTCGGCAGCGCGCTCGGCCACCGCTCGCTGCACCGCCAGCTGCTGCTGTGGCTGCTGCTGCCGCAGCTGGTGCTGTGGATGGCCGCGGCCTTCGTGACCTACAACGTCGCCGAGCGCTACGCCAGCCGCGGCATCGACGCCAGCCTGCTGCAGGCCACGCGCTCGCTGGCGCGACAGGTCAAGCCGATGAGCGACGGGCTGTTCATCGACTTCCCGCGCGCCGCGCAGGACATCATCGAGGCCGACCCCGACGACCGCGTCTACTACATGGTGTCGACGCCGCCGGGCAAGTTCATCCTCGGCAACCGGCAGCTGCCGCTGCCGCCGGGCGCGGAAACCCCGCGGCTGGGCGAGCCGGTGTTCTACGACGCGAAACTCGACGCCGTGCGCATCCGCCTCGCGGCGTTGTTTCTGCCGATCGGCGAAAAAGGCTCGAACCAGGTGCTGCTGGTGCAGATCGCGCGCAGCCAGGCCAGCCGCGACGAGCTGGCCAAGAGCATCCTGCTCGACACGGTGCTGCCGCTGTCGGCACTGATCGCGCTGATGACGATGATCGTCTGGGCCGGCATCCGCGCCGGCCTGGCGCCGCTGGCGCGCTTGCGCGCGCTGGTCGAGGACCGCGCGCCGAACGACCTGGCGCCGCTGCAGCTCGAGGCGGCGCCGCAGGAAGTGCGTTCGCTCGCCCGCGCATTGAACGACCTGCTGGCCGCGGTGCAGGAAAGCGTCGCGGCGCAGCGCCGCTTCATCAGCAACGCGGCGCACCAGCTGCGCACGCCGCTGGCCGGGCTGAAGAGCCAGGCCGAGATCGCGCTGCAGACCAACCGCGATCCCGAGCTCGCCGCACGGCTGCAGCGCGTGCACGAAGGCGCGGTGCGCAGCGCGCACCTCGTCAACCAGCTGCTCACCTTGACGCGGGCCGAGCCCGAGGCTGCTGCGGCGCTGCCGCGCAGCACCGTCGACCTGCGCGCGCTGGTCGTCGCGCTGGTCGCCGAATGCGTGCCGCGGGCGCTCGCGGCCGGCATCGACCTCGGCGTCGACGAGGCGGGTGATGACACGCAAAGTGGGCGGGTGAACATCCTGGTGATGGGCCACGAGCTGCTGCTGCGCGAGGCCGTTTTCAACCTCGTCGACAACGCGATCCGCTACGCCGGCCGCGGCACGGAGGTCACGGTGTCGGTGCGCGCCGAGGGCGGCCACGCGATCGTCGAGGTCGCCGACAACGGCCCGGGCCTGAGCGCCGAGCAGCGCGAAGCCGTCTTCGGCCGCTTCGTGCGCGCCACCCACGAAGGCACCGGCTGCGGCCTGGGCCTGGCGATCGTGCGCGAGATCGCCGAACGCCACCGCGGCCAGGTGAGCCTCCAGCCCAACCAGCCGCAGGGCCTGCGCGCGCGCCTGGACCTGCCGCTGCAGACTTGATCAATCCCTGAACGTAACATTAATCTAGCATTAATACCTAGAGACTCTCATTAAAGCTTTATGGAACATTAACGCTGCCTTGCGTTGATGCTCCGTGGCTGCACGGGCGGCGAGGCACCCCCCACAACGACGGAGACCTCGACGCCATGCATGCACCCATCCCTTCCCCCAGCGCCACGCCGCGCCGCGCCCGGCTGGCCTCGGCCGCCGCGCTCGCGCTGCTCGCCGCCGCCGGCAGCGCGCAGGCCGTCGACTACACCGGCTACTTCCGCGCCGGGCCGGGGCTGACCTCGGAGGACACGTCCCGTGCGTGTTATGGGCTGAACGGCGGCAGCGCCGGCATGAAGTACCGGCTCGGCAACGAGTGCGACTTCTACGGCGAGTTCCAGCTCAGCCAGGGCTTCCAGAAGGACGGCATCGACTACCGCGCGACGCTGATGGTCAACCAGTACACGCCGCAGACGCAGAACGCCGGCGACAAGGGCCTGAACATCGAGCAGATGTGGGCCGAAGCGCGCGGCTTCGACATCGCGCCGAACGCCACCTTCTGGATCGGCAAGGAACGCGGCCGTCGCGGCGACGTGCACATCGTCGACACCTTCTTCATCGAGATGCTCGGCGTCGGCGCCGGCTTCAAGAACCAGCCGGTGGGCGCCGGCAAGCTCGGCGTCGCCTTCTACAAGACCGACAGCGACTACCCGCGCCCGGGCAACCGCGTCAACGTCGAGTACCTCGGCCTGCCGGTCAATCCGGACGGCACGCTGAACTTCTTCTTCCACGCCACCAAGGGCGACTTCAAGGGCGGGAAGTCGGGCGCCGGCTTCACCGTGCGCCACGACCAGGCCAAGCTCTTCGGCACCGGACTGTCGAACAGCCTGTGGCTGCAGTTCGCGCAGGGTTCGGCCGGCCTGAACGGCAACTGGGGCGACCTGACCGCAGGCTCGAAGGCAAAGAGCTGGCGCATCGTCGAGACCTTCAACGGCCAGAGCGGTGCGCTCGGCGGCCAGGCGATGCTGCTGCTGGCGAGCGAAAAGAACGGCGCCGGCCTGAAGACCGATTCGGCCAGCGTCGGCGGTCGCGTGTCGTACGCGCTGACGAAGAACTTCAAGCTGCTGGCCGAAGCCGGCCTGTCGCAATACAAGCCCGAAGGCGGCCAGACCGCGCGGCTGACGAAGTTCACCTTCGCGCCGACGCTGTCGGTGGGTCCCGACTTCTGGACGCGACCGGAGTTCCGCCTCTACGTGACCACCGCGAAGTGGAACAAGGCCGCCGGCAACGTGACCGGCCAGGCCGCCTTCAACGGCGAGACCTCGGGCACCAGCTACGGCGCCCAGGTGGAGTGGTGGTTCTGACGATGGTCGGCCGCACCCACGCGGCCTAAGCTCGCTCAACTCTCAGGAGACAGACAGATGAATCGAATCCAGACCCTGCGCCTCGGCGCGATCACCCTCGCCTGCGGCGCGCTGCTCGCGGGCACCGCGGCGCAGGCCGGCGAAGTGGAAGTGCTGCACTGGTGGACCTCCGGCGGCGAGGCCAAGGCCGCGGCCGCGCTGAAGCTGACGCTGCAGAAGGGCGGCCATCGCTGGAAGGACTTCGCGGTGGCCGGCGGCGGCGGCGATTCGGCGATGACGGTGCTGAAGTCGCGCGTGGTCTCGGGCAATGCGCCCTCGGCCGCGCAGATCAAGGGCCCGTCGCTGCAGGAATGGGCGCGCGAAGGCGTGCTGGCCAACATCGACGACGTCGCCAAGGCCGAGAAGTGGGACGAGCTGCTGCCCAAGGTCGTCTCGGACATCATGAAGTACAAGGGCAACTACATCGCCGCGCCGGTCAACGTGCACCGCGTCAACTGGCTGTGGGCGAACCCCGAGGCCTTCAAGAAGGCCGGCGCCAAGGTGCCGACCACCTGGGACGAGTTCTTCGTCGCCGCCGACGCGCTGAAGAAGGCCGGCATCATCCCGGTCGCGCATGGCGGCCAGAACTGGCAGGACTTCACCACCTTCGAGAGCGTCGCGCTCGGCGTCGGCGGGGCCGACTTCTACAAGAAGGCGCTGGTGCAGCTGGACGCGGCCACGCTCACCGGCCCGCAGATGACCAAGGTGCTCGAGACCTTCAAGAAGGTCAAGGGCTATACCGACAAGAACGCCGCCGGCCGCGACTGGAACCTGGCCACCGCGATGGTCATCAAGGGCGAAGCCGGCATGCAGCTGATGGGCGACTGGGCCAAGGGCGAGTTCATCGCCGCCGGCAAGAACCCGGGCACCGACTTCGTCTGCGTGCCGGCCCCCGGCACCGCGAAGGCCTATACCTTCAACGTCGACTCGTTCGCGATGTTCAAGCTGAAGGACGCGGCCAACGTCGCGGCGCAGAAGGAGCTGGCCAAGGAGATCATGGCGCCGAATTTCCAGGAGCTCTTCAACCTCTACAAGGGCTCGATCCCGGTGCGGCTGAACATGAAGATGGACAAGTTCGACGAGTGCGCCAAGGCCTCGTCGAAGGACTTCGTCGACACCGCCAAGTCCGGCGCGCTGGTGCCCTCGATCGCGCACGGCATGGCCGTGCCCTCGGCCGTCGAAGGCGCGATCAAGGACGTCGTCAGCCAGTTCTGGAACGACGACAAGATGACGGTGGCCGATGCGCAGGCGCGCATCGCGAGCGCCGCGAAGACGAAGTGATCCAGGCGAGCGAGCGATAAGAGAGAGCTGCTTCTTCACCGGAGCTTGGCGCCACGTGTCGCTGCCGCGCGCGTGGCGCCCTTTTGAACCCGCTCATTTCAGCGAACAGGTTTCTGCAACGAATGTCCGCCCCGAGCGCATTGCGCACCCCCTGGCTGCCCAAGCTCGTGGTGGCCCCCAGCTTCGTGCTGGCTCTGTTCTTCATCTACGGGCTGATCGCCTGGAACGGCTACCTGTCGCTGTCCGCGTCACGCCTGCTGCCCAACTACGAGTTCGTCGGCGTCGAGCAGTACGTCAACCTCTTCGAGAGCGAACGCTTCCGCGTCGCGCTGAAGAACATGGCGATCTTCGGCGGCCTGTTCATCGGTGGCGCGATGGCGCTGGGGCTCTTCCTGGCCATCCTGCTCGACCAGAAGATCCGCGCCGAAGGTGTGCTGCGCACGATCTACCTTTACCCGATGGCGATCTCGTTCATCGTCACCGGCACCGCGTGGAAGTGGATGCTCAACCCCGGCCTCGGCCTCGAGCACCTGATGCACCAGTGGGGCTTCACGGCCTTCAGCTTCGACTGGCTGGTGCAGCCCGACAAGGCGATCTACTGCGTCGCGATCGCCGGCATCTGGCAGAGCGCGGGCTTCGTGATGGCCCTCTTCCTCGCCGGACTGCGTGGCATCGACGAATCGATCATCAAGGCCGCGCAGGTCGACGGCGCGAGCCTGCCGCGCATCTACTGGCGCATCCTGATCCCCAGCCTGCGGCCGGTCTTCTTCTCGACCTTGATGGTGGTGAGCCACCTGGCGATCAAGAGTTTCGACCTGGTGATGGCGCTGACCGCCGGCGGCCCCGGCTACGCCACCGACCTGCCCGCGACCTTCATGTACGCGATGAGCTTCACCCGCGGCCAGCTGGGCCTCGGCGCCGCCAGCGCGACGGTGATGCTGGCCACCGTGGCCGCGATCGTCGTGCCCTACCTGTATTCCGAGCTGAGGTCCAAGAAATGAATCGCCTGACGATTCACCGCGTGCTCCTGTGGACCGTGCTGCTGCTGTTCGCGGCCTGGTTCCTGGCGCCGCTGTACGTGATGCTGGTGACCTCGCTGAAGGACATGGAGCAGGTGCGCACCGGCCATCTGCTGTCGCTGCCGACCGACCCGACCTTCGCCGCGTGGGCCAAGGCCTGGAGCAGCGCCTGCACCGGCACCGACTGCGGCGGCCTGAAGCCCTTCTTCGTCAACAGCGTGCTGATGGTGGTGCCGGCGGTCGCGGTGTCCACCTTGATCGGCGCGCTCAACGGCTACGTGCTCAGCAAATGGCGCTTCCGCGGCAGCGAGACGCTGTTCGCGCTGATGCTGTTCGGCGTCTTCATGCCGATGCAGGTGGTGCTGCTGCCGATGAGCCAGGTGCTCGGCTGGCTCGGCATCGCCAGCTCGATCTGGGGCCTGATCCTCGTGCACGTGATCGCCGGCATCCCGTCGACGACGCTGTTCTTCCGCAACTACTACGTCGGCCTGCCCGACGAGCTGGTGAAGGCGGCGATGCTGGACGGCGCGTCGTTCTGGCAGATCTTCACCCGCATCGTGCTGCCGCTGTCGACGCCCATCCTCGTCGTCACGCTGATCTGGCAGTTCACCAACATCTGGAACGACTTCCTTTACGGCGTGGTGTTCTCCGGCGCCGACTCGAAGCCGATCACGGTGGGCCTGAACAACCTGTCGAACACCTCGAGCTCGGTCAAGGAATACAACGTCGACATGGCCGCCGCGCTGATCGCCGCGCTGCCGACGCTGTTCGTCTACGTCGTCGCCGGCAAGTACTTCGTGCGCGGGCTGACGGCCGGCGCCGTCAAGGGCTGAGCGCGGACAACACGATGGCCAGCACGCGCCGCCAGTTCAGCCTCGCCGCCGCGGCCGCCTTCGCCGCGCGCGGTGCCGCGGCCGCGCCGACACCATCGGACTGGCCGGTACTGCAGGTGGTGCCGCTGTCCGGCGTCAACGGTGGCATCGGCTGGCACCTGCGCGTGGGCGCGCTGGTGGCCTTCGCCGAGGCGAATGCCGCCGGCGCAGCGTTCGGCCGCACCCTGCGGCTGATGACGCTGGACGAAGAGCCCGGCCAGGTCGCCGCGCAGGTGCGCGGTGCGCTGCGCGACAGCGAAGCCCTCGCGCTGCTCGCGCTGCATGGCCGCGGCACCGTCGGCGAGCTTGCGCGCAGCGGGCTGCCCGCGCGGGCCGGCCTGCCGGTGCTGGGCGTGATGTCCGGCAGCGCCAGCGCACCCGGCTTCGATGCACCCTGGCTCTTCAACATCCGCGGCACGTTCGCGCACGAGATCGACCAGGTGCTCGCCCATGCCGCGACAGTGCATGCCCGGCGCATCGTGCTGGTGACGGGCCACGACGACGACGGCCATGAGGTCGCCGCGCTGGCCGCTGCGCGCGCCGGCAGCGCCGGCCTGCAGCTGATGACCGTGCCGCCGCATCCGGCCGACAGCGCCGAAGTGGCCGAGGCGGTGACCGCCACGCTGCGCCTGCCGCACGATGTCGTCGTGCTGGCCACCAACACCGCGGCCGTCGCGTACTTCGCGAAGCTGTATGCCGCCGGCGGGGGCCGCGCGCGGTTGATCGCGCTGTCGTCGGCCGAAGCGACGCAGCTGGCCGCGGTGGTCGGCGCGAGCGCCGCGCGCGGGTTGCTGATCTCGCAGCTGGTGCCGCATCCGCGCGATCCGAAGATCCGGCTGATGCGCGAGTTCAGCGCCGCGTACAAGCGCCATGGTCCGCCGGAACTCGCCCCGACCTTGGCGATGACCGAGGCCTACATCGCCGCGCGCGTACTGATCGCGCAGCTGCAGCGCACCGGCCCGCAGGCCACCGGCGCAGCGCTGCAGCGCACGCTGGCCGCTGCGCCGCCGAGCTTCGAGCTTGCCGGCCTGCCGCTGAGCCTGAAGCGCCGCGGCGCCACTTTCCGCAGCCTCTCGGCCATCGGCCGCGACGGCCAACTGCTTTTCTGAAGCCTTCAACGAAAGAAGCCGCGCATGGGAGCCCTGTCCATCCGCCAGGTCCGCAAGACCTTCGGTCCCGTCGAGATCCTCAAAGGCATCGACATCGAGATCGAGGCCGGCGAATTCCTGATCCTTGTCGGGCCTTCGGGCTGCGGCAAGTCGACCCTGCTGAACATGATCGCCGGGCTCGACGTGCCGACCTCCGGCTCGATCCACATCGGCGAGCGCGACGTCACCCACGTGCCCAGCAAGGACCGCGACATCGCGATGGTGTTCCAGAGCTATGCGCTCTACCCGAACATGAACGTGGCGCAGAACATCGCCTTCGGCCTCGAGATGCGCAAGGTGCCGAAGCCCGAACGAGAGGCCGCCGTGCAGCGCGTCGCGAAGATGCTGCAGATCGGCCACCTGCTCGATCGCAAGCCCGGCGCGCTGTCCGGCGGGCAGCGCCAGCGTGTCGCGATGGGCCGCGCGCTGGCGCGCGACCCGAAGCTGTTCCTCTTCGACGAACCGCTGTCGAACCTGGACGCCAAGCTGCGCGTCGAGATGCGCGCGGAGATCAAGCTGCTGCACCAGCGCACGAAGACGACCACCGTCTACGTCACGCACGACCAGGTCGAGGCGATGACGCTGGGCGACCGCATCGCGGTGATGAAGGACGGCGTGGTGCAGCAGTTCGGCACGCCCGACGACATCTATGGGCGGCCGGCGACCCGCTTCGTCGCCGAGTTCATCGGCTCGCCGGCGATGAACATGATCACCGCCACCGTCGCGGCGAACGGCCACGGCCCGTCGCTGTCGTCGCACGGCATCGAGCTGGCGGCGAACGACAGCCAGCGCGGCGCACTGGCGAAGGCCGCGGGCAGCGAGGTGGTCTACGGCCTGCGCCCCGAGTGCCTGCAGTTCGCCGACACCGGCCTGCCCGGCACGCTGGCGATGATCGAGCCCACCGGTCCCGAGACCTACCTGCTGGTCGACACCGCCGTCGGCCAGCTGACGGTGCGCGCGCCGGGCCATGCGCATCAGCGCGTCGGCGAGCGCGTGCACCTGCAGTGGCAGCCGCAGGACGCGCACCTGTTCGACGCGCGCTCCGACGCGCGCCTGGCCTGAGCATGCAGGCGATCCCGCCGTTGCCCGACTTCCGATCGCCCGCATTCCTGCGCGGCCACGTCCTTCAGACGTTGGCGTTCTACGACGGCCGCTGCATCGACCCGACGGGTGGCTTCTTCCACAGCTACCGCGACGATGGCCGCGTCGACGATGAACGCACCCGCCACCTGGTGGGCAGCACACGCTTCGTCATCACGTTCGCGATGGCGGCGCGTGCGTTCCCGGCGCATCCGCGCGCGAGCGCCTGGCGCGAGGCCGTCGCGCACGGCCTGCACTTCCTCGAGACCGCGCACCGCGACCCGGTGCACGGCGGCTACCACTGGCTGATCGATTGGGACGGGGCGCGCGCCACCGTGCGCGACGGCACCAAGCACTGCTACGGCCTGGCCTTCGTGCTGCTGGCCTATGCGCAGGCGTTGCGCATCGGCATTCACGGTGCGGCCGCGGGCCTGCACGCGACGGTCGAGCTGATGGAGCAGCGCTTCTGGGAGCCCGCGGCGCAGCGTCATGCCGACGAGGCCAGCGCCGACTGGACCGTCTCGCCCTACCGCGGCCAGAACGCCAACATGCATGCCTGCGAGGCGATGCTCGCGGCCTTCGATGCCACCGGGCAGGCCTGGTTCCTGGCGCGTGCCGGTGCGATTGCCGAGAGCATCACCGTCGGGCTCGCCGGGCAGCAGCCCGACGGGCTGGTCTGGGAGCACTACGACGCGTCCTGGCGCATCGACCGCGATTACCACCGCGACGATCCCGCGAACCTGTTCCGCCCCTGGGGCTTGCAGACCGGCCACCAGACCGAATGGGCCAAGCTGCTGCTGGCGCTCGAAGCACGCGTGCCCGATGCACACACCGGCCTGGACCGCGTCGGCCGTGCGCAGCGTCTCTTCGACCTCGCATGGCGCGCAGGCTGGGACGAAGCGCACGGGGGTCTCGTCTACGGCTTCATCGACGGCGACGACGAGCGGCCCGGCCGCTACGCGGTGTGCGATGCGCACAAGTACTTCTGGGTGCAGTCGGAATCGTTCGCCGCTGCCGCGCGGCTGGCTTGCCGGCTGCCCGATGCCGCGGCGCGTGCGCAGGCCTGGCGTCGGTATGACCGGTTGTGGGACTACGCGTGGTCCCATTTCGTCGATCACCGGCACGGCGCCTGGTTCCGCATCCTGACGCCGGACAACCGCCGCCTCGACGACCACAAGAGCCCGCCCGGCAAGACGGACTACCACACGATCGGAGCGTGCCTGGACGTGCTGGAGACGCTGGGCGACGGCGCCTGAACGGCCCGCCGCGCACGAGTGCGCGAGCGCGCGCGGCGCTACTCGGTCAACCGCGGCAGCAGCGACTCGAGGTGCTCGGTCGGGCTGCGCTTGAAGCCCGAGCGCGCATAACGCTGCAGCCGGCCGACGATCATCGCGGTCAGGCCGGAGGCGAGCGCGTTCGCATCGACCGTCGGCGTCATCGAGCCGCCGGCGTCGGCGGCATTGCGCAGGCCCTGCCGCAGCTGGCCTTCGACGCGGTCGAAGAACTGGTTCATGCGCGCGATCAGGCGTTCGTTCTCGAACACCAGCGCATCGCCGACCATCACCCGCACCATGCCGGGATTCTTCTCGCCGAACTGCAGCAGCATCGTGGCGATCTTCTGCGCCTGCACCGCGCCGCCGGGCTCGCGTTCGGTGATCTGGTTGACCAGCGTGAAGACGCTCGACTCGATGAACTCGATCAGCCCCTCGAACATCTGCGCCTTGCTGGCGAAGTGACGGTAGAGCGCCGCTTCGCTGACTTCCAGGCGTGCCGCGAGCGCGGCGGTGGTGATGCGTTCGGCGCCGGGCTGCTCGAGCATCGCGGCCAGCGTCTGCAGGATCTGCACGCGGCGCTCGCCGGGGCGCGGGCGCTTGCGCACCGGGGCGGCAGGCGCCGCGTCGTTCGCCACCGCCAGCGGCACGTCCTGCTCGGGTGCGACGCTGGCGTCGCCGGATGGCACTGACTGGTCGGACATCTCGGCGTGAACGGTTGTCATGGTGCGCGCGCACGAAGGCGCGAGAACCGAAACATTCTGGCACAGCCCCCCCGAGCGGCCGGGGGCAGGTAAACACTAGGAGCGCTCGGCGCGAAAGCGGCTCTTCAGCCGTGGGCCATGCGCAGCAGCGGCCGCAGGGTGCGCACCACGCGGTGCACGTACGCCGGGCGCTTGCTCCAGCGCTCCCAGTGGCCGCCGTACGGATTGGCGCGCGCGTAACGCTGCATCCACACCGTGCGCATGCCGATGCGGCAGGCCGACTTCTGGTGCTGCAGCGTGTCCTCCACCAGCACGCAGCGCGACGGGTCAACGCGCAGCCGCGCGGCGATGCAGCGCAGCATGCGCGCATCCGGCTTCGGCCGCCACTGGCCGAAGCACACCATGTCCTCGATCGCCAGGACACCGTCGAAAAGGCGCTCGATGCCCAGTGCGCGCAGCACGCGCAGCGCGTAGCTGCGCGGTGCATTGGTCAGGATGTACTTGCGCCCGCGCAGGCGCTGCAGCGCGACGAAGTCATGCCGATGGCCTTCCACCTGCGCTTCCAGCCCCGGCAGCCGGTGCGTGTCTTCGAGGAAATGCGCGGGCCGGATGCCATGGTGCCGGTGCAGCCCGAGCATGGTCGCGCCGTAGCGCTGCCAGTAGCGGTGGCGCAGCGCGTTCGATTCCGCTTCGTCCAGGCGCAGCTCGCGCATCACGAACTCGCCCATCGAGCGGTTCAGCGCGCCGAACACCTGCGAGCCGGCGTCGTGCAGCGTGTTGTCGAGGTCGAAGAGCCAGACGGTGCGGGCCATGCCGCTCAATGCGACCGGATCATCGTGCCGTAGGCCTGGTCCGTCAGGATCTCCAGCAGCATCGCGTGCGGCACGCGGCCGTCGATGATGTGCACCGCGTTGACGCCGCTCTTCGCGGCATCGAGCGCGCCGGCGATCTTCGGCAGCATGCCGCCGGAGATCGTGCCGTCGGCGAACAGCTCGTCGATGCGGCGCGCGGTCAGGTCGGTCAGCAGCTGGCCTGCCTTGTCGAGCACCCCCGGCGTGTTGGTCAGCATCATCAGTTTTTCGGCCTTCAGCACCTCGGCCAGCTTGGCGGCGACGAGGTCGGCGTTGATGTTGAAGCTCTGGTGGTCCGCGCCGAAGCCGATCGGGCTGACCACCGGGATGAACGCGTCGTCCTGCAGCGCCTTGACGACGCTGGGGTCGATCGACTCGATCTCGCCGACCTGGCCGATGTCGTGCTCCTTGCTCGGATCGTCCTTGTCGGGCATGCGCAGCTTGCGCGCGCGGATCATGCCGCCGTCGAAACCGGTCAGGCCCACCGCCTTGCCGCCGGCAGCGTTGATCAGGCTGACGATGTCCTGCTGCACCTCGCCGCCCAGCACCCACTCGACGACGCCCATCGTCTCCTCGTCGGTCACGCGCATGCCCTGGATGAAGGTGCCCTTCTTGCCGATCCTGGCCAGCGCCTCGTCGATCTGCGGCCCGCCGCCGTGCACGACGACCGGGTTCATGCCGACCAGCTTCAGCAGCACGACGTCCTCGGCGAAATCCTGCTGCAGCGCCGGGTCGGTCATCGCGTTGCCGCCGTACTTGATGACGATGGTCTTGCCGTGGTACTTGCGGATGTAGGGCAGCGCCTGCGACAGGATCTCGGCCTTGTCGCGCGGCGTGACGTGGTCCAGGTTCGGCGTGGCGGCGGTGTGTTTCATGGCCTCGCTCGCAAGCGGTCGAAAGGGATGCGGTCATTGTAGGCACCGCGACATCGCACCGAGGGCAAGCGGCCAGCGCACGGCCGCCTTTGCTACCCTCGGCCGATGGCCACGCCGACGCCCACCCACCAGCACGACCTGCGCCCGTTCCGCCACGACCATGCCTTCGGCAGCAGCGATGCCGAGCAGCGCGCGCGCGGCCGGGCGCTGGCCGGTGTCACGGGGCTGACGCTGGTCACGATGGTGGTCGAGCTGATCGCCGGCTGGTGGAGCGGCTCGCTCGCGCTGCTGGCCGACGGCTGGCACATGGGCACGCATGCGGCGGCGCTGGGGGGCGCGTGGTTCGCGCTGCACTGGTCGCGCAAGGTCCGCGACGACGAACGCTACGCCTTCGGCGGCTGGAAGATCGAGGTGCTCGCCGGGTACACCAGCGCGCTGCTGCTCGCGGCCGTGGCGATCGGCTTGGGCCTCGACGCGGTGCAGGTGCTGATCACGCCGCGGCCGGTGGCTTATCGGGAAGCGATGGCGGTCGCGGTGCTGGGGCTGGTCGTGAACCTCGCCAGCGTGTGGCTGCTGTCGCGCGGCCAGGGCGGCGGGCCGGGGCACGATCACCACGGGCACGGGCACGGGCACGGACATGCACATGGACATGTTCACGGTCACGACCATGGCCACGCCCACCACCACGACAGCAACTTCCGCGCGGCCTATCTGCATGTGCTGGCCGACGCGCTGACCTCGGTGCTGGCGATCGGCGCGCTGGCCGGCGGGCTGTGGTTCGGCTGGGGCTGGCTCGACCCGGTGGTCGCGCTGGTCGGCGCGCTGATCATCGGCCAGTGGAGCTTCGGCCTGCTGCGCGACACCGCGACCGCGCTGGTCGACTCCAGCGCCAAGCCGATGCTGCGCGACGCGGTGCGCGCGGCGATCGAAGCCGATGGCGACGCGAAGCTCGCCGACCTGCACGTGTGGCAGGTCGGGCCCGAGGCCTGGTCGGTGGTTGCCAGCGTCGTCGCCGACGATCCGAAGCCGGCGCTGGCCTACCGCCAGCGGCTCGAAGGCATCGGCGGGCTGCGCCATGTCACCGTCGAGGTGCATCGCTGCACCGGCGCGGCCACGGCGTCCGGCGCCGCTCATGCGTCGGGCACGCACGCTCATCCATGACGTCAGCATCCCGGCTGTTCGCCGCCTGGCCGTGGCTGGTGCCGCTGGCGGCCGCGATCCTGCTCGCCACCGCTGCGTTCGTGGGGGTGGCCGGCGCGCTGATGGTGATCGCCTGCGTCGCCGCGCTGGTCGGCGCGGTGCTGTCGGCGGTGCACCATGCCGAGGTCGTCGCGCACCGCATCGGCGAGCCCTTCGGCACGCTGGTGCTGGCGGTGGCGATCACGGTGATCGAGGTCGCGCTGATTGTCGCGATGATGCGCGCCGGCGGCCCCGACAAGGCCACGCTGCCGCGCGACACGATCTTCTCGGCGCTGATGATCATCTGCAACGGCCTCGTCGGGCTGTGCCTGCTGGTCGGCGGGCTGCACCACCGCGAGCAGAGCTTCCGCGTCGAGGGCGCCAACACCGGCGTCGCGGCCCTCGTCGCGCTGTCCACCCTGTCGCTGGTGCTGCCGGCCTTCACCACCAGCACCGCCGGCGGCACCTACAGCGTGGCGCAGCTGCTGTTCGCCGCGGTGGCGTCGCTGGCGCTGTGGGCGGCCTACGTGTTCTTCCAGACCGTGCGCCACCGCGACTACTTCCTGCCGCCGGGTGCGCGCGCCGACGAGGACGCGCATGCGCCGCCGCCGACGGCCCGCGCGGCGTGGACCAGCTTCGGCCTGCTGCTGATCGCGCTGGTGGCGGTGGTCGGCCTCGCCAAGCTCTTGTCGCCGGCGATCGAGGGCGGGCTCGCTGCCGCCGGTGCGCCGCCCGCGGTGCTGGGCATCGCGATCGCGCTGCTGGTGCTGCTGCCCGAGACCTGGGCCGCCGTGCGCGCCGCGAGGGCCGACCGCATGCAGACCAGCCTGAACCTCGCCTACGGCTCGGCGCTGGCCAGCATCGGGCTGACGATCCCCGCGGTGGCCATCGCGTCGATCCTGCTCGGGCAGCCGCTGGTGCTGGGGCTCGACCCGAAGGACCTCGTGCTGCTGGTCCTGACCTTCCTGACCACCACCTTCACGCTGGTGTCCGGCCGCACGAACCTGATGCAGGGTGCCGTGCACCTGGTGATCTTCGCGGCCTTCCTGTTCCTCGCGCTGGTGCCCTGAAGCCGGACCAGGGCATCCAAAGTCACACCCCGGGCTGCAGTCGCGGCACTAGCATCGGTGCCTCGCACGCCGGCGCCGGCGTGCCGGGTGCGGAGGTGAACGATGCGTGCCATCACGGTCCTGTCATGCAGTCTGGTGACGGTCGCACTGCTGCTGTCGCCGGGCATCGCCGCCGCGCAAGCCGATGAGCGCACCGAGGCGCCCTCGGGCGCCGCGCCGAACGCCGCCGAGACGGCCCGCCTGCGCGAGCGCCTGCTGGCGCCGATCCCGCCCGAGATCACCGGCGCGAAGCTGAACCAGATGCTGGTCGAGCGGATCGAGGTCGCGCTGCGCCATGGCGACCGCGGCCTGCACCGCGACCTGCTGGCGATGGCGATGGACCGCGAGCCGACGGCGCCGCGCTGGCCGAACGACCTGGCGATCATGCTGGCCGACGAAGGCCGCTTCGCCGACAGCGAGAAGCTCGTCAGGCAGGCGCTGTCGCTGGCGAAGCGGCCGGTCGACCGCCTGTTCTTCGAAAGCCGCCTGGCGCGCCTGACCGCCGCGCGTTATGCCGACGACGAGGCCCGCACGCAGGCCACGCGCATCATCGACGAGGCGCTGGCGCTGCAGGCGGGCAACCTGAACGACTCCGAGCGCATCGCCGCCGCGCGCGTGATCGCCACCGCGCACGGCCTGCGGGCCCACCTCGAGCAGCGCCGGGGCCGCCACGCGGACAGCCTGGCGGCACTGAAGCTGGCCGAGAAGCAGGCGCAGGAGGCGCTGGCGCTCGCGCAGCGCACGAAACACCCGGTGGCGATCCGCCATGCCGCGTCGGACCTCGCGCAGTTCCAGAAGGAGATCGCCGCGCGGCTGGTCGACCTGGACCGTTTCGACGAGGCCGCCGCCGCGCTCGACGCGCACCGCGCCTTCATCCGCGAGCACAACCTGCCGCCGGGCTGGGACATCGGCGCCGCGGTGGCCGCGGCGAACCTGCGCTATGCGCAGCGCGACTTCGCGCAGGCCGAGACCCACCTGCGCCGTGCGCTGGCACTGCGAGATCAGCTGGGCACGCAGTCGATGACGGTCGGGCGCGTCGACGACGTCGGGCTGCTGACCTGCGCGCTGTGGGCGATGCAGCGCTCGGCGGAGGCCTGGCGCGAGATCGAAGCGCTCGATGCCCGCGCGCGCGGCTTGCCGGCGCTGGCCGGACGTGTCCGCATGCCGTTCTCGCGCGGCCTGGTGCTGCTGGGCATCGGCCGCGCGGGCGATGCGGCGAAGGAGTTCGACGCCCTCGCCAGGTCCAACCTGCGCACCTGGGGCGAAGGCCACTACGCGCATGCGCAGGCCGAGGGCCTGCAGGGCGTCGCGCTGTGGCGCAGCGGCAGCGCGGCCAGCCGCGACGAGGCGCACGAGCTGCTGCGGCGTGCGACCACGCGCCTGCTGTCGCCGCAGCAGATGGGCGTGCAGCTCGATCGCGGCATCCGGCCATTGATCCGCACGCTGATCCTGTCCACCTACGTCGAGGCCGCGGCCGCGCGCGGCGGCCTGCCGGCGCTGCTGGCGCTGGGCGTCGCCGACGGCCTGGGGCCGGGTGTCACCGCCCAGGCGATGGCCGCCGCCGCGCTGCGCGGCGCCTCCGGCGACGAGGAGTTGCGCGGCCTGGTGCGCGACGACCAGGACGCGCAGCACGAGATGCAGGCGCTGCAGGTCTCGCTGGCCCAGGGCGGCAACGACGCCCCGCCGCCCGAGGCGGCGCAGAAGATGCGCGCGCGCCTGGTCGAGCTGGAACAGCGCCGCGCGCAGGTGCGCGTGCAGGTGCGCGCGCGCTACCCGGCCTACGACCAGCTGGCCAGCCCGCCGCAGCCGAACACCAGCGCCGTCGCACAGCTGCTGGCCGGCGACGAGGCGCTGGTCTTCCTGCTGCCGCGCGAGCACGAGGTGCTGGTGTGGGCGATCACCGCGCAGGACCTGCCGCAGTTCGTGCGCGTCGAGCTCGCCGCGCGCCAGCTCGAAGCGCTGGTGATGCGCGTGCGCAAGAGCGTCGAGTTCGGACGCGGGCCGCTGCCGAAGTTCGATGTCGACGCCGCACGCCAGCTGCACGACCGGCTGATCGCGCCGGTCGCCCCGGCGCTGGCCAAGGCCCGCCACCTCGTCATCGCCACGTCGGGGCCGCTGGGTTCGCTGCCGTTCGCGGCGCTGGTCACCGGCGACGCCGCGCCCGACGGCACCCTGCCCTGGCTGATGAAGCGCTGGACCATCGGCCAGGTGCCGAGCGTCTCGGCCTGGCTGTCGCTGCGCGCGCTGCCGCCGGCGCGGCCGGCGCCGGAGCCGCTGATCGCGTGGGGCGACCCGGCCTTCGCGCTGCCGGGCGCCCGCGGCGCGGGCGCATCCACGCGCGCCGGCGCCGCCTTCCGCTACGGCGACCTGCCGCCGCTGCCCGAAAGCCGCGACGAGCTGCAGGGCATCGCCACCTCGCTGAAAGCCGATGCCGGCCGCGACCTGCTGCTCGGCGCCGCCGCCACGCGCGACAGCGTGCTCGCCGCCAGCCGCAACGGCACGCTGGCGCGCAAGCGCGTCGTCGTCTTCGCGACGCACGGGCTCGTCAGCGGCGACCTGCCGGGGCTGCAGCAGCCGGCGCTGGCGCTGGCCGCCGCTCCCGGCGACAAGACGCCGCTGGCGCCGCTGCTGACCTTGGACGACGTGCTGGCGCTGAAGCTCAACGCGGAATGGGTGGTGCTGAGCGCCTGCAACACCGCAGCGCCGGACGGCCGCGGCGACGAGGCGCTGTCGGGCCTGGCGCGCGGCTTCCTCTACGCCGGTTCGCGCACGCTGCTGGCCACGCACTGGGCGGTGGAGACCGAAAGCGCCAAGCGCCTGACCACCGCCACCTTCGAGCACCGCGCCACGAACCCCGGCGCGCGCAAGGCCGAGAGCCTGCGCCAGGCGATGCTGGCCCTGGCCGGCACGCCGCGCTACGCGCACCCGGCCTACTGGGCGCCCTTCGTGCTGCTGGGCGACGGCGGGCCCTGACCGGCGCTGGTGGGGGCGCGGCGGCCCGATCAGACGTGCAGCGCGTGCCCCAGCGCGCGCAGCGCGGCTTCCTGCACCGCTTCGCCTAACGTCGGATGGGCGTGGATCGTGCCGGCCACGTCTTCCAGCGTCGCGCCCATCTCGATCGACTGGCTGAAGGCCGCGGCCAGCTCGGACACCGCGCGGCCCACCGCCTGCCAGCCGACGATCAGGTGGTTGTCGCGGCGGGCGACGACGCGCACGAAGCCCTCGGTCGATTCCAGGCTCATCGCGCGGCCGTTGGCGGCGAACGGGAAGTGCGCGTGCATCACGTCCAGGCCGCGCCTGCGGGCTTCCCCGGGATCGAGCCCGACGACGACGACTTCCGGATCGGTGAAGCACACCGCGGGAATCGCCGCCGGCGTGAAGCGGCGCTTGTGGCCGGCGATCACCTCGGCGACCAGTTCGCCCTGCGCCATCGCGCGGTGCGCGAGCATCGGCTCGCCGGTGAGGTCGCCGATGGCCCAGACATTGCGCATCGAGGTGCGGCACTGCTCGTCGACCTTCAGCGCGCGCCCGGCCATCTCCAGTTGCAGCGACTCGAGGCCGAAGCCGTCGGTGCGCGGGCGGCGGCCCACGGCCACCAGCACGCGGTCGGCCGGCAGCACGAACTGGTCGGCGGTGGCGCTGCGAACGCGCACGCCGCTGCCGTCCTCGGTCAGGCCCTCGACGCTGCAGTCCAGGTGCAGCACGACGCCCAGGCGCTTCAGGGTCGCGAGCACCGGCCGCGTCAGTTCCTCGTCATAGGCCGGCAGCACGCGGCCGGTGGCCTCGACCACCGCAACGTCGACACCAAGCTTGCGGTAGGCGATGCCCAGCTCCAGGCCGATGTAGCCGGCGCCGACGACGATCAGCCGCTTCGGCAGCGCGGCGGGCGACAGCGCCTCGGTGGACGAGATGACCGTACCGCTCGGACCGGCACCGAACGGCATGAACGGCAGCTCGACCGGCACGCTGCCGGTGGCCAGCAGCAGGTGGTCGCAGGTCAGCGTGCGGGTTTCGCCGCCGGCCTGCAGCTGCACGTCGACCGTCTTGCCATCGCGCACCGTGGCCCAGCCGCGCAGCACCTGCACGCCGGCCTTCTTCAGCAGCGCACCGACGCCGCCGGTCAGGCGGTCGACGATGCCGTCCTTCCAGCGCACGGTCTTCGTGATGTCGATCGACGGCTGCTGCACCTGGATGCCCAAGGGCGAGACTGACCCCCAGGCGGCTGCGCCGCCGCCCCCCGAGGGGGTCGAGTCGCCCGGCAGAGCCGGATCGACTCGATTGCCCCAGTGCCGCGCCTTCTCGAACTCGTCCGCCGCATGGATCAGCGCCTTCGACGGAATGCAGCCGATGGTCAGGCAGGTGCCACCGAGCTTGTCGCCCTCGACCAGCACGGTGGGGATGCCGAGCTGGCCGGCGCGGATCGCGGCGACGTAGCCGCCGGGTCCGCCGCCGATCACCAGCAGCGTGGTGTGTTGTCGTTGCATGGTCTCTGAAGTGAGCGTCCCTGAAGTTCAGTCGACGAACAGCAGCGCCGGTGCTTCCAGCAGGCCGCGCACGGCCTGGATGAAGCGCGCGGCGTCCATGCCGTCGATCACGCGGTGGTCGAAGGACGAGGACAGGTTCATCGTCTGCCGCACGATCACCGCGCCGTTCCTGACCACCGGCTTCTCGACGATGCGGTTGACGCCGACGATCGCCACCTCGGGGTGGTTGATGACCGGCGTCGACACGATGCCGCCGAGCGGCCCGAGGCTGGAGATCGTGATCGTCGAACCGCTGAGCTCGTCGCGCGTGGCCGAGTTCGAACGCGCCGCCTCGGCGAGCCGGTTGATCTCGGTAGCGATGCCCCAGACGTCGCGCGCCTCGGCATGGCGGACCACGGGCACCATCAGCCCCGCGTCGGTCTGCGCGGCGATGCCCAGGTGCACCGCGCCGTGCTGCGTCACCACGCCGGCGTCGTCGTCGAAGCGCGCGTTCAGGCGCGGGAAGTCGCGCAGCGCCAGCACCACCGCGCGGGCGATCAGCGGCAGCAGCGTGAGCTTGCCGCGCTCGGCGGCATGACGCTGGTTCAGCTGCACGCGCAGCGCCTCGAGCTCGGTGACGTCGATCTCCTCGACGTAGCTGAAGTGCGGGATGCGGCGCTTGGCCTCCTGCATCTTCTGCGCGATGCGCTTGCGCAGGCCGACCAGCGGCAGCTGCTGCTCGTCGTGGCGCTCGGCGTAGGCCGGGCCGCCGCTGCCGCGGGTGCTCATCGGCTGGCCGCGGGCGGCCAAGTAGACCTCGAGATCCTGCTGCGTGATGCGGCCGGCCGGGCCACTGCCGTGCACGAACTGCAGCTCGATGCCGAGCTCCCACGCGCGATTGCGCACCGCGGGCGAGGCGATCGGCTTCTCGCCGGCGGGGCGCGTCGGCGCGGTCGGTGCCGGCGCGCGGCGGGTGGCCGCCGCGACCGCGGGGCTGGTCGCCTCGCGCTCGGGCTCGGACCTGGGCTCGGCCTCGCGCGGCGCGGGTTTGGCCGGCGTCGGCGTCGGCGCCGGAGCGGGCGCCGCGGCGGCACCAGGCCGCGGGGAAGTTTCACCCTTCACGTTGCCGGCGCCCGCCACTTCAAGGCGGATCAGCTCGGACCCGACGGCCATCAGCTTGCCGACCTCGCCCCCCAGCGCCAGCACGGTGCCCGACACCGGCGACGGAATCTCGACGGTGGCCTTGTCGGTCATCACGTCGGCGAGGATCTGGTCTTCCTTCACCTCGTCGCCGGGCTTGACGTTCCACTGCACCAGCTCGACCTCGGCGATGCCCTCGCCGATGTCCGGCATCTTCACGATGTACTGGCCCATGCTCACTTCTCCATCGCGCGCTTGAACGCAGCGCCGACACGTTCGGGGCCGGGGAAGTAGGCCCACTCCTGCGCATGCGGGTACGGCGTGTCCCAGCCGGTGACGCGCTCGATCGGTGCTTCCAGGTGGTAGAAGCAGCGTTCCTGCACCAGCGACAGCAGCTCGGCGCCGAAGCCGCAGGTGCGGGTGGCCTCGTGCACGACGACGCAGCGGCCGGTCTTCTTCACCGACGCGTCGATGGTCTCGATGTCCAACGGCCAAAGTGAGCGCAGGTCGATGATCTCGGCATCGATGCCGGTTTCGGCCGCGGCACAGGCCGAGACCCACACCATCGTGCCGTAGGTGATCACCGTCAGTTCCTGTCCGGGGCGGAAGATCGCCGCCGATTCGAGCGGCGTCGTGTAGTGCCCGGTCGGCACGTTGCACAGCTCGTGCTTGGACCAAGGCACCACCGGCCGGTCGTGGTGGCCGTCGAACGGCCCGTTGTACAGGCGCTTGGGCTCGAGGAAGATCACCGGGTCGTCGCACTCGATCGCCGAGATCAGCAGGCCCTTGGCATCGATCGGGTTGCTCGGCATCACCGTGCGCAGCCCGCACACGTGCGTGAAGATCGCCTCCGGGCTCTGGCTGTGCGTCTGGCCGCCGTAGATGCCGCCGCCGCAGGGCATGCGGATCGTCAGCGGCGCGGTGAAGTCGCCGGCCGAGCGGAAGCGCAAGCGGGCGGCCTCGGAAATGATCTGGTCCGCCGCCGGATAGAAGTAGTCGGCGAACTGGATCTCGGCGACCGGCCGCAGGCCGTAGGCGCCCATGCCGATGGCCACGCCGACGATGCCGCCTTCGTTGATCGGCGCGTCGAAGCAGCGGGACTTGCCGTACTTCTGCTGCAGGCCTTCGGTGACGCGGAAGACGCCCCCGAAGTAGCCCACGTCCTCGCCGAAGACGACGACGTTCGGGTCGCGCGCCATCGTCACGTCCAGTGCCGAGCGCAGCGCCTGGATCATCGTCATCGGCTGCGTCGGGCCGGCATCGGCCAGCAGCTTGGCTTGTTCGGTCTTGGTCAGCATGTTGTGCTCTCCCTCAGACGCCCAGTTGCTGGCGCTGCTCGCGCAGGTGCCATGGCATGTCGCGGTAGACGTCCTCGAACATCGAGGCCGCGCTCGGAATGTGGCCATCGAGCAGCGAGCCGTGCGATTCGGCCTCCTTCTGCGCCGCGGCCACTTCGGCTTCGAGCTCCTTCTGTGCCTGTTCGTGCTGCGCCTGCGACCATTCGCCCAGGCCGATCAGGTGCACCTTCAGGCGCTCGATCGGGTCGCCGAGCGGGAAGCGCTGCCAGTCGTCGGCGGGGCGGTACTTCGATGGATCATCCGAAGTGGAATGGGGTCCCGCCCGGTAGGTCACCCATTCGATCAAGGTCGGACCGAGATTGCGGCGCGCGCGTTCGGCCGCCCAGCACGAGGCCGCGTACACCGCGAGGAAGTCGTTGCCGTCCACCCGCAGGCTTGCGATGCCGCAACCCACGCCGCGTGCCGCGAAGGTGGTGGATTCGCCGCCGGCGATGGCCTGGAAGGTCGAGATCGCCCACTGGTTGTTGACGACGTTCAGGATCACCGGCGCGCGGTAGACGTGCGCGAAGGTCAGCGCGGTGTGGAAGTCGCTCTCGGCGGTGGAGCCGTCGCCGATCCAGCCGGAGGCGATCTTGGTGTCGCCCTTGATCGCCGAGGCCATCGCCCAGCCCACCGACTGGATGAACTGCGTCGCGAGGTTGCCCGAGATCGTGAAGAAGCCGGCGCGCTTGTACGAGTACATCACCGGCAGCTGGCGGCCCTTGATCGGGTCGCGCTCGTTGCTCATCAGCTGGCACATCATCTCGACCATCGAGATGTCGTCGCGCGACAGCAGCAGGCCCTGCTGGCGGTAGGTGGGGAAGCACATGTCGCCGGGCTGCAGCGCCAGCGCATGCGCTACCGCGATCGCTTCCTCGCCGAGGCACTGCATGTAGAACGACAGCTTCTTCTGCCGCTGCGCGATCAGCATGCGAGCGTCGAAGATGCGCGTCTTCATCATCGCGCGCAGGCCACGGCGCAGCTGCACCGCGTCGAGCTGCGGCGCCCAGGGCCCGACCGCACGGCCCTGTTCGTCGAGCACGCGGATCAGCGCGTAGGCGAGGTCCTGCGTGCCGGCGTGCGCGGTGTCCACCGGCGGCCGGCGCACCTCGCCGGCGGGGGACACGTGGAGGAAGGAGAAATCGGTGGCACAGCCCGGCCGCCCGGTGGGCTCCGGCACGTGCAACTGCAGAGGCGGCAATGAGGCCGCGGGCAGAGGCGGCAATGATGCCGCGGGCAAAGCGGTCGAGGCCGCCGAAGGCGCCGCTGCCGATGGCTGCTGGTCCATGCATGCTCCGAGGCCCGATCGTGTCGGGCCGAATCGCCGTGGATGTCCCGGCCACCCGCCGGGTGGGGCGCGGTGCCGGGGCCTGTCGCGCCCGCACGGTCGGTGCGGACGGACGCGGCTAGCGTAACGGATATCCGGGGCTGCCACGGTGCGGGGCTCCCCTCGATCGCGGCATGCGCGGGGTCAAGCCGGGCGGCCCGCCTGCAACAATGCCGGCATCGCCGCTTCAGCCCTTGCGCGCCCGCCCATGCAGCTCGTCCGTCCGACCGCCGACCACCTGCCCGGCTACATCGATGCGCTGCAGCGCGGCTGGTCCGCCGACACCGTCCGCGGTGCCGCGGCGGCGGCCGAAGAGCTGGCCCGCATCGAGGCCGATGCCGTCGCCTTCATCGCCGGCATGGACGACCGCGAGGCCCAGGGCGGCCCGGTCACGCTGCCCGACGGCTCCACCGTGCCGCGCCTGCCCGGCTTCCGCCGCTGGCTGTGGGACGGCGAGTTCTGCGGCAGCATCAACCTGCGCTGGCAGGCCGGCACCGCCGAGCTGCCGCCGCATTGCCTCGGCCACATCGGCTACGCGGTGGTGCCGTGGAAGCGGCAGCGCGGCTACGCGACCGAAGCGCTGAAGCAGCTGCTGCCCGAAGCCCGCGCCGTCGGCCTGCCGCACGTGATCATCACCACCGACCTCGACAACACCGCGTCGCAGCGCGTGATCGAAGCCAACGGCGGCGTGCTGGTCGAGCGGTTCGACAAGCCGGCGCAGTTCGGGGGCAAGGCGGGGTTGCGGTATCGGATCGACTTGGCGTGAACCTTGACGTTGCAGCGCCGATCGAACCCGTCCAAGGCCGCATCACTTGCCCGCGACCGCCAGCAGGGCCTTGGGGTTGGTGTTCGCGATGGCCAGCAGCGTGCGCGCTGCTCCGCTCGGCTGCTTGCGCCCCTGTTCCCATCCCTGCAAGGTCCGCACGGACACGCCGAGCAGCGCCGCGAACTGGGACTGCGACAGGCCGGTCTTCTTCCGCGCTTCGATGACCGGCGAAGTGACGACCTGCACCTGACCGGACTTCATCTCGCGCACGGCTTGCAGGAGCTCGGAAGCGAGATCCCGCTCGGCTTCGTAGGCAGCGAGCTTCGCCTTACTGAGGGGTTTACTCTTCGAGGGCACGGCGAATCTCCTTCAACTTGGGCCCGGTGAGGTTGTCCGTCTTGGCCTTGGCGTAGAGCGTCAGCAGAACAATTTCACCTTCAGCGGTACGGGTGAAGTAGATGACTCGCACGCCGCCGGACTTGCCTGATCCCGCTCTACCCCAGCGCACCTTGCGGATGCCGCCGGACTCAGGCACGACATCACCAGCGGAGGGATGCTCGGCGATGTATGCCGCGAAGGAACCCCTTTCTTCCTCCGTCCAGTACAGCGGCCACTGCCGCTGGAACAGGAGCGTCTCTACGACGGTGAACAAGGCTTGACTATACGCCTTAGGCGCATATCCCAATACACAGCCTTGGTACCCGAGCAGGCCATCGTCGATCCCTCCCCGCTTCTTGCTGCCCTCGCTCGTGCGTGCACGACGGGCGCCGCGAAGTCTGCTCGAAGTCGCTGCGGCGCGTCGCTTGCGAGTTAGGGAATCGCTCGCTGGACGCCGCGCCCGCCTCCCTTACGGCGCATTCACCCCGATCATGGTCCACGCCCCCGTGCCGCGGCTCGAATAGAACGCTGGCTGCGTCGCCGGTGCCTGGGGCTTCAGCACGACGTCGCAGCGGCCATCGCCGTTGACGTCGGCGAACATCAGCTGCGCCAGCTTCTGCGGCTGCGCATTCAGGAAGCGCCATTGCTGCGTCGTGGCCGAGCGGGCCCACCAGGTGACGCCGGTGGCCATGAAGCTGTCGGCTTTTCCGTCGCCGGCGAAGTCGCAGGACCCCAGCGTGGCCATCGGGTCGGCGCCGAAGACGTTGTCCGGCCGCACGTCGATCGGGTTCGAGATGTTGTCGCCGATGATGCCCAATGAGCCGTTCTGCCCGATCGCGTCGTCGCGGCTGGCATGGCGGAAGACATTGCCGGCGACCACCGCCTTGTCGACCGGGTTGCCGCGCACCTTGATCGCCAGCCCGTCGCTCCACACCTGCTGCGGCTGGCCGTTGACCATCACCGTGCGCCAGCCGCCGGTGTAGAGCACGGTGTTGCGCTCGATGATCAGCGTCTCGCCGGCGCGGCCGCAGCACCAGTCGCTGTCGAAGTGGCCGCGGTCGCCGTGCATGTCGATCTGGTGCGTCTGCCAGCAGATGTTGAGGAAGCCGCAGTGCAGGCCACCACCGGGCAGCACCAGGTTCTCGCGCACGGTGTAGCCGGAGAAGTCGCCGCGGCCGTCCCAGCTGCCGCCGGCGATGGCGTGGCGGTTCTCCTCGAACACGTTGTGTTCGATCAGCGCGTAACCGCCGCCGGTCACCAGCACGCCGTAGCCTTCCTTGCCGCGGTGGCGGTTGTGGTGAAAGTAGTTGCCGCTGATGCGCACCGCGCCGACGTTGGGGTGGGTCAGGCGCCCGGGCAGCGGCCCGTCGCCGGCATCGCCCACTTCGACGCCGATGCCGCTCCACTTCGAGATCTCCATGTTGGAAACCACGATGCTGGTGATCGGTGCCGAGGTGGCGGAGCCGAAAGGCCAGATGCGGATCGCGCCCTCGACGTTGTGGTCGTCGTCGTCGCCGATGCCCGCGGTCGGCCCTTCGAGGCGGAAGCCGGCGATCTTCACCTTGTCCGAGCGGATCAGGAACAGCGATTTGCCGGGCCCGCGCCGGTCGGTGACGAAGATGCGCGGCCCGAGGGATCGCGCCCCGCGCTCGCAGCCCGGCGCGGCGACCAGGCTGCGGTTGTCGGTGAGCATCAGGTTGGCCTGGCCGGTCAGGTCGAGGTCGACGTTGCACAGCTCGATGACCTGCGTCGGATTGGCGTTGCTCGCATCGAGCACCCCGAGCAGCGCCTGCACCGGCCGCTGCGTCGTGGCATCGATGGTCATGCGCGTGGGATAACGCACGGTGACGTTGACCCGCGCGGTGCGCAGCAGCGCACGCTGGCCGAGGCCGGTCCACATCAGCTTCAGCGTGCTCTGCTCGCTGCGCGGCGGCCGGTCGGTGCGCGTGCCGGTGGCCGGCACCACGGCGCCGTCGAGCTCCAGGCTCAGGCCCTTGCAGCCGGCGGGCGCCGAGAGTGACCACGTCACGGTGCGCGGGTTCGGAAAGACGACTTCGCTCGCGGAGCTGGTCAGCTTGACGACCGCCGCATCGGTGCACGGCGGCGGACCCGAAGGTCCGTCCGGGGTCACCGGCGGCAGGGCATGGACCGCGGTGCCCGCCGAGAGAGCGAGCGCCGCGAGGAGCCGACGCATCGGTGTCATCGTGCGCCCCGCTTTCATCGGGACACCTTCGGGCTGCGCCCTCCGGTATTCGCCCTTCGGGCGGCCGAGCGGGCTCATGCGATCACCACGCCGCCGGTGCCGCCGACCACCACGCCACCGGCGCGGCACTTCGCCAGCGCGGCACGCGCCGCATCCAGCGCGGCCAGTGCCGGTTCGAGGTCTTCCTTGCGGATCTTCTCGATCAGCTCGTTGAGGTCGCCGCCGTTGAAGTCCTCCTGCAGCTCGTCGATCTCGCGCTGGAATGCGTCCACCTGGTCCTGCGCGGCCTTCACCGCGTCGACCCTGGCCTGGCAGCGGTCGCGCACGACGCGCCGCGTCTGGAAACGGCCGCGCAGCTCGTAGAGGTCGGTCACGGTCTTGTTGCTGCTGCCGGTCTTGCGCACCAGCAGCGTCGAGAACGGCTGGTCGATCACCGCGCCGGCGCTGGTCGTCAGCTGGCTGAAGCGCAGGTGGGACACCGCGATCTCGTCGTCGAGGTTCAGCGTGCCGATCAGCACGCGCAGCTTCTCGCCGGCGGTCAGGTTGTTCTTGATCGCCGCGCGCACCGCGTCGCCGACCTGCGTCTTCACTTCGGCGATGGCGCCGTTGACGACAGTGGCATCGTTGCTCTGCAGCCGCAGCAGCCGGTCCAGCGTGCCGACGGCCTTCGGCACCTCGGTGCGGAAGGCGATGTAGCCCTGCTTGACGGCGCGCTCGGGCGTCTCGTCGTGCTCCAGCAGCGCGATCACCAGGATCACGTTGTGCATGCTCAGGTTGTCGGAGAAGCGGAAGGTGAAGCTGCGCTGGCCCTGTGGCACCGGCGCGGAATCGCCGCGCTTCATGTCCTGCTTGACCACGGCGCGTGCGAACTGCTCGGCCGGGTGCAACGAGCTCAGCAGCTGCGGCGTGGCGAGCGTCTCGTCGTCCACGCGCAGCAGCACGGGCCACAGGTAGGGCTCGGAGTGGCCGGTGCCGTCGCTCTCTTTCGAGCAGGTCAGCGTGTCGAGGGTGATGATGGCGTCGATGGGCATGGAAGGCTCCCTGGGGTGAAGACGGCGGAACGAAGCAGCCGCTGCGGCCGGTGTGCGGTTCCGCCTGGGGCCGCACACGACCGCACCTACGGGGCCGCGATGCAGGCCGCGTCCCCCTAGGTCCGTCGCCGTCGCCGCGCGGGTGGCTTTGGTCATGCGGGTCCGTCGGGCGGCGGAATGCGCGCCGGATTTCGCGAACCCGCACGACCGTGCTTCTGCACAATCCGGCGCGTCGCCGTCGTCACGAGGTTCGCCACCATGAAGATCGCCGCCCCGCTGCTGTCCACCATCACCACCGTGCTGCTGGCCGTCACGCCGGCCGCGCAGGCCCAAGAGAACATCGACCTCGGCCAGGGCTACCTCTGCTGCAACATGCTCGCCAGCGGCACCTGGATCTCCGACCAGAACTACCGCGGCGACACCAGCAAGGTGATGATTCCCTTCGGCACGCCGCTGCGCCACGCCGGCTGGGGCCGCAGCCGCATGCAGGTGGACATCGAGGGCCGGCGCCTGGAGATCGGCAACGACTACAGCCGCAACCTCTCGATGGAAGAGTTCGGCCGCCGCTACCTGGTGCAGAAGGACCCGCGCAAGCAGCCGGCCTACACCGGCGCGTCGGCGAAGGTGCAGAAGATGATCGAGACGGCCCGCGTCACCCGCGGCATGACGCGCGCGCAGGTGATCATCTCGCTGGGCTACCCCACCGCCAACGACAACCCGGTGCTCGAAGCCACGCCGTGGAAATACGCGGCCTACAACGGCCCGTTCAGCGTGCACTTCGATGCCAAGGGCCTGGTGACCAACGTGCACGCCGATCCCGAGACGCTGAAGCAGGTGTACACGCCCTGACCCCACGCGCAGCGCAGACGGCACAACCCGCCACGCCCGCCGAACCGGTCACCCGAGGAGATTCGATGCACCGCCTCGCCACCCGCCTGCTGCTCACCGCGCTCGGCGCGTTGTCCATCTGGGCCGGCGCCAGCGCGACGGCACACGCGCAGTCGCTGTCGCAGATTGCCGCGATGAACATGGCCTTCGACCAGCAGCAGGCGGCGATGCTCGCCAACATGCAGCGCCAGACCGCGATGGCGCAGCAGCGGCTGTGGCAGCAGCACCTGCAGATGAACGGCCCGCGGCTGCGTTACCAGTACCAGCAGCTGCTGGCCTCGGGCAACCGCTCGGTCACCTTCGAGCAGTTCGCCTACTGGGACCTGATGACCGCCGCCGGCACCAACGTGCAGGGCGCGCTTGCCGCGCAGCGCGCGCAGTTCGAAGGCAACCAGGCCGCCTACCGCACGGTGCAGCAGGCGCATTCCAGCTACAACGCGGCGATGGCGGCGAACAGCGCGCGCCAGTCGGCCGCGGTGGCGAACTACACCAACCAGGCCATCCGCGGCGTCGGGCCCTACGTCGACTCGCAGACCGGCGCGCGGCAGATGCTGCCGCACCACCTGTCGGCCGGCGAGGTCTACCGCGACGGGCACAACGCCTACGCGCAGGACGCGCAGGGCACCTACCACCGCTGGACGCCCAACGGCTGGGTGCGCATGGACGCGGCGCGCTGAGCGAGGCCCGCGGTGCGTGACGCCGCCCGTTCGCCGATCGCGATGCGCCTGGCCGGCCTGCTGCTGCCGCTGCTGATCGCCGCCTGCGCCGCGCCGCCGCAGACGCCGCGCGCGCTGACGCCGGAAACGCCGCAGACGTCGCCGCCCGAGTCCGCGCCGTCGACCGAGCCGGCGTCGGTCCGCCTCGAACGCCTGGCCCGCACCACGCTGCGCGCCCCCCTCGAGCTCTTGCCCACCAGCGAGGCGCCGGGCGCCGAGATCGGCCCGCGCCAGGACCGCCTGGAGCCCGGCTTCACCGCCGAGCACCGTGCGCGCCAGCGCCGGCACCATGAAGCGGCGCTCGCCGAGTTGCGCACGATCGCCCTGTCGCAGCTGAATGCCACCGATCGCCTGACGCACCGGCTGCTCCAGCGCGAGGCCGAGCTCGGCCTCGCCGGCCTTGACCTGCCGCTGCCGCAGCACACGCTGCTGATCCCGGTGGACGGCGGCATCGCGGTCGACCTGGTCAAGCTGGCGGGGCGGCAGCCGATGCGCCACGAAGCCGATGCACGCGCGTGGTTCCGGCGCCTGGCGCGTTATCCGGCTTTCTTCGATGCCGCGGTGCAGGTGCTGAAGGACGGCATCGCGACGGGCCAGACGATTCCCCGCCCGGTGGTCGAACGTTGCCTCGTGCAGCTGGACGCACTGGCACCGGCGGACGACGATCCGACGGGCAGCGCGCTGTGGTCGCCGATCACGCGCCTGCCCGCGTCGCTCGACGCCGCGACCCGCGGCGCGCTGCAGGCCGAGTACCGCCACCTGCTGGCCGCCGACGTGCTGCCCGCGGCGCGCCGGCTGACGCAGTTCGTCCGCACCGAGTACCTGCCGCACGCGCGCACCAGTGCCGGCCTTGGCGCGCTGCCGGGCGGCGCCGCGATCTACCGCCACCAGATCCGCCGCCATGCCACCGTCGACATGGGCCCGGACCGCATCCACGAGCTCGGGCTGCAGGAGGTGAAGCGCATCCAGGGCCTGCTGGCACCGGCGATGTCGGGCATCGGCTACAGCGGCCGCCTGTCCGACTTTCGCGGCTGGCTGCGGCAGCAGCCCGAGTACTACCCGTTCAAGGCGCCGCAGGACGTGCTGGACCACCTGAACCGCCTGCACGCGCGCATCCTGCCCAGGTTGCCGGCGCTGTTCGGCCAGCTGCCGAAGGCGCGGCTGGAGATCCGCCCGACCGACCCGGCCATCGCCGCCTCGGCGCCGGCGCAGTGGTACCCGCCGTCGAGCGACGGCACGCGGCCCGGCATCTTCGCGCTGCCCATCATGGATGCCGAGCGGCGCTCCACCCTCGGCCTGGCCTCGCTGCTGCTGCACGAGGGCATGCCCGGCCACCACCTCGACGGCACGCTGCGGCGCGAGCTCGGGCTGCCCGCCTACCGCCGCCAGCTGTGGATCAGCGCCTTCGGCGAAGGCTGGGCGCTGTACGCCGAATCGCTGGGCCATGAGCTCGGGCTGTACGACGAGCCGGCCGCGCTGTTGGGACGTTATCTCGACGAGCTCTACCGCGCCGGCCGGCTGGTGGCCGACACCGGCCTGCATGCCAAGGGCTGGACGCGTGCGCAGGCGATCCGCTACCTCGTCGACGAATGCGCGCAGACCCCGGGCAACGCCGCGAACGAGGTCGACCGCTACCTGGCCTGGCCGGCGCAGGCGCTGGGCTACAAGCTGGGCGAGATGACGATCACCACGCTGCGCCGCAGCGCCGAGCGGCAGTTGGGCCCGCGCTTCGACCTGCGCGCCTTCCACGACGCGCTGCTCGCCCAGGGCCACCTGCCGCTGGACCTGCTGCGCGAGCGCATGAATGCCTGGATCGCTGCCGGCGGGCGCTGAAGCGGGTAGGCTCCGGAGCCGGACCACACACCCCGAAGGGAGCCCGCATGGGCGTCATCGACCAGCGCGTGATCAACATCGCCGACCTGAAGCTCGAACGCTCGCAACGCGGCGAGGCCTACGACACCCAGTGCGCCCGCATCGGCCCGCTGGTCGGTGCGAAGGACCTGGGCTACGGCTACGACATCGTGCCGCCGGGCAAGCGCTCGTGCCCGTTCCACAGCCACCGCGCCGAGGAGGAGATGTTCTTCATCGTGCGCGGCCGCGGACTGCTGCGCTACGGCAGCGAGACCCGCGCGATCAAGGCCGGCGACGTGATCTGCTGCCCCACCGGCGGCCCCGAGACGGCGCACCAGATCATCAACGACTCCGACGAGGAGCTTGCCTACCTGTCGATCAGCACGCAGAGCCCGGTGGAGGTCTGCGAGTACCCCGACTCGCAGAAGATCGCGGCTTATGCCGAGGGCATGCAAGGTCACCTGTCGCGCCGCACGGCGGGGCTGGACTACTGGGACGGCGAGCCCGGCGGGCCGGGGCCGAACGCGGGTGCTGCCTAGGGCCTGTTAACGCGATGGGAGGGCCCTAGTTCGGGCGACGCGAGCGCACGCTGAACCGCACGCCGTCGAAGCCCGCACGGTTGCCGCAGTACAGGCGCCGGCATGCGGCGCGCTCGTCCGACAGCACCAGGTCGTCTGCGATCGAGCGAACCCGCAACTCGCACGCCGGGCCGGACGCCACCGCTTCGGTGTAGCGCAGCGAGCCGTCCGGCGCCGACTGCGCCGGGCCGCTGAGGTCGCACAGATGGCCGCCCGCCCACTCCAGGTGGATGCGCAGCTGGAAGCCGCCCGCCGCGGGGCGCGAGATCTCCAGCGTGTTCAGCGCCGCTTTTGCGCGCGTCGACGAGGGCACGCTGCCGACCCGGCCCGTGTAGCGTCCGGCCGCGGGCGGCCGGCTCGCGCCGCCACCCTCATCCGCCCGCGCCGCTGCAGCCGGCAGCACGGCCAGCAGCAGCGCCAGCGCCCCCGGCCCGAGGCATCGCATCACTGCGCCGCCATCGCGCGCTCGATCTCGGTGGCGCCGTCCAGGAACCATTGCGCCACCCGGGCGTTTCGTGTCGGACTGATGGCGCCGCGCCGGCAATGCTGGGCCGCGAAACGCCAGCGCTGCGCCAGCGTCTTGCCGTCGTGCGGCTTGATGCCCTTGATGGCCGGCGCGAAGTTGCCCTGGAAGGTCGAGAAGCCGCCGCAGTTGAAGGCGATGTCGACCAGCCCGGCCTGGCAGGACACGGGATAGCTGTCGAAGTCCGGGAACTCCCGCTTCGCGATGGCCAGGTGCGCTTGCAGGTCGGCGGCGAAGATCGCATCGATCGCCGCCGCTTCCAGCTCCAGCGTGGTGTAGGCGGCCAACTGCTCCGGACCGAACTTGCCGAGGCCGGTGTGCTTGTCGAGGAAGGCGTAGTCGTTCGCGATCTCCGCCGGCGTGGCGCGAAGGCCGATCACGCGGCGGGTGGCGGCGATCGGAATGCCCCGGTCACCGCCGAGCACGGCCTTGCGCTCGAAGCGCTTGATGACGAACGGCAGCTCGGCCTGGTCCTGGTGCATCTTCAGGTTGTGACCGACCCCGACGGTGACCGCCTTGACGGTGTCCACGTACATGTATGGAATCGTCTTCTCGAACTGCGGTCCCTTGAGCTCGTTCAGGTAGCGCATCAAGGCGGAAGAAATCAGCGCGGCCATCACATCCTCCTGCAACCAGACCGTCTTCTACATCGCGTGGCGCGTGGCGTCATCCTTCATGTGCTGGAATCGTCGGATGAACCGCCCCCTCGACCTGCTGACCTCCGGCATCGCCTCCTCGCTGCGCCTGTGGCGCGGCACCTGGGGCGACCGGCCCGCTGCGAAGACACCGAAGCAGCTGCTGGCGCTGTACGACCGCGAGGACGGTGCCGAATGCCGGCTGGTGCGCGAGGCGCTGACCGAGTTGAACCTCGACGCGATGGTCTACCCCTGCCCCGCGGGCGGCCAACGCTTCGCGGCGCAGCGCCCGGCAACGGCACCCGACAACAGCGACGCACCGGTGCTGGTCGATCCGAACAGCAAGCAGACGCTGGTCGGCGCCGCCACCATCGTGCCCTACCTCTTCGAGCGTTATCTCGATCGCGACGTGCCGCTGGCGATGCGGGCCTCGCTGCCCAACCTGCTGGCGGCGCGGCTGGCGGGCCTGGTGCGCAGCCCGCTGGGCCTGTCCGCACGCCCATCGATCGCACCCGAGCAGCCGCTGGTGCTGTACAGCTTCGAATCCAGCCCGTACTCGCGGCCGGTGCGCGAGCGCCTGTGCGAGCTGGAACTGCCGTACCAGCTGATCAACCTGGGCAAGGGGCAGTGGTCGGACATGGGCCCGTCGGCCCCGCGCGTGCTGGCGCCGGCCCGCTACAAGCCTGTGCCCGGCACCAAGCGCGACGCCTTCTTCCAGCGGCACGGCAAGGTGCAGGTGCCTTACCTGATCGACCCGAACCACGGCGTCGAGATGTTCGAGTCGCAGGCGATCCTGGCGTACCTGGAGCGCACGTACGCAGCGTGACTCGACGCGCGCTCAAGTCGCCGTAGCCGCGACCACCTTGGGCGACGCCAGCAGCTTCGCCGCATCCGCGGCCGCCAGCGGGCGGCTCGCCAGGTAGCCCTGGTACTGGTCGCAGCCCAGCACGCGCAGGTACTGCAGCTGGTGCGGCGTCTCGACGCCTTCGGCGATCACCTTCAGCTTCAGGCTGCGCGCCATCGAGATCACCGCGCGCACGATGGCCGCGTCGTCGGCATCGGCGCCGGTGCCGCCGCGGATGTCCATCACGAACGAGCGGTCGATCTTCAGCGTGTCCACCGGCAGGCGCTTCAGGTAGCTCAGGCTCGAGTAACCGGTGCCGAAGTCGTCGATCGCCAGCCGCAGGCCGAGCTGGGACAGCTGCTGCAGCGTGGTGATGACCTCGTCGGTCTTGTTCATCAGGCTGCCTTCGGTGATCTCGAATTCCAGCGCGCTGGCATCGACGCCGGTCTCGTACAGCACGGCGGCGATGCGCTCGACCAGCGCCTTGTGGTGCACCTGGATCGCCGACAGGTTGATCGCCAGCGTCGGCACGCGCAGCCCCGCGGCGGCCCAGGCGCGGATCTGCTCGCAGGCGCTGCGGATCACCCATTCGCCGATCGGCACGATCAGCCCCGAGCTCTCGGCCAGCGGGATGAACTGCATCGGCGAGACCAGCCCGCGCTGCGGGTGCTGCCAGCGCAGAAGCACCTCCATGGCCTCGATGCGGCCGCTGTCCATGCCGATGATCGGCTGGAAGTTCAGCAGCAGCTCGCCGCGCTCGGCCGCGCCGCGCAGCTCGGACACCATCGTGTAGCGGTCGGTCGCCAGCTGGTTCATGTGCGGCGCGAAGAAGGTGTAGTGGTTGCGGCCCGAATCCTTCACCTGGTACATCGCCGCATCGCTGTTCTTCAGCAGCGTGTCGGCGTCGTGGCCGTCATCCGGGAACACCGCGATGCCGATGCTCGAGCCGACGAAGAGCTCGCGCCCGTCGACCATGAAGGGCAGCGCCAGCCGGTTCTGCACGCGCTCGGCCATCACGCCGGCGGCCTGCGCGTCCTGCAGGTGCGGCAGGAAGACGATGAACTCGTCGCCGCCGTGGCGCGCCACGGTGTCCTCGCCACGCACGCAGGCCTGCAGACGCCGCGCCACCTCCACCAGCACGATGTCGCCGGTCTTGTGGCCCAGCGAATCGTTGACCGCCTTGAACTGGTCGAGGTCGATGAACAGCACCGCCGCCTGCGCATGCGCGCGCTTGTCGGCTTCCAGCGCCTGGTGGATGCGGTCGTGCAGCAGCGCGCGGTTGACGAGGCCGGTCAGGCTGTCGTGCGTGGCCATGCGCAGCATGTCCTGCTCGGCGCGCTTGCGCTCGGTGATGTCGATGCAGATCGACAGGTAGCGGTCGACCTGGCCGCCGGCATCGGTCAGCGGCACGATGGCCGAATCCACCCAGTAGAGCTCGCCGGTCTTCGCGCGGTTGCAGATCGCGCCGCGCCAGATCTCGCCGCGTTCCAGCGTGTGCCACATGTGGGCGAAGAACTCGGGCGCGTGCGTGCCGGAGTTCAGCACGCGGTGGTCCTGGCCGATCAGCTCGTGGCGCGCGTAGCCGCTGACCGCCAGCAGCCGGTGGTTGACCTGCACGATGCGGCCGGCGCGGTCGGCCACCGAGACGATGGCGTGCTGGTCGATCGCCTGCATGTAGGTCGACAGCTCGGCGAACGCGCGTTCGACGCCCTGGCGCGCCTGCAGCAGTTCGTTGGCCGTGCGCGCTTCGAGCTCGCGGCTCTTCAGCTGGCCCTCGGTCTCGCGCAGGCTGCGTTCCTGGCGCGCCAGCCGCCAGTTGAACCAGAACATCGCCGAGAAGCTGGCGACCAGGATGGCGAAGATGAACACCGCCGTCTCGTTGATCTGCGTGCCGGCCAGCGCCTGGGCCTTGTCCAGCGGGATGGTGATGGACAGCGCGCCCAGCAGCTGGTGCTGCTGCCACTGCTTGCCGGTGGGCACGCCGTCGGCCACCCGGCGCGCCAGGATGTCCGGCCGCTTCTCATAGGCGTTATGGCAGGCCGCGCAGGACTGCTGCGACGCGGCATCGGCCGACAGGTAGCGCAGCACGCGCTGGCCGTCGGGGGCGGTCTCGATGCGCGACACCGCCTTCCACTCGATCGGCGCCTTGGGCGCGGGTCGGTCCTGCGCTTCCAGCTGCGGCCAGGCCCAGCGCAGGAACTCGTCGGTCAGCCCCTGCGTCGGCTCCAGGTTCCAGCGGCTGACCGGCTTGTACTCGTACAGCCGTGCCGAGTTCTCCGACGACGCCCGGCCGACCATCTTCAGGAACTGCGCCGGAATCGGCACATGGCCGGGCATCTTGTCCCAGTCGACGTTCGGCCCGAAGCCGTCGCGGGACAGCTTGTTCGCCACCTCGCTGGAATAGACCGACCGGGCGGTCGTCGCCTGGCTGGCGACGATCTCGGCCACGGTCAGCGCCTGGTGCTCGATGGTGCTGTTCACCGCATGCCGCACCACCAGGTAGCCGCCGGCCGACGCGAGCGCGAACACGCCGATCAGCACGGACAAGGTATGCAAGCCTTGAGTCTTGCGGACAGCGCTCACCGGGGTACTGCTTTCATGGGTGTCGGGCCGGACCGTGTGCCCGCCGCCTGCCCGCGCCCACGTCGGCGCGGCCCGGCAGGACGGCGTTCCTCGACTATCGGCGAACCGGCGGGGCACTTGAGGTGGGTCAAGCCCGGGGTGCCTGCCGCGGAGCGTGACCGAATCCGGTCCGCGCGGGGCGCCGCAGCGCCGGCGCCCTGGGACTGCTCGCCCGCGCCAGCCTTCGGGTATCGGCGCCACCCCGGGTTCAGGCTGCCCGCCATGGGACTGGCGCCTTCTTCCGGTCAACGCCGGGCGGCGCCCTCGGAGAACAACCGTGCCAGCGCCGCGCACTCCGGTTGGTCGTCCCACGCCCGGTCCGGTGCGAGGATGTGGCGGGTGACGAGGTAACCCAGGTTCAGCGACAGGAAGGCCCGCACGAGCGTGTCGGCCGCGATGTCGCGCCGCAGCCGGCCTTCCGCCTGCAGCCGCCGGACCAGGCCGAGCAGCGGCTCCCAGACGGCCGGCCGCCACGCGTCTTCGAAACGCCGGCGCAGCAGCTGGTCGCGCAGCAACTCGACGAGCAACAGCCCGGTCAATTCAGGGCTCGCGCCGATCACCTGCGAGCGGTTGATCAGCAGCGCCTCGTGCCATGCGACGAAGTCCTCGCCATTCGCGTCGATCACGCGGCGCAGCGCGTCCAGCGAGGTCGGCGCCAGGTGCGGCAGCACGGCCTGCGCGATCACCGCCTCCACCAGGCCTTCCTTGGAGCCGAAGTGCTTGAACAGCGTGCGCTCGGTGGTGCCCGCCTCGGCCGCGATCTCGCGCGTCGTCGTCTGCGCGACGCCTTGGCGAGCGAACAGGCGCACCGCCGTCCACAGGATGTCGACATGCTTCGTCGGTGCCGGGCCGCGCCGCGGCGAAGGGGTGGGTTCGGACATGCGCCAAGTGTATAGCGATCACTTGATAGAAGTGCCAGCCGTCTGTATAGTCTCTGCTATACCTTCACGGAAGCCGCCCATGACGGACCTCGCCCTGCAACCCGGGCCAGCCGATGCCACGCCTTTGCAGGCGGTGCCGGCCTATCCCGCGTCACGCTCGTGCCCGCCGGAGCCGTGGCCCGTGCCCTTCCCGCTCAAGGGGCTGGGCAGCGCGCGCTTCGGCGCCGAAACGCTGGCCGATGGCCGGCGCAGCTACTGGATCGAGCATGACACGGTGCGCGGCGTCACGCCGCGCATGCTGGCCTGGTGGTTCGCCCACCTGGAAGGCGACGTCGTCATCGCCGGGCGGCGCGTGAACCGCTACCGCGCCTGGCATCCCTACGACCACGTGCATGCGAGCTACGCGCGGCGCTGCCCGGACGGCAGCATCGGGCCGGGCGCGCAGATCCGGCTGCGCGAGTTCCTCAACGGCGACCCGCGCTATCCGGTCCACACCGTCACGACGATCGAGAAGCTCGACGAAGAGGGCTTCATCCACAACCCGAGCCTGCATGGCATCCCGGGCCTCGTACGCATGGAGTACCGCTTCGAGCGCGTCGCCGGTGGCACGCGCTACGTCAACCGGCTGCTGATCGGCGGAATCGACGGCTGGCGACGCGCCATCAGCCCGTTCATCCAGCGCTTCGGTTTCGGGGAATCGCGCGGGCAGGCCTGGCTGCGGCACAACATCGAGGAGGTCGGCCTCTTCGAGCACATCCTGCCGCCGCTCTACCGCCAGGAGACCGGCCTGCAGGACTGATGCGACGGCGCGACCGCCGGGCCGCGCCCTCGCCGCATTCGTCCGCCGTCCGCCGTCAGCGTCCTGCGCTCAGCGGTACACCGCATCGCGCAGGAACAGCGCGAGGCCCGGCACGTAGGTGATCACCATCAGGCAGCCCAGCACCACCAGCACGAAGGGCACCAGCTGGGTGACGATGCGGTCCAGCGAGATGCGGGCGACGGTGCAGGCCGCGAACAGGTTGACGCCGAAGGGCGGCGTGATCATGCCCAGCGCCAGGTTCACCACCATCACGATGCCGAAGTGCACCGGGTCGATGCCGAAGAACTGCGCCACCGGCGCGAGGATGGGCGCCAGCACGATGATGGCGGCGCTGGTCTCGATGAACATGCCGATGATGAACAGCGCCGCGTTCACGCCCAGCAGGAAGAGGGCCGGGCTCTGCAGCACCTCCTTCAGCCACAGGCCGATGGCCTCGGGCACGCCGGCGCGGGTGATCAGGTACGCGAACAGGCCCGCGTTGGCGATGACGAACATGATCACCGACGACGAGATCACCGACTTCTTCAGGATCGCGACCAGGTCGGCGAGGCGGATCTCGCGGTAGATGAGCATGCCCACCACCAGCGCGTAGAACACCGCCACCGCCGACGCCTCGGTCGGCGTGAAGATGCCGCCGTAGATGCCGCCCAGGATGATCACCGGCATCAGCAGCGCCCAGCCGGCCTGCCAGGTGGCCCGGCCCACCGGCAGCCGCCCCTCGCCATCGGCTTTGCCCCAGCCCTTGCGCTTGCACCACAGCCAGACGAACCCCATCAGCGCGCCGCCGATCAACAGGCCCGGGCCGAAGCCGGCGATGAACAGCTCGCCGATGGACACCTCGGCCGCCACGCCGTACAGGATCATCGGAATCGACGGCGGGATGATCACGCCCAGCTCGGCGCTGCTGGCCTGCAGCGCGGCGGCCCAGCTCGTCGGGTAGCCGTGCTTGATCAGCGCCGGGATCAGGATGGCGCCGATGGCGAAGGTGGTGGCCACGCTGGAGCCCGACACCGCGGCGAAGATCATGCAGGTCAGCACGCAGGTCATCGGCAGGCCGCCCTGCACGCCGCCGACCAGGCTCTTCGCGAACTCCACCAGCCGCCGGCTGATGCCGCCCGTCTCCATCAGGTTGCCGGCGAGGATGAAGAACGGAATCGCCGCCAGCGGAAACTTGTTGATCGAGGAGAACATCTCCTTGACCGAGACCAGCATGTTGACGTGGCTGACCTGGATGCCCACCAGCGCCGCCAGCCCGATCGACACCGCCACCGAGATGGTGAGCGCGAAGCACAGCACCATCGTCAGGACCATCGCGGTGGTCATTGCGCGGTCTCCAGCTCCATGCGCTGCGGGTCGAGCCAGTGGCCGACGATCGCGACGACGCAGAACACGCCGCCCACCGGCATGGCCAGGTAGGCCCAGAACATCGAGACGTCCTCGAGGCCGATGACGCTCTGCACGCTGCCGCGGCGGGCGTAGTCCCAGCCCACCACGATGATCACCAACACCAGCCCCAGCGCGGCCAGCGACACCAGCGTATCCAGCACGCGGCGCAGGCGCTGCCCGCTCCAGCGGTACAGCACGTCCACGCTGACCATCGCGCCGATGCGGAACGCGAGCGGGATGCCGAGGAAGACCATCCAGATCAGGCTGAAGCGGATCAGCACCTCGGTCCACTCGGCGGGCCGCTCGATGATGAAGCGGGTGACGATCTGCCACATGCCGAGCGCCGACGCGATGACCAGCATCGCGCAGGCGCCCGTGGTGGCCAGCGCGGTGGCGTAGTGCTCGAAGCGCAGGATGGCGCCGCGCACGCCGCCGGCGCTCAACGGAAGTTCCGGATCTTGTCGATGTTGGCCTTGCCGAACTGCTGCTCGAACTGCGCGTACACCGGCGTCAGCGCGGCCTGGAACTTGGCCTTGTCGACGTTCTCGACCACCTGCATGCCCTTGCTGCGCAGCTCGGCCACGCCCTTGGCGTCGTCCTCGTCCACGCGGGCGCGGTTGGCCTTCACGGCTTCCTTCGCGGCCTCGATGAACGCGGCCTGGTCGGCGGCGGACAGCTTGTCGAAGCTGGCCTTGTTCATCAGGAAGATCGCCGGGCTGTAGACGTGACCGGTCAGGCTCAGGTGCTTCTGCACCTGGTCGAACTTGGCCGCCATGATCACCGACAGCGGGTTCTCCTGGCCGTCCACCGTGCCCTGCTGCAGCGCGGTGAACACCTCCGGGAAGGCCATCGGCGTGGTGATGATGCCGAAGCCCTTGTACGCCGCCACGTGCACCGGGTTCTCCATCGTGCGCATCTTCAGGCCCTTCAGGTCGTCGGGCGAATTCACCGCCCGCTTGCTGTTGGTCATGTGGCGCACGCCGTTCTCGCCCCAGGCCAGCGCCTTGAAGCCCTTGGGCTCGAAGGCCTTCAGCATGTCCTGCCCGATCGGGCCGTCGAGCACCGCACGCGCATGCGCCTTGTCGCGGAACAGGAACGGGATGTCGAGAATGCGCGCCTCGGGCACGAAGTTCGGCACCGGGCCGGTGGAGGTGAAGGTCAGCTCCTGCGTGCCGAGCTGCACCGCCTCGATGCTCTCGCGCTCGCCGCCGAGCGATCCCGAATAGAAGGTCTGAACCTTGTAGCGCCCGGCGGTGCGCTTCTCGACCTCCTTGGCGAAGGTGTCGATGCCGATGCCCTGGTGCGAGTTCTGCGCCACCGAGATGCTGATCTTCATCGACGTCTGGGCGAGCACCGGGGTGGCCGGGGCGAGGGCCAGGACGGCAGGCAGCGACAGGGCGGCGGCGAGGCGCGTGAGCGTGTTCATCGGGTGAGCTCCGGAGCGGGTGGGCGACCTGTGTTTTTAGCGGAGCTGCGCGCGTTGTGCCCCCGGGGCAGCCCTGATGCGGGGTGCTCGCGCCCGTGCCAGGGCCATCGCAGCGTTCGACGGCGTACCTAACTCACCAAATGAGCGGATCAGGACCAACCCGCCGCGCTGGACACGAACGCATCGAGGCGCGCCGTCGACACCACGTCGCCCTTGGCGGCGTACAGCGCCCGGGCCTGGGCGGCACTGGCCAGTGCTTCGTCCTGGCGGCCGGCCAGCGCGAGCACCTGCCCGAGCGCCCAGCAGGCCTCCGCCTGCAGGATGGGGCCTTCGGTGCGCGCGGCCAGCTCGATGGCAGCGCGCGCCAGGGCCTCGCCCTGCGGCAGGTCGCCCGCGCGCGCCACGATCGGCGCCCGGACCAGCCGGCACAGCGCCTGCGCCTCGTGGTCGTCCGCACTGGCGATCCGTTCGGCGGCGTCGAGCAGCGCCAGCGCCTCCTCGTCTCGGCCCTGCTCGCGCACCAGGCACGCGAGCAGCGCAGCCACCGTGGGCAGGTAGTACGACTCGCCCTTGCCGGCCAGGAAGTCGTGGTCGGCGCGCACCGCGCGCTCGGCGCCGGCCAGGTCGCCCGCCAGCAACTCGACACGCGCGACATCGATCGCCGTCGACGCCAGGAACACGCCCTGCCCGAGCTCGCGCAGACGGGCGCGCGCATCGTGCAACAGCGCGCGTGCGGCGGCAAAGTCGCCGCACATGGCCTTCATCTGCGCGATGACGCAGCACACCAGGTTCTCGCTGACGCGATCGCCGATGTTCCGGGCCAGCGCGTCCTCGCACACCGCGATCGCCTCCGCGGCCGGCATCGGACCGTACTGGGCGTTCATCGACAAGCCGAGCGCGCTGCGTGCCATCAGCCGCTCGTTGCCGGCGGCCCGCGCCGCGGCGGCGTAGTGCACGGTCGCCTCGCCGGCGAGCCGGTAGCGGCCGGACACCCCGTGCGCCAAGGCCATCAGGCGCCATGCGCGGGCCAGCACGTCGACGGCGCCGGCGGCTTCCAGCATCGGCACGGCCGCCTCGGCCATGCGCAGCGCCTCGGCAGACCAGTCGGCCTGCTCGCCGCGGTACAGCCGCACGAACATGCCGTTCAGCCGCGCCCAGGTCACGAGCACCGCATCGCCCAGCTGCTCGCCGCCGGCCACCGCTTCGTCGAGCACCGCGCTTGCCGCATCGAAGTCGCCGCTGTCGACCAGGCATTCGGCCAGCAGCGGCAATCGCGCGAGCCGCCCGGCGTCCAGCGGCGGCACCAGGTTTCCGGCGCGCTGGAACAGGTTGGTCGCGGCATGCATGTCGCCGCGCAGGTAGGCGCGCCGGCCGGCGTCGCCGAGCCGGCGTGCCGCGTCGGCGGCCACCGCGTGGCCGGCCTCGTCGAGCGGGCCCAGCTCGCGCAGGAAGCGGCTGGCCTGCTCCAGGTGGAAGCCCAGCACCTCCTGGTGCTCGAAGGCGCGGTCCCCGTCGGGATCGAGCGCGTCGGCCCAGCGCACGAACGCGATGTGCAGGTCCGCTCGCGTGCGCTTGAGCATCGAGTGGTACACCGTCTCGCGCAGCAGGTGATGGTGGAAACGGTACACCGGGTCCGCGCCCGCCCGGGCCCACGGGTCGATCAGCCGCTTGCTGGCGAGGCTGGCGAGCCGGGCATCGACCACGGCCGGGTCCTCGACGTGCACCAGCGATGCGATGCCACGCGACTCGAATTCCAGGCCGATCACCGATGCCGGCTCGGCGGTGGCCCGTTCGTCGCGGCTCAACGCATCGAGGCGGGCCTGCAGCAGCGCCTGGATGGTGGGCGGCACCGGCACCGGCGCCTGCAGATCGCCGCGATGCCAGCGCCCGTCGTTCGGCGTGAGGGTGCCGCGGTCGATCAGCCAGGCGAGCAACTGCTCGACGTAGAGCGGGTTGCCGTCGGCCGCAGCGACGATGCGCGCCACCACGTCATCGCCCAGGCCCGCCGTGCCGGTGAGGTGCCTCACGATCTGGGCCGACGCCTCCGGCGCGAGCGGCCCGAGCATCAGGCGCGCCGATCCGGGCCGTTCACCCCATGGCGGACGCGCGTCCAGCAGTTCCGGCCTCGCGGTGGCCAGCAACAGCATCGGCACGCCGGCCGATGCGTCGAGCACATGCTCCATCAGTTCGAGGAACGCGGCTTCCGCCCAGTGGATGTCGTCGACCACCGCCACCAGCGGTCCGCGTGCGGCCAGGCCTTCGAGGAACTTGCGCGCGGCCCAGACCAGTTCGGCGAGCGGGAACGTGGATGCGCTCGAACCCGTTGCCGACGCGAGCCGTTCGGCAACGTCGTGCTCGCCGACCAGCGCCAGCAGCTTCGTGCGCGCGGCCTCGGGGTTGTCGCCGTCGTGGATCTGCGCGGCCTCGCGCAGCATCGTGGTGAGCGGCCAGAACGTGATGCCGTCGCCATAGGGCAGGCAGCGGCCGCGAACGACCTGCACGCGGGCGTCCAGGCGCCGGATAAGCTCGATCACCAGGCGCGACTTGCCCGCGCCGGCATCGCCGATCACCGTCACCATGCGCGCGCAGCGCTGCAGCGTGACCTCGCGCACGGCCTCGTCGAGCGACGCCAGCTCGGCATCGCGCCCCACCACCGGCGTGTCGATGCGCCGGAGGCTGCCTTCCGCCGCACGCAGGCCCACGAGCCGCCACGCCGGCACCGGCGCGCTCTTGCCCTTGGCCTCGATCGGCGTCACCGGCTCGGCGATGACCGCGTCGCACACCAGACGGAACGTGAGCTCGCCGATCAGCACGCCGTTGTCGGGAGCGGCCTGTTCCAGCCGCGCGGCCACGTTCACCGCGTCGCCGGTGGCGAGCTCCTCGTGGGCGGTGGGATCGATGTTGGCCACCACCTCGCCGGTGTTCACCCCGGTGCGGTTGCGCAACTCCACGCCGTGGCTGCGCTGGAGCGCGGCGTTGACCTGCGCCAGCGCCGAGCGCATGGCGTCGGCTGCCCGCACCGCGCGCAGCGCGTCGTCCTCGTGCGCACGCGGCAGGCCGAACACCGCCATGATCGCGTCGCCGATGTACTTCTCCACCTTGCCGCCGTGGCGCCGGATCTCGGCGGCCATGGCCGCGAAGTAGCGCTTCTTGACGGCATGCAGCGATTCGGCATCCAGCCGTTCGCCGAGCGCCGTGGAGCCCTTGAGGTCGGTGAAGACGACCGTCACGGTCCGTCGGACCTCGTGCGGCGCATCCGGCCCGGCGGTGGCGAGCGGGGTTCCACACTGCCCGCACAGCCTGAACTGGGCCGGGCAGTCGGCGCCGCACGCGGGGCATCGCACCATCGCACCAGTCTAGCGCCGCACGCCCGCAGCGGACCTGGCTCGCCGGGGCGTGCGCCTGCATTGCCAGTGCGACGCATCGTGCCGATACTGCGTGGCACCCACTCCATGGCGAGAAAATCGGTCCGGTGCCGAAGGGCGTCGGGGCGACGTCGAGACCATCCATGCCACAGCCCGTTCACCGCTGCTCCATGCGCGCGCTGCTGCGGGACATCCCCGCGACCGAGCTCGCCGGGCTGCGCCGCCCCACCGAGGACGACGTCGATGCATTGGGCGGCTTGATGTACCGGGCTTATGCCGGCACGATCGACTACGACGGCGAGACCGCGGAAGAGGCGCTCGCCGAGGTGCGCAGGACTTTCGTCGGCGAATACGGGGCTTTCGATCCTGCCCATTCGACCGTTGCGAAGCGATCGGGACGGCTGGTCAGCGCCACACTGGTCACGCACTGGCAGGAACGGCCCTTCGTGGCGTTCACGATGACCGATCCGGCCTTTGCCCGGCAAGGGCTCGCGCGCGCGACGCTCGAACGATCGATGCACCTGTTGCGTCAGAGCGGTGAGACCGAGCTGCGTCTGGTCGTCACGATCGACAACGAGCCTGCGAGGTTGCTGTACGAATCGCTCGGCTTCGTGCGTGAGCCGTGACGGCGGAAGCAATGCACTGGCTGCCAACTCTGGAAAGCCAGATCGAACACCCCGCCTGGCAGCCGTTCCCCGGCATGCGTCGCACGGCATGTCAGCGCCGCTGCGGCTGGCTGCTGGCGCTGATCGGCATCGCGCTGCTGGCCGGCTGCACCAACCTGCTGCGCCTGTCTGCCGACACGCGCGAGACGCGCGAACGGCTGCGCATCCTCGAAGGGAACCTCGAGGCCCCGACCTGTGCGGAGTGCCCGCTGATCGTTGTCGTGCTGGGCGACGAGTCCCCGCCGGTGGTCCACAACTTCCGCGTCTTCGAGCGCAGCGGCAGCTTCCGCATCGCCGCCCTGCGCGAATCGAGGCATCTGTTCGCCTTCCAGGACACGAACCGCGACTTCTCCTACCAGCCGGGGGAGCCGGCGGCATGGCACGAGCTGGCCGGCACGCGTTTCGAGGGCCTGACCGCGACGGACATCGCCTTGCGTCTCGGCGGGCCGCTCGTGCGGCCGGCACCGCCCGGCATGCTCAACCTGTTCGAGTTGCGCGGCGCCACGCTCGGCCGCGTCGATGTGCAGATGGGGCAGCTGGCGACGCTGGAGGACGAGCGCTTCTCCCCTGCGGCCGCGGAGATGGGCGTCTGGGAGCCGGTGCGCTTCATGAAGCAGGGCAACGCCGGCATCTTCTTCCTCGAGCCCTACGATGCCGCGCGCACGCCGGTGCTGTTCATTCCCGGCATCAACGGAACGCCACGCGACTTCACGGACTTGATCCGCGCACTCGACCGCCGCCGTTTCCAGCCCTGGGTGATGCACTACCCCTCGGGACTCGACCTGCGGGCACTGGGGGATGGCCTCGTCGGCCTGATGGCCGAACTGCGCCTGCGCCACGCCTTCAGCTCACTGCACGTCGTCGCCCACAGCATGGGCGGCCTGGTCGGCCGGGAGTTCGTCGCCGAGTGCGCGCGGGGCCGCACCTGCGGCTACCTGCGCCAGTTCATCTCCATCTCGACGCCGTTCTCGGGCGAAGCCACCGCCGGGCTCGGTGTGGCGTATGCGCCGGTGGTGGTGCCGGTGTGGCGAAACCTGGCACCCGGATCGCCCTTTCTCGACCACCTCTTCGACGAGCCCTTGCCGGGTGATGTCGAGCATCACCTGCTGTTCAGCTTCCGCAACGAGTCCGGCTTGCGTCGCGGCAGCGGGGACGGCGTCATTCCGCTGGCCAGCCAGCTGCGCCCCGAGGCGCAGGCCCAGGCGAGCACGCTGCGCGGATTCGACGACGATCACATGAGCGTTCTCGAGAATCCGGCGGTGCATCAACTGGTCAATGAGCTGCTGGGGACGGGTGGGCGGTCAGGGCGGGTGCTGCGGCAGTAGGTTTCGGCCACACACCCGCACGCCGTTCTCGCCTCAGGCCAGCGCCTTGAAGCCCTTGGGCTCGAAGGCCTTCAGCATGTCCTGCCCGATCGGGCCGTCGAGCACCGCGCGGGCACGCGCCTTGTCGCGGAGCAGGAAAGGGATGCCGAGGATGCGGGCATGAAATTGGGCACCGGGCCGGTGGAGGTGAAGTCAGCTCCTGGGTGCCGATCTGCACCGCCTCGATGCTCTCGCGCTCGCCGCCGAGCGATCCGGAATAGTAGGTCTGCACCTTGTACCGCCCGGGGGTGCGCTTCTCGACCTCCTTTGCGAAGGTGTCGATGCCGATGCCGTGGTGCGAGTTCTGCGCCACCGAGATGCTGATCGCATCAGGGCACGCGCGGGGCCGGAAACGCCCGATGGTCCGCTAAAAACACACCTCGCCCACCCGCTCCGGAGCCCACCCCGATGAACACCCTCCCGCGCCTCGCCGCCGCCCTGGCCCAGACGGCGATGAAGCGGTGCGCGCGGAGGCCCGTTGCGGCCGGCGGCGATGCAACGGTGTTTTCGGGCCACACGTCCGGAGCTCACCTTGCCGCGGCGGCCACGGGCGCCCGATACTGCGCCGACACCGCCAAGGTTGGGGAGCGAACAGCAATGAGAACCTCTGAACTTGAACGCGCGGTCGGATCTGAAGCGGTGCGTCGAGGGCGACGCCACCGATGAGGCCTGACGCCGACGACCCTTCGGATGACGCAGAGCTGTCCGCCCTGCTCGCCAGCCTGGAGATCGCGATGCTAGAAGTGCCGATGTCGCCACCCCTCGGGCAGCGATGAAGGGGCTCTCGTCGCAGGCCTGGAGTACTGCACCCCTGACAGCATGGAGCACCTGATCGATGCCTTCGGCGCCGCTTCGGCGCTGGCCCGAGCGCGCCGCACACGCCCGTGAGAACGTGGGAGACGGGATTCGCCTTGTGGCGGCACCTGCCTTGCGACGCGAGGCTCTCCGATGGCGAAGATGCCGTTCTGGAAGTGAGAATGGACTCAAAATTGATCGGCGACGTCATTCACATGGTCGGCGGCTCGATCGCGAAGCGATAGTCCGGCAGCAGCGTTCGAAGGGATCGAAACGTGTATGAATTCAACACAGCCACGTATGCCTTTCACATATTCCTTAGCCACAACGGTGCGCAGAAGCCATACGCTCGCGAACTCGTCAGCGCTCTTAGAAGTCGGGCACTGAGTGTATTCTTCGATGAGGACTGTGTATTGCCGGGTGACGATGTCGTTCACACGATCGAAGTTGCGTTAGCGCAGAGCAGGCATGTCGTATTAGTGCTCTCGGCCGAGGCACTGGGGAGTCGTTGGGTCACCCTCGAATGGACTTCTTCGCTGCATCGAGATCCCGACGCCGCCGCGCGCTCGATCATCCCAGTAGTGACTGATTCCTGCCGTGTACCACTGACTTTGGCCAGACTGAAGTTCGTTGACGCCCGGATTGGAACGACGGAGGCCCACGCCGAGGAAGTATTGCGTAGCATCGACCTAAATGCGGCACGGCGGCATATCGACGCGAGCGCGGACCAGACCGCCGCAAGAAGTATCGAGGAGTCTGCGAAACCGACGTCATCAGTTCAGCTCGGCGGCTCAGTTCCCCAAGATTCTCCATTGTATGTGGTTCGTCACCAAGAAGAATCGCTGCACGTCCGCCTCTTTGAGAATTCGACTACAGCCTTATCGGTTTGGGGGCCCCGTCAAATGGGGAAGTCGTCAATGATTGGCCGCGCGTTGCACGTCGCGAGGGCGAAAGGCGTTCAAACCGCGCGAATCGATTGCTCCACGCTAGGCGCAGCGGATGCCGCTCAATTCCTGGCAGCGATAGCGGACGAACTTTCTGATCAAGGGATTTACTACGACGGGCCGCCCAGTTTTGAACAACTCTCGGAGAGCCTTCCCCTAGCGACGCGCTATTTCCGTCGCTTGTTCCGCAACGTCGCCGGCCCAACAATTGTTGCGCTCGACGAGTTTGACTACATCAGACGCCTGGAGGATGCAGAACCGGTCTTGGGCACACTGCGCGGGCTCCTCGATGACAGTGTCCGCGTCCGCGAGCAAAGGGATAGACGGGCAACGATCAAACTCCTCTTTGGCTGCTACGAGCATCCGGTAAGACTAGAAGACGGCTATTCACATCGTTCTCCCTTTAACATTGGATTCCACTTTCGGATTGAGCCCCTAGATCGTGAAGAACTGAGTGCACTTCTTGCCGTCTTTCCGGCGCTGCACGATCCAGCGAACTTAGAGGCGCTCTGGAATATCTGCGGTGGTCATCCCTACCTTGCGCAGCAAGCGATTCATGTGACCCTTACCGCCAACATCTCGTTGGAGTCAATTTCCAGCGATCCGAGAACCTACATCGGACACTTCGCCATGCCGCTGATGACCTTGCGTCACCAGCTTGACTCAGATCCCGAGGCGACTGCGGCGCTTGCCGGGTTCACCGACGGTGCAGAGTACGAACGTCAAGGTCGTCAATTTTCTAAGTTGCTTGAGTTGGGGCTAGTTCACGAGGACGATCACGGACGCTTCTGGTTCGCGAATGCGCTATTCCGAGTTGCATTCGGAAAGTAGGCGCCCAGAGCGGCCTTGGCTGCCGCATTGTCAAAGGGCGAGGAAGCAAATGCCATGCGCCGGCTAAGCGCACTTCGCATGCGATGGCACCCTTTCCACCTCAGCTCAAGCCCGTGCGTCGTAGCCCCCGCTCATAGCAGGCACCACGATATTCACAACCATATGCAGAGCGCCACGAACGCGGCACTCCTTTGAGCCATCTGCGCCTCACGCCTCTCGGCGTCCGATCTCGTGTCGACAACACCACCGAACTTTCACTATGCAGCGCTCTTGGTGGTGACCTCGGTCGGCAGTAGCAACCGGTCGCTGAAAAACATGACTTCGGCACCGACATAGCGGCGCTGGGCCGTGTAGTTGAGCCCATAGTCGAACGACCGCGCGTATTCGTACATTGCGCGAATCTCGACGACGTTGTCATACGAGACAATCCATGGACGCCGGAACCGCGTGCTCGCCAACAATTTGGCTATGCGCTCGTGGTCGCCGTGCGTGTAGAAATTGCGGTATAGGTCCGAGCCCTTAACGTAGTACGGCGGATCGAGGTAGACCAACGAGTTTGGGGGTAGAAATGTATGACACCTTGTCAGCAGTGCACGCGAATCCTCCTCATAGACTTTGATCGCGGCCGCATGCTTGCCGATGCGCTCGATGCGCTCGCACAGTTGATCGCGCATGAAGCGGGCGTCAAGCTTGTACGGCCCCGACTGACCTTTGCCGCCGATGATGCCGCCCATGAGGATCCCGGAGCGGTTTGTCCGATTCATGAACAGCGTCGCAAAGCCCCGTTCGAGTTCCGTGGCTTGCGTTTGTCCCAGCATGACGGATCGCCAGTGATGCCAGGCATCAATGTTGACGGGCTCGTTTGCGACCATGTCGGCCATGCTTGACGACTTGGCCGTGACGGCACGCCAAAAGACTGCAACAGCAGGATCGGCGTCGTTGATATGCACTTGTGAGACGTGCCCGTCGAAGAGCAGGATGAGCGCGACGCCGGCGCCACCCGCGTAAGGCTCCATGTAGTGGCCGCCCGTCAGTGCATTCGAATGAATGACATCCGCGATGAGCGGTGCGAATCGCGCCTTGCCACCCGGATAGCGCAGAGGGGTGTAGAGAGTGTTGGAATACATGGCCGGGTTTTCTAGACGTTGCTCTTGGCGCTGGACAGAGCCGTCAACTTAACCCGCGTTGCCGTAACGGTGCACGCAGCTTCGAACGCGCGACGAAATTCTTCCACCTCTGCTGCGTGCAAGGTCGCCCAGACTTCAAGCACACCCCAGCTCTTCAACTTCTTCCACATCGCGATCCACCAAGCCTTCGTGCTTTCCCGTTCGTCGCTGGTTCCGGCTCCATTGTCGAAAAAGGTGGCGAGAAGCCTGTCCGTGCTTGGATTGGTGACCGTGAATCCATGAATGGCGTCGTGCAGAGGCCCGCCTTGCGCTTCGACAACTCCGCGCAAAAAGAGCCGAATGGTGTTCTCCGGTGACCGGGCCTTGCCCCGCGCTCCGACGGCGCATGGAAGCTTAATCGCGTTGCCACGCTCCGCGGCCGCATTGGGGATCGTCGTGTCGGCATCGACGACGAGCACGCGGTCTTTGAAGATCGGATCCTTGCTGGGAAGGCCGATCAGGTGCGAGCCGCCGACGCCCAGAGCAATGAGCTTGATCTGAACGCCAAGGCGACGGCCAAGACCGGCTCGCTTCGCGCGCGGAAATAGCGCATCGAAGAACTGCATCCCCTCCTCGTCCTCAAAGTAGGCACACAGTACGGGCTTGCTCGGCGGCTCATCGTCTCTCAGCGCCATGTCGCTCAGGATGGCGGCTAGTGATTGGTTCTCCGCGAGTCGCGGCCGCCGCGTGTCGATCAGATAGACCACCTTGTCTGGGGCACGCATGTTTCCTCGTCCCTCAGGATGCACTGCTTCGATCATGCGGGGTGAGTGCGTGGTCGCGACAATCTGAAGATCTAGGCGTCGGGCTTGTGCCTTGAGGGCAGTCACCAGCCGGTCGATCGCGTGTGGATGGAACCCGGCGTCGATTTCGTCGATAACCAGCAATCCGCCCGGATAGTTGTCCCCCATTTCCCGTTTCAGACGATTGAACGACGCTAGCGCCGTGCCGATGCTTCCGAGACTGTCCTGCCCGAGCGATACCGCAAGGGCCTCGTGGTCGGGATAGCCGGGTTGTGCGGTCCTCTTCAGCGATCCTTTTATGCTCTGCAAGGTCACGTCGGGCGTGACAGTGATGCCCAGCATGACGGCGTTGGCGAAATCGACCATGACCTGGCGGTCATCGACATGCATGTCCAGCGCGCCAACCTGGACTTCCTTTTCGCTCGCCTCGCCGATGGTCGCGAGCCGGCGGATGCCGAGGTAAAGGGTCGGCAGTGGAATCTTCGCGTCTGGCCCGACCGCGTCGTCGTCTTTAGGTTCGATGGTGCGCGGCACGATGCGGGCACGCTGCCACTGGCTCCGCTGCGTCATTGAGCATCGCTTCCGCATTGACATGCCGTAGACGTTCGCCGACACCACTGGCGCTTCGGACGGACTCGCTTGCGCAGGTCCGACTTCGGCCAATGCCAAGTAGACGATGCGCTCTACGTTCGCGTAGAACGGATCGCCCGCGTAGCTCTTGGGGTCGCTGGATCCCGTGAGGCCGAACGTGTTCGCCACCAATCCAAGGATCGTCGATTTGCCAATGCCGTTGTGACCGGCAACGATCGTCAGCCGCTCGGCGAAGTCAATCTTGAACCCGCGCAGCTTGCGGAACGGTGACGCGCTGAACTCCAAGGATGCAAGTCTGATCTTTTTGTTCACGGTCGCCATGCCATATCCCTGCATAGACGGCCTGCTGCCGTGAGTCAGGCCTTATGGGTGTCATTGTCCTACATGGCAAAGGTAGAGGTGGAACTGCCTCGCTCCAGAGAAGCGGTTGGGGCTTGGATTTCGAGGTCCGCGAAAGTAGGTCAACTCCGAGGACGGCGTTTCGCGAGGAGCAGTCATGCGGCACCGCGATGCCAGTGACGGCTCACGCTGCAAAGCAGCCACCCACAGGCGCGCCCCGCGCGCCGCAGCCCGCGCGTCAGCGCGGGCCTCGTGCAAGTTGATGCGCAGCGCGCTAGCGCTGTCGCATCCAACGCGCACAACAGGGACGACGCGCCCCGCGCGTCCGTCACCTGTCAGAAATGGATCCCCCGCATCATCTGCTGCAGCGCCATCGCCTCCGCCGACAACTTCGCCTTCTCCCCCTTCTCCCCCTTCGCCGCTTCCGAATCCGGGAACATCCGGAACGTCGTGTTCATCACGATCTGCGCCACCTTCGGCGCAAACGCGTGCAGCACCTGTCCGGTGATGCCGAGTCGAGTCGCAATCCGCACCGGCTTGTACACACAAGCCTCCGCAATCATGTCCGCCGCCTCTTCCGGCGCCAGCGTCGGCACGTTCTGGTAGATCTTCGTCGGCGCGATCATCGGCGTGCGCACCAGCGGCATGTTGATGGTCGTGAAGGTGATGCCCTGGTCGCTGAACTCGCTCGATGCACAGCGCGTCCACGCGTCCAGTGCCGCCTTCGAGGCCACATACGCCGAGAAGCGCGGCGCATTGGTCAGCACGCCAATGGAGCTGATGTTCACCACGTGCCCCTTGCGCTTCTTCACCATGCCGGGCAGCAGGCCCATCGTGATGCGCAGGCAGCCGAAGTAGTTCAGGTCCATCGTGCGCTGGAAGTCGTGGAAGCGCTCGTAGCTGTTCTCGATCGCGCGGCGGATGGAGCGGCCGGCGTTGTTGATGAGGAAGTCGACGCCGCCGTGCTCTTCTTCCAGCGTCTTGACGAATTCTGCGCAGCCCTGCTCGTCGGCGATGTCCACCGAGTAGCTGAACACCTTGGCGTCCTTGCCGGCGAAGGCCTTGATCTCCTTCACCGCCTCGGCCAGCTTGTCCTCGCCGCGCGCGCAGATGATGGTGATGGCGCCGGCCTCGGCGAACTTCATCGCCGCCGCCAGGCCGATGCCGGACGAGCCGCCGGTCACCAGCACCACCTTGCCGCCGACGGTGCCCTTCAAGCTGCGGTCGATGAAGAGGTCGGGGTCGAGGTGGCGTTCCCAGTAGTCCCACAGGCGCCACGCGTAGTCCCGGAGGTTCGGGCAGGCGATGCCGGAGCCCTCCAGCGCCTTCTGTGTCTCGCGGCAGTCGAACCTCGTCGGGTAGTTGACGAAGTTCATCATGTCCTCGGGCAGGCCGAGGTCCTTCATCACCGCGTGGTACACGCGGCGCACCGGCGCCAGCGCCATCAGGCCCTTCTTCACGCTCTTCGGAATGAAGCCCAGCAGTGCGGCGTTGACGAAGAGGTTCATCTTCGGCGCGTGCGCGGCCTTGCTGAAGATGTCCAGCACGTCGCCAACGCGGTAACCCACCGGGTCGACCAGGTGGTAGCACTTGCCCTTCAGGTCCTTGACGGTGTGCGAGATGTGGTCGAGCGCGGCGACGACGAAGTCCACCGGCACGATGTTGACGCGGCCGCCTTCCAGGCCCACCGCCGGCATCCACGGCGGCAGGATCTGGCGCATGCGCTGGATCAGCTTGAAGAAGTAGTACGGGCCGTCGATCTTGTCCATCTCGCCGGTGGTGGAGTCGCCCACCACCATCGCCGGGCGGTACACCGTCCACGGCACCTTGCACTCCTTGCGCACGATCTTCTCGCTCTCGTGCTTGGTCATGAAGTACGGGTGGTCCAGGCCTTCGGCCTCGTCGAACATGTCCTCGCGGAACACGCCTTCGTACATGCCGGCGGCGGCGATCGACGACACGTGGTGTACGTGCTTGGCGTCGATGGCCTTCGCGAACTCGCACATGTTGCGCGTGCCCTCGACGTTCACCAGCACCTGGCTTTCTTCGTCGGCCGACAGGTCGTACACCGCCGCCAGGTGGTAGACGCCATCCACCTGGCCCTTCAGCGCCTTGATGTCGTCGCTGGCCACGCCGAGCTTCTTCGCCGTCAGGTCGCCGGTGACCGGCACGGCGCGCGTCTTGTTGACGCCCCAGAACTTGTACAGGTCGGCAAGCTTGCCTTCGCTGCCCTCGCGGACCAGGAAAGACACCGTCGAGCCGCGCCGGGCCAACAACGCCTTGACAAGGCGCTTGCCGATGAAACCAGTGGCGCCGGTGACGAAATAGTGCATGGAACTCCTCCAGGGGCAGGGGCTGAAGCCGCGAACGGGGTGCGGCAAGACGTTCTTGGCGCCCGATCTTAGGCAATGCCGCGGGGGGTCCGTTGCGCGGTAACCCGAGGGTGTTGCGGCGCCGCAAGCGCTTTTGTGCGCCGACCGAACCAGTCCGGCCCCGTCAGGCGGCCATCGCGCCCACGCGGCGCCTGGCGGGCCACGGCGGCGATTCAGCCCGCGATCGCCCGCCGCACCGCGGCCAGCGGCGCGTCGTCGCGCAACTCGACGGTGGGCCCGCGCGCCACCACGCCGAGATCCGCCCACAGCCCGGCCAGGTCGATCGGCGCCGGGCAGTCCTTCATCAGCGCGTACAGCTCTTCCAGCGTCGGCTGGCCGATCGCCGCATCGCCGACCGCCAGGATGCGCGGCAGGTCCCAGGCGTCGGCGTAGCTGCCGCCGGCGGCCAGCACGCCGCGCAGCGCATGCTCCAGGCCGCGCTGCACGCCGCTGCGGCGGCGGATCTGCACGTCGGCCAGCAGGCTGAACAACGCGCCGCCCCAGTAGGTGCGGCCCCAGGTGGGCGTGTGGTCCAGGCCCGCGTCGCCGGCCTGCGGCTGGCCCTGCGGCATGTCGCGCTGCAGCCCGTGCCACATCGCCGCGGCGTCCAGCTGCCCGGCGCGCACGCGGGCGATGCCCTCGACGTAGGTGGCCAGGCCTTCCTGCAGCCAGCTCTGCCGGCGCGGCACGCGCGGCACGGCCAGGTGCACGAACTCGTGCACCATCACCCAGTCGTCGTCGAACTGCGCGGTCGTGGTGTCCGTGCCCACGCGCAGCCGCACATAGGGCGCCGGATGGCCGAAGGCGGTGCCGTGGCGCACGCCGGCGCCGGCCACCGGCTGCACCAGTAGCTCGACCTCCGTCAGCGGAAAGCGGCCGAAGTAGCCGACGATGGCGACCAGCGCCCGCTCCACCCAGCGCGTCGCGCGCTGGCGCAGCGCGGCGTCGAAGCCTTCGGCGAACTGCAGCTCGATGCGCGCGCCGCCGGCCTGCAGCTCGGCGATCACCGGCTGGGCGCGCACCGAGGCCGGCCACATCGGCACGAGCAGCACGGCGCCGATGCCCGCGAGCACCCGCCGCCGATGCGCTGCCGACTGCACCATGCAAGGCATTGTGCGGTCCGCGCGACGAACCGGGGTCGATGCCACTGCACGAAGCCTGCGTTCGTGGCGAGAATCCGCCTCGATCGCCTCTCCGGTCCTGCCATGCGCCTGTCTGCCGCCCTGCCCGATCCGCCGCCATGGCTGCTGCGTCTGCTGACGCCGCTGCTGCTGGTGCTCCTGCTCGGCGGCTGCGCCACCGCGCTGCCGGCCATCGACCGCGCGAAGATCGCCAGCGAGGCGATCCCGGCGTCGCCCGCCACCACGCTGTCGAAGATCGTCGCCAACTCCACGCCGGGGCCGGATGCGCATTCGGGCTTCCGGCTCATGCCGCTGGGCTCGTTCTCGCTGGACACGCGGGTGCAGCTGGCGCGCCGCGCGCAGGTGTCGCTGGACGTCCAGTACTACCACTTCGAAGGCGACGAAACCGGCCGCTGGCTGCTGCGCGCGCTGCGCGACGCGGCCGAGCGCGGCGTGCGCGTGCGCCTGCTGGTCGACGACTTCTACACCGGCGGCCACGACGAGCTGTTCCTGGCCTTCGCGGCGCACAAGAACGTGCAGGTGCGCCTGTTCAACCCGTTCTGCTGCGCGCGCGGCTCGGGCCAGAGCACGCGTTTCCTGGCGTCGATCGGCGACTGGGGCCGGGTGAACCACCGCATGCACAACAAGCTCTTCGTCGCCGACGGCATCGCCGCGGTGATCGGCGGGCGCAACATCGCCAACGAGTACTACCTGCGCGGCGAGACCGACAACTTCGTCGACCTCGACGCCTTCGTCGTCGGCAAGGTGATCGAGCCGCTGGCGGCGCTGTTCGACCGCTACTGGAACAGCGACGCGGTGTACCCCTACGACGCAATCGCGAAGACCTCGATGGACGCCGCCGCGCTGCGCGCCTACTTCGACGACATCACCGGCCCGGCGAAGACCCCGCCGCCGCCGCCGCTGCCGCCGAACGACATCCTCGGCTACGGCCCGGTGGGCGACGACCTCGAAGACGGCCGCCTCGGGCTGATCTGGGGCGAGGGCTACGTCTTCGCCGACCATCCCGACAAGCCCTTCGACGGCTCGGTGGGCGGCGAGTTGCTCGAGACCAGCGTGACCTACAACGTGCTGGAGGCGATGAAGCAGGCCAAGAGCGAGGTGGTGATCTCGTCGCCCTACTTCATCCCCGGACCCACCGGCATGCAGTTCTTCCGCGAGCTGCGCGGGCGCGGCGTGAAGGTCAGCGTGATGACCAACTCGCTCGGCTCCACCGACGAACCGGTGGTGCACCTGGGCTACAGCCGCTACCGGCCGGACATGCTGCGCATGGGCGTCGAGCTGTACGAGCTGTCGAACCAGCGCGTGAAGCGCAACAAGCGGCTGTTCCACTTCGGCGAAAGCCTGGGCCGGCTGCACGCGAAGCTGGCGGTGGTGGACAAGCGCATCTCGTTCATCGGCTCGATGAACTTCGACCCGCGTTCGGCCACCATCAACACCGAGCTCGGCGCGGTGATCGACAGCCCCGCGCTGGCGCGCGAGCTGCAGCGCGTGATCGACCTCGACCGCCTGCAAAGCGCCTACCGCGTGCGCTTCAAGGCCAACGGCAACGGCCTGGAGTGGCTGGGCACCGACGAAGAAGGCGACGTCGTGCTCGACGAAGAACCCGACAGCACGCCCTGGCTGCGCTTCAAGCTGTGGCTGCTGAGCCCGCTGGTGCCGGAAGAGCTGCTCTAGACGTTTCGCCGGCGGTTTTTCCAGGGGGTTCCCCTAGGGCACCCGCCCTAGCGATTTAGGCTGCCACCTCGAACGGCGCTGCCTACACTGCTGTCCCACAGAGGTGGTCCACGAACCGCCCCGCCTGTCACCCGAATCATCCGCAGCGAAGGAACGCACCATGGTCAAGAAGCTCCAGAAGATGGCCGACAAGAAGGCAACGTCGCCTGCCAGCCTGCTCGACAGCCAGCTCGCCAATACGATCAAGGCGTCGGCCCAGCAGATCTGGCTCGCCGGACTGGGCGCGTTCGCCAAGGCGCAGAACGAAGGCACCAAGGTGTTCGACACGCTGATGAAGGAAGGCCAGAGCCTGCATCGCAAGACACAGGCCGTGGCCAGCGAAAAGCTCGGCGACGTGGCCGGCAACATGAGCGCGATGGCCCGCGAGGTCGGCGGCAAGGCCAACGCGCAGTGGGACAAGCTCGAGACCATCTTCGAGGAGCGCACCGCCCGCGCGATGAACAAGATGGGCGTGCCGACCGCCAAGGACGTCGCCGCGCTGACCGAGCGCGTCGAAGCGCTGGCCGCCGCTGTCGCCAAGCTCGGCGGCAAGGTCGAGGCCCCGAAGGCGCCGCGCGCCAAGGCAGCCCCGAAGGCCGCCGCCAAGGCGCCGCGCGCCCCGCGCAAGGCCGCCAAGGCCGCCGAAGCCAACGGCGTCGCCAAGCCGGCCGCCAAGCGCCGCGCCGCCCGCAAGACGGCCGCCGCCACGACGGCCGCCGCGGAGTAAACCATTTCTCGCTCGCAGACGATGCGCAGGACCAAGGGCGCCGCCGTGGCGCCCTTTTTTCATCGTCCCGCGCGCTCCTCGGAGGTGCTTCGCGCCACGGCGTCCGGCGCGCGCCCCCGCAAGGGCCGGTCGGGCCCGATGCGCAGCCGCATCGGCCTGGCGCTGGCCGGCGGCGGCCCGCTCGGTGCCACCTGGGAGATCGGCGCGCTGTGCGCGCTGGAAGAGGCCATCCCCGGCCTCGACTTCACGAACCTCGACGGCTACGTCGGCGTGTCGGCCGGCAGCTTCATCGCCGCGGCCCTGGCCAACGGCATGCGGCCGCGCGCGCTCTGCGCGTCCTTCATCGAGAACGATCCGGCCGTCGCCACCGACGTCGTCAGCCCGACGCTGTTCGTGCGCCCCGCCGTCGGCGAACTGCTCGCGCGTCTGCTGTCGCTGCCGCTGCTGACCACGCAGGCCGGCTGGCAGCTGGCGCTCGGCCGGCGCTCGTTCATCGCGACCATCGAACGCCTGGGCCGCGCGCTGCCGACGGGGCTGTTCAGCCACGCACCGCTGGAAGCGCGGCTGCGCGAGGTGTTCTCGGCCGCCGGCCGCAGCAACGACTTCCGGCGGCTGAAGCAGCGTGTCGTGCTGGTGGCCACCGACCTCGACAGCGGCGAAGCCGCGCCCTTCGGCCAGCCCGGCTGGGACCACGTGCCGATCTCGCGCGCGGTGGCCGCCAGCGCCGCGCTGCCCGGGCTGTTCCCGCCGGTGGCGATCGGCGGCCGCTGGTACGTCGACGGCGCGCTGAAGAAGACGCTGCACGCGCGCGTGCTGCTCGACGAAGGCCTGGACCTGCTGCTGGCGCTGAACCCGCTGGTGCCCTTCGATGCGTCGCACGCGCCGCGCCACCGCCTGTTCGAAGGCGGCAGCCGCATCCCGCACATCGTGCAGGGCGGCCTGCCGCTGGTGCTGTCGCAGACCTTCCGCACGTTGATCCACTCGCGGCTGGAGCTCGGCCTGAAGGGCTACGAGGCCTCGCACCCGGACACCGACATCGTGCTGGTGGAACCCGACCAGCGCGACCCCGAGATGTTCCTCGCGAACATCCTCAGCTACTCGCAGCGCCGCCAGCTCGCCGAGCACGCGTACCAGAAGACGCGCGAAGACCTGCGCTCGCGCCGCAGCTCGCTCGGCGCGATGCTGCAGCAGCACGGCCTCGCGCTCGACGACGCGGCGCTGGACGATCCGCGCCGCCACCTCGTCGAGCCGCGCGGCACGCGCTTCACCGCGCTGGCGCGGCCGCTGAAGAAGCTGGATGAGGTGCTGGACGACCTGGAGCTGGCGCTGGCAACTCCGGTGGGCGCCTGAAGAACGCCCTGCGGCGTCAGCCGGCGACGCCGCCCAGCAGCCCCGCTGCCAGCGCCAGCTGCGCCGCGACGCCGGCGAGGAATGCGATGGTGCGCGGCACGATCGGCAGGCCGAGGATGCAGACCAGGTAGTGCGCCGCGCGGGCGGCGAAGTACAGCTGGTTCGCTGCCAGCAGCAGCGGCTGGCCGGGCAGCACCGCGTGTGCAGCCAGCGCGAGCGGCGCGAACACCACCAGGTTCTCGACGGCGTTGGCGTGCGCGCGCATTGCCCGCTCGGCCCAGCGCGCGCGCGGCGGCGGATCGGGTTCAGGGAACCAGCGCCAACCCGGCGGCCCGAGCTCCTTGAAGCGATTCGCGACGTACGGAATCCACAGCAGCGCGGTCATCGTGCAAGAGGCGGCGAGCCAGAGCAGGTCCGGCGCGACAGGTGCGGTCATCAAGAGTCTCCGAAACAGATGCGAGCGCACTGTGTCTTGCCGCACGCCTGGGCGCAGGTCTGCGCCGGAACGCACAATGGCCTGCGATGGAACCTCTGCGGAACTCACCGGGCGTCCGGACCGTGCGCGGCGCCGCGCTCGCACTCGCGCGGACACGGCCGGCCGACGCTCCGTCGCCCTTCAAGCTGCTGTTCGTGCAGCAGGGCCGCTCGGAGGTCGCGCAGGGCGGCCGCCGGGCGCAGCTGTCCGCGGGCGAATTCACGCTGATCGATGGGACCACGCCGTTCAGCGTGCTGGCCGACGAAGCCTTCGTGCATCTGCTGGTGGCCCTGCCGCGCGAGACCGTCGTGGCTCGCTACCGCGGCATCGACCGCCGCACGGCCTTGGTCCACGGCGGCTCGCCGGACGATGGCTTGCTGCGCAACCTGGCGGCCGGGTGGGCGGCGGCACAGGAACAAGGCGAGCTCGCACCGGCCACGCAGCACGCCGCGGCCGGCGCGGTGATCACGTTGCTGCAAGCCCTCTCGCCAGCGGCACCGGCGCCCGACCACGCCGCGCTCCTGCGTCAACGCGCGCTTGCGCTGATCGACCTGCACGTCGCGACCATCGACGCCGAGCAGTTGGCCGCGCAGTTGCGCGTCAGCCGCCGCCACCTGGACGCCACGTTCGCCAGCGGCGGCGGCACCGCGGCGCAGGCCATCTGGGAGCGGCGCCTGGTCCTGGCCGCGGAACGCCTGCAAGGCCATGGGGCCCCGCCGATCACGGACGTCGCGCATGCCCTCGGCTTCCAGGACGCATCGCACTTCGCGCGGCGCTTCAGGCAGCGCTTCGGCAGCACGCCCACGGCATGGCGGCGCGCCGGCACCGCCGGCGGCCTAGTGCGCCCTCAACCCAGGTAGCGCGCCTCCAGGTGCGCCCGGAAGTGCGCCGGGTTCAGCACCTCGCCGGTGGCGCGCTGCGCGAGCTCGTCGGTGGTGTAGCGGCTCGCCTGCTCCCAGATGTTGGCCTTCAGCCAGTCGAACACGCCGCTCAGGTCGCCGCGCGCGATGCGCTGATCGAGATCGGGCATCTGCCTGCGCATCGTCGCGAACCACTGCGCCGCGTACATCGCGCCCAGCGAATAACACGGGAAGTAGCCGAACAGCGCCTCGGGCCAGTGCACGTCCTGCAGCGGGCCGTCCTTGAAGTTGCCGCGGGTGTCGATGCCGAGCAGCTCGGCCATCTTCGCGTCCCACAGCGCCGGCACGTCCTCGGGCTCGATCTCGCCTTCGATCAGCGGGCGCTCGATCTCGTAGCGCAGGATGATGTGCGCCGGGTAGGTCACTTCGTCGGCATCGACGCGGATGAAGCCCGGCTTCACGCGCGTGATCAGCTTGTTCAGGTTGGCCGGCGTGAAGGCCGGCTGGTCGCCGAAGGCCTCGCGCACCAGCGGCGCCAGCAGGTTCGCGAAACCGGGGTGGCTGCCGAGCTGCATCTCGAAGGACAGCGACTGGCTCTCGTGGATCGCCATCGAACGCGCCAGCGACACGGGCTGCCCGAGCAGCTCGCGCGGGCGGTTCTGCTCGTAGCGGCCGTGGCCCGTCTCGTGGATCGTGCCCATCAGGCTGATCAGGAATTCGTCCTCGCGGAAGCGCGTGGTCAGGCGCACGTCCTCGGGCACGCCGCCGGCGAAGGGATGGGTGCTGACGTCGAGCCGGCCGGCGTCGAAGTCGAAGCCCAGCAGCCGCATCGCGCGCTCGCACAGGTCGCGCTGCGCCGGCACCGGGAACGGGCCGTCCGGCGCGATCACCGCCTCGCGCGACTGCTTGTCGACGACGCGCTGGATCAGCCCCGGCAGCCACTGGCGCACGTCGCCGAAGATGCGGTCGAGCTGCGCGCAGCGCATGCCGGGCTCGTAGCGCTCGATCATCGCGTCGTACTTCGACAGGCCCGACTGCTCGGCCAGCAGCGCGGCCTCCTCGCGGCCGCAGGCCAGCACCTCGCGGAAGTTCTCGACGAAGCCGGCCCAGTCGTTGGCCGGGCGCTGCTTGCGCCAAGCGTGCTCGCAGCGCGAGGTGGCCAGCTGCGCGCGCTGCACCAGCGATTCGGGCAGCGCGTTCGAGTGCTGCCACTCGCGCTGCATCTCGCGCAGGTTCGCGCGCTGCAGGTCGCTCAGCGGCTCCTGCTCGGCGCGCTGCAGCTCGTCGCGCAGGCGCGGGTCGGTGCGCACGCGGTGCATCAGCGCGGCCATCTCGGCCAGCGCCGCGCCGCGCGCTTCACTGCCGCGCGGCGGCATGTTCGCCGCCTGGTCCCAGGAGGCGATCGACTGCAGGTGGTGCAGCCGATGCAGGCGCTGGAAGGTCGCGGCCAGGCCGTCGTAGGCCGGGGTCGTGTGGGTCGTCATCGGGATCCGCCGAATCGAGTCGGAAAGCGCCGATTCTGGCCCCGCGGGGACGAGGCCGATGGCCCGGGGGTCATCGGCCTGGCCCGGACCACCGGCCGCACCCGCCGCGCTACTTCAGCGCCGCGCGGAAGGCCGGATCGTCGAGCAGCTGCGTGATCAGCTTGCGGTGCAGCGCGGTGTATTCGCCGATCGCACCCGGGATCGCGACGTAGCCGGCGAAAGGCGAGTCCCACGTGCCGCTGACGCGCAGTTCCCGGTCGTAGACCGGCTGGGCGGCGCGCAGCACGACGAAGCGCGCGGCGATGCTGCCGCTGCCCTGGCCGACAGGCGCTTCGAGGCGGTTCTCGGTGAGGCTGCCCTTGATCACCCGGTCGGACGCGGGCGCCAGCAGGCCCGCGGCCTTCAGGTCGGCCGCCAGCATTTCCTTCAGGTACTGCGCGAACGAGCCCTGGATCGGCGAACTGACGGTGTTCGAACGCAGGTTGATGCCGGCGTCCATCTCCGCCGGCTTGCCCGGGGCGAGCGTGAATTCGCCCAGCGCCACCGGCGCACCGACCGCCTCGCGCACCTTCGGCACGTTGGACAGGTCGGGCATCGGAGCGGTCAGCTGGATCTGGGCACAGCCGCCGCCGAGTGCGGCGACCAGCAGCAACGCAGCGAGCCTCACTTGGCGATCTCCTGCGACAACTCGTTCAGCGTGGTGCTGACGATCTGGCGCGTCATCGTGCGCACGGCGGCTTCGATGCTGTCGGCCTTCACCGCGTTGGCCGGCGCCGCCGCGGCACCGACGGTGGTGTGGATCGCGTGGCGCGCGCTCTTGACGATCGGCTGCGCCTGGCCCTCGCCCAGGTACTTCGCGGTGCAGACATAACCGTCCGACACCTGGTTGCCCGCCAGGCCGAAGGTCAGCCCGGTGACGAAGCCCTTGGTGAACGCATCGTCGGTCAGCGGCACGTTGTTCAGCACGATGCTGAGCATCGCGCCGCCGGGCACCGGCTGCTCGGCGACGTCGGCGAACAGGCCGCTGGTCTTGACCTGTTCGCTGATCTGCGCCTTGAGCATCTCGGTGGCGCGCGCGTTCGGCGCCCCCTTGGTCTGGAACTCGAACATCAGCTGCACCGGCTTGGCCTGCGCCGGCTTCCTGTACTGCGAGGCCTGCACCTCGGGCGTGCCGCTGTCGACGTAGAAGCTGCCGCAGCCGCCGAGGGCGAGCGTGGCGACGACGCAGGCGGCGCGCACGAACGCGCGCCAGCCGGCCGCGCGGGCCGGACGAGTCTCGAACATGGAATTCCTCCGAAAGAGTGCTTGTTGTCTGCGGCGGCTCCCCGCCGCCGCGGCGCATGTTAGCCGCGCGCCGGACGCTGACCCTGCCGCGCATCAACAGCACGAATCACGGCGTGTACTGCCCCGGAAAGAACCACAGCAGCCCGGCCGTCATCACGAGGTAGCGGCCGAACTTGCCGATGGCCATGAAGACGATGCACGGCCAGAACGACAGGCGCAGCCAGCCGGCCACCGCGCACAGCGGGTCGCCGACCAGCGGCAGCCAGGACAGCAGGCAGGCCTTCGGGCCCAGGCGCTCCAGCCACTTCAGCGCCTGGGCCTCGAACGGATGGTGCTTCACGCGTTCGTAGACCTTCTCGGCGCCGTAGCCCATCCACCAGCTGATCGCGCCGCCGACGGTATTGCCCGCCGTGGCCACGAGTACCGCCGGCCAGAACAGCTCGGGGTTCAGCTTCACGAGGCCGAACACCGCGGGCTCCGAGCCCACCGGCAGCAGCGTGGCGGAGATCAGCGCGACGATGAACACCGTCGTCAGGCCGAACTTCGGCAGCGCGAGCGCAGTGAGCAGCGATTCGATCCAGGCTTCCATCACGAGCGGCGGCGAAAGAGTCGGCGGATGATAGGCATGCGGCGTGCCGCCGGCCAGCGTGCACCACCGCACGCCCGCTCGCCGCGAACCGGCGGGTGTCACGATCGGCCAGGACCCGGCCGCTATACTCCTGCCTCCTTTTTCAGCAGTCCCTTCCCTCCCCCCCGCCATGCGCCTCGGCCCTTTCGAGCTGCCGAACCGTCTGTTCGTCGCGCCGATGGCGGGCGTCACCGACCGTCCCTTCCGCCAGCTGTGCCGGCGGCTCGGTGCCGGCCATGCGGTGAGCGAGATGGTGACCTCGCGCAAGGACCTGTGGCACTCGCTGAAGACCTCGCGCCGCGCCGACCATGCCGGCGAGCCGGGGCCGATCGCGGTGCAGATCGCCGGCACCGATGCGCAGATGATGGCCGAGGCCGCCGCCTACAACATCGACCGCGGCGCGCAGATCATCGACATCAACATGGGCTGCCCGGCGAAGAAGGTGTGCAACAAGTGGGCCGGCTCGGCGCTGATGCGCGACGAGGCGCTGGCCCTGGGTATCGTCGAGGCGGTGGTCGCGGTGTGCGCGCCGCGCGGCGTGCCGGTCACGCTGAAGATGCGCACCGGCTGGTGCGATGCGGAGCGCAACGCGCTGTCGATCGCGCGCGCGGCCCAGAGCGCCGGCATCGCGCTGCTGACGGTGCACGGCCGCACGCGCGAGCAGGGCTACAAGGGCGCGGCGGAGTACGAGACGATCGCGGCCGTCAAGGCGGCGCTGACGATCCCGGTGGTCGCCAACGGCGACATCACCACGCCGCAGAAGGCGCGCGAGGTGCTGGCCTTCACGAACGCCGATGCGCTGATGATCGGCCGCGCGGCGCAGGGCCGGCCGTGGATCTTCCGCGAGATCGCGCACTACCTGGCCACCGGCACCGAGCTGGCGCCGCCCCCAACCTCCGAAGTACGCGGCTGGCTGCTGGAGCACCTGCACGAGCACTACGCGCTGTACGGCGAATTCACCGGCGTGCGCACCGCCCGCAAGCACATCGGCTGGGCGGTGCGTGCGCTGCCCGGCGGCGAAGCCTTCCGCGCGGTGATGAACACGCTGGACTCGATCGATGCCCAGGTCGCCGCGGTCGGCACCTTCTTCGATCGGCTGGCCGACGAATTCCCCCTGCTGCCGCAGCATGCGGCCGCCAACGACGACCTGCTGGCACTAGAGGCATGAACAAGACGACGAGCCGCCTCGAGGCTTGTTCGCTCCCCTCGGGGGACGGACGCGCAGCGGCCTTGGGGCTCCAATGAGCAAGAAGAAGATCGAAGAGTGCATCCGCGACAGCCTGGAGCAGTACTTCAAGGACCTGCGCGGCACCGAGCCGCACTCCGTGCACGACATGATCGTCGGTGCCGTCGAGAAGCCGATGCTCGAGGTCGTGATGCGCCATGCCGACAACAACCAGAGCAAGGCCGCTGACTGGCTGGGCATCAACCGCAATACGCTGCGCCGCAAGCTGCTCGATCACAAGCTGATCAAGTGAGCGCTACACCGCCCTGCCCGCGCCGCCCCCGAATTCCTTCCACTTCCCGGCCCGCACCATGACCACCGCCCTGCTCTCGGTCTCCGACAAGACCGGCATCGTCGAGTTCGCACGTTCCCTGCACCAGCGCGGCATCAAGCTGCTGTCCACCGGCGGCACCGCGCGCCTGCTGGCCGACAACGGCCTGCCCGTCACGGAGGTCTCGGAAGTCACCGGCTTCCCGGAGATGCTCGACGGCCGCGTGAAGACGCTGCATCCGCGCATCCACGGCGGCCTGCTGGCCCGCCGCGACATGCCCGAGCACATGGCGGCGCTCAAGGCCCACGGCATCGCGACCATCGACCTGCTGGTCATCAACCTGTACCCGTTCGCGCAGGCCACCGCGCGCCCCGACTGCACGCTGGAAGACGCGATCGAGAACATCGACATCGGCGGCCCGGCGATGCTGCGTGCGGCGGCGAAGAACTGGCCCGATGTCGGCGTGGTGATCGACCCGGCCGACTACGTGCAGGTGCTGGCCGAGCTCGACGCCGGCGGCCTGACGCGCAAGACCAAGTTCGGCCTCGCGAAGAAGGTCTACGCGCACACCGCCGCCTACGACGGCATGATCACCAACTACCTCAGCGCGCTAGAGCCCGGCGCCGAGGACAAGCCCGCCGCGGTGCCCGCCCGCAGCGAGTACCCCGGCATCTACACGCTGCAGATCGAGAAGACCCAGGACCTGCGCTACGGCGAGAACCCGCACCAGAGTGCTGCCTTCTATCGTGAGCGGCAGCCGGCGCCCGGCACGCTGGCCGGCTGGACGCAGCTGCAGGGCAAGGAGCTGTCGTTCAACAACATCGCCGATGCCGACGCCGCCTGGGAGTGCGTGAAGACCTTCGACGCGCCGGCCTGCGTGATCGTCAAGCACGCCAACCCCTGCGGCGTGGCGATCGGCGGCACCGCGCTCGAGGCCTACTCGAAGGCGCTGAAGACCGACCCCACCTCGGCCTTCGGCGGCATCGTCGCCTTCAACCAGGCGGTGGACGTCGCGGTGGTCGAGGCCATCAACACCGCGAAGCAGTTCATCGAGGTGCTGATCGCGCCGGCGGTGACGCCCGAGGCGCGCGAGCTGCTGGCGAAGAAGCAGAACCTGCGCCTGCTGGAAGTGCCGCTCTCGCGCCAGGGCAATGCGCTGGACTTCAAGCGCATCGGTGGCGGCATGCTGCTGCAATCGGCCGACGCGAAGAACGTCGCCGCCAGCGAGCTGCGCATCGTCACCACGCTGCAGCCGACGCACGAACAGATGCAGGACCTGCTGTTCGCGTGGAAGGTGGCCAAGTTCGTCAAGAGCAACGCGATCGTCTTCTGCGCCGGCGGCATGACGCTGGGCGTGGGCGCCGGCCAGATGAGCCGCATCGACTCCGCACGCATCGCCGGCATCAAGGCCGAGAACGCCGGCCTGACGCTCAAGGGCAGCGCGGTGGCGAGCGACGCCTTCTTCCCGTTCCGCGACGGCCTGGACGTCGTGATCGACGGCGGCGCCAGCTGCGTGATCCAGCCCGGCGGCTCGATGCGCGACGAGGAAGTCATCGCCGCGGCGAACGAGCGCGGCATCGCGATGGTCTTCACCGGGACGCGGCATTTCCGGCATTGACGCCGCCGGTCAGCGCGATGCGCTGATCGGCATCGTGCGCGCGGCGCCGTGGTTCATGGCGGCGCTGCGGGCGGTGCGTGACCAAGGCCTGGCGTCGTGGTGCATCGGCGCCGGTGCGGTGCGCAACCTGGTCTGGGACCACCTGCACGGACACGCCGTGCCCTCGCCGCTGGTCGATGTCGACGTCGCCTACTTCGATGGCGACGACCTGCGTCCCGAAAGCGAACGCGCGATCGAAGCGCGGCTCCGTGCCGCGCACCCGTCGCTGCCGTGGGAAGTGATCAACCAGGCCGCGGTGCACTGCTGGTTCGAGGCCCACTTCGGCCATGCCGTCGAGCCGTTGCGCTCGCTCGACGAGGCGATCGCGTCGTGGCCGGAATACGCCACCTCGGTGGGCGTGTGGATCGACGACCAGGATCGCCTGCACGTCATCGCCCCGCACGGCCTCGACGACCTCTTTTCGATGACGGTGCGACGCAACCCGATCCGCGGCAGCGTCGAGACCTATCGCCAACGTTGCGCGGCCAAGCGCTATGCCGAGCGCTGGCCGCGCGTGCGGGTCGTCGCATGCTGAAGTGGCCCTTTGTGCTCGAACGCCCCACCTCGGGCCAGTTCGCGATGCCGGCCTTCGCCGAGGTCGGCGCCGTCAACGCCTGGCGCAGCGTCGGCGCGTTCCGCATCGAGCGGCCGCACGAGGCCGCGCGCGACCTCGATGCGCTGTGGACCGCGCTGATGGCCGCGCCGGTGGCACGCGCCGACACGCACCGCAAGGCGATGGAGATCGCCTACGACGCGCCGCTGCCGCATTGGCTCGGCCTGCCGGTGTGCGAGGCCCGGCCACCGTTCGCCCTGTCGCTCGAACGGCTGCGTGCCGCGCTGGAGCCGCTGCGCATCGCGCCGGGCTGACCGGTCCACCCCCGGGTTCGCGGGTGGCGCCTGGCCGCGTCAGACGCCCGTCAGCGTGGTCCTGATACTGCGCGCCACAACGATCACCCGGGGAGTGCGCGCATGGCGCCATCGCTGTTCAAGTCCGTCGCCGCGGCCGTGCTGAGCCTGGCCGCGTGCTCGGCCCACGCGGTCGGGTTGCTGGTGCCGGCGTACTTCTACCCGTCGTTCGATCCGGCGCAGAGCCAGTGGGACGAGATGACGGCCGCGCTGGCCCAGGGCGCGAGCATCACCGCGATCATGAACGTGAACAACGGGCCGGGCGGCGCACCCAACAGCGACTACCTGGCCGCGGTGCAGAGCTTCCGCGCCGCGGGCGGCCGCGTGCTCGGCTACGTGTACACCTGCTACGGCAATCACCAGTGCGCGGCCGGACTGCCCGCGACGCGGTCGGTCGACGACGTGCTGGCCGACGTGCAGCGCTATGCGCAGTGGTATCCGGTGGACGGCATCTTCCTCGACGAAATGTCGAACCAGACCGCCGCGCTGCCGTTCTACCAGCAGGTGTCGCACGCCGTGCGCGGCGCGCATCCGGACTGGCAGCTCTTCGGCAATCCCGGCACTGCCGCGCCGGCGGACTACCTGGCGTTCATCGACACGATCGTCACCGTCGAACGTGGCACCGGCTCGTACGACGGCATCGCCACCGAACCGTGGATGCACACCGCGCCCGCATCGCGGCAGGCGCACCTGCACTACAACGTGAGCGACACCAGTTCGATGCTGATGCTGCTGGCCGAGGCCGTGCAGCGCCACGCCGGCTACGTCTACATCACCAACGACCGCTACACGCCCGGCAACCCGGCCGAGCCGAACCCGTGGGACACGCTGCCCGGCTACTGGAGCGAGGAAGTCGCCGCGGTCGCGGCCGTGCCGGAACCGCACGCCGGGGCCCTGCTGGCGGCGGCCCTGGCCGCGCTGGGGATCGTGCGGCTGCGGAAGGTGATGCAGCGCAGCGCAGCGCGATCCGCGCTCGGGACCTATCGCCAACGTTGCGCGGCCAGGCGCCATGCATAACGGTGGCCGCGGCAACGGGTGCCGCCCTGCGGACCGATGCCTTCCGGCAACGACAGCTTCGGTATCGGGCCGCACGCGGGCCGCAAGCGGCCCGGACGTGTCGGGCAACGGCTCGATGCCGGCACGCACCGACACCTAGAAGTCCCCTAGTCGCCGCTGCGATCCGTTGCTACGCTCCCCGGCTTGCAGACAAGAGGAGGCGACATGCACCTGCACATCCTGAAAGGCTGCAGCGCGGGCCTGGTGGCCGCTGCCCTGGCGGCCGGCGCCCAGGCCGCGCCGACCGTTTACTTCGGCATCGACAACGCCACCATCCTGCCTGGCGGCAGCCATCCGGTGGCCGACGCAGCGGCCGCCGCGTTCGCCGCCGCCGCCGGACCACTCGCCACCGAGAGCTTCGAAGGCTTCGCGACCGGCGCGCTGCCGGCGAGCTTCACCGTCGGCACGGTCGACGTCGGGTTCACGAACCAGGCCACGCAGTACACGCAGATCGCCACCGGCGTCGGCACCTTCTCGACCTTCGCGACCGACGGCACGCAGTTCATCGATTCGCTCAGCGACAACGGCTCGACCTACTTCACGATGGCCTTCGGCAGCGCGCTGCCGGGCTTCGGCTTCTACCTCACCGATGCCAGCGACTGGCTGGGCACGACGAGCCCGCTCGCGAGCCTGCAGGTGCACCTGATGCATGCACAGGGCGAGACGGTGCTGGACCTGCTGGACATCAGCCCGTCGCAGGTGGTCAACGGCAATGTCGCCTTCTTCGGCGTGCTCGCCGACCCGGCGAATCCCATCACCGGCTTCTTCATCACCAACCCGGCGCTCAATCCCGACGAGGACGCGATCGGCCTCGACCAGTTGATGATCCCGCAGGCGGCGGTGCCGGAGCCGGCGACGTGGGCGCTGGCGCCCGTCGCGCTGCTGGCGCTGGCCGCGTCCACGCGGCGGCGCGGCCGGCGAGCGCCCGCGGCGGGCTGACCGGCTGCCCGAGGCCGCTCGCCGCCGCGGCACCGCATCCGGGCCACCGCGATGGCCGACGTCACCGAATGGCTGCACGCCGCGCAGCGCGGCGACGAGGTCGCGCTGGGCCGGCTGTTCGAGCTGCTGTACCCCGACCTGCGCCGCATCGCGCATGCGCGGTTGCGCGGGTCCGCACAGGAGCTGCTGAACACCACCGCGCTGGTGCACGAGTCCTTCCTTCGGCTCGTCCGGCTCGAGCGGCTGGAGGTGGCCGACCGGCCGCGTTTCCTCGCCTACGTCGCGCGGGTGATGCGCTCGATCGTCGTCGACCTCGTGCGCGCGGCGCGCGCGGCGCGACGCGGCGGCGGCGAGGCCGCGCTGCCGCTGGACACCGGCGTCGACGCCGAGCCCGCCGGCGCCGCCGACGCCGCCGAAGTGCTGCGCGTGCACGAGGCACTCGCCGAGCTCGGCGCGCACGACGAGCGCCTGGTGCGGGTGGTCGAGCTGCGCTACTTCGCCGGCCTCGAGATGGAGGAGGTGGCGCTCGCGCTCGGCGTGGGCAAGCGCACCGCCGAGCGCGACTGGGAGCGGGCCCGGCTGTTCCTCTACCAGAGCCTGCGGAATTGACGTGGACATCGCGCGCGGCGACTGGCCTCGCCTGCTCGAGCTGCTGGACGGGCTGCTCGATGAGGCACCGGCCGGGCAGGCCGCCGCACTCGCCGCGCTGCAAGGCGACGATGCCCGGTTGCGCGCCTCGCTGACCGAGCTGCTCGCGCAGCGCGCGACGCTCGAGCGCGAGGGCTTCCTGTCGACGCTGCCGCGGCTGGCGCGCGACGAGCCCGCCGCCTGCGACGGGGGCACCCTCGGCCCGTGGCAGCTGGTGCGCGAGCTCGGGCGCGGCGGCATGGGCGTCGTGCACCTGGCCACGCGCATCGACGCACCCACCGCGCCACCGGTGGCGCTGAAGCTGCCGTTCGCCGACCCGCTGCGCGCCGCGATGCTCGCCGAACGGTTCGCGCGCGAGCGCGACATCCTGCGCAGCCTCGATCACCCGGGCATCGCCGCGGTGCGCGACGCCGGCGCATCGCAGGGCCAGCCCTGGCTCGCGCTCGAATACGTCGACGGCCGGCCGATCACCGACGAAGCGGCCGCACGCGGCCTGGCCGTCGCCGACCGCCTGCGGCTCTTCCTGCAGGTGCTCGACGCGGTGGGCCATGCGCACCGCCAGCTCGTGATCCACCGCGACATCAAGCCGGCCAACGTGCTCGTCGATCGCCAAGGCCGCGTGAAGCTGCTGGACTTCGGCGTCGCCAAGCTGCTCGGCGGCGACGGCGCCGACGCACCGCCGACGGCGCTGACGCAGTTCGGCGGCCGCGCGATGACACCGCAGTACGCGTCGCCGGAGCAGATCGCCGGCGGCGCCTTGAGCACGGCCACCGACATCTATTCGCTCGGCGTGCTGCTGTACGAGCTGCTCGCTCACCGCCTGCCGTACCGGCTCGCGCGCGCGACGCCGGGGGCGATCGAGGAGGCGATCCTCGACGGCGGCATCACGCTGCCCAGTGCCGGTGCGCCGCCGGCGCACCGGCGCGCGCTGCGCGGCGACGTCGACGCGATCGTCATCAAGGCGCTGGCGTTGCGGCCGGCCGATCGCTATCGCTCGGCCGAAGCCTTCGCCGAGGACATCCGCCGCCACCTCGATTCGCGCCCGGTCGCGGCGCGTCCGGCGGGACTGGGCTACCGCATCGGCAAGCAGTTGCGCCGGCACGCCTGGCGCTACGCGGCGGCCTCCGTGCTGCTGGGGGCGATCGGCGCCGGCATGGCCGCCACCGTCTGGCAGATGCAGCGGGCCGAGCGCGAGGCCGCGCGGGCCGGCGCGATCAAGGACTTCCTCGTCAGCGTCTTCCGCGCCGGCGATCCGCGCCTGCTGCGCGACCGGCCGCCGGGCGAGGTCACCGCGCGCGAGCTGCTCGACGCCAACGCAGCGCGCATCGAGACCGAGTTCAAGCACGATCCCGCCACCGCGATCGAGCTGCTCGGCATCACGAGCGAGATCTACGGCTGGCTGCTCGAGCAGCAGCGCTACGACGAGCTGTCGGCGCGACGCCTGGCGCTGGCGCGGGCCCACTACGGCGAGCGGCATCCGCTGGTGATCGATGCGCTGCTGACCGAGGCCTGGTCACTGATCTTCTCGCAGCAGCGCGACGAGGCCCGGCGCCGCCTCGACGCGATCGATGCGCTGATCGGCGTGCGCGCCGGCGCCCGGTCGCTGCAGGCGGCCGAGTGGTGGCTCGCGCAGGCGCAGGCGCTGCAGGCCGTTCCCGGCGCCGGCGACGAGCGCATGCGCGCGCTGCAGCGCGCGATCGAGCTCTTCGGCCGCCTCGACGCGGACCATCCGAGCTACCTGGCCGCGCTGGCCAACGCCGGCAACGAGCACCTCAAGCGCGGCGAGCCGGCGGCCGCGCGCGATCGCTACCTGCAGGCCCTGGCTGCCGGCCGGCGCCAGCGCCAGCCCGAGGCCGGGGACCTGGCGATGACGCAGCGCAACCTGGCACTCGCGCTGCACCAGCTCGACGACCAGACCGGCGCGGCGAATGCCTTCCGCGAGGCCGAACGCCTGTCGCGCAGCGCCGGCGTGCAACTGCCGACGCACTGGATGGTCATCGACGAATACGCGCGCTTCCTGCACCGGCGCGGCGAGCGCGAGGCCGCGTTTCGCCTGTACGACGAGACGCTGCCGCTGCTGCCGACACCGCCCGGCAGCGGCGCCACCGGCCATGACGCGATGCTGCTGCGATCGTGGGGCGAGGCGCTGCTCGCCGAAGGCCGCGCGGCGCAGGCGCTGCCGCCGCTGGAGGCGGCCTACCGCGTGATCGTCGCCCGCCCCGACCGCGAGGCCGACCGCCGCCATGCGGCCGTGCTGCTCGCGCGCGCCCTGGCCGCGCTCGGCCGCGGCGAGGAGGCGCAGCGCCTGTTCCGCGAAGCGCTCGACGACTACGCGCGCCATGAGCCGGCAGGCGCCGTGGCCGCCTGCGACGCCCGCGTGCGCTACGCGCAATGGCTCGCCGACACCGGCCAGTCGCCCGCCGCGGCAGCGGAGTTCGACGCGGTACTGCGGGCCGCCGGCGAACGCCCGATCGCCGCCGCGTCCCTCGCGCAGATGGGCCTGGCGAAGATCGCGCTGGCCCGCGGCGACACCGCGTCCGCGCGGCGCCACGGCGACCAGGCGCTGCAGGCCGCGCAGCAGCTGCGAGGCGCGTTCGACCTGCGCGTGCAGCCCGAGGTGTGGCGGGACCGTGCCGCGCTGGCGCTCGCGCTCGGCGACCGGGCGCAGGCGCAGGAACTGGCGGCGCGCGCGCTGCAGGCCAGCCAGCGCCTGGACGGCGAATCCGCCGCGGCCAGCCGCGCGGCGCGTGAACTGATGCACGCGGCATCGAGCGTGATGCGCTGATCAGGCCCGCCCCCCTAGCTTGGCGCGGCGGACGAGCCAGGCGCTTTGGCGTCTTGCTGGATGGGAAGTCCCCATTCAGGAGCCATCATGACCCCTCGCAAGACCCTCGAGACGCGCACGACGCGCAAGTCCCGCCACACGCTCGCGGCCGCGCTGCTGCTGGCCGGCGCGGCATTCACCGTCGGCCCGACGGCCACCGCCGCGCCGGTCTACAAGTACACGACGATCGACGTGCCCGGTGCCGTGCAGACCCATGTGCAGGGCATCGACGACAGCGGCGCCGTGGTCGGCGCGTACCTCGACGCCGGTGGCGCCTGGCACGGCTTCCGCACCAGCGGCGGCGGCGGCGGCGTCGTCTCGACGATCGACTACCCGGGCGCCGCGTACACCGACGCGTTCGGCATCGGCAGCAGCGGCGCGGTGGCCGGCACCGCAAGCAGCGTGCCGCAGATCGGCAATGCCGATCCGGCCTTCGGCTACCTGCTGGCCAGCGGCGCGTACACCGCCCTCGTGCCGCCCGGCTCGCAGCAGGCCGGCGCGTTCGGCGTCAACGGCGCGCTGACGGTGGTCGGCTCGTACCGCACCGGACCGCCCGGCACCGGATACCACGGCTACGTCTGGTCGGGTGGGGCCTTCACGACGCTCGACGTGCCCGGTGCCGACAGCACGCTGCCGGTGGGCATCAACGACCTCGGCCAGGTCGTCGGCGCCGTCGAGGCGTCGTGCGCGGGCTGCGCCGCGTCGTCGGGCTTCCTGTGGTCCGCCGGCACGCTGACGATCATCACGCCGTTCGGTGCCACCCGCTCGGGCGCGTTCGGCCTCAACGACGGGGGCGCGATCGTCGGCTGGTACGGCGAAGGCGACGAGTTGAGCGGCTACTTGTGGGCCGACGGCGCCTTCGTGCCGATCGAGCCGCCCGCCGCGCTGTATGCGCAGGCGAGCGACATCAACAACGCCGGTCTCATCGCCGGCACCTATGCCGACGCGGCCGGCGTGATCCACGGCTTCGTCGCGACGCCGATGCCGGAACCGGGCAGCTTCGTGCTGACGGCCCTCGGCCTCGGTGTCGCCGCGGTCTGGCGGCGTCGCCGCACCGATGCGCCACACGACTTGCGCGTGGCGCCGGGAGCCGATCATGCGTGAGCGCCGCAGCCTCTTCCTGCTCGCCGTGCTCGCCGCGACGGCCCTGCTGCCCGCGCGCGCCGCACCGGTGCTCGACATCGGCGTCGCCGCCTACCTCGCGCTCGATGCGGGCAACGCGCACTGGTTCGTGAACCTCGCCGACGCGGGGCCGGCGGCCGGCACCGGCCTCGTGACGCAGGCCATCGCCGACACCAAGGGCGGTGGCGCGCAGACCGCATCGACCAGTGCCTACGCCAGCGTGGGCGCGCTAGGCGGCCGCGGGCTCACCTACACGAGCGGCGCCTTCCACAGCGCGCAGGCGGCCGACGACCTGAGCTGGTACGCCGACCTGCTGATCACCGGCACGCCGGGCGAGAAGGTCACGCTGCAGTTCGCGACGGCACTCGACGGCTTCGTCGCGGGCAGCGGCTTCGGCCCCGGCTCGGCCTTCGGCGGCGCCGTGACCTCGAGGACCTTCGTCGCCGGCCAGGTGCTGGCCGACTGGAGCTTCGCCAGCAGCTTCGACACCCCGGCGTTCCTGATCGACGAGTTCGCGCTGGTCGCGTACGAGTTCGACGTCGGCAGCGTGATCCGCGTCGCGAGCCGCCTGACCGTCCTGTCGCATGCCCACATCGAATCGGCCGTCGAAACGAACGCGCTCGACACGTCGACCTTCTACGTCGACGTGCTCACGCCCGGCGGTGGCTACGTCGCGGGCGGCGGTTTTGTCTTCCCGACGCTGCCGCCCGCGACCGTGCCGGAGCCCGCGCCGGTGCTGCTGATGGCGCTGGCGGCGATGGCCGCGGCAGGCGCGTCGCGCCGACCGCGGCCCGGGCAACACGCGCGCGGCAGACTGCACCCGGCCGGCCTCACGCCGGGCTGAGCGTGCGCTGCGCGGTGAGTGCGCCCACGCCGGTCGCGCCGCTCGCGGCCGGCGTTGGCGCGGCCTCGAGAAAACGCAGCAGCACGTCGCAGAACGCCTCGGGCTGCTCCAGCTGCGGGTAGTGGCCGCAGCCGGCGAAGCGGTGCGTCGTGAGCAGCGGGATCGCGCGGATCGCGTCGTCGTGGTCGGTCGGGATGATCGGGTCGCGGTCGCCGGTCATCACCAGCGTCGGCCAGGTCATGCGCGGGAAGGCGGCGCGGTGCGCGTCGACGATGGCCGGCCGCTGGCCGTCGAGCCGGATGCCGTTGCGCAAGGTGGCGAGGAACGCACGGCGGGCGCCCGGGCTGCGCGCATGCGCGAGCGATGCGTCGAGCAGTTCGCGCGGTGCACCCTCGCGTACCACCATGCCGCCGCGGATCAAGCGTTTCGTCATCTCGGGCCGCGGCCGCGCGAGGAACTCTCCTACCAGCGCCACGCTCAGCAGGCGCACGCGCGGGCTGATCGCGGTGCCGAGCCCGCCGGAGCACACCAGCGCGAGGCTCGCGATGCGCTGCGGGTTCTCGCGGGCCACGCGCTGCGAGACCGCGCCGCCCATCGAGTTGCCGACGAGGTGGAAGCGCTCGAGACCCATCCCGTCGGCGAAGTCGCGCACGACACCGGCGAGCAGAGCTTCGCCATAGGGCAGGTCGGGCTTGTCGCTGAGGCCGAAGCCGAGCAGGTCCAACGCGAAGACGCGGTGGTGCCGCGCCAGCGTCGGCATCACGCGGGCCCAGTACTCGACCGAGGCGCCGAGCGCGTGCACCAGCACCACGGCCGGGCCGGCGTCACCGGCCTGCCAGTAGCGCACGCGATGCGGGCCCAGCGTCACGTAGCGGTCTTCGAGCGGTTGGTACGGGTTCATCGTTGCAGGTCCTTGGCGGCTTCGTCAGTGGCGCCACTGTAGGCACGCAGGCGCTTTCGGGCCATTGGCGAGAATGACAACGTCGATATCGAACGCGCCAAAGGCGTCTAGGAGAGGCTCGACGGCGCCCGGGACCACCGGGCCCGCCGCAGGCATCGGCAGGCCGTAGAGTCGGCCGCCTTCACCCGCGGGAGCATCGACATGAGCGAACGAACCGGACGCTGCCTGTGCGGCCAGGTGCGCTACCGCGTGACCGGCGAGCCGGTCATCGCGCGCGTCTGCTGGTGCCGCGACTGCCAGCGCATTGCCGGCAATGGCACGGCCAATGCGATCTTTCCGACCGAACGGCTGGAGATCGACGGCGAGCCGGCCGAGTACCTCAAGACCGCCGACAGCGGCAACCAGGTGCGCCGCCGCTTCTGTGCGCGCTGCGGATGCCACCTCTTCGCCGACTCGACCGGCCGACCGCAGCTCACGGTCGTGCGCGTCGGCACGCTCGAGGACCCTTCGTCGATCCGGCCGGTCGCGAACATCTGGAGCGCCAGCGCGCCGGCCTGGGCTTGCCTCGATGCCGCGCTCGAGCGCATCGACGGCCAGCCGGCGCCGCCGCAGCGCCCTGCCGGCACGTGATCAGGCGCCGCCCCGCGCAGGCCGCGCGGCCGATCCGTTGGCGCAGCGGGCGGCTCGTCGATTGAATCATGACGCCGGCACCGGCGAAGGCCGACGAGTGCGCCAGGCGCCTGGCGACCTGGGATTAATCACAGCGTAGTAGTACGCCATCAACTGGGGCCTGAATGAAACCGAAGACCCGTGTTCGGGCCGATCGCGTCGATCGCCCTTCCCACACGACCATCGGAGACAACCCCATGAAGATCATCCGTTCCCTGCTGGCGCTGTGCCTGGCCGGTTTCCTCGCCCTGTCCGCGCAGGCGCAGGAGCGCGGCACGAAGGACGAAGCCAAGGCCATGGCCGAGTCGGCCGCGGCGCACGTGAAGAAGGTCGGCGTCGAGCAGGCGATGAAGGACTTCACCGGCGACAAGGCCAACTGGGTGCGCAAGGACCTGTACGTGTTCGCCTTCGACCTGAAGGCGAACTGGCTCGCGCATGGCACGAACGAGAAGCTCGTCGGCAAGAACATGATCGACCTGAAGGACCAGAACGGCAAGCCGTTCGTGCGCGAGATCATCCAGGTGGTCACGACGAAGGGCGAAGGCTGGGTCGACTACGACTGGAGCAACCCGGCGACGAAGAAGGTCGACGGCAAGACCACCTTCGTCAAGCGCGTCGCCGGCACCGAGGTCGGTGTCGCCGTCGGCGCCTACCGCTGATCCGCCGCCGGATCGAGGCCGCGATGAAGCGCCTGATCGAACGCCTGCCGCTGATGGCCAAGGTGGCGCTCGCGCCGCTGCTGGTGCTGCTGTGCCTGGTGATCGTCGCCGGGTCGAACGCGTGGACCGCGCGCAAGACCGCCGCGACGCTCGACATGCTGACGCAGCAGAGCATGGTGCGTGTCGCGCAGGCCGCGGAGACGCAGCAGCGCGTCGTCGCGGCCAACGCGATGGTGATGCAGAGCATCGCCTACGCCGGGGCCGGCCTGAAGCCCGAGGTGATCCAGGCGCTCGACAAGCGCATCGACGCCGAACTGCTGCAGACGCAGTCCCGCATCGACACGCTGCGCACCGCGCTGGCCGGCGATGCCGCGCAGGCCGCGCGCGCCGAGCGCCTGCACACCGCCTTCGGCGGCTACGTGAAGGCCGCGCGCGAGACGCTGGACATGAAGGACGCCGACCTGAGCACCGCCGCGACCTTCATGAGCCGCGCCGAAAAGGCCTACGACGAGGCGCGCGGCGTGCTCGCCGAGCTGTCGGCCGAGGAAACGCGCGCCGCCACCGCCCGCGGTGAACAGACCGCCGCCACGCTGCAGGCAGGCCGCAACTTCTCGCTGCTGCTGACCGCCGCCGCGCTGCTGGCCGGGCTGCTGGCCACCTGGGCCAGCGTGCGGCTGATCGTCACGCCGCTGCGCAGCGCATTGCAGATCGCCCGCGAGGTCGCCGACGGCAACCTGCGCACGCGCGAGGTCGCGGCGGCCGCCGACGAGACCGGCCAGGTGCTCGGTGCGCTGGCCGAGGTCACCCGGCGGCTGAACGCCACGGTCGCCGGCATCCGCCAGGGCGCCGACCAGATCGATACTGCGGCGCGCGAGATCGCGCTCGGCAACGGCGACCTGTCCGCGCGCACCGAGCAGACCGCCTCGGCGCTGCAGCAGACCGCCGCATCGCTGCAGCAGCTGACCGACACCGTGGCGGCCAATGCCCGCAACGCCGACACCGCGCACCGCCTGGCCGGCGATGCCGCGCGCATCGCTGCCGACGGCGGCACCGCGGTCGACGAGGTGGTGCGCACGATGGACGCGATCAGCACGCAGTCGCGCCGCATCGGCGAGATCATCGGCACGATCGACGGGCTGGCGTTCCAGACCAACATCCTCGCGCTCAATGCCGCGGTCGAGGCCGCGCGCGCCGGCGACGCCGGCCGCGGCTTCGCGGTCGTGGCGCAGGAAGTACGCGGCCTAGCGCAGCGCAGCGCCGGCGCCGCCAAGGAGATCCGCGGCCTCATCGGCAGCTCGGTGCAGCAGGTCGAGGCCGGCGCCACCAAGGTGCAGCATGCCGGCGCGATGATGCAGCGCATCGTCGACGGCATCGGCCAGGTCAACACCGTGGTGGCGGAGATCTCGCGCGCCAGCGCCGAGCAGTCCGTCGGCATCCACGAGGTCAACAGCGCCGTCGGCGCGATGGACCGCAGCACGCAGCAGAACGCCGCGCTCGTCGAAGAGGCCGCGGCCGCGGCGGAGTCGCTGCGCCAGCAGGCGCAGGGGCTGGTGGCGGCGGTCGGCGCGTTCCGCATCGCCTGAGCCGCCGCGGGTTCAACCCGGGCTGCGCAGCAGGAAATGGTAGAGCAACCCGGCGCCGATCACGGCCGCCACCAGCAGCCAGGTGATGCGGTTGCCGGTGCGCGGCACCTCGCCGGGTGACAGGCCATCGCCCGGCGACAGGCTGTCGGCCGTGATCGGCATCGAGCGCTCGTGCGACTCGACGAAGTCCTTGGCTTCCTTCAGCCCCAGCCCGTGGTGCTCGCGCACGATGCGGATCGCCTCGATCTTGCGGCCTTGCCGCAGCGCCGCGAGCGCCGCGGCCGGCAAGCCACCGGGGGATGTCGCGACGGTCGGACGGCCGGGCGTGCGTGCCGCCGTGCCGGCCCCCGACCCCATGCGGCGGGCCTCGGCTTCCAGCATGGCCTTGGCCTGCGCCAGGTTCGTCACGCCGGCGCGTCGCAGCAGCTTGATGGCCTCGATCAGGCTGCCGCGCTGAAGCGCGGCGCGCACGTCATCGGGCAGGGGCGCTTGGCTCATCGTACGGTCCCGCAGGCGGCCGCCGAAGCGCGGCCTTCGACGCACATCGTCGCGCACTTGACGCTGCAGGGCCAGTGCCGGCACACTCCGCCCCGCTCCGGGGTGCGCCAGCGCGCTGAGACGGTCGATTCGAGACCGAACCCGAGAACTTGATCCGGTTCGTACCGGCGGAAGAAGAGCCCAGCCTGACCTCGTCGCTGTGCGCGTGCCTTCATGGACGTGCGCCCGACCCGGGCCCCGAACGGGGTGATCGCTCGCGATCGATGGCGCATCTCCGGAGCACGTGAGTCCACCGCTGCCCTGGAGATCCGATGAACGCCCCCGAATCCTTCGATGCGCTGCTCGCCGCCTCGCGCGAGCCCTTCCCTGCGTCCCGCAAGGTCCATGTCGACGGCGCGCTGCCGGGCGTGCGCGTGCCGATGCGCGAAGTCGCCCTGAGCAACGGCGAGACCGTCACGCTGTACGACTGCAGCGGCCCCTACACCGACCCCGACGCGGTGATCGACATCCGCGCCGGCCTTGGCGCCCCGCGTGCCGCCTGGATCGAGGCGCGCGGCGACACCGAGGCCTACGCCGGCCGCGCGCCGCAGGCGGCCGACGACGGGCTGCGCAACCCCACGCAGGCCGCGCGCCTGGCCGCACTGCAGGCCGAGGCCGCGACCCTGCGCCGCACGCCGCGCCGCGCCAAGGCCGGTGCCAACGTCACGCAGATGCACTATGCGCGCCGCGGCATCGTGACGCCGGAGATGGAATACGTGGCACTCCGCGAGAACGGCCGCCGCGAATGGGCCGAGGCCTACGCGAATGACGCCGAACGTGAGCGGCGCCTCGCCGGCGACGCGCGCGGCGCCGCGATCCCGCGCGTGATCACGCCCGAGTGGCTGCGCGACGAGGTCGCCCGCGGCCGCGCGATCATCCCGGCGAACATCAACCACCCCGAGCTCGAGCCGATGGCGATCGGCCGCAACTTCAAGGTCAAGGTCAACGCCAACATCGGCAACTCGGCGCTCAGCTCGGGCATCGCCGAGGAGGTGGACAAGCTGGTGTGGTCGCTGCGCTGGGGCGCGGACACGGTGATGGACCTGTCCACCGGCGCGCAGATCCACACCACGCGCGACTGGATCCTGCGCAACGCGCCGGTGCCCATCGGCACGGTGCCGATCTACCAGGCGCTGGAGAAGGTCGGCGGCATCGCCGAGGACCTGACGTGGGAGGTGTTCCGCGACACGCTCATCGAGCAGGCCGAACAGGGCGTCGACTACTTCACCATCCATGCCGGCGTGCGGCTGCCGTTCATCCCGCTGACCGTGAATCGCCGCACCGGCATCGTCTCGCGCGGCGGCTCGATCCTCGCGAAGTGGTGCATCGCGCACCACCGCGAGAACTTCCTGTACACGCGCTTCGAAGAGATCTGCGAGATCATGAAGGCCTACGACGTCAGCTTCTCGCTCGGCGACGGCCTGCGCCCCGGCAGCCTGTCGGACGCCAACGACGACGCGCAGATGGCCGAGCTGCGCACGCTGGGCGAGCTGACGCGCATCGCCTGGCAGCACGACGTGCAGACGATGATCGAAGGCCCGGGCCACGTGCCGATGCACCTGATCCAGGCCAACATGGACGAGCAGCTGAAGCACTGCCAGGAGGCGCCCTTCTACACGCTCGGGCCGCTGACGGTGGATTGCGCGCCGGGCTACGACCACATCGCCAGCGCGATCGGCGCCGCGATGATCGGCTGGATGGGCACCGCGATGCTGTGCTACGTGACGCCGAAGGAGCACCTCGGGCTGCCGAACCGCGACGACGTGAAGCAGGGCCTGATCGCCTACCGCATCGCGGCGCACGCGGCGGACATCGCGAAGGGCCATCCGGGTGCACGTTCGCGCGACGACGCGATCAGCGCGGCGCGCTTCGAGTTCCGCTGGCAGGACCAGTTCAACCTCGGGCTCGACCCCGACACCGCCCGCGAATTCCACGACGAGACGCTGCCGAAGGACGCGATGAAGCACGCGCACTTCTGCTCGATGTGCGGGCCGAAGTTCTGCTCGATGAAGATCACGCAGGACGTGCGCGCCTTCGCCGAGGCGCAGACCATCGGCGCCGAGGAACAGCGCCAGCGGGGCATGGCCGAGAAATCGGCCGAGTTCCGGGCGACGGGCGGCGAGCTGTACATCCCCATCCAGGCCTCGTGATGATGCGCATCGGCATCGCCGGCGCCGGGCTGCTCGGCCGGCTGCTGGCATGGCGGCTGGCGCAGGCCGGGCATGCGGTCGAGGTGTTCGATCCCGCGCCCGATGCCGCCCTGCGCCGCGACGGTCGCGGCGCGGCGGCCTTCACCGCCGCCGGCATGTTGAGCCCGCTGGCGGAGAGTGCCGTCGGCGGCGCCCGCATCGCCGAGCTGGGCTGGCGCTCGATCGATCGCTGGCGCACCATTGCCGCGGCGCTGCCGGGCGGACCCGCGGCCTTCATGCGCGAACACGGCAGCCTGCTGGTCGCGCACCGCGGCGATGCCGGCTCGGCGCAACGCTTGCTGGCGCGCATCGTGAGCGTCCCCGGCCGGCCGCTGCCGCGCCCGCTGGAGGCCGACCGGTTCACCGCGCTGGAGCCCGCGCTGACGCGCGGCCTGCTGGCCTGGGAGCTGCCCGGCGAAGCGCAGGTGCTGCCGGCGCCGCTGCTCGGCGCGCTGCACGACGACGCGCCGCGCGTGGGCTGGCACTGGGGCCGGGCGGTCGAGGCGGTTGAACCGCAGGCGCTGCGGCTGTGCGACGGCGAGTGCCGCCGCGTCGATCTGGCGATCGACGTGCGCGGCCTGGGCGCCCGCCCGCCGGTGCCGCTGCGCGGCGTGCGGGGCGAGCTGGTGTGGCTGCACGCGCCGGGCGTCGTGCTGCAGCGGCCCGTGCGCCTCGTGCATCCGCGCCATCCGATGTACCTGGTGCCGCGGCCGGACGACGTCATCGTGCTCGGCGCGACCGAGATCGACAGCGAGGACCGTTCGCCCGTCAGCCTGCGCAGCGCGGTCGAGCTGATGGCCGCCGCGCACAGCGTCTGCCCCGAGCTCGCCGAGGCGCGCATCGTGCACCTGGAGACCAACCTGCGGCCCGCGCTGCCCGACAACGCCCCGCTGGTGCAGCACGAACCCGGCCTGCTGCGCGTCAACGGGCTGTACCGGCACGGCTGGTTGATCGCGCCGGCGCTGGTCGACGAGGCGCTGGCGGCGCTGGGCCTGCACGCGCCGGCCGAGGAGGCGATGCATGCCTGAGTCGCCGCCCACCGTCAGCGTCAACGGCACGCCGCGCGACTGGTCGCCCGGCCTGACGGTCGCCGCGCTGCTGGCCGAACGCGGCCTCGCGCCCGAGGCCGCCGCGACCGCGCTGAACGGCGCGTTCGTCGCCCGAAGCGCGCGAGAGCACACCTTTCTGCAGCCCGGTGACGCGCTGACCGTGTTCCAGGCCATCGTTGGAGGTTGATTCCATGAGCCCCACCCCCTGGACCGTCTACGGCCAGCCGCTGACCAGTCGCCTGCTGCTCGGCACCGCGGGTTACCCGTCGCCGCAGGTGCTCGCCGATGCGATCGCCGCGTCGGGCACGCAGGTGGTCACCGTCGGCCTGAAGCGCATCCTGGGCGCCGGTCTATCCCCCAAAGACAGCGACAACGGTTTCATCGCCGGCGTGCGCGACGCGGTGCAGCGCCATGGCGCGCGGCTGCTGCCCAACACCGCCGGCTGCCGCAGCGCCCGCGAGGCGATCACGCTGGCGCAACTGGCGCGCGAGCTCTATGACACGCGCTGGATCAAGCTGGAGGTGGTCGGCGACGAGCACACGCTGCAGCCCGACCCATGGGAAACGCTGATCGCCGCCGAGGCGCTGGTGCGCGAGGGCTTCGAGGTCTTCCCGTACTGCACCGAGGACCTCGTCGCCTGTCGCCGCCTGCTCGACGCCGGCTGCCAGGTGCTGATGCCCTGGGGTGCGCCGATCGGCTCGGGCCAGGGCCTGGTCAATCCATGGGCGCTGCGCACGCTGCGCGCCCGCCTGCCCGATGTGCCTCTGATCGTCGATGCCGGCATCGGCGCGCCCTCGCATGCGGTGCAGGCGCTGGAGCTGGGCTTCGATGCGGTGCTGCTGAACTCCGCGGTCGCGAAGGCCGGCGACCCGGTGCGCATGGCCGCGGCGATGGCGCAGGCGGTGGCGGCCGGGCGGCTGGGCTTCGAAGCCGGGCCGATCGCGGCGCAGGACTTCGGCCGCGCCAGCACCCCGGTCGATGCACGGCCTTTCCTGCTGGCATGAGCCCGCCCGGCCGTTCCGAAGGGCTCATCCCGAAGCACGCAGTGCGGAGGGTAGTCCAGTGAGCGGCCGAGCGATCGTCTGGAGCATCGCCGGCACCGACAGCGGCGGCGGCGCCGGCCTGTCGGCCGACCAGCGTGCGGCGGATGCCTTCGGCGTGCACCTGGCGCCGGTCGTGGCGGCGGTCACCGCGCAGCACTCGACCGCGGTGCTGCGCGTCGATGCGGTGGCGCCCGAGCTGCTCGACGCCCAGCTGCAGGTGCTGGAAGCCGACCTGCCGCCGCGCGTGATCAAGACCGGCGTGCTGGGCAGCGCGCGCAACGTCGGGCGGGTCGCGGCCTGCGTCGACCGGCTGCGCCAACGCGGCCCGGTCGCGCTGGTGGTCGACCCGGTGCTGCGCGCCTCCAGCGGCGCGGCACTGGCGGACCGCGACCTGCTCGCGGCGCTGCGCCGCGAGCTGCTGCCGCGCGCCGACGTGGTCACGCCGAACCGGCGCGAGGCGGCGCTGCTGCTCGGCGAACCGCCCTTCGCGCGGCACGAGCTGCCGGCCGCTGCACGCATCTTTCAGGCGCTGGGCGCCGGCACCGTCTGCATCACCGGCGGCGACGAGGCCGACGCCGCGGGGGCTTTCGACTGGCTGCTCAGCGCGCCTGCCGGCAGCGCCCAACCACCCGTCGAGCGCTGGCTGGGCCTGCCGCGCGTCCACACGCAGCACACACACGGCACCGGCTGCAGCTTCGCCAGCGCGATCGCCTCGGCGCTGGCGCTGGGCTTCGTGCCGGCCGATGCCGTGGTGCTGGCGAAGATGGCGGTGGCGCACGCACTGCGGCACGACGCCGACCGGCCGACGCCGGGCGCCGGCCCGGGCCCGGTGCGGCTGCGCGCCGGCTTCGCGACGGACCCGGCGGTGCTGCCGTGGCTGACCGACGACGCCGTGCCGTTCACCCCGGCGGCGGCCGGCGCGCGCGGCGGCGAGGCGCTCGGCCTCTACGCGATCGTCGACAGCGCCGAGCGCATCGACGCGGTGCTGGCCGCCGGCGTGCGCACGCTGCAGCTGCGCATCAAGGCCGATCGGCGCGACGACCCGGCGCTGCGCGACGCGCTCGCCCGCGCCATCGCGTCCGCACGCGCCGCCGGCGCGCGGCTCTTCGTCAACGACCACTGGCGGCTGGCGCTCGAGCTCGGCGCCGGCGGCGTGCACCTCGGCCAGGAAGACCTGCTGGCGCTGGACACCGGCGAGCGCGCGGCCTTGCGGACCGCGCAGCGCGATGGCCTGCAGCTGGGCATCAGCTCGCACAGCCTGTGGGAGCTGGCGCAGGCGGCGGCATGGCAACCGGCCTACATCGCCTGCGGACCGGTGTGGCCGACGCTCACCAAGCAGATGCCGTGGCGGCCGCAGGGCCTGCACAACCTGGCGTGGTGGAGCGCGATGGCGCCGGCGCCGGTGGTGGCGATCGGCGGCATCCTCGAGCCGCAGCAGGCGGCCGCCGCGGCGCGCTGCGGCGCGTCGGGCGTGTGCATCGTGCGCGGGCTCGGCGACGATCCGCGGCAGCAGGTGCCGGTCTTCGCCGCGGCGATCCGATCGGGCCATGGCGCCGCGCGCGAGCCCGTGCCGGCCCTGCCCCGCCCGAGCCTGTCGTCGGCGTTCGTTCCGTAGCGGGTGTCCAGGCCTCAGCCCGGCACCAGCCGCACCACCGGCCGTGTCGGCTTGCGCCGCGCGACCTCGTCGAAGCCGCAGGCGTCGAACATCGACTTCGGCCCGAACCACAGGTTGTCGTCGTCCTGGCGGACGGGCTTGTCGACCGGATAGGCTTCGAGCGTGATCTTCTTCCTGCGTGCGCGCTCGACCGCCGCGTCGAGCAAGGCCTTCGCGACGCCCTGCCCGCGCCACCGCCCGGCGACGACGAAGCAGACCACCGACCACACCGGCTGTTCGTCGACCGGCTTCATCACCGGCGACCGCGCGAGCTTGGCGTAGTCCTCGCGCGGGCCCACCGACAGCCAGCCCACCGGCTCGCGGCCCGCGTAGGCGATCAACCCCATGTGGCGGCCCTCGTCGAGCAACGCCTTGAACGCGCTGCGGCTGACCTCGGCGCGGCGCCCGGGCGGCGGGTGGCCGCTCCAGCGGTAGTACATGCACCAGCAGTTGCGCGCGACCGAGCAGCCGCGGGCCGCGAACAGCGCCTGCAGGTCGTCGAAGCGCGCAGACGTCAGGCGCTGCACCTTCAGCGCAGGGCGAGCGGCGGCCGGCGGGCTCGTGCTCATTCGCTCGCCTGCCAGTCCACGCGCGGCGGCAGCACCTCGGGCGCGCCGGCATCGAGCGCGCGCAGCACTTCGTCGAAGCCGAAACGCGGTTGCCAGCCGAGCGCCTGTTGGGCCTGCGCGGACACGTAGACACGGTCGATCGACGGCGGCAGCGGCCAGCCGCGACGCTCGAAGGCCTCGGCCAGCGCCGGCGCACGGCGCCGGATGACCAGCGGCGCATCGGAGAACAGGCGCGCGGCATCAGCCGGCTCGAACGGCGTCGCGCCCGAGATCACCAGCAGCCGCGGCGCCGCCGGCGGCTGCTCGATCGCCAGCGCATGCGCCTCGGCGACGTCGCGCGCGTCGATGCCGCGGTGCAGGCGGTAGGCGGCCATCAGCGGCGCCGGCTCGGCAAAGCAGCGCGACATGCGCAGCACGGTCAGCGCCGGGCCGCCGTCGGCCGCGGCCTGCATCAGCAGCGCTTCGGCGGCGAGCTTGCTGCGGTGGTAGACCGTGCGCGGCGCCGGCACGGTGTGCTCGGTGATCCAGGCCGCCTGCCGCTGCGCGGTGTCGGCGCCGTACAGCGCGGTGGTGCTGGTGAATACGAGGTGCCGCACGCCGGCGCGGCGCGCGCACTGCATCAGCGCTCCGGTGGCCGCGACGTTGATGCGCTCGAATTCGGCATCGGCCGCCACGCCCACGTGCGGCGCATGCAACGCTGCGGTGTGCACCACGGCGTGCACGCCGTCGAGCGCGCGCTCCAGCAGATCCCGGGCGCCGATGTCGCCGACGAACTCGGCGGTCGACGACGGCACGCGGTCGAGGCCGCTCACCCGGTGCGTGCGCGCCAGCCGGGCAAAGATCGCGCGGCCGATGCGTCCGCTGGCGCCGGTGACCAGGACCTTCAGCGGTGATGCGGCAGCCATCGGCCGATTCTGCACCGCGCTTCGTTAGCATCCGCGCATGTCCTCGATGCAATCCCTCTTCCTCGCCGCCGCCGCGCTGCTGCTCGCGGCCTGCTCGTCCAATCCACCGCCGCCGCGCGCCCCGTCGGCCCTGCCGAACGTGCAGGTGCTGAGCCCGCCGCTGGCGATGCCGGTGCTCGAGCGCCAGCGCACGCTGCGCATCTACCTGCCGTCCTCTTACGCCCAAAGCACGCGGCGCTATCCCGTCATCTACATGCACGACGGCCAGAACCTGTTCGACGACGCAACCTCGTATGTCGGCGAATGGGGCGTCGACGAGGCGATGAACGAGCTCGCGCGCACCACCGCCTTCGAGGCCATCGTGGTCGGCATCGACCATGGCGGCGAGAAGCGCTTCAACGAGTTGAACCCCTGGCCGCATCCCCGCCTGGGGCCTGGCGAAGGCGAGCAGTACCTGCGCTTCGTCGTCGAGGTGGTCAAGCCGTTCATCGACGCGCAGTACCGCACGCAACCCGAGGCCAAGGCCACCGCGGTGATCGGCAGCTCGATGGGCGGCTTGATCTCGCACGCGGCGATGCAGCGCTACCCGCAGGTCTTCGGCAAGGCCGGCATCTTCTCGCCCGCCTACTGGACCGCGCCGGCGATCTTCGAGGAAGCCGCGCAGAAACCGCTGCCGGCCGAGGCGCGGGTGTACCTCTACATGGGCGGCCGCGAAGGCGGCGACATGGTGCCCGACGTGCAGCGCATGCACGCGCTGCTGCGCCAGCAGCCGGTGGCGCTGGAATACCGCCTGGTGCCCGAAGCCGACCACAACGAAGCCGCCTGGCGTGCCGAGTTCGCGCGCGCGGTGCGCTGGCTGTACGACGTCAAGTGAAGCCCGCTTAACATTCCAGAAATGGTCAGCCCCCAGCTCACTTCGTTCGCGGCCCCCAAGGGGCGCTCCGTGCCCTTCGGGCGGCCGGGCAGGCACGGATGACACGAGCCGAGGCCATGGGCCTGTTGCTGTCGGCGGTCGCGCGCCTGATCACCGGCGCGCAGGGCCACTGGAAGGGCTGCCCGCCGAAGGCCGAGCAGCGCATCTACTTCGCGAACCACCAGAGCCACCTCGACTGGGTGCTGATCTGGGCGGCGCTGCCGAGCGACCTGCGTGCGGTCACGCGGCCCATCGCCGCGAAGGACTACTGGACCGCCGGCCGGTTCAAGCACTGGCTGACGCGCGAGGTGTTCAACGCGGTGTACGTCAATCGGCAGCGCACCGACGACCAGGATCCGCTGGAGCCGCTGGTCGAGGCGCTCAAGAACGGCGACTCGCTGGTGATCTTTCCCGAGGGCACGCGCAGCAACAAGGGCCTGCCGCAGCCGTTCAAGAGCGGGCTGTACCACCTGGCCGAGCAGTTCCCCGGCGTGCAGCTGATCCCGGCCTGGATCGACAACGTGCAGCGGGTGATGCCCAAGGGCGAAGTGGTGCCGGTGCCGATCCTGTGCACCGTGACCTTCGGCGCGCCGCTGCAGCTGCAGCCGGGTGAGGACAAGAAGCTGTTCCTGCAGCGCGCGCGCGAGGCGGTGGTCGCGCTGCGGCCGAACGCCGAGCGCCCTGCTGCCGTGGGCACGCCCGCATGATCGACACCCTGCGCATCGTCTTCGACCCGCTGCGGCAGCTGAGCGGCCCGCAGCAGGTGCAGCTGCTTTTCCTGGGGCTCTTCGGCGCGCTGCTGGCGACCTCGGCCTACGGCGTGCTGCGCACCGTGCGCGAAGAGGACCGCGCCGCCGCGCTGCACACCGACCGCTTCACCCGCGAATTGCGCGCGGTGTGGGTCACCGCGACGGTCTTCTGGCTGGCGTGGGTGTTCGGCCCGGTCGGCGCGACGCTGCTGTTCGGCATCGTCTCGTTCCTGGCCTTCCGCGAATACATCACGCTGCTGAAGACACGCGCCAGCGACCACCGCAGCCTGCTGCTGGCCTTCTTCGCCGTGCTGCCGCTGCAGTACGTGCTGGTCGGGCAGAGCGACCTGTGGCTGTTCACCGTCTTCGTGCCGGTCTACGTGTTCATCGCGATCCCGGTGGTCAGCGCGCTGGCCAACGACCCCGAGCGCTTCCTCGAGCGCAACGCGAAGATCCAGTGGGGCATCATGGTCTGCATCTTCGGGCTGTCGCATGCGCCGGCGCTGCTGCTGCTGAACCTGCCGCGTGCGCAGGGCAAGGGTGCGTTCCTGCTGTTCATGCTGGTGATGGTGTCGGCCACCGCGCAGATCGCGCAGGAGCTCGCCAGCCGCCGCCTGCGCCGGCGCCCGGTGGCGCGGCAGATTCACCGCGACTTCTCCTGGCGCGCGTTCGGCATCGGCGTCGGCACCGGCGCGCTCGTCGGCATGCTGCTGGGCTGGACGACGCTGGGCTTCAAGGTGCCGCAGGCGCTGGCGATGTCGACCATCGCCGCCGCGTCCGGCGCGATGGGCGACTTCGTGATGCACGCGCTGAAGAAGGATGCCGGCGTGCGCCACTGGGGCAATACGGCGTCGGTGACCGGCGCCGTCGGCCTGCTCGACCGCGTGGCGCCGATCTGCTTCGCCGCGCCGGTGTTCTTCCACTCGATCGCCTGGTACTTCGGACTGAAACCATGAGAATCCTGGGCATCGACCCGGGGTTGCGGTGCACCGGCTTCGGCGTGGTCGACGTGCAGGGCGCGCAGCTGGCCTACGTGGCCAGCGGCACCATCTCCACCGCCGAAGCGCCGCGCGGCCACCTGCCCGAGCGGCTGAAGCTGATCTTCTCCGGCGTCGCCGAGGTGATGCAGCGCTACCAGCCCGAGGCGGCGTCGGTGGAGATCGTCTTCGTCAACGTCAACCCGCAGAGCACGCTGCTGCTGGGCCAGGCGCGCGGCGCCGCGCTGGCCGCGCTGGTGCACGGCGACCTGCCGGTGGCCGAGTACACCGCCGTGCAGATGAAGAAGGCCATCGCCGGCCACGGCCTGGCGAACAAGGCCCAGGTGCAGGAGATGGTGATGCGGCTGCTGAAGCTGCCGGGCCTGCCCGGCAAGGACGCCGCCGATGCGCTGGGCCTGGCGATCACGCACGCGCACGCGGCGCGCAGCTTCGAGGCGCTGGCGCAAGCCACACCCTTGGCCCGGCGAACCCATGCGCAGTACAAACGCGGAAGAACGTACTGATCAAGGAGAGAACCCCATGAGCCTGCCCGTTCACAGCGAATGGATCGAGATCGAACCCGGCTTCGCCGCCCACCTGACGCTGCCGCCGGCCGGCAGCGGCCCGGGGCTGCTGGTGCTGCAGGAGATCTTCGGCGTCAACGACCACATCCGCGCCGTCGCGCGGCAGTACGCGATGGATGGTTTCGTCGTGCTGGCGCCCGACGTGTTCTGGCGCCAGTCGCCGCGCATCGAGCTGGGCTACGAAGGCCACGACCGCCAACGCGGCGTCGAGCTGGCGGGCCAGCTGCAGCCGGCCGAGGTGGTCGCCGACCTGCAGGCCGCGGCCACCGCGCTGCGCGGCCGCGCCGAGACCGCCGGCCGCAAGATCGGCGCGATCGGCTACTGCATGGGCGGGCGCCTCGCCTACGCCGCGGCGGCGCTGGCCGGTGTCGATGCCGCGGTGGCGTACTACGGCGGCGGCATCCAGAACCAGCTGGACCTCGCCGGGCGCATCACCTGCCCGGTGCAGTTCCACTATGCCGGCCGCGACGACCACATCCCGCCCGCGGCGGTTGACAAGGTGCGCGCCGCGATGGCCGGCAAGCCGCACGAGATCCACGTCTACCCCGACGCGATGCACGGCTTCAACTGCTGGGCCCGGGCGTCGTACGACGCGCCGAGCGCCGCGCTGGCGCACGGGCGCAGCCTGCAGTTCCTGACGCAGCTGTTCTGACGGCGGCAGCCGTCAGCGGATCAGCGCAATGATGCCGTCGAGCACGCGCTTGAAGATCCAGATGTTGAAGGTGCCGAGCGCGATGACCACCGCCCAGCGGTAGAGCGCGATCGCGCGCTCCCTCGGCACGTGCTCGCCGGTGGCGATGTGCAGGCCGAAGAACACGACCGAGGGCACCGCCGTCAGCGTGAACAGGATGCCGCAGAGCCAGTAGATCGCCTTCATTGGGCCGCGACTCTACCGCAGGCATCCGCCGGCACGGGACCGCGGTCCCCTCTCGAAACTAAAGCAGCACCGCCAGCCGCTCGAGAATCAGCACCGCGAAGAAGCAGGCGGCGGCGATCAGCGTCCACTTCAGCACGATGACGCCGCGGCGCTTCCACACCGGCTGGTTGGTGCCGACGAACATCGCGAAGCACAGCACGCTGGCCACCAGCAGCAGGCCGAAGACGAGGCGGAACAGCAGCATGCGCGGGTGTCAGCGGTTCACCACAGCGGCGCCAGCTCGGCGAAGCCGGGCGGCGCCTGCGAAGCGTCGTCGAAGCTGACGATGTCCCACGCGCTGCGGTCGTCCAGCAGCTTGCGCAGCAGCAGGTTGTTCAGCGCGTGCCCGCTCTTGAACGCGGTGTACGCGGCCAGCATCGGCCGGCCGGCGTTGTAGAGGTCGCCGATCGCGTCGAGGATCTTGTGCTTGGCGAACTCGTCGTCGTAGCGCAGGCCGTCGGCATTCAGCACCCGCGAATCGTCGACGACGATCGCGTTGTCCATGCTGCCGCCCAGCGTCAGCCCGCGCGAGCGCATCGCGTCGAAGTCCTTCGTGAAGCCGAAGGTGCGGGCGCGCGCGATGTCGCGCTTGTAGCGGCCCGAGCCCATGTCGAAGGTGGTGCGCTGGCCGGTGGCATCGACCGCCGGGTGGCCGAAGTGAATCTCGAAGGTCAGCTTGAAGCCGTGATACGGCTCCAGCCGGGCCCAGATCAGCTTCGCGCCTTCGCCCTGGCGCACCTCCACGGGCTTGAGCACGCGCAGGAAGCGCTTGGGCGCGTCCTGCAGCACGATGCCGGCGCTCTGCAGCAGGAAGACGAAGCTGGCGGCCGAGCCGTCGAGGATCGGCACTTCGTCGGCATTGATGTCGACGATCAGGTTGTCCAGCCCCAGGCCGCAGCAGGCCGACATCAGGTGCTCGATGGTCTGCACCTTCGGCGCGCCGGGGTCGCCGCCGGCGGAGATGGTCGAGGCCATGCGGGTGTCGCTGACCGAATCCGGCCGCACCGGAATCTCCACCGGATGCACGAGGTCGACGCGCCGGAAGACGATGCCGGCATCCACCGGCGCCGGCCGCAGCGTCAGCTCGACCTTCTGGCCGCTGTGCATGCCGACGCCGACCGCGTGGGTCAGCGACTTCAGGGTGCGTTGCTGGAGCATGGCCTCATTCTCGCCGCCCGCGTGGTTCGCCGGATGGCGCGGGGGCATCGCGGCGCCTAAGTTGATCTCAGCAGGTCCGGGGCCGGACCCGCGCTGCAGGAAAGGAGCATCGAATGCTGGGCGAACGCATTGGCGAAGAAATCGGCAAGGTCACGTCGCAACGCGTGCTGCCGTCGGTCAACGGCGCGCCGACGATGGAGACATCGTTCCAGGCGGCGGGCACGCTCTATGGCGTGCCGAGCACCGAAACCGCCACCTACATCGCATCGCTGCGGCCGGACGGCACCCTGTTCGGCCAGGGCCAGGGCGTGGTGATGGGCAAGACCGGCGAGGCGGCCACCTGGACCGGCTCGGGCATCGGCCGCATGAAGCCCGACGGCTCGATCAGTTACCGCGGCGCGATCTACTACCAGAGCGCCTCGCCGGCCTGGGCGAAGCTGAACAGCGTTGCCGGGGTGTTCGAGTACGAGGTGGATGCCCAGGGTCAGACCAAGGGGCAGGTCTGGGAATGGAAGTAGCGTGAGCGGCCGCGCGACCCGTCCGTCGGACGCCGGCGGGCGGGCATCGCGCGGCGATCAGTCCGACCGCCGGTCCGTCGCATCCCGCGCCCCGGCCACCGCCGCCAGCGCCTCGAGCCGGCGCGCCAGCACGAAGGCCTCGGCCGCCTGCAGCGTCGGCAGGCGCGGGCGGCGCACGCCGTCGGTGCCGGTCACCACGCCGCCGCCGACGCAGCGCCCGTCCTCGAACAGGTCGAAGCCCGGCTGGTCGATCGACATCGGCGGGTGCGCGCCGTTCGGGCAGGGCGTGAAGCAGCGGAAGCTCGCCGGGCGGGCGACGCACTCGGCACGGCCGAAGCGCAGCGGCAGGTCCTGGATCAGCGGCTGCGGCGACGGCGCGAACGCGGCGGCCGGCTCGGCCGGCCCGCGCTCGCCGCGCAGGAAGTCCTGCCACTGCGCGCGGATCGCGCGCGACTGCGGGCAGGCGCCTTCGGGGCAGGTCAGCCGCAGCAGCACATGGCGCTCGACGCGGATGCCGTCGCACCAGTACTGCAGGCGGCGGCCGCCCTTCGCGTCGATGCGCGCGGCCACGGCGACGTCCAGCCGCCCGACCGGCGCATCGATCGGCAGCGAGGCCTTCGCGCGCGTGCCGAACGGCGCGCCCTCGGGCACCAGGTGCTCGATGTGCGCGATCAGCTCGGGCACGGTCTTCATGGCGCGTCGCAGGATCCTCGACAGATCATCCGCACGATGCAGCGCCGATGCCCGCAGCGTCAAGCGCTTGACCCCGTGCCGACGCCCGGCATCGTTTGCAGCGGCGCGAGCGCTGTGCTAGCCGGTGACTTGCGTCACGGACCGGCTGTCGCGAACGACTGGTGACACACCTTGGTCATGTCGCGGCAGCGCCGGCCGGCGCGAGACTGCCGACGCCTTTCGCACAGGGGTCTGCCATGCCACGCCGTTCCGCATTCGCGATCCTCAGCGCCCTGCTCGGCGTGCTGCTCGCCGCCCTCGCGCCCGCGTCCCACGCCGCGGTGAGCACGCCCTACCCGATCGTCTTCGTCACCCAGGTGCCGATGCCGGCGGACTTCACGACCATCGGCTCGACCTTCGGCAACCACCTGCCGACGATGGCCTCGGTGCCGCGCGGCGGCGACCTGTGGATCCGCTACCCCGACGGCACGCTGCGCAACCTGACCGCCGCCGCGGGCCTCGGCAGCGCCGGCGGGCTGCAGGGCGCCAGCGCGATCGCGGTGCGCGACCCGTCTCCGCACTGGGACGGCCAGAAGATCGTCTTCGCCGCGGTGGTCGGCGCGCCGACGCAGCGCTACACCGAGCCGGCCACGGTCTGGCAGCTCTACGAGATGAGCGGCCTGGGCGCCAACGAGACGCCGGTGGTCACGAAGGTCGCGAACCAGCCGGCCGACTACAACAACATCAGCCCGGTCTACGGCAGCGACGACCGCATCGTCTTCACCAGCGACCGCCCGCGCAGCGGCGAGCGCCACCTGTGGCCGCAGCTCGACGAGTACGAGGAGGCGCCCACCGTCACCGGCCTGTGGAGCCTCGACCCGAAGACCGGCAGCCTGACGCTGCTGAACCACGCCCCGTCGGGCGCCTTCACGCCGATCATCGACAGCTTCGGCCGCGTGATCTTCACCCGGTGGGATCACCTGCAGCGCGACCAGCAGGCCGATGGCGACCGCGCCGGCCAGACCGATTACGGCACCTTCAACTACGCCAGCGAAGCGGCGAACGCCGCGCGCCTGGCCGACCGCAGCGAGGTCTTCCCCGAGCCGCGCCAGACCGTCGGCCAGGTCAGCGAGCACCGCTTCAACCAGTTCTTCCCGTGGCAGATCAACGAGGACGGCACCGAGGAGGAGACGCTGAACCACGTGGGACGCCAGGAGCTCGCGAGCTACGGCACGCAGAGCTTCCTGGACGACGCCAACCTGCGCGAGTGCTGCGACAGCGGCACCCGCTTCAACCGCTTCCGGCTGAACAACGACAGCCTCTTCCACATCAAGGAAGACCCGACGCGGCCGGGCCGCTTCGTCGGCACCAGCGCGATGGAGTTCGGCACGCACGCGGCCGGCCAGCTCGCCGCGATCGACGGCGCGCCCAGCGTCAACCCCGACCGCATGAGCGTGACCTGGCTCACCGCCGAGGCCACCGCCTTCGCCACCGAGGAGGGCCGCACGCCCGACGCCGCGCACAGCGGCCTGTACCGCGACCCGCTGCCGCTGTCCGACGGCCGGCTGATCGCGTCGCACACCACCGAGACGCGCGCCGACCGCAACGAAGGCGCCGATGGCGCGTCGATTTCACGTTATCAATTCCGGCTGCGCCTGGTCACGGCCGATGGCAGCGGCGTGCACCGCGCCGGCGAGGCGCTGACGGCGGGCATCAGCAAGTCGGTCAGCTGGTACGACCCGGACAACCTCGTCACGCACAGCGGTGCGCTGTGGGAGCTGAATCCGGTCGAGCTGCGCCCGCGCGCCCGGCCCGCCCGGCGCAGCGCCGCGCTGCCCGCGCCGGAACAGCGGGTGTTCGCCGAAGAGGGCGTCAACGTCGCCGCGTTCCAGGACTACCTGCGCCAGAACAACCTCGCGCTGATGGTCAGCCGCAACGTCACGCTGCGCGACAAGGCGGATCGCCAGCAGCCCTACAACCTGCGCATCAAGGGCGGCGCGTCCACGACCGGATCCAGCGGCAAGGCCTACGACGTCAGCCACCTGCAGTTCGTGCAGGGCGACCAGGTGCGCGGCCTCGGCGGCACCGCCAACCCGCGGCCGGGACGCCGCGTGCTGGCGCAGGTGATGCACGAGCCGAAGGCCGCAAACCCGTTCCAGGGCGTGCCCGGCGCCGTCGCGCTGGCACCGGACGGCTCGGTGGCCGCGCTGGTGCCGGCGCAGCGCGCGATGAGCTGGCAGCTCACCGACGGCGCCACGCCGGTGGTGCGCGAGCGCTACTGGATCTCGTTCCAGAAGGGCGAGATCCGCGTCTGCGCGTCCTGCCACGGCATCAACCAGCAGTCGCAGGCCGGCAGCGGCGAGCCGCAGAACCCACCGGAAGGGCTGCGCCGGCTGCTGAAGCTGTACAAGGCCGGCATGACGCCGGCGGCAGAGGACCGGGTGTTCAACTGGGCCGAGCGGGTGTATCCGAACAACTTCCTGCCGAAGAATCCGGCCACCGCGAGCGGCGCGGGCTACACCTACCGCTACTACCCGTCGACCGACGAGTACGTCGGCGCGAAGGACGGCCGTGTCTACTACTTCAAGCCCGGCATCACGCCGGCGCCGCAGGACGTGGGTGCGCTGCAGCAATTCCTCGACCAGGCCAAGAACGCGGGTTATTGACCCCTGGGAACAATTCACTTGCCGGCGCCTTAGGGATGGAGCGCCGCGAAGACCGCCGCCCATACTGCCCCCGTGGGACAGCGCGAATCGATGAAGAGCACGATGCTGCAGCCGCTGCGCAACGGTGCGCTGGCGCTGCGGCCGTGTGCCGCCGACGAGGGCGGCGAGCCGCCGTGCAGCGAGGTGCTGCGCGACGGTCGGATCACCGGCAAGCGGGTGCCCGGCCGCGTGCTCGAGGCCGCCCTCGACTGCAGCGACGGCCGCACGCTGCTGTTCACCACCGACGCCGAGCTCTACGACGAAAGCCTGGGCATCCACCTGCTCGACCGCTCGCTCGAAGTGCTCGACTCGGCGTCCATCGGCATCGCGGACGCCAACGAGCACTTCCACCTGCTGATGGTGCACGGGCAGTCGCTGAGCTTCCGCTTCGGCGGCGAGGGCGACTGGTCGCTGGAACTGCTCGAGTCGGCCGCCGCCCGCCTGCCCTTCCTCGGCGACCCTCCCGGCGTGCATCGGCCCTTCGGCTTCATGCGGCACTTCAAGCTGGCGGAAGCGCCGCGGCCGGTGCCGGCGCCCTGACGCGGCGCGGCCCGCGGCGCCAGGCGGCCCGCGCCGCTAGGCGTCCAGCGCCGCGCGCAGCGGCGCGCGCACGCCGAGCTCGCGCCACGTGCCGTCGAGATCGAACACCGCCACCGCGCACGTGTGCAGGCCGGCGATCGCCGGCGACAGCCGCCGCGCCAGGTCGCTGAACTCCGGGTTGTGGCCGAACAGCATCACGCTGTCGACGTCCGGCTCGTGATCAAGCGCCCGCACGATCGCCAGCAGCGTCTCGACGGTGCTGGCGTAGAGCCGCTCGTCGATCACGATGCGGCCGCGCGCGATGCCCAGCGCATCGGCGAACAGCTGCGCCGTCGTCAGCGCGCGCAGCGCCGGGCTGGCGATCAGCCGGGCCGGCCGCACGCCGCGGGCGGCGAGGCGGGCGCCGGCGCGGGCGGCATCGTCCACGCCGCGCGCATCGAGCGCACGCTCGCGGTCGCTGCGGGCGGCCGCGGGCGGCTCGGCCTGGGCATGGCGGACAAGGTAGAGCGTCTTCATGGGGCGCGGGCGGGCAACGGGCGTGCCGCGGATTGTGCGGTGCATGCGCTGAATGCGCTGCATGCGCTGCGTGAGGTGCGCGCACCCCCGAGGCGCCCGAAGGCCCGGCCCCGTCGCGTGGGGCCGTCGGCTACGATTTGTGAATGGCCTCCGACGCGTTCAACTTTGCCCGCACCAAGATCCAGCCGCCACGCCTGCGCGCCGGGCTGCTGTTGCGCGCCGCGCTGGCCGAACGCATCGCCGGCGACCTGCTGCACGCGCGGCTGACGCTGATCAGCGCGCCCGGCGGCTTCGGCAAGAGCAGCGCGATCGTGCAGGCGCTGGAAACCGCCACGGCGCGCGGACAGCTGCGCTTCGCCTGGATCGCCTGCGACGACGGCGACACGCTGGCGCGGCTGGCCACGGCGCTGGTCGCGGCGCTGGAGCCCTTCGACCTGCCGTGGCGGCTGTCGCCGGAGGCCTTGATCGGCGCGCTCGACCGCCCCGATGGCCAGCGCGGATTCCGTGATGCGCTGGTCAACGCACTGGCGGCCACCGAGCTGCCGCGCGGCGTGATCGTGCTGGACGACGTGCACCGCCTCACCGACGAACGCCTGCTCGAGTTCCTCGCCACGCTGCCGCCGCTGCTGCCCGAGCACTGGGGGCTGGCGATGATCACACGCGTCGATCCGCCCTGGCCGCTGGCGCGGCTGCGCGCGAGCGGCGAGCTCGCCGAGTTCCGCCAGGACGACCTGCGCTTCGGCGCCGGCGAGATCGAGGCGCTGGCCGCGCGCGCCGGGCCAGGCCTGAGCGAGGCCCCGGACGAGCTGCTGGCGCGCACCGAAGGCTGGCCGGTCGGCGTGTCGCTGGCGATCGCCGGGCCGCGCACCGCGTCGCCGGTGCGCAGCGCACGCCATGCGATCGACTACCTGCGCAGCGAGGTGCTGGACCACCTGCCGGCCGACCTGCGCAGCTTCCTGGTCGCGACGTCGGTGCTGCCGGAACTGACCGCCGCACGCGCCGCCGCGGTCAGCGCCCGCGCCGATGCCGCCGCCTGCCTCGACGACATCGAGCGCCGCGGCCTCTTCTACCAGGAGGTCGACAGCATCGAGCGCACGCTGAAGCTGCACGACCTGTTCCGCGACGCGCTGCAGGCCGAGCGCGAACGACTGCCGGGGCCCGAGCAGGACGCGCTGTGGCGCCGCGCCGCCGACAGCGAGCCCGACATCACCCGCCGCTTCCACTACCTGATGCAGGCCCGCGCGCACGACGCCGCGGTGCAGGCGCTGACGCGGGCCGCGCCGGCGCTGGCCGCGGCCGGCATGATCGACGCGGTGCGCGAGATGCTGGCGAAGCTGCCGCCCGAGTTGCTGGCGCAATCGCCCGACGTCGCGCTGCTGCGCGGCATGGTGGCCTGGGAGGTCAGCATGGACCTGGAAGCCATGCTGGGCCACATGAAGCACGCGGCGCGCGAGTTCGCCGCGCGCGGCGATGTCGCCGGCAACGACCTGGCGCGCGCTTACGCGGCGCTGGCGGTCAACGGCATGAGCCCGATCGGCGCGCCGCAGGTCGACCCGGCGTTCGAGGTCACCGTGACCGAGGCCACGCCGCCGCTCACGCGCGCGATCGTCGCGCTGCACCGGGCCTGGCATGCCTTCGACCTGGCCGACTTCGAATCCACCAATCGCCACTACGGCGAACTGCTCGACCAGCTGGCCAATCACCGCGACGTCGCCCTGTGGTACCAGATCGTGCCCGGTGTCGCCTACTTCGGCGTGCGTGCGCTGGAGCCGATGCTGCAGCGCTACGCCGCCGGCGCGCTGCGCGCGGCGGGCGAGGACTACCCGGCGCTGCGCGCGGTGGCCCTGGCGATCCGCGGCTGCACGCAGCTGTGGCGCGGCGAGTTCGCCGAGGCGCGCACGCAGCTCGACGAGGCGGCCTCGCTGTGCGCCTGGGTCAACTTCCCGCAGGGCCTGAGCCTGTATGCGCTGACCGGGCGCCTGGTGTGCCGCACGATGCAGGGCGAGATCGATGCCGCGCTCGCCGCGTACCACGACGAGCTGCCGCGGGTGAGCGACGTCTTCGGCGACGACGGCCGCGGCCCCGGCTGGTACTTCCACTGGTTCGAGCTGCGCTGCGCGGTGATGGCCGAGCGCCGCGACCTGACCCGCAGCGCGCTCGAGGCGCTGCGCCGCACGATGCCGGCCAGCACCGCGACCTCGCACGTCGGCGTCGTGCGCGTGATCGAGGCCTACACGACCTGGCTCGACGGCGATCTCGCGACCGCCGCCGCGCAGATGCAGGCCGTGCAGTCGCACTACCGCCAGCACGACGCGGTGGGCATCGTCACCGCACTGACCTTGCAGCGCGCCGGCCTCCTGCAGCAGCTCGGCCGCAGCACCGACGCCGGCCGCGCGCTGCAGGAAGCGCTCGACGGCATCCGCCAGCGCGGCTACCCGGTGTCGGCGCACTTCGCCGGCGCCGCGCTGCTGCAGCGCCTGGCCGACGGCGCGGCGGCCGACATGCTCGACGATGCCCAGCGCGCGATCCTGCGCTCGATCGTGCCGATGGACGACGACGATGCCGAGGCCACGCTGTCGCGCGCGCCGGCCACCGTGGTCGCGCCGCCGGGACCGGACGAGCTCGGCGGCATCGAGCCGATGAGCGCGCGCGAGCTCGAGGTGCTGGCGCTGATCGCCGCCGGCGACAGCAACAAGCTGATCGCGCGCCGGCTCGACTTGAGCCCGCACACCGTGAAGCGCCATGTCGCCAACATCCTCGGCAAGCTCGGAGTCGGCTCGCGCGGGCAGGCGGCGGCGCGCTACCTGGGCGTCAACCGCGCCGCCTGACGCCGACGGCTCCTAACCTTTATTGGGTGCGGCCGTCGCGTCCGCACACACCGCGCGCACGCAGTCCCTGAACCAGCGGTGCGCCGGGTCGGCGTGCAGGCGCGGATGCCACAGCATCGACACCGTCAGGCCGGGCACCTCGACCGGCAGCGCGAAGCTGCGCATGCCGTCCCGCAGGCGGCCGGTGTGGCGCTCGGGCACGCTGGCGATCAGGTCGGTGCCGCGGGCCAGCACCAGCGCGGTCGAGAAGCTGCCGACGGCGGTGGCGATCTGGCGTTCCAGGCCGAGTGCCTGCAGCGCGTCGTCGATCGCGCCGCGGTCGAGGCCCTGCCGGCCGAATCGCGACAGCCCGATGTGGCGTCCGGCAGCGTACCGCGCCGGCGTCATCGCGCCGCGCGCCAACGCATGGCCGGCGCGCACGACGCCGACGAAGCGGTCGCGGTAGAGCGCCTGCACGCGCAGGTCGGCGCCGGTCTCGGCGCCGACCACGCCGATCTCCAGGTCGGCCAGGCCGTCGCGCAGCGGCGCGTTGTCGCGCTCGGTCTTCTGCACGAAGCGCAGGCGCACGCCCGGCGCCTCGGCGCCGATGCGCGCCAGCAGCGCGGGGCCGAAGTTCTCGACGAAGCCGTCGCGGCTGCGCAGCGTGAACTGGCGCTGCAGCTGCGCCGGCTCCGGCGCCCGCGCCGGCCGCAGCACGCTTTCGGCCTCCTGCACCAGCTGGCCGACGCGCTCGCGCAGCGCCAGCGCATGCGGCGTCGGCACCAGCTGGCGGCCCGCGCGCACCAGCAGCGGATCGCCGGTGGTCTCGCGCAACCGCGCCAGCGTGCGGCTCATCGCCGAGGCGCTCAGGCGCAGCCGCTTCGCGGCGCGCGCGACGTTGCCCTCGGCGAGCAGCACGTCCAGCGTCACCAGCAGGTTCAGGTCGGGCATCGACATGGCGCGCGACCTTGGCACAGCGATGCCATGGCGTCAAACGCACGGCTGGCGTGCACACGGCGCGCCTTCCGCCGCTGCGCGGGGGTGCCTAGGCTGGCGGCATCGTGATCTCCAGGCTGAGCGCCATGTCCTCCCCCCCTGTTGCCCCCGCCACCGTGCTCGCGTCGCCCTTGTCGGGCGCCGCCCCTCTCGATGCCGCGCCGCGCGCGGTGTTCGCCACGCTGTCGCTTGCGATGCTGCTGTCCTCGCTCGGCACCAGCATCGCCAACGTCGGCCTGCCGGCGCTCGCGCAGGCCTTCGACGCGCCGTTCGCCGCGGTGCAGTGGATCGTCATCGCCTACCTCGCGGCCAACACCGCGCTGGTGGTGATCGCCGGCCGGCTCGGCGACCGCTTCGGCCGGCGCCGCGGGCTGCTCGGCGGCCTGCTGCTGTTCGGCGTCGCGTCGGCGCTGTGCGCCGCGGCGCCCTCGCTGCCGTGGCTGATCGCGGCACGCGCGCTGCAGGGCAGCGGGGCCGCCGCGATGATGGCGATGGCGCTGGCCCTCGTCGGCGACGTGGTGCCGAAGTCGCACAGCGGCCGCGCGATGGGGCTGCTGGGCACGATGTCGGCGGTCGGCACGGCGCTCGGGCCCTCGCTGGGCGGGCTGCTGGTTGCCGGCTTCGGCTGGCGCGCGCTGTTCGCCGCCACGCTGCCGCTGGCCGGGCTGGCGGCGTTGCTGGCACGCCGCGCGCTGCCGGCGGACCGGCCGGCCGCCAGGGTGGCGGCGGTCCCGATGCGCGTCCTGCTGCAACGGGATGCGCGGCTGCGCGCCGGCATCGCGATGAGCGCGCTGGTGTCGAGCGTGATGATGGCCACGCTGGTGGTCGGCCCCTTCCACCTGTCGCGCGCGCTCGGCCTGCAGACCGTGCTGGTCGGGCTGGCGATGGCGGTCGGGCCGGTGGTGTCGGCCCTCGCCGGCGTGCCGGCCGGGCGCGTGGTCGACCGCTTCGGCGCGCACCGGGCGAGCCTGCTCGGGCTGGCGGCGGCGACCGCCGCCTGCATGCTGCTTGCCGCGATGCCGCTGCGGGCCGGCCTCGTCGGCTACGTCGGCCCGCTCATGCTGCTGACCGCCGGCTACGCGCTGTTCCAGGCGGCGAACAACACCGCCGTGCTGGCCGACGTGACACCGGCGCAGCGCGGCACCGTCTCCGGGCTGCTGGGCCTGTCGCGCAACCTCGGGCTGGTCGCCGGGGCGTCGGGGCTGGGCGCGGTGTTCGCGCTTGCCGTCGGGCCGGCACCGCAGGCCGCGGCGCCGGCCGCGGTGGCCGCCGGCCTGCAGCTGTGCTTCGTCGTCGCCAGCGGGCTGGTCGGCCTGGCGCTGCTCATCGGCTGGCGCGCCCGCCCGGCCCGCGGCTGACGGCGGCCGCGCCGCGGCCGCGTCTTTCTGACGTCAGCCCCAGTGGCAGGCCCCGCGCGACGGCATCTCGGCGCAGATCGCCGCTTCGAAGTCCTCGACCCCGCCCTCGGCCACCGCGTTGTGGCCGGCGCGCAGGCGCTCGCGCAGCGCCGGCTCGCGCAGTGCGCGGTTGACCTCGGCATTCAGCGCGCGGCGCAGCGCGCGCGGCGTGCCGGCCGGCGCGAAGAGGCCGAAGCGCGACACCAGGTTCGCGTCGGGCACGCCGAGCTCGGCCAGCGTCGGCACGTCGGGCAACTCGGGCAGGCGCCGCGGCGCACCGACCGCCAGCGCCTTCAGCCGCCGCTGCGCGACATATTGCAGCTGCGCCGGCGCGACGTTGGTCGACATCACCTCGAACTGGCCGCCGAGCGCGTCCTGCAGGCTCTGGCCGCCGCCCTTGTACGGGATGTGCGTGATGTCCAGCTTCAGCGCCTGGCCGACCGCCTCCAGCACGCGGTAGCCGGTGGTGCCGACGCCGGTGGTGGCCCAGCGCAGCGCACCCGGCCGCGCACGGGCCAGCGCCAGCAGCTGCGCGAAGCTGTCGGCGGGCAGCGCCGGCGTGCCGGCGACCAGCGTCGCGGTGGACATCACCGCGGCCACCGGCGCGATGTCGCGCTGCGGCTGGTAGCGCACCGGGCCATAGCGCGGCAGCAGCGTGAGCGGCGTGATCGCCGAGAACACCAGCAGCCGGCCGTCGGGCGCGGCGCGCGCGAGCATCTCCATCGCGATGCCGCCGCCACCGCCCGGACGGTGTTCGACCAGCACCGGCGTGCCGCGCTCGGCCGCCAGTCGGTCCGCCAGCAGCCGCGCCACCTCGTCGCTGACGCCCCCGGGCGGATAGGCGAGCACGATGCGCAGCGGGCGGTCATCCTCCGCAGCCCGGAGCTCCGCCGGCAGCAGCAGCCCCGCGCCGAGCCCGGCCAGCGCGACGAGCGCCCGGCGCCGGGCCGCTGGCAGGTCTCGGATCGCCACCGCTTCGCCCTCAGCGCCGGGCCGCCGACGCTTCGCCGCGCCGGTGCGCGGCAGCCACCTCCGCGACCATGCCGATGAAGCTCGCCGCGGGTCCCGGCGTGGCCGCGTCGATCTCGCGATAGGCCAGTGTCAGCGGCGCGTCGAGCTTCAGCTTCGGATCGAGCGGCCGGAAGACCACCGACTGCGCATGCGTGCCCTTCATCGACGCCGGCACGATCGACAGGCCCTCGCCCGACGCGACGAGGTTCAGGTTGCTGACCATGCGGTCGACCTCGGCGACGATCACCGGCTCGACGCCGGCGCGCGCGCAGGCCGCGAGCAGGTTGGCGTAGAGGCCGGGCGCGTTCGGCCGGCGCACGAGGATCAGCCGCTCGCCGTGCAGCGCCTTCAGCGGCACCGGCGTGCGCTTGGACCGCACGCGCCCCAGCGCATGGTCGGCGGGCACCGCGAGCACCGCAGGCTCGTCGAGCAGCGTGTCGAAGCGCAGGCCCGGCGGCCGCGCCACCGGCACGCGCAGGAAGCCGCAGTGCAGCCGGCCGGCGACCAGCGCCTCGGTGATCTCGGCCGCGTTGTGCTCGTGCAGTTCGAGCTCGATGTCGGGGTAGCGCGTGCGACACGCGCGCAGGGTGCGCGGCGTCAGCGCATGCGTCGCCGCGGAGCTGGTGAATCCGACCGACAGCACGCCGCGCACGCCGCGCGCGACCAGCGCCATGCGATGCCGCATCGCGTCGACATCCTCGAGCAGGCGCCTGGCTTCGGCGAGGAACAGGCGCCCGCCGTCGGTCAGGCTCACGCCCTTCGGATGGCGCAGCAGCAGCGGCAGCCCGAGCATGGTCTCGAGCGCCTTGATCTGCTGCGACAGCGGCGGCTGCTGGATGCCCAGCTTCGCAGCCGCCCGGGTCATGTGGCCTTCTTCGGCCACGGCGACGAAGTAGCGCAGATGGCGCAGGTCCATGGCCCATCGTATGCGCGGCCCCGGCCAGGGGGCCCGCGGGCACTACGTAAGGGTTGGCGCTAGCTGCGGCGGCGCGGGGTCACGCGGGTGTCCAGCGGCGATGGCCGGTAGTCCGGCACGAAACGGCAGCTCGACGGGAAGGCCGCCTGCGCGCGCCGGCAGCCGTCGCTGACCTGCTGCGGCGTCGGCTTCGCGCCGGTCTCGACCCAGCGCACCAGTGCGTCGAGCAGCGCGACGTAGGTCGCATCGCTCAGGTAGCTGTGCTCGTGATCGTCGGTGAAGGTCTGCACCAGCGCGTCGCCACGGCCGGCCGCCGCCATCGTCTGCGCGAAGGTGTGCTGCATCTCGACGAAGGCCGTCGGATCGTGGATGCCATGCACCGTCAGCACCGGCACCGGGATGCGGCCGGTGGGGTCGGTGTCGTCGGCGAAGCGCGCCAGTGCCGCGGCATCGGTGGCGGTGCGTGCGACCGCGGCGTTCAGCGTCGCGTCGTCGGCCGAGCCGCGGTAACGTGCGTCGACATTGCCGAATACCGGCTTGCCGCCGCTGCGCCGCGCGATGTCCTGGAAGTGGAAGGTGGCCCAGTTCAGGTGCCCCATCACCGCCCGCTCGGGGATGTGCAGCACGTCGACGATGGTCTTCAGCTTCTGCGCCTGCTCGGGCGTGCGCTGCGCCGCGGGACGGCCGAGGCCGAGGCACTCGTCGGCCCGCTTCGCGAGCTCGGCAGTCGTCATCGTCGAGCCCTCGGGCAGGCCCATCCACAGCGGGTAGGCGGCTTCGTCGGGGCGCGGATGGTTGCGGCACAGCACCTGGTAGACCTCGCGCAGGTCCAGCCGCATGTCGTAGGCGCGCGTGCCGCCGGCGAGCACGCCGCTGGTCAGCAGCAAGCCGTCGTAGGGCTGGCCCGCGGTGTAGGTCTCGGCGCCCTTGGCGGCGACGCTGGCGCCCCATGACTGCCCATGCAGCAGCGTGAGCTTCGGCTTCGCGACGTGGCGGATGAAGAGGCCGCGCACGCGCTCGGTGTCCTCGGCGGCCGAGCGCACCGCGACGCCGCCCTGGTGGAAGCTGGAACCGGCCCAGGCGTAGCCCGCGCGCGGCACGATGGCCCAGCGCGTCAGGTCGTCCTCGATGCGCTTGGCGGTCGGCGCGCCGAGGAACGGGCCGCCGTGCGCATGCACGACGAGGCGGCCGTTCCAGTCGGCCGGCATCGCGATCAGGTAGAAGGCGCCGGCCCGGTCGCGGCCGCCCAGGCAGCGCACGGTGGCGGGCAGCCCGGCCGGGCAGGCGGTGGCCTGCGGCGCGGGTTCGTCGGCGCCGGGCCCTGCCGGCGCCGGCGCCTGCAGCGCGCAGGCCCCGAGCAGCAGCGCGATGCCGAAGGCGCCGATGCGCCGGACCGGGTTGTGAATGCGGGCGAAGGCCAAGCGTGTCTCCCTGTGATGCGCGGAGCCCGAAGCGGACCCGGGGCGCGACCTTACGGAGACGGCTTCAAGACGTCAAATATGCAGAACGGCCGGTGGCCATACGTGCCGCATATGAAGCGGCGGGGCGGCGCCTTCAGGTGCCGCAGAACGTGCGGTAATGCGCCGTGACTTCGGGCGGCGCCGGCATCGCATAGGCCTCGAGCCCCGGCCGCTCGTCGAAGGGTTGCGCCAACACGGCGAGCAGCGCGTGCAGCGGCTGCAGGTTGCCATCGGCACTGGCGGCGCGCAGGGCGTCTTCGACGTGGTGGTTGCGCGCGATGTACAGCGGGCTGGCGCGCCGCATCGCCGCCGCGCGCTGCGCCGGCATCGACGATTCGGCCTGCGCGCGTGCGCGCCAGCGCGCCAGCCACTCGTGCAGCGGCCGCGCGTCCTCGAACAGCGCCTGCAGCTTCGGGCCGTCGCCGTCGGCGGCATCGGCCAGGTAACGCCATGCCAGCGTGTGGTCGACCGCCTGCGACTGCAGCAGCGCGAGCCAGTCGTCGGCGAGCGCCTGGTCGCCGTCGTCGCCGCGCGCCAGCCCGAGCTTGGCGCGCGCGCCGGTCAGCCAGTGGCGGTCGTACAGCGCCGGGAAGCTGTCGATGACGTCGGTGGCGCCGGCGACGGCGCGCTGCGGGTCGTCGGCGTCGACCAGCGGCAGCAACGCCTCGGCCAGCCGCGCGAGGTTCCAGCGTGCGATCAGCGGCTGGTTGGCGTAGGCATAGCGCCCGTGCGTGTCGATCGAGCTGAACACCGCATCGGGGTCATGCGCCTCCATGAAGGCGCAGGGCCCGAAGTCGATCGACTCGCCGGAGATCGTCATGTTGTCGGTGTTCATCACGCCATGGATGAAGCCGACATGCATCCAGCGCGCGATCAGCGCCGCCTGGCGCTCGGCCACCGCGCGCAGCAGGCCCATGTAGCGATCGGGGTCGCCGGCCAGCTGCGGGTCGTGGCGCGCGATCGCATGGTCGGCCAGCAGGCGCAGCTTGTCGATGTCGCCCCGCGCGGCGAAGAACTGGAAGGTGCCGACGCGCAGGTGGCTGGCGGCGACGCGCGTCAGCACCGCGCCCGGCAGCGTGCCCTCGCGGAACACCGGCTCGCCGGTGGCCACCGCGGCCAGCGCGCGCGTGGTCGGGATGCCCAGGGCCTGCAGCGCCTCGCCGATGATCACCTCGCGCAGCACCGGGCCGACGGCCGCGCGGCCATCGCCGCCGCGCGAGAACGGCGTCGGGCCCGAGCCCTTGAACGCGATGTCACGACGCCGGCCGTGGCGGTCGAGCACCTCGCCCAGCAGCAGCGCACGCCCGTCCCCCAGCGAAGGGGAGAAGCCGCCGAACTGGTGGCCGGCGTAGGCCTGCGCGATCGGCGTCGCGCCTTCGGGCACCTCGTTGCCGCCGAAGATCGCCGCGCCGCGTTCGCCGGCGAGCGCCTCGGCATCGAGCTGCAGCTCCTCGGCCAGCGCGCGGTTGAACCACAGCAGCGACGGCGCGTCGACCCGGCGCGGCTGCCAGGGCACGGCCAAGCCGGGCAGGTCGCGGGCGTAGCTGTTGTCGAAGTGGAAGAGCGGGCGCAGGGCGGGTTCGGTCACGACGGGGCTTTCGAGGCGGCTGCCGGCAAAGGAAGTGCCGGCACACCGCCGCATCATGCCCCGCGGCGCCCGACCCCTGTCCGGGCGGGCCTGTCGTGCCGCGGCTTCAGCCCCCTTCCAGCGCCATGAAGTCCAGGCCCGCGATGCCCACCAGCTGCGCGATCGTCATCGTCGCCGGGCTGACGAAGTTGCCGGGTGCCGGCCCGGGGGGCGTCGGCAACGCCGACAGGCCCCAGGGGTTGTAGACCAGCACGTCGGTGTTGTTCGGGTCGTTCGGGTTCGCGTCGATGATGAAGTGGGCATGGCTGCCGACCAGCAGCTGGTTCTCGAAGCCGTCCTTGAAGCTCGTCGTCACGCCGAGCCAGACCACCTTGCCGGCGTTCAGCACCGACGCGAGGATGGCCTCGAGCTGCGCGCGCACCGCGGGATCGGTGCGGTCCATCGGGAAGGCCGTGATGTAGCCGTTGTCGCCGTAGCTGCTGCCGGGGTCGGCGGTGGCGAGCACGCGGCTCTTCACCAGCGCGCCCAGCGGATCACCCTGCCCGCCCTCGATGGCCGCGTAGGTGTTCTGGCCGCGGCTCTCGGCGCGCGGCAGGATGCCCAGCGTGTTGGCCTGGGCGTAGGCTTTCTCCAGCAGCGGCACCCAGATCTCGCCGTTGAGGTCCTTGTTCGCCGATCCGGCATAGGCCACCGTCGACGCACCGGCCTCGGGGACCGGCAGCATGTCGTTGACCGTCACCCAGTGCGCGTTGCCCTGCGCATCGAACAGGCGCACGCCCCAGCTGCGCGAGCCGCCGACGGTGCCGTTCTCGACGAACAGCGTCTCCAGCGCCGTCGGCTTGGTGGCCGCGAGGCCGCCGATCGCCGCGATCAGGTAGCAGTCACCCGCCGTGCCCTGGTTGACGTCGGACAGCGCGATGCCGTCGACGAACAGCGCGCCGCTGGACTTCGCATAGGTCGCGACCACCGCCTTCGCCGCGCCGGTGGCCGAGTCGCCGGCGGTGGTGGCGCCCGGCATGTCGCCACCGAGCAGCCACTTGTCGATCAGCTTCTCGAACTGGTCGACCGACGAGCCTGCGGCCAGGCTGCCGAGCTCGCTGCGCTGCGCGCTGCCGCCGTTGTAGAAGCGGTTGGCCTCGGAGCCCTCGACGAGGCGCGAGAAGACATACGACAGGTATTCGGCCGCCGCCCCGTTGCCGGCGAAAGCCGCAGTGCCACGCGCGGCCAGTGCCTGCAGGTCGGCCACTTCCTGCGCGGTGATCGGCACATTGTTGTTGGCGCGGTGCGCGCTGACGATGCCGCGCAGCATGTTCACCAGCTCGGCATGCGTCATCGTGTTCGGCGCATCGGCGAGCGGGACGGACACCGGGCCCGCGCCGTCCGGCGCCAGCGCCGCGGCCTGGCCCGGCGCCGAGCTCAGCGCCTGCTCGATCGCCGTGCGCAGCGACGGCGTCTGGATGATGCTGGTCCAGCCGGCGGGCGCCGGCAGGTCGTTGTCGCCGTCGATGTCGACGCCCAGTTGCTGCTCCAGCGCATCGAGCGCGGCACCGGTGACCGCGCTGCCGGCGCCGACCGCCCCGCTGGCCGCGACGATGGCCTCGAACACCGTGCCGGTCGCATCCTCGGTGAACAGCCGCCAGCCGCCGCCGGCCTGCGCCACCACCTCGACGATCTCGGTGCCGGCCGCCAGCAACTGGTCGTCGAGCGGGACGCCACCGACCGTCAGCGTGGTCGCGCTGCCGCTGCCGTCGCCGACGCGGTAATGCCCCAGCTCGTTGACGTAGAGGTTCACCGCGCCGCCTTGCAGCAGCACGTCGCCCTGGCCGAAGCCGCCGCTGTCGTTGAGGTCGAGCTTGTACTGCTCTTCCGCCGCGTACAGCGACGCACCCTGCAGCACCGCCAGCGATGCCGCGTCGGCGCGGCCCTGCGCGTCGAGGGCGACCTGCACGATCATGTCTTCGTCGGCGTCGCTGCGCACGAACAGGCGGTAGCCGGCGCCGTCCTTCTCGACCGCGACGGCAGAGAACGCGAACGTCTCGTCGGTGATTGACGTCGTGTCGCCCAACGAGACCTTGACGGCATTGCCCATCGTCGTGCCGACGGCCCAGCTGCCGTCGGCGGTGATCACCAGCATCGCGCTGCCGATGTGGCGGGCATGCGGTTCGAGAACCTCGACCTGTTCGATCGCCATGGGACATCTCCTCGCGTGGGCAGCTCGACGCGTGCGAGCCGGGGAGGCGCACTATCCCCCCGGGCGAGGCCGCCCACAAGTGAAATGTGCAAAAAGTGGAAGGCGTTCGGCGCGATGCTCGGGCTTACTTCGCTGCACTGGCGGCCGCACCGGTCGCCACACCGCCGCCCGTTTCCTCATCGACCGCCCGCTGCACCGCGCGGTAGAAGTCCTCGCGCGCGGCACTGGCCGTGCGATCGCGCGCGCCGCCGGCCCAGTTGGCGTTCGACGCGATCACCAGCTTGCGCTTCGGATCGATGAACAGGCCCTGGCCGAAGATGCCGCGCGCGGCGAAGGTGCCATCGGCGTAGGTCCACCACTGGTAGCCGTAGCCGCGGCCGGGCTGGCCGATGCCGGTGCGTTCGCTGGTCGCCTCGGCGAGCCAGCCGTCGGGCACGATGGCCTGTCCGTTCACGCGGGCGCCGTTCAGGATGAACTGGCCATAACGCACGAAATCCCTGGCCGCGGCCTGCACGCAGCAGCCGCTGATCTCCTGGCCGGTCTTGTTCAGGATCCAGGTGGCCTGCTGTTCCATGCCGGCCGGCTTCCAGACCTTCTCGGACAGGTAGTCCGCCAGCGGCCGCTTCGTCGCCTGGCTCACCAGGATGCCGACGAGGTTGGTCTCGCCGGTGCTGTAGAGCCAGCGCTCGCCGGGTGGTGCGGCGCGCGGCAGCCGGCGCAGGTAGCTCACCAGCGCGTCGACGCCGGGCTCGGGCTCGTGCTTGTTGAACAGCGCAACGTCCGACTTCGGGTCGGCGTAGTCCTCGTTCCACTGCACGCCGGAGGTCATCGTCAGCAGCTGGCGGATGCTGACCGCGTCGTAGGCCGAGCCCTTCATCGCCGGGATGTAGTCGCTGACCTTGTCGTCCATGCTGCGGATGTGGCCGTCGCGCAGCGCCGCGCCGACGAGAGTCGAGGTCATCGACTTGGCCACCGAGAAGCTGGTCCAGCGGCCGCTGGCATCGAAGCCGAGCCCGTAGCGCTCGAGCCGCAATCGGCCGTCGTGCAGCACCAGCAGCGCGGCGCTGCGCTGGCCGGCCATGTAGGCATCGACGTCGAGCGGCAGCTTCAGCGGCGGGCCCGGCGGCAGCGGCAGCGGCGTGCTCCCGGCCGGGATGTCGCGCACCTTCGCCAGCAGCGGCAGGCGATCGAGCGCGCGGAACGCGGCATCGCGCTGCGGCTGGCTCCAGAACAGCAGGTCGCGGTTGGTCGGCATCGTCGCCACCACCGCGCGTGCATCCTTGTGCAGGCTGAACCAACCCGCGGTGGCGGCCACCGCCACGATGGCCAGCAGGCCAACCAGGACCTTCTTCAGCTTCATCCCGTCTCCTCCGACGACACAGGTCGTTCGAAGCGAGAGGGTAGCGCGTCAGGCGTGGCGCGTGCCCGGCTCGAGCGGCGTGTGCTTCAGGCAGCGCGCTTGACGATCTCCACCGGCGTCTCCTGCAGCGCCACCACCACGGGGCGCGCGACATCGCGGCCGATCAGCGCGCGCGCGAAGAAGTATTCGGTGCGCTCGCGCTCGGGCAGCGCGTCGAGGTCGACGCGGCCGTGCTGGTCGCACGGGAAGGCGAAGTCATGGCCGTCCGCCTGGGTTGCGACGAAGCGCAGCTCGAAGCGACACGACGGGTCTGTCGAGGTTGTCATGGTCGGTCCCCCCCACGACCGAAGTGCCGCTCAGGCCAAGCACACGCCGCGGAGCCGGCTCTGCCGGTCCGCTGGGGTGGCCCCCTTGAGGGGGAGAGGCCGGAGGCCGAGGGGGCCTCGCCGGAGGCGCTTCGGGGGTGGTCCAAATCAGTCGGCCTGCTTGCGCAGGAACGCCGGGATCTCGATCTCGTCCATGCCGTTCGAGCTCAGCGCCTCGACCTTGGCCGCCGCCTGCGTGCGCGCCGAACGCCACACGCTGGGCGTCGACAGGCCCGAGTAGTCGTGCGCCTGCGCCTGGGCGGGCCCGGGCTGCGCGACGTTGTTGAGGATCGGCAGGTTGTCGGTGCCGGTGCGCAGCGCATGCGCGGCGGTCGGCTGCACCACCGTCAGCGGCGCGGCCTGCGGCTTGCTGTTGGAGCGCGACAGGCCGGTGGCGATCACCGTGACGCGCAGCTGGTCGCCCAGCGTCTCGTCGTAGGCGGCGCCGTAGATGATGTGCGCATCCTCCGCGGCGTAGCGGCGGATCGTGTTCATCGCGGCCTTGCTCTCGTTCAACTTGAAGTTGTTCTTGTTCGCCGCGATCAGCACCAGCACGCCGCGCGCGCCCGACAGGTCGATGCCTTCGAGCAGCGGGCAGGCCACCGCCAGCTCGGCCGCCTTGTTGGCGCGGTCCGGGCCACCGGCGATCGCCGTGCCCATCATCGCCTTGCCGGGCTCGCTCATCACCGTCTTCACGTCCTCGAAGTCGACGTTGACGAGGCCGTGCATGTGGATGATGTCGCTGATGCCGCCGACGGCGTTCTTCAGCACGTCGTTGGCATGCGCGAAGGCCTGGTCCTGCGTGACGTCGTCGCCCAGCACCTCGAGCAGCTTCTCGTTCAGCACGACGATCAGGCTGTCGACGTTCGCCTCGAGCTCGGTGGTGCCGACGTCGGCCTGCTTCATGCGGCGGCCGCCTTCGAACTCGAAGGGCTTGGTCACGACGCCGACCGTCAGGATGCCCATCTCCTTCGCGACACGCGCGATGATCGGTGCCGCGCCCGTGCCGGTGCCGCCGCCCATGCCGGCGGTGATGAAGACCATGTGCGCGCCTTCGAGCGACTGGCGCACGCGGCCCTCGGCTTCTTCGGCCGCCGCCTTGCCCTTCTCGGGCTTGCCGCCGGCGCCGAGGCCGTTGTCGCCGAGCTGGATCAGCGTGTGCGCGCTCGAGCGGTTGAGCGCCTGCGCGTCGGTGTTCGCGCAGACGAATTCGACGCCCTGCACCCCCTGCGTGATCATGTGCTCGACGGCATTGCCGCCGCCGCCGCCGACGCCGACCACCTTGATGCGGGTGCCCTGGTCGAATTCTTCGATCATCTCGATAGGCATGTGGAACCTCCTAGTCTTCGCAAGCAGTTGCCAATGGGTAAAACGTAGTGACGTTCAAAGAGCACGGGACGTTGACCATCCCTGTTAGAAATTTCCCAAGAACCAGTCCTTCGCGCGGCCGAAGAAGGTCTGCACCGAACCCGCCTGGGCCGCAGCCTTGATGCCTCTTGCGCGCGCCATGCGGGCTTCCTCCAGCAAGCCCATCACCGTGGCCGACCGCGGGTTGGCCACCATGTCGAACAACGGCCCGTTGTAGGTCGGCAGACCCTTGCGAACGGGCTTCAGGAAGATGTCCTCGCCGAGCTCGACCATGCCCGGCATCACCGCCGAACCGCCGGTGATCACGATGCCGGAGGACAGGAGCTCCTCGTAGCCGGACTCGCGGATCACCTGGTGCACCAGCGAATAGATCTCCTCGACGCGCGGCTCGATCACGCCCGACAGCGCCTGGCGGCTCAACATGCGCGGCGCGCGGTCGCCGAGGCCCGGCACTTCCAGGTTCTCGCTCGGGTCGGCGAGCAGCTGCTTCGCGACGCCGTACTCGACCTTGATCTCCTCGGCGTCCTTGGTCGGCGTGCGCAGCGCCATCGCGATGTCGCTGGTGATGAGGTCCCCGGCGATCGGGATCACCGCCGTGTGGCGCACCGAGCCGTCGGTGTAGATCGAGACGTCGGTGGTGCCGGCGCCGATGTCGACGACGGCGACGCCGAGGTCCTTCTCGTCCTCGGTCAGCACCGCGGCCGCGCTGGCGCTGGGGTTCAGCACCAGCCGTTCGACTTCGAGGCCGCAGCGGCGCACGCACTTGAGGATGTTCTCGGCGGCGCTCTGGGCCCCGGTCACGATGTGCACCTTGACTTCGAGCCGGCTGCCGCTCATGCCGATCGGCTCCTTCACCTCGTGCCCATCGATGATGAACTCCTGGGGCTCGACGAGCAGCAGCCGCTGGTCGTTCGGAATGTTGATGGCCTTGGCGGTCTCGACGACGCGGTTGACGTCCGTCGTCGACACCTCGCGGTTGTCGCGCACGATCACCATGCCGGTGGAGTTCTGGCCACGGATGTGGCTGCCGGTGATGCCGGTGTAGACGCGCTCGATCTTGCAGGCCGCCATCATCTCGGCCTCCTTCAGCGCCTGCTGGATGCTCTGCACCGTGGCGTCGATGTTGACGACGACGCCGCGCTTCAGGCCATGCGTCGGCGCGACGCCCAGGCCTGCCAGGCGCAGCTCGCCGCCCGGCATCACCTCCGCGGCGACGACCATCACCTTGGCGGTGCCGATGTCCAGCCCGACGACGAGATCCTTGTATTCCTTGGCCATGGTGATGCTGTGTTATCGCTTTCGGGCCGGTTCTTTCGGCAGCACGGTGGTGACGCCTTTCAGTCGCACGGCATAACCGTCCGGGTGCCGCAGGTCGGCGTACTGCAAGGGGCGCTGGTAGTGATCGGTGACCTGGCGCAGCGTGCGCACGAAACGTTCGGCACGCGCGAGGACCTCGTCGTCGCTGCCGCGGCCGAGCTCGATCGCGGCGCCGCTGTCGAGCTCGGCGCGCCACGAGCCGCGGCCCGACAGCGCCAGGCGCTCGACGTCGCCCTCGTCCAGCGGCTGCAGCGCCGGCTGCAGGCGGCGGTACAGCGCCAGCATCTGCGGCGCGCTGCCCTCGGGGCCGGCGAAGCGCGGCAGCGCGTCGTCCTCGACGTCGCCCAGGTTGGCCTCGAAGACTTCGCCGTGGTTGTTGACGAGCTTGTGATTGCCGTCGTCGGCGCTCCACAGCGCCGCGGCACGGTGCTCTTCCAGGGTCACCGCGAGCCGGTTCGGCCAGATGCGGCGCACCACCGCATGGCGCACCCAGGGCACGGCCTCGAAGGCAGCGCGCGCGCGCTGCAGGTCCATCGTGAAGAAGTTGCCGGCGAGCTTGGGCGCCGCGTTCGCGCGGATCGTGCTGGCGCTGTTGCGCGCGACCTCGCCTTCGACCGAGATGCTGCGCAGCGCGAACACCGGCAGGCGCACGATCCACATCACCAGCGCGGCACCGATGGCGATGCCCGCCAGCACGGCGAGCGCCTGGGCGGCCGACTGCATCAGCCGCACGTCGGGCGGCAGCGGCACCGGCATCATCGCGGCAGTGGCTTTGGCGCGGGCCATGTCAGGCTGGGGCTCCCGTCGTGGCCGGACGCGCGCCGTCCAGCGTGGCGGCGGCCAGCAGATGAACGCACAGCTGCTCGTAGCTCATGCCGGCGGCCTTGGCGGACATCGGCACCAGCGAGTGACCCGTCATGCCCGGCGAGGTGTTCATCTCGAGCAGGAAGGGCTGGCGGTCCGACTTGCGGATCATCAGGTCGGCGCGGCCCCAGCCGCGGCAGCCGAGCGCGCGGTAGGCGTGCACCACGAGGCGCTGGATCTCGCGCTCCTCGGCCTCGGGCAGGCCGCTGGGCACGAGGTAGTGCGTGTCGTCGGTGAAGTACTTGTGCTGGTAGTCGTAGTTGCCCTCGGGCGCGACGATGCGGATCACCGGCAGCGCGTGCGCGGTGTCGCCGGCGCCCAGCACCGGGCAGGTGACTTCCTCGCCGTCGATGAACTCCTCGCAGAGCAGGTCGGGGTCGTACTGCGTCGCCAGCTTCACGGCCTCGGCCATGTCCGAATAGCCTTCGACCTTCGTGATGCCGATCGACGAACCCTCGCGCGGCGGCTTGACGATCAGCGGCAGGCCGAGCTCGTCGGGAATCGTGCGGATGCGCTCGCGGGCCAGGTCGGCCGCGCCCAGCCACAACCAGCGCGGCGTCGGCAGACCCTCGGCGACGAAGATGCGCTTGGTCATGGTCTTGTCCATGCACAGCGCCGAGGCCATCACGCCGGAGCCGGTGTAGGGCAGGCCCAGCAGCTCCAGCGCACCCTGCACGCAGCCGTCCTCGCCATGGCGGCCGTGCAGCGCGATGAACACGCGCTGGAAACCTTCGCGCTTCAGCTCGGCGAGCTCGCGTGTCGCCGGGTCGAACGCGTAGGCGTCGACACCCTGCGACTTCAGCGCGTGCAGCACGCCGGAGCCTGACATCAAGGACACCTCGCGCTCGGCGCTGGTGCCGCCCATCAGCACCGCGGTCTTGCCGAGGGCCTTCGTATCGATGGAGCCGCTCATGGCGTGCCTCCTTGCATCATCTCGACCACCTTGCCCGGCACCGCGCCGATCGAGCCGGCGCCCATCGCGATCACCACGTCGCCGCCACGCGCCTGCTCGACGATCACGGCAGGCAGCTGCGCGACGTCGTCGACGAACACCGGGTCGACCTTGCCGGCCACGCGCAACGCACGCGCCAGCGAACGGCCGTCGGCGGCGACGATCGGCGCTTCGCCTGCGGCATAGACCTCGGTCAGCAGCACGGCGTCGGCGCTGCCCATCACCTTGACGAAGTCTTCGAAGCAGTCGCGCGTGCGGGTGTAGCGGTGCGGCTGGAAGGCCAGCACGAGGCGGCGGCCCGGGAAGGCACCGCGCGCCGCCGCGATCACCGCGGCCATCTCGACCGGGTGGTGGCCATAGTCGTCGATCAGCGTGAAGGTGCCGCCGCCGTTTTCGGCGCTGACCGGCCAGTCGCCGTAGCGCTGGAAGCGCCGGCCGACACCGCTGAACTCGGCCAGCGCCTGGACGATCGCCGCGTCCGGCAGCTGCAGCTCTGTGGCCACCGCGATGGCCGCCAGCGCATTGCGCACGTTGTGCTCGCCGGGCAGGTTCAAGGTGACGTCCAGCGCCGGCATCGCGGCGTGACCGTTCTCGCTGCGCAGGCAGCTGAAGCGCATCTGCCCACCTTCGAGCGCCTGCACGTTCACCGCGCGCACCTGCGCCTCGTCGTTGAAGCCGTAGCCGATCACCGGCCGCTCGATCAGCGGCACGATGGACTGCACGCCGGGGTCGTCGGTGCAGATGATGGCCGCGCCGTAGAACGGCATGCGGTGCAGGAAGTCGACGAACGCGGCCTTGAGCCGGCCGACGTCGTGGCCGTAGGTGTCCATGTGGTCGGCGTCGATGTTGGTCACGACGCTCATCACCGGCAGCAGGTTCAGGAAGGACGCATCGCTCTCGTCCGCCTCGACGACGATGTAGTCGCCCGAGCCGAGGCGCGAGTTGGCGCCGGCGGCATTGAGCTTGCCGCCGATCACGAAGGTCGGGTCGACGCCGGCCGCGGCGAGCACGCTGGTCACCAGCGAGGTCGTCGTCGTCTTGCCGTGCGTGCCGGCGATCGCGATGCCCTGCTTCATGCGCATCAGCTCGGCCAGCATCACCGCGCGCGGCACCACCGGGATGCGCTTCGCGCGCGCGGCGAGCACCTCGGGGTTGTCGGCCTTCACCGCCGTGCTCGTGACCACCGCGCCTGCGCCTTCGATGTGCGCGGCCTCATGGCCGATGAAGACGCGAATGCCGAGGTCGCCCAGCCGGCGCGCGGTCGCGCTGTCGGCGATGTCGCTGCCCGACACCGTGTAGCCGAGGTTGTGCAGGATCTCGGCGATGCCGCTCATGCCGGCGCCGCCGATGCCGACGAAGTGGATGTGGCGGATGGCGTGCTTCATGACGTCGCCACCAGTCGTTCGAGCTCGTCGGCGACACGTTCAGCCGCTTGTGGCCTGGCCAGCGCACGCGCGGCGTTGGCCATCTGCAGCAGCTGCGTGCGGTCGAGCGCCTGCAGCTTCTCGGCCAGCGTGCGCGAGCTCAGCTCGGCCTGCGGCAGGTGGATCGCCGCGCCGTGTCGGGCCAGGTGCTCGGCGTTGTCGCGCTGGTGCGAGGTGGTGTTGACGACCAGCGGCACCAGGATGCCCGGCACCCCGGCGGCGCAGAGCTCGCTGACCGTCACTGCGCCGGCGCGGCAGACGATCAGGTCGCAGTCGGCCAGCCGCGCGGCCATGTCGTCGATGAAGGGCAGCACCTCGGCGGCTAGGCCGGCCTGCGCATAGGCGGCCTTGACCTGCTCCAGCTGCGCGGCACCGGTCTGGTGGATGATCTGCGGGCGCGCGTCGGCCGGCAGCGCGGCGATCGCCGGCGGCACGGTCTGGTTCAGCACCTGCGCGCCCAGGCTGCCGCCGACGACCAGCAGCTTCAGCGGGCCCGACCGACCCGCATAACGCTGATCCGGCGCGGCCATGCCTTCGATCTCGGCGCGCACCGGGTTGCCGGTGACGATGCCGCGCTTGACCTGCGCCGCCGGGCCGTCGAAGCCGAATGCGATGCGGTCGGCCACCGGCAGCAGCGCCTTGTTCGACAGCAGCAAGGCCGCGTCGGCGTTCACCAGCATCAGCGGCTTGTTCAGCAGCGAGGCCATCAGGCCGCCGGGGAAGCACACGTAGCCGCCCATGCCCAGCACCGCGTCGGCGCCGCGCCGGCGCAGGATGCCGATGCAATCCCAGAAGGCCTTCAGCAGCCGCAGCCCGCCGGTCATCGTGTGCAGCAGGCCCTTGCCGCGCAGGCCGCTGAAGCCGATCGCATCGAGCGGGATCTTGGCCGGCGGCACCAGCTTGTTTTCCATGCCGGTGCGCGTGCCCAGCCAGCTGACCGTCCAGCCGCGGCGCTGCACCTCGCGCGCGACCGCCAGGCCGGGGATGATGTGCCCGCCGGTGCCGGCGGCCATGATCACGAGGTGGGGCATCACGCGCGCCCTCCCCGCATCAGCACGCGGTTCTCGACGTCGACCCGCACGACGATCGCCAGCGCGACCAGGTTCATCAGGATCGCCGAGCCGCCGTAGCTCAAGAGCGGCAGGGTCAGCCCCTTGGTCGGCAGCGCGCCGAGGTTCACGCCCAGGTTGATCAGCGTCTGCCCGCCGATCCAGATGCCGATGCCCTGCACCATCAGCCCGGCGAAGACGCGGTCGAGCATCACCGCCTGGCGGCCGATGACGAAGATCCGGCGCGTCAGCCAGAAGAAGGCGACGATGACCAGCGCGACGCCGATGAAGCCGAGCTCCTCGCCGATCACCGCCATCAGGAAGTCGGTGTGCGCCTCGGGCAGGTAGTGCAGCTTCTCGACACTGCCGCCGAGACCCTGGCCGGTCCACTCGCCGCGGCCGAAGGCGATCAGCGAATGCGTCAGCTGGTAGCCCTTGCCCTGCGAGTACACCGGGTCCCACGGGTTCAGGAACGCGAAGATGCGCTCGCGCCGCCACGGGCTGGACGCGATCATCAGCGCGAAGGCGCCGACCAGCACGGCGACGCTCAAGAAGAACATGCGGCCGTTGACGCCGCCGAGGAACAGGATGCCGAGCGCGATGGCCGCGATGACGATGAACGCGCCCATGTCGGGCTCGGCCAGCAGCAGCAGGCCGATGATGGCCAGCGCCACCGCCATCGGCCACACGGCCTGGAAGAAGCGCTCCTTGACGTCCATCTTGCGCACCATGTAGCTGGCCGCGTACATCGCCATCGCCAGCTTGGCGAGCTCGCTGGGCTGGAAGTTCATCACCCCCAGCGGCAGCCAGCGCCGCGCACCGTTCACGCCCTTGCCGACATGCGGCAGCAGCACCACCGCCAGCAGCAGCAGCGCGGCGACGAAGAGCCAGGGCGCGCACTTCTCCCAGACGGCGATCGGCACCTGCACCGCGGCCAGCGCGGCGGCCACCGAGATGGCGATGAACAGCGCGTGGCGCGACAGGAAGTGCGTCGGCGAATAACGCGCGAACTTCGGGTTGTCGGGCAGCGCGATGCTCGCCGAATAGACCATCACCAGCCCGAGCGCGAGCAGGCCCACGACCAGCCAGACCAGCGTGCGGTCGAAGCCGGCGATGCGCGTGGGCTGGCCGTCGGAAGCGCCGGTCCAGTCGCGGATGGGCACCGCCGCGTCCTCGTCGCCGCCGCGCCAGGCGGCGATCCGGCTGCGCCAGGCGTCGAGGCTGAAGAGCTGCACGAACGCGGCGCTCATGTGGCCCCCTTGGCGCTGCGCGCCGTCCCCCCGAGGGGGAGCGAACGCCTTGGGAGCGGCCCGGCGGCGTTCACAAGGCCTCTCCCCGGTCCGCCGCGCGCGCCTGCACCGCCTGCACGAAGACCTCGGCGCGGTGGGCGTAGTTGCGGAACATGTCCAGGCTGGCGCAGGCCGGGCTCAGCAGCACCGCGTCGCCCGCTTGCGCCTGCTCGAAGCACCAGCCCACAGCGGCCTCGAGCGTGCCGTGGCGCACCATCGGCACGCCGGTTTCGGCGATCGCCGTCTCGATCGCGCCGGCATCGCGGCCGATCAACGCGACGGCACGCGCATGACGTGCGATCGGCGCGGCCAGCGGCATGAAGTCCTGGCCCTTGCCGTCGCCACCGAGGATCACGATCAGCTTGCCCGGCGCCTTGTCCGCGCCCAGGCCTTCGAGCGCGGCGACGGTGGCCCCGACGTTCGTGCCCTTGCTGTCGTCGAAGGCCTCGACGTCGGCGATCGTGCCGATGTACTCGACGCGGTGCGGCTCGCCGGCGTATTCGCGCAGCCCGTGCAGCATCGGCGCCAGCGGGCAGCCGATGGCGGTGGCCAGCGCCAGCGCGGCCAGCGCATTGGCGGCGTTGTGGCGGCCGCGCACGCGCAGCGCATCGGCCGGCATCAGGCGCTGCAGATGGATCTCCTCGGCCTCGTCCTTGCGGCGTTTCACCGTCTCGTCGGCTTCCAGCGCCCGCACCAGCCAGGCCATGCCGTTCTCGATCACCAGGCCGAAGTCGCCGGGCCGCTGCGGCGCGTCGAGGCCGAAACGCATCACCTTGCGGTGGATCGCCTTCGCGGGCCGGCCGCGTGCGCCCTTGACCATCACCGGCGCCGGGATCATCGCTTCGACGGCCACGTCGTCGCGGTTGATCACCATCACCGTGCTGCTGTCGGACGACGGGCCGAAGATGCGGGCCTTCGCCGCCGCGTAGGCGCCCATCGAGCCATGCCAGTCGAGGTGGTCCTGGGTGACGTTGAGCACCGTCGCGGCGCTGGGCTCGAAGCCGGTCACGCCGTCGAGTTGGAAGCTCGACAGCTCCAGCACCCAGACCTCGGGCAGGTATTCGAACACCGGCGCGGCCGGTGGCGGCGGCGCGAGCTGCAGCGGTGCGTCGTCATCGTCCAGCGGCATCGCGCCGCTGCTTGGCTGGACCTCGTCGGGCTCGGTCGGCTGCTCGACGGACGGCTCGTCGGTGCCGGGGGCTTCCGGCACCGGCGGCGCCTCGGGTTCGGTCGCGGGCGCCGGTGCGGGCGATGGCGGCGGCGGCTGGTCGGGCACCGCGGGCACCGGCTCCTTGTCGAGCGCCACGGCCAGCGTATCGAGCATCGTCGGCCCGATGTTGCCGGCCACGGCGACGCGCTTGCCGGTGCGCTCGACCAGCATCGCGGTCATCGCGGTGGTCGTCGTCTTGCCGTTGGTGCCGGTGATCGCCAGCACCTTGGGCGCGTAGCCCCGCTCGGCCTTCAGGTCGGCGAGCGCCTGGGCGAACAGGTCGAGCTCGCCGGCGATGCGAATGTCCAGCCCGCGCGCGGCCTGCAGCAGCGGCGCGACCTTGGCATCTCCGGGCGCGAGGCCGGGGCTCTTCAGCACCAGTTGCACGTCCTCGAGGCCGGCGGTCGACAACTCGCCACTGACGAAGCGCACGGCCGGCAGTTCGACCTGCAGCGCCGCCAGCTGCGGCGGCTGCGCGCGCGAATCCCACACCGTCACGTCCGCGCCGCAGCGCGCGCACCAGCGCGCCATCGCCAGCCCGGATTCACCGAGTCCCAGCACGAGCACAGTGCGACCCTTGAGGAATTTCATCGCAACTTGAGGCTCGCGAGGCCGACCAGGCACAGCAGCATCGTGATGATCCAGAAGCGGATCACGACCTGCGTCTCGGTCCAGCCGGACTTCTCGAAATGGTGGTGCAGCGGCGCCATCTTGAAGATGCGCCGGCCCTGGCCGGTGGTCTTCTTGGTGTACTTGAACCACGCCACCTGCAGCATCACCGACAGCACCTCGGCGACGAAGACGCCGCCCATGATGCCGAGCACGATCTCCTGGCGCGTGATCACCGCGATCGTGCCGAGCGCGCCGCCGAGCGACAGCGCGCCGACGTCGCCCATGAACACGTGCGCCGGGTGCGCGTTGAACCACAGGAACGCGAGGCCCGCGCCGGCCAGCGCGCCGCAGAAGATCAGCAGCTCGCCGGCGCCCGGGATGTACGGGAACAGCAGGTACTTCGAATAGACCGAGCTGCCGACGATGTAGGCGAAGATGCCCAGCGCCGAGCCGACCAGTACCACCGGCATGATGGCCAGCCCGTCGAGGCCGTCGGTGAAGTTCACCGCGTTGCTGGCGCCGACGATCACGAAGTAGGTGGTCGCGATGAAGCCGAACACGCCCAGCGGGTAGCTCACCGTCTTGAAGAACGGCAGCATCAGGTCGGCCTTGGGCGGCAGGTCGTTCGAGAAACCGCTTTGCACCCAGCGGATGAAGAGCTCGAGCACGCGCAGGTTGGTGGTCTCCGACACGCTGAACGCGAGGTACAGCGCCGCGAGCAGCCCGATCAGCGACTGCCAGAAGAACTTCTCCTTCGAGCTCATGCCCTCGGGGTTCTTGTGCACCACCTTGCGCCAGTCGTCGACCCAGCCCACCGCGCCGAAGCCGAAGGTCACGAGCATCACCACCCAGACGAATCGGTTGCTCCAGTCGAACCACAGCAGCGTCGCGATCGCGATGCCGATCAGGATCAGCACGCCGCCCATCGTCGGGGTGCCGTGCTTCTTCAGGTGCGTCTCGACGCCGTAGGCACGCACCGGCTGGCCGATCTTCAGCTCGGTGAGCTTGCGGATCACCCAGGGACCGAAGGTCAGGCCGATCAAGAGCGCGGTCATCGCCGACATCACCGCGCGGAAGGTCAGGTACTGGAAGACGCGCAGGAAGCCGAGCTCGGGGTACTGCGCCACCAGCCACTGCGACAGGCTAAGCAGCATGGGGGCCTCCCGTCGTCGCGCCGGCGGCGGCCTGCAGGGCCTTGACCACGCGCTCCATCGCCATGAAGCGCGAGCCCTTGACCAGCGCCGAGGCGCAGGCCGGGGCCTGCGGCAGCGCGGCGATCAGGTCCTCGACGCGGGCGAAGTGGCGCGCGTTGGCGCCATAGGCCGCCGCGGCGTGCGCCATCGACGACCCGGCGCACCAGAAATGCTCGATGCCGCGTTCGCGCGCATGGGCGCCGACCTCGGCATGGAAGGCCTCGCCCTGGTCGCCGACCTCGCCCATGTCGCCGAACAGCAACCAGTGCGGACCCGGCAGCGATGCGAGCAGCGCGATCGCCGCGCGCATCGAATCGGGGTTCGCGTTGTAGCTGTCGTTGACCAGCGTGATGCGGCGGCCGCCGAGCTCGATCGTGCTGGCCTGCGAGCGGCCCGACACCGGGCGGAAGCGCTCCAAGCCGCGCATCACCGCTTCCAGCGGCGCACCGGCCGCCAGCGCGGCCGCGGTGGCGGCGAGCGCATTGCGCACGTTGTGCTCGCCGGCCGCGTACAGCATGAACTCGGCCTGGCCAGCGGGGGTCTTCACCCGCAGCACCCAGTGGTCGTCGACCCAGAGCGCGTCGTCGACGACGTCCGCTTCGCCATGCAGCGCGAACGTCAGGTGACCGCGCGCTCCCGCCTGCCGGTGCCAGACGGGCGCCTGCGCATCGTCGGCCGGAAACACCGCGACGCCGCTGGCCGGCAGCGCAGCGATGGCCGCGCCGTTCTCCAGCGCGACGGCTTCGACGGTGGCCATGAATTCCTGGTGCTCGCGCTGCGCGTTGGTGATCACCGCGACGGTCGGTTGTGCGATCTGCGCGAGCTCGGCGATCTCGCCCGGGTGGTTCATGCCGAGCTCGATCACCGCGACCTCGTGCGCGGGCTTCAGGCGCAACACCGTCAGCGGCACGCCGATGTGGTTGTTCAGGTTGCCGGCGGTCGCCAGCGAGGCCTCGCCGCGCCAGGCGCGCAGGATCGCGCCGATCATCTGCGTGACGGTGGTCTTGCCGTTGCTGCCGGCCACCGCGATGACCGGCAGGTGCAGGCGCGCGCGCCACGCGGTGGCCAGCTGCTGCAGCGCGGCCAGCGAATCGGCGACCTGCAGGCCGGCAAGGCCGGCTTCGGCCAGGCCGCGTTCGGCCAGCGCCGCGGCGGCGCCGGCGGTCTTCGCCTGCGGCAGGAAGTCATGCGCGTCGAAACGCTCGCCGCGCAGCGCGACGAACAGGTCGCCCGGCTGCAGCGTGCGGGTGTCGCTGTGCACGCGGGCGATCGGTGTCGCGGCGTCGCCGACCAGCACCGAGCCGGGCAGCAGCGCGTGCGCGTCGCCGAGGGTCATCAGCAGGGTCTCGCTCACGCGGCTCCCTTCGCGCGCAGCGCCTCGGCCGCGACCTCGACGTCGGAGAAGGCGTGCTTGACGCCGGCGATCTCCTGGTAGTCCTCGTGGCCCTTGCCGGCGATCAGCACGACGTCGCGCGCATCGGCGGCCTGCAGCGCGTGGTGGATCGCGTCGCGGCGGTCGACGATCACGTCGACGCCGCTTCGATCGCTGATGCCCTCGACGATCTGCGCGACGATTGCCGCCGGGTCTTCATGGCGCGGGTTGTCGCTGGTGACCACCACGCGATCGGCCAGCCGCTTCGCGATGCCGCCCATCAGCGGGCGCTTGCTCGCGTCGCGGTTGCCGCCGCAGCCGAAGGCGCACCACAGCCGGCCGCCGCGGGCATCGGCCAGCGGACGCAGCGCGGCGACGGCTTTCTCCAGCGCGTCGGGCGTGTGGGCATAGTCGACGACCACTTCGGGCACGCCGGTCGCGCCGGGTGCCACGCGCTGCATGCGGCCGGGCACCGGCGTCAGCGCCAGCACGACGGCGACCGCATCCACCAGCGGCACGCCGGTCGCGCGCAGCGCGGCGATCACGCCGAGCAGGTTGTGGGCGTTGTAGTCGCCGATCAGCGTGCTGCGCACCGGCACGGCGGCGCCGTCCTCGACCAGCTCGAAGGCCAGGCCACCGTCGACATAACGCAGGTTCTGCGCGTCCAGGCGGCCGGTGCCGCCGACCGACACGGTCCACAGCGACAAGGTCGTGCGCTTCAGTTCGTTGGCCAGCAGCGCGCCCTGCGCATCGTCGATGTTGATCACCGCCGCTTCGAGCCCCGGCCAGTCGAACAGCGCGCGCTTGCTCGCCCAGTAGGCGGCCATGTCGCCGTGGTAGTCCAGGTGGTCGCGGGTGAAGTTGGTGAACTGCGCGACGCGGATGCTCGTGCCGGCGAGGCGGTGCTCGGCCACGCCGATCGACGAGGCCTCGATCGCGCAGGCCGTGTAGCCCTCGCCGACCATGCGGCGGAAGGCGGCCTGCAGCATCACCGGGTCGGGCGTCGTCAGGCCGGTGAACTGCACGCTGCCGACCGAGCCGGCCGGTGGCATCGTCCCGCCCACCTTGCCGCCCGCCGGCAGCGGCGGCTGGCCGATACCGAGCGTGCCGACCACGCCGCAGCGCCGCCCCAGCAGCGACAGCGCCTGCGCGGTCCACCACGCGGTGGAGCTCTTGCCGTTGGTGCCGGTGACGGCCAGCACCTGCAGCGGCTCGCTCGGCCGGTTGAAATAGGCGGCGGCGATCGGCCCGGTCGCGGCCTTCAACGCCGGCAGCGTGCCGATGCGCGCATTGCCGTGGATGAAGCCGGCGTGGCCGTCGGTGTCGAAGCCGAAAGCCTCGATGCCGTCGTCCTCCACCAGGCAGGTCGATGCACCCGCGGCCAGCGCGGCGGCGACGAACTTGCGGCCGTCGGTCGCATAACCCGGCCAGGCGATGAAGGCGTCACCCGGCCGCACCTGGCGGCTGTCGGTGCGCAGCGTGCCGGTGACCCACTCCGTGAGCCAGCGCGCGGCGGCTTCGGGGGACTTCAAGCGCGTCAACATCTTTGCGCTTTCCTTCAGAAACTCTCTTGCACCGCCGGCAGCGCCTTCGCGACCACCTGCGGCTTCACGTCCAGGTCCGGCGGCACGCCCAGCATGCGCAGCGTCTGCTGCACCACCTGGCTGAACACCGGGGCCGCCACCGCACCACCGTAGTACACGCCGTTGCTCGGCTCGTCGAGCATCACCGCGACGATGATGCGCGGCTTGTCGATCGGGGCCATGCCGACGAACCACGAGCGGTACTTGTTGCTCGCGTAACCCTTTCCTTCCTGCTTGTGCGCGGTGCCGCTCTTGCCGCCGACCGAATAACCGATGGTCTGCGCCAGCGGGCCGGTGCCGCCGGGGCCCGCAGCCGCCTGGAGCATCCTGCGTACCTCGCGCGCCGTCTCCTTGGAGATCACGCGCAGCCCGGGCTGGTGCTGTTCCTGGCGCAGCATGCTGACCGGGATCACCTCGCCGTCGTTGGCGAAGACCGTGTAGGCGCGCGCCATCTGCAGCAGCGACGCCGACAGGCCGTAGCCGTAGGACATCGTCGCCTGCTCGATCGGGCGCCAGCTCTTGTACGGGCGCAGCCGGCCGGTGACGGTGCCGGGGAAGTCGATCTGCGGCTTCTGGCCGTAGCCGACGCTGGAGAACAGCTCCCACAGCTCGCGCGGCTGCATCTGCATCGCCAGGCGCGCGGCGCCGATGTTGCTGGACTTCTGGATCGACTCGAACACCGTCAGCGAACCGTGCGGGTGCGCATCGCGGATCGGCACGCCGGTGACGACGAGGCTGCCCGGCGCGGTGTTCAACATCGTGTCCGGCCGCACGCGGCCGGTTTCCATCGCCCACGCGGCGATGAAGGGCTTCATCGTCGAGCCGGGCTCGAAGACGTCGGTCAGCGCGCGGTTGCGCAGCTGCTCGCCGGACAGGCGCTGGCGCTGGCCGGGGTCGTAGCTGGGGTAGTTGGCGAGCGCGAGGATCTCGCCGGTCTGCACGTCGAGCACGACCACACTGCCGGCCTTCGCGCGGTGTTCGGCGACGGCATCGCGCACGCGCTGGTAGGCGAAGAACTGCACCTTCGAATCGATCGCCAGCTGCACGTCGCGGCCATTGGCCGACTCGACACCCTGGCCGATGTCCTCGACGACGCGGCCCAGGCGATCCTTGACCACCTCGCGCGAGCCGCGGTGGCCCTTCAGGTCGGCCTGGAACGCGAGCTCGATGCCTTCCTGGCCCTGGTCCTCGATGTTGGTGAAACCGACGACGTGCGCCGCGGATTCGCCTTCCGGGTAGCGGCGCTTGTACTCGCGCGTCTCGTAGAGGCCCTTGATGCCCAGCGTCTTGATCTGGCCCCAGGTCTCGGCATCGACCTGGCGCTTGATCCACGCGAAGTTCTGGCTGCCGGAGGCGAGGCGCGCGTCGAACTCCTTCGCATCCATGCCCAGCAGCGGCAGCAGCTTGCGGCGCTGCGCCTGCGAAGCGTCGAAGTCCTTCGGGATCGCCCACACGCTGGGCGAAGGCACGCTGGTGGCCAGCAGCAGGCCATGGCGGTCGAGGATGCGGCCGCGGCTCGCGGGCACTTCCAGCGTGTGCGCGTAGCGCTTCTCGCCCTGCTTCTGGAAGAACTCGTGGCCGATCACCTGCACGTAGGCCGCGCGGCCCAGCAGGCCGACGAAGCTGAAGGCGACCAGCGCGACGACGAAACGGCTGCGCCAGTTCGGCGTCTTCGACGCCAGCAACGGGCTGGTGGCGTAGTTGACGCCGCGGGTGGTGGCGGGGGCGAAGAGCTTCTTCATGGTCGGGTGATCAGCGGGTCACCGCGGAGGCGGCGGGATCGACCACGTAATGGGTCACGGCGGGCGTGACGGTGCGCATCGCGAGCTTCTCGCGCGCGGTGCGTTCGACGCGCAGGCTGGTGGCCTGGGCCTGGCGTTCGGCTTCCAGCCGCTTGAATTCGCCTTCCAGGCGCACGGCTTCCGATTCGGCCTTGTGGATCTCGGCGAACAGGCGCCGCGCGTCGTAGGCGCTGCGAATCAGGAGCAGGCTGCTGGCGATGACGGCGACCAGCAGCAGGAGGTTGAGCCTGTTCATTTCAGGCTTCCGTGCGCTCTGCGATACGGAGGATCGCTGACCGGGCCCGCGGATTCGCCGCGACCTCGGCCTCGCTCGGCTTGATGCGGCCCAGCGCCTTCAGCCGCGTCGGCTTCGGCTCGGCGAAAGGCGCGCGCCGGTCGACCGTCGCGCGGCTTTCGCGCGCGATGAAGGTCTTGACGATGCGGTCCTCCAGCGAGTGGAAGCTGATCACGGCCAGGCGCCCGGTGGGAGCGAGCAGCGCGAGCGTGCCCGTCAGGGCCTGCTCGAGATCCTCGAGCTCAGCGTTGACGAGAATCCGAAGAGCTTGAAATGTGCGCGTTGCAGGGTCCTGGCCCGGTTCGCGGGTCTTGACCGCACGAGCCACGACTTCGGAAAGCTCCCGCGTGGTTCGAACAGGCTGCCCGCCTGCCCGGCGAGCAACAAGCGCCTTTGCAATCGATACAGCAAACCGTTCTTCGCCGTAGTCACGGATCACCTCTGCAATCTGCCGTTCATCGGCGCGGCCCAGGAAGTCCGCGGCGGTCTCGCCGCGGGTCGTGTCCATGCGCATGTCCAGCGGCGCATCGAAGCGGAAGCTGAAGCCCCGGGCGGGGTTGTCGATCTGCGGCGAGCTGACGCCGAGGTCCAGCAGGATGCCGTGCACCTGCTGCACCCCCCGCTCGGCGAGCGCGGCACCCATCGAGGCGAAGCTGGCGTGCACCGGCGTCACGCGCGCATCCGACGCGGCCAGCGCTTGTGCCTCGGCGATCGCCTCGGGGTCCTTGTCGAAGACGAAGAGCTTCGCCGCCGCGCCCAGGCGCGCCAGCAGCGCACGGGAATGGCCGCCGCGGCCGAAGGTGCCGTCGACGAAGACGCCGTCCGGGCGGGTGGCGATCGCATCGATCGCTTCGGCCAGGAGGACGGTGGTGTGCTGCCATCGGGCGTCGGCGGACATCAGAAGACGAAGTCCTTGATGGCGTCGGGCATCTCGCCGGCCATCGTCTGCGCCTCGTGGGCCGCGTAGCGGGCGGCGTCCCACAGCTCGAGCCGCTGGCCCATGCCCAGCAGCAGCAGGTCCTTGACCAGGCCGGCGGCGGCGCGCAGCTCCGGCGAGACATGCAGGCGGCCGGCGGAGTCGATGTCGACGTCGACCGCGCTGCCGATGAAGACACGCCGCCAGCCGTCGGCCGACATCGGCAGCGCCAGCAGCTTGTCGCGGAAGGTTTCCCAGGCGGGGCGCGGGAACAGCAGCAGGCAGCCGACCGGGTGCTTGGTCAGGGTGAGCTGGCCGTTGGTGGAGGCCATCAGCGCGTCGCGATGGCGCGAAGGGACGTTGAGCCGCCCCTTCACGTCCAGCGTCAGTGCCGACGTCCCTTGAAAGACCACCCCCGCCACGATTCTCCACCTTGCGCCACTTCGCGACACTTTAGCCGACGAAGTGGGGTGGGTCAACGCGAGGCGCTAGAAATAATCAATGAAATCAAGAACTTAGTAACGAGTGTGCAAGCACTTCGGTGAAGTAAAAATTGCTTCAAAAATAAGGACTTACCAGGGGCTGTGAAAGCTTTGCGTGAGCAGCTGACACACGCTGGCGGAGCGTGGGGCGGGAAAGCTCGGGTGTGGGGAAGTGTGGGGCGACACTGCGCCGCAGACCTCGCTCGCGTGATCGACGGTCGTCCGCCGCGGGTGCAGCCCGAGGGCGTCCGACTAGGCGCGAGGACGGTGCGCGCCAGGCGCTCGGCGCGACCTGATCGCGAAGCCGGCAGCGCCCAGCGCCAGCAGCGCCAGCGCGAGGCCATCGGGCTCGTCGACGCGCATGAAGACCGCGTCGGCCGTGGCGACCGGCTGCCCGTCCTTGTACAGCGTCACCACGTCGCCGTTGAACGCCAGCGAAAAGGCGCCGTTGAAGTCGGGCGTCGGGTCGCCGGCGATCACCACCGGGCCGATGATCGACGAGTGCACGCCGGCCAGTTCGCCGAGCAGCACGTCGATGCCCACGACGGCGCTCGTGCTCGGCAGGAATGCGGCATACGAGTAGGTGAGCGTGGCGGGGGTGTCGGGCAGGTCGGTCAGCGTGACCGTGGCATCGAGCCAGCTGACCGAGCAGGTCATGCCGTCGTTGAGCTTGAATCCGTCCGGGGCGAGGCAGCCGTCGTCGACGTCGAACGTGGCGACGCCGTAGAAATCGAGCGGGTCGAAGGTGCTGACGTAGATGGCGGCCTGCGCCGGCATGAGGGCGGCGAATGCGACCGTGGCCGCAAGCGCGAACCGCGCGATGGCACTGCGGACGTGTCGGCCGAGCATGGTCGGAGCTCCCGGAGTAGCGGCACGCCGCCGTGGACGGGGCGTGCGCGAGCCATCATAGTCCCAGGGTATCGCGCCGGCGCGACCCCCCCGCCCATCTGGGTGCCCGCGCCTGCCTCCGTGCTGCCGGCGAAACCGGCGCCGTCACGCCTCCAGGTTCTCGTGGTGCGCGATGGCGCCCTGCTTCCAGTACGCCGCGGCGCGGATCGCGTGCCGGTCATGGCCCTTTTCGTCGACCAGCACGCGGCGCAGCGCGGCCATCAGCGCGGCTTCGCCGGCGCACCACGCGTAGCCCTCGCCGGCCGGCAGGTCGAGCGCCCGTGCGGCGGCCAGCAGCGCGGCGCCGTCGTCCACCCATTGCAGCCGAACGTCGGCGGCGCTGGCCAGCGGGCGGCGGTCGGCGGGCGCCACCATCAGCAGCACGATCGCACGCGCGCCGGCCGGCAGCTCTTCCAGGCGCCGCGCGATCGCCGGCAGCGCCGTCTCGTCGCCGGCCAGCAGGTGCCAGTCGTAATCGAGCGGGATCACGAAGGAGCCGCGCGGGCCGGCGACCACCAGCGGCTGGCACGCCGTGGCCTGCGCGGCCCAGGCGGCGGCCGGGCCGTCGCCGTGGAGGGCGAACACGATGTCGAGCTCACCGGCGGCGGCGTCATGGCGACGCGGCGTGTAGTCGCGCATCACCGCCGGCCGGGCCTGGCCATCGCCGGCATCGAAGATCAGCTTGACGTGGTCGTCGAACGACGCGCTCACGAAGCCCGCCAGCTCGTCGCCCGCCAGCGTGATGCGCCGCAGGCCCGGGCTCAGGTCCTCGACGCGCTTGACCTGCAGCGTGCGGCGCCGGGTTTCATGGCGCACGCGCTGCACGCGGCGGGCCGGGGAGGTCTCGCCCTGAGACGGGCTCGGGGACGGGCTCGGGGTCAGGCTGATGCTCGGGTTCAGGGCCGGCTCCTTCGAATTGGTGGACAATGTCCCCTATCCTGCCGGCGATGATGGACAATGTCAACCAATTCAGGTGATGAGGTCATGGACCTCGTGCACCGCGTGATGCACCGCTTCCGGGCGCTGCAGTACGCGGTGCTGCGCGATTCGCCGCAGGCGATCACGCACCTGGAATACAAGGTGCTGAACTACTTCGAGCGCCATCCCGGCGACACGCTGAGCGCGCTGGCCGCCCACAGCGGCCGCGACAAGGCGCAGCTGGCGAAGCTGGTCAAACGCCTGCTGGAGATCGGGCTGCTGGAGCACGCCGAAGCCGGCAGCGACCGGCGCAGCCAGCCGCTGAAGCTCAGCGCGGCCGGCGCCGCGATGCAGGCGACGCTGCGGCGGCAGCAGAAGCGGGTCGCGCAGACGGCGGTGCAGGGCCTCGCCGCGGCCGAACGCAGCGAGCTGCTGCGGCTGCTGCGGCACGTCGACGCGCAGCTCGGCGCGCCGGACGACGCCTGAACCTCAGTTCGACTGCTTGATCAGCCGCCCGGCCGCCGACTGGATGGGCCGCGCGTTCATCGGGTACAGCCGCGCGAAGACATTGATCTGCTCTTGCGCGATGGCCACCGGCTGCTGCATCACCATCCACAGCACGCCCTCGCTGCAGGGCGGGGTCGTCAGCGAGCCCATGTAGGTGTAGTAGCGCTTGTCCTGCGGCAGCAGCTGGTTCAGGTCGAGCGGCGCCTTGGCGGCCAGCTCCTCGTTCTTCTCCAGCGGCAGGTTGTTCCATACCTGCTGCACCACGGGCTGCGCGCTGCCGCGGTCCAGCAGCACCGCGACCACCGCCAGCCGCCCTTCGGCATCCTTGTGCACCAGGTGCGCGACCATGTCGAACAGCCGGCCGTCGATGCGCTCCTCGGACGGGCGGTGGAAGTGGAACTGCACCAGGTCGTAGCGGCGGCCCTGCACCTCGATCGTATTGCCGCCGCCGACGTTGACCTGCACCGTGTGGCCGTTGTCGATCACGCGGAAAGCCGCCGGGCGGTAGTCGAACTGGATCGGATCCATGTCGACGCGGATGCCGCCGCGGATGTCGATCGGGCTCTGGCGCTGGCCGCTGCCGCACTTCGCGAACTCCGGGTTCAGCCGCGCCCAGGCCTCGGGGCCGCCCTGGCCGTCGTAGCTCCAGTGCGGCGACGCCCCCGACGGTCCGCCGTGCGCGGCCTTCTCGGCGCGCAGCCGGGCGACCAGATCGCCGGTGGATTCCCTGGCCCCCTCGGCCGGCGCGGCGGCCTTGCGCGGCTTCGGCGCGGCGGTGGCCGCCTGCGCCGCGGCGGCCGGCGCCTTGTGGTCCTCGCCTTCGGTCCTGCTCGTGACCTGCAGCACGTTCGGCGACCTGGTGTCGGGCGTCTTCTGCGCGCCCAGGCGCTCGGCCAGGCGCTCGCGCAGCACATCCATCGGATCGCGCTGGTCGCGCGGCTGCGCCGGCACCGGTGCATGCTCCGTCGGCTTGCCCTTGGTCTCGATGCCCAGGCCCAGGCGCATCGGGTTCGGGCGCGGCATGGCCGGCGCATCACCTGCGGCCAGCACGGGGCCGGACGCGGCGCAGGCAACGACCAGCGCGGCGGCGAGCCGGCTCGGCAGGAGGGACAAGGCGGGGTGGGCGCGCATCGGTGGTGTCAAAGGCTGAAGGCCGCCGGGATGCGGCCCCATTGCCTCGCTCTATCGGCTGGCGCGGGCACCTTCTTGAGCCGACGAGCCCGCCGGCCTGCGCGAAGGCTCACACCGTGCGGCGTCGCACCCAGCTCCAGGCGACCAGGCCGATGCTCATCAGCCCGAACGAGGCGATCGCCAGCGCGACGGTCGAGTGCATCACCAGCGGCGCGATCACGCCGGCGACGAAGCCGTTGGCGACGCTGCCGACGCAGGCCTGCAGCGACGAGGCCATGCCGCGCCGGTCGGGCGCGAGGTCGAGCACCATCAGCGTGACCACCGGCGCCATCAGCGCCCAGCCGAAGGCGAACACCGCCACCGGCAGCAGCGCCCACGCCGCATGCGGCTTCAGCGTGAGGTTCAGCACGATGTTCACCAGCGAGATCGTGACCATCACGATGAAGCCGATGCGGATCTGCTTGCGCGGCGGCAGCTTGCCGGCGACACGGCCGGACAGGAAGGCGCCCCCCATGATCCCGCTGATCGTCAGGCCGAAGAACCAGAAGAACTGCGTCGGTCCGAGCTGCAGGTGGGTACCCAGCCACTCCGGCGCGGACAGCACGTAGAGAAACATGCCGTTGAACGGCACGCCCGAGGCGAACAGCAGCGCGACGAAGCGCGGGTTGCCAAGCAGCTGGCCGTAGCCGCGCAGCAGCGGCACCGGGTGGAACGATTGGCGCTGGTCGAGGTGCAGCGTCTCCGGCAGCATCTTCCAGTTCAGCGCGATCAGCAGCGCGCCGATGACGGTCAGCAGCCAGAAGATCGAATGCCAGCCGGCGTGCACGAAGAGCAGACCGCCGAGGATCGGCGCCACCGCCGGCGCGACGCCGAAGAAGATCGTCACCTGCGACATCACCCGCTGCGCGTCGGCGGGCGGGAACATGTCGCGGATGATCGCCCGCGACACGACGATGCCGGCGCCGGCCGACATGCCCTGCAGCGCGCGGAAGGCGATCAGCGCGCCGATGGACTCGGACAGCGCACAGCCCATCGAGGCCAGCGTGAACATCGCGAGGCCCCCCAGCACCACCGGTCGCCGGCCGATCGCATCGGACAGCGCGCCGTGGAACAGGTTCATCAGCGCGAATCCGAACAGGTAGGCCGACAGCGTCTGCTGCATCTGCGCCGGCGTGGCGTTCAGCGACGCGGCGATGCCCTGGAACGCAGGCAGGTAGGTGTCGATCGCGAAGGGCCCCAGCGTGCCGAGGCAGGCCAGCAGCATCGCGAGTGCCCAGCGCGGGCGGCGCCAGAGCAGATGGGAATCGGGGTTCATCGGGAGGCGCGAGTGTAGCGGCCGCTCCATGAGCGGCGGGCACCCGTCTAGACAGGAACGCTCATTCGCGTGGCTGGCTGCGCTGCCAGCGCAGCGCCCAGGCCGTCATCGGCTCGAAGGCGATCAGCAGCTCGCGGCCGAGCGGCGTCAGCGCGTAGCCGGTCTCCCCGGCTTCGGCGAGGCCGGCCTCGCGCAGCTCCGCCAGGCGCTGGTTCAGCACGGTGGGTGACAGCTCGCCGCAGGCGGCCTGCAGCGCGCGGAAGGTCATCGGCTCGTCCCGCAGCTCCCAGATCACGCGCAGCATCCAGCGGCGGTGGAAAAGCTCGAGCGCGGTGTTGATCGCCTGCTTGGCTTCGAGCTGGCGGGGGGACGGCGAACCGGTGGCGCGGGAAGATCGTGTCGACATGCTACGTTTACTGTAGCATCGGCGATGCTACCGATTCAGTAGCGATTATTCCGCTTGTTCCGACACCCCACGAGGACCGCATGAGCCGCATCGAACCCGTCACCGCCCCCTACTCCGCCGCGCTGGCCGCGAGCTTCGCGCGCCTGCTGCCGCCCGGCATGGCGCCGCCGGTGCTGTTCCGCGCCGTGGCGCGCAACGAGGGCCTGTTCAAGCACATGGTCGACACCGGACTGCTCGGCCCCAGCGGCCTGCTGGACCGCCACGCGCTGCCGCCGGCGCTGCGCGAGGCGCTGATCCTGCGCACCTGCGTCGCCTGGCGCAACCACTACGAGTGGCAGCTGCACGTGGGCACGATCGCGCGCCGCATGGGTCTCACTGACGCGCAGATCGCCGACACCCGCCGCGCGCGGCCGGACCCGGCGCTGTGGCCGGCGCAGACCTTCGTGCTGTTCCAGCTGGTCGACGCGCTGGTGCAGCGGCACGAGGTCGACGACGCACTGTTCGCCCGGCTGCGAGAACACGCCGACGAGGCGCTGCTGATCGAGGTGACGCAGCTGGTCGGGCTGTACGCGGGCGTCGGCATGTTGTGCGCGCTGATCCGGCCCGACGCCGATCCGTACGGCGCGGCGCTGCCGATGGACGAAGAAAAGTGTGAAGCAGACCGATAGGCCGGATTCTGTGCAGCGCGGCCTTCTTGCGAAGACCGCGCCGTGACCGCCATTCTTCTGGGCCGGGAGTCGCCCCACCGGCTCGGTGCCACCTACCCGCCGGCTCCGCGGGACCACATCAATGCCGGCCTATTCGGTGTTGCTGCGCGTAGAGATTGCCCGTTTCACCTGGATCGGGCTGGCGCCCGATCCAGGTGGCCGCTGTCATCCGGCTGTCGCCGGATCCGTCCGGCTTCGCCGTCCGGGCACCTGCTTTCGCAGGCGCAACGCAGAACACCCTTCGCAGGCAACCCGATCCAACTCGTCTCTGTTGCTCTGATCCTCACCTCACGGTGGACAGCCGTTAGCTGCTACGCCGCCCTGTGCAGTCCGGACCTTCCTCCAGGGCCGCCTTTCGGCGATTGCCCCAGCGGCGGTCTGGCCTGCTTCACGCGTGCGATTATCGCGGTGCAAGGAGAGATGCACCGATGAGAGCCAACAATGTCCTCGCCACGATCGGCAACACACCGCACATCCGCGTCAACCGCCTGTTCCCCGGCGCCGAGGTATGGGTCAAGTCCGAACGCTCGAACCCGGGCGGCTCGATCAAGGACCGCATCGCGCTGGCGATGGTCGAAGACGCGGAAGCGCGTGGCGCCTTGAAGCCCGGCGGCACCATCGTCGAGCCGACCTCGGGCAATACCGGCATCGGGCTGGCGATGGTCGCGGCGGTCAAGGGCTACAAGCTGGTGCTGGTGATGCCCGACAGCATGAGCATCGAGCGCCGCCGCCTGATGCTGGCTTATGGCGCGAGCTTCGACCTGACGCCCCGCGAGAAGGGCATGAAGGGCGCGATCGCCCGCGCGCAGGAGATCGTCGAGGCGACGCCCGGCGCGTGGATGCCGCAGCAGTTCGACAACCCGGCCAACATCGACGTGCACGTGCGCACCACCGCCGCCGAGATCGCGGCCGACTTCCCCGACGGCCTCGACGTGCTGATCACCGGCGTCGGCACCGGCGGGCACATCACCGGCTGCGCGCAGGTGCTGAAAGCGAAGTGGCCGCAGCTGCAGGTCTTCGCGGTCGAGCCCGCCGCCTCGCCGGTGATCTCCGGCGGCCAGCCCGCGCCGCACCCGATCCAGGGCATCGGCGCCGGCTTCGTGCCGAAGAACCTGCACACCGCGCTGCTCGACGGCGTGATCACCGTCGAGGCCGAGGCCGCGCGCGAGATGGCGCGGCGCTGCGCACGCGAAGAAGGCCTGCTGGTCGGCATCTCCAGCGGCGCCACGCTGGCGGCCATCGCGCAGAAGCTGCCGGCGCTGCCGGCGGGCAGCCGGGTGCTCGGCTTCAACTACGACACCGGCGAGCGCTACCTGTCGATCGAAGGGTTCCTGCCGGCGTGAGCGGCGCAGGCAGCGGGCCGCCGCGGTCGCCCTCGCGGTCCTGAGCGGGTGTGGCGGATTCGTCCTCGGCTTCTCAAAGCCGGACCGTCTTGCCTTCGCGCAGGTCGGCGAGGATCTCGTCGCGCCGAGGGGTCTTCGCGGCCGTCGACGTGATCTCCCCGAGCATCGCCTTGAAGGGCCACTCGTGCCGCTTCGGCGCGGACGCCAGATTCTTCTTCAGCCGCGCCAGGCAACGCTCGAAGGACCAGCCGCACATCTGGTAGCCGCAGGCCATCAGCGCGTGCGACTCGTCGAGCGAGAACGCGTCGAGATCGGTCCGCAGCTCGGCGAGCGCCTGCTGGAAGTCCTTGCGCACGCCGCTGGGCGAGTGGGTCCTGCGGTCGAGCGTGTAGGACGCCTGCGAGAACTTCAGGCGGATCGGGTCCGCGTCGAGTCCCGCCTTCATATGCAGGAACATCAGGCCGCGCAGCAGGCCTGAAAGCTGCCGCGCGCTCAGGTCCCCGTGCATCGCGAGGCGCACGCGCTCCATCAACGTGTCCATTGAGCGCTGCGCGTACGACGCCAGCCCTGCGGGCCCCGGCTTGGGCTGTTCCTCAAGCAACAGCTGGCCGCAGGCATCGCTGACCAGCAACACGTTGCAGTCGTGCGCCAGCAGCGCCACGACGCCCTGGTTGTCGTGCACGCCCCCGTCGACCAACTGGATTCTCATGTTCGGGTACGCACTCGCGACCTGCAACGGCGCGAACACGCCCGGCACGCACGCGGACGCGGCGACCGCCCGGCCCAGTTCCATCTGCCAGCCGGCCTGCGGCTCGTATGTCGACCATTCGAGCCGCGGGATGCTGTCGGCAGCCTCATGCATCGCCCACGGCGACTCGCCCATCCAGGTCGGCGTGAACTGCCACGCATGCCCGGTGTTGACCGTCGTCGCATTGATCACCAGCACAGGCACCTTGTGCGCGCGCAGCCAGTTGTGCTGCGTCGGGTTGAAGTCGTTCGACTGCGTCAGCTTCGGGTCGTGGTCTGCCGGCCGGAACCGCAGGTCGTGCATGAACGGGCGGGCGCGCGCCTGGCCGTTCGACGCCGTCCAGTTCAGCAGCGGGCGGTAGAAGATGTCCTCGAGCTTCTGCGCCGCCAACTCGGGATCGAGCACGCCCTTCTCGCCGCGCAGCAGGCGCCATGCGGCGGCGGCCTTCGAGGGCTGCACGCTGTGGCGCAGGTCGGTTGCCACCGCATCAAGGAAGTGCTGCATGACCTCGCGCACAAGCTGCAGATAGTCATCGTGCTCGAGCGGATTCGCCTCGGACAGGCGCCGACGCAGCGCGAGCCAGTAGCACATGCCGACGATGCTGCCGCCGGAGACGCAGGACAGCACGTCGACGTGCCGCAGCACATCCAGCTCGGCCAGTCGCGCCAGCACACCCAGGTGATAGAACGAAGCGCGGAAGCCGCCCCCCGACAGGGCCAGGCCAACCTTGCCGATAAGCGACGACCGGACCGCCGACGACGCGCCCGGCAGCAGGGCCTCGAAGAACGCACGGATCTCCGGCTGCTCGAGCGGGTTGTCGGTCTGCAGGTGGGCGAGCGTCGCGATCTGGCGCGCCGTCGTCTCGAGCTGCCAGGGTTCCGGGCGCTGCGGGCATGTGGCAACGGCCTCGGTGGCCGCCGCATGGTTGCCGAGACCGAAATGCGCCTCCGCGCGCGTCATCGCGTTGAACCACGCCTTGTCCGGCGGCACGGCGGCCGGCAGCGGCAGTTCGGCGACGATGCGCTCGCGCAGGGCGCGCGCGCGCGCGCCACGGGCATCGGCGTCGTCACCCGCGCGGGCGAGCAGGTCCTCGACGAAGGCCGCGTTGATGTGCGGATAGGCGTCAACGCCCACGGGGCCCTGCGCGGCACGGCCATAAAACCTGGCGGCTCGGCGCAGGTCGTCTGACTGGCCAAGCTCGAGCCAGCGCCGCTTGACGATACCGCCGGCGATGCCCAGGGTCTCAGCGTCGACGTTGTGGGCCGGATCGTCGAGGTCGTCGAACACCTCGCAGAGGATGCGCAACGCCGCGTCGTGGCGCAGCGTCGAACCCAACTCCGGGTCCTTGCTGGTCAGCAGCGCCTCCTGCTGGCAAAGCCTGCGCTTGACCTGCGAGTTGGCCGGCAGGCCATCGAGCAGGCAATGGCTGTCTCGCACCTGCTCCAGCACCCGCCGCGCGAGCGACAGCTCGCCCGCTTTCTTCAGCCGCTGCCAGAGCGCGTCGGCCTCCTCGAAACACAGCTCGGTCCCGGCCAGAAAGGCGCGGGCGCGATCGCCATCGTCCGGCATGCTCGTCCCCTCGAAGGTCGCGAATGCCCGGCAGTGTGCCGCAGCGAGCGCTCAGCGGCGTCCGTCCGATTGTGGGTACGCCGGGCCCGGCCACTCGCTGCGAAGGAGGCCATAGAGCGCCGTGTCGGAGACCTCGCCGTCGACGATCCAGCGCTCGCGCAGGTGGCCTTCCTTCGTGAAGCCCAGGCGCTGGAGGCTGCGCGCCGACGCCGCGTTGCGCGGGTCGATGTCGGCTTCGAGCCGGTGCAGCTGCAGCTCGCCGAACGCGAACTGCACCAGCGCCTGCAGCGCCTCGTGCATCAGGCCGCGGCCCCAGACATCGGAGCGCAGCAGGTAGCCGATCTCGCCGCGGCGCGAGGTCGGGTGCAGCGCGAACAGCGAGCAGGTCCCGAGCAGCTGGCCGTCGTCGCGCGACTGCAGCCCCAGCCGCAGGTGTTCGCCCTTCGGCAGGCCGTCGAGATCGACCGCGATCGAGGCCTGCGCCTGCTCGATCGACGTCCAAGGCGGCGTGCTCCAGTAGCGCATCGCCACCGGGTCCGAGAACAGCGCGAGCAACGCCGGGGCGTCGCCGGCCTGCAGCGGCCGCAGGTCCAGGCGCGTGGTCTGCAGCCGCACCTCGTCGAAGCGCCGCATCGGCTTGTTCATGGCTGCAGCCGCCAGGCCAGGGTCTCGCCGCCGCGCAGCGGCTTGAGCTGCGCATCGCCGAAGGGCACGCTGTCGGGCAAGGTCCAGGTCTCGCGCCGCAGCGTCACGGTGCCGGCATGGCGCGGCAGGCCGTAGAAGTCCGGGCCGTGGTGGCTCGCGAACCCTTCCAGCTTGTCGAGCGCGCCGGCGGCCTCGAACGCCTCGGCATACAGCTCCATCGCGCTCAGCGCGGTGAAGCAGCCGGCGCCGCAGACCGAGGCCTCCTTCATCACCGAGGCATGCGGCGCCGAATCGGTGCCGAGGAAGAACTTCGCGCTGCCGGAGGCCACCGCCGCCACCAGCGCTGCACGGTGCTGCTCGCGCTTGAGCACCGGCAGGCAGTAGTAGTGCGGGCGCAGGCCGCCCTGGAAGATCGCGTTGCGGTTGTAGAGCAGGTGGTGCGCGGTGACCGTCGCCGCGGTCTGGGGGCCGGCCTCGGCGACGTACTGCGCCGCCTCCTTCGTCGTGATGTGCTCGAAGACCACCTTCAGCCCGGGGAAGTCGCGCCGCAGCGGCTGCATCACGCGGTCGATGAACACCGCCTCGCGGTCGAACACGTCGACCGCCGGATCGGTGACCTCGCCATGCACCAGCAGCAGCACGCCCTCGCGCTGCATGACCTCGAGCACGCGGTGGATCTTGCGCACGTCGGTGACGCCGGCGTCGCTGTTGGTCGTCGCCCCCGCCGGGTAGAGCTTGCAGGCGACGACGCCGGCCTCGCGCGCGCGGCGGATCTCGTCGGGCTCCATCAGATCGGTCAGGTACAGCGTCATCAGCGGCTCGAAGTCCGCGCCCTCGGGCAGGGCCTCGACGATGCGCTCGCGGTAGGCCAGCGCCTGCGCGGTCGTCGTGATCGGCGGCTTCAGGTTCGGCATCACGATCGCGCGCCCGAACTGGCGCGCGGTGTACGGCAGCACCGCGCCCAGCGCGGCGCCGTCGCGCAGGTGCAGGTGCCAGTCGTCGGGGCGGGTGATCGTCAGGGAGGTCGGCGAGGTGGTCGGCATGCTCATCGATCGATTTTCCCATCCGGTGCATCCGCAGCCGCGCTGCGCCCGTAAACGATGCAGGTCTCCACCCTGCACCGAAGGAGCGTGCCATGAGCGATCCGCTGTCCACCGTCCAGAACATCTACGCCGCGTTCGGAAGCGGCGACCTGCCGGGCTTGTTGTCGATGCTGAGCACCGACGTCACCTGGCAGTTCGTCGGCGACCGCAAGGCGCCCTACACCGGCACCGTGCGCGGGCACGGCCAGGTGGCCGAGTGGTTCGGCCTCGTGGCCGCGAACGACGGCATCCAGGCCTTCGAGCCGCGCGAGTTCCTCGTCGGCCCCGATCACGTCACGGTGATCGGCTGGGAACGCACGCAGGCGCTGCCGAACGGGCGGGTGTTCGAGTGCGACTGGGTGCATGTGTGGCAGCTGAAGGACGGCCTCGTCGCGCGCTTCTTCGGCATCTACGACAGCGAGGCCGCGGCCAACGCGCGGCCCTGAATCCCACGGCGCGAGGGCGCCGCGACACCTTCGCGCGGCGCCGCGCCGCCTTCGCGCCACGCGGCCATCGCACCCTTATGGCCACGCCCTTTCGCTAGGGTTGCCGCGAGGGTGCGCACGCTTCTTGCGTCCCTATACCCGCCGACGCTCGCGGCCGCCGGATGCCGACGGCCGCCGGTATTTGACGCACTCGAATCACACAACCTGGGGATGCTCGAGATGAAGGCGATGACGAAGAAGTCCTGGCTCGGCGGCGCGCTCGCCGCGACCGTGCTGGCGGTGTGCGCGCTGCCCGCGCACGCCGGCAAGACGATCGACACGATCAAGCAGCGCGGCCAGCTGGTCTGCGGCGTGAACACCGGCCTGGCCGGCTTCTCGGCGGCCGACAGCAACGGCAACTGGACCGGCCTGGACGTCGACGTCTGCAAGGCCATCGCCGCGTCGCTGCTGGGCGATGCCGCCAAGGTGAAATACGTGCCGCTGAACGCGCAGCAGCGCTTCACCGCGCTGCAGTCCGGCGAGGTCGACATCCTGTCGCGCAACACCACCTGGACGCTCACCCGCGACGCCTCGCTGGGCATGAACTTCACCGGCGTCACCTACTACGACGGCCAGGGTTTCATGGTGCCGAGCAAGGGCAAGATCAAGAGCGCCAAGCAGCTCAAGGGCGCGACGGTCTGCGTGCAGTCCGGCACCACGACCGAGAAGAACCTGACCGACTTCTCGCGCGCCAACAAGCTCGACATCAAGCCGGTGGTGTTCGAGAAGGTCGAGGCCGCCACCGGCGCGTATTTCGCCGGCCGCTGCCAGGCCTACACCACCGACGCCTCGGGCCTCGCCTCGGTGCGCAACAAGGAAGCCAAGACGCCGGCCGACCACCTGATCCTGCCCGAGCTGATCTCGAAGGAGCCGCTCGGCCCCGCGGTGCGCCGCGGCGACGACGAGTTCTTCGCGATCGCCAAGTGGGTGGTCTACGCGCTGATCGAGGCCGAGGAATACGACATCACGCAGGCCAACGTCGACCAGCAGAAGTCGAGCACCGATCCGGTCGTGCAGCGCATCCTCGGCACGTCCGAAGACACCGGCAAGCTGCTCGGCCTGGACAAGGACTGGGCCTACCGCGCGATCAAGGCCGTCGGCAACTACGGCGAGATCTTCGAGCGCAACGTCGGCCCGAAGTCGGCGCTCGGGCTGCCGCGCGGCGTCAACAACCTGTGGAACAAGGGCGGCATCATGTACGCCCCGCCCGTCCGTTAAGCATCGGCTGTCGTTGACCGGCTGATGACGACCGCCCGCGCCGCCCCGAAGCGCAAGCGCGACTGGTCGCTGCGCAGCCGCGCGGTGCGGGCGCTGCTGTACCAGCTGCTCGCGCTGGTGCTGATCGTCGGCGCCGTCTGGTTCCTCGCGCACAACACCATGGAGAACATGCGTGTGCGCGGGATCCAGAGCGGCTTCGATTTCCTGACGCAGCCGGCGGGCTTCGACATCGGCGAGATGCCGGTGTCGTACGACGCGCTCGATCCGTACTGGAAGGCCTTCGGCATCGGCCTGCTGAACACGCTGCGCGTCGCGATCCTCGGCATCGTGATGACCACCGTGCTCGGCACGCTGCTGGGTGTCGGCCGCTTCTCGAACAACGCGATCGTGCGCGGCCTGTGCTACGGCTACGTCGAGCTGTTCCGCAACGTGCCGATCCTGCTGCAGCTGCTGATGTGGTACCTGCTGCTGACCGAGTGGCTGCCCGATCCGGGCGAGCCGCTGTCGGCCTTCGGCCTGGTGTACCTCAGCAAGGGCGGCCTCACCTACCCGGTGCCGGTGTGGGGGGCGGCGCAGGCGCTTTCCGGTGCGGGACTGGTCGTCGGGGCCGCTGCAGCCTGGGGTTATGCGCGCTGGGTGCGCGTGCGCTTCGAGCGCACCGGCAAGCCGCTGCCGGTGGCGTGGCCGACCGTCGCGCTGCTGCTCGCCGGCGCACTGCTCGGCTGGCTGGCCGGCGGCGCGCCGACCGCGTGGAACGTGCCGAAGGTGGGCGACGTCGCGGTCGAAGGCGGCTCGGCGCTGACGCCGGAGTTCCTGTCGGTGCTGTTCGGGCTCACCTTCTACACCTCGGCCTTCGTCGCCGAGGTGGTGCGCGCGGGCATCCAGTCGGTGCCGCACGGCCAGGTCGAGGCCGCGGGCGCCCTGGGCCTGTCGCGTGGCCAGCAGATGCGGCTGGTGGTGCTGCCGCAGGCGCTGCGCGTGATCATCCCGCCGATCACGAACCAGTACCTGAACCTGACCAAGAACTCCTCGCTCGCGGTGGCCATCGGCTATCCGGACGTGGTGTCGATCTCGAACACCGCGATCAACCAGACCGGCCGCGCCGTCGAGTGCATCGCGATCATCATGCTGGTCTACCTGTTCACCTCGCTGACCACCTCGGGGCTGATGAACTGGTACAACCAGCGCGCGGCGATCAAGGAACGCTGACGTGGCGGAGATCTTCCAGCCCGTCGCCCCCCGCCCGTCCCCAGTCCGCACCGAAGGCCTCGTGCCGTGGGTGCGCCGCAACCTCTTCGGCGACTTTCGCGATGCGACGGTGACGATCGTGATGATCGCGCTGGCGCTGTGGTGGCTGCCGGGCTTCATCGACTGGGCGGTGGCGCGCGCGGTGTTCGTGCCGGATGCCGACCGCTGCCAGAACGCACGCGGCCTCGGCGCCTGCTGGGGCGTGGTGGCCGAGAAGTACCGGCTGATCATCTTCGGCCGCTACCCGCTGGACCAGCAGTGGCGGCCCGAGGTCGCGACCGTGGCGCTGGTCGCGCTGCTGGTCGGCAGCTGCACGCGCCGCTTCTGGCGGCCCTGGCTCGCGGTGCTGTGGGTGGCGGTGTTCGCGCTCTTCTTCGGGCTGATGCACGGCGGCTTCGCGGGGCTCTCGGTCGTCACGACCGACCGCTGGGGCGGCCTGCCGCTGACGATCATGCTGGCCTCGCTGGCCATCGTGCTGGCCTTCCCGCTGTCGGTGCTGGTCGCGCTGGGCCGGCGTTCGCACATGCCGGCGATCCGCACGCTGTGCATCGTCTATGTCGAGCTGATCCGCGGCGTGCCCTTGATCAGCGTGCTGTTCATGGCGAGCTTCATGTTCCCGCTGTTCATGCCGCCGGGCACCAGCATCGACGTGCTGCTGCGCGTGCTGGTGGGCATCACCTTGTTCACCGCGGCCTACATGGCCGAGATCGTGCGCGGCGGCCTGCAGGCGATCCCGAAGGGCCAGCACGAGGCGGCGGCGTCGATCGGCCTGACCTACTGGCAGACGCAGCGCAAGATCGTGCTGCCGCAGGCGCTGGCGATGGTGGTGCCGGGCATCATGAACAGCTTCATCTCGATCTTCAAGGACACCTCGCTGGTCACCATCGTCAGCCTCTACGAGCTGACCGGCGCGATGGGCCTGGCGCTGAACTCCGACGCCAACTGGCGCCCCTTCAAGATCGAGGCGTACATCTTCATCGCCGCGATCTACTTCCTGTTCTGCTTCTCGATGTCGCGCTACAGCCTGTGGGTCGAGAAGCACGTGTCGAAGAGCAAAAGCCGCTGACCCTCATGACCGACAGCATCATTTCCTTCCAGAAGGTCAACAAGTGGTACGGCAACAGCTTCCACGTGCTGCGCGACATCGACCTCGAGGTCGCGCGCGGTGAGCGCATCGTCATCTGCGGCCCGTCGGGCTCGGGCAAGTCGACGCTGATCCGCTGCATCAACCGGCTGGAAGAGCACCAGGAGGGCGTGCTGCGCGTCGACGGCGTCGAGCTGAGCGACGACGTGAGGGCGATCGAGGCCATCCGCAAGCAGGTCGGCATGGTGTTCCAGCAGTTCAACCTGTTCCCGCACCTCACGGTGCTGGAGAACCTGACCCTGGCGCCGATGTGGGTCGGCAAGATGCCGCGCGCCGAGGCCGAGGACCGCGCGATGCAGCAGCTGAAGCGGGTGCGCATCGCCGAGCAGGCGCTGAAGTACCCGCTGCAGCTCTCGGGCGGCCAGCAGCAGCGCGTGGCGATCGCGCGTGCGCTGTGCCTGACGCCGAAGATCATGCTGTTCGACGAGCCGACCTCGGCGCTCGACCCGGAGATGATCAAGGAAGTGCTCGACGTGATGATCGAGCTTGCCGGCCAGGGCATCACGATGTTGTGCGTGACGCACGAGATGGGCTTCGCGAAGGCGGTGGCCGACCGCGTGATCTTCATGGACCAGGGCCAGATCGTCGAGCAGAACTCGCCGCACCAGTTCTTCGATAACCCGCAAAGCGAGCGGACGAAGGACTTCCTGTCGAAGATCCTGGGGCACTGACGCGGCGCCCGCCGGCAGGCGCCGGCTCGCCCGTCAGCCGGCGCGGTCCTTGACCGGCCGGTCGGCGGTGGTGCGCACCGCATTGCCGGCCTGCGCCCGCAGGTACTCCCACAGCGCATGCGCGGCCGACTTCGCATGCCGCGCGACTTCCGGCCGCTCGCGGTAGATGCGCACCTCCATCGTCAGCTCGCCGATGCCCGGCGGCGCGGCGGCGACGAGGCGCCGGGCCTTCAGTTCCTTGCGCACCGACGACGCGGGCAGGAACGCGAGGCCGTGGCCTTCGAGCGCCATCGCCTTCAGGCCTTCGGACATGTCGGTCTCGTAGATCGTCTCCAGCGCCGGCGGGGCGGCCATCTGGCGGATGATCTGCTCGACCATGTAGCCCATGTAGGCGCCCGACGCATAGGCCAGCAGCGGCGCCGGCGCGCCGGTGGTCGCCAGCCGGAACATCGGCTGGCCTTCGGCATCGGCCTTCGCGTAGGCGGCCAGCGTCTCGTGGCCCAGCGACAGCATCTCGTAGCGGTCGGGGCTCAGCTGCAGCGGCTGCGACGCGTGGTGGTAGGCGATCAGCAGGTCGCAGCCGCCTTCGGTCAGCCGCAGCACCGCGTCGTGCACGTTCAGCGCGATCAGCCGCGTCTTGACCGAGCCGAAGCTGCGCTTCAACTCCATCAGCCAGTGCGGGAAAAAGGTGAAGGCCAGCGTGTGCGGCAGCGCGAACTCGATGACGTCGAGCCCGCTCGCGCGGTGCGAGCGCATCAGGTTGCGCGCCGACTGCAGCGCGGTCAGGATCTCCAGCGCCTGCGCATGCAGCGTCTCACCGGCGGAGGTCAGCCGCGTCGGGTAGGCCGAGCGGTCGACGAGGTCGATGCCAGCCCAGGCTTCGAGCGCCTGGATGCGGCGCGAGAACGCCGGCTGCGTGACGTGGCGCAACTGCGCGGAGCGCGAGAAGCTCCGGGTTTCGGCCAGGCTGACGAAGTCTTCGAGCCACTTGGTTTCCACGACGGCGAGTTTAAGTGGTGCCCCGGCGCCGGACCGGCGGCTTCTACGGAGCGTCCAGCGCGGGCGCCGAATCGGCGGCGTCCGCCGGGTGCGGCGCATCGTGCTGCGCCTGCTGCAGCCGCCACATGCGCGCATAGCGCCCGTTGGCCGCCAGCAGCGCGGCATGCGGGCCGCGCTCGACGACGCGGCCAGCATCGAGCACGACGATCTCGTGCGCATCGGCCACCGTCGACAGCCGGTGCGCGATGACCAGCGCCGTCTTGCCCAGCGCGGCGCTCTTCAGCTCGGCCTGGATCGCACGCTCGTTGGCCGAATCGAGCGCCGAGGTCGCCTCGTCGAAGATCATGATCGGCGGGTTCTTCAGCAGGGTGCGGGCGATCGCCACCCGCTGCTTCTCGCCGCCGGACAGCTTCAATCCGCGCTCGCCGACGATGGTCTCGTAGCCCTTGGGCGTCGCGGCGATGAAGCCGTGGATGTGCGCGGCCTTCGCGGCGCCCTCGATCTGTTCCTGCGTGGCGCCGGCGCGGCCGTAGCCGATGTTGTAGCCCACCGTGTCGTTGAACAGCACCGTGTCCTGCGGCACGATGCCGATCGAGCGGCGCAGGCTCGCCTGCGTGACGTCGCGGATGTCCTGGCCGTCGATCGTGATGCGGCCGCCGGAGACGTCGTAGAAGCGGTACAGCAGCCGCGCCAGCGTGCTCTTGCCGGCGCCCGAGGCGCCGACCACCGCCACCGTCTTGCCGGCCGGCACCTCGAAGCTCACCTCGTGCAGGATCGGCCGCGCCGGGTCGTAGGCGAAGCTGACGTTCTCGAAGCGCACCGTCGCGTCGCTGATGCGCAGATCGGGCGCATCGGGCTTGTCGGCGACCTCGCGCTCGCGCTCGAGCAGGCCGAACATGCGCTCCAGGTCGGTCAGGCTCTGCTTCACTTCGCGGTACAGCACGCCGAGGAAGTTCAGCGGGATGTAGAGCTGGATCAGGAAGGCGTTGACCATCACCAGGTCGCCCAGGGTCAGGCGGCCGTCGACGACCCCCTGCGTGGCCCGCCACAACATCGCGACCAGGCTCGCCGCGATGATCGCCTGCTGGCCGACGTTGAGCAGCGACAAGGTGCGCTGCGACTTCATCTGCGCCTGCCGGTAGGCCTCCAGCCCCTGGTCGTAGCGGTGGGCCTCGAGGTCCTCGTTGTTGAAGTACTTGACCGTCTCGTAGTTCAGCAGCGCGTCGATGGCGCGGGTGTGCGCCTTCGAATCGAGCTCGTTCATCTCGCGCCGGAAGCGGGTGCGCCACTCGGTGATCGCGACGGTGTAGACGGTGTAGGCGGCCAGCGCGCCGAGCGTGATCCACACGTAGCCCGAATCGAACTTGTAGCCCAGCACCGAGAGCACCAGGATCACCTCGACCAGGGTCGGCAGGATGGTGTACAGCGAGTACGACACCAGCGACTGCAGCGCCCGCGTGCCGCGCTCGATGTCGCGCGACAGGCCGCCGGTCTGGCGTTCGAGGTGGAAGCGCAGGCTCAGGGCATGCAGGTGGCGGAACACCTGCAGCGCGATCAGCTTCGACGCGCCGAACGACACCTTCGCGAACACCAGCTCGCGCAGTTCGGTGAACACGGTGGTCGCCAGCCGCAGGCCGGCATAGGCCAGCAGCAGGCCGATCGGCACCACCAGCAGCGCCCTCGGATCGCCGGCCTTGATGTCCAGCGCATCGACCAGGTGCTTCAGCAGCACCGGCACGCTGACGTTGGCCGCCTTGGCGCTGAACAGGAACAGCAGCGCGATACCGATGCGCCAGCGGTAGGGCCACAGGAAGGGCAGCAGGCGGCGCAGCGTGTCCCAGTCGGAACGCGGGCCGGCCGCCTGGTCGGCGAGCGGCAGGGACAGGCTCTGGTGTCGGCGCATGGGGAAGAAGGAAAGCTGGCGTTCGGCTGGCGGGGAAGGTGGGCCGGAGCGTGCGAGCCCGCCGGAAGCGTCATGGACAATCGGGCGGCCCGCCACGACCGAGATCAAGCCGATGTCCGACTCTTCAAGCCCGACGCCGTCGGCCCTCACCGGCCCCACCAGTTTGCCCGATGGCGGCGAACTGGTGCTGCGCGTGATGCCGATGCCCGCCGACGTCAACGGCAATGGCGACATCTTCGGCGGCTGGCTGATGGCCCAGGTCGACCTGGCCGGCGCGGTGCTGCCGGCGCGCATCGCCAAGGGCCGCATCGCCACCGTCGCGGTCAACGAGTTCACCTTCAAGCAGCCGGTGTCGGTGGGCGACCTGGTCAGCTTCTACGCCCGGGTCGTGCGCATCGGCAATACCTCGATCACCGTGCACGTGTCGGTGTTCTCCGAGCGCGACCCGGCGAACCTGCAGGTGGTCAAGGTGACCGAGGCCAACCTGACCTACGTGGCGATCGACCACGACGGCAAGCCGCGGCCGATTCCGAAGTAGCACCGGCCCGGCGCCGCGCACGGCGCCGGGCACGTCATCTGCCCCGAGCCAGCACCGAACCGCCCGGACTTCGCCGCGGCGGCCGCTGCAAAGAAAGGGACGTCGCCATGTTGAAGTGGGCCATCATCTTCGGAGTGATCTCGCTCATCGCCGCGGTATTCGGCTTCACCGGCATCGCGGCCGGCGCGGCCGGCATCGCCAAGGTGCTGTTCGTGCTGTTCCTGATCGCCTTCATCGTCGTGCTGGCGATGGCGCTGATGGGGGCCAAGGCGATCAGCAAGTGACCCTGGCGGCCCGGCCGTGAAGGCCGACGTCCGGGGCCTGCTCGGCCGCGAGCTGACCACCATCGCGCGGCACCCGCTGCGCTTCACGTGGCAGGTGCTGCGCGCGTTCCGCGCGAACCAGGGCTTCCTGCTCGCCGGCGGGGTGGCCTACTACGCCCTGGTCTCGATCGTGCCGATGCTGGTGCTGTCGGTGTCGGCGCTAAGCGCGCTGCTCGGCGAAGACGCGGTCTTCGCCGCGCTCGACCGCTACCTGGCCTGGCTGGTGCCGGGCCAGTCCGACCCGCTGATCGCCGAGCTGCGCCACTTCCATGCGAACCGCGGCACGCTGGGCTGGCTGCTGCTGGCGACGATGCTGTTCTTCAGCACGCTCGCGTTCACCGCGCTGGAGAACGCGATGTCGATCATCTTCCGGCACCGCGTCGCGATCCGCCGCCGCCATGCGCTGGTCTCGGCCGCGCTGCCCTATGCCTACGTGCTGTGCCTGGGCATCGGCATGCTGGTGGTGACCATCGTCGCCACCGGGCTGCAGGCCTTCGGCGAGCGCGAATGGCACTGGCTGGGCCACGAGTGGTCGGCCGGCCGCCTGTCGGGCGCGATGCTGTACGCGCTGGGCCTGGCCGGCGAAGTGCTGGTGATCACGTCGATCTACCTGGTGATGCCGGTCGGCCCGCTGTCGCTGCGCCACGCGCTGCTGGGCGGGCTGGTCGCGACCCTGCTGTGGGAGTTGTCGCGCCACGCGCTGGTCTGGTACTTCGAGACGCTGTCGCAGATCAGCCGGGTCTACGGCTCGTTCACCACCGCGATCGCGATCCTGCTGAGCCTGGAGGTCGCCGGCATCCTGCTGCTGCTCGGCGCGCAGGTGATCGCCGAAGCCGAGCGCCTGGACCGCGACGCGGCGCCCGAGCCGGCGCAGGACCCCAAGCCCTTGCGCACGCCGGGCTGACCCCCTCGCTCCCTCAGCGGTCGTTCACCCGCGCCACCCGTTTCTCGACGAAGGCCCGCGTCGCGTCGCGTGCATCCTGCGACGCGGCGGCGATCATGAACTGCGCCGCCTCGACCTGCAGCGCCTCGTCGATCGGCAGGTTGAGGCCGCGGTTGACCGCGCGCAGCGCGGCGCTGACCGCGACCATCGAATGCCGCGTCAGACGGGCCGCCAGCGCCAGGGCTGCATCGAGCAGCGCGCCGGTCTCGACCACCCGGTTGATCAAGCCGATCTCGGCGGCCCGTGCCGCGTCGATCGCATCGCCGCCCAGCACCATCTCCAGCGCGCGCTTGCGGCCGACATGGCGCGGCAGCCGCTGCGTGCCGCCGAAAGGCGGCGGAAAGCCGAGCGCGATCTCCGGCTTCGCGAAACGCGCATGCGGCGCGGCCAGCGCCAGCGCGCAGGCCTCGACCACCTCGCAGCCGCCGCCGAAGGCCAGGCCGTTGACCGCGGCGATCACCGGCTTCGGGAAGGCCTCCAGCCGCCGCGTCAGCGCCTGGCCGCGGTCGACGAACTCGCGCCGCGCGGTTTCCGGCGACGCGGCCAGGTCGTCGGCGAAGCCGGCGATGTCGGCGCCGGCGCTGAAGGCGCGTTCGCCGGCGCCGGTCAGCACGATCGCGCGCACCGTGGGGTCGCGCTCGATGGCCGCCAGCTCGGCCATCAGCCGGTCGATCAGCGCATAGTCCAGCGCGTTCAGCTTGGCCGGGCGGTTCAATGTCAGCACCAGGTGCGGGCCTTCGCGGTCGATCAGCAGATTGGCGGTGGAGGTCATGCGGGCAATCCTTCTCGGCGGTGAAGTGGTGTCGGGCATGATCGCGACGCCGCGCGCCGCGCGGCGCGACATTCCGTCCTGCCGCCATTCCCCGCCGTCATGGCCCCACCCTCTGCCGCCGCCCGTCTGGCCCGCGCGCTGTCGCTCGACGCGCTGCGCGGCTTCGAGTCGGCCGCGCGACTGGAAAGCTTCACCGCCGCGGCCGACGAGCTGAGCCTGACGCAATCGGCGGTCAGCAAGCAGGTCAAGGCGCTCGAGGACGCGGTCGGCAAGCCGCTGTTCCAGCGCAGCCCGCGCGGGCTGCTGCTGACGCCCGAAGGACGCGTGCTGCTCGATGCCGTGCAGCCGCTGCTGCGCGGCTTCGAAGCGGCGCTGGCGCCGCTGGCCGGCGGCACGCGGCGGACGGTGTCGATCAGCGTCACGCCGTCCTTCGGCTCTCTGTGGCTGGCGCTGCGCTTGCCCGAGCTGCAGCGCCGCGAACCCTTCGTCGACCTGCACATCGATGCGTCGGAAGCCGCGCGCCCGCTCGATCGCGAAGGTTTTCACCTGGCCGTGCGCCAGGCCCGCGACGACGAGGCCGCCGCCGGCTGGACGCCGCTGCTGCGCGAGCGCGTGATGCTGGTCGCCGCGCCGGCGCTGGCCGCCGCGGTGCACCGTCCGGACGACATCGCCACGCTGCCGCTGCTGGTTTTCCGCCATGCGGTGGAGCGCCATCCCTGGATGTCGTGGTCGCACTGGCTCGCGGAGCTCGGGCTGCCCCCCTCGCCGCGCCAGCCGGTGGTGCACTTCTCGCAGTACGAGCCGCTGCTGAAGGCGGCGCAGGAAGGCGCCGGCCTGGCGATCGGGCGCACGCCGCTGATCGACCCGGCGCTGCACGACGGCCGGCTGCAGGTGGTGCTGCCCGCGCACCAGCTCGACGGGCTGCGCTACCACCTGGTGCTCGCCGACGGCGCGCGCGGGCGGCCGGAGGTGCAGCGCGTCGCCGACTGGCTGGTCTCGGCGCTGGCCGAGGAGGATGCGGGTTAGGCCGTCAGACGCCGAGGAAACCCGCCAGCGCCGGGTCGTCGCGCAGCGCGACGGCCGGCCCGCCCAGCACCACCCGCCCCTTCTGCAGCACCACCAGCCGCTCGGCATGGCGCGCGACGCGCCGGTAGTCGCGGTCGACGATCAGCACCGCGATGCCGTCGGCGCGGATCGCATCGATCACCTGCCAGATCTCGGCGACGATGCGCGGCGCCAGCCCCTCGGTGGCCTCGTCGAGGATCAGGAGCGCCGGGTCGGTCATCAGCGCGCGGCCGATCGCCAGCATCTGCTGCTCGCCGCCGGACAGATTGCCGCCCAAGTGGCCGAAGCGCTCGCGCAGCCGCGGGAAGGTCTGCAGCACGCGATCGAGCGTCCAGCCGCTGCCGTCGGCGCGGCTGCAGGCGGCCATCACCAGGTTCTCGCGCACGCTCAGGTTCGGGAACACGCCGCGGCCTTCGGGCACGTAGGCCACGCCCAGCCGCGCCACCTCGTGCGGCCGCGCGCGGGAGACGTCGCGGCCGGCGATGACGATGCGGCCCTCGCGCTGGCGCAGGTGCCCCAGCAGCGTGCGGATCAGCGTCGTCTTGCCCATGCCGTTGCGGCCCAGAAGGCCGAGCGACTGGCCGCGCTCGATCACCAGGTCGACGCCGTCGAGCACGTGGCTGGAGCCGTACCAGGCATGCACGCCGTGCGCCTCGAGCAGCGGCCCGTGCGACGACCGCACGACATGCGGCCGCGGCAGGCCGACGAGGTCCGCGATCAGGCCACCGACACCCATCGCGATGGCCTTCGCGCTCAGCCGGCCGGCGCGCGATCCGCCGGCACCGCCGGCGTCGCCGGCATCGCCAACGGAGCCGCCGACGCCGACGCCTGCCGCTGCAGCCGCGCCCAGCCGGCATCGATCTCGTCCTGCAACGCGGCAACCTGCTCGGCCGTCAGGTGCCGGTAGCGGCCCTGCAGCGCCAGGTAGTCGGCGACCGGCCGGGTCTTCGCCGAGTTGACGGTCCAGCGGGCGCCGTCCTCCACCTCGTAGAGCGGAAAGGCGCCGCTCTCGACCGCCAGCCGCGCCGCCGCCAGGCCGGCATCGTCGCGCAGGCCCCAGCCGTCGAGGCAGGGAATCAGCAGGTTCAGGAAGCGCAGGCCGCGCAGGCCCATCGCCTTGTCCACCTTGCGCCGCAGGTCGGCCAGGTGGGCCACGCTGGCGGTGGCCACATAAGGCACGTTGTGAGCGGCCATGATCTCGGTGAGATTCTTCTTGCGCGAGGTCTTGCCCGCCGGCGTCGAGCCGGTCCAGGCATGGCGCGGTGTCGACGAGGACTTCTGCGCGCCGGTGTTCATGTAGCCCTCGTTGTCGAGGCAGCAGTACAGCATGTCCTCGTTGCGCTCGGCCGCCGACGACAGGCACTGGAAGCCGATGTCGTAGGTGCCGCCGTCGCCGGCGAGCACCACCACCGTCGTCGAGTGCCGGCCCTGCGCATCGAGCGCGCGGCGCAGGCCCGAAGCCGCCGCGGCGCTGGATTCGAGCGTCGGCTGGTAAACCGGGATCTTCAGCGCGCTGAAGGGCTGCGGCCCGGCGATGATCGCCATGCACGAGGGCGGCACCACCGCGATCGCGTCGGCGCCGACGCCGGCGAGCACATGGCGCACGGTCAGCGCGTCGATGCAGCCGGGGCAGGCGGCATGGCCGCTGCACAGCATCGCGCGGTCTTCGGGAATCGATCGGACGGTCATGTCCCGCTCCTTCAACGCATCCACTGCGACGCGCTGCATTCGGGCGCACCGCGCGTCTCGCGCACCAGCGCGACGATGCGCTCGACCGACACGTTGACGCCGCCGACACCGGCCAGCAGCCCGTGCACGCGCGGCGGCGCCTCGACGCCGTAGAGCGCGGCCCGCAGTTCCTGGTGCAGCACGCCGCCGAGGCCCGGCGAATGGTTGCGGTCGAGCACGATCACTTCGCGCACGCCGGCCAGCGCCGCCCGCAGCGCGGCCACCGGCAGCGGCCGGAACAGGCGCAGCTTGAGCAACCCGACCAGCTCGCCCGCGGCACGCAGGACGTCGACCGCCTCGCGCGCGGTGCCGCTCATGCTGCCCATCGTGGCGATCACCGTGCTCGCGCCTTCGCAGCGGTAGCGCTCGACGATGCCCCAGGCGCGGCCGGTGCGTTCACCCCAGAGCCGGTCGGCCTCGGCGGCCAGCGCCGGCACTTGCGCCATCGCGTCTTCGGCGGCCCGGCGGTGGCGGCAGAACATCTCCTGCGTCACCACGTTGCCCCAGGACGCGCCGCGCTGCGGATCGAGCCGCTGCGCCGGATCGAAGGGCGGCAGGTACTCGTCGACCAGGTCCTGCGGCGGAATCGCCACCGGCTCCAGCGCGTGAGAGACGTAGAACGCGTCGAGGTTCACCAGCGCCGGCAGCATCACGCCTTCGGCGACGCGGTAGGCCTGCAGCACAGTGTCCAGCGCCTCCTGCGCACTCTCGACGTAGAACTGGATCCAGCCGGTGTCGCGCTGCGCGAGGCTGTCGGTCTGGTCGGGCCAGAACGCCCAGGGCGACGCGACCGTGCGGTTGACGTTGAGCATCACGATCGGCGCGCGTGCGCCGGCCGCGTAGTGCAGCAGCTCGTGCATCAGCAGCAGGCCCTGCGACGCGGTGGCGGTGAAGACCCGCGCGCCGGCCAGCGAAGCCGGGATGCAGGCCGACATCACCGAATGCTCGGACTCGACGGTGATGATCTCGGCGTCGAACTCGCCTTGCGACTGGAACTCGGTCAGCAGCTCCAGCACCGGCGTCTGCGGCGTGATCGGGTAGACCGGCGCGACCTGCGGCCGCGCGAGGCGCGCCGCCCACGCGGCGGCGTGGTTGCCGGTCAGCAAGACGCGTTGTTCGCTCATCGCAGCTCGTCCTCCATCGTCATCGCGCCGCTCGGGCATTCGCGCACGCACAGGCCGCAGCCCTTGCAGTAGTCGCCCAGCACCTCGTAGCCGCCGGCGTCGTGGCGCACCGCGAGGTCCGGGCAGACGACGACGCAGGTGTCGCAGGACGTGCAGTGGCCGCAGGAGAAGCAGCGCGCCGCTTCGTCGCGCACCTGCTCGCGCGTCAGGCCCAGCTGCACCTCGGCGCCATCGGCCAGGCGCTCGGCGGGTGGCACCACGCGCGACTGCGCGCGCGGCGCCCGGGGGTGGTACCAGGTGGCGATCGATTCGATGGCCGCCGTCGGCCCCTCGGTCTCGTCGGGCGTCTGCACGCCGAGCAACGCGCGGTGGATCGCCAGCGCGGCGCGCTCGCCCATGCCGATGGCTTCGGTGACGTGGCGGGCCAGGCTGGCGACGTCGCCGCCGGCCCACACCGTTCCATCGCCGGCACGCTGCCGGGCGTCGACCGCGAGCACGCCTCGCTCGGCCGGCAGGCCGAAGGGCTCGAGCTCGGTTTCCTGGCCGACCGAGCTGATCACCGCGTCGGCCTCGAGCGTGAACGCGGGCTCGTCGAGCGGCGTGAGCTGGAACTGCCCGCGCTGCGCACCGGGCTCGAAGCGCACGCGCCGGCAGTGCAGCACGAAGCCGTCGGCACCGCGCTCGCAGGCCTGCAGCATCGCGCCGTCGCACAGGTCGATGCCTTCCTCGAGCGCCTCGACCACCTCCTCGGCCTGCGCCGGCAGCTGGCCACGAGACTCCAGCGTCAGCAGCGTCACCGCATGCCCGGCGCGGCGCGCGCTGCGCGCGGCGTCCAGCGCGGCGCTGCCGCCGCCGATCACCACCACGCGCGGCCCCAACGGCAAGGGCCTGCCGGCATTGCAGCCCTCGAGCCAGGCCGCGCTGTCGACGATGCCGGGCTGCGCATAGTCCAGCTGCGCCAGGCGCCGCGAGCGGGCCGCGCCGGTGGCGACGAAGACCGCATCGTGCGCGTCGCGCAGCGCCTGGAACTGCGCCGGTGTCTGCACCGGCGAGCCGAACCGCAGCTCGACACCCAGCGCGACGATGCGCGCGATCTCGGCATCGAGCACGTCGCGCGCAAGCCGGTACGCCGGGATGCCGTGGCGCATCAACCCGCCCAGCGCCGTGCCGGCTTCGTGCAGGGTCACGCGCCAGCCGCGGCGGCGCAGCTGGAAGGCGGCCGACAGCCCGGCCGGCCCCCCGCCGACGATCGCGACATGGCCATCGCGTGAGACGCCCGGCGCATCGAAGGCCCAGCCTCCGGCGATCGCCGCATCGCCGACGAAACGCTCGAGCTTGCAGATCGACAGCGCCTCGTCGTACGCGGCGCGGTTGCAGGCCGACTCGCACGGGTGATGGCAGATGCGGCCGGCGACCGCGGGGAAGGGGTTGTGGCGCGTCAGCACGGTCCATGCGGCGCGCAGGTCACCGGTACCGGCCAGGCCGATCCATTCGGCGATGTCGCCGCCGACCGGGCAGGCCTGGTGGCAGGGCGACGGCGCGTGCACATGGCGCGCGATCATCGAGCGCCAGGTGCCGGTCTTGAAGACCTCGGTCGAGCCGGTGGTCCAGGTGGTCGGCACCAGCGTGGGCGATGGCGGGGCATTCATTCGCGGACCTCCGGCTGCAGCGCGGCATCGATCGCCCGCCATCCGTCGCGGCAGGCGGCGATGTTCTGCGCAGTGCGCCCCTTGCCGGCATCGCCCAAGCAGGCTTCCAGCACGTCGAGGCCCGGCGCACCGGCCCCGGCGAGTGCGCGCGCGAAGCCGCCGATCAGCGCCGAATTGACGATGCGGTCGAGCCCGTGCCGGCGCGCGATCGCCAGCGCGTCCAGCGGCAGCACGCGCCGCCCGGGCAGATCGTCCGCAAAGTGAGCGGCCGGCCGCGACGAATTGACGAAGACCAACGTACGCTCGTCGGCCGTGCGCGAAAGTGGTCCGGCGAGCAGGCTGGCATCGAAGCACAGGATGGCATCCGCGCGTTCGACGTCGCAGCGCAGGCGAACCGGGCGCTGGTCGACGCGCAAGGTCGAACTGACCGGCGTACCGCGACGTGCACCGCCATAGCTGGCGAAGCACTGCACCTGCCAGCCGGCGGCGAACCACGCGGCGGCCAGCAGGTTGCCCGCGGTCTGGGCACCCTGCCCGCCGCGGCCCTGGATGATTATCTGAAGCATGGTGGTTGCTCCAATTCGCGAGAGCCGCCACGCTTCAATTGGGCGGTAGCGTCATTGGCGGCTGGGGGCCCGTTGCGGTCATGCATGCAAGCACCGAGCGCGCCAAGGCCACTGGGTGCCCGGCTCCGCTCATGCCAGGGCCTCGCGGCCCTGGCGTTCGCCAGGCACAAACAGTCCACTGGACTGTTTGTGTCCGGGCTCACTCCCCCGGGCCGTGCGCCGCCGATACGCCTGAGCCTGGCTCCCGGCCGGCCCTCCTCCTTGACTTCGCTACGCCGGGCACCCAGCGCCCTTGGCTCATGCGACACCGCGGCGTGCGATCCCTTGCCAGGGCGGAGCGGATCAGGACGGCGGGGCGCTCTGTGGAGCGAAGTCAAGGAGGAGGGCCGGCCGAGCACCATCCGGAGCGTATCGACGCAGCCCGGCCCGGGGGACATGAGCGGAACAGAGCGCCCCGCCGGCCTGATCTTGTGCAGACCTCCGCACGCGACGGCAAACCTCCGCAACGGGCCGAGAAAGGTGGGCGAGCAGCGCTGTGCCATTCAGTCCTCGAGCAAGCTCGACGTGCAGACGTGCGGCAGCACCGCCGTCGCTTCCAGCTCGATCTTCGCGGGGTGGTCGAGCAGGTCGGAGACGAACACCATGCTCATCGCCGGGTAGTGGCGGCCGATGATGCGGCGCCAGATCTCGCCGAGCTCGCGCCGCGCCGCCAGGTAGGCCGGCTTGTCGCAGCAGTAGGCGGTGATCCGGCAGAGGTGCTGCGGCTCGCCGCCGGCCGCGGCCAGCACCGCGACCAGATTGCGCAGCGCCTGCTCGAACTGCGGGGCGATCGCTTCCGACTCGAAGCGCTGCTGCGCGTTCCAGCCGACCTGGCCGGCCAGGAAGACCAGCCGGCCCCCTTCGAGGCCGAGGTCGGCTTCGATGCCGTTCGCATAACCCACCGGCGATTGCCAGCCTTCGGGCAGCAGGACTCTCATCGCGGGCCTTTCGTTCAGTCGTTGTAGCGCGGCGGGTCCGGATCCAGCGACCAGTCCTTGTCCGGCGGCGGGTAGCGCTCGATCCAGTCCTCGAGCAGCGCGATGTGCTCGGCCTCCTCGCGCTGCAGCGCCAGGGTGGCGCGGCGCAGTTCGCCGTCGTCCATGCCCTCGGCGAGCTTGGCGAAGAAGTCGTGCGCGCGGCGTTCGGCGGCCATCGCCAGCTGCAGCGCGTGCCAGGGATGCATCAGGTAGTGCAGCGCATCGGTCGGCACCGTCTCGGGGCCGTCGAGCTCGGGATCGGCGAAGGCCGGCGGGTGGTCCTGCGTCGCCAGCCGGCGGCGCATCGCCTCGGCATGCTCGGCCTCGTAGCCCGCCATCTTGCGGAACAGCGCGGCGACCTCGCGGTTGTTGCAGGCCTCCATCGTGTCGGCCAGCTCGGCGTAGCGGCGCGCGGCATGCTGCTCCATCGCGAAGGCGGCGGCGATCAGCGCGTCGATCGAGTCGGGTCGGGGGCCGCTCACAGAACGAACTCCTGCTCCAGCGCCTCGATGTCGACCGGTTCGGACGGGCGCGGCACGTAGGCCGGCCGGTGGCCGGCGTACAGCACGCCGATGTTGAAGCCGTCGTCGGTCATGATGCGGCGCGCGGCGCGCGCGGGGTCGTCGGTCACCGTCACCGAGGCCGGGTGCACCAGGTCCTTCCAGCCGCGCTGCTCGGGTCGGAAGGTGACGCAGGGGCTCAGGATCTCGATGAACGAGAAGCCGGGGTGGCGCACCGCCTGCGCGATGATGTCCGCGGTGCCGGCCTGGTCGCCGGCGAACGCGCGGGCGACGAAGTTGGCGCCTGCGGCCAGCGCGATCACCAGCGGATGGAACGCGCGCACGCCGGTGCCGCCGGGCGCGAGCTTGTTGTCCCAGTCGGGCTCCGTGGTCGGCGACGCCTGGCCCTTGGTCATGCCGTACACGTGGTTGTCCATCACGATGTAGGTCAGGTCCACGTTGCGGCGGCAGGCATGCAGGAAATGGTTGCCGCCGATCGAGTAGCCGTCGCCGTCGCCGCTGGCCACCAGCACCGTCAGCTCGGGCCGGGCCACCTTGAGGCCGGTGGCCGCGGCCAGCGAGCGCCCGTGCACGCCGTGGAATCCATAACACGCGGTGTACGCGGGAATGCGCGACGAGCAGCCGATGCCGGAAACCACCGCCACCTCGTGCGGCGGCCGCTGCAGCAGCGCCAGCGCGCGCGTCACCGAGCCGAGCACGGTGTAGTCGCCGCAGCCCGGGCACCAGATCGGCTTGTAGTCGGACTTGTAGTCGGCCGCGCCGAGGACGGTGGGCGGCACCATGTCGTTCATTGCAGTCTCCTCCGCATGTCGTGATCCGGCATGGGCGCTTCGGAACGGCCGCGCGCGTTCATGCCAGTGCCTCCAGTTCCGCACCCATCCACTGCTCGATCGCGGAACAGACCTCGCCCGGCCGCAGCGGCAGCGGTCCGGGCCGGTGGAATCCGGCCGGGCGGCCCGGAAGGTCGAGCTCGCCGCGCAGGTGACGCAGCAGCTGGCCGCCGTGGTTCTGCTCGATCACCAGCACCTGCTCGATGCCGGCCAGCGCGGCCTCGAAAGCCGCCGGCTGCAGCGGCGCCAGCAGGCGCAGCACGATCAGCCTGACCGCATGGCCGCGGGCGGCGGCACGCTTCACCGCTTCGCGCACCGGCCCGGCCGCGGAGCCGAAGGTGATCACCGCGAACGGGCCCTCGCCTTCGACGTCGGCCCAGCGCGGCCCGTAGTCGTGCTGCATCAGCTTGCGCGCGCGCTTGTCGAGCTGGCGCCGGTGGTCAGCCGCCTGACTGCTCGGAATGCCGCGCTCGCTGTGCTCCAGGCCATCGGCGGTGTAGACGGTGCCGGGATTGCCGGGAATGGCCATCGGCGAGACACCCGATGGTGTATCGGCATAACGTTTGTAATCCGCGGCCATCGGTTCAGCCACCAGCCGCGGCGACGGCTGCCGCGGCGGCAGCGCCGGCCGCGGGATGATCGCGCGCGACTGGCCCATGAACTGGTCCGACAGCACGATCGCCGGCGCCTGCAGCGCTTCGGCCAGTTCGACGGCCCACTGTGTCGTGGCCGCGCAATCGCCGATCGACGACGGCGCCAGCACCAGCCGCGGCGCGTCGCCGTGCAGGCCGCTGACGGCGAAGGACAGGTCGCTCTGCTCGCTCTTGGCCGGGATGCCGGTGGACGGGCCGCCGCGCATCACGTCGACGATCACGATCGGCACTTCCGCGGCCACCGCGAGGCCGATGCCCTCGGTCATCAGCGCGAGTCCGGGACCGGCGGTGGCGGTCAGCGAGGGCACGCCGCCATAGGACGCGCCGATGATCATGTTCACCGATGCCAGCTCATCCTCGGCCTGCAGCAGGGTGCCGCCGACCTTGGCCAGCGCCGGGGCCATCCACTCGAGCATCTCGGTGGCCGGCGTGATCGGGTAGGCGGCCACGAAACGCACGCCGCCGCGCAGCGCGCCGTAGCCGGCCGCCTCGTTGCCGCTGAGCTGCCAGCGCGGCGCGGCCGACGCCGGCGCCGGCTGCAGGGTCGGCAGCGCCGGCAGGGCTGCCGCCGCTTCGACACCCGCGCGCAGGGCCGCGAGGTTGGCCGCCAGCGCATCCGCATCCCGCTGCCAGCCGGCGGACACCGCCGCTTCGAGCGTCGCGACGTCGATGTGCGCCAGCGCACCCGCGATGCCCAGCGCCAGCATGTTGATCCAGCTGCCCTTGAGGCCCTTGGCCGTCTTCTTCAGCGGCAGCTGCACGACGCGCGCGCCGCTGGCGGCGAAAACCGGCGGCACCTCGCCACCATCGATGTCGCCGACGATCAGGCTGCCCGCATGCAGCGGGATCTCGTCGGCGAAACGCTGCACGTTGGTCCAGTCGATCGCCAGCAGCACGTCGAAGCGGTCGTCCAGCGCGTCGACCGGCGCATCGGCCAGGCGCACCAGCGCGGCCGCCTCGCCACCGCGGATCTGCGGGCCGCTGGTGCGCACCATCAGGCCATGGAAGCCGGCCTTCGCGGCCGCGTCCAGCAGCAGGGTGCCGGCCGTCATCACGCCGCTGCCGCCGCTGCCTGCAATGGCGAACGAGAGACTGCGGGGGGGCGAGGAAACACGGTCGCTCATCGTCTGGGTCTCCACGGTGCTCGTCGTCGGTTCGTCTGACACGACGCTGTCGATGCGGAGTTGACGGCGGCCGCCGCCGGCAGCTTCTGACCTGGATCAAACGCACTGCGCACCGCGTCGCCAGAATCGCCCTAAACCAGCAATGCGGTACCGATTTACCTCATTGCCGGTGTTTCATCCCGCACTTCCTCCCGTTTTTCACCGCCCGGCCAGGGCACGAAAGGGACCGCGAATGGACATCGCAGCGCACCGCTGGAGCTTCGTCGAACGCAACCTGCCGATGGTCCACGAGGCCTTCGTGCCGCGGCCCGGCGACGGCGAGGTGGTGGTGCAGATCGCCGGCTGCGGCGTCTGCCACACCGACCTGGGCTACGTCTACGACGGCGTGCGCACCAACCACCCGCTGCCGCTGGCGCTGGGCCACGAGATCAGCGGCCGGGTCATCGCCGCCGGCGCCGGCGCCGGCAGCTGGATCGGCAGTGCGGTGATCGTGCCGGCGGTGCTGCCCTGTGGCACCTGCGACCTCTGCCAGCGCGGGCTGTCGACGATCTGCCGCGCGCAGAAGATGCCGGGCAACGACATCCAAGGCGGCTTCGGCACGCACATCGTCGTGCCCGCGCGCGGCCTCTGCCCAGTCGACGAGGAGCGCCTCGCGCGCGCCGGGCTCGAGCTGTGGCAGGTGTCGATCGTCGCCGACGCGCTGACCACGCCGTACCAGGCCGTCAGCCGCGCCGGCGTGGCCCCGGGCGACGTCGCGGTGGTGATCGGCGTCGGCGGCGTCGGCGGCTACTGCGCGCAGATCGCACGCGCCTTCGGCGCCGCGGTGGTGGCGATCGACGTCGACCCGCGCAAGCTGCAGGCGCTGTCCGACGAGGGCGTCGTCGCGCTGACGCTGGATGCGCGCGCGCACGACGCCAAGGCGCTGAAGAAGGCCGTCGCCGAGCTCGCGCGCCAGCAGGGCCTGCGCGCCACCGAGTGGAAGATCTTCGAATGCTCCGGCAGCGCGCCGGGCCAGCAGACGGCCTTCGGCCTGCTGGTGCACGGCGCCACGCTGTCGATCGTCGGCTTCACGATGGACAAGGTCGAGCTGCGGGTGTCGAACCTGATGGCCTTCGATGCCCGCGCGATCGGCAACTGGGGCTGTCCGCCCGAGCTGTACCCCAAGGCGCTGGACCTGGTGCTCGACCGCCAGGTGCAGCTCGCCCCCTTCGTCGAGCGCCGCCCGCTCGACCAGATCAACGCCGTGTTCGAAGCCGTGCATGCGCGCGAGATCACGCGCCGTGTCGTGCTCGTGCCCTGAAGGAGTCCTGACGATGAACGCCCCCGAACGCCTGCAAGCCCCCGCGCACGATTTCAAGCAGCACGACCTCGTCGACGACATCGCCAAGCCCGGCGTGCGCATCGAGCGTCGCCCGGCGCGCCGGCCCGACGGCCGCGTTGCCGAGGGCCTCTACAACACCTGGATCTGGCTCGACAACCCGACGCAGTACAACTCGTACACGACCGACATGGTCAAGGGCGTGATCCTCGCGCTGCGCGCGGCGAGCAACGACCGCGCGGTCAACTGCGTGGTCTTCACCGGCACCGGCGACAAGGCCTTCTGCACCGGCGGCAATACCAAGGAGTACGCCGAGTACTACGCCGGCCAGCCGCAGGAGTACCGGCAGTACATGCGGCTGTTCAACGACATGGTCAGCACGATCCTGGCCTGCGACAAGCCGGTGATCTGCCGCGTCAACGGCATGCGCATCGGCGGCGGCCAGGAGATCGGCATGGCCTGCGACTTCTCGGTCGCGCAGGACCTGGCGCGCTTCGGCCAGGCCGGCCCCAAGCACGGCTCGGCGCCGATCGGCGGCGCGACCGACTTCCTGCCGGTGATGATGGGCGCCGAACGCGCGATGGCCGCCTGCGTGCTGTGCGAGCCCTTCAGCGCGCACAAGGCCTACCAGATGGGCATCCTCACCGACCTTGTGCCGGCGCTGAAGGTCGATGGGGCTTTCGTCGCCAACCCGACGGTCGAGACCCAGCGTTTCGTCGACGAGTTCGGACGCCTGTGCTACGGCGAGCCGAAGACCGGCGCCGCGCTCGAGGAAGGCAAGGCGCTGATGAAGCGCGGCACGGTGGACCTGTCGCTGCTCGACGCGAAGGTCGAGGAGCTGTGCGCCAAGATCCTGCTGACCTTCCCGGACTGCACGACCAAGACGATCGAGGAGCTGCGCAAGCCCAAGCTCGACGCCTGGAACCGCAACAAGGAGAACGCGCGCGCCTGGCTGGCGCTGAACATGATGACCGAGGCCCGCGCCGGCTTCACCGCGTTCAACGACGGCCCGAAGGACGACCGCGAGGTCGACTTCGTGCTGCTGCGGCAGAAGCTGGCTGCCGGGCAGAGCTGGGTCGGCCCGTTGCACGACCAGATCCAGCCGGGAGCAGCGCGTGGCTGACGCGACGTCCCCGCTGCGCGTGTGGCTCGACCGCGACGGCGCCTTGCTGCGCCTGCGCCTGGCGCGGCCGAAGGCGAACCTGTGCGACGCGGCGATGATCGACGCGCTGCACGACGCCTTCGAAGGCCATGCGCGCCAGCCGCTGCGCGGCGTGCTGCTGGATGCCGAGGGCCCGCACTTCAGCTTCGGCGCCAGCGTCGAGGAACACCTGCCCGACCGCTGCGCGCAGATGCTGGCCAGCCTGCATGCGCTGATCATGGCGATGGTGCGCTTCCCGGCGCCGGTGCTGGTGGCCGTGCGCGGCCAGTGCCTGGGCGGCGGGCTGGAAGTGGCGCTCGCCGGCGGGCCGATCTTCGCGCGGCCCGACGCGATGTTTGGCCAGCCCGAGATCCGCCTCGGCGTGTTCGCGCCGGCCGCATCCTGCCTGCTGCCGTGGCGCGTCAGCCCGGCCGCCGCCGAGGAGCTGCTGCTGAGCGGCCGCAGCATCGACGGCACGCGCGCTCTCGGCATCGGCCTGGTGCACGCGCTGGCCGACGACCCCGAGGCCGCCGCCCTCGCCCATTTCGACGAACAGCTCGCCGGCAAGAGCGCCGCGACCCTGGCGCTGGCGATCGAGGCCACGCGCGCGACACGCGCCCGCGAGCTCGGCGCCCGCCTGGCCGAGGTCGAGCACCTGTACCTGCACCGCCTGATGACCACGCACGACGCGAACGAGGGCCTGAGTGCCTTCCTCGCCAAGCGCGCACCGCGCTGGGAGCACCGCTGATGAACGAGCCCGATGTGATCCGCATCGTCAGGCGCTGCGAGGCGCTGTTCGAGGACCTGCACTTCAACGCGGTCAAGGACTGGAAGGCCGCCGCGCCCGGCCGCCAGGCGATCGGCTACATGCCGGTCTACGTGCCGCGCGAGCTGATCCACGCGGCCGGCATGCTGCCGGTGGGCATCCTCGGCGGCGGCGACCAGATCGAGGTGATCCAGGGGGACGCGTATTACCAGAGTTATATCTGCCGCATCCCGCGCTCGACGATCGAGCTCGGCCTGACCGGCCGGCTCGACTGCCTGGACGGCATGCTGTTCCCGTCGATCTGCGACGTGATCCGCAACCTCTCGGGCATGTGGCAGATCCTGTTCAAGGACAAGTACGTTCGTTATGTCGACGTGCCGCAGAACTACCAGGACGAGGTGGGCGGGCGCTTCTACATCGGCGAGATGCAGCACATCCGCGACGACCTCGGCCGGCTGCGCGGTGCGCCGATCACCGATGCCGAACTGAACGCATCGATCGCGGTCTACAACGACAACCGCAGCGCCATCCGCGATCTCTACGCCTACCGCGCGGCGAAGCCGTGGCAGGCGCCGACCTCCGAGGTCTACCTGCTGCTGCGCGCGGGCATGGTGCTGCCGGTGGAAGAACACACCGCGCTGGTGCGCGAGTACCTTGCGGCGGCCGAAGCCTTCCCGCGCCCGAAGCGCGACAACGCGCGCATCGTGCTCAACGGCAGCTTCTGCGAGCAACCGCCGCTGGCGCTGATCAAGTCGATCGAGATGTCGGGCTGCTACATCGTCGACGACGACTTCATGCTCGTCACGCGCTGGCTGCTCGACGACGTGCCGGCCGACGGCGACCCGCTGGCCGAACTGTCCAAGGCCTTCCTGCACCGCTCGGCCTCCACCGCGGCGAAGTACGACGCGACGCGCGAGGAAAAGGGCGTCTTCCTGATGAAGCAGGTCAAGACGCGCGGTGCCGAAGGCGTGGTCTTCGCCGCGCCCTCCTTCTGCGATCCCGCGCTGCTGGAGCGGCCGATGCTGCAGGACGTGCTGTCGAAGCACGGCATCCCGCACACCGCGTTCAAGTACGCGGAGAACACCGGGCAGATGGCGCCGATCCGCGAGCAGGCGGGCACGTTCGCCGATTCGATCAAGTTGTGGAATGCGGCGGCTTGAGATGTCACGCGTAGCGACGTTCTCCGTCCTGTGCAGCGGTGCGTGGCGTGCCAAGGCCACTGGGTGCCCGCATGCGGGGACTGCGCATGCCGACACCGAGCGCGCCAAGGCCGCTGGGTGCCCGGCTCCGCTCATGTCCCCCGGGCCGTGCACCGCCGATACGGCTGATGCTGGATCACGGCCGGCCCTCCTCCTTGACTTCGCTACGCCGGGCACCCAGCGCCCTTGGCCAATGCGACACCGTGGCATGCGCCCAGGTGCCAGAGCGGTGCGGATCAGGACGGCGGGGCGCTCTGTGGAGCGAAGTCAAGGAGGAGGGCCGGCCGGGTATTGCCCGGGGCGTATCAGCGCAGCCCGGCCCGGGGGACATGAGCGGAACAGAGCGCCCCGCCGGCCTGATCTCTCTCCGACGACGACAACGACAACGACGACCCACGCCATCCGCCACATCGCAAGGACAGCCCCATGAGCACCACGTCGACCATCGCGATGCCCGCCCCCACCGGCACGGCCAAGCGCCCGCAGAACGTCCAGAAAGAGGACGCGATGTGGCTGCAGAAGGAGCTGATCAACCGCAACTACGCGGAGCTGGCGGGCGCGCGTGCGGCCAACCGCAAGGTGTCGGCGACCTTCGTGCCCGGCAACCTCAACGAGCTGCTGATGTGCTTCGACTTCGCACGCAGCCTGCCGGAAACCAATGCGCTGCAGAACGGCATGCGCAAGCGCAGCGGCAAGTTGATCATGGATGCCGAGCGCGACGGCCAGAGCGAGGACGTCTGCACCTATGTGAAGGCCGACCTCGGCATGATGATGGGCGGCGAGGTCGGCCCCACCGGCGAAGTGTTGCCCAAGCCCGACGTGCTGCTGCTGTCGTACACCGGCTGCTTCACCTTCATGAAGTGGTTCGAGCTGATCCGCCACAAGTATGGCTGCGAGACAGTGATGCTGCATGTGCCGTACCAGGGCGAGGGCCGCATCCAGCCCGGCATGCGCGACTATGTCGTGCGCCAGCTGAAGGAAACGGTGATCCCCGCGCTCGAGCGCATCTCCGGCGTCAAGTTCGACATCGACCGGCTGCGCCAGTACATGCGCGAATCGGTCAAGGCCGAGGAAGACCTGGTGAAGGTGCTGCACTCGGCCAAGCACCGGCCGAGCCCGATCGACGGCTACTTCGGCGCGGTGTACTACATCGGCCCGATCTTCACCGCCTTCCGCGGCACGCCCGAGGCCACCGAGTATTACCGCGTGCTGCGCAACGAGATCGACGAGCGCGTCCGGCTCGGCAAGGGCCCCGTCACGCCCGACGGCGAGATGGGCGAGGAGAAGTACCGCCTCGTCGTCGAGGGCCCGCCCAACTGGACCAGCTTCCGCGACTTCTGGAAGATGTTCTACGACGAGGGCGCGGTGGTCGTCTCGTCGACCTACGCGAAGGTCGGCGGCCTCTACGACTTCGGTTTCCGCCACGACCCCGAGCATCCGCTGGAGTCGCTGGCCGAGTACTGCCTGGGCTGCTACACCAACCTGAACCTGCCCTCGCGCATCGACATGATCTGCCGCTACATCGAGGAGTACGACGCCGACGGCCTGCTGATCAACTCCATCAAGAGCTGCAACAGCTTCTCCGCCGGGCAGCTGCTGATCCTGCGTGAAGTGGAGCGCCGCACCGGCAAGCCCGCGGCCTTCATCGAGACCGACCTCGTCGACCCGCGCTACTTCTCGGCGGCCAACGTCAAGAACCGGCTCGAAAGCTACTTCCAGATGGTCAAGCAGAAGCGCACCTACGGCCATCCGGACCCGGGCAATCTGGCCCGCGCGATCCCGATCCACGCGCACTGACCGGCCAGGAGCACACCATGCGTTGTTTCATCGGCATCGACTTAGGCTCCACCACCACGAAGGCGGTGGTCATCGACGAGCACCAGAACGTGCTCGGCCGCGGCATCACCAACTCGCGCTCGAACTACGACACGGCCGCGGCGGTGGCCAAGATCGAGGCGATGGTCAACGGGCGCTTCCACCTGTTCCGGCAGGCGCTGCAGGGCACGGGCGCGCTGAACGGTTCGCTCGACACCTTCATCAACCAGCTCGAACGTGACTTCCGCGCCGAGCAGTACCTCGAGCAGCTGCGCGACCTCGAGGCCACCTGCCAGCGCAACCTCGGCACCTCGGCCTTCGGCAGCGCGACCGAACGCGCGACGCTCGACGAGGTGTTCCGCCGCCTCGCCGAGGAAGCACCGGCGCTCTTCGCGCCCGGCGCGCGGCGCAAGAGCGACTTCTTCCGCGACATCGCCGGCAGCCAGTACCTGGCCATCGGCGAGGAAGTGGCCAAGGCGGCGGGCACGCGCTACGAGCACCTGCTGAACCTGTTCGACCGCTCGATCATCGAGGTCGAGAACCGCGTCTATGCCGACTCGGTGCGCCGCCACCTGCTGTCGGCGCTCGAACGCAGCTTCGCGGCACTGCCGGAGACCGAAGCCCGGCGCGGCGCGATCGAGGCGCCGATCAAGCAGGTGCTGGACACCGAGATGGAGGAGACCTACATCGTCGGCACCGGCTACGGCCGCGCGCGGCTGCCGTTCTCGAAGGAGCACATCCGCAGCGAGATCCTCTGCCACGGGCTCGGCGCGCACGTGATGTACCCCGGCACCGCGACCGTGCTGGACATCGGCGGCCAGGACACCAAGGCGATCCAGGTCGACCCGGCCGGCATCGTCGAGAGCTTCCAGATGAACGACCGCTGCGCCGCCGGCTGCGGCCGCTACCTCGGCTACATCGCCGACGAGATGAACATGGGCCTGCACGAGCTCGGGCCGCTGGCGATGCAGTCGACCAAGTCGATCCGCATCAATTCCACCTGCACCGTGTTCGCCGGCGCCGAGCTGCGCGACCGTCTCGCGCTGGGCGACAAGCGCGAGGACATCATGGCCGGCCTGCACCGCGCGATCATCCTGCGCGCGATGTCGATCCTGGCGCGCTCGGGCGGCATCCGCGACCAGTTCACCTTCACCGGCGGCGTCGCGAAGAACGAGGCCGCGGTGAAGGCCCTGACCGACCTGGTCGAGGAGAACTACGGCCGGCTGACCTTGAACATCAACCCCGACTCGATCTACACCGGCGCGCTCGGCGGCGCGACCTTCGCGTGGCGCGCGGTGGTGGAAGAAGGCAAGACCGCGGAGGCAAGAGCATGACGCTGACCATCGGCATCGACATCGGCTCCGGCGCGGTGAAGACCGTGCTGTTCGACAGTTCCGACCCCGCGTCGCCGCGCTGGCTGGCGCGCCGCTGCGAGCGCATCCGCCGCCGCGACCCGATGACCTTGGCGCGCGAAGGCCACGACGGCGTGCTGGCCGACGCGGGACTGGCCCGCGGCGACGTGGCCTACGTCGCGACCACCGGCGAAGGCGAGAACGTCAGCTTCGCGACCGGTCACTTCTACTCGATGACCACGCATGCGCGCGGCGGCGTCTTCCTCGCGCCCGAGGCGCGCGCGGTGGTCGACATCGGCGCGCTCAACGGCCGCGCGATCTCGATCGACGGCCGCGGTAAGGTGCTGAGCTACAAGATGACCAGCCAGTGCGCGTCGGGCTCGGGCCAGTTCCTCGAGAACATCGCGCGTTACCTCGGCGTCGCGGTCGAGGAGATCGGGCCGCTGTCGAAGACCTCGCAGGACCCCGAGAAGGTCAGCTCGATCTGCGCGGTGCTGGCCGAGACCGACGTCATCAACATGGTCAGCCGCGGCATCGCGACGCCCGACATCCTGAAGGGCATCCACCTGTCGATGGCCTCGCGCATCGTCAAGCTGCTGAAGGTGACCGGCGTGAAGGAAGGCAGCGCGCTGCTGACCGGCGGCCTGGCGCTGGACACCGGGCTGCTGGCGGCCATCCAGGAAGAGATGCAGAACGAGAAGGTGAAGGTCGACGTGCGTTCGCATGCCGACTCGATCTATGCCGGCGCGATCGGCGCCGCGCTGTGGGGCGCCTTCCGCCACGCCCGCATCGCCGCGCTTGAGCACGAAGCCGCCACCGCCTGACAACGAGCCCGAACCTCGCCTGACCCCGCCGGAGACCCGCCATGGCCCTGCTGATCAACGACAACTGCACCGCCTGCGATGCCTGCAAGCCGGTGTGCCCGAACGAGGCGATCTCGGTCGGCGACCCGATCTACGTGATCGACGCGCTGCGCTGCACCGAATGCGTCGGCGCAGAGGACGAGCCGCAGTGCAAGCTCGTCTGCCCGGCCGACTGCATCGTGCCGAACCCGGACTTCGTCGAGTCGCCCGAAGAGCTGCAGGCGAAGTACGAGTCGCTGCACGGCTGAACGGACGCGGCGCGGCCGGTGGCCGGCGCGGCGCATTCGGCACGCGAGGGCATGCGACAGGGCTGACTATCATCAGCCCCTTCCAACGACTGCCCGCCGATCGCCATGTCCCTGTCGATGCCCTCATGGCCCGCCGCGCTCGCGGCCGGCGCCGCCGCGTTCAGCCTGCTCGCCATGCCGGTGCGCGCCGCCAACCCGGTGCCCGACTCGGTCTACGAACCGCTGCGCATGGAAGCCGGCACGTGGGATGCCGAGGTCACCTTCTTCGAGAACGGCCAGCCCAGCGGCAGCGCCAAGGGCGTGCAGGTCAATACGCTGCTGGTCAACGGCCACTGGATCGTCAACGACTTCCGCATCCCGGCCATGGCCAAGCTGCCCGCCTACCAGGGCATCGGCACCTGGGGCTGGGACCCGGTGGCCAAGCACTACGTCAACACCTGGGTCGATACCAACGACCGTTCGGTGCGCATCGACCACGGCTACTGGCATGCGCCCGAGCAGACGATGATCTGGTCGTCGAAGGTCAACGACGGCGAAGGCCACTCGGTGGACTACCGCGCCACCGAGGAATTCAAGGGCGACACCCGCATCTTCAGCTTCTTCCAGCTCGGCATCGTGAAGCCGAATGCGCATCCGCTCGTGCGCATCGTGTTCACGAAACGGCCGGCCACGCAGGCCGGCGCGGCGTCGGGGCTCACACCGGGATGACGAACATCAGCCGCTGCGACGGCGCGAAACCGGTGGCGTAGAGAAAGCCCAGCAGGCCGAGCGACCGCTGCGCGACCACCGTCTCGGCCCGTTCGACGCGCAGCGCGCCGAGGTTGGCGAACAGCTGCGACAGCAGCGCATGGCCGACGCCGCGCTGCGTCCACGCGGGGTCGACGCCGATGGTGTCGAGCACCGCGACCGGCTCGGTGCGGCCGTAGTCGCCGAAGTCGGCGCGCGCCATCAGGTAGCCGACGATCGCGCCGCCGCGGCGCGCGACCAGCGAGATGCGGATCGCCGCGTCGTGCAGCGCCTCGGCCAGGCGCGCGGCGATGTAGTCGCGGCGGTCGCTGCCGACGATGTCGCGGTCGATGCGCACGATCGCGTCGAGGTCGTCGGCCGTCATCGCGCGCACGTCGGCCTCGTCGCGCGCGAGGCGCTCATGGTCGTTGCTCTCGGTGCGGCCGTAGTCGATCTCGGCCGGCGCGCCGAAGCCCGGCGGCAGCGAGACCGGGCCGTCGCGCTCGGGCCGCCAGCGGCCCTCGTCGACCGCCGATTCGATGACGTGGTGCGGTGCCAGCGCGAAGCCGCGGCGGTGCAGCCAGGGCAGCAGGCCGGCGTCGGTCCACGCGGCCAGCGTGTGGATCTCGTCGGCACCGTGGCGCCGGCCCCAGTCCTGCAGCGCACGCAGCAGCGCGCTGGCATAACCGCGACCGCGGCGCTCGGGCCGCACGCCGACCAGCTCGATGCGCAGCGACGGCCGGCTGCGGCCGAACTCGCCGTGCAGCACGCGCGCCAGCAGGTAGGCGGCGAGCTCGCCGCCCTCGTCCACCGCGAACTGCGCGTGCAGCGCGGGTTCGCGGCGCGCGGCGGCGAGGCGGCGTTCGACGTAGTCGCGGCGCGAGCGGCCTTCGAGCGCGGCGTCGATCGTGACGACGGCATCGAGGTCGGCGGCGGTCAGCGCGCGCACGGCGCAGGAGTGGTCGGTGTTCGGGTGCGGCATGGCGGTTCCTGCAGGGGGATTCAAAGCGGGGTCAGGCGTCGACCGCGTACTCGAAGGCCAGGCGCCGGTCGGCCTCGTCGTCGAGCAGGTCGTCCAGCAGCGGCAGCAGGCCCATCGTCTCCTTCTGGATGTGCGCGACGAGGCGCTCGACCAGCTCGGCCGCGAGGCGCCGCAGCGCCGCAGCGTCCTCGCTGCCGAGCGGTCCGGCGGCGGCGGCGCGGGCCAGCGGCAGCAGCTCGGCGGCCACTTCGCGCAGCGTCGCGTGCTCCTCGGCCAGCAAGGTCGCGAGGTCGCCGTCGCCGGCGTCGGCCATCAGCGGGAACAGCGCCTCTTCCTCGAAGTTGAAGTGGCGGCCTATCTCGTGATCGAGCTGACGCACCAGCGGCGCGGCCAGCGCCGCGAGCCCCGCATCGTCGCCGCGCAGCGCGCGTTCGACGCGCTCCAGCAGCTGCAGGTTGGCGCGGTGCTCGTCATCGAGCAGTCGGGCGGTCTGGCGCGAGAAGCTCATGGCTCAATTCCGGTATTGAAGTACCAGAATAGAGGAATCAGCGCGGCGGCGCTTGCGTCAGCGCAAAACCGGCGCGAGCGCGCGCTGCCAGCGCCGCAGCAGCACGGCGAAGAACCATCCGAAGGCCAGCGCGCCGACGGCGCCGACGGCCGCCGCGGACACGAGCAGCCCCGCCTCGTCGGCCAGCAGGCCGGCCAGCAGCAGCGCCAGCGCGGCGGCGTGCGCGACGGCATGCACGCGCAGCGGCGCCTGCACCGTCAGGGCCGACGGCGTCGGTGCGCGCCGTCCGGGCGGACAGTGCATCGCCACCAGGAAGGGCAGGATGCGCTGCAGCACGCCGAACAGGAAGCTCGTCAGCCAGCCGCCGACCAGCAGCACCAGCACCACGTGGCCCGATGGCCCGTGGCCGGTCACCAGCTGCAGCGCCGCCAGCACCAGCGCGGCCACCAGCGCGGCCCAGCCGCCGCGCATCATCGACAGCGACAGGCCGAGGTCCTGCCGCATGCCCTGCGCCAGCGTGCGCTGCATCTGCACGAGGTGGATCGCGACCCCCAGCGCGCCCAGCGCCAGCGCGGCCGCGCGCAGCGGCAGCGGCGCGAGGCCCGCGGCGGCGGCGGCGCCGATCGAGATCGCCGCCAGCGCCGCCGTGCCCGAGGCGAGCTGCCCGCGCAGCGGGGGCACCGGCGCCAGCGCGAACATCGGCAGCAGGATGGCCGACAGCCCGAACGCCAGCAGGCCCATCGTGCCGAACACGCCGGCCAGCAGGTGCAGGGCGCGCGCGCTATCGCGGTCGATGAGCGGCCGGCCGAGCCAGCCCAGCACCAGCGCCGCGGCACTCGCCAGCAGCAGCGCCAGCCCGGCCAGCGCGCCCCAGCCGTGCAGCACGACCCCCGGCATGCCGCGCGCGGCGCGCAGGTTGGCCACCAGCAGCACGGCGTGAAGCAGCAGCGCCCCGATCACCAGCGCCGCGCCGGCGGCGAGCCACGGCGGCCGCGCCAGGCCCATGCCCAGCACCAGCAGCACCACGCCGGGCGTGAAGCCCCACCACAGCGCCGCGGCCAGCCGGTGCGACTGCAGCGGCTGGCGCGTGGCCACCGGCAGCAGCTGCAGGCTGGCGCCGATCGCCGCCGACATCAGCGTGCCCAGGGTCACCAGGTGCAGGGCCGCCAGCGGCCAGCCGAGCCCGCCGTGCCAGCCGGCGCCCTGCATCGTGCCCACCGCCAGCGCCACCCAGGCCAGCACGTGGAAGACCACCGCGGCGCCGAAGAAGCGCAGCGGGATCGAGGCCGGCAGCAGCCGGCCGCGCGCGCCGGCCAGCACGATGCCGGGCGCCGCAGCGGCGGGCCGGGCGAGCGGGGTCTTCACGGTTGCAGCGCCGCGATCACGGCACGAAGGGTTCGAGCCGCAACCGCACCTCGCCCGGATCGCCCGCCAGGTGCGAAGCCTGCCAGCCGCGTTCGGCGAGCTCCGGGTACAGCAGCCTCGGCTCGCGGTCGTGGTGCAGGATCACCACCGGCGGCGCCTGCGGGCCATCGATGAGCCGCAGCACCAGCACCAGCGGCTGCGGCGGCGGCAGCCCGCGCACGTCGACATGCAGGCCGTCGGCCTCGTGCCAGGTGCGGGCGCCGATGGGGTCCGGAGCGGTCATCGGAAGGTCCTGCCCTCGGTGCCCGCGGCGCGGCCGCGCGGCCGCCGTGCAGGGCGCATCCCTGCGGCGCTCATCGGGCCGACTCGTCCAGCGCGGCCGCGAGCTGGCGCCGCAGCAGCTTGCCCGCCGCGGTGCGCGGCAGCGCGTCCAGCCGACGCAGCCAGGCCGGACGCTGGTACGGCGACAGCCGGGCGACGCGCGCGCGCAGCGCCTCGGCCAGCCGTTCGGCGTCGTGCGGCTCGGCGGCGTAGAAGTAGGCCAGCGCCTCCACGCCGTCGGCGTCGTGCACGCAGGCGCAGGCGCCCTCGCGCAGGCCCTCGAGGCCCTCGCCGAGCTGCTCGCCCAGCGCGGTGAGGTCGACCCAGCGGCCGCGCACCTTCACCAGCGCGTCCTCGCGGCCGGCGAAGCGCCAGCCTCCGCCGGCCGTGCGCACGAACAGGTCGGCCGGGCAGAACGCGCCGTCGCGGAAGCTGTCGGCCTGCGCCGCGGGGCGGTCGAGGTAGCCGAGCGCGAGCGTCGAGGTGCGGATCAGCAGGCGCGTGGGCCCGCCGGCGTCGGCGGCCCGGGCGTCCAGCGGCCGCGCCTGCACGCCGGGCGAGGGCCGCAGGCCGTCGTCGCCGTCGAGCGCGGTCAGCACCAGGCACAGCACTTCCGAGGCGCCGTAGCCGTCGATCATCGGCCGCGCCGTCGCGGCACGCCAGGCCTCGCGCAGCGTGGCCGGCAGCGCCTCGCCGGCCGACACGAAGCGTCGCACGCCGGCAGCGGCCAGCTGCGGCGCAATGCCTCGGCGCAGCATGTCGCGGTACAGCGCGGGCACGCAGAACAGCACCGTCGGCCGCGTGCGCGCCACCGTGGCGGCGACGTTCTCCGCGGTGGGCCACTGCGGCTCCAGCAGCAGCGTCGCGCCGATGCGCAGGCCGGCCAGCAGCACGTTCACCAGCGGATAGCAGAAGAACAGGCGCGAGCTCGAGAACAGCCGGTCGCCCGGCTCGATGCCCAGCCGTTCGGCCGAGATGCACGCGATGTCGCCAAGGCTGCGCTGCGCGTGCACCACCGCCTTGGGCTTGCCCGAGGTGCCCGACGAGTGCACCCAGAAGGCGGGCGCCTCGGCCGGCATCGGCAGCGCGCGCATCGGCGCCATCGCGGCCACCGCGCGCCGGGCGTCGTCGACCCGGATCACGCGCGTGCACCACGGCGCCGGCGTGCCCTCGTCCGACTCGGCGACGATGAGGTCGAAGCCCGCCTCGTCGAGGATGTACTGCCACTCGGGCGCAGGGATCTTCGGGTTGATGCCGACGGCGACGCCACCGGCCCAGATCGCGCCCAGCCAGGCGATCACCCAGTCGATGCCGTCGGGCAGCTTGACGGCGACGCGGCTGCCCGGCTGCACCCCACGCGCGCGCCACAGGGCCCCGGCGCGTGCGACGCGCTCGCGCAGCGCGCCGTAGCCGATGCGCCGGCCATCGCACTCGATCGCGGTCGCCGCGGCGTCGTGCGCGCCGAGCAGCAACTCGGCCCCATTGAGCGGGGCGCCGGTGGCCTGCGGCGGATGGCACGGGGGGCACGGCATGGTGTCGGCGCCTTCCGGTGGTGGCCGGCCGTGACCGCTCAGCCTTCGTTCCAGAGCTCGTCGACGAGCCGGCGCACCAGCGCCAGCAGCATGCGACGACGGTACCGCACCGGCGCGACGGTGGTCGCCAGCACGTTGGCCGTGGCCTGCACCGCCTTGGCCAACACGGCCGCGGACTCGGCATCCCACGTGGCGCCGACGACGCCGAGCGTCGGCACGACCAGCGGCGCGGAGTTGGTGCCGGTGATGGCCACGCGCAACCCGGCGATCCGATGGCCGTCGCGCCGCAGCGCCACCGCGGCGCCGGCGAGCGGGAAGTCCACCGCGTCGCGGATGCGCGCCTTGGCGTAGTCGGCGCGCCAGCCGGCGCTCGGCGGCACGACCACGGCGGTGAGCCACTCGCCGGACGACAGTGTGAGGCGCTGCCGGCCGTCCTCGACGTACAGCGCCGCCAGCGGCAGCGTGCGCATGCCGCCGGGTCCGGCGATCTCGACGCCGGCGTCGAGCGCGATCAGCGCCGGCGCGACGTCACCGTGGTAGGTGGCGTAACAGCGGTCGCTCTTGACGACGACGTGGCACTTGTCGCCGCGGTACTTCAGGCACCAGCCGTTGCCGGCGCGCCACCAGTCGCTCTGGTTGTAGAACACGCAGCGCGTGTCCTGGCACAGGTTGCCGCCGAGCGTGGCGGCCTCGCGGTGCGTCGGGCCGGCGACGAGGCTCGCGGCCTTGGCCAGCACCGGCCAGTCGGCGCGCACCGACGGATGGCCGGCCAGCGCGGCCAGCGTCGTCGCGGCGCCCAGGCGCAGGCTGCCGTCGGGCTGCACGTCGATGCCGGCCAGCCCGGCGACGGCGCCCAGGTCGACCAGCACGAGGGGTGCACCGATGCCGCGCCGCAGGTTCGGCAGCAGGTCGGTGCCGCCGGCCAGCGCCTGCGCGCCGCTCTCGGCGAGCGCCCGTGTCGCGTCATCGACGCTGGACGGCCGCACCGTGCGCAGTTCGTGCAGTGCGTTCATGTCGCCCCCCTGGCGTGCGGGCTCACGCCACTTCCTCGGCGGCCTTCGCCGCCCGCGCCGCCGCCGCATCGCGGGCGTCGATCAGGTCGGCGATGCGGTCGGGGCTGAGCGGGAAGCTGTCGCAGCGCACGCCGGCGGCTTCGTGCACCGCTTCGCGCACCGCGGGCAGGAAGCCGGCCAGCATGCCTTCGGACGACTCCTTGGCGCCGAAGGGCCCGTTCGGATCGATGCTCTCGACGATGATGACCTCGATGTCGGGGCTCTCGGCCATCGTCGGGACGCGGTAGTCGAGCAGGTTGCCGTGCAGCATGCGGCCGGCATCGTGGTCGGTGGCCTCGCACAGCGCCTGGCCCATGCCCATCCAGACGCCGCCCTGCGTCTGGCCTTCCACCGCGAGCGGATTGAGCGCGCGCCCGACATCGACCGCCACCCACACCTTGTGCGCGGTGACGCGGCCGGTCAGCTCGTCGACTGAGGCCTCCACCACCTGTGCCGCATAACAGAAGCCCATCGTCGCGCCGATCGCGCTGCCGCGGATCTTCTTGTCGCCCTGGAACTCGATCGGGCAGGTGTAGGTGCCCTTCACCGTCACGGCACCGCTGCCGACCATCGTCGCGCGCACCGCCTCGATCCACGGCAGGCCCGCCGCCGGATCGCCGTCGCGGACGCAGAACACCCCGTCGCGCACCTCGATGTCGGCCTCCGGCGCCTGGAGCCGGGCGGCCGCCGCCCTGACCATCAGCGCCTTCAGTTCCTGCGCCGCGGCGATCGACGCCCGCCCGACCATGAAGGTCACGCGCGAGGAATAGCTGCCGTTGTCCTTGGGCGTCAGCGCGCTGTCGGACGCGATCACGCGGATGCGCGACAGCGCGATGTCCAGCACCTCGGCGGCGCACTGCGCGGCCATCGTGCTGGAGCCCTGGCCGATGTCGGAAGCGCCGGTGAACAGGGTCACGCCGCCGTCGAAGTCCAGCCGCAGCTGCACCGTGGCATGCGGCTCGCCGGTCCAGTGCTTGGGCGTCGAGGTGCCCGAGACGAAGTGCGAGCAGGCAAGCCCGAGGCCGCGCCCCTTGGGCATGCGGCCCTTGCGCTCGGCCCAGCCCGACGCCGCCTTGACCCGCTCCAGGCACTCGGGCAGGCCGTAGCTCAGCACGTTCTGCGCGTACATCGTGCGGTAGGGAATCTGCGGCAGCAGGTTCTTCCGGCGCACCGCCAGTGCATCGAGCCCCAGTTCCGCGGCCATGTCGGTGAGCAGCGCCTCGAAGGCGGCGCGGGTGTCGACCGTGCCGTGGCCACGCTGCGCCCCGCACGGCGGCGTGTTGGTATAGACGCGCCAGGCGTCGTGCTTGATCGCCGGGATGTCGTAGAGCGCGTGCATCAAGGCGCCGGTGTAGAGGATGGTGATGATCCCGTAGCCGGCGTAGGCGCCGCCGGCCTGCGTGGCCTCGAGCGCCAGCGCGGTGATGCGGCCCTCGCTCGTCAGGCCGATCTTCATCTTCACCAGCGTCCACGGCCGGCCGCGGTGCGCGATGAAGGTTTCCTCGCGCGTCTGCAGCAGGCGCACGGTGCCGCGCGCCTGGCGCGCCAGCAGCGCCGCGATGATCTCGAAGTGCAGGCATTCGGTGCGCGCGCCGAAGCCGCCGCCGAGAAAGGGCTTGATCACGCGCACCTGCGATTCCTCGATCTGCAGGCAGGACGCCACCTTCAGGTGCACGTAGTACGGCACCTGCGTGGTGGTGTGCAGGGTGACGCCGTCGCGCTCGGCGTCGTAGGCCGCCAGCGTGGCGTTCGGCTCCAGGTGCGCGTGGTTCACCTCGGCGAAGGTGAAGGTCTTCTCGCGCACCAGGTCGGCGGCAGCGAAGCCGGCCGCCGTGTCGCCGAACTCGGCATGCACCTCGCGCAGCACGTTGTCCGGTTTGTCGTCGTGGATCACGGCCGCGCCGGGCTTCATCGCCGCCTTGGGCGTGAACAGCGCCGGCAGCACCTCGTACGTCACCTCGATGGCCGCCAGCGCGCGCTCGGCGGTGGCCTCGTCGACCGCGGCCACCGCGGCCACCGGGTCGCCGCGGTAGCGCACCTTGCCGCGCGCCAGCGGGTACTCGTTCTCGGCGATCGGCAGCACGCCGAAGGGCACCGGCGTGTCCTCGCCGGTGCACACCGCGTGCACGCCGGGCAGCGCCCGCGCCGCGCGGGTGTCGATGGCGACGATGCGCGCGTGCGCATGCGGACTGCGCAGGATGCGGCCGACCAGCGCGCCGGGCGCCGCGATGTCCGCGGTGTAGCGGGCGCGGCCGGTGACCTTGTCGATGCCGTCGATCAGCGGCGTGCGCGTGCCGATGCCGCCGGCGCGGGTGAAGCGGGGCTTCATCGCGACGAGCCTTTCGCGGCAGCCTGCACCGATTCGATGATCTTCACGTAGCCGGTGCAGCGGCACAGGTTGCCGGCGAGCGCGGCCTTGATCTGGTCGACCGTCGGATCCGGATGGGCGCGCAGCAGGCCCTCGGACGCCATCACCATGCCCGGCGTGCAGAAGCCGCATTGGGCACCGAGCCGCTCGTGGAAGGCCTGCTGCAGCGGCGACAGGCAGCCCTGGCTGCCCTCGCGGCCCCCGCGGCCCTGCCGCGCCTGGCCCTCGATCGTCTCGATCCGCTTGCCCTCGACCTGCACCGCCAGCGTGGAGCAGGCCAGGCGCGGCCGGTCGTCGACGAGCACGGTGCAGGCGCCGCACTCGCCGCCGTCGCAGCCTTGTTTGGTGCCGGTCAGCTGCAGCGCATCGCGCAGCACGTCGATCAGCAGCGCCCCGTCGGCCGCGGCCACGGTGTGCTCGCGGCCGTTGACGTGCAGGGTGAGCAGGCGCTTGGGCATGTCAGCGCCCCCCGGCCGCTGCGCAGCCGTTGAACGCCCCCTCGCGGGGCTGCGACAGGCGTGGGCGCGGCGGCTGCATGTCAACCCGCCTTCGGCCGCAGGTCCCGCACCCGCACCGCCTTGCCCTGCGAACGTGGCAGCGTGCCCGGCGTGAGCACCTCGACCGTGGTGCTGACGCCGACGGTGGACTTGATGTGGTGCGCAGCGCCGCGCGCCAGCGCCTCGAAACCCTCGGCGGCGACGCCGGGTTGCGCCTCCACCTGCACCGTCAGCCGGTCGAGCTTGCCGTCGCGCTCGACCACCAGCTGGTAGTGCGGCGACAGCGCGGGCAAGGTGAGCAGCACCGCCTCGATCTGCGACGGGTAGACGTTGACGCCGCGGATGATCAGCATGTCGTCGCTGCGGCCGGCCACGCGCAGGATGCGCAGGTGCGTGCGGCCGCAGGCGCAGGGCGTGGTGACCAGGCGCGTGATGTCGCGCGTGCGGTAGCGCAGCATCGGCAGCGCCTGCTTGCTGAGCGTGGTGATCACCAGCTCGCCGGCCGCGCCGTCGGGCACCGGCGTGCCGGTCTCCGGGTCGATCAGCTCGAACAGGAAGTGGTCTTCCCAGCCGTGCAGGCCGTCGCGGCAGGCGCATTCGCAGGCCACGCCGGGACCCATGATCTCCGACAGGCCGTAGACGTCGTAGGCCGTGAGGCCCAGCCGGGCCTCGATCTCGGCCCGCATCGCGGCGCTCCAGGGCTCGGCGCCGAAGAGGCCGATCTTCAGCTTGCCCGCCTGCCGCGGGTCGACGCCCATCGTCTCGGCGACCTCGGCGATCGCCAGCGCGTACGACGGCGTCGAGCACAGCACGCGCGCGCCGAAGTCGACCAGCAGAGCAACCTGGCGCTCGGTGCCGCCGCCCGAGATCGGCACGACCGGACAACCCAGGCGCTCGGCGCCGGCATGCGCGCCCAGCCCGCCGGTGAAGAGGCCATAGCCGTAGGCGTTGTGCACCAGGTCGCCCGGCCGCACGCCCACCGCGCGCATCGAGCGCGCCATCAGCGCGGCCCAGTGCTCGAGATCGCGCGCGGTGTAGCCGACGACGGTCGGTTTGCCGGTGGTGCCCGAGGAGGCATGCACGCGCGCCAGCTGTTCCACCGGCCGTGCGAACAGGCCGAACGGGTAGTGGTCGCGCAGGTCGGTCTTCAAGGTGAACGGCAGCGCGCTCAGTTGATCGAGTTGCAGCAGCGCTTCCGGATGCAGCCCGGCCGCCTCCAGGCGCTCGCGCTGCCAGGGCACGTTCGTCCAGGCGTTGCGCAGCACGCCGCGCAGGCGTTCCAGCTGCAGCGCTGCCAGCGCATCGCGCGACAGCGTCTCGGCGGCGTCGAGCCGGCCGGCACTCGTGCGTTCGGAATCGATCACGGCATGCATCGCGACACTCCAGTGGGAGGGGGCTCAGCGGACCGCGCCGCGCACCGGCCGGTGCGGCAAGGTGAAGCCCGGGGTGAAGGCGGCCCGCGTGATCAGCGTGAACTTGAACCACTGGCCGCCGGCGACGGCCAGCAGGCCGGCCGCGGCCTGCAGCAGCGCCGCGGCCGGATCGGGCGGCGCCGCCGCCAGCAGCGTGACCAGCGCGATCAGCGACGCCAGCGTGCAGGTGATGAAGAAGACGGCGCCGCGGTCGATCTCCTGCAGCGCGCGGTCAGCGGTGCGCAGCCGCAGTCGCCAGGCGCGCCACAGCGCCAGCCGCGCCAGCAGCGCGAGCACCATGATGACGGCCGAAAGACGCGGCACCGTCAGCCCGTGGACCAGCGCGGCCAGCAGCAGCAGCCCGCCGCCTTCGGCGAGCCCGGTGGTGATGATCAGCGGCACGAGGCGCGGCTCCCGCCAGGTCGGGATGCCCTTGGCCGCATGCAGGATGCCGGCCTGGCAGACCAGGAAAGCCAACGCCAGCGGCGCGCACAGCCAGCCGGCGCCCGGCACGCCGAGCAAGGCCGCCGCGCCGGCGGGCATCAGCAGCAGCGCGACGATCGACTCGCGCGACATCCACGAGCGCCGCGGGTTCAGGAACACGTTCAGCGCGCGCCACGGCCGGCCGATCTCCAGCCACACGCAGAAGAGGCCCAGGCCGACCAGTGCCAGGCCGAGCCCCAGCGGCCAGCCGCCCGCGCCCGGCCAACCGGTCAACACGATCAGCCCGCTGCCGGCGCCACCGGCCATGAAGTTGCCCGCGGCCCGCCAGTCCCACACCGGCTGCTGGCGAGGCGCGGCGCCGAAACGCATCGTGGAACTGCTCATGTGGCCCCCTTGGCGCTGCGCGCCGTCCCCCCGCGGGGGAATTCGCCCTTCGGGCGGCCGTGCGGGCTCATGACGTCGACTCCGCGCGGTCCCACAGGTAGAAGAAGCCCGGGCCGGTGCCCAGTTCCTCGTGCATGCGGAAGTGCTGGTTCTCGGCGAGCAGCGTCGAGACATTGCTCGCCGGGTCCTCGATGTCGCCGAATGCCAGCGCGTCGGCGATGCAGGCGTTGACGCAGGCCGGCGTCGCGGCCACGTCGACGCCGGGCACGAGGCCGCGCGCCAGTCCGGCGTCGATGCGGTCGACGCAGAAGGTGCACTTGGTCGACACGCCGAGCCGGTCGGGGTCGAAGCGCAGGGCCTCGGACTCGCCCGGTTCGTCGCCATAGGCGAAGGTGGCGCGGTCGACCTTGGTGCGGGCCTGGTAGGGGCAGGCGACGGCGCAGTAGGCGCAGCCGATGCAGACGTCGTAGTCGATCGTGACGATGCCGTCGGGCCGCTTCTTCGTCGCGGTGGTCGGGCAGACCGAAGCGCACGGCGGGTCGTCGCAATGCTGGCAGCCGACCGGCACGAAGGCGCGCTGCACGTCGGGATAACTTCCGAATTCCATGTCCAGCACGCGCCGCCACTGCACGCCGGGCGGTGTCGCGTTGGCATGTTTGCAGGCCGCGGTGCAGGTCTGGCAGCCGACGCAGCGGCGCAGGTCGGCGACCATCGCGTAGCGGGTCATGGCAGCGCCCTCATGCAATGTCTCCCCGGAGCCCGGTGCCGCCGCCGAGCAGGCGGCCGGCATGGGCATATGCGACGAGGCGGCCGTCGCGCGCGAAGCCGGCCAGCGCCAGCCCCAGCGCCTGCGCCTGTCGCACCGCCAGCGCGGTCGGCGCCGAACGCGCGACCAGCACGCCGATGCCGGCGCTCGCCGCCTTCTGCACCAGCTCGACGCTGGCGCGGCTGGTCACCAGCGCCGCGCCGCGGCCGGTGTCGACACCGGCGAACAGCAGCGTGCCGATCACCTTGTCGAGCGCGTTGTGGCGGCCGACGTCCTCGCGCACCGATTGCAGTCGGCCCTCGGGCGACATCCACGCGGCCGCATGGGCCGCCCCGGTCTGGCGGCGCAGCGGCTGCGCATCGTCCAGCGCCGCCATCGCGGCCACGAGCCGGGCCGGGTCGAGCCTGTGCAGCATCGGCGGCAGCGTCGGCACGGCCCGCAGCGCCTGGTCCAGGCTGTCGACGCCGCACAGGCCGCAGCCGGTGCGGCCGGCCAGGTTGCGGCGGCGCTGTTTCAGCGCGTCGAAACGCTGCGCGGTGATGCGCATCGCGACGCGCACGCCGTTCGGTGCGCGCTGCAGATCGAGGTCCAGCACCTCGGCGGCGTCGGCAACGATGCCTTCGCTGACGCTGAAGCCCAGGCCCAGCTCTTCCAGCGCATCGGGCGTGGCCATCATCACCGCATGGCCGACGCCGTTGTACTCGAGCGCCACCGGCACTTCCTCGGCCAGCCAGTCGACGTCGGTCTCGACGTGCCCGTGCCGCCAGCGCTGCACGCTCAGCGGCGACAGCGTGCCCAGCTCGTCGTCGGGCGTCTCGTCGGCCGCCGGGACGGCATCGGTCCAGCGTGCGGCCACCGGCATCGCGATCATGCGGCCCTCCTTGCGGCGGTCACCGCCGAGCTGTCGGACCCGCTGTCCTGCCCGCTGTCCTGCCCGCTGAGCGGCCCCGCCACGCGCCGCACGCGCACGCGCACGATGTCGGCGCCCGAGCCGGTGGCGTCGGTCAGGTCCAGCGTCTCGCGGCTCATCGGCGTCACCGCGTTCAGCGACGGGTACTGCAGGTCCTTCGCGTACGGCGTCTTCCAGTGCTCGAACTGGCCCGGGATCACGATCGTGTCGGGCCGGCAGCCCTGCACCAGCTCGGCGCGGCCGCGCGTGCGGCCGGTCGTCGACTGCACCTCGACCCAGTCGTCCTGCACGATGCCCAGCCGCCCGGCGGCCCCGGCATTCATCACCACCCGGCCGTGGCCGCGTACATTGGCGCCTACTTCGTCCATCAGCGGAATGCCGACGTTGGCGCCGGCGCTGTAGGCCATCACCTTGGTCGTCAGGCCCCAGAACGGGTAGTCGTCCGGGTCTTCGCCGACCGCGCGCACCGCCTGCTTCCACAGGCCGGGGAAGTCGTGCCAGGCCGGCAGCGCGGTGTACTCGGCCAGCTGCTTGTCCCACCAGCTGATGCCCTGGCCGTGCAGCCGGCGGCGCAGTTCCTCGCCGATGCGCAGCAGCCGTTCCTGGTACGGCAGCTCGTAGCGCAGGCCCAGGTCTTCCATCGTCGGCGTCAGGTACCAGTCGAGCCGGGTGTGCGGCACGACGTAGAAGCCCTCCTTCTTCATCCAGTCGAGGCCGTGCACCTCGGCGCCGCCGCTCAACTCCGCGGTCGCGGCCTTGCACACCGCGTCCCAGATCTGCTGGACGTCGGGCGCGCGGTCGGTCGGCAGCGAGAAGTCGTGGCCGGCGGTCTTCAGCGGCACCAGCGCGTTGCCGCGGTTGATGCGGTCGACGTACTCGGCCAGCAGCCCGCTGCGGCGCGCGAGCTCGGTGGCGATCCAGCTGAAGTCGCGCGATTCGCCGCGCGGTTCGACCGCCGGCTGGCGCAGCACGACGCCGCGGTAATACCAGGCCTGCTCGACGAACTTGGTGCCGCCGCAGCGGATCAGCTGCGTGCTCTCGAGGTCGGTGGCCTCGGGCAGCAGGATGTCGGCCTGGTGGTTGGTCTCGTCCATCGTGTACGCGAAGGCGACGATGAACGGCAGCTTCGCGATGGTCTCGACCTGGCGATCGTTGCCCCAGAACGAGATCGCCGGGTTGGTGCGATAGGCGAACCAGAGCTCGGGCAGCGTGGGTTGCGTCCAGCGCGGCGGGGCCTCCCGCATGAAGAGCCACGCCAGGTGCGTCGGCCCCAGCGCCTGGCTCCACGGCGAGTTGCCGACGTGCGGCACCAGCGTGCGGTGCGCGTTGCGGCCGGTGGGCTTCGCGGCCCAGGTCTTCTCCCCGGTGGGGTTGAAGTGGCACGTCATGAAGCCGTCGTCGCCGGCCGTCACGCTCGCCAGGCGGTTGTCGTGCGGCTTGTTCAGGCGCACCGTCGAGCCCAGCGTGCCGCCGGGCACTTCGAGCGCACCCACCAGCAGCGCCAGCATCGTGCGCGCCCAGCAGCATTCGTAGGCGCCCCAGCCGTTGTTCACGGTCTTGCCCAGCGTCACCGCGACCGGACGGAAGGGCAGCGTGCGGCCGTCGATCACCACCGTCTCGCCGATGCAGGCCGCGTCGAGGTACTCCATGGCGACGCGGCGGATCGTCGCCGCCGGCACGTCGCAGATCACCGCCGCCCACTCGGGCGTGCAGTCGCGCATCGCGTGGATCGTCTCGTCGAGCGCGGTGCGGCCGAGCACGTCGTGGTGCTCTGCGCGTTCACCGTCGGCACGCTGGCTCACGGCATGCTCGACCAGGAACTGGCCGTTGAGCGCCGGCACCGCGCCCGGCGTATCGTGCGGCACCGCCTGCATCGACCGCGTGTCCCACAGCAGCGGCTTGCCGCTGGCCGGATCACGCAGGTAATGGCCGTCGGGGCCGACGAGGTAGGGCGACGCGCTGCGGTCGCGCAGGAAGGCCTGGTCCAGCCGCTCCGGCGCCACCTCGCACAGCAGCACGTGCAGCAGCGCGAACATGAAGGCCGCGTCGGTCTTCGGCTTGATCGGCACCCATTCGGCCGAGCAGGCGCCGGTGACCGACAGGTGCGGCTCGATGTTGATGCGCCGCACGCCGCGCACGCGCGCATCGGCATGGCGGCGCACCGCGCAGGCGCCGCCGGAGACCTCGACGTTGGCGCCGAACGAGAGCACGAATCGCGTGTGCGGCGTGTCGGCGCAGACGGTGAAGCCGCGGTGCCAGAACTCGCCGTAGAGGTGCTCGGAGTGCACGCACTTGACGCCCTGGCCGGAGCCCAGGCTGTAGTCGATCGGTCCCCACGCCGCGAGGAACGCCGGGAAGCTGCCCATGTAGCTGGCCGGCGTGCCGCCATGGCCGAAGGTCGCGGCCACGCGCGGCAGCCCCTGCTCGTCGAGCAGGCCGCGCGCGCGGATGTCATTGAGCTTCGCGGCGATGGCGTCCAGGGCCTCGTCCCACGAGATCGGCACGAAGCCGGGATCTTCGTCGCGGCCCTTCTTCGGGTTGCTGCGCTTCATCGGCGTCAGCACGCGGTGCGGGTTGTAGGTCTTCTGGATCAGCCCGTAGGCGCGCACGCAGGGCCGACCGTCGGCGGGATGGATGCCGGCGGCCTTGGCATTCGGGCCGACCTCGGTGGCGACGCCGTCCTCGACCTTCACCGTCATCAGGTCGGGGCCGGCGACGCACTGGTAGCAGTACGTCGGTACGCGCCGGATGTCGTGGGCGGTCGAGGACATGGTGGATGCTCCTGCCAGCTCAGGCCGCGCCGGCGGCGGTGGGCGCCTGCTGGGCTTGCTGGGCCTGCCGGGCCTTCTGCGCCTTGCCCGCGAGCCGCTGCGCGGTCTTCGCGGTGTCGACGATGAAGCGGTGGTGGCGGCCGCGCACGATCGGCTCGACCGCATCGCGGCCTTCGATCTCGAAGACCGCCGCGCGGCCGTCGAGCCCGACGAGGCGCACCTCCAGCGTCACCGCCATGCCCAGCAGCGTCGCGGCGAGGTGGTCGATCTCGACCCGCGTGCCCACCGAGTCCTCGCCCGGATCAAGGTGCTTCAGCAGCAGCTCGCGGCAGGCGATCTCGATGTCGCGCACCAGCATCGGCGTGGCGTAGACGCGCGCGGCCTCGCCCATGAAATCGATCGTGCGCTCACGGTCGACGGTCAGCGTGACCGTGTCGGCGAGTCCGGCTTGCAGCGTGGTCTTCATGGTGTCGTTCCTTCGCGAAGTTCAGAGTCCGAGGTAGGCCTCGCGCACGCGGGGGTCGCGCAGCAGCGTCTGGGCGGGGCCGGCGTCGACGATGCGGCCGGTCTCCATCACGTAGCCGCGATCGGCGATCGACAGCGCGGCCTGCGCGTTCTGGTCGACCAGCAGCACCGTCGTGCCACGGCGCTTCAGGGCAGCGACGTGGCCGAAGATCTCGGCCACCAGCTTCGGCGCCAGGCCCATGCTGGGCTCGTCGAGCAGCAGCAGCGTCGGCTCGGCCATCAGCGCGCGGCCGATCGCCAGCATCTGCTGCTGCCCGCCGGAGAGCATGCCGGCCGGCTGCGCGCGCTTGTCGTGCAGGATGGGGAACAGGGCCCACACCTCGTCGATGCGCGATGCCGCGCCGCGCGCGAAGGCGCCGAGCAGCAGGTTGTCCTCGACGCTCAGCGCGCCGAAGAGCTGCCGGCCCTCGGGCACCTGCACGATGCCCAGCTTCACCCGCTCGCGCGGCGACGTGCGGCCGATGTCGCGGCCCTCGAAGCGCAGCGTGCCGCCGCAAGCCGGCTGCACGCCCGACAGCGTGCGCAGCAGCGTGGTCTTGCCCGCGCCGTTGGCGCCGACCACGGCGACGAGCTCGCCGGCGCGCACGTCGAGGTCGATGCCGCTCAGGGCCGGGATGCGGCCGTAGCGGCTGCCGAGTGCCCGCACTTCAAGCATGAGCGCGCTCCTCAGGCATGGCTGGGCTCCTCGGCCTCGGCCGCCGGCTGCGCGCCGAGGTAGGCCTCGATCACGCGCGCATCGCCCGCCACCTGCTGCGGCGTGCCTTCGGCCAGCTTGCGGCCATGGTCCAGCACCAGCACCCGGTCGGAGGCCGACATCACCAGCCGCATGTTGTGCTCGACCAGCAGCACCGCCATGCCGTCGGCCGCGAGGCGGCGCACCAGCGCGCCGATCTCCTGCGCTTCGGTGGCGTTGAGGCCGGCGGCCGGCTCGTCCAGCAGCAGCAGGCGCGGCTCGGCGGCCAGCGCGCGGGCGATCTCCAGGCGCTTCAGCGCGCCGTAGGGCATCGCGTCGGCGGGGGCGTCGAGCCAGGCGTCGAGGCCCAGCTGCTGCAGCAGTGCGACCGCCCGCGCGCGGCTCGCGGTTTCGGCGCGCCGGACCGACGGCGCGCGCCACATCGCCGCCGCCATGCCCTGCGGCTCGTGCAGGTGGCGCCCGGTCATCACGTTGTCGAGCGCGCTCATGTTGAAGAACACCTGCAGGTTCTGGAACGTGCGTCCCAGGCCCGCGGCGGCATGGCGATGCGGCGACGGGCCGTTCAGCACCTGGCCGCCGAGCGTGATGTGGCCTTCATCGGGCCGGTAGACGCCGGCCAGCAGGTTCAGCAGCGTGGTCTTGCCGGCGCCGTTCGGGCCGATGATCGAGAACACGCGGCCGGCCTCGGCGTCGAAGCCCACGCCGTCGAGCACCTGCAGGCCGCCGAAGCGCTTGCCCAGGCCCCGCACCGTCAGCAGCGGGTTCATCGTCGTTCCCCCAGCCAGCGCGCCAGCGTGGGCACGACGCCGCGCGGGAAGAACACCATCGTCGCCACCAGCACGGCACCGAAGGCGACCATCTCGTAGTCCTTCAGGGCGGTCAGCAGCTGCGGCAGCAGGGTCAGCACCACCGCGCCGAGCAGCGCGCCGCCGACCGAGGCCATGCCGCCGAAGACCACCATGATCACCAGCTCGACCGAGTGCAGGAACGAGGCCTTGGCCGGCGTGATGAAGCCGGCGTGGTGCGCGGCCAGCGCGCCCGCGGCGGCGGCGAACACCGCGGACAGCACGAAGGCCCGCAGCTTGTAGCGCGCGACCGGGATGCCCAGCGTCTCGGCGGCGATCGGCGAGCCGTGCAGCGCCCGCAGCGCGCGGCCGGTGGGCGACTCGATCAGGTTCAGCGCGCCCCACACCGCCAGCCACAGCGCGAGCGCGACGATCACGTACCAGGTGTGCTCGCCGGCGAGCGCGACGCTGCCGAAGCCCAGCGGCGGCACGGCCATGCCATCGGGCCCGCCGGTCAGGCGGTCCTCGTTCGTCAGCACGATCGACACGATGACGCCCAGCCCCAGCGTGCCCATGGCCAGCGTGTGGCCCGAGAAGCGCAGCGTCGGCCGGCCGACGAGCCAGGCCAGTGCGCCGACCGCGCCCACCGACGCCGGCATCGCCAGCAGCGGCGGCCAGCCGGCATGCGCGGCCAGCAGCGCACTGCCGTAGCCGCCCAGCGCATAGAAGGCCGCATGGCCGAGGCTGATCTGTCCGGCGTAGCCGATCAGCAGGTTCAGGCCGATGCAGACGATCGCGTTCAACGCGACGGTGATCGCCAGCTCGTGGAAGTAGCTGTTCGGCAGCGCGAAGGGCAGCAGCGCCAGCGCCAGCGCGAAGCCGGCCAGCGCCGCGCGGCGCGACGGCAGCCGCAGCGACGGCCGGCCGCTGGCGCGCGGGGCGGCGCGTTCAGACGCGTTCGGAATGGCCGGCACCGAACAGCCCCCTTGGCAGGAAGAACAACACGGCCAGCAGCACGACGAAGGCGATCGCGTCCTTGTAGGCCGACGAGATGAAACCCGCGCTGAAGCTCTCGAGCAGGCCCAGCAGCAGCCCGCCGGCCACCGCGCCGCCGAAGCTGCCCAGCCCGCCGAGGATCGCCGCGGCGAAGCCCTTCAGGCCGAGCATCACGCCGACGTCGTAGGAGGCGAAGGTGATCGGCGCGGTCAGCGCACCGCCCAGCGCGCCCAGCATCGCGGCGAGTGCGAAGCTGACCCGCATCACCAGCCGCGTATCGATGCCCATCAGCCGCGCGGCCAGCGGGTTCAGCGCGGTTGCGCGCATCGCCTTGCCGAACAGCGTGCGGTTGAAGAACCAGCCGAGGGCACCCACCGCCAGCGCGCTGCCGCCCAGCACCCACAGGCTCTGCGGCACGATGGACGCGCCGAAGAACGTGATCGGCGCGCTGCCCGTGAAGGCCGGCAGCACGTGCAGGCCCTTGCCCCACACCACCTGCGCCAGCCCGCGCAGCACCAGCGAGACGCCGATCGTGATGATGATCAGCGTGACCACGCTGGCATCACCGGCCGGCTCGATCGCGCAGCGCTCGACCAGCAGGCCGGCCAGCGCCGCGCCGGCCACCGCCAGCGGCACCGCGACGATCAGCGGCAGCCCCAGCGCGAGCAGCGACACCGCGCCCAGCCCGCCGGCCATCACGAACTCGCCCTGCGCGAAGTTGATCGCGTGGCTGGCGCCGTAGACGATCGAGAAGCCGAGCGCGACCAGCGCGTAGATCGAGCCGGCGGTGACGCCGCCGGCGACGAATTGCAGCCACGAGCCGCCCATGGTGTCGCGCTGTCGGGTGGAGCCGTCGTCCGGGCGCTACCGGACCAGCGTCCACTGGCCGTTGCGCACTTCCAGCATGCGGAAGGCGCTCAGGTCCAGACCCATGTGGTCGTTCGCGGACATGTTGACGATGCCGCCGGTGCCGACATAACCGCGCGTGGCCTCCAGCGCATCGCGCGCCTTCGCCTTGTCGGCGCTGCCGGCGGTCTTCAGCGCCTGCACCGCGAGCATCAGGCCGTCGTAGGCATGGCCGCCGAAGGTCGAGACCTCGCTCTTGTAGCGCGTCTCGTAGGCATCGCGGTAGGCGGTGACGACCGGCTTCTGCGGGTCGCCCGCGGGCAGCAGGTTGGCCACCAGCAGCGCCGCGGCCGGCAGGCGCACGCCCTCGGCGGCGTCGCCCGAGAGCTTGATGTATTCCTTCGACGCGACCCCGTGCGACTGGTACAGCGGCTGCGCCAGCCCGAGCTGGCGGTGGTTGCGCGTGACGATCGCCGGGCCCTGGCCGAAACCGGCGTTGAGCACCGCCTGCGCACCCGAGCCGCGGATCTTCGTCAGCTGCGCGGTCATGTCGTTGTCGGCCGCGCCGTAGGTCTCGTCGGCGACGATCTGCACGCCGTGGTTGCCCGCCACCTTCAGGCACTCGCCGCGCATCGACTTGTCGAAGCCGCCGCCGCCGGAGATCAGCGCCGCGCGCGTGAAGCCGCGGGCCTTCATGTCGACGAAGATCTTGTCGCAGGCCATGCGGTCGGTGTGCGGCGTCTTGAACACCCAGCGCTTGACCGGCTCGACGATCACCACCGCGCCGGCCAGCGAGACGAAGGGCACGCCGGCCTGCTCGGCCAGCGGCACCGCGGCCATCGTGGTGCCGGTGGTCGAGCCGCCGACGATCAGGTCGACCTTGTCCTGTTCCAGCAGCCGCTTGGCGAAGGTGCGCGCCTTCTCGGCATCGCCGGCGTCGTCGTAGGCGATCAGCTGCAGCTTGCGGCCGAGCACGCCGCCGTCGGCATTGAGCTTGTCGACCAGCATCTCCAGCGTCTTCAGCTCCGGGTCGCCGAGGAAGGCGGCCGGGCCGGTGACCGACAGGAAGGCGCCGACGCGGATCGGCTCCTCGGCCCAGGCGGCACACAGCGGCAGCGCGAGCATCGTGGCCAGGGCCCAGCGGCGGGCGCGGCAAGGAACGGTCATGGTCGTCTCCTGGTAGGCAAAGGAACGCAACGGGACCCGATCAAACCCATTCTGGTACTGGAATACCGCTTTGAAGTTTGATCTGGATTAGGTCGGCAGAGACTCGCGATGCGAGGGAACCCTAGGCGAACATCGCGGGTGAGCCAGCGCAGGGTGAAGTCGATCGAAGCCCCTGACCGTTGCGAAGCATTCGTGTTTGCATCCGAGGAGTCGCCTTGCACCGGCCCGACACCGTCGTCAACACTGCACGGACCCGTCCGCAGGACAAAGGCAGACACTGACCATGGCCGCATCCGCACCACCCAGGGCGCTCGCCGCGGCGGCGCTGCTCGCGCTGGCCGCCGCGCCCGCCATCGCCGACAGCGCGCCCGCCGGGGAGGCGCCGGACGGACCCACGGTGAGCGTCGCGCTCACGTCGATGGTGCAGCGGGCAGGCGGTGGCGGCAGCGCCGACGGCCACCCGGCCACGCGCGCCAACGTCCGCGGCGACCTGACGCTCACGCTGCCGGCCGCCGCACCGGGTGAGGCCGAGGGGCAGCTCTTCGCCCACCTGCGCTTCGGCCGCGGCCAGGGCGTGGCCCTGCGGCCGACCTTCACCAGCAGCGCCAACAGCACCGCCTTCGAGTTCTCCGGCGACGATGGCGCGCACTCGTCCTTCGCCGTGCTGGCCCAGGCGTGGTACCAGCTCACGCTGCCGCTGTCGCCGGGTGGCGCCGAGCAACCCGCCGGTCGCCGCCTCGAGCTCACCGTGGGCAAGCTCGACCCCTTCGTCTTCTTCGACCAGAACGCCGCGGCCGACGACGAATCCACCCGCTTCGTCAACAACGTGTTCGTGCACAACCCGCTGCTCGACTCGGGCGGCGACGTGGGTGCCGATGCCTACGGATTCGCGCCCGGACTGCGCCTGGCGTATCGGAGAGGGGCCGATGCGGGTCCGGCCTGGGGCGCGTCGCTGGGCGTCTTCGGCGCCGGCACGGCCGCCCGCTTCTCCGGCTTGCCCGGACGCGCCTTCGTGATCGGGCAGTTGGAGACCATCTGGTTCCCGTGGCGCACGCTGCAGGGGCACTGGCGCTTCTACGCCTGGCACAACGGGGAGGCCACCGAAGCCGATGGCAGCACGCGCAGGCACCGCGGCTGGGGCGTCTCGGTGGACCAGGCGTTGAGCGACTCGGTGCGGCTGTTCGGCCGCCACGGGCGCCGCACCACCGGCCACGGTGCCTTCGACCGCGCGACGACGCTCGGCGCCGAGATCAGCGGCGAGGCGTGGCGCCGCCCGGCCGATGGCTTCGGCGTCGCGCTGGCCTGGCTGCCCGCGGGCTCGGCCGGGCGCAGCGCCGCCTCGGACGCGTCCTTTGCAGGCCAGCACGCCCTCCGCGCCGAGCGCATCGCCGAGCTGTACTACCGCTGGCACGTCACCGATCGGATCGAGCTGTCTCCGGACCTGCAGTGGATCGGCCGCGCGGCCGCCCAGGCCGGCGCGCCGGGCTTCACCGTGATCGGCCTGCGTGCGAAGCTGGCTTGGTGAGCGCTGCGCACAGGGCGGCGGGCCGTCGATCGATCCGCCCAGACCCATTCCGGTACTGGAATACAACTTTAGAATCCGCTCCGCACAGGCTCGAGGAGACGTCGATGCGAGGGAACGCCAGGCGGGCGGCGCCGGACCGCGAGACGGTGGTCAAGGTGCGCCCGGTGCGCCGCGCCGACCTGCCGGCGGTGATCGCGCTGGATGCCACCGTCACCGGGCTGCACAAGGCCGACTACTGGCAGCGCATCTACCGCCGCTACGGCCAGGCCGGCGAAGGCCTGCGGCACTTCCTGGTGGCCACCTGCGACGGCGAGGTCGCCGGCTTCGTCATCGGCGAGGTGCGCGACTGGGAGTTCGGCTCCCCGCCCTGCGGCTGGCTGTTCGCGATCGACGTCGACCCGCGCTGGCGCGAGCACGGCCTGGGCGCGAAGCTGCTGGCGGCGCTGCGCGAATGTTTCGAGCACGTCGGCGTCGACATGCTGCGCACGATGCTGCACGTCGACAACACGCTGATCCTGTCGTTCTTCCGCAGCCAGGGCATGACGGCGGGCAAGCTGCTGCCGCTGGAACTGCCGATCGGCCCGGGCGCCTGAGGACGGCCGCATGAAACTGCAGAAGAACACCCGCCTGGCGCTCTACAGCGTGCTGGAGCTCGCGGCGCGGCCGGGGCAGTTCGTCTCGGCGATCGAGGTGGCGGAGACGTACGGCGAATCCGCGCACCACCTGGCGAAGGTGATGTCCGACCTCGCACGCGCCGGCCTCGTCGACTCGGTGCGCGGCGTCGGTGGCGGCTACCGCTTCGTCGGCAACGCGCGCCGGCTGACGCTGCTGGACGTGATCCGCCTCTTCGAGAACCTGGACCCCGAGTCGCCGGCGGCCGCCGGCAGCAGCACGCCGGTGCAGCTGGCGCTGGCCGGCGTGCTGGCCGAGATCGACCAGATCTCGCAGGCCACGTTCGGATCGGTGACGATCGCGACGATGTTGAAGATGGTCGCGCGCGCAGCGCGGGGCTGAGCGCAGCGCGACTTCAACGGCGCCGGGGAAGCCTGGGGCCAGCAGCGCTAAGGGGGCGGATCGCGCTGCCCATCCACCCCGACGGACAAGCTGTGCTGCTCGATCCGGCCGGCCACCGCGGCGATTCGCCGCAAGTGGCGCGACTCCGGATGGGTCAACAACCACAGGCCGATTTCGCAATGGTCCAGGGTCGGGCTGACTTGCACCAGCGCCTTGCGCTGCGCGGCATGGAACAGGGCCACCACGCCGACGCCGAGTCCGGCCTCGATCGCCTGGACTGCCGTGACCATGCTGTTGACCTGCAGCACCGGCTGCACCTTCGGCAGCATGCGCTTGCGCCAGGCGACGCCGGGGTGGTCGGGCATGGCCTCGTCGATGCCGATCCAGGGCATGGCCGCCAGCTGCGGCAAGGACAGGGCCCCGCGCTGGCCGCGCTTCAAGCCTCGCCCGGCGTAGACCGCGAAGTGCATCGCGCCCAGGCGCTTGCCCACCAGGTGTTCGGGTGGGCGGTCCGTCGAACGCAGCGCGATGTCCGCATCGCGGTGGGTCAGGCTGCGAAGTGCATTGGACCCCTGCAGCTCGACGCGCAGCATCGGGTGGGCCGCCAGCATGGAACCGAGCGCCGGGACCACGAACCGGTGCAGGACCGCGTCGACCGCGCTGATGCGCACGACGCCGGACACCTCGCTGTCGGTCAGGGCGCAAGCGCCGTGCGCGGCCTGCAGCGCTTCCTCGATGGCCAGCGCGTGCCGGCACAGCTGCTCGCCCAGCTCCGTGGGCCGGTAGCCTGCCCTGGAACGCTCGAAGAGTCGCCGCCCGAGCCCCTGCTCCATCCGCTGGACGGTACGGAAGACCGTCGAGGCGGCCACGCCGCATTGCAGGGCGGCTTGCGCCAGCGTGCGCGAGCGTGCCAGGGACAGCAGCGTGACCAGCTCGTCGGTCGACACCCTGTATTGCGCCGATGCAATCGTTGATTCCACGGGTGCGCATTTCGATTGCATGGACGGAATTGTAGAGTCCGCTCCCGGCGTGGGCCGATCCCGCCCATGCCCCAACCCCCACGCGGCCCGCGACGAAAGGACACCCCGCACATGACCGTTCGAGAAGTCGCCGCGCCGGCACGGTCGACCACCCTTCTGACGCGCGCCCTGCTCGGTGCCTTTGCAAGGCGCACCGAAGGCACCTTGCCCGAACTGGAACTGGTGAGGCGCCACGTCACCGTCGACCACGCGCACCTCGCTGCCTACAACCAGGCCTGCGGCTTCCGCCGTGCGGACATGCTGTCGCCGACGTATCCCTTCGTGCTGGCCTTTCCCTTGCAGATGGAAATCCTCACCGATGCGGCGTTCCCGTTCCCGATCATCGGCGTGGTGCATCTGCAGAACAGGATTCGGCAGCATCGGCCCATCGGCCTCGCCGAGCCGCTCACCTTGAGCGTCAGGGCGGCCAACCTGCGACCCCACGACAAGGGCTTGCAGTTCGACACCCTCGTCACGCTCAGCGTGGCCGACGAAGTGGTCTGGGAGTCGGTGAGCAGCACCTTGCGTCGACAGGGCAGTGGCAGCCCGGCCAAGGCGGCGCGCGGCGCCGATGCGCCCGCGGCGCGTGGCGCCGATGCGCCCGCGGCGCACGCCGCCGAGCAATGGACGGTTCCCGCCGATACCGGACGCCGATATGCCAGTGCCTCGGGCGACCACAACCCGATTCATCTCTACCCGATCACGGCCAGGCTGTTCGGATTTCCGCGTGCCATCGCCCACGGCATGTGGACCAAGGCGCGTTGCCTCGCGGCGCTCGAGCACAGCCTTCCCGATGCCTTCAGCGTCGACGTGCAATTCAAGTCGCCCGTGCTGCTGCCGGCACAGGTCGACTTCAGTGTCGAGCGGCAGGCCGGGGGCGGCACGGCCTTTGGCCTGGCCGATTCCCGCAGCGGCAAGCCGCATCTCACCGGCTCGCTGATGCCCCAACTTCGAAGGAACCGCGCATGGCCCGCATCGTGATCGTCTACCACTCCGGCAGCAACCACACCGCCTTGCTGGCGCAGGCCGTGCACCGCGGCGCGGCACGGCTGGAACACGTCGACGTGGCGACGCACCGCATCACCGCGACCCAGATCGGCGCCAACGGCCGCTGGCGCGACGACACGATCAGCGCCGCGATCATGGCCGCCGATGGCGTCGTCTTCGGCTGTCCCACGCTGATGGGCATGGTCAGCGCACCCTTCAAGGCCTTCATGGAAGGCGCCTTCGTGCCCTGGGCGGCACAAGGCTGGAAGGACAAGTTCGCGGGGGGCTTCACCAACTCGGCCTCGCTCAATGGCGACAAGACCAATACCCAGATCCAATTGCTCGTATTCGCCGCGCAGATGGGGATGATGTGGGTGCCGATGGGCGACCACCCCGGCGCCAACTGGAGCGGGGGAAGCGCGGACGACAACAACCGGCTCGGTGCCTTCCTGGGCCCGATGAGCCAGGCGATCACCGATCTGCCGCTCGAGCAGTCCATACCGGCCAGCGACCTGCGCACCGGCGAGCGCTACGGAGAACGATTCGCCAGCATCGTGCGCCACTGGCGCGGCGAGGGCACGCACGTGACCGAGCGGGTGGATGACCTGGCCACGGCGGCGGCGCTGCGGGCAGCCCGCCTCCGGGCCGCCTGAACGCTCTAGAGGGGGATCTGGTACGCCTGCTCGACCAGCCGCTGCAGCCGCCGGTCGTCGTTGTCCAGCCGCTCCAGCTCGCGCCGGATGCGCTTGCTCTCGTCTTCCTTGATGTCCTTCTTCGCCAGCGCGTCGGTCAGCTCCTTGCGCTGGCGGCGGTTGCTGTCCTGCAGCTTCTTCAGGTCGTGGATCTGCTTGCCGACCTGGTAGCCGCGCAGGAAACCGACTTCGGCCGGGCCGCTGCAGACGTTGTAGTAGCTCGCACCCTCCGCCCCTTTCGTGCGGCCGACGGCCGGCTGGCAGTACTGCAGCAGCCCCTGCTCGCGGCCGCGTGCCCAGGCCGCGGGATCGGGCACCACGCCGACCTCGCGGCAGGCTTTCGCATGTTCGTCGAGGCGGCTCATCGTGTAGCCGGACGCACCGTCGCGCTGGCCGATGCTCTGCCAGTTCGCGTTGCGGCATTCCTTCTCGGACAGCGTGGCGCAGCCCGAGAGAACCAGCGTGCCGAAGGCGATCGCGAAGGCGGCGCGCATCGAACGGCTTTCAGTCGATGAAGAAGTCGGGGATGAAGTCGGTCGTGCCCGGCACGACCGCGTACTTGTCGAGGTCGGTGATGCCGTGCTGCGCCAGCAGCTCGTCGTCGATGAAGAAGTTGCCGCTGGTGGCCTTCGCGTCGCTCGTGAGGATGAAGTACGCGGCGTCGGACAGGATCTCCGGCACGCGGCACTTGTTGGTGTCGACGCCGGGAATCATCTGCAGCGCGGCGGTGGCGATCGCCGTGCGCGGCCACAGGCTGTTGACGCCGATGCCGTGCTTCCTGAACTCGCGCGCATGGCCCAGCGTGCACATGCTCATGCCGTACTTGGCCATCGTGTACGCGACATGCGGCGCGAACCAGTGGTCCTTCATCGACAGCGGCGGCGACATGTTCAGCACGTGCGGGTTGCGGCCGGCCTGCGCCGACTTGATCAGCGCCGGCAGCGCGGCCTGCGTGCAGCAGTAGGTGCCGCGCGCATTGACACCCATCATCAGGTCGAAGCGCTTCATCGGCGTGGCGGCCGTCGGCGTCAGGTTGATCGCGCTGGCGTTGTTCACCAGGATATCGATGCCACCGAAGCGCTCGATGCCCGCGGCCACCGCACGGGCCACCGCCTCCTCGTCGCGGATGTCGGTCTGCACCGGCAGCGCCTGGCCGCCGGCGGCCTGGATCTCTTCCGCGGCGCTGTACAGCGTGCCGGGCAGCTTGGGGTTCGGCTCGGTGGTCTTGGCGACCAGCACGATGTTCGCGCCGTCCTGCGCGGCGCGCTTCGCGATGGCCAGGCCGATGCCGCGCGATGCGCCGGTGATGAACAGCGTCTGGCCCTTCAGCGTGCGTTCCTGTGTCATGGCATGTCTCCTCAGTGGTTGGTGCGTTCGATGCGCGGCAGCACCTGCCGGCTGATGTGATCGGCCAGCGTCTGCGCCCAGGCCCGGTACACCTGCGGGCCGGGATGGAAGCCGTCGCGCGCCAGCAGCGGGCCGTCCAGCGGCAGGTCGAACGGCAGGTGGCTGACGTCGTCGCGGCCGGCCGCCCAGGCCGCCATCGCGCGATCATGCGCCGCGGCGTCGCGCCCGGCAATCCAGCGCAGCGGCTGCGGCAGCCCGGCGAAGCGCTGCATCGGCGGCACCGGCGTCAGCACGAGGTGGCGCACGCCATGATCGTGGCGCAGCGTGCGGTGCAGCGTCTCGCGGGCGGCGACGGCGCGCGCCGTCGGCACCTGGTCGATCACGTCGTTGACGCCGGTCACCAGCACCGCGACCGCGGCCGGGCTCGGCGCGTCCTCGCGCAGCAGGTCCAGCGCCTGGGCCGTCGTGACGCCCGAGCGCGCGCAGAGCTGCCAGCGCACGCGCCGGCCGCCCTGCCCCGCCAGCGCGGTCGCCAACTGCAGCGCCAGCGCGTCGTCCTGCGTGTCGACGCCGACGCCGGCGGCCGACGAATCGCCGACCACCAGCAGCGACAGCACGCGCCCGCGGCCGACACTGCCCCGGCGCGGGCCGTCGGCCTCGGGCAGCCTCGGCAGGCGCCGGCGCGTCAGCACCGCCTGCGTCAGCAGCAGCGGCGACAGCGCGAGCTTCAGCGCCAGCGACATCGGACCTGTGGCGGACGCGATCAGAACTTCGAGAAGTCCGGCTTGCGCTTCTGGAAGAAGGCCTGGAAGGCTTCCATCGCCTCGGGGCTGCGCAGCCGTGCGCCGAAGATCTCGCCCTCGGTGGCGATGGTCTTCAGGATGGCCTCGCGCTGCGGCGCGCGCATCAGCTTCTTGGTGTCGCGCACGGCGCCGGGCGGCAGCGCGTTGAAGCGCTCGGCCATGCGACGCGCATGCGGCACCACTTCGGCGGCCGGCAGCACCGCGTTGGCGATGCCGCACTCGACCGCCGTGGCGCCGGTGAAGGGTTCGCCGAGCAGCAGCTTCTCGGCCGCGCGCACATGGCCCATCAGTGCCGGCAGCACCAGGCTGGACGCGTACTCCGGCACCAGGCCCAGGCTGACGAAGGGCATCGCCAGGCGCGCCTCGTCGCTGACGTAGACGAAGTCGCAATGCAGCAGCAGCGTCGTGCCGATGCCGACCGCGCCGCCGGTCACCGCGGCGATGACCGGCTTGTCGCAGGCCACCAGCGCCTGCATGAAGCGGAACACCGGCGAGTCGGCGCCCTGCGGCGGACGCTGCATGAAGTCCTCGAGGTCGTTGCCCGAGGTGAAGATGCCGGGCTGCCCGGTGATCAGCAGCGCGCGCACCGCGTTGTCCTGGGCCGCACCGTTGATCGCGTCGGCCATCGCCTGGTACATCGCCTGCGTCAGCGCGTTCTTCTTCTCCGGCCGCGCGATCTCGATCGTCAGCACGCCGTTGATCGTCGCGGTCTTGATGTGGTCCGTCATGGTGTCTCCTCGTTGGATCGTTCAGGTGGCCAGGAAGCCGCTCACGTGCGGCCACAGCGACGCCTGGAATTGCGGGCGGAAGAAGCCGAAGTGGCCGATGCGGCGCTCGCCGACTTCGGCCGGCGCGATGCGGCGCATCGTGCGCGGTGCGCCGGCATAGAAGCCGTGCAGCGACTCGATGTTGCGCGCCGACATGAACTCGTCGTCGGTGAAGCTCAAGGAGAGGATCGGCGTCGGCACGCGGGCGTACTGCTCGCGCAGCTCGGGGCCGCCTTCGCCCATCATGTAGTCACGATCCAGGCACCAGCGGCGCCATTGCGCGATCACGCCGGCCGGCAGGTCGCCGACCTTCTTCAGCCGCCGCCCCGGGAAGTAGCCGGCCAGCGGCAGCACCACCGGCACGATCACGAACCACAGCCACCAGACCATGCGCTTGAGCGGCGGCGCGTTCTCGAGCCAATAGCCCGAGCCGCAGCCGACGGTGACCAGGCGATCGACGCGCGCGCGGTTGGGCACCAGCCCGAAGATCTGGCCGCCCAGGCTGTGGCCGAGCCAGTGGATCGGCGTAGCCGCCGGCACCAGGCCGTCGAGCGCCGCCAGCGCGGCCGCGGCGTCCTGCTCGGCCCAGGTGTGGATGTCGGCCTCGAAGCCGCGCAGCGAGCGCGCGTGTTCGGACGGGCGGGACTGGCCCATGCCGCGGTAGTCGAAGCTCAGCACGACGAGGCCCTGCCCAACCAGCCAACGCGCAAAGGACGCGTAGTAGTTCTGCGCGACGCCCATCGCCGGCGCGATCAGCAGGGCCGCGCGCGCGGTGGCGGGGTCGCCGTAGACGGTGCCGGCGAGCGCGAAGCCGTCGGCCGTGGTGATGGTGATCGACTGCATCGCTTCAACTCCTGTTGGCGGATCAGGCGGTGGCGAAGGACACCTCGGACCAGTGGTTGGCCAGGTGCATCAGGTGAGCGCGGGTGTAGGCAGCCTTGTCGAGCGCGCCATAGGCGAAGTGCGGCCGAAGCGCGCCGGTGTGCTTGTCGAAGCGCTCGAAGGCGGCCAGCAGGCGCGTGGCAGCGGCCTCGAGCGTCAGGGACGTGTCCAACGCCGGCGCGCCGGGGATCGGCTCGTCCAGCGAATGGTTCATGCGGCCGCGCGCGCTGAAGACGCGCCACGCCGCCGCACCGACGGTGCCCTGGAACAGCACCGACTTCATGGCCGGGTAGCCGTCGATCGAGTACTCGATGCTCTGCGCCGCATGCTGCAGCACCTGGGGCAGGCCCCAGGCGCCGGTGCTGCGCGCGCCTGTTCGCTTCGGCAGCGCCGCCACCGCATCCCGCGCCGCGGCAATCGAGGCGAAGAGCTGCGGCGGTGTCTCGCTGCAACCGGACAACGGCAGCGCACTGCCGGCCACGCCGGCAACGATCAGGTGTCGCCGGCGCAGCATCGGATCAGACGCGCTCGAAGATGCCGGCGGCGCCCTGCCCCGTGCCGACGCACATCGTCACCATGCCGTACTTGTGGTTGTGGCGGCGCAGCGCATGCACGACGGTGGCCGCGCGGATCGCCCCGGTGGCGCCCAGCGGGTGGCCCAGCGCGATCGCGCCGCCCATCGGGTTGACGACGTCCGGGTTCAGACCCACGGTGTTGATCACCGCCAGCGCCTGCGCCGCGAAGGCCTCGTTCAGCTCGATCCAGCCCATGTCCTCGAGCTTCAGGTTCGCGTACTTCAGCGCCGCGGGAATCGCCTCGATCGGGCCGATGCCCATGATCTCCGGCGGCACGCCGCGCGACGCGAAGCTGACGAAGCGCGCCAGCGGCTTCAGGTCGAACTGCTTGACGGCCTTCTCGCTGGCCAGGATCAGGCAGCCGGCGCCGTCGCTGGTCTGCGAGCTGTTGCCGGCGGTGACCGAGCCGAGGCCGGTGGGCTGGCCGCCCGGGGTCTTGGCCGACGCGAAGACGGTCTTCAGCTTGGCCAGCGCTTCCAGCGTGGTGTCGCCGCGCGGGCCTTCGTCGAGCGCCACGGTGCGCGTCTTGATGTCGACCTCGCCGGTGGCGAGGTTCGGCAGGCGCTCGAGCACGTCGACCGGCACGATCTCGTCGGTGAATTCGCCGGCCTGCTGCGCCTTGATCGCCTTCAGGTGCGACTGCAGCGCGAAGGCGTCCTGCGCCTCGCGGCTGACCTTCCACTGCTGCGCGACCTTCTCGGCCGTCAGGCCCATGCCGTAGGCGATGCCGACGTTCTCGTCCTTGGCGAACACGGCCGGGTTGAACGAGGGCTTGTTGCCGCTCATCGGCACCATGCTCATGCTCTCGGCGCCGCCGGCGATCATCACGTCGGCCTCGCCGACGCGGATGCGGTCAGCCGCCATCTGCACGGCCGACAGGCCGGAGGCACAGAAGCGGTTGACGGTGATGCCGCCGACCGAATTCGGCAGGCCGGCCAGCAGCGCGGCGACACGCGCCACGTTCAGGCCCTGCTCGCCCTCGGGCATCGCGCAGCCGACGATCGCGTCCTCGATCGCCTTCGGGTCCAGCGAGGGCACCTGGCGCAGCGCGCCCTGGATCGCCGCGACCAGCAGGTCGTCCGGACGGGTGTTGCGGAAGAAACCGCGGTGCGAGCGGCCGATCGGCGTGCGGGCGGCGGCGACGATGTAGGCGTCTTGAATCTGCTTGCTCATGTCTCTTGCTCCGATCAGTTGCGCACGGGCTTGCCGGTCTGCAGGAAGCCCATGACCCGCTCCTGAGTCTTGGGATGTTCCAAGAGCGAGCAGAAGTGCTTGCGCTCCAGCGTCATCAGGTATTCCTCGGTCACCAGCGAGCCGGCATCGACCTCGCCGCCGCAGACCACGTCGGCGATCAGGCTGGCGATGTGGTAGTCGTGCGGGCCGATGAAGCCGCCGTCGCGCATCGCGACGAGCTGGGCCTTGATGGTCGCGATGCCGGAACGGCCGGCCACCGGAATCAAGGCCTTCAAGGGCGCACGCCAGCCGGCGTCGGTCATCGCCTTGGCCTGCGCGATCGCGACGTAGAGCAGTTCGTCCTTGTTGGCGACGATCACGTCGTCATCCAGCAGGTAGCCCAGCTTGCGGCTTTCCAGCGCGCTGGTGCCGACGGTGGCCATCGCCGCGGCCTGGAAGCCATCCTTGACGAACGCCAGGTAGTCGGTGTTGTTGGCTGCCTTCGCCTTCTCGGCGCCGCGGCGCGCGATGTAGGTCAGGCCGCCGCCGCCGGGCAGCAGGCCGACGCCCACTTCCACCAGGCCCACATAACTTTCCATGTGAGCGACGCGCTTCGCGCAGGCCACCGCGATCTCGCAGCCGCCGCCCAGCGCCATGCCGCGCACCGCGGCGATCGTCGGCACGGAAGCGTAGCGCACGCGCAGCAGCGCATCCTGCAGCTTCTTGATCTCCGGCGCGATGCCCTTGGCACCCGACTTCATGAAGGTCGGCAGCATCGCCTCGAGGTTGGCGCCGGCCGAGAACGGCTCATCCGGCGACCAGATCACCAGGCCCTTGTACTTGGCCTCGGCCAGCTCGACCGCCTTCAAGAGGCCATCGATCACGCCCGGGCCGATCAGGTGCATCTTCGAGGTGATCGTCGCGATCAGCACCTCGCCGTCGAGCGTCCACGCGCGCAGCTCGTCGTTCTTGAATTCCTCGGTGCCGGCTTGCAGCGGCGACGTCGCGCCTTCGCCCAGCAGCGCCTCGGGGAACAGCTGGCGCGCATAGACCGGCAGCGACGAGCGCGCCAGGTATTTGTTCTGCGACGCGCTCCACGAGCCTTCCGGCGTGTGCACGCCAGTGCGACCGTCGAACACCCACGCGGGCAGCGGCGCCTTCGACAGCGCCTTGCCGGCATCGATGTCTTCCTTGACCCAGGTCGCCACCTGCTGCCAACCGGCTTCCTGCCACAGCTCGAACGGGCCCTGCTTGGTGCCGAAGCCCCAGCGCATCGCCTGGTCCACTTCGCGCGCGGAGTCGGCGATCTCGGCCAGGTGCACCGCGGCGTAGTGGAAGCTGTTGCGCAGGATGGCCCACAGGAACTGCGCCTGCGGATGGCTCGATTCGCGCAGCAGCTTCAGGCGCTCGGCGGCGGGCTTCTTCAGGATGCGGTCGACGATGGCCTCGGCCTTCGCGCCCGCGGGCACGTAGTCGCCCTTGGCGAGATCGAAGCGCAGGATGTCCTTGCCGACCTTCTTGTAGAAGCCGGCACCGGTCTTCTGGCCCAGCGCCTTGGCGTCCAGCAGCTTCTGCACCGCCGGCGGCGTGGCGTAGGCGGGATAGAAGGGGTCGTCCTGCAGGTTGTCCTGCAGCGTCTTGACGACGTGGGCCATCGTGTCGAGGCCGACGACGTCCGCGGTGCGGAAGGTGCCCGAGCTGGCGCGGCCGAGCTTCTTGCCGGTCAGGTCATCGACGATGTCGTACGTGAGGCCGTAGTTCTCGGCCTCCTTGATCGTCGACAGCATGCCGGCGATGCCGACGCGGTTGGCGACGAAGTTCGGCGTGTCCATGGCGCGCACGACGCCCTTGCCCAGGCCCGAGGTCACGAAGGTCTCGAGCTGGTCCAGCACCTGCGGCTGCGTGGTCGGGGTGGGGATCAGCTCGACGAGGTACATGTACCGCGGCGGGTTGAAGAAGTGGATGCCGCAGAAGCGCGGCTTGATCGACTCCGGCAACGCTTGCGCGAGCTTGGTGATCGACAGGCCCGAGGTGTTGGAGGCGACGATCGCGTGCGGGGCGACGTGCGGCGCGATCTTCGTGTAGAGGTCGAGCTTCCAGTCCATGCGCTCGGCGATCGCCTCGATCACCAGGTCGCAGTCCTTGAGCAGGTCCAGGTGCTCTTCGTAGTTCGCGGCCTGGATGAAACCCAGGTCGTCGGCGTTGCCGATCGGCGAGGGCTTCAGCTTCTTCAAGCCCTCGATCGCCTTGGTGACGATGCCGTTCTTGTGGCCTTCCTTGGCCGGAAGGTCGAACAGAACGACCGGCACCTTGACGTTGACGAGGTGGGCCGCGATCTGCGCCCCCATCACGCCAGCGCCCAGCACGGCGACCTTGCGCACGTTGAACTTGCTCATGTCTTCTCCAGAAAAATCGTTGCTGTAGCCACCGTCGTGCCTTCCCAAGCGACCGACGCGGAACCGGCTCTGCCGGGCCGCTGGCGGTGCCCCCTGGGGGGAGGCGCCGCAGGCGCTACGGGGGGGTCATTCCACCCTGATCCATTGTTGATTTCGGTAGAACGGGCCCATGTAGCCGCGCACTTCGAGCTTCTTGCCGCCGTCCAGCGGCTTCAGGCGCAGCCGGTAGACCTTGCCGTTGTTCGGGTCGAGGATGTCGCCGCCTTCCCAGTGCTCCTTCTCGGCATCGGGCTTGGCATTGCGGACGATGGTCATGCCGAGGATCGGCTTGTCCTTGCGCTCGTCGCTGCACTTGTCGCAGACGGCGTCCTGCTTGGCCTTCGGATCGAGGAACTTCTCGATCTTGCCGGTCAGCACGCCGCCCGATTCGCTGATGCGCACGTGCGACTTCTCGGTCTTGGTCTCGTCGTCGATCGTCTTCCACAGACCCACCGGCGAGGCCTGCGCGAAGGCGACGCCGGCGGTCAGGGCGAGGGCGATTGCAACAAGAGGCTTCTTCATGGCGTGCGTCTCCAAGGTTAGGAGGCGGCAGCTTAGAACAAGGCCTCGTCCATCGCCATCAGCGGCGCCAGGCCGGCGCGCGCGCTGCGGATCAGCGACGCGGTCTCGGGCAGCAGCTTGGCGAAGTAGAAGCGCGCGGTGTGCAGCTTGGCGGTGTAGAACGGATCGCCCGCGCCCTGCTTGGCCAGCGCCACCTTCGCCATGCGGGCGAAGAAGTAGGCGAAGCACAGGTGGCCGACGATGCGCAGGTAGTCCACCGCCGCGGCGCCCACTTCGTCGGCATTGCCGAAGGCCTTCATGCCGAGCTCGGTGGTCAGCTTGGTCACCTTGTCGCCCAGGTCGGCGAGCGGGTTGACGAACTCCTGCATCGCCTCGTCGACGCCTTCTTCCTCGACGAACTCGGCGATCAGCTTGCCGAACTTCTTCAGCTTCTTGCCGTTGTCCGACAGCACCTTGCGGCCCAGCAGGTCCAGCGACTGCACGGTGTTCGTACCTTCGTAGATCATGTTGATGCGCGCGTCGCGCACGTACTGCTCCATGCCCGATTCGTGGATGTAGCCGTGGCCGCCGAAGACCTGCATGCAGTGCGAGGTGGCGATCCAGCCGTTGTCGGTCAGGAAGGCCTTGATGATCGGCGTCAGCAGTGCGACGAGGTCGTCGGCGTCCCGGCGCTCGTCCTCGTCGTCGCTGGCCAGCAGCTTGTCCAGCTGCAGCGCGGTGAACATCGACAGCGCGCGGCCGCCCTCGGCGTAGGCGCGGGCGGTCAGCAGCATCTTGCGCACGTCCGGGTGCACGATGATCGGATCGGCCGGCTTGTCGGGCGCCTTCGGGCCGGACAGCGCGCGCATCTGGATGCGGTCCTTCGCGTAGGCCACGGCGTTCTGGTAGGCCACCTCGGTCAGGCCGAGCGACTGGTTGCCCACGCCCAGGCGGGCCGCGTTCATCATCACGAACATCGCCATCAGGCCCTTGTTGGGCTCGCCGACCATCGTGCCGACGGCGTCCTCCAGCGTCATCTGGCAGGTGGAATTGCCGTGAATGCCCATCTTGTGCTCGAGGCCCGAGCAGAAGATGCCGTTGCGCTCGCCGATCGACCCATCGGCATTGACCAGGTACTTCGGCACGACGAACAGCGAGATGCCCTTCGAGCCGGCCGGCGCGTCCGGCAGGCGCGCGAGCACCAGGTGCACGATGTTGTCGGCCAGGTCATGTTCGCCGGCCGAGATGAAGATCTTCTGCCCGTTGATGCGGTAGGTGCCGTCGGGTTGCGGCTCGGCCTTGCTGCGCAGCATGCCGAGGTCGGTGCCGCAGTGCGGCTCGGTCAGGCACATCGTGCCGGTCCACTTGCCGCTGGTCAGCTTCGGCAGGTACAACGCCTTCTGCTCCGGCGTGCCGTGCGCATGCAGCGCCTCGTAGGCGCCGTGCGACAGGCCGGGGTACATGGTCCAGGCCTGGTTGGCCGAGTTCAGCATCTCGTAGAAGCACTGGTTCACCAGGATCGGCAGGCCCTGGCCGCCGAACTCGGGGTCGACGCTCAGCGCCGGCCAGCCGCCTTCGACGTAGGTCGCATAGGCTTCCTTGAAGCCCTTGGGCGTCTTGACCTCGTGCGTGGCCTTGTCCAGCTTGCAGCCTTCGGCGTCGCCGGACAGGTTCACCGGCGCGATGACCTCGGCGGCGAACTTGCCGCCCTCTTCCAGCACGGCGTTCAGCGTCTCGGCGTCGACGTCGGCATGCTTGGGCAGCAGCTTCAGTTCGTCGACGGCGTTCAGCACCTCGTGCATCAGGAACTGCATGTCGCGAAGCGGCGGGGTGTACTGGGGCATGGGACAGCTCCTGAAGTGACGACGAAGGGAAACGATCAGCGCACCGCGGCCCGCGCGGCCTTGCGGTCCGGCGTCGCGGTGACGTACTGGGTGACGATGCGTTCGAAGCCGGTGCGCGCGCGCTCGACGGCGCCCGGCAGGCGCAGGAAGCGCGCGTCGTGGTGCAGCGCGAGGATCAGGCCGTGGATCTCGAACAACATCTGCAGGGTGTCGGTGTCGGCGCGCAGGTGGCCTTCGTCGATCGACAGCCGGATCGCGCGCTCCAGCGCGGCCTGCCAGGCGCGCACCATCGACGCCAGCGCATCGCGCACCGGGCCGGGCCGGTCGTCGAACTCGACGGCGCCGCTGATGTAGATGCAGCCCGAGTCGAGCTCGACCGAGACGCGCCGGACCCAGCGCTCGAACAGCGCGCGCAGCCGCGGCAGGCCGCGCGCCTCGCGCACCGCGGGGAAGAACACCTCTTCCTCGAAGCGCTGGTGGTACTCGCGGATCACCGCGATCTGCAGTTCCTCGCGCGAGCCGAAGTGGGCGAAGACACCCGACTTGCTCATCTGCGTCACTTCGGCCAGCGCGCCGATCGACAGGCCTTCCAGGCCCATGTGCGACGCCAGGCCCAGCGCGGCTTCGAGGATCGCGGCGCGGGTCTGCTGGCCCTTCTGCAGCGAACGCGCGGCGGCGCTGGCGGAGGAGCGTTTGCGCGGCGGAGGCAGGGGCGTGACGGTCACGGTGGGGTCCCGAATGGAACGAACGATCGTGCTATTTTGCAGAAGTCCGATCCGCCGTGTCGCCAGGAAATCCCGGTTTTTCTAGGGTTCAGGTTCTAGAAGCTGCAGCAATTTCCCCCTCGCGGCGCCCCGTCCGGGTTCACCCGGGGGTGCGAGTCCGTCCCTCTGGCGCATCACGGCACGAAAGATGCCTTGTAGTGATGGAATGACACCGGAATGCATTACGCTCGGGACGTCGTGCACCGGAGGCCTGGCCCTTTGGACGTTTTGCAGCTCGATGTATCCGGACGCCCGCAAGCGTGGATCACGCCGCGGGAGGCGGCCCTGCTTTACGCCAGCGACGGCATCGCCTGGACCCTCGGCCGCGCCTGCCACGTGCTGCGCGGCGGCATCCAGCGCACCACCGGCCTGCAGTCGCGCATCGAGGTGCACTCGATCGTCGCGGTGCGCGGCGCCATCCCCAGCCGCGCCTGGCGGCAGACCCCGGCGCTGACGAACACCAAGCTCTTCGTGCGCGACCGCCATGTCTGCGCCTATTGCGGCGGCCGCTTCGGCTTCGACACGCTGACGCGCGAGCACATCGTGCCGGTCTCGCGCGGCGGCCGCGACACCTGGATGAACTGCATCACCGCGTGCCGCGCCTGCAACGGCCGCAAGGGCAATCGCATGCCCGAAGAAGCGCGCATGACCCTGCTGTACCTGCCCTACATCCCGAGCCTGCACGAGGACATGATCCTGCGCGGCCGCCGCATCCTGACCGACCAGATGGAATTCCTGCTGGCGAGCGTGCCGCGCTCGAGCCGGCTGCACGGCTGAGCCTCGGCCCCGCCGCCCCGCGCGGGCCCGCCTGTGGCGCCGGCCCGACGCCTCGTCCCTCCGCCCTGCCGCTTCGTCGCCCCGCGCTTGTCCTCGCGCGGCGAGGTGGGAACATGGCGCCCGAGCCAGCTTCCGGAGAGCCCCGAGATGTCCCCGCCCCTGCTGCAGATCGAGCAGCTCAGCCATGTCTACCCCAACGGCACACGCGCGCTCGACGGCGTGAACCTCGAGATTCCGCGCGGCATGTTCGGCCTGCTGGGGCCCAACGGCGCCGGCAAGTCGACCTTGATGCGCTGCCTGGCGACGCTGCAGATCCCGACGACCGGCCGCATCCGCTTCGGCGACATCGACGTCAATGCCGAGCCCGAACGCCTGCGCGCGACGCTGGGCTACCTGCCGCAGGACTTCGGCGTCTACCCGCGCGTATCGGCCACCGACATGCTGGACCACCTGGCGGTGCTCAAGGGCATCGCCTCGCGCGGCGAGCGGCGCGAGACGGTCGAGGCGCTGCTGCAGCAGGTGAACCTGTGGGACGTGCGCAAGCGCGCGATCGCCGGCTTCTCCGGCGGCATGCGCCAGCGCTTCGGCATCGCCCAGGCGCTGATCGGCCATCCGCAGCTGATCATCGTCGACGAGCCCACCGCCGGCCTCGACCCCGAGGAGCGCAACCGCTTCAACAACCTGCTCAGCGAGATCGGCGAGAGCGTGGTCGTGATCCTGTCGACGCACATCGTCGACGACGTCGCCGACCTGTGCTCGCGGCTGGCGATCCTGGTCGACGGCCGCATCGTCGCGCAGGACACGCCGACGGCGCTGATCGAGTCGATCGCCGGCCGCGTCTGGACCAGCGTGATCGACAAGGCCGAGCTGCCCGAGCTGCGCAAGCAGTTCCAGGTCATCGCGACGCGGCTGCGTGCCGGCCGCACGCAGATCCACGTGCTGGCCGACGCGGCGCCCGATCCGCGCTTCGAGCCGGTGGCGGCGGCGCTGGAGGACGTCTATTTCGCGACGCTGCACCGCGAACGGCGCCGCAACGGCGAAACCGCCGCCGCATGACTCGAAAGGCCTGAACGATGTTTCGACACATCGCCGCCTTCGAGTGGCGCTACCAGCTGAAGAGCCCGGTGTTCTGGGTCGGCTGCCTGATCTTCTTCCTGCTGACCTTCGGCGCGACGACGATCGAGCAGATCCAGATCGGCAGCCGCGGCAACGTCAACGTCAACGCGCCGTACGCGATCCTGCAGACGCTGGCGGTGATGAGCCTGTTCGCGGTCTTCGTCACCGTCGCGATGGTCGCCAACGTCGTGATCCGCGACGACGAGACCGGCTTCGCGCCGATCCTGCGCTCGACCTCGGTCAGCAAGGGCGCCTACCTCGGTGGCCGTTTCGTGGGCGCCAGCGCGGCCGCCTTCCTGGTGCTGTGCACGATTCCGCTGGCCATCGCGCTCGGCACGCTGATGCCCTGGCTCGATGCCGAGAAGATCGGCCCCTGGCGCTGGGCCGACTACCTGTGGCCGCTGTTCGTCTTCGCGCTGCCGACGCTGCTGATCACCGCCGCGGCCTTCTTCGCGCTGGCCACCGCCACGCGCTCGATGATGTGGACCTACGTCGGCACGGTCGGGCTGCTGGTGCTGTACTTCGTCACCAGCGTGCTGCTGCGCGACCCGCGCCACGATGCGGTGGCGGCGTTGGTCGATCCCTTCGGCATGTCGGTGCTGCGCATCACCACGCGCTACTGGACCGCCGCCGAACGCAACAGCCAGCTGCCCGCGCTCGCCGGCCTGCTGCTGGCCAACCGCGTGCTGTGGACCGGCATCGCGCTGGCGCTGTTCGCGCTGGCCTACCGGCTGTTCCGTTTCGAGGGCCGCACGCAGCGCAGCGTCACTGCTGCGGCGGCCGATGACGACGCCAGCACCGCCGCGCGCCTGGCGCGCCTGGCCGATGCCCAGCGCGGCCCGGTCGCGCTGCCCTCGCCGCGCAGCGATGGCGCCACGCGCCGGGCCCAGGCCTGGGCCCTCGCGCGCTTCGACATGGCCTTCGTCTTCCGCAGCCCGGCCTTCTTCGTGCTGCTGGCGATCGGCCTGCTGAACGCCGGCGCGAGCCTGTGGTTCGACGGCGAGCTCTACGGCAGCCCGTCGTGGCCGGTGACGCGGCTGATGGTGCAGGCGCTCAACAACGCCTACACGATCATGCCGGTGATCATCGCGATCTACTACGGCGGCGAGCTGGTCTGGCGCGACCGCGAGCGCCGCATGCACGAGATCGTCGATGCCACCGCGGCGCCGGACTGGGCCCATCTGGTGCCGAAGATCATCGCGATCGCGCTGGTGCTGCTGGCCACCGCGGCGGTCGGCGCGCTGGCGGGCATCGTCGTGCAGACGATCAAGGGCTTCCACCGCTACCAGCTCGACGCCTACGTGCTGTGGTTCGTCCTGCCCACGGCGATCGGCGCGCTGCAGCTGGCGGTGCTGTCGGTCTTCGTGCAGGTGCTGGTGCCGCAGAAGTTCCTCGGCTGGGGCGCGATGCTGGTGTTCCTGGTGGCATCGATCTCGCTCGGCAATGCCGGCTTCGAGCACGTGCTCTACAACTACGGCGCGACGACGCCGGTGCCGCTGTCGGACATGAACGGGCTCGGCCGCTTCTGGATCGGCGCCGCGTGGACGCAGGTCTACTGGTCGGCCTTCGCGCTGGTGCTGACGGTCTTCGCCTACGCGCTGTGGCGCCGGGGCGCGACGATTGCGCTGCGCCCGCGCCTGGCGCAGCTGACGCGCCGCCTGCGCGGCCGCGCGCTGATCGTGCTCGGCGGCGCGCTCGCCGTCTGGGCCGGCAGCGGCGCGTGGATCTTCTTCAATACCAACGTGCTGAACCGCTACCGGCCCGAACCCGAGCAGGAAGCGCTGCTCGCCGAGGCCGAGAAGACGCTGCTGAAGTTCGAGACGGTGGCCCAGCCGACCATCACCGCGGTCACGCTGGACGTCGACCTGCATCCGCGCGAGGCGCGCGCGATCACGCGCGGCCGCTATGTCATCGAGAACCGCACGGCCGCCGCGATCGACACGCTGCACCTGGCGTGGGTGCCGGCGCTGAAGCTCGATGCGGTCGAGCTCGACGGCGCGCGCCTCGAGCAGGAATGGCCGACGCTGCACTACCGCATCTACCGGCTCGCGCAGCCGATGCAGCCCGGCGAGCGACGCACGCTGGGCTTCACGACCACGCTGGAAGAACGCGGTTTCCCGAACCGCGCGCCGCTGACGCGCATCGTCGCCAACGGCAGCTTCCTCGACAACACCGAGATCACCCCCTTCATCGGCGCATCGCGCGAGGCGCTGCTGAAGGACCGCAGCAAGCGCCGCAAGCACGGCCTGCCGCCGGACCTGCGGCCGCCGACGCTGGAGGACGACAGCGGACGCGCCCGCACGCTGTTCCGGCCCGACAGCGGATTCGTGACGCTCGAAATGAGCGTCACCACCGATGCCGACCAGACGCCGATCGCCCCCGGCACCACGCTGTCCGACACGGTGACCGGTGGCCGCCGCACCGTGCGCTTCAAGCCCGATGCGCCGATCGAGCACTTCTATTCGATCCAGTCGGCGCGCTACGCGGTCAGGCGCGACAGCTGGCGGCCCACCGGGTCGGCGAATCCGCAGGCTCCGCAGGCGTCGCCGGGCCAGGACGTGCAGCTCGCCGTCTACTACCACGAGGCGCATCCGTACAACGTCGACCGCATGCTGGCGGCGATGAAGCTGTCGCTGCAGGTCTTCTCCGAGCAGTTCAGCCCCTACCAGTTCCAGCAGGCGCGCATCCTGGAGTTCCCGGCCTACGCCGACTTCGCGCAGAGCTTCGCGAACACCATCCCGTACTCGGAGACGATCGGCTTCATCCACCGCCAGGTCGACCCGGAGAAGATCGACATGGTCAGCTACGTCACCGCGCACGAGATCGCGCACCAGTGGTGGGGCCACCAGCTGGTGCCGGCGTACCAGCAGGGCGCGACGATGCTGGTCGAGACCTTCGCGCAGTACTCGGCGCTGCTGGTGATGGAGCGGCTGTACGGGCCGGAGCAGATCCGCAGGTTCCTCAAGTACGAGCTCGACCGCTACCTGCGCGCGCGCGGCGGCGAAGTGGTCGAGGAGCTGCCGCTGGCGCGCGTCGAGAACCAGCCCTACATCCACTACAACAAGGGCTCGCTCGCGATGTACTGGCTCAAGGAGCGCGTCGGCGAGCCGGCGCTGAACCGGGCGCTGTCGAAGTTCCTCGCGCAGCATGCGTTCAAGGCCGCGCCGTATCCGAACACACGCGACTTCCTCGCGCTGCTGCGCGCCGAGGCCGGCCCGCAGCACGACGCGCTGATCACCGACCTGTTCGAGAAGATCACGCTGCTGGACCTGAAGACAGTGTCGGCGATCAAGCGCCCGCGCGAGGACAGGCGCTGGGAGCTGGAGCTCGTGATCGAGGCGCACAAGCGCTACGCCGACGGCCTGGGCAAGGAAACCGACGCGCCGCTGCAGGACGAGCCGGTGGAGATCGGCGTGTTCGCAGCGGAACCGGGCAAGGCCGGCTTCGGGCCGGCGGCGGTGCTGTCGCTGGCGGTGCAGCCGCTGCGCAGCGGCCGCCAGACCTTCAACCTGGTGCTCGACCGCGAGCCGCAGTGGGCCGGCGTCGATCCGTACAACAAGCGCATCGACCGGCTCAGCGATGACAACCTGAAGGCGGTCGAGCGGCGCTGAGCGGGGAAGAAACACGACGCCGGCCCGGGTTGCCCGCGGGCCGGCGTCCAGGATCCAGTGCGATTGACGTGGCCGACGCGGCGGCCGGCCGAGGCTCAGCCGATCGTCAGCTGGTTGTCGACCGTGCGCACGCCATCGACGGCCTGCGCCAGCTTCGCCGCGCGCTCACGCGCGCTTTCATTCGGCGCCGTGCCCTTCAGCGCGACCTTGCCGTCGACGGTGTCGACGTCGATGCGCAGCGCGCTCAGTTCGTTGTCGCGCGCGAGGCGGGCGTTGACCGAGGCGGTGATCGCGGCGTCGTTGATGGCGACCTGCGCGTTGTCGGCGCCACGTTCCACCTGGCCGGTCACCGTGCCGTCCTTGGGCGCTGCCGCCTCGCGGCGGTCGCAGCCGGCCAGGCCCATGGTCAGCGCGGCCGCGCAGGCGGCGGCGATCAGCGAAGTGCGGGTCATCGAAGCGTTCATGAAAGTTCTCCTTGCGAAAGGTGGATGGAGCGGATGAGCGGTGGGTACTCGCGCCGCATGACCGGCGGCTGGTGTCAACGATAGGCGGCGCCCCCCGCGGGCCGGATCGGTCATGGACGGGTTGTCCTGTCGGAGCCAACCGACTGCTGTCGGCGCCTTCCTACGGGACGGCGCAGTGTTGGCTGGCAGAAGAAGCCGGCGCCTGCCCGCCCGCTCGGGCACCCCCGCGCCGGACACTGACGTCCAGCTGCCGGCACCCGAGCCGGCGCACGGACGGGGAGCGGTCATGGAATGGCATGAATGGCTGGTCGTCGCAGGTCTGGCCGTCGCCGCGCTGGCGATGATGGGCTGGATCAGCCGACAGCTGCAGCGTCCGCTGGAATGGATGATCGATTCGCGGATCGATCCCGCGTCGGACTACGACGCGCCACCGGACGGCCCCTGGTCCGCGCCGTCGGCGGACGGCCCGGCGCGAGAGGCGAAGCTGCAGCGCGGCTGGTGAAATCCGTCAGCGCAGCGGCCTTCGGCCGCCGCCTTCCGCGTTTTCAGCCATGACCCGGCACCGCCGACGCGCCTAAGATCCGACGCAGCCCGCCACATCGGGGGAGCTGCGCTTGTCACCGTCCCACCGACGACCGATCGCGGCGTTTGCGCTCGCCGCACTCGCCATGGCGACCTGCCCCGCCGCGACGACCTCGCCGCTGCGCGTGGGCATGTCGCTCAGCCTGAGCGGCCCCTACTCGGCGCTGGCCGGCATGCAGGCCAAGGGCTGCCGGCTCTGGGAAGCCGACGTCAATCGCCGCGGCGGCCTGCTCGGCCGGCGCATCGAGCTGGTGGTGCGCGACGATGCCAGCGACCCCGCGCGCGCCGCCAGCGCCTACGAGCAGCTGATCCGCGAGGACCGCGTCGACCTGCTGCTCGGGCCCTATTCGAGCGCCATCACCGCGGCGGTGGCGCCGGTGGCGCAGCGCCACCGGCATCCGCTGCTGGCCGTCGGCGGCGCCAGCGACGAGCTGTGGAACGCCGGCTACGACCACCTGTTCGGCCTGTACCCGCTGACCAGCCGCTACGCGCTCGGCGCGCTGTCGCTGTTCCGCGAAGCCGGCATCGAGCGCATCGCCGTGATCGGCCTGCCGGATGCCGGTCCGCGCAGCGTCGCCGAGGGCGCGCGCAAATGGGCGCCGGTGGTCGGGCTGCGGCTGGTCGCCTTCGCGATCGCGGCCTCCGGGGTGGAGGACTTCGAGCGCCTGGCCGTGCAGGCGCGCGACGCCGGCGCGCAGGCCCTGCTGCTGGCCGGCCGGCTCGACGAAGGCGTCGCGATGCGGCGGGTGCTGAAGGCGCTGGCGTGGTCGCCGCCGTACTACGTCTCCGCCGGTGCCGCGATGCCGCGCTACCACGAGCAGCTCGGCGCGGACGCGCAGGGCACCTTCGGCACCTCGCTGTGGGAGCCGCGTCCGGACCTCGCGCATCCCGGCTCGCCCGACTTCCTGCGCGATTTCCTGCAGCGTTTCGGTGAAGCGCCGTCCTACCACGCGGCGCTGTGTTTTGCGGGCGGGCAGCTGCTGGAGCAGGCGGTGGCCCGGGCCGGCAGCGCCGAGCGGCCCGCGGTGCGGCGCGCGCTCGCGACGCTGGACACCACCACCATCATCGGCCGCTATGCCGCCGACGCCACCGGCGCGCAGGCCAGGGCGCTGGCGCTGATCGTGCAGTGGCAGGGCGGCAAGCGCGAGATCGTCTGGCCCAGCGAGCTGCGCACCGCGCCGCCGCTGTTCGTGCGCTGAACCGGTCCATGGGCCCCACCGCCGCGCCACCGGTCCCGCTGCGCCGCCGCCTGGCCTTCCGGCTGATGGCCCCGGCCGGGCTGTTCGCGCTGCTGCTCGGGCTGATCGCACTGGTGGCCGCGACCGCCGCGGTCGCCGAGTTCGTCGGCCGGCAGGCGGCCGCCGACCTGCACTGGCGCTCGCTCGGCGTGATGCAGATCGTCGAGTCCAGCCACGACGAGCTGCAGCGCACCGGCCGTCAGCGCGACGCGGCCGCGATCCGCGAACGCCGCCTGCTGGCGCTGGTCGCCGTGGAGGACTATGCACGAGTGAACCGCCTGGCGGTGCGCATCGATGCCGGCGACGAGGGCCGCATCGAGGACCTGGGCGCCGCGGCACCGGCCGCGCGGGGGCTGCTGTCGCTGATGCCCGACGATGCGCGGCAGATGACGCGCCGCTTCGAGCCCTGGCGCTGGCAGCTGACGGTGGTGCAGGACCTCGCGCCGTATTCACGACTCTTCGGCGAGCTGTTCGCGCTGGCCGGCGTGGCCTCGCTGGCGCTGGCCGTCGGCGTCGCGCTGATGATGTTCCTGATCGCGTCGCGGCTGGAGGCGCCGATCCGCCACATCATGGACGACGTGCAGCACAACCGGCCGCCGAGCTACGAGGGCGTCGCCGAGTTCGAGCAGCTCGGCCACTCGATCGGATCGATGATGGAGGCGACGCGCCGGGCCGAGGCCGAGCGCCGCGCGCGCGAGGCGGCCGAAGCCGCGAACCAGGCCAAGAGCCGCTTCCTCGCCAGCATGAGCCACGAGCTGCGCACGCCGCTGAACGCGATCATGGGCTTCGCGCAGCTGCTGCAGCGCACGCCCGGGCTGGCGCCGAAGGTGGTCGCGCGGCTGCGCACGATCGAGGACAGCGGCGCCCACCTGCTGCGGCTGATCGAGGACGTGCTGGACCTCGCGAAGGTGGAAGCGGGCCGCTTCGCGCTGGTGCCCGCGCCTTTCGAGCTGCAGCGGCTGCTGGCCGGGGTCGCCGACCTGGCGCGCGTGCAGGCGCAGACACGCCAGCTGCGCTTCGCGCTCGACCTCGACCCGGACCTGCCGGCACAGGTGCTGGCCGACGAGCGCCGGCTGCGGCAGGTGTTGTTGAACCTGGTCGGCAACGCGATCAAGTTCACCGAGCGTGGCGAGGTCACGCTGCGCATCCGGCGCTGCCTGGGCGGCGACGCCCTGCAGGCCGTGCTGCGCTTCGAGGTGCAGGACACCGGCCCCGGCATCCCGGCCAGCGGCCACGAGATGGTGTTCCAGCCCTTCGAACAACTGGGTGACGCGCAGCGGCGCGCCGCCGGCACCGGGCTCGGCCTGGCGATCAGCCGCCAGCTGGTGCGCACGATGGGCAGCGACATCGCGCTGGACAGCACGCCGGGCCAGGGCAGCGTCTTCCGCTTCGAGCTGATGCTGCCGGTGCTGCCCTCGCCCGACGATGCCCCGCGGCCGGCGCGCCGACCGATCGGCTACCAGGGCGCGCGGCGCGCAGTGCTGGTGGTCGACGATGTCGACGAGAACCGCGCGCTGATCGGCGACCTGCTGCAGGAACTGGACTTCCAGGTGATCGAGGCCGACAACGGCGCGACCGGCATCGACACCGCGCGCCGCCTGCGGCCGGACCTGATCCTGATGGACTGCGTGATGCCGGTGATGGACGGGCTGGAGGCGACGCGCCGGCTGCGGGCGATGGACGAGTTCCGCCGCACGCCCATCCTCACCGTGACCGCCGGCGCCTTCGCCGAGGACCTGCGCGCGTCGCTCGATGCCGGGGCGGACGACGTGATCACCAAGCCGCTGCGGCCCGACGAGCTGGTGGCGCAGATCGGCGCGCGGCTGGGGCTGGACTGGGTGTACGCGGAGTAGCGGGCTGGTGGCCTGCGCCACAGGCGGCGGGGTTTGCCGGCCGGGCTCCTCAGCCTTGCAGGCCGCGCCCTCGCAGAGCTCGGGCCCGTCGGCAGGCGTGCGGCAGCCCGCAGGGGCTGCCACACGTCCAGCCTCCGCGTCCCTGAATCGTCGCCCGGCCGGCAAACCCCACCGCCTGTGGGATCACCGCGGTTCGCGGTTCGAATACCGTCGTCCGTCGATGTGCGCTGGTGGCGCGGCCGCTGGCGCCGAAGAATGCCGCCCGAATACCTTTCACGGGAGGCCGGCATGGCGGCACGACGGATACGGCTGACGGTCAACGGCGTCGCGCGTTCGTACGCGGGCGACGGCGAGCAGCCGCTGCTGTGGATGCTGCGCGACGAGCTCGGCCTGACGGCGACCAAATACGGCTGCGGCATCGGCGCCTGCGGCGCCTGCACGGTGCACGTCGACGGCCAGGCGGTGCGCGCCTGCGCGCAGCCGATGACGGCGCTCGACGGCCGGAATGTGCTGACGTGCGAAGGACTCGGCCAGGGCGAGCGCCTGCACCCGGTGCAGCAGGCCTGGGCCGAGCACCACGTGCCGCAGTGCGGCTACTGCCAGGCCGGCCAGATGATGTCGGCCGCCGCGCTGCTGCAGCGCGTGCCGCGGCCGACCGATGCGCAGATCGACGACGCGATGCGCGCCAACCTGTGCCGCTGCGGCACCTATGCGCGCATCCGCGCCGCGGTGCACCGCGCGGCAGCGCTGATGACCGACCGCGGGAGGCGCTCGTGAGCGCCGCGCTGCAGCCTGCGCCGACGCGGCGCGACCTGATGCGCGCCGGCGCCGCATTGGTGCTGGGCTTCCGCCTCGGCGGCGCGGCCCACGCGCAAGCCGCCGCGCCGGCGGCCGACTTCCGGCCGAACGCCTGGCTCACGATCGCGCGCGACGGCGCCGTGCGGGTCTCGATCTCGAAGACCGAGATGGGCCAGGGCACCGCGACCGGCCTCGCGATGCTGGTGGCCGACGAGCTCGACGCCGACTGGGACCGCGTCGCCGTCGGCACGATGCGGCCCGACGGCAAGCAGTTCATGATCACCGGCGGCTCGTACAGCATCAGCGGCGCGTGGCAGCCGGCCCGCATCGCGGGCGCCCAGGCGCGCGAGATGCTGCGCGAGGCGGCCGCGTTGGCCTGGGGCGTTCCGGCGGCCGACTGCCGCACCGAGCGCCACGCGGTGCTGCACCCGGCCAGCGGCCGGCGCGCGGGCTACGGCGAGCTCGCCGCGCGCGCCGCCACGCTGCCGGTGCCGGCCCAGCCCGCGCTGAAGGACCGCGCCGCGCAACAGCTGATCGGCCGCCCGTTGCCCGCCAAGAACCTGACGCCCATCGTGCGCGGCCAGGCCGTCTACGGCATCGACGTGCGCGTGCCCGGCATGCTGTTCGCCAGCATCGAGCGCAGCCCGGTCATCAACGGCCGCCTCGCCGGCTTCGACGAGCGTGCGGCGCGCGCGGTGAAGGGCGTGCGCCACGTGATCCCGATGCGCGGCAATACCTTCCCCGATGCCGAGCTCTACATCCGCGACGGCGTCGCGGTGCTGGCCGATTCGACCTGGGCCGCGCTGCAGGGCCGGCGCCGCCTGAAGGCGACGTGGAACGAGCGCGGCGCCGACCGCAAGCCGCGCGGCGGCCGACTGGCCTCGACCGCATCGCTGGCCGAGGACTTCAGGCGCGCGCTCGCCGACGGTACCCCCGACGCCCCGCGCGAAGGCCTGCACCCGTGGGTCAGCGGCCTGCACACCGGCACGCCAGAGGGCCTGGCGCAGGCTTTCGCCGGCGCACGCCAGGTGCTGGACTTCGAGGTCGACGTGCCGATGCTCCCGCATGCGCCGATGGAGCCGATGAACGCCGTGGCGCACTGGAGCGCCGAGCGCTGCGAGGTCTGGGCGCCCTGCCATTTCCAGAGCCTGCTGCTGCGCGCGCTGCGCGAGCTCACCGGGCTGCCGGCGGAGCGCGTGATCATCCACACCCCGCTGCTGGGCGGCAGCTTCGGCCGCCGGCTGATGCCGGACTACGCGATCGAGGCGGCGATGCTGTCGCGCGAGGCCGGGCGGCCGGTGCAGCTGCTGTGGACACGCGAGGACGACTTCCAGCACGGCTTCTTCTCGCCGCCCAGCCGCCACCGCGTGCGCGCGGCGCTCGCCGCCGACGGCCGCATCGCCGCGCTGGAACATTCGGTGGCCGCGCTGTCGGTGCGCCAGCAGAGCGAACGCGCGTCGATCGCGCCGAGCGGCCTGGACCGCAGCATCGTCATCGACGGCGAGAAGTTCCCCTATGGCGCCGCGCAGATGCACGTGCGTCACCGCATCGTCGAGCAGACGATGCGCGTGTTGTGGTGGCGGCGCGGCTTCACCGCCAACAACACGCTGGTCAACGAAGTGCTGCTCGACGAGTGCGCGCACGCCGCGAAGGAAGATCCGCTGGCGTACCGCCAGCGCCTGCTCGCGCCGGCGCGGATGCTGCGCTACGAGAACGAGGGCGACTTCGAGACCATCGACACCGGCCGCCTCGCGGCCGTGCAGCGCCTGGCCTGCGAGGCCGCCGGCTGGGGCCGCGCGATGCCCGCCGGCGCCGGCCGGGGCCTGGCGAGCACCTGCACCGACAGCTACGTCGCGCAGGTGATCGAGCTCGCGCCGCAGGGCCCCGGCCTGAAGATCGTGCGCGTGATCAGCGCCATCGACTGCGGCCGAGTGATCAACCCGCAGCTGGTGAAGGCGCAGGTCGAGGGCAGCATCGTCTTCGCGCTGACCGCGGCGCTGAAGCCCGCGCCGACGGTGGTCGACGGCCGCCTGCAGCAGAGCAACTTCCACGACCTGCCGCTGCTGCGCTTCGACGAGATGCCGGCGATCGAGACGGTGCTCGTCGACAGCGACGCGCCGCCGACCGGCATCGGCGAGCCGGCGTCGCACTGCACCGCCGCGGCGCTGGCCAATGCGGTGTTCGCGGCGACCGGGCGGCGGCTGCGCGCGCTGCCCTTCGACCTGGGGCGCGTCGGCGGCGCAGGGGCCTGATTCGCCCGGTCCTGCCGCGTCCCGCCCTGCCGCGTCTTTCGGGCGTCAGGATTCCGGCGTGAAGCCCACGCGCTTGACGATCGGCCCCCACGCGGCGTGTTCGTCGCGCACCGCCTTCTGAAGCTCCGCGGGCGAGGTCGGCGCGACCTCCAGGCCGAACTGCGCCAGCGCCGGCGCCATCTCGGGCGCCAGCATCGCCGCGCGCACCTGCTCCGACACGCGCCTGACCAGTTCCGGCGACGCCCTGCCCGGCAGGAACAGGCCGTACCACTCGACCTGCTCCAGCGCCTTGAAGCCCAGCTCGGCATAGGTGGGCACCTCGGCCAGGTAGCGCGAGCGCTTCGGACCGGAGGTCGCCAGCACGCGCAGCTTGCCGGTCTTCACGTGCGGCAGGTAGTCGCCGATCGGGCCGCTGAAGCTGGCGATCTGGCCGCCCAGCAGGTCCTGGATGCCGGGCATCGTGCCGCGGTAGGGCACGTGGTTCAGCGCGACGCCGCTCTCCTTCTCCAGCAGCGCGCCGACGAGGTGCGGCGGCGAGCCGGCGCCGGGTGAACCGTAGCTGGCGGCGTTCGGATTCAACTTGGCCCAGGCCAGGAAGTCCTTCAGCGTCTTCACCGACTCCGGCACCGCGGGACCGACCGCGAGGCCGAAGACCACCGAGGTCAGCCCGGCCACCGGCGTCACGTCGTCGAGGCCGTAGGGCAGCTTCAGGTACAGGTGCGGGTACAGCGTGACCATTGCCGCCGGGCTGACCAGCAAGGTCGAGCCGTCGGCCGCGCTGCGGCGCAGCTCGTCGACCGCCAGCCGGCCGCCGGCGCCGGCGCGGTTGTCGACCAGCACGGTCTTCGCGAGCGGGCCGCGCAGCCGGTCGGCGATGCGGCGGGCGACGACGTCGACCGTGCCGCCGGCCGGGAAGCCGGTGAGGATGCGCGACGTGTCCAGCGGCGCGGCGGGCGCCGGTTGCGCGGGCTGCGGGGATGGCACTGGCTGCGCCAGGGCGAGCGGCGCCATGCTGGCCGTGGCGGCGGCCAGCAGAAGGTCTCTGCGTTGCATGAAGTCTCCGAGGGGTGGAGCGCCCCGATGACGCTCCTTTCAGGAACTAGGCAGTCTTGTTGCTGCCTTCCAGTCCGAGCAGGCGCATCGCATTGCGCTTGAGGATCAGCGGCTTGACCTCGTCCTTGAAGCCCGCCTGCTCGAAGTCGGCGAGCCAGCGGTCGGGCGAGATCAGCGGGAAGTCGCTGCCGAAGAGGATGCGGTCCTTCAGCAGCGTGTTCGCGTACTGCACCAGCTGCGGCGGGAAGTACTTCGGGCTCCAGCCCGACAGGTCGATCCAGATGTTGGGCTTGTGCATCGCCAGCGAGATCGCCTCGTCCTGCCACGGCCACGACGGGTGGGCGATGATGATCTGCATGTCGGGGAAGGCGATCGCCACGTCCTCGAGCAGCATCGGGTTCGAGTTCTGCAGCCGCAGGCCCCCGCCGCAGCGCATGCCGCTGCCGATGCCCGAGTGGCCGCTGTGGAACACCGCCGGCAGCTTGTGCTCGTTGATGACCTCGTAGATCGGCCAGGCCATGCGGTCGGCCGGCTCGAAGCCCTGCACCGTCGGGTGGAACTTGAAGCCCTTGACGCCGAACTCCTCGACCAGCTTGCGGGCCTCGCGCCCGCCCATCCTGCCCTTGTGCGGATCGATCGAGCCGAAGGCGATCATGATGTCCGGATTCGCGAGCGCGGCCTCGGCGATCTCCTCGTTCGGGATGCGGCGGCGGCCGAGCTGGGTCTCGGCATCGACGGTGAAGTTGACGAAGCCGATCTTCTTCTCGCGGTAGAAGTCGATCGTCTCCTGCATCGTCGGCCGGCGCGAGGACTTGAAGTACTTGTCGGCGGCGCGGTCGTATTCCTCGCCGTAGTTGTCGAACGGGTTGCGGCACGACACCTCGAGGTGGGTGTGCGTGTCGATGGCGATCAGCGCGTCGGGATTCATCGCGGGGTCCTTGTCGCTACCTTGTCGCTACCTTGTCGCTAACGCGGGATCAGCGCGGCGCCATGCGCAGCGCGCCGTCGAGGCGGATCACCTCGCCGTTGAGCGCGACGTTCTCGACGATCGCCGCCGCCAGCTGCGCGAATTCCTCGGGCTTGCCCAGGCGCTGCGGGAACGGGATGCTGGCGGCCAGCGACGCCTGCACGGCTTCGGGCAGCTCGGCGACCAGCGGCGTCAGGAACAGCCCCGGCGCGATCGTCACGACGCGGATGCCGTGCTGCGCGAGGTCGCGCGCCATCGGCAAGGTCATCGAGACGATGCCGCCCTTGGACGCCGAATACGCTTCCTGGCCGACCTGGCCGTCGAAGGCGGCGACCGACGCGGTGTTGACGATCACGCCGCGTTCGCCGTCCGCCAGCGGCTCCAGCGCGGCCATCTGCGCCGCGACGAGGCGCGCGACGTTGTAGGTGCCGATCAGGTTGACCTCGATGACGCGGCGGAAGTCGGCCAGCGGCGCGGCGCGGCCGTCCTTGCCGACGATGCGCTTGGCGCTGCCGATGCCGGCGACGTTCATCAGCAGGCGCACCGGGCCGAAGCGTTCGCGCACGGCGGCCAGCGCGGCCTCGACGCTGGCCTCGTCGGTGATGTCGCAGCGCAGGCCGATGGCGCGGTTCCCGCGGTCGGCGTCGATCTCGCCGGCCACGCGCTCGGCGCCATCGCCGTTGATGTCCAGCACCGCCACCTTCGCGCCGAGCGCCGCCAGCCCGCGCGCGGTCTGCGCGCCGAGCCCCGAGCCGCCGCCGGTGACGATCGCCACATGGCCTTCGATCTTCATGCGTGTCTCCTCGTGATCAGCGGTTGGGCAGGATGACCAGCGGGTCCGCGCCCTCGTACAGCGCGTCGACCAGCGAGGCGCGGCGCTTGAGCACCGCGCGCTGGTTGATCGAGCCCTTGTCGGTCAGCTCGCCGGCCTCCAGCGACGGCGGCTCGGCGAGCACGTGCAGGCGGGCGACGCGGTTCGCGCTGCCGGTGCCCTCGTGCCAGAGGCGGTCGGCGAGCTGCTGGAAGAAGTGGCGCACCGCCGGATGCCGGACCACAGCAGGCGCGGCGCTGCCCGCGTCGAGGCCCGCGAGGCGGCGGCAGTCCTCCAGGCGCGGGAACACCAGCAGCGCGATGTCGTCGCGGTTCAGCCCGGCGACCACCGAGTCCTGCACCATCGGGGCGCCCAGCGCCAGCACCTTCGCGCGCAGCGGGCCGACGCTGACGAAGGTGCCGCTGGAGAGCTTGAAGTCCTCGGCGATGCGGCCGTCGAACATCAGGCCCCGCGTCGGGTCGGCCGGGTCGACGCCGACCACGGCATCGCCGGTGCAGTAGAAGCCTTCATCGTCGAAGGCCGCGGCGGTCTCTTCGGGGGCGCGCCAATAACCCGTCATCACGTTGGGGCCGCGGAAGCGGATCTCGGTCTTGTCTCCGAGCGGCACCAGCTTCACGTCGACGCCCGGCACCGGCAGCCCGATCCAGCCGGCGCGCACGTCGGTGCCGACCGCGAAGGTGCAGCTGGGCGCGGTCTCGGTCATGCCGAGGCCGGTGATCACGCGGATGCGCTCGCCGATGGTGGCCTCGGCATGCGCGTCGAGATGATCCCACACGGCCTGCGCCAGGCCGGCGCCGGCGAACATGAAGGCCTTGACCTCGCGGAACAGCGTCGTGCGCAGCACCGCGTCGTCGTCCATTGCACGCGCGATCTCCTCGAAGCCCTTGGGCACGTTGAAGTACACGCTGGGCGAGATCTCGCGCAGGTTGCGCAGCGTTTCGGCCATGCCCGCGGGCGTCGGCTTGCCGTCGTCGATGTACAGCGTGCCGCCGTTGCTCAGCACGATGCCGACGTTGTGGTTGCCGCCGAAGGTGTGGTTCCACGGCAGCCAGTCGACCAGCACCGGCGGTGCGTCGGCCAGGAAACGCATGCACTGGCGCAGCATCTGCTGGTTCGCCGTCAGCATGCGCTGGGTGTTCGGCACCGCCTTCGGCAGCTTGGTCGAGCCGGAGGTGAAGAGGAACTTGGCCACCGTGTCCGGGCCGACCGCCGCGTGCGCGCGCTGCAGCGATTCACCGGGCGCGGTGTCGAGCAGTGCGTCGAACGCCAGGCTGGCCCGGCCTTCCAACGTGCCTTGGCCGAGGATCACCGGCAGCCCGTCGAAGACCGCGTCGATCGCGCGCCCGTACGACGCATCGGCCGCATAGACCGCGCCCGGCGTCAGCGTCTGGGCGATGTGCCGCAGCTTGCCGAAGTCCTGCGCGATCAGCGAATACGCCGGCGACACCGGCGCGTGCGCGATGCCGGCCCACATCGCGGCGAGCGCCAGCGTCAGGTGCTCGAGGTCGTTGCCCGACAGGATCACCAGCGGCCGCTCGACCGACAGCCCGAGGTCCAGCAGCGCCTGGCCGACCGACTGCACGCGCTGCAGCATCTCGGCGTAGCCGATGCGGCGCCAGTCGCCGCCCTGATCACGCCGGGCGGCGAAGGTGCGCTGCGGCGCTTCGCGGGCCCAGTGTTCGAGGTGATCGGTCAGCCGCGGCGGATGCGCGCCGAGCGGCGTCGTCGAGCGCAGCAGCGTGCTGCCGTCGGCCCGGCGTTCGAGGGTGGCGGCGACGCAGCCGCCGACGTTCGCATCGCGATAACGAGGAGCGGCCATGCTCAGCCCTTCACGACCTTGCCAGCGCGCTTTTCCAGGAAGGCGCGCAACCGCGCCTGCGCGTCCGGCGTGCTCTCGGCCACCGCGGCCATCAGCGATTCGGTGAACAGCCCCTCGCTCTGCGACTGCTCGGCGATGCGCGGCAGCGCCTGCATCACCGCGAAGTTCGACATCGGCGAGTTGGTCGCGATGCGGCGCGCGAGCTCGATGCCCTTGGCGAGGCCAGCGCCGTCGGCGACGAGGTACTGCGCGAGGCCGACGCGTTCGCCTTCGGCGGCGTCGAGCACGCGGCCGGTGAGCATCATGTCGCTCATGCGCGCGACGCCGATCAGGCGCGGGATGCGCGCCGAGCCGCCGCCGCCGACGAACAGGCCGCGCTGGCCTTCGGGCAGGCCGTAGTAGGCGGACTGTTCGGCGATGCGCACATGGCACGAGGCCGCCAGTTCCAGCCCGCCGCCGACCACCGCGCCGTGCAGCACCGCGACCACCGGCACGCGGCCGAACTGCACCTGGTCGAAGGCCGCATGCCACATGCGCGAATGCAGCACGCCGCCGGCGACGTCGCGCTCGACCAGTTCGGCCAGGTCCAGCCCGGCGCAGAAATGTTCACCCTCGCCGCTGACCACGGCCGCGCCGATGCCGGCGGGCAGGTTGACGAAGGCGGTGTGCAGCTGCTGGATCAGCGCATCGCTCAGTGCATTGCGCTTGGCGGGGCGGTTCAGCCGGATGTGCGCGACGGCACCGTCGGTGCTGATCTGCAGCAGGTCCAGCGCGGCGAGCGGACCTTCGGTGACGGGCGTGAAGACGTGGCTCATGCGGCCTCCTGTTGCCGTCAATGTAGTTCAGTAAGTGAATGAAGATGACTCGGGAAAATACCTACTTCAACACCAAAACGGCGATTGAAAGCCTGCCTCAGTAATTCAATGCGTTAACTAGAAAGCCTGCTCAATGCGCCAACCGCCCCGGCGGCAGCAGGCTGCCCGGCCGCTGGCGGCGGATCAGCAGGTTCTTCAGCGCCCACTGCTGCGCCGCGTCGAGCGGCTTCAGGTAGCGCACGTCGCCGCCGACCTCGACGGCCACCGGCACCCCGCGCTCGAACAGCACGCGGTTGCCGGGCAGCCGCGGCACCTTCTCGCCCGGCACCAGGATGCCGACGAGGTTCAGCGGATCGGCGGCCGAGATCGTCACGCGTTCGAGCGCGGCGGCCTCCCCGGGCCCGTCGCCGGCCCCGTCCACCGACGCCGAGCCGGCGTCTCGCGGTTCACGCGCCAGCGCGCGCAGCGCCGCCGCCGCTTCCGGCAACGCGAACTGCTCGCCGGCGAAACCGCCGACGAAGCGCCCGCCGCGGATCTCGCCGCGCGCCTCGAGCCGGCGCAGCACGTAGTGCAGGTCGCGCCACGGCGGCAGGCCGTCCTCGCGCTCGAGCAGCATGCGGAAGACCACGCCGTAGCGCCGCAGCAGCACACGCGCGATGTGCTCCACATGCGGATCGGCCAGCGCGCCCGGTGCGTCGACCGCCGCACGCTGCCGCCGCGCGAGCGACCAGCGTCCGGCATCGTCCATCGCCGGGTCGCGGCCCGGATGACGGCGGCGCAGCTTGTCGCGCCGGTCGGCGGGCATCACCAGCGCCCGCAGGCCGGCGAAGCTGTCGCAGCTGACGAGGCCCTGCGCCACCAGCTCGGCCAGCGCGTTCTCCAGCTCGGTGCCGAGCAGCCGCGTGTCGTGCAGCAGGTCGGCGAAGAAGCTCGCGCCCTGCGTGCGCAGCACGTCCAGCACGCGCGCGGCCTTGGGCGACAGCGCCGGGCCTTCCCCGCCTTCGACCGACTCGCCGGCCGCCGCCAGCTGCCAGTGCACCAGCGCCTCGCGCTCGCACAGCAGCACCGGCGTCGCGCGGATCGGGCCGGACTTCGGCCGGGCCTCCTGCGGGCTGTCGGCGGCGACCGCCCTGACCGGCCGCCACCAGCTGATCCGCCCGGTCGCACACAGCCGGTCGAGCATCGCCGGCGAATAGTCGCGCACGCGGGCCGCCAGCAGGTCGTCCTCCCAGGCGGCCACCGGCGCGCCGAAACCTTCGAGCCGGCGCAGCGCGGCCAGCAGGCCCGGCTCGCCGTCGGGCCGCTCGTCGATGTCGTCCGCGCGGCCGTCGGCGCCGCTCAGCTGGTGCCAGCGGAACAGGAAGCGCATGAACTGCGCAGCAGTCACTGGCCGGATCTCGGCACGCCGCTGGTCGCGGGTATGGCGGTGCATGCGGGCGAGCAGGCGCCGGTCACACCACTCGTCGGCACTCGCCGAGGTGAAGCCCCCCTGCATCACCGCGCCTTCGGCCTGCAGGCGCAGCAACGCGCCGTGCACGGCATCGGGCGCCAGACCCAGCGGTGCCGCGAGCGCGGCCAGCGTCACCGGACCGAGCATCTCGAGCCGGTTGCGCACCAGCTCGCGCAGCGCGTCGCCGGCATCGGCCGGCACCGCGCCGACCGCCGTGATCGGCGGCCGGATCGGCGCACCCGGCAACACCGCCTGCAGTTCGTGCAGCCGTTCGGCCGCCACCAGCAGCGGTGCGCCGGACGGCGCCTGTAGCCAGGTGCAGCGGCGCTGGGCCTGCAGCGCCTCGATCCACACGTCCACCGCCTCGGCGCCGCCGTCGCGCACGTCATCGGCCGTCAGGAAACCGTGCACGACCAGCGCATCGTGCAACTCGTCCGCGTGCGCGATCGACGGCCGCGCCTCGTCGCGCACCTGCGCGATCGCCTCCGGGTTCAGCCGCCCGATGTCCGCCGCGCTGTGCAGGTCCGGCAGCCCGCCCTGCCGAACGGCCTTGGTCCGGCGCTCCTCCGCCGCGCCGTCGTCGAGGAAGGCATAGGGCCGCGCGTTCAGCACCGCCAGCGACAGCGGCGAAGGCGCCGTCAGCTCGCGCGTGACCACCTCGATGTCGCCCGATTCGATGCGCGACAGCAGCCGCAGGAAGCCGTCGACGTCCATCGTGTCGTGCAGGCAGTCGTGCAGCGTCTGCTGCACCAGCGGATGGTCGGGAATCTCGCGCGGGCCGGTGATGTTCTCGGCGCAGGCCACCTGGTCCGGGAAGACCACGCACAGCAGGTCCTGCGCATCGCTGCGCTGGAACTGCGGCGGCACCTTGCGCGCGCCGCGCATGCGCTTGACGGCCAGCGCGGCGGTCGCGTTCCAGCGCCAGCGGGTGGCGAACATCGGCGCGTCGAGCAGCGCCTGCACCAGCACGTCGCGCGCGCTGGCCGAGCGCAGGTAGCGCTTGACGTCGTCGAGCGCGAAGCTGTGCGTCGGCCCGAGCGACAGCACGATCGAATCCTCCAGCGCGCTGGCCTGCAGCTCGAAGTTGAACTGGCGGCAGAAGCGCTTGCGCAGCGCCAGCCCCCACGCCTTGTTGATGCGCGAGCCGGCCGGCGCATGGATCACGAGGTGGGTGTCGCCGACCTCGTCGAAGAAGCGCTCGATCACCACGCGCCGGTCGCCCGGCAGCACGCCGAGCGCGGCCTTGGCGGCGCCGAGGTAGTGCGCCAGCTGCCGGGCGGCGGGCTCGGGCAGGTGGAGCTCGTCGCGCAGCTGACGCTCACATCGTTCGCTATCGACCAGCACAGTGCCGCTCTCGTCCCGCGCGTCGCCGAGCCAGCCGCTGGCGTTCTCCATCAGCCGCGCGACCGCCTGGCTCAGCTCGTCGCTGCGGCCCAGCGCATCGCCGAGCCAGAACGGCATCGACGGCGGCTGGCCCCTGGCGTCCTCGACGAAGACCTTGCCGGTCTCCACCTTGACGATGCGGTACGAGGTATTGCCGAGCTGGAACACGTCGCCGGCGAGGCTTTCGAACGCGAAGTCCTCGTTCAGCGTGCCGACGCGGTGCTCCTCGGGCAGCAGCACGACGTCGGAATCGAACTGGTCGGGAATCACGCCGGCGTTGGTGACCGCCGTCAGCTGCGCGCCGCGGCGCGCGCGCAGCATGCCGTTGACCGCGTCGTGGTGCAGGTAGGCGCCGGCGCGGCCGCGGCGCGTGGTGTAGGCCTCGGCGAGCATGCGCACCACGTCGTCGAAGGTCGCACGAGACAGCCGCCGGTAGGGCTGCGCCCGCACGAAGCATTCGTACAGCGCCTGCACACCCCACTCGCGGCACGCCACCTCGGCGACGATCTGCTGCGCCAGCGCATCGATCGGGGCGAGCGGCGTGCGGATGCGGTCGAGCTCGCCGCGCGCCACCGCATCGAGCAGCGCGCTGCACTCGAGCAGGTCGTCGAGCGACAGCGGGAACAGCCGCCCCTTCGGCACCGCGCGCACCGCATGCCCGGCACGGCCCACGCGCTGCAGGAAGGCGTTGATGCCGCGCGGCGAGCCGAGCTGGCAGACGAGGTCGACATCGCCGATGTCGATGCCCAGCTCCAGCGAGCTGGTCGCCACCAGCGCCTTCAGCGCGCCGGCCTTCAGCCGCTGCTCGGCCTGCAGGCGGTGCTCGCGCGCCAGGCTGCCGTGGTGCGCGGTGACGTGTTCTTCGCCGAGACGTTCGGCCAGGTGCCGCGCCGCCCGCTCGGCGACGCGCCGCTGGTTGACGAAGATCAGCGTCGTGCGGTGCTGGGCGATCAGCTCGGCGAGGCGGTCGTAGATCTCGTCCCAGACCTCGTTGGCCATCACCGCCGCCAGCGGCGAGCGCGGCAGCTCGAGCGCGATGTCGCGCCGGCGCGCGTGGCCGGTGTCGATGACCTCGACCGCGCCGCCGGCGCCGGGATCGCGCGCGCCGACCAGGAAGCGCGCCATCTCGTCCAGCGGCTTCACCGTCGCCGACAGCCCGATGCGCACCGGCGGCCGCTCGGCGAGCGCCTCGAGCCGTTCCAGGCTCAGCATCAGGTGCGCGCCGCGTTTGCTGCCGGCCACCGCATGCAGCTCGTCGACGATCACGCTCTTCACCGAGCGCAGCATCGTGCGGCCGGCGGCCGAGGTCAGCAGGATGTACAGCGATTCCGGCGTCGTCACCAGGATGTGCGGCGGCTGGCGGCGCATGCGGTCACGGTCGGCCTGCGGCGTGTCGCCGGTGCGCACCGCGTCGCGGATGGGCACGTCGGGCAGGCCTTGCGCCTGCAGCGCCGCGCGGATGCCGGCCAGCGGTTCCTGCAGGTTCTTGCGGATGTCGTTGGACAGCGCCTTCAGCGGCGACACGTAGAGCACGTGCACCTCGTCGGCCAGGCCGGTGCCCTGGCCCTCGCGTCCGGTCGCCAGGCCTTCGACCACCAGGTCATTGATCGCCGACAGGAAGGCCGCGAGCGTCTTGCCCGAGCCGGTCGGCGCGGCGATCAGCGCGTGGCGGTGCTGCGTGGTAACCGCCCAGGCGCGGGCCTGCACCTCGGTGGGCTGGCCGAAACGGTCGAGGAACCAGCCGGCGACGGCCGGATGGAAAGGCAGAGGCAGGTTCGCGGGCATGGCGGGTGGCGTTGCAGGCGCCGTGCCCGCGATCGGACCATTGTGCGATCGGTCGGCGATGCCCCTGCAGCGCTCAATGGGGATTCAGCACCGACTGCGCCGCGGCCAGGATCGTCTCGTCGGTCGGCAGCTTGCCCAGGCCCGCCAGCCCCTCGGTGGCGCATTCGATGTAGGCCCAGCGCACGATGCCGTGGCGGTCGATCAGGAACTGGCCCTTCAGCTGCGGCCACTGGCGGTCGACGTCGCCCTGGTCGGACGGCGTGGGCTGGTAGCCGTCGCGCTGCTGCATCCAGGCGCCGAGCTGGCTCGGCGCCATCGGCGCGGGCGCATCGCCGAAGGGGTTGATGCGCGTCGCCTCCATCTCCGACAGCAGGGCCGGCGTGACCTCCGGCTTCGGCACGCCATAGGCGCGGTGCGTGGCCAGCGCCGGGTCGGACGCGAGCATCAGCGTCGTCGGGCGGAAGCGGAAGTAGACCTGCGCGTTCTCCGGCGCCGTCGCGACGACCGCCAGGCTCTGCACGCCCAGCGCCTTCAGCTTCTGGTCGACAGCGGCCAGCTGCACCAGCTGGCGGCGGCAGAACGGGCACCACAGCCCGACCATCAGCGCCAGGAACAAGGGGCTCTGATCGCGGTAGTCGTCGAGCGTGACCAAGCGGTCGGGCCGGGCGACGGCCGGCAGCGCGAACGGTGGCGCCGCTTCGCCGGGGCCGACGGGCGGTCGGGGTGCGGGGGTCGACATGACGATCTCCTTCGCGGCCGGGTGACGTCGCGGCGCGGTCAGCACAGGAAGGGCAGCAGCGTCAGCGCGTCGGGGTCGAGGCCCGCGCGCTCGCACACCGCCTGTGCCTGCGCCAGGTAGGCCTCGGCCTGGGCCGGGTCGCCCGCGTCGAGATGCAGGGTCGCCAGGCCATCGTAGCAAGGGAAGAGCAGCTGTGGTTCGCCGATGCGTTCGGCCAGCGCCAGCGCTTCGCGGTAGCAGGCCAGCGCCTGGCCGAGGTCGCCGTGGCATTGCGCGATCTGGCCCAGCACGATCAGCGGCACGGCCAGGTGGTCCAGCAGCCCGAGCCGGCGGTCGAGCTGAACGGCCGCCTGCGCGGCCTCGATGCCTTCGGCCTCGCAGCGGTTCGTCAGCGCGCAGTAGGCGACCGCGAGGTTCGCGTACAGGCGCGACTGGAAGCCCAGGTCGCCGACCTGGCGCGCCAGCGCCAGGCCGCGCTGGCAGGTCTCGATGCTGCGCGGCGGGTCGAGCGACGCGTACAGCACGCCGAGGTTGGTGTGGCCGCGGCAGGCCGTCTGCAGCAGCTCGTGGCGTTCGGCGAGCGCGATGCTGCGCTCGATCTGCGCCACCGCATCGGCGGGCCGGCCGCTGCGCGCGAGCGCGATGCCCAGCGTGTTGCGCGCCTGCACCTCGACCATGACGGCATCGCGGCCCTCGACGCCCGCGATGGACCGCAGCGCCTGTTCGGCCAGCGCGATCGCCGACGGGTGGTCGCCGGCGCGGAACGCGAGGCGGCCACGCTCCTGCAGCAGCCACCCGCGTTCGATCGCCGCGACGGGCGACGCTTCGACACCGAGCGCGGTCAGGCCGGCGTCGAAGCAGGCCAGTGCACGCTCGCGTTCACCGGCTTCCCACTGCAGGCCGCCGATCTTGCGCTGCAGGCGGGCCGTGCGCACGGGGTCGTCGCGGTCGCTGCGCCGCGCGAGCAAGGCGCCGTAGTGCGCCAGCGCGTCGTCGCGGCGGCCGACGAGGCCGCAGAGGTCGGCCAGCGCCTCGCGGGCGGCCAGCGCTTCGGCCAGCGCCGACTCCTCGCCCAGCGTGTGCAGCACGCGCTCGAAGTGCCGCATCGCGTCGTCGTTCGCGTACAGCACCCGTGCACGCTCCCCGGCCGACAGCAGGTAGCCGGCGCCCTTGCGCGGCTCGTCCGACAGGCTCCAGTGGTGGCCCAGCGCCTCCAGGTCGGCCAGGCGCTGCGGCACCGGCCCGACCGCCGCCTCCAGCGCACAGCCGATGCGCCGGTGCAGCTCGGTGCGGCGCGCCAGCAGCAGGTTGCGGTAGACCACCTCGTGCAGCAGCGCATGGCTGAAGCGCCAGCGGCCCTCGCCCGCCGGCTGCAGCAGGTCGCTGCGCACCAGCGCATCGACGGCTTCATCGGCCAGCGCCGTCGCGGCGGCGTCCGCGGGCGCGCCGCCCACCTGCCGCCACAGCGCGGCGTCGAACTCCGCCCCCAGCGCCGCGGCCACCTGCAGCCGTTGCCGCGCGGCGCCATCGAGCCGGTCGATGCGCGACAGCAGCAGGCCGTGCAGCGTATCGGGCACGTCGGCCTGCTCGAGCGACGGCGCGCCGCGCCAGCAGCCCTCGCCATCGCGCGCCAGCCGGCCGTCGGCGATCAGGCTGCGCAGGATCTCCTCGACGAAGAGCGGGTTGCCGCCCGAGCGCCGCGCGACGAAGGCCTGCAGCGCCGCGTCGGCGCCGCAGCCGAGCAGCGCGCCGACCAGGGCCTGCGCCTGCGCGGTCGGCAGCGCGGACAGCGGCAGCCGGGTCTCGCCGGCCGCCGGTGCGTGCACGCTGCGCGCCTCCGGGCGCTGCGTCGCCAGCAGCATCAGCGGCCGGTCGGCCAGCCGGTCCAGCACCACGCCGAGCAGGTCCACGGACGCCGCGTCGGCCCAATGCAGATCCTCGACGATCACCAGCAGCGGCTGCTGCTGCAGGCGGCGCTCGACCAGCGCGACGGCGGCCAGGCCGATCTGGCGCTGCAGCTGTTCGGGATCGATGTCGGCCGCGCCGATCGGCGCCAGCCCGAGCAGGTGCTGCAGCACGCCGGCGATCGACGCCGCTTCGTCGGGCAGGGCCCCCAGCGCACGCAGGCCGGCATCGAGCTTGTCATGGGCCGCGGCCAGCGAATCGGCCTGGTCGACCTGGTAGGCCTCGCGAAACAGCGCGGCGAACACGCCGTAGGTCGGTTCGCCCAGCGACGAGCAGGCCATGCGGCGCACGGCGAGGCCCGCCAGCCGGCCGTCGGCGCCGAGGCCCGCGAGCCACTCGGCGAGCAGGCGCGACTTGCCGCTGCCCGCTTCGCCGGCCAGCACCGCCAGCTGCGCACGGCCGGCCTGCATGCGGTCGAAGGCCGTTCGCAGCGCCGCCAGCTCGTCCGCGCGGCCGACCAGCGGCGCCGCGAGCCCCAGCGCGGCGAGCCCGCGCGCGTTGCCCGGTTGATCCAGCGGCTGCAGCAGGCGGTGCGCACGCACCGTGCGCGCCTTGCCGCGCAGTTCGAGCTCGATCGGCGGCGCGAAGGCGAAGCGGTGGTTCGCGAGCCGCTGCGTGACCTCGGACACCAGCACCGTGCCCGGGTCGGCGGCCGACAGCAGCCGCGCGGTGGTGTTCACCGTGTCTCCGGTCACCGCGTAGGCGCTGCCGGCGCCGGCGCCGAGGTGGCCGGCGACGACCGGGCCGGTATGCACGCCGATGTGCAGCTGCACGCTGCGGCCCAGGCGCGCGGCCCAGCGCTCGGCGAGCGCGGCCATGCCCTGCTGCATCGCCAGCGCCGCGGCCAAGGCGCGCGCGGGGTCGTCCTCGTGCGCGACCGGTGCGCCGAACACCGCCATCACCGCGTCGCCGACGAACTTCTCGACGAAGCCGTCATGGCGCTCGATCGCCTGCGCCAGCATCGAGAACATCGCGTTCTGGAAGGCGCGAACGTGCTCGGGGTCCAGCGACTCGGACAGCGAGGTGAAGCCGGTGAGGTCCGCGAACAGCACGGTGACCGGGCGGCGGTCGGCGCCGTCGGTGGCGTCGGCCGGCGCGACGCTGGGGACGGGTGCGGCGACCGGGGCGACCGGGAGGGCGGGCGCAACCGGGGCGACGGCACCGACCGGCATCGCCGCCGCGCCCGCGAGCCGCTGCCCGCACTGTGGGCAGAACGCAAAGGCCGGCGGGGCTTCGAAACCGCAGCCGCTGCAGCGCATCACCATCGCCTGGGATCCCTCGGCGAGCGCAGCGACCCGAGGCGGGCCGCCGTCGAATGCTCAGGGCGCGATTTTGCGCTTCAGCGCCCGTGCCACCGGCTGCGGCAGGCGCGGCATCGAGCGCAGCAGCCACGGCAGCAGCCTGCGCTTGGCGCCGGACAGCGCTTCGGGCACCACGGCTTCGATCAGGTGCGGACCGGGCTGGGCCAGCGCGTACTCGAGCGCCGCGCTGAACTCGTCCGCCGAATCGGTGCGCACCGCATGCACGCCCATGCCCTGCGCGAGCTGCGCAAAGTTCAGCACCGGCCCGCGCAGGTCGAGCTGCGAACGTGCCTTCGGGCCCACCTCGTCGGCGCCCACGCGCTCGAGCTCGACGTTGAGCACCGAGTACGACGCGTTGTTGAAGACGATGCAGATGACAGGCAGCCGTTCGCGCGCCATCGTCCACAGCGCCTGGATCGTGTACATCGCGGTGCCGTCGCCCACCAGCGCGAGCACCGGCCGGTCCGGGCAGGCGATGGCCGCGCCGATGGCGTTCGGCAGGCCCTGCCCGATCGCGCCGCCGGTCAGCGTGATCAGGTCGTGGCGCGGCGCCCCGGCGGTCATCACCGACAGCATCAGGCCGGAGGTGATCGCCTCGTCGACCAGGATCGCGTTCTCGGGCAGCAGGTGGCCGACGGCCTTGCAGACCTTCGCCGCGCTGAGCCGGCCGCGCGGCCGGCCCGGGCGCAGCGCGGGCTGCAGCCGCGGCTCGGCATGCCCGGCACCCAGCGCGTCGGCCAGCTTCTGCAGGCTGGCGCCGGCATCCTGCGCCGGCGTGGCCAGCGTGTGCACGGTGCAGCCCTCGGGCACCAGCTGGCTGCGCTTGCCGGGATAGGCGAAGAAGGACACCGGCGCCTTGGCATCGACGAGCACGAGGTGCTGGAGGTCGGCCAGCTGCACCCCGGCCATCTCGGCGAGGTAGGCGATGCGCTCGACCGCCGGCAAGCCGGCGCCGCGGGTCAGCCGCGTCGGGAAGACTTCGGCCAGCAGCACCACGCCGCTGTGCGCGGCGATGCGGGCGGCGGCGATCAGGGATGACTCTCGAAGTGAGCGTCCGCCCAGCAGCAGCGCCACCTTGCCGCCGGAGCGGATGGCGGTGGCCACGGCCGCGACGGCCGTGTCGTCGGCCACCGGGGCCGCGGTGACGGGCGCCACCGCGCAGGGTTGGCCGCCCGCGCCCCAGGACACGTCGGCCGGCAGGATCAGCGTGGCCACGCTGCCCGGCAGGCCACGCGCGGCGGCGACCGCGTCGGCCGCGTCGCGGCACAGCTCGGCGGTGCTGCGCGACGTGCGCACGAAGCCGGGCGAGACATTGCGCGCGACGGTCTCGATGTCCGACTGCAGCTGCGCGTCCAGCGGCACGTGGAAGGTGGCGTGGTCGCCGACGATGTTGACGACGGGCACCTTGCCCTTGCGCGCGTTGTGCAGGTTGGCCAGGCCGTTGCCCAGCCCGCAGCCCAGGTGCAGCAGCGTGGCCGCCGGCTTGTCGGCCATGCGGGCATACCCATCGGCCGCGCCGGTGGCCACGCCTTCGAACAGCGTGAGCACCGCGCGCATCTTCGGCTCCTTGTCGAGCGCGGCGACGAAATGCATCTCGCTGGTGCCGGGGTTGGTGAAGCAGACCTCGATGCCGGCCTCCACCAGCGTCTTCATCAGCGCCTGCGCGCCATTCGTCGGGGGGGCCGGTCGGTCGGGCATCGCATGTCTCCTGGGTGTTCGTCTTCAGCGTCCGGCGGCGATCGACCGCGCCGCCGCGCGCGCGGTGAGGATGCAGCCGGGCAGGAAGGTGCCTTCGAGCGAGCGCCGGCCGCAGGCACCGCCGCCGCCGAAGCCCGCGGCCTCGCCGACGGCGTAGAGGCCATCGATCGGCCGTTGATCGGCATCGAGCACGCGGCTTTGCAGGTCGGTGCGCAGCCCGCCCAGACTCTTGCGGGTGATCAGCTGCACCTGGATCGCGATGAAGGGCCCCGCCCAGCGCTGCTGCAGCGGCGCCGGCGCGCAGGTGCGCAAGCGGTCCGGGCCCCACTGGCGCGCATGCAGGATGCGGCGGATCTGGTCGTCGTTGTGCAGCCGACGGCCGCCGGCGAAGTTGGCATCGAAGGCATCGGCGGTGGCCTGCAGCACGGTCAGATCGATGTCGTGCGAGCAGGTCAGCGCATTCATCTTCGCGGCCAGGCCGCTCAGGCTATCGTCGACCAGGAACTGCGGGCTCTGGCGCGCCATCTGCCGCACCAGGCGGTGGTTGCCGAGCAGCGTCTCCTTGACGAACAGCGGGAACTGCCGGTCGCGGATGCGCGGGTTGTGCTCGGCGCCGGACAGCGCGAGTTCCTTCGTGGCGATGCGCCAGTTCAGCAGGTGCCAGGTCCAGGGCTTCTCCTGCTGCGCGACGCGCTGGCACAGCCAGTGGGTGTCGAAGCCGGTGACCAGCGGCTCGGGGCCGATGCGCCGGCCGCGGTGGTCCAGCCACAGCGCCGACTTGCACGGGATCAGCGACAGGCCATGACCGTCGAAGTGCGGATAGGGATGCGGGATGCCGGCGGCGTAGTTCCACATCTCGCCGGCGCGCACGATGCGGCCGCCGAACGTGTCGCGCACATGTTCGTGCAGGAGGCCATCGGCATACGGGTGCGCGCCGTTGAGCATCGTCGCCGGCCGCGCCCGTGCCGCCGGCCAGTTCGCGCGCGCCTGCGCATGGCTGCCGTTGAGCCCGCCCATCGCCAGCACCACCACCGGCGCGCGCACCAGCGCCGTCGCGCCGGTGGTGTCATCGCACACCTGCACGCCGGCGATGCGTCCGCCCGCGCGCTCCACCGCCGAGACGCGGCAGCGGTGCAGCACGGTCAGCCGCCCGCCGCTGCCCGCGCGGCGCATCGCGGCGACCAGGCGGCGCACCAGCTCGCGCGCCGTGCCCCAGACAATGTGATAGCGCGGCAGGCTGTTGCCCTCGCCATGCAGTCCGCGCTCGACCCAGTTCACCGCGGGCATGAACGACAGGCCCTCGCCGACCAGCCAGTCGTGCACGCCGCCGCGCGACTGTTCGACGTAGTGCCGTGCCCATTGCATCGCGTGCACGTCGTCGGCATCGAGCTCGCCGAAGCGCAGCCAGTCGCGCAGCGCAATCTCCGGGGTGTCGGGAATCTTCATGCGCGCCTGCAGCGGCGTGCCCACCAGCGCCATGCCACCGAAGGCCCACAACGCGAGGCCGCCGAGGCGCTCGGGGCTGTCGCGGTCGATCAGCGTGACGCGCAGGCCGGCGCGCAGCGCTTCCAGCGCGGTGACGATGCCCGCGAGGCCGCCGCCGGCGACCACGACATCGGACGAAGGGGAGGACGGAACAGGCATGGCGTTGTGGGCGAGCCGGCCGCTGCGGCCGCTACGATCAGCGATCCCACGCAGCGTCTCGCGTCATGTGCTTTGCAGTGCCACCGCATCTTGCCGACGGCCCGGCCGGCCGTCTGTCGGGGCTTCGACACAAGGCCCCCGCATGAACCCGGGTGCCGGACTTGATGTCTGCGAAGCCGCTCCCGATCCGTGGCTGCAGTCGCTGCCGGCATCGCTGCGGCAATGGCTGCTGGGCACGGCCCGGCCCGTCGCGCTGCGCGCCGGCCAGCGCCTGTTCGCCCGCGGCGACCAACCGGACGGCCTCTACGGCATCACGGCCGGGCAGATGCGCTTCACCGGCATCACTGAAACCGGGCAGGAAGCGATCCTCGCGATCTGCGAAGCGCCGCAGTGGTTCGGCGAGATCGCGCTCTTCGACAACGAGCCGCGCACGCATGACGCCTGGGCGCAGACCGACGCCACGCTGCGGCACGTGCCGCAGTTCGCGCTCGACGAGCTGCTGTCGCAGCAGCCCGCGCACTGGCGCCACTTCGGCCGGTTGCTGACACACAAACTGCGCGTGTCATTCGTCGCGATGGAAGGCCTGGTGCTGCTGCCGCCGACCCCGCGCGTCGCCGGCCGCCTGGCGCTGATGGCCACCGGCCACGGCGCGCTCGACCGCGGCGGCGCGCGCGTGCTCAAGGTCTCGCAGGAACAGCTCGCGCAGATGCTGGCGCTGTCGCGGCAGACCGTGAACCAGGCGCTGAAGGAACTGGAAGCGACCGGGGCGATCCGGCGCAGCCGCGCGGCGATCGAGGTGCTGGATCTGGCGGCGCTGCGCAGCGCGGCGTGAAGGACGGCCCGAATATCCGACTGGAACGACCCCGCTCGGCCACCGGGGATTCCGAGAAGGAGTACGCTTCAGTCCTCCCGGCAACAGCGAAAGGAGGTGATATGTCTTCATTCTCTTGGTCCGAGAGGGACCTCTCTACGTGATGTAGCCAGGTCTCGACCAGACCCGCGGGCGCTTCCACCACCGGTGGCAGCGCCCGCGTCACTTTGGAACCGCCGCGGCGCGCGAAGCGGGCGCAAGGCGGCCGCCGGCGCCGAGCGGGAACCCACCGCGCCCCTGCAGCGGACCTACGGCGCCTTGACTTCCGGGTCTCCTGCTCGACCAGGGCCTTCAACTGCTCGTGCCCGAAGTCGCGCAGCGGCGTGCCGTTGACGAAGAAGCCAGGCGTCTTGTCGACCTTCAAGGCCTGCATGTCGGCGACGTCCTGGCTCAGCCGCTGGGCGATGGCCGGGCCGGCTGCATCGGCCCGCGCCTTTGCCATGTCGATGCCGAGATCGGAGATCAGGCTCCAGATCAGCTCGGGCTCAGGCTTGTGGTGCGAGGCCCACCGGGGCTGCTCGCCGAGCGTCCGTTCGAGCGCCTCCCAGTACTTGCCCTGCTCCCGGGCCGCTTCCAGGATCTTGACGGCCGTGTCCGAGCCCTGGTGCAGCGGCGCATATCGCATCACCAGCCGCACCTGGCCGAAGCTCGCGTTGACGATGCGCTTGACGAGCGGATAGAACGCACGACAGGTCTCGCAGGCGGGATCGAAGAACTCGACGATGGTGACCTGCGCGGCGGGATTGCCGTAGACCGGCGAATGTGCCCTGACCAGCGCCTGGTTGTTGTTCTGCACGACCGTCGCCGCCACCTGGTCGGCGCGACCCCGATAGATCACGACGGCGGCGACGAAGGCCACCACGACCACAGCCAGCGTCGAGGCGACCAGCAGCTTCCAGTTCACGATGTCTCCCTTCTTCGTGCAACCCACAACAGGGCCAGGATGGCCGTGAAGGCGCCCAGCGATACCAACGGGATCGGGACCACGCCGGCCACCTGCACGTCGACGTCTGCACACGACGTGCCCTTGCCGCACGGCACCAGGGCTTCAGACACGACGCCCCAGAAGACGAGGCAGTGGTAGGCCGCGAGGATCCAGCCGACCCACGCAAGCGGCCACGCGTATCGAATGGCGCGAGCATCGGGCTCCAGCAGGCCGACGCCGAGGATCATCACCAGCGGGAACATCGCGATGCGCTGGTACCAGCACAACACGCACGGCGTCATGCCCATCACCTCGCCCAGGAACAGCGCACCGGCGGTCGCGGACAAGGCAATCGACCACGCGAGAAACAACAGCGTCCAGGTCGCGTGCTTCGCCGAGCGCTCGGCGCTGGCTGTCGTGGGCGGCGGGTCGAGGTGAGGTCGCTTCATGAACCGGCGTCCGCTGCTGTGGCCACGGCCGACTTGTACGCCAGAAAGCGCAGTGCGTTGATGACCACCGGGACGCCCTCTCGTGGGTCGAACGATAGCAACCGACATGAGCTCGAACAAGCCGGGCGGCATCCCCTCGCTGCTGAAGTACGCACCCCCCGGAACCTTCGTGACGGTGGAGCAGCTGCCGCATGGCGGCTCGCTGCAGGTGCGCATGCTGTCCGGCAAGGCGGTGCAGTTCTACTGGCGCTACTCGCTCGAGGGCAAGACATCCCGCGAGCCCATCGGCATCTAGCTCAGCAGAGCGAGGACGACACCAGCCCACCACGGCAGCATGGCGACCAGTTCGACGAGGTCCTCGATAGGACTGGACTTCTTCCGTCTTGCCATCGCGGCGTCGCCTCCCTCTGGTCGCTCTTGTACCAGGCTGCGTGGCAGCCAATTGCTGGCGGGCAGCCTATCCTGCAATCACCAAGAAGTCATCCATGCAGTCGGTCGCGTCTCGAGCCTGCGAGTCGGACAGTCCGACCACGGCCCTGCCGGGCGCCGCGAGAGAGGCGGTCGACGGCCTGCCGGCTTCCCTCTCGATCAGCTCGGCCGGTTTGACGGAAGGCACCGGTCCGGCGTAACGTGGGCCACGACGGGAGGAAGCTCACGACATGGCTGCAACGGAGACCGCGCGCCTGGCGGTACTGATCGACGCTGACAACGCCACGGCATCTGTCGTCAAGGAGCTGCTTGAAGAGGTCGCGAAGTACGGCACGGCCACGATCAAACGTGCCTACGGCGACTGGACCACGCAGAACCTTGTGGGCTGGAAGGAGCACCTGCATCGCCACGCGATCCAGCCGATGCAGCAGTTCGCCTACACCAAGGGCAAGAACTCCACCGACTCGGCCTTCATCATCGACGCCATGGACTTGCTGTACGCCGGCAACGTCGACGGCTTCTGCCTGGTTTCGAGCGACAGTGACTTGACTCGCCTCGCCACGCGGATGCGCGAAGCAGGCAAGATCGTCTACGGGCTGGGTGAACGCAAGACGCCTGAGCCCTTCATCGCCGCGTGCGACAAGTTCATCTTCTTCGAAGTTCTTCACAGGCCCTCGGACGCTGCTCCTCCGGTGCAAGTGGCGGGGATGCCGGATCTGAAGGCATTGCTGATGCACGCTGTCCGGGAGACGTTGCGAGACAGTGGTTGGGCCCCGCTGTCTGCGGTCGGATCTTTCATCAATAAGAACAACACCTCCTTCGATCCTCGGAACTACGGCTTCACCAAGCTGAGCGAACTCGTGCGCAAGCAGGTTTACCTGGAGGTCAAGGAGACGACGGACGCCTCTGGGTTCGTGCACCTGTCGGTGAAACTGCGTTAGGCCGCACCAGATGCCTGCCTTCTCCCCTCACTACTGTCATGGCACGCAATCTACGGCCTTCGTCCTGAGCGTACCGGGCGCTGCAGAAGCTGCCGCCGGACGGCCGGTCTCTGGGGACACGGGAGCAAACCTTGACGCCGCGTTGCATCTCCTGCATGCGGAAGACCCGACGAACTTCCCTTCCACAGGACGCTACGAGTACAGAATCACAAACGCATTCGCCAAGGCCCGCGCCAAATCGCTCGGCGACAGTTCCTCGGAAGCACGAGACGCTGAGGTCGTCGAGGCCCAGAACGTGGCACGAGTGATCGAGGAACTGAATGGCTGCGATCTGGTGGTCCTCTGCGGAAGGAAGGCTCAACTCCTCGCCGGGAAACTTGGCCCGTACGGGAAGCGAGTAGTCAAGGTAGCTCACCCAGGAAACAGCGGCCTGAACAGCACATACCCACCAGTCGTGGCATCAAAGGGCGCAGTCAACCCTAGACAAGGGCGCGTCGCACTGTGGGCGCAGGACGTTCTGAATTCCGTGCGCGCAATTGCGGGCCAGGACCAGGCGGGTGCAGTTTGAAATCTCGGAAATCGAGGCCTGGACTGTCGGTCAGTTTGTGCCCCAAGGCTTTGCCGCTGGCGCAGTGCTGCAATCCCTGTGCGCAGCGACACGCACTCTCCAGCTGGCCGCGCCCGGTCAAGGGCGGGCAGCGCCCGGCGCAGCGAACCCTTGACGGGGAGTGGCAAGCTGCACGCTGACTGGGGGCTGGCGTCACCAGGTGAGGCCAGCCCCCGAGCCCGTCCGGCGGCAAGGACTGCCCCGCCCCGCGGGGGCGGGGTGAGGGGGTGGGGTGGGGTCAACGCTCGAGCTCAGGGCCGGGTCGGTCGATCGCCTTGCCGCTCTGTGGCTGCGGGCCGGGCGGCTGCCGGGATGCGACGGCCACCTCCGCTTACCGCTGACGCACCGCCTCCCGCACGAAGGGCGCGCCTCGCACGAAGCGCGAGACGTGCTCGGCCAGCTTGCGGGCCTCAGGACTCTCGGAGGCTGCCAACGCCTTCATGATGTGCGCCCAGCCCCTCATGGCGTCGGCCCGGCTGTCCCAGTAGCGCTGGCCGGCCTTCGTCGCGGCACCGGTCTGGCGCAGGCGACCGTCCTGCCTGGCCTTCACGCGCCACAGCGGATCGAAGTTGCGGTTCCCGCCGCGCGTGGCCTGACGCGTCGCCTCGGCCTCGACGCCACACCCTCGCAGCTTCTCGGCGAACGTCTCTCGCCAACGGTGAAGGTCGGTCTTGCGCGGGTTCAGGCGTTCGCCCGTCCGCGACTCCGCACGAACGCTCAGGTTCACGTGGGGATTGGCCTGGTGCTCGTGCAGAACCATCACGTAGCGATGCTCCGACATCTCGGCCTGCGCGAACTCGCGCGCTGCCTTCTGCACCAGGCGCGGATCGGTGCCGTGCGGCATCGACAGCATGATGTTGAAGGCCTCGCGCCGGTGCCCCACGTCGCCGATCAACGATCCGCCGTAGCGCCACTGCTCGGCCAGGTCGTGCAGCGCTTCCTTGCCGTCTCGCACGACACCTCGATCGTCTTCGATGGCGAGCCGGCCGTTCTTGCTGATGTAGCGGAAGTGAGCGGCGATCGCCTTCATGTCCCGACCTCCGCCCGTCACTTTGACCATCACCTGTGGCGCTCGCCATGTGGCCGTCGCTTCGATGCGCCGGCGGATCACGGCAGCCTTGCGTCGCGTCAGCGTGTTCAGGCGCGGGGTCGGCGCTGGCTTGACGATCCGGTTGGATGGATAGAAGAGCCGCTCGCCCCATTGCACGAGCACACCGTCGACGGTGGGTCCCGAGCTCATCGCCGTCCTCTCGCTGCGCGCAGCGCAGCAACCAGCGCCGCGGCGGCTTCAAGGTGCACACGAACGTCCTTGATCAGGGACTGGAGGCGGTGCGGTAGGGCTAGAGTTCGCTCTTCTGTGCGCGGCCCAGGAGGCGCATGAAGGCATTGAGATCGACGCTGAGGGCGGCGAGTCGGTCGGTCGACGCCATCAGCGCGGTAATGGCCTGCGTGTGATCCGGCGAAAGCGGCTGGGCCGGCGTGCCGTCGATGAGCCTGGCGACGTACGTTCCTTGCGAGACGTCGGCCGCGCGGGCGCGGCTGGCGAGCGTCACGGCATGTGAGCCGGACATGCGCAAGGTGACCCTGATGGCCTGGGTGTCGGCGGCGCAATCGATCGGGCTGCCGTCGCCTGCGTCGCGCGGTGTCTCGTCGAGCATGGCCTTCACTGCACGATTGCTTCTTCAATCGTTTCGCCGTCTGAGATGCACTCAGCGAAGTCGGGGAAGGAGACGAGATAGCCCCCGCCTTCTTCTTGACCCAGCGGACGAACCTCGAACGGGTAGTCGACAAGCTTTGCCATGTTCACGCTCCATCGACGGGTTCGATCGTATCGACGTCCGGCCTACCCGGTGGTGCACGTGAGCGACCCCGCGCAGCTCAAGTGAAATCCTTCAGCAAGGCGCGCAGGCGCCGGCGCCCCTCGGCGTTGGTGCGTCGATACGCCGCCAGCGCAAGTGCCATCGTGTGCTGCTCCGCCTGCGTCAGCCCATGCGGCTCGCGCTCCTCATCCATCCAGCCGACCGGCTTGCCCAGCCGCACCTCGAACTGGCGAGCGAGCTTGTCGCTCATCGGGCGCGAGCCGGACTTGGTCATCGACCACAGTGCCGGGCTGATCTCCAGCACCTCGGCGAATGCCTGTTCGAGCCCCTTCGGCGCATGGCCAGATGCCAGGCGCTGCTCTGCGAAGGCCTGGAACGCCGCGTGGGCGTTGTTGCGGCGGACGTGGTGGGGGTCGGTCACGGGAGCAGCGGACGGTCTTGGAAGCGAAGATGGGATTTTCGCATCAACGTGAAGATTCTTCACAGAAAGGGGTTGACGCCCGCGTGAAGAGTCTTCACACTTCAGCCCATCGGTTCCGGACGTCAGGTCAAAGACTTGTCCGACGGAACCAGGACCGAACAACCGACCGAACCACCAGGACCCATCGAGGACACGCCGTGAACGCCAGCCGATTTGCAACGACCAGCATTCGACCCGCATCGGGTTGCGGTGCGGCCGTGCGCGCCGGTTGGCCGGCGTTCTCGAAGGTCATGGTCAATGCCAAGGCATTGGATCGGTGCACCAACCTGCATCCGTGCGTCGTCGCCGCCAGGCTTGAACTGGCAGCGTATGAGGACCAGATGCAACCGGGCGAGGGGAGCGCGTAGACGCACATCCCTCCCAGCTCGCGAGAGCAGGCTCGAAAGAGGCCCGGAATCCGAAAGGATCCGGGCCTTTGTCATTCCAGGCGCTGCCCAGGCGTCATCAACCCAACCGCGACCTGCCTGGCAGGCAGGTCGCAGCGGACCGAGGCTGTTTGGTCCGCGACACCTGCCGCATTGGCTGCAGGTGGCTCTTTAACAAGTTGCAGCGAGGCGACGCCGGTACTGGCCGGCAGGTCGTTTTCGCAACATGCGGATGTAGCTCAGTTGGCAGAGCACGACCTCGCCAGGGTCGGGGCCACGAGTTCGAGACTCGTCATCCGCTCCATGTCGGGTGTGTCCGTGCACAAGCGCCGGTCCGCCGGCGTGCATGTGCGTGGCCACGCTGCGGGGCACGTGCAGCGATGCGCCTGGTGCACCGGGCGCCGCGCGTGTGGGCACAGCCGACATGGATTCCCATGTCCCGTTCGTCTAGTGGTCAAGGACACCGGGCTTTCAACTCGGAGATCACGGGTTCGACTTCCCGTACGGGATGCCAGACAGGAGCCCTCGGCGCAAGCGCGCCTCGAGGGCGGAAATCGGCCGCAACGATTGGGCGGCGCCGGAACCCGTCACCGGACACTTCACAGGGGGTGTAGCTCAGATGGCAGAGCGCCTGCTTTGCAAGCAGAGGGTCGTCGGTTCGAAGCCGGCCATCTCCACCAGTTCGCCGGGCGTTTGGCAGAGAGGTCGAATGCGGCTGCCTGTAAAGCAGTTTCCAAGGACACGGTGGTTCGAATCCATCAGCGCCCACCACTCATCAACACCCGACCCGGCCGGCCGCCGGTTCTCGCATGCTCCGTTAACTCAGTGGCCAGAGTGCCGGCCTGTCTAGCCGGAAGCCGCGGGTTCGACTCCCGCACGGGGCGCCAGGTCTTACACCATCACACGCCTCGTTAGCTCAGCGGACCAGAGCGCCGGTCTACGAAATCGGAGGTCGCACGTTCGAATCGTGCACGAGGCTCCAGACCGAATACGTAGCAACCGTGTTCGCTCAGCGTGTCAAAGAGGGGGTGAAGCTCCACAGGCAGAGCGTCGGTCTCCAAAACCGAAGGTACGCGGTTCGAGTCCGTGCACCCCCGCCACAGTTTCCTCACTCGACGTAGCCAAGTGGTCGAAGGCCGCAGTCTGCAAAACTGTCGGCGTCCAGCCCGCGTCGGTTCGAATCCGTCCGTCGAGTCCATCTTGCACCTGCGGCAGCATGTTGCCGCACCTTTTCCCCGATAGCTCAGTGGGTAGAGCGTCCGGCTGTTAACCGGAAGCGCGGCGGTTCGAGGCCGTCTCGGGGAGCCACCATTCGGGGTCGCATAGCTCAGCCCGGTAGAGCACCGTCTTGATAAGGCGGGAGTCGTTGGTTCGAGTCCAACTGTGGCCACCATCATCAACCAGTTCCACGGCGTGTGGGAAAGCCTGGCCAATCCGTCGCGTTCGGGACGCGAAGACCGGCGGTTCAAATCCGCCCACGCCGACCATTCTCAACCTTCTCGGTGTAGCGCAGTTGGAAGCGCGGGTGCTTTGGGAGCATCAGGTCGCAGGTTCGATCCCTGCCGCCGAGACCATCAGTTCCAGGACACCGAAGTGCACCGCATGTCGTGCGTTTGGGTGTGGCCGTAGCTCAATGGCAGAGCCGTGGGTTGTGGACCCGCTGGTGCCGGTTCGACTCCGGCTGGTCACCCCCAAGCGCATGCCTTTCAACGCGTCGCGAACTCGAGCGGCAGAGTACCGGGCTCTTACCCCGGATGGTCAGGGTTCAAGCCCGTGGCGACGCACCACCCATCAACCCCCTCGTGGCGGAATAGGCAGACGCACCGGTCTCAGAAACCGGAGCCGCAGGGCATGTCCGTTCGACTCGGACCGAGGGGACCAGGCAGCAGTCCGGTAGCTCAGCGGCAGAGCAGCGCCCTCACAAGGCGAAGGCCGGTGGATCGTGCCCACCCCGGACCACCAACTACAGCAGAGCCGAGAACATCAACCACCCGGGAGGTATGCCATGAAACCGATCCATGAAGACGACGTGAGCTTTCACGACTACGAGCAAACGGCGCAAAGGCTTCCCGTCCGAGACGGGTGTGAAGCGCGGTGACCGCATCGTCGGCGGCGCGAAGGAACTCATCGAGAAGCTCGGGCGCAACGATCCGTGCCCATGCGGCTCCGCGAAGTCGTTTCAAGCGTTGCTGCATGCGCAGCGGTCGCTTTTGACGGCGTGAACCGCGATCACTATCAGCGTTGAACGGACGACGGGGTGTAGTCGAGTGGCCTCAGACAGCCGGCTTTGACCCGGTGCACACAGGTTCGAATCCTGTCACCCCCGCCATCACGTGCCAAACCGAAATCATCCACGAAGCGGCCAAGAAGGGAGGCCACCCATGCACCCACGCCACAGCCATGTGCTGCAACTCGACATCCAGGGCACGCCGCAGGCGTGGATCTCGCTCGAGCACGCGGCCCTGCATGTGGCCACGGACTCGGTGGCGTGGGTCGACGGCGATGGCCCGCTAGCGACGCTGCGTGGGGGCTTCAACGTCGGGCGCGGCCGGCAGTCGATCATCGATGTGCACCCGATCATCGCGCTGCACGGCGCGTCCAAGGTCAACCTGTTCGACGTGGTGCCCGCGTTCAGCAAGGGCAAGCTGTTCCGGCGTGACCGGCTGACGTGCGCCTACTGCGGCCAGCGCTTCAACGAGCGTGACCTGCAGTGCGAACACATCGTGCCGGAATCGCGCGGCGGCCGCTGGACCTGGATGAACCTGGTCACCGCCTGCGGTGCCTGCAACGGCCGCAAGGCCGACCGCACGCCCGAGGAAGCGAGCATGCCGCTGCTGTACCTGCCCTACGTGCCGAGCCGCTTCGAGGACTTCCTGCTCGAAGGCCGGCACATCCGGGCGGACGTGCACGAGTGGCTCACCGCGAGGCTGCCGAAGGGCTCGCGACTGAACTGAGCCGCGCGCATCGCCATACAAGTTGAATGCACAGAGAGGAGAACACACTCATGGTCAACACCCAACTCTTCAAGACGCTCAAGGGCGTGCTGCTGCCGGATGCCACCGCTCGCAACCACGAGCAGGCGCCGGCCTATGCCCTGAGCGCGCGCCATCAGTTGGCGCAGCTCGCTGCGACCGGCTGCCTGAACCAGACCTTCTATGCGAGCGCGGACTCGCAGCTGGACACGGTGCGTGCCCTGGCGCAAACCGTGGACGCAGCGTTCGTGGCCAAGACCGCCATCTACGCACGCCAGGCCGGCCACATGAAGGACATGCCGGCCGTGCTGGCCGCCACGCTTGCCGTGCGCGACGTGGCACTGCTGGGCCAGGTGTTCGGCCGCGTGGTCGACAACGGCAAGATGCTGCGCAACTTCGTGCAGATCGTGCGCAGTGGCTCGGTGGGCCGCAGGTCGCTGGGTTCGCGTCCGAAGAAGCTCGTTCAGCACTGGCTGCTGACCGCCAGCGAGAAGCAGCTGTTGAACGCCGCGGTGGGCAACACGCCGTCGCTGGCCGACGTGGTGAAGATGGTTCACCCGAAGCCGGCAGAGGCCTGGCGCGCTGCGTGGTTCGCGTGGTTGATCGGCAAGGCCGTCGATGAGACGGCGCTGCCGCCCATCACGCAAGCTTTCGAGCGCTTCAAGCGGGCCGTGGCCGATGGCGCGGTGTGCGAGGTGCCGGACGTTCCGTTCCAGATGCTGACCGCGCTGGCGCTGAGCACCGCGAAGTGGGCGCAGATCGCGCGTGCGGGTTCGTGGCAGATGGTGCGCCAGAACCTGAACACCTTCGCGCGTCACGGCGTGTTCGAGCTTGACGGCATGGCCGAGGCGATCGCAGCCAAGCTGCGGGACCCGAAGGCTGTGGTTCACGCGCGCGTGCTGCCGTACCAGCTGATGTCGGCCTTCAAGGCGACGGGAGAAGGTGTGCCGGCGGTGGTTCGTGATGCGCTGCAGGACGCGATGGAGGCGGCGCTGGCCAACGTGCCGGCGTTCGATGGCCGTGTGGTGGTGTGCCCCGACGTGTCGGGCTCGATGAGCTCGTCAGTGACGGGTCACCGCGGCTCGGCAACGTCGAGCGTGCGTTGCATCGATGTCGCGGCCCTGGTCTCGGCAGCGGTGTTGCGCAAGAACCCGGCGGCGCGTGTTCTGCCGTTCGAGCAGGACGTGGTGAAGCTGTCGTTGAACACCCGCGACTCGGTGATGACCAATGCGCAAGCCTTGGCCGCCATCGGAGGCGGTGGCACCAACTGCAGCGCGCCGCTGGCCTTGCTCAACAAGGAGCGTGCGAAGGTGGAACTGGTGATCCTCGTCTCGGACAACGAGTCGTGGGTCGATGCCACGCGGCGCGGTGCGACGCAGACGATGCGCGAGTGGGAAGTGCTGAAGCAGCGCAACCCGCAAGCACGGCTCGTGTGCATCGACGTCCAGCCGCACGGCACGACGCAGGCGGCGGAGCGGCACGACATCATGAATGTCGGCGGCTTCTCGGATGCGGTGTTCTCGGTGATGGCCGCGTTCGCCGAGGGCAAGACGGGCCCGGAACACTGGGTGGGCGAGATCGAGAAGGTCTCGCTGGCCGCACAGTAGCAAGAAGGGAAGGAAGTGAAGTAAGGAAGGTGCCGCATGCGAATGCGCGCAGGAGTACAGCACCACACTGCCACGCGGGCCTGCAAGCCCGCAGCCAGCGCTCTTTTGATCAAGACGCTGGCCGGCAACTCTTGCGAATCTGGTCGCGTGCGGTACCGACCTGACCGTGAATGTTGTCGAGTGGCGAATGCCTGGTGGAACTACATCGTTGTCCACGCTCAAGGTTTCACCGGATTTCTAGTCGCCACTCGAGAGCATTCGAAGGAATTGAGGTTTTGACGCGAATGCAGGCAGGACTACATCGGGAGCCATGGGGGTTCGATCCCCCGTTGCCGGGAAACCGGCAATGGCAAGACGTCTTGCCGTCCCTTGTCGCGTTTGTATTGATGTCGCGTTGCGAATGCAGGTGGAACTACAGACTCTTAATCTCGTGGTCGCGGGTTCGAATCCCGCCGGTCTCACATCAGGGGGGCCGTAGCTCAGTCCGGTAGAGCACGACGTTTCACCAACCCTTGTCGCAACGAGGCACCATTTTTGCGGTAGATGATGAACATGGAACAGAACTACTACACCGAGCAACCCGAAGGCGGCGTGCCCATCAAGATGTGGACGCGCGGCGTGCCCGTGGAAGACGAAGCGAAGCAGCAGCTCGCCAACGCGGCGCGCCTGCCCATCGTGTTCAAGCACATCGCCGCGATGCCCGACGTGCACCTGGGCATCGGTGCGACCGTGGGTTCGGTGATCCCGACCCTGCGCGCGATCATCCCGGCCGCCGTCGGCGTGGACATCGGCTGCGGCATGATGGCTTGCAAGACCACGCTGCACGCGAACGACCTGCCCGACAACCTGGCGCCGCTGCGTGCCGCGATCGAGCGTGCCGTGCCGCACGGCTCGTCACCGCGCAACCGTGGCCGCGACCAGGGCAGCTGGGAGAACCCGCCCGAGGCGGTGGACCAGGTCTGGGCGATGCTGGCGGACGAGTTCGACGCGCTGTGCGAGCTGCACCCGCGCCTCAAGAACACGAACAACCGCAAGCACCTGGGAACGCTGGGCACCGGCAACCACTTCATCGAGGTCTGCCTCGACGAGGACGGTTTCGTGTGGTTCATGCTTCACTCGGGTTCGCGCGGCGTGGGCAATGCGATCGGCACGCACTTCATCGAACTGGCGAAGAAGGACGCCGAACTGCACCAACGCAACCTGCCGGACCAGGACCTGGCGTACTTCGAGGAAGGTGCGCAGTACTTCGGCGACTACGTGCGCGGCGTGGGCTGGGCGCAGAAGTTCGCGGCGCGCAACCGCGAGGTGATGATGAGCAACCTGATCGCGACGGTGCGCAAGGTGATCACGAAGCCGTTCGAATCGCATGTCGAGGCGGTGAACTGCCACCACAACTATGTGCAGCAGGAGCATCACTTCGGCGAGGACGTGTTCGTGACGCGCAAGGGCGCGGTGAGCGCGAAGCGTGGTCAGCTGGGCATCATTCCCGGCAGCATGGGTGCGCGCAGCTACATCGTGCGCGGCCTGGGAAACGCCGAGAGCTTCGAGAGCTGCAGCCACGGTGCCGGCCGCGTGATGAGCCGCACCAAGGCGAAGAAGCTGTTCACGATCGACGACCAGATCAAGGCGACCGAAGGTGTCGAGTGCCGCAAGGACAAGGACGTGATCGACGAGATCCCGATGGCCTACAAGGACATCGATGCGGTGATGGAGGCGCAGAAGGACCTGGTGGAAGTCGTCCACACCTTGAAGCAGGTGGTGTGTGTGAAGGGCTAGTTGGGGAGGTCGGGCCGGGTGGCTCCCTCCCCTTCTGAAGAGGATGGGGAGAGAGTCATGAAGAACGAAACACTGATCAGTGCGCACCCGATCGACCCGGCGATGCGCGATCGGATCCTCGACTGTCTGCGGCAGATCGAGGCCGCTAACGATGTGAAGGTGCTGTTCGCCTGCGAGTCCGGCAGTCGCGGCTGGGGTTTCGCGTCGCCCGACAGCGACTACGACGTGCGCTTCATCTATGTGAACCGCCTGTCGTGGTACCTGACTGTCGAGCCGGGGCGCGACGTGATCGAGCAGCCGATCAGCGGCGACCTCGACGTGAACGGCTGGGACCTGCGCAAGACGCTGCTGTTGCTGCGCCAGTCGAACCCGACGCTGCTCGAATGGTTGCGCTCGCCGATCATCTACCGCGAAGAGGTCGACGCGGCAGCGCGCCTGCGTGTGCTGGCGAAAGACGGCTTCTCGGCCGTGCGCGGCTACCACCACTACGTGTCGATGGCGAAGAAGAACTTCCGCGAGCATCTGCGTGGGGAAGAGGTTCGCTACAAGAAATACCTGTACGTGCTGCGGCCGTTGCTGGCCGCCCGGTGGATTCGCGACGGGCGAGGTGTGCCGCCGATGCGCTTTGCGGCGTTGGCGCAGGCCACGCTCGACGACCACGCACTGCTGGACGAGATCAACCGACTGCTCGAAGTGAAGATGCGTGCCGGTGAAGCGGCCACGAGTCCTCGGTGGACCGCCATCCACGCCTTCATCGAGAGCGAGCTCGCTACGGCCGCGACCCAGGTGGTCGTGGATCCGTCTCGCGCTGACACCACGATGCTGGACGCCTTCCTGGCCGAGACGGTCCTGAGGGAAGAACGAGAGAAGAATGAACGTGATCGAACTTGATGGCTCGACCGGTGAAGGTGGTGGCCAGATCCTGCGCACGGGCCTGGCCCTGTCGATGTGCACCGGCCAGCCCATGCTGATCCAACGCATCCGTGCGAAGCGTGCGAAGCCGGGCTTGATGCGCCAGCACCTGACCTGCGTGCAGGCGGCCGTGGCCGTCTGCGGCGCGCGGGTGGAGGGGGCGGAGCTCGGCTCGCAGACCGTGGTCTTCGAGCCTGGCGCCGTGCGCGCCGGCGACTACGCCTTCAATGTCGGCACCGCGGGCAGTTGCACGCTGGTGCTGCAGACGGTGCTGCCGGCCCTGATGCTCGGTGCCGAGCCCAGCCGCGTGTCGCTCAGCGGCGGCACGCACAACCCGATGGCGCCGCCGTTTCACTTCCTCGAACGCAGCTTCGCACCGCTGCTGCGGCGCCTCGGTGTGGGTCTCGACCTGGACCTGCGCCGGCTGGGCTTCTATCCGGCGGGCGGCGGCGAGATTTCAGCCGTGGTGCATCCGGCCGCCGCGGGCCTGCAACCCTTCGACCTGACCGATCGCGGACCGCTGCAGGAGGCGTACGCAGAGTGTTTCGCGCCGGCCTTGCCGAGCGCCGTGGCGGCGCGCGAACTCGCGGCGCTGTCGCGCGCACTGGGCTGGTCGGGTGAGCAGCTGCGCACGCCGGCCGTGCGGCAGAACGAAGGCCCGGGCAACGCGCTGATGGCCACGCTGGGCTATGCGCATGTGAACGAGGTCGTGACGAGTTTCGGCGAGAAGGGCGTGCGTGCCGAGCAGGTGGCGGATGCCTTGGTCCAGGAGATCAGGGCGCACCAGGCGAGCGAGGGTGCTCTGGGGCAGCACCTGGCGGACCAGTGGATGTTGCCGCTGGCACTCGCCGTCGCGGCACGAGGCGGCGAGGCGTCATTCACCTGCACCACGATGACCGACCATGCCACGACCAACATCGGCGTGATCGAGCAGTTCCTGCCGGTGAGGTTCGATGTGCACTCGACGGGCTCGTGCCCTCGCGTGCGTGTGATTGCCGGGCAGGCGACTGAACGATGAGCGCCTCGCGCCCGGGTCCCGCCATCGCTCTCGTCAGCGCGCCAGTTCGCCGCTGCCTCGACCAAAGGTCTCGCCGAAGAAGTTCCCCGGCTTCCAATGCGGGCGTGTCGGCGCATTCGCCAGTTCGACGAGGATCGCCGCGCCCAGCCCCGCGAACCGCGCCGCGGCGCCGTAGTTGATCGGCAGGGAGGTGTCGTCGCTGACGCGGTGGTAGTGCCTCGCCTCGATCTCGTCCCGGGCCCTCTGACCCGCGCCGTCCTCGTTCATCGAGTGCACGCCGGTGTTCAGGAACGCCGCCGGAATCCCGGCCTTCACGAACGAGTACTGGTCCGAGCGTGTGAATCGGCGCCGCTCCGGCTTGGGGTCCGGCGATACCTGCACGCCTTTGGACTGCGCGACCCTGGCGATGAGTTCGCCGATGCTCGAATGTTCCGCGCCGAAGGCGCAGATGTCGCGGAAGTCGTAGGTCAGTATCGGCATGTCGACGTTGAGATTGGCCACCAGCGCCGTTCCCGCCGCGTGCGAGCGGCTCACGAAGTGCTCGGACCCCAGCAGGCCGGCCTCTTCGCCGGTCAAGGCTACGAAGACGATGGAGCGCTTCGGCCGGCTCGGCATCGCGGCAAGCAGGCGCGCCGCCTCGGTGATCACGGCGACGCCGGTGGCGTTGTCCAGGGCGCCGTTATGAATGGTGTCGCCGGTCGTTCCCGGCACCATGCCCAGGTGGTCCAGGTGCGCCGACACCACGATGTGCTCGTGCTTCAGCAGCGCGTCGCTGCCTTCGATGACCCCGACGACGTTGGCGCTGGCCACGTCCTGCATGCGGCTCTTGCGTGCGATCCGGACCTTGGCGGTCATCTCGACGGTGCGCGGTGGCAGTCCCTGCCCGGCCCGTGCGACGAGGTCCGCCAGTTTCAGGCCTGCATGGCCGAGAAACTTCTCCGCGCCGGCGATCGACAAGGTGGCCAGGTGGGGAACCGCGGTGCCGCCGCCGTGGGGCGTTCCGTTGGCGTCGAGCCAGGCGAATGAACGGAACAAGTGCAGCGTTCGCGGGATCTGCGCGAAGGGGAAGAGTGCTTCGTTGGCCGGCGTCTGCAGCGTGATCACGCCGACTGCACCGCGCGCGGCGGCGAACTCCTGTTTCAGCCGCGGGTTCGCGAAGTGCGCCGCCTGGTCGCCGGACAGAAGGGGCGGACTGCCTGCCAGCACGACGACGAACTTTCCCTTGGCATCGAGGCCTGCATAGTCGTCGACGCCGAGGTGGTGGGCCACGATGCCGTGACCGGCATAGACGACCTCGGCACTCGCGTCCGTGCTGTCGGCATGGCGGCTGGGAAGCACGACAAAGTCTTCGCCGAACTTGTATGGCCCTACCTGTCCAGGCCCGGCCACCTCGAACTCCGATGTGTTCGGCAGCAACTGCGTGGAACGCAACGGCACCCGCTGCAGGAACGTGCCCGCGTCGCCGCCAGGTCGAAGGCCGATGCGTGCGAACTGGCTCGCGACATAGCGGGCCGCGATGTCGTAGCCGCGGGTTCCCGCCTCCCGGCCTTCCATCAGATCGTCCGCCAGGAACTCGACATGCGCCTTGATCGTGGCTGGGTCCGCATCGCCGACCGCGGCCAACGCGCCCGTCGACAGGGCGCACGAGATCACGCAGGCAAGCGCGCAGGACTTCATGATGGCCTCCGGGTGGTCGTGTTCATCGACGGCAGGTGCCGGGCGGTCATTGCAGCGCGCTCATGCGAACGGCGGGCGGGCCGAGACGAGCAATTCGCAGAGCGCCAGGTCCTGCACTGCCAGCCCGGTCGAATCGAAGACCACGATGTCGTCCGCTGCGGTTCGCGCCACCCGGCCCGCCACGACGTCGGCCAGTTCGCCGCAGACAACGGATGTCGGCGCGTGATGGAGGTCGCCGGCCTTGAGGCACTGCGCGGTGAGGTCGGTCACCACGCGCGCCCGCGTGAGCAATGCCGGATCGATCTCCGACTTGCCTTCGTTGTCCGCACCGACTGCCGCGACCAGCGTGCCCGGCCCCACGTCGTCGGCGCCGAGAAACGCTTGGCGCGACGGCGTGCAGGTGACGATGACCCGGCTTGCCAGCGTTGCACGCCGCATGTCGTCGACGGCCTCGCAATTGATGCCGAGCGTGACGCGCGCCCACTGCGCCAGCGCGCGAGCCTGCGGCGACACCGTGTCGAAGAGATGGACGCGTTGAATGCCGCAGGCCTGGAGGGCTTCCAGGTGGAAGCGCCCCTGCATGCCGCACCCGACGACGGTTGCCACACGGGCGTCGCGCGGCGCCAGGTGCCGGATCACCAGGGCGGTCGTCGCTGCGGTGCGAAGTGCGGTGATCGAGGGTGAGTCCACGATCGCGAGCAGATCGCCGTGGCGTGTGTCGAACACGGCGATCGCGCCCTGGATCGTCGGCCTGCCCGTGGCGGAATTGGCCGGGAAGTTCGCGTTGATCTTGGCCACGAAGAGGCCGGCAGCGTCCGGTGGCGTCGATGTGCAGGCCTTGACATGAAACGTGCCATCGGCGACCGCCACCCCCATCGACACCGGGGCGCTCACCAGCCCGGCTCCCATGCGCAGGAGGGCTTGCTCGACAGCCGTGATGGCCTGGCCGATCTGGATGTCGCGCAGCACTTGTTCCGACGAGATCAGCATGACGGCCGCCCTGGGCAAGGATGAGCGACGCGCGCGCCGGCGCTGGCCTGCTCAGGACTTCGGCGCAAGTGATCGGCCGGCGGCCTGCCAGCCGTCGAAGCCGCCCTGCAGATAACGCGCATTGACACCGGCCGCACGCAGGCGCATGGCCGTGGAGCGGCCGACCTCGTGGCCGTAGACGCAGTAGACGACGACGTCGCGGTCCTTGGGCAACTCCCCGGCCCACTGGGCCACGGACGCGGGGTCGAACCAGCGCGCGCCTGGAAGCATCTGCTTGGCCTTCTCGAAGACACCGGCTCGGCGCACGTCGATCACGAGCGCCGAGGCCGCGTCGTCCTGCGTCGCAGCGAACGGCTCGCTGGCCGCATGCACTGCGACCTGGTAGCGCTGATACACCGCGGCCCAGTCGATGTTGCCCATGAAGGCGTCGACGTAGGCGCCGGCGGCGGCGCCGAAGTCCAGGTGGTAGGCGTGCTCGTACATGTCAAGTGCCAGGATCGGCACGCCACCGGCGAGCGCATGTGTGTGGTCGGCCGCCCATTGGTTGACGAGGCTGCCCTCGCGCGGCTGGAACTGCAGCAGCATCCAGCCCGAGCCGCCACCCAGCGCCTTGGCGCAGGCAACGAACTCCTCGCGCCAGCGGTCGACGCTGCCGAAGCTGGCCGCGAGCGCAAGCGCCATCGCCGGCTCCATGACCTTGCCGCCGCCGGCGAGGCTCGCGAAGTACAGCTCGTGCAGCAGCATCGAGTTGGTCGCGATCAGCTCCTCGCGCTTCAGCCCGTTGAGCTCGAAGCCGGGCGCCGTGGCCATCGTGGTCTGCGCCAGTCGCGCGCGCAGCGCATTCAGCCGCTTCACCGCACCGCTGTAGTTGTTCGCATGGTGGCTGCGCAGCAGCTTCTCGGACAGTCCCTCGAGGGAAGCGGGGTCGAACGGCAGGTCTTGGATGAGCGAGTCCATGCGGCTCTCTTTCAATGGTTGGTTCAGCGGGTCATCAAGGGGTGCGGCACCAGCCCGATGAGGTGCCTCCGCCATCCGAAGGGCTTGCCGTCTCGTTCATGGCAGGGTCGTCCTCAGGTCTTGGCCTTGTGCGCAGCGCGCTCGAAGTGCGCGTACAACGAATCGAGCACCGTGCTCATTTCCGCCAGCAAGGCGTCGTCATCGTCCAGGCGTTCCCGAGCGCCGGCCATCACGGCCTCGAAGCCACTGGCTTCGGGCACGGGATCGCCGCCGACGTCGAGGTGGTGCACGATGGTGGCCAGCCGCTGCAGCGCGGGGTCGCCGTCGAGACTGAAGCTCGCCATCAGCGTCTCGAAGGTCACGCGGTTGCCGACGTGCGTGAAGCGCGCGCCATCGAAGTCGAACCCCAGCGCGCTCTTGGGGCAATCGGACGGCGCGGCGAGCCAGCGAAAGCGCGCCTCGGAATCGATGAAGCGCCTGATCAGCCAGGCGCTGGCCACGCGGTCGACCCACAGGCGACGCCGCGTGGCCCAGGTGCGGCCCTGGTACTGCGCGGGGTCGAGCCGCGGGATGCTGCCGGCCATCTCGTGCGGCTCGTCGGGCGACAGCACGGAGTCGATGCGGCGGCAGAAGTCCGTCCATGCCGCCTCGGACTCGGCCGAAGCATCGCCCGGGAAGAAGTCGATGGCCTTCAGCGCATCGAACTCACGCTGCAGCTTGCGCTGCAGGCGAGCGAGCTCGGCCGCTGAAAGGGCCGCGAGGCCGCGGTTCGCTTCCTTCCACGTCTTGCGCAGTTCGGCGTACTCGTTCGAGCGATCGAAGAGCGCGCGCCAGGTCTCGTCCTCGTCGGCCAGGCGAGGCTGCACGGCCATCAACCATGCGTTGCCGCGCTCGCGGATGCACTCATCGGCCAGGTCCTTCAGCGCCTGGGCACGTTCATCACCACCTGGCATCAGATAGGCGCCGTCGCGCAGCGCTACGCACCCGAGGGCCTTCAGGGCCCGCCATATGCGCATTCGCGCGGTCGCGCCGTCGGTGGGCAGCGAGACGACCAGCAGCAGCCAGCCCGGTGGATCTTCGTTGGCCATGTAGCGAACGATACATACTTGTCCGCATATCTACAAGTGCTTATCTCTACATCCATGTAGAGAAATGGACGAGAGGACGGTCCAGAACCTGGGCAAGTCGGAACACGTCCGCCCCGAGGCTCGCGGGTCATTTCTGTTCCGCAACGCTTCGGCAGCCCTTCGGAGAGACCGGAAGCGCCATCCCCGTGGATGTGCAGCAGACGCTCCTCGACTGCCTGCAGTGGAATCCTCGCGCCCTGAAACACTCCGCTTCATCCCTTAATTCGCCTTAGTCGCACCTGTCGTCGGGCGCCCGATCATCGGCTCGCAGCCCGGTGCAGGGTCTGCGGTCGAATGAAAGACGTTGGGAACGGCGCGACGCCGGCATCTCGGGCGACGCATGGCCCGAGGGGCCAGGGCTTGTCGCCGGCGGCGAGGGCGACGATGGGAACCAGCGTGGCGAGCAAGGGCAGCGGCCCGGCGGTGGCACCGCCGGCACGCGAACGGGCCGACCGCGGCCGCAGGGGGCACGGCAGCCCGATCGCCGTGGCCTTGATGCTGATGACCGCCTCGGCGTGGTGGATAGGCCGCTCCGGCTGGTTCCGCTCCGGGGACGACATCAGCTACTGGATGGCCGTGCTCGGTGGCTCGATGATGGCGGTGCTGCTGCTGTACCCGGCGCGCAAGCACCTGCGCTTCATGCGCGAATGGGGCCGCGTGCGCGGCTGGTTCCTGATGCACATGGCCTGCGGCCTGCTGGGCCCCTGGCTGATCCTCGTGCACTCGACATGGCGCATCGGCTCGCTCAATGCCGGCGTCGCGCTGTGGAGCATGGTGATCGTGGTGATCAGCGGCCTCGTCGGCCGCTACCTGTACGTGCGGGTCCACCGCGGGCTCGACGGCGAGCGCACGTCGCTGCGCGAGCTGCAGGCGCGCGCCGGCTTCATCGAGAACAATGCCCGCTCCCGGCTGGCCTTCGCGCCGGACGTCGAGTCGGCGCTGCTCGCCTTCGAGCAGCGCGTGCTCGCCGCGCCGCCGGGCCTGGCCACCGCGCTGCGGCACGTGCTGTGGCTGCCGCTGCAGCAGTGGCACGTCCGCCTGCAGTGCAGCCGCGCGCTCGAACGACCGCTGGCCGAGCGCGCCGTGCGCGACCCCGCGCCGCGCGGCGTGCTGCAGCGCCGGCGCCGCCACGCGCGCCGGCTCGTCGCGCGCTACCTGGAGGCCGTGGTGCGCGTGGCGCAGTTCAGCGCCTACGAACGCGTGTTCGCGCTGTGGCACGTCGCGCACCTGCCCTTCGTGGTGCTGCTGGGCATCAGCGCGGTGGTGCACGTGGTCGCGGTGCATGCCTATTGACCGCCGATGCGCGCCGATGACGGACATCGATGCACTCCGCGCTGCGCCGGCTGATCGCCGCCTGCGCCCTGCTGCTGGCCGCGGCCGCGGCGCCGGCGCAGGGCATCGAATCGGTGCTGCGTCCGGGCGAGCTCATCCGCGGCCATGCGAAGTGGGACGACGACTGCGCGCAATGCCACGTGCGCTTCGACCGCGCCGCGCAGAACGAGCGCTGCATGGCCTGCCACCAGGACGTCGGGGCTGACGTGCGGCAGCACACCGGGTTCCATGGCCGCCAGCGGCCGCAGCCCTGCCGCGGCTGCCACACCGACCACAAGGGGCGCGACGCGCGCATCGTCCTGCTCGACGAGAAGCGCTTCGACCATGCCCAGACCGACTACGCGCTGCGCGGCCGCCACCGCGAGGTGGCGTGCAGCCAGTGCCACCCGGCCGGCCGCAAGCACCGCCAGGCGCCCGCCGACTGCGCCTCGTGCCACCGCCGCGACGACGTGCACAAGGGCAGCCTCGGCAACGCCTGCGCCGACTGCCACGGCGAAGCCGGCTGGAAACCCGCGCGCTTCGACCACGACCGCACGCGCTTCGCGCTGGCCGGCCGCCATGCCGACGCCAAGTGCGCCGACTGCCACCGCGGCGGCGCGCTGCGCGAGACCCCGCGCGAGTGCATCGGCTGCCACCGCAAGGACGACGACGGCGCGCGCGGCCACCGCGGCCGCTACGGCCCCAAGTGCGAGAGCTGCCACGGCACGCAGGCCTGGAAGCCGCACCGCTTCAACCACGAGGCCGAGACGCGCTTCGCGCTGCGCGGCAAGCACCGCAGCGCCGAGTGCGGCGCCTGCCACACCGGGGCGCTGTACCGCGACAAGCTCGGCAGCGCCTGCATCGATTGCCACCGCCGCGACGACAAGCACCAGGGTGCGCTGGGCCGCGACTGCCAGGCCTGCCACGGCGAGCGCGATTGGAAGGAGACCGGCGGCCGCTTCGACCATGACCGCACGCGCTTCGCGCTGCTGGGCCGGCACCGCGACGTGCGCTGCGCCGATTGCCACCGCGACACGCGCTACCGCGACACGCCGTCGACCTGCATCGCCTGCCACCGCCAGGACGACCGGCACCGGCCGAGCCTGGGCGAGGACTGTGCCGCCTGCCACGCCGAGCGCGGCTGGAAGGACGTCGCGCGCCTGGACCACGACAAGACCCGCTTCGTGCTGCGCGGCCGCCATCGCGACACGAAGTGCGCCGCCTGCCACCGCAGTGCCGACTACCGCGCCACGCCGACGGACTGCGCGGCCTGCCACCGCACGGACGACCGTCATGCCGGCACGCTGGGCCCGCGCTGCGCCGACTGCCATGGCGAGGCGGCCTGGAAGCCGGCGCCGGCCTTCGACCACCAGCGCACCCGCTTCGCGCTGCGCGGCGCGCATGCGGCACCGCGCATCGCCTGCCGCGACTGCCATGCCGACGCGAAGCACTACCGCGACACGCCACGCGACTGCATCGCCTGCCATCGCCGCGACGACAGCCACGCCGGCCAGCTCGGCGAGCGCTGCGAGGCCTGCCATGCCGACACGCGCTGGCTCGACGTGCGCTTCGACCATGCGCGCGCCCGGTTTGCGCTGCTGGGACGACACCTGGCGGTCGAGTGCGGCGCCTGCCACAAGAGCAAGCGCTACCGCGAGGCGCCGCGCGACTGCGACGGCTGCCACCGCGCCGACGACCGCCACCAGCTGCGCCTGGGCAGCGCCTGCGACAGCTGTCATAACGCACGAAGCTGGCGGCTGTGGTCCTTCGACCATGCGCGGCGCACGCGCTTCGCGCTCGACGGCGCGCACCTGAAGCTGGCCTGCGAGCGCTGCCACGCGGCGCCCGCGCCACGCGGCCAGCCGATCGCGCCCATCGGCGGCGGCTGCCTGGCCTGCCACCAACGCGACGACCGCCACGACGGCGCCTTCGGCGCGCAATGCGAGCGCTGCCACGACACCGGCGACTGGAAGCGCATCCGCCACCGCGGCAGCGAGACGCCGGCACCGAGGGCGCCGTCATGACGGGCCGTCGGCACCGCCTGGGCGCCGGGGCGCCGCCGGGTTCCGGCCGGCGCGCGCGCCTGTGGCTGGGGTTGCTGCTGCTGGTGCTGGCGGTGCTGGCCGCGGCCACCGCGGCGCGCGGCCAGGCGGGCACGTCCGGCTTCGACCACCTGCGCACCGGCTTCGCGCTGAGCGGCCAGCATGCGCAGGCGCGCTGCGAGGCCTGCCACCAGGACGGCATCCTGCAGGGCACGCCGCGCGACTGTGCCGCCTGCCACCGTGCCGGCCAGCGCTTCGCGCGCGGCAACGTGGTGATGCCGGCCAACCACCTGCCCACGACGCTGGCCTGCGACAGCTGCCACGGCACCAAGTCCTTCGCCGGCGCGCGCTTCAACCATGCCGCCGCTGCCAACGGCGGCTGCGCCACCTGCCACAACGGCAGCGCCGCGCCGGGCAAGCCCGCGAACCACGTCGCCACACGTGCCTCGTGCGACAGCTGCCACCGCAGCGGCGCCTGGCTGCCGCTGGTCGCCTTCGACCACGCCGGCGTCGCGCCGGGCAGCTGTGCGAGCTGCCACAACGGCAGCCGCGCGACGGCCAGGCCGGCACAGCACGTGCCTACCGGCGCGGCGGCCTGCGACGACTGCCACCGCTCGTACGCGCAGTGGCGGCCGACCGCGTGGAACCACACGCAGCTGCCGGTCGCCGGCCAGTGCGCCGGCTGCCACTCGGGCGGCTACCCGCCGGCCGACGGCAAGCCGGCGAACCACGTGCCCTACCAGAGCGTGGCCGCGATCGCCGGCGCGGACTGCGGCGCCTGCCACAAGGCCGGGTATGCGAGCTGGTCCGGCGCGCGCGTGCATGCCGGCGTCGCGCTGTCCGGCGGCTGCGCCACCTGCCACGGCGGCGGCGTCGCCAATGCCGCAGCGAAGCCGGCCGACACGATACACGCCAATGTGAGCGGCACCTGCGAGCGCTGCCACCAGTCCACCACCAGCTGGGCCGGCGCCAAGGTCGACCATGCCGTGTTCGACGCATCGACCGCCTGCGCGCGCTGCCACGACGGCGCGGCCGCCGCGGGCAAGCCGGCCACGCACATGCCCGCCGGCGCGGCGACCTGCGGCGCCTGCCACGCGACGACCGGCTGGAAGCCGTCGACCTGGAACCACACGCAGTTCGCGGTGGCAGCGCAATGCGCCAGCTGCCACTCTGGGGGCTTCCCGCCCGCCGACGGCCGCCCGGCCAGGCACATCCCTAACCAGAGCGTCGCCGCGACGGCCTCCGCCAACTGCGATGCCTGCCACAAGGGCAGCACGACGAGCTGGGCCAACGGCCGGCTGCATGCGAACTTCACCGTCGCCACCGGCTGCGCCGCCTGCCACGACGGCACCCGGCTGGCCGCCACGGCCAAGCCGTCCAATGCGGTCCACGCCAACGTCAGCGGCAACTGCGAGAGCTGCCACAAGTCCACCGGCACCTGGGCCGGCACCAAGGTCGACCACGCCGGCTTCAGCGCCGGCACCGCCTGCGCGAGCTGCCACGACGGCACGGCCGCCGCGGGCAAGGCGGCGACGCACGTCCCGGTGGGCAGCGCCAACTGCGCCAGCTGCCACACGACCACGGGCTGGCTGCCATCGAAATGGAACCACACGCAGGCCACCGTCACCGCGCAATGCAGCGCCTGCCACACGGGGGGCTATGCGCCGGCCGACGGGCGACCCGCCAACCACATCCCGTACCAGAACATCGCGGCGGCGGCATCGGCCAACTGCGACGCCTGCCACAAGGGTTCGTTCACGACCTGGGCCAACGGCAAGTTCCATGCGTACTACGGCGTCTCGGCCGGCTGCGCGGCTTGCCATGGCGGCAACTACCTCAATGCCGTCGGCAAGCCGTCGACGCCGATCCACGCCAGCGTCACCGGCAACTGCGAGAGCTGCCACAAGTCCACCACCACGTGGGCCGGCGCCAAGGTCGACCACACGGGCTTCAACGACGCGACCAACTGCGCGAGCTGCCACAACGGCTCGTCGGCCACCGGCAAGTCCGGCACGCACATCCCGGCGGGCTCGACCAACTGCTTCGCCTGCCACGGTACCGGCGGTTGGGCTCCATCGAAGTGGAACCACACGCAGACCGCCGTCGCCGCGCAATGCGCGTCCTGCCACTCCGGCGGCTATCCGCCCGCCGATGGCCGGCCGGCGAACCACATCCCGTACCAGACCGTCGCCGTGTCGTCGTCGGCCAATTGCGACGGGTGCCACAAGGGGTCGACGTCGACCTGGGCCAACGGCAAATTCCACGCGTACTACGGCGCCTCGTCCAACTGCGCCTCCTGCCATACCGGCAACTACCTGAGCGCCGTCGGCAAGCCCTCGACGCCGATCCACGCCAGCGTCACCGGCAACTGCGAGAGCTGTCACAAGTCCACCACCACCTGGTCCGGCGCCAAGGTCGACCACGCCAGCTTCAACGACGCGACCAACTGCGCGAGCTGCCACAACGGCTCGTCGGCCACCGGCAAGTCGAGCTCGCACATCCCGGTGGGTTCGACCAACTGCTTCGCGTGCCACGGCACCAGTGGCTGGACGCCGTCGAAGTGGAATCACACGCAGACCGCCGTCGCCGCGCAATGCGCGTCCTGCCACTCGGGTGGCTATCCGCCTGCCGATGGCCGGCCGGCGAACCACATCCCGTACCAGACGGTCTCGGTCTCGTCATCGGCCAATTGCGACGGTTGCCACAAGGGATCGACCACCACCTGGGCCAATGGCAAGTTCCACGCGTACTACGGCGTCTCGTCCGGCTGTGCCTCCTGCCATACCGGCAACTACCTCAATGCCGTCGGCAAGCCCTCGACGCCGATCCACGCCGGCGTCACCGGCAACTGCGAGAGCTGCCACAAGTCGACGACGACCTGGTCCGGTGCCAAGGTCGACCACGCCGGCTTCAACGACGCGACCAACTGCGCGAGCTGCCACAACGGCTCGTCGGCCACTGGCAAGTCGAGTTCGCACATCCCGGCGGGCTCGACCAACTGCTTCGCGTGCCACGGCACCAGTGGCTGGACGCCGTCGAAGTGGAATCACACGCAGACCGCTGTGGCCGCGCAATGCGCGTCCTGCCACTCGGGTGGCTATCCGCCTGCCGATGGCCGGCCGGCGAACCACATCCCGTACCAGACGGTCTCGGTCTCGTCATCGGCCAATTGCGACGGTTGCCACAAGGGATCGACCACCACCTGGGCCAATGGCAAGTTCCACGCGTACTACGGCGTCTCGTCCGGCTGTGCCTCCTGCCATACCGGCAACTACCTCAATGCCGTCGGCAAGCCCTCGACGCCGATCCATGCCGGCGTCACCGGCAATTGCGAGAGCTGCCACAAGTCGACAACCACGTGGGCCGGCGCCAAGGTCGACCACAGCGGCTTCAATGGCGCGACCAACTGCGCGAGCTGCCACAACGGCAGCAGCGCCACCGGCAAGTCCGGCACGCACATCCCCGTCGGGGCGACCAACTGCTTCGCCTGCCATGGCACGACGTCGTGGATTCCATCGAAGTGGAACCACACGCAGACCGCCGTCGCCGCGCAATGCGCGTCCTGCCACTCCGGCGGCTATCCGCCTGCCGATGGCCGGCCGGCGAACCACATCCCCTACCAGACCGTGGCCGTGTCGTCGTCGGCCAATTGCGACGCCTGCCACAAGGGCAGCACCACGACCTGGGCCAATGGCAAGTTCCACGCCTACTACGGCGTCTCGTCGGGCTGTGCCGCCTGCCACACCGGCAACTACCTCAATGCCGTCGGCAAGCCCTCGACGCCGATCCACGCCAGCGTCACCGGCAATTGCGAGAGCTGCCACAAGTCCACCACCACGTGGGGCGGCGCCAAGGTCGACCACACGGGCTTCAACGACGCGACCAACTGCGCGAGCTGCCACAACGGCTCGTCGGCCACCGGCAAGTCCGGGACGCACATCCCCGCGGGCTCGACCAGTTGCTTCACCTGCCACGGCACCAGCGGCTGGGTACCGTCGAAGCGGAACCACACCCAGACCGCCGTCGCCGCGCAATGCGCGTCCTGCCACACCGGCGGCTATCCGCCTGCCGATGGCCGGCCGGGCAATCACATCCCGTACCAGACCGTCGCCGTGTCGTCGTCCGCCAACTGCGACGCCTGCCACAAGGGCAGCACTACGACCTGGGCCAACGGCAAGTTCCACGCGTATTACAGCGTCTCCACCGGCTGCGCCTCCTGCCACACCGGCAGCTACCTCAATGCGGTGGGCAAGCCGGCGACCGCCGTGCACGCCAGCGTCACGGGCAACTGCGAAAGCTGCCACAAGTCCACCACCACCTGGGCCGGCGCCAAGGTCGATCACAGCGGCTTCACCGCCGCGACCATCTGTGCCAACTGCCACAACGGCAGCAGCGCCACCGGCAAGCCGGGCACGCACATCCCCGTGGGCGCGACCAACTGCTTCGCCTGCCATGGCACGACCTCGTGGATTCCATCGAAGTGGAACCACACCCAGACGCTGGTCGCCGCGCAATGCGCGTCCTGCCACACCGGCGGCTATCCGCCTGCCGATGGCCGGCCGGGCAATCACATCCCGTACCAGACCGTCGCCGTGTCGTCGTCCGCCAACTGCGACGCCTGCCACAAAGGCAGCACCACGACCTGGGCCAACGGCAAGTTCCACGCGTCCTACAGCGTCTCCACCGGCTGCTTCTCGTGCCACACCGGCAGCTACCTCAACGCCGTCGGCAAGCCCGCCACGTCCGTGCACGCCACCGTCACCGGCAACTGCGAGAGCTGCCACAAGTCCACCACCACCTGGGCCGGCGCCAAGGTCGACCACACCGGCTTCAACGACGCGACGATCTGCGCCAACTGCCACAACGGCAGCAGCGCCACCGGCAAGCCCGGCACGCACATCCCCGTGGGCGCGACCAACTGCTTCGCCTGCCACGGCACCACCGCATGGGTGCCGTCGAAGTGGAACCACACGCAAGTGCTGGTCGCCGCGCAATGCGCCAGCTGCCACACGGGCGGCTACCCACCTGCGGACGGCCGCCCGGGCAACCACATCCCCTATCAGACGGTCGCCGTGTCCGCCGCCGCCAATTGCGACGCCTGCCACAAGGGCAGCACCACGACCTGGGCCAACGGCAAGTTCCACGCGTCCTACAGCGTCTCCACCGGCTGCTTCTCGTGCCACACCGGCAGCTACCTCAACGCCGTCGGCAAGCCCCCGACGCCGCTGCACGCCACCGTCACCGGCAATTGCGAGAGCTGCCACAAGTCCACCGCCAGCTGGGCCAACGTGTCGTTCGCGCACTCGCCCAGCAATGCGGTGGGCACCGGCACCTGCGACACCTGCCACAACGGCAGCACCGCGAAGGGCAAGCCCGCCACGCACCTGCCGATCCCGTCGGGCATCGCGCGCTGCGATTCCTGCCACAAGTCGCAGGCCTCGTGGACCACCTCGGTGACGATGAACCACAGCGTGGTCACCACCGGGCTGTGCAAGTCCTGCCACAACGGCAGCTACACCGGCTCGAACGCGCTGGCCAAGCCGGCGAACCACATTCCCGAGGTGCAGCTGCTCAACGGCGCGGGCATGGACTGCAACGCCTGCCACAGCAGCACGACGAGCTGGGGCACGCAGAAGATGAACCACAACGGCTCGCTCGGCAACGGCGCCGGCTGGTGCAAGGCCTGCCACCAGAGCGGCACCAGCTACGCCGGCGGCATGGAGCGCAAGTCGCTGACGCACGAGAAGTCCACCGGCGTCACCGACTGCTCGCAGTCCGGCTGCCACCGCCCGCTCGGCACCAAGGGCAGCCCGTACACCAAGTGGGACTGACCCGCCTCCTCCAACCCGCCCGCAGCACCGCCTTGAAGCCACCATTCCCGATCCTGCCCTGCGCCTTTGCCGCGCCTTTGCTGTTCGCTGCCGGCGCCGCCTGCTCGCAGGTCATCGACGAGGTCGACATCCGGCGCGAAGGCGACGATGCCGTGCTGCAGGTGCGCTTCGCCACCGAAGTGCAGTTCCAGCGCTCCGCCACCACCCGTTCGGGCGACCTGACGCAGGTCGTCTACTCGCTGCTGACGACGACCAACCGCCAGCTGGCGACGCCGATGCAGGCGCGGCGGCTGCGCGCTGCCGCCGGCGTGCCGGAGATCGAGCTGACCGACGAGGCCGACCGCAGCGAACCCGGCGACCAGCTGCGCCGCCTGGTGCTGCGTTTCGGCGAGCCGGTGCAGCTGCGTGTGCGGGCAGGCCGCGGCAACCGCGCGATCGACGTCGTGCTGACGGGCAAAGGACGCGGCCTGCCGCTGCCCGCGTCCCCGGCCGCACGCGCCGCACCCGCACGCCCCCCGGCCCCGGCCCCGGCACCCGTCCCCGCGCCCGCCCCGACAGCCGCGCCCACCACCGCACCCATCACCGCACCACCCACTACCGCCCCCACGGCCGGGCCTCCGGTCGCGCCGCCGGCAGGCGCCGCGCCCGGCACCGCCGCGGCGCCCGCGACGGCCGCCGCGTCGCCCGAGCTCGAAGCCCGCACCGCCGAGCTTCTCGCCCGCGCCCGCGCCGCCTTCGACGCCGGCCGCCATGCCGAGGCGATCGAGGCGCTGAACCAGCTGCTCGAGCTGCCGCCGACGACGTCGACGCGCGACGCCCAGGAGCTCGCCGGCCGCGTGCACCTGGCCGCCGGCGACCCCGCGCGCGCCCGCGCCGAGCTGGAGACCTACCTGACGCTGTGGCCGCAGGGCGAGGGCAGCGACCGCGTGCGCGCGCTGCTGGCCACGCTGCCGGCGGCACCCACGCTGGCCACTCCGGGCATGCCGGGCGCCCCGTCCATGGCCGAGGCCATCACCGCACCGCCACCCGAGCCCGAGGTCACCATCAACGGCTCGACCTCGCTCACCGCGTACGGCGGCAACGGCCAGGTGCGCAGCCGCGACTTCCTGGACTCGCCGATCGCCGGCGTGCCGCAGGTCGCCGGCGACCCGACGCTGAGCGCCGATCGCTCGCGCCAGCTCTACACCGACGTCGACCTCAACTGGCGCCGCCGCAACAGCGCGCTCGAACAGCGCTTCGTCTTCCGCGACTCGTACACGCGCGACCAGCTGCGTCCCGACAAGAGCCGCAACCGCCTGTCGGCGCTGTACTTCGACCACCGCTCGATCGCCGGCGGCTGGAGCGTGCGCCTGGGCCGCCAGTCGCCCACCGGCGGCGGCGTGACGAGCCGCTTCGACGGCGCCAGGGGCAGCTACCAGCTGACGCCGCGCCTGAAGATCGGCGCCGTGGCCGGCGAGCCGACCGACCGCTATTTCGACTCGAAGCGCCGCTTCCTCGGCGCGTCGGTCGACGCGGAGCGGCTGCCCGGCGGCTTCGGCCTCGGCGTCTACGCGATCGAGCAGCGCATCGACGGCCTGACCGATCGCCGCGCGGTCGGCCTGGACCTGCGCTTCTTCCGCGCCGGCACCACGGTGTTCTCGCAGTTCGACTACGACGTGGCGATCGGCGCGCTGAACACCGCCAGCGTGCAGGCGACCCTGATCACCGAGGACAACACGGTGTGGAACGCGCTCTACGACCGGCGCAAGCTCAGCACGCTGGCGCTGGGCAACGCGCTGACCTTCGAGGACCCGGCCCAGCCCGGCGTGCTGATGCGGCGCATCCGCGACCGGCTGGCCGGCACCACGGTGGCGGCGCTGCGCGACCAGGTCAGGCGCATCACGCCGGACATCACGCAGGCGCAGGTCGGCGTCACCAAGCCGCTGAACAAGAACTGGCAGGTCGCCGGCAGCGTGCAGCTGACCAACACCGGCGCAATCCCGCCGGTGCCCGAGGTCGCCGGCTTCGAGAACGGCCGCCCGGCCACCGGCGACATCGTCACCACCAGCGCGCAGCTGATCGGGCTGAACCTGTACTCGGCGCGCGACACGCACGTGCTGTCGGTCAGCCGCATCGCCAGCGTGCTGCTCGACGGCACGCTCGTCAGCTACAACAACTCGTCGCTGCTGGGTTCATGGCTGGTCGAGCCGACGCTGCAGTGGTACCGCGACACCACCAGCACCGGCAGCAGCAATCGCCGCTGGTCGCCCGGCCTGCGCGTGACCTATCGCGGCTGGAAGCGGCTGGCGGTCGAGTCGGCCGTGACCTGGGAGATCGGCCGCGCGACGCGGCACCAGAACGCCGTCGACGGCGCGCTGACGACGACGCAGGAGTCCACGCGCCGCGTCAATTACTCGCTGGGGGTGCGCATTGAGTTCTGAGCACCATCGACTGCCCACGCTGAGCGCCCAGGCGCTGGCCTGCCGGCGCGGCGAGCGCTGGCTGTTCCACGGCCTCGCCCTGACGCTGCCGGCCGGCCGCGCGCTGTGGCTGCGCGGGCGCAACGGCCGCGGCAAGACCAGCCTGCTGCGGCTGGCCGCGGGCCTGGCGGAGCCGGCCGCCGGCACGCTGCAGTGGGGCGACGAGCCGCTGGCGCGCAGCGCGCGCTTCCGGCGCGAGCGGGTCTGGATCGGCCACGGCAACGCGCTGAAGGACGACCTGAGTGCCGCCGAGGCCCTGCGCTTCGTCGCGCGGCTGCACGGCCGCCGCTTCGACGCGCCGCGCATCGCCGCGGCGCTGGAGGGCGCCGGCGTCGCCACGCACGCGGTGCGGCCGGTGCGCACGCTGTCGCAAGGCCAGCGCCGGCGCGTCGCGCTGGCGCGTCTGGCGCTGGAGGACGCACCGGGGCTGTGGCTGCTCGACGAGCCCTTCGACGCACTCGATGCCGACGCGCTGCGCTGGCTCGCCCGCCTGGCCGCGGCGCATGTGGCGCGCGGCGGCAGCCTGATGTTCGCGAGCCACCAGCCGCCGCCGCAGGGCATGCCGGCCGTGGACGTGCTCGACCTGGACGAGGTGCGGCCATGAGGACAGCCGTGCCGGCGCTGCCGGCCGAATCGCTGGCGGGCGACGCGATGCCGGCCGACGAGGTCGACGACGAGCTCGGCTTCGCCGCGCTGCTGCAGCGCGACCTGCTGCTCGCCTCGCGCCGCCGCATCGACATCGTTCTGCCGCTCACTTTCTTCGTCATCGCCACCAGCCTGTTCCCGCTCGGCGTGGGGCCGGAGGCCGCGGTGCTGCGCCAGATGGCGGCCGGCGTGCTGTGGGTCGCGGCGCTGCTGGCGGCGATGCTGTCGGTAGCCACGCTGTACGCCTCCGATGCCGCCGACGGCTCGCTGGAGCAGATGCTGCTGGCGCCGCGCAGCGGCTTCGCGCTCGCCGCGGCCAAGGCCATGGCGCACTGGTGCGTGACCGGCGTGCCGCTGCTGCTGGCCGCGCCGGTGATCGGCCTGGTCTTCGGGCTCGACGCCGCGGCGCTGGGCGTCCTGGTGGCCTCGCTCGCGCTCGGCACACCGGTGCTCAGCCTGCTGGGCGGCCTGGGTGCCGCGCTGACGCTGGGCCTGCGCGCCGGCGGCATGTTGCTGGTGCTGTTGATCCTGCCGCTGCTGACGCCGGTGCTGGTGTTCGGCGCCGCCGCGGTGGCCGCGGCGCAGGACGGCCTGAGCGCGGCGGCGCACCTGTCGCTGCTGGGCGCCTTCGCGCTCTTCAGCGCCGTGCTCGCCCCCTGGGCCACCGCGCACGCGCTGCGCATCGCCATGGAGTGACTCGCATGTTTCCCGCCCTCGACCTGCCCTCGCCCGCCCCCGGCGCGCGCTGGCGCCTGACCACCTGGGCCGCGCCGGTGCGCTTCTGTGCGCTGGCAAGGACCGTCGTACCCTGGCTCTGGGCCGCCTGCATCGCGCTCGCGCTGGTGGGCCTGTGGCTCGGCTTCGCCGTCGCGCCGACCGACGCGGTGCAGCGCGAGGCCTACCGGATCATCTACATCCACGTGCCGGCGGCCTGGATGTCGATGCTGCTGTACCTGGCGATGGCCGGCTGGGCGGCGGTCGGCTGGGCCTGGCGCGTGCGCATGGCCGCGATCCTGGCCGAGGCGATCGCGCCCACCGGGGCGATGTTCACCGCCGTCGCGCTGGTCACCGGCGCGCTGTGGGGCCGGCCGACCTGGGGCACCTACTGGGTCTGGGACGCGCGGCTGACTTCGGAGCTGATCCTGCTGTTCCTCTACCTCGGCGTGATCACGCTGCGCGCGGCCATCGACGACCGCCGCCGCGCCGACGCGGCGACCGCGCTGCTGGCGATCGTCGGCGCGCTGAACGTGCCGATCATCTACTTCTCGGTGCGCTGGTGGAGCACGCTGCACCAGGGCGCGAGCGTCAGCATCACGGCCGCGCCGACGATGGCGCGAACGATGCTGGCGGCCATGCTGGTGATGACGCTGGCCTTCTGGGCCTTCGCCTTCGCCGCCGTCTTCACCCGCGCGCGCGGCCTCGCGCTGGCGCGCGAAGCGGTCCACGACTGGGCCCGCGCCCATCAGGAGCATCGCGCATGAGTGCCGTTGCCGACTGGCCCGCATGGCTGGCGCTCGGCGGCCATGGCGTCTTCGTCTGGGGTGCCTACGGCCTGACGCTGCTCGCGCTGCTGGCCGAGGCCTGGGCGGCGCGGCGCACCGAGCGCCGCGGCGAGGCGCCGCGCGACTTCGACGACCTGGACACGGAGACCCGCTGATGAAACCACGCCACCGCCGCATGGCGGCCATTGCCGCGGGGCTCGCGGTGCTCGGCACCGCCGTCGCGCTGGTGCTCAACGCGTTCAACCGCAACCTCGTGTTCTTCTACTCGCCCAGCCAGGTGGCGGCGCAGGAGGCGCCCGCGGCCCGCACCTTCCGCCTCGGCGGCCTGGTCGAGCGCGGCAGCGTGCAGCGGCGCGACCTGACGGTGCACTTCCGCGTCACCGACACCGCGCGCACGATCGCCGTGCGCTACGAGGGCATCCTGCCGGACCTGTTCAAGGAGGGCAAAGGCGTCGTCGCGCAGGGCCGGCTGGGCGCCGACGGGGTCTTCGTCGCGCAGGAAGTGCTGGCCAAGCACGACGAGAACTACATGCCGCCGGAAGCGGCGCAGGCCCTGCAGGAGGCGCGCAAGTGATCGCTGAACTGGGCCAGGTGGCCTTGCTGCTCGCGCTCGGCGCGGCCCTCGTGCAGGCCACGCTGCCGCTGGCGGGTGCCGCGCGCGCGCGCGACGACTGGATGGCGCTGGGCCGCAGCGCCGCCGACGCGCAGGCGCTGCTGGTGGTGCTGGCCTTCGCGCTGCTGGCCGCGTCTTTCGTGCGGCATGACTTCTCGATCGCCTACGTCGCGCAGAACTCGAACCGGCTGCTGCCACTGCCGTACCGCATCGCCGCCGTCTGGGGCGGCCACGAGGGCTCGATGCTGCTGTGGCTGCTGATGCTGCAGGGCTGGACGCTGGCCGTCAGCCGCCTCGGCCGCGCGCTGCCGGCGCCGGTTCTGGCGCGCATCCTCGCGGTGATGGGCATGCTGTCGGTCGGCTTCCTCGTCTTCCTGCTCGTCACGTCGAACCCGTTCGACCGCCTGTGGCCGGTGCCGCCCGATGGGCGCGACCTCAACCCGCTGCTGCAGGACCCGGGCATGGTGTTCCATCCGCCGCTGCTGTACATGGGCTACGTCGGCTTCTCGGTGGCGTTCGCGTTCGCGGTCGCGGCGCTGATCGGCGGCGACCTCGACCACCGCTGGGCGCGCTGGACCCGGCCCTGGACCACCGCGGCCTGGTGCTTCCTGACGCTGGGCATCGCGCTCGGCAGCGCGTGGGCCTACTACGAGCTGGGCTGGGGCGGCTGGTGGTTCTGGGACCCGGTGGAGAACGCCTCCTTCATGCCGTGGCTGGTCGGCACCGCGCTGATCCACTCGCTGGCGGTGACCGAAAAGCGCGGCGCGTTCAAGAGCTGGACCGTGCTGCTGGCGATCCTCGGCTTCTCGCTGTCGCTGCTGGGCACCTTCCTCGTGCGCTCGGGCGTGCTGTCGTCGGTGCATGCCTTCGCCACCGATCCGCGGCGCGGGCTGTTCATCCTCGGCTTCCTCGCGCTGGTGGTCGGCGCGTCGCTCGCGCTGTACGCCTGGCGCGCGCCGCGCATCGGCCTGGGCGCGCGCTTCGGGCTGGTATCGAAGGAGTCGATGCTGCTGGCCAACAACGTGATGCTGGTCGCCGCGATGGCCAGCGTGCTGCTGGGCACGCTGTACCCGCTGGCGCTGGATGCCCTGGGGCTGGGCAAGATCTCGGTCGGCCCGCCCTACTTCGACACCGTGTTCGTGCCCGTGATGCTGCCGCTGCTGCTGCTGCTGGGCATCGGCCCGCTGGCGGCGTGGAAGCAGGCCTCGTGGCGCCAGCTCGCGCGGCCGCTGGCCTGGTGCGCCGGCCTCGCGATCGGCGCCGGCGTGACGATCGCCGCGCTGGGCGGCCGGCTGGCCAGCCTGACGACCGTGGGCCTCGTCGTCGCGCTGTGGATCGTCGCGACGACGGTCGCGGACTTCGCGCGCTGGCTCGCACCGGGTGCCGCCGGCTCCCGCCTGGCGCGGCTGCGCAGCCTGCCGCGCGCGAGCGCCGGCATGATGCTGGCGCACCTGGGCGTCGCCGCCTTCGTGCTGGGCGTCACGGTGGTGCGCAGCCACGAGGTCGAGCGCGACCTGCGCATGGGCGTCGGCGACCATGCCGAGCTCGACGGCCTGCGCTTCACGCTCGCCGCGCTGCGCGACGTGCCGGGGCCGAACTACGACGCCGTGCGCGGCGAGGTGACGGTCGAGCGCGACGGCCGCGTCATCGCGCGGCTGGCGCCGGAGAAGCGCGTCTACCGCGTGCAGCGCAACCCGATGACCGAGGCGGCGATCGCGCCCGGCCTGCTGCGCGACCTGTACGTGTCGCTGGGCGAGCCGGTCGACGACCGCACCTGGATCGTGCGGCTGTACGTCAAGCCCTTCATCGACTGGATCTGGGGCGGCTGCGTGCTGATGGCGCTGGGCGGCGCGCTGGCGGCGAGCGACCGTCGCTATCGCGCGAAGAACGCGGCCAAGGCCGGCGTTGTCGACGCCGCGACCGCGGCGGCCGCCGGTGCCGCGGCGGAGATGACCGCCGTCGCAGCGTCACCGGCCACCACAGCCGGGCCGCCGTCCGCCGCTCATCCGCAGGAGGCCGCCGCATGAAGTGGCTGCGCTTCGCGATCCCGCTGGCGGTGTTCGCCGTGCTGGTCTTCTTCCTCGGCCGCGGCCTGCAACTCGACCCGCGCGCGGTGCCGAGCCCGCTGGTCGGCAAGCCGGCGCCGGCGTTCGCGCTGGGGCGGCTGGACGACGCCGCGCGCACCATACGGCGCGAGGACTTCGCCGGCGAGGTCTGGCTGCTCAACGTGTGGGCCTCCTGGTGCACCGGCTGTGCGGCGGAACACCCGGCGCTGCTGGCGTTCGCCCGGCAGCGGGCGGTACGCATCGTCGGCCTCAACTACAAGGACGAGCGCGGCGCCGCCACGCGCTGGCTGGCGCGCCACGGCGATCCGTATGCGATGTCGCTGCACGACGGCGACGGCCGCGCCGGCATCGACTTCGGCGTCTATGGCGTGCCGGAGACCTTCGTGATCGACCGCGCCGGCGTGGTGCGGTTCAAGCACGTCGGTCCGCTCGATGCCGAGATCATTCGCGGCCAGCTGGTGCCGCTGCTGGAGACACTGCATGCGAAGACGCCTTGAGGCTCTGCGCCCCCTGCCCTGCCTGCGCCACACCCTCCGGTCGGCCGCCGTGGCGCTGTGCCTGGCCGCGCTGCTGCCCGCCCATGCCGGCGAGGCGGCCCCCGCGGCCGACGACCCGGCGCTCGAGGCGCGCATGCTCGCCGTCGCGGCCGAGCTGCGCTGCCTGGTGTGCCAGAACCAGACCATCGCCGACTCGCATTCGGGCCTGGCCGAGGACCTGCGGCGCGAGCTGCGCGTGCAATTGAAGCGCGGCGCCAGCGACGACGAGGTGCGCCGCTACATGACCGAGCGCTACGGCGACTTCGTGCTCTACCGCCCGCCGCTGAAGCCGGCGACGTGGCTGCTGTGGGCCGGCCCCGGGCTGCTGCTGGCCGGTGCGCTCGGCACGCTGGCGCTGACGCTGCGCCGGCGCGCGCGGCTGGACCCCGGCCGCTTCGACACCGAGATGGACGACGAGCCGGAGGCCGCGCGATGACCACCTTCCTGATGCTCGCCGCCGCGCTGGCCGCGCTGACCCTGCTGGTGCTGACCCGCCCGCTGTGGCATGCCGCGCCGCACCGCACGCCGGCGATCGACGATCCGCTGCCGCGCTGGCGCGAGCAGTTGCACCAGCTCGACGGCCTGCACGCCGCCGGCGCGCTGGGCGACCCGGCGCACGCCGAGGCCCGCGCCGCGCTCGAGCGCCAGATCGGCGCGCACGTCGCTGCCGCGGTGCCGGCGTCCGCCGCCGCCGCACGACGGCCGCTGCCGCGGCGGCTGATCGGCACGATCGTGGCGATGGCGATGGCCGTGCTGATCGGCGGTTATTCATGGCTCGGCGATCTGGCGGCCCTGGACGCCGCGCCACCCACCGCGGGCGCGATGCCCGCCGGCCATCCGTCGCTCGGCCCCGAGGCGGCCACCGCCGGCGACCCGGCCGCGCCACACGAGCTGGGCCGCGAGCAGATCGCCGGCATGACCGAGCGCCTCGCCGCCCGCCTGCAGCAGCAGCCCGACGACGCCGCCGGCTGGGCGATGCTGGCGCGCTCGTACGCGGTGACCGGCCGCCACGACCAGGCCGTGCCGGCCTTCCGCCAGGCCAGCAAGCGCCAGCCCGACGACGCCATGCTGCTGGCCGACTTCGCCGATGCGCTGGCGATGACGCAGCAGCGGCGGCTGGACGGCGAGCCGATCCGCCTGGTGCGGCGCGCGCTCGAGCTGCAGCCCGACAACCCGAAGGCCCTGTTCCTCGCCGGCACCGAAGCCTTCGACCGCGGCGACCCGGCCGGCGCACTCGCGCACTGGGAGCACCTGCGTGACACCGCGCCCGCCGACAACCCGATGCGCCGCCAGGTCCTGCCGGCCATCGACGAGGCGCGCACCATGGCCGGGGCGCCCGCTGCACCCGCGGCACGGGCAACACCCGACGCATCGGCGACAGCCGGGACGGCCGCGACAGCGACAGTCACCGCGTCGGCCAAGCCGTCGCCCGCCACGTTGGCCGGCCTGGTCACGCTGTCACCCGCGCTGCGCGCGCAGGCCGCGCCGGACGACACCGTCTTCGTCTTCGCCCGCGCTGCCGAGGGCGGGCGCATGCCGCTGGCGATCACGCGCCACCGGGTGCGCGACCTGCCGCTGCGCTTCACGCTCGACGACCGCCATGCGATGTCGCCGGCCGCGCGGCTGTCGGCGCTGCCGCGGGATGCACGCGTGGTGGTCGGCGCGCGCGTCAGCCGCAGCGGCCAGGCGCAGCCGCAGCCCGGGGACCTGCAGGGCCTGTCGCCCGCAATCGCGCCGGGCAGCGGCGACCTGCGCATCGAGATCGATCAGGCGGTCACGCCGCCGACCCCGCCACGATGAACTGGCTGCCGCTGTACGCCGTCGCGCTCGCACTGGTGCTGGCGTTCTACGTCGTGCGCCGACAGCGGCAGCAGCGCGCGCATGCGGCGGAGCTGCAGCAGGCGCTGGAGGCCGGCCTGATCGAGCCGCCGTCGCTGCATCCGGTGGTGGACCCGCTGACCTGCATCGGCTCGGGCTCGTGCGTCAAGGCCTGTCCCGAAGGCGCGCTCGGCATGGTCGGCGGCAAGGCGACGCTGGTCAATGCCGCCGCCTGCATCGGCCATGGCGCCTGCCACGCCGCCTGCCCGTTCGAGGCGATCCGCCTCGTCTTCGGCACCGAGCGCCGCGGCATCGACATCCCCGACGTCTCGCCGCAGTTCGAGAGCAACGTGCCGGGCCTGTTCATCGCCGGCGAGCTCGGCGGCATGGGCCTGATCCGCAAGGCCGCCGAGCAGGGCCGGCAGGCGGTCGACGCGATCCGCCGCCGCGGCGGCAGCGGCTTCGAGCTCGACGTGGTGATCGTCGGCTGCGGGCCGGCCGGGCTGTCGGCGGGCCTGGCCTGCATCGAGCACGGGCTGCGCTACAAGCTGCTGGAGCAGGAAGACTCGCTGGGCGGGGCGGTGTTCCACTATCCTCGCCAGAAGATCGCGATGACCGCGCCGGTGAAGCTGGCCGTCGTCGGGCAGGTGCGCTTCGGCGAAGTGCAGAAGGAAGCGCTGCTGGAGTTCTGGAACGGTGTCGTGGACAAGACCGGCTTGCGCATCGAGTTTCGCGAGTGCCTGCAGGACATCGTCGCCGACGGCGAAGGCTTCGTCGTGCACACCCAGCAGCACGCGTACCGCACGCGCTGCGTGCTGCTCGCGATGGGCCGGCGCGGCACGCCGCGCAAGCTGGATGTGCCCGGCGAGGACTCGCCCAAGGTCTGCTATCGCCTGATCGACGCGGCCCAGTACGGCGGCCAGCGCGTGCTGGTCGTCGGCGGCGGGGACAGCGCGCTCGAAGCCGCGCTCGCGCTGGCCGCCGAGCCCGGCACCACGGTCACGCTGTCCTACCGCAGCGAGGCCTTCTCGCGCGTGAAGGCCAGGAACCGCGACGCGCTGCAATTGGCGCAGCGCGACGGCCGCATCGAGGTGCTGCTGTCCTCGCAGGTCGAGGCCATCGCGGCCGACCGCGTCACGCTGCGCCTGGCCGAGGGCCGCCGGGAGCTGCCCAACGACGCGGTGATCGTCTGCGCCGGCGGCCTGCTGCCGACGCCGCTGCTGCAGAAGGTCGGCATCCGCTTCGAAACCAAGTTCGGGACCGCGTAGCGCAATGAAGCTGCTGCTGATCGAGGATGACGAGGACTTCGGCGCCGCGCTGCGCGACGGCCTGCAGCAGGAGGGTCACGAGGTGCTGTGGGTCCGCGGCGGCGCACGCTTCGAATCGATGCTGCTGTCCGACCGCTTCGACGCGGTGCTGCTCGACCTGACGCTGCCCGACGCCGACGGCCAGGTGCTGCTGCGCGAGATGCGCCAGCGCCGCGACACGACGCCGCTGATCGTGATCTCCGCGCGTGGCCAGCACAGCGACCGCATCGACATGCTCGACCTCGGCGCGGACGACTACCTGGTCAAGCCGATCGACCTCGGCGAGCTGAGCGCCCGCCTGCGCGCGGTGACGCGCCGCGTGCATGCGCAGCCGGGCCGCGGCAGCGCGCTGCAGCACGGCGCGCTGCGACTCGACCCGGCGCAGGGCACGGTGTCCTGGCGTGGCCGCCGCATCGTGCTGCGCGAACGCGAGCGCTGGCTGCTGGAGCAGTTCATGCGTCATCCGACGCACCTCTTCTCGCGCACGCAGCTGGAAGCTGCGCTCTACGGCGGCCCCACCGGCATCGAGAGCAATACGATCGAGGTCTACGTGCACTACCTGCGCCGCAAGCTCGCGCCGGACATCATCGTCACGGTGCGGGGCCTGGGCTACCGGCTGGGCCCGGCCCATCCGGAAAGCTGACGCGCACGCGCAGGCCGCCGCCGGGCGCCTCGAGCAGGGCCGTGCTCGCGCCATGGGCCTCGGCCACCGCGCGCACGATCGACAGCCCGAGGCCGACGCCCGCGGCATCGCGATCGAGGCGCACGAAGCGCTCGAACACGCGCTCACGGTCGGCGGGCGCAATGCCCGGACCGGCATCGTCGACCTCGATCAGCGTCGCGCCGGGCTCGTGCCGGCTGGCGATGCGCACGGTGCCGCCTTCGGGGCTGTGGCGCAGCGCGTTGACCACCAGGTTGCGCAGCAGCATCTGCAGGCCGAAGCGGCGGCCTCGCAACTGCGGCGCGTCGAGCTCGAGCACCGTCCGGACACGGCGCTTCGCGGCCATGGGCTCCAGCTCGTCGAGCAACTCGTCGGCCAGCGCACGCAGATCGACCGGCTCGGGCGCCTCGGCGCGTTCGTCCTGCTCCAGACGCGCCAGCGTCAGCAATTGCGCGATCAGGTGATCGCAGCGATCGACCACCGGCAGCAGCGCGGCGAGTTGGGCCGCGCGTTTGTCGGGATCGGTCTCGCGCAGCGCCACCTGCGCCCGCAGCCGCAGCGTGGCCAGCGGCATGCGCAGCTCGTGCGCGGCCAGCGCGGTGAAGCCACGCTCGCGCGAGAGGCGCTCGCCACCACGACGGATCAGGCCGTTCAAGGCGGCCAGCATGGGTCGCATCTCCTCCGGCACGTCGTGGGCCGGCAGCGGTGCGACGTCGGCAGGCTGGCGCCCCCTCAATGCCGCCTCGATCACGCCCATGGGCCGCAGCGCACGCACCACGAGCCATCCGGCCAGCAGCGCCACGGCACCCATCGACAGCAGCATGGCGGCCACCAGCCCGGCGCCCAAGGTGGCGAAGTTGTTCTCAGCCGGGTCGAGCCGTTCGGCCACGTGGATCTCGAGCGCATCGGGTCCACCGCCGCCGCGGCTGCGCATCAGGTACGTGCGCAGGCGATCGCCACCCTGCACGGACGCGCCGAAGCCGGGCTCGGCGCGTGCGATCAGCGGAACATCGGCCGGCGCGCTGCGGCTGCGCAGCACCAGGCGGCCATCGGCGCGCCAGACCTGGAACAGGTAGCGGCCGCCGAGCACGTCGCGCTCCAGCCGCACGGTGCCGTGCCCTTCCGCGCCGGGCGCATCGGCTGCCTGCTCGCCGAGCTCATGCTCGGAGAGCGCCGCCAGCGTCTCCGCGAGGTGGGCCAGCCGGCCGTCGCGCAGCTGGGCATCGGCTTGCTGGTCGGCCAGGTACGCCGCCACGCCGCCCACCAGCCAAGCGAGCAATGCGACGCCGAGAGCGATGCCCAGCATGCGGCGACGGATGGACCACGGCCGCAGTTCGGGCGACTGGTCCGCCGCGCTGGCGTGCAGCGGCGTGGGTTCTGCGTCGGCGGGGCGCATGGATCGACTTTACGGCGGACGGGCGACGCGGTCGGACCTGCCCGCTGGGGCTCGCTGCGCGCCAGCGCGAGCAATTTGCCGCATCGTTCTGGTAGGCCGTGCAGGGCTCGAACCTGCGACCAAAGGATTATGAGTCCTCTGCTCTAACCGACTGAGCTAACGGCCCCCCGGGCGAAGGCGGCCGATTGTAGGAGGGGCCCGGACGTCACAAAGGCGGGTGAAGGCGTCGGATTTCATCGCATTGCCCGGCCGCCGCGCGCGGTCCAATCGATGCCAGCCCCCATCCGATCCCGGAGACGACCACCATGCCGCTGCTGCGCCGCTGCCTGCTGACCTTCTGGCTGCTCGCCTGCAGCGCCCTCGCCTCGACCGCGCAGGCAGCCGGTTTCAACGGGCTGTGGACCACGTCGAGCGGCGACTACGCGCTCTTCCTGCAGGACGCCACCAGCGGCTCGACCTTCGCGCTGCAGGTGCCGTCGACGCTCGACGGCCTGCGCGTCTGGCTGGGCACGGGCTCGGCGTCGGCGCTCAGCCTGCAGGGGCTGGTGCAGCCGAACGACCTGCTGGTCGCCAACGTCGCCGGCTCGGCGATGAACGGCTCGATGACGCTCGGCGGCGTGCAGCAGCCGTTCAACGCGTCGCTCGCGCTGGCCTGGGTCGGCACGGAATACGCGGGCATCTGGCAGAAGACGTCGCCGGCCAACGCCTACCTCGTCTTCTGCGTGCTCGAGACCGGCAGCGGCCGCATCGGACTGCAGATCGACGTCACGCTGAACGCCGACAAGACGGTGAGCCAGCAGATCTTCACCGGCGCGCTGGTCGGCAGCCAGTTCACCGGCGTGTCGGCCAACGGCGCCGGCCTGACGTCGCGACTCGCCTTCAACGGCAGTGGCGGGCTGACCGGGACCTACACGACCCTGGCCAGGCCGCCGCAGGCGACGAGCTTCAATGCCACGCAGGTCGTGAAGACAGCGCCCTGAAGGCGTCGGCGATGCGGTCCGCGACGCCGCGGCCGGCCTCGCTGGCGCGCTGCCAGCGCAGCGGCCCGCGGCCCAGCACGACGAGACTGGCGCTGCGCAGCGCCGAGACGTTGAGCCGACTGTCGGCCGCGACGGTGTGCACGTCGCCCGCCTGCAGCATCAGGTCGTCGGGCTCGCCGTCGACGGTGATCCAGAGCGTGCCGGCATCGCTGCGCAGGCGGTCGCCGGCCTGCAGGTCCAGTGCGATCAGGTCCGAGGACTGAAGCCGCATCGCCGTCGTCGACGGCAGTTCGCCACGGTTCGGAATGACATGCATCAGGTTCATGATCTTCCCTTCGGGATTCGCGTTGACGGTGACGGCATTTCACCTGAGCATCCGCTTCCCGTCGAACGATCAATTCGCACGCTTCGCATGCATCAGGCTCATGGATAGCGCCCTCGCCCGCCTGCCGTCGCTGGATCTGCTGCGCGGCTTCGTCGCGGTCGCGCGGCGCGGCAGCGTCACCTTGGCGGCGGCCGACCTGTTCCTGACGCAGTCGGCGGTGAGCCGACAGATCCGCGGGCTGGAAGAGCACCTCGGCGTGCCGCTGTTCCTGCGCCGCCACCGCGCGATCGAGCTGACGCCGGAAGGCGAGCGGCTGTTCCGCCTGGCCGACGCGTGGTTCGTGCAGCTGGCCGAGCATGTCGAGTCGCTGCGCCAGCGCCACGCCGAGACGCCGGTGACGCTGACCTCGACGATCGGCGCCATCTCGCTGTGGCTGCTGCCGCGGCTGGGCGAGTTCCAGGCCGCGCACCCGTCGCTCGACGTGCGGGTCTCGGCCGGCAACCGCGCAGTCGACCTGGAGCGCGAGGGCGTCGACCTGGCGCTGCGCTACGGCCCGCCCGAACGGGCACCGTACGGCGCGGTGCGCTGCTTCGGCGAGACCATCGTCGCGGTCGCCAGCCCCGCGCTCGGGCTCGAGGCCACGCTGGAGGACAACGACTTCAGCCGGCTGACGCTGCTGGAGTACGACGAGATCGCGCAGCCCTGGTTGCGCTGGACCGACTGGATCCGGCCACTCGGCCTCGGCCGGCTGAAACCTCGCGCGCGCCTCGGCTTCAGCCAGTACGACCAGGTGATCTTCGCCGCACTCGCCGGCAACGGCGTTGCGCTCGGCCGGGCGCCGCTGGTGGCGCAGCTGATCGCCGACGGGCGCCTGGTCGCGCTGAAGTCCCGCGGCCGGCCCTTGAGCGCCGACTACGGCTACTGGCTGATCGAGCGCCGCGGCGGCGATTCAGCCTCGCGGCGGCGCTTCGTCGACTGGCTGCTCGAAGAAGCGGCGCGCACGCGCACGCTGATGGACGCGCTCGAATTGAGTTAGCGAGGTCCCGACAACGCGTTGCCGACCAGGCGCGCGGTGATGTCGACCAGCTGGATCATGCGGTCGTAGGCCATGCGCGTCGGCCCGACGACGGCCAGCGTGCCGACGACCCGGCCGTCGACCTCGTAGGGCGCCGACACCACCGACAGCGATTCGTAGGGCACGACGCCCGATTCGCCGCCGATGTAGATGCGCACGCCCTCGGCGCGGCCGGAGCTTTCGAGCAGCCGCATCAGCTCCGTCTTCTGCTCGAACAGGTTGAACATCTTGCGCAGCGAGCCGAGGTCGTGGCCGAAGTCCTCGACGCCCAGCAGGTTGCGCTCGCCGGACACCACCACCTGCTCGCTGCCCTGCTGCAGCGCATCGGTGCCGGCCTGCACCGCGGCCTGCATCAGCACCGCGATCTCGCCGCGCAGCGACTCGATCTCGCCGTGCAGCCGGGTGTGCATCTCGTCGATCGCCAGGCCCGCGTAGTGCGTGTTCAGCAGCGCGGTGGCTTCGGAGAGCTCGGAGGGCGAGTAGTCGCGCCGCGTGAAGATCACGCGGTTCTGCACGTCGCCGTCGGAGGACACCAGGATCACCAGCACGCGCTTCTCGCCCAGGCGCATGAACTCGATGTGGTGGAACACGCCGGCGCGCTTGGGCGCGGTGACCACGCCGACGAAGTGCGACAGGTTCGACAGCAACTGCGCGGCCTGGGCGATCACCCGCTGCGGCTGGTCGGGCTGCAGCTGCTCGCGCACGCCCGCCATCTCGGGCGGCGCATGCGCCAGGTCGACCGGGCGCGCGGTGAGCATCGTGTCGACGAACAGCCGATAGCCGCGCGGCGTCGGCACGCGGCCGGCCGAGGTGTGCGGGCTGGCGATCAGCCCCAGGTCCTCGAGGTCGGCCATCACGTTGCGGATGGTGGCCGGCGACAGCTCCAGCCCGGAGGCCTTCGACAGCGTGCGCGAGCCCACCGGCTGACCATCGGCGATGTAACGCTCGACCAGCGCTTTCAGCAGGGTACGGGAACGCTCGTCCATCTCGGTTTTCATTGTACGAATCCGCCCGCGGCCGCCCCTCGGCGGCGCGTCGTTGCGCCGGGTTTGCTGTGGTGTAATGCCTCGCATTCCCCGCAACTCGCGCCGCCGATGGGCCGACGTTTTCAGCATGCCGCTCTGGTCGGCAAGTACCAGGCCGAAGGCATCCGGCCGGTGCTGGAAGAGATTGCGCAGTTCCTCGTCCGCCAGGGGCTCGAAGTCTCGTTCGAGCAGCAGACCGCGCACAACACCGGCGTCACCGACTACGACGCACTCGACGCCGAGGCCATCGGTGCGCGCTGCGACCTGGCCGTCGTCGTCGGCGGCGACGGCACGATGCTCGGCTTCGCGCGCGAGCTCGCCCGCTTCGACATTCCGCTGGTGGGCATCAACCAGGGCCGCCTGGGCTTCATCACCGACGTGCCGATCGGCCAGTTCCGCGACGCGCTGGCACCGATGATCGCCGGCGACTATGCCGAGGAACACCGCGCGATGATCGAGGGCGAGGTCTGGCGCGACGGTGAGCGCATCTTCGAAGGCCTGTCGATGAACGACGTGGTCGTCAGCCGCGGCGCCACCGCGGGCATGGTCGAGCTGCGCGTGGACATCGGCGACGAATTCGTCGCCAACATCCGCGCCGACGGCCTGATCGTGGCATCGCCGACCGGCTCCACCGCCTATTCGCTGTCCGCCGGCGGACCGATCCTGCACCCCGGCATCGCCGGCTGGGTGCTGGTGCCGATCGCGTCCCACACGCTGTCCAACCGGCCGATCGTGCTGCCGGACAGCGGCGAGGTGCGCATCACCGTCGTCGCCGGCCGCGACGCGTCGGCGAATTTCGACATGCAGCGCCTGGCCAGCCTGCTGCACGGCGACCAGGTGCGCATGCAGCGCTCGGCGCGCAAGGTGCGCTTCCTGCATCCGCGCGGCTGGAGCTACTACGCCACGCTGCGGCGCAAGCTGCGCTGGTACGAAGGAGTGGTCTAGTGCTGCGCCGCCTCGCGCTGCGGGATTTCGTGATCGTCCCGACGCTGGAACTGGAGTTCCACGCGGGCTTCTCGGTGCTGACCGGCGAGACCGGCGCCGGCAAGTCGATCCTGATCGACGCGCTGCAGCTCGCGCTGGGCAGCCGCGGCGATGCCGGCGTCGTGCGCGAAGGCGCGCCCCGCGCCGAGGTCAGCGCCGAGTTCGACGCGCTGCCCTCGCTGGCCGGCTGGCTCGACGAAGCCGGTTTCGCTGCAGACGACACGCTGCTGCTGCGCCGCACGATCGATGCGCAGGGCAAGAGCCGCGCGTGGATCAACGGCAGCCCGGCGACGATCGCGCAATTGCGCGAGCTGGCCGACGCGCTGCTCGACATCCACGGCCAGCATGCCTGGCAGGGCCTGACGCGGCCGGCCGCGACGCGCGAGCTGCTCGACGGCCAGGCCGGTATCGACACGGCACCGCTGGCGCACGCGTACCTCGCGCGCAAGGCCGCGGCCGATGCGCTGCAGCGTGCGCGTGAACGCAGCGACGAGATCGAGCGCGAGCGCGAGCGCCTGGCCTGGCAGATCGGCGAGCTCGACAAGCTGGCGCCAGGCGACGACGAATGGACCGACTTGAGCGCCGAGCACCAGCGCCTGTCGCATGCGCAGGCGCTGATCGACGCCGCACGCGGTGCGCTCGATGCGATCGACGACGGCGAAGCGCCCGCCGCCGGGCTGACGCAGCGCGCGATCGACGCGCTGGCCGACGTCGTCGCGCACGACGCGCGGCTGCAGCCGGTGATGGAGGTGCTGCAGGGCGCGATGGCGCAGCTGCAGGATGCCGCCCACTCGCTGAACGGCTACCTCGGCCATGCCGAGCTCGACCCCGATCGCCTCGCCGAGGTCGATGCGCGCCTGGCGGCGTGGCTGGGCCTGGCGCGCCGCTACCGCCGGCCGCCGGAAGAGCTGCCGGCGCTGCTGGCCGGCTGGCGCGACGAACAGCGGGCGCTCGACGCCGCGACCGACACGGCCGCGCTGGAGCACGCCCTGGCCACGGCCGATGCACGTTATCTTGACGAAGCGAAGAAGGTCAGCGCCGCCCGCAGGAAGGCGGCCGCGGCCCTGTCGAGCGCCGTGACCCAGGCAATGCAGACGCTGGGCATGGCGGGCGGCCGTTTCGAGGTCACGCTGCCGGCGGTCAGCGCACCGCAGAGCTTCGGCATGGAGTCGGTCGAGTTCACCGTCGCCGGCCATGCCGGCAGCACGCCGCGGCCGCTCGCCAAGGTGGCCTCGGGCGGCGAGCTGTCGCGCCTCGCGCTGGCGATCGCGGTCACCACGGTGCGCGGCGGCGGGAATGTGGCTCTGCCACTTCCCGCCATCCCCTCGGGGGACGGACGGAGCGAAGCGACGGCCAAGGGGCGGCGTGACGGCGGTGCCGCGACGCTGATCTTCGACGAGATCGATGCGGGCATCGGCGGCGCCGTCGGCGACACCGTCGGCGCGCTGATGAAGCAGCTCGGCCGCGAGCGCCAGGTGCTGGCGGTGACGCACCTCGCGCAGGTCGCCGCCTGTGCCGACCAGCACTATGTCGTCTCGAAGTCCGAGCAGCGCGGCCATACGACCAGCGACGTGCAGCTGGTGGCCGGCGAGTCCCGCGTCGCCGAGATCGCGCGCATGCTCGGCGGCGAGCACCTGGCCGGCACCAGCCTCGCCCATGCGCAGGCGCTGCTTGGCGGCGATGCGGCGCCCGCGCCCAAGCGCAAGACCAAGGCATGAACGACGCCAACGCATCACGCCGGGCCGAGGACGTCTCGCGCGAGCTGATCCTGATCACCGGCATCTCCGGCTCGGGCAAGTCGGTCGCGCTGCATGCGCTGGAGGACGCCGGCTATTTCTGCGTCGACAACCTGCCGCCCGAGCTGCTGCGCGAGTACATGCGGCTGGACCACCCGCGCTACACCGAGCGCGTGGCGATCGCCGTCGATGCGCGCGCCGCCCGCTCGCTGCCGGCGCTGGTGCCGTTGATCTTCGAGCTGCGCAGCGAAGGCGTGACCATCCGCCCGCTGTTCCTCGATGCCAGCACCGATACGCTGGTGCGGCGCTTCTCCGAGACGCGCCGCCCGCACCCGTTGTCGCAGCCCGATGCGGCCGGCGGTACGCACCACGCGCTGATCGAGGCGATCGAGCTCGAGCGCCTGCTGCTGGCCGAGCTGCGCGAGGTGTCGACGGTCATCGACACCAGCACCTTGCGCCCGGCGGGCCTGCGGCAGCAGGTGCGCAACCTGGTCGAGGCGCGTCACGACCGGCTGACGCTGGTGTTCGAATCCTTCGCCTTCAAGTACGGTGTGCCGCTAGATGCCGACTACGTGTTCGACGTGCGCATGCTGCCGAACCCGTACTACGTGCGCGCGCTGCGGCCGCTGTCGGGCCGCGACGCGCCGGTGGCGCAGTTCCTCGCCGAGCAGCCGGAGGCCGGCGAGATGCTCGACCAGATCGAGGCCTTCCTGCGCCGCTGGCTGCCGGCGCTGGCCACCGACCAGCGAGCCTACGTCACCGTGGCGATCGGCTGCACCGGCGGCCAGCACCGCTCCGTGTACATCGTCGAGCAATTGCGCGAACGTTTCGTCGACCACGGTGCTACGCTGACACGCCACCGCGAACTGGATGCCATCGATTGACTGAATCGGCCAAGCGCCTCGCCGGTCTGCCCCTGTTCCCGCTGCAGACGGTGCTCTTCCCGGGCGGCCTGCTGAGCCTGAAGGTGTTCGAGGCGCGCTACCTCGACCTCGTCAGCCGCTGCCTGCGCCAGGCCACGCCCTTCGGCGTCGTCTGCCTGAACCAGGGCTCGGACGTGCAGCTCGCCGGCGGCGAGCGTGTGCGCTTCGAGGCCGTCGGCGTGCTGGCGCACCTGGAGGATGTCGATGCCGAGCAGACCGGCATCCTGCGCGTGCGCTGCCGCGGCGGGCTGCGCTTTCGCACCGGCATGCCGAAGCAGCAGACCGACGGGCTGTGGACCGCCGAAGCGCAGTTGCTGCCGGCCGATGCCATCCAGCCGCCGCCGCCGGAGCAGGCGGCGACGGTGGTTGCGCTGACGAACGCGATCGAATCGCTGCGCCAGCAGGGCCACGTGCCATTCGCCGAACCCTACCGCCTCGACGATGCCGCCTGGGTCGCCAACCGCTGGTGCGAGATCCTGCCGATCTCGCTGGCGGCGAAGCAGAAGCTGATGGAGCTGCCCGAACCGGAGATGCGGCTCAAGCTCGTCGACGAGTACCTGCGCGGCAAGGGCGTGATCCAGGGCAACCGCTGAAGCGGCGGCGGAGCCGCCCGTCCGCTCTTCAATTCAGGCCAGCGCCTCGATCAGCTTGCGCACCGGCGCCGGCAGCCCGGCGGCCAACGCTTCGTCGACGTGAAACCAGCGCCCTGGCGGAAGCGAGCGCTCGATGCGCGACCGCGTGGACGCCGCCACCTTCTCCGGCAGGCGCCAGTGCCAGGGGCGCAACTGCCAGTCGAAGTGCGTCAGCACATGCCGCACCGCCGGCAGGCGCTCGATCTCGCCGGGCCCGCGGTCGGCCAGCAACAGCAGCGCGACGGCCTCGGCGTCGTACTCGGGCAGGCTCCACAAGCCGGCCCACACGCCCGGCGTCGGACGCTGCACCAGCCACAGCTGGCGGCCGGCGCTGAGCAGCAGCAGGCTGTTGTCGCGCTGGCCGCGTTTGAGCTTGCGCGTCTTGACCGGATAGGCCTCGGGACGGCCCTGCGCCCTTGCGACGCAGGGCGCTCGCCACGGGCAGGCGTCGCAGGCCGGCCGGCGCAGCGTGCATATCGTCGCGCCCAGGTCCATCAGGCCTTGCGTATAGGCCTCGATGCCGTCCTTAGGCAGCAGCGCTTCGGCGTGCTGCCAAAGGCGCTTCTCATTGGCCGCGACGGTCAGGTCGGCATCGAAGCCGAGCGCACGCGTCAGCACGCGCTTGACGTTGCCGTCGAGGATGGCGGTGCGCTCGCCGAAGCAGAACGCGGCGATCGCCGACGCGGTGGAGCGGCCGATGCCGGGCAGCTTTGCCAGCGCCGCGCTGCTGCGCGGGAAGGCGCCACCATGGCACTCGACCACCGCCTTCGCGCACGCATGCAGATGGCGCGCGCGGCTGTAGTAGCCCAGGCCGCTCCACAGCGCCAGCACCTCGTCCTGCGGCGCGGCGGCCAGCGCCTGCACGTCGGGAAAGCGCTGCAGGAAGCGCTCGTAGTAGCCGACCACCGTCGACACCTGTGTCTGCTGCAGCATGATCTCCGACAGCCAGACGCGGTACGGATCGCGCGTGCGCTGCCACGGCAGCTCGTGACGGCCGTGCGTGCGCTGCCAGGCGATCAGCGCCGCCGCCGACGGCTTTGCCGCCGTCACGCGGCGCCGCGCGAGGCCTGGGCGCTCGAGTGCACCAGCGACAGCCGCGGCGCCGGCTCGTGCGCCGCATCGGCGCGCGGCGGCGATGCGGCGAGGATGCGCAGCGCATCGACCGCCGCCTCAACCCGTTCAACCGTCTGCTGCAGGCGCTGCTCCTGGCCTTCGACCTCGCTGATGCGCGACTCGAGTTCGCCCTCGGCAGCCTGGATGCGCGCATAGGCTTCGCGCCGGTGGCGCAGGCTGCGGCGGCGTTCGCGCAGCTGCGATTCCAGCTGCGACGTCGCCGCCTTGCCCCACAGCTCGATCTCGACCGCGGCGCTCTCGAACACCACGCGCAGTCGCGACAGCAGCACCTGCTGGAACTGGGTGAGGAACCCCGGTTCCGACAGGCGCCACAGCTTCGTCAGCCCGAAGTAGCGGCTGTAGCTGGCCTCGATGCGCTGCAGCTCGCGGCGGGCGCTGTCGATGTCCGGCTTCGGCGACGCGGCCAGCGCGAAGCCGAAGTCGGCGTTGAGCTGGCGGTAGCTCGCGCCGAGCATCTGGTCGATCTCGTCGATGCCGATCTGGGCCGCGTCGAGCATCGAGCGCAGCCGTTCGCCCAGCTGCGCGAAGGCCTTGCCGGCGCCGAGCTTGAAGAAGCTCGATTCGCTGTCGTGCTGCATGCGCTGGGTCTCGGCGCGCACGCGGTCGCTGGCCAGCAGCTTCAGCACGTCGCGCAGCTGGCGCGACTGCACCGCACGCAGCGCCGCAAGCCGCGGCATGCATTGTTCGAAGGCCTGCGCATCGGCCTCGAAGCGCCGCGTGACCATCTGCAGCTTCGTGCTGCTCTTGCCGCGCAGGCCGCGCAGGTCGAGCAATTGCTCGGTGACCTGCCGCCGGCGGTCGGTCAGGCGCTTCAGCGCCCGCTGCTGCAGCACCAGCACGCCGTCCTCGACGAGGCGGCCGATCACCGCGCTGCGCTGCGGCAGCAGTTCGGTGGACAGCGCCTGCTCCAGCGCCGGCAGGCCGCCGTCGCCGACGTCGGCATCGCCCAGGCGCGACAGCAGCGCCTCGCGCGCCGACATCGGGAAGATGCGCTGCGGCGGCATGCCGAGCGTCTCGGCCACCGTCTGGCACTGGTGCGTGACCTGGGCCTGGATCTGCGCGGCGTCGAGCAGCGGATCGTTGAGGATGTCGATCTTGTTCAGCACGACGAAGCGCTCGAGCGAACGGTCGCCGAGGTGGTCACGCCAGATCGACAGGTCGGAGCGGGTCACGCCGGTGTCGGCGGCCAGCAGGAAGACGATGGCATGCGCGGACGGCAACAGGCCCAGGGTCAGCTCGGGCTCGGCGCCGATCGCGTTCAGGCCCGGCGTGTCGACGACCACCAGCCCGCGCTTGAGCAGCGGGTGCGGGTAGTTGATCAGCGCGTGGCGCCAGGCCGGCACCTCGACCATGTCGTTCTCGTCGCGCGGCGGGTTGTCCTCGGGCGTCTCGTCGTCCCACAGACCCAGGCCGCGGGCGTCGTCGATCGGCACGCGCTGCGTGCGGGTGACTTCCTCCAGCACCTTCGCCAGGCCCGCCGGGTCGCCGGCCGGCAGGCTGCGCGTCTCCCACAGCTCGGGCCGCGTCCGCAGCGCCGACACCGGCTGGCCACCGCGCCGGGTATTGATCGGCAGCAGCGACAGGCCCGGCGATTCCTGCGGGTCCCAGGCCAGCTCGACCGGGCACATCGTCGTGCGCCCCGGGGTCGCGGGCAGCACGCGGCGGCCGTTGTCGGCGAAGAACAGCGCGTTGATCAGCTCGGACTTGCCGCGCGAGAACTCGGCGACGAAGGCCAGCACCAGCCGGTCCGACGCGAGCCGCTGGCGCAGCGTGGTGGCGAGCGCCGAGGCTTCCGGATCGAGCAGGTCGTGGTCGGTGAGCAGGGCGGCGAACTGGTCGATGCGGCGGTCGAGCGACCGGCGCCAATCGGCCAGGGAATCGAGCTCACGCGACAGGGTCGACGACATGCGATCAGGTGGCGGACGGAGATGCAAAAGATGCTAGCGCATGCATTCTTTCCATCGGCGTGCAAAAGGCGCGCTCGGTGCATTCAGCGTGACCGGCGTCGCGCCGCCACGACGAACCGGTCAGCGCCGTTGGCAGCCGGGGCAGAAGAAGGTCGAGCGCTGGCCCTGGACGATCCGGCGCACCGTGCCGCTGCAGCGCGTGCAGCCATCGCCTTCGCGCCCGTAGACATGGGCCTGGTCCTGGAAAGCGCCGCTCATGCCGTGGGCGTCGCGGAAGTCGCGCAGGGTCGAGCCGCCGAGCGCGATCGCCCGCGCCAGCGTCTGCCGCAGCGCCGCCAGCAGCTTTTCCGCACGCGGACGGCTGATGCGGTCGCAGCGGGCGCGCGGATCGATGCCGGCGAGGAACAACGCCTCGCTGACGTAGATGTTGCCGGCGCCGACGATCAGCTCACCGCCGAGCAGCGCCGCCTTGACGTTGCAGCGGCGGGCATGCAGCGCGCGGTGAAAGCTTTCGGGCGTCAACGCCGGATCGAAGGGCTCGGGGCCGAGCCGGGCGAGCAGCGTCGATGCGGGCGCCGCGTCCAGCCCGTCGGACCAGACGACGGCGCCGAAGCGGCGCGGATCGGTCAGCCGCAAGGTGCCGCGGTCGGTGCGCAGCTCGAAGTGGTCGTGCACGCCGGCCGGTGGTGGTGCATCGGCCAGGTTCAGCGAGCCGGACATGCCCAGGTGCAGCAGCAGCCCGCCCCGCCGCGCCGGACCGGCCAGCGGCATCCACAGGTACTTGCCGCGGCGCTGCAGCTCACCCACCTGCAGGCCGGCCAGCGCCTCGGGCGCACAGCCCAGCGGCCAGCGCAGCGGCTTGCCCAGGCGCGCCGATTGCACCCGCCCGCCACGCAGGCGCTCGGCCAGCGTGATGCGTGTCACTTCGACCTCGGGCAGCTCCGGCATTCAGCGCCCGCCCGGCCGCCCGAAGGGCGCTGAGCGCCCCTCGGGGGCCGCGAACATGGTGAGCTGGGGGCATGACATCTCGGCATTATCCCGACCGAAACCACCCCCATAGAATCGACGCCTGTTCGAGGAATCACGATGCCCCGTTGCCTTGCGCCTTCGCGCCGCCTGCGGTCCTGGATCGCCAGCGCGGTGCTCACGATCGGCGCTGGCGCCGTTCTCGCCCAGGACGAGTCGCCCACCGTCAACTCGCCGCTCGATGCGCCGCTGTTCTACCAGCTGCTGATCGGCGAGCTCGAGCTGAGCGCGGGCCGTGCCGGCAGTGCGTTCGAGGTGATGCTCGACGCCGCCCGCCGGCACAACGACGACGCGCTGTTCCGCCGCGCCGTCGAGATCGCGCTGCAGGCCCGCGCCGGCGACCAGGCGCTCGCGGCTGCTCGCGCGTGGCGCGTTGCCCGACCGCAGGTGGTCGAGGCGATGCGCTACGAGGTGCAGATCCTGCTGGCGCTGAACCGCATCGACGACATCGGCGAACCGCTGCAGGCCTGGCTGGGCGCGGTGTCGCCGGCGGACCGGCCGTTGCTGATCGCCTCGCTGCCCCGCATGCTGCAGCGCGCGGCCGACCGCAAGCGTGCGCTGGCGATCACCGAGCAGGCCCTCGCCCCGTACGCGAACCAGCCCGCGACGCGCATTCCGAGCCTCGTCGCCCTGGCCCGCGCGCAGGTCAACGCCGGCGAGAACGCCGCGGCGCTGGAACGCCTGCGCGAAGCGCAGGCCGCCGATCCGGTGGCGCCGGGGCCGGCACTGGTCGCGCTGGACATGCTGCCGGCGACGACGGCGGCCGAAGCCATCGTGCTGGATCACCTGTCGAAGCCGACGGCCGAGCCGGCGGTGCGCCTGGCCTACGTGCGCCTGCTGACCCAGGCCCAGCGCTACACCGATGCCGCGATCCAGCTCGAGACCTTGACGCGCGAACGCCCTCAGCTGGCGGAACCCTGGCTGTCGCTGGGCGCGCTGCGGCTGGAACTGAAGCAGCTGCGCGAAGCCGAGGCCGCCTTGATGCGCTTCGTCGAGATCGCCCAGCGCGGCGAGGCCCAGGCCGAGGTGCGCGAAGACGACGACGACGATACGCCGGCGACGATCGCCGACCGTGCGACCACGCAGGCCTGGCTGCTGCTGGCGCAGGTCGCCGAACAGCGCGGCGACATGAAGGCCGCCGAGCAGTGGCTCTCGCGTGTCGACAGCCCGCAGCGCGCGCTCGAGGTGCAGAGCCGGCGCGCATCGATGCTGCTGCGCCAGGGCAAGGTCAAGGAGGCCCGCGCGCTGATCCAGGCCGTGCCCGAGCGCAATGCCGACGACGTGCGCGCCAAGCTGCTGGCCGAAGCCCAGCTGTTGCGCGACGGCAAGCGCTGGCGCGACGCGGTCGACGTCCTGGCCGCCGCGAACCGGCGCTTCGCCGACGACGCCGACCTGATCTACGAGCAGGCGATGGCCGAGGAGAAGGTCGAACGCTTCAGCGAGATGGAACGCCTGCTGCGCCGCGTGATCGAGCTCAAGCCCGAACATCCGCATGCGCACAACGCGCTCGGCTACTCGCTGGCCGATCGCGGGCAGCGCCTGCCCGAAGCGCGCGACCTGATCCGCAAGGCGCTCGACCTGTCGCCCGGCGACCCGTTCATCACCGACAGCCTCGGCTGGGTCGAGTACCGCCTCGGCAACCGCGAGGAAGCGGCGCGCCTGCTGCGCCAGGCCTACCGGGCGCGCCCCGACACCGAGATCGCCGCGCACCTGGGCGAGGTGCTCTGGTCGATGGGCGAACGTGATGAAGCGCGCCGCATCTGGCAGGACGCGCGCGGCCGCGACGCCGAGAACGAAGTGCTGCGCGAGACGCTCACTCGCCTGAAGGTCGGGCTGTGATGCGTCCGCCGCGCCGCGACCTGCTGGCCTTCGGCATGGCAGCACTGCTGGCCGGCTGCGCGACGCCGCCCCGGCCCGGTGCACCGGGCGCCGCGGAAACACTGTCCGGCCGGCTCGCGGTGCGTGTGGACAGCCAGCCGCCGCGCAGCATGAGCGCCAGCTTCGAGCTCACCGGCACGCCGGCGCAAGGCCTGCTCGTGCTGAGCGGCCCGCTCGGCGCCACCGCGGCGCAGGCGCGCTGGGCGCCCGGCGAAGCCGCGCTGATCACCAGCGACGGCCGCACCGCCTATCCCGACCTCGACAGCCTGGCGGTCGAGGCCCTCGGCGAACGCATTCCGATCGCCGCGCTGTTCGACTGGCTGCGCGGCCGCGCCTGGCCGGGCGCGAAATCCACACCGCGCAGCGACGGCGAAGCGGGCTTCGAGCAGCTGGGCTGGCGCATCAGCCTCGCGCGCTGGTCCGAGGGCTGGGTCGAGGCGCGGCGGCCGGCCGCGCCGGTGGTCACGGTGCGCGCGAAGCTGGACGGCGCCGGCTCGTAGACCGTGGGCTTGCGCGCGCTGCTCGACGTCCCGGCCCCGGCCAAGCTGAACCTGTTCCTGCACGTGGTCGGCCGGCGCGCCGACGGCTACCACCTGCTGCAATCGGTGTTCGTGCTGCTCGACTGGTGCGACACGCTGCACTTCGAGCTGCGGCACGACGGGCAGCTCGCACGCCAAGACCTCGGGGCAGCGCTGCCCGCGGACGACCTGAGCCTGCGTGCCGCGCGCGCATTGCAGCTGGCCAGCGGCACGGCGCTCGGTGCCGACATCGCAGTGCAGAAGCAGGTGCCCTGGGGCGCGGGCCTCGGCGGCGGCAGCTCGGATGCCGCCAGCACGCTGCTCGCGCTCAATCGCTTGTGGAACCTGCACTGGCCGCGCGAACGCCTGCAGCAGCTCGCCCTGCCGCTGGGCGCCGACGTGCCGTTCTTCGTCGGTGGCCACAACGCCTTCGTCGAAGGCATCGGCGAGCAGCTGACACCGATCGCACTGCCGCGCCAGTGGTTCGCCCTCGTGAAGCCCGAGGCCTCGATCCCGACCGCGGCGATTTTTTCCAGCCCTCTGCTGCGGCGCGATAACGAAGCTGCTATAGTGGCGGACTTTCTCGCAGACACCCAGCTTACGCAGTGGTTGTCCGGCGAAGGGACGGGATCAGCGGCGATGCAGTATGGCCGCAACGACCTGCAAGCCCCGGCCGAGCACCATTGTCCCGAGGTGGCGCAAGCCGCCCGGTGGTTGGAAGACCGCTTCGGCAACAGCCGGATGTCGGGTTCCGGCAGCACGGTGTTCGCAAGAGCCGGCGCAGGCGACAAGCCCGTGGCGACTTGGGACGAGAGTGATCTCCCGCCCCGATGGGTCGGCCGCCTGAGCCGCAGTCTCGACCAGCACCCCTTGGTGGGCTGGGCGGACTGAAAGGATTTCAAGGGTCCGGCGCGAGCCGGGTCCTGTGTAGGGGAGTCGCCAAGTTGGTCAAGGCATCGGATTTTGATTCCGACATGCGAGGGTTCGAGTCCTTCCTCCCCTGCCAAACATCTCGCTTTCTCCGTCGTCGTTCCGTCGTTCATTCCCAGCAGATCTGAGCCTTCGCGGAGCTAAGCCGTGCTGTTCAACACCGTGCTGTTCACCGGCAACGCCAACCCCGCCCTGGCCGAAGAGATCGGCAAGAGCCTCGGTGTCGAGCTCGGCAAGTGCACCGTCGGCCGTTTCTCCGACGGCGAGGTGACCGTCGAGGTCCATCAGAACGTGCGCGCCCGCGACGTCTTTGTCGTGCAACCGACCTGCGCGCCGACGAACGAGAACCTGATGGAACTGCTGATCATGGTCGATGCGCTGAAGCGCGCCAGCGCGCGCCGCATCACCGCCGTGATCCCCTACTACGGCTACGCGCGCCAGGACCGCCGCCCGCGGTCGATGCGCGTGCCGATCAGCGCGAAGGTGGTCGCCAACCTGCTCGAGACCGTCGGTGTCGAGCGCGTGCTGACGATGGACCTGCACGCCGACCAGATCCAGGGCTTCTTCGACATCCCGGTCGACAACATCTACGCGTCGCCGGTGCTGCTGTCCGATCTGAAGAGCAAGGCCTACCCCGACCTCGTGGTCGTGTCGCCCGACGTCGGCGGCGTGGTGCGCGCACGCGCGTTGGCCAAGCAGCTCGGCAGCGACCTGGCCATCATCGACAAGCGCCGCCCGAAGGCGAACGTCTCCGAGGTGATGCACGTCATCGGCGAGATCGAAGGCCGCAACTGCGTGATCATGGACGACATGATCGACACCGCCGGCACGCTGGTGAAGGCGGCCGAGGTGCTGAAGGAGCGCGGCGCGAAGCGCGTCTTCGCGTACTGCACGCACCCGATCTTCTCCGGCCCGGCGATCGAGCGCATCGCCGGCAGCCAGCTCGACGAGGTCGTCATCACCAACACCATCCCGCTGTCGGATGCGGCGCAGGGCTGCAAGAAGATCCGCCAGCTGTCGGTGGCCTTCCTGTTCGCGGAGACCATCCGGCGCATCTCGGACGGCGAGTCGGTGACGTCGCTGTTCGCCGAGCAGAACAATAACTTCTGAAGTAGTCGTAGGAACGGGCGGCCAGGAGCCAGTCTCAGGCAACCCATTCCGTTTGTTGCGGCCGTCCGGCCGCGTTACCTCGAGCGCCTGGTCGCGGGCGCTCCCACATGGAGTCAACCATGAAATTCGTCGCTTACGAGCGCACGCTGCAGGGGACCGGAGCGAGCCGCCGCCTGCGTCTGTCGGGCAAGGTGCCCGGCATCGTGTACGGGGCCGGTGAGCCCAAGACCATCGAGCTGGACCACAACGCGCTGTACTTCGCGCTGAAGAAGGAAGCCTTCCACTCGTCGATCCTCGAGATGGACCTGGCCGGCGCGACGCAGAAGGTCCTGCTGCGCGACTTCCAGATGCACGCGTGGAAGCAACAGGTGCTGCACGTGGACTTCCAGCGCGTCGACGACACGACCCGCCTGCACAAGAAGGTGCCGCTGCACTTCTCGGGCGAAGAGAATTCCGTCGCGGTGAAGACCGACAAGTGCCTGGTCAGCCACGTCGCCAACGAGATCGAGATCGAGTGCCTGGCCACCCAGCTGCCCGAGTTCATCGCCGTCGACCTGTCGGGCCTGACCAAGGGCCAGTCGCTGCACGCCACCGACATCCAGCTGCCCGCGGGCATCAAGCTGGTGCGCCATGGCAGCCTGAACCCGGTGATCGTCGCCGCCACGCCGCCGAAGGTCGAGGCCGAAGAAGCCCCGGCCGACGCCGCGCCGGCAGCCCCGGCCAAGGGCGGCAAGCCCGCCGCGAAGGCCCCGGCGAAGGACGCCAAGAAGAAGTGATCCGACGCGGCTGAAGGGCCGCTTCGGGACTGCGCGGCCCGCACGGTCGCCTTCCGGCTTCGACGACAACCCCGCCTCGGCGGGGTTGTCTGCTTTTCAGCCCAGCAGCGTCTCCGCCGGTGCGTACGCGTAGCCCAGCTGCTCGGCCACCGGCGCACAGGTCACCTGCCCCAACGCGACGTTCAGGCCCGCGCGCAGGTGCACGTCGTCGCGCAGCGCGGCCCGCCAGCCCTGGTCGGCCAACGTGATCGCATGGCCGATCGTCGCGTTGTTCAGCGCGAAGGTCGACGTGCGTGCAACCGCGCCCGGCATGTTCGCGACGCAGTAGTGCACGACGCCGTCGACGACGTAGGTCGGCTCCGCGTGCGTCGTGGCCCGCGAGGTCTCGAAGCAGCCGCCCTGGTCGATCGCCACGTCGACGACCACCGCGCCCGGCTTCATGCGCGAGACCATGGCGCGCGTCACCAGCTTCGGTGCCGCCGCGCCGGGGATCAGCACGCCGCCGATCACGAGGTCGGCCGCGAGCACCGCTTCCTCGACGCTGTGCGCGGTCGAGTACAGCGTCGTGATGCGGTTGCCGAAGATCAGGTCCAGTTGGCGCAGCCGGTCGACGTTCTTGTCGAGTACGGTCACGCGCGCGCCCATGCCGACGGCCATCTGCAGCGCATGGGTGCCGACGACACCCGCGCCCAGCACCACCACATGCGCCGGTGCCACGCCCGGCACGCCGCCCAGCAGCACGCCCATCCCGCCCTTGGACTTCTCGAGGTGTGCCGCGCCCGCCTGCACCGCCATGCGGCCGGCGACTTCGCTCATCGGCGCCAGCAGCGGCAGGCCGCCGCCGGGGCCGGTGACGGTCTCGTAGGCGATGCACACCGCGCCCGACTTGACGAGCCCCGCGGTCTGCTCCGGATCCGGTGCCAGGTGCAGGTAGGTGTAGAGCAGCTGGCCTTCGCGCAGCCGTGCGATCTCGGCGGCCTGAGGCTCCTTGACCTTGACGATCATCTCGCCGCGCTGGAAGGCTTCCGCCGCATCGGCGGCCAGCTTCGCGCCGGCCGCCTCGTAGGCCGCATCGCTCAATCCGATCGCCGCGCCGGCGCCGCGCTCGACCCACACCTCGTGCCCTCGCTCGACGAGCTCACGTGCGCTGGCCGGCGTCAGGCCGACGCGGTATTCATGGTTCTTGATCTCCTTGGGTACCGCGATGCGCATGGGCTGCCTCCGTCGTGTGGGTCGATCGCGTCATTGTGGAAATCGCGGCCGGCCGCACGAAGGTGCATCTGGATTTGTCCGATTACATTAGCTCCGCTGATGAATGCGTTCGATCCTGCCGCCTTGGAGTGCCTGGCCGCGCTGGCCGATGCCGGCAGCTTCGACCGTGCGGCGCAGCAGCTGTCGATCACGCAGTCGGCGGTGTCGCAGCGATTGCGGTCGCTGGAGACGGCGCTGGGCCGGCTGCTGGTCGTGCGCTCGCGGCCGCTGCGGCTGACCGAACCCGGCAAGGTCCTGCTGCGCTATGCACGCCAGATGCAGGCGATGCGCGCCGACCTGTCGCGCGAGCTCGGCGCCACCCTCGGCCAGGATGAGCGGCTGCCGATCGCCATCAATGCCGACAGCCTCGCCACCTGGGTGCTGCCGGCGCTCGATGCGGTGGCCCAGGCGGGCCTGCGGGACGGCTTCGGTCTCGAGCTGATCGTCGACGACCAGGACTTCACGCACGACTGGCTGCGCGAGGGCGCGGTGCTCGGCTGCGTCAGCACGGTGGCCGAGGCGCTGCGCGGCTGCAGCGCGGTGGCCCTGGGCACGATGCGCTACATCGCGGTCGCCAGCCCGTCGTTCTGCGAACGGCTGCTGCCGGAGGGCCTGAACCGCAGCAACTTCGCACGCGTGCCGTGGCTCGTCTTCAATCGCAAGGACGACATGCACGCGCTGTGGGTCTCCAAGGCCTTCGGCGTGCAGGGGCCGCGGTTGGTCGAACGTTTCGTGCCGTCGACCGAGGCCCATGTGCGCGCCGCCGAGATGGGCTGGGGCATCGGGGTGATGCCCGAGCAGATGGCGGCGCCGGCCCTGGCCGACGGCGCGCTGGTCGGCCTGTTCCCCGAGGTGTGGATCGACGTGCTGCTGCACTGGCACCAGTGGAAGCTGCGCACCGACGACTCGAGCGCCGAACCCGCGCTGCGCGCCGGCGCGCTGGACCGCATCGGCCACGCGTTGATCGACGGCGCGCGCGTGGCGCTCAAGCCCGCCCCGGGATAATCGAGGGATGATTCGATTGCTGGTGGGCCTGGGCAACCCGGGCCCGGAATACGAAGGCACGCGCCACAACGCCGGCTTCTGGTGGGTGGACGCCGCCGCGCGCGTGCTGAACGCACGCCTGTCGCACGACCGCGCGTACCACGGGCTCGTCGCCCGCGTGAACCGGCCCGAGGGCCCGGTGTGGCTGCTCCAGCCGCAGACCTACATGAACCTGTCGGGCAAGTCCGTCGGTGCGCTCGCGCGCTTCTTCAAGATCGACCCGAGCGAGATCCTGGTCGTGCACGACGAGCTCGACCTGCTGCCCGGCCAGATGAAGATCAAGCAGGGCGGCGGCGTCGCCGGGCACAACGGGCTGAAGGACATCCAGGCGCAGATGGGCAGCGCCGACTTCTGGCGGCTGCGCATCGGCATCGGGCATCCGGGCGTGCGATCGGAGGTCGCCAACTGGGTGCTGCGCAAGCCGGCGCCGGAGCATCGCGAGGCGATCGAGCAGTGCATCGCGCAGTCGATCGAGGCGCTGCCGCTGCTGCTGGACGGACCGATGGAACGGGCGATGATGAAGATCCATTCCAAGCCGCCGCGGCCGAAGCCGCCGCCGGCATCGCGCCCGGCGGAGGAGGCTTCATGAACAGGATGCGATCGATGATGCTTGTTGCGCTGACGCTGGCCGCCAGTGCGCTGCACGCCCAGCCGGCGACGACCGGCACCGTCTACCGCTGCGGGCCGGACGGCAAGCAGTATTCGGCGACGCCCTGCCCAGGCGGGAGCGCATTGCCCGACGATGCCCGCAGCGCTGAAGAGCGCCGCGCGGCCGAGGACGTCGCGGCGCGCGACCGCAAGCTGGCGGATCGGCTGGCGGCCGATCGCCGTGCGCGCGAGAAGGCCATCGTGCCGGCCGCAGCGGCCAACGTGGGCCCCGCCGCAGCGCAGGCGTCAGCGGGCGCCTCGGCGCCGAAGAAGACGCAGGGCAAGCCGAAGCCGAAGCAGCCGAAGCCCTCGAAACCGAAGGCGTCCGCGCCGCAGCGCTGATCCGTCAGTCGGTCGGGGTCGGCGGCACGGTGGCCGCGACTTCGGTGATGCCCATCAGCTGCCGGTACTTGCCCCACAGCTGGTCGCGGGTCTCGATGTGGGCCGGGTTCACCGGGATGCAGGCCACGGGACAGACCTGCACGCACTGCGGCTCGTCGAAGTGGCCGACGCACTCGGTGCACTTCTTCGGGTCGATCTCGTAGAACTCCTCGCCCATCGAGATCGCCTGGTTCGGGCATTCGGGTTCGCAGACGTCGCAGTTGATGCAGTCGTCGGTGATCATCAGGGCCATACCGCGGCCTCACTCCCTCTCAGGCTTCCGGCACGTGCGCCACGCGCTCCTTCAGCCGGTAAAGCACCGACGGTGCCACGAACTTCGAGACATCACCGCCCAAGGTGGCAATCTCGCGCACGAAGGTGCCGCTGACGAACTGGTACTGGTCCGACGGTGTCAGGAACAGCGTCTCGACCTCGGGCATCAGCTGGCGGTTCATGCCGGCCATCTGGAACTCGTACTCGAAGTCGCTGACCGCGCGCAGGCCGCGCACGACCACCTTGCCGTGATTCGCGACCACGAAGTCGCGCAGCAGCCCGCGGAAGGCGACGACCTCGACGTTCTTGTACGGCAGCGCGATCTCGGTGGCGATCTCCAGGCGCTCGGCGATGGTGAACATCGTGCGCTTGTGGTGGCCGGCGGCTACCGCGAGGATCAACTTGTCGAACAGCTGCGAGGCCCGCTTCATCAGGTCCTCGTGGCCCAGGGTCATCGGATCGAAAGTACCCGGATAGACGGCAATCAGCGGCTTCGGGTGCTCCACCACGTTCACTCCTGGTCGTCGGCTGGCTCGGCGGCAGTGTAGCTGCTGCGGCGCAGCAAGTGATAGAACACCGCGCCCGCACGGCCGTCGCGCCAGGCGGCGAAACCCTCAGGCAGCGGCTCCTGCAGCGGCGCGCCGCTCTCGACGTAGAGCCAGCCGTTCGGCGCGACCAGCGGTGCGGCGACCTTCAGCGCCGGTGGGAGCAGGCCGGCGTCGAACGGCGGATCGAGCAGCACGAGGTCGAAGCGGCCCGGCGCCTGGCTCGCCATCCACACCAGGGCGTCCGCCGGTTGCACCGTCAGCGCACCGGCGTTCAATCGTTGCTGGCTGGCCTTCAGGCTGCGCACCAGCTCGGCGTCGCGTTCGAGCAGCACCACCTGCGCTGCGCCACGCGACGCAGCCTCGAAGCCCAACGCACCGCTGCCGGCGAACGCATCGAGCACACGCCAACCGGCGAGGTCCTGGCCCAGCCAGTTGAACAAGGTTTCGCGCACGCGGTCGGGTGTGGGCCGCAGGCCCGGCCGGTCGGCGACCGGCAGCTTGCTGCGCTTCCACTGGCCGCCGATCAGGCGGACCTCGTGCGGCGGCGGACCGCCGCCGCGACGCGCCGTCACTGCCGCACCGGAATGCCGCGTGCGGCCATCAGCGCCTTGGCCTGGCCGACCGTGTATTCGCCGTAGTGGAAGATGCTCGCGGCCAGCACCGCGTCGGCGCCGCCTTGCTGCACGCCATCGGCCAGGTGCTCGAGGTTGCCGACACCGCCGGAGGCGATCACCGGCACCGGCACCGCGTCGCTGACCGCACGCGTCAGCGCGAGGTCGAAGCCGGCGCGGGTGCCGTCACGGTCCATGCTGGTCAGCAGGATCTCGCCGGCACCGGCCTCGGCCATCTGCCGCGCCCAGGCCACGGCATCGAGCCCGGTGTTGCGCCGGCCACCATGCGTGTAGACGTCCCAGCCGCCGCCATCGGCGCGCGCCTTGGCATCGATCGCGACGACGATGGCCTGCGCGCCGTACTTCGCCGACGCGTCGGCGATGACCTGCGGGTTGGCCACGGCGGCGGAGTTGAAGCTGACCTTGTCGGCGCCGGCATTGAGCAGCCGGCGCACGTCCTCGACGGTGCGCACGCCGCCGCCGACGGTCAGCGGGATGAAGACCTGCGACGCCACGGCTTCGATGATCGGCAGGATCAGGTCGCGGGCGTCGCTGGTGGCGGTGATGTCGAGGAAGGTCAGCTCGTCGGCGCCCTGCTCGTTGTAGCGCGCGGCGATCTCGACCGGATCGCCGGCATCGCGCAGCTCGACAAAGTTGACGCCCTTGACGACGCGCCCGCCAGTGACATCCAGGCAGGGAATGATGCGTTTGGCCAGCATCGCGGGCGTCACGACGCGGCCTGCAGCAGCGCGTCGGCGCGGGCCTGCGCGGCCGCGAAGTCGAGCGCGCCGGTGTAGATCGAGCGGCCGCAGATCACGCCGTCGATGCCTTCTTGCTGCACCGCGCACAGGCGCTCGATGTCCTCGAGGCCGGACAACCCGCCGGACGCGTACACCGGCATCGTCAATGCCCGCGCCAGCTTGACGGTCGCATCGATGTTGATGCCGGTCAGCATGCCGTCGCGTCCGATATCGGTGTAGATCACGCCCTCGACGCCGTAGTCCTGGAACTTCTGCGCCAGGTCGACCACTTCGTGGCCGGTCAGTTTGCTCCAGCCGTCGGTGGCGACCTTGCCGTCCTTCGCATCGAGGCCGACGATGATGTGGCCGCCGAAGGCGCTGCAGGCGTCCTTCAGGAAGCCCGGGTTCTTGACCGCTGCGGTGCCGATGATGATGAAGCTCAGGCCGTCGTCGAGGTAACGCTCGATGGTGTCGAGGTCGCGGATGCCGCCGCCGAGCTGCACCGGGATTTCATCCCCGACCTCGGCGAGGATGGCCTTGACCGCCGCTTCGTTGACCGGCTTGCCGGCGAAGGCGCCGTTCAGGTCGACCAGGTGCAGGCGCCGGGCACCGGCGTCCACCCATCGTCGGGCCATCGCCGCGGGGTCTTCCCCGAAGGTGGTGGAGGCATTCATGTCGCCTTGCTTCAGGCGCACGCACTTGCCGTCTTTGAGGTCGATTGCGGGGATCAACAACATGGAAAGGGAGCGACCGCTTCAGGGCCGCCAGGAGAGGAAGTTGCGGTACAGGGCGAGGCCCTGGTCGGCACTCTTCTCTGGGTGGAACTGGGTGGCAAAAATGTTATCCCGCGCCACGGCGCAGGTAAAGCGGCCGCCGTAGTCGGCCTCGCCGGCACTGTCGCGCGCATGCTTCGGCACCGTGTAGTAGCTGTGCACGAAGTAGAAGTAGCTGCCGTCGGGCACGCCGGCCCAGATCGGATGCGGGCTGCCGTCGTGCGCGGCCTGGAACACGCGGTTCCAGCCCATCTGCGGCACCTTGAAGCGGCTGCCGTCGGGCTGGCGCTGGCCTTCCAGGCGGAACCGGCGCACCTCGCCCGGCAGCAGGCCGAGGCCCGGCGTGTCCTGCTCCTCGCTGCGGTCCAGCAGCATCTGCATGCCGACGCACACGCCCATCAGCGGCTTGCGTTTCGCGGCGTCGAGCACCGCCTCCTTCAGCCCGGAGTCGTGCAGCTCGCGCATGCAGTCGCGCATCGCGCCCTGGCCGGGCAGCACGATGCGCTCGGCCGCGTAGACCTCGTCGGGGCGCTGGGTGACGACCACCTCGACATCACTGCCGAGGGCGACATGCTGCACCGCCTGCGATACCGAGCGCAGGTTGCCCATGCCGTAGTCGACGACGGCGACGAGACGTCGGCTCACAACGACCCCTTGGTCGACGGGATCACGCCGGCCGAGCGCGGATCGAGCGTCAGCGCCATGCGCAGCGCGCGGCCGAAGGCCTTGAATACCGTCTCGGCCTGGTGGTGCGCGTTGGCGCCCTTCAGGTTGTCGATGTGCAGCGTGACCAGCGCATGGTTCGCGAAGCCCTGGAAGAACTCGTAGGTCAGCTGGGTGTCGAACGCGCCGATCATGCCGGCGCGGAACGGGATGTCCATGTGCAGCCCGGGCCGGCCGGAGAAGTCGATCACCACGCGCGACAGCGCCTCGTCGAGCGGCACGTACGAGTGCCCGTAACGCGTGATGCCTTTCTTGTCGCCGACCGCCTGCGCGACCGCCAGCCCCAGCGTGATGCCGACGTCCTCGACGGTGTGGTGGCCGTCGATGTGCAGGTCACCCTGGGCCTCGATGTCGAGGTCGATGAGGCCGTGGCGCGCGACCTGGTCGAGCATGTGGTCGAAGAAGCCGATGCCGGTGGCCAGCTTCGACTGGCCGCTGCCGTCGAGGTTGAGTCGAACGCGGATCTGCGTTTCCTTGGTGTCGCGGCGGACGTCGGCGGTGCGGTCCATGATGGGGTGGTCGGTGGCGGGTTTCACATCGAGGCGCGCAGCGCAGCCATCATCGAGGCGTTCTCGTCGGGCGTGCCGATGGTCAGGCGCACACAGTTGATCAGCAGCGGGTGCATGCGGCCGAGGTTCTTGACCAGCACGCCGCGTTCCTTCATGCCGGCGAAGGCTTTCGCCGAGTCGGGCACGCGCGCGAGGATCATGTTGGCCTGGCTGGGGAACGGGTGCACGCCGGGCAGTTCGGCGAGCTCACGCAGCAGCCGTTCGCGCTCGCTGCGGATCGCCGCCGCCTGGCGGGCGTACTCGTCGACATGCTCGAGCGCAAACAGGCCCGCCTCGGCGTTCAGGACGCTGATGTTGAACGGCGGCCGCAGCTTGTCGATCTGCGCGATCAGCGGCGCACGGCCGATCAGGTAGCCGATGCGCACACCGGCCAAGCCGAACTTGCTCATCGTGCGCATCACCAGCACATGCGGCCAGCGCTGCAGCCGCGCCATCGAGTCACGCGCGGCGAAGGGCTGGTAGGCCTCGTCCATCACCACCAAGCCGCCGATGCGGCCCATCGCCTCGATCAGCCGGTCGATCACGCCGTCGTCCCACAGGTTCGCGGTCGGGTTGTTCGGGTACGAGAGGTACAGCAGCGTCGGCTTCTGCGTCTCGATGGCCGTCAGCATCGCGGCCTCGTCGAGCTCGAACGACGCCGTCAGCGGCACGCCGATGTAGCGGATGCCCTGCAGCGCAGCCGACATCGCATACATCACGAAGCTGGGCTCGGGCGCGAGCACCGCGGCGCCCGGCAGGTCGCAGGCCATCGCGAGCATCGTGATCAGTTCGTCGGAGCCGTTGCCCAGCGTCAACGCACAGCCTTCGGGCAGACGGGCATGCGCGGCCAGCGCGCGGCGCAGGTCGTCGGTGCGCTCGGCCGGGTAGCGGTTGATGGCGATGCGGCCCAGCCGCTCGCCCAGCGCCTGCTGCAGGTGCTCGGGCAGCCGGTACGGGTTCTCCATCGTGTCGAGCTTGACCATGCCGGCGCTCGGCTGCACCGCGTAGGCGTGCATGCCCTGGATGTCGCTGCGGATCGAGCGCGCCATGCTGGCTTCGAGGGAGACGGTGGTGTTCATGCGGCGGGGGCGTCGAGGACTTCGGGGCCCACGATGAAGGGGTTGAGGATGCGCACGCTGTCGATCAGCAGGTCGTGCTGCAGTTCTTCGGAGATCAGGCGCGTGCAGCCCTGCTGCTGCGCGGCGGCGACGATCAACGCGTCCCGGTAGCTCAGGCCGTAGCGACTCTCGATCGCCCACGCGGACTCGACGGTCGGGTGATCGGTCACCCACGGACGCCAGTTCTGGTAGCGCCGCACCTCGGCACGCGCATCGCCGGCGGAGACGGCGCTCGGAAACTTCCTGCGCGCACTGACATAGAACTCGCTGAGCACCTGGTTGCTCAGGCGCCCGCAACGGCGGTGCCAACATTCGGCCAGCCAGCGCCGCGCGGCGTCGCGCTTGACGAGGTCGCGGTCGTCGACGGCGTACAGCAGGACGTTCGTGTCGACAAAGACCTCGCTCATCCGCGTTGGCCCCGGGTGTAGGTCTCGGCCCGCGTCGGATAGCGGCCTTCCGAGGCGCCGAAGCTCTTGAACTCCAGCGCCTCGCGCATCGCGCGCTCGTAGGCGTCGTCGTGCCGCATCTTCTCGGCCAGCATCTCGCCGATCAGCCGCGAGACGCTCGTATTGCGGCGCGCCGCCTCGAGCCGGGCCCATTCGGCGACGCTGTCTTCCATCGTGACGGTGACGTTCCTCATTGTCGACACGAACTCAGTGTTGCACGATTCTCGTGTTCCACGAACTTCGTGTCAATCGCGTTCGATGCCGCGCTCGAGTCGCATCTCGGCCGCCCGTGCGTGCGCCTGCAGGCCTTCGCCGTAGGCCAGCTCGGCCGCGATCGGCCCCAGTTTGTGAGCGCCGGCTTCGCTGACTTCGATGAGGCTGCTTCGCTTCTGGAAGTCGTACACCCCCAGCGGTGAGCTGAAGCGCGCGGTGCCCGAGGTGGGCAGCACGTGGTTCGGCCCGGCGCAATAGTCACCCAGGCTCTCGCTGGTGAACGCGCCGAGGAAAATCGCGCCGGCATGGCGCAGCAGCGGCTCCCAGCGCCCGGGATCGCGCGAGCTGACCTCGAGGTGCTCCGGCGCGATGCGGTTGCTGATCTCGCAGGCCTCGGCCATCGAGCGCGTCAGGATCAGCGCGCCGCGGCCTTCGAGCGACGCGCGGATCACGTCGCGGCGCGGCATCGCCGGCAGCAGCTTGCCGATCGACTCGCGCACGGCGTCGATGTAGGCCGCGTCGGGGCACAGCAGGATGCTCTGTGCCAGCTCGTCGTGCTCGGCCTGGCTGAAGAGGTCCATCGCCACCCAGTCGGGCGGCGTGCTGCCGTCGGCGAGCACCAGGATCTCGCTCGGGCCGGCGATCATGTCGATGCCGACCTGCCCGAAGACCCGCCGCTTCGCGCTGGCGACATAGGCGTTGCCGGGGCCGGTGATCTTGTCGACGCGGGGCACGGTGTCCGTGCCGTAGGCCAGGGCCGCGACTGCCTGCGCGCCACCCACGGTGAAGGCCTGCGTGACGCCGGCGACATAGGCCGCCGCGAGCACCAGCGCATTGCGTTCGCCGCGCGGCGTCGGCACCACCATCACGATGTCGGCCACGCCGGCCACCTGCGCCGGCAGCGCGTTCATCAGCACCGACGACGGGTAGGCGGCCTTGCCGCCCGGCACGTAGATGCCGACGCGGTCCAGCGGCGTGACCTTCTGTCCGAGCAGCGTGCCATCCTCGTCGCGGTACTGCCAGCTGCGGCCGCAGGCCTCGAGCTGGCGTTCGTGGTAGCTGCGCACACGTTGCGCGGCGGCCTGCAGCGCGTCGCGCTGCGCCGGCGTGATGGCGTCGAAGGCCTGCTTCAGCTCGTCGCGCGACAACTGCAGCGCGGCCATCGAGGGCACCGGCAGCGCATCGAAGCGCGCGGTGTACTCCAGCACCGCGGCGTCGCCGCGGCGGCGCACGTCGTCGATGATCTCGCCGACGCGCTGCTCGATCGCCTTGTCGGTCTCGGCCGACCAGTGCTGCAGGCGGCGCAGCTGCTCGTCGAAGTCGGTGGCATCGCTGCGCAGCTGGCGGAGGGCAAGGTCGGTCATGGCACGGCCTTCGAGGTGGCCTGGGCGAAGGCGTCGATGACGCCGCGGATCGTCTCGCGCTTGAGCTTCAGCGCGGCCTGGTTGACGACGAGGCGGGAGCTGACCTCGAGGATGCGCTCGACCTCGACGAGGTGGTTCGCGCGCAGCGTGCTGCCGGTGGACACGAGGTCGACGATCGCCTCGGCCAGGCCGGTCAGCGGCGCCAGCTCCATCGAGCCGTACAGCTTGATCAGGTCGACGTGCACGCCCTTGTCGGCGAAGTGCTGACGCGCGATCTGGGTGTACTTGGTCGCGACACGGATGCGCGAACCCTGCTTGACCGCAGCGGCGTAGTCGAAGTCGGCGCGCGTCGCGACACTCATGCGGCAGCGCGCGATGCCCAGGTCCAGCGGCTGGTACAGGCCCGCGCCGCCGTGCTCGATCAGGATGTCGAGACCGGCGACGCCGAGGTCCGCGCCACCCTGCTCGACGTAGGTCGGCACGTCGCTTGCGCGCACCAGCACGACGCGCACGTCGGGCCGGCTGGTCGCTAGGATCAGCTTGCGGCTCTTCTCGGGGTCCTCGGCGACCTCGATGCCAGCGGCAGCGAGCAGCGGCAGGGTCTCTTCGAAGATGCGCCCCTTCGACAGGGCCAGCGTGATCGGGGCATTCATGGGTCTGCTCGCTTGTGCGGCACGCCGTGCTGAAGGCTGAGGCCGATGTCGTCGGGAAGGGACGCGTCGGCATCGTCCGCAGCGCTACGGGCCGCGGATGGATCAGTGGTGGGCGTGGGCCGGGGTGGCCGAGCTGCCGGGGTCGGCGGCCCACTCGGCGGGCGTGAGCGTCTTCATCGACAGCGCGTGGACCTGCTCGCGCATGCGCTCGCCGAGCGCGGCATACACGCGCTGGTGGCGCTTGATGCGGCTCAGCCCTTCGAACGCCGGTGAGACGATCGTCGCGAAGAAATGGCGCCCGTCGCCCTCGACTGCGAGATGCTCGCAATCGAGGCCCGCGGCGATGAAGCCACGCACGTCGTCGGCGGTCGGGTCGGCCATGATGCGGCGGATTATCTCACTGGCGCAGCTTGTAGCCGCTGGCCAGCAGCTTCAGCGCGACGCTCGACACCACGATGAAGCTGGTGCCGACGATGCCCAGGCTCAGCCACGGCGAAACATCGCTCGAGCCGAAGAAGCCGCGGCGGAAACCGTCGATCATGTAGAAGAACGGGTTCAGGTGGCTCACCGCCTGCCACACCGGCGGCAGCGACTTCACCGAATAGAACACGCCGGAGAGGAAGGTCATCGGCATGATGATGAAGTTCTGGAAAGCGGCCATCTGATCGAACTTCTCGGCCCACAGGCCGGCGATCAGGCCCAGCGAGCCCAGCATGCCGGCGCCCAGCGCCGCGAAGATCAGGATCCACCACGGCTCGGCATAGGCCGGCGGCGCGAACCACACCGTGACGAGGTAGACCCCGCAGCCCACCGCCAGCCCGCGCACCACCGACGCGCCGACATAGGCCACGAACCAGGCCCAGTGCGACAGCGGCGAGACCAGCAGGAAAACGAGGTTGCCGGTGATCTTGCTCTGGATCAGGCTCGACGAGCTGTTGGCGAACGCGTTCTGCAGCACGCTCATCATCACCAGGCCAGGGATCAGGAAGCTGGTATAGCCGACGCCTTCGAAGACCTGCACACGGTCCTCGAGCACATGGCCGAAGATCAGCAGGTACATCACCGCGGTCAGCACCGGCGCGGCGACGGTCTGGAAGGCCACCTTCCAGAAGCGCAGCACCTCCTTGTAGAACAGCGTGCGGGCGCCTTCGAGCCTCATGCCGAGGCCTCCGCCAGCGCACCGCCACCCTGCATGATCTCGAGGAACACGTCCTCCAGGTCGGCGCGGCCGATCTCGAGGTCCTCGATCGGCACCTGGGCCGAGCGCAGCGCTGCGAGCAGCTGCTCGACCTCGCCCGCGTCATGGGCCTTCAGCTGCACGATGCGTCCGGTGACCCGGGCTTGCGCCTGCAGCGCCGGCGGCAGCGCATGGTCGGTCTTGAAGCGCAGCATCGTGCTCGCGGTGCCGGCGAGCAGCTGCGCCGTGCGGTCCAGCGCGACGAGCCGGCCCTGCTTCAGCATGCCGATGCGGTGGCACAGGGCCTCGGCTTCCTCGAGGTAGTGCGTGGTCAGCAGCACCGTGTGGCCCTCGCGGTTCAGGCGCGCGATGAAGGCCCACAGCGTCTGCCGCAGCTCGACGTCGACACCGGCGGTCGGCTCGTCGAGCACGATCACCGGCGGCCGGTGCACCAGCGCCTGCGCGACCAGCACGCGACGCTTCATGCCGCCCGACAGCTGGCGCATGTTGTTGTTCGCCTTGTCGGCCAGGCCCAGGTTCTCCAGCAGCTCGTCGATCCACGCGTCGTTGTTCCGAACGCCGAAGTACCCGCTCTGGATGCGCAGCGCCTCGCGCACCGAGAAGAACGGGTCGAAGACCAACTCCTGCGGCACGATGCCGAGCGCCTTGCGCGCGGCCGCGTAGTCCTCGCGCACGTCGTGGCCCATCACGGTGACGCGGCCGGCCGTGGCCCGCGTCAAGCCGGCGAGGATGCTGATCAGCGTCGTCTTGCCGGCACCGTTGGGTCCGAGCAGGCCGAAGAACTCGCCCTGCTCGATGTCGAAGCTGACGCCGCTCAAGGCCTGGAAGCGGCCGCGCGGCCCGACGTAGGTCTTCGCGACCTCTTGGAAGCAGACGGCGGGCATCAGTGGGCGCTCGTCGTCAGGCCGGCGGGCGCCATGCCCTCGAAAGCACGCGCGACTGCAGTGGGCTGGGGGTCGATCATGGGCGCGCGATTGTAGGGAGAGCGCTCGGTCCCTGCTGGCGACCCCGTCTCCGGCGTTCGCCACGGCGCCTTGGGCCAGGTCGCCTGCCAGCATGGCCGACTTCGTGAGGCCGGCTTCTGGTGCTAGATTCCGGCGAGCCTTCGCAGCCGTCCCATGCAGCCCACGACCAAGAAGCCACGCCGAACGGCCGAACGCATCCTCGAGGTCACGCTCGATCTCTTCAATCGCTTCGGCGAGCCCAATGTCAGCACCACGCTGATCTCGGCGGAACTGGGCATCAGCCCGGGCAACCTGTACTACCACTACCCGGCGAAGGACGAGCTGATCAACGCGCTGTTCGACCGTTACGAACGCGCGCTGTCGGAACTGCTCAACGCGGCTGACAACGTCGGCAACGTCGAGGACGCGTGGCTCTTCTTCCACATGTTGTTCGAGCTGATCTGGCAGTACCGCTTCCTGTACCGCGACCTCAACGACCTGCTCAGCAAGAACCGCCGGCTGGAGACGCACTTCCAGTTCGTTCTGAAGAACAAGTCACGCGCCGTCGGCATCGTGCTGAACGGCCTGACGCGCGCGCACGCCGTGCGCATCGACGCGCGCGAAGCCGATGCGGTCGCGAACGCGATGGTCGTCGTGCTGACCTACTGGTTGAGCTACGAGTACGTGCGCGATCCGCGCAAGGCGCTCGAACCCGACAGCGCTGGCGCCGCGCTCGCGCGTGGCGCCTACCACGTGCTGAGCCTGCTGATGCCCTACCTGGACCAGCAGAGCCGCGAGCACCTGTTCCGCCTCGCCGGTGCGTACCGCAACGGCGACTGACCCCTTCCCTGACGACGAGGAGACACGCATGGCCAAGTGGACCGCCTTTCCCTACGACAACGGCGCGTACACCTACGACGCCGCGACGCTGAAGAAGCAGTGGGCACGCCTGCACGCCGGCGACGCCGAACCGCTGCCGAAGGACGACAAGGTGCTCGCTGCATGGGCGCTGTTCCATGCCGGCGAGTTTCAGAAGGCCTACGACGCCGGCATGAAGGCGGGCGGCGCCGGCATCACCGTCGCCAACAAGGCGCAGGCCATCTACGCGAACTACCTCGAGAAGAGCGAGAAGACCAAGCTCGCGATGTTCCAGGAAGTGGCCGAGCGCGCCGAGGCGCAGGCTGCGGAGGACCCGAAGAACGCCAACGCGCATTACTGGATGGCGTACGCGCTGGGTCGCTACAGCCAGGGCATCAGCGTCGCGAAGGCGCTCGCCCAGGGCCTCGGGGGCAAGGTCAAGACGGCGCTCGAGACGACCATCAAGCTCGCGCCCAAGCATGCCGACGCGCACATCGCGCTGGGCGCGTTCCACGCCGAGGTGATCGACAAGGTCGGCAAGCTGCTGGGCAAGACGCAGGGCGCCGACACCTCGACCGGCCTGAAGATGTACCAGCAGGCGCTGAAGCTCAACCCGGGCTCGGCCATCGCCATGGTCGAGTACGCCAACGGCCTCGTGATGCTCGAAGGCGACAAGCGCATGAAGGAGGCCGAGAAGCTCTACGCCGATGCCGCGGCCGTCGAGCCGGCCGATGCGATGGAGTGCCTCGACGTCGAGATGGCGAAGGCCGAGCTCGAGGACTGATCGGGCCGCGCGGCGAGCCCGCAGCTTTCACGCGCTAGGACAGCACCAGGTTGTCGCGGTGGATCAGCTCGGGTTCGTTGGCGAACCCGAGCAGCCCGGCGATCTGCGACGACGGCTTGCGGGCGATCAGCCGAGCCTCGGCCGACGAGTAGTTCGCCAGGCCACGCGCGATCTCCACGCCCGCCGCGGTGCGTACGGCAATCACGTCGCCGCGATGGAAGTCGCCTTCGATGCCGGTCACGCCGATCGGCAGCAGACTCTTGCCTTCGTCGCGCAGTTTCACCACCGCGCCGTCGTCGACCAGCACTGCGCCGCGCAGCTGCAGGTGATCGGCCATCCACTGCTTGCGCGCGGCGCGTTTGCCCGTGCCGGCGATCAGCGCGGTGCCGATCGCCTCGCCAGCGGCCAGGCGCAGCAACACATCCTGCTCGCGGCCCCAGGCGATGATGGTCGACGCCCCGCTGCGCGCCGCGCGCTTGGCGGCCAGGATCTTGGTGATCATGCCGCCCTTGCCGATCGAGGACCCCGCGCCGCCGGCCATGCGTTCGAGCGCCGGGTCGCCCGCGGTGGCCTCGTCGATGAACCGAGCCTGCGGATCGCGCCGAGGATCGGCCGAGTACAGCCCGCGCTGGTCGGTCAGGATCACGAGCGCGTCGGCTTCGACGAGGTTCGCGACCAGCGCGCCCAGGGTGTCGTTGTCGCCGACCTTGATCTCGTCGTTGACGACGGTGTCGTTCTCGTTGATGACCGGGATCACCTGCAGGCCGAGCAGCGTCAGCAGCGTCGATCGTGCATTCAGGTAGCGCTCGCGGTCGGCCAGGTCGGCATGCGTCAGCAGCACCTGCGCGCTGCCGATGCCGTGCTGCGACAGCTGGGTCTCGTACATCTGCGCGAGTCCCATCTGGCCGACGGCGGCGGCGGCCTGCAGCTCGTGCAGCTCGGTCGGCCTCGTCGTCCAGCCCAGGCGCTTCATGCCCTCGGCGATCGCGCCGCTGGACACCATGATCACCTCGCGGCCTTCGCGCGCGAGCGCGGCCAGCTGCCGGCACCAGTTGCCGATGGCGGCCGCGTCGATGCCGCGCCCTTCGTTCGTGACCAGACTGGAGCCGACCTTGATGACGATGCGGCGAGCCTGCTTCAGGACATCAGGCATCGGCACCCCCGACGGAGGCCTCGAAACGAGGATCAACGTCCGGCGGCGCCTTCTCCACGTGCGCGGCGACGTGTTCGTAGATCGACTGGACGAGCGGATCGAGGCCGTTGCGGGCCAGCGCCGAGATCTGGAAGACCGGGCCCTTCCAGCGCAGGCGCTTGACGAAGTCCTTCACGCGCGCCTCGCGTTCCTCGGCCGGCACCATGTCGAGCTTGTTCAAGACCAGCCAGCGCGGTTTCTCGTACAGCGATTCGTCGTACTTGCGCAGCTCCTTGACGATGGCCTTGGCCTGGGCGACTGGATCGACGGCCTCGTCGAAGGGCGCCAGGTCGACGATGTGCAGGAGCAGCCGCGTGCGCTGCAGGTGCCGCAGGAACTGGTGGCCGAGGCCAGCGCCTTCGGACGCCCCCTCGATCAGACCCGGAATGTCGGCGACGACGAAGCTGCGCTCGGGGCCGGCGCGCACGACGCCCAGGTTCGGGTGCAGCGTCGTGAAGGGATAGTCGGCGATCTTCGGTCGCGCGTTGGAGATCGCCGCGATCAGCGTCGACTTGCCGGCGTTGGGCATGCCCAGGAGGCCGACGTCCGCGAGCACGCGCAGTTCGAGCTTCAACTTCTTCTGCTCGCCGGGCCAGCCCGGCGTCTTCTGCCGCGGCGCCCGGTTGGTGCTCGTCTTGTAGTGCATGTTGCCGAAACCGCCGTCGCCACCCTTGGCGAGCAGCACGAGCTCGTCCGGCGCGAGCAGCTCGGCGAGCACCTCACCGGTCTCGGCATCCTTGATGATCGTGCCGACGGGCATGCGCAGCACGATGTCGTCGGCCGCGGCGCCGAATTGGTCCGAACCGCGCCCGGGCTCGCCGTTGCGCGCCTCGTGGCGGCGCGCATAGCGGTAGTCGATCAGCGTGTTCAGGTTGCGGTCGCCGATGGCGTACACGCTGCCGCCGCGCCCGCCATCACCCCCGTTCGGACCGCCGAAGGGAATGAACTTCTCGCGCCGGAAGCTCACGCAGCCGGCGCCGCCGTTGCCGGCCGCGATATCGATGGTGGCTTCGTCGACGAATTTCATGGTGTCAGTGTCGCGGAGCGCGACCCGGAAAAGAAAAAAAGCCCCGGCAGGCCGGGGCTTCGTTGGCCTGTGCGACGCTGCGTCAGACCGGGGTGATGTTGACCGTCTGCCGGTTCAACGCACCCTTCGTGGCGAAGGACACTTGGCCGTCGACGAGCGCGAACAGCGTGTGGTCCTTGCCCATGCCGACGTTGTCGCCGGCATGGAAGCGCGTGCCGCGCTGGCGCACGATGATCGAGCCGGCCGGGACGACCTGGCCACCGAAGGCCTTGACGCCGAGCATCTTGGGTTGCGAGTCGCGGCCGTTGCGGGTGGAACCGCCGCCTTTTTTCTGTGCCATGGTTCAGAACTCCTGCGGATTCGGCGTGTCGATCAGGCGCTCACGGCGCTGATCTGAAGCTCGGTGTAGGTCTGGCGATGGCCGCCGTGCCGTTGGTAGTGCTTGCGACGGCGCATCTTGAAGATGCGAACCTTGTCGTGCTTGCCGTGCGACACCACCGTGGCTTTCACGCTGGCGCCGGCCACCAAGGGAGTCCCGACCGTCAGATCCGCGCCGTTGCCGACTGCCAGAACCTGGTCGATGGTGATCTCTTGGCCCACGTCCGCAGCAATCTGTTCTACCTTGATCTTTTCGCCGGCTGCAACCTTGTATTGCTTGCCGCCGGTTTTTATGACCGCGTACATAAGTGCCTCTTTGCGATAAACTGAAAAAGCACCTCCGCCCCGGGCGGGACGAAGGAACCTTAAAGTATAGCACTGCCGCCGCGGTCGTCGGTTCGCCGCCTTCGGCGCGACCGCTCCGTCGGGCTTGGCTGCGGCGCTCCCTATAATTTCCGGCTGACTTCCGCCCCTACGCGCCCGTGACCGAACGCCCTTCCCTCGCCCCGGCCACCAGTGATCCGATGGCCGCCGAGATGCGGCAGGTCGACGACGTGATCCGCCGGCGCCTGCAGTCGGAAGTGGTGCTGATCAACCAGATCGCGCATTACATCGTCAGTGCGGGCGGCAAGCGCATCCGGCCGCGCCTCGTACTGCTGTTCGCATCCGCGTTCGGTTTCACCGGGGATGAACGCTTCGAGCTCGCGGCAACCGTCGAGTTCATCCACACCGCGACGCTACTGCACGACGACGTGGTCGACGAATCGTCATTGCGCCGGGGCCGACAGACCGCCAACGCGCTGTTCGGCAATGCTGCGAGCGTGCTGGTGGGCGACTTCCTCTACTCGCGCGCGTTCCAGATGATGGTCGGCGTCGAGCGCATGCGCGTGCTCGAAGTCCTCGCCGATGCCACCAACGTCATCGCCGAAGGCGAGGTCCTGCAGCTGATGAACATGCATGACGCCGATCTGTCGGTCGACGACTACCTGCGTGTGATCCGCTACAAGACCGCCAAGCTGTTCGAAGCGAGCGCGCAGCTCGGCGCGGTGCTGGCGAATGCGGATCGCGCACTCGAGACGGCCTGTGCCGACTATGGTCGTGCACTCGGCACGGCCTTCCAGCTCATCGACGACCTGCTCGACTACGAGGGTGACACGCAGGCCCTCGGCAAGAACGTCGGTGACGATCTTCGCGAGGGCAAGCCGACGCTGCCGCTGCTGATCGCGATGGAGCGCGGCACGCCCGCCGAACGCCAGACGATCCGTCACGCGATCGAACACGGCGAGAGCGAACGCCTCGGCGAAATCATCTCGATCGTGCGACACACCGGGGCCCTGGAAGTGACGCGCGACGCCGCCCGCAGCGAGGCCGACAAGGCCCGCAAGGCAATTTGTGTGTTGCCCGCAACGCCGGCTCGCGAAGCTCTGCTAGAATTATGTGTTCGGTCGGTGGAGAGATCTTCTTGACCTGAAATCAGCGGCCCGCAGGCACTTGTCTGCCGAGATCGGGCCTCATCGGGGTGTAGCTTAGCCTGGTAGAGCGCTACGTTCGGGACGTAGAGGCCGGAGGTTCGAATCCTCTCACCCCGACCAGGACATCATGAAACGGCCTGTGCATTGCACAGGCCGTTTTCGTTCGGCAGGCGGCATCGCGTGAAGTCGGTCCGAAACCGCTGGCTTCTTCGGTTTACAGTGCGCAAGGGATCGGTGATCATGGTCTGATCGCCTCATTGCTTGCTTCGTGAAGAGCCTTCCTGCGTGGACACACTTGTCGACAGCCCCCAGTCCAGCCTTTCCGGCGCGGCCCGGGTACTTGTCAACGCCGGCAAGCTGAGCAGCAAGGCCGCCGAGGAACTCTCGAAGACCGCGCACGACCGCAAGATCGGCTTCGTCGCGGCCGTCATTGCTTCCGGCGCGATCTCCGCGTCGGATCTGGCGCACACGCTGTCCGGGGCCCTGGCGGTGCCGCTGGTCGACCTCAACGCGGTCGACGTCGAGAAGCTGCCCAAGGCCATTGTCGACAACAAGCTGACCCAGCAATACCAGATCGTTCCGCTCGCGCGCCGAGGCAGCCGACTGTTCATCGGCGGCGCTGACCCGACCGATCAGGAGGCCAGCGAACGCATCAAGTTCGCGACGCAGCTGTCGCCCGAATGGGTGATCGTCGAATACGACAAGCTGGCCCGCATGCTGGAGTCGCAGGGCACCAGCGCCGCCGAGGCCCTGGAGAGCATCGCCGGCAGCGATTTCGAGTTCGATGTCACCGAAGAAGACACCGCGCCGGAGTCGGCCGAAGTCGCCACCGATGTCGAGGATGCGCCCGTCGTGCGCTTCCTCCAGAAGATGTTGATCGACGCGATCAACATGCGCGCATCGGATCTTCACTTCGAGCCCTACGAGAGCCACTACCGCGTGCGTTTCCGCGTCGACGGCGAACTGCGCGAGATCACGCAGCCGCCGATCGCGATCAAGGAAAAGCTAGCCTCGCGCATCAAGGTCATCAGCCGCCTGGATATCGCCGAAAAGCGCGTGCCCCAGGACGGCCGCATGAAGCTCAAGTTCGGCAGCAAGGCGATCGACTTCCGGATCTCGACGCTGCCGACGCTGTTCGGTGAAAAGATCGTCATCCGGATCCTCGACCCGTCCAGCGCCCGGCTCGGCATCGAAGCCCTCGGCTACGAGAAGATCGAGAAGGACCGGCTGATGGCCGCGATCGTGCGGCCCTACGGCATGGTGCTGGTGACCGGCCCGACCGGCTCGGGCAAGACGGTATCGCTGTACACCTGCCTGAACATCCTGAACCAGCCGGGCGTGAACATCTCGACCGTGGAGGATCCGGCGGAAATCAACCTGCCCGGCATCAACCAGGTCAACGTGAACGACAAGGCCGGGCTGACCTTCGCGGCGGCCCTGAAGTCCTTCCTCCGGCAGGACCCGGACATCATCATGGTCGGCGAAATCCGCGACCTGGAGACGGCCGACATCGCGATCAAGGCCGCGCAGACCGGCCACATGGTGATGTCCACGCTGCACACCAACGACGCCCCCACGACGTTGACCCGGCTGCTCAACATGGGCGTCGCGCCGTTCAACGTGGCGTCGAGCGTGATCCTCATCACGGCGCAGCGCCTCGCGAGGCGGCTGTGCGAGAACTGCAAGCAGCTGGCCGACTACCCGCGTGAGGCGATGCTGCGGGCCGGCTACCAGCCAGAGGATCTCGACGGCAGCTGGAGACCGTACCGCGCGGTCGGCTGTTCGGCCTGCAATGCCGGCTACAAGGGCCGCGTCGGCATCTACCAGGTGATGCCGATTTCCGAGGCCCAGCAGCGCATCATCCTGTCCGAAGGCACCGCGATGGACATCGCCGCGCAGGCCCGCAAGGACGGAGTCCGCGACCTTCGCCAGTCAGGTCTGGTCAAGGTCCGCCTGGGCGTGACCACGCTGGAAGAGGTGATCGCGGTCACCAACGAATGACGGTCCGACGGGCAAAGATCCGTCGCAGCAACACGAAAGAGTCGGAGCAACCATGGCGACTGCAGCGGCCGCGAAGAGCATCAAGGAAATGGTGTTCGAGTGGGAAGGACGGGACAAGAACGGCAAGATCGTGCGCGGCGAGGTGCGTGCCGGCGGCGAGGCGGCGGTCAGTGCCAGCCTGCGCCGACAAGGCATCCTGCTGACGAAGCTGAAGAAGCGCCGCACCAGCGGCGGCCGCTCGATCAAGCAGAAGGACATCGCTGTCTTCACGCGCCAGCTCGCGACGATGATGAAGGCCGGCGTGCCGCTGCTCCAGTCGTTCGACATCGTCGCGCGCGGCGCGACGAACCCGAAACTGACGCGCCTGCTGAACGACATCCGGACCGATGTCGAGACGGGCACCAGCCTGTCGGCAGCATTCCGCCGGCATCCGATGTATTTCGACGCGCTGTACTGCAATCTGGTGGAGGCCGGCGAAGCGGGCGGCATCCTGGAAGCGCTGCTCGACCGCCTGGCGATCTACCAGGAAAAGATCATGGCTCTGAAGAGCAAGATCAAGTCGGCGCTGATGTACCCGATCTCGGTGATCGTGGTCGCCTTCATCGTGCTGACGGTGATCATGATCAAGGTGATCCCGGCGTTCAAGGACGTTTTCAAGTCGTTCGGCGCCGACCTGCCGGCGCCGACGCTGGCGGTGATCGCGATGTCCGAGTTCTTCGTGTCCTACTGGTACATCATCTTCGGCGTGATGATCGGTGGCGGCTACATGTTCTTCCAGACCTGGAAGCGCTCCGAGAAGATGCAGATGTTCATGGATCGTCTGCTGCTGAAGATCCCGGTCTTCGGATCGCTGATCAACAAGTCGGTGCTGGCGCGGTGGACCCGCACGCTGTCGACGATGTTCGCCGCCGGCGTGCCGCTCGTGGAGGCGCTCGACTCCGTCGGCGGCGCCTCGGGCAATGCCGTGTTCGTCGAGGCCACGCAGCAGATCCAGCGCGATGTCTCGACCGGCTCGGCGCTGACGACCGCGATGCAGACGACCGGCGTGTTCCCCACGATGGTGCTGCAGATGACGTCCATCGGGGAGGAAGCAGGCTCGCTCGACCACATGCTCGCCAAGGCCGCCGAGTTCTACGAGGAAGAAGTCGACGACATGGTGAAGGGCCTGTCGAGCCTGATGGAACCGTTCATCATCGTCATCCTCGGCGTGATGATCGGCGGCATCGTGATCTCGATGTACCTGCCCATCTTCAAGCTCGGCGCCGTCGTCTAGTCGCGCATGCTGGCAGGAATCTGGGACGGGCTGCTGTCGCCGCTGGCCCTGGGCGTGCTCGGTCTGGTGATCGGCAGCTTCCTCAACGTCGTCATCCACCGCAAGCCGGTCCTGCTCGAGCGCCAGTGGCTGAATGACGCGGCCCAGTACCTGCAGGACGGCACTGCGATGCAACGCGTGCTGGGCCCGAACCGGCGCCGGCTGGACGAGCTCGCCGGCGTCGGGCGAGCCCTCGAAGGCGAGCTGGAGGCGCTGCCAGCGCTGAGCCTGTCGCGGCCACGCTCGCGCTGCCCGAACTGCGCCCGACCGATCGCCTGGCACGAGAACATTCCGCTGTTCGGCTGGCTGCGCCTCGGCGGAAAGTGCGCGGGCTGCAAGACCAGGATTTCCGGGCGATATCCGCTCGTCGAGTTGCTGACGGGCGCCTTGTTCTGGGCGGTCGGCTGGCGCTTCGGACCGACCGCATCGACGCTCGTGTACTGCCTGGCGGTCGCCGTGCTGATCGCCGCGGCCTTCATCGACTTCGACACCACCCTGCTGCCGGACGACCTGACGCTGCCGTTGATCGGGCTGGGACTGGTGGCCGCATGGCAGCAGTGGATCCCGGTGACGCTGGCCAATGCGGCGCTGGGCGCCCTCTTCGGCTACTTTGCGCTATGGGCGGTCGCGTGGCTGTACCGCGTGCTTCGTGGCGCCGAAGGCATGGCCGAAGGCGACTTCAAACTGCTGGCCGGACTCGGAGCGCTGCTGGGCTGGCAGGCGCTGCCGTCGATCATCCTGCTGTCGTCGGTGGTGGGCGCGGCCGTAGGCGTTTCCATGATCGTTGCGCGCCGGCATGAACGAAGCGTGCCGATTCCGTTCGGCCCCTACCTGGCCGGCGGTGGCGTGGCGGCGCTGTTCTTCGGCGCGCAGCTGGGCCATCTCTGGCAGATCGGCTGAACCTTGCCCACGGTCCGCATCGGCCTCACCGGCGGTATCGGCAGTGGCAAGAGCACGGTGGCAGCCACATGGGTGGCATTGGGCGGAACGCTGGTGGACACCGACGCCATCGCGCACGCGCTGACCGGCCCGGGCGGCGCCGCGATGCCGGCCTTGCGGCATGCGTTCGGCGATCACATCGAACAGGCGCCGGAAGCAGGACTCGATCGGGTGCGGATGCGGGCGATCGTCTTCGCCGAGCCCGATGCCCGCCGCCGGCTCGAGGCCCTGCTGCACCCGATGATCGGTGCCGAGGCGCAACGCCAGGCTGCCGCGGCCTCCGGCGCCGTGGTCTTCGACGTGCCGCTGCTGGCCGAAACCCGCCACTGGCGACAGCGGTGCGACCGCATCGCGGTCGTCGACTGCAGCGAAGCGACGCAGGTGCAGCGGGTGATGGCGCGCTCGGGCTGGCCGGAGCAGCAGGTGCGCCAGGTCATCGCGCAGCAGGCCCCACGCGGCCTGCGCCGCTCGATCGCCGACGCCGTGATCCACAACGACGGCCTGTCGCTCGACGAAGTCCGGGAGCAGGCCACAGCGCTGTGGCGACGCTGGCTCGCCGTTCGATCTTGAAACGTCGGGCCGGGCGCGTGTGAAACAATCCTCAGCCAGCGTGCGGCAACGCACGACAAGAGGAAGCCCCCCTTGGTTCTCTACGAGTACCCGTTCAACGAGAGCATCCGAACGATGCTCCGCCTCGAGCATCTGTTCGATCGGCTGGGCCAGCTGCTGCCCCGCGACGCAGCGGTCGACCACCACTTCGCGCTGGTCACGCTGTTCGAGATCCTCGACGTCTCATCCCGCGCCGACCTGAAGTCGGACCTGCTGAAGGAGCTCGAGCGCCACAAGTCACAGCTCGTGGCCTATCGCAGCAACCCGCAGGTTTCGCAGAAGACGCTCGACGACGTGATCTCGCGCATCGAGCACGCCTTCGATGGCCTCAGCCACCAGGCCGGCAAGGCCGGCGTGTCACTGAGTGCCCATGAGTGGTTGATGAGCGTGCGCAGCCGCATCAGCATCCCGGCCGGTACCTGCGAGTTCGATCTGCCGGCGTACTACGCCTGGCAGCAGCTCGAGGGAGCGCGTCGGCGCGTCGACCTGCAGGGCTGGGTGGCGACGCTGGAGCCGATGGCCGAGGCGGTGCAACTGTTGCTGCAGCTGCTGCGCGACACCGGCGCGCCGCACAAGGTCTTCACCACCGGCGGCCAGTACCAGCAGGGCATTCCGCCCGGCCGCGCCTACCAGCTGCTGCGCCTGAGGATGGACGGCTCTACCGGGCTGATACCCGAGATCTCGGGTCACCGGCTGATGGTCTCAATCCGACTGATGCGCTGCGACGCGGACGGGCGTCTGCGGCCCGCGGCCGAGGACCTGCCGCTCGAACTGGCGCTCTGCGCCTGACCGGACGACTCGGCCGCTCGAGGATGGCGTCGACCGGGAACGACCCGACCACGGCGCGTCGGGTGCGCTGCCCCACCTGCGGCGCAATGACGCTCTTCGCGCCCAGCAACCGCTGGCGGCCCTTCTGCAGCGAGCGCTGCCGCAGCGTCGACCTCGGCGCATGGGCCAGCGAGCGTTACCGCGTGGACGTATCCGGTGACCGGCGCGACGACGGCGATGACGATCCTGCGGCGACCCCTTGAAGCCGCCCCACCCGTCCCTATAATCCGATTGCTAGCACTCACCGATCGCGAGTGCTAACGGCCGGATAATCCACCGGCACGACCATCAAGACAGCGCCCGACAAGCGGGCGCTGCTGTTTCAGGTTGACAGCGACCAATCAAGGAGATGCGATGAAACTTCGTCCGTTGCACGATCGCGTGATCGTCAAGCGCCTCGAAAACGAAACCAAGACCGCCTCGGGCATCGTGATCCCCGACAACGCGGCCGAGAAGCCCGACCAGGGCGAAGTGCTCGCGGTCGGCCCGGGCAAGCGCAATGACAAGGGCGACTTCGTCGCCCTGAACGTCAAGGTCGGCGACCGCGTGCTGTTCGGCAAGTACAGCGGCCAGACCGTGAAGGTCGACGGCGACGAACTGCTGGTGATGCGCGAAGAGGACCTCTTCGCCGTCGTCGAGAAGTGACCGGCCTTGTCGGCCGCCCGCCTGAACCCCTGAACTGAATCCGGAGAGCAATCAAATGGCAGCAAAAGACGTTGTCTTCGGCGCGGACGCGCGCCATCGCATGGTCGAGGGTGTGAACATCCTGGCCAATGCCGTCAAGGTCACGCTCGGTCCCAAGGGCCGCAACGTGGTGCTCGAGCGCTCGTTCGGCGCCCCCACCGTCACCAAGGACGGTGTCTCGGTCGCCAAGGAGATCGAGCTCAAGGACAAGCTCCAGAACATGGGCGCCCAGATGGTCAAGGAAGTCGCTTCCAAGACCAGCGACAACGCCGGTGACGGCACCACGACCGCGACCGTGCTGGCGCAGTCGATCGTGCGCGAAGGCATGAAGTTCGTCGCCGCGGGCATGAACCCGATGGACCTGAAGCGTGGCATCGACAAGGCGGTCACCGCCCTGACCGAAGAGCTGAAGAAGGCCTCGAAGCCGACGACGACCAGCAAGGAGATCAGCCAGGTCGGTTCGATCTCGGCGAACTCCGACGAGTCGATCGGCAAGATCATCGCCGACGCGATGGACAAGGTCGGCAAGGAAGGCGTCATCACCGTCGAGGACGGCAAGAGCCTGAACAACGAGCTCGACGTCGTCGAAGGCATGCAGTTCGACCGCGGCTACCTGTCGCCGTACTTCATCAATAACCCGGACAAGCAGTCGGCGATCCTCGAGAACCCGTTCGTGCTGCTGTTCGACAAGAAGATCAGCAACATCCGCGACCTGCTGCCGACGCTGGAGCAAGTCGCCAAGGCCGGCCGGCCGCTGCTGATCATCGCCGAGGAAGTCGAAGGCGAAGCGCTGGCGACCCTGGTCGTCAACACGATCCGCGGCATCCTGAAGGTCGTCGCCGTCAAGGCGCCGGGCTTCGGTGACCGTCGCAAGGCCATGCTCGAGGACATCGCGATCCTGACCGGTGGCAAGGTGATCGCCGAGGAAGTCGGCCTGACGCTCGAGAAGGTCACCCTCGCCGACCTGGGCCAGGCCAAGCGCGTCGAGGTGGGCAAGGAGAACACCACGCTCATCGACGGCAACGGTGCCGCTGCCGACATCGAGGCGCGCGTCAAGCAGATCCGCGTGCAGATCGAGGAAGCGACCAGCGACTACGACCGTGAAAAGCTGCAGGAACGCGTGGCCAAGCTGGCCGGTGGCGTGGCGGTGATCAAGGTTGGTGCCGCGACCGAAGTCGAGATGAAGGAGAAGAAGGCCCGCGTCGAAGACGCGCTGCACGCCACGCGTGCGGCCGTCGAAGAAGGCATCGTGGCCGGTGGTGGCGTCGCGCTGCTGCGCGCCCGCGCCGCGATCGGCTCGATCAAGGGCGACAACGCCGACCAGGACGCCGGCATCAAGATCGTGCTGCGGGCCGTCGAACAGCCGCTGCGCGAGATCGTCGCCAACGCCGGTGGCGAGCCGAGCGTCGTGATCAACAAGGTGCTCGAGGGCAAGGGCAACTTCGGCTTCAATGCCGCCAACGACACCTACGGCGACATGATCGAGATGGGCATCCTGGATCCCACCAAGGTCACCCGCACCGCGCTGCAGAACGCCGCGTCGGTCGCCGGCCTGATGCTGACGACCGAAGCGATGGTCGCCGAGGCCCCCAAGGAAGACGCGCCGGCGATGCCGGGCGGTGGCATGGGCGGCATGGGCGGCATGGGCATGGACATGTGATGTCGCAGGCAGGTGCTGTCGCACCTGCCGCTCGCGGCCTCAAGCCCCATCCACGAAACCCTCCCGGGCTCACGCCCTGGAGGGTTTTTTCTTGGCCAGCGCGGCCCCCGAAAGCGGGCATAAAGAAAGGGCGCCGAGGGCGCCCTTTCCGACTGGCAGTGTTTTCGGTCTTCAGGCGCGGCGGCGGCGCGACGCAGCCAGCGCGGCGAGGCCCAGGCCCGCCAGGGCCAGTGACGCCGGTTCCGGCGCCGGGTTGTTCGGATCCGTGCCGCCGAAGGAGCCGGCCTGGATGAACACGACGGAGTCGAGGTTGCTGTCGCCGATGTCGCGGATGCGGAACTCGAAGTGGTTGGTGCCGGCTTGCAGCAGGCCGGTCGCCTTCAGCACGACAGTCAGGCCGTCCAGCTGGATGTCGAGGTTCTGGTTCACGCAGCCGGGGGGCTGGTTGGCCTCGCCGTCGCGGTTGTTGCGGTAGAACTGCGAGTTCGTCAGGCAGTTCACGTTGTTGATCTCGACGACGCCGAGACCATTCGGCAGCTGGGCGATGTTGACGCCGTTCAGCAGCAGGTCGAAACGGTCATTGAAGCCCGACGGTGCGTACTGCGTGTACTCCTCGGAGCCGAACACGTAGTTGAAGAACACCTCGCCGGTGGTCGTCGTGAAGTCGAAGGCCAGCGTCGTGATGTTGCCGGCGCCGGTGCAGCTGCCCTGGTTGTTCGGGCCGGGGATGCAACCGGTCGTACCGGTCGTCAGCGCGATGCCGGACTCGAAACCGACCGAGTTGGCGCCGCCGGTGAACGTGCCCGACGGGGCGGCGGTGTTGGACGTCAACGTCGCGTTGGTGATCGTCACGCCCGAACCGGCGATCGCGTTGGCAAGCGCCGTGGCGTCCGTGTTGTTGGTCACCACGATCGCTTGGGCACCCGCGGCGGCGGCTACGAGAGCGCACGCTGCGGCAATCCGCTTGAACATCATCTGCTTCTCCTGGTTGGTTTGCGGAGCCTGGGTGGCCCCAATCCCGGCCAACAAAAAGCAACCTGTGTGCCATTGTCTAAAACTCTTTTTTCATCAATGACTTAGAAGATCGTATCCAGCGGTTTCAGCGTGGTCTGTAAGCGCGCCCGACACCCCTGTTCTGGGTGTCGCCGGGTCGCTTCGACGCCAGACGCATAATCTGCCAACAGCCAATGCAGTCGAACCGCCGTCCCACCCTGCAGGATTTCGTCGATGACGAGATGCTGCGTGCGCCTCTGCTTTTCGACCAGGTCGTCGACGCCGTGCTCGAGATGTGGCGCAAGGCGATCGGCCACGGCCTGCGCCACGGCATCGATGCGCCCCGGGTACTTCAGAGCCACCGCGGCGATCTCGTGTCCGAGGCGGTGCGCGCATTGCGCCAGCAGGTATCGGCGCATCGCGGGCCTGCCGCCGCCGTGCCGGGGGCCGGGGGCCCCGCGGCACCCCAAAAGCTCGAGTTGTCGTTGATCGACGAAGACGAGGTGGCCGCCGACATCGAGGTCTCGCGCGCGATCGAGCGCATCAAGTCGATGGCGGAGTTCGAGCTTCGCGAGCTGCAGGCCTTCACGTCCGCGCTGGTCGGTGACTTCAACGTGTCGAAGGACACCAACCCTTTCCGCCCGGAAGCTTACGTGCGTGCGCTGTGGCAGGGCGCGCAGACCTTGCCGATGAGCCGCGGCGGCCAGGCTGCGCTGCTGCACGATGCCGCCGACGCGCTGGCAAAGACCTTGCGCCAGGGCTACGCCGCCGCCTGCAGCCGCCTCGAGGATCAGGGCATCGAGCCGGCCGTCTACCGCACGATCGTCGTATCGCCCGCCACCCGCGGCGGCCCGATGCACCATGAGACGGCGGCCGCCCAGGTGGACGTCAGCCTGCAGGAGATCCGCGACAGCCTGCCGATGCCGCTGGGCGGCGTGCCGCCGCTGCCATCCCATGCCGCCGGCCCACGCATCGACCACCAGCTGATCGACCTGTTGTCGCGCCTGTTCGACGCGATCCAGTCCGACCGCTCGCTGCCGCCCCCCTGCCTCGCGCTGCTGCTGCGGCTGCATCCGACCGCGCTGCGCCTCGCGGTTCAGGACGCCTCGATGCTCGACGACTACGACCACCCGGTCTGGCGCTTCATGGACCGGCTGGCCTTTTGCATCTCGACCGCGCACGCGATCGAGCTCGAGCGCTGGCTGCAGTTCGCCCGCCAGCTGGTGGACCACCTGGTCGCCGATGGCGCCGCCGATGTCGCGCGCTTCCAATGGGCGCTCGAGCGCATCACCGCGTACGAGCGCCACAGCTTCGAGCGTGCGCTGCTGGTCGCGCAACCCGAGATCAGCAGCCTGCAGCAGACTGCCGATCCGGCCGAGCAGACGCTGGACATCGAGACGATGGACACCGTGCCCGCCGAGCTGCTGCCCGACGACGCGACGATCACGCCGGCCAACGCCATCCAGCCGGTGGTGCTGTTGCCCGGCGAGCACCTGCGCGCCTACCTGCAGGGCGACTGGCGCCTGATGCAGTTGCTGTGGACCGACCGCAGCGGCGAGACCTGGCTGCTGCGCGATGCCGCGACGACGCGCCACTGGGCGCTGCGCCTGCGCGCGGTCGAACGCCTGGCCGCAGCGCAGCTGGCGCTGCCGGTGCGGCCGCGTTCGCTGGTGCGCACTGCGGCCGACCGCATGCTGCGCTCGATGCCGCCCATCGCGCGCTGATGCTCGGCGCGCGGATGTTGCGCGCCGGGCTGCTGGCGGTGGCGACATTCGCCGTCCTGGCTGTTGTTCCGGCCGACGCACCGGCCCAGACCAACGCGGCGGCCGCCACGCCGAAGGCCGACAGCCAGCGCCCGAAGATCGGCCTCGTGCTGTCCGGCGGCGGCGCGCGCGGCCTGGCGCACGTCGGCGTGCTGAAGGTGCTGGAGGAGATGCAGGTGCCGGTCGACGTCATCGCCGGCACGTCGATGGGCGCGATCGTCGGCGGCCTGTACGCCAGCGGCATGCGCGCCGCCGAGCTCGAGCGCGAACTGATGCAGGTTCGCTGGGACGAGGTGTTCTCGCCCCGCATCGAACGCCGCCACTTGTCGCAGCGGCGCAAGGAAGAGGACTTCGAGATCTCGCCGCTGATCGAGCTCGGCCTGCGCGATGGCGAACTGCGCACGCCGCAGGGTGCCGTCTCGAGCCGCGGACTCGAATCGCTGCTGCGCCGCTACACGCTGCCGGTGAGCCACGCGGCGACCTTCGACGAGTTGCCGATCCCCTTCCGCGCGGTGGCCACCGACATGGAAACCGGCGCGGCGGTGATCCTCGATCGGGGCGACCTCGCGCTGGCGTTGCGCTCGAGCATGAGCGTGCCCGGCGTCTTCGCGCCCACCGATGTCGACGGCCGCATCCTCGGCGACGGCGGCCTCGTCAACAACACGCCGGTCGACGTCGTGCGCGCACTCGGCGCCGACATCGTCATTGTCGTCAACATCGGCACGCCGCTGGCCGGCCGCGAGACCTTCGGGTCCGCCCTCGGGCTGACGCAGCAGATGATCAACATCCTGACCGAGCAGAACGTGCAGCGCAGCCTGGCGACGCTGAAGGCCCAGGACGTGCTGATCGCGCCATCGCTCGGCACGCTGAGCTCGTCGGACTTCGCGCAGGTGCGGCAGCTGATCGCGCTGGGTGACGCCGGCGCGCGCGGCCGCAGCGACCGGCTGACCGGCCTGGCGCTCGAACCACCCGCATATGCCGCGTGGCGCGCCGGCCATGCCGCCCGTTCGCTCGCACCGACCCGCCTGGCCTTCGTGCGCATCGAGGGCACGACGCAGACCAACCCCGAGCGCCTGCAGGCGATGCTCGAGTCGAAACCGGGCCAGGTCTTCGACGCGGCGCGGGCCGAGCTCGACGCCAAGCGCCTCGCCGGCGGCGGCGACTACGTGCGCGCCGACTACCAGTTGGTGCGCGAAGCGGCCGGCGACGGCCTGGTATTCGACCTCGAGGACAAGGCCTGGGGACCGAACTACCTGCGCGCCGGCCTCGACCTGTCGACCGACTTCCGCGGCCGCAGCGCCTTCACGCTGAAGCTCAGCCACAACCGCCACTGGCTGACGAAGAACGGCACCGAGTGGCGCAACCGCGTGCAGATCGGTGAGTCGCCCGGCGTCTTCACCGAGATCTATCACCCGCTGCTGTGGACCTCGTCGCGGGCCGACGACTGGTTCGCCGCGGCGTATGCCGGCGTCGAGCGGCGGCGCCAGCCGATCTACGCCGCCGACACCGGCGACGAGGACGCGGTCTTCCGCCGCGATCTCTTCGTCGGTGGTATCGACCTTGGCCAGCCGTGGGGCGAGTTCGGCGAGCTGCGCCTGGGCTGGTCGACGTTGGGCCTGCGCGCGGTGCCCATCGTCATCGGTGCCGGGTTCCAGGGGCCGACGCAGCGCCTGCACCTGGCCGAGAACGGCCCGCGCGCCCGCGTCGTGATCGACCAGCTCGACTACGCCAGCTTCCCGTCGTCCGGCTACCGCCTCGACGGCGAGCTCGCCTGGGGTCGCCGCACCGGCGACCTGCGCGGCGACTTCACGCGGCTGGAGCTGCACGCCACCGGCGCCACCAGCCGCGGCTCGCACACGGTGAACCTGCACGGCACGCTGCTGATGGCGGGCCAGCGCCGTGGCGACAGCATCCAGCGCTATTCGCTCGGCGGCTTCCACCAGCTGTCGGGCTACCAGAGCGGCCAGTTGAGCGGCAACGACGTGCTGCTGCTGCGGCTGACCTGGTACCGGCGCCTGAACCAGGCCCCGACCTTGACGCGCGGCTTTTTCGTCGGCGGCTCGCTCGAGCTGGGCAACGCCTGGGCGGACCACCGCGCCATGTCGATCGGTTCCTTGCGCAGCGGCATGAGCCTGTTCGTCGGCGCCGACACCGGCATCGGCCCGCTCTATCTGGGCTTCACCTGGGCGCCGCGCGGCGTGCCAGGCGTCGTGCTGTTCATCGGCCGGCCCTGACGGGCGGCGGTGCCTTCAGGCGGCGCGGGCGTCGCGCAGCGCGTCGGCGATCGTCTCGATCACCAGCGCCGGCCGCTCGTGCACGATCCAGTGCGTGGCGTCGGGCACGTGCCGCACCGAGAGGTCGGGCACCCATTGCGACAGCCCCTGCAGCAGCACCGGCAACAGCGCGGCATCGGCGTCGCCCCACAGCACGCGCGTCGGCAGCGCGACCTTCAGCACCGAATCGGGCAGCTGCAGCGAGTCGATCGAACGATCGCCGGCGGTCGGCGGCCGCAGCGGCGACACGCGGTAGTAGTTCAGCGGGCCCTCGAGCCCGCAGGACCACACGGCGCGGTAGCGCTCGCGCAGCGCCGGCGTCAGCCAGTCGGCGCGGCCGAAGCGGTCGAGCGTCGCGAACAGCCGCGCGAAATCGTCCTGCGCCAGCAGCACCGCCGCATCGGGGCGCACGAGCCAGCTCATGTAGTCGCTGGCCGCCTGCTGCGCCGGGTTGTCGCGCAGCTCACGCAGGAAAGTGCCCGGGTGCGGCGAGTTGATGACCACCAGCTGCTTCACCAGGTCCGGCCGCAGCGCCGCCAGGTTCCAGCCGACCGCGCCGCCCCAGTCGTGCGCGACCAGCACGTCGATCGGCGCGCCGATCGCCTCGATCAGCGCCACCAGGTCCGCCACCAGGTGCTTTGCACGATAGGCCTCGATGCCTTCGGGCGCGCTCGAACGCTCGTAGCCGCGCAGGTTGGGGGCGACGCAACGCACCGCGGCGCCGCCGAGCGCGGCCATCACCTCGTCCCAGACGAACGCGGCCTCGGGAAAGCCGTGCAGCAGCACGACGCGCTGCGGTGCGTCGGCCGCGCCCGCGCCGCGGCACGACAGCGTGATGCCGTGCGGCAGCGTCAGGTCGAAGGTGTCGATTCCGGCGTCGGCTGGGGATTCGAAGCGGGCGGGCTGGTCCATGCGCGCAGCGTACAGGCCGCGTCGCCCAGGCCCTGTCGCGTAAGTGCCGAGAACAGCGTGATGCCGATGTCGGCGTCGTCGCTCGCCAGCTCGGCCAGCACCTTCTGCGCCTGCATCAGCGCTTTCGCCGCCTCGTTGCGGCTGAGCTTGTCGGCCTTGGTCAGCAGCACCAGCAGCTTGACCTCGCCGTTGCCGACACGCTCGCCGACGAAGCCGAGCAGCTGCCGGTCGAGCGTCGTGAAGCCGTGGCGGGCATCGACCATCAGCACGACGCCGGCCAGCGCATGGCGGTGCGCGAGGTAGTCGGCCATCACCTGCTGCCAGCGCAGCTTGGCGTCGCGCGCCACCGCGGCGTAGCCGTAGCCCGGCAGGTCGGCCCACAGTGCATCCGGTGCTTCGGCGGGGCCGAGCTGGAACAGGTTGATGTGCTGCGTGCGGCCCGGCGTCTTCGAGGCGAAGGCCAGGCGGCGCTGCTGCGCCAGCGTATTGATGGCCGTCGACTTGCCGGCATTGCTGCGGCCGACGAACGCGATTTCCGGCAGGCCGGGCGGCGGCAACTGGTCGAGCTTGCTGGCGGTGGTGAGGAAACGGGCGCTCTGCGTCCAGGCCAGGGCCGTGCGTTCTTCGGGGCTGACCGCGGGGGGCGCGGCGGGCGCCGGGGCGGCGCGGTCGGGGGAGGTCATGGAGCATTGTAAAATCGCCCGGTTTTGCTTCCCGCACACCAAGCCAAGGTCCATTCCGACATGAAGTCGCTGCACGCCCCGACCGTCATGAAGTCGCTGCTCTCCGTGACGCTGCTGGCCGCGCTGGCCGCGCCTGCGTTTGCCGCCGACGCCCCCGCCGCAGCGGCCAAGCCGGACCTCGCCAAGGGCGAGGCGATCTCGAAGCAGGTCTGCGCCGCCTGCCACACCGCCGACGGCTCGCGCGGCACACCGGCGAACCCGATCATCGCCGGCCAGCACCCGGCCTACCTGGCCAAGCAGCTGATGGAGTTCAAGGAAGGCAAGCGCCTGAACCCGGTGATGCAGGGCATGGCCGCGCCGCTGTCGGAAGCCGACGTGAAGAACGTCGCCGCGTTCTACGGCAGCAAGGACAGCAAGCCCGGCTTCGCGCGCAACAAGCAGCTGGTGTCGCTGGGCGAGAAGATCTACCGCGGCGGCATCGCCGACAAGCACGTGCCGGCCTGCGCCGGCTGCCACAGCCCGACCGGCGCCGGCATCCCCGCGCAGTACCCGCGCCTGGGCGGCCAGCATGCCGATTACACCGAAGCGCAGCTGATCGCCTTCCGCGACGGCAAGCGCGGCAACTCGCCGCAGATGCAGCAGGTCGCGCAGAAGATGAGCGACCGCGAGATCCGCGCCGTCGCCGACTACATGGCCGGCCTGCGCTGATCGCGCGCGCTCGCTGCTGCTTCCCCCGTCACGAAGGCCGGTCACTGACCGGCCTTCGTCGTTTCCGGACCCCTCGACCGGATAATCCGCCCCATGGTCGACCCCCTGCTCACTTTGTTCGCTCCCCCAAGGATCCGAAGGATCCCCTTCGGGACCCCGGGGGGCTCAGCGCCCTTCGGGCGGCCGGGCGGGCGCTGATGTCCTCCGTCCCCGCCGGCCTGCCGCCGCACGCCGCCTCGCACCGCCTGCGCGACACCTACGAGCTGGTGTCGTCGATGCGCTTTGCGATCGCGCTGTTCGTGCTGATCTGCATCGCCTCGATCATCGGCACGGTCGTCCAGCAGAACCAGCCCTACAACAACTACGTCAACCAGTTCGGGCCGTACTGGGCCGAGGTGTTCGGTTCGGTCGGGCTGTACGCGATCTACAGCACGCCGTGGTTCCTGCTGATCCTCGGCTTCCTGGTGATCTCCACCAGCCTGTGCATCGCGCGCAATACGCCGAAGATCGTCGCCGAGCTGAAGAGCTACAAGGAATCGGTGCGCGAGAGCGCGCTGATGGCCTTCCACCACCGCGCGCACGGCACGCTGGCGCTGGCGCCCGAGGCCGCGCTGCAGCGCGCGTCGGCGCTGCTTTCATCACATGGCTGGCAGGCGAAGGCGCAACTGCGCGAGGGCGGCACGATGGTCGCCGCGCGCAAGGGCATGGCCAACAAGATCGGCTACCTCGCGGCGCATTCGGCGATCGTGCTGATCTGCATCGGCGGCCTGCTCGACGGCGATCTGATCGTGCGGCTGCAGATGGCCGCGCTCGGCAAGACCACCTACGCCGGCGGCGGGCTGATCCGCGACGTGGCCGAGAAGCACCGCCTGTCCGAGCGCAACCCGACCTTCCGCGGCAACCTGCTGGTGTCCGAGGGCACGCGCGCCGGCGTCGCCGTGCTGAGCATGTCCGACGGCATCGTGCTGCAGGACCTGCCCTTCGATGTCGAGCTGAAGAAGTTCAAGGTCGACTTCTACGACACCGGCATGCCGAAGCTGTTCGCCAGCGACATCGTGATCCACGACCGCATCGACGGCACGCGCACCGAAGCGGCGGTGAAGGTCAACGAGCCGGCGATCCACCGCGGCATCGCGATCTACCAGAGCAGCTTCGACGACGGCGGCTCGCAGCTGAAGCTGCAGGCGCTGCCGATGAACGCCGGTGGCCAGCGCTTCGCCATCGAATCCACCGTCGGCAGCTCGACGGCCCTGACCAACGGTGACCAGAAGCTGACGGTCGAGTTCACCGGCCTTCGCGTGATCAACGTCGAGAACCTCGACGGCAACAGCGCCGGCGCCGCCGAGACCGGCGCGACCGACGTGCGCAAGGTCGACCTCGTCGGCTCGCTGGACAAACACCTGGGCTCGGGCGCGAAGGCGCCGAAGGACAAGTCCCTCCGCAACGTCGGCCCGTCGTTCAGCTACAAGCTGCGCGACGCCAGCGGCCAGGCGCGCGAGTACAACAACTACATGCTGCCGGTGCAGCTGGACGGCCAGACGCTGTTCCTCGCCGGCGTGCGCGACACGCCGAACGAGCCCTTCCGCTACCTGCGCATGCCGGCCGACGAGCAAGGCAGCATCGACGGCTGGATGCGCCTGAAGGCGGCGCTGGCCGACCCGGCGCTGCGCGAGCAGGCCGCGAAGCGCTACGTCGCGCTCGCCACACCCACCGACAAGCCGGAGATGGCCGAGCAGCTGTTCATCACCGCGCAGCGCGTGCTGCAGCTCTTCGCCGGCGGCACCCCGCCGTCCGCCGCCGCGTCGTCCGGCCCGTCCGGCGGCCTGAACGCGCTGGCGCAATTCATCGAGTCCACGGTGCCCGAGGCCGAGCGGCCGCGCATTTCCGAGGTGATGCTGCGCATCCTCAACGGCTGCCTGTTCGAGCTGGCCAACCTGTCGCGCGAACGCGCCGGGCTCAAGGCCCTGGCGGCCGACGACGCCACCGCGCGCTTCATGCAGCAGGCCGTGCTGTCGCTGTCCGACGCGGTGTTCTACCCGGCGCCGGTGCTGCTGCAGCTGGCCGACTTCAAGCAGGTGCAGGCCAGCGTGTTCCAGGTCGCGCGCGCGCCGGGGCAGAAGCTCGTCTACCTCGGCGCGGCATTGCTGATCATCGGCGTGTTCGCGATGCTGTACATCCGGGAACGCCGGCTGTGGATCTGGCTCCAACCGGACCCGGCCGGCGGCACGCGCGTGCGCGCGGCGCTGTCGACGACGCGGCGCACGCTGGACGCCGACGCCGAGTTCGAGACCCTGAAGACCGCGCTGCTGCACGATGCACGGCGCCCTGATCAAGCCCGCCACGCGACCGACCAGGCAGCGACATGAACACCACGACGACCCCTTCCGCCGCGACGACGCAGACCATCGCCATCGGCCGCCCGGGCTTCCTGGCCCGGCGCGATCTCGCCGACTGGCTGTTCGCGCTGGCCATCGTTGCCGGCGCGATCTACGCGTTCCGCCGCTACCAGGCCTCGATGGACGGCTACGAACAGGCGATCCTCGTCGGCAGCGTGCCGGCGCTGATCGCCGTGGGCTGGTTCTGGCGCTCGATGCGCGCGCTGGCGGTCGGTGTCGGCGCCGCGGCGCTGCTGGCGATCGCGCTCTACGGCCGGGCCGCGGACAGCTTCGGCGCCGACCTCGCGCAGGCCGAGAACGTCTTCCTGCTGAAGTACTTCCTGTCCAGCCAGAGCGCGATCCTGTGGATGGGCGTGCTGTTTTTCATGAGCACCGTGCTGTACTGGATCGGGCTGCTGGTGAAGGCCGACGACAACACCGCGCAGAAGGTCGGCTCGCTGCTCGCGTGGGCCGGCGTCTTCATGGCGATGGTCGGCACGCTGGTGCGCTGGTACGAAAGCCACCAGATCGGCCCGGACATCGGCCACATCCCCGTCAGCAACCTCTACGAGGTCTTCGTGCTGTTCTGCTGGCTGACGGCGGTGTTCTACCTGTACTACGAGCAGCACTACAAGACGCGCGCGCTCGGCGCCTTCGTGATGCTGGTGGTGTCTGCGGCGGTCGGCTTCCTGCTCTGGTACACGGTCGCGCGCGACGCGCACCAGATCCAGCCGCTCGTGCCGGCGCTGCAGAGCTGGTGGATGAAGCTGCACGTGCCGGCGAACTTCATCGGCTACGGCACCTTCTCGCTGGCCGCGATGGTGGCCTTCGCCTACCTGGTGCAGCGCTCGGCGGGCGAGACGAACTGGTGGAAGCTGGCGCCGCTGGCGCTGGTCGGCGTGGTGCTGTGCCTGCAGCCGGTGGTCTTCCGCAAGAACGCGATCGCCGGGCTGTCGAGCTACTGGGCGGTGTATTTCGGCGTCGCACTGCTGATCGTCGGCGGCATCCTCGCCGCGCGCCGGCGCATCGCCGCCAAGCTGCCGGCGCCCGAGGTGCTCGACGACGTGATGTACAAGTCCATCGCGGTCGGCTTCGCGTTCTTCACGATCGCCACCATCCTCGGCGCCTTCTGGGCCGCCGAGGCCTGGGGCGGCTACTGGAGCTGGGACCCGAAGGAAACCTGGGCGCTGATCGTCTGGCTGAACTACGCGGCCTGGCTGCACATGCGCCTGATGAAGGGCCTGCGCGGCGCAATGTCGGCCTGGTGGGCACTGGCCGGCCTGCTGGTCACGAGCTTCGCCTTCCTCGGTGTCAACATGTTCCTGTCTGGCCTGCATTCGTACGGCGAGTTGTGATTCTCGGCACGCCGGAGTGAACTCGGCGTAAGGCTTGGCGCTCCCACCCCGACTGACGGTTCAACCAGGAGCCCGAGCACCATGCTGTTGCTGCCGCAAGACCGCGGATTCATCCATCCGCATCCGTCCGAGATCACCCCGCGCGAGAGCTACCTGCGCCGCCGCGACTGGTTGCTGGCCGGCGCCGCGATGGCCGTCGGCGGCCCCGCCGCACTCGGCAGCGGCCCGGCGCATGCGCAGGGCAAGGGTCCGAAGCTCGCCGGTGCGCGCAGCAGCGTCGCCGGTGCGATGGCGATGGACGCGCCGACAGCCTACAACGACGCCACCACCTACAACAACTTCTACGAGTTCGGCACCGACAAATCCGACCCCGCGCGCAATGCCCACACGCTGAAGACACGGCCGTGGACCGTCGCGATCGAGGGCGAGGTGAAGAAGCCGAAGACCTGGGACATCGACGAGCTGCTGAAGCTCGCCCCGATGGAAGAGCGCATCTACCGCCTGCGCTGCGTCGAAGGTTGGTCGATGGTGATCCCGTGGGTCGGCTACTCCTTGTCCGAGCTGATCCGGCAGGCCGAGCCGACCGGCAACGCGAAGTTCGTCGAGTTCGTAACGCTGGCCGATCCGAAGACCATGCCCTACGTCGGCTCGCGCGTGCTCGACTGGCCGTATGTCGAAGGCCTGCGCCTGGACGAGGCGATGCAGCCGCTGACCTTGCTGTCCTTCGGCATGTACGGCGAGGTGCTGCCGAACCAGAACGGCGCACCCGTGCGGCTGGTGGTGCCCTGGAAATACGGCTTCAAGAGCGCAAAGTCGATCGTCAAGATCCGCTTCGTCGAGAAGCAGCCGCGCACCGCGTGGGTCAAGGCGGCGGCGCAGGAATACGGCTTCTATTCGAACGTCAACCCGAAGGTCGACCACCCGCGCTGGAGCCAGGCCACCGAGCGGCGCATCGGCGAGGCCGGCGGCATCTTCGCCAAGAAGCGGCCGACCTTGATGTTCAACGGCTACGAGCCGCAGGTCGGCCAGCTCTACGCCGGGCTGGACCTGGCGAAGAACTACTGATCCGGTCGGTCGCGTGAACAAGCTGCTGCTGCACCCGGCCACCAAGCCGGCGCTGTTCGTGCTGGCGCTGGGGCCCTTCGTGCAGCTGCTGGCCGGCGCGATCCTCGACACGCTGGGTGCGAACCCGGCCGAGGCGCTGATCCGTGGCACCGGCGACTGGGTGCTGCGCCTGCTGTGCCTGACGCTGGCGGTCACGCCGCTGCGCGAGCTGACCGGCTGGAGCGCGCTGGCGCGGCTGCGCCGCATGCTGGGGCTGTTCGCGTTCTTCTACGGCGTGCTGCACTTCCTCTGCTATGCCTGGCTGGACATGGGCCTGGTGCTCGAGGACATCGTGCGCGACATCCCGAAGCGGCCCTTCGTGCTGGTCGGCACGCTGGCGTTGCTGCTGATGGCGCCGCTGGCCGCCACCTCGTTCAACCGCGCGATCAAGGCGCTGGGCGCGGCGCGATGGAAGGCGCTGCACAAGCTGGTCTACGCCATCGTGCTGCTGGGCCTGCTGCACTTCTTCTGGATGCGCGCCGGCAAGAACGACTTCGCCGAGTGGTCGGTCTACGCGGTGATCGTCGCGCTGCTGCTCGGCTGGCGGCTGCGCCACCTGGCCAGCCGTGCCGTCCTGAGGCCGGGCCGCCAAGGCGCGGGTTGACCCGCAGGCGCCCGCCGTGGCGCCCACCGCGCCGCAGGGCCACAATGAGTGTCATCGCGCTCGGCCCTGACCGATGACCGACACTGCCGCGCCCTCCTCCCCCACCGCGGATGCCGAGTTCTCGAACCGGCTGCAGGCCTCGGCGCGGGCGCTGGCCGAAGGACGACATGCGCAAGGCGCCGAGGAGGCGCAGCTGGCCATCGAACGCGCGCAGGCCGCCGCGCTGCCGCCCGCCGACCTGGCGCGTGCCTTCCACCTGCTGGCCACCCACCAGTGGCGCCTGGGTCTCTTCGAGGACGCTGCGCTGACCGCGCGCCGTGCGCTGGTGCTGTGGCAGCAGCTCGGCGATCCCGGCCCGGCCTGCGAGACCCACTGCCTGATCGCCACCGCGTTCACCGAGCTCGGCCTGCATGAAGAAGCGCTGCGCCATGCCGCCGCGGCGTTCGACCTGTCGCGCCGCCACGGCCTGGCCACGCGCGAGGTCGAGGCGCTGAACCGGCTCGGCATCTGCCACGAACGCCTGGGCGACCCCGAGCGGGGCGAGCAGTACCTGCTCAGCGCGCTGCAGCAGGCGCGCGCCCTCGGCGACGAACCGGCCGAGACGATGGCGCTGAACAACCTGGCAGCCACCGGCATCGGCGCCTACCACCTGCTGACGCAGCGCGGCGAGAACGCCAGCGCGCATGCCTTCCTGCGACGCGGCCGCGCGCATGCGGAAGCCGTGCTGCAGCTGGTGGACCGCGCCGCCGATGCCTACCGGCAGTGCGTCGTGCGCGGCAACCTGGGCGAGATCCTGTCGCTGCTCGGCGAGTTCGACCTCGGCGAGGCGCTGCTGCTGCAGACGCTGAGCGTCGCGCGCGATCGCGGCTACAAGGCCGTCGAGCTGCGCACCCGCTACAACCTGGGCGAGCTGCGCATGCTGCAGGGCCGGCACGACGACGCGCTGATCGAACTGCATGCGTCGCTCGAGGCGCTGCGCCAGAACGACCATGCCAACACCCGCATGCGCGTACACCGCGCGCTGCACCAGTCGTACAAGGCGCTCGGCCGCTTCGAGCCGGCGCTGAACCACTTCGAGGCCTACCACGCGATGGAGATGCAGCGCCTGTCGCTGCAGGCCCGCGCGCAGGCGCGGCTGATGGTCAACCGGCAGGACGTCGACATGGCGCTGGCTTCGGCGCCGACGCCCTTCGCCAGCGCGCCGATGCCGCTTCAGCGCGGCTGAGCCGCACGTGGCGGCTCGTCGCCGCCGTTCGTGAAACCGGTCACGATCGACGGCCCGTCGTCCCCCGGGCTCGCGGGGAAGGCAAGCGCGCACGCCGTGCCTAGCATCTCACCCATGCAGCCCGACCATCGCCCCCACGCCGCCCTGATGGACCGCGCCGAGCGCGGCCTGCCCGAAGGCTTCGCGCGCCAGGCGCTGACGCTGGCGATGAAGGCCCTCGACCTCGCCGAGCTGCGCGGCCGCCCGGCCGACCTGAGCAACGCGCTGGCGCAGGTGGCGCGCTGCCTGAAGGCGCTCGGTGCCTTCATCCCCGCCGAGGACTACCTCACGCAGGCGCTGCGCTGGAGCACGCTGGTGCCCGGCCTCGATGCCCGCGTCGACCTCGTCTGCGAGCTCGCCGAAGTGGCTTGCGCGATCGCCGAATCGGAACAGGCCGCCGGCGAGGAGGACCGACAAGTGCTGCGCGCCGCGCTCGAACGCGCCCGCGACCATGCCTTCGAGGCGGCCGGCTTGGCCGGCCAGACCAGCGACGCCCAGTGGGAGGTGAAGGTGCTGCTGCGCATCAGCGACGTGCTGGAGCGCTGCGGCGACCACGACGACGCGGCGACGATGCAGAACCGGGCGATCAGCCTGATGGGCCTGAATGCCGACCTGTCGCGCGCCGCACAGGAAGGCGCCGAGCCGACGCTGGCACCGGGCTCGATGCTGCTGATGTGAGCGGCGCGCCGGTCGCGGCCCGGCGCTTTGCGGCACACTCGGCAGGACCGATGTCCCCGGAGACTGCCGCATGCAAGCGCCCGCGCGCTACCTCGTGATCATCGACAGCGACGGTGCGCAGACCGCGATGCTCTTCACCGCCGCGCGCCTGCGTGTCGCCGAGTTCGACGCCGGCACCGAGGAGATCGCGGTGATGACCACCGGCCTCGCACCGACGCGCAGCGCCACCGCGCCCGAGTGGGACAAGGCGCTCGCCGGCAGCACGCCGGCCGCGCGGGCGGCGGCCGAGGTCTACGAGCTCGACGTCTGACGAACCGCGCCGGGCACCGCGCTCAGCGTTGCAGCACCGGCCTCAACGCCTCGCCGGTGTGCGTGCGCCGTTCGACCAGCAGCTCTGGCGGCCCGGCCGCGACGATGGTGCCACCGGCACCGCCGCCCTCGGGCCCCAGGTCCAGCACCCAGTCGGCCTCGGCGATGACGTCGAGGTCGTGCTCGATGACGACCACGCTGTGGCCGCCGTCGACCAGCCGGTGCAGCACGCGGATCAGCTTCTCGACATCGGCCATGTGCAGGCCGACCGTCGGCTCGTCGAGCACGTACAGCGTGTGCGGCGGCTTCTGGCCGCGCCGCGTGATGTCGTCGCGCACCTTGCTCAACTCGGTGACCAGCTTGATGCGCTGCGCCTCGCCGCCGGACAAGGTCGGCGACGGCTGGCCCAGCGTCAGGTAGCCGAGACCGACGTCCTGCAGCAGCTTCAGCGGGTGCGCGATCGACGGCATCGACGCGAAGAACTCGACCGCCTCGTCGACCTCCATCTGCAGCACCTCGCCGATGCTCTTGCCCCGCCAGCTGACCGCCAGCGTCTCCGGGTTGAAGCGCATGCCGTGACACTGGTCGCAGGGCACCTTCACGTCGGGCAGGAAGCTCATCTCGATCGTGCGCACGCCCTGGCCTTCGCAGGCGGCGCAGCGGCCGTCGCCGGTGTTGAAGCTGAATCGCGCGGCGGCGTAACCCCGCGCCTTGGCTTCGAGGGTCTCGGTGAAGAGCCTGCGGATGTTGTCCCAGAAGCCGATGTAGGTCGCCGGGCAGGAGCGCGGCGTCTTGCCGATCGGCGTCTGGTCGACCTCGAGCACGCGGTCGATCGGCTCGTAGCCCGCGAGGCCCGTGCAGCCCACCAGCGCCAGCCCCTTGGCCAGCGATTCGCGCCCGGCCTTGGTCGCCTTCAGCTGCACCGCCGTCTGCACGTTGGCCAGCAGCACGTCGCGCGCCAGCGTGCTCTTGCCGGAGCCGGAGACGCCGGTCACCGCGACCAGCCGCTGCAGCGGCACCTGCACGCCGATCTGCTTCAGGTTGTGCAGGTGCGCGCCCTCCAGCGCGAGCTGGAAGGTCGCGAGGTTCACCACGCGCCGCGACTGCAACGGATGCTTCAACGGGTTCGCGAGGAAGCGGCCGGTCAGTGAATCGGCGTGCTTCGCGAGATCGGCGGTGCGGCCCTGCGCGATCAGCCGGCCGCCGCGCTTGCCGGCGCCGGGACCGATGTCGATGATGTGGTCGGCGCGGCGGATCGTGTCCTCGTCATGCTCGACGACGACCAGCGTATTGCCCTGCTCCGACAGCCGGCCGAGCGCCTTCAGCAGGATGCCGTTGTCGCGTGGATGCAGGCCGATCGTCGGCTCGTCGAGCACATAGCAGACACCCTGCAGATTGCTGCCCAGTTGCGCGGCCAGCCGGATGCGCTGCGCCTCGCCGCCGGAGAGGGTGGGCGCCGCGCGGTCCAGCGTCAGGTAGCCCAGGCCCACCTCCTCGAGGAACTCGAGCCGGTTTCGGATCTCGACGATCACGTCGCGCGCGATCGCCAGGTCGCGCTTGTTCAGGCGGCCCGAAGGTTCCAGCGCCTCGACCCACTGCCGCGCTTCGCCGACCGACCATTGCGCGACCGTCGTGATCGCCTGGTCGTCGAAGCGGATCGAGCGCGACACCGGGTTCAGCCGCGTGCCCGCGCAGTCCGGGCAGGGTTCGCCGCCCAGGCCCTCGGGCTCGATCTCCTCCGAAGGGAAGCTCTGCTCGCGGCCCTTGTCGTCGTCCGAGCGCACCGAGTCGTCGTAGGCCTTGCGCTGCTCGCGCGTCAAGGTCAGCCCGGTGCCGACGCAGGTGGTGCACCAGCCGTGCTTGCTGTTGTACGAGAACATGCGCGGGTCGAGCTCGGGATAACTCGTGCCGCACTGCGGGCAGGCGCGCTTGGTCGAGAAGACCTTCAGCGCGCCGATGCGGCCGGTGGCGCCGCCGGTGGCCATCGCGCCGGCCAGCCCGTCCAGCGGCGCCAGGAGGTGCAGCACGCCCTTGCCCAGTTCCAGCGTCTTGGCCAGCATTTCGCGCAGGGCGCCCTCGTCGTCGGCGTTGACGATCAGGTCGCCGACCGGCAGCTCGATCGTGTGCTCCTTGAAGCGGTCGATGCGCGGCCACGGGTCGACCTTCAGGAACTCGCCGTCGACACGCAGGTGCGAGTGGCCCCGCGCCTTGGCCCATTTCGCCAGGTCGGTGTAGACGCCCTTGCGGTTGACCACCAGCGGCGCGAGCAGACCCACATGCTGGCCCTTGTAGTCGCGCAGGATCTGCGCCGCGATGCTCTCGATGCTCTGCGGCCGCACCTCGGCGCCGTCGTTGACGCAGTACTGCGCGCCCAGCTTGACCCACAGCAGGCGCAGGAAGTGCCAGACCTCGGTCGTCGTCGCCACCGTGCTCTTGCGGCCGCCGCGCGACAGCCGCTGCTCGATCGCCACCGTCGGCGGAATGCCGTACACAGCGTCGACCTCGGGCCGGCCCGCCGGCTGCACGATGCTGCGCGCGTAGGCGTTCAGCGACTCGAGGTAGCGGCGCTGGCCCTCGTTGAACAGGATGTCGAAGGCCAGCGTGCTCTTGCCCGAGCCCGAGACGCCGGTGATCACGCTGAACTTGCCGCGCGGGATGTCGACGTTCAGCGATTGGAGGTTGTGCTCCTTCGCGTTGACGATGCGGATCGACTCGTCGATCACCTTGCGCGCGTCGCGCTTCGCCTTCGCGATCAGCTGCAGCGGCCGGCCCTCTTCGACCCGGTGCTCGCCGATGCCCAGCGCCGCTTCGTACTCGCGCAGCGCGCGACCGGTGTGCGACGCGGCGTGTTTCTTCACGTCCTCCGGCGTGCCGGCACAGACGATCTCACCACCGGCATCGCCGCCTTCCGGCCCGAGGTCGATGATCCAGTCGGCCGAGCGGATCACATCGAGGTTGTGCTCGATGACGATCAGCGAATGCCCGGCCTCCAGCAGCTTGCGCAGCGAGCGCATCAGCTTCGCGATGTCGTCGAAGTGCAGGCCGGTGGTCGGCTCGTCGAACAGGAACAGCGTGCCCTTCTTCGCCGCCGGCTGCTTCGGCCCGCTCGCGGCCTCGGCGAGGAACCCCGCCAGCTTGAGGCGCTGCGCCTCGCCGCCGGACAAGGTCGGCACCGGCTGGCCGAGCCGCACGTAGTCCAGGCCGACGTCGACGATCGGCTGCAGCCGCGCGACCACCTGCGGGTCGCCACTGAAGACGATGCAGGCCTCGGCGACGGTGAGTTCCAGCACGTCGGCCACCGACAGCCGGTAGTGGCCGCGCGTCAGCTTGACTTCGAGCAGCTCGGCGCGGAAACGCTTGCCGTCGCAATCCGGGCAGCGCAGGTAGACGTCGGACAGGAACTGCATCTCGACGTGCTCGAAGCCCGAGCCGCCGCAGGTCGCGCAGCGGCCGTCGCCGGCGTTGAAGCTGAACATGCCGGCGCCGTAGTTGCGCTCGATCGCCAGCGGTGCCTGCGCGAACAGCTTGCGGATCTCGTCGAACGCGCCGACATAGGACACGGGGTTCGAGCGCGCGGTCTTGCCGATCGGGCTCTGGTCGACGAACACCGTGTCGGCGAGCCAGTCGGCGCCGAGCAGCCGGTCGTGCTCGCCGGCGCCTTCGGTCGGCTTGCCGAAGTGGCGCAGCAGCGCCGGCACCAGCACGTCCTGCACCAGCGTGCTCTTGCCGGAGCCGGAGACGCCGGTGACCACCGTCAGCCGCTGCAGCGGGAACTCGACGTGCAGGTCCTTCAGGTTGTGCTCGCGCGCGCCTTCGAGGATCAGCTTCGGCGTCGCTTCGTTGACGAAGCGCCGGATGCCGATGCCCACGTGCTTGCGCGCGCCGAGGTAGGCGCCGGTCAGCGTGTCGGCGTGGCGCGCGGCTTCGGGCGGACCGTCGAAGACGATCTGCCCGCCGCGTTCGCCGGGGCCGGGCCCCATGTCGATCAGCCGGTCGGCGGCCAGCATCACCGCCGGGTCGTGCTCGACGACCACCAGCGTATTGCCGGCATCGCGCAGGCGGTGCATCGCCTCGACGATGCGGTTCATGTCGCGCGGGTGCAGGCCGATCGACGGTTCGTCGAGCACGAACATCGTATTGACCAGCGAGGTGCCGAGCGCGGTGGTCAGGTTGATGCGCTGCACCTCGCCGCCGGACAGCGTGCGGCTCTGGCGATCGAGCGTCAGGTAGCCGAGGCCCACGTCGCAGAGGTACTTCAGCCGCGTGCGCACCTCGTCGAGCAGGAGTTTCAGCGCTTCGTCGAGCATCGTGCTCGGCAAGGTCAGGCCGTCGAAGAAGCGGCGCAGGCGCTCGATCGGCAGCAGCATCAGGTCGTGCAGGCACAGGCCCGACAAGGCCTCGAGCTGCGCGCGCGACCAGGTCACGCCCTTGGGCAGGAAGCGCCGGCCCGACGCCATCACGCCATCGGCATCGGCCTTCGCGCCCAGGCGCCACAGCAGCGCCTCGGTCTTCAGCCGCGCGCCGCCGCAGGTGTCGCAGGGCGTGTAGCTGCGGTACTTCGACAGGAGCACGCGGATGTGCATCTTGTACGCCTTGCTCTCCAGGTAGCCGAAGAAGCGGCGCACGCCGTACCACTGCTTGTTCCAGTTGCCGTTCCAGTGCGGCGAGCCCTCGATCACCCAGTCCTGCTGCGCCTTGGTCAGCTGGCTCCACGCGGTGTCGCGCGGGATGCCGGCCTCGCCGGCGTACTTGATCAGGTCGTCCTGGCACTCCTTCCAGGCCGGCGTCTGCAGCGGCTTGATCGCACCGGCGCGCAGCGTCTTGCGATGGTCGGGGATCACCAGGCCGAAGTCGACGCCGATCACCCGGCCGAAGCCGCGGCAGGCTTCGCAGGCGCCGAAGGCGGAGTTGAAGCTGAACAGCGCCGGCTGCGGATCGGCATAACGCAGGTCGCTGTCGGGGCAGTGCAAGCCGGTGGAATAACGCCACAAATCAGCGGCTTCATCGGCCCCGTTCGTGAAGGCGTAGACATTGACGCGGCCGCTGCCGCGCCGCAGCGACAGCTCGATCGCCTCGACCACCCGCGCCTTCTCGGTGCCCGCGATGCGGAAGCGGTCGGCGACGACGTCGAGCAGCTTGCGATGCTCGACGATGCGCTCGGCCTGCACCCGGGTGAAGCCCGACGCCGACAGCCACTGCTCGACCTCGGCCGGCGTCACGCTTTCGGGCAGCTCGACCGGGAAGGTGATCACGACCCGGGGGTCGCCCGCCGCGGCCGCCCGCGCGACCAGGTCCGCGTAGATCGTCTCCGGCGAGTCGTGGCGCACCCGCTGCGCCGTCTGGCGGTCGAAGAGCTCCGCCGCGCGTGCGAACAGCAGCTTCAGGTGGTCGTTCAGCTCGGTCATCGTGCCGACCGTCGAGCGCGAGGTGCGCACCGGGTTGGTCTGGTCGATGGCGATCGCCGGCGGCACGCCGTCGACCTTGTCGACCGCCGGCCGGTCCATGCGGTCGAGGAACTGGCGCGCGTAGGCGCTGAAGGTCTCGACGTAGCGGCGCTGGCCCTCGGCGTACAGCGTGTCGAAGACCAGGCTCGACTTGCCCGAGCCGGACGGCCCGGTGACCACCGTCATCTCGCCGGTGCGGATGTCGAGGTCGAGGTTCTTCAGGTTGTGCTGGCGGGCGCCGCGGATGCGGATCAGGCCGGCGCCGTGGCGGAGGGAATCGGGGGGCAGGTCGGCGCCGTTCATGGGGGCTCGGGACGGGCTCGAGGAGGCGGAGCGGGGCATTCTATGCAGCGCCCCCGACCCTGCAGCGAGGGGGGAAGCGCACCGCCGGCGCCTGCTGACACCGCGTTGTCAGCAGGCGCCGGGCGTCCCGGCGGCGCTCGCGCGCAATCCGTCACGCCCCCGGCGGTCCTTACGTACAGACGCAAGCCCACCCGCTGGGCTCAGAATGTCGGCCACCGCGCACAGCGGGTCGACAGTCGCCGCCGGGCCGTCCCCAGGCGACGACGCCCCTTCCGGGGGGCCGGCGCAAGGCGTCCTTTGGGGGCAACGTGGGAGACAGGGCATGAAGTCGTTGCGGGCGATCGTCTGGTTGATGGCGGGGCTTCTTGCGCACGGCGCCGCGATGGCGCAGATCAAGGTGGGCCAGACGGCCGGCTTCACCGGCCCGGTCGCCGCCGGCGTCAAGGAGATCACCGACGGCGCCAGGCTCTACCTCGACGCGGTGAATGCCAAGGGCGGCGTCAACGGCCAAACGATCGAGCTGATCTCGCTGGACGACAACTTCAAGCCCGCCGAAGCAGCGAAGAACGCGAAGAAGCTGATCGACCAGGGCGTGGTGGCGCTGTTCCTGACGCGCGGCACGCCGCATTCGCAGGCCATCCTGCCGCTGCTGGCCGAACACAAGCTGCCGCTGGTCGGGCCGTCCACCGGTGCGATGGCGCTGCACCAGCCGGTCAACCCGTGGGTCTTCAACGTGCGCGCCACCTACCAGCGCGAGGCCGAGCGCGCGGTGTCGCACCTGGCGTCGATCGGCATGCAGAAGATCGCGATCATCCAGGTCGACGATCCGTTCGGCGCCGATGCCGCGACCGGCGCGCTGAAGGGCTTCAAGGCGCCGGTCACCGCGCCGGTGCTGCACGAGAAGTACGACCGCACGAAGCCGGACTTCAGCGCCATCGTGCCGAAGGTGGTCGCGTCGCAGGCCCAGGCGATCATGTTCATCGGCTCGGGCGACGCGGTCGTCGACGGCATCAACCAGCTGCGCGCGGCCGGCTCGCGGGCGCAGCTCGTCACCTTGTCGAACAACGCGTCGGCCGGCTTCGTCAAGTCGCTGAAGGACCACGCGCGCGGCACCATCGTCAGCCAGGTGTTCCCGTACGAACGCTCGCTGGCCGCGCCGATCGTCAAGGAAGCGCACGACCTCGCGGTGGCCAAGGGCCTGGCCGAGGTGTCGCCGGCGATGCTCGAAGGCTTCGCCGCCGCGAAGGTCTTGGTCGAAGGCCTGCGCCGCGCCGGCAAGGACCTCACGCGCAGCAGCCTGCAGCGCGCGCTCGATTCGATGAACCGGGTGGACATCGGCGGGCTGGAGGTCAGCTACTCGCCCGGCGACCACACCGGCCTCGTCTACTCCGAACTGTCGATCGTCGGATCGGACGGTCGCTTCAAGCGTTAGGACCCCCTGCCAGTGACTGACGAGCAGCTGCGCGCACGCCTGGAGCGCCTGGAGCGCGTCACCAGCGGCTCGCGCGACGGTTACTGGGAGCGCGACCTGCGCGCGGACACCAGCTGGTACTCGCCCAGCTTCCGCGAGATGTTCGGCTTCGCGCCCGATGCCCTGCCCGACGACCGCAGGATCGTCAACGCGCGCATGCATCCGGACGACATGCCGGAATTCCTCGCGCGCTACGAGCAGGCCATCGCCACGCTGGGCCGCTTCAGCTACGAGCTGCGCTACCTCGACGCGCAGGACCAGTGGCGCTGGGTCCGCGGGCGCGGCCGCGTCTGGGCCGGCGACGACGGCAAGCCGGCCTTCATCACCGGCGCGATCAGCGACGTGCATGCGGAGAAGACCGCGCAGCAGTCGCTGCTGGCGCTGACGCGACGTTTCGAGCGGGCGGTCGATGCGTCGGCCGAGGGCCTGTTCGAGCGCGTGCTCGGCGAGCCCGGCCTGTTCATGACCGACCGCTACCTCGAGCTGATCGGCGACCGCCGCGAGGACGCGCCGACCGAGCCCGAGGCCCTGGGCCGGCGGCTGCACCCGGACGACCACGAGCGCTTCCGCCAGGTGGTCGGCGACGCCATGCGCGCCGGCCGGCGCTGGGAGCTCGACTACCGCTTCCGCCACGGCAACGGCGAATACCGCTGGTATCGCCAGCGCGGCCGCGCCGAGCGCCTGCCCGACGGCCGCACGCTGATCACCGGCATGCTGGCCGACGTGCACGAGCAGACGCTGCAGCGCCACGAGCTCGAGCGCACGCGCACCCAGCTGGAGGCCCTGGTGGCCGAGCGCACCGCGCGGCTCGAGTCGGCGCTGCAGCTGGCGCGCGAGCGCCAGATCGAGGCGGAACGCGCGAACGCCGCCAAGTCGCGCTTCGTCGCCCACATGAGCCACGAGATCCGCACGCCGCTGAACGGCGTGCTCGGCATGCTCGAGCTGGCGCAGCGTGTCGCCACGCTGCCCGATCAGCAGCGCTACCTGGAGACCGCGCGGCGCTCCGGCGAGACACTGCTGCAGGTGATCAACGCGGTGCTCGACTTCTCGCGTGTCGAGGCCGGCCGCGCCGAGCTGAAGCCGCGCCCCTTCGATCTCGTGCAGGCGCTGATCGCGACGATGCGCGGCGTGATGCCGCTGACCCGCGAACGCGGCGTGCTGCTGATGTTCGACTGGATCGGCCGCGACGGCCAGCTGATCGGCGACGAGCGCGCCCTGCGCCAGATCGCCACCAACCTGATCGGCAATGCCGCCAAGTTCACGCAACGCGGCTACATCGGCGTCGTCGTCGAGGTCACCGACGCCGCCAACGGCTGGCTCGACGTGTCCCTGAGCGTCGAGGACACCGGCCCCGGCATCCCCCCCGAACGGCGCGCGCAGGTCTTCGATGCCTTCGAGCAGGGCGACGACAGCCTGGCGCGCGAGCATGGCGGCACCGGGCTGGGCCTGGCGATCTCCCGCGCGCTGGCGCTCGACATGGGCGGCGACATCGTGCTGGACAGCCCGCCGGGCGGCGGCGCCCGCTTCACGCTGAAGCTGCGCATGCAGCCGGGGCCGGACAACCAAGCGCCGCCGCCCCCGCGACTCCGCGGCACGGCCTGGCTGGTCGCGACGACCGAAGGTGGCGGCGACTGGCTGTCGCGGCGCCTGCGCCGGCTGGGCTGGCAGGTGCGCCTGCTGCCCTCGCTCGATCAGCTGCTGGCCGCCAGCCGCGAGCAGCAGCCGCAGCTGGTGCTGCTGTCGGAGCTGGCGCTGCACGCCGGCCTCGACCTCGCGCCGCTGCGCGCTGCGCTGCCGCGGGTGCCCATGCACCTGCTGATCCGGCCCGACTGGCATGAACCGGCGCTGGAGGCCCAGGCCCGGCGCCTGGGCATCGGTCAGGCCGTGGCGCCGCTCGCGCCGTCGGCACTGGCCGCGCTCGGCGAAGAGATCGACGCGCCGGCGCCGCTGTCCGCCGTCACGGTGACCCGGCCGGCGCTGGCGCCGGTCGCCTCGCGCTGGCGCGTCGGCAGCGAGGTGCTGCTGGTCGAGGACAACCCGGTGAACCAGCTGATCGGCCAGGAGTTCCTGCGCACGCTGGGGCTGGCGGTGCGCACCGCGACCGACGGCGCGCAGGCCATCGAGGCCTGCCTCGAGCGCCCGCCGTCGCTGGTGCTGATGGACCTGCAGATGCCGGGCATGGACGGCCTGGAGGCGACGCGCCGGCTGCGCTTGCTGCAGCAGGCCGGCCGCTGGCCGGGCGCGCCGATCATTGCGCTGACCGCGCACGCCGCGGCCACCGACCGCAACGCCTGCCTGGCCGCCGGCATGGACGGCGTGCTGACGAAGCCGCTGGCGCTGGAAGCGCTGCGGCAGGCGCTGCTGCAATGGCTCGGGGCCGAGGACAACGACCGTTAGCGAACGCGGTCAGCGCCGCTTCGACTCCGACGTCAGGTACTGCAGCACCGCCTGCCAGGTCACCGGCGAGCTGAGGATGCCCAGGTGTGCGGTGCCGAGGATCGGGTCGTACGCGCCCTGGCCGGTCAGGTCGAGGCGGTCGGCGCCCTTGAGCGCCGCGCTCTCCGAGAAGTCGACCGCCTCGCCGTAGACGTCCATCGCCGGCACCGGCGTGAAGAAGCCGTCCTGCGCCGAGAAATAGACGAAGCTCGTGTCGGCATTGCGGATCGCGAGGATGCGCGTCGAGCCCTGCGTGTCGCTGCCGCGGTTCAGGCGCTGCAGGAACGGTGTGTTCGGCGAGCCCAGCTCCTGGCACACCGCGCTCTGCGGCGTGAAGCCGCCGAACGCCGCGAGCTGGTAGTAGTTCGCCGGCGACGGCGAGCAGTTGATGATGCCGTGGTTGGGCCCGTCGATCGCGACCAGCCGGCGCACCATCCGCCACGCCTTGTCCTGCCGCATCCACTCGCGCGCGAGCACCACGCCCAGGCTGTGGCCGACGATGTCGACCTCCCTGGCGCCGGTGTAGTCCATCACCGCGCGCACGAAGCGGCGCAGGTCGTCGACGTTGGCGGTCGCGGTGTGCGCCACGCCCGAGCGCCGCGTATTGTCGGCCAGCAGGTCGCACTGCGTGCCCTGGTAGCCCAGGCCCCACAGCTCGCTCGTCGCGTAGCCGTTGTCGGCCAGGTGCTGCGCGAGGCGGTGGATGTTGCCCTGGAAGGGCTGGCAGGTGCCGGCCGCGTAGGGCACGTCGTTGTTGCCGTGCAGGAAGATCACCGGCGTGCGCTTGACCGCGCCGGCGGCGCCGAAGCCGATCACCGGCACGCCGAGCGAGGCGTCCGTGATGACCGGGAAGTCGGCCGGGAAGCTCGTGCCCACCGTGTCGGCCCGCGCCGCGCCGCAGGCCATCGCCAGCGCCGCCGCAACAGCGCCCAGGCATTTGATCCACCGTGTCATCCGATCTCTCCTCGTGGTTGGTTAAGGACGCTCATGCAGACAGGAAGCGCTCGACGAGCGCGAACTGCGCCGGCGTGTTCAGCGCCGGCGCGTGACCGCAATCGGGAATCTCGACGACCACCGCGCGCGGCCCGCGCTTGCGCATCTCGTCGGCGGTCTCGGGCAGCAGCAGGTCGGAATCGATGCCGCGCAGGCACAGCACCGGCAGGTCCAGCGTGTCCCACGCCGACCACAGGTTGTAGTCGTCGTCGTGGTGGGTGAACTGCATCACCATCGCCGGGTCGTAGTGCGGCGTCACGCGGCCGTCGGGCAGGCGGCGCGTCGAGGTCTCGGCCAGTCGCCGCCACTGCGCGTCCGACAACCAGCCGTAGGGCTTGTAGACGCTGCGGAAGTACTGCTCCAGCTCGGTGACGGTCGCGAACGCGGCCGGGTTGCCGACGTAGCTGCGGATGCGATCGATCGCCGACGCCGCGAGCTGCGGCCCGTTGTCGTTGAGCACCAGGCGCTTGATGCGGCCGCGCAGCGCGGTGGCTGCGGCCAGCGTGCCGATCGCGCCGCCCATCGAGGTGCCGAGCCAGTGCACGCGCTCCAGGCCGAGCTGGTCGAGCAGCGCGCTCGCCAGCCGCACGTAGAACGCCAGGCAGTATTCCTTCTCGGGCTCGGGGCTCCACTGCGACAGGCCGCGGCCGAGGGTATCGGGGCAGATCACGCGGAAGCGCTGCGACAGGTGCGCGGCGATGTCGTCCATGTCGCGGCAGGTGCGCGCCAGGCCGTGCCAGGCGATCACGGTCTCGGCGTGCTGCGCGCCCCACTCGACGTAGTGCAGCTCGCGCCCTTCGCAGTGCATGTAGTGCGATGTACGGCTCATGAAGCCCTCCGAGCGGCCAGGCGCAGGCGGCCGACGATGCCGGTCGGGAAGTGGTAGACCGACAGCACGAACAGCACGCCCAGCCACAGCAGCCAGCGGTCGGGCGATACCAGGCTGGACAGCACCGGCACGTCGGCGAGCGCCGCTTCGCCGAGCTTCAGCAGGTCCTGCAGGTAGTTCTGCGCCAGCACGAACAGCACCGCGCCGACCACCGCGCCGTACATCGTGCCCATGCCGCCGATGACGACGATCAGCAGGATGTCCAGCATGATCTCGAAGCTCAACGTCGTGTCCGGTCCCGTGTAGCGCAGCCACAGCGCCAGCAGCGCGCCGGCGATGGTGGCGAACAGGGCCGCCATCACGTTGCTCAGCGTGCGATAGACCACGGTGCGGAAGCCGATCGCCTCGGCCCGGAAATCGTTCTCGCGGATCGCCTGCAGCACGCGGCCGAAGGGCGAGTTGACGATGCGCAGCAGCGCCAGGAACAGCACCAGAGCGACCACGAACAGCAGGTAGTAGCTGAAGAGCTTGCCGTCGACCGTGACACCGAGCACCGGGTTCTCGAAAGGCTCGAAGGACGGGCTCAGCACCGCCGGGTTCCTGAAGCTCAGCCCGTCCTCGCCGCCGGTCAGGTCGGACAGCTGCGAGGCCAGCGTCTGGAAGGCGGCGGCGACGGCGAGCGTGATCATCGCGTAGAAGATCGCCTTGACGCGCAGCGAGAACAGGCCGATCACCAGCGACAGCACCAGCGAGATCGCCAGCGCGACCACCAGCCCGGTCAGCACCGCGCCGAAGCCTTCGCCGAGCCGCGTGCTGGCGACCGCCACCCCGTAGGCGCCGATGCCGAAGAACATCGTGTGCGCGAAGCTGACGATGCCGGTGTAGCCCAGCAGCAGGTCGTAGCTGGCGACCAGCAGCACGAAGACCAGCATCTTCGCGGCGACGCCGAGCGCCTTGCTGCCGGGGAAGGCGAAGGGCGCGACGGCCAGGGCGATGAGGATCACGACCAGCGCGACGGCGAGCCAGCGGCTCTTCGGCAGGTCATGGGAGAGGATTCGATGGAGCATGGCTGGCCTTCAGCGATTCGTCACCGGATAGAGGCCCTGGGGCCGCCACAGCAGGATCGCCACCATCAGCCCGATGTTCGAGAACAGCGCCACCTTCGGCGCCAGGTAGCCGGTGTAGTTGGCCAGCAGCCCGACCATCAGCGCGCCGACGAAGCAGCCCAGCGTCGAGCCGAGGCCGCCGATGATGATGACGATGAAGATGAGGACGTTGACCTGGCCGCCGAGCTGCGGGATGACGTTCTGCTGGAACAGGCCCCACATCACGCCACCCAGTCCGGCCAGCGCCGAGCCGGCGACGAACACGCCGACGAACAGCCGCCGGATGCGGTAGCCGAGCGACTCGACCATCTCGCGGTCCTGCACGCCGGCGCGGATCAGTAGGCCGATCTTCGTGCGGTTGAGCGTGAACACCAGCGCCGCGAACACGACGAGCCCGATCACCATCGCCAGCACGCGGTACTTGCCGATGGCCGCGTCGCCGATGAGGTAGGAGCCGCGCAGCACCTCCGGCAGCGGCAGCGGGATCTGGCCCGGCCCCCAGATCACCTTGATGATCTCCTCGCCGACGATCATGCCGCCCATCGTGATCAGGATCTGCTTCAGGTGCAGGCCGTAGACCGGCCGCACGATCACGCGCTCGAAGGCCCAGCCGATCGCGCCGGCGGTGGCCATCGCCGCGAGCATCGCGAGGAATACGCCGCCGAGCTGGCCGGCACCGCCGGTCCAGCCGGCGGTGGCGCCCATCACGCTGGTGGCGACGAAGGCGCCGAGCGCGATGAACACGCCGTGGCCGAAGTTCAGCACGTCCATCAGGCCGAAGACCAGCGTCAGACCGGACGCGGTGATGAAGACGATCAGCCCCATCGCCAGGCCGGCGACGGTCAGCGTCAGCCAGGTGCTGCCGCTGCCGATGAGCGGCAGCGCGATCAGCGCCATCGCGGCGACGATGGCCAGCGGCAGCCAGTCGAAGCGGGCCTTCGGCACCGCGGCCGCGGCCGTGGCCGCCGGAGCCGCGCCGGTATTCACGGCGGTGTTCATTTGTACCCCCTACGTCGCTGCGCGCCGGTCCCCCCACGGGGGAGCGATCGCCTTGGGAACGGCCCGGCGGCGATCATTGATGCGCTCCCAGCGACAGCCCCAGCAGACGCTGCTGCAGCGATGCGTCCTCGGCCAGCTCGCGCATCGCGCCGCGGTGCACGACGCGACCGTCGTCCATCACCGCGACCGAGTCGCCGAGCGCCTTGGCCATCATGAAGTTCTGCTCGACGAGCAGGATCGTCGTGCGCTGGCGCTTCAGCTCGCTGAAGGCCGAGATCAGGTTCTGGATGATCGACGGCGCGAGGCCCTTGCTGGGCTCGTCGATCAGGATCAGCTCGCGCGGCTCGCAGATCGCGCGCGCGACGGCCAGCATCTGCTTCTGCCCGCCCGAGAGCTTGCCTGCGGGATAGAGCCAGAACTTCTTCAGCGCCGGGAAGAGGTCGAAGATCCAGTCGAGGCGCTTGGTGTCCAGCTCGCCGGCATGGCGCGCCTGGCGGGCGGCGAGCACCATGTTCTCCTTGACGGTCAGGTCCGAGAAGATGCCCATGTTCTCGGGCACGTAGGCGATGCCGCGCGACGCGATGTCCGGCGTCCCCATGCTCTTCAGGCTCTGGCCCTTGAAGCGCACGTCGCCCTGGCTGGGCTGCCACAGGCCCATGATGGTTCGCAGCGTGGTCGTCTTGCCGGCGCCGTTGCGGCCCAGCAGCATCGTCACCTCGCCGGCCGGCACCGCGAAGTCGACGCCGTGCAGGATGTGGTACGCGCCGATGTGCGTGTGCACGCCGGTCAGTTCGAGGATAGGCGTGTTCATGCCGGCTCCTCCGCCGCCATGCCCAGGTAGGCCTGCTGCACCACCGGCGAGGCGATCACCGCGGCCGGCTCGCCGTCGGCGACGAGTTGTCCGTTGTGCAGCACGATGATGCGGTCGGACAGCTCGCGCACCACGTCCATCTTGTGCTCGACCAGCAGGATCAGCCGGTCGCGGCGCTGCTTCAACTGGCGGATCAGGTCGAGGATCACCGGCACCTCGTCGACGCTCATGCCGGCGGTCGGCTCGTCGAACATGAAGACCTTGGGATCGAGCGCGATCAGCAGCGCCACCTCCAGCTTGCGCTGGTCGCCGTGCGGCAGCGCGGAGGCGGCGATGTCGTGCTTGTCCGCCAGCCGAACCTGCGCGAGCAGCGCTTCGGCTTCGTCGACCCAGGCCTTTCGGTCGAGCCAGACGTGCCAGAGGTCCAGGCCGCCGAGCGGGCCGCCGTGGCCACGGCCGGATTCACGCGCCTGGATCGCCAGCCGCACGTTTTCGCGCACGGTGAGGTTCGGGAAGAGCTGCGTCAGCTGGAACGCGCGGCCGAGGCCGCGGCGCGTGCGCAGCGGCGCCGGCAGCGCGGTCAGGTCCTCGCCATCGAGCAGCACGCGGCCCTCGCTCGCCGGCAGCTGGCCGGAGATGAGGTTGAAGTAGGTCGTCTTGCCGGCGCCGTTCGGGCCGACGATGGCGGTCAAGGTGCCGGGCGCGAAGCGGCAGCTCACGTGGTCCACCGCCACGTGGCCGCCGAAGCGGATGGTCAGGTTCTGGGTCTCTAGCATGGCCGCGTCATTCGGAAGTCAGCGCGAGCGCAAACGTCGCCCCCGGCGCGGCCGGGGGCGCCTCGATGCCACTGCGGTGAGCGCGTCAGCGCTTGTTGCGAATCGGAACCTGCATCTCTTCAGGCTTGATCTCGCGCACCAGCTCCGGCACGCCCCACGCGAAGGCCGGGTCGGCCTTGATCTTGAAGTGGTACATGCTCTGCATGGCCTGGTGGTCTTCCTTGCGGAAGGTCATCTTGCCCTTGGGCGTGTCGAAGCTCATGCCTTCCATCGTCTGGATGAGCTTGTTGGTGTTGGTGTCGCCCTTGGTCTTCTTCAGTGCTTCGACCACCGCGATCGCCGCGCTCATGCCGCCGGCGGTGAAGAAGTCCGGCGGCGCCTTGTGCTTCGAGTAGTGGTTGGCCACCAGCCACTCGTTGACCGGGTTCTTCGGGATGCCGAAGTAGTAGTAGGTGGCGCCTTCCATGCCCGGGAACTGCTTGTACGAGGCCATCGCCGGCAGGATGTTGCCGCCGGTGGCGATCTCGATGCCGTAGCGCTTCAGGTCGAGGTCGGCGATCTTGAACGGGTTGCCCGCGCCGGCCCAGATGATCCAGATCACCTTGCGGCCCGGCAGGTCCTTCAGCTTGTCGATCAGGCGCTGCGCACCGGCGGTGAAGTCGGTGGTGGTCGTCGGCAGGTATTCCTCGTGGACGATCTTGGCGTTCTTGATCGACTCCTTGAAGGCCTTCACGCCGTCGCGGCCGAAGGCGTAGTCCTGCGCCAGCGTGGCGATCGTGATGCCGGGCTTGTCCAGCGCAACGGCGTTGGAGATCGCGTCCTGCGAGCTGTTGCGGCCGGTGCGGAAGATGTACTTGTTCCACTTGTCGCCGGTGATCGAGTCGGCCACCGCAGGCTCGACCAGCAGGATCTTCTTGGCTTCCTCGGCCACCGGCAGCATCGCCAGCGCGACACCCGACGACGTGGGCCCGACCGCGAGGTCGGCCTTGTCGTCGTTGTAGGCCGCGGCCAGCAGGCTCTTGCCGAGATCGGGCTTGCCCTGGTCGTCCTTCTCGATGACGACGAGCTTCTTGCCGTTGACGGCCATCGTGCCCTGCGTCGCGTACTCCAGGCCCATCATGAAGCCGAGCGCGGTCTGCTTGCCGTAGGCTTCCAGCGGGCCGGTCTTGCTGTAGACGTGCGCGATGCGGATCTCGTCGGCGGCCTGCGCGGCGGTGCCGGCGGCCAGCACGGCAAGGCTGGCAGCGGCCATCAGGCCCAGGCTGAACGGGCGACGCTTCATCGGTGATGCTCCTCGTTGGAATGAATGGCGCGGGACGACCTCGGCCCGCGGTCGGGCAACTCCTGTGCAACGCCCATGCCGGAACGCACGAACCTAGTGCAAACCCCGAGCAAACCGCAGGAAAGCGGGCGGTGTGCGCGCGCTTCCAGTGCACATCACCGCCGCCAGCGGCTCGATTGCCCGAAATTCAGTCACCATGAATGTCCGATATCCGGTCAACCGCGTGATGGCGGTGTCTGAATTCCAGGCGAATGCCCCGCCCCGGCGCAATGGGCCCTGACACCGGTCGCGCTGCATGGCATGCTGCGCGGCGGGAGAGGGTCGGGTGCAGTGCTCTCCTTCCTATCATCCGAACGCAGCGGCAGGGCAACGATGAGCGGCCAGCAACGCACCGGTTGGAACGGCACGGCGGCTTCGCCCGCACGGCTGCTGATCGTCGACGACGAGCCGGTGCAGCTGCTGGCGCTGTGCGGTGCGCTCGAAGGCCGCGGCTTCCAGATCACCGGCTGCAGCAGCGCCGCCGAAGCCCTGGTCCACCTGCGTCCGGGCAGCCACGACATGCTGCTGACCGACCTGGTGATGCCCGGCACCGACGGCATCGCGCTGACCCGCGAGGCCCTTCGGATCGACCCGCTGATCGCGGTGCTGCTGATGACCGCCGAGGGCACCATCGGCAGCGCCGTCGAGGCGATGCGCGCCGGTGCCGGCGACTACCTGCTCAAGCCCTTCCAGCTCGACGGCGTGCTGGCGGCCATCGAGCGCGGCCTGGCCATGCGGCGGCTGCGCCAGCAGAACGCCGAGCTGGAGCAGCGCGTGCGCCGCCACGTCGCCGACCTGGAAGCCAGCAACCGCGAGCTCGATGCCTTCACCCGCTCGGCGTCGCACGACCTGCGCTCGCCGCTGAACGCGGTGCTCGGCTTCGCGCTGCTGCTGCGCAAGCATGCGTCGTCGACGCTGGAACCCCGGCACCAGCAGTGGCTGGCCGACATCGAGTCCTCGGCGCGGCGCATGAACCGGCTCATCGACGACCTGCTGCGGCTGTCGCACCTGGGTCGCCAGGCGCTCGAGCGACGCCCCGTCGCGCTGCAGCCCCTGGTGCAGGACGTGCTGGAGGACCTGAAGCGCCACCAGGCCGCGCACGGCGCCGAGATCACCTTCGGCGAACTGCCCACCGTCGACGGCGATGCCTCGCTGCTGCGCCAGGTCTACATGAACCTGCTGTCCAACGCCTTCAAGTTCACCCGCCACACCCCCGCGGCCCGCATCGAGATCGGCAGCGCGCGGCGCGACGGCCGCACCGTGTTCCACGTGCGCGACAACGGCTCCGGCTTCGACATGGCGCAGGCCGAACAGCTGTTCCAGGCCTTCCAGCGCCTGCACCGGCCCGACGAGTTCGAGGGCAACGGCGTCGGGCTGTCGATCGTCGAGCGCGTCGTGCACCGCCACGGCGGCGAGGTCTGGGCCGACGCGACGCCCGGCGCGGGCGCCAGCTTCTACTTCACGCTCGGCGAGACGGCGAATTGACCGCCGCGCGGATCGACGAGGATCGCGCGGCGCTGGCCGGACCGCTGGTGCTGTCGTCCGACGGCGTGCCGGCCGGCATGCGCCGCCGCGCGCTCGGCATGGTCGCCGGCTCGGCGCTGGTCTGCGCCGCGCTGCTGCCTTTCGCGAAACAGCCGCTGCCGCCGCTGCCCGGCTTCATCCCGGTCTACGAATCGGCGCTCATCGTCAGCGACCTGATCACCGCGGCGCTGCTCGCCGGCCAGTACCGCGTCGCCCGCGCGCGCGGGCTGGCGCTGCTGGCCGGCGCCTACCTCTTCACTGCGCTGCTGGCCGGCGCGCACCTGCTGAGCTTTCCGGGCCTGTTCGCGCCGGGCGGGCTGATCGGCGGTGGCGCGCAGAGCACCGCGTGGCTCTACATGTTCTGGCATGCCGGCTTCCCGCTGCTGGTGATCGCCTACGCACGCGGCGATCCGCACGCGCCGCTGTCGCCGCGCCAGGTGCTGGTCGGCGGACTGCTGCTGCTGGCGGTCGCCGCGGCGCTGGTGCGCCTGGCCACCGCCGGGGAGGCGCTGCTGCCGCCGATCATGGCCGGTAACCGCTACACGCCGGCGATGCTGATGGTCGTCGGCAGCGTGTGGCTGGCGGCGGCCGCGGCCTTCGCGGTGCTGGCCTGGCAACTGGCCGCGGGCCGGCGCCGCAGCGTGCTCGACCTGTGGCTGCTGGTGGTGATGGGCGCGTGGATCGCCGACGTCGCGCTGTCCGCGGTCTTCAATGCCGGCCGCTTCGACCTGGGCTTCTACTTCGGCCGCATCTACGGCCTGTTCGCCGCCAGCTACGTGCTGATGGAACTGCTGGTCGAGAACGGCCGGCTGCATGCCCGGCTGGTGCAGATGCACCGCGAGGAACACGACCGCGCCACCGAGCTGGCCGCCGCGCGCGACGCCGCGCAGGCGGCCGACGAAGCCAAGGGCCGCTTCGTCGCCAACATGAGCCACGAGGTGCGCACGCCGATGAACGCCATCATCGGCCTGACGCACCTGGCGCTGGCCACGCCGCTGGATGCGCGCCAGCGCGACTACCTGGTGAAGGTGCAGGCGGCATCGAAGTCGCTGATGCGGCTGCTCGACGACATCCTCGACTACTCGAAGATCGAAGCCGACAAGCTGGCGCTGGAGCAGGAGGTCTTCGAGCCCGGCCGGGTGGTGCACGACGTCACCGGCCTGTTCTCCGCACGCGCCGAGCTGGCCGGCCTGGCGCTGGCGGTCGAGCTCGACCCGGCGCTGCCGCCGCGCCTGGTCGGCGATGCGCTGCGGCTGTCGCAGGTGCTCAACAACCTGGTCGGCAACGCGCTGAAGTTCACCCGCGAAGGCCGGGTGGTGATCAGCGCGACGCTGCTCGCGCAGCAGGCCGAGCACGCGGTGCTGCGCTTTGCCGTGCAGGACAGCGGCATCGGCCTGACGCCGCACCAGGCCGCCGGGCTGTTCAAGCCCTTCGCGCAGGCCGACCGCTCGACGACGCGGCGCTTCGGCGGCACCGGGCTGGGCCTGGTGATCTGCAAGCGCCTGGTCGAGATGATGGGCGGCGAGATCACCGTGCGCAGCGAACCGGGACGCGGCTCGGAGTTCAGCTTCAGCGCGCGCTTCGGCCGGCCGGCCGACGATGCAGGCCTTGCGCCGCGGCCGCCGGCCGAGCGCGCGGCGGCCCTGCAGGCGATCCGCGGCGCGCGCGTGCTGCTGGTCGAGGACAACCCGATCAACCAGCAGGTCGCCGGCGAGATGCTGGCCAACGCCGGCCTGCAGGTGACGATCGCGCAGGACGGCATCAACGCGCTCGACCGCCTGCGCGCCGCGGCCTTCGACCTGGTGCTGATGGACGTGCAGATGCCGGTGATGGACGGCCTGCAGGCGACGCGGCTGCTGCGCCGGCTGCCCAACGGCGGCGTGCCGGTGGTCGCGATGAGCGCCTCGGCGCTCGAACGCGACCGCCAGGACTGCCTGGACGCCGGCATGAACGCGCACCTGCCGAAGCCGGTGAGCCCCGAAGCGCTGGAGACGATGCTGCTGACGTGGATCGTGCCCGGCGCCTCGACGGCGGCCGCAGCCGCGGCCGCCGCCACACCGGCTGCGGACGGCGACGTGCAGGCGCTGCAGGGGCTGCTGCCGACGGTCGACGTGCGCGACGGGCTCGAACGCCTGGGCGGCAACCTGAAGCTCTACCGCAGCCTGCTCGCGACCTACCACCGGCTGCACGCGCAGGATGGCCACGAGGCGCTGCGGCTGTACCAGGCCGACGCGGTCGACGAGCTGCTGCGGCTGCTGCATGCGCTGGGTGGCGCGGCGGCGACGCTCGGCTTGCGCGAGGTGGCGATGCAGGCGGCGTCGGTCCGGCAGGCCCTGGCTTCTGCAGATATCGCGCCGGACGAGGTCGCGCTGCAGCTGAAGGCGCTGCGCGAGCTGAACGACAAAGTGAGCGGCCAGCTGGCGCGCATCGTCGCCGCGGAGACGGCGATCGGCTGACCCGCGCGCTCAGCCCGCGCGGCCCGGCGCCGCCGCCATCGCAAAGCTGTTCTTGCCCGAGCGCTTGACCTCGTACATCGCCTCGTCGGCCGCCTGCATCAGCTGCCGCCGCACCGTGCCATGGTGCGGGTAGCAGGCGATGCCGATCGACGCCCCGATCTGCACCGGCTCGCCATCCACTTCCTGCGGCTCGCACAGGCGCGTGACGATCGTGCGGGCGATCTGGCCGAGCGCCGCGTCCTGCGGCCCGCTGTGGCCGAGCGCGACGACGAACTCGTCGCCGCCGATGCGGCCGACGAGGTCGCTGGTGCGCCGCACCGCCGACTGCAGGCGGGCCGCGCAGCGCTGCAGCACCACGTCGCCGGCCTTGTGGCCGAGGCGGTCGTTGACCTGCTTGAAGCCGTCGAGGTCGATGTACAGCAGCGCCATCTCGCCGCCGGCTGCCGCGGCCTCGGCGATGAAGCGGTCGATCTGCGCCTCGGACGCGGCGCGGTTCTTCAACCCGGTCAACGGGTCGTGCTCGGCCTGGTGGCGCGCGTCGTGCTCGGCGCGGCGCCGTTCGGTGATGTCGTACATCACGCCTTCGATCATGTCGCTGCCGCTGGCCGCATCCCCCTGTACCGAGATCAGGCAGTGCACCCAGCGCGGCTCCGCGTCGCGGCGCAGCAGCTCGAGGTCGGCCGAGACCGTCTCGCCGCGGGCGATCGATTCGTCGATCATCGCCTCGACCCGGTCGGGCCGCGCGAACACGCGCTGGATGAACTCCCCGCCCTGCCAACGCCGCACTTCGTCGACCGGCATGCCGATGACCTTCAGCACCGTCGGGTTGCCGTTGATCAGCCGGCCGTCGGGCCCGAGCACGAAGATGCCGGCGCTGGTCGAGTCGAAGATCTGCCGGTACTGCGCTTCCATCACCTCGATGCTGGCGCGCAGCTCGCGTTCGCGCGCCAGCGCCGCGTCATTGGTGTCGAGCAGTGCGTTGGCGCCGGCGATCAAGGTGCCGAGCTCGTCATCGCGGTGGCTCCACGGCGTCGTCAGCCGGCGGCCGCTGCCGGGCTGGGCCTCGCGCAGCTCGCGCGCCAGCCGCACGATCGGCTGCGACACCACCCGCGCACCGAAGACGTACAGCAGCAAGGCGAGCACCGCGGTCTGCGCGACCATCGCCGCGGCCAGCGTCGCGGCGCGGCCGCGCGCGTCGGCGCGCACGCGGTCCGGGTCGGCGACGATGCGCAGCCGGCCGACCGACTCGTTCGCATCGAAGGGCGCCGCCAGCCGCGCCTCGACCACCACGTCGGCCGCGTCGGCCGTACGCGCGGCGCCGCGCTGCGCCAGCAGCGTCCCGTCCGGCGCCAGCACTTCCACGCGCGCGACCAGCGGATTGCGCGCGAGGCCGTCGGTCAGCTCGTCGAGCAGGATGCGGTCGCGCGCGTAGGCGCCCACCGCCGCGCTCTTCTCCACCGCCTGCAGCATCGCGCCCAGCGCGTCGCGGCGGAAGCCGATCGCGCGCTCGTAGCCGATGTAGTACGACAGCGTGCCCAGCAACGCGCTGACCACCGCGGCGCCGGCCACCAGCACCAGCGTGAAATGCAGCTGCAGGCTGCGCAGGCGCAGCAGCGGCAGCGCGCGGTGCGTGCCGTCGGACGACGGCGCCTCGCCCGGTGTCGCCGGCGCCGGGCCGGCGCGCTCGTGCGCCCTAGTGCCCATCCTTGAGCACCAGCACGATGCGCAGCCCGCGGTCGCCGGGCTCGCGCGACAGGTAGCCGATCGCGCTCGGGTTGCGCCTGACCAGCTCGGCCATCGCCGCTTCGTCGGGCACCGGCTGCGGCGGCAGTGTCTGGCCGGTGAACATCAGCCGCGCCCAGTAGCTGTTGACCTGCGCGACGCCCTGGCCGGTCAGCGCCTGATAGAAGGCCGCGCGGGCCGGGCTGTCGCGCGGCAGGTCGAAGGCCAGCGCGAAGTCGCCGTTCGGGAAGTGGCGGGTCTTGCCCATGAAGAGGTCGACCGCCTCCTTCTGCGTCAGCGCCTTCAGTGGATTCGCCGGGTGCACGACGACATAACTCTCGGCATGAGCGGCGGACGAGACGACCGCCAACCCGGCCGGCAGCAGCGCCAGGCAGGTCGCGAAACGGGCGGCCGCGTGCTTCATGGTCGTCAGAACACGAAGTCGAGCGAGGCCGACAGCACGTGGCCACGCGCGGGCTGCGGGCCGGCGCGGCCCCACAGCCCGGAGCCGGTGGGGCCGATGCGCACGCGGTCGAGCTGGACCTTCAGCGCGCGCCGGTCGGCGAAGTCCCAGCGCGCGCCGATGCCGAGCGAGCGCTGGTCGAGCCGCCCCGCATCGCCGGCGGCGCGCGCCGCTTCACCGAGGGCCTGGGCCTGCGCCGCCGCGACCGGGCCGGCGATCGGCAGCAGCTGCGCCGCCCAGTCGGGCGAGGCGGCCGGGGCCAGCGTCGAGCGCGCTTCGGCGGCCGCGACATAGGCCGTCACGTCGCCGAAGCGGCGGCCGATGCTGGCATAGGCATGGCGGCCGTCGTTCGAGGTGTGCTCGGCGCGGATCACGCTGGCCTCGGCATGCAGCAGCCAGGCGCCCTGCTCGTAGCTGCCGCCGAGCCCGGCATAACTGGCACCGAACCAGCGGAACGGCAGCCGCCGCTCGGCCTCCGCGGCCTCCGGGGCCAGCGGCAGCGGCAGCGCCTGCAGCGCACGCAGGCCGTCGAGCAGCGGCTGGAACTGCGCCGTCGGCACCAGCCGGCTGCGCGAGTGGATCAGGCTCAGCTTGAGCGTCAGGCCATCGGCTTCGCGCGTCAGCACCAGGCCGCCAGTGCCTTTCGTGCGCAGCACCACGTCGCCACTTTCGCTCGGGCCGGGAATCGTCACGCGCGAGCGCCCGGCGAGCAGCTTCGCGCGCCAGTTCGCACCGCCGCGATCGGTCCAGCGCAGCGTCGCGTCGGCGCCGTCGATCGACTGGAACGGCATCCAGCCGTAGAACTCGGGGAATGGCCGCACCCACGGATACGCATAGCCGACATGGCGGTAGTCGGCCAGCAGGAAGGCGTCCAGCGCGAGACGGCCCGCGCGCAGGTCCCAGCCGGCGGCCGGGTGCCAGGCCGCGAAGGCCAGGCTGATGGCCTCGCGCGCCGGGCTGCTCGGCGCGCGCCGGCTCAGCACCGCCTGGCCGACCACGTCCCAGCGCGGGCTCGGCGACCAGTTCAGCTGCAGGCCGAGCCGGCTGTCGGCATCGGCGCGCGTGCGGCGGCCGCTGGCCGGCTGCGACACTTCGCGCAGGAAGCTGTACGGCGGGTCCATGTCGGCCGACGCGACGCCCAGCGTGCCGAAGCCGTCGAAGCGCAGGCCGCTGCCGGCAGCCTCGGGCTGGGCCGCCACGCCGGCACCCATCACCGAACCTGCCAGGGCCAACGCCAGCCACCGCCGCTTGCGCATGGCCGCGATGATCATCCGTCCCGCTCGGCCAGGGGCAGCTTTTCGTAAAGCGTCGCGCGGGCGATGCCCAGCAGCCGCGCGGCGGCCAGCTTGTTGCCGCCGGTGGCCGCCAGCGCCTCGCGGATCGCACGGCCCTCGAGCTCGGCGATCGCCTGCGGCAGGGGCTTGATCAGCGCCGGCGGCGCCCCGTCGCCGCGCGGCGGCAGGGCCGGCGCGGCGGGCGCGCGCTGTGGCGGCGCCGCCGGCAAGGCCGGCAGCGGCTCGCCGGCGGGCATGCGCTGCAACGCGCCGTCGAGGTGGTGGGCGTCCAGGCGCAGCTCGTCGGTCATCAGCGCCGCCTGTTCGAGCACGTTGCGCAGCTCGCGGATGTTGCCCGGCCAGGCATGGCCGGCCAGCCGGTCCAGCGCCTCGGATGACAGGCTCTTGTGCGGCAGCCCGCTGCGCCGCGCGATGTCGTCGAGCAGCGCCTCGGCCAGCGCCTCCAGGTCGGGCAGGCGCTCGCGCAGCGCGGGCAGGCGGATCGGCAGCACGTTGAGGCGGTAGTACAGATCGGCACGGAACAGCCCCTGGGCAACCATCGCGCCCAGGTCGCGGCTGGTCGCGGCGATCACCCGCACGTCGACCTTGATCACCTGGTTGCTGCCCAGCGGCTCGACCTCCTGCTCCTGCAGCGCGCGCAGCAGCTTGGCCTGCAGCGCCAGCGGCATGTCGCCGATCTCGTCTAGGAACAGCGTGCCGCCGTCGGCGAGGCGGAACTTGCCGTCGCGGCCCTTGCGCTCGGCGCCGGTGTAGGCGCCGGGCGCGACGCCGAAGAATTCGGCCTCCAGCAGCGTGTCGGGCACCGCGGCGATGTTGACGCCGACGAAGGGCCGCGCCGCGCGCGCCGAGGCCGCGTGGATCGCGTGCGCCAGCAGCTCCTTGCCGGTGCCGGTCTCGCCGAGCAGCAGCACGGTCGACTCGGTGCCGGCCACGCGCCGCGCCTGGCGCTTGACTTCCAGCGCCGCGGGGCTGGCGCCGATGTAGGCGGCGATCGTGTACTTCGGCCGGCGGTTGCGCGTCTGCTCGGCGGCAAGCTCGCGCTGCGCCAGCTCCAGCTCGCGCTGCAGCCGGCCGAACTTCGTCATCAGCGGCTGCATCGTGCTTTCCGGATGGTCCATCAGCACCATGCCGAGCGCGCCGATCACCTCGCCGGCCTCGTCGCGCAGCGGCACCCGGCTGACGAGGAAGGTGCCGGCCTTGTTGGTCAGCAGGTCGACCATGATCGGCACGCCGGTCTCGATGACCTGCGCCATCAGCGTGTTCGGCACCACCTCCTCGACGCGGCGCCCGACGAACTCGCTCTCCGCCTCGAAGCCCAGCGCCGGCAGGAAGCGCTTGTAGCCCTCGCTGATCCACACGATGCGGTGGTCGCGGTCGACGACCATCATGCCCTGCACCGTCTGCGCGTAGAGGTCGAACATCGAGCGCGCCGCCAGCTTCAGCAGGCCGGCGGTGTCCCGGGGCAGGCGCGGGGCGGGAGCGGACATGCACGGCATTCTCTACCGCGTCGGCCTGACGTTGCGGCGGCTGATCCGTCCCTGCCGAACGATGGCCGAACTGCTTGCCTGCGCGCTGCCGGCCGGGCTGCGCGTTTCCCCCTCCCTTCGCCGGGCCCGCCTGTGGCATCGTGGACTTTCCTGCCCCCGCCTCCTGGGCCGGACGATGGACCGCCACGACTTCATGCGCGCCTGCAGCGACGGCGGACCCCGAATCGCCGAGGCGCTGCGCATGCTGCAGCGCGACTACGGCCGCGCGCTGCTGCACGAAGCGATGTGCGCGCTCGGCGAGCTGCAGGCCGCACGCGACCTGGTGCAGGACACCCTGATCCGCGCCTGGCAGCGCTGCGCGCAGTACCGCGGCGAGTCGGAGCTGTTCCCGTGGCTGAAGACGGTGCTGCGCCACCGCGCGGCCGACGAACTGCGCCGGCGCCGGCCCGAGTCGCCGCTGGACGATGCGCAGGGCCGCGTGCTGGCCGAGGTGGAGGCCGCGCTGCAGCGCGCCGCCCCGGTCGCGACGCCCGAGCAGCAGTGGCGCGATGCCGAGCTCGAGGCGCTGTACCGCGCCTGCGCCCAGCGCTTCCGCCGCGACCATCCGGCCGCCGCCGAGGTGCTGCGCTGGATCGCCGAGGACGAGCTGTCGCCGGCCGAGATCGCGACGCTGCTCGGCCGCAGCCCGGGCGCGACGCGTGAGTACCTGTCGCAGTGCCGCAAGAAGGCGCGGGTGTACTTCCACGACTGGTACCTGCAGGCCGGGCTGCGTGCCGGCGAAACGCGCAGCGACACGACGGCATCGGCAGACGAGCGCCGCCCGGCCGTTCCGAAGACACTCGATCCCCCTCGGGGGGACCGGCGCGTGGCGCCGTAGGGGGCCCATGAACCCGCGTGACGACGACGACTGGCTCGACGCGCTGGCTGGCCGGCCGCGCGAGGGCAGCGCACCGGCGACGCTGCAGGAGGCGGCGCTGCTGCGCGAAGCGATGCGACGCTGGCGCCCGCTGGCGCAGGCGGAGCCGGCCGCCGATGCCGAGGCCGCGCTGCTGCAGGCGGCGCAGCGCACGGGCCTGTTGCGCCGGCGCTGGTGCCCCGCCTGCGCCGAGCGCTGGGAGCGCTGGCAGCGCCGGCTCATGAGCGCCGGCCACCCGCGGCCGTGGGCCTGGGCGCTGGCCGCCGCGTTCGGCATCGCCGTGCTGCTGCCGCTGCTGCGGCCCCCCGTCACGCCGCCGGCCGACGATCCGACGGTGCTGCGCGGCAGCACGGCCGACGGCCTGCAGCTGCTGCGCGATGCGAAGCCGCGCGAACGCCGCGATGCGCTGGCCGCCGAGCTGGCGGCGCTGGGCGCGACGGTGCGGCGCTACGAGCGCCTCGGCCGCTTCGGGCTGGACGCGGAATGGACGTCGCCGCCATCACCGGAAGTGAGCGTGCAGCTGGCGCGCCGCGGCATCGTGCGCGGGGCGGACGGCAGTGTGCGCATTGAGGTCGAGGCGGCGCCGTGAACCTCCGGCGCGCCGCGGCGCTGCTGCTCGCCACGTTCGCCGGCCTGGCCGCGGCACAGCCCCCGTGCGACGGCGTCGCGCCGCCGGACCCCGCCGCACTCGCCGCCGAGGCCGACGCGTTGCGACGCAACCAGCCGCCGCTGGCGCTGGCCCGCGCCTGCGCCCGCCACCGCGCCGCGGCGTCGACGGCCACCGGCATCGAGCTGGCCCAGGCGCTGGCGGCCAACGAACGTTACGACGCCGCGGCCGCGCTGCTCGGTGCGCTGGCCGCGTCGGCCGCGCCGGGCAGCCTGACCGCCTCCGAGGTCGCCCTGGCCCAGGGCACGCTGGAATCCGACCAGGGCGCCTACGCCCGCGCCGCGCCGCATTTCGAGCGCGCGCTGGCGCAGCTGCGCGCGCTGGACCAGCACGGCCGCCTGCCCGCGCTGGCGGCGGTCGGGCTGTCGCAGGCGCTGCGCACCCTGCGCGAGGCGCCCGACGCCCTCGATCGCGCCGCAGCGCTGCTCGACGAGGCCGAGCGCGAGCTGAAGGACGCCGGCCTCGCGCGCAGCCGCGACATGGGCGACCTGCTGAACCAGCGCACGATGCATGCCTACGCGCGCCAGGACCTGCCCGCGGCGATCGGCCATGCCAGCGCCGAAGTCGCGCTGATCCGCGAACTCGACGGCGCCGACGCGCCCGACGCCTTCGACGCCCTCGCGAGCCTGGGCGCGATGCTGTCGCAGCTGAACCGCGGCGACGAGGCCGAAACCGCGCTCAACGAGGGCCGGCGGCTGATGGCGCTGCATCCGGCGGTGTCGCCGGCCGCGCAGCTGGGCGTGCTGAACAACCTGTCGGCACTGCAGCAGGACCGCGGCCGTTATGCCGACGCGCTGGCCGTCGCCGAAGAAGCCGTCGCCTTCGCGCAGCAACGTTTCCCGAAGCACCCGGCGATGCACCTGGTGGCGATGAACAACCGCGCGACCTGCCTGATGCACCTGTCGCGCCTGGCCGAAGCCGAGCTGCGTTTCGAGGAAGCGCGCGCGCTGCTGCGCGCGAACCCCGGCCTGCCGGCGCTGCGCCGGCTGCGGCTCTTGGACAACCTGGCCGAGCTGTATACGCGGCTCAACGACGCCGACGCGGCGCAGGGCGTCATCGACGAAGGCCTGGGCGTGGCCGGGCGCGACGCGAGCTTCGGCTACTGGCACGGCCGGCTGCTGCGGCTGCAGGCGACGCTGGCCTCCGCCCGCGGCCGCTGGGCCGAGGTCGACGCGCTGCATGCACGGTCGGCGCCGCTGATCGCCGCGGTGGTCGGCGAGCAGCATGCCTTCGTCGAGGTGTCGACGGTGCACCGCTGCATCGCCCAGGTGCGCGGCCGGCTCGCGGGCGAGGCCTGCGACACGCTGCGGCGCCGCGCGTCCACGCTCGATACCGCGGTGCCGCTGCACCGCTTCCGCGTGCACCACGCGCTGGCCCTGCAGGCCGATGCCGCGGGACGCGCCGGCGAGGCCCGCGAGCACCACCTGCGCGCGCTGGCGGCCGCGCAGAGCGCTGGCACCGCGCACCCGCTGTGGATCGCCTACGACGCGCTGGCCGAGCACCTGCGGCGCAGCGGCGCGCGGGCGCTGGCGATCCACTTCGGCAAGACGGCGGTCGAGCAGATCGAGGCGATGCGGCGCGACTTCTCGCGCACCGCGCGCGACAGCGAGCGCCAGTTCGTCGCCGACAAACATGCGGTGTACCGGCGCCTGGCCGACTGGCTGGCCGAAGACGGCCGCATCGACGAGGCGCTGGACGTGCTGCGGCTGCTGAAGGCCGAGGAGTTCCTCGACTTCGTGCGCGGTGCGGGCGACGCGCCGGCACCCGGCGGGCCGGCGCTGACGCCGCGCGAAGCAGGCTGGCGCGCGGCCTCGCCCGCCGCGGCAGGCGACAGCGCGGCCGCCGAGGCCGAGCGCCTGCAATCGTGGCAGGCGCTGCTGGGCAGTGAACCGGCCAACGGTCGCGCGCCGCGCGCCGCCACCGCGCCGGTGGCGACGCGCGCACCGGCCGGCACGCTGGTGGCCTGGCTCTTCGCCGGCGACACCCACCTGAACCTCGTGCTCGACGGCCCGCGGGGCCGCACGCTGCAGCGGCGGCCGCAGGACCCGGCTGCGCTGGCGCGCGACGTCGGCCGGCTGCTGGCGCAGATCGGCCGCCGCGAGGACGTGCTGCCGCTGGCGCAGTCGCTGCATGCGCGCGTGGCGGCGCCGATCGCCCAGGCGGCCGATGTGGCGCGCGTGCAGCGGCTGGTGCTGCACCTGGACGGCGCGCTGCGCTACCTGCCCTTCGCCGCGCTGCACGACGGCCGGCGCTACCTCGGCGAGCGCTACGCGATCGAGCAGCGCATCGCCGCCGCCGACCGAACCGCCGGCGATGCGCCGGCCAACGGCGGCGCGGATGCGCCGCTGGCCGAGCCGCCGCCGCGCGAGGCCTACGTGCGGGCCTTCGGCGTCAGCCGCGCGCTCGCCGGCCTGCCGGCGCTGCAGGCGGTGCCGCGCGAGCTGTGCAGCATCGTCGACGGCGAGGTGATCGGCCTCGACGCCGCCGACGGCCCCTGCGAGCGCGGGCTGCTGCCCGGCGCCGGCTGGCTCAACGAGGCCTTCACCACCGAGCGCCTGCGTGCGGTGGCCGATGGCGGCACGGCCGCCCGCGAGCTGGCGCCGGCGCGCCGCGAGCTGCTGCACCTGGGCACGCACTTCGTGCTGCGCCCCGGCCACATCGGCCGCAGCTGGCTGCTGACGGGCGATGCCCAGAAGCTGTCGCTCGAGCGCTTCGCGGCGTTCGACTGGCGCGGCCAGGCACTGATCACGCTGTCGGCCTGCGAGACCGGCCTCGGCGGCGCGCAGGGCGCCGACGGCCGCGAGGTCGACGGCCTGGCGGCGCTGTTGGCCCGGCGCGGGGCCGGCGCGGTGATCGCGAGCCTGTGGCGCGTCGAGGACGAGAGCACCGGCGCGCTGATGACCGCGCTGTACCGCGCGCTGCGCAGCGATGCCGACCCGGCGCGCGCGCTGCAGCAGGCGCAGGTCCAGGTGCGCCGGCGCGCCGACCGCGCCTGGCGCCATCCGTTCTTCTGGGCCGCCTTCATGGTCAGCCGGCCGGAGCGCCTGCAGCCCTGACGTCAAGCCGCACGGGCCGTCCCTGTCGTCGAAGCCTTTCGCCGCGTCCTTCCATCGCCCTCGAGGAGCGTCCATGCCCTACCTCCGCGTCCTGCCGTCCGCCATCAACGAAGGCGCCGCCACCGTCACCCTGACGATCGTGATGGACCAGGCCTCCAGCAACCCGGTCCAGGTCAACTACGACACCGTCAACGGGCAGGCCTTCTACAACTCCGCGGCGCCGGACTTCCAGCGCAACTTCGGCACGCTGACCTTCGCGCCCGGCGAAACCAGCAAGACGTTGACGGTGAACATCGTCAACAACACCACCGCCGAGGGGTCGGAGCTGTTCTGGCTGGACCTCAACACGCCCGTCAACGCGACCGTTCAACAGCGCTACTGGCCGGTGCTGATCGTCGACAACGACGGCACCAGCGGCACGCCGCAGATCGCGGTGAGCGACCGCGTGGTGGACGAGGCCTCCGGCACGGCGCAGTTCTTCGTCACGCTGAACCGCCCCTCGACCGGCACGGTGAGCGTGCAGTACACGACCGCAGACGACACCGCGACCGCCGGCAGCGACTACACCGCGGCCTCGGGGTCGCTGAGCTTCGCGGCGGGCGAGACGGTCAAGACCGTCACGGTGAACCTGCTCAACGACCCCGCTGCCGAGGTCGACGAGTACTTCCGCCTGCAGCTGAGCAATGCGACGAATGCGACCATCGTCGACGGCAGCGGCCTGGGGCTCATCGGCCGCAACGACGCGGACCTGGTCAGCCAGCCCTTCGTCACCGCCAGGCCGATCGCCGCCGACGAGAGCGCCGCGTTCACCCAGTTCGTCGTGCAGTTGTCGGCGCCGTCGAGCAACGAAGTCAAGGTCAACTTCGACACCGTCAACGGGCTGGCCTTCTACAACTCGTCGGCGCCGGACTTCCAGCGCCACTTCGGCACGCTGGTCTTCGCACCCGGCGAGACGACGAAGCTGGTGGTGGTGCCGATCGTCGACAACACCACGGCCGAGACGCCGGAGCAGTTCTGGCTCGACCTCAATACGCCGGTCAACGCGATCGTGCCGCAGCGCTACACGCCGGCGCTGCTGATCGACAACGACGCCACCGCCGGAACGCCGGCGCTCGCGGTGAGCGACGCGATGGTCGACGAAACCGACGGCACGGCGCAGTTCTTCGTCACGCTGAACAAGCCGTCGACCGGGGTCGTGACGGTGAACTACACGACCGCCGGCGACACCGCCGCCGCGGGCAGCGACTTCCGCGCGGCCACCGGCACGCTGAGCTTCGCGCCCGGGGAGACGGTGAAGACAGTGATCGTCGACATCACTAACGACGGCGATGCCGAGGCCGACGAAGCCTTCCGGCTCGACCTCGCGACGCCGACCGGCGCGACCATCGTCGACGGCAGCGGCCGCGGCCTGATCGTTCGCAACGACGCCGCGCCGGTGAGCCAGCCGGCGATCAGCGCAATGCCGATCGCCGGCGACGAAAGCCAGGCGCTGCTGCGCTTCGCGATCACGCTGTCGGCCCCGTCCAGCAACCAGGTCGAGGTCAACTTCGACCTGGCGAACGCCACGGCCTACTACAACTCGTCGGTCCCGGACTACCAGCGCCACTTCGGCACGCTGGTCTTCGCGCCCGGCGAGACGAGCAGGATCGTCGCCTTCGCGCTGGTCGACAACACGCAGGCCGAGGGCACCGAGGCGCTGTGGCTGGACCTGAACTCGCCGGTCAACGCGACGGTGCCGCAGCGGTACACGCCGGTGCTGCTGTTCGACAACGACGCCGTCGCCGGCACGCCGCTGGTCTCGGTCAGCGATGCCGTGGTCGACGAGACCAGCGGCAGCGCGAGCTTCTTCGTCTCGCTGAACCGGCCCTCGACGGGCACGGTGACGGTGGGCTACGCCACCGGCGACGCCACCGCGATGGCCGGCAGCGACTACCGCGCCGCCGCCGGCACCTTGACCTTCGCCGCCGGCGAGGTGGTGAAGGCGGTGACGGTCGACCTCTTCGACGATGCGGACACCGAAGCCGACGAGGTGTTCCGGCTCAACCTGTCGAGCCCGGCCGGCGCGACGATCGTCGATGCCTTCGGCAGCGCGACGATCGGCCGCAACGACGGCCCGCCGGTCGGGGCGCCCCACATCAGCGCGCGGCCGATCGTCGCCGACGAAAGCCAGGCGCTGACCGGCTTCACGATCGAGCTGAGCGCGCCATCGGGCAACGAGGTCAAGGTCAACTTCGACCTGGCGAACGCGACCGCGTACTACAACTCGTCGGCGCCCGACTACCAGCGCCACTTCGGCACGCTGGTCTTCGCGCCCGGCGAGACCACCCGCTTCGTGCCGCTGACGATCCTCGACGACACGCAGGCCGAGAGCCGCGAGCTCTGGTGGCTGGACCTCAACACGCCCGTCAACGCGACGGTGCCGCAGCGCTACACGCCGGGCATCATCGTCGACAACGACGGCATCGCCGGCACGCCGGCGATCGCCGTCGGCGACGTCACGGTCGACGAAAGCGCCGGCACCGCGAGCTTCTTCGTCTGGATGAACCGGCCGTCGACCGGCACCGTGACGGTGAACTACGCCACCGCCGACCAGACCGCGCAGGCCGGCAGCGACTTCCGCGCCGCGAGCGGCAGCTTGAGCTTCGCGCCCGGCGAGGTCGCCAAGACGGTGACCATCGACCTGTACGACGATGCGGCGACCGAGGTCGACGAGTTTTTCAACCTGACCCTGAGCGCGCCGTCCGGCGCGACGCTGGCCGACGGCAGCGGCGTCGCGCAGATCGGCCGCAGCGACGCGGCGCCGGCCGGCATGCCCTACGTGATCGCGCACCCGGCCTTCGGCGACGAGTCGCAGCCCGCGCTCAGCTTCGTGATCCAGCTGAGCTCGCCCTCGAGCAACCCGGTCGAGGTCGACGTCGACCTCGCCAACGCGCTGGCCTTCTACAACTCGTCGGCCCCCGACTACCAGCGCCACTTCGGCACTCTGGTCTTCGCGCCCGGCGAAACCACGCGCACGATCACCGTGCCGCTGATCGACAACACGCTGGTCGAGGGCGTCGAGTCCTTCTGGCTGGACCTCAATTCGCCGGTCAACGCCACCGTGCCGCAGCGCTGGACGCCGGCGCGGCTCTACGACAACGACGCGGTGGCCGGCACGCCGGCGATCCGCATCGGCGATGCGGTGGTCGACGAGCGCGCCGGCATCGCGACGCTGCCGGTCTGGCTGGACAAGCCCTCGGTGGGCACCGTCACCGTGAACTGGACCACCGCGGACGACACCGCCGCGGCCGCCACCGACTACCGCGCCGCCAGCGGCACGCTGAGCTTCGCGCCCGGCGAGACGGTGAAGACCCTGACCATCGACATCACCGACGACGGCCTGGCCGAGTTCGACGAGGCGCTGCGGCTGCAGCTCAGCGGCGCGGCCGGCGGCACGCTCGCCGACGCGGTGGGCGCGGTGCTGATCGGCCGCAGCGACACCGCGCCGGTGAGCCAGCCGCGCATCGGCGCCGGCCCGATCAGCGTCGGCGAAGGCGACGTGCTGGCCGGCTTCCTGGTGCAGCTGTCGGCGCCGTCGGGCAACGAGGTCAAGGTCAACTTCGACATGGCCAACGGCACCGCGTTCCACAACTCGTCGGCGCCGGACTTCCAGCGCCTGTTCGGCACGCTGGTGTTCGCACCGGGCGAGACGACGAAGCTGGTGAGCTCGCCGCTGATCGACGACACGACGGCCGAGGCCACCGAGACCTGGACCTTGTCGCTGAGCGCGCCGGTCAACGCGACGATCCCGCAGGCGCAGGCCACCGGCACGCTGATCGACAACGACGGCCCGGCGACCTACAGCTTCGGCCTCGGCAACGACCGCTACAGCGTCAGCAGCGCGCAGGACCGCATCGCCGAGAGCCCGCGCGGCGGCATCGACACGGTGGTGTCGAGCGCCAGCTTCACGCTGCCGGAGAACGTCGAGAACCTGGTGCTGACCGGCAGCGCCACCACCGGCACCGGCAATGCGTCGAACAACGTCTTCCGCGGCACCGCGGGCAACAACAGCTTCGACGGCGGCGCCGGCATCGACACGGCGGTCTTCGGCGGCGCACGCGCGGACTACACGATCACCGGCTCGGTCGCGCAGCGCACGGTCGCCGGCGGCGGCGACGGCAGCGACACGCTGTTCAACGTCGAGCGCCTGCAGTTCAGCGACCAGGTGCTGGCCAGCGACACCTCGCCCGGCCAGAACACCTACCTCGCCTACGCGATGCTCAACGCGGCCTTCAACGTGGCGCCCGGCTCCGCGCAGCTCAGCCAATGGACCGCGATGCTGGACCGCCAGGGCGGCAACCTCGAGGACCTGGCGCAGGCGATGATCAATTTCTACGCGCCGGGGGTGCCCAACGACGTGCTGGTGGCGTACCTGTGGAGCACCATCATCGAGTCGCCGATCCCGTCCGACGCGCTCGCGCTGTACACCGGCCTCGTCAACGACGGCACCTTCACCCAGGCCTCGCTGCTGGCGCTGGTGACGACGATCGACTTCAACACCGTCGAGATCGCCGGCATCGTCGGGCAGACGCTGACGCTCGATCCGGCGTGGTTCCCGGTGCCGGGGTGAGCGTCAGGACCGTCGCCGTGCCGGCCTGCGCGGCGCCGCGGGTGGCGCGGCCCACGGGTTGATCGTGGGTACGCCGGTGGGCGCGAAGTCGGCCTGGTTGCGGGTGGCGACCGTCATGCCGTGGACCAGCGCCGTCGCCGCGATCAAGGCGTCGCGCTCGGCGCGGGGATCCGGCACATGAAGGCGCGCGCAGCGCAGGGCCACGGCGGTGTCGATCGGCAGGATGCGGCCTTCGAACTGGGGCAGCACCTGCCCATCCAGCCATGCGCGCAGAACCTCACCTTGTGCTGCATCCCGTCGCTGCACACGCAGGATGCCCAATTCCAGCTCCAGCACCGTGATGACCGACAGGTGGAACTGCGCCGCGGCAGCAGCCTGCGCCCAGGCCAGCACGTGGCGGTCCGCGCGCGCCGGGCGACGCAGCTCGCTGACCACATTCGTGTCCAGCAGGATCATGCGTCGAGGTCGGCGGGTTTGCTCAGCCCTTCGACACGCGGCGGATCGAAGTGAAAGTCGCCGCCCTCTTGCTGGGCGATCGCGTCGAGCAGGCTGGTGCCGCGGCCGAGCAGCTTCTCGTAGTCACCATAGGTCAGCAGCACGTGAGAAGGCCGGCCGCGATCGGTGATGACCACCGGCCCCTTGCGCGCCGCCTGCTTGGCCCGGCCGGTGTCCTGGTTGAAGTCGCGGCTGGAGAGCGTGGTCGTGGCCATGAGGGTTTGCAGAGCCCGAGAACGTAGCAACGTTACTACAGGCGGTGATTCCCTTCAAGCATCAACCCATCATCACCACGCCGCTCTCGGCGGGCACCGACAGGCGCAGCACGCCGTCGGCAGCATGCACCGCAGCGCCATCGGCGTCGCGCCAGACGGCCACCTCGACCGGCAGCGCCGCCAGCGGAAGCACCACGTCCACCGCCTCGCCCCGATTGACCACGCAGATCGACGCCGCCTGCCCGGTATGGCGCGCGAAGGCCAGCCACTCGTCGCCCTGCGCGAGCACCTGGAACGCGCCCTCGCGCCACTCGCGGCGCTCGCGGCGCAAGGTCGACAGGCGCTTGACGTGCGCCAGCAGGTCGCGGTCCCAGGTCGCGCCGCTCCAGTCCATGCAGCGGCGGCAGTCGGGGTCGGCGCCACCTTCCATGCCGAGCTCGTCGCCGTAGTAGATGCAGGGCACGCCGGGGTAGGCGAAGAGCAGGGTCATCGCCAGCTTCGCGCGCGCGCGGTTGCCGGCCAGGCGGGTCATGAAGCGCGGCGTGTCGTGGCTGCCGAGCAGGTTGAACTGCACCAGCGCGGTGTCGTAGCCGATCGCGCTGCGCGCGCGGTTCAGCCAGGCCTCGAACTGCGCGGTGCTCAGGCGTGCCGGATGGCCGTTGGTGTCCTGGCCCGCCAGCCAGGCCCACACCGGCTGCGCGAAGCCGTAGTAGTTCATCGAGCCGTCTTCCTGGTCGCCCTGCAGCCAGCGCGTCGCTTCGCTGAAGTGCTCGCCCAGCACGTAGGCCTGCGGCTGCTCGTCCTTGATCGCCTGGCGGATCTGCCGCACATGGTGCGCGTTATTCTTCGCGCCCGGGCCTTCGCCCAGCATGTGGATCACGTCCAGCCGCCAGCCGTCGATCGAGTACGGCGCGCGCAGCCACTTCTTCACGATCGAATCCGGCCCCTCGTACACCGCCTCGCGCAGCGCGGCGTGCGAGAAGTCGAGCACCGGCAGCGAATCGTGGCCCTTCCAGTAGATCGGATGGCCGGCGTCGTTGAACGCGTACCACGCGCGCCACGGCGACTCGGCCGACTGGTCCGCGCCCACCTCGGCATGCTGCCCCCAGCGGTTGAACCAGGGGTGGTTGGTGCTGGTGTGGTTCAGCACCGCGTCGAGCACCAGCCGCATGCCACGTGAATGCATCGCCGCGGACAGCCGCTCCAGCGCCGCATTGCCGCCGAGCGCGGGGTCGACGTTGTCGTAGTCCTCGGTGTCGTAGCGGTGGTTGCTGCCCGAGGTGAACACCGGGTTCAGGTAGACCGCGGTAGCGCCCACCGCCTGCTGCAGGTGGCCCAGCTTCGCGCGCAGGCCGTCGAGGTCGCCGCCGTAGAACGAGTTCTGCGCGTGGTCGGGGTCGAGCGGCGCGCCCCACTCGAGCTGCTGCGCGGCCACCGGGCGGCTGCCGTAGACGGTCTCGCCGTCGCGGTTGCGTGTTTCTTCGCCACGCGCGAAGCGATCGGGGAACACCTGGTAGAACACCTGGTCGCGCACCCAGGCCGGCGGCAGCTCGCGCACGGCGCGGAAATGCGCCGCCTCGGGCGGCACGTGCGCATGCGTGCCGTCGGCGGCCAGCCAGCACTGGCCGTCGCCGAGGCCCTCGCCGCCCAGCGCCTTGAAGGCGTAGAGGGTCGCCGGGTTGCCGCCGTCCCACGGCATCTCGCCGACCCAGGCATGCAGCGCACCGGACCGGCCGGCGGGCTGCATCGGGAACAGGTACTCCTCGTTGTCCGGCAGCACTCGCAGGTAGACGGCCGCCAGGTCGGCCTGGTCGGTCAGCAGCGTGACGCGGCAGCCGCTGTCGGTGCGGACGAGCCACGGGGAGATCGGCGGGTGCAGCAGCAGCATGGCAGTCTCTCTTTCTCGTTCTGAAGGACTGCGGCCATTCTTCGGCGCCGGGCCGCGCGCTGGCATCCACCGGGGGGGTGGATCGTCGCGGTGGATGGGTTTAACCCTGTCGTGAGGATGCGACGACAGCGCTCGGTGTGCCCGGCACGACGGCGTGCTCGACGCCCAGCATGGGGGCGGTGCCCGACGCGCCGCGCCGTCAGCCCGCCGGCCGCTGCAGCGCGTGCGCCCGCTGCACCGCTTCGGCGCGCGAGCCGATGCCCAGCTTGCCGTAGACGCGGTTGATGTGCGTCTTGACGGTCGCCAGCGAGACGTTGAGCTGGTGCGCGATCTGCTCGTTCGTGTAGTGGCGGCCGATCAGCTGCAGGATTTCCCATTCGCGATGCGTCAGGTCGGCCGGGGCGGCGATGTCGACGGCCTCCGCCGGTGTGTCGACCGCCGGCGGTGCGAGCATGTGCTGCAGCAGGCGCTGCGCGAGCGCGCGTTCGGCCGGGTAGCGCACGATCGCCGGCGTCGTCAGCAGCGCCTCCAGTCCCTTGGCGAGCTTGGGCGCGAGCCAGGCCGCGTCCCAGGGCGCCGGGTCGGCCGCCTGCGCGCCCAGCCAGCCGAGCAGCGCGTCGGTGTCGGGCGGGGTGCCGATGGCCTGCACCAGCGCCAGGCGCTGCGACAGCCGCACGAGGCCGCGGGCGCCGAGCTCGGCCTGCCAGGCGGCGAGCATCGCCGCGTCGATCGGCCGGCCGGCGAGCGCCGCGGCCGCCGCGGCGAGCACCGCCTGGTGCAGCTCGACCAGCGTCGACGCCTCGTCGACCGCCGGCACCTCGGCCATCGCGTCGGCCAGCGCCGCCGCCTGCGGCCGCCGCGCCAGCCACCACAGCCGCGCGTGGCGATGCGCGTTGCGCCACTTGCGGCAGTGGAAGGCCTGCGTTTCGCGGCGCGCCAGCGCTGCCAGCGCGTCGGCCGCCTCGGCCAAGGCGTCTGCCTGCAGCAGTGCCAGCGCGTCGAGCACCAGGTTCGGGAAGGCGTCGTAGTCCGTCGCCGGCAGCGGCGGTGCGAGCGGGGTGTCGCTGTCCGTGCCGGGGGCGGTCGGCGGCTCGGCGAAGGCCGCGCGGCGCAGCGCCTGTCCGCGGCGCAGGCGTTCCAGCAGCTGCAGCGCTGGCGCGTCGGCGATGCCCTGCGCCTGCGCCAGCGCCCGGGCGGCGTCCAGCGTCGTGCGCAGCGCGGCGTCGTCGCCCAGCTCGTCGTGGGCCCGGGCCTGCGCGGCGAAGGCATCCAGCGCCAGCATCGGCAACCCGTCGCGGGCGCAGGCGTGCAGCAGCGTGGCCAGCGGCGCCAGCGCCGCGCGCGGCTGGCCGGCGTCGAGCAGCGCGAGGCCCAGCGCATAACGCGCGAAAAGCGCGTCCGGCGTGAGGTCGGTCGGGTAACCCGCCTCGGCCTGTCGGGCCCAGCGCAGCGCGCCTCGCGCGTCGTCGAACACCTGCGCCAGCCGCGAATGCAGCGCCGCACGCAGCGGCAGCGGCAGCGCGGGGTCGTCGGCCGCCGTCTGCTGCCGGCGTCGCTCCGCAAGCTGTTGAAGGCGCCGTTCGGCGACGTGCGACACCCGCTCGACCTCGATCCACCACGCCAGCTGCAATGGCAGCACCGCATCGGCGCCGGGCTCCATCGACACGCTGGCCAGCAGCGGCCCGAGCACCGCGCGCCGCGGCCGCCACAGCAGCAGCCAGCCGGCCTGCTCCAGCAGCGCCAGCCGCTGCGCCGGCGTGCCGAAGGCCAGCACCAGCGGCGCGGCCTGCTCGACGCGACCCTGGGCCGACAGCCAGGCGAGCGCACGCGCGAAGGTGCGCGACGCGACCTCGGGAGCGGCGCGGAACCACTCCGCCAGCGGCGCGGTGTCCGCCGGCACATCGACCGGGCCGGCCGCGAGCACCTCGTGCACCGGCCAGCCGAGCAGCGTCGCCAGCTCGGTCGCATCGGTCGAACCGGCGAGCACCGCGGCGGCACGCACGGCCGGCGCGGTGGAAGGGGCAGCAGGATCGGGCGACAACGGTCGGGCGGGCGGCAATGGCGGCGCCGGGAGTCTATCGGTCGCCGAGAAAGCGCCGCCGGTTGGTCACAATCGCGCGGATGTTCCGCCCCCGGCCCGCTTCGTGATGTACGCCCCGTCGTTCGGCCTGGCGCGCGAGCCGTTCTCGATCGCCCCCGATCCGCGCTTCCTGTTCATGAGCGAGCGCCATCGCGAGGCGCTGGCGCACCTGCTGTTCGGGCTGCAGGGCGGCGGCGGCTTCGTGCTGCTGACCGGCGAGATCGGTGCCGGCAAGACCACCGTCTGCCGCTGCTTCCTCGAACAGCTGCCGGCGCACTGCAATGTCGCCTACATCTTCAATCCGCGGCTGACGGTGACCGAGCTGCTGCGCGCGGTGGCCGAGGAATTCCGCATCGGCGCGCTGCCGCCGGCCGCTACCGCCACGGTGAAGGACTACGTCGACGCGCTGAACGCCTTCCTGCTGCGCGAACACGCGGCCGGGCGCAACAACGTGCTGATCATCGACGAGGCGCAGGACCTGACGCCGGAGCTGCTGGAGCAGCTGCGCCTGCTGACGAACCTGGAAACCGCCGAGCGCAAGCTGCTGCAGATAGTGCTGATCGGCCAGCCGGAGCTGCGCACGATGCTGCAGGCGCCGCAGCTCGCCGCGCTGGCGCAGCGGGTGATCGCGCGCTACCACCTGCAGGCGCTGTCGGCCGCCGAGACCGAGGCCTACGTGCGGCACCGGCTCGAGGTGGCCGGCGCCCAGGGGCCGCTGCCCTTCGACGCCGGCGCGCTGAAGCGCCTGCACGCGCTGGCGCGCGGTGTGCCGCGGCGCATCAACCTGCTGGCCGACCGCGCGCTGCTCGGCGCGTGGAGCCAGCGCCGCGAGCGGGTGGACCGGCGCACCGTCGCGCAGGCGGCGCGCGAAGTGTTCGACGATGCGGCGCTGACGCCCGCGACCCGTTCGCGGCGCATCGCGCTGGCCGCTGGCGCCGGGCTGCTGGCCGCCGCCGGCCTGTGGGCGGCCGTGCAGCACTGGCGCGCGGATCGAAGCGGCGCGCCGGGCATCACCGCGCCGCGGGATGCAGCGGCGGCGGCGGCGCAGGCGTCAGCACCGGCCGTGGCCGCATCGCCCGCCGCTTCGGCTGCGGCAGCCGGGGCCGCCGGGGCGTCCGCCGCGGCGTCGGCACCGGTGGTGATTCCGGCGATCGGCCTCGACGCGCTGTGGCCGCGGCTCGAGGCCGACGACACGGCTGCGTGGCGCGCGCTCGCCACTTACTGGCCCGGCACCGCGGCGGCCGACGATCCCTGCGCCGCCGACGGTCCGCTGCGCTGCCACCGCAGCGCCGCGCTGACGCTGGCGCAGATCCGCCAGCTCGACCGCCCCGGCCTGCTGACGCTGGTCGATCCCGCCGGCCGGCCGCGCAGCGCGCTGCTGGTCGGCCTGCGCGAACGCGATGCGCTGCTGCGCCTGGGCACCGACACCGTCGCGCTGCCGATCGATGCACTCGCGGCGCGCTGGCGCGGCGACTTCTCGACGCTGTGGCGCCGCCCCGCCGGCAACGACGCCGCGGCCATCGCCGCGCAGCTCGGTGGCAGCGAGCACGACGATGCCGCCGCGCAGCGTGCGCGCATCGCGGCCTTCCAGCGCGCGCAGGGGCTTTCCGCCGATGGCCGCGCCGGCCCGCTGACGCTGATGCAACTGAACCGCGCGGCCGGCGTGTCCGAGCCGCGCCTGGAACACTGACGATGTCCTACGTGCTGGATGCCCTTCGCCGCGCCGACGCCGAACGCCAGCGCGGTGCGCTGCCCGGGCTGCAGAGCCAGCCGCAGGCGCCGGCCGCGGCCGACGCGGGGCCGCGCTCGACGACGGTCTTTGCGCTGATGGGCGCCGGCGCCGTCGGCCTGCTGGCGATCGGGGCGGCGCTGGCGTGGTGGCTGCTGAAGGCGCCCGACGCGCCGGCGCCGGCCGCCACCACGACGCTGCCGCCGGCGGTGCTCGCCCCGCCGGCGCCGGTTCCGCCCGTGCCGGCGCCATCGGCTCCCAACGCCGCCCCCGTCACCCCCGCGTCCCCCGCGACCGCCACCCTGCCGCCCGAGCCGATCCCGATGCCGGAACCGGTCGCGAAGGCCGATACCGCCTCCCCGCCAAAAGCAGCGGCCAGCGCCGTGGCTGCAGCTCCCCCGGCGGCCAGCGCGGCGACGGCCCGCATGCCCGCGGCGAGCGCAGCGGCGGCCCGCGTGCCCGCGGCCAGTGCGGCGACAACGCCGCCGCCGGCCACCGAACGCCTGCCGACGCTCGCCGAGCTGCCCGAGGCACTGCGCCGCCAGATCCCAACGCTGCAGCCCGGTGGGGCGATGGACTCGCCGCAGCCCTCGGCGCGCCTGCTGATCGTCAACGGCCAGCCCTTCCGCGAAGGCGATCAGCTCGCGCCCGGGTTGACGCTGCTGCAGATCAGGCTGCGCAGCGCGGTGCTCGATTTCCGCGGCACGCGCTTCGAGCTGCGCTACTGACCCGCAGCGTGCCGGCGCGCCCGTCGCGTCAGCCGCCGGCAACGCACGACCTGGGGCCTTGTCACCGGCACGACCGGTGCGCATCATGGCGGCCCTGCCACGACGCGGCGTTCGCGCCGGCATGAACGATGACGCCCGGCCTGCGCGGCATCGCGCGCGTGAGTCTGCGCGGCCTGCTCGCACTGCTCGCCCTGCTCGGCGTGCTCATGCTCGCCTGGCTGGCCAGCAACGTGGTCGACGACCGGGACCAGCCGGTGCCCGCCGCGCTGGCCCTGCCGCCGAACCCGCCCGGCTCGCCGCTTTTCTTCGCCGTGCAGGGCCTGCTGGCACCGCCCGGCGAAGCGCCCGAGGCCGTCGGCCGCCGCGAATGGCTGCAGGCCGCCGCCACCGGCCGCGGCCCGGACGCCGGCCAGCGGCCGCGGCCGATCGAAGGCCTGCCGCTGGATTGCCGCGCACCGCAGGACTGTGCGCAGCTGCTGGCGGCCTCGCTGCCGCAGCTGGGCCGGCAGCTGGCGCCGGCCGCCCTGCTGGGCCAGCGCTGCGCTGCCGCGCTCGCCGGCGACCTGCGCTACGAAGAGCACCTGCCGGCACGGCTGCATGCAGCGTCGCCGCTGCCGGCCTACAGCGGCGCGGTGCAATGCGCGCTGTGGCTGTCCGGCCAGGCGGTGCTGGCCGCCTCGCGCGACGACCGCGATGCCGCCGTGCGGCGCCTGCGTGAGGGCCGGCAGCTGGCCGAGGCCCTGCTGGTTGGCTGCCGCATGCTGGTCTGCGAGATGGTGGCGGTGCGCATGATGGAGCTGCAGTTCCAGGGCCTGGGCGCGGTGGCGCTGCTGCGGCCGGCGTGGTCCGCCGATCTGATCGCACTGCTGCCGCCGCTGCCGCCGCAGGCCCTGGCCCCGGGCGAGTGGCTGAAGACCGAACACGCGCTGATGCGCGGCAGCCTCGATGACCTGATGGCCGAGTGCGGCGGCGGCTTGGCGACGATGCTGCTGGGCGTGCCGTCGCGTGCGCTCGACCTGGCCGGCCACTGGGCCTGCCAGGGGCGCATCGGCCTCTTGCCGCAGGCCACTCGGCGAGCGATGGACGAGCGCTGGCTGCGCGTGATGGCGAGCGCCGGCCCGGGCCTCGACGCCGCGCTCGACCACGCGATCGCGCAGCGGCAGTCCGGCCTTGCCGCGCCGCGCGGGCTGGCCTGGCGCAATACGCTGGGCATGGCGCTGGTCGGCGTGCTGGAAGGCGCGCCCTATGACGAGTACTTTGCGCGCCAGGCCGACGCCGAGCTGCACCGACAGGCGCTGCGCACGGTGCTGGCCGTGCAGCTGCAGCGCGTGCCGCCGGCCGAGCGGGCGACCTGGCTTGACCGGCAGGACCTGCCGGCGCGCCTGCGCGGCCGGCTGGCCTGGGTCGACGAGGGCGCCCGGCTGCAGGTGCGGCCCTGGCTCGCCGAGCTGAATGCCGGCCATCCGCGGGCGGCCGCCTACCGCCTGGCGGTGCCGCTGTAGCGCGTCAGCGCAGGTACTTCGCGCGCAGGTAGTTCAGGTAGTCGCGCGCCTCGCCGACGACGTAGGGCGACAGCAGCGTCAGCGTGTAGTAGGCGGCCAGCGCCGCCTCGGCATGCTTGCCGTCCTGCGGACGCGGCGTCAGGCGCTTGAACGTGAACCAGCAGGTGGTCGTGAAGGCGATCTGCAGCGCCAGCATCTCGACGTCGCCCGCGTTCGCGTCGATCACGCCGGCCGCCGCCAGGCCGGCGCACAGCCCGTTGGCCGCCAGCACGTTGCGGGCGGTCAGCGCCTGCGCGCGCGCCTCGAGCTCGGGGAACTCGTTGAGCAGGTAGTCGATATCGCGGTAGACGAAGCGGTAGGCGCTGACGGCCTCGAAGGTCAGGTGCAGCGACAGCCACAGGTCGTCCAGCGCCGTCACCGTGGCCGCCGCGTCGATGCACGGCGCGAAGCGGTCCTCGAAGCGGCGGAACAGCCAGGTGACGATCAGCTGCTTCGTCTTGAAGTGGTAGTGCAGGTTGCCGGGGCTGATGCCGAGCTCGGCCGCGATGCGGTGCGTCGAGACCGCGGCGACGCCGTCCTCGTTGAAGAGCCGCAGGCTGGTTTCGAGGATGCGATCACGGGTGCTCGAGCCGGCCGCGGCCATCGTGCGCGCTCGCCGCTGGATTTGACGGGTCAGCGCCGGCGCGCGCCGGCGGCCGGTGACTGCGGCGGCTGCTGCTGTTCGAGCAGCAGCGTCAGCGCCTCGATGCGGTCGGCCAGCTCGCGCAGCGCCTGCGGCGAAGGCATGCCCAGCCGCTCGAGCGAGCGTGCCACGCGCTGGTCGAACACGTCCTCGAACTTGCTGAACGGATCGGCGGCGGCGCGGGCATCGGCCAGGCTCTTCGACGCCGCCGTCCACGCCGGCGACTGGCCGATGCCGAGCAGCAGCTCGAATACGCGGGTCTGGCGCGCGACCATGTCGCCCCGCACGTCACCCAGCGCCTTCAGGCCGGCACGGATCAGCGCGCGGGCGCCGGTGGCTTCGGGTTCCGGTTCTGGCGCCGGCGCAGGCACCGGCGCGGGGGCGCTGCGCTGCGCGCGCGGCTTGGAGGCCGCCGCCTTGCGGACGACGCCAGCGGGCGCGTCGTCGTCGACGGTGCGAGGAGTCTTGCGCGCCATGCGGATCCTTCGAGGGGCTGGCCAGAATAGCACCGCGCCGCGGCGCGACCGGGCATCGGTCGCGGACGCGGCGCGCGAGGTTCAGCGAGGGGCGGACCGCCCCATCGATCGCCGGTCCGCCACCGGACCGGTGGGCCGATCAGGCCCCGGTCACGGCGGCCGCGGCGCGGCGGGTGCGCTTGACGGCGGTCTTCGCGGTGCGCTTGACGGCCTTCTTCGCCGCAGTCTTTGCCGCCTTCGCGGCCTTGACCACCGGCGCTTCGCCGGCCACACGCTCGGACAGGCGGCGCGAGACCTCGGCCACCTTGCCGGCGACCTGCAGCGACAGGTTCGCGGCCGGCGTGTTCAGCGTGCGCAGCGCGCTGGTCACCAGCATGTCGTCGGTCCAGGCGGTGCGGGCATCGAAGGCCTCGAGGCCGGCGACGGCGCCCTGGGCCAGGCGATCGGCCAGGCGCTCGGCGCCCTGGCTGCTGCGCTCGACCGCGTCGACCACGACACCGGCGACACGCTGCTCGGCGCCGATGAGGCGGCCCTTCACGTCGTCGTTCAGCAGCGGCAGCGCACGCGCGTTCAGCAGCTGCTCGTAGCGGCCGCTCGCGCCGGCGACGGCGCGACGCGTGCCGTTGCGGTAGGCGGCGACGAGGTGCTTGGCGGCGTCGTTGTACTGGCCGACCACGTCGATGGCGATGGCGTTCAGCGGGCGTTGGGTGGACATGCGGAGCTCTCTTTCAGGGCGAATGAAGCGATGACGCATCATGGCCGCCCCGCCCTAGGCGCCGAAAGCTAGGCTGCGCGGAAAGTTAGACCAACTGCCCTGGAAACGCCGCCGTCACCAGCGGTCCGAGCGGATCTGCGGCAGCCAGGCGCCGTCCTTCAGCAGGTAGACCGCGACCGCCGAATAACGCTGCTCGCCGTCGGCCGCGAAGCGCATCGAGCCGGTGACCGGTGCGTGGCCGTCGAAGGACGCGTTCTTCAGCCGCTCCAGCAGCTTCTTCTTGTCGGCGCTGTCGTTGCGCGACATCGCGTCGGCCACCAGGTGCACCGCGTCGTAGGCATAGTGCGCGCCGTAGATCGGGTCGCCCTTGAAGCGCGTGCGGAAGCCGTCGAGGAAGGGCTTGCCGTTCGGGAACTCCTTGGCCTCGACGATCGGCGAGGTGGCGTAGACCCCGGCGATCAGCGGCGCGACCTTGCCGAGCTTGTCGGTCTTGATCGTGTCGCCGCCGAGGATGCGCAGCCGCGTCAGCCCGGCCGCGGCGGCCTGCTTGATCAGCGCCTCGACCTGGAAGTCGTTCAGCGTCGTCACCAGCACGTCGGTCTTGGTCTTGCCGAGATCGGCCACCAGGTCCTTGAAGTCGGTGCGCTTGTCGTCGAGCGACTGGCGCAGCGTGACCTCGCGCTGCTGCTGCTTGATCGCGCCGGCGGCGTCGTCGCCCAGGCCCTTGCCGTAGGGCGTGCCGTCGTCGATCACCGCGAAGCGCTGCGCGCCGGCCAGCTGCGCGGCGTATGAGCCCATCGCCTTGGCCTGCAGGTTGTCGTTGGCCACCAGCCGCAGCGTGGTGTCCAGGCTCTGCTGCGTGTAGCTGGGTTTGGTCGAGATCGCCAGCTGCGGCACGCCGGCCTTCGCGTAGATCGGCGCCGCGGCGATGCTGACACCGGAATTCAGGTGCGCCAGCGCGACGGTGATGCCGGCATCGACCAGCTGCTGCGCCGCGGCCTCGCCGGCTTTCGCATCGGCCTTGTCGTCGGCGGTGACGATCTCCAGCTTCGCGCGCGACGAGCCCAGCCGCACGCCGCCGCGGGCATTGATCTCGTCGGCGGCCATCTTGGCGCCGTTGACCATGTCCTGGCCCAGCGACGCGAGCGGCCCCGACAGCGGCTGGCCGACACCGATCTTGATCACGTCCGGCTGAGCGCTGCAGCCGGCCAGCGCCACCAGCACCGCGGCGGCGATGCCGCCGGCCACCACCCGACGACGATGCATCGCCGTCGTCCCCTCGCCCCGCTCGTGCCCGCTGATGAAGTCGCTCATGAATCCCACCTCGTCCTGCGCGGCCCCAACGCCGCGCGCGGATTCTGTCGATGCAAGCCCCGTGCCGTCTCGGGAATTGCCCGCGGGGATGGCAATTCCGTGAACTTGCACAGTTGGTGTAGCGTGCGCGCGTGACTTCTTCGGCATCCGGCTCCCCCGCTGCGCTGGCGCGCCCGCGCGCCCGCACGCTGGCGGTCGTGCTGGCTTGGCTGATCGGCGGCGCGCTGGCCTGCGCGGCGGCGTGGCAGTTCAGCGTCGATCGCACCAGCGCGGCGCTGCGCGCGCGCGCCGAGCGCCATGCCGCGGCGCTGGCGCTGGACCTGACCGGCGCGCTCGAGAAGGTCGAGACGCTGCCCTTCGTGATCTCGCTGCAGGCCCAGGTGCTGCAGGGGCTGCAGCACCCCGGCGATGCCCGGGCCATCGAATCGCTGAACCACTACCTGGCCGAGGTGCAGCAGCGCGCACAGGTGGCCGCCGCCTACGTGATCGACCAGCAGGGCCTGACGATCGCCGCCAGCAACTGGCTGGACGTGCAGACCTTCGTCGGCAACAACTACGGCTTCCGGCCCTATGCGCGCGCGGCGCTGTCGGGCGACGTCGGCCGCTTCTACGCGATCGGCACGACGACCTCGCTGCCGGGCTACTTCCTCGCGCATCCGGTGGCCGACCCGGCCCACCCGCCGACGTCCAGCGGGCCGCCGCTGGGGGCCGTGGTGCTGAAGATCAGCCTCGATGCCTTCGAGCGCAGCTGGGCCGGCAACGACGAGCCGGTGGCGCTGGTCGACCGCAACGGCGTGCTGTTCCTCGCCAGCCAGGCCGACTGGAAGTACCGCAGCCTGGCGCGCCTGAACGACGCGGCGCGGCGCGAGATCGCCGCGTCGCAGCAATACACCGGCCGCTCGATCGAGCCGCTGCCGGGTGCGGCCGCGGCCCTGCCGCGCGTGGTGAAGCCGGTCGGCCCGCTGGGCTGGCAGCTGATGCTCTTCGTCGACCTGGCCCCGGCGCACCAGGCCGCGCGCGGCATGGCAGTGGGCACCGCGCTGCTGGTGCTGGCCGCGGCGCTGGGCGCCCATGCGTGGTCGCAGCGGCGCACGCACCAGCGTTCGCTGGACGCCGCGCGCGCCGCGCTGCAGGACGCATCGACCCAGCTGGAGCATCGCATCGCCGAGCGCACCGCCGAGCTGCTGCGCGCCAACCACGACCTCGCCGAGCGCTACCGCGAGCTGCAGCAGGCCGAACAGCTGCTGCGCGCGACGCAGGACGAGCTGGTGCAGGCCGGCAAGCTCGGCATGCTGGGCCAGATGGCCGCCGGCATGACCCACGAGCTCAACCAGCCCCTGACGGCCGCCAAGGCCTTCGCCGACAACGCGGTGGCCTTCCTCGCGCAGGGCGACGAGGCCAGCGCGCGAGAGAACCTGCAGCACATCAGCGATGCCTGCAGCCGCATGGGCCAGCTGATCGCCCAGCTGAAGGGCTTCGCGCGCAAGAGCGACGGCGAGGTCGGCCCGGTCGACCTGGCGGCCTCGATCCGCAATGCCGCGCTGCTGCTGGAGGCCGACTACCGCCAGCGCGGCGCGGCGCTGTCGATCACCGCGCTGCCGTCGGCCCGCGTGATGGGCGACAGCCTGCGCATCGAGCAGGTGCTGGTCAACCTGCTGAAGAACGCGCTCGACGCGGTGGCCGGCACCGACGAGCGCCGCGTGCACCTGGTGCTGGCCCGCGACGGCGGCGACGCGGTGATCACGATCACCGACAGCGGCCCCGGCCTCGCGCGCGAAGCCCGCGCACGCCTGTTCGAGCCCTTCTTCACCACCAAGCCTTCGGGCCAGGGCCTCGGGCTGGGCCTGGCGATCTCGTCGTCGATCGTGCAGGCGATGGGCGGGCGGCTTGCGGCGCTCGACGCGCCGGGCGACAGCGGCGCGCAGTTCGAGCTGCGACTGCCGCTGCTGGACCCGCCGGCCGCGCCGCCCGCGTCGATCCCGGCGCTGCACGACGGCGTGGAGCCCCGCTGATGGGCGGCGTGCTGCTGATCGAGGACGAAGCCAGCGTGCGGCTGGCGGTCACGCAGTCGCTGAAGCTCGCGCAGCTGCCGGTGACGGCGGTGGCGACCGCGGAAGAAGCGCTCGAATCGCTGACGTCCGAATTCGATGGCATCGTGCTCAGCGACGTGCGCCTGCCGGGCCGCTCCGGCCTCGACGTGCTGGCCGACGCGCAGCGCATCGATCGCGAGCTGCCGGTGATCCTGGTCACCGGCCATGGCGACGTCGCGATGGCCGTGCAGGCGATGCGCGACGGCGCCTACGACTTCATCGAGAAGCCCTTCCGCGCCGAGCAGCTCGTCGCGGTGGTGAAGCGCGCACTCGACAAGCGCCGCCTGGTGCTGGAGAACCGCCGCCTGCGCGACAGCATGGCCAGCCGCGACGACGCGCACGCGCTGCTCGGCGAGGGCCCGGCGATGCAGCGGCTGCGCCAGTTCGTCGCGACCATCGGCCCCAGCGGCGCCGACGTGCTGATCAACGGCGAGACCGGCAGCGGCAAGGAAGTGCTGGCGCGGGCGCTGCATGCCGCCGGCACCGGTGGCGGCCCGTTCGTCGCGATCAACTGCGCGGCGCTGCCCGAGTCGATGTTCGAGAGCGAGATGTTCGGCCACGAGGCCGGCGCCTTCACTGGCGCGCAGAAGCGGCGCATCGGCAAGTTCGAGTACGCGCGCGGCGGCACGGTGTTCCTCGACGAGATCGAATCGATGCCGCTCGCGCTGCAGGCCAAGCTGCTGCGCGTGCTGCAGGAACGCTGCGTCGAGCGGCTGGGCGGCAATGCCAGCGTGCCGGTCGACTGCCGCGTGATCTGCGCCAGCAAGGCCGACCTGGCGGCGCTGTCGGCCGCGGGCGGCTTCCGCGCCGACCTCTACTACCGCATCGCCACCGTCAGCGTCGACCTGCCGCCCCTGCGCGCGCATGCCGAGGACATCCCACGGCTGCTCGCGCACTTCGTGCAGCAGGCCTGCCGCCGCTACCAGCGCCCGGTGCCGGACTGGACACCGCAGCAGCTCGACGACTGGTGCGCGCGCCCCTGGCCCGGCAACGTGCGCGAGCTGAAGGCCTTCGCCGAGCGGCTGGTGCTGGGCGTGGCCGGCGACGCCGCCGCATCGTCCGACGGCGGCAGCGCCCTGCCCCTGCCGAAGCGGCTGGAGCTGATCGAGAAGCGCCTGCTGCGCGAAGCGCTCGCCGCCGCCGACGGCCAGGTCGCGCTGGCGGCGGAGCGGCTGGGCATTCCGAAGAAGACGCTGTACGACAAGTTGAAGCGCTACGAGATCGATGCACGCTAGGCGGGGCTGTTGGCGGGGTTGTTCGGCGATGCTGCGGTGGGTGCTGCTCGCGGCGACGCTGCTGTGCACGCTCGCCGCGCACGCAGCCTGGGTCGGTGCCACGCTGGCCGACCAGGACACGCGCCTGGTGCTCACCCGCCGCGGCGCGACACCGGTGGCGGCACCGGTCCTCACCGAGCAGGTCGCCTTCAGCGACGTCAAGCGGTCCGCCGACCGCCGCCACGTCGGCTGGCTGGCGATGTTCGGCAACTGCTGCACGTCCTATCCCGTCGCGATGCAGCTCGTCGTGCTGGACGAACACGGCGCGCTGCACACCTTCGACGGCGAGCAACTGCCCATCTTCGACTGGTGCTTCGTGCCGGGCCGGCGCGCGGTCGCGTTCCGCCAGGGCGTGCTGCACGGCACCGACGCGATGCACTTCGAGCTGCGGCGCATCGCCGACGGCCGGCGCCTCGCGCAGTACGACTATCCGCACGACGAACGTGCGCAGGCGCGCGCCCGGCGCCTCGCCCCGCCCTGGCTGCGATGCGTGCCCGATGGAGGTTGATCCGGCGAGGCCCGGGCGAAGCGCGGTAGGCTTCGCGCATCGAGGGAGGGAGCGCATGCTGAAGAACAGCCTGTTGGCGATCACGTTCGCCGTCGCATCCGGCGCGGTGCTGGCCGCGGAGGTCCGCATTCCGATGCCGGGCAACGAGTCGCTGGTCTTCACGGCGCCGGATGACTGGCGCGTGCAGACGCGGCCGACCCTGCCCGGCCAGCCGCACACCGCGCGCATCACCGCAACGGACGCGCGGCAGTTCCAGCTGCTGGTCACCGGGCTGCTGCGCACGCGCACGGACCTGCCGCTGCCCACCGATGCGTCGGTTCGGGAAGCCGTGCGGCAGGTGGCGGCGCAGGCCGCGCCGAAAGCGGTGGAGCCGGCGCTCGAGGTCATCAAGCTCGACGTGCCCGAGGCTTTTGCGCACTACTTCGCCGCCACCGACAAGGCACCCGGGCCCGACGAGTACCGCTACCTGCTGCAGGGCCAGCTCGCGATCCGCGACCTGACGGTCGTCTTCACCGCGCTGATGAACGACGACCACGCCGCGAGCACGGCGAAGACCCTGCAGTTGCTGAAGAGCATGCGCCGGACCCAGGCCGCCGCGACCGCGCGGACCGCCGAGGCGGTTCGACCGATCCCGCGCCTGGTGCCCGGTGAAACCGCTGCCGCCGCCGACGGCTACTACGTCGCGCTGCCGCCGCTGTCGCAGGCGGTGACCTACCGCCTGATCGTCGAGTGACGATGCTGTCGCTGCACTTCGCGGATTCCGAGGTCGCCGCCGTCGACGCGGCGCCCGGCGGGGTGCTGATCCGGCTGTCCGCCGCGCACGTCGAGCAGGCCGGTGCGGCGCCCGGCGACCGGCCGGCGGCCGGCTTCTCGCGTGGGGTCGTGCTGTTGCTCGATGCGGCAGAGCCACCGCCGCCCGGTGCTGCGCTGTTCGGACGCCTCTTCGCCGGCCGCATCCGGCTCGGCGAGCAGTGGCACGCCAGGCTCACGCTGCCGTCGTCGCAGCGCGGGCCGGTGAGGCTCGAGCTGGCATTCGCCAACCACGCCCAGCTCACGCTCTCGGCGCAAGGTGTGGCGTGCCGATTCGAAAGCGATCCGAACTTCACCGAGTCGATGGCCTGCTAGGCGGGCGGCACGCCGGACCGTCGCGCCGCGCTCACGCGACCCGGAACGCCCCCACCACCTCGGTCAGCTTCGCCGCCTGCTGACGCAGGCTGTCCGCGGCCGCGGCACTCTCCTCGACCAGCGACGCGTTCTGCTGCGTCGTCTCGTCGAGCTGGATGACGGCGGCGTTGACCTGGCCGATGCCGCCGGTCTGCTCGGTGGCCGACGCGCTGATCTCGCCGATCAGGTCGGCGACGCGGCGCACCTGCCCGACGATGTCCTGCATCGCCGAGCCGGCATCGCCGGCCAGCCGCGAGCCTGTCTCGATGCGCTCGACGCTGGCGCCGATCAGCGTCTTGATCTCGCGGGCGGCGGCGGCCGAACGCTGCGCGAGCGTGCGCACCTCGGTGGCCACCACCGCGAAGCCGCGGCCCTGTTCGCCGGCGCGCGCGGCTTCCACCGCGGCATTCAGCGCCAGGATGTTGGTCTGGAACGCGATGCCGTCGATCACGCCGATGATGTCGGCGATCTTGCGCGAGCTGGCGGTGATCTGGTCCATCGTCGTGACCACCTCGCCGACGACCTCGCCGCCGCGCACCGCAGCGGCCCGCGCCGCGCCGGCCAGCTGCGTCGCCTGCTGCGCGGTCTCGGCGCTCGAGCGCACCGCGTCGTTCATCTGCGTCATCGACGCCGCCGTGCGCTGCAGGTTCGACGCCTGCTCCTCGGTGCGCTGCGACAGATCGGCGTTGCCCGAGGCGATCTGCGCGCTGCCGGTGGCGATGCTCTCGCTGCTCTGGCGCACGTTGGCGACGATGCCCAGCAGGCTCTCATTCATCGCCTTCAGCGCGGCGAGCAGCTGGCCGGTCTCGTCGCGGCTGTCGACCTCGATGGCCGAGGTCAGGTCGCCCGACGCCACGGTGCGCGCGACCTGCACCGCGCGGTCGATCGGCCGCGTGATCGCGCGCGTCAGCGCCCAGCCCAGGCCGACGGCCGCGGCCAGCGACAGCAGGCAGGTGGCGAGCAGCAGCGCGCGGTTCGCCTTGAAATCGTCCTCGGCCTGCTGCACGCGCTGTGCCGCCAGCGTGGCGCCGTGCGCGGCATAACGCTGCGCCGCGGCGATCAGCGCCGCCAGCGTCGGCCGGCACTCGGCGTTCATCTTCCCGACCGCCTGCTCGCGCTTGTCACTCAGCGCCAGCTCGACGATGCCCAGCGCCAGCGGGCCGTAGCGCCCTTCCACCGCCTCGAGCTCGGCGAACAGCTTGCGCTCCGCATCGCCGACCTCGGCGGTGGTGGCGATGGCCTGCTTCAGCGCGGCCATATAGCGGCCGACGTCCTGGTGCGCCTGGCTCACCGCCGCCTTCTCGGCCTCGCGATCGGCAGGCGCCGTCACCAGCACGAGGTTGCGCGCGGCGATCGCGCGCGCATTCGCGGCGTCGAGCACCTGCGTGGCCAGCGTCTGGCGGGCATCGGTCTGGCCGACGTAGGTGGTGAAGGCCTCGTGCTCGCGCGTCGCGCTGAGCCAGGCCAGCGTGGAGACGAAGAAGACGGCGACGGCGAGCAGGCCGAAACCGCCCGCGAGCTTGGTGCGGATGCTGAGATCGCGCAGCGACATGGTGTTCTCTCCCAGGAGTCCTGATCTCCTGCTTATCGGCCGTCAAGCCGGCCGACGAGGCATGCCATCCGCGCGCGCAGTGGCCGACGCGGAATGTGCACGGAAGCGCACCGTTCGCTGGGCGGACAACATTGCCATTCGTGTCAGGCGAGCAGTTCGTACGTCGGGAGTTCTGGACTCGACGCTGCGGCTGCGGTCGAGTCGAAGGTTCGCCCTGCTGCATCACACCGGGCGCAACAGACGAAGTGAGCGTGTCCGGCGGGAAGTCGGCGCGGGTCAGGCGCCGGAACGTGAGGTCGCCCGGATCACGCACCGCCCGCCGTGCCGACCTTGATCTCCGCCAGCCGCGCGCTGAACTGCTGGCGCAGCTCCTTGCGCAGCTTGGCGGCTTCGTAACGCCGGCGCTCGTCGTCGTTGCCCGGCTCGAAGCGCGGCACCGCCACCGGCTTCCTCGCATCGTCCACCGCCACCATCGTGAAGAAGCAGCTGTTGGCATGGCGCGTGGTGCGCCCGGCGATGTTCTCGGCCATCACCTTGATGCCGATCTCCATCGACGAGGTGCCGGTGTGGTTCACGCTGGCGAGGAAGGTGACCAGCTCGCCGACGTGGATCGGCTCGCGGAACATCACCTGGTCCACCGACAGCGTGACGACGTAGCGGCCCGCGTAGCGGCTGGCGCAGGCGTAGGCCACCTGGTCCAGCAGCTTGAGGATCGTGCCGCCGTGCACGTTGCCGGCGAAGTTGGCCTGGTCCGGCGTCATCAGCACGGTCATCGTCAGCTGGTGATTGGGCGTGGGCAGGGCGGCGTCGGTCATGGCGGGGTCCGGCGGGCGTTGGCGGTTACTCGAGCTTGAGCTTCTGCTGCTCGACGACGCGTTTGTACACCTCGAACTCCGCGCGCGTCTCGGCCGCGAACTGCTCGGGCGTGCCGGCGACGATGAGCGAGCCGGTGTCCTCGATGCGCTTCTTCACCTCGGGGTTCTGCAGCGTCTGCTTGACCGCGGCGGAGACCTTCGCGACCACGTCCTTCGGCAGGTTCTTCGGGCCGTGCACGCCGTAGTAGGCCATGCGGTTGACCTGCTCCAGGCCGAGCTCCTTGAAGGTCGGCACGTTGGGCAGCACGGCCAGGCGCTGCGGCGCGGCCACCGCCACCGCGACCAGCCGCCCGTCCTTGATGAAGGGCAGCGCCGAGGGCAGGTTGTCGAAGATGATCGGCACCTGGCCGGCCACCGCGTCGTTCAGCGCCGGGCCGGCACCGCGGTACGGAATGTGGGTGACGAAGGTGTTGGTGAGCGACTTGAACAGCTCCATCTGCAGGTGGCCGATGCCGCCGGTGCCCGAGCTGGCATAGGTGTACTTGCCGGGCGCGGCCTTCACCGTCGCCATGAAGGACTTGAAGTCCTTGGCGCCGAAGGACGGGTGCACCGCCAGCACGTTCGGCGTCGCGGCGATGTTGATCACCGAGGTGAAGTCGGTCAGCGGGTTGTAGGTGGTCTTCGGGTTGATCGCCGGCACGGAGGCGGTGGTCGACACCGTCGCGATGCCCAGCGTGTAGCCGTCGGGCGTGGCGCGCGCGATCTCGCTGGCGCCCAGCAGGCCGCCGGCGCCGGCCTTGTTGTCGACCACCATGGTCTGCCCCAGCGCGGGCTGGATCTGCTGCGCGACGACGCGCGCGATGATGTCGGTCGTGCCGCCCGGCGCGAAGGGCACGATCACGCGCACCGGCTTGTCGGGATAGGACTGGGCCTGGGCGAACGGTGTCGCGGCCACGGTGGCGAAAGCGGCCAGCGCGGCGGCCTGCAGCGAAAAGACACGGCGGTGCATCGAGGTCTCCTGAGTGGGTGGAATCGCGCGGCGCCCGGATCGGCGTCCGGGCTGCGGCCAACGGCGTTAGCAGCGCGCGTGCCAGCCCGCTGCACGCCAGCCGCGGAGCCGCCGCGGTGCCGAGTTACCGAGGTGAACGCGGTGCCGGACGCACTTTCGGCGACGCCGATCTCGTGCGGCCGGCCGGAATCGCCGCCGCGCCGCGTGCGGTTCGCCGGACGGCGGCTTCGGCCAGCACCCAGTCGCGGAACTGCAGCGCTTCGGCGCTCAGGGCCGGCGCGCCACGCCCGGTCGGCCACAGCACGTGCAGGCCGACGCCGGTTTCGTAGGGCCGGTCATCCAGCGCCACCAGCGTGCCCGCGGCGAGCTCGGCCTCGACGTACGGCGGCGGCACCAGCGCGACGCCCTGCCCGTCCAGCGCCGCGGTGATCACCATCACCGTGTGCGAGAAGTGCAGCCCGCTGCCGGTGTCGATGCCGGTCACGCCGGCGCGCTCCAGCCAGCCCGGCCACCACGGATGGCCGACCTCGTGCAGCAGCCGCGCCTTCGTCCAGCCGCGCGCCGCGCCCGCCGTGCCACCCTTGGCGCCGAACAGGCGCTTCGCATAGGCCGGCGCGCACACCGGCACCACGTCCAGCGCGAACAGCAACGCCGACTCGGTGCCGGCATAACGCCCCTGGCCTTCGCGGATCGCCAGGTCCCAGTCGCCGGCGCCGAGGTCGTTCAGCCGGCCGTCGGCCTCGACCTGCACGTCGACATCCGGGCAGCGGTCCATGAAACGCTGCAGCCGCGGCACCAGCCAGCGCACCGCGAAGCTCGCGACGGTGGTCACGCGAACGCGGCGCGCGCGTGGCCGCACCTCGTCGGCCGCCTCGGCGATGGTGCGCAGCGCCCTGGCCGTGCCGGCATGCAGCCGGCGGCCGGCCTCGGTGAGCACCACGTTGCGACCCTGGCGCTGCAGCAGCGCGACGCCGAGCGCACGTTCGAGCAGCTTGACCTGCTGCGTCACCGCCGCCGGCGTGACGAACAGCGCCTCGGCGGCCGGGCGGATGCCGCCCAGGCGCGCGACGGCATCGAACATGCGCAGCGCGTTCAGCGGCGGCAGCTTCATGCGGGATCGCGCTTCATCGTTAAGCCAGTCTAAACGGTGAACCTAGAAATGATCGCTTGTTCGATCAAGCTGGACTTGACAGCATCGGGGCCTCGACGGAGCCCCCAAGATGCCCTGGATTGCCGATCTGATTCTTCTGTCCGCGCTGTGGGGCGGCTCCTTCCTGCTGATGCGCCTGGGCGCGCTGGAATTCGGCGCGATGGGCACCGCGTTCCTGCGCGTCGCGCTGGCCGCGGCGATGCTGCTGGCGCTGCTGGCGCTGCGGCGCGAGCTGCACGTGCTGCGCCGCCACTGGCGGCCGGCCCTGTCCATCGGCCTGCTCAACAGCGGCCTGCCTTTCGCGCTGTTCTCGTTCGCGGTGCTGTCGATCCCGACCGGGCTGACCGCGATCCTCAACGCCACGGCGCCGATCTGGGGCGCGCTGGTCGCGGCGCTCTGGCTGCACGAGAAGCTGCCGGCGCCGCGCGCGGCGGGGCTGGCGATCGGCGTCGCGGGCGTGGCGCTCATCAGCTGGGACAAGGTGGCCGCCGGGCCCGGCGCGGCCGCCTGGGCGGTGCTCGCGGTGCTGGCGGCGACGCTGTGCTACGGCCTCTCGGCCAGCTTCACGAAGCGCTGGCTGCCCGGCGTGCCGCCGCTGGCCACCGCGGCGGGCAGCCAGCTCGGCGCGACGATCGGCCTCGCGATCCCGGCCGCCTTCCTGATGCCGCCGCTGACGGGCGCCGGCGCACCGGGCCTGAAGGCCTGGCTGGCGGTGACCGCGCTCGCCGCCCTGTGCACCGCGCTGGCCTACGTGCTGTACTTCCGCATCATCGAGCGCGCCGGCCCGCAGCGTGCGCTGACCGTGACCTTCCTGGTGCCGGTGTTCGGCGTCGCCTACGGCGCGCTGTTCCTCGGCGAGCGGCTCGACGAGCACGTGCTGCTCGGCGCCGCGGTGATCCTGGTGGGCACGGCGCTGGCCGTGGGCCTGGCCGACGGCACGAAGCGCGCGGCCGCCGCCAGCAAGGTCAAGCGGGCTTGAAGACCATCAGCCCCAGCACCACGAGCATCGCGACGAACGCCGGGTAGCCGAGCCGCTCCCACAGGCGCGCATGGCGCCAGTAGACGTCGGGCAGCGGCGTGACGGCGGCCGCGGCATCGCGCGCCAGCGCCGCCATGCGCCACTGCAGCCACAGCACCGGCAGCCAGCAGGCGCCCGCGAACAGGTAGAGCCCGATCGACCACGCGAGCCACGGCGTCGCCAGCGGCCAGCCGGCGAGGTGCGCCATCGCCAGGCCCGTCGCCGGCTGCAGCAGCACCGTCGGCACGGTGAACCACGCATCGGCGCGCACCACCAGCCGCGCGACCACCGCCTGCGCCTGCAGGTTGCCGCTGCGATTGGCGAAGAAGAAATAGAACGCGGTGCCGAAGCCGGTGCCGACCATCAGCAGTGCCGAGACGATGTGCAGCCACTTCAGAGCGAGGTAGAAGCTCATGCGTCGGCTTGATCGTCGAGCACGTCGGTCGCCATGCCCCAGCGCGCGAACTCGGGCGCGAACTCGTCCAGCGCCAGCAGCCCGGCGCACGGCATCGCGCCGACCGGCAGCGCCGCGTCGCCGCGCGCGAGCCGGCGTGCGAGCAGGATCGCGGCCATGCACGGGATCTCGGGACCGTGGTCGTCGGGCGCGGTGACGTGCCAGCTGCGTGCCGCTGCCCGGCCATCGGCATCGATGCCGCGCACACGCAGCACCATGCCGCCGGTGCCGCTGCCGAAGGGGTTGAGCGCGTCGGCGGCGCGCTGCGCGAGCCGCGCCAGGCGCTCGGGCCGGCGCACGAGGCCGGCGCGACGCAGCGCGGCCAGCAGCGCGAAGCCGCGCTGCGTGATGCGCAGTTCCAGCGCGGCGCGGAACTCCACCGTGCGCACGCCGGGATGGCGCGCGGGCAGCAGCTCGAGGTCGGGGATGTCGCACAGCGCGCCCAGCCGTGGCTGCAAACGTGCGAAGTGCACGGCCACCGGATGGGCCCAGCCCGGTGCGTCGACCCAGCGGCCGTCGCGCCACACCCGCACCGGCGCGCCGCAGTAGCCGAGCACCGCTTCCAGCGTCGCCAGGCCGCGCGGCGCGGTCTGCGCCGGGGCGATGCAGGTGTGGATGCTGTCGATGCGCTGCCAGCCCGCCGTCAGCGCGTCGATCACCGCGGTCGACAGGCCCGGGACCGTGCTGGCGCCGCTGACCGCCGTCCTGCCGGCCGCACGGAAGCGCGCGTCGAGCGCGCCGGCGAAGTCGCAGACGAAGCGCCGGCCGTCGGCGAGGTCGATGTAGTGCGCGCCTGCGTCGGCCGCGGCGCGCGCGACGCGGAAGTCCTGTGCCTGGAACGGGCCCGCGGTGTGGATCACGAGGCCGATGCGCGCGCGCTGCAGCTGCTGCGCGAAGTCAGCGGCCAGCGCATCGACCGCCAGCGCCTCGGCGCCGAGCGGTGTCGCCGCGGCTTGCGCGCGTGCCGCATCGCGGCCGCCGACGATCAGCGCCATCGCCGGGTCCTGCGCCAGTGCGCGGGCGATGCGCGCGCCGAAGTGGCCATAACCGCCGAGAACGAGGGTGCGCAGGCGGTCGGGGGCAGTCACGCGAGGAGGGTCGCAGGGGCGGTGCGTCCGATTATCCGGGCCGCGCGCCGCGCGACACTCGCCGCTTCGGCCGCCGCGTGCCGCTCCCCACGACCTGCCATGCAACGACGCCCGCTGCTCGCCTTCGCCGGCCTCTGCGCCATCGCACCGACCACGCGCGCCGCCACCGCCGCGCCATGGATCTTCGAGCTCGACGCGCCGGACGCGCGCGCGGTCTTCCTGGCCGGCGACATGACGGCGTGGGATGCCGGCAAGCGGGCGCTGCAGCGCGAGGCCGACGGCCGCTGGCGGCTGCGCATCGCGCTCGAGCCCGGCCAGTGGGTCTACAAGTTCGTCGTTGACGGCCGCTGGATCGCCGACCCGGCGAATCCGCAGCGCGACAGCGACGGCCTGGGCGGCCAGCACTCGTTCATCTGGGTCGGCGACGGCGACTGGCAGGTGCCGGCCGGCGCGCCGCGCGGGCGCGTCGAGACGCTGCGCCTGCCCTCGCGCGCGTGGCGCGGCGAACGCCTGGTGCACGTCTACCTGCCACCCGGCCTGGCGCAGCCGCCGACGCAGCCCACGCCGCTGCTGCTGCTGCTGCACGGCGCCGGCATGGATGCCGACCAGTGGCTGCGCACCGGCCAGGTCGACCGCTTCATGGACAGCCTGCTCGCACGCGGCCGCCTCGCGCGGCCCTTCGGCATCGTGATGCCGTCGAGCGATGCGGTGCCCTACGACGGCCGCAGCGAACGGCACCTGATGCAGGAACTGCTGCCGCAGGTGCAGAAGCGCTACGGCTTCGCGCAGTCGCGCGAGAAGGTGGCGGTGGCCGGCATGTCGATGGGCGGCCGCGGCGCGGTGGCGCTGGCGCACCGCCATCCGCGGCACTTCGGGCTGGCATACGGGCTGGCCGGCTGGTACCCGCCGGAGCTGCTGGCCGCGCTACCGCTGCGGCCCGTGCCGCCGATCGAGCTGGACCTCGTCTGCGGCACCGGCGACGAGCTGATCACCGGCAACCGCGCGCTGGCCGCGCGCCTGAAGGCCGCGGGCCGGACCTTCGTCTACGACGAGATCCCCGGCGCGCATGACTGGCACACGTTCAGCGGCCAGAGCGCGCGGCTGCTGATGCGGGTGGGCGAATTCTTCGCGCGCGGCGGACGTTGATTCGCCGCGCCGGGCCTCAGAACGCGAAGCCCACCGACAGCTCGAAGGCCCGGCCGAACAGCGGCCGCGCGAGGAACACGCCGTTCTCGTCGGCAGTGGCACCGGGCGCGCGGAAGTTGCCTTCGGTCAGGCCGACCTCGTTGGTCAGGTTGGTGCCGGTGAAGCGCACTTCGATGCCGTTGTTCAGCTGCGCGACGAGGCCGGCATCGAGCGTCTTGTACGACGGCAGCTTCAGCACGTTGTTGTTGGCCGCGAAGCGCTCGCCGACATAGGTCATCGTGCCGAAGACCCGGAACGAGCCCAGCTCCGTGGCCGGCAGCTTGTAGCTCGGCGTGAAGCGGAACTGCACCTTCGGCTGGCGCGGCACGGTGTTGCCGGTCTGCGCGCCGAAGTCGGTGAACTTCGCCTTCTGCAGGTTGCCCACCAGCTCCAGCGTCAGCCCGCGCAGCGGCCGCAGCGACGCCTCGAACTCGATGCCGGTGGCTTCCGAGCCGCCGCGCTCGACGGTATTGCCGGCGTTGGTGAACTGCTGCGACTGCGAGTTCTTCAGCCGGTTGTGGTACGCGGTGAGGAAGGCGGTGTACAGCGGCGTCGCGGTCTTCAGGCCGATCTCGATCTGCGCGATGTCCTCCACCGGCGAGGTGGTGTCGGCATTGCCGCGGCCGCGCAGCACGTCGAAGTCCGGCAGGCGGTGGCCCTGGTTCACGCGGCCGAAGACGCTGAAGCTGCGGCTGAAGTTGTAGTTCGCGCCCAGCGTCACCGAGGTCTCGCGCAGGCGGCTGGTGCCGCCGGGTGCCAGTTGGCTGGTGGTGCCGTTGTAGTACGACAGGTTGTTGTCGTGCAGGGTCAGCGGGTCGCCGTCGAGGTCGCCCGAGGACACGTTGGCGATGGTGCCGGACATGCGCTGCTGCTCGAAGCGCACGCCGGCATCGAGCGTCAGCGCGTTGTTCACCTTCCACTCGTCGGCGACGTAGATCGCGGTGTTGGTGCCGTTGTAGCTGCCGTCGAGGTTGAACGAGAACGGCGGCGTGACGAAGCCGCGGCCGGACGCGCGCACGCCGTTGTCCAGCGTGACGTCGATCGGCCGCGCGTGCGGCTCCATCGTCATCAGCTGCGCCTGGCCCAGCATCCAGCGGTCGTGCGACGAGTAGTCGGCGAGGTACAGGCCGAACGTCAGGTTGTGGCCGCCGCCGATGTCGCGCGACAGGCGCGTCTCGTTGGTGAAGGACTGCATGTCCTTGTCGACGATCCACATCCCGTTGACGACGACGGGCCGGTTCGGGTCGGTGAGGGCCTGGCCGCCGTTGACGAAGCGCGCCGTGCCGCCGGTGGCCGCGCTGCCGGCCGCGCCGCGCACGCGCGCATCGGCGTTGGCCGCCGTCACCTGCGAGGCGATGTACGAACCCAGCGTCTGCGGATTCGCGCCCGAGAACAACGCGTAGGTCGGCACGCTGCCGGACGTGTACCCGAGCTTGTTCGACAGCGCCCAGCCGCCGAGCTTGGTGTCCAGCGTCGCGCCGAAGGTGTGGACCTTCGCGCCGCGGCCGTCGGCAAAGTCGCGCGTGACGGTCTCGCGCTGGATCGCGGGCGTGCCGTCGGCACGCAGCCGGCCGGTGGCGCGGCCGCCTTCCAGCGTCACGTGGCGCAACTCGTTGCCGTAGTAGTAGTCGGTCAGCGCGTCGAAGCCGGGAAAGCTCGAGACGCTCTTGCCGTCCGCGCTGCCGACGACGGGGATCGCGGTGTAGAACGCGTTCTTGTCGTTCAGCGTGCGGGCATAGACGCTGAAGGCGCCGTCGTCGAGCTTGCGCGTGAACAGCGCGCTGAACTGCCCGCCGCGGTCAGCCGGGAACTCGGTGTCGCGGATGCCGGCCGACGAGCGGTAGAAGCCGCCGACCATCGCCGTCCACTTGTCGCCCAGCGGCGCGCTGAAGATGCCGTCGATCCGCCGCAGGTTCCCGGTGCCGGTGGTCAGGCGCAGCCCGCCCTCGGGCACGTCGCCACCCTTCTTCTGGATGAAGTTCACCGTGATGCCGGGCTGGCCGCTGCCGAAGATCGGGCTCGGGCCGCCGCGCAGCACCTCGACGCGCTCGATCGTGTCGTCGAGCCGGAACAGCTGCGAATGTTCGAAGAACGACAGCGTCGGCTGGCCGAACAGCGGCGAGCCGTTCAGCTGGAACGTGGAGTACGGGCCGTCGCCCGGCGTCGGGAAGCCGCGCACGCGCATGTTGGCGCCGGACTGGCCGCCGGTGCTCTCGACGAACACGCCGGGCACGATCTTCAGCAGGTCGGCGGTCGACGACGGCGCGGCCTGCTTGATCTGCTCCTCGTCGGCGGTGGTGATCGAGAAGCTGGCCTCCAGCTTGCGCAGGCCTTCGCGGCGCGCGGTGCCGGTGACGATGATCTGGTTGACGTCCTTGGCCGCCGTGTCTTCGGCGGCCTTGTCCGTCGCCTTGTCGGCGGCTTTCGCCGGCTGCGCCGGTGCCGCCGGCTGGTCCGTGGCATGCGCCCGCTGCGCTGCGAGCAAGGCGGCCAGTGCCGCGGTCGCGAGCAGCGTGCGGCTCGGCATGGTCGTCCGTTGGTTCATCGTTTGTCGCCCCACCATCGTTGTCGTCGAATCTCGGACCGGGACTGCACTCGTCCCGCGCCCGGTGCCTGCGGACAGCGCCACGTCGGTGGCCACTGTTCGGCGGCGACTGTAGGAACGGGGGTCGCGCGGATGATTTTCTTTGTCGCGTGCCCGTCGGAAACCTGATTTCAAAGGCGCCGATCGGTGCGTAACTTTCGAAATCTCGGCGGCCCCACCGGCAACACCTGCGGGCGCGACCAAGCGCGCCGGTCGTTTACACATCCACTGTCGGCCAGCGGTCAAAGTGCCGGTTTGTGGAGCTTTTTCATTCCCATCGACTTCACTCGGAAAAAAGATCGGCCGTTAGCATTCACTTACCCAGCCGGGCTTCCCGCCCGGCTTCTTCTTGGCACTGTCGGGCGGGGTTGCGGGAATGGGATGGTTGAGCGCGCTGCGCGCGGTCGGGATCGGTTTGTGCATCGCGGCGGGGGCGGCCGGCGCCATGGCAGCAGCGCCGGGCGACGCTCGCCGCGTCGACTTCGGCGGCCAGGCCGCGTCGCCGGAGGCCCGCGCGGTCGCGCAATGGGCCTATGCCGAGCGCAACGCCGAAGGCCGCCCGTTCGCGATCGTCGACAAGAAGCTCGCCCGCCTCTACGTCTTCGGGCCGGACGGCCGGCTCGTCGGCGCCACCGCCGCGTTGCTGGGTCTGGCGCGCGGCGACGACTCGGTGCCCGGCATCGGGCTCAAGCCCGTCAACCTGATCGCGCCGGCCGAGCGCACCACGCCATCGGGCCGCTTCGAGTCGGTGCCCGGGCGCAACGACAAGGGCGAGGCCATCGTCTGGGTCGACTACGACGCCGCGATCGCGATCCATCGCGTGCGTCCGGGGCCGTCGGCCGAACAACGGGCGCAGCGGCTGGTCACGCCCGGCGCGGACGACAAACGCGTGTCCTACGGCTGCATCGTCGTCAGCGAGGGCTTCTACGAGCAGGTGGTCGCGAAGACGCTGGGCCGCGGCCGCGGCGTCGTGTACGTGCTGCCCGAAACGCGTGACTGGCAGGTCGAGTTCGGCCTGAGCGCGGCGGGGCAGATGTGAGCGTCGCCGGCGTCGCCCGCCTCGTGCGCCGCGCCGGCGCGGCGCTGCTCGGCGCCGTCCTGCTGCCCGCCGGTGCCGCCGATCTCACCGTGCTGGAGCAGCGCTGGCTGCAGGGCGCCGCACCGGTACTGGCCTTTGCGCGCGACGCGAAGCTGCCGCTGGACATCATCGTGCAGCCGAACCCGCTGCCCGGCGCCGCGCCGCTGGCGCTGGCCTACCTGAACGGCCGCTGCAAGCTGGTGCTGTCGATGCGCGGCAACCCCGAGGCGCAGGCCACGCTGGACCGCATTCCCGCCGGTCTGCAGGAGGCGGCGCTGGAGATGATGGCCGCGCACGAGCTCGGTCACTGCCGGCGCTGGGTCGACGGCGCCTGGCACGGCCTGCCGGCCGGCTTCTCGCCGCCGGACGCCAGCATCGTCAGCCCCGAGCTGCGCGCCACCTACCTCGGCATGCGAGCAGCCCGGCGCGAAGAGGGTTATGCCGACCTCGTCGGCCTGGCCTGGATCGAGCAACACCGGCCGCACGACTACGCGCCGCTGCGGGCCTGGCTGCAGGCCGAGCGCGAGCGCGACCTGGTTCCCGGCAGCCACCACGACACGCTGGCCTGGCTGGCGCTGGCGCGCGAAGGCATCGGCCGCGGCAGCATCTTCGGTGCCGCCCAGCCGCTGTGGACGGCCGGGCTGGCGATCGAGGACTGAGTGGACCCCCACGTCGCTTCGCTCCTGCCCCCCGAGGGGACGCCAGCCGCCTTGGGGCGGCCCGGCGGCGGCTGACCCCGCGATCGAAGGGCCTGCCGACGAACGGGGCATTGCCGCGCTCCGGCGGGCCCCGGCGCACTTGCCGGCGCACGGCCGCCTCTGGCAACCTGCCGGCCTTCATGAGCTACGTCGTGCAAGTCTGGGCGCAACCGGAGGACGTCACGCTGCCCGGCAGCCTGGACGCGACCGTCGCGCTCGTCGATTACCTGCAGCAGCGCCGCCCGTCGCCGGTGTCCGCCGGCATGCACTTCGCGACGCTGGCCGAACAACTGCGCCAGCGCTATCCGGTCACCCCGGATCAACCGGGCGTGTGGAGTGATGCCTTGCGGGTGCCACCCGCCGGCCACGCGGTGTGGCCGATCGGTCTGGCGCGCAGCGACCGCCTCGACGAGGTGCAGCTGACCGTCGTCGCGCGAGCGCTCGCGCTGGGGTTGAACGTGCTCGACGAACAGGCCGCCGAGGCGCATCTGTCGGACGGCCGGGTCTACGCGATCGGTGCGCGCGGCGCCTGCGTCAAGGGTCTGGCCGCGCGGCTGGACGGCGACCATGCGACCGCGGTGGCCGAGTTCCGCCACCTCGCCGCCGAGGGCAACCGGGAGGCGATGTACGCGCTGGCCGAGTGTTACCTGCACGGCCAGGGCCTGCGCCAGAACACCGTCGTCGGCTGCGCGCTGCTGTGCGCCGCGACCGGCTGGCACGCCGGACCGCTGGGCGTGGTGCATGCACCGCGCGAAGCGCGCGACGCCGCGATCGGCCGCCGCGTACGCGAACAGGTCGGCCCCGGGGCGACCGCCGCGGCCGACCAGCTGCTGCGCCGCTTCGACAGCCACGCCGGCGCGTTGCTGGCGGCCATCGATGCCTGCTGCAGGGAGGTCGATGCGCACTTCGACGACGCCGACCACGCGCTGCGCTGCGGCGATCACGCGGCCGCGCGGCGCCTGCTCGGCCCGCTGGCCGACCACGGCCACGAGATCGCCCAGCACCTGCTCGCCGGCCTGATCGCCGAGGGCCGCGGCGCGGCGCCCGATGCGGCACTGGCCGCGCGCTGGACCCAGCGCGCGGCCAAGGGCGGCCATGCACCGGCGCAGCTGGCGCTCGCGCGGCTGTACGAGGACAGCGACGTGCTCGAACAGGACCTGCTGCAGGCCGAACGCTGGTACCGCAGCGCCGCGGCGGCGGGCGAGCCCGAAGCCGCCGAGGCGCTGGACCGCATGCTCGGCCGCACCCTGCCGCCCGGCAGCGATGCGCAGGCGCATTTCGTCCGGGGCCAGGCAGCCGAAGCCGCCGGCGACTTCAGCGCCGCCGCGCGCCACCACACGCATGCGGCGCGGCACGGCCATGCCGGCGCGCGAAATGCGCTCGGTGCCCTGCACCGCCGCGGCGACGGCGTGCCGCGCGACTGGCCCCAGGCCGCGCTGTGGTTCGAACTGGCCGCCGAACAAGGCATCACCGAGGCCCAGTACGCGCTCGCCTGCATGCACCGCGACGGCCAGGGCGTGCCGCGAAACGAGATGAAGGCCTGGCAATGGTTCGGCCACGCGGCCAACCAGTTCCATGCCGAAGCCCTCGCCGCGCTGGGTGCGATGGCCGCCGACGGCGCGGCGGCCGAGCGCGACCTGGTGGCCGCCAAGGCCTTGAGCCTGCTGGCGCAGCGGCGCGGGGCCGCGTCGCGCATCGCGCTGCGCTTCGCGCCCGGCGAGCAGATCGAGGTCCAGGCGCTGGTCGACGCGCTGGTCGAAGCACCCTCGGTGACGGGGGCGCTCGCATCGCGCCGGCGGCGCCAGCGCGACGCGCAGCCGCAGCGGCCGGCATCGCCGCCGATCGGCGACAGGGTCGCACCGATCCGGCGTTGGCACCCGGCCCGCGTCGCCCTGCTGGCCACGGCGGTCGGCCTGCCGGCAGCGCTGCTGATGAAGGCCGGCCTGCTGACCTGGCTGCTGCTGGCCGGACTGGGCGGCTACGGCCTGCAGGGCACACGCGCGTTGCGGCGCGCGCAGCACCAGCGGCGCGACCGCCCCGTCGCCCCGCCGGCCGATTCGGTGCCGGGCTGAAACTCGGCGCATGAAGACCGTCTACGAAGCCGCCAACGCCATCGAGGCGCACATGCTGCAGGACCTGCTGCGCCAGCAGGGCATCTTCACGCGGCTGGACGGCGAGTTCCTCGGCGGCGCGATCGGCGAGCTACCGGCCGGACGCCTGGTGCGGCTGGTCGCCGAGGACGAGCAGGTCGCCGCCGCCCGGGCGGCGATCGAACGCTGGGAGGCGACGCAGGTCGACGAGCCGAGCGCCGCGCCCGCGCATCGCCCGGGGGGCCGCAGCGGCCGCGCCTGGACCGCCGCGGCGCTGGCGCTGGCCGTCGGCATCGGCGGCTCGTGGGCCTTCTTCCGCGCGCCGGCGACGGTCGACGGCATCGACCACGACCGCGACGGCGTGCTCGACGAACGCTGGACGTATTCGCCGGCCGGCACGCTGGTCGAGGCCCGCATCGACCGCAACGTCGACCGCAAGGCCGATCTGATCCAGCGTTATGACCGCCGCGGCCAGATCGCGTCGGCCGAGGCCGACGACGACTTCGACGGCACGTTCGAGACGCGCCTGCGCTACGAGCGCGGCAACGTGATCTCCGGCGAGACCGACACCGACGGCGACGGCCTGCCGGACCTGCTGACCTTCTACGAACACGGCGTGCTGAAGTCGCAGGACTTCATCGATGCACGCAGCGGCCGCGTGCTGCGCCGCGAGCACTTGCGCCTCGGGCGTGTCGAGTCCACCGAGCTCGACGGCGATGGCGACGGCCGGCTCGACACCCGGCTGCACCATGACCGCAGCGGCGCGGTGACCCGCACGCAGCGCATCGACCCGGCCGCGAGGTAGCCGCGATGCTGCGACGCGCATTGCAGTGCATCGGCGCAGGCGGCGCGGCGGTGTTCGGCCTGATCCTGCTGATCAGCGTCGTTCAGCCGCTGTGGATCGAGCAGGCGGCGCGCGAGCTGGTGCGCATCGAGGTAGAACGCCGCGTCGGCGAGAAGGTGCAGGTGCTGTCGAACGCGAAGCTGGTCGTGCTGGCGCAGAAGGCGCTGGGCCGCACCGATGCCGAGATCGAGGCCGAGCGCCGACGCATCGAAGCCGACGTGCCGGCGCGCGTGGCATCGGCCGTCGCCGACCTGCTGAAGGCCGATTGCGAATGCCGCAAGCGCCTGGTCGACGCCGCGCGCCGCGGCCAGGACGAACGCCTGAAGTCGCTGCAGCAGATCCGCGAGCGGCTGGCCGACTTCGTCGAGACCGCCTACGCGCAGGTGCGCGCGAAGCTGCTGCGGGAACTGCGCATCTTCAGCGGCACGAATGCGCTGGCGTTCGCGCTGATCGCGCTGCTCGCCACACGCCGCGCCGGCGCGGTTCAACTGCTGCTGCCCGCCGGGCTGCTGCTGGCGGCGACCCTGCTGACCGCGACCGTCTACCTCGTCAACCAGAATTGGCTGCACACGATCGTCTTCGGCCAGTACGTGGGATTCGCGTACGTGGGCTACCTGCTTGCGGTGATCGCGCTGCTGGTCGACGTCGCGTTCAATCGGGCGCGCATCACCACCCTGCTGATCAACGCCGTGCTGCAGGTGCTCGGTGCGGCGTTGAGGGTGGTGCCGTGCTGATCAGCGGACCCACGGCGCGCGGCACGCGCGTCGCGCACGGTGCCTGACGCTCAACCGTAGTTCGCGACCCACTCGAGGCCCTGGGCGCGCGCCGCGGCGATGGCGCCTTCGAACGACGGGTGGCTGCCCCGGCGCACCGCGATCGTCCGCGCCCGGGTGGGCCAGACGCGTTTGGTGATGACCAGCAAAGGTTCGAAGCGCCCGTTGTCGCTGGCTTTCGCGCTGCACGTCAGCTCGTACTGTTCGAACTGGAAAGTCTGGACCTCGGTCATGGGTGCGCCTGCGCTGTTTCTGTGATGGACGAAGACGGCGCCTCACCAGGGCCGCTACTGGGCGAGTATGCGCCTGGCGGGACCCGCGCTCTGTACGCCATCGCACGCACCCGTCATGCCGCGGGCTTCGGCGGCTCCCAGAGCTCGACGCGATTCCCCTCGGGGTCCATCACCCAGCCGAACTTGCCGAGCTCGGCCGAGGTTTCGGTGCGCTCGTCGACCTCGCAGCCTTCGTCGCGCAGCACCTGCAGCAGCGCATCGAGGTCGTCGACGCGGTAATTGACCATGAAGCGCGCGCTGCTCGGTGCGAAGTAGTCGTTGCTGTCGGGCATCAGGCTCCACACCGTCGCGCCGTCGGGCGTGGGCGGCTCGTTCCACTTGAAGACCGCGCCGCCCCAGGACTCGAGCTCGAAGCCGAGATGGCGGCGGTACCACTCGCGCAGCTTCTGGGGGTCCTGGGCCTTGAAGAAGATGCCGCCGATGCCGGTGACCCGTTTCATGCGCGCTCCTCGTGTCGAACGATGAATGCGGGTGATATCACAGGTATCGGGCGATGTCGAAGCGGTGAAGTCCCGGGATCACCTCGTCGGCCTGGGCCAGCACCGCGGCATCGCCGATGCCCACCGCCCACATGCCGGCGGCCTTGATCGCCGCGACGCCGGCGGCCGCGTCCTCGACCCCGATGCACTGCACCGGCCGCACGCCCAGGCGCTGCGCGGCGGTCAGGAAGATCTCCGGATCGGGCTTGGGCCGCTCGATGTCCTCGACCTCGACCACATGGTCGAAGCAGCGCGTGATGCCCAGCCGGGTCAGCACCAGCGCGGCATTGCGACTGGCCGACGCGAGCCCGATGCGCAGGCCCGCGCCGCGCACGGCACACAGCGCGTCCAGCGCGCCGGGCAGCAGCTGGCTCGCGTCCATCGTCGAGATCAGCGCGATGTAGTGCTCGTTCTTCTGCCGCGCCAGCGCGAGCTTCTGCTGCGGCGTGTAGACCCGGGTGCCCCGCGCGAGGATGCGTTCGAGCGAGCCCATGCGGTCGATGCCCTTCAGCGTCTCGTTGAAGGCCTCGTCGAAGGGCAGGCCCAGCGACACCGCCAGGCGCTGCCAGGCGTGGAAGTGGTACTGCGCGGTGTCGGTGATGACGCCGTCGAGGTCGAAGATCACCGCGCGCGGCGGCACGGGCGGCTTGGGGGCTTGCAGCATGGTGGACGGCAGGGCGGCGTTCATCGCGGTCAGGGGTGGAGCGGCAGGTGCAGCAGCGGCGTCCCGGCGTCCAGGCGCTGCGGCGTGCCGTGGTGCAGGAAGCGCGCGGCCTCGCCGTGCAGCAGGCGGTAGGTGACGTCGCCCGGCGTGACGGCGACCTCGATCTGCGCGCCGCGCAGCCACAGCCGGAACGCATAACCTTGCCAGCGCGCCGGCAGCTGCGGCCGGAACGATGCGCGGCCCCCCGGCCAGCGCAGGCCCGCGAAGCCCTGCACCAGGCCGAGCCAGCTGCCGGCCATCGCCGCGGTGTGCACGCCGTGCGCGGTATTGCCGTGGGTGTCGTGCAGGTCGAGCAGCGCGGTGCGCTCGAAGTAGTCGAGCGCCTGGTCGTGGCGGCCGATCTCGGCGGCGATGACGCCGAAGATGCAGTACGACAGCGACGAGTCGTGCGTCGTCACCGCGGCGTAGTGGTCGAAGTCGCGCGCCTTGGTCCCGGCATCGATGTCATCGCCGGCCAGCAGCAGCGCCAGCACCACGTCGGCCTGCTTGCAGACCTGGTGGCGGTAGATCTCCAGCGGGTGGTAGTGCAGCAGCAGCGGGTGCTGCGTGTCGGCACGGGTCCAGCGCGGCTTGTGCAGGAAGCCGTCGTCCTGCGGGTGCACGCCCAGCGTGGCGTCGAGCGGCAGCCACATCGATTCGGCGGCTCGCTGCCACGCGGCCGGCTCGCCGGGATCGAGCACCAGCTGCTGCGTCAGCTCGGCCAGCCGCGACGGGTGCTCGGCGGCCAGCCAGTCCCGCACGCGCAGCGCGAAGCGCAGGTGGCGCTGCGCCATGCGGTTGGTGTACCAGTTGTTGTCGACCAGCGCGGTGTACTCGTCGGGGCCGGTGACGCCGGGGATCACGAAGGCGCCGCCGCGGCGCGCGTCGTGGTGGCCGAGCTCGGTCCAGATGCGCGCGGTCTCGATCACCAGTTCGGCGCCGTGGCGCAGCATGAAGTCATCGTCGCCGCTCGAATCCCAGTACAGCTGCACCGCATGCGCGATGTCGGCGTTCAGGTGCACCTGCGCCGTGCCGGCGAGGAAGTAGGCCGAGCACTCGCCGCCGGCGATCGTGCGCCAGGGGTAGCGCGCGCCGCGCGCGTGGCCCAGCTCGCGGGCGCGTTCGCGCGCCGCGGGCAGCAGGCGGTGGCGGTACTCGAGCAGGGCCCGTGCAGTGGCAGGCTGCGTCGCGGCGAAGAAGGGCAGCACGTACACCTCGGTGTCCCAGAAGGTGTGGCCTTCGTAGCCCTCGCCGGTCAGGCCCTTGGCGGCGATGTTGCTGCGGCCGTCGCGGCCGGCGGACTGCAGCAGGTGCCAGGCATTGAAGCGCAGGGCCTGCTGCAGGCGGTCATCGCCGTCGAGCCGCAGGTCGGCCTGGCTCCAATAGCGCTCGAGGACCGCGGCCTGCTCGTCGCACAAGGCATCGAAGCCATCGCGGCGCGCCTGCGCGAGCGTGGTGGTCGCGGTGGCCAGCAGCGCGTCATCGGCGACATCCTGGCTCGTGTGGTAGCTGCCGAAGCGGTCCAGGCGCAGCGCCTGCCCCGCGGCAAGCCTGCGCTCGAAGCGGCGCGCAAGGCCGTCCGCCGGATCGAGCGCGGGCAGCGCCGCGCCCTCGTCACCATCCAGCGTCCAGGCCAGGCTGCTCAGCAGTGCGAGGCCGCTGTGCCGCGTGCGCTGCCGCAGATGCAACCCGTGTGCATCCTGTTCGGCCGACTGCAGCAGCAGCGGCGCTTCCTTCAGGTGGCTGCCGACGCGCGGATCGTCGCCCGCCGCGAGGTTGCCGACACGCGCATCGATGCCGAGCTGCAGCGTGAGCACCGCGTCGCCATTCAGCACCTCGATCTCGGTGCGCGCGGCCCACAGGGTGCGCCGCTGCTGGCAGACGAGGCGCCGGCTCTCGATGCAGACGCGCCGGCCGCCCGGCGACTGCCACTCGAGGCGCCGTTCGAGCACCCCGCGTCGAAAGTCCAGCGCCTGCGCGTAGCCGAGCAGCGCGCCCTGGCGAAGGTCGATGCGCTCCCCATCGATCCATAGCGCGAGCCGCTTCGCATTCGGCACGCTGAGCATGAACTCGTTGCGGCGCGCGAGGCCGAACGCGTGCTCCGGATGGTGGATGTCGGCGGTGTCGTGGAAGCCGTTGAGGTAGCAGCCATCGTGCGCGCCGCCGAGCGCCCCTTCGTCGCCGACACCACGCAGCCCGATGAAGCCGTTGCCGAGCGCGAAGAGGGTCGCGTCCAGCGCCTGCGTGGCGGGATCGAAGCTGTCGCGCCGCAGTGTCCAGGTATCGATGGGGCCCATGGTCTCAGGCCGCCAGCCGCGGCAGCGCACGCCCGTCGGCGGCGAAGCAGTGCAGCGCCTCCGGCGGCAGCGCATAGGCCAGCGCATCGCCGACGGCCACGTCCTCGCGCGGCGTCTTCGCCAGCAGCGGCGGCGCGGCCTCGTCGCCGCCGTCGGGCCGCAGGTAGACGTAGGCATGTTCACCCAGGCGCTCGACGTGCACGACGCGCGCCCGCCCCGGGCCTTCGCCCAGCCGCAGGTGCTCGGGCCGGATGCCCAGCGTCACGGCCGCGCCCGGCGCGATGCCCTCACCGCGCACGCGCGCGGTCCAGCCGATGCCGCCGACGCTGCAGGCGTGCAGCGCACCATCTTCGATGACGCGTACTTCGGACGGCAGGAAGTTCATCGCCGGCGAGCCGATGAAACCGGCGACGAAGCGGTTCGCCGGGCGGTGGTACAGCTCCAGCGGCGAGCCGACCTGCGCGATGCTGGGCTGATCGCCGCGCTCGGCCGCCGGGCGCAGCAGCACGATGCGGTCGGCCAGGGTCATCGCCTCGACCTGGTCGTGGGTGACGTAGACGGTGCTCGCCGAGCCGAGCTCGCGGTGCAGCCTGGCAATCTCGAGCCGGGTCGCGACGCGCAGCGCCGCGTCGAGGTTCGACAGCGGCTCGTCGAAGAGGAAGAGCTTCGGCTGCCGCACGATCGCCCGCCCGATCGCCACGCGCTGCCGCTGCCCACCCGACAGCTCGCGCGGCCTGCGCTGCAGCAGCCCGTCGAGCTTCAGGATGCGGCTGGCATCGCGCACGCGGCGCTCGATCTCGTCGTTCCCCAGCTTGCGGTGCCGCAGCCCGAAAGCCATGTTCTCGTGCACGCTCATGTGCGGATACAGCGCATAACTCTGGAACACCATCGCGAGGTCGCGCTCGGCCGGCGGCAGGTGGCTGACCACGCGGTCATCGATGCGGATCTCGCCGCCCGACAAGTCCTCCAGCCCGGCGATCAGCCGCAGCAAGGTCGACTTGCCGCAGCCCGATGGCCCGATGAAGACGCAGAACTCGCCGGGCGCGAGTCCGAGGTCGATGCCCGCGAGCACCGAGGTGTTATTGAAGTCCTTGCGCACCTGGCGCAGCTCGACGCGGTTCATTTCGGTAGCTTCACTTGATAGCGGCCGCTCTGTCGGTCCGTTGCGGATAGTCGCCACGTGCCCCCATGCGTGCACCGCGCAAGATCAGGACGGTGGGGCGCTCTGTTCCGCTCATGTCCCCCGGGCCGGGCTCCGCTCAGGAGTCCAGGCTGCGGTCCGGCCGGCCCTCCTCCTTGACTTCGCTCCACAGAGCGCCCCACCGTCCTGATCCGCACCGCCCTGGCAGGCCGTCGCCTGCCACGGTGTCGCCTCAGCCAAGGGCGCTGGGTGCCCGGCGTAGCGAAGTCAAGGAGGAGGGCCGGCCGAGATTGAGCCTGAGGCGTATCAGCGGCGCACGGCCCGGGGGACATGAGCGGAGCCGGGCACCCAGTGGCCTTGGCCCGCTCGGTGCCGGCACGCAAGGTCCCGGCGCAAACGACCGAAACGGGCCGAAGACGGTTGTCGAGCAAAGGGAGCCGGTTCACTTCACGGCCCCCTGCGTCAGACCGGAGACGATCAAGCGCTGGAACAGCAGCACCAGCGCCACCAGCGGCAGCGTGACGATCACCGACGCCGCCATCAGCGCGCCCCACGGCAGCTCGTACTTCGACGGTGCGCTGATCAGCGCGATGGCCACCGGCACCGTGCGCTGCTCGGTCGACAGCGTGAAGCTGAGCGCGAACAGGAACTCGTTCCACGCGGCGATGAAGGCCAGCAGCCCGGTCGCCGCGACCGCGGGCCACAGCAGCGGCAGGAAGATGCGGAAGACCAGCGTCAGCACGCCGATGCCGTCCATCGCCGCGGCCTCTTCGAGCTCCTTCGGCAGCTGACGCATGAAGGTCACCAGCACCCAGGTGGTGAAGGGCAAGGTCAGCAGCAGGTCCGCGAGCACCAGTGCGCCGAGGCGGTCATAGAGGCCCAGCGTGCGCACCAGCTCGAACATGCCGGCCAGCACCGCGACCTGCGGGAACATCGACGTCGACAGGATCATCGTCAGCAGCACGCCGCGGCCGCGGAAGTTCACCCGGCCCAGCGCCCAGGCGGCCATCAGCGCCAGCACCAGCGACAGCGCGACGACGCCGCCGGAGACCAGCAGCGAGTTGAGCAGGTTCTGGCCGAACGGCTGGTCGCGGAACAGGCCGGCGTAGTGCACCAGCGTGGGATGCTCGGGCCACAGCCGCGGATCGAACAGCGCGTCGCGCGACTTGAGCGAGCTGCCGATCGCATAGAGCAGCGGCCACAGCGAGGTGGCGATCAGCGCCGCGGCGCCCACTGCATAGCCGGACTGGCGCAGGCGCTTCATGCGTCCACCCCGTCGCGCCGCTTCAGCACGCCGATGGTGACGATCGTCACCAGCGCGACGATGAAGAACAGCACCGTCGCGGCCGCCGAGCCGTAGCCGGTCAGCTGGAAGTCGATCAGTTGCTCGCGCACGTAGACCGACATGCTGCGGGTGTCGCGGCTGTTGGAGGTCATCACGTAGATCAGGTCGAAGATCCGCAGCGCATCGAGCAGGCGGAACACCACCGCGACGGCCACGCCGGGCAGGATCAATGGCAGCGTGATGCGGCGGAACACGGTGAAGGCCGGCACGCCGTCGACCTGCGCCGCCTCGTAGCAGTCGGTCGGCACGCTCTGCAGCGCGGCGAGGATCAAGAGCGCCATGAACGGCGTCGTCTTCCACACGTCGACCGCCACGATGGTCCACATCGCCAGCGCCGGGTCGGCGGTCCACGCGACCGGCGCGGCGACGAGGCCCAGCGCCAGCAGGTAGTGGTTCACGATGCCGAACTGGTCGTGCAGCATCCAACTCCACATCTTGGCCGACACCACCGTGGGCACCGCCCACGGGATCAGCATCGCGGCGCGCAGCAGCGTGCGCACCGGCGACGGGCGGTTGATCAGCAGCGCGACGCCCAGGCCGAGCAGCGTCTCCAGCGCGACCGACAGGATCGCGAAGCGCAGCGTATTGGCGACCGCGCCCCACCAGTCGCGGTCGGCCAGCACGCCGTACTCGCCGAGGTAGTGCTCCAGCCCGACGAAGGCGGGCGGCTCAACGGCGCCCAGCTGCGCATCGGTGAAGCTCGCGGCGATGGTGCGCGCCAGCGGCCAGGCCGCCACCGCGGCCAGCAGCACCAGCATCGGCGCCAGCATGCACCAGGCCTGGCGGCGGCGCTGGGCCTGCAGGCTGCCGCGCGCCGGCGCGGAAGCTGCCGACGCCGGCGCGATCGCCGACACTGGCGCGGCGACCGCCGGCCGCCCGTCCCCGTCGTGGCGGGGCATGGCCTTCAGTTCCATTTGCCGCCGCGCGACAGGCGCTGCAGCGTGGCTTCGAGCCGCGCGAGCGCGTCGTCCGGCGCCGTCCGGCCGGACAACACCTCGTGCGCGGCGTTCCAGAACTGGTTGCTGACCTGGTTGTAGCGCGCGCCGCTGATCGCGGTGGGCCGCGCGACGGCGTTGGTGAAGGTGTCGGCGAGCTCGGCCATGAACGGGTTCACGCGCGCGATGTCGGCATCGCGGTACAGCGCCGGCAGCGTCGGGTTGTAGGCGCCGCTCAGCGCCCGCTCCTTTTGCACGGCAGCACTGGTCATGTAGAGCACCAGCTCGGCGGCCAGCGCGGGGTGGCGCGAGTACTTCGACACCGCCAGGGATTCACCGCCCAGCGTCGCCGCCGGCCGGCCGCCCGGCCCCGCGCCCCTGGGCAGCACCGCCACGCCCACCTTGCCGCGGATCGCGCTCTCCGGCCCCTGGGCCGGCGCCCAGGCATACGGCCAGTTGCGCATGAAGACGGCGTTGCCGGCCTGGAAGACACCGCGCGCTTCTTCCTCGGCGTAGTTCAGCACGGCGGTCGGCGAGATCGTGCCGACCCAGCCGGCGGCCGTCTTCAGCGCCGCGGCGGCCTGCGCGCTGCGCACGCTGATGCGGCCGTCGGCATCGACCACCGTGCCACCGCCGTGGCTGACGATCCATTCGAGCGCATTGCAGCTCAGGCCCTCGTAGGCGCGGCCCTGCCAGACATAACCCCACAGCCGCTCGTTGCCGGCGGCGCGTTCGGCCTGCATCACGCGGCGCGCCGTGGCGCCGAGCTCGTCCCAGGTCGTCGGCACCTTCGCGCCGTGCTTGTCGAGCAGGTCGCGGCGGTAGAACAGCAGGCCGGCATTGGCGAACCACGGCATCGCGACCAGGCGGCCGGGTTGGCCGTCGCGCGCGCCGACGGTGTTGTTGGCGATGAAGCTCGGAAAGTGCTCGCGCTCGATGCCCTGCGCATGGGGCCGCAGGTCGAGCAGGTGCGCGGCGAGCATGCCGGGCCATACGACGTCGACCTGGAACACGTCGATCTTGTCGGAGCCCGCGCCCAGCACCTGCTGGAACAGCGCCAGCCGTTCGCTGGCGTCGTTCGGCGTCGCGACCACCTGCACCGTGTGCCCGGTCTTGCGCGCCCACTGCTCGGCGGCCTGCTTGCACAGCTCCAGCTCCTGGCCGACCGAGCCGCAGGAGATCTTGATCGACGCGGCGAGTGTCGCGGGCGCCACCAGCGCCACCCCCACGACGGCCATCACCAGCGCGACCTGCTTCAGCGGGCGGATGCGGTCGGTGCGGGGGTTCATGCGCGGCGGTCTCGGGGGGCGTGGTGCAGTGAGGGCATCAGACCGGCGGCAGATGAACCCCGCATTACGAATGTTCGTGGCGCGGGCCAATCCTTGAAACATCGGCCAGCGCCTGCAGCGCGAACGGCTTCTGCAGGAAGCCGAAATCCTGCAGCCAGGTGGTGGGCTGGCCGAGCATCTCGGGCGCCATGCCGGACATCAGGATCACCGGCAATGCGGGCCAGCGCCGGCGCAGCGTACGCGCCAGCTGCAGCCCGTCCTGGCCGCGGCCGAGGCAGATGTCCGACAGCACCAGCTGCGGCAAAGCGCCCTCGCCCTGCGCGTCCAGCCAGGCCAGCGCGTCTTCGGCCGAGCTGCGGCTGTCGGTGACGGCGCCGGCTTCGGCCAGCAGGTCGAGCAGGGTCGCGCGGTAGGCCTCGTCGTCCTCGACGACCAGCAGCCGCAGGCCCGCGAGCCCGGGGGCGTCGACCGGCTGCGCAGGGCGCCGCGGGCCCGGCAGCGCGCGCTCGACCGTCGCCGCCACCGGGAAGCGCAGCCGCACCGTCGTGCCGGCGCCGACGCGGCTGTCCAGCGTGATGTCGCCACCGCTCTGCTTGACGAAGCCGTAGACGATCGACAACCCCAGCCCGCTGCCCTTGCCTTCGCCCTTGGTCGTGAAGAAGGGTTCGAAGACCTTCTCGCGCAGCGCCTCGGGCAAGCCCACCCCCTCGTCGGCGACCGCCAGCTCGATGCAGCCCTCGTCGGGCCGCGACGTGACGAGCCGCAAGCGCCCGCCCTGCGGCATGGCCGCGGCGCCATTGAGCACGAGGTTCAGCACCGCGTTCTCCAGCTGCCCGCGGTCGACGTGCACGCAGACGCCCGGCGCGCCGAGCGCCAGCTGCACGTCGACCGCCTCTCCCGCCGAGTACTCGACGAGGTCGTGCATCTCCTCGAGCATGCCGTCGATCTCGACGCGCTCGGCCTGCAGCGGCTGGCGCCGTGCGAAGGCCAGCAGCCGCCGCGTCAGGCCCGCGGCGCTGGCCGCGGCGCGCTGGATGCGCTGCCACAGCTGCTGCGGGCGCGGCGCGCCGGCGAGCTCGGCCTCCAGCAGCGCCAGGTTGCCGAGCATGGTGCCGAGGTAGTTGTTGAAGTCGTGCGCGACACCGCCGGTCAGCTGGCCCAGCACTTCCAGCTTCTGCGACTGCTGCAGCTCGCGCTCGATCGCGCGCCGCGCGGTCAGGTCGGTGACCAGCGTGACGCTGCCGCCGGCGGGCATCGTGCGACTGCGCAGGTCGTAGGCGCCGCCGTCGGGCAGCAGCAGCTCGGCGTGGCCGGCGCCGCCCCACACCGCGTCCAGCGTGGTCTCGATGCCCGGCGACGCCTGCCAGCGCGCGCCCGCCGGCAGGCCGGCCAGCAGCGCGTCGGCGGCGATGCCGGCCTGTGGCTGCGCGCCCAGCGGCGCCAGCAGCTCGGCAAAGCGGCGGTTCCACAGCAGCAGGCGGCGCTGGCGGTCGAACACCGCGAGGCCGTCGGTCAGGCTTTCGAGCACCGCTTCGAGCTGCTCGCGCTGCGTGTGCAGCTCGCCGACGAGCCGCTGCTGCGCCAGCGCCTGGTCGCGGAAGACCTCGAAGCTGCGCGCCAACTCGCCCAGCTCGTCGCGGCGGCGCGTGGCCGGCGTCGGCTGGCCGGTGTCGCCCTGCGCCAGGCGCGACATCAGCGCGGTGATGGTCTCGACCTCGCCGACCAGGCGCCGCACGTAGCGCGTGGCCAGCACCGCGATGACGATGGCCACCAGCGCCAGCGCCAGCACGCCGGTCTCGCCGGAGCGCACCGCACGCGCCAGCGCATCGCTGCGCTCGGCGGCGGCGCCGCGCAGGCGGGCGACGTAACGCGAGACCTCGTCGCCCAGCTCGTCGGCATTCGCGCGCGCCAGCACCACGAGGTAGCCGCTGCGCGACTCGAGGTCGAGCAACCGCTGACGCTGCGCGAGCAGCCCGTCGGCGCCTGCGGCCAGCGCGCTCAGCAGCGTGGTGTCGGCCGCCGGCAATCGCTGCCAGGCGCCGCGCCGCCGCGCGGCCAGCAGCAGCGCCTCGACATCGGCCTGCAAACGTCCGATGGACGCGGCATCCTCGGCCGCCAGGCCCAAGACCAGGGTGGACCACAGCGCGGTGATCGCCGCGTGGTCGTCGCTGCGCTGCCCGGCGGGCCGCGCCGCGCCGTGCAGGCGTTCGCCCAGCCGTTCCAGCTGGCGCCGCTGCAGCGCCAGCGCCTGCTGCAGCCGCTGCTTGTCGCGCGTCAGCGTGATCAGTGTCTCCAGCTGCCGGCCGACCTGCTCGTGCAGCGGGCCGATCACCTGCTGCAGCTCGCGCGCGGGCTGCAGGTCGACCGAGCGCCGGCGGATCTGCTGCAGCAGGTCCTGCGCGCTGGCGCGGTGCGCCTCGAGCTCGGCCTCGGTCGCCGACTCACTCAGCTTCGGCGCCACCAGTGCCAGCTGCGTCGTGCGCTGCGCGAGCTCCAGCGCATGCGAGATGTTCGGCAGCAGGTCGTGCTCGACGCCGGCCAGCGCGCGCTGCGTGCTGCGCATGCCCCACCAGCCGACGCCGGCGAGCGCGATGGCGGCGAACAGCAGCACGAAGAAGGCCGCCAGCAGGCGCCAGCGCACGCGGTCGATGAAGGCGCCGCGGCCCGTCGTCATGCCGGGCTCGCCGCGCGCTGCCGATCCAGCTTCGCGCCGGACCTGCGAAGCCGGGCGGGGGCGGGTGTCGGCCCGTTGCGGTCATTCGATGTCGAGCCGCTGGACGTTCCGAGAGCGGAGCGCCCGAGCGGCTCGGGCTGCGGGCACAGCGGGCCGAGTCCGGCGGTCGGCCCCGGGGGGGCCGACTCCGCTGCGGTCCTCGGCTTGGGGGCGCGCCGTCCATTTAGCTTCGCTCGCTGC
>NZ_JARGNB010000005.1 GCF_030167915.1 Aquabacterium humicola | reverse complement strand
TCGACAACTGACTCGCCGGCGCTGTGCGCAGTGAGCGAAGCGAACGAAGCTAAATGGACGGCGCGGCCCCGGGCTGAGGACCGCAACGGAGTCGGCCCCCCAGGGGCCGACCGCCGGACTCGGCCCGACGTGCCCGCAGCCCAAGCCGCTCGGACGCTCTTTGCCACGAACGCCGGTCTTGAATCGGGAAACAAGCGAACGACCGCAACGGGCCGCCAGCCGGCCTAGAGTTCTCTCAGCCGTCGTTGCGCCAGCGCAGCTTGCGGTAGATGGTGTTGCGGCTGATGCCCAGGCGCTTCGAGGCCACCGAGATGTTGCCGCCGCACTCGTCGAGGATGCGGCGGATGGTCTGCAGCTCGAGCGCCTCGAGCGTCGAAGCGCCGTCGGGTGGCGCGGCTTCGGGCGTGGCCGTCGCCGCCGGCGCGGCAACGCCCGCCGCTGTCGCGGCCGCCACCGGCGCAGCGCTGGCCGCGGCCAGCGTCGCGTCCTCGATGAAGTCGTCCGACAGGTGCGCGCGGGTGATCACCGCGTCCGGCCCCGCCATCACCGCGGCCGTGCGCAGCACGTTGGCCAGCTGGCGGATGTTGCCCGGCCAGTGGTAGCCGCGCAGCAACGCCATCACGTCCTCCGACAGCGCGGGCAGCCGGCCGCCGCATTCGGCGCGCAGCAGCTTCTGCACGATGGCGTCGAGGTCGCTGCGGTCGCGCAGCGGCGGCAGCTTCACGACCAGGCCGTTGATGCGGTAGTAGAGGTCCTCGCGGAAGGTCTGCGCGGCGATCATCTCGCGCAGCGGCCGGTGCGTCGCGGCGACCAGCATGATGTCCACCGGCACCGCCTTGCCGCCGCCCAGAGGCGTGACCTGGCGCTCCTGCAGCACGCGCAGCAGCCGCGCCTGCAGCGACAGCGGCATGTCGCCGATCTCGTCGAGGAACAGCGTGCCGCCATGGGCCTGCACGATCTTGCCGACCGCGCCCTTGCGCCGCGCGCCGGTGAAGGCGCCTTCTTCATAGCCGAAGAGCTCGCTCTCGATCAGCGTCTCGGGGATCGACGCGCAGTTGACCGCGACGAAGGGCTGGCGTGCGCGCGCCGAGTCCTGGTGGATCGCGCGCGCGAGCAGTTCCTTGCCGGTGCCGGTCTCGCCGAGCACGAGGATCGGGATGTCGCGGTCCAGCACGCGCCGCACCTTGGCCGTCACCGCCTCCATCTGCGGATCGCCGTTGTGCAGGTAGCGCAGGCCGGTGACGGGCGCCGCGGCCTGGCCGATGGTGGGCGCCGTCGTCGGCTGCGGGCGCGGTGTCTCGACCAGCGCGGTGGCCGGCACGTCCTCGGCGTCGTCGGTCGTGCCCAGCGCATGCCAGGTCGGCCAGTTGAAGCGCGCATGCACGTGCACCTGACGGCCATCCGGCAGGTGCAGCGCCAGCGGCGCGGCCAGCGGCTGGCGGAAGTGGTCGATCAGCACGGCCAGCGGCACGCCGAGCAGGCTGGTGACGCTGGTCATGCGCAGCGCCGCGCCGCTGATGCCGAGCTGATCGAGCGCGCAGCGGTTCGCGCCGAGGAAGCGGCCGTCGCGGCCGAGCGCGAGGATGCCTTCCATCAGCGTGCCGATGAACTCGGGCCGGGCGTGGAAGTGCAGGCGCAGCGCGTGGCGGAAATGATCGCTCAGCCAGTGGTTCTCGATCATGCGCGCCGACATCTTCACCAGCCCCATCGTGTGGTGGTGGTAGGAGCGCTGGTCCCCCGAGACGTCGAGCACGCCCAGCATGTTGCCGCGCGGGTCGAAGATCGGCGATGCGGAACAGGTCAGGAAGCCGTTCTCGCGCATGAAGTGTTCGTCGGCATGCACGAGCGTCGGCTGTTCGGTGACCAGCGCGGTGCCGATCGCGTTGGTGCCCTTGCTGGCCTCGGCCCAGTTCGCGCCGGGCGCCAGCGCCACCTTCGAGGCGCGGCGCAGGAAGTCGTCGTGGCCGACCGAATGCAGCACCGTTCCCTGCGTATCGGTCAGCACGATCATGCTTTCGGTGGCGATGATCTGCTCCAGCAGCATCTCCATCACCGGCGCGGCATGTTCGTAGAGGCGGCGGTTGCGCTCGCGCGCGACGCCGAGGTCGGCGCGGATCACGCGGGCATGGTCGGCGCGGTCGATGCGCGACAGGCCGAAGGCCGTGCAGCGCTCGTGCGACTGCACGATGGCCTCGAGGTGGCTGCCGCCGGCGGGCGACACGATGGCGGCGGCAAGAGGCTGGGCAGAGGCCATCGCGAGACTTCCTTTCGCGGAACTGACAGTAGCACGTCGTTCGGGCAGGCCGGACGACGCGATCGAATGCTATGCGCGACGACGGAACACGACCATTGCGGATTACCTGCGCGAGTTGACCATTCGCAAGCGCGGCGTGTCACGTTCTGGAGCAACGGCTCCAGCCCAACCCTCGGAAGCGCGCATCGAACGGCGTCGGCACAGCCTCCACCGGCCGCTGGCACATCGATTGCGCGAGGCAGCGGGCCCCTTCCCCCCTTCCGATGGAGACACCCATGGCCCGACCTCACTCCCCCACCGCGGCACGCGCCGCCATGTTGAGCGCGCTGCTCGCCGCCGCCCTCGGCTTCAGCAGTGCCGTCCGCGCTCACGGCGACGTCACGCCGCAGGCCGTCGACACCAAGGAGCTGCCGACGCTGGGCGATGCCTGGCGCCCGGAGAACCCGTACCGCAACCATGCGGTCGCGGCGCGCATCGGCGGCTCGGCCTACAACCAGAACTGCGCGCGCTGCCACGGGCTCGAGGCGATCTCCGGCGGCATCGCGCCCGACCTGCGCAAGCTGGACAACGAGTGCGCGACCCTGAAGGACGCGGTGAAGAAGAGCCGCTGCGTGAAGGAGGTCGATGACTACTTCAGCGGCACGGTGCGCAAGGGCCGCGTGCGCAACGGCGCGGTCTACATGCCGCCCTTCGACGGCACCTTGAACCAGGAGGCGGTATGGGCCATCAAGAGCTACCTCGAAACCCGGCGCGAGAAGCCGCTGTGATGCGGCGCCGCCGGTTCTGCTCGGGCCTGCTGGCCACGCTCGCCGGTCCGGTCCTCGCGGCCGCGCTCGCCGACCCGGCACTGGCGGCCGACGAGACGCCGCTCGAGCGCATCCGCCGCCGCGGCAGCCTGGTGGTCGGCGTCTACCAGGACATGCCGCCCTTCCATGTCGGCGGCGCCGGCATCGACGTGGAGCTCGCCCGCGCGCTCGCGGCGGCGCTGGGCGTGCAGCTGTCGCTGCTGCCCTTCCATGCCGGCGAGAACATGGATGACGACCTGCGCAGCGTCGTCTGGCGCGGCCACTACCTCGGCTGGGGGCCGGCCGACGTGCTGCTGCACGTGCCGGTGGAGCCGGCACTGATGGCCGCGAACCCGCGCGTGCAGGTGCTGGCGCCCTACTACCGCGAGCGCGTCGCGATCGCCCGGCGGCGCGATGCGCTGCCGGCGCTGGACGACCTGTCGATGCTGCGCGGCCGACCCGTCGCAGTGGCCGGCCAGTCCTTGCCCGGCTGGCTGCTGATCGGTGCCGATGGCGGCGCGCTGCGCGAGACCTTGCAGACGCGCTGGCCCGACGGCTCCGCCGCCGCGGTCGCGTTGCGCGACGGCCTGGTCGTTGCCGCCGCGGGGCTGCAGTCCGAGCTCGAATCGACCTTGCGCGACGACCCGCGCTTCGCGATCACCCCACTGCCCGCGCCTCGTGCGCCGCGCGATGGCTGGGCGATCGGTTGCGCGGTGCGCAAGGAGGCGTCGGACCTCGGGCAGGCCTTGCAGCAGGCGATGCGCGTGCTGCAGGGCGACGGTTCGCTCGGCCGCTTCTTCGCCGCCGCCGGCGTGACCTGGCGGCTGTAGTTCCTCGGGTGGCCACAGCAGCAAGGCCGCGCCCCTGACGGGACGCGGCCTTCGCATTTGCAGGCGCAGGAACCGGCGCGGCCGCGGCCGCGCCTCCTGGACGTCAGAAGAAGCCGAGCGGCGCCTCGCTGTAGCTGACCAGCAGGTTCTTGGTCTGCTGGTAGTGCTCGAGCATCATCTTGTGCGTCTCGCGCCCGATGCCCGACTGCTTGTAGCCGCCGAAGGCCGCGTGCGCCGGGTAGGCGTGGTAGCAGTTGGTCCACACGCGGCCGGCCTGGATGCCGCGTCCCATGCGGAAGGCGGTGTTCATGTCGCGGCTCCACACGCCGGCGCCCAGGCCGTACAGCGTGTCGTTGGCGATGGCCAGCGCTTCTTCCTCGTCCTTGAACGTCGTCACGGAGACGACGGGGCCGAAGATCTCCTCCTGGAAGATGCGCATCTTGTTGTGGCCCTTGAACACGGTCGGCTTCACGTAGTAGCCGCCGGCCAGGTCACCCGCCAGCACGTTGCGCTCGCCGCCGATCAGGCACTCGGCGCCTTCCTGCCGGCCGATCTGCAGGTAGCCGAGGATCTTCTCGAGCTGCTCGTTCGAGGCCTGCGCACCCAGCATCGTCGACTTGTCGAGCGGGTTGCCCTGCTTGATGGCGGCCACGCGCTTGAGCGCCCGCTCGATGAAACGGTCGTAGATCTTCTCGTGCACCAGCGCGCGCGACGGGCAGGTGCAGACCTCGCCCTGGTTCAGCGCGAACAGCACGAAGCCCTCGATCGCCTTGTCGAGGAAGCCGTCGTCCTTGGCCATCACGTCTTCGAAGAAGATGTTCGGGCTCTTGCCGCCGAGCTCCAGCGTCACCGGGATCAGGTTCTGGCTGGCGTACTGCATGATCAGGCGGCCGGTGCCGGTCTCGCCGGTGAAGGCGATCTTCGCGATGCGCGGGCTCGACGCCAGCGGCTTGCCGGCCTCGATGCCGAAGCCGTTGACCACGTTGATCACGCCCGGCGGCAGCAGGTCGCCGATCAGTTCCATCAGCACCAGGATCGACACCGGCGTCTGCTCGGCGGGCTTCAGCACCACGCAGTTGCCGGCGGCCAGCGCCGGCGCCAGCTTCCACACCGCCATCAGCAGCGGGAAGTTCCACGGGATGATCTGGCCGACGACGCCCAGCGGCTCGTGCAGGTGGTAGGCGAAGGTGTCGTGGTCGACCTCGCCGATCGAGCCCTCCTGCGCCCGCACGCAGCCGGCGAAATAACGGAAATGGTCGATGGCCAGCGGCAGGTCGGCGGCCAGCGTCTCGCGGATCGGCTTGCCGTTGTCCCAGGTCTCGGCGGTGGCCAGCATCTCGAGGTTGGCTTCCATGCGGTCGGCGATGCGGTTCAGCACCGCGGCGCGCGCGGCCGGCGAGGTCCTGCCCCAGGCCGCCTTCGCGGCGTGCGCGGCATCGAGCGCACGCTCGACGTCCTCGGCGGTCGACCGCGGGATCTCGCAGAACGGCTTGCCGGTGACCGGCGTCACGTTCTCGAAGTAGGCGCCGTTCGCCGGCGCGACCCACTGGCCGCCGATGTAGTTGCCGTAGCGCTTCTTGAAGTCCACCGCGAAACCGAAGCGGCCGGGCTCGAGCATGTCCATGCGTATCTCCTGACGTGTGCCCCGCAGCGAAGGCGAATGAAGGGCTGCTGGACAGGCCAGGGTGCGAGCGCCGTGCCAGGCATGCGGGCCGTGGCGGGGAGCGTCGAATGGCGCGTCGGAGCGCGGGCTATCCCGCGGCAGCGGGTGGCGGCGGCTGTGCCATCGAACGCTCCACCGCGCCGCGGCTGTTGCGTTGTGGAGCAGTGCGCCGCGTCCGCCTCACGACGCGGGAAGGCTTGTGCCGTCTCAGGAAGGCTTGTGCCGTCTCAGGAAGGCTTGTGCCAGAAGCGGCTGCCCTCGCGGTAGTTGACGATCACGCGGTCGACGCGGCCGTAGACCTCGCGCTCGGGCACGAAGCCCCAGGCGCGCGAGTCTTCGGAGTTGTCGCGGTTGTCGCCCAGGGCCAGCAGGTGCCCGGCCGGCACCATGCAGTCCCACGCGCCGGACCGCTCGCTGCGGCAGTGCGGCGCGCCGATGTTCATCGGCAGGCGGCCGAGCACGAAGGGGTTGAGCTTGATCGTGCGCTCGCGCCCGTCGCTGGCCTCGCGCACCAGGCGCTGGCCGACATCGGCCGGATGGTCGCTCCAGCCCAGGTCCGTCAGGCGCAGCGGTTCCCCGTTGACGGCGACGCCTCCATCGCGGAACTGCACGCGATCGCCGCCCAGCGCGACGATGCGCTTGACGTAGAACTGCGATACGTCCGGCGGGTAGCGGAAGACGACGATGTCGCCGCGCCGCGGCTCGCCCATCGGCAACGCGGTGTTGGTGAACGGCAGCCGCGGCCCGTAGGCCAGGTGGTTGATCAGCAGCAGGTCGCCGACGCGCAGGTTCGGCTCCATCGAACCGGTGGGCACGCGCTGCCAGTCGGCCAGCGCGACCCGGCACCCGAAGATCAGCGCGATCACCGCGAAGAAATCGGCACCCCAGTGCACCCACCACGGCTTGTCGCGGCGGCCGCGGCGGCGCAGGCGCCACCACGCCAGGCTCAGCAGCCCGGTCGCCAGCGCCAGCAGCGCAAGCACTTCGTTGAGGGCGAATCCGATCTTCATCCTGGAGAACCTCTGGGGCGGCAAGGGGCGATGCAGTGCATTCTCGGCGCGCTGCGTGGCCGTTCATGTCGGCCGATCGGCCATTCGACGCGTGTTTCCGCCGGGACAGCCAGAGTAGACTGACTGCAAGCTTCGAATCGTTTCGAGACGAAGCCGGCATGTCGCGTCGCGGCATGCGCGCCGGGGAGGACCAGGGTGATCGTCGCGTCCGTTGTCCGCAGTCGGAGGGCCGGCACTGCCGTCTCGTTCGCCCTCGCCTGCGTGGGTGCCGCCTGGGGCGCGCCACCGGCCGCCCGAGCCGTCGCCACGTTGCCTGCGGCGTCGCCGAATGACCTGCAGTTGCAGGTCGCGCGCGGCGACACGCTGATCGGCCTGGCCCATCGCCACCTCGCCCCGGGCACCGGCTGGCGCGCCCTGCAGCGCCTGAACCGCGTCGCCGAGCCGCGCCGGCTGCCGGAGGGCAGTACGCTGCGCGTGCCGGCCGCGTGGCTGAAGGCGCAGGAGGTCGTGGCCGAGGTGGTGCACGTGCGCGGCGAGGTGAACGTGCAGCGCGACGGCGCCAGCGAGGCCGCGCAGCTCGGCGCGCCGCTGCGCCGCGGTGACCGCCTGCGCGTGGGGCCCGAGTCTTCGCTGACCCTGCGTTTTGCCGACGGTTCGCGCCTCCTGCTGCGGCCCGACAGCGAGCTGCTGCTGACGCGCCTGCTGCAGCGCACCGGCGGCACCGCCACCGACACCGGCCTGCGGCTCGAGCGCGGCAGCGCCGATTCGCGGGTGATGCCGCTGCAGCCGGCCGGGCGCTACGAGCTGGTCACGCCGGCGGTGCATGTCGGCGTGCGCGGCACGGAGTTCCGCACGCAGGTCGAGGCCGGCTCCGCGGTGACCCGGGTCGAGGTGCTCGAAGGCAGCGTCGCCGCCGGCCGCACCGAGACCCGCCGGGAAGCGCCGAACGCACGCGCGTCGCAGCGCGTGGACGCCGGTGAAGCGGTGCTGGCCACGCCCTCCGCCGCACCGCTGAGCACCGCGCGCCTGGCTTCGCCGCCCGACCTGTCCGCGCTGGCGCCGCGGGTCGAACGTGTGCCGCTGCGGCTGGCCTGGGCTGCGCAGCCGGGCATCGGCGCCTGGCGCGCGCAGGTGACCGCCGAGAACAACCCCGACGCGCTGTTGCTCGACGGGCGCTTCACCGAACCGTCCGCGCGCTGGGTCGACCTGCCCGACGGCCGCTACGAGCTGCGCGTGCGCGCGATCGACGGCCGCGGCTTCGAAGGCTTCGACGCGCGGCGAAGCTTCGTGCTGAAGGCGCGCCCGCTGCCGCCCTTCACCAGCCAGCCGCGCGCCGACGCACAGCTCAGCGGCGAACGCGTGCAGTTCGGCTGGACCCAGGCCGAGCAGGCGGCGAGTTATCGCTTCCAGTTGGCCGCCGACGCCGACTTCGCCGCGCCGCTGGTCGACGTGCCCGGCCTGGCCCGGCCGGCCCACGAGCTCACGCTGCCGCCGGGCCGCTACTTCTGGCGCCTGGCCAGCGTGCGCGCCGACGGCGACGCCGGCCCCTTTGGCGATGCGCAGGCCTTCACCCTGAAGCCGCCGCCGCCGGCCCCGCCGCTGGCACCACCGCAGGTCGACGGCGAGCAACTCGTGCTGCGCTGGCCGGCCGGCGATCCCAGCCTCGGCGCCCTGCGCTACGAGCTGCAGCTGGCACGCGACCGCGAGTTCCGCGAGGTGGTGCACGGCGTGCAGACCGCCGAGCCCGAGGCCGTGCTGCCGCGGCCCGACGCCGGCCTGTACTACGCGCGCGTGCGCGCCGTCGATGCCCAGGGCACGACGGGCCCGTACGGCGGCGTGCAGCAGATCGAGATTCCGCGCTCGCGCTGGTGGCTGCTGATTCCCGCGGGCCTGCTGTTGCTGCTGGCGCTGTAGCCCTCGCGGCGGCGGGTCCAGCCTGACGAACGCATGCAAGACCGCCGATGGCGACGGATGCAGGCCCGGCTGGGCCGCCTGGCGGTGCCGCTGGGCGCGTTGCTGCTCGCGCTGCTGCTGCAGGCCGGCCCCTGGCAGGCGCGCTGGCAGACCGCGCTCGATGACGCGCTGCTGCAGCAGGCGGGCCGGCCGGTGGCGCTGGACGAGGTGCTGGTGCTCGACATCGACGAGGACGCGGTGCGGCGCCTGCAGCCGCAGCTCGGCGACTGGCCCTATCGGCGCGATGCCTACGCGCTGCTGATCGGTTATCTGCGCGAGGCCGGCGTGCGCGCGGTGGCGATCGACCTGGTGCTGGCCGATGCCCGAGACGGCGACGATGCGCTGCGCCGCAGCCTGCACGAGCCCGGCGCGCCGGTGGTGCTGGCCGCGGCGGCCTGGCAGCGGCCGGCGGAGGTCGATCGCGGCGGGGCCGCGCCGACGCCGTCGCCCCCGACGCCGTCGCCCCTGCCGGCCGACGCACCCGCCACCGTGTGGCCCGCGCTGCTGTCGCCGGCGGCCACGCTGCAGGCGCGCCACGTCGGCCTGGTGACGCTGCCGCTCGACGCCGACGGCCGCCTGCGCCGGCTGCCGCTGCTGCACGACGCCGCCGGCATCCGCCTGCCCGCGCTGCCGGTGGTGCTGCTGCAGGCGCGCGCCGGCGGCGCCGCGCTGGGCTACGACAACCAGGCGCGGCAGTTCCGGCTGCAGGCGCCGGAGGCCCCGGCCTGGCTGGTCGATCGCACCGGGCGCGCGCGCCTGCCGCCGGTGCCGACCGACGTGCCGCACCTGCCCTTCCATGCGGTGGCCGCCGCCGCGCTCGGCCTGGGCGAAGCGCCGGGCCTGCGCCAGCGCCTCGCCGGCCGCACGGTCTTCATCGGCGGCAGCGTGGCGCTGGGCAACCCGGTGCCGACGCCCGCCGGCCCGCGCGCCGGCACCGACTGGCTGGCCGCCAGCCATGCCGCGCTGGCCCAGGGCCGGGTGCTGGCCGCCACGCCGCCGGCCAGCCTGCTGCCGATGCTGCTGCTGGCGATGGTGCCCGGCCTGCTCGCCGCGCGCGGCCGCAAGCCGCCGTGGCGCGAAGCGCTGCTGGGCGGCGCGCTTGCGGCCGCGCTGCTCGGCGCCGCGGCTTGGGGCCTGCACGCACACGACCGGCTGCTGCCCGTGCTGCTGCCGCTCGAAGTGCTCGTGCTCGGCCTGCTGCTCGGGCTGCTGGCGCAGCAGGCACGGCTGCGCAAGGCGAATCGACGGCTGCAGCTGCAGCGGGCCGTGGCCGAAGCAGCCAGCGCGGCGAAGGGCGAGTTCCTCGCCAGCATGAGCCACGAGCTGCGCACGCCGCTGAACGGCGTGATCGGCGCCGCGCAGCTGATGCGCGACCACGGCGACGACCCGCAGCGCCGCGAGGAGCTGGCCGAGATCATCCGGTCCAGCGGCAGCCACCTGCTGAGCCTGGTCGACGGCGTGCTGCAGCTCGCCCGCATCGAGGCCGGTGCCCTGGAGCTGGTGCGCGAGTCCTTCAACCTGGTCGACTGCGTCGACGCCGTGATGGCCACCGCCGCGGTGCCGGCGCGCAGCAAGGGGCTGCAGATCGCTGCGGTGATCGAACCATCGCTCGCGGCGTGGCGCATCGGCGACCCGATGCGGCTGCGCCAGGTGCTGGTGAACCTGATCGGCAACGCCGTGAAGTTCACGCACCGCGGCGAGGTGGTGCTGCGCATCGAGCCGGGCGCGGGCGACGAGCTGGCGCTGCGCGTGATCGACACCGGCATCGGCCTCGACGCCGCGGCGCAGGCGCGCATCTTCGAGCCCTTCCGCCAGGCCGACCGCTCGACGCCGCAGCGCTTCGGCGGCAGCGGCCTCGGGCTGACGATCTGCCGCCGCCTGGTCGACGCGATGCACGGCACGATCGCCGTCGACAGCACGCCGGGCCGCGGCACGTGCTTCACGGTGTGCCTGCCGCTGCCCGCGGCCGCCGAGCAGCCGTCGGCCGCCGCGCTCGGCTGGCGCGTCGGCTTCGTCGAGCCGCACGAGGCCAGCGCCGAAGGCCTGGCCGCGCTGCTCGGGCGCATGGGCTGCGAGGCGCTGCGCTGCCGCAGCGCGGACGATCTGCAGGCGCTGTTCGCGCGGCCCGATGCCCTGGGCCGAGCACCGTGGCTGCTGGTGGCCACCGACAGCGACGACGCGCTCACGCTGCTCGAATCAGCCGCCGACTGGGTGGCGGCCGACCGCGTGATCGGGATGACGCACCTGCCGTGGTACGCCGCGGAGCAGGCCCGCGAGCGCGGCCGCCTTCCGCGCAGCGTGCTGAAGCCGGTGCTGCGCTCGGCGCTGGTCAGCCGCTTCGGCGCCGGCTCGCGCCGGGTCCGGCCGCCAGCGGCCGGGCAGGACGCCGGTGCCGCCCCGATCGCCGTGCCGCCGGCCATCACCACGCGCGTGCTGATCGTCGAGGACGATCCGGTCAACCAGGCGATCGTCGCGGCGATGCTGGATCAGGCGGGCTTCGAGACCCGCATCGCCGGCGACGGCCGCACCGCATTGCAGCTGTTCGAGCGCCATGCCTTCGACGTGCTGCTGATGGACTGGCAGATGCCGGACATGGATGGCATCGAGGTCACGCGCCGGCTGCGCGCCGGCGAGGCGGGCCCGCTCGGGCGGCGGGTGCCGGTGGTCGCGCTGACGGCCAATGCCTTCGCCGAGGACCGCGCCGCGTGCCTGGCGGCGGGCATGAACGACTTCCTCACCAAGCCGGTGGTGGCCGAGGACCTGGTGACCGCGATCGCGCGCTGGGCGCCGGGCCGGCACTGAGCAGCGGGCGCCGGCTCGGCGTTGACTACCGGACGCCGGCTCGGCGTCGCGGGGCGGGCCTCAGGCCCTCAGGCCCTCAGGCCCTCAGGCCCTCAGGCCGTCAGCTGGCGCCGTGGCACTTCTTGTACTTCTTGCCGCTGCCGCAGGGACAGGGGTCGTTGCGGCCGGGCGTCGCTTCGACGCGCCGCGTCTCGGGCTTGGCGGCATGGTCGAGCCAGTACACGCGCAGGTCCTGCACGCCGAAGCACGCGTCGTCGATCAGCTCGTCGCGGCTGATCGTCTCGCCGGGATAGTGCTCGGCGGTGTAGGCCGCGAGGTCGGCCGGCGCGAGCATCAGCGCCATCACGCGCATCAGGCAGTCGTCGAACCAGGCGTCCTCGGCCTCGTCGTCGCTCGACTCGGGCCAGTCGGCGGCGAAGGCCTCCATCGCGGAACGGAAGCCCTCGGCCCACAGCGCGCCGGTCTGCAGCAGCACCTCGGCGTCCTCGGCCGTCATGTGGCCGGCCTCGACCAGCTCCTTGCGCGCCGCATCGTCGTAGGTGAGCATCAGCGGCGCCAGGCGCAAGGTGTCCGGCTCGTCGAGCAGCCCCTCGGGATCGAGCTGGCCGCGCAGCACGTCGTAGCGGCCCTGCACGGTGGCGGTGGCCTGCGCGGCATCGGCGGGGTCGGCAAAGGCGCGCTCGAAGGCATCGTCGAACATCGCCGGCAGCGCTTCGTCGAGCGGAACGGCGCGGCGGCTGGCGGCCAGCGCCGTCAGGAAGCCGTCGACCCATTCCAGCGACACGTCGGCGCCGAACGCCGCCAGGCGTTCGCACAGCGTCTCCAGCTGCTCGATGGCCGATTCGTCGCTCTGCGGCACCACGGCGCTCATTCCACGCCCTCCCGATTCATCTTGTTCACTGCGGCACTCCGTTGATTGCAGCGCGGATTGTCACCGCGACGCCGCGACGCGTTCACGCAGGAAGCGCAACAGGCGCTCGCGCGAGGCCTCGCGCGCCGCCGGGTCGCCGCCGACGTGAACGCCCTGGCCCGGGTTGACGCCGTTGGGCACGTCGCGCCGCAGGCGCACGGGGGCGTCGCCGTCGAAGCCGTGGTAGGCGCCGGGGTAGGTTTCGTGCTGCACGGCGGCGCCGACGCGCGCGGCCAGCGCCTCGCACGGGGCGCTGGGCGTCCAGTCGTCGGCACCGCCGAGCAGCATCAGCAGCGGCGCGACCGGCTGCCAGCCGCGCCGCTGCGGATCGATGCAACCCGGGTAGAACGCGACGCCGAAGGCCGGCCTGACCGCGGCCGCGTCGACCTCGCGATGGCCGCGCTGCAACGCCGCCAGCACCGTCGAGCCGCCGTTGGACCAGCCGATCAGGCCGAGCCGCGCGCCGTCGACGTCCGGTCGCGCGGCCAGCCACTGCAGCGCGCCCAGCGCATCGCGGCGGCGCTGCGTCATCGTCACCGCGCGCTCGCCGGTGCGCTGCGTGCACAGCTCGGTCTCGCCGCGCGCGCCCAGTGAATCGATCACCAGCACGTGCCAGCCCTCGCGGTTGAGCAGCGCGGCGTAGTCCTGCATGCGTTGCGACAGCCGGCCGCGGCGGTCGTACGGCCCGCCGCAGCCGTGCAGCAGCACCAGCGCCGGTGCCGGCTTCGTCTCACCCTCGCGGGCGAACCAGAAGCCGCGCAGCTTCAGCGGCGCGTCGCCGCGGCGGTCGAGGCTGCTCACCTCGACGTCCTGCGGCTCGGCCACGGCAGGCGGCCCGATCAACGCGGCCAGCAGGCCCAGCGCGCACAGGGCGGCGCGCATCACGCACGCTCCGCCGCGGCCTCGATGCGTGGCGGCGACGGATGCAGGCGCGCCATCGACCAGGTGTCGACATAACACCCGTCGCGCAGTGCGTAACCCCGGTGCACGCCCTCGCGCACGAAGCCGAAGCGCTGGTACAGCCCGATCGCCCGCGCGTTGTCGGCGAACACGCTCAGCTCCAGCCGCAGCACATGGCCCCAGCCATCGGCCCAGTCGCACAAGGCCTTCATCAGCGCGGTGCCGACCCCCTGCCCCTGCGCGTCGCCGCCGACGGCGATGCCGACGCTCATCGCATGGCGCCGCCGCACCGACGGGCCGCACGGGTGCAGCCCGGCATTGCCGACCACCACCGGCGACCCGTCCGGCCCCGGCCGCTCGGCCGCCAGCACGAGGTCCGGCTTGCCCGGCGCCAGCGACTCGGTGAGCTTGGCCTTCCACAGCTCCTCGCTGGTGTAGGGCACCTGCAGCAGCCCGGGCAGCACCTGCAGGTCGCCCATGATGCGGGCGAAGGCGGCGGCGTCGGCCAGCGTAGCGCGGCGCACGGTGATCGGCGGGGCGTCGGTGTTCATCGTCGGTCTCCCTGGTTGCGCGAGTGTGATGGTGGCCTCGAAAAGAAGAAAGGCCCGCTCGGTGGAGCGGGCCTTCTGCGGAGTCTGCCGGCGGTGGTGGATCAGACCCGCTCGGCGACCCATCCCTGAACCGAGGCCAGCGCCTGCGGTAGCTGCGCGGCATTGGTGCCGCCGGCCATCGCCATGTCCGGCTTGCCGCCGCCCTTGCCGCCGACCTGCTGCGCGACGAAGTTGACCAGCTCGCCGGCCTTGACCCTGCCCGTCGCGTCGGCGGTCACGCCGGCGGCCAGCTGCACCTTGTCGCCGTCGACCGCTGCCAGCACGATGGCCGCGCTCTTGAGCTTGTCCTTCAGCTTGTCCATGGTCTCGCGCAGCGTCTTCGCGTCGGCGCCTTCGAGCCGCGCGGCCAGCACCCTGATTTGTGCGCCATCCTTGCACTTGACGTCGACGGCCTGCGCCATCAGCTCGTCGCCCTGCGCGGACGCCAGCTTGCCCTTCAGCGCGGCGATCTCCTTCTCGAGCGCGCGCACCTGGTCGAGCACGCTGCCGATGCGCGCCGGCACCTCGGCCGGCGTGACCTTCAGCGCGCCGGCGACCTCGTCGACGGTGTGTTCCAGCGATTGCAGGTAGTGCAGCGCGTTGGCGCCGGTCACCGCCTCGACGCGGCGGATGCCGGCGGCGATGCCGCCCTCGGCGACGATCTTGAAGAGGCCGATGTCGCCGGTGCGCTGCACGTGCGTGCCGCCGCAGAGTTCCTTGCTGCTGCCGATCGACAGCACGCGCACCTTGTCGCCGTACTTCTCGCCGAACAGCATCATCGCGCCGGACTTCTGCGCGTCCTCCAGCGCCATCACCGACGCGTCGGTGGCCGCGTTGGCCAGGATCTCGGCATTGACGATCTCCTCGACGCGGCGGATCTGCTCGTCGCTCATCGGCGCGTTGTGCGCGAAGTCGAAGCGCGTGCGCTCGGCGTTGACCAGCGAGCCCTTCTGCTGCACGTGCGCGCCCAGCACCTCGCGCAGCGCCTTGTGCATCAGGTGCGTCGCGCTGTGGTTGCGCACGGTCATCGCGCGCTTGTCGGCATCGACACGCGACGCGAACACGTCGCCGATCGCGACCGCGCCCTCGACGATGCGGCCATGGTGGCCGAACACGTCGGCCTGGATCTTCACCGTGTCCTCGACCAGCACGCGGGTCGTGGCATTGCGCAGCTCGCCGGTGTCGCCGACCTGGCCGCCGCTCTCGGCATAGAACGGCGTGTGGTCGAGCACGATCACCACGTCGTCGCCGGCATTGGCACCGGCCACCGGCGTACCGTCGACGTAGATCGCGGTGACCTTCGAGCCTTCGTGCGCCAGGTGCTCGTAGCCGTGGAAGGTGGTCGACTCGCCGCTGTACTCCAGGCCCTGCGCCATCTTGAACTTGCCGGCCTCGCGGGCGCGCTGCTTCTGCTCTTCCAGCAGCACGTTGAAGCGGGCTTCGTCCACCGTCACGCCGCGCTCGCGGCAGACGTCGGCCGTCAGGTCGACCGGGAAGCCGAAGGTGTCGTGCAGCTTGAAGGCCGTGTCGCCGTCGATCTGCTTCGCACCCGAGGCCAGCGCGGTCTCCAGGATCTCCATGCCGTTGGCGATGGTCTTGAAGAAGCGCTCTTCCTCCTGCTGCAGCACCTCGGTGACGCGGCCCTGGGCCTGGCGCAGCTCGGGATAGGCGTCGCCCATCTGCGCCGCGAGCGCCGCGACCAGCTTGTGGAAGAACGGCGTGCGCGCGCCCAGCTTGTAGCCGTGGCGGATCGCGCGGCGCGCGATCCGGCGCAGCACGTAGCCGCGGCCGGCGTTGCCCGGGATCACGCCGTCGACGACGGTGAACGCGCAGGCGCGGATGTGGTCGGCGATGACCTTCAGCGACGGCGAGTCCTTGTCGCAGTCACCACCGCCCGCCGCGTCTACCGCCTGCTTCGCGGCCTTCAGCAGCGCGTCGAACAGGTCGATCTGGTAGTTCGAATGCACGTGCTGCAGCACCGCGGCCAGGCGCTCCAGGCCCATGCCGGTGTCGACGCTGGGCTTGGGCAGCTTGTGCATCGTGCCGTCTTCGGTGCGGTTGAACTGCATGAAGACGTTGTTCCAGATCTCGATGTAGCGGTCGCCGTCCTGCTCGGGCGAGCCCGGCGGGCCGCCGGCCACCTCGGGACCGTGGTCGTAGAAGATCTCGGAGCACGGGCCGCAGGGGCCGGTGTCGCCCATCATCCAGAAGTTGTCGCTCATGTAGCGACCGCCCTTGTTGTCCCCGATGCGCACGATGCGCTCCGCGGGCAGGCCGATCACGTTCTTCCAGATGTCGTAGGCCTCGTCGTCCTCGGCATAGACGGTGGCCCAGAGCTTGTCCTTCGGCAGCTTGAAGTGCACCGTCAGCAGCTCCCACGCGTAGACCAGCGCGTCGTGCTTGAAGTAGTCGCCGAAGCTGAAGTTGCCCAGCATCTCGAAGAAGGTGTGGTGCCGCGCGGTGTAGCCGACGTTGTCCAGGTCGTTGTGCTTGCCGCCGGCGCGGATGCACTTCTGCGAGGTGGCGGCGCGGCTGTAGGGCCGCTTGTCGAAGCCGAGGAAGACGTCCTTGAACTGGTTCATCCCGGCGTTGGTGAACAGCAGCGTCGGGTCGTCCCCGGGCACCACCGGCGACGAGGCGACGATCTGGTGGCCCTTCGATTCGAAGAATTTGAGGAACGTGGAGCGGATGTCGGCGGCTTTCATAGGGCCGCGATTCTATCGGCGAGGGCCCCGGCCACCCGGTCGCGCGGGCCGGGTGCCGGCGCCTGTGCGGCGCCGTGCGCCGCTGCGCGGGCCTATCCGGCGCTGCGCTGGTGGTCGAGGAACTCGAAGACCCGCTCGTCGCCGCAGTAGGCGACGTTGAAACGCATCCACGGCGACGGCCGCATGTCGGCCGAGAACAGGTGCCCGGGCCCGAGCAGGATGTCGGCCTCGGCGGCCTGGTTCGAGGCGAGCGCGGCATCGGCGATCGCCGGGTGCTTCGCCCACAGGAACATGCCGGCCTTCGGTTCGGCGAAGAGCTCGAAGCCCAGGCCATCGAGCCGGCGCGCGACACGTTCGTGCGCGCCGCCGAGCCGCTCGCGCAGCGCCTTCAGGTGCTTGCGCCAGCGGCCTTCGGTCAGCGCGCCGTAGGCCAGGCGCTCGCCGAACTCGCTCGAGGTGAGCCCGGCGATCATCTTCAGCTGCGCGAGGTCCTCCACCAGGTCCGGATGGGCGACGAGGTGGCCGACGCGGATGTTCGGCGACACCGTCTTGGAGTAGCTGCCGACCTGCACGACGCGGTTCAGCTGGTCCAGGCTGGCAAGCGAGGGCCGCGGATCGGGGTCGAGGTCGGCATAGAGGTCGTTCTCGACGATCAGCAGGTCGTGCTTCTCGGCCAGCTGCAGCACGCGGTGCAGGTGCGACAGCTGCGCGACCGAGCCGGTGGGGCTCTGCAGCCGCGGATGGGTGAAGAACACGCGCGGGCGGTTCATCTCGATCGCCCGTTCGAGCGCCGCGAGGTCGTAGCCCTCGGGCTTGCGCGGCACGCCGATCAGCGTCGCGCCGAGAAAGCGCAGGCCGAACAGCAGGTTCGCGTAGCCCGGGTCGTCGACCAGCACCGCGTCGCCCGGCCGCACGAGGCGGCGCGCGGCCAGGTCCAGCGCCTGGCTGCTGCCCTGCGTCAGCAGCACCTGGTCGGGCGTGACCGCGATCTCGTGCTCGGCCAGCGTGTCGCGGATCAGCTGGCGCAGCGGCAGGTAGCCCTTCGGGTCACCGTAACCCGCGAGGTCCAGGTCCTCGCCGGCCAGGTTGCGCAGGCTGCGCTTGAGGCCCTCCTCGAACAGCCAGTCGCGCGGGAACCAGCCGCAGCCCGGCTTCATCGTCAGGTGCCGGTTCTCGAAGATCTTGCGCAGGTACCACATCGCGTCGAAGGCGTTGCCGCCGGTCGCGCTGTTGGCGGCCACGGCCGCCAGCGGCACCGTGCGGCCGGTGCGGCGGCGCACGAAGAAGCCGGAGTTCGGCCGCGACTGCAGCCAGCCCTGCGCGACCAGCCGGTCGTAGGCCTCGACGACCGTGAACACGCTGACGCCGTGGGTCTGCGCGAACTGGCGGATCGACGGCAGCTTGGTGCCCGCGCGCAGGCTGCCGTCGTCGATCATCCGGCTGACGCCATCGACGATCTGGCTGACCAGCGGCACCGGCGACTGCGGTTGGAGCGTGAACATGCGAAAGGGGGACGGCGGAGGTTCGGGCGACGGCGATCTGTACCGGTCCCGGCGCCTGCACAGTGCATCGCGCAAAGACCACGAGGTGTACATGGTACCGACCGGCCCCCGAGGCCTAGAGTCGGCACCCAAGTCATCTCGGGAGACTTTGATGCAACGCGAACAGCACCTGAACAATGCCGCGCTGATGGCGCGCCGCCGCGCCGCGCTGCCGGCCGGCCTGGGCCAGGCCCACGAGATCTTCGTCGACCGCGCCGAGAACGCCGAGATCTGGGATGTCGAGGGCCGCCGCTACATCGACTTCGCCGGCGGCATCGCCGTGCTGAACACCGGCCACCGCCATCCGGGCGTCACGGCCGCGGTCCAGCGCCAGCTCGAACGGGTGACCCACACCTGCTTCCAGGTGCTGGCCTACGAGCCCTATGTCGAGCTCTGCGAGCGCCTCAACGCGATGGCGCCCGGCGCCTTCGCGAAGAAGAGCTTCCTGATGACCACCGGCGCCGAAGCGGTCGAGAACGCGATCAAGATCGCCCGCGCCTACACGAAGCGCTCGGCGGTGATCGCCTTCGGCGGCGGTTTCCACGGCCGCACGATGATGGGCCTGGCGCTGACCGGCAAGGTGCAGCCGTACAAGGCCGGCTTCGGGCCCTTCCCGGCCGAGGTGTTCCACGCGCGCTTTCCGAATGCGCTGCAGGGCGTGAGCGTCGACGATGCGCTGGACTCGGTCGAGGCGATCTTCGCCAACGACGTCGAGCCGTCGCGCGTCGCCGCGATCATCCTCGAGCCGGTGCAGGGCGAAGGCGGCTTCCATGTCGCGCCGCTGGACTTCGTCAGGCGCCTGCGCGCGCTGTGCGACCGCCACGGCATCCTGCTGGTCGCCGACGAGGTACAGACCGGTGCCGGCCGCACCGGCACCTGGCTGGCCTGTGAGCACTGGGACGGCGTGGCGCCGGACATCATCACGATGGCCAAGTCGCTGGCCGGGGGCTATCCGCTGTCGGCCATCATCGGCCGCGCCGAGGTGATGGACGCACCGAGCCCCGGCGGGCTGGGCGGCACCTACGCCGGCAACCCGGTGGCCTGCGCCGCCGCGCTGGCGGTGATCGAGGCCTTCGCGGCCGAACGCCTGCTCGAACGCAGCCGTGCGCTCGGCGAACGCCTGATGGGCGGCCTTCAGGCCATCGCCGCGAAGCACCGCGAGGTCGGCGACGTGCGCGGCATCGGCGCGATGGTGGCCATCGAGCTCTTCGACGACGGCGACCTGCAGCGGCCCGCCGGTGCGCTGACGAAACGCATCGTTCAGGCCGCTGCCCGGGCCGGGCTGATCTTGTTATCGTGCGGCCCCAGCGGCAACGTGATCCGCGTGCTGGTGCCGCTGACGGCCTCGGACGCCCTGGTCGACGAAGGCCTCGGCATCCTGGCGCGCACCATCGAGACCGCACTGGCTTGAGCAAGGCGAGGACCGACGCGATGAGCCTGCCGATGATGACCAAGCGTTCCTCGAGTCCCTTGCGCGTCGTCGCCGAGGGCGGCACGCCGGCCCCGGCCGTCTCGCGCGACACGCTGGTGCAGTTCCGCGGCGTGCAGAAGACCTACGACGGCCAGTCGCTGGTCGTGCGTTCGCTGGACCTGGACATCCGGCGCGGCGAGTTCCTGTCGCTGCTCGGGCCTTCCGGCTCGGGCAAGACCACGTGCCTGATGATGCTGGCCGGCTTCGAGTCGCCCACCGCCGGCGACATCCTGCTGGACGGCCAGCCGATCACCCGCACGCCGCCGCACAAGCGCCACTTCGGCATGGTGTTCCAGAACTACGCGCTGTTCCCGCACATGACGGTGGCCGAGAACGTCGCCTACCCGCTGACGGTGCGCAAGGTGCCGAAGGCCGAGATCGCCACGCGCGTCGCGAAGGCGCTGGCGATGGTGCAGCTGACGGGGCGTGACCAGCGGCACCCGGCGCAGCTGTCCGGCGGCCAGCAGCAGCGCGTCGCGCTGGCGCGGGCGCTGGTCTTCGAGCCGCAGCTGGTGCTGATGGACGAGCCGCTCGGCGCGCTCGACAAGCAGCTGCGCGAGCACATGCAGATCGAGCTGAAGGAGCTGCACCGGCAGCTCGGCGTCACCTTCGTCTACGTCACCCACGACCAGGGCGAGGCGCTGACGATGAGCGACCGTGTCGCGGTGTTCAACGACGGCGAGATCCAGCAGATCGACGTGGTCGACCGGCTGTACGAGACACCTTCGAACCGCTTCGTCGCCGGCTTCGTCGGCGACAGCACGCAGCTGACCGGCACGCTGGGCGCGGCCGAGGGCGGCGCCGGCGGCCCCTGCGAGCTGGTGCTGCCCACCGGCGAACGGCTGTCGGGCCTCAACGTCAACGGCGCACTGCCCGGCGCGTCGGTGCTGGCCTCGGTGCGGCCCGAGCGCATCGCCGCGCACCTCGTCGCGCCGCCGGACAGCACCAACCTGCTGAAGGCCGCGGTCAACGACGTCATCTATTTCGGCGACCACCTGCGGCTGCGCTGCGCGCTGGCCGGCCAGGCGCAGGCCACCGTCAAGCTGCCGCTGTCGGCCGGCGAGCCGCCGGTGCCGGGCCAGACCGTGTGGCTGCAGATCGCGCCGCCGTTCCTGCGCATCTACGCGTGACCCGCCCGAAGGTCGCGTCCTTCCCTCGCTTTCTTTCACCCACCTAGGAGACGTCGATGAGCCCCGTCCGCCCTGCCCTTCGAATGCTTGCCAGCCTCGCTGCCCTCACCGCGCTGCCCGTGCTCGCTCAGTCGCAGCTCACCGTCGTCAACTTCGGCGGCGCCAACGGCGCCGCGCAGAAGAAGGCCTTCGTCGAACCGTTCGAGAAGAGCGCCGGCATGAAGGTCGTGCCGGTCGAGTACAACGGCGAGCAGGCCAAGATCAAGGCGATGGTCGAGTCCAAGAAGGTGACCTGGGACGTCGTCGAGGTCGAGTCGCCCGATGTCGCGCGCGGGTGCGACGAAGGCCTGTTCGAGAAGCTCGACTACACGAAGATCGGCAACCGCGCCGACTTCCTGCGCGCCGGCGTCACCGAGTGCGGCATCGGCGTCTTCGTGTGGTCCACCGTGATGGCCTACAACGGCGACAAGCTCAAGGACGGCCCCAAGACCTGGGCCGATTTCTGGGACACGAAGAAATTCCCCGGCAAGCGCGGCATGCGCAAGGGGGCGCGCTACAACCTGGAATTCGCGCTGATGGCCGACGGCGTGCCGGTGGCCGACGTCTACACCCAGCTGCGCACCAAGGAAGGCGCCGACCGCGCGTTCAAGAAGCTCACCGAGCTGAAGCCGCACATCCAGTGGTGGGAAGCCGGCGCGCAGCCGCCGCAGTACCTGGTGGCCGGCGACGTGGTGATGAGCACGGTCTACAACGGCCGCATCGACGCCGCGAACCGCGAAGGCAAGAACCTGAAGATCAGCTGGACCGGCGGCATCTACGACCTCGACTACTGGGTGATCGTCAAGGGCACGCCGAACAAGGACGCGGCCTACAAGTTCATCGCCTACGCCAGCACCGCCGACGCGCAGGCCGAGTACGCGAAGAACATCGCCTACGGCCCGACCAACCAGAAGGCGCTGGCCAAGCTGGACGCGAAGGTGCTGGCGAACCTGCCGACCTCGCCCGCCAACGTCAAGGACGCGATGCAGTTCGGCATCAAATTCTGGGCCGACCAGGGCGAGGAGCTGGAGAAGCGCTTCGCGTCGTGGGCGGCGCAGTGAGCCGTCTCTAGCATCTTAAGTACGCAGCAGCCGCCAGGTTCGTCGCATGACCACCGCCACCCTCGTCCTCGGCACACCGGAGCTCAGGCGCTCGCTCGCGCGTGTCGAGCAGCGCAAGCGCTGGCTGGCGATCGCGCTGACCTTGCCGCTGCTGCTGTTCCTGCTGGCCACCCTGCTGGTCCCGATCGCCGCGCTGCTGCAGCGTGCCGTCGAGAACCCGGAGATCGCGAAGTCCCTGACCCGCACCGGCGACGCGCTGGCAGGCTGGGACCGCAGGAGCCCGCCGCCCGCTGCCGCGTTCGCCGCGCTGGCGGCGGACCTGGGCGCCATCACCGAAGGCTCCGACGCCGGCGCGGTGGCGCGGCGCCTGAACACCGAAGCATCCGGTGCGCGTTCGCTGATCATGGGCACCTACCGCGCGCTGCCGCTGGGCGAGAACCTGTCGCCCGACCAGGCGCGCGCGAAGATGCTCGAGGTCGACGAACGCTGGAGCGACTTGCGCTACTGGCAGGCGATCGCGAAGAACAGCTCGCGCTGGACGCCCGACTACCTGCTGACCGCAGTGGATCTCAAGCGCCGCGCCGAGGGCGGCATCACCGTCGTCGAACCCGAGCAGCGGGTGTTCTCGCGCATCCTGCTGCGCACCTTCGAGATCAGCCTGGTCGTCACGCTGTGGTGCCTGGTGCTGGCCTACCCGCTGGCCTACTGGCTGTCGACGCTGCCGGCGCGCAAGGCCAACGTGCTGATGATCCTGGTGCTGGTGCCGTTCTGGACCTCGATCCTGGTGCGCGTGGCCGCGTGGATCGTGCTGCTGCAGCGAGAGGGGCTCGTCAACAAGAGCCTGATGGGCCTGTCGATCCTCAACGAGCCGGCGACCTTGCTGTTCAACCGCACCGGCGTCGTCATCGCGATGGTGCACATCCTGCTGCCCTTCATGATCCTGCCGCTGTACAGCGTGATGAAGTCGGTGCCGCCCACCTACCTGCGTGCCGCGATCTCGCTCGGCAGCCCGCCGCTGGCCGCGTTCTTCCGGGTCTATGTGCCCCAGACCTGGCCCGGCATCGGCGCCGGCGGCCTGCTGGTCTTCATCCTGAGCATCGGCTACTACGTGACGCCGGCGCTGCTGGGCGGCGCGGACGACCAGATGCTGAGCTACTACATCGCGCAGTACACCAACGTCGACATCAACTGGGGCATGGCCTGCGCGCTCGGCACGGTGTTGCTGGTGGCCACCTTGCTGCTGTACGGCGTCTACCGGCGCGTCGTGAAGTCCGAACTGAGCCTGGGCTGAGGTGGTGATGAACGCACTGCTGCCGACCTTCCCCGCCTACTACACGCTGTTCGACAAGCTCGGCTGGTGGGCGCTGCGCATCGCCGCGATCGGGCTGCTGGCCTTCCTGCTGCTGCCGATCCTGGTGATCGTGCCGCTGTCGTTCTCGGCCAGCTCCTTCCTCGCCTACCCGATGCCGGGCTGGTCGCTGCAGTGGTACGACAACCTCTTCAGCTCCGGCGAATGGGCGCGCGCGGCGAAGAACAGCTTCATCGTCGCGCCCTCGGCGACGCTGATCGCCACCGTGCTCGGCACGCTGACGGCGGTGGGCCTGGCTCGCGTGCAGTTCCCCGGCAAGGGCCTCTTGATGAGCCTGCTGATCGCGCCGATGGTGGTGCCGATCGTCGTCGTCGGCGTCGCCTGCTACCTGTTCTTCGCGCGCATCGGCCTGGCCGACACCTACCTCGGGCTGATCCTGGTGCATGCCGCGCTCGGCGCGCCCTTCGTCGTCACCACGGTGCTGGCGACCTTGCAGGGCTTCAACCACAACCTGGTGCGCGCGTCGCTGAGCCTGGGCGCGTCGCCGGTGTCCACCTTCTTCCGGGTCACGCTGCCGGTGATCGCGCCGGGCGTGATCTCGGGCGCGCTGTTCGCGTTCGCGACCTCGTTCGATGAAGTGGTGGTGACGCTCTTCATCGCCGGCCCCGATCAGGTCACGCTGCCGCGCCAGATGTTCACCGGCATCCGCGAGAACATCAACCCGACGATCGCCGCCGTCGCCACCTTGCTGACGATTTTCACCACCGGGCTGATGCTGGCGCTGGAATGGATCCGCGGCCGGCGTGCCTGACGCGGGTCACCGGCGCAGCGTTCCCATCACGCAGCGGCGTCGCGCCGGAACAGCGCTCCACCCCCTCGAAGGAGTCCCCGATGCCCGCACAACCCCTGAGCGGCAATGCGATGCCGCGCTTCGGCGGCCCGGCGACGATGATGCGGCTGCCCGCCGCCGAGAAACCCGACGGCCTTCACGCCGCCTTCATCGGCGTTCCGCTGGACATCGGCGCCAGCCACCGCTCCGGCGCGCGCTTCGGTCCGCGCCAGATTCGCGCCGAATCGGCGTTATTGCGGCCCTACAACATGGCCACCGGCGCCGCGCCCTTCGACACGCTGGAGGTTGCCGACCTCGGCGACGTGCCGATCAACACCTACTCGCTCACCAAATCGCTGGACATCATCACCGGCTTCTACACGCGCGTGCTGGCCGCCGGCTGCATCCCGTTGACCATGGGCGGCGACCACACCATCGCGCTGCCGATCCTGCGCGCGGTGGCCGCGAAACACGGACCGGTGGCGCTGGTGCATGTCGACGCCCATGAGGACGTCAACGACGAGATGTTCGGTGAACCGGTGGCGCACGGCACGCCGTTCCGCCGCGCGGTCGAGGAAGGCCTGCTGGTCAACGAGCGCGTCTTCCAGATCGGCCTGCGCGGCACCGGCTACGCGGCCGACGACTTCGACTGGCCGCGCCGCCAGGGCTTCACGATCGTGCCGGCGCACGAGGTCTGGTACCGCTCGCTCGCACCCTTGATGCAGCAGGTGCGCGAGCGCATCGGCGATGCGCCGTGTTATCTCAGTTTCGACATCGACGGCATCGACCCGTCGTACGCCGGCGGCACCGGCACGCCTGAGATCGGCGGCCTGACCGTGCCGCAGGCGCTGGAGATCATCCGCGGCTGCCGCGGCCTGCAGCTGGTGGGCGCCGACCTCGTCGAGGTATCGCCGCCCTACGACCCGAGCGGCAATACCGCGCTGCTCGGCGCGAACCTGCTGTACGAGATGCTTTGTGTTCTGCCGAAAGTGAGCTACCGATGAGCGAAGTAGAGTTGCAGCCAGGCCCCCTGGAGATTGCTGCGATGGACATGAAGACCACGCCACTGGCGACCCTGAACGATCCGAGCCTGCTGAAGACCGATGCGCTGATCGGTGGCGACTGGCTGGCCGGCAATGCCCGCTTCGACGTGCTCGACCCGGCCACCGGCGAGAAGCTCGCGGATGTCGCGAATTGCGGCCCGGTCGACTGCCACAACGCGATCGTTGCCGCTGAACGCGCGTGGCCGACGTGGCGCGCGAAGACCGCGAAGGAACGCGCCGCGATCATGATGAAGTGGTTCGGCCTGCTGCACCAGCATGCCGACGACCTGGCCCGCATCATGACCGCCGAGCAGGGCAAGCCGCTGGCCGAGGCGCGTGGCGAGGTGGGCTACGGCGCGAGCTTCATCGAGTGGTTCGCCGAGGAAGCGCGCCGCATCTACGGCGAGACGATCCCGACCACCGACAACAACAAGCGCTACCTCGTCATCAAGCAGCCGATCGGCGTCTGCGCGGCGATCACGCCGTGGAACTTCCCGATCGCGATGATCACCCGCAAGGTCGCGCCGGCACTCGCCGCGGGCTGCCCGGTGATCATCAAGCCCGCCGAGGCGACGCCGCTGTCGGCACTGGCGGTGGCCGAGCTCGCGCAGCGCGCCGGCATGCCCGCGGGCGTGCTGAACATCGTCACCGCCGATGCCGAGCAGTCGATCGAGGTCGGCAAGGTGCTGTGCTCGAGCGACGTGATCCGCCACCTGTCCTTCACCGGCAGCACGGAAGTCGGCCGCATCCTGATGCGCCAGTGCGCCGGGTCGATCAAGAAGCTGTCGCTCGAGCTCGGCGGCAATGCGCCCTTCATCGTCTTCGACGACGCCGACCTCGAGGCGGCGGTCGACGGCGCGATGGCCAGCAAGTACCGCAATGCGGGCCAGACCTGCGTCTGCGCGAACCGCCTCTACGCGCAGGCGGGCATCTACGACCGCTTCGTCGCTCGCCTGTCGGAGAAGACGCAGACGCTGAAGGTCGGCAACGGCTTCGAGCCCGGCGTCACCACCGGGCCGCTGATCGACGGCGCGGCGATCGAGAAGGTCGAGGCCCACGTCGCCGATGCGGTCGCCAAGGGCGCGCGCATCGTCGTCGGCGGGCAGAAGATCGGCGAGCGCTTCTATGCGCCGACCGTGCTGGCCAACGTCACCGCCGAGATGCTGTGCGCGAAGGAGGAAACCTTCGGCCCGGTGGCGCCGGTGTTCCGCTTCGAGACCGAGGACGAGGCCGTCGCCGCGGCCAACGCCACCGAGTTCGGCCTCGCCAGCTACTTCTACAGCCGCGACATCGGCCGCATCTTCCGCGTCGGCGAGGCGCTGGAGTACGGCATGGTGGGCATCAACACCGGCATCATCTCGACCGCCGAGGTGCCCTTCGGCGGCGTCAAGCAGTCGGGCCTCGGCCGCGAAGGCGGGCGCCAGGGCATCGACGACTATGTCGAGGTCAAGTACCTCTGCCTCGGCGACATCCTGAAGTAGCGCGCCGGCCACTGCCGGCGGCGATCGGCACGCCGGGCGCGGATCAGTCGTCGTTGGCCGCCGGATCGCGGTGCCCGCTGCTGCGCAGGCCGTGCACCGAAGCGCCGACCGCCGCGGCGCCGGACGCCTGTGCCAGCGCACGCCGCAGCAGGCCATCGGCGTCCTTGCCGTGCGACGGGTACTGGCCGATGCCGACGCTGATGCCCAGGGTCAGCTCCTGCCCGGCGACGCTGAAGGGCCGGCGCAGCGCGGTGCCAAGCTTGGCGGCGACGCCGTCCGCGGCGGCCTCGTCGTCGATCCACGCCAGGAGCACGGCGAAGGTGTCGCTGCCGACCGACGCGACGACGTCGCTGGCACGCAGGCCAGAGCGCAGGCGCACGGCGGCCTTTCGGCGCAGCACGTTGGCGGCTTCGGCGCCGAGCCGCGCTTCGGTCGCCCCCAACCCTTCGAGCCGCACCGCCAGCAGCGCCATTGCCGCCGGTTCCCGCTCGCGCAGCGCGAGCAGATGCGTCATGTGCTCCATCAGCTGGGCATGGTTGGGCAGGCCGGTGGCCAGGTCGGTCGCGTAGGCCTTGCGCGCGATGCGTTCGACGCGCTTGCGCTCGACCGCCAGCCGGACGGTGCGGGCCAGCGACTCGGCCGTCGCCTCGCGCGAGGGCAGCACGTCCTGGACCCCGAGGCGCAGCAGGCGCATCGCTTCGGCTGCGTCGGGCTCCGGCGCCACGACCACCACCGCGGCATCGAGCACCGCGCGCGACAACGCGCCCCAGGCCGCCAGTGCCGCCAGCGGGGCATCGCCCTGCAGCACGATCGCGTCGCTGGACTGCTGGCCGAGCGCCTCGCTCAGTGCCTCCAGCGTGGCCACCGGATGCAGCACGAAGGGTCCGTAGGCCGAGGTCCCGAGGTCGGGCGCAGCGGCGCCGAGGTACAGCAACTGGATCGGCTCGTTCATCGCGCGCCGGATCATGCCCCAGCGTTCCGCTTGCCGCCACGCTGGTTATTCCCGCCCTGCACCAAGCTACACTAGCCGGGCGCTGCGGGTGTAGTTCAATGGTAGAACGGCAGCTTCCCAAGCTTCATACGTGGGTTCGATTCCCATCACCCGCTCCACGAATGCACAAGGGCCCCGAGGGGCCCTTTGTCATTGAAGGGCCTGTGGTGGCCCTTGTCGCTGATGAGGCCGGCCACGCCCCTTGCCCGGCGGGTCAGCCGTTGCGCGCGACCCACTCGACCATCGCGTCCAGCGATGGTGTCGCCCGCTGTGCTTCCGGATGGTTCACCAGCGCGGCCAGCGCATAGGTCCGGCCGCTGACAGCCTTCACGTAGCCCGCCAGCGCACGCGTATCGAGCAGCGTGCCGGTCTTCAGGAACGCGGCGCCCGTGGCCTTGCCGCTGGTCATGCGGTGGGCCAGCGTGCCGTCGACGCCGGCGATCGGCAACGAGTCGATGAAGGCCTGGGCCTGGTTCGAGACCCAGGCCTTGCGCAGCAGCTGCACCAGCGCGCGCGGCTTGCCGCGCTCCGCGCGTGACAACCCCGAGCCGTTTTCCAGCGCGATGTCACCGGGCTGCAGGCCCTGGCGCAGCAGCCAGTCGTCGACGCGTTGGCGCGCTTCGGCCAGCGTCGCCGCCCGCATCGGGAAGCCGCGCACCAGCGACAGCATCAGGTTGCGGGCGCCGAGGTTGTCGCTGTTCTTGTTGATCTCGCGGATCACCAGCGGCAGCGGCTCGGACAGGTGCACCGAATGCGGCAGCACGGCTTCGCCGTCCTTGCCCGTCGGCAGCAGCGATGCGCGGTCGGGCAGGCGCTTGTCGATCACACGGCCGCGCAGGCCGCCCCCGGCCTGGCGCCACAGCCCTTCGACGGCGCGCACGGTGAACTCCTCGTGCGGCAGCGGCGCGAGCGTCAGCGCGCGCGCGCCGCAGCCGGCCGACCAGCGGCCGCGCAGCGCCAGCGTCGGCGCCGTGCCGGGTGCCGAGGCGGCCTGGGCCCAGACGCTGCAACCAGCTTCGCCACTCAGTTCGTTGACCAGCTTCAGGCCGGCCAGCGGCGGCGTCAGCTGCACCAGCGGCTTGCCCCGGGCCGCCGCCTGCACGCTGACCTGCAGCACGCCTTCGTCCAGCGTCAGGGCATCGGGCCGCACATGGTGCGGACGGTCGGCCGCCGGCGGCGGGGTGTTCGAGTGGTCGTCCTCGCGCAGCCGGAAGGCGAAGCGATCGAGCACGACATTGCCCCAGACTTCGCGCAGGCCCTCGCGCTGCATGCGTTCGAACCAGGCCAGCAGGTCGGTCGAACGCAGCCGCGAATCGCCGCCGCCGACGATCAGCAGGTCCCCGAGCAGCCGTCCCTGGGTCAGCGGGCCGCCGAGAAAGGCATAGGTGCGCCAGCGGTAGTTCGGACCGAGCAGGTCCAGCGCGGCGAGCGCGGTGACGACCTTCGCGGTCGACGCCAGCTGGTACGGCTCTTCGGAATTCAACGACGCGAGCGGTGCGCCGCGGGTCGTGACCTCCTCGATCTGCACGCCGAAGCTGCCCAGCGGCAGGCCGGCGGCGCCGACGATGGCGCGCAACGCGGGCGGCAAGCCGGCATCGGGTGCGACAGGCTTCTTCGCCGGTGCGGGGGCCGCGTCCGCCAGCAGCGGCACGCCGGCCGTCGCGCAGGCGGCGGCCGCGCGCAGCCAGCGGCGGCGCTCAGGATCGGAAGGGGGGCTCGCGGGACGGAATGACACCCCGCGAGCCTAGGGGCACGGCGCGCGAGCGCTCAATGGAACAAGGCCACGGCGCACCCGCTATTCGCCGCGGCTCCCTAGAACGGGAGCGGCGGCGAAGCCGTTGCGGACGTCAGGCCTGCTTGCGGCGGCGTGCGCCGAGCAGCGCTGCGGCGGCGATGCCGACCAGCGCCATCGAGCCCGGCTCGGGGATGATCTGGATGCGTCCCTCGGTGACCTCTTCGAGGTAGTCGCTGTACGACGCCAGGATGATGCCGCCGCTGAACGAGCCGAAGCCGCCCGGATTGGCGTTGGTGAAGTCGCCGCCGAAGGTGTTCGTGCCGAACAGGTAGTACTCGCCATCCATGAAGACGAAGCTCGGGCCGCCGGAGTCGCCGCCGCCCAGGCCGGCTTCCTTGCCGTTCGGCAGCACCGGCGTGCAGGTGCCGAAGAAGTCGCAGAAGATGTCCTGGCCGTCGCCGTCGAAGTCCGAGTACCAGACTTCCTGCGGGCCGTTCGCGAAGTTCTGCTCGTCATCGAGGTCGAACAGGTCCATCACGTTCTGGCCCAGGCGCTTGACGCGGAAGTTGGGGCCCTGCGTGAAGCCGTCGGGGCCGGTGCCCGTGGTGCCGTAGCCGACGAACTGAACGATGGTGCCGGTGGACACCGTGTCCGGGTTCATCATGCGGTAGATCTTCGCGGTGTCCGGCGCGTCGGTGTTCATGTGGATCACCGCGACGTCGTCGTTGACGCAGAAGCTGTTGACCCCGGGCGGGCAGTTGCCGAAACCCTGGTAGTTCGGGTTCATCGACACCTTGTCGGCGGTGATCACGGCCCGGCCGGGATCGCCCGGATTGGGCTGCGAATTGAACACCACGCGCACGTCGTTGCCCGGCGCGTTGATGTCGATCACCTGGCCATTGCCGTTGCTGTCGACGCAGTGGCCGGCGGTCACGACATCCCGCTTGGACACGAGCGTGCCGGTGCAAATGAACGAGTCGCCGTTGGCATATCGGATGTTGATGCTGACGACACCGGAGAACGGCGAGGTCGGCACGTTCGCATCGACACGCGCGCCCGGAGAGTCCGGCGGCGCACCGGCGACGATCAGCGGCGTATAGGACGCGCCCGGCAGCAGGCCAGCGTGAGCGGTACCGGCGAAGCCGGCTCCGATGGCCAGCGGCAGCAGAGCGGCGGTCAGACGGGTGAAGCGAGTCAGCAGTTTCATGAAGGGATGACCTCAGGAAGGTGTGAACGAGTGCATCTCGTGGCCGCTCACACGCAAATTTCGTTCCCGTGACGCAAGCCATTGATTCTTCAGGCCAATTCTGCTAACCCCGGATGCGGCTGGAGCCCTGGTGTATGCCCGGCCGACATCGGGTTCACACGATATTGACGGAACCTTTTCGCCGTGCGGGCAGAATTGCCGCCCGATGAGTTCAGAGCACAGTCCGCCGCCGCCAGCCGAGCGCCTGCAGCGCCCCATTCGCAGCTTCGTTCTGCGCGGTGGCCGCATGGGCACCGGCCAGCAGCGGGCGCTGCAGGAACTGGGGCCGCGCTTCGTCCTGCCGTTCGAGGCGCGCCCGCTCGACCCCGGCGCCGTGTTCGGGCGCGTTGCGCCGCTGGTGCTGGAAATCGGCTTCGGCATGGGCCAGGCCACCGCGGCGATCGCGGCCGCGCGGCCGGACACCGACTTCCTCGGCGTGGAGGTGCACGAAGCGGGCGTCGGCGCGCTGCTGAAGCTGATCGGCGACCAGGCGCTGGAGAACCTGCGCATCGTGCGGCACGACGCGGTGGAGGTGCTGCAGCAGATGCTCGCCCCCGAATCGCTGGCCGGCGTGCACATCTACTTCCCCGACCCGTGGCACAAGAAGCGCCACCACAAGCGCCGGCTGATCCAGCCGGCCTTCGTCGAACTGCTCGCGTCGCGGCTGGTACCGGGCGGCTACCTGCACTGCGCGACCGACTGGCAGGACTACGCCGAGCAGATGCTCGCCGTGCTGGGCGCGTCGCCTGCGCTGCGAAATACCGCGGCGGGTTACGCGCCTCGCCCCGACTGGCGGCCGCTGACGAAGTTCGAGTCGCGCGGCCAGCGCCTGGGCCACGGCGTCTGGGACCTGGTGTTCACGCGCCGCTGAAGCGCCACCGCCGGCGCGCGGCGGCGCGTCAGTCCGCCCAGTGCACCCAGCCGGCCCACCAGGTCAGCAGCACGATCGCGCCGAAGGCGATTCGGTACCAGGCGAAGGGCACGAAGGTGTGGCTGGAGATGTAGCGCAGCAGCCACCGCACGCAAGCCCAGGCCGACAGGAACGAGACGACGAAGCCGACCGCGAACATCGGCAGGTCGGTCATCGCCAGCGCGTGGCGCTCCTTGTAGAGGCTGTACAGGCCGGCGCCGATCAGCGTCGGGATGGCCAGGAAGAAGCTGAAGTCGGTGGCGGCCTTGCGCGACAGGCCGAGCAGCATGCCGCCGATGATGGTGGCGCCGGAGCGGCTGGTGCCCGGGATCATCGCCAGGCACTGGACCAGCCCCACCTTCAGCGCATCGAGCGGCCGCATGTGATCGGCTTCGGCCAGCCGCGGTGCCGCGGCCGCCGGACGGCGCTCGGCCCACAGGATGACGAAGCCGCCGAGGATGAAGGTGCTGGCGACCACCGGCGCATTGAACAGGTGCGTCTTGATCAGCTTGCCGAACAGCAGCCCCAGCACCACCGCCGGCAGGAAGCCGATCACGACGTTGGCGACGAGGTGGCGCGCCGCTTCGCTCTGCCCCAGTCCGGCCAGCGCGTCGCGCAGGCGCTGCCAGTAGACGATGATGACCGCGACGATCGCACCGGTCTGGATCGCGATGTCGAAGACCTTGGCCTTGGCATCGGCGAAGTCCAGCAGAGACCCGGCGAGGATCAGGTGGCCGGTGGACGAGATCGGCAGGAACTCGGTCAGCCCCTCGACCAGGCCCATGATCGCGGCCTTCAGCAGCAGAACGAGGTCCACCCGGCCCTCCCGGTAGTCGAAAGGCGCGGATGATACCGAGGGCCCGCGACTGATCCAGCGCAAGCGCAGCGGGATTCCCAGGTTGACCGCCCGGGGTCGGTCGAGCTATATTACTGACCAGTCAGTCAGTAATTCATGGACGCCAGCGACATCATCACCCGCCGTCGCCGCAAGGACGCGCGGCCCCAGGAGCTGCTCGATGCAGCGCTCGAGCTCTTCGTCGAGAAGGGCTTCGCCGCCACGAAGGCCGAAGAGGTGGCCACGCGCGCAGGCGTCTCCAAGGGCACGCTGTACCTCTACTACCCCAGCAAGGAAGACCTGCTGAAGGCGGCGATCGCGCAGAACCTGTCCGACCGCATTGCGGCCGGCGCCGCCGAAGCGGCGGCCTTTCCGGGCACGCCCGGCCAGTTGCTGCGCCACATCCTCGTGCGCTGGTGGACGCACGTGTACGAGAGCGCCGCCTCGGCAGTCTTCAAGCTCGTGATCACCGAGGTCCGCAACTTCCCGGACATTGCGCAGCACTACATCGCCGAAGTGGTCGAGCCGGCCGAGGCCCTGCTCGGCGGCATCATCCAGCGCGGCATCGACAGCGGCGAGTTCCGGCCAGTCGACATCGGCGTCGCGGTGCACTCGCTCGTGCTGCCGATGATCATGATCTGCCTGCACAAGCACTCGCTCGGCGCCTGCACGGCGCACCGGCACCAGATCGACGGCCCGGACTTCATCCGCCAGCACGTCGACCTCGTGCTCAACGGCCTGGCGAGGGAACCCGTGCCCGAGATGCCGCTGATGACGCTCAATGACAGCGGCGCCGGCGCACCCGCCATTGCGAAGGCCGCGAAATAGAATCGTCGTCTTTCGTCCCCGCACCCATCGCAAACGCCATGAACGTCGAACAGGCCCGCTTCAACATGATCGAGCAGCAGATCCGTCCGTGGGACGTGCTGGACGCCTCGGTGCTGCAGCTGCTGGCGACGCTCAAGCGCGAGGAATTCGTGCCCGCCGCCTACCGCGCGCTGGCCTTCGTCGACGCCGAGGTGCCGCTGCCCGAGGGCCAGTGCATGCTGGCGCCGAAGATCGAGGCGCGGCTGCTGCAGGAGGCGCACGTACAGCGCCACGAACGCGTGCTCGAGGTCGGTGCAGGGTCCGGCTTCATGGCCGCGCTGCTGGGCCACCGCGCGCAGTCGGTGGTGTCGCTCGAGATCCGGCCGGCGCTGGTGCAGCTGGCGCAGGACAACCTGCGCCGAGCGGCGATCAGCAACGTCAGCGTGCGCCAGGCCGACGGTGCACAGGGACTGGCGGCCGAGGCGCCGTTCGACGTGATCGTGCTGTCCGGCTCGGTGGCCCTGCTGCCGCAGGTGCTGCTGGACCAGCTGCGGATCGGCGGCCGCCTGATCGCGATCGTCGGCAGCGAGCCGGTGATGCAGGCGGTACGTGTCACGCGCGTGTCCGACGCCACGTTCCAGACCGTCGAGCTGTTCGACACCGTCGCACAGCGCCTGCAAGGCTTCGACGCGCCCACGCGCTTCACGTTCTGACCCCGCGCATGGCCTGCGCGGTCCGCCGTTCATGCCGTTCATCCCGCGCCGGGCGCAGCCCGTCGCATCGGCGTTGGCGGCCTGCCCGCCGCTGACCTACAAACGCGCCTCTTCCGAACAACACATTCCCTCCGAGGACTATCGATGCCCAGCCAGCTCCTGCGCCTTTCGCCCCCGCGCCTGCGGACCATCGTCCTGGCCCTCGGCATGCTGGCGGGCGCCGGCGCCCAGGCGCAGAGCCTGAAGGAGCTGTACGACGCGGCGCGCGGTTATGACGCCTCCTACCTGGCCGCCCGCGCGCTGGCCGAATCCGCCGAGTACAAGGCCGCTCAGGCCGAAGCGCTGCGACGCCCCTCGGTCGGTCTCGCGGGCAGTGCCTTCCACAACGAGATCGACCCGGTCACCGGCTCGACCTTCGGCGGCAATACGCAGAAGGTCGAGCTCAGCGCCAAGCATCCGTTGTTCAACCGCGCCAACAGCGCGACGATCGACCAGGCCTACCGCTCGCTGGAGATCGCCAAGGCCGACCTGGAGGTGGCGGAGCAGGACTTGATCGTGCGCGTCGCCCAGCAGTATTTCGACGTGCTGGCGGCGCAGGACGCGCTGGCCACCGCCCGCGCCAACCGCACCGGCATCAGCGAGCAGCTGGCATCGGCCAAGCGCAACTTCGAGGTCGGGACCGCGACGATCACCGACACCCGCGAAGCGCAGGCGCGCTTCGACATCGCCTCGGCACAGGAAATTGCCGCCGAGAACGACCTGCGCACCAAGCGCATCGCGCTGGACCAGTTGGTCGGGCGGCCGGGCGTGCAGCCCAAGCCGCTGGCCGTGCCGGTCGCGCTGCCGTCGGTGGGCACGAACGATCCCGACGAATGGGTGCTTCGCGCCGACGCGCAGCATCCGCAGGTGCGCAAGGCGCGCCTGGGCTACGACATCGCCAAGCTCGAGACCGAGAAGGCCCGTGCGGGCAACCTGCCGACCGTCGACCTGGTCGGCTCGGTCGCCAACACGCATGCCAACGGCCGTGCCGCAACCCTGGCCGGCAACAACGGTCGTTCCGGCTCGGCGTCGATCGGCCTGCAGCTGAACTACACGCTCTACGCCGGCAACTCGATCCAGAACCGCATCAAGGAAACGACGGTGCTGGAGGAGAAGTCGCGCAACGACCTCGAGAACGCGCGCCGCAGCGTCGCGCAGGCCACGCGCCAGGCCTTCTTCGGCGTGCAGTCGCTGCAGGCCCAGGCCAAGGCGCTGGAAGCCGCCGAGTCGTCGAGCAAGCTGGCGCTCGAGGCGACCCAGCTCGGCTATCGCGTCGGCGTGCGCGTGAACCTCGACGTGCTGAACGCACAGACGCAGCTCTTCACGACGCAGCGCGACCTGTCGAAAGCGCGCTACGACACCATCGTCAACAGCCTGAAGCTGCGCCAGGCCGCGGGCCAGCTGAACCCGTCGGACGTGCAGAACGTCGACACGCTGCTCGCGCGCTGACGCGATGAGGCCCGCCGCGTGCGGGCCGGCGTAGCGCTCGCCGCCTGAGGCTCAGCCGGCGGCCTTCGGCTCCGCGGACGTCAGCCGCAGCGCCGGCGTCAGCGGCTCGCCGGTGAGGCCCAGCACCTGCTGCGCCATCCACTGCGCGGCGCCGCGATGCGACGCGGCGAAGGCGAAGGCGCGCTCGACCCACTCGCGCCGCTGCGGGTCGGCGGCCAGCTTCAGCGCCGCGTCGACGCCGGCGGCCAGGTCCGCCACGCGCAGGGCGGCACCGGCGGCGATCGACAGCTCGGCCGCATGCGCGAAGTTGAAGGTATGCGGCCCCATGACCAGCGGGCAGCCGCAGGCCGCCGCCTCGATCAGGTTCTGTCCGCCCAGCGGCGCGAAGCTGCCGCCGAGCAGCGCGACGTCGGCGGCCGCGTAGTACAGCGGCATCTCGCCCAGACTGTCGCCGAGCCACACGTCGGCAGCGGCCGCGTCGGCCGGTGGCGTCTCGGCCCAGGCCGAGCGCCGCGCCAGGCCGAGCCCGGCCGCCTGCACCAGCGCCGCGACCTCGTCGAAGCGCTGCGGGTGGCGCGGCACGATGACCAGCAAGGGACGCGGCAGCGGAACCTCGCGCCAGAGGTCCAGCAGCGGCTGCTCTTCGCCCTCGCGCGTGACGGCCGCCAGCACGACCGGCCGCTCCAGCGCCTGGCGCCACTGCAGGCCCTGCGCCAGCAGCCGCGGCGCCGGCGTCATGTCGTACTTCAGGTTGCCGCCGACCAGCACCTGCGGCGCGCCGGCTGCGGCCAGCCGGCCGCCGTCGTCCGGCGTCTGCGCCAGCACCAGCGTCAGCCGGCGCGCGGCCGGATGCATCAGCGCCGCGAGCCGCCGGCCGCGGCGTGCGCTGCGCTCGGACAGGCGCGCATTGGCCAGCACCATCGGCACGTCGAAACGTTCGGCCTCGCGCATCAGGCTCGGCCACAGCTCGGTTTCCATCAGCACGCCGACGCTGGGCCGGAAGTGGCGCAGGAAGCGCCGCGCGGCGCCCGGCATGTCGTACGGTAGCCAGGCCTGCAGGTCGCCGTCGCGCAGCAGCGCGCGGCCGGCGTTGCGGCCGGTGGCCGTGCCATGCGTCAGCAGCAGGCGCAGTCCCGGCCGCTGCTCGCGCAGCGCTTCGATCAGCGGCATCGCGGCCCGGGTCTCGCCGAGCGACACCGCATGCAGCCACAGCGCGCCCGGTTCGACGCGCCCGCGGTACAGCCCGAGCCGCTCGCCCCAGGCGCGCCGGTACCACGGCTCGCGCGCACCGCGCCGCCACAGCCGCCACAGGTACAGCGGCAGGCCCAGCCGCAGCAGCAGCGCATAGAGCGCCCGGGCCAGCCGGTGCACGAGCGGCGTCATGCCGAGCGCCGGGCGCGCGGTGCCAGCGGTCAATGCGCCGCCGCGGCGACCTGCGCGTCGGGCTTCACCGCGCGCAGCGCGTTCATGAAGTCGTGCTCGATGCGGTTCAGCGCCTCGGGGGTGTGGCCCTCGAAGCGCAGCACCAGCACCGGCGTGGTGTTCGACGCGCGGACCAGCCCGAAGCCGTCGTCGTATTCGACCCGCAGGCCGTCGATCGTGATGATCTCCTTCGCGCCCGGGAACTTCGCGTTGGCCTTCAGCGCCTCGACGACCTTCGGCGGCTCGCCCTCGGCGCAGGGCACGTTGAGCTCCGGCGTATTGAAGGCGGTCGGCAGCGCGTTGAGCATCGCGCTCGGGTCGTCGGTGCGCGACAGGATCTCGAGCACGCGCGCCGCGGTGTACATCGCATCGTCGAAACCGTACCAGCGGTCCTTGATGAACACGTGGCCGCTCATTTCGCCGCCCAGCGGTGCGCCGATCTCGGCCAGCTTGGCCTTCATCAGCGAATGGCCGGTCTTGTACATCAGCGGCACGCCGCCGGCCTCGCGCACCATCGGCGCGACCCGCTGGCTGCACTTCACGTCGTAGAGGATGGTCGCGCCCGGGTGGCGCGACAGCACCTCCTTGGCCAGCAGCATCAGCTGGCGGTCCGGGAAGATGATGTGGCCCTCCTTCGTCACCAGCCCCAAGCGGTCGCCGTCGCCGTCGAAGGCCATGCCGAGCTCGGCATCGGTGGCGTGCACGACCTTGATCAGGTCGGCCAGGTTCTCCGGCTTGCTCGGGTCGGGATGGTGGTTCGGGAAGTCTCCATCGACGCGCGAATAGAGGTCGATCACCTCGCAGCCGAGCGCGCGCAGGATCTTCGGCGCCGACGCGCCCGGGATGCCGTTGCCCGAATCGACAACGATCTTCATCGGCCGCGCCAGCTTGCAGTCGCTGGTGATGCGGTGGCTGTACTCGGCGAAGATGTCCATCGTCGCGCTGCGGCCGCGGCCCTGCACGTAGTCCTCGGCTTCGATGCGGCGCTTCAGCGCCTGGATCGCTTCGCCGTAGATCGCCTGGCCGGCGAGCACCATCTTGAAGCCGTTGTAGTCCTTCGGGTTGTGGCTGCCGGTGACCTGGATGCCGCTGTGGCAGCCGTGCTTCGCGCGCGTGGCAGCGACGTAGTACAGCATCGGCGTCGTCACCGGACCGAGGTCGACCACATCGAGTCCGGTGGACTGCAGCCCGCGGATCAACGCGGCGACGAGCCCGGGCCCGGACAACCGGCCGTCGCGGCCGACGACGACGGCCTTTTCCCCGGCGGCGACCGCCTCGCTGCCGAAGGCGCGGCCGAGGTGCTCGGCGAAGGTCTCGTCGATGCCCTGCCCGACGATGCCGCGGATGTCGTAGGCCTTGAAGGCCGAGGCTTGTACCTGCATGGAAGGCGATCCCTGGATCTGGAGTGGGCGCGATTCTAAGGACGGGGCGCCCCCTCCCGGCGACCCCGCGCCTGCGGCAGGGACAGGTCCGAAAACGGCGAGTCCGATCGTGGCGGGCGCCTACCATCCCTGCATGACCCTGCAAGCCGACGCCGCCTACCGTGCGCTGACGACCCGCGATGCCCGCTTCGACGGCCGGCTCTTCGTCGGCGTGACGTCGACCGGCATCTACTGCCGCCCGGTGTGCCGGGTGCGCACGCCGCGGCGCGAGAACTGCCGCTTCTTCGCCAATGCCGCGCAGGCCGAGGCTGGCGGCTTCCGGCCCTGCCTGCGCTGCCGGCCGGAACTGGCGCCGGGCCTGAGCCTGACCGATTCGTCGCAGGTGCTCGCGCAGCAGGCGGCGCTGATGCTGGAAAACGCGGCGCACGAGGGCCGCGACCCGGCCTTGCCGGAGGTCGCCGCGCGCCTGGGCGTGACCGACCGCCACCTGCGCCGCATCTTCGCGACGGCCCACGGCGTGACGCCGATCGACTACCTGACGACGCAGCGCCTGCTGCTGGCCAAGCGGCTGCTGACCGACACGGCGCTGCCGGTGACGCAGGTGGCGCTGGCCAGCGGCTTCGGCAGCCTGCGGCGCTTCAATGCCGCCTTCGTCGAGCGCTACCGCCTCAGCCCGAGCGCGTTGCGGCGCGACGGCGGCGCGGCGGCCCCGGCCCCGGCGGCCTCCGCCGGGACGACGAGCCTGCGCCTGGCCTACCGGCCGCCGTACGACGTGCCGGGCGTCGTGACCTTCTTCGCCAACCGTGCGCTCGCCGGCGTCGAGGCGGTGGACGGCCTCGCGCTGCGGCGCACGCTGGCTGTCGAGCACCGCGGCGAGGGACTCGCCGGCTGGATCGAGGCCCGCTTCGAGCCGCTGCGGCACGAGGTCCGCTTGTCGCTGGCCCCGTCTCTGCTGCCGGCGCTGGGCACCGTCGTGCAGCGCGTCCGCCAGAGCCTGGACCTCGATGCCGATCCGGCGCAGATCGACCCGGTGCTCGCGCTGGTGCCGGGCGCGCAGCGCGAGGGCGTGCGCCTGCCCGGCGCGATCGACGGCTTCGAGAGCGCGGCGCGCGTGATCCTCGGCCAGCAGGTGACGGTGGCGGCGGCGCGCACGCTGACGCGGCGGCTCGTCGAGCGCTTCGGCGAACCGGTCGAGACGCCGTTCGCCGGCCTAGACCGTTTGTTCCCGTCGGCGCGCACCATCGCCACGGCCGACCCCGAGGTCATCGGCAAGCTCGGCATCGTGCGGCAGCGCGTGCGCGCGCTTCAGGCGCTGGCGCAGGCGATGGCCGAAGGCCGGCTGGCGCTGCATCGCGCGGCGCCGCTGCAGTCGACCCTCGAAGCGCTGCACGAACTGCCGGGCATCGGCGACTGGAGCGCGCAGCTGATCGCGATGCGCGCCCTCGCCTGGCCCGATGCCTGGCCGGCGACCGACATTGGCATCCTCAACGCGCTGGGCACGCGCGACGTGAAGCTGGCCGCGCAGCAGTCCGAGGCCTGGCGGCCCTGGCGGGCCTATGCGGTGATGAAGCTGTGGCTGAACCTGGAGTGAAGCGATGAAGATCCATGCGACGGCGCAGGCGCGGTTGGATACGCCGCTCGGCCCGATGACGGCCGCCGCCAGCGAGCAAGGGCTGGTCGGCCTGTGGTTCGACGGCCAGCGCCACCATCCCGGTCCGCTGGACGCACCGGTGAACGCCCGTCATGCGTGGCTGCGCGCCGCACAACGTGCACTGGACGCGTACTTCGCGGGTCAGGACGTCGATGGCCGGGAACTGCCCTTCGATCTGCAGGGCACCCCGTTCCAGCAGTCGGTGTGGCGCCAGCTGCTGCTGGTCGGGCGCGGCGAGACCTGCAGCTACTCGACGCTCGCGCAGCGCGCCGCCGCCGCGCATGCAGTACGCGCGGTCGGTGCCGCGGTCGGCCGCAATCCGGTGTCGATCCTGGTGCCCTGCCACCGCGTGCTGGGCGCCTCGGGCGCGCTGACCGGCTATGCCGGCGGGCTCGATCGCAAGCGGGCGCTGCTGGCCCTTGAGCGCAACCCGACTGCGCTGGCGATCGCGGAATGAACCGATGCGACGGGCTGCGAGCGGCTTGTTGGGGTGTGCCCGTTCTATGGCCGTTGCAGTCATGCATGCGGGCACCGAGCGCGCCAAGGCCACTGGGTGCCCGGCTCCGCTCATGTCCCCCGGGCCGTGCGCGGCTGATACGCCCCAGGCTGGATCCCGGCCGGCCCTCCTCCTTGACTTCGCTACGCCGGGCACCCAGCGCCCTTGGCTGTGGCGACACCGTGGCGTGCGCTCCCCTGCCAGGGCGGTGCGGATCAGGACGGCGGGGCGCTCTGTGGAGCGAAGTCAAGGAGGAGGGCCGGCCGAGCGCCACCCCGAGCGTCACAGCGCAGCCCGGCCCGGGGGACATGAGCGGAACAGAGCGCCCCGCTGGCCTGATCCTGTGCAGACATAGGCACACCACGTCGACCGTCCGCAACGGGGCCGCAAGCAGGCACTGCGGCTCTTGACCCGCCCGCGTCGGCAACGGTAGGCCGGCGATAATCCGCGGTTGCTTCTTGTCCACCGCGGAGATCCGAGCCTTGGCCGCCACCATCCTTCAGCAGCTTCCCGTCGGCGAACGTGTCGGCATCGCGTTTTCCGGGGGCCTCGACACCAGCGCCGCGGTGCACTGGATCCGCGCCAAGGGCGCCATTCCCTGCGCCTACACGGCCAACCTGGGCCAACCCGACGAGAGCGATTACGACGACATCCCGCGCAAGGCCAAAGCGTACGGCGCGGAGATCGCGCGACTCGTCGACTGCCGCCCGCAGCTGGTCGCCGAAGGCATCGCCGCGATCCAGTCCGGCGCCTTCCACATCTCCACCGGCGGCGCGACCTACTTCAACACCACGCCGCTGGGCCGCGCGGTGACCGGCACCGCGCTGGTGATCGCGATGCGCGACGACGGCGTCAACATCTGGGGCGACGGCAGCACCTACAAGGGCAACGACATCGAGCGCTTCTACCGCTACGGCCTGCTCGCCAACCCGGCGCTGCGCATCTACAAGCCGTGGCTGGACCAGCGCTTCATCGACGAGCTCGGCGGCCGCAAGGAGATGAGCGAATACCTCATCGCCAACGGCTTCGACTACAAGATGAGCGTCGAGAAGGCGTACTCGACCGACTCGAACATGCTGGGCGCGACGCACGAGGCCAAGGACCTCGAGTTCCTGAACAAGGGCATGTCGATCGTCAACCCGATCATGGGCGTCGCCTTCTGGCGCGAGGACGTGGCCGTCAAACCCGAGACCGTCAGCGTGCGCTTCGAGGAAGGCCAGCCGGTCGCGCTGAACGGCCTGACCTTCGCGAATGCGGTGGCGCTGTTCGAGGAAGCCAACCGCATCGGCGGCCGCCACGGCCTGGGCATGTGCGACCAGATCGAGAACCGCATCATCGAGGCCAAGAGCCGCGGCATCTACGAGGCCCCGGGCATGGCGCTGCTGCACATCGCCTACGAGCGCCTGGTCACCGGCATCCACAACGAGGACACGATCGAGCAGTACCGCATCAACGGCCGCCGCCTCGGCCGCCTGCTGTACCAGGGCCGCTGGTTCGACCCGCAATGCATGATGCTGCGCGAGACGGCGCAGCGCTGGGTGGCGCGCGCGATCACCGGCGAGGTGACGCTGGAGCTGCGACGCGGCAACGACTACACGATCGTCGACACGACGAGCCCGAACCTGACCTACGCGCCCGAGCGCCTGTCGATGGAGAAGGTGGAAGGTGCGTTCACACCGGCCGACCGCGTCGGCCAGCTGACGATGCGCAACCTCGACATCGCCGATACCCGCCAGAAGCTCGGCATCTACTCCAAGGTCGGCCTGCTCGGCTCGTCGTCCGACGGCAGCTTCCCGCTGCTGTCGTCGTCGCCCGGGTCCGACGAGTAATCAGGCCGGCGGCGCCAGCTCGAACGCCGCCTGCACGACCGGCCGCGCCCACGCCGGCGTCGCGCGCAGCACCGCCGCGTCGCCAGGCGCCGGGAAGCGCACGCGGCCGCCGACCATCTCGAGCACCAGTTGCGGATCGGGGATGTCCTCGCCCGGCGCGACATCGGTGCTGTTGTCGAAGACCTGCAGCCGCGCCAAGCTAGGCAGCAGTCGCACCAGGTTCGCGCGCGAGCTGAGCCAGCGCTCGCGGATCTTTGCCTCGGGGATGTCGTGCCCGCCCTGCGCGACGCGCTGGCGCACCCGCTGCAAGTGCTGCTCCAGCGAGCCGAGGCCGCAGTACAGCATCACGACATTGTGGCTGCGCGCCGCGCGCTCGAGCATCTCGGGGATCGTGGTGGCGCCGAGCGTGGTCTCGAACGCGTGGTTCAGGCCGCGGGCAATCGCGCCCTCGAGCCGGTCGCGGCCGAACGCCCAGGCGCGCGCGTTGGCCTCCTCGATGTCCAGCCCGTGCGAAGCGACCAGCGTGCGCGCGAAGGTGTCGGGATTGAACCAGGTCAGTCCGTGCTCGGCGAGCAGCGCGCCGCCCAGCGAACTCTTGCCGGCGCCATTGACGCCGGCGAGCACCAGGATGAAGGGCCGCCCGCCGGGCACGCGTCGGACGTGCAGGGGTCAGAAGGTGGCGCCGGCCTTCGGTCGCCGGGTCAGCTGTCCACGCGCGTCGAGCAGCGCATCGAGCTGCTGCGGCGCGGCCGCATCCTGCAGCGTCGCCAGCCGGGCTTCGAAACGCTGCGCCAGCTCGTCCAGCTGCGTCTGCTTCTGCGCCTTCAGCGCCTGCAGGTCGCGCGTGACCTGCTCATAGGTGGCCGCCGGCAGCAGCACCATCTCGACGTTGGCATGGTGGGTGATCGCCACGCTGCCGCTCTGCCGCACCAGGCGCACCACGTCGCCCCAGCGGTTCTTGACCTGCGTGGCGTTCTGGCGCGGCAGGTCGTCCAGGGACCGAAGTTCGATCGTCATCGTCGCCACCACCAGCGCAAGTGCAGAAGAGGCGATTGTAAGAGGCTGTCGCGAATTTTGGCCAGAATGGCCATATTGACCGCATCAGCGGCGCGCAACGGTGTGCGCGTGGCTGCTGCAGGTCGGCAGCGTCAGCAGCTGAGGCGGTTGCGGCCGCCGCGCTTCGCGCGGTAGAGCGCATGGTCGGCGGCATCCAGCAGTTCGCGCGACTCCTGCATCTCGTCGCTCAGCTGGGCGACGCCGAGCGAGACGGTCTGCTTGTGCGTCACCGTGCGCTTGCCGAGCGGGGTCTGGAAGGACAGCACGAAGGCGTGTGCCTCGATCGCCGCGCGCATGCGCTCGGCCAGCTCGGTGGCCGCCTGCAGCGGCGTGTTCGGCAGCACGACGACGAATTCCTCGCCGCCCAGCCGGCCCAGCAGGTCGTCCTTGCGCACGACGGTCTTCACCACCGCGGCGCTCTCCTTGAGCACCTGGTCGCCCGCCGAGTGGCCGTAGTTGTCGTTGACACTCTTGAAGTAGTCGAGGTCGTAGTAGACGAGCGACAGCGGCCGGTTGGTCAGCTTCGCGAGCCGGAACTCGCCCTTCAGGAAATCGACGAGGTACTGGCGGTTGAAGATGTCGGTGCCGGCATCGACCGTCGCCATGCGGTAGATGCGGTCGTGCAGCAGCACGTCGAGGTTTTCCTGCTCGTAGTACTTCAGGAACACCTTGCCCAGCCGGATCAGGTCGCCGTCCTTCAGCGGGCGCGGCGCTTCCAGGCGCACATCGTTGACGTAGGTGCCGTTCGACGAACCGAGGTCGCTGATCAGCATCGCGCCCGCCACCACCTCCAGCTCGGCATGGCGGCGGCTGACGCTGGGATGGTCGATGAACACGCCGACATCGGCCAGCCGCCCGATCACCGTCGCCAGGCCATCGAGCACGAAGCGCTTGCCGGTCTCGGTGCCGCTGTAGACGATCAGGCACGAGCGCCGCTGCTGCGACGGCGCGACGTTCATCACCAGCGAGTGGTCGCCGGTCTTCATGATGACGGTGGTCTCGGAACCCATCGTGCGTCGTGTGGTGGAAGGCGTCCGGTGCGAAGGAAACTGATCAGTCCAGCTGGCGCAGCGCCTGCGCCAGGTCGGCCTGCAGGTCCGCGACGGCTTCGAGCCCGACCGAGAAGCGCACCAGGGTGCCCTGGCGCGCCGCGTCGGCGCCGCGGATCAGGCCGAGATCGTAGGGCACGACGAGGCTGACGGGGCCCGCCCAGGAGTAACCGATGCGAAAGAGCCGCAGCGCGTCGACGAAGGCATCGATGCGCTCCGCCGGCAGCACGGGGTCGAACAGCACCGAGAACAGCCCGGCCGCGGCGCTGCAGGTGGAACGCCAGTGCGCATGGCCCGGCGAACCTTCGAAGGCCGGATGCAGGAGTTGCTTCACCGCCGGCTGCTGCTGCAGGAAGGCGGCCAGCGTGCGCGCCGCCGCGTCCTGCGCGTGGTAGCGCAGCGCGATCGTCGGCAGCGAGCGCAGAACCATTTCCGCATCGTTCGCCGCCACGCCGATGCCCAGCCGCATGTGCGCTTGAAGGATGCGCTGGTGCAGCGCCTCGTCCCGGCTCGTGACCGAGCCCATCAACACGTCGGCGCCGCCGGACGGGTATTTCGTCAGCGCCTGCATCACCAGATCGACGCCCAGCTCGAACGGCCGGAACGCGAGGCCGGCGCCCCAGGTGTTGTCCAGCGCCGTCAGCACGCCGCGCGCCTTCGCCGCGGCGACCAGGCCACGCAGGTCCGGGAACTCCATCGTCACCGAGCCCGGGGCCTCCAGCCACACCAGCTTCGTGCGCTCGCTGATCGCGGCGGCCAGCGACGACGCGTCCAGCGGGTCGTACAGCCGGTGCGTGATGCCCCAGTCGGCCAGCAGCGTGCGCGCCATCTCGCGCGACGGGCCGTAGACATTGGCGGGCAGCAGCAGCTCGTCGCCCTGCTTCAGCAGCGCGATGTTGGTCATCACGATGGCGCCCAGGCCGCTGGGCGCCAGCGCGCAGAAGCGGCCGCCTTCGAGCGCGGCGATGCGCTCTTCCAGCGTGAAGGTGGTCGGCGTGCCGTGAAGCCCGTACGTATAGCCCTGCTTGCTCTTCCAGCTGCGCGCGCGCATCGCCGCGGTGTTCGGGAAGGTCACCGTCGACGCCTTGTGCACCGCCGGCATCACGGCGCCGAAGCCCGCGGGCGGTTCGTACGGATGGTGAACCAGGCCGGTGATCAGGTCTTGCATAGCAGCCATGTTACGCAGCATCGGGAGGCCGGGGAGCCCCGGGCGGAATCGTTCACACCGGCATGCCGATCAGGTCGTGGCCCTCGGTGGCGACGATGCGGGCGCGGGTGAATTCGCCCACCTTCAGGGTCTTCGACGCCTTCTCCGGCGGCAGCAGGCGCACCGTTCCGTCGATCTCCGGCGCGTCGGCATAACTGCGGCCGACGCCGCCCTTGCGGCCCATCGCCGGCGCGCGGTCGACCAGCACCTGCATCGTCGCACCGACGCGGCGCTTCAGGCGTTCGATCGACACGGCTTCGGCCACCGCCATGAAGCGCGCGCGGCGCTCCTCGCGCAGTTCGGCCGGCACCGGGTCGGGCAGCGCGTTGGCCGCCGCGCCATCGACCGGCGAATAGGCGAAGCAGCCGGCGCGGTCGATCTGGGCCTCGCGCACGAAGTCGAGCAGGGTCTGGAACTCCTGTTCCGTCTCGCCGGGGAAGCCGGCGATGAAGGTCGAGCGGATCACCAGCTCCGGGCAGGCCTCGCGCCACTTCAGCAGGCGCTCGAGATTGCGCTCGCCGCTGGCCGGGCGCTTCATGCGCTTGAGCACGTCGGGGTGCGCATGCTGGAACGGCACGTCCAGGTAAGGCAGCACATGGCCAGCGGCCATCAGCGGCAGCACCTCGTCGACATGCGGGTACGGGTAGACGTAGTGCAGCCGCACCCACGCGCCGTGCGCCGCGGCCAGCTCGCCCAGCTGCTGGCACAGCTCGACCATGCGGGTCTTGACCGGCTTGCCGTCGAAGAAGCCGGTGCGGTACTTGACGTCGACGCCGTAGGCGCTGGTGTCCTGGCTGACGACCAGCAGCTCCTTGACGCCGGACTCGAACAGCGCGCGCGCTTCCTTCAGCACGTCGCCGATCGGCCGCGACACCAGGTCGCCGCGCATGCTCGGGATGATGCAGAAGGTGCAGCGGTGGTTGCAGCCTTCGCTGATCTTGAGGTAGGCGTAGTGCTTGGGCGTGAGCTTGATGCCGGCGGCCGGAATGAGGTCGACGAACGGATCGTGCGGCTTCGGCACGTGCAGGTGCACGGCGTCCATCACTTCCTGCGTCGCATGCGGCCCGGTGACGGCGAGCACCTTGGGGTGCACGCTCCTGACCATGTTGCCGCCATCGGCCGCGGCGCGTGCGCCCAGGCAGCCGGTGACGATCACCTTGCCGTTCTCGGCCAGGGCCTCGCCGATGGTGTCCAGGCTCTCCTTGACGGCATCGTCGATGAAGCCGCAGGTATTGACGATCACCAGGTCGGCGCCGGCGAAGGACTTGCTGGTCTCGTAGCCCTCGGCGGAGAGCTGGGTCAGGATCAGTTCGGAATCGGTGAGCGCCTTCGGACAGCCGAGGGAGACGAATCCGACCTTGGGCGGCTTGGCTGCACCGGCCAGCGCCGCGGTCGTGGGGGAGAGGTCTTGCATAGGCCGCGATTGTCTCGCGACCAGGCCGCCGCCGGTGCGCCGGCGGGAATTCGGCGCCGCGGGTTCAGCGCCGCGCGCGGATCAGCGCTTCGGCCCGCCCGGGAAGCCCGGCAGGCCCGGGAAGGCCTTCATCTGCTCCTGCATCTGCTCGAACAGGCTCTTGCTCTGCTCGAGGTAGTTGCCCATCAGCCCCTGCATCATCGGCGCCTGGCCGGTGATGAACTGGGCCCAGGCCTCGGGCGTGAAGTTCTTGCCTTCGTACAGGCCCTTGGTCTGCTCGGCGAAGCGGCCCTGCATGTCGACGAAGGATTGCAGGTTCTTCTCCAGCATCGTGCCCATCAGGCCCTGCATCGCGTGGCCGTAGAAGCGGATGATCTGCGCCAGCATCTGCGTGCTGAACATCGGCACGCCGCCGGTTTCTTCCTCGAGGATGATCTGCAGCAGGATGCTGCGCGTGAGGTCGTCGCCGGTCTTGGCATCGCGCACCTCGAAGGTCTCGCCGTCGAGCACCATGCGCTTGACATCCGCCAAGGTGATGTAGCTGCTGGTGCGGGTGTCGTAGAGGCGACGGTTCGGGTACTTCTTCAGGACACGTGATCCGCTGGGCGCGGCCGCGGCGGCGCCACTGTCGTCGGCACCGCGTCGATGGGCTGGCATCGAGGGGAACTCCTTGCAGGCAATGAAAAAGATTCTAAGGAGCCCCGCCGGGGCGCCCGGCAGGGGCTTACCCGCCCAATTGCCTAGGCAGGCCTAGATCGGTTCCTGAGCGGGGGGCGCCCTCGCACGGGGCCGCCGCGCGCAGACACCCCATCAGCTGCTGCGTTCCGGCGTCGGCGGGGCCGTTTGGCGGGGTGAAGGAATCAGGCTATGGTCGCGAGGGCTCGCGCCACGGGCTCGACGACCCCATGCACTCGAAACAGCTCTGCGAAGGATGCCTCGCGTGACGACGAATGTTTTCAAGGCCGCGCTCGCGCGCGGCGAGCGCCAGATCGGCCTGTGGCTGTCGCTGGCCGATGCCTACCCGGCCGAGGTCTGCGCCAGCGCCGGCTTCCAGTGGCTGCTGATCGACGGCGAGCACGCGCCGAACGACGTGCGCAGCACGCTCGCGCAGCTGCAGGCCGTCGCCGGCTACCCCGGCGTGCAGCCGGTGGTGCGCGCGGTCACCGGCGACACCGCGCTGATCAAGCAACTGCTGGACATCGGCGCGCAGAACCTGCTGGTGCCGATGGTCGACACCGCCGAGCAGGCCGCCGCGCTGGTTGCCGCCACGCGCTACCCGCCGCGCGGTATCCGCGGCGTCGGCGCCGGCGGCGCGCGCGCCTCGCGCTGGGGCGCGCGGCGGGACTACACCGACGTCGCCGACGACGAGGTCTGCCTGATCGTGCAGGCCGAGACGGTGACCTCGCTGAAGAACCTGGAGGCCATCTGCGCCGTCGACGGCGTGCATGGCGTGTTCATCGGCCCGTCCGACCTCGCGGCGTCGATGGGCCACCGCGGCAACCCGGGCCATCCGGACGTGCAGGCGGCGATCGAGGGCGCGGTGAAGACCATCGTCGCCAGCGGCAAGGCGGCCGGCACGATGTCGATCGATGCCGCGCAGTGCCGGCGCTACCTGGACTACGGCGCGCAGTTCGTCGCGGTCGGCATCGACATCACGTTGCTCGCGCAGGGCGCGCGCAAGCTGGCCGGCGACTTCGGCCTTGCGGCGGACAGCCGCGGCCCGTCGGCCTACTGAACTCCACAGGACACACGATGAGCACCCCGTTCAAGATCGCCGCCATCGCCGGCGACGGCATCGGCAAGGAAGTGATGCCCGAGGGCCTGCGCGTGCTCGAGGCCGCCGCGCGCCGCTTCGACATCCCGCTGGCCATCAAGCCCATCGACTGGGCCAGCTGCGACTACTACCAGGCCCACGGCCAGATGATGCCGGACGACTGGAAGGCGCAGCTGTCGGGCATGGACGCGATCTACTTCGGCGCCGTCGGCTGGCCGGCCACGGTGCCGGACCACGTCTCGCTGTGGGGATCGCTCTTGAAGTTCCGCCGCGAGTTCGATCAGTACATCAACCTGCGGCCCGCGCGCCTGTTCGACGGCGTGCCCTGCCCCCTGGCGAACCGAAAGCCCGGCGACATCGATTTCATGATCGTGCGCGAGAACACCGAGGGCGAGTACACCAACCTCGGCGGCGTGATGTACGAGGGCACCGAGCGCGAGCTGGTGATCCAGGAATCGGTGTTCAGCCGCCACGGTGCCGACCGGGTGCTGAAGTACGCCTTCGAGCTGGCGCAGTCGCGCCCGCGCAAGCAACTGACGGTGGCGACGAAGTCCAACGGCATCGCGATCAGCATGCCGTGGTGGGACAAGCGGGCCGACGCGGTCGGCGCCGGGTATCCCGCCGTCAAGGTCGACAAGCAGCACATCGACATCCTGACCGCGCGCTTCGTGCTGCAGCCGCAGCGCTTCGACGTCGTCGTCGCGACCAACCTGTTCGGCGACATCCTGTCGGACCTGGGGCCCGCCTGCACCGGCACGATCGGCCTGGCGCCGTCGGCCAACCTGAACCCCGAGCGCCGGTTCCCGTCGCTGTTCGAGCCGGTGCACGGCTCGGCGCCGGACATCTACGGCAGGAACATCGCGAACCCGGTGGCGATGATCTGGTCGGGCGCGCTGATGCTCGACTTCCTCGGCCGGCGCGACGCCCACGACGCGATCGTGAAGGCCATCGAACGTGTGCTGGTCGAGGGGCCGCGCACGGCCGACCTGGGCGGCCAGGCCTCGACCACGGACATGGGTCGGGCCATCGCCGCATTGGTCTAAGGTCACATCGCGGCCGGGCCGGAGCACGCCGGCGCGACGCCACAATCGCCGGGACTCATCGCCCGGCGCCGTGCCCCACGATTTCGCTCCCTCCGCCCTCGCGCGCGGCATCGCCGCGCTCGTGTCGCTGCTGGCCTTGCTGCCCGTCAAGCCGGCTCTTGCCCAGGCCTTGCCCGAGCCCGAACGCCTGGCGCTGCCGCCGGTGCGCGACGAGGCGGCCGTCGGGCCGGTCGAGGCCATCACCTTCGACGGCGCGACCGTTCTGACCGACGACGAACTGCAGGCGATCGCCCGTCCGTGGCTGCGCCGCCCGCTGACGGCGGCCGACCTCGAGGAACTGCGGCTGGCGGTCACGCGGCGCCTCGTCGAGCGCGGCTACGTCAACTCCGGCGCGCTGATCCCCGATGGCGCCTGGCGCGACGGGCGCCTGCGGCTGGTGATCGTCGAAGGCCGCCTGACCGGCGTGCAGGTCAAGGGCCAGGGCCGGCTGCGCGAGGGCTACATCGCCGAGCGCCTCGGTGCCGGCAGCGGCGATCCGTTCAACGTCCAGGCGCTGCAGGACCGCTTCCAGCGCCTGCTCGCCGATCCGCTGATCGCGCGCATGAATGCGCGCATCGTGCCCGGCGCCGCGCTGGGTGAAGCGACGCTGGACGTCGACGTCACGCGCGCGCAGCCCTACAAGCTGGCGCTGCTGGCCAACAACCACCGCACACCCTCGGTCGGCGAGGCCGGCGGCGGCCTCACCGGCACGGTGTGGAACCTGAGCGGCCTCGGCGACGCGCTGGACGCGACCGTGATCGGCAGCGAAGGCTCCGAGCGCCTGAACATCGGCTGGAGCGTGCCGCTGCCCGCGATCGGCCCGTTCGTCGGCACCGTGTTCACCCTGCGCCACGACCGCGGCGATACCAGCGTGGTCGAGGAGCCGATCGCGAGCATCGACATCGTCAGCCGCGTCAAGAGCCTCGACATCGGCCTCGGCCATGCGCTGATCGACACGCTCGCGCAGCGCGTCGCGCTCGGCCTCACCTGGTCGCAGCGCGAAAGCCGCACCACGCTGCTCGGGGAGCCGTTCTCGTTCACGCCGGGCGAACCCGACGGCCTGTCGCGCCTGCATGCCTGGCGCTTCATGCAGGAGTTCGTGCAGCGCGACGCCACGCAGACGCTGGCGCTGCGCTCGACCTTCAGCTGGGGCCGCAACAACATCATGGACGGGCTCGATCCCGCGCTGGCCGCGCCTTCGAAGCGTTATGCCTTCTGGCTAGGCCAGGCCCAGTTCGCGCGCCGCCTCGCCGACGTGCCGGGCGCCCAGTTGGTGCTGAAGGCCAGCCTGCAGAAGAGTCGCGACCGCCTGCTGCCGCTGGAGCGGCTGGCGGTCGGCGGTGTCGCGACGGTGCGCGGCTACCGCGAGAACCAGCTGGTGCGCGACGAAGGCATCACCGCGTCGGTCGAGCTGCACTGGCCGCTGCTCGACGCGGCCGAATCCGATCGGCGGGTCACGCTGATTCCCTTCGTCGATGCGGGGCGCGCGCGCAACCGCGGCGAGGCATCGGACGACCTCGGCTCGATCGGCCTGGCGCTGGACGCCCGCTTCGGCCCGCTGGGCGTCGAACTGGCCGCGGCGAAGCGCCTGAAGACGCCGGCCGTCGCGACGCGCGGCGCGCTGCAGGACCGCGGCGTGCACCTGCAGCTGCGCTACGAGCTGTTCTGAGGAGCCGACGATGCGCCGCCGCCCTCTCTCCACGATGCTCGCCGTGATGTTCGCCGGTCTGCTCGTCGCGCCGCCCGCCGTGGCGCAGCAGGCCGATGTGAACGCCCAGATCGCGCACGGCACGCAGCTGTGCCACCGGGGCGCGCTGCAGCAGGCCGTCGACCAGCTGCGCGAGGCGCAGGCCCGCGCGAGCACGCCGGCCGAGAAGGCCGACGCCGCCGCGGCGCTGGGCCTGGCGCTGCACCGCATGCGCCGCTTCGCCGACGCCGAGCCGCTGCTGCGCGAGGGCTACACCCACGCGCCGGACGCTGTCACCCGGGCGCTGCGCGCCAACGACCTGGCCAATGCGCTGCTCGGCCTGCGCCGCGACGACGAGGCGCGCGCGCTGTACGTCGAGGCGCAGCGCCTCGCACCCGACGATGCTTCGCTGCAGTCGACGCTGCGGCTGAACCTCGCGCGCCTGACGCCGCCGGCCGAACGCCTCGCCGCCTTGCGCGACGCGGCGACGCGGCTGCCGTCGATCGGGGACACGCGCGACCGCGCGCACCAGGCCGCGAACCTCGGCACGCAGGCGCTGGCACTCGGCGCCGACGGCCGCCGCCTGGCGTTCGACGCGCTCGACCAGGCCCGCGGCCTCGCCACCGCGTCGGCCGATGTCCGCCTGCAGGCCGAGGTGCTGGACGCGCTGGCCCAGCTCTACGAGGCCGAGCGCCGCGCCGACGACGCGCTGCGGCTGACGGACAGCGCCGCGCTGCAGGCCCAGGCCGCGAACGCGCGCGAGCTGCTGTTTCGCATCGAATGGCGCCGCGGCCGGCTGCTGAAGGCCGCCGGCGACAGCGACCGGGCGCTGGCCGCCTACCGGCGTTCGGTCGAGCACATCGAGGCGGTGCGCCAGGACATCCCGATCGAGTACGAGGACGGCCGCTCGTCCTTCCGCGAGACGCTGGAACCGATCTACCTGGCGCTGGCCGAGTTGCTGCTCGCGAAGGCCGACGGCGCCGCGCCCGAGGCGGCCCAGCAGCATATGCGCGAGGCGCGCAACGTCGTCGAACTCGTCAAGCGCAGCGAGCTCGACGACTTCCTCGGCGAGCGTTGCACCGTCGAATCAGCGCGTGCGCAGGAGGCCCGGGCGCTGCCCGCCGGCACCGCGGTGCTGTACCCGATCATCTTCCCGGACCGGCTCGAGCTGCTGGTCGAGACGCCGCAGGGCCTGCAGCGCCGCACGCAGCCGATCGAGTCCGACGACCTGCAGAAGCTGGTGCACGGCTTCGCCGACAGCCTGCGCCGCCAGCGCCCCTTCGAAGGCGCGGCCGCGGTGCTGTACGGCTTGCTGATGCGGCCGCTCGAGCCGACCCTGGACAGCCAGCGCATCCACACGCTGGTGGTGGTGCCCGATGGCGTGCTGCGCCTGCTGCCCTTCGGCGCGCTGCACGACGGCGACCGTTTCGCGATCGAGAAGGTCGCGGTGGTCACCGCGCCGGCGCTGAGCCTGACGCGCGCCGCGGCCGAGCGCCGCGGCCCGGCGCGCCTGCTGCTGGCCGGGCTGTCCGAACCGGGGCCGGTGGTCGAGCGCCTGCCGAAGTGGGTCGTCGATACGCTGGCCGGCTCGCCGACGCGAACGCTGACGCGCGAGCAGACCCGCGAGGCCCTCGCCCTGCCCGGCGTAAAGCAGGAGATCGACCAGCTGCGCACGCGGCTGCCGAGCGACGTGCTGCTGGACGAGGGCTTCACGCTCGAACGCTTCGGCGAGCGTTTCTCGACCGGCCAGTACTCCGTCGTGCACATCGCGTCGCACGGCCTGTTCAGCAGCTCGGCGGCCGAGAGTTTCCTGATGACCTACGACGGCCTGCTGACGATCGACGGCCTGCAGCAGCTGCTGCGTTCGGAGCGCCTGCGCCAGCGGCCGATCGAGCTGCTCGCGCTGTCGGCCTGCCAGACGGCCGAGGGCGACGACCGCGCGCCGCTGGGGCTGTCGGGCGCCGCGCTGAAGGCCCGCGCCGGCGCCGCGCTGGGCACGCTGTGGCCGGTGTCGGACGACGCGGCGATGCAGCTGATGTCGCGCTTCTACGCACGGCTGGCGGCGAGCAACGGCACGCCCGAGACCAAGGCCCGCGCGCTGCAGCAGGTGCAGCGTGCGATGCTGGCCGAACCGTCCTTCCGCCACCCGTTCCACTGGGCGGCCTTCATCCTCGTCGGGAGCTGGCAATGAGCGCCCTGTGCAAGTCCACCTGCCGCCGCCATGCCATCGCCGCCGCCGCGCTGTGCCTGCTGGCCGCCGGCGCGATGCTCGACAGCCGCGCGGCCGCCGTCACGGACACCAGCTGGGGCCGCACGGCGCAGAGTTTCAGCGGCCAGTTCACGATTCCCGAAAGCGTCGGCCGCCGCGCCGGCAACAACCTCTTCCACAGCTTCCAGCTGTTCAGCGTGCAGGCCGGCGAATCGGCCACCTTCACGACCACCACGCCGACGCTGGCCAACGTCATCGCCCGCGTGACGGGCAACGAGGCCTCGCTGATCGACGGTCCGCTGCGCCTGTCGGCCGCGTCGGGCAGCCGGCCCGACTTCTTCCTGATCAACCCCAACGGCGTGACCTTCGGCGCCGGTGCCCGGGTCGACGTGCCGGCGGCCTTCCACGTCAGCACCGCGCACGAGCTGCGCTTCGCCGACGGCAGCACGCTGGCTGCGGGCCGGGGCCCGGACAGCAGCCTGACGGTGGCCGCGCCGGCAGCCTTCGGCTTCCTCGGCGGCCAGGCCGCGGCGCCGGTGATGCTGACGCCCAATGCACGCGTCAATGCCTTCGTCGACGGCCGCGACCTCGACGTCACGGCCGGCTCGATCACGATGGACCGCGCGGCGATGCACACCGAGACCGGCACGCTGCGCCTGGTCGCCACCGGCGCGGAAGCGGTGGCGGTGCCGGTGAACGTGCGGCAGGCGCCGGAGGCCACGCGCCTCGGCGGCGCGATCACGCTGGCCACGTCGCACGCCAGCACCGGCGAAGGCACGGTGGCCGTGCATGCCGGCACGCTGGCGCTGTCGGCCGGCGCCTCGATCAACGCGGTGCCGAGCCTGTTCGCGCCGGGCGCCGTCGACATCACCGTGCGCGACGGCCTGCGCATCAGCGACGCCTTCATCTACTCGCACATGGCCTCCGAAGCCGCGCCGGCCGGCCCGTCGCTGCGCATCCGCAGCCTCGGCACGATCGATCTCTTCGGCGACGGCGGCGGCTTCCAGACGACGACACAGACACGATCCGCCGCCGGCGACATCAGCGTCAGCGCGGCGACGCTCACGATCCGCGGCCAGTCCAACATCGCCAGCTACACCAACGCGCCGGGCAACGCCGGCAACGTGGCGATCGACGTGGCCGGGCCGATGCAGATCCTCGAGAGCGGGGGCGTCTACGCGCAGGCCGTCGCCAGCTTCGATGCGAGCAACGTGGCGACCGTCGGCGCCGGCGGCTCGGTGCGGGTGAACGCCGGCGCGCTGACGATCGACGGCACGAACGCGATCCTCAATCCGCCAGGCATCGCCAGCGACTCGAACTTCGTCGCCACCGCGGCCGGCAGCGTGACGGTGAACGTCGCCGGCGCGCTGGTGCTGCGCAACGGCGGCAACATCACCAGCTCGGCGACCGCGCACCCCGGCTTCGCGCCCTTCGCGACCCAGCGCGCGGGCTCGGTCAGCGTCAAGGCCCAGACGATCCTGATGGAGGCCACGCCCGACGCCTTCTTCAGCACCGGCATCTTCAGCGACTCGCTCGGTTCGCAGGAACCCGGTTCGCTGGCTTTCGGACCGGGCGGTGCGGCCGGCCGGGTCGATGTCGAGGCCCGCGACATCACGATGCGCGGCGGCCCGACCGGCATTTCCGCCGACACCACCGGCCCTGGCGCGGGCGGCACCGTGTCGGTGAAGGCGGAGCGCCTGACGCTGGACGGCCTCGACCAGTACGCGTCGTCGATCTCCAGCACGTCGATCGGCGCCGGCGCCGGCGGCACGGTGCAGGTGCAGGTGTCGGACGTGCTCACGCTGAAGAACGGCGGGCTGATCCAGGCCTTGGCCGGCGGCAGCGGCCGCGGCGGTTCGGTCACCGTGCAGACCCGCGCGTTCATCGCCGAAGGCAGCGGCGATGGCGGCCTCACGACCGGCATCCTCGGCACGTCGGTGGGTTCCGGCGCGGCCGGCGACCTCACCGTCCAGGCCAGCGAGCAGGTCACGCTGCGGCACGGCGCGGTGATCAGTGCCAACGCGAATGCCGAAGGCCGCTCGGGCGCGATCCGCGTCGAGACGCGCGACCTGCTGATCGACGGCCAGGGCGATGCCCGCACCGGCATCCGCAGCCGCGCGGCATTTCCGTCGAGCGGCCAGGTCGGCCGTATCGACGTGGTGGCGACAGGCGACGTGCAGCTGCGCGACGCGCCCGAGGCGCTGACGATCAAGAACGACGCGCTCGAGCCCGACCTGCCGGCGCTGACGCCGCAGGCCATCACGCTGCGCGCACGCAACCTGTCGATGGACGGCGCCGGCCTGGTGGCCTCGTCCAGCGGCGCCGCGCCGGGCAATGCGATCGACGTGCGCGTGGCCGGCGCGCTGACGATGCGCAACGACGCCCGCATCCTGACCTCGGCCCAGGACGGCAACGGCGGCCCGATCCAGGTGGCCGCCGGCCGCTACCTGCGCCTGGTCGACGCGCAGATCGAGAGTTCGGTGCTCGGCGTGCACAACGGCAACGGCGGCAACATCCGCATCGAGGCGCCGGTGCTGGTGCTCGACAATGGCGCGGTGCAGGCGAATACCGCGGCCGTCCGGGCCAGCGGCGGCGACATCGCGATCGATGTGCGTGCGCTGGTGCCCGCCGGCAATGCGCTGCTGGCCGGCGGCAGCGAGCCGATCCCGTTCGAGCCCGGCGTGCGACCCGGCCTCAACGTGATCCAGGCGGCGGCGCCGGAGGGCCTGTCGGGCAACGTGCAGATCACCAGCCCGGCCCTGGACCTCGCCGGCAGCCTGCGTGCGCTCGACGCGCAGGTGCTCGACGTCGGCATCATCGGCCGCGATTTCTGCAACATCGGCGCCGGCAGCTCGCTGGTGCGCGCGGGCCGCGGCGGGCTGCCGCCGACGATCGCCGACGCCTTGCGGCCGCTCCCCGGGCGCTGAGCGGCAGCGCCCGGCCGGGCGGCCAGGCGCCATGCTGGCGGGCGGCCTCTCGCCGCCCAGGCCGGCGCCGAGCCCCTTGACGGCCACCCGGTCGGCCCCAGATGGGGGTCATCGCCGACTCCGTTTCGCGGAAATCTCCCCATGACCCCGACCGGTACCGACTTCACCCAGGAACGCATCGCCGCCGTGATCCGGCTGGCGGCATTGCTCGATCGCTTCGAGAGCGGCCGGCTGCCGCTCAACGCCGACCAGTTCCGGGCCATCGCCCAGCAGCTGGGCGCGGCCATGAAGCGCGACATCGATCCGACCGCGCTGGCCGCCGTGCTCGACACCCACCCGGCCGCCGCCGCGCTGTACGAGAACCAGCATTACGACCGCGCCGGCCTGGCGCGTTCGCCGATCGACCAGTCGGTGGCCGCCGAGCGGCTCGCCGCCCAGGTCATCGCGCGCGCGGCGCGCCGCTGATCGGCTGATCGCCTGCCCGATCGCCCGACGACCGGGCGGGCCCGCGTTCAGTCGAGCTCGAGGCGTTCGCCGTCCTCGGCGACGCGCGCGCGCCAGCCGAAACGCTCCTCGATCGCCAGCCGCAGCGCATCGGCCGCGGTGGCTTCGCCGTGGCCGACCAGCACCTCGCGCGGCGGCGACGGCAGGCGCGCCAGCCAGCGCAGCAGGCCGTCGCGGTCCGCGTGCGCCGAGAGCGACGCCATCGCGACCACCTCGGCGCGCACCGGCACGTACTCGCCGTGGATCTTCAGCGACGTGGCGCCGCCCAGCAGCGCCGCGCCGCGGGTGCCCGGCGCCTGGTAGCCCGGCAGCACGATGGTGTTGCGCGAAGCGCCGGCATAGGCGACGAGGTGATGCAGCACGCGGCCGCCGGTGAGCATGCCGCTGGCCGACACGATGACCGAGGGCCACTTCAGCTGGTTCAGCCGCTTCGAGTCCTCCACCGTCTCGACGATGCGCGTGCCGGCCTCGATGCGCTCGCAATCGGCGTCGGACAGCCGGTGCAGCTCGTTCCAGTGCATGTACAGCCGGGTCGCGCCGGCGGCCATCGGGCTGTTCAGGTAGATGGGCAGGTCGGGGATGCGTTGCGTCGCCTTCAGCTGCTGCAGCATGTGCAGCAGCGTTTGCGCGCGGCCGACGGCGAAGGCCGGGATCACGACGATGCCGCCGCGCGCCGCCGTGCGGCCGATCGCGCTGGCCAGCTCGTCCAACGCATCGACGGCCGGATGCAGCCGGTCGCCGTAGGTCGACTCGATCAGCACCAGGTCGGCGGCCGACGGCGCCGCGGGGGGCTTCATCACCAGGTCGTCATCGCGGCCGAGATCGCCCGAAAAGAGCACGGAACGCCCGCTGGCCTGCAGCCGGGCGCTGGCTGCGCCGAGGATGTGGCCGGCCGGGCGCAGCGTGACCTGCAAGCCCGGCACCGGCTCGAAGGTCTCGTCGAAGTCCTGCGGCTCGAAACGCGCCAGCGTGCGCAAGGCATCGTCACGGGTGAACAGCGGCAGCGCCGGCTGATGGCGTGAGAAGCCGTGCCGGTTCGCGAAGGCCGCCTCTTCCTCGAACAGATGGCCGGCGTCGACCAGCAGCAGCTTGCACAGGTCGAAGCTCGCGCGTGTCGCATGCACGCGCCCGCGGAAACCCAGGTTCACCAGCCGCGGCAGGAAGCCGCTGTGGTCCAGGTGCGCATGCGTCAGCACCACCGCGTCGATCGACGAGGCGGGCACCGGCAGCTCGCGCCAGTTGCGCAGCCGCAGCTGCTTGACGCCCTGGAACAGGCCGCAGTCGACCAGCACACGCCGGCCGGCGTGTTCGACGAGGGTCTTGGAGCCGGTGACGGTGCCGGCCGCACCGAGGAAGTGCAATTGCATGGGGAGCACGCTAAGGCGCCGATCGTGCGGCGGCCTTGCGCTCGCGCAAGTCCGGTGGTGCCCCGGACGGGACCGACGCGGACTGCGGCGCCGGCCGTCAGCGCGCCGTGCTGTCGTGCACCTGCACGCGCACGCCCGGCTGCAGTGCCGGTGGCGGGTAGACGACCACCTGCGCGCCGGCATCGATGCCGCGCTTGATCCAGGCCTCGCCGCCGTTGCGCGCGGCCACCTCGACGCGCTGCAGCTGCGCGCGGCCATCGCGCACGACGAACACCGCCATGCCGCCGCCGCCGTCGTCGGCGACCGGGAACACCGCGCTCACCGGTACCTTCAGCGCGCGCTCCTCGGCCAGCGTGACGATGCGCACGGTCACGCGGAAGCCGTCGCCGAGCGCACGCGCGGGTGCCGGTGCCCGGTCGAGGCCGACCAGGTCGATCAGCACCTTCACCCGCTGCTCCTCGACCCCCAGCGCCGACACCTTGGTGAAGGCCGCCGGCTCGACGCGGCGCACGCGCCCTTCCAGCACGCCGGGTCCGCCCCAGCGCTCGATCACCACGCGGCTGCCGGGCAACGCGCGCAGCGCATCGCCGGTCAGCAGTTCGGCGACGATCTCCAGCGCGCCGAGGTCACCCAGCTCGAGCAGCGGCGTGCCGAGCGCAACGCTGGTCTCGCTGGCCTGCAGCACCCGCAGCACGGTGCCGGCCACCGGCGCCTGCAGCGTGAAGGCGCGGCCCGGCGCCGGCTGCCGCACCGCCTCCAGCGCCGCGCGGGCCTGCGCGACACCATGCGCGGCGACACGCCGATCACTCTCGGCCGCGTCCAGCTCCTTGGTCGCCGCGGCCAGCGCCAGGCGATCGGTGTCCAGCCGCGTCGGTGCGAGGAAGCCCTGCTGCGCCAGCTGCTCGCTGCGCAGCGCCTCGTTGGCCGCCTGCTGCCGCTGCACGCGCGCCTGCTCCCATCGGGCGGCGGCGCGCTGCACCGTCGCCTGCGCGATCTGCAGCTGGGCCTGCTGCTCGCGCAGCGTGCGCTCGTCGACCAGCGGCGACAGCACCGGCTCCAGCGTCGCGACCACCGCGCCGGCTTCGATGCGGTCCCCCTCGCGCAGCACGATGCGCTGCACCCGGCCGGCCAGCGGCGCCGAGACCACGTAGCGATCGCGCAGCCGCGTGCGGCCGTCTTCCTCGATCGACGCCTCGAATCGGCCCTGGGTCGCCACCGCGGTCTCCACCACCAGCGGCCGCGGCGCGAAGGCCCAGGCCAGCAGCAGCGCGGCGGCCAGCGCCGCGCCGATCGAGCCGGCCAACGTCGTCTTCTTCATCATCATTCCCTCGTCTTCAGCACCGCCACCAGGTCGAGGCGGTCGATGCGCCGGCGCACGACCAGCGCGCTGGCGATGCCCGCGGCCAGCACGCACAGTGCGGCCCAGGCGTAGGTGCGCGGCCGGATGGTGGCCGGGAACAGGAACTGGTCGGAGGCCAGCAGCTCGTTGATGCCGTTGACCAGCGCCCAACCCGCGGCCATGCCGAGCGGCAGCGCGATCAGGATCGCCAGCGCCAGCTCGCCCAGCAGCAGCGCCGACACCTCCGCGCGCGTGAAGCCCAGCACGCGCAGCGACGCCAGCTCCCAGCCGCGCTCGGCCAGCGCGATGCGCGCGTTGTTGTAGACGACGCCGATCGAGATCACCGCGGCGAAGGCGGTCAGCACCGTGCTCATGATGCGCACGTTGCGCGCGCTGATCTCCTGCATGTTGCGCAGCATCGTCGCCTTGCTGAAGGCGCCGGCCGCACGCGGCAGCGCCTTCGTCGCCTCGAGCAGCGCCGTCTCGCGACCGGGCTCGACGCCCAGCACCCAGCCGGTGGCGACGTCGCCTTCGCCGAGCGCGCGGTTCAGCGCCGTGCGGTCCATGTAGGCGTTCAGCCCCATCATCTCGCGCACCGTGCCGCCCACGGTCAACTCGAGCGTGCGCGGCGCGCCGATCAGCACCTCGGCCTGCACCGTGTCGCCCACGCGCAAGCCGAGCTTGTGCGCCAGTCGGTCGGTCAGCACCAGCGCGCCGCCGTCGAGCAGGGTGTCGCGCCCGGCCACGTCGATCACGCGGTAGAGGTCGGGCCGCGCTGCATAACCGCGGATCATGCTGCGCTCGCGCCGGTGGCCGTTCACCAGCGTGATCGGCACGAAGCGGGTCGACTCCACCGCCCGCACGCCGGGCAGGCGCGCCAGCTGCAGCCGGGCGGCGTCGTCCAGCGGCTCGGCGGTCCAGACGGTGACATCGCCCCGCAGCCCGAGCTGGAACTGCGTGTGCACGATGGTGTCGATCGCGTCGCGGAAGAAGTTGCCCATGATGGTGATGGCCACCGCCGCGGCGATGCCGCCGATACCGATGGCGGTGCGCAACGGCCGCCGCTCCATGTTGCGCACGATCATGCGCAGCGCCGGCGCCATGCGGTGCACGCCCAGGCGTTCGAGCAGGGTGCGGCGGAAGTGGCCCGGCGCCGGCGGGCGCATCGCCTCGGCCGGCGGCAGGCGCACGGTCGACAGCACCGCGTTCAGCGTGCCCAGCACCGTGGTCGCCAGCGCCACGCCGGCACTGGTGGCGACCAGCCAGGGCGCCATCCGGTGCTCGAAGCGCGGAAACTGGAAGAACTCGGCGTACAGCCCGGTGAACATCTCGCCCAGCTGGCGCCCGAGCAGCAGCCCGATCGCCAGCCCGACGGCGACGATCAGCAGCACGAGCTTGAGGTAGTGCAGCCCGATCGCGGCGTCGGGGTAGCCCAGCGCCTTCAGCGCCGCGATCTGCTCGCGCTGCGTTCCGACCAGGCGCGAGATCACCACGTGCAGCAGGAAGGCCGCGACGCCGAGGAAGATCGCCGGCAGCACGGTGCCGATGACGCGCTGCTCCTTGATCTCGTTGTCCAGCATCTGGTGCGACGGCTGCTCGGCGCGGCCATGCACGTCGCGGCCGCCGTACGGCGCCAGCAGGCGCGACAGCGCATCGATGGTGGCCTGCGCATCGGCCGCGGGCGCCAGCCGGACGGCGACCCGGTTGAACGCGCCCTGCATGTCGTAGGCCGCCGCGAGCACGCGCCGGTCGAGCCAGAACACGCCGTAGCCGCGCATGTCCGGCATGCCCCACAGGCCGGCGAAGACGAACTCCGGCGACAGCGCATGGCCGCTGACGCGCAAGGTGCGCAGCCGCCCGTTGATCTGCGCCTGCAGCTCGTCGCCGGGCTTCAGCCCGCGCGCCTGCGCGAAGCCGCGCGACACCAGCACGGGAATCGCCTGCGTGCCGCTGCCCGCCTCGTCCGGCTGCAGCATGCGGCCCGCCGACACGGCGACCACGTTCAGCCGCTGCGCCCGCTGCAGGTCCAGCCCGATCAGCTGGCCGATGATCGGATCGGCCACGCCGGACAGCGTCACCCGCACCATCGCGTCGAGGCCGGTCTGCACGTCGGCAACGCCGGTCAGCTCGCGCAGGTTCGCTTCCAGCGACGCCGGTGCGCGCTTGAGCGCCGCGAAGACATCGCCGAAGCGCCCGCTGGCGTAGTAGGCGTCGCGTGCGGTGGCCAGCGAGTCGACCGCCGACAGGCTGGTGACGAAGCCGGCGATGCCCGCGCCGACGACCAGCGCGATCGTCAGCGCCTGGCTCCACAGCAGGCGCAAGTCGCGCAGCAGCTTGCGGTCGAGGGCTTTCATCGGCGTCCGATGCAGGCGACGGGGGTGGGCCTGTTCACCATGCCAGCTCGCTGGGCGTGAGTTTGCGCGCCGGCACCTCGATGCGCTGGATGCGGCCGTCGCCGAGGTGGATCACGCGATCGGCCATGCCGGCGATCGCCGCGTTGTGGGTGATGACGATCGCCGTGGTGCCGAGCTCGCGGTTGACGCGCGCGATCACCTCCAGCACCAGCTTGCCGGTCTGGTAGTCGAGCGCGCCGGTCGGCTCGTCGCACAGCAGCACCTCGGGCCGCTTGGCGATCGCGCGCGCAATGGCCACGCGCTGCTGCTCGCCACCGGACAGCTGCGCCGGAAAGTGGTCGCGCCGCGGTGCCAGGCCGACCTGCGCCACCGCCTCGTCCACCGGCATCGGGTCGCGCGCGATGTCGGTCACCAGCGCGACGTTCTCGCGCACGGTCAGGCTGGGGATCAGGTTGTAGAACTGGAAGACGAAGCCGACGTGCTCGCGGCGGAACGATGTCAGCGCGGCCTCGCCGGCGCCGTCGAGCCGCCGGCCGTCGAACTCCAGCGTGCCCTCGCTCGGCACGTCGAGCCCACCGAGGATGTTCAGCAGCGTCGACTTGCCGCTGCCCGAAGGCCCGAGCAGCACGATGAACTCGCCGCGCGCGATGTCCAGGTCCACCTCGCGCAGCGCGCGCACCTCGACCTCCCCGGTCCGGTAGGTCTTCGCGAGGCCGCGAGCGCGGAACAGCGGTGCATCGGCGTCGGGCGTCGGCATGCCCTGTTTGTCCGTCAACGCCCCCCTGCCGCCGTTGACGCGGATCAATTCACGCGGCCGCGGCGCGCACACGCAGCGCCGCGCGCACCGACATCAGCCGCGCAGCGGCCCAGGCCGTCGGCAGCGCCGGCACCAGCGCCCAGGGCGCCAGGCCGGGCGGCAGGCCGAACGGACCGGCGGCCCAGGGCAGCGCGAGCAGCGCGCTGCACACGCCACCCAGCACGACGAGCAGCGAAAGATAAACCGGATTCGACGCGTCATGGTCGCGGGCCGAGCCGCGGAACCAGCGCAGCAGCAGCAGGTTGCCGATCACGATGGCGACCAGCACGGCCAGCCGGAGGTACTCGGCCGTTGCGCCGGCCAGGCTGCCGATTGCATAGACGACGGCGACTCCTCCGAACGCGACGGCGCCGGCGGCCAGTGCACGCAGCGCCGCGTCGAGCGCGAACAGCCGCGCCGAGGCGGGCCGCGGCGGCTGGCGCATCAGGTCGTCCGGCGGCTCCTCGGCCTCGAAGACGAGCGAGCAGGCCGGATCGATGATCAGCTCCAGCAGCACGACGTGCAGCGGCAGCAGCAGCACCGGCCCGCCCGCCAGCAGCGGGATCAGCGACACGCCGACGATCGGCACGTGCACCGCGAACAGGTAGCCCAGCGACTTGCGCAGGTTCTCGAAGATGCGCCGCCCGCCGGCCACGCCCTTCACCATCGCGCTGAAGTCGTCGTCCAGCAGCACCAGCGAGGCCGCCTCGCGCGCGACATCGGTGCCGCGCCGGCCCATCGCGACGCCGACGTCGGCCGCGCGCAGCGCCGGCGCGTCGTTGACGCCGTCGCCGGTCATCGCCACGACGGCGCCCTGCGCCTGCAGCGCGCGCACCAGCCGCAGCTTCTGGGCCGGCGCGATGCGTGCGAAGACGCCGGCATGGCGCAGCCGCGCTGCGAGCGCCGCATCGTCGAGCCGGTCGAGCTCGGCGCCGGTCATCACGGCGCCGGCGTCGCCGTCGACGAGGCCGGCCTGGCGCGCGATCGCCAGCGCCGTGGCCGGCGCATCGCCGGTGATCATCACCACCCGCATGCCGGCGGCGCGGCAGGCGGCGATGGCCGCGGGCACCTCGTCGCGCAGCGGGTCCTCGAAGACCAGCAGGCCAAGCGCCTGCAGTCCGCCCGCCGGCACCTGCAGCGACACATGCGGCACCGCGGCCGCCTCGCGCGAGGCCACCGCCAGCACGCGCTGCCCGGCGGCGCTGAAGGTCTCGGCGGCGGCGCGCAGCGCGGCCAGGCGCGCGGGGTCGTCGTCGCACAGCGCCAGCACCGCTTCCGGCGCCCCTTTCAGCACCACGCGCGCGGACGCCGCCGCGCGCCACCAGTGCACGACGAAGGGCCGGTCGTCGCCGGTGCCGACGTGCGCCGCCATCACCGCGCCATCGCCCACCGCGCGCGCGGTGCCGTGCGCGGCCAGCACCGCGCGGTCCATCGGCTCGATCGGCTGCGGGCTGCAGGCCATCGCGGCCGCATCGAGCAATGCGCGCAACGACGGCGCGAGCGCGGGATCGTCCGGCGGCGCGAACGCCGGATCGTCCGGCGGCGCCTGCGCGGGGGCGCCCGGCGGCGCCGACAGCACGCCGTCGTGCAGGCGGGCGAGCGTCATGCGGTTGTGGGTCAGCGTGCCGGTCTTGTCGACGCACAGCACGCTGACGGTGCCGAGGGCCTCGATCGCCTGAGGCTGGCGCGTCAGCACCCGCACCTGGGCCAGCCGCCACGCGCCCAGCGCCAGCATCACGCTCCAGACCACCGCGAACTCCTCGGGAATCAGCGACATCGCCAGCGTCAGCCCGACCAGCAGGCCGCTGGTCCACGAGCCCTCGCGCCAGGCGTACAGCACGCCGGCGCCGAGGCAGGTGAAGACCGCCAGCACCGCAACGATGCGCACCAGCCGCTTCAGCTCCTGCTGCAGCCGGCTCGGTCGCGGCGCGATCTGGCGCAGCGAGCCGCCGATGCGGCCGAGCGCGGTCTGCGCGCCGATCGCCTGCACCACGGCCACGCCGTCGCCCTGCACCACCAGGCTGCCGGCATGCAGCAGCGCGGCGTCGCCGTCCGCACCCGCAGGCCCGGCGCGCTTGTCCACCGGCACCGACTCGCCGGTCAGCAGCGACTCGTCGACGCGCAGCCCGCTTGCCTCGACGAGCCGCGCGTCCGCCGCCAGCCGGTCGCCCTCGGCGACGATCAACCGGTCGCCCCGCACCAGGTCTTCGCTGGCGATGCCCTGCACGCCACCGTCGCGCACGACGCGGCAGCGCGGGCTGGACAGGTCGGCCAGCGAACGCAGCACCCGTTCGCTGCGCTGTTCCTGCCAGATCGCAAGCGCCGCCACCGCCAGCACCGAGACACCGAGCAGCAGCGCGTCGTCGAGCTCGCCGACCGCGGCATAGACGCTGCCCGCGGCCAGCAGCAGCAGCAGCATCGGCTGCGTGAGCGCCTGCCAGGCAATGCGCAGCAGGCCGCGACGGTCGGGCTGCGGCAGGCGGTTCGCGCCGTCGCGGCGCCGCCGCGCGGACACGGTGGCGGCGTCCAGGCCGCGCGGTCCGGGGTCGTCCGACGCGTCCATCACTCGGCCAGCACCAGCTGCCGGTAGTGCCCGTCACGCCAGACGGTGAAGCGGGTGCCGGGCACGCGGCGCCACGACAGCAGCGCCAGCGCGAGGTCGGCGCTGCCGACGATCGGCCGTCCTTCGAAGCCGACGACAAGGTCGCCGGAGCGCAAGCCCGCGCGCTCGGCCGGGCTGCGCACCGCGACCAGCTCGATCAGCGCGCCGTGCGCGTAGGCGCGGCCGAGCGCCAGCGCCTCGACCGGGCTGAGGTCATGGAACTCGGCGCCCAGCTTCGGCCGCACGATCGAGCCCTCTTGCAGCTCGCGCGCGATCTGCAGCACCACCTCGATCGGGATCGACAGGCTGACGCCCGGCGAACCCGCGGCGGCGACCACGGTGCGCACGTTCATGCCGACGATCGCGCCGTCGGCATCGAGCAGCGGGCCACCCGAGTTGCCCGGGTTGAGGGCCGCGTCGGTCTGGATGTAGGTCATGCCCGGCTCTTCCGCGAAGTGCCGGCGCTTGCCGCCGACGATGCCGGCGGCGACCGAACTGGCCAGGCCATACGGCTCGCCGACCGCCAGCACCCAGTCGCCGGCGCGCAAGGCCGCGGTGCGGCCGAATACCGGCGCCGAAGCCAGGGTGACCGGCAGGCGCACGAGCGCGATGTCGGCCTCTTCGTCGGCGCCGATCACCTCTGCTTCCAGCACCCGTTCGTCGGCCATCTTGACCGCCACCCGCCGGCTGCCGACGACCACGTGCGCGGCGGTGACGGCCAGGCCCTTCGCGTCGATCAGGAAGCCGGCTCCCACGCGGGCCGGTCCGGCCAGCGACCGCGCCGGCTCGTCGCCGGCCTGCAGCGGCTCCGCCTCGATGCCGTAGACGCCAAAGGCGAGCGGCAGGCTGCGTTGCAGCGCCGCGGCGAAGCCCGGCGGCCCGGCCCCTGCGGCCGGCACACCCGCGAACAGCAGCGCCGTGAGCAGCAGCAGGGGCGCCGCCCTCGCGGCGCGGCGACGGGCCGGCAGGCGGGGGATGTGGGCGGATTCGGTGGCGTCGTTCAAGCGAAGGCAGTCTACGAACGGCCCGCGGCGCCCGCTTGCGCTCCGTCAAGACCGTGCCGGGCCGGCGCTGCCACTTCTTTGGGCAAACGGCGTCATCGTGTTGTCGCACAAAGGGGATATGGCACGCATGCCCCGGATACCCACAGCGTTGTCCACCGCGCCTGTGGGCAATCGCGCAGCGGCGTGGACGGCCGCCGCTTCGTGGACGCCGTTAGACTGGCCGCGGGTGCTGGATCGGCGTGATGCAGCAGGTTTGCGCGAAGGTCGGGCCGCCTCGCGGGTGTCCTGCCGCCTGTCGACCATGCTCCCACCCTCCATCGACCTGGTCGCCGCCGGCCTTTTTGCCGCGGCGCTGATCCACACCTTCTCCACCAAGCATTTCGAGCGGCTGGCCCACCGGCTGCCCGGGCATGCCGGCCTGTTCCATCTGCTGGGCGAGGTCGAGATCGTCTTCGGCTTCTGGGCGATCGTGCTGATCGCCGCGATGGCCTTGCTCTCGGGCGCGGGCGAGGCCTTGCAGTACGCCGAGTCCCGCAACTACACCGAGCCGATGTTCGTGTTCGTCGTGATGGTCATCGCCGGATCGCGGCCGGTGCTGCAGGCCGTGCGCTCGCTCGTGGAACTGTGCGCGAAGCTGATGCCGGTGCCTGCGCGGGTGGCCACGGCGTGGCTGGGCCTGGCGGTGGTGCCGCTGCTCGGATCGCTGGTCACCGAGCCCGCGGCGATGACGATCGCGGCGCTGATGCTGGCGCCCATCGTGTTCCGGTCCACGCTGCCCGAGCCGCCGAAGTACCTGGCCATCGGCGTGCTCTTCGTCAACGTGTCGATCGGCGGCACGCTGACGTCGTACGCGGCGCCGCCGGTGCTGATGGTGGCATCGACCTGGAACTGGGACAGCGCCTTCATGCTGTCGACCTTCGGCTGGAAGGCGGCGCTGGCCGTGCTGCTGAATGCGACGGTGGCGGCCTTCGTGCTGCGCAAGCACCTCGTCGGGCAGGACCCGGCGGCGGATGCCGACGTGGCGCTGGCGCCGCCGGTGCCCAGTGCGGTGATCGCCGTGCACCTCGCGCTGCTGGCCGGGGTGGTGCTGACGGCGCACCACCCGGTCGCTTTCCTCGGCCTCTTCCTGCTGTTCCTCGGCTTCGCGCAGGCCTATGACCGCCACCAGGACCCGCTGCTGATCAAGGAAGCGCTGCTGGTGGCCTTCTTCCTCGCCGGCCTGGTCGTGCTCGGCGGGCTGCAGCGCTGGTGGCTGCAGCCGATCGTCTCGGCGCTCGAGCCGCTGGCGCTCTTCTTCGGCGCGCTGGGCTTGACCGCGGTCACGGACAACGCGGCGCTGACCTACCTGGGGTCCCAGATCCAGGGCATGCCGGACCCCGCGAAGTACATGCTGGTGGCCGGCGCGGTCGCAGGCGGAGGCCTGACCGTGATCGCCAACGCGCCCAATCCGGCCGGGCTGGCGCTGCTGCGGCGAGGTTTCGCCGATGGGTCCGTCGGCGCGGGTGCGCTCTTCCTCGGCGCGCTGGGCCCCACGGTCGTCGCGGCGGCGGCGTTCCTGCTGCTCTGAGGAGGACCGCGCAGCGACGCCGGGCACATGCGTTGCCGAGGGCTCCGACGAACATCACGGAGTCCATGCCATGCCCAAGAAGCTCCCGCCCTCCAGCCCCGCCACCCGGCCCGGCAAGGCTGCTCCCCCGGCGCGCACCGACAGCGGCCCTGCCACGACGGCGACGCCGCCCGGCATCGATCCGGACAGCCCCACCGCCCGCCAGGCGCGCGAGGTCGAGGTGCTGGCCGGCGCGATGCCCTTCAACCCCACGAAGCCCGACGAACACGGCTTCGACAACGGCATCGATCCGCCGATGGGCGCGGTGGTCGATCCGCCGTCCCGCCTGGTCACCGGCAGCACGCTGTCCGAAGCGCAGGGCAGCGACAAGACCGGCAGCATCGCGGTCGACGGGCTGAACGCGACGATCGAATCGCTGGACCGCGTGCGCGTCGACTCGTCCGGTCAGGCGCTGACGACGAACCAGGGCGTGCGCATCGCCGACAACCAGAACTCGCTGAAGGACGGCCCGCGCGGCCCGGTGCTGCTGGAGGACTTCATCCTGCGCGAGAAGGTCACGCACTTCGACCACGAGCGCATTCCCGAACGCATCGTGCACGCGCGCGGCTCGGCGGCCCACGGTTACTTCGAGTGCTATGAACCGCTGACCGAGCTCACCCGTGCCGCGCCGTTCCAGGCCGCCGGCAAGCGCACGCCGGTGTTCGTGCGCTTCTCGACCGTCGCCGGCGAACGCGGCTCGAAGGACACCGCGCGCGACGTGCGCGGCTTCGCCGTCAAGTTCTACACCGACGAAGGCAACTGGGACCTGGTGGGCAACAACATGCCGGTGTTCTTCATCCAGGACGCGATGAAGTTCCCGGACCTCGTGCATGCGGTCAAGCCCGAGCCGCACCACCAGATGCCGCAGGCCGCCAGCGCGCACGACACCTTCTGGGACTTCGTCTCGCTGATGCCCGAGTCGACGCACATGCTGATGTGGGTGATGAGCGACCGCGCGATCCCGCGCAGCTACGCGACGATGCAGGGCTTCGGCGTGCACACCTTCCGGCTGGTGAACGCCGAGGGCGAGTCGGTGTTCTGCAAGTTCCACTGGCTGCCGCGCGCCGGCACGCATTCGCTGGTCTGGGACGAGGCGGTCAAGATCTCGGGCGCCGACCCGGACTTCCACCGCCGCGACCTGTGGGAGCGCATCGAGAACGGCGCGTTCCCGGAGTACGAGCTGAACGTTCAGGTCTTCACCGAAGAGCAGGCCGAGGCCTTCAGCTTCGACATCCTCGACGCCACCAAGATCGTGCCGGAGGAACTGGTGCCGCTGCGGCCGGTGGGCCGCATGGTGCTCGACCGCAATCCGGACAACTTCTTCGCCGAGACCGAGCAGGTCGCCTTCTGCACCGCGAACATCGTTCCCGGCATCGACTTCAGCAACGACCCGCTGCTGGCCGGCCGCATCCATTCGTACCACGACACGCAGATCTCGCGGCTGGGCGGCCCGAATTTCCACGAGATCCCGATCAATGCGCCGATCGCGCAGGTGCACAACAACCAGCGCGACGGCATGCACCGGCAGGCGATCCATCGCGGCCGCGTGTCCTACGAGCCGAACTCGCTGGCCGGCGGGTGCCCGTTCCAGGCCGGGGCCGAGCAGGGCTTCGTCTCGGTACCCGCGCGCCAGCGCGCCGAGGAGCAGCAGGCCAAGGTGCGGGCCAAGCCCGAGAAGTTCGCCGACCACTACACGCAGGCGCGGCTGTTCTACGAGAGCCAGACGCCGGTGGAGCAGGCGCACATCGCGGCCGCCTTCCGTTTCGAGCTCAGCAAGGTCACCGTGGCTGCCGTGCGCCGGCGCATGGTCGCCTCGCTGCGCAACGCATCGGAGGATCTGGCGCGGCAGGTCGGCGAAGGCATCGGCCTCGACGCGCTGCCCGAGCCGCTGCCGCGCGCGCTGCAGACGCCACCGCGCGCCGAGATCGACCGGTCGCCGGCGCTGTCGCTGATGGCGCGTCCGGGGGACGGCTCGATCCGCGGCCGCAAGGTGGCGGTCTTCGTCGCGCCGGGTGTTGACGTGGCGATGGTCGATGCGCTGCGGGCGCAACTGGCCGAGGGCGGCGCCGCGGTGCGCGTGCTCGGCCCCCGCATCGGCCCGGTGCACGTCGGACGCGCCGGGACGCTGGAGGCCGACGCCTCGTTCGAGAACGAGCCGGCGTTCCTGTTCGACGCCGTGGCACTGCTCGACGGCCCGGCCGCGGCCGATGCGATCGCCGCGGACGCCAACGCCCTGGACGGCGTGCGCTGCACCTACCGCCACTGCAAGCCCTTGCTGGCGATCGGTGCCGGCGCGACCGTGCTGCAGCGTGCCGGCGTGCCGGTCGACCAGGGCGACCCCGCGCTGATTGCCGTCGGCGCGGACGAAGCGGCCAGCGGCATCGCGGCCTTCGCCGCCGCCATCGGCTCACCTCGCCGCTTCGACCGCGAATCGGATCCGCCTCGGGTCTGACCGGCGATGAAGCGTGAGGCGGCAAGGGCACCTCGGTGCGGGCCTTGTCGCGAGGGCGATGGCGGAGGTGATCGCGGTCAAGGCCGGGTCGCGACTTCGGCGCATAGTCGACGCCATGGATCGCCCCCTGCATGTCAACGAAGCGGCGCAGGACTGCTTCGAACCCGCCCGCGTCGGCTTCATCGACCATCCCACGCGGCATCTCTTCTTCACCGGCAAGGGCGGCGTGGGCAAGACCTCGTTGTCCACCGCCGCGGCGCTGGCGCTGGCCGACGCCGGCAGGAAGGTGCTGCTCGTCAGCACCGACGCCGCTTCCAACCTCGACGAGATGCTCGGCATCGAACTGCGCAACACGCCCGTCCCGGTGCCCGGCGCGCCCGGCCTGTCGGTGCTCAACATCGACCCCGACAACGCCGCGGAGTCCTACCGCCAGCGCGTGCTGGCGCAGATGGGCGCCAGCGCGGGCGAAGAAGCGCTGTCCACGGTGCGCGAGCAGCTGTCCGGTGCCTGCACGACCGAGATCGCGTCCTTCGACGAGTTCTCCTCCCTGCTGGCCGACGGCACGCAAGCCTGGGACCACATCGTCTTCGACACGGCGCCCACCGGTCACACGCTGCGCCTGCTGAGCCTGCCGAAGGCCTGGACCGGATTCCTCGAAGGCAATGACCGCGGTGCGTCCTGCCTCGGCCCGCACTCCGGCCTGAAGATGCAGGAGGTCCGCTTCAAGGCCGCGCTCGATGCGCTGAGCGACCCCGCGAAGACCACGGTCGTCCTGGTGAGCCGGCCCGAGCGCGGCGCCATCGCGGAAGCCGCGCGCACCTCGGTCGAGTTGCGCGCGCTGGGGCTGAACAACCAGCGCCTGGCGATCAACGGACTGTTCCACGCCATCGACCGCGGCGATGCCGTGGCCCGAGCGATCGAGGACCTCGGGCAGCAGGCGCTGGACGGCATGCCGGCATCGCTGCGGGAACTGCCGCAGGACCGCGTGCCGCTGCGCCCGTTCGACACCGTCGGCCTGCAGGCGCTTCGTGCCTTGCTGGCACCGGGCGCCGCCGCGGTGGCCCCGCCCGCGACCGCTTCAGGCCATGACGCCAACCCGCTGCCCGATCTGGCCGCGCTGGCCGACGACCTGGCCGCGGCCGGTCATGGCCTGGTCATGGTGATGGGCAAGGGCGGCGTCGGCAAGACCACCATCGCCGCGGCCCTGGCCATCGGCCTCGTGCAGCGCGGCAGGACCGTGCACCTCACCACCACCGATCCGGCCGCGCACCTCGCCGGTACGCTGGAGGGCGAACTGCCGGGCTTGAGGGTGAGCCGCATCGATCCGAAGGTCGAGACCCAGCGCTACATCGACAAGATCATGGCCGCGAAGTCCCCCGCGCTCGACCCGCAGGAGCAGGCCCTGCTGCTGGAGGACCTGCAGTCACCCTGCACCGAGGAAGTGGCGGTGTTCCATGCCTTCTCCCGCATCGTCGGCGAGGGCCGCAGTGCCTTCGTGGTGCTGGACACCGCACCCACCGGGCACTCGATGCTGCTGATGGACGCGACCGGCGCCTACCACCGGCAGATGACGCGCGAGTTCGAAGGCCATGGCGCGGCGCGCGTCGTGACGCCGCTGATGCGGCTGCAGGATGCCGCGTACACGAAGATCATCCTGGTGACCCTGCCCGAGGTGACCTCGGTGTCCCAGGCGGCCGCGCTGCAGGACGACCTGCGCCGCGCCCGCATCGAACCCTACGCCTGGGTGCTCAACAAGAGCGTGCTCGCGGCGGGAACGCACGACCCCCTGCTGCAGGCCCGGCTCACGGGTGAACGCCGGCAGATCGAGCGCCTGTCCGCGGGTCTCGCGCAGCGGCTCTATGCATTGCCCTGGCTGACGGTGCCGCCGGTCGGCCTCGGTGAACTGTCCAGGCTGGTCTGCACGCCGGCGACGACGGCCGACGTCGCGGACTGAGTCACCACCCGACGCGGAGGTCGACTCCGCTTCCCGGTACCGCCAAGAAAAAAGCACCTGGCGTCGCCGCCAGGTGCTTGTTCTCTCTACCGAATTTGGTAGGCGCGATTGGACTCGAACCAACGACCCCCACCATGTCAAGGTGGTGCTCTAACCAGCTGAGCTACGCGCCTGCGAAGCCATGGACTATAGCATGGGATTTTGGCGGCTCCTGATGCGACGCGTGATGCCGGATCAAAAAGTCGCGTGCACGCCGCCGTGTCTCAGCGCCGGCGCGCACGGCGCACGCCCGGGATCTGCGCGACCACGCGCAGCACCGACGCCAGCCGGTGCGCGTCGGCAACCTCGGCGGTGAAGGTCATGAACGCAGTGCCGCCGGTGACGTCCTTGACCGTCTGCGTGTGCACGCCGATCACGTTGAGCTTGTCCTTCGTGAAGACCTCCGAGATGTCGCGCAGCAGGCCCGGCCGGTCGGCCGCCTCGACGACCACGTCGACCGGGTACGCCGCCTCGCGGCCGGCGGGGGTCTCGCCCCAGGTCACCGGGATCACGCGGTCGGGCTGCTGCTCGGCCATGTGGCGGAAGTTGCTGCAGTTGGCGCGATGGATCGCGACGCCCTTGCCGCGCGTGACATAACCCGCGATCGCATCGGGCGGTGCCGGACGGCAGCAGCGCGCCAGCTGCGTCAGCAGCGACTCGACGCCGACCACCAGCACGCCGCCCTCGGTGCCGCGCGCGCGCTTGAGCGGAATGATCTCTTCCTGCGGCGCCGGCGGCTCGGCCGGCTTCAGCAGGTTCTCGATGTGGCGCAGCGAGTACTCGTCCTTGCCGACGACCTCGAACAACGCGTCGGCGCCCTTGAAGCCGAGCTGGGCGGCGAGGTCGTCGAGCTTCAGCGCTGTTCGCCCTTCGCGCTGCAGGAGCTTCTCGACCAGTTCGCGGCCGCGCGCGACGGTGCCCGACAGCGCCTGCGCGTTGAACCACGCGCGCACCTTCGCGCGCGACCGGTGGCTCTTCAGGTACCCGAGCTCGCTGTTGAGCCAGTCGAGCGACGGACCGCCCTCCTTTGCCGCGATCACCTCCACCGTCTGCCCGTTGGCCAACGGCGTGTTCAGCGGCAGCATCGCGCCGTCGACGCGCGCGCCGCGGCAGCGGTGGCCGAGATCGGTGTGCACGCTGTAGGCGAAGTCGATCGGCGTGGCCCCGGCCGGCAGCTCGATGACGGTGGCCTGCGGCGTGAAGACGTAGATGCGGTCCTCGAAGGAAGGGCCCGACGGGCCTGCGCCGCCCGAGGGGCCCGCCCCGCCGGCCGCCTGGTCGACGAAGTCGCGCTCCCAGGCGAGCAGTTGCCGCAGCACCGCCTTGCGGGCCTCGGCGACGCGCTCCTCGAAGTCCCCCGCGGCGCTGACACCCGCGTAGCCCTTGGTGCCCGCCTCCTTGTAGGCCCAGTGCGCCGCGACACCGTGCTCGGCATGTTCGTGCATCGCCTGCGTGCGGATCTGCACCTCCACCGGTCGGCCGTCGTCGCCGAGCACGACGGTATGCAGCGACTGGTAGCCGTTGGGCTTGGGGCGGGCGATGTAGTCGTCGTACTCGCCGGCCACCGCGCGGTAGCGCTCGTGCACACGCGACAGCGCGGCATAACACGCATGCACATCGGCCACGATCACGCGCAGCGCGCGCACGTCGAAGACCTGGCCGAGCGCGAGCTGCTTGCCCTGCATCTTCTTCCAGATGCTGTACAGGTGCTTCGGCCGGCCCTGCACTTCCGCGGCGATGCCGACGGCGGCCAGCTCCTGCAGCATCTGCCGGCGCACGCCTTCGACGCTGCGCTCGCGCTCGATGCGCGACTCGGCGAGCTGCCGGGCGAGCTGGCGATAGTCGTCGGGCCGCAGGACGCGGAATGCCAGGTCCTCGAGCTCCCACTTGATCTGCCAGATGCCCAGCCGGCTGGCGAGCGGCGCGAAGACCTGCTGCGTCTCTTCCGCCAGCGGCTTCGGGCAGGTCTGCTTGGTGCTCGCGTACCAGCGCAGGGTCTGCAGGCGCGACGCCAGCCGCAGCAGCACCACGCGCAGGTCGCGCGAGAAGGCCAGCAGCATCTTGCGCACGCGCTCGGTCTGCAGTGCGCGCTGCTCGGCCTCGACCTGCGCCTCGCGCGCGGCGCGCTGGATCTGCACCAGCTTGCGGGTGTGCGCAACCAGGCTCGCGTAGCTCTCGCCGAAGGCCTTGGCGACCATTTCCTCCGGCCGCTGCAGGAAGTCGCCGGCATACACCAGGTAGGCGGCCGCCCGCATCGACGGCGCGGCCCCGATCGCCTGCAGGATCGCGGCCACCCCGTCGGCGTGGCCGAGCGCGTCCTCCCCGGTGTCCAGGCGCTGGCCCGTGAGCAGCGGTTCGGAGAAGGCCCGCGCGCGCAGCAGCGCCGCGGCGCCGTGGTCATCGGCCGGGCCTGCGGCGCCGAACCCTGCATCGAGCTCGGCGTCCGACAGCCGCACGATCGGTGCGGCGTCCGCTTCCGCCGTGGCGACGGCGCGCGTCTTCATGGCGAGCGCAGGAAGTCGGCCACCACCTGCACCTGGTCGGGCTGCTGCAGCAGCGGCGCGTGGCCGACGCCGGGGAACTCGACCAGCTGCGCACGCGGGCCGCGCTGTGTCATCTGCTGCGCGGTTGCGTGCGACAGCAGGTCCGAATCGGCACCGCGCAGCAGCAGCACCGGCGGCGACAGCCGCTCCCAGGCCGCCCACAACATCGCCTCGCCGGCCTGCGCGGCCTCGGGGGTGATCATGCGGAAGGGCACGGCGATCGCCGGGTCGTAGTGCGGCTTGTAGCCGTCGCCGTCGGGCTTGAGCATCGGCTTCGTCAGCTCCAGCCATTGCTCGCGCGTGTGCGGGCCGAAGCCCTGCGAGATCGCCCACAGCGCGTCCGCCGCTTCGTCCAGCGTCGCCCAGTGCGCCGGCTGCCCCAGGTAGGTGCCGATACGCTGCAGCGACGCCGGCTCGATCGACGGGCCGACGTCGTTGAGCACGAGGCGCCGCACCGGCGAGCCCTTCAGCGCGGCGATGCCCAGCCCGATCAGGCCGCCCATGGACGTGCCGATCCAGTCGACTGTCGCCGCGTTCAGGCGCGCCAGCACGGTGACCATGTCGGCCACGTAGGCGGGAATCGTGTAGCCCATCGGGTCGACGAGCCAGTCGGACTGGCCGCGGCCGACCACATCCACCGCCACGACGCGGTACTCATCCATGAGCGCCTGCGCCAGCGTGTCGAAGTCGCGCCCCTGGCGCGACAGGCCGTGCACGCAGACCAGGACCTTGTCGTTCGCCGGATCGCCCCACTCCCAGTAGGCGACGCGGTGCAGCGACAGGCTGCTGTCGAGGCAGGGGACGTGGTGCAGGCGGGGTTCAGTCACGATTCAGACTCCTTGCCGATAATCATCGCAGGCCCGGACGCCCGTGGTGGTCGCCCGGGCCATCTCATTCGCGCAAGACGCATCTGCATCAACGGAGATTTGCATGTTGAACGGAAAGACCGCCCTCGTCACCGGATCGACCAGCGGCATCGGCCTGGGTGTCGCGCTCGCGCTCGCGCGCCAGGGTGCCAACGTGATGCTCAACGGATTCGGCGACGTCGACGGCGCGAAGGCCGAGGTCGCCGCGCTCGGCGGCCGGGTGTCGTACCACGGGGCCGACATGAGCAAGCCGGCCGAGATCGAGGCGATGGTGCGCGCCTGCGAGGCCGAGTTCGGTGCCGTCGACATCCTGGTCAACAACGCCGGCATCCAGCATGTCGCGCCGGTCGAGGACTTCCCGGTCGAGCGCTGGGACGCGATCATCGCGATCAACCTGAGCTCGGCCTTCCACACCACGCGCTGCGCGCTGCCCGGCATGAAGGCGCGCAACTGGGGCCGCGTGCTGAACATCGCGTCGGTGCACGGGCTCGTCGCATCGGCGCAGAAGTCGGCCTATGTCGCGGCCAAGCACGGCATCGTCGGCTTCACGAAGTCGGTGGCGCTGGAGAACGCGACCACCGGCGTCACGGTGAACGCGATCTGCCCGGGCTGGGTGTTGACGCCGCTGGTGCAGAAGCAGGTCGATGCGCGCGCCGCGCAGGCCGGCATCTCGGACGAGGAAGCCAAGCGCCAGCTGCTGGCCGAGAAGCAGCCGTCGCTGCAATTCACGACGCCGGAACAGCTGGCCGAGCTGGCGCTGTTCCTCTGCTCGCCGGCCGCCGACAACATCCGCGGCGTGGCCTGGAACGTCGACGGCGGCTGGGTGGCTCAATAACCAAAGGACTCAGCGCGCCGACATCTGCACGCTGCCGTTCACCGTCACGGTGACGGTGGCCTTGCCGGCCTCGACCGGCACCGATTCGTCCACGGCGCCGGCCTGCGCGGCCATCGCGCGGCGGAACATCGGTTGCGGCGGCGGCATGCCATCGGCCTGGCCGACGTTGACCTCGCGGATGCTGTAGCCGGCAAAGCCGAACTGGCGCGCGTACTCCTCGGCGCGTTGCCTGAAGCGCGCGATGGCCTGCGCGGCCACGTCACCTTCGGCTTTCTCGCGCGCCTCGCGCGACAGGCCGTGCATCACATGCGCCACCGGCATGGCGCCGCTCAGGCGGCCCGCCAGCTGGCTGATCGCCCCGCTGTCGCGGCCTTCGAGCACCAGCTCCGCGCGGCCGGTCCATCCTGCGATCTGGCCCTTGTTCGAATAGCGCGGCGACAGCGCGAACTGCCCCGTGCGCACGTCCAGCTGACCGGGTCGCTGGGCCTTGCGCGCCTCGTTGAGCGCGTTGTCGAGCACCTGGCGCAGCTGCGATTGCACGGCGGCCGCATCGGCGCCGTCGCGCTGCGCGGCCAGCGTGATCGTCAGCAGGTCCTGGGGCACTTCAGTGCTGGCCTGCGCGGCGAGCGACAGCACGTTCTGGGGCGCCGGCAGCGCCACGGCAGCGGTTTGCGCGGCGGCCGAGGTCGCCGCGGCAGCGAGGGCCACGGCGCTGAAGAAGCGTCGATTCATGGGTCGGAAGCCTTCCATCCGGAGTGGCGGGCACTCTAGCGCCGGCAACGTCCGACAAGGGTCGGATAGCTCCTACGAAGCAGCCGCAAGAGTTGTAACAACGGGTCGGATTGGGGTAAAACGCGATGTCCGGCCCCGCACAATGCCTCTGTTACATATTCGGAGTTACGCATGAATGCGCCTGCAAACGCTCGAGCCGATCGGATCGTCGTCGTCGACGACGACGCCCGCATCCGCGACCTGCTGCGCCGCTACCTGACGCAGGAAGGCTTCGAGGTCCTGCTGGCCGAGGACGCCAAGGCGCTGAACCGGCTGATGACCCGCGAGACGATCGACCTGATCGTGCTCGACCTGATGCTGCCGGGGGAAGACGGCCTGTCGATCTGCCGCCGCCTGCGCGCGGCCAACGACATGACGCCGATCATCATGCTGACGGCCAAGGTCGAGGACGTCGACCGCATCGTCGGCCTGGAGGTCGGCGCCGACGACTACCTGCCCAAGCCCTTCAACCCGCGCGAGCTGCTGGCACGCATCCATGCCGTGCTGCGCCGCCGCCCGGCGCCGGAAGCCCCGGGCGCGCCCTCGAAGGAAGCCCAGGTCGTCAGCTTCGGCCCGTTCGAGTTCGACCTGTCGCTGCGCCGCCTGACCAAGAGCGGCGAGCAGATCGCGCTGACCACCGGCGAGTTCTCGATGCTGAAGGCCCTGGTGCGCCACCCGCGCCAGCCGCTGTCGCGCGACAAGCTGGCCCAGCTGGCACGCGGCCGCGAGTTCGAGCCCTTCGACCGCAGCCTCGACGTGCAGGTGTCGCGCCTGCGCAAGATGATCGAGCCCGATCCTTCGCAGCCCCGCTACATCCAGACCGTCTGGGGTGTCGGCTATGTGTTCGTGCCGGACGGCGCGACCTGATGGCCTGAACGCCCTAATGAGACCCCCAAGCTCGCTTCGCTCACGGCCCCCCGAGGGGGCGCGTCAGTGGCTTCGGACGGCCGGGCGCCACTGACATGGCGGACAAGAAACGGGTCGGCCTGAGCCTCTTCTGGCGCACCTTCTTCCTGCTGGGGCTGCTGCTGGGCGGCGGCATCTTCGCGTGGGTGCAGACCTTGCGCGCGCTCGAGTCCGAGCCGCGCGTGGTGCTGGCCGCGCAGCAGATCGCCAGCCTCGTGAACCTCTCGCGCGAGGGCCTGCGCTACGCGGACCGCATCAACCGCGTCGCGCTGGTCAAGGCGATGAAGACCAGCGAGGAGATCCGTGTAACGCCGCGGGAGCCGGGCGACAAATGGGAACCCTTTGAAGAGGACCGTTTCACCCGCAAGATCGGTGGGGAGATCCGCTCGCGCCTCGGGCCGGACACCGTCGTCGCGCGCAGCGTCAACGGCCAGCCCGGGCTGTGGGTCGGCTTCTCGATCGAGAACGATCCCTGGTGGCTGCAGGCCGAGGCCGCGCGCATCCATCCGCTGACACGCGACACCTGGATCGTCTGGGTCAGCATCGCGGTGCTGGCCACCGTGATCGGCTCGGTGGCCATCGCACGACTGATCAACCGGCCGCTGCGCGACCTGTCCTTCGCGGCCAGCCGCATCCGCGGCGGCGAGTACGACTCGCGCCTCGACGAGAACACGCTGACCAGCGAGATCCGCGAGGTCAACATGGGCTTCAACCGCATGGCGCGCGAGCTCGCGAAGGTGGAGGAAGACCGCGCGGTGATGCTGGCCGGCATCAGCCACGACCTGCGCACGCCGCTGGCGCGGTTGCGGCTCGAAGCCGAGATGAGCGTCAGCGACGAGGAGGCGCGCCGCAACATGGCCTCCGACATCGACCAGCTCGACGCGATCATCGACAAGTTCATGGACTACGCGCGGCCCGGCGAGACGCATCTGCGGCCGGTGCACCTGTCGAAGCTGATCGACAAGGAAGCCTCGGCCTTCCGCGATCCGTCGGAGATCCAGATCACCTCGAAGGTGGCGATCGACCTCGTGGTGATGGCCGACGAGATCGAGCTCGGCCGCGTCTTCCAGAACCTGTTCGAGAACGCGCGCCGCTACGGCCGCACCACCGAGACCGGCATCGCCGTCGTCACCGTGAGCTACGTGCGCTCGGGGCCGTGGGTGATCGTCACCGTGCGCGACCGCGGGCCGGGCGTCGCGCAGGAAAAGCTGTCGCAGCTGACGACGCCTTTCTTCCGCGGCGATGCCGCGCGCACCGCGGCCACCGGCGCGGGCCTGGGGCTGGCGATCGTCGACAAGGCGATGCAGCGCATGGGCGGCTCGGTGGAGGTGGCCAATGCGCCGGACGGCGGGCTGATGCTGCACATCCGGCTCAAGCGCGCGCCCGCGCCCTGACCTCGCCGGCCCACCCCGCCGCCGCCCCTTTGCGGCAGCACAAGGACGCATCACGCGGCCCTTGAAAAGCGCTCCGGCGGTCCCTAGATCGGATGCATCGGGCCGGCAACAGCCGGGCCGACTTTCACCAACCGACGAAGGACCACGCCATGTATCGAAGCCTGTTTCCGCGCGACCTGTTCGCAGAAATGGACCGCCTGCAGCGCGAGATGCAGCAGGTGTTTGACCAATCGCCCGGCATCCGCGGCGTCGGCCGCGGCGGCTACCCGGCGCTGAACGTCGGCGGCACGCCGCAGAGCGTCGAGGTCTATGCCTTCGCGCCGGGGCTCGACCCGGCGAGCATCGACGTCAACCTCGACCGCGGCGTGCTGACGCTGGCCGGCGAGCGCAAGGAAGCGCTGCCGAAGAGCGACGAGAAGGTGACCGTGCACGCCAACGAGCGCTTCAACGGCCGCTTCCGCCGCGTCGTCAGCCTGCCCGACGACATCGACCCGAACGCCGTGAGCGCGAAGTACACCGATGGCGTGCTGCACATCAGCATCCAGCGCCGCGCCGCCGCGCAGCCGCGCCGCATCCAAGTGCAATGAATCCAGGAGCGAAGACCATGAGCAACGCCGTGACCAAGACCGCTGACAACAGCGTCGCGCAACGCGATTCGTCGCGCCAGGACCTGGCGCTGTGGCCGCCGGTGGACGTGATCGAGGATTCGACCGGCATCACGCTGTACGCCGACCTGCCGGGCGTGCCGCGCGACAAGCTGAACCTGCGCGTCGAAGGCGACACGCTGGCCATCGAGGCCGAGGTGGCGCTGACCGTGCCCCAGGGCATGGAAGCGCACCATGCCGAGGTGCAGCTGTCCCGCTACCGCCGCGGGTTCGCGTTGAGCAAGGAGCTCGATGCCGACAAGGTCAGCGCCGAGCTGAACCAGGGCGTGCTGCGCGTGCGCATCCCGAAGGCGCCGCACGCCCAGCCGCGCAAGATCGCGGTCAACGTCGGCTGAACTTGCGTCGCGCCGCGGTCCGGATCGCCCCGGGGGGCGCCGGACCGCCTCGACGCCACACGAATGGAGGATCCGATGAAGATGCACGACATCAAGCACGGCCTCGGTTCGCTGAAGGACACCGTGACCGAAGGCTTCCATCGGCTGCGCGAGTCGGCCGGCGGCGCGTTGACGCGCTTCCGGGCCGGTGAGTCGGCCAATCTCCCGGCGCGTGGCGACATCGACGACGCCGGCTTCCTGCCGTCGCAGTCCTGGGCGATGCTCGGCGGCGACGTGTTCGAGGACGACCGGCGCCTCGTCGTCCGGCTCGAGGTTCCGGGCATGGACAAGAAGAACTTCGACGTCGAGGTGATCGGCGACACGCTGCACGTGCGTGGCGAGAAGCGCTTCGAGCGCGAGTCGACCGAAGGCCGCTGGCGCACGCTGCAGTGCGCGTACGGCAGCTTCCAGCGTCGCGTCAGCTTGCCCGTGCCGGTCAAGAGCGACCAGGCCCGCGCCATCTACCGGGACGGCGTGCTGAAGATCGAGCTGCCGAAGGCCGCGGAGGCCAAGCCGCGCAACGTCACGATCCACGTCGGCTGAGACGCGGCCGCGAAGCCCGCGCGGGTCACGAGGGGCTGGGCTCGCCGGGCGTGCGCCACAGCAGGCAGACCGCGCGGGCTTCGATGGCCCGGCCCTCGCCGACCGGGCCCATCTGCTCGGCGGTCTTCGCCTTGACGTTGACCGCCGACTCCTCGATGCCGAGCGCCACCGCGATGCGCGCGCGCATCGCCGGGATGTGCGGCGCCATCTTCGGCGCCTGCGCGACGATGGTCGAGTCGATGTTGCCGACGCGCCATCCGGCTTCGCGCACGCGGCGCCCGGCTTCGGTCAGCAGCTGGAACGAATCCGCGCCGCGGAAGGCCGGGTCGGTGTCCGGGAAGTGGCGGCCGATGTCGCCCAGGCCGGCGCCGCCGAACAGCGCGTCCGTGATCGCATGCAGCAGCGCATCGGCATCCGAATGGCCGAGCAGCCCATGGCTGTGCGGAATCGTGATGCCGCCCAGGATGAGCGGCCGTCCGGTGACCAGCTGGTGGGTGTCCCAGCCTTCGCCGACACGCCAGTGGAAATGAGTCATCGGGTCCTCAGCAGTCGTTCGGCCAGCGCGAAGTCGCCGGGCCAGGTGAGCTTGAAGTTCTCGGCCTCGCCCCGCACCAGCTTCGGCGCGTGGCCCAGCGCTTCGATCGCGCTGGCTTCGTCGGTGACCTCGCCGCCCGCGTGCGCCAGCGCCGGGCGCAGCAAGCCGAGCCGGAACATCTGCGGCGTCTGCGCGGCCCACTTGCCGCTGCGGGAGACGGTGCTGTCGATGCGGTCGCCACGGTCGCTGCCGGCCTGCTTCAAGGTGTCGGCCACCGGCAGCGCGAGCAGGCCGCCGACCTCGTCGTCGGCGCAGGCGTCGATCAGCCGGTCGACCCACTCGGCCCGGAGCAAACCGCGGGCCGCGTCGTGCACCAGCACCCAGTCGTGCGGCCGGGCGCCGCGCGCCAGCAACTCGTCGAGGCCGTTGGCGACCGTCTCTGCGCGCGTGGCCCCGCCGCAGCGGGCCAACCACTGACCGTCGGCGACACCGAAGCCGGGCACGGCGGATTCGAACAGCGCATCGTTGGGCGCCAGCACGACCAGCGTCGCCGCGATCCGCGAGACCGCGGCCAATGCGGCCAGCGTGTGCGCCACCAGTGCCTGGCCGTGCAGGAGCGCGTATTGCTTCGGGCCGCCGGTGGCCGCGCGTTCGCCGATGCCCGCACAGGGCACCAGTGCGAAGCAGCGCGGCTCCAGGCCGACAGCGTATGAACTCATTCGCAGGATTCTAGAATTCACCCGTTGAGCCGCCCCGGCACCCGAGCGCCGGGGCGTCTTGCTTTTGCCCCGCCGCATGCAACTGCCCTCGATCGCGCCCGGAAAGCGCTTCACCCTGCCCCGTCCGATCGGTTCGGCCGATGCGCTGCTGCTCGCGCGCGTCGCGCAGGCGCGCGCGGGCGAGAAACGGCTGCTGGCGATCGTCACCGCCGAGCCGGCCGACGCGCAGCGCCTCGCCGACGAGCTGCCGTTCTTCGTGCCCGGCCTGCGCACCACCGTCTTCCCCGACTGGGAGACGCTGCCCTACGACACCTTCAGCCCGCACCAGGACCTGATCAGCGAGCGCCTGGCCACGCTGTGGCGCATCCATACGCGGGAAGCCGACGTCGTGCTGCTGCCGGCGACGACGGCGCTGACGCGCCTTGCCCCGCCATCGTTCCTCGCCGGCACGACCTTCCAGTTCAAGCAGAAGACCAGGCTCGACGAAGCGGCGCTGCGCGCGCAACTGACGCTGGCCGGCTACAACCACGTCAGCCAGGTCGTGTCGCCGGGCGAGTACGCGGTGCGCGGCGGGCTGATCGACCTGTTTCCGATGGGCTCGCTGGTGCCCTACCGCGTCGACCTGTTCGACAACGAGGTCGACTCGATCCGCACCTTCGACCCCGACAGCCAGCGCAGCCTGTTCCCGGTGCCCGAAGTGCGCCTGCTGCCCGGCCGCGAGTTCCCGATGGACGAGGCGGCACGCACCACCTTCCGTCAACGCTGGCGCGAGAAGCTCGACGGCGACCCGACCAAGAGCCGCATCTACAAGGACATCGCCCAGGGCATCGCGACTGCCGGCATCGAGTACTTCCTGCCGCTGTTCTTCGAGCAGACCGCGACCATCTTCGACTACCTGGGCAGCGAGGCGATGCTGGTGCTGCACGGCGAGGTCGACGCGGCGCTCGAGCGCTTCTGGACCGATACCCGCGAGCGCCACCGCTTCCTCGCGGCCGACCCCGACCGGCCGATCCTGCCGCCGGAGGAGATCTTCCAGCGCAGCGACGAGTTCTTCGCCAACGCCAACCGGCAGGCGACGCTCGCATTGCGCGGCAACGAACCGGTGGACTGGGCGCGGCCGCTGCCCGACATCGCGGTCGACCGCGGCGCGACCGAGCCGCTGGCGCTGCTGGGCAAGCACCTCGATGCCACGCCGCACCGCGTGCTGATCGTCGCCGAGAGCGAGGGCCGCCGCGAGAGCCTGCTGGAGCTGCTGCGCGACCACAGGATCGATCCGCCGAGCGTCGGGACGCTGGCCGAGTTCGAGGCCAGCGACGAGAAGGTGGCGATCACCGCCGCCCCGCTGGCCGCCGGCTTCTTCTGGCACGAACCGGCGGAAAAGCGGGCGATCCAGTTCATCACCGAGACCGAGCTCTTCGCCTCGACGCCGCAAGCCCGGCGCCGCCGCAAGCAGGAACAGACCAGCAGCGTCGACGCGCTGATCAAGGACCTGTCCGAGCTGAAGATCGGCGACCCGGTGGTGCATGCGAACCACGGCATCGGGCGCTACCAGGGGCTGATCAACATCGACCTCGGCGAGGGGGCGTCGGAGTTCCTGCACCTCGAGTACGCCGACAAGGCGACGCTGTACGTGCCGGTGTCGCAGCTGCACCTGATCAGCCGCTACACCGGCGTCAGCGCCGACGAGGCACCGCTGCACAAGCTGGGCTCGGCGGCGTGGGAGAAGGCCAAGCGCAAGGCGGCCGAGCAGGTGCGCGACACCGCCGCGGAGCTGCTGAACCTCTACGCCCGCCGCGCTGCGCGCGAGGGCCATGCGCACCGCTTCACGCCGCACGACTACGAAGCCTTCGCCGCCAGCTTCGGCTTCGAGGAGACGCCCGACCAGCGCGCCGCGATCCACGCGGTGATCCAGGACCTGATCTCGCCGCAGCCGATGGACCGCCTGGTCTGCGGCGACGTCGGCTTCGGCAAGACCGAGGTCGCGCTGCGCGCGGCTTTCGTCGCGGTGCACGGCGGCAAGCAGGTGGCGCTGCTGGCGCCGACCACGCTGCTGGCCGAGCAGCACTACCAGACGCTGGTCGACCGCTTCGGCAAATGGCCGGTGAAGGTGGCCGAGCTCTCGCGCTTCCGCTCGCCGAAGGAAGTGAAGATTGCGCTCGAAGGGCTGGAGAACGGCACGGTCGACATCGTCGTCGGCACGCACAAGCTGCTGTCCAGCGAGGTCAAGTACAAGCGCCTGGGCCTGCTGATCATCGACGAGGAGCACCGCTTCGGCGTGCGCCACAAGGAGGCGATCAAGGCGATGCGCAGCGAGGTCGACGTGCTGACGCTGACCGCGACGCCGATCCCGCGCACGCTGGGCATGGCGCTCGAGGGCCTGCGCGACCTCTCGGTCATCGCCACCGCGCCGCAGCGCCGCCTGGCGATCAAGACCTTCGTGCGCAACGAAGGCAACAGCATCATCCGCGAGGCCGTGCTGCGCGAGTTGAAGCGCGGCGGCCAGGTCTACTTCCTGCACAACGAGGTCGAGACCATCGCCGCCCGCCGCGACCGCCTGGCCGAGCTGCTGCCGGAAGCGCGCATCGCGGTCGCGCACGGCCAGATGCCCGAGCGCGAGCTGGAAAGCGTGATGCGCGACTTCGTCGCGCAGCGCTACAACGTGCTGCTGTGCTCGACCATCATCGAAACCGGCATCGACGTACCGAGCGCGAACACCATCGTCATCAGCCGCGCCGACAAGTTCGGCCTGGCGCAGCTGCACCAGCTGCGCGGGCGCGTCGGCCGCAGCCACCACCAGGCCTACGCCTACCTGCTGGTGCCCGACACCGAGACGCTGACCAAGCAGGCCTCGCTGCGCCTGGAAGCGATCCAGAGCATGGAGGAGCTCGGGTCGGGCTTCTACCTCGCGATGCACGACCTGGAGATCCGTGGTGCCGGCGAGGTGCTCGGCGAGCACCAGAGCGGCAACATGCAGGAGGTCGGCTTCCAGCTCTACAACGACATGCTGGCCGAGGCCGTGCGTTCGTTGAAGGCCGGTCGGGAGCCGGACTTGCTGTCCCCCACCGGGGTGTTCGGCGGCTCGACCGAGATCAACCTGCACGCGCCCGCGCTGCTGCCCGACGCCTACTGCGGCGACGTGCACACGCGGCTGAACCTGTACAAGCGCCTGGCCACCGCCGAGCGACCGGAGCAGCTCGACACGATGCTCGAGGAGATCACCGACCGTTTCGGCAAGCTGCCGGCGCAAGCGCAGACGCTGTTCGACACGCACCGGCTGCGCGTGCTGGCCAGGCCCTACGGCGTGATGAAGATCGATGCGAATCCGAAGCTGATGTCGATCACCTTCAAGCCGAATCCGCCGGTGGACGCGATGCGCATCATCGAGCTGGTGCAGAAGCACCGGCACATCAAGCTGGCGGGCAACGACAAGCTGCGCATCGAGCGTGAGATCGCCGATCCGAAGGACCGCGCGCAGTTCATCCGCGACGTGCTGCGCGGCCTCGGGCAGCCGAAGCCGGTCGTCGCCTGACATCGCCGCCCGGACCGCGGCCCGAATTTCCCAGGAACCCCATGAACGACGACCTCACACCCGCCGCGGTGCCCGCCCCCGCGCCTTCCCCGGTGCCCGCGCCGTCCAGCCCGCCGCCGGCCGCGCCGCGGCGCCCCGGCCTGCTGCGCCGCATCTTCGGCGGCCTGTGGTGGCTGGTCGACGGCAGCCGCCGGCTGGTGCTGAACTTCCTGTTCCTGCTGATCGTCGGCGCGATCTTCGTCGCCTGGTTGCGCAGCGGCCCGCCGCCGATCCTCGACAAGACCATGCTGGTGCTGAACCTGAGCGGCCCGCTGGTCGACCAGCGCTCCGGCAATGCACGCGACCGCGCGATGAAGCAGCTGCGCGGCGAGCCCGACGACCAGGTGCAGCTGCGCGACGTGCTGCGCGCGCTGGAACTCGCGGCGAAGGACCCGAAGATCGCCGGCGTCGTGCTGGTGCTCGACGACTTCGCCGGCGGCGGCCTGCCGAACCTGCGCGAAGTGGCGCAGGCGCTGGTCCGCTACAAGAAGGAGTCCGGCGGCAGGAAGGTCGTCGCCTGGGGCTCGGGCTACGACCAGCGCCAGTACTTCCTCGCCGCGCATGCCGACGAGGTCTACGTGCACCCGATGGGCCTGGTCTACATGGAAGGCTTCGGCCGGCTGCGCAACTACTACAAGGAGGCCTTCGACCGCCTGGGCGTCAGCGCCAACGTCATCCGCGCCGGCAAGTACAAGAACTTCGGCGAGCCCTACTTCGCGAAGGCGCCGTCGAAGGAGACGCTGGAATCCGACGCGCAGCTGTACGACGGCCTGTGGGCCGACTACACGGCCAGCGTGGAGGCCGCGCGCAAGCTGCCCGCGGGCCACATCGCCAAGGGCATCGAGGAACTGCCGCAGCGCCTGCCGGCCGCCGGCGGCGACATCGCCAGGCTGGCGCTGGAGACCAAGCTGGTCGACGGCCTGAAGACCCGCGACGAGCTGCGCGCGATGATCATCGAGCGCGGCGCGAAGGACGCCGACGGCAAGACCTTCCGCCAGATCGGCTTCGGTGAATACCTGGCCCGCCAGGGCCCGCAGCTGCCCACCGGCGACGCGATCGGCGTCATCGTCGCCGAGGGCGAGATCAGCGACGGCGATGCCCCTCCGGGGGCCGTCGGCGGCCGCTCGACCGCCGAGCTGGTGCGCCAGGCGCGCGACGACAAGCACGTCAAGGCCATCGTGCTGCGCGTGCGCTCGCCGGGCGGCAGTGCCTTCGGCTCCGAGCTGGTGCGCCGTGAGCTGGAACTGACGCGGGCGGCCGGCAAGCCGGTGGTCGTGTCGATGGGCGATGTCGCCGCGTCGGGCGGCTACTGGATCTCGATGGCCGCCGACGAGGTGATCGCCGATCCGGCGACCCTGACCGGCTCGATCGGTGTCTTCGCGATGCTGCCCACGGCCGAGGGCCTGATGTCCAAGCTGTCGGTCAATACCGCCGGCTACGGCACCACCTGGCTGACCCACGCCTACGACCCGCGCAAGCCGATGGACCCGCGCTTCGCGGCGCTGGTGCAGTCGACCGTCGGCCGCATCTACACGGACTTCACCGCCAAGGCCGCCGCCGCGCGCAAGACGACGCCGGAGAAGCTGGACGACGTGGCGCAGGGCCGCGTCTGGACCGGCGCCCAGGCGAAGGAACGCGGCCTGGTCGACCGGCTCGGCAGCTTCCGCGATGCGCTCGACGCCGCGGCCTCGCGCGCAAAGGTGTCGCCCGGCTACCGCATCGTCTATGTCGAACGCGAGCCGGGGCGACTGGCCCGCATGCTCAGCTTCTTCGGCGCCGGCGCGGTGCAGGCGGCGATGCCCTACCTGGCCGAAGCGGCGCAGCAGGCCGGCGGCCCGCTCGCGGTGCTGCCGCCCGAAGTACGCGACATCGGCCGCGAGCTGTCGTGGCTTTCGGAGCTGACCGACCGCCGCCAGCCCTTCTCGACCGTCGTGCACTGCTTCTGCAGCGCGCCGTGATCCGCCGGCAGATGAGCGCGATCGAATTCGCCCCCGGCCTCTTCGTGCGCGGCGTCACGCCGCCGCTGCCGCTGGCCGACTACCGCCTCGTCGCGTTCGACATGGACTCGACGCTGATCAACATCGAGTGCGTCGACGAAATCGCCGCCGCGGCCGGCCGCAAGGCGGAAGTCGCGGCGATCACCGAGGCGGCGATGCGCGGCGAGATCGCCGACTACAAGGAAAGCCTGCGCCGGCGCGTGCAGCTGCTGCGCGGCGTGCCATCGTCGGCGCTGGAGTCGGTCTACAACGACAAGCTGCGCCTGAACCCGGGCGTCGAGCAGTTCGTGCAGGCGCTGCAGGCAGCGGGGCTGAAGACGCTGCTGGTCTCCGGCGGCTTCACCTTCTTCAGCGAGCGTGTGCGGCACCGGCTGAAGCTGGACTTCGCGCGCGCCAACATGCTGGAGATCGAGCACGACCGGCTCACCGGCCGCATGGTCGACCGCCCGTGGGGCGACATCTGCGACGGCGCCGAGAAGCGCCGCGTGCTGCTGGAAGTGTGCGAGCTGATGGGCATCGAGAGCGCCCAGGCCATCGCCGTCGGCGACGGGGCGAACGACCTGCCGATGATGTCGGTGGCCGGGCTGTCGATCTGCTTCCACGGCAAGCCCGCGGTGCGCGAGCAGGCGATGATCTCGATCGAAGAGGGCGGCATGGACCGCGCCCTCGCGCTGTTCAGCCGTTAGGCGGCGTGGGTCGGTCCGGCGTTGCCGGCAGGGTCACTCGCTGAGGTTGAACACCAGCTGCACCGCGTGCTCGCGCGGCTCGGGAACCGGGTCGTAGCGCCACTGCTTGACCGCGTCGAGCACCACCGCGTCGAGCGCTCGGCTGGTGGTCTGGCGGATGTCGGCGCCGGCGACGCTGCCGTCCGGGTTCACCTTCAGCAGCACGGTCACTTCGTTGCTCGCCTTCAGGCGCGAGCGGATGCGCGACGGGATCTCGGGCTCGACGTAGCGCACCAGCTTCAGCGGCGCGATCGCATCGGCGGGCGGGGCCGGCGGCGCGGCGCGTGGCGTGGTCGCGGCCAGCTGGGTCGGTGCGGCCATGGCGGCCGAGGCTTCGGGCGCGGGCGCCGGCACCGCGCTGGCGGGGGCGGCCGCGACGGTCGGCTCCGGCGTGGGGATCGGCTCGGCGACGGCGGCCGGTGCGGGCGACGCCGACCGGGTCGATGGCGTGGCGCCGGCGGTGGCCGTTTCGCTGCGGCTCGGTCGCGGGCTGGCCGCAACCGTCGGTGCCGGGGCGGCTGCGGGCGTCGGACGCGCGACCGCGGCGGGTGCCGGCGCGGGCGCGGGCGCCGGCGTGGCCGTCTCCGTCGCCTTCGTGCGCTTGACCTGGGCGGCCTCGATGATGATGCGCAGCGGGTTCGCGGCATCGCGCTTGGCGCGTTCCATGCGCTCGGCGATCTCGGCGGCGGTCTGGGCCGAAGCCAGGTTGATGCAGCAGAGGCCGGCGGCGGCCAGTATGTACGTCCTCAAGGGAACCTCCCAACGCGACGCTTTTGGCGCCGTCAACGGGGCTGAAATGGCCCCTGGGCGTATCGGTGCGGGCCGGATTGTAGGGAGGCCTCGATCGGGCTCCATCCGCGTCAGCCCCTATTAAGTTTCGAAACCGGGCGGTAACCGTCGAGTCGTTCCGTGCGGTATTTCGCACCCCGGGCACGCCGGCGCAAGACCGGCTTTGCCTCAGCTGCTGAGCTGTTGCCAGGCCTTGTCCAGGCGCTTGACGCTCACAGGCTGCGGCGTGCGCAGCTCCTGCGCGAAGAAACTCACCCGCAACTCCTCGAGCAGCCAGCGGTACTCGTCGAGCCGCGCGTCGGCCGTTCCCTTGAGCTCGGCGACGCGGCGCTGCCAGCGCTGTTCCAGCGGGCGCAGCTCGGCCAGGCGCTGCGCATCGCGCACCGGGTCGGCCCGCAGCTTGTCCAGGCGCAGCGTGATCGCCTTGAGGTAGCGCACCAGGTGCTGCAGCTGCGACCACGGCGTGCTGGCGACGAATCGCTTGGGCACCAGGCGCTGCAGCTGCGCCGCGATGTCATCGGCCACCTCCTTGGGCGGCCGGCTGTCCTTCAGCTTGCGCTGCGCGACGGCGAACTCGGCCAGCACCGCGCCGGCGGCGCGCGCGACTTCCTGCGCGATCAGGTTCAGGCGGCCGCGGCCTTCGTCGATGCGCGCCTTGAAGCCGGCCTGATCGGTCGGCAGCGGGTCGCCGAGGAACGCGCGGTCGAGCGCGACGTCGATGATCTGCTGGCGCAGCTCCTCCAGCGTGCCGAGCGCCATATACGGCACCGCCATCTTCTGCAGGTCCGGCAAGTTCTTCTCGAGGTACTTCAGCGGCTCCTTGATCTGCAGCGCGATGAGCCGGCGCAGGCCGGCGCGGTGCTTCGCCGCGGCGACCTCGGGCTCGTCGAAGACCTCGATCTCGACTTGCGCGCCCTTGTCGATCAGCGCCGGGAAACCGACCAGCGTCTGGCCGCCCTTCTTCAGCTCCATCAGCTCGGGCAGCTCGCCGAAGGTCCAGGCGGTGTAGGCGGCCGGCGCGGCCGGCGCCGGCGCCGGCGGCGTCGCGGCCGCGCCGGCCGGGCGGGCTGCGCCACGGTGAGCCGCCGCGGGTGCCGGTGCGGGCGCGTCGGTTGAGGCCGTACCCAGCTTCAGGGCCGCCAGGGCCTGGAACGCCGAGCGGGCCTGGCTGCCGAGCTCCGCCTTCAGCGTCGCGAGGTGGCGACCCATGCCCAGCTGCCGCCCGTGTTCGTCCACGACGCGGAAGTTCATGAACAGGTGGGGCGCAAGCATTTCCAGCTTGAAGTCGTTCCGTTGCACGGCCAGCTGCGTGCGCTCGCGCACCGCCTTCAGCAGCACGTCCATCAGCGCGCCGTCGCCGAAGGGCGTCAGCTCCACGAACTCGGCGACGAACTCGGCCAGCGGCTGCAGCCGCGCCCGCGGCTTCTGGTGCAGGCTCTTGATCAGCGCCGTCACCTTGCCGGCCAGCATGCCGGGCACCAGCCACTCGCAACGCTCTTCGCTGACCTGGTTCAGCGCATAGATCGGCACCGTCACCGTGACGCCGTCCTTGGCGTCGCCCGGCTCGTGCAGGTAGCTCGCGCTGCAGTCGATGCCGCCGAGGCGGATCGTCTTCGGATAGCTCGCGGTCGTGATGCCGGCGGCCTCGTGCCGCATCAGCTCGTCGCGCGACATCTGCAGCAGACGCGGCTGGCGCTTCGACTCCTCGCGGTACCAGCGCTCCAGCGATGCGCCCGACGCGACGTCGGCGGGCAGCTGCTGGTCGTAGAAGGCGTAGATCAGCTCGTCGTCGACCAGCACGTCCTGGCGGCGCGACTTGTGCTCGAGCTCCTCGACCTGGGCGACCAGCTTGCGGTTGTGCGCGAGGAAGGGCAGCTTCGTGTCCCAGTCGCCGTCGACCAGCGCGGCGCGGATGAAGAGCTCCCGCGCGGCCTTCGCATCGACCTTCGCGAAGTTCACGCGCCGGTTGTTGTAGACGACGAGGCCATACAACGTGGCGCGTTCGAGCGCGATCACCTCGGCCGCCTTCTTCTCCCAGTGCGGCTCGAGCAGCTGGCGCTTGAGCAGGTGGCCGGCGATGGCCGGGATCCACTGCACGTCGATGTTCGCGAGCCCGCGGCCGAACAGCCGCGTGGTCTCGACCAGTTCGGCGGCGATCAGCCAGCGGCCCGGCTTCTTCGACAGGTGCGCGCCCGGATGGCGCCAGAACTTGATGCCGCGCGCGCCGAGGTACCAGTCCTCCTCGTCGTGCTTGACGCCGACGTTGCCGAGCAGGCCGGCGAGCATCGCCAGGTGCACCTGCTCGTAGGTGGCCGGCGAGCCGTTCAGGCGCCAGCCGTGTTCGGCCACCACCGTGTGCAGCTGAGAGTGGATGTCGCGCCATTCGCGCACGCGGCGCGGGCTGATGAAGTGCTCGCGCAGCAGCTGTTCCTGCTTGCGGTGGCTGAGCTTGTGGACCGGCTTGTTCGCGGCGGCGGTGGCGCCAGCGCCCTCGCCCGGCGCGGCCTGGACCGGCGCGCCGCGCACTTCCTCGAGCCAGTTCCACAGCTTCAGGTAGCCGCTGAACTCGCTCTTCTCGTCGTCGAACTTCTTGTGCTTCTCGTCCGCCGCCTGCTGCTGTTCGAGCGGGCGGTCGCGCACGTCCTGCACGCTGAGCGCCGAGGCGATCACCAGCACTTCCGCCAGGGAATGGCGTTCGCGCGCCTCGATGATCATGCGGCCGATGCGCGGGTCGAGCGGCAGCTTCGCGAGCTCGTGGCCCATCGGCGTGAGCTCGTTGTCGTCGTCGACGGCGTTGAGTTCGCCGAGCAGCGCGTAGCCGTCGGCGATCGCCTTCGCCCGCGGCGGCTCGAGGAACGGGAACTGCTCGACCGAGCCCAGGTGCAGGCTCTTCATGCGCAGGATCACGCCGGCCAGCGACGAGCGCAGGATCTCCGGATCGGTGAAGCGCGGGCGGCCGGCGAAGTCGGCCTCGTCGTAGAGGCGGATGCAGGTGCCGTTCGACACCCGGCCGCAACGGCCGGCGCGCTGATTCGCCGCGGCCTGGCTGATCGGCTCGACCTGCAGCTGCTCGACCTTGTTGCGGAAGCTGTAGCGCTTCACCCGCGCCTGGCCCGAGTCGATCACGTAGCGGATGCCGGGCACCGTCAGCGAGGTCTCGGCGACGTTGGTGGCCAGCACGATGCGGCGGCCGTTGCCGGCTTCGAAGACGCGATCCTGTTCCTGCTGCGACAGGCGCGCGAACAGCGGCAGGATCTCGGGCTGCGGGCCGCCGCGATGCTGCTGGGCCAGGTGCTTGTGCAGGTGGTCGGCGGCTTCGCGGATCTCGCGCTCGCCGGGCAGGAAGACGAGGATGTCGCCGGGACCGCCGCGCCACAGCTCGTCGACCGCGTCGGCGATCGCGTCGTTGAGGTCGTGCTCTTTCGACTCCTCGAAGGGACGCCAGCGCTGCTCGACGGGGTACAAGCGGCCCGACACCTGGATCACTGGCGCTGGCCCACGGATCGAGGCGAAATGCTGCGCGAAACGATCGGCGTCGATCGTCGCCGAGGTCACGATGATCTTCAGGTCGGGCCGGCGCGGCAGCAGCTGGCGCAGGTAGCCGAGCAGGAAGTCGATGTTGAGGCTGCGCTCGTGCGCCTCGTCGATGATCAGCGTGTCGTAGGCGCGCAGGTCGGGATCGTTCTGCGTCTCGGCGAGCAGGATGCCGTCGGTCATCAGCTTGACCGACGCGCCCGCCTGCAGCCGGTCCTGGAAGCGCACCTTGTAGCCGACGACCTCGCCGAGCGGCGACTGCAGCTCGTCGGCGATGCGCTTGGCGACGCTGGACGCGGCGATGCGGCGTGGCTGCGTGTGGCCGATGATCCCGCGGCCGCCGGCACCGATGCCCCGCCCGAGCTCGAGTGCGATCTTCGGCAGCTGCGTGGTCTTGCCAGAGCCGGTTTCGCCGCAGACGATGACCACCGGATGCTCGCGGATGGCGCGCGCGATCTCCTCGCGCCGGCTGGAGACCGGCAGCGATTCGGGATAGGTGATGGGCGGGACCGGGTTGGCCGGGCGCGGTGCGCCGCGGCGCGCTTCCGGTCCGGGGGCCCGGGGCGTGCGCGGCGGTCGCGGCGAACGCGCTTCGGGCGCCGCCTTCTGGGGGGCGTTCGGATTCACGGGAGCGCGGATTATCCGCGTTCGGCAGTGGCGTTCAGTGGATCAGGGCTTCGACCGTCAGCGCCGCGAAGCCGGCGCGGTTGCGGAAGGCTCCGGTGGCCTGCTTGTCGGCCAGCAGCAGCTTGTCGATCAGCGGCGCCGCCGGGGTCTGCGTGGGGTCGATCAGCAGCACCACGCGCTGGGCGCCCTCTTCGTCGAGCCGGCCGCACCAGTCCAGCGCGACCAGCGCCTCGGTGACCGGCTCGACCTGCAGCGGATCGATGCGCAGCGCTCCGGCCAACGCCTCTGGGCTGAAGCCGCGTTGCGCCTCGCCGCGGGCATTGGCCAGCAGGCGCAGGATGGACACCGCGAGCGCGAAGCGCTGGCCGGGCCGGTCGGGCAGCCGCACCACGCGCATCGCGAGGCTCGGCGCATAGGCCGCGATCACCGCGCCGAGCAGCACGATGACCCAGCCGAGGTAGATCCACAGCAGGAAGATCGGCAAGGTGGCGAAGGTGCCGTAGACCACCGAATAGGTCGGCACCGCGGCGACGTACCAGGCCAGCAGGCGTTTGGCGATCTCGAAGCCGACGGCGACGAACAGCCCGCCGGCCCAGGCATGCGCCCACTGCACGTGCGTGTTGGGCACGAAGCGGAACAGCCCGGCCATGCCGGTGGCCAGCAGGCCGAACTCGACCAGGCCCAGCAGCAGGCTGACGCCGCCGGGCAGTTCGCCGACGATGCCCTTCGATGCCGAGATAGCGTAGGAAGTGAGCGTCAGGCTGGCGCCGAGCAGCAGCGGGCCCAGCGTCATCGCCGCCCAGTAGACGAGCACGCGCTGCGCCAGCGGCCGCGGCTTGTTGACCCGCCAGATGCCGTTGAGCGTGCGGTCGATCGTGAACACCAGCGCCAGCGCGGTGAGCCCGAGCACGATCAGGCCGACGCTGCCAAGCCGGCTGGCCTTGGCGGCGAACTGCGTCAGCGCCTGCAGCACCGGCCGCGCGATGGTGTCCGGCACCAGGCTCTGGATCAGGTACTGCTGCAGCGCGAGCTGGAAGCGGCCGAACATCGGGAAGGCCGAGAACAGCGCCAGCGTGACGGTGGCCAGCGGCACGAGGCCGATCAGGGTGGTGAAGGTCAGGCTGCTGGCGGTGAGGCCGAGGTGGTCCTCGCGGAAGCGGTGGCGCAGCATCTTGACCGTCTCGAACCAGGGCCAGGTGCGCAGCACGTCGAGCAGGCGGCGCAGCTGCGTGCGCAGGCGGCGGCGCACGGCGTCCTGCGTGAAGGCGCCCGGTTGCGCGCCGCTCGGCGCAGCGACCTGCATGCCGGTTCCTGCACCGGTCGGCGCTGCGTTCGCGGCGGGGTCGTCGAGGGTCATCCGGCTATCATGCCAGCCGTGCCCGCGCTGACGATGACCGACCTGCCGTCCCCTGCCCCATCACCAGACGGCTTCGTGCGACGCACGCGCTTCGTCGCGGTGGCGAGCCTGCTCTCGCTGATCGTGCTGGGCCTGGCGTGGGAACTGTGGCTCGCGCCCACGGGCCAGCGCACCTGGGCGCTGAAGGTCGTGCCGCTGGCCATTCCGCTCGCCGGACTGCTGAAGCACCGGCTCTACACCTACCGCTGGCTGAGCCTGCTGGTGTGGCTGTACTTCACCGAAGGCATCGTGCGCGCGACCAGCAGCAGCGGCCTGGTGGTGCCCCTGGCCTGGACGCAGGTGCTGCTGTGCGTGCTGCTGTTCGGCGCCTGCGCGGCCCAGGTGCGGCACCGCCTGGCGCTGGCGAAGGCCAAGGCGGGATCGAACGCATGACCATGGACGCCGCTGCGCTGATCGATGCGCTGCGCGCCGCCGTCGGGGCGCCGCAGGTCCTGGTCGACGGCGACCTGTCGGCCTGGGAGCTCGACTGGCGCAAGCGCTGGCGCGGCAAGGCGCTGGCCGTCGTGCGGCCGGGCAGCACGGCCGAGGTGGCCGCGGTCGTGAAGGCCTGCGCCGCGCACGGCGCAAGCGTCGTGCCGCAGGGGGGCAATACCGGCCTCGTCGGCGGCGGCGTGCCGGACGACAGCGGCACGCAGGTGCTGCTGAGCCTGTCGCGGATGAACCGCGTGCGGGCCATCGATGCCGCGAACCTGACGATGACCGTCGACGCCGGCTGCGTGTTGCAGGTGCTGCAGCAACAGGCCGACGACGCCGGTCTGCTGCTGCCGCTGAGCCTGGCGGCCGAGGGCAGCTGCACGATCGGCGGCAACCTCGCGACCAACGCCGGCGGCACGCAGGTGCTGCGCTACGGCAACGCGCGCGAGCTCTGCCTGGGCCTGGAGGTGGTCACCGCCGATGGCGAGGTCTGGGACGGCCTGGCCGGCCTGCGCAAGGACAACACCGGCTACGACCTGCGCGACCTCTTCATCGGCAGCGAGGGCACGCTGGGCATCATCACCGCGGCCACCCTGAAGCTGCATCCGAAACCCGCGGCCAGCCTGACCGCGCTGGCGGCCTGCGCGAACCTGGCCCAGTGCGTCGCGCTGCTGGCGCTCGCGCAGTCGCGGCTCGGCCCGGGGCTCACCGGCTTCGAGGTGATGGGCGACTTCGCGCTGGCGCTGGTGCACCGGCATTTCCCGCAGCTGCCGCGGCCGCTGGCCCCCGCGCCGTGGACCGTGCTGCTGGAGTACGCCGATACCGAGGGCCTCGACACGGCGCGCACCCGCTTCGAGTCGCTGCTGGAGGCGGCGCTGGAGCAGGCGCTGATCGGCGATGCCGCGGTCGCCGAGAGCCTCGCGCAGTCGGCTGCGCTGTGGCATCTGCGCGAATCGATCCCGCTGGCGCAGGCCGAAGAGGGTCTCAACGTCAAGCACGACATCGCGCTGCCGGTGTCGGCGATTCCCGCCTTCTGCGAGCGCACCGATGCCGCGCTGCGCGAAGCCTATCCCGGCGTGCGGCTCGTCAACTTCGGCCACCTCGGCGACGGCAACCTGCACTACAACGTGCAGGCGCCGGAAGGCACGCCGGCCGGCGCGTTCCTGGCGGCGCACGAGCACGGCATCAACCGCATCGTCTACGACGCGGTGCAGGCCTTCGACGGTTCGTTCTCGGCCGAGCACGGCATCGGCGCCTTGAAGCGCGACGAGCTGGCCGAGCGCAAGTCGCCCGTGGCCCTGAAGCTGATGCGCGCGATCAAGCAGGCGCTGGATCCGCAGAACCGGATGAATCCCGGCCGCGTGCTCTGAGGGCCTGCGCCGTCGCCTGCGCACGTGGCGGCGTTCAGTGCACCTTGCCGCCGCCGCCTTCGAGCGCCTTGGGCATCGGCATCTGCATCACCTCGATGCCCTCCTCGGCCAGCGCCTCGCGCTGCTGCGGCGTCGCCTCGCCGCGAATGCCGCGGCGTTCGACCTCGCCGTAGTGGATGCGGCGGGCTTCCTCGGAAAAGCGCGCGCCGACGTCCTCGGTGTTCTGCAGCACGTGCTGCACCGCCTTCATCCACATCGCTTCCAGCGAGGGGGCATCCGGCGACTGCACCACCGGCCCCGGCTTCTCCTCACGCGCACCGGACAGGTTCAGGCGCGGCGCGGACGGCAGGCGCACGACCTCGTGGTCGCCGCACAGCGGGCATTCGACGAGTGCACGCGCGCGCTGCTCGCTGTACGCCTCTTCCGAAGCGAACCAGCCCTCGAAGACATGATCGCGCGCGCAGCGCAGGTTGAAGACCTTCATCCGGCCGTCATTATCGGACGGCGATCTTCATTGGGGCCGGTGACGCCGCAGATGCCGCCAGACGAAGCCCGGGAATGCGAAGGTCGCGAACAAGCACAGCGCGATGGCATAGAACTGCCAGCCCTGCGGGTGGCGCTGGCCGATGCGCGCCTCGATCGCCGTGCCGATGGCGATCGTCAGCCCGGCCAGCAGCAGCAGCTCGAGCAGCCGCCACCAGAAGGACTTGTGCGCCGGCCGCGGTCCGACCAGTAGCACGCGCTCGCTGAGGAACGGCAGGTTGGCCGCGACGAAACCGAAGCCGAGCAGCAGCCAGATCGAGGCCGTCACCGCGAATGCACGCCGCGGCTCAGGTCGCCAGCGCCTTCAGGATCGCGTCGCGGCACATCGCCATCAGGCTGCCCGGCATCACGCCGAAGGCCAGCACCGCGAAGCCATTGACGGCCAGCAGCGCGTTGATGCCGGTGGTGCTGCCCGCGGTGGCCGGCAGCCCCGCGTGCGGTCCCGACGGCTCCTCGAAGTACATGACCTTGACGATGCGCAGGTAGTAGAAGGCGCCGACCAGCGACAGCATCACGGCGATGACCGCCAGCCACACGTAGAGCGCGACGTCGGTGGCCACCAGCGCCTGCAGCACCGCGAACTTCGCGGTGAAGCCGACCATCGGCGGCACGCCGGCGAGCGAGAACATGAACACCGTCATCACGCCGGCGAGCCACGGCGCGCGCTTGTTGAGGCCGGCGAGGTCGTTGATCTCCTCGTTCTCGAAGCCTTGGCGCGACAGCACCATGATCAGGCCGAAGGTGCCCAGCGTCGTCAGCACGTAGGTGACGACGTAGAACATCGCCGAGCTGTAGGCATTGCCCGCGGTCTTGGTCTCGGTGCCCAGCACGCCGGCCGTCAGCGCCAGCAGCATGAAGCCCATCTGCGAGATGGTCGAGTAGGCCAGCATGCGCTTGAGGTTGCTCTGCGCGATGGCCGCGAGGTTGCCGATGATCAGCGAGCCCACCGCCAGCACGATCAGCATCTGCTGCCAGTGCGCCGCGAGCGTCAGCATGCCCTCGACCAGCAGGCGGATCGTGATCGCGAAGGCGGCCAGCTTCGGCGCGCCGCCGATCAGCAGCGTGACCGCCGTCGGCGCGCCCTGGTAGACGTCGGGCACCCACATGTGGAAGGGCACGACGCCGAGCTTGAACGCCAGGCCGGCGACGACGAAGACGATGCCGAAGACCAGCACCTGCTGGTTCACCTTGCCCTTGGCGATGACCTCGTAGACCTTCGGGATCTCGAGCGAGCCGGTGGCGCCGTACATCATCGACAGGCCGTAGAGCAGGAAGCCCGAGGCCAGCGCGCCGAGCACGAAGTACTTCATCGCCGCCTCGGTCGACACGCCGTGGTCGCGCCGCAGCGCGACCAGCGCGTACAGCGACAGGCTCATCAGCTCGAGGCCGAGGTAGATCACGAGGAAGTTGTTCGCCGCGATCATCACCATGATGCCCAGCAGCACGAACATCGACAGCACGAAGTACTCGCCCTTGAGCATCTCCCGCGCGGCGATATAGGGCTGCGCATAGGCCACGGTGACCATCATCGCGACGCACGCGAAGAAGGCCAGCAGATGGCCCATCGGGTCGCTGACGACCATGCCCTGCATGCCGTACAGCGACAGGCCGGCGTCGTACTGCCACAGGTGCAGCGCGGCCACCACCGCGAAGCTCAGTTGCGTCAGCCAGAAGGTCGGCCGTCGCTGCGGGTCGGTGACGAAGAGGTCCACCAGGGCCACCGCGCAGGCTGCGATCAACAGCACCGCCTCGGGGCAGCTCACCATCCAGTTCATGTCGGTCATCGAAGTCATCCCGGTGTCCTCACTTGACGAGCTTGGACGCCGACACGTGCGTGATCAGCTGGTTCACCGAGTGGTGCATCACGTCGGTGAAGGGTTTCGGATAGACGCCCATCCACAGCGTCGCGATCGCCAGCGCGGCCATCACGCCGAACTCGCGCGCATCGAGGTCCTTCAGGGCCTTGACGTCATCGTTCGCGACATCGCCGAAGTACACGCGCTTGTACATCCACAGCGTGTACGCGGCGCCGAAGATCAGCGCGGTCGCGGCCAGCGCGGCGATCCAGAAGCTCGTCTTCACGGTGCCGAGGATCACCATCCACTCGCCGACGAAGCCGCCGGTGCCCGGCAGGCCGCAGTTGGCCATCGCGAAGAACAGCGCGAAGGCCGCGAACTTCGGCATGGTATTGACGACGCCGCCGTAGGACGAGATCTCGCGTGAATGCACCCGGTCGTACAGCACGCCGATCGCCAGGAACATCGCGCCCGAGACGAAGCCGTGCGAGATCATCTGCACCAGGCCGCCCGAGATGCCGAGCTCGCTGAAGATGAAGAAGCCCAGCGTCACGAAGCCCATGTGCGCGATCGACGAGTACGCGACCAGCTTCTTCATGTCCTGCTGCACGAGCGCGACGAGGCCGATGTAGATCACCGCGATCAGGCTCAGCGCGATGATGAACCAGTCGTACTCGCGGCTGGCGTCGGGAGCGATCGGCATCGAGAAGCGCAGGAAGCCGTAGGCGCCGAGCTTCAGCATGATCGCCGCCAGCACCACCGAACCGCCGGTGGGCGCCTCGACGTGGGCATCCGGCAGCCAGGTGTGCACCGGCCACATCGGCACCTTCACCGAGAAGGCCGCGAAGAACGCGAAGAACAAGAGTGTCTGCGCCGGCATCGACAGCGGCAGCTTGTGCCAGGTGGCGATGTCGAAGCTGCCGCCCGACTTGAAGTACAGGTAGCACAGTGCGACCAGCATCAGCAGCGAGCCGGCCAGCGTGTACAGGAAGAACTTGAACGCCGCGTAGACACGCCGCGGGCCGCCCCAGACGCCGATGATGATGTACATCGGGATCAGCGTCGCCTCGAAGAAGACGTAGAACAGCAGGCCGTCGGCCGCCGAGAACACGCCGACCATCAGGCCCGACAGGATCAGGAAGGCGCCCATGTACTGCGCGACCTTCTCGGTGATGACCTCCCAGCCGGCGACGACGACGATCACCGTGATGAACGCCGTCAGCAGCACGAACCACACCGAGATGCCGTCGACGCCGAGGTGGTAGCGCACGTTGAAGCGCTCGATCCACGGCAGGTTCTCTACGAACTGCAGCGCGGCGCTGCCGGTGTTGAAGCCGGTGACCAGCGGAATCGTGACCAGGAAACTCGCCAGCGCGCCGACGAACGCGACACGCCGCACCAGCGGCGCGTTGTCGTCCTTCCCCAGCGCGAGCAGCAAGGCGCCGAAGGCGATCGGCAGCCAGATCGAAACACTCAACAGACCCATTTGTTGTTCTCCGCCCGCGTGTCTTTAGCGCCCGAACATGCCGGACACGGTGGGCCACAGCTGCCAGGTCAGCAGTCCGAAGACGCCGAGCAGCATCACCAGCGCATACCAGTACAGGTAGCCGGTCTGGATCAGGCGCGTCAGCGCGGCCAGACCGCCGACGGCGCGCGCCGAACCATTGATGATCGCCCCGTCGATCAGGCCCTGGTCACCGCCCTTCCACAGGCCGACGCCGATGCCGCGCGCGAGCGGCGCGATCAGGTGCTCGTTGATCCAGTCCATGTAGTACTTGTTCTCGAGCACCACGACGATCGGGCGGAAGATGCGCGCGATCGTGGCCGGGATCGACGGCATCACCATGTAGAACACATAAGCCGCGACCACGCCGCCGAGCGCCAGCCAGAACGGCAGGGTCTTGAGCCCGTGCACGGCCATGGCGAACGGACCATGGAACAGCTTCGCGAGCTCGGCCATCGCCGGGTGGCGGGCCGCGTCGACGACGATCGAGTCCTTGAAGAAGTCGCCGAACAGCATCGGCCCGATCGTCATGAAGCCGATCACCACCGAGGGGATGGCCAGCAGCACCAGCGGTGCGGTGACGACCCACGGGCTCTCGTGCGGCGTGTGGTCATGGCCGTGGCCATGGTCGTCGTGGTGGTCGTGCTCGCCGGGGAAGGGCTTGTGGTGGAAGCGCTCCTTGCCGTGGAAGACGAGGAAGTACATCCGGAACGAATAGAACGCGGTGACGAAGACGCCGAGCGTGACGGCGAACATCGCGAAGCCGGCGCCGGGCAGCTTGCTGAAGTGCACCGCCTCGATGATCGAGTCCTTCGAGTAGAAGCCGGCGAAGAACGGCGTGCCGATCAGCGCCAGCGAGCCCAGCAGCGACGTGAACCAGGTGATGGGCATGTACTTGCGCAGCCCGCCCATGTTGCGGATGTCCTGGTCATGGTGCATGCCGATGATCACCGAGCCGGCGCCCAGGAACAGCAGCGCCTTGAAGAACGCGTGCGTCATCAGGTGGAACACCGCGACCGAGTAGGCCGAGACGCCCAGCGCGACCGTCATGTAGCCGAGCTGGCTCAGCGTGGAGTACGCGACGACGCGCTTGATGTCGTTCTGGATGATGCCGAGGAAGCCCATGAACAGCGCGGTGATCGCGCCGATCACCAGCACGAAGTTCAGCGCCGTGTCCGACAGCTCGAACAGCGGCGACATGCGGGCGACCATGAAGATGCCGGCGGTCACCATCGTCGCCGCGTGGATCAGCGCGGAGATCGGCGTCGGGCCTTCCATCGAGTCGGGCAGCCAGACATGCAGCGGGAACTGCGCGCTCTTGCCCATCGCGCCGATGAACAGGCAGATGCAGGTCACCGTGATCAGCATCCATTCGGTGCCGGGGAACATCAGCTTCGCGAGCTCGGGGCCCTTCGCGAAGACCTCGGCGTAGCTCAGCGAGCCGGCGTAGGTGACCAGCAGGCCGATGCCGAGGATGAAGCCGAAGTCGCCCACCCGGTTGACCAGGAAGGCCTTCAGGTTCGCGAAGATCGCGGTCGGCTTCTTGAACCAGAAGCCGATCAGCAGATAGGACACCAGGCCCACCGCCTCCCAGCCGAAGAACAGCTGCAGGAAGTTGTTGCTCATCACGAGCATCAACATCGAGAAGGTGAACAGCGAGATGTACGAGAAGAAGCGCTGGTAGCCCGGGTCTTCTTCCATGTAGCCGATGGTGTAGACGTGCACCATCAGCGACACGAAGGTCACCACGCACATCATCATGGCCGTCAGGCCGTCGACCAGGAAGCCGACTTCCATCTTCAGCGGCCCGAGCACCATCCACTCGTAGACGGTGGCATTGAAGCGCGCACCGTCGACGGCCACCGACTTCAGCACCATCGCCGAGACGATGAAGGAGATCAGCACGCCGAGGATGGTCACCATGTGCGCGCCGCGGCGGCCGATGGCACGCCCGAAGAAACCGGCGATCACGGCGCCCGCCAGCGGTGCCAGCGGCACCGTCAGCAGCAGGTTCTGGGAAAGTTGGGAGGCCATGCGCGGTCAGCCTTTCAGCGCGTCGAGCTCTTCGACGTTGATGGTCGCGCGGTTGCGGAACAGCACCACGAGGATCGCGAGGCCGATCGCCGATTCGGCGGCCGCCACCGTGAGGATGAAGAACACGAACACCTGGCCGGCCATGTCGCCCAGGTAGTGCGAGAAGGCCACGAAGTTGAGGTTCACCGCCAGCAGCATCAGCTCGATCGCCATCAGCAGCACGATCAGGTTGCGGCGGTTCAGGTAGATGCCGATCACCGACAGCGCGAACAGCAGGCCGCCGAGCGACAGGTAGTGACCGAGCGTGATCGGACCCAATGTCATTTCTTCTCTCCTGCGGCAGGCGCGGCGGGGGCCGCCGGCGGCGCGGCCGGCGCGTCGATCACCGGCGACATCTTCACGATGCGCAGGCGGTCGGCCTTCTTCGCCTTCACCTGCTGCCCCGGGTCGAGGTAGCGGCTGTCCTTGCGGCGGCGCAGCGTCAGCGCGATCGCGGCGACGATGGCCACCAGCAGCAGCACGGCGGCGACCTGCAGCGGGTACAGGTACTTCGTATAGACCTCGATGCCCAGCAGCCGGGTATTGCCCAGCTTCGCGAGCGCGGGGTCGAGCGCCGGCGCTTCGGTCAGGCGGAAGCCGCCCATCAGCACCAGCGCCATCTCGAGCGCGATGACCGCGCCGATCAGGCCGGCCAGCGGCAGGTGCTTCCAGAAGCCGTCGCGGAACTCGTCCCCTTTCAGGTCGAGCATCATCACGACGAACAGGAACAGCACCATCACCGCGCCGACGTAGACGAGCACCAGCGCAATCGCGAGGAACTCGGCTTTCAGCAGCATCCAGATGACGGCGGCGTTGGCAAAGGCCAGCACCAGGTAGAGCGCGGCGTGCACGGTGCTCTTCGCCGTGATGACACGGAACGAAGCGAACAGCAGCACGGCGGAGAACAGGTAGAACAGTGCGCCGGTGGTATTCATGGTGTGAGCGGCTTGAGCGCCCGCGCTCCTCCTGGCCCGGTCCCGGCTTCTGATTGCACGGGTGTGGGCCGAAGGCGTCAGCGGTACCTCGCGTCGGCCTCCTTGTTGGCGGCGATTTCTTTCTCGTAGCGGTCACCGACGGCCAGCAGCATGTCCTTCGTGAAGTACAGGTCGCCGCGCTTTTCGCCGTGGTACTCGAAGATGTGCGTCTCGACGATCGAGTCGACCGGGCAGCTTTCCTCGCAGAAGCCGCAGAAGATGCACTTGGTCAGGTCGATGTCGTAGCGCGTCGTGCGGCGGGAGCCGTCGTCGCGCACATCGGATTCGATGGTGATGGCCAGCGCCGGGCACACCGCCTCGCACAGCTTGCAGGCGATGCAGCGCTCCTCGCCGTTCTCGTAGCGGCGCAGCGCGTGCAGGCCGCGGAAGCGCGGCGACAGCGGCGTCTTCTCCTCCGGGAACTGCACGGTGATCTTCTTCTGGAAGAAATGCCGGCCGGTGAGCTTCATGCCCTTCAGCAGTTCCAGCAGCATGAAGCTGCTGACGAAGTCTTTCAGTGCGGAAGCCATTGGGATTTCACTTCCAGATGTTGAAGGGCGTCTGCATCCAGGCACCGACCACGACCAGCCAGACCAGCGTGACCGGGATGAAGATCTTCCAGCCCAGGCGCATGATCTGGTCGTAGCGGTAGCGCGGGAAGGTCGCGCGCACCCACAGGAACATCGTCACGATGACGAAGGTCTTGCCGAAGAACCACAGCCAGTCCCAGAACCACGCGGTCTGCGCGATGAAGGCCGGCGTGTCCATGCCGAGCGCGCCGAAGCTGATGGGCGCGGTCCAGCCGCCGAGGAACATCGTCACCGCCAGCGCGGAGACGAGCCACATGTTGGCGTACTCGGCCAGGAAGAACATCGCGAAGGCCATGCCCGAGTACTCGATCATGTGGCCGGCGACGATCTCGGATTCGCCTTCGACGACGTCGAACGGATGGCGGTTGGTCTCGGCCAGGCCGGAGATGAAGTAGACGACGAAGATCGGCAGCAGCGGCAGCCAGTTCCACGACAGGAAGGTCAGGCCGCGTTCGGCGAACCAGCCCTTGCCCTGGCCGAGCACGATCTCGGTCATGTTCAGGCTGCCCGAGACCATCAGCACCACGACCAGCGCAAAGCCCATCGCGATCTCGTAGCTGACCATCTGCGCCGACGCGCGCAGCGCGCCGAGGAAGGCGTACTTCGAGTTCGAGGCCCAGCCGGCGATGATCACGCCGTAAACCTCGAGCGAGGTGATCGCCATCAGGAACAGCAGGCCGGCGTTGATGTTCGACACCGCGACTTCCGGGCCGAAAGGTATGACTGCCCACGCGACCAGCGCCGGCATGATGGTCATCACCGGGCCGAGGAAGAACAGGCCCTTGTTCGCCGCGGTCGGACGGATGATCTCCTTGAAGATCAGCTTGACCGCGTCGGCGATCGGCGTCAGCAGGCCGTAGGGCCCGACGCGGTTCGGGCCCGGCCGGATCTGCGTCCAGCCGATGGCCTTGCGCTCCCACAGCGTGAGGTAGGCGACGCAGATCATCAGCGGCGCGACCAGCGCGACGATCTTGATGACCGACCAGACCACCGGCCAGAGCGTGCCGCCGAGATAGTGCACGCCGAGTTGGTTGATTTGCTCGAACATGTCAGGCCTTGTCGATGCTGATCGGGCCGAACATCGCGCCCAAGGTCGCGGTCAGCGGGTGACCAGCCGGCACGCGCACGGCGTTGTCGGCGGTCGCGCTGTCGATGCGCACCGGCAGCACCGCGCTGGCGCTGCCCTGCGATACCCGCACCTCGGCGCCGGCGACGACGCCCAGCCGCGACGCGAGCGCCGGGGCGATCGTGACCACCGGCGGCGCCGCATCGGCGGTGCGCTGCAGCGACACCGCGCGACGCACCAGCACGTCGGTGCTGTAGATCGGCACGTCGGCGATGCGCTCGAGCCCGCCGGCAGCGGGCGCGCCGACGTCGATCGCGGCATTGCTGCGGTTGTCGAGGCGGTCCGCGACCGTCGCGAGGTCGCCCAAGGCCTCGGCGAGCACTTCGTCCGAAGTCTCGTGGCCGAAGCCGGCGAGGCCCAGCAGGTTGCCCAGCACGCGCAGCACCTTCCACGCCGGCCGCGTCTCGCCGACCGGCTTGGCGACGCCGTGGAAGCGCTGCACCCGGCCTTCGGCATTCACGAAGGTGCCGGCGGTTTCTGTGAACGGCGCGATCGGCAGCAGCACGTCGGCGTTGTCGACCGCGGCGTCCTCGAACGAGGTCAGCGCGACGACGAGGCCGGCGCCATTCATCGCGGCGCGCGCGGCGGCGGCGTTCGCCGCATCGAGCGCCGGCTCGACGTCGAGCAGCAGCAGCGCCTTCATCGGCTCGGTCAGCATGCGGGCCGCGTTCAGCCCGCCGTCGCCAGGCAGCGCCTGCACCAACTGGGCGCCGACCGAGTTCGCGGCCTCGCCGAAGTGGCCGAGCTTCGCGCCGGTGTGCTCGGCGATCCACTGCGCCAGCGCCAGCAACTGGCCTGCTTGCGGATGCTGCGTGGCCGCATTGCCCAGCAGGATGGCCTTGCGCTCGCCGGACAACAGGGCGTCGGCGACCGCCTTGGCGTCGTCGTTGACCAGCGCATTGGCCGGTGCGGCGAGACCCTTGGCCGTTGCCACATAACCCGCGATGTCAGCGAGTGCCTGGGCCCAGGCGGCGGGTGCTGCCGTGAGCCGGCCGGCGACCGGCATCGCCCAGTCGTCGTGTGCCGCGTTCAGGCTGTACACCAGCCCGCCGCGGCGCGCCGCCTGGCGGATGCGCTGCGCGAACAGCGGATGGTCCTTGCGCAGGAACGAGCCGATCATGAAGACGCGGTCCAGCGTCGACAGGCTGGCGATGGGCATGCCCAGCCAGCGGGCCCGGCCCGCGGGCGCCGCATTGCCGAAGTCGGCATGGCGCAGGCGCGTGTCGATGTTCTGGCTGCCCAGACCACGCACCAGCTTGGCCAGCAGGTGCAGTTCCTCGACCGTGCGGTGCGGCGTGGCCAGCGCGCCGATCGCGGTGCTGCCGTGCTCGGTCTGGATGCGCTTCAAGCCGTCGGCGACGTAGCCGAGTGCGGTGTTCCAGTCGACGGCCTTCCATTGGCCGCCCTGCTTGATCATCGGCGTCGTCAGGCGGCGCTCGCTGTTGAGCGCCTCGTAGCTGAAACGATCGCGGTCGGCGATCCAGCACTCGTTGACGTCCTCGTTCTCCAGCGGCACGACGCGCATCACCTTGCCGCCCTTGACCTGCACGATCAGGTTGGCGCCGGTGGAGTCGTGCGGGCTGATGCTCTTGCGCCGCGACAGCTCCCAGGTGCGGGCGGAGTAGCGGAAGGGCTTGCTGGTCAGCGCACCGACCGGGCAGATGTCGATCATGTTGCCCGACAGCTCGGAATCCACCGTGCCGCCGGTCATCGTCGTGATCTCGCTGTGCTCGCCGCGATGGATCATGCCTAGCTCCATCACGCCGGCCACTTCCTGGCCGAAGCGCACGCAGCGGGTGCAGTGGATGCAGCGCGTCATCTCTTCCATCGAGATCAGCGGGCCGACGTTCTTGTGGAAGACGACGCGCTTCTCTTCCTCGTAGCGCGAGCCGCTGCCGCCGTAGCCGACGGCCAGGTCCTGCAGCTGGCATTCACCGCCCTGGTCGCAGATCGGGCAGTCGAGCGGGTGGTTGATGAGCAGGAACTCCATCACCGACTTCTGCGCCTTCAGCGCCTTCTCGCTCTTCGTGCGCACGATCATGCCCTGCGTCACCGGCGTGGCGCACGCCGGCATCGGCTTCGGCGCCTTCTCGATGTCGACCAGGCACATGCGGCAGTTGGCCGCGATGCTGAGCTTCTTGTGGTAGCAGAAGTGCGGGATCGTCGTGCCGGCGGCGTCGGCCGCATGCATCACCATGCTGCCTTCGGCGACCGCGACCTTCTTGCCGTCGAGTTCGATTTCGATCATGTGCGGCTTCTTCGGGATCAGGCGTGCGAGTGACCGACGGACGGGCCGCCGGAGTGGCCGCCGACCTGGCAGCGCTTGTGTTCGACGTGGTAGGCGAACTCGTCGCGGAAGTGCTTCAGCATGCCGCGCACCGGCATCGCGGCGGCATCGCCCAACGCACAAATGGTGCGGCCCATGATGCTTTCGGCCACCGAGTCCAGCAGCGCCAGGTCATCATGGCGGCCTTCGCCGTGCTCGATGCGGTTCACCAGCCGCCACAACCAGCCGGTGCCCTCGCGGCACGGCGTGCACTGGCCGCAGCTTTCGTGCGTGTAGAAGTACGACAGGCGCAACAGGCTCTTCACCATACAACGGGTGTCGTCCATCACGATGACCGCGCCCGAGCCGAGCATCGAGCCGGCCTTGGCGATGGAGTCGTAGTCCATCGTGCAGTCCATCATCACCTGCGCCGGCAGCACCGGTGCCGACGAGCCGCCGGGGATCACGGCCTTCAGCTTGCGCCCGCCCTTCACGCCGCCGGCGAGCTCGAGGATGGTGGCGAACGGCGTGCCGAGCGGGACCTCGTAGTTGCCGGGGCGCTCGACGTCGCCGACCATCGAGAAGATCTTCGTTCCCCCGTTGTTCGGCTTGCCGCACTCCAGGTAGGCCTGGCCGCCGTGACGGATGATCCACGGCACCGCGGCGAAGGTCTCGGTGTTGTTGATCGTCGTCGGCTTGCCGTACAGGCCGTAGCTCGCCGGGAACGGCGGCTTGAAGCGCGGCTGGCCCTTCTTGCCTTCGAGCGACTCCAGCAGGGCCGTCTCCTCGCCGCAGATGTAGGCGCCGAAGCCGTGGTGCGCGTGCAGCTGGAAGCTGTAGCCGGAGCCGAGGATGTTGGCGCCGAGGTAACCGGCCGCACGGGCCTCTTCCAGCGCTTCCTCGAAGCGCTCGTAGATCTCGAAGATCTCGCCGTGGATGTAGTTGTAGCCGACCGAGATGCCCATCGCGTAGGCCGCGATGATCATGCCCTCGATGACGATGTGCGGGTTGTAGGCGAGGATGTCGCGGTCCTTGCAGGTGCCGGGTTCGCCCTCGTCGGAGTTGCACACCAGGTACTTCTGCACCGGCAGCGCGCGCGGCATGAAGCTCCACTTCAGGCCGGTCGGGAAACCCGCGCCGCCGCGGCCGCGCAGGCCGGAGTTCTTCACCTCGGCGACGACCTGGTCGGGCGTCATGCCCTCGCCACCGTCCTTGCCGAGGATCTTGCGCAGCGCCTGGTAGCCGCCGCGCGCTTCGTAGTCCTTCAGGCGCCAGTTGCCGCCGTCCAGGCCGGCAACGATCTGCGGGTTGATGTGGCGGTCGTGGAAGCAGGTCTCCACGCCCTTGGCCTGGAACTTCGAGAGATCGAGCATCTGCATGGTGATGACGCTCACTTCGCCTGCGACTTGAGCGTCGCGATCAGGTCGTCGAGGCGGTCGTTGCTCATGTAGCTGACCATCTGGCGGTCGTTGACCAGCATCACCGGCGCGTCGGCACAGGCGCCGAGGCACTCGCACTTCTGCACGGTGAAGAGGCCGTCGGCCGTCGTGCCGCCCTCTTCCACGCCGAGCTTCTCGCACAGGTGTTGCAGGGCATGCTCGCCGTTGCGCAGCTGGCACGGCAGGTTGGTGCAGACGTTCAGCTTGAACTGCCCCACCGGCCGCTGGTTGTACATGTTGTAGAAGGTCGTGACCTCGCGCACCGCGATCGGCGCCATGCCGAGGTAGGCGGCGATCGCCTCCTCGGCATCGCCGGAGATCCAGCCCTGCTCCTGCTGCACGATGGCCAGGCAGGCCATCACGGCCGATTGCCGCTGTTCTGCGGGGTACTTGGCGACTTCCTTCGCGAAGCGTTCGACCGTCGCGGGCGGAAGCGTCGCGATGCGCGCTTGTTGGGCGTCTGAGAGATTCAATTAGCCCCCTTGGCGCTGCGCGCCTTCCCCCCGAGGGGGAGCAGATTTCTTGGGAACGGCCCGGCGAAATTTCATCGATCGATCTCGCCAAACACGATGTCCATGGTGCCGATGATCGCGACCGCGTCGGCAATCATGTGGCCGCGCGCCATCTCGTCGAGCGCGGCAAGGTGCGAAAAGCCCGGCGCGCGGATCTTCAGGCGGTAGGGCTTGTTGGCGCCGTCGGACACCAGGTAGATGCCGAACTCGCCCTTCGGATGCTCCACCGCCGAGTAGACCTCGCCTTCGGGCACGCGGAAGCCTTCGGTGAAGAGCTTGAAGTGGTGGATCAGCTCCTCCATGTTGGACTTCATGTCCACGCGCGGAGGGGGCGCCACCTTGTGGTTGTCGATGATCACCGGCCCGGGGTTCGCACGCAGCCAGGCCACGCACTGCTGGATGATGCGGTTCGACTGGCGCATCTCCTCGACGCGCACGAGGTAGCGGTCGTAGGTGTCGCCGTTGACGCCGACCGGCACGTCGAAGTCCATGCGATCGTAGACCTCGTAGGGCTGCGTCTTGCGCAGGTCCCAGGCGATGCCCGAGCCGCGCAGCATCGGGCCGGTCAGGCCGAGGTTCATCGCGCGCTCGGGCGACACGACGCCGATTCCCACGGTGCGCTGCTTCCAGATGCGGTTGTCGGTCAGCAGCGTCTCGTAGTCGTCGACGTTCTTCGGGAAGCGGCGGCAGAAGTCGTCGATGAAGTCGAGCAGCGAGCCCTGGCGGTTCTCATTGAGCTGCGCCATCGCGCGCGCGTTGCGCAGCTTCGACGGCTGGTACTGCGGCATCGAGTCCGGCAGGTCGCGGTAGACGCCGCCCGGGCGGTAGTAGGCCGCGTGCATGCGCGCGCCCGAGACCGCCTCGTACATGTCGAAGATGTCCTCGCGCTCGCGGAAGCAGTAGATGAGGATGTTCATCGCGCCGCAGTCGAGGCCGTGCGCGCCGAGCCACAGCAGGTGGTTCAGCAGGCGCGTCAGCTCGTCGAACATCACGCGGATGTACTGCGCCCGCAGCGGCACCTCGATGCCCAGCAGCTTCTCGATCGCCAGGCAGTACGCGTGCTCGTTGCTCATCATCGACACGTAGTCGAGACGATCCATGTACGGCAGCGACTGGATGTAGGTCTTGCTCTCGGCGAGCTTCTCGGTCGCGCGGTGCAGCAGGCCGATGTGCGGATCGGCGCGCTGGATCACCTCGCCGTCGAGCTCGAGCACGAGGCGCAGCACGCCGTGGGCCGCCGGATGCTGCGGTCCGAAGTTCAGCGTGTAGTTCTTGATTTCAGCCATGGATGACGTCCGAACTCAGTGGAGACCGCCGTAGTTGTCCTCGCGGATGATGCGCGGCGTGATCTCGCGCGGCTCGATCGTCACCGGCTGGTAGATCACGCGGCGCTGCTCGGGGTCGTAGCGCATCTCGACGTGGCCCGACACCGGGAAGTCCTTGCGCAGCGGGTGGCCGATGAAGCCGTAGTCGGTGAGGATGCGTCGCAGGTCGATATGGCCGTCGAAGATCACGCCGATCATGTCGAAGGCCTCGCGCTCGTACCAGTTCGCGGCGGCCCAGACCTCGGTCAGGCTCGGCAGCACCGGCACGTCGTCGTCGGTGGCGAAGACCTTCAGGCGCAGGCGCCAGTTCTTGCTGATCGACAGCAGGTGCGTGACGACGCAGTAGCGTGAACCGTCCCACGCCTGGTCCTTGTACGTCGAGTAGTCGACGCCGCAGAGGTCGGTGAGTTGCTCGAACTTCAGCGACGGAGCGTCGCGCAACTGCTGCGCGACGCCGAGGTAGTCGGCGGCGGCGACGGTGATCGTGATCTCGCCGCGCTCGCGCTTGAAGTGCTGGATCTTCGGGCCGAGCACACTCTCGAGCGCGGCCTGCAGGTTGTCTAGACGGGCTGTCATGAGGACCTTGTCGTCATGCGCGCGCGATGGTGTTCTCGCGCCGGATCTTGGCCTGCAGCTGCAGGATGCCGTACAGCAGCGCCTCGGCCGTCGGCGGGCAGCCGGGCACGTAGACGTCGACCGGCACGATGCGGTCGCAGCCGCGCACGACCGAGTAGCTGTAGTGGTAGTAGCCGCCGCCGTTGGCGCAGGAGCCCATGCTGAGCACCCAGCGCGGCTCGGCCATCTGGTCGTACACCTTGCGCAACGCGGGGCCCATCTTGTTGCACAGCGTGCCGGCGACGATCATCAGGTCGCTCTGGCGCGGGCTGGGACGGAACAGCATGCCGAAGCGGTCGATGTCGTAGCGGGCTGCACCCGCGTGCATCATCTCGACGGCGCAGCACGCCAGACCGAAGGTCATCGGCCACAGCGAACCGGTCTTGGACCAGTTCACCAGCGTGTCGACCGACGTGGTGACGAAGCCTTCTTTCAGAACACCTTCAATGCCCATGGCGATTCCTTGCTATTCCCAATCCAGGGCGCCCTTCTTCCACTCGTAGACGAAGCCGACCACGAGGATGCCGAGGAAGATCATCATGGCCCAGAAGCCGGTGGCGCCAACATCCTTCAGCGCGACCGCCCAGGGGAAGAGGAAGGCGATCTCGAGGTCGAACAGGATGAAGAGGATGGCCACGAGGTAGTAGCGCACGTCGAACTTCATGCGCGCGTCCTCGAAGGCCTCGAAGCCGCATTCGTACGGGCTGTTCTTCTGCGCATCGGGCCGGTTGGGGCCGAAGACGAAGCCGAGGACCTGGGGCGCGACACCCACTGCCACTCCGACCAGGATGAACAGGATGACAGGCAGGTACTGTTGCAGGTCCATGTGCGTCGGCGTCGTGGCGTGTGAAGCGATCCGGCGAAAAAAAGGCGCTCCGGTGACAACACGTTCAGTGCCGCAACGGTGCGCCCCCTTGTGCTCCCTGCTGGCAGGGCGCGCAACCCAGGTACCGGATGAGAACCTGGATTGCCTGGAATCCTTGTGGTGCCGACGGCGAGACTCGAACTCGCACAGCTTTCGCCACTACCCCCTCAAGATAGCGTGTCTACCAATTTCACCACGTCGGCACGGGTCCGGACCTGAGGTCCGCTCAACGTTCGGTTGGCATGAGGATGGCGCCCCGAACAGCCGCGCATTCTAAGCCGAAAACACCTCGAAACCGCCGCCCGGAACACGCTTGTCGCACGCCTGTTGCGCCACGGTCTCGCACGGCCTTGGACCTGCATCAAACGATCGCGTTCGTGATGCCGATCCGTCGCGTTCCGGCACGGCCTCCCGGGCCCTCTTACTTGGTCGGGATCTCGCCGGCGGATGCGGCCGGCGCTGGAGGCGCCACGGGCACGGCCTGCGGCGCGGGTGCTGCGCCCGGGATCTGCGCCTGCGCGGGTGCCGACGGCGCACTCGCCGAGATGGCCGCGCGGTCCAGCACGCTCTCGCGGCCCGTCGGCGCCTGCCCCCCGCTTCGGGTGTTGGCCATGTAGGCCAGCACCAGCGTGCAGATGAAGAAGATCGTCGCGCAGACGGCCGTCGAGCGCGACAGGAAGTTCGCGCTGCCGGTGGCGCCGAACAGGCTGCCCGAGGCGCCGCTGCCGAAGGACGCGCCCATGTCCGCACCCTTGCCGTGCTGCACCAGCACGAGGCCGATCATCGCCAGCGCCGCGACCAGCTGCAGCACGAGCACGAGGTTCATCCACACTTGCATGTTCTGTTCTCTCCAGGATTCTTCGAAGGGACGCGCGCGGGCTTCAGCCGGCCGCGCGGCAGATGGCGACGAAGTCGGCGGCCTTCAGGCTCGCGCCGCCGATCAGGCCGCCATCGATGTCGGGTTGCGCGAACAGGGTTGCCGCGTTGTCCGGCTTGACGCTGCCGCCGTACAGGATCTTCATCGTCGCGGCATGCGCCGTCGCGGCCTGCAGCTGCGCGCGCAGCACCGCGTGCACGGCCTGCGCCTGCTCCGGCGTGGCGGTGCGGCCGGTGCCGATCGCCCACACCGGCTCGTAGGCCACCACCATCTCGCCGGCGCAGTGGCCCAGCGTATGGATGACCGCCGACAGCTGCCGCTTGACCACGACCTCGGTCTGGCCGGTGTCGCGCTCGGCCAGCGTCTCGCCGACGCAGACGATCGGCGTCACGCCGCGCGCCAGTGCGGCCTTGGCCTTGTCGGCGACGAGCTGGTCACTTTCGTGGTGGTACTGGCGGCGCTCGGAGTGGCCGACGATGACGTAGCGGCAACCGAACTCGGCCAGCATGCCGACCGACACTTCGCCGGTGTAGGCGCCCTGCTCGTGCGCGGAGCAATCCTGCGCGCCCCAGCGCAGGTCGGTGCCGGCCAGCGCGACCGCCGTCTCCGACAGGTACGGGAACGGCACGCAGACCGCGACGTCGCAGCCGAACGGCCGCGCCGCGGCGATGCCGGCCAGCAGCTCTGCGTTGGCCTTGTGGTTGCCGTGCATCTTCCAGTTGCCGGCCACGAGCTTGCGTCGCATAGGTCTTCCTTCAGCCTTTCCAGTCCAGCACGATCTTGCCGACGTGCTGGCTCGATTCCATCAGCGCATGCGCCTCGGCCGCCTGCGCCGCCGGGAACACGCGGTTGATCACCGGCTTGACCTTCCCGGCCTCGATCCACGGCCACGCGTGCTGCTTCAGCGACGCCGCGATCGCACCCTTGAAGGCCACCGGCCGCGGCCGCAAGGTCGAGCCGCTGATCGTCAGCCGCCGGCGCAGGATCTCGCCGGCATTGACTTCGCTCTTGATGCCGCCCTGCACCGCGATGATCACGAGGCGGCCGTCGTCGGCCAGGCACTGCAGCTCGCGGCCGACATAGTCGCCGGCCACCATGTCGAGGATCACGTCGGCGCCGCGACCGCCGGTCGCTGCCTTGACCTCGGCGACGAAGTCCTGCGTGCGGTAGTTGATGCCGACGTCGGCGCCCAGTGCCTTGCAGGCCTCGAGCTTGTCATCGCTGCCGGCGGTGACGATCACCGTCGCGCCATGCGCCTTCGCCAGCTGGATCGCGGTGACGCCGATGCCGCTCGAGCCGCCCTGCACCAGCAGCGTCTCGCCGGGCTGCAGCCGCGCGCGATCGAAGACGTTGGACCAGACGGTGAAGCAGGTCTCTGGAAGGCTCGCTGCCTCGACGTCGGACAGGCCTTTCGGCACCGGCAGGCATTGCGGGATCGGCACGACGCACAGCTCGGCATAACCCCCGCCGGCCACCAGCGCACAGACACGATCGCCGAGCGCGAAGCCCGCCGCTGCCAGTTCGCCGGCGTCGCCGCCGACGATGCTGCCCGCGATCTCCAGCCCCGGCAGGTCCGACGCACCGGGCGGCGGCGCATAGGCGCCCTTGCGCTGCAGCACGTCGGGACGGTTGATGCCGGACGCGCTGACGCGCACCAGCAACTCGCCAGTCCCCGGCACCGGATCGGGACGGGTCGTCTCGACCAGCACCTCGGGGCCACCGAAGCCGTTCAGTCCGATCGCACGCATCGCCGCGCAGCCGGTTTACTGCTGGTCCTGCTGCTGTTGCTCGACGCCACGCGTCTCGGCAGCTGCGTCGCCCTCGGGCGTGCCCTCGCCGCCTTCGCGCGGCTGCTCGGCACGGTCCGGACGATCGCTGCGCTCGCGGCGCGGCGGACGATCGCCGCGGTCGCCGCGATCGCCACGCGGGCCCCGGTCGCCACGATCACCGCGGTCACCCCGGTCACCCCGCGGGCCGCGCTCGAAGCGTTCTTCCTCGTAGCCCTCGGGCTTGTCGAGCAGCGCCTTCATCGACAGCTTGATGCGGCCCTTCTCGTCGGTCTCCAGCACCTTGACCTTGACGACCTGGCCTTCCTGCAGGAAGTCGGTGACCTTCTCGACGCGCTGGTGCGCGATCTGGCTGATGTGCAGCAGGCCGTCCTTGCCCGGCAGGATGTTCACGAGCGCGCCGAAGTCCAGGATCTTGGTGATCGGGCCCTCGTACACCTTGCCGATCTCCGCCTCGGCGGTGATCTCGGTGATGCGCTTCTTCGCGAACTCCGCCTTGTCGGCATCCGTGGAGGCGATGGTGATGGTGCCGTCCTCGCCGATGTCGATCGTGCAGCCGGTTTCCTCGGTCAGCGCGCGGATCGTCGCACCGCCCTTGCCGATCACGTCGCGGATCTTCTCCGGGTTGATCTTCATCGTGTACAGGCGCGGCGCGAACTGCGAGACCTCGGTCTTCGCCTCGCCGACGGCTTCCTGCATCTTGCCCAGGATGTGCATGCGCGCTTCCTTGGCCTGCGCCAGCGCGACCTGCATGATCTCCTTCGTGATGCCCTGGATCTTGATGTCCATCTGCAGGGCCGTCACGCCGGCGGTGGTGCCGGCCACCTTGAAGTCCATGTCGCCGAGGTGGTCCTCGTCACCCAGGATGTCGGTGAGCACCGCGAAGCGGTTGCCTTCCTTGATCAGGCCCATCGCGATGCCGGCGACGTGCGCCTTCATCGGCACGCCGGCGTCCATCAGCGCCAGACAGCCGCCGCAGACCGAGGCCATCGACGACGAACCGTTCGACTCGGTGATCTCCGAGACGACGCGGATCGAGTACGGGAAGTCTTCCTTGCTCGGCAGCGCGGCGATCAGCGCGCGCTTGGCGAGGCGGCCGTGGCCGATCTCGCGCCGCTTCGGGCTGCCCACGCGCCCGGTTTCGCCGGTGGCGAACGGGGGCATGTTGTAGTGGAGCATGAAGCGGTCTTCGAACTCGCCGGCCAGCGCGTCGATGCGCTGCGCGTCGCGGTCGGTGCCCAGCGTCGAGATCACCAGCGCCTGCGTCTCGCCGCGCGTGAACAGCGCCGAGCCGTGGGTGCGCGGCAGCACGCCGGTGCGGATCTCGATCGGGCGCACCGTGCGGGTGTCGCGGCCGTCGATGCGCGGCTCGCCGGCGAGGATCTGGCCGCGCACGATGCGGGCCTCGATGTCGAACAGCAGGCCTTCGACCTTCACGCTGTCGAACTCGGCGCCTTCGGCCTTCAGCGCGGCCAGCGTGTTCGCGTACGCCTCGCGCGTGGCCTGGGTGCGGGCCTGCTTGCTGCGGATCTGGTAGGCAGCGCGCAGCGGCTCTTCGGCCAGCTGCGTGACCTTGGCGATGAAGGCTTCGTCCTTCGCCGGGGCCTGCCACTGCCATTCGGCCTTGCCGGCCTCGCGCACGAGCTCGTGGATGGCGTTGATCGCGACGTTGCCCTGCTCATGGCCGAAGACCACGGCGCCGAGCATCACTTCTTCGCTCAGCTGGTCGGCCTCGGACTCGACCATCAGCACCGCGGCTTCGGTGCCGGCGACGACGAGGTCCATCTTCGACTCGGCGAGCTGGGTCTTGCCCGGGTTCAGCACATATTCGCCGTTGACGTAGCCGACACGCGCGGCGCCGATCGGTCCGTTGAACGGGATGCCGGAGACGCTCAGCGCGGCGCTGGTGGCGATCATCGCGGCGACGTCGGCCTGCACCTCGGGGTTCAGGCTCAGCACATGGATGACGACCTGCACCTCGTTGAAGAAGCCCTCGGGGAACAGCGGGCGGATCGGGCGGTCGATCAGGCGGCTGGTCAGCGTCTCCAGCTCGCTCGGGCGGCCTTCACGCTTGAAGAAGCTGCCCGGGATCTTGCCGGCGGCGTAGGTCTTCTCGATGTAGTCGACCGTCAGCGGGAAGAAGTCCTGGCCGGCCTTGGCTTCGGTGCGTGCGACGACGGTGGCCAGCACCACGGTGCCTTCGATGTCGACAACGACGGCGCCGCTGGACTGGCGGGCGATCTCCCCGGTTTCCATCGTGACCTGATGGGGGCCCCACTGGAAGGTCTTGGTGATCTTGTTGAACATGCTCATGGGTGTCTCCGGTTCTTGGAGGGCGCACTCTGGCGGTGGCGCCGGTCGACCGGGAGCGTCTGTTGAGCCGGGTTCAGCGGCATGCCATTCCAACGAGGCCCCGGACTGCTCGGGCGGCGGTGGAATGACACAGCTGCGACTGAATCGGCACGCTCCAAAGTCAAAAGAGCCTGTGCTGGAGGAGGTCCAGACAGGCTCTTTCGATGGTGGGCTGCTTACTTGCGCAGGCCGAGCTTGTGGATCAGCGCGGTGTAGCGGTCAGCGTCCTTGCCCTTCAGGTAGTCCAGCAGCTTGCGACGGCGGCTGACCATCTTCAGCAGGCCGCGACGGCCGTGGTGATCCTTCAGATGGGTCTTGAAGTGCGGGGTCAGTTCGTTGATGCGGGCGGTCAGCAGGGCCACCTGCACTTCGGGAGAGCCGGTGTCGTTGGCAGCGCGGGCGTTGCTCTTGACGATTTCGGCGCGGTTGATATCGGCGACGGACATGGGTACGTTTCCTGAGTATTGGAAGCCGCCCGACGGACCCCTTCTGGTGGGATCTCAGCCGTCGCGGTTTCCGGTTGCCACTTGCGGCCGCGGGTGAAACCGACCCGCGCCGTGCTTGCTTCGTCCTGCGTGCCGGCCCGAATTCAACCCGGGCAGGCGCACAAAACTCGCGGATTATAGGCGAAGTGCCGACCGCAGGCGCTCGACACCCTGCAAGAGCCGCGCCGGGTCACGCGAGGCCAAGCACCAGCGCAGCCAGCCTTCGCCTTCGTCGCCGAAGGCCGCGCCGGGCGCCAGCCCCAGGCCGTGCTCGGCGACGAGGCGCTTCGCGAAGGCCAGCGAATCGCGCGCCTCGGGGAGCTCCGGCACCTGCAGGAAGGCATACATGCCGCCATCGGGGGTCGCCAGGCGCACGCCGGGCAAGGCGCCGAGCGCAGCGCACAGCGTGTCGCGGCAGGTCTTCAGGTGGCCGATCAGCGCCGGCACCGAGGCCTCGGCATCGGCCAGCGCGGCGAGCCCGCCGCGTTGCACGAACACGGGTGCGCAGGAGCTGTTGAACTCGATGAGCTTGCCCATCGCATCGAGGTGACCGCGCGGCAGCACCATCCAGCCCAGACGCCAGCCGGTCATCAGGAAGCTCTTCGAGAAGCTGTGCACGACGATCAGCCGGTCGTCGGGCGTCGTGACGTCGAGGAAGCTCGGCGCGCAGATGCTGCCCGAGCCGAACCACAGCCGCTCGTAGACCTCGTCGGCGACGATCCACGTGCCGGTGCGCCGGCAATGCTCGACGATCGCCTGCTGTTCGGCGCGCGACAGCGTCCAGCCGCTGGGGTTGTTCGGCGCGTTCAGCAGCAGCACGCGCGTGGCCGGCGTCACCGTCGCGAGCAACTGGTCCAGGTCCAGTCGCCATGCGCCGGCGGCGTCCGGCCGCAACGCCACGCGCCGGACCCGGGCCCCGAGGATCGCCGGCTGCGCCGGCAGGTTGGGCCACACCGGCGTGACGACGACCACCTCGTCGCCGGACTGCGCCAGCAACTGCATCGCGAGCATCAGCGCGGTGACACCGGACGAGGTGACGGCGATGCGGTCGTCCCCCGGATCGCCGTGCAGCGCGCTGGTGTAGCCGCGCAGTGCCGCGCGCAGTTCGACCAGGCCGAGGTTGTGGGAATAGAAGGTCTCGCCGCGCGCCAGCGACTCGGCCGCCGCCTGGCGCACCGGTTCCGGCGTCACCTGGTCGCTCTCGCCGAACCAGAAGGCCAGCACGTCGTCTCGGCCGAGGCCGGCATTGGCCACCTCGCGGATCTTCGACCCCGGCAGGTTGGCAATCGTCTCGCGCATCTTGCAGTCCTTCGCGGCTTCAGTCGGGCCGCTTCATGCGGCAGGTGTGCGATGCCTCGACCTGCTTCGCATCGAAGCGGCGCACGGTGCGGAAGCCGTAGCCAGAGCCCTCGACATCGTGCTTGACGCCCGGCGCGCCCAGCTTGTCCATCTGGCTCACCACCAGTGGTTGCTGGAACTGGTGGTCGTCGGCGCGCATCCAGCCGGCATGCACGCCGCCGAGCGGCGCCGCATCGAGCTCCAGCCCTTCCATCGCACGGGCCACCGCCACCGGGTCGGCGCTCTTCGCGCGCTCCATCGCCTGCGCCAGCAGCTCGATCATCGCCTGCATGCGCGCATGCAGGTAGTCGTCCTTCGGATCGGGATAACGCTTGCGGAACGCGGCCACCAGCGCATCCGACGGCGCATTGCCCAGGTTCGGATGCCACTCGGCGACCGCCAGCACCGAGCCGACGCCCGCTTCACCCAGCGTCGCCGGCACGCCCAGCGCGTTGCCGTAGAAGGTGTAGAACTTGACCGGCACGCCGAGGTCGCGCACCGCCTTGACCAGCAGGGTCAGGTCGTTGCCCCAGTTGCCGGTGACCACCGCCTGCGCACCGCTGGCGCGGATCTTGGTGGCGTAGGGCAGGAAGTCCTTCACCCGGCCCATCGGGTGCAGTTCCTCGCCGACGATCTGCACATCGGGCCGCCGCGCCTCGATCATCGTGCGGGCCTGCTTCACGACGTACTGGCCGAAGCTGTAGTCCTGGCCGATGAGATACGCCTTCTGCACGCCGCGGTCGTCCTTCAGCACGTCCATCAGCGCCGCCAGGCGCATGTCGGCATGCGCATCGAAGCGGAAGTGCCAGAAGCTGCAGCGCTCGTTGGTCAGCGCCGGCTCGACGGCCGAGTAGTTCAGGAACAGCGCGCGGCGCGAGGGCTCGCGCTCGTTGTGCTTGTTCAGCGCGTCGATCAGCGCGGCGGCCACCGCAGAGCTGTTGCCCTGCAGCACATAGCCGATGCGCTGGTCGAGCGCGCCGCGCAGCACCGACAGCGCTTCCTCGGCGTTGCCCTTGCTGTCCATGCGCACCAGTTCGAGCTTGCGCGCGCCGCCCGGCAGCTTCACGCCCCCGCGCTGGTTCACCCGCTCGACGGCCCAGTGCAGGTTGCGGAACACCGCCTCGCCGGCGTTGGCGAATGGGCCCGACAGGCCCTCGATCATCGCCAGCCGGATCGGTTCGGGTGCGGGTTGCTGCGCGAGCGAGACACCAGCGAGACCGGCGGAAAGGAACGCCGCGGCGAACGCGGCAGCAATGCGCCGGCGGCGCAGGAAAGCTGTAGTCATCGGGGGATCAGATCTGGTCCAGCGGCCAGCGCGGCCGCACATCGAAGGCATAGTCGCGGGCCGCGTTCGCGGCGCCCGCATCGAGCCGCATCGCCGCGGCCAGCGCGATCATCGCGCCGTTGTCGGTGCACAGCGCGAGCTCGGGGTAGTGCACGCGCAAGCCGCGCCGCAGCGCCGCGGCATCGAGCTGCTGACGCAGCATCGCATTGGCGCCGACGCCGCCGGAGACGACGAGGCGCTGCAGCCCGGTCGCCTTCAGCGCGCGCAGCGATTTCTTCACCAGCACCTCGACGATCGCCGCCTGCGTCGACGCGGCGAGGTCGGCGAGCTGCTGCGCCGTCGGCTCGGAGCCCAGCTTGCGGTGCTGGGTCATCACCGCGGTCTTGAGTCCGGCAAACGAGAAATCGAGGTCGCCGCTGTGCAGCAGGGGCCGCGGCAGCGCGTAGGCGTCGGGCCGACCGCCTTCGGCCAGCCGCGCCAGCGCCGGACCGCCGGGGTAGCCCAGGCCCAGCAGCTTCGCGGACTTGTCGAAGGCTTCGCCGGCGGCATCGTCGATGGTCTCGCCGAGCAGCTCGTACTGCCCGACCGCGTCGACCCGCATCAGCTGCGTGTGCCCGCCCGAGACCAGCAGCGCGACGAAGGGGAAGCTCGGCGCATCGGCCGACAGGAAGGGCGACAGCAGGTGGCCCTCGAGGTGGTGCACGCCGAGCGTCGGCTTGTCCAGCGCCGCGGCCAGTGCGCAGGCGACCCCGGCGCCGACCAGCAGCGCGCCGGCCAGCCCCGGGCCCTTGGTGTACGCCACCACGTCGATGTCGGCCAGCGTCGCGCCGGCCTCGGCCAGCACGCTGCGCGTCAGCGGCAGCACGCGGCGGATGTGGTCGCGCGAGGCCAGCTCGGGCACCACGCCGCCGTAGGCCTCGTGCATCTGCACCTGGCTGTGCAGCGCGTGGGCACGCAATCGGGGCAGCGCACCACCGGGCGACGTCGACACCAGCGCCACGCCGGTCTCGTCGCAGGAGGATTCGATGCCCAGCACGTTCATCGGCGGAATTCTAGGTGGCGCGAAAGTTGCACGAGCCCAGGCATGGCAGAACCCGCGCCATCGCTGCGCATCGTGATCATCGCGCCCGAGTCGCTGACGCCGGGCCCGGACGCCGACGACGAGGACCTCGGCGCCGCGGAGCGCTCGCGCAGCCTGCGCATCGGGCTGCTGGAGAGCGGCTACAACATCGTCGCGGTGCTGCCCTCGGACATCTTCCTGCCCGAGCGCCTAGCGCAGATCCAGCCGGATCTCATCATCGTCGACGCCGAGAGTCAGGCCCGCGACACGCTGGAGCACGTGGTGATGGCCACGCGCGATGCGCGGCGGCCCATCGTGCTGTTCACCGACGACGGCGACACCACGCACATGCGCGACGCGATCGCCAACGGCGTCAGCGCCTATGTGGTCGCGGGCCTCGCGCCGGCACGCGTGAAGCCGGTGCTCGACGTCGCGATGGCGCGTTTCCAGGTCGAGGAATCGATGCGTCGCGAGCTGGCCGACGCGCGCAGCCAGCTCGAGGAGCGCAAGGTCGTCGAGCGCGCGAAAGGCCTGCTGATGCACCGCCATGCGCTGAGCGAGCCGGAAGCCTATGCCCGGCTGCGCAAGGCGGCGATGGACAAGGGGCTGAAGCTCGCGGACCTCGCGCAGCGCATGCTCGACGCGGCGGACCTGCTGGCCTGATCGCGGTGCGTCCGCAGGCCGCGGCAGGCACAGCCGGCATGCATCAGAACACCGAGTTGGTGCACCAGCAGCCCGGAACACCCCTCACGGACCTGGCACGGCGATTGCGATAGTCCCTGCGGGCCGGTCAACGGCGACGGGCCCGCACATTGAACTGCACGGACCAGTCAACGACGACCGGTCACGGCCAGGACGACGGCGTCCCCACCCAAGGCTCCATCAGTGAGCCCGACGGTGCGGACGCCTTTTGTTTTTCCAGCTCGAAAGACTCACATGCCATCCAGCCCGAAGGACCCGATCGACATGGGACGCCGTACCGTCATCAAGGCCGCAGCGGCGACCGCTGCCACCGCCGGTGCCAGCGGCATGATCCCCGGCCTGCAGGCCGCGGTGTATGCGCAGGGCTCCGACAAGCCCGAGAAGGAAGAGGTGCGCATCGGCTTCATCCCGCTGACCGACTGCGCGAGCGTCGTGATGGCCTCGATGCTGGGCTTCGACAAGAAATACGGCGTCAAGATCATCCCGACCAAGGAGGCCTCCTGGGCCGGCGTGCGCGACAAGCTGGTCAACGGCGAGCTGGATATGGCCCACGTGCTGTGGGGCCTGGTCTACGGCGTGCACCTGGGCATCGGCGGGCCGAAGAAGGACATGGCCGTGCTGATGAACCTGAACCACAACGGCCAGGCCATCACGCTGTCGAAGAAGCTCGCCGACAAGGGCGCGGTCGACGGCCCGTCGCTGGCCAAGCTGATGGCCACCGACAAGCGCGAGTACACCTTCGCGCAGACCTTCCCGACCGGCACGCACGCGATGTGGCTGTACTACTGGCTCGCCAGCGTCGGCATCAATCCGATGAAGGACGCCAAGGTCATCACCGTGCCGCCGCCGCAGATGGTGGCCAACATGCGTGTCGGCAACATGGACGGCTACTGCGTCGGCGAGCCCTGGGGCCACCGCGCCATCATGGACGGCATCGGCATCACGGGCGTGACGACGCAGGACATCTGGAAGGACCATCCGGAAAAGGCGCTCGGCACGACGGCGGACTTCGTCAAGAAGTACCCGAACACCGCGCGCGCGGTGACGATGGCCATCATCGAGGCCGGCCGCTGGATCGATGCCGGCCTGCAGAACAAGATGAAGATGGCCGAGGTCGTGGCCGACAAGAGCTACGTCAATACCAGCGTCGACGCGATCAACCAGCGCATCCTCGGCCGCTACCAGAACGGCCTGGGCAAGACCTGGGACGATCCGAACCACATGAAGTTCTTCAACGACGGCACGGTGACCTTCCCGTACCTGAGCGACGGCATGTGGTTCCTGACGCAGCACAAGCGCTGGGGCCTGCTGAAGGACCACCCTGACTACCTCGCCGTCGCGAAGCAGATCAACCAGATCGAGCTGTACAAGCAGGCCGCGTCGGCGCTGAAGATCAACGTGCCGAAGGACCCGATGCGCGCGTCGAAGCTGCTCGACGGCGTCGTCTGGGATGGCAAGGACCCGGCGAAGTACGCCGACTCGTTCAAGGTCAAGGCCCTGGGAGCCGCATGATGGTCAGCGCCGTTTTCCATTCCCCGCTCGACGCCGTCGCCGACGAACGCGCCGCGGCGCGCACGGCGACACCCGCCGCGAAGGAAGCGCCGGCGGTGCCAGCGCCCAAGGTGAGCGTCCCGAAGGCCACGACCGCGCGGGCGCCGTTCGACTGGCGCGGCCTCGCGCTGAAGGTGCTGCCGCCGATCATCGGCCTGGCGCTGCTGATCGGCATCTGGGCGCTGCTGACGATCAAGAGCACGAGCTTCCCGACCCCGGCGATGACCTTCGACGCCGCGGTGAAGCTTTTCGCCGATCCCTTCTACCGCAAGGGACCCAACGACCAGGGCATCGGCTGGAACATCCTCAGCTCGCTGCAGCGCGTGGGCATCGGCTTCGGCCTCGCGGCGCTGGTCGGCATTCCGATGGGCTTCATGCTCGGCCGCTTCGAGTTCCTGAACCGCATGGTCTCGCCGCTGGTGAGCCTGCTGCGGCCGGTGTCGCCGCTGGCCTGGCTGCCGATCGGCCTGCTGGTGTTCAAGTCCGCCAACCCGGCGGCGATCTGGACCATCTTCATCTGCTCGATCTGGCCGATGATCATCAACACCGCGGTCGGCGTGCAGCGCGTGCCCAGCGACTACCTCAACGTCGCCAAGGTGCTGAACCTGTCGGAGTGGAAGGTCATCACGCGCATCCTGTTCCCGGCGGTGCTGCCCTACATGCTGACCGGCGTGCGCCTGTCGGTGGGCACCGCGTGGCTGGTGATCGTCGCGGCGGAAATGCTCACCGGCGGCGTAGGCATCGGCTTCTGGGTCTGGGACGAGTGGAACAACCTGAACGTGCAGCACATCATCATCGCGATCTTCGTGATCGGCATCGTCGGCCTCGCGCTCGAGCAGTTGCTGATGGCCGTGGCCAAGCGCTTCTCGTTCGACGGCTGACGCGCCAGGAGGCACCGACATGAAGAACTTCATCCAGGTCCAGAACGCCGAGATGGTGTTCAACACCAAGCAGGGCCGTTTCCACGCGCTGCGCGAGATCGACCTGACGGTCGCCAAGGGCGAGTTCGTCACGCTGATCGGCCACTCGGGCTGCGGCAAGTCGACCTTGCTGAACCTGATCGCCGGCCTGCTGCAGCCGACGTCCGGCGTGCTGCTGTGCGACAACCGCGAGATCAACGCGCCCGGTCCCGAGCGCGCGGTGGTGTTCCAGAACCACTCGCTGCTGCCGTGGCTGACCTGCTTCGAGAACGTCTACCTGGCGGTCGAGCGTGTCTTCGGCGAGCGCGAATCGAAGGCGCAGCTGAAGGCGCGCGCCAAGGCGGCGCTGGAGCTCGTCGGCATGGGCCATGCGCTGAACAAGCGGCCGCACGAGGTCTCCGGCGGCATGAAGCAGCGCGTGGGCATCGCGCGCGCGCTGGCGATGGAGCCGAAGGTGCTGCTGATGGACGAACCCTTCGGCGCGCTCGACGCACTCACGCGCGCGCACCTGCAGGACGAGCTGCTGAAGATCGTCGCGCGCACGCAGAGCACGGTGGTGATGGTCACGCACGACGTCGACGAGGCCGTGCTGCTGTCGGACCGCATCGTGATGATGACCAACGGGCCGGCGGCGACGATCGGCGAGATCCTCACCGTCGAGCTGCCGCGGCCGCGCAACCGCGTCGCGCTGGCCGAGGATGCCACCTACGTGCACTGCCGCAAGGAAGTGCTGGACTTCCTGTACACGCGGCACGGCCATGTTGAGAAGGCGGCCTGAGCCGCCGGCCCCATTGGCATAGGCATTGCTAAAGATCGATCGGCGCTCGCAACGGCGTCTGTCTATCTCCTCAGCAGGGCACGTGCCCTTTCGTCCACACCCTCCGTCGCGCAGCGCGCCGGAGGGTGTTTTTTCGACCGGGTCGCGGTCGTGACAAGCGACGGTCGAATGCCATTCGACAATCCCGCCCATGGGACGACTCTTGTTGGTGCGCCACGGCCAGGCCTCGTTCGGTGCCGCGAACTACGACCAGTTGAGCGAGCTCGGCCACCGGCAATGCCGCCGCCTGGGCGAGTACCTGCGCGAGCGCGGCGCGCGTTTCGAGGCGGTGGTCACCGGTACGCTGAACCGCCACCTGCAGTCGTGGCAGTCGATCGCCGAGGGCCTCGGCGTGACGCAGGACGCCCTGCCCTGGGCCGGCCTGAACGAGTACGACAGCGAAGCGGTGATCGCCACGGTGCATCCGCACAAGCTGCAGAAGCCCGAAACCCCCGAAATGGTGCGCCACCACTTCCGCCTGCTGCGCGACGGACTGCGCGCATGGATGGCGGCCGAGGTGCAGCCCGCCGGCATGCCCAGCTACCGCGAGTTCGTCGCCGGCATCGAAGGCGCGCTGGACCACGTGCGCACGAAGCACGAAGGCGACGTGCTGATGGTCTCCAGCGGCGGGCCGATCTCGACCGCGATGGGTCTGGTGCTGCAGACGCCGCCCGAGACGACGATCGAGCTGAACCTGCGCATCCGCAACAGCTCGGTCACCGAGTTCGCGTTCACGCCGAAGCGGCACATGCTGGTGACCTACAACACGCTGCCGCACCTGGACACGGACGAGCACCGCGCCTGGGAAACGTACACCTGAGCCTCGAGCGCCCCGGCCGGCACGAAGCGCCGGTCCCGCCCGGCGTCTGTCCGATCAGTGGTTCTCTTTGGCGTGATTGATCGAGTACTTCGGAATCTCGATCGTCACGTCGGTGTCCGCCAGGATCGCCTGGCAGCTCAGACGTGACTGCGGCTCCAGGCCCCACGCGCGGTCGAGCATGTCCTCTTCCTCTTCCTCCTGCTCGTTCAGCGACGCCAGGCCCTCGCGCACGATGACGTGGCAGGTGGTGCAGGCGCAGCTCATCTCACAGGCATGCTCGATCGCGATGCCGTTCTCGAGCAGAGCCTCGCAGATGGACGTGCCGCGCGGCGCCTCGATGCGATCGCCCTCGGGGCAGTACTCGGGATGCGGCAGGATCTTGATGACGGGCATGGCCGGGGCTTCAGTCTTCAGATGTCGTCGACCTTGCGGCCGGTCAGCGCGGCCTGGATGCCGCGGTTCATGCGGGCGGCGGCGAACGCCTCGGTGCCGTCGGCCAGCGCCGCGACCGCCGCATCGATCGCCGCGGCATCGTCGGCTGCCGCCGTGCGCGCGATGTCGGCCAGCAGCGCGTCGATCGCCGCGCGCTCGCCATCGTCGAGCAGGTCGCCGTCCGCGGCCAGCGCCGAGCGCGTCGCCAAGGTCATGCGTTCGGCCTCGACGCGCGCTTCGTTGAGCTTGCGTGCGGCCATGTCGCTCTCGGCGCTGGCGAAGCCGTCGCGCAGCATCTGTGCGATCTGATCGTCGGCAAGGCCGTAGCTCGGCTTGACCACCACCGCGGCCTCGACACCCGAGCCGAGCTCGCGCGCGCCGACGCTCAGGAGCCCGTCGGCGTCGACCTGGAAGCTGACGCGGATGCGCGCGGCGCCGGCAGCCATCGGCGGGATGCCGCGCAGCTCGAAACGCGCGAGCGATCGGCAGTCCGACACCAGCTCGCGTTCCCCCTGCACGACGTGGATGGCCATCGCCGTCTGGCCGTCCTTGAAGGTCGTGAAGTCCTGCGCCTTGGCGACGGGAATCGTCGTATTGCGCTCGATCACGCGCTCGACCAGCCCGCCCATGGTCTCCAGGCCCAGCGACAGCGGGATCACGTCCAGCAGCAGCAGCTCGCCGTCGCGCGCATTGCCGGCCAGCGCGTTGGCCTGGATCGCGGCGCCGAGCGCGACGACCTCGTCCGGGTTCAGGTTGATCAGCGGCTCGCGGTCGAACAGCGCGCCGACCGCCTCGCGCACCGCGGGCATGCGGGTCGAGCCGCCGACCATCACGACGCCCTGCACCTCGTCCTTGCGCAGGCGCGCATCGCGCAGCACGCGGCGCACGGCGCCCAGCGTGCGGTCGATCAGCGGGCGCACCAGTGTCTCCAGCTGTTCCCGGCTGACGCGAAGGTCGAGCGTCGTGTCGGCGACCTTGCAGCGCAGCGTCGTAGCCGGCGCGTCGCTCAGCGCTTCCTTCGCGGCCCGCGCGGCCACCAGCACGCTGCGCTTGTCCTGCGCGCTCGTCGCTTGCACGCCCGCCTGCTGCAGCGCCCAGTCGGCCAGCGCGTGGTCGAAGTCGTCGCCGCCGAGCGCGGCGTCGCCGCCGGTCGCGACGACTTCGAACACCCCCCGCGACAGCCGCAGCAGCGAGATGTCGAAGGTGCCGCCGCCGAGGTCGTAGACGGCGTAGAGGCCCTCGCTGCCGTTGTCGAGGCCGTAGGCCACCGCGGCCGCGGTGGGCTCGTTGATCAGCCGCAGCACGTTCAGGCCGGCGAGCTGGGCCGCGTCCTTCGTCGCCTGGCGCTGCGCGTCGTCGAAGTAGGCCGGCACGGTGATCACCGCGCCGTAGAGCTCGTCGTTGAAGCTGTCCTCGGCGCGGTAGCGCAAGGTCGCGAGGATCTCGGCGGACACCTCGACCGGCGTCTTCAGCCCGGCGCGCGTCTCGATCGCCACCATGCCCGGCTGGTCGACGAAGCGGTACGGCAGCTTCGCGGCGCCGGTGACGTCGGCGAGCTTGCGGCCCATCAGCCGCTTGACCGAGACGATGGTGTTCTCCGGGTCGGTGGCCTGCACCGCCTGCGCATCGAAGCCGATCTGGCGGCCGCCTTCGGGCGCGTAGCGGACGATCGACGGCAGGATCACGCGGCCCGACGCATCGGGCAGGCATTCGGGCATGCCATGGCGCATCGCGGCGACCAGCGAGTGCGTGGTGCCCAGGTCGATGCCCACCGCGATGCGACGCGCGTGCGGGTCGGGCGACTGGCCGGGTTCGGAGATCTGCAGCAAGGCCATGGCGGCGGCGTTCTTCGTTGTCGGGTGTCGTCGGTCAGGCGTCGAGCGCCTCGAGCCGGCGGTGGATGTCTTCGCGGAAGCGGGCGACGAACATCAGCGCCCTCACCTGCTGCGCGGCGGCCGCGGTGTCGGGCGTGTCGTCCAGCGCGTGGCGCAGCCGTTCGAGCAGCGCCGCTTCGTGCGCGGCGACGTCGGCATCGATCTGCTCGACCGCCGGTGCGTCGTGCGCGTCGTCGAGCGCCTCGCGCCAGTCCATCTGCTGGTGCAGGAACGCCGCAGGCATCGCGGTGTTGTTCTCGGCATCGATCGGGGCGCCGCGCAACTCGCACAGGTAGGCTGCGCGCGTCAGCGGGTCCTTCAGGCGCCGGTAGGCCTCGTTGACCCGCACGGCCCACTGCATCGCGACCCGCTGTGCGGCGGTGCCCTCGGCGACGAAGCGGTCCGGGTGCACCGTCGCCTGCAGTTGCCGCCAGTGCTCGTCGAGCTCACGGCGATCGAGCGCCATGCGCTGCGGCAGGCCGAACAGCGTGAAGTCGTCGTCGCTGAGCTTCATCGGGGAGAGCGCAAGGTCAGTTGAGGTCGGGTCGGACAAGACAACGGCGCGGTCGAACCACACCGCGCCGTCGTCGCATCGGGGGCGCTGCAGGCGTCAGACGCGGAAGGATTCCCCGCAGCCACAACGATCCTTCTCGCGCGGGTTGTGGAACTTGAAGCCTTCGTTCAAGCCCTCGCGCACGAAGTCGAGCTCGGTGCCGTCGATGTACGGCAGGCTCTTCGGATCGACCAGCACCTTGACGCCGTGGCCTTCGAACACGTGGTCTTCCGGGGCCACCTCGTCGGCGTACTCGAGCTTGTAGGCCAGGCCCGAGCAGCCGGTGGTCTTGATGCCCAGCCGCACACCGACGCCCTTGCCGCGGCGGGCGATGTAGCGGGCGACGTGACGGGCGGCGGCCTCTGAGAGCGTGACGGCCATGGGATCAGCGGGCTGCTGCGCCGGCGGCCTCGGCAGCCGCCGGCTGGGCCGCGGCATCGCCGTGCTTGGCCTGGTAGTCCTTGACGGCCGCCTTGATCGCGTCCTCGGCGAGGATCGAGCAGTGGATCTTCACCGGCGGCAGCGCCAGCTCCTCGGCGATCGTCGTGTTCTTGATCGTCATCGCCTCGTCGAGCGTCTTGCCCTTGACCCATTCGGTGACCAGCGACGACGACGCGATCGCCGAGCCGCAGCCATAGGTCTTGAAGCGCGCGTCCTCGATCAGGCCGGTGGCCGGGTTGACCTTGATCTGCAGCTTCATCACGTCGCCGCAGGCCGGGGCGCCGACCATGCCGGTGCCGACCGTCTCATCGCCCTTCTCGAACGAGCCGACGTTGCGCGGGTTTTCGTAGTGGTCGATGACCTTGCTGCTGTATGCCATGTCCGTGCTCCAACGATTTCCGAATATTCAGTGCGCGCTCGCTGCGTCAGTGCGCGCTCCACTCGATCGTGCTCAGGTCGACGCCGTCGCGGTACATCTCCCACAACGGCGACAGCTCGCGCAGCTTTGCGACGCGGTCCTTCAGGATGTGCACCGCGTAGTCGATCTCCGCTTCGGTGGTGAAGCGGCCGATCGTCATGCGCAGGCTCGAGTGCGCCAGCTCGTCGCTGCGGCCAAGCGCGCGCAGCACGTAGCTCGGCTCCAGGCTCGCGGACGTGCAGGCCGAGCCCGACGACACCGCGATGCCCTTGACGCCCATGATCAGCGACTCGCCCTCGACGAAGTTGAACGACATGTTGAGGTTGTGCGGCACGCGCCGCTCGAGGTCGCCGTTGACGAAGACCTGCTCGATGTCCTGCAGCCCGGTCAGCAGCCGGTTGTGCAGCATGCGGATGCGCTCGCTTTCGGTGCCCATCTCCTCGCGGGCGATGCGGAAGGCTTCGCCCATGCCGACGATCTGGTGCGTCGGCAGCGTGCCCGAGCGCATTCCGCGCTCGTGGCCGCCGCCGTGCATCTGGGCCTCGATGCGGACGCGCGGCTTGCGGCGCACGTACAGCGCGCCGATGCCCTTCGGGCCGTAGGTCTTGTGCGAGGCCAGGCTCATCAGGTCGACCGGCAGCTTCGCGAGGTCGATCGCCACCTTCCCGGTGGCCTGCGCGGCATCGACGTGGAAGATGATCCCGCGCTCGCGGCACAGCGCGCCGATCGTCGGGATGTCCTGGATCACGCCGATCTCGTTGTTGACGAACATCACCGAGACCAGGATGGTGTCCGGCCGCAGCGCGGCCCTGAACTGGTCGAGGTCGATCAGGCCGTCTTCCTGCACCGGCAGGTAGGTCACCTCGAAACCCTGGCGCTCCAGCTCGCGCGTCGTGTCGAGCACCGCCTTGTGCTCGGTCTTCACGGTGATCAGGTGCTTGCCGCGCGTCTTGTAGAACTGCGCAGCGCCCTTGATCGCGAGGTTGTTCGACTCGGTCGCGCCCGAGGTCCAGACGATCTCGCGCGGGTCAGCTCCCACCAGCTCGGCCACCTGCACGCGCGCCTTTTCCACCGCCTCTTCCGCTTCCCAGCCCCACGCGTGGCTGCGCGATGCCGGGTTGCCGAAGTGTTCGCGCAGCCACGGGATCATCGCGTCGACGACACGCGGGTCCACCGGCGTCGTTGCGCCGTAGTCCAGGTAGATCGGGAAATGCGGGGTCATGGATTGGCGGTTGGCTGGGTCTGGGACTGCGTCGCGTGCGTCTTGTCGACAGCGCGCGCGGCGCGCTGCTACGACAGGGCGCCGCCTACTTCGACATGGCGCTTCCGAGTGCGAACACCGAATTCGGCGCCGTCACCTTGATCGGCTTGACGACCGGCACGGTCGAGATCGCGCGCTTGATCGGCGCTTCCTCGATCGACACGCCCTTGGCGAGTTGGTCGTCGACGAGCTTCTTCAGCGAGATGGAATCGAGGTACTCGATCATCTTCTGGTTCAGGCTGGCCCACAGGTCGTGGGTCATGCAGCGGCCGGCATCGTCGCCCATGCAGTTTTCCTTGCCGGCGCAGCCGGTGGCGTCGATCGGCTCGTCGACCGCCACGATGATGTCGGCGACGGTGATCTCCTCGGCCTTGCGACCCAGCGAATAACCGCCGCCGGGGCCGCGCGTGCTCTCGACGAGCTCATGGCGGCGCAGCTTGCCGAACAGCTGCTCCAGGTAGGACAGCGAGATCTGTTGCCGCTGGCTGATCGCCGCGAGCGCGACCGGCCCGTTGTTCGAGCGCAGGGCCAGATCGATCATCGCGGTCACGGCGAAGCGGCCTTTGGTGGTCAGACGCATGGGGTTTCTCCTGAGTGCCCTGCGGCAGAATGCCGCAGCTTGACGACCGTTGTGGGTGAGCGGCTGTCAGGCCGGCAGTGTGCCGACGGGTTTACCCGAATGGCGGTCGAATTCCGACTGCCGTAGTCAAGTATATCTGAAGCCGACTAATTCGGTCGAGATTGCCTCAGGAAGTTCCCAGCCGCTTGCGAAGCGTCAAGACAAGGCCGTCACACGCCGGCTCGATGAGGTCGAGCACGTGCTCGAAGCCGGCCGGCCCGCCGTAGTAGGGGTCCGGCACGTCCTGCAGCCCCAGCGCCGGGGCGTGGCGCAACAGCAGCCCGAGGCGATCGTGCAGCGGCGCCGGGCAGAGTCGCTGCAGATGCTCGAGGTTCTCCCCGTCCATCGCCAGCACCCATTGGTGGCGGTCGAAATCCTCGCTGGACACGCGCCGCGAGCGGATGCTCGACAAGTCGTAACCGCGTTTTGCAGCGGCGGCGACCGCCCGCACATCGGGCGCACCACCGCGCTCGCCATGCGTGCCCGCTGACGCCACGCCAACGCGGCCATCCAGTCCCGCGCGGGCCAACTTCGTGCGCAACACCCCTTCCGCCGTTGGTGAGCGGCAGATGTTGCCCAGGCACACCATCAGGACGTTGATCTCGGGCAAAGGTTTGCGGCGGAAGAAGAGCACGGCCGGCATCGTAGCCGACCGCGGGCCTCGCCGAGCGCGTCAGCGCGCCGGCAGCGCGCTGGCGTCGTGCGCGCCACCGGCGCCGAAGGCCTGTTCCCGCAGCGCGGCCAGCTGGTCGCGCACCCGCGCCGCCTTCTCGAACTCCAGGTTCTTGGCATGCTCGAGCATCTGCTTCTCGAGCAGCTTGATGCGCTTGGCGAGGTCCTTCTCGCTCAGGCCTTCGCCGGCGGCTGCATCGACGAAGCCCTTCAGCTTGGTCTTGTCGTCCTGCGCTGCGACGATGCCGTCGATCATCTCGCGCACCTGCTTGCTGACCGTGCGTGGCACGATGCCCATCGCCTCGTTGTGCGCGATCTGCTTCTGGCGCCGGCGATCGGTCTCGCCGATGGCCTTGCGCATCGACTCGGTCATCTTGTCCGCGTAGAGGATCGCGTGGCCGTTGACGTTGCGCGCCGCGCGGCCGATGGTCTGGATCAGGCTGCGCTCGGCCCGCAGGAAACCTTCCTTGTCGGCATCCAGGATCGCCACCAGCGAGACCTCCGGGATGTCCAGGCCTTCGCGCAGCAGGTTGATGCCCACCAGCACGTCGAACACCCCCAGCCGCAGGTCGCGGATGATCTCGACACGCTCCACGGTGTCGACATCGGAGTGCAGGTAGCGCACCTTGACGCCGTTGTCCGTCAGGTAGTCGGTCAGCTGCTCGGCCATGCGCTTGGTGAGCGTGGTGATCAGCACCCGCTCGCGCACCTCGACGCGGTCGCGGATCTCCTGCAGCACGTCGTCGACCTGGGTCGCCGCGGGCCGCACCTCGACGATCGGGTCGACGAGGCCGGTCGGCCGCACCAGCTGCTCGACGACCTGGCCGGCATGCTGCTGCTCGTAGGTCTGCGGCGTCGCCGAGACGAAGATCGCCTGCCGCATCTTGCCCTCGAACTCCTGGAACTTCAGCGGCCGGTTGTCGAGCGCGCTGGGCAGACGGAAGCCGTACTCCACCAGCACTTCCTTGCGCGCCCGGTCGCCGTTGAACATGCCGCCGAGCTGGCCGATCAGCACGTGGCTTTCGTCGAGGAACATGATCGAGTCCTTCGGCAGGTAGTCCACCAGCGTCGGCGGCGGATCACCCGGGCGCGCGCCGGACAGGTGGCGCGTGTAGTTCTCGATGCCCTTGCAGTGGCCGACCTCCTGCATCATCTCGAGGTCGAAGCGCGTGCGTTGTTCCAGCCGCTGGGCCTCGACCAGCTTGCCGGCGGCGACCAGCTCGGCCAGGCGCTCGCGCAGCTCGACCTTGATGGTCTCGATCGCCGCCAGCACGCGGTCGCGCGGCGTCACGTAGTGGCTCGACGGATAGATCACGAAGCGCGGCACCTTCTGACGGATGCGCCCGGTCAGCGGGTCCAGCAGCGACAGCGACTCGATCTCGTCGTCGAAGAGCTCGATGCGGATCGCCAGCTCCGAATGCTCGGCCGGGAAGACGTCGATCGTGTCGCCCCGCACACGGAAGGTGCCGCGCGCGAAGTCCGCCTCGTTGCGCGTGTACTGCATGCGGATCAGCTGCGCGATGACGTCGCGCTGGCCGATCTTGTCGCCCGAGCGCACGATGAAGCGCATCTCGCTGTAGTCCTCGGGCTTGCCGATGCCGTAGATCGCGCTGACGGTGGCGACGATGACCGTGTCGCGGCGCTCCAGCACACTTTTCGTCGCCGACAGCCGCATCTGCTCGATGTGCTCGTTGATCGACGAGTCCTTCTCGATGAACAGGTCGCGCTGCGGCACGTAGGCCTCGGGCTGGTAGTAGTCGTAGTAGCTGACGAAGTACTCGACCGCGTTCTTCGGGAAGAACTCGCGAAACTCGCTGTACAGCTGCGCGGCCAGCGTCTTGTTCGGCGCGAAGACGATCGCCGGCCGCCCCAGCCGGGCGATCACGTTGGCCATCGTGAAGGTCTTGCCCGAGCCGGTGACGCCCAGCAGCGTCTGGTAGGCCAGCCCGTCATGGACGCCTTCGACGAGCTGTTCGATCGCCGTCGGCTGGTCGCCGGCGGGTGGGTACGGCTGGAACAGCTGGAACGGGGAATCGGGGAAGGTCACGAACTCGCCCTGCGGCGCGGCCAGTGTGTCGGCAGTGACGGTCTCGGTCATCGGGTAATCCCTGAACTAAAATCGCGCGGCTCACGGGGTTGGTCCCGCTGCCTCAGTCAGCCAGACAGGGTAGCGCAGCAACCGCGGGGCCTGCAGCCCTTCCCTCCGCCAACCCCTGCCGGCTGCTGCCACCCTTCTGACAGGATGCTTCCGAGATGACGCTGTTTGCCGCCGTCGACATGGCCCCGCGCGACCCGATCCTGGGCCTGAACGAACAATTCAACGCCGACACGAACCCCGCCAAGGTGAACCTCGGCGTCGGCGTGTATTTCGACGACAACGGCAAACTGCCGCTGCTGAACTGCGTGCAGGCCGCCGAGCACCAGCTGGTCGAGGCGCACAAGCCGCGCGGCTACCTGCCGATCGACGGCATCGCCGCCTACGACAAGGCCGTGCAGGGCCTCGTGTTCGGCGCCGACAGCGCGATCCTGAAGGCCGGCCGCGTGGCCACCGTGCAGGCCCTCGGCGGCACCGGCGGCCTGAAGATCGGCGCCGACTTCCTGAAGAAGCTGCAGCCGGGCGCCAAGGTGCTGATCAGCGACCCGAGCTGGGAGAACCACCGCGCGCTGTTCACCAACGCCGGCTTCCCGGTCGAGACCTATCCGTACTACGACGCCGAGAACCGTGGCGTGCGCTTCGACGCGATGCTCGCGGCGCTGGACGCGGCGCCGGCCGGCACCGTCGTCGTGCTGCATGCCTGCTGCCACAACCCCACCGGCTACGACATCACGCCGGCTCAGTGGACGAAGGTCGTCGCGGTGCTCAAGCAGCGCAACCTGATTGCCTTCCTGGACATGGCCTACCAGGGCTTCGGCGAGGGCATTGCCGAGGACGGCGCGGTGATCCAGCAGTTCGTCGACTCGGGCATGGACTTCTTCGTGTCGACCTCGTTCTCGAAGAGCTTTTCGCTCTACGGCGAGCGCGTCGGCGCCTTGAGCGTCGTCTGCGCCAGCAAGGAAGAGGCGAGCAAGGTGCTGTCGCAGCTGAAGATCGTGATCCGCACGAACTACTCGAACCCGCCGACCCACGGTGCCCAGGTCGTCGCCACCGTGCTGGACACGCCGGCGCTGCGCAAGATGTGGGAGGAAGAGCTCGCCGGCATGCGCCAGCGCATCAAGCAGATGCGCTCGCTGCTGGTCGAGAAGCTGGCGGCCGCCGGCGTGAAGCAGGACTTCGGCTTCATCCAGTCGCAGGTCGGCATGTTCAGCTACTCCGGCCTGTCGGTAGCGCAAATGCAGCGTTTGCGCAGCGAATTCGGTGTCTATGGCGTCGATTCGGGCCGCATCTGCGTCGCGGCGCTGAACTCGAACAACATCGACTACGTCGCGTCGTCGATCGCCAAGGTGCTCTGAACCAGGGTTACACACGCCCGGAGGCCCGGCTTGACCGGGCCTTTTTCTTTGCAGGCCACCCGCCGGGAGGAGGTCGAAGCCAACGATTGCCCTGATAGTTACGTGTTTTTCCGCACGTGCAATTGCGCCATGCGCCGTCACCATGTTCAGGGTAGTATTCCTTCATGCTGCGCCGCAGCATGCCTGACCTGATTCCGGAGTCGCTTCGAATGCTGTACCAGTGGTATGAAACCCAGCGCGCTCTGATGGCGCCGTTCGCCGAGTTCGCTAGCGCCTCGTCGAAGCTCTACAACCATCCCTTGTCGCCGTTCACGCACACGCCGCTGGCCCAGCGCGTGTCCGCGGGCTTCGACCTGATGCACCGGCTGGCCAAGGAGTACGAGAAGCCGCAGTTCGACATCCGCACCGCCACGGTCGCTGGCGTCGAGGTCGCCGTGCAGGAGCAGGTGCCGATCACCAAGCCCTTCTGCCGGCTGCTTCGCTTCAAGCGCTTCACCGACGTCGCGCCGGTGCTCGAGAAGATGAAGTCGCAGCCGGCCGTGCTGGTGGTCGCCCCGCTGTCGGGCCACCACTCCACGCTGCTGCGCGACACCGTCAAGATGCTGCTGCACGACCACAAGGTGTTCATCACCGACTGGACCGACGCGCGCAACGTCCCGACCGACCAGGGCCCCTTCCACCTCGACGACTACATCGCCTACGTGCAGGAGTTCATCCGCCACATCGGCCCCGAGGTCAACGTCATCTCGGTCTGCCAGCCCACGGTGCCGGTGCTGGCCGCGGTGTCGCTGCTGGCCACCAAGGGCGAGTTCACGCCGCGCACGCTGACGATGATGGGCGGCCCGATCGATGCCCGCCGATCGCCGACCGCGGTGAACAACCTGGCGATGAACAAGAGCTTCGAGTGGTTCGAGAACAACGTGATCTACCGCGTGCCGCCGAACTTCCCCGGGGCCGGTCGCCGCGTCTACCCGGGCTTCCTGCAGCACACCGGCTTCGTCGCGATGAACCCGGACCGCCACCTGTCGTCGCACTACGACTACTTCCTGGATCTCGTGCGCGGCGATGACGACAGCGCCGAGTCGCACCGGCAGTTCTACGACGAGTACAACGCCGTGCTCGACATGCCGGCCGAGTACTACCTGGACACCATCAAGACCGTGTTCCAGGACTTCGCGCTGGTCAACGGCACCTGGGACGTCCAGGGCACGCTGGTGCGGCCGCAGGACATCACCACCAGCGCGCTGCTGACGGTCGAGGGTGAGCTCGACGACATCTCCGGCGCCGGCCAGACCAAGGCCGCGCACGAGCTGTGCACCGGCATCCCGAAGACGCGCCAGTTCCACTACGACGTCGAAGGCGCCGGCCACTACGGCATCTTCTCGGGCCGCCGCTGGCGCGAGAAGGTCTACCCGGAGATCAAGCGCTTCATCGAGCGCTTCAACCGAGACGAGGAACGCCTGGACATCGCGCCGGCGCCGCGCAAGCGCAACGGCAAGCGCGCCTGACGGACCTCGCGCCACGCCGGCCCCTTCGGCGGCTGGCCGGTCACCCCTGGGGATAATCCGGCGGTGACCGCCACCGCTGCCCGATCCGCCACCGATTCCATCGCGATCGCCGCGCTCGCCGAGCGCATCGACGCCGCGCTGCCGCAGACGCAATGCACGCGCTGCGGCTACCCCGACTGCCGCCACTACGCCGAGGCCATCGCCACCGGCGAGGCCGACATCAACCGCTGCCCGCCGGGCGGCGCCGAAGGCATCGTGCGCCTCGCCGAGATCACCGGCCGCGCTCCGCGGCCGCTGGACACCGAGCGCGGCCACGAAGGCCCGCTGAAGCTCGCCATCATCGACGAGGCCTGGTGCATCGGCTGCACGCTGTGCATCAAGGCCTGCCCTGTCGACTGCATCGTCGGCGCGCCGAAGCTGATGCACACGGTGATCGACCACCTGTGCACCGGCTGCGAGCTGTGCATCCCGGTCTGCCCGGTCGACTGCATCGCGCTGGCCGACGTCAGCGGCCAGCGCACCGGCTGGGACGCGTGGTCGCCCGAACAGGCGGCCACCGCGCGCGACCGCTACGCCTTCCACCAGTTCCGCGTCGAGCGCGACAAGCGCGAGAACGACGAGCGCCTGGCCGCCAAGGCCGCCGCGAAGCTGGCGGACCTGGAGAACCAGACCCGCCTGGAGGATCCCGACGCGATCGCCGCCAAGCGCGCGGTGATCGAAGTGGCGCTGGCCCGCGCGCGCTCTCGCAGTGGTGGCGGCGGCGGCAGCGGCAGCGGCGGCAGCGGCAGCAGCAGCGACCCTTCCGGCGGAACGGCCCGATGAGCGCCACGCTGCCACGCGGGCCGATCGCCTCCGGCCCGGCGCCGCTGTCGCGCCTGCAATCGGGCGGGCTGCTGCTGCTGGCCGCGCTGATCTGGGGCTCGGCCTTCGTCGGCCAGGCGCTGGGCATGGCCGGCGTCGGCCCGTTGACCTTCACCGGCGTGCGCTTCCTGCTCGGCGCGCTGGTCGTGCTGCCGCTGGCGCTGCGCGAACAGCAGCAGCTGCGCCGCGACGGCCACCGCACCGGCGGGCGCGACCTCGCGTGGGTCGGATTGCTGGGCGCGCTGCTGTGCATCGGCGTCGTGCTGCAGCAGATCGGGCTGATCAGCACCAGCGTCACCAACGCCGGTTTCCTGACCGCGCTGTACGTGCCGCTGGTGCCGCTGCTGGCGTGGTTGCTGCTGCGCCAGCTGCCGCACTGGAGCATCTGGCCGGCCTCGATCGGCTGCCTCGCCGGCACCTGGCTGATGACCGGCGCGTCCCTGTCCGCGCTGTCGCCGGGCGACTTGTGGGTGCTGTCCAGCACGATCCCCTGGGCCTTCCACGTGCTGCTGGTCGGCCGCATCGCCAACCGGCTGCGCGGCGCCTACACGCTGGCCTGCGGCCAGTTCCTGGTCTGCGCGCTGCTCAGCGGGGTGCTGGGCCTGGCCACCGAGCCGATCAGCACCGAGGGCCTGCGCACCGCCGCGGGCGCCATCCTCTACACCGGCATCGTCTCGGTGGGCATCGGCTTCACGCTGCAGGTGGTCGGCCAGCGCCATGCGCACCCGGCCGATGCGGCGATCATCTTGTCGTCCGAGACCGTCTTCGCGGCGTTCTTCGGCGCGCTGTTCATGGGCGACCGGCTGAGCGCCAGCGGCTTCGCCGGCGCCGCGCTGATCCTGGCCTGCATCGTCGCGATCCAGATCCAGCCCTTGCTGAAATCCCGCTTCCAGCGCTGAAACCGCCGATGAAGACCGCCGACATCGAACCCTTCTTCGCGACGCTTGCCGCCGCCAACCCGCAGCCGGCGAGCGAGCTCGAATACACCACCGTCTTCGAGTTGCTGGCCGCCGTGCTGCTGTCGGCGCAGGCCACCGACGTGGGCGTCAACAAGGCGACGCGGCGCCTGTTCCCGGTCGCCAATACGCCGCAGAAGATCCTCGCGCTCGGCGTCGAGGGCCTGACCGAGTACATCCGCACGATCGGCCTGTACCGCATGAAGGCCAAGCACCTTGTAGAGACCTGCCGCATCCTCGTCGAGCAGCACGGCGGCCAGGTGCCGCGTGCGCGCGAGGCCCTGCAGGCGCTGCCGGGCGTCGGCCGCAAGACCGCCAACGTGGTGCTGAACGTGGCGTTCGGCGAACCGACGATGGCGGTCGACACGCACATTTTTCGCGTCAGCAACCGCACCGGCCTGGCGCCCGGCAAGAACGTCATCGACGTCGAGCTGCGCCTCGAAGAGCGCGTGCCCGAGCCTTACCGGATCGAGGCCCACCACTGGCTGATCCTGCATGGCCGCTATGTCTGCGTCGCGCGCACGCCGCACTGCAGCGCCTGCGCGGTCAGCCGCTGGTGCGACTACTTCCGCCTCGGCGCTACGCCCCGGGCGTGAAGCGGCCCGCGCCGCAAGCGACGGTATGATGCACGCCGTTGGTGCTCGCGCCGAAGCAGTCTTGCGGCGGCGCAGTTCAACGGGAATCAGGACAGGCGACGCCACCGGCGAAACCTCAACCTGAGCTGCCCCCGCAACGGTAAGCGGACGAAGGTTTCCACCTTCAGCTCCTGTCGACATCCCACTGGCCGCGATGAAGCGTCCGGGAAGGGCACAGGGGCCGTCTCCGCCAGCCCGGATACCGGCCAACGAGGTGGTGTGCCGTCCGTCCAGGACGATGCGCCGTACGGTGTCCGCCTGCGGGGAAGCAGGACGGCACGTCCAAGCGTCCCCAGCAGTCCCGATGTCCTTCCGCTCCTCCCCGCGCCGCGCCGTTGCGCCGCGCACGTCCCTGCCCGTCGTTGCCCTCGCCGCCATCGCGGCCACCGCGCTGCCCGCCGGCGCACAGTCCTCCAAGCCCCCGGCCGAACCGATCGTCGTGGTCGGTGCCCGCGAACCGCTGCCGGCCAGCAAGGTCGCCGCCGATGTCGTGGTGATCGATGCCGAGCGCATCAACCGCTCGACCGCCGATTCGATCGAAGACCTGCTGCGCCGCGAAGCCGGCGTGCAGGTCTCGCGCAACGGCGGCCCCGGCGCCAATGCCAGCCTCTTCATCCGTGGCGCCGGCTCCGGCAATACGCTGGTGCTGGTCGACGGCGTGCGCATCGGCTCGGCGACGCTCGGCTACGCCGAGATGGAATCGCTGCCGCTGGCCGCGATCGAGCGCATCGAGGTGCTGCGCGGCCCCGCGTCCAGCCTCTACGGTGCCGATGGTTCCGGCGGCGTCGTGCAGATCTTCACCCGCCGCGGCGACGGCGTGCCGTACGCGTCGGCGCGCGTGGCCGCCGGCGGCTACGGTGCGCGCGAGGGCTCGCTGCACGCCGGCGCCTCCTTCGGCGCGGTCGACCTCGCCGGCGGCGTCTCGCACGAGCGACTCGAAGGCGAATCGACGCTGCGACCCAACGACCGCTTCGGCAACCACAATCCCGATGCCGACGGCTTCCGGCGCACGAGCGCGCAGGCCCGGCTCGGCTGGCAGCCCACGAAGGACCACCGCGTCGAAGCGATGTGGCTCGAGACGCGCCTGAACAGCCAGTACGACGCCAGCGAGTTCCTGCCGCCGACCTATGCCCAGGACCCCTCTCCCGACTTCCGCAACCGGCTCGAGACCCAGGTCGGCGCGCTGTCCTGGCACGGCCGCTGGGGCAGCGACTGGACCTCGCTGCTGCGTTTCGCGACGCAGGAAGGCGACTCGCACACCGGCGGCCGCCAGATCGACCGCTTCCGCACGCAGCGCCGCCAGCTCGACGCGCAGGCGACGTGGCGCATCGCCGCCGAGCAGCGCCTGACCGTGGCCTACGAAGGGCTGCGCGAAGAGGCGCTGTCGACGAGCTACCTCGGCGACGTCGCGCGCGACAACGACGCGCTGGTGCTGGCCTACGCCGGCAGCTTCAACGGACTGTCCATGCAGGCCGACCTGCGCCGCGACGACAACTCGGTCTATGGTGGTGTGAACACCGGCCGCCTCGGCGCGTCCTACGCCCTCGCCGCCGGCTGGCGCGTGCGGGCGCTGGCCGGCCAGTCGTTCAAGGCGCCGAGCTTCAACGACCTCTACTACCCCGGCTACGGCGTCGCGACGATCCGCCCCGAGCGCTCGAAGAGTTTCGAGTTCGGCATCGACGGCCGCTGGTCCGGCGCACACGTCTCGGCCACCGCGTGGCGCACCCGCGCGCGCGACCTCGTGGCCTACGAGGCCGACAATGCGCGCTGCCCGAACGATCCCGGCTACAGCTACGGCTGCGCCGCGAACATCGGGCGCGCGCGGCTGGAAGGCCTCAGCCTCAACGGCGGGCTGCAGGCGGGACCCTGGCAGGGCCGCGCGGCGATCGACTTCCTCGACGCCAAGGACGCCGACACGAACCAGCGCCTGCAGCGCCGCGCCGCGCACCAGGCGAGTGTGTCGCTGGACTACGACGCCGGCCCGTGGCTGATCGGCGTCGCCGCGCTGAACGTCGGCGACCGGCCCGACGGCGGCAAGACGATGGCCGCCTACACGACGATCGACCTGCGCGCCCGCTGGCGCTTCGCGCCGCAATGGCAGCTCGAAGCCAAGGTGTTGAACGCCACCGACCGCGACATCGAACCGGTGCGCGACTACCAGGCACTCGGCCGGCAAGGCTGGATCGGCGTGCGCTGGGATTTCGCCGGGCGCTGAACAAACGGCAAAGTGCAAAGGGCGGCGATGCACGAGCTGATCCTCGGCGGGCAGAAGAGCGGCAAGTCGCGCGCGGCCGAGGCCCGCGCGGCCGCCTGGCTGGCCACAGCCGGCCGCGACGCGCTGTTGATCGCCACCGCGCTCGCCGGCGATGCCGAGATGGCCGCTCGCATCGCGCGTCATCAGCTCGATCGCGCGGCGCGTGTGCCGGCGCTGCGCACGCTGGAAGAACCGCGCGCGCTGGCCGAGGCTCTGCGCCTGCATGCGGCGCCGCAGCGGCTGCTGGTGATCGACTGCCTGACGCTGTGGACGACCAACCTGCTGATGCCGATGCAAGGGCCGCGGCTCGACGCCGCCGCCTGGCAGGCGACGGTCGACGCGCTGCTCGGCGCGCTGCAGGCCGCCGCCGGTCCGGTGGTGCTGGTGTCCAACGAGATCGGCCTCGGCCTGTCGCCGATGTCGCCCGAAGCGCGCCACGTCGTCGATGCGCTCGGCGCGCTGCACCAGCGCATCGCCGGGGCGTGCGAGCGCGTGACCCTGATGGTCGCCGGCCGCGCGTTGAACCTGCCGCGGGAGAATCCGTGATGCCCCTGCGCCGCCTTCGCTTCGTCTGCGCCGCACTGCTCGCAGGCGTGACGCTGTCGAGCGGCGCCGCGGGTCCGCAGCGCATCGTCTCGCTGCTGCCGTCGCTGACCGAGAGCGTCTGCGCGCTCGGTGCCTGCGAACGCCTGGTCGGCGTCGACCGCTTCTCGAACTGGCCCGAGCAGGTGTCCACGCTGCCGAAGCTCGGTGGGCTCGACGATGCGCAGGTCGAGCGCATCGTCGCGCTGAAGCCCGAGCTCGTGCTCGCGGCGCCGTCGGCACGCGTCGTCGAACGGCTGCAGGCGCTGGGCCTGAACGTGCAGGTGCTGCGTTCGGACACCCACGAGGACGTGCGCCGCTCGCTGGTCGAGCTCGAGCGCCTGCTGCAGCTGCCGGGCCGCGCCGAGCCGCTGTGGCGCGGCATCCAGGCGCGCATCGACGCCGCGGCCGCGCGCGTGCCGCGAAGTTATCGCGGCGCGCGCGTCTACTTCGAGATCGACAGCGCCGGTTATGCAGCCGGCGAAGCCTCGTTCATCGGCGAGACGCTGACCCGCCTGGGCCTCGCGAACGCGGTGCCGGCCGCGCTGGGCGCCTTCCCCAAGCTCAACCCCGAGTGGGTGCCGCGGCATCCGCCCGACCTCGTGATGGCGGTGGACCGCGATGTCGCCACGATGCCGCAGCGCCCCGGCTGGCAGCAGCTGCCCGCGCTGCGCCAGGGCCGCCACTGCGGCTTCCCGCATGCCCGCTACGAGCTGCTGATCCGCCCCGGCCCGCGCCTGGGCGAAGCCGCCGAGCTGCTGGCCGACTGCCTGCAGCGGCTGCCGCCGCCCGGCGCGACGACACCATGACCCCTCTGCGCACGGCCCTGCTGCTGGGCGGCCTGACGGTGCTGCTGCTGCTCGCCGGGCTCGCCGCCGGCAGCGACGGCTGGGCGCTGCCGGACGCGGCGCAGTCGGAGCTCGTGCTGTGGCAGATCCGCGCGCCACGCACCGTCGGCGCCTGGCTGGTCGGTGCGCTGCTCGGCCTGGGTGGTGCGCTGGCGCAGGGCCTGTTCCGCAATCCACTGGCCGAGCCCTTCCTGCTCGGCGCCGCGCCCGGCGCCACGCTGGCGGTCGTGCTGGTGCTCGCCGCCAGCGCGTTCGCCGGCAGCGTGCTGAGTCCCGTCACCGCGGGCCAGCTCGCACGGGTCGGCCTCGTCGGCGCGGCCTTCGGCGGTGCGCTGGTCGGTGTCACCCTGACGCTGACGCTCGCGCGCGGCGCGGTGCAGCCCACCACGCTGCTGCTGGCCGGCATCGTCGTCGGCTTCCTGCTTGGCGCCCTGAGCGACCTCGTCACGCTCGCCGCGCCCGAAGCGCTTCGCGGCAAGCAGGCCTTCCTGCTCGGCAGCACCGGCTACCTCGGCTGGCCGGCCTGCGTGCTGCTCGCCGGCGGGCTGGTGCTGACGCTGGCGGCGGCGTGGCCGGCCGCCCGCGCGCTCGATGCGCTGACGCTCGGCGACGAGACCGCCGCGAGCCTGGGCATCGGCGTCGGCCGCATGCGGCTGATGCTGGTCGCGACGATGGCGCTGGCCACCGCGGTCGCGGTCGCGCAGGCCGGCATGGTCGGCTTCGTCGGTCTGGCGGCGCCGCACCTCGCGCGGCGCAGCGTCGCCGCGCGCCACGCGCTGCTGGTGCCGGCCTCGGCCGCGCTGGGCGGCCTGCTGCTGCTGGCCGCCGACCTTGCCGCGCGCACGCTGGTCGCGCCGCAGGAACTGCCGGTCGGCGTGCTGACCGCCGTGCTCGGCGGCGGCTACCTGATGCTGCTGCTGCGGCAGCGGCGGCGCGCCTGAACGACCGCCGATGAACGACCGCGCGAACACCGCCATGCTGCACGCCCCCCGCGCCGCCCTGCCCGCCGGGCCGGCGCTGAGCGCGCGCGGACTGCGCGTGCGGCTCGGCGATGCGCTCGTGCTGCACGACGTCTCGGTCGACTTCGCGCCGGCCCGCTGGACCGCCATCGTCGGCCCGAACGGCGCCGGCAAGTCGACGCTGCTGCGCGCGCTGGCCGGGCTGCTGGCGGCCGACGGCGAACGCCGCCTGCACGGCGTGCCCGTGCTCGAGCTGCCGCTGCAGCAGCGTGCGCGCCGCCTGGCCTGGCTGGCCCAGCAGGGCGAAGCGCCGTCGGAGCTGTCGGCGATCGACATCGTGCGCCTCGGCCGCCTGCCGCGCCACGGCCTGCTCGGTGCGCCGGACGATGACGACGAAGCCGCCGTGCAGCGCGCGATGCAGCGCTGCGAATGCGAGGCCTTCGCGGACCGGCGCCTGTCGACCCTCTCCGGCGGCGAACGCCAGCGCGTGCTGCTCGCGCGCGCGCTCGCCGTGCAGGCGCCCGTGCTGCTGCTCGACGAGCCCACCACGCACCTCGACCCGCCGCACCAGGCCGCGCTGGTGCGCCTGATGCGCGAAGAGGCCGACGCAGGTGCGGCCGTGGTCTCGGTGCTGCACGAATTGACGCTGGCACTGGCCGCCGACTGGCTGGTCGTGCTCGCGCGCGGCCGCCTCGTCGCGCAAGGCCCGGCCGACGACGCCGCGGTGCGCGACGCACTGGCCGAGGTCTTCGACCACGCACTGCGGATCGAACGTGTGCCGACCGAGGACGGCGGCGCGATGTGGGCCGCGCTGCCGCGGCTGGGGGGGCGCCTGTGAATCGCCCGGGCCGCGCGGTGATGGTGCTCGGCACCACCAGCCATGCCGGCAAGAGCTGGCTGGCGACCGCGCTGTGCCGCTGGTATGCGCGCCAGGGCCTCACCGTCGCGCCGTTCAAGGCCCAGAACATGTCGAACAACGCGCGCGTCGTGCCCGGCCCCGACGGCGACGGCGCCGAGATCGGCAGCGCGCAGTACTTCCAGGCGCTGGCCGCGCGCGCCGCGCCCGACGTGCGCATGAACCCGGTGCTGCTGAAGCCCGAGCGCGACACCGCGAGCCAGGTGGTCGTGCTCGGCCGCGTGCGGCCGGACCTGGCCGAGGTGCCGTGGCACCGGCGCAGCGCGCTGCTCGCGCCGCTGGCGGCCGACGCGTTGCGGCAGCTGCAGGCCACGCACGAGCTCGTCGTGATCGAGGGCGCGGGCTCGCCGGCCGAGATCAACCTGCAGGCCAGCGACTACGTCAACCTCGGCACGCTGCGTGGTTCGCAGGCCGCGGCACTGATCGTCGCCGACATCGACCGCGGCGGCGCGTTCGCGCACCTCTTCGGCACCCACCGGCTGCTACCCGACGATGTACGCGGCCAGGTCCGCGGCTTCGTGCTGAACCGCTTCCGCGGCGACGCCTCGCTGCTGGCGCCGGGACCGCAACAGCTGCAGGCGCTGACCGGCGTGCCGACGCTCGCGGTGCTTCCGATGTGGCGCGGCCACGGGCTGCCGGAAGAGGACGGCGTCGCGGTCGAGGTGCCCGGCGAGGCCACCGCGCCGCCCGCCGACCGCCCGGCGTGCCGCATCGCCATCGTCGCCTGGCCGCGCATCAGCAACCTCGACGAGTTCCAGCCGCTGCGCCAGATGCGCGGCGTGCAGGTGAGCTGGGCGCGCCGTCCGCAGGACCTCGTCGGCGCGGACCTGGTGATCCTGCCCGGCTCGAAGCACACCAGCAGCGACCTCGCGTGGCTGCATGCGCAGGGCCTGGCCGCAGCGATCGCCGCGCACGCCGCCGCGGCCCGGCCGCTGCTCGGCGTCTGCGGCGGGCTGCAGATGCTGGGCGCCGCGCTGCACGATCCGCTCGGCATCGACGGTGCGGCCGCGGGCCTGGGCCTGCTGCCGGTCGAGACCACTTTCGCCCCGGACAAGCGGCTGGTCGACGGCGACGCCCGCTTCTCGGCGCTGCACGGCTTCTGGCAGCCCTGGTCCGGCCTCGCGCTGCGCGGCTACCAGATCCGCCACGGCCGCACCCGCGCGCTGCCCGGCGCGTGCGACCACGCCGCGCTGCACGATGCCGACGGTACGCCGATCGGCTGGCAGCACGGCAACGTGCTCGGCGCGTACGTGCACGGCCTCTTCGAGCAGCCCGCGCTGCTGCAGGCCCTCTTCGGCGAAACCGTGCGCCCGCTCGACGCGGTGTTCGACGGCCTCGCCGATTTCATCGACCCGCATTTCCCACCCGGCGCACTGATGCGCCTGATCGACCGCTGATGAACGACGCCCCGCCGCCATCGATGACCGACGGCCTGCCGGCCGTGCATGACCTGAACGACCCGGCGCTGGCCGCGCGGCTGCAGCACCTGCTCGACCACAAGACCAAGCCGCTCGGTGCGCTCGGCCGGCTCGAGACGTTGGGCCGGCGCATCGGCCTGATCCTCGGCACCGAGCAGCCGCGGCTGCGCGATCCGCAGCTGATCGTCTTCGCGGCTGACCACGGGCTCACGGCGCACGGCGTCTCGGCCTACCCGAGCGACGTCACCTGGCAGATGGTCGAGAACTTCCTCGCCGGCGGCGCGGCGGTCAGCGTGCTGGCCCGCCAGCACGGCCTGGCACTGACGGTGGTCGACGTCGGCGTGAGGCATGACTTCGCGCCGCGCGCGGGCCTCGTCGGCGCCAAGGTCGCGTCCGGCAGCGCGGACATGAGCTTCGGCCCCGCGATGTCGCCGGCACAGTGCGCCGCGGCGATCGACGTCGGCCGGCGCGTCGTGGCCGAACGGCCGGGCAACGTGCTGCTGCCGGGCGAGATGGGCATCGGCAATACCTCCGCCGCAGCGCTGCTGACCGCGCGCTTGCTGCACGCGCCGATCGACCGCTGCGCCGGACGGGGCACCGGCCTGGACGATGCAGGCCTGCAGCGAAAGCTCGCGGTGCTGCGCGACACGCTGGCGCAGCACGCCACCGTGCACGAGCCGCTGGACGTGCTGGCGCGCCTGGGCGGGCTGGAGATCGCCGCGCTGGTCGGCGCGATGCTGCAGGCGGCGGCGGAGCGCCGCGTGATCGTCATCGACGGCTTCATCTGCGGCGCTGCGCTGCTGGTGGCCTCGCGGCTCGCGCCGGCCGTGCTTCAGCGCTGCGTCTTCGCGCACTGCTCGGCCGAGCCGGGCCACCGGCTGCTGCTGTCGCACTTCGACGCGCAGCCGCTGCTGGACCTGGGCCTGCGCCTCGGCGAAGGGTCCGGCGCCGCGCTGGCCTGGCCGCTGCTGGAATCGGCCTGCCGCATCGTCTGCGAGATGGCCAGCTTCGACAGCGCCGGCGTCAGCCGCGCGGAACCGCCTGCCCCCGGCGCGCTGCGTTCGCCGCCCCTGTCGGGCGCCGTCGGCGCGGGGCGGCCCGGCGCCGACTGATCCATGCTGCGGCAGGAGCTCGGCCGGCTTGCACTCGCGCTGCAGTTCCTGACGCGCGTGCCGGTGCGCATCGCATCGTTCGAGCCGGCCGAGCTCAACCGCTGCGCGCGCTGGTTCCCGCTCGTCGGCACGCTGGTCGGCGCCTTCGGCGCGGGCATCTTTCTGTTCGCCACGGCCTGGTGGCCGCTGCCGGTCGCGGTGCTGCTGTCGATGGCGGCGACCGTGTGGCTGACCGGCGGCTTTCACGAAGACGGCCTCGCCGACACCTGCGACGGCCTCGGCGGCGCGGTCGCGCGCGAGCGGGCGCTGGAGATCATGAAGGACTCGCGGCTCGGCAGCTACGGTGCGCTGGGCCTGGTGCTGACGCTGGCGCTGAAGACCGCGCTGCTGCTCGCGCTGGCGCAGGACGCGCCGCTGCGCGCAGCGCTGGCGATGGTGCTCGCGCATGCCGTGTCGCGCGCCGCGGCAGTGGGCCTGATGGCGACGCTGCCCTACGCCGGCGACATCGAGCACGCCAAGGCGAAGCCGCTGGCGCAGCGGGTGACGACGGCCGAGTTGCTCGTCGGATACGGCACCACCGCCGTGCTGTCCGCTGCATCGGGGCCGCTGCTCGGCTGGCCCTCGCTCGCGCTCGCGCTGGTCCTCGCCGCGTTCGTGGCGGCCTGGATCAATCGCTGGCTGCGGCGCCGCCTCGGCGGCTTCACCGGCGATGCGCTGGGCGCTACGCAGCAGTGGTGCGAAGCGGCCGTTCTGCTCGGCCTGGCCGCTGCGCACTGAATCGACGCCCGAAGCCCGCGCCTACAATCCGACACTTCCCCCGGCCGACCTCCCGCGAAAGGCGTGCTGCCCCATGTCGAAGCTCGATGAACTCGCCGAACGCGTCGAACGGCTGGTGCTGCGGCACGAGGAACTGAAGCGCACCAACGCGCTGCTCGAACAGCAGCTGCACGCGGTCGGCCAGGAACGCGACAGCCTGCGCGCCCGCCTCGCCGCCGCCCGCTCGCGCATCGACGCGCTGCTCGAGCGCATCCCGGCCGACGGCCCGGCGACCATCGGCGGCGACAAGGCATGAAGCAGATCGAAGCGACCATCCTCGGCCAGAGCTACGTGCTCGCCTGCCCGCCCGGCGGCGAAGCGCTGCTGCTGGAGGCGATCAACATCGTCGACCGCGAGATGAGCGCGATCCGCGACGCGGGCAAGGTCAAGGCGCGTGAACGCATGGCGGTGCTCGCGGCGCTGAACCTCGCGTACCAGCGCGCGGAGCAGTCGCGCGCGCCGGCGCCGGCGCAGGTGCCAGCCGCACGCGCGGTCCCCCTGAACGGCCGCGACGGCCGCGAGCCGGGCGACGCGCTCGCACCAGCCGATGCAGACATCGACAGCCTCATCCGACGCATCGATGCCGCCCTCGGCGACGATGGCCTGTTGCTGTGATGGATTGAGTGCCCCACGCCGCCCCGGCGTGTTTAGAATGGGCCCGTCCGGTGTGCTCTGCAGGTTTTTAATTTCTCTGAACCGATGCTCATCGAGCAAGGGCTTGGAACATCGCGAAGCTGGTGCGATCGTCTCGCGTCAGATGAACCCGAAGCCTCGCTGACCTCGCCCACCTGAACTTGGAACACCAGGGTTCAGGAATGCGGCTTGTGGGGCATGCCGGACACCCCCGCTTCTCCTTCCTCGTTTCCTTCCTCCCCGTTCGTCCTGCCCTCGAATGGCCAACTATTGGCTGATGAAGAGCGAGCCCGACGAGGTCTCGATCGACGACCTGGCGCGCGCGCCGAAGCAGACCGTGCCGTGGACCGGCGTCCGCAACTACCAGGCGCGCAACTTCATGCGCGACGCGATGGCGGTCGGTGACGGCGTGCTCTTCTACCACTCGTCCTGCGCCGAGCCCGGCATCGCCGGCCTCGCCACCGTCGCCAGCGGCGCCTACCCCGATCCGACGCAGTTCGACACCGCGAGCAAGTACCACGACCCGGCATCGAAGCCCGACGCGCCGCGCTGGCTGCATGTCGACGTGAAGCTGCAGCGCAAGACGCGCCTGCTGCCGCTGCGCGAGATGCGCACGCTGCCGCAGCTGCAGTCGATGCGCGTGCTGCAGCCCGGCAACCGGCTGTCGATCACCCCGGTGACACCCGAGGAGTGGCAGGCCGTGCTGGCGCTGCTGGACTGAAGCCGGCGCGAGCGCCGGTGCCGCTTCAGTCGCCGAAGCGGATGCTGGCCAGCGCCACCGCGTTGCCGCCGCGCTGACGCGCCTGCGCCAGCGCCGCTTCGCAGGCAGCGACCACGCCTTCCTGCGCCTGCGCGGTGTGCGGGTAACTGGCAACGCCCACCGACACGGTGAAGCCCAGCTCCTGGCCGTCGAGCGCGACGATCTGCGTCGCGCACTGGCGGCGCAGGCCTTCCATGCGCGAATGCGCCGTCGCCAGGCCGACGCCCGACAGCAGCACCGCGAAGCGGCGCTCGTCGATGCGGCAGGAGGCGTCCATCGCGCGGGTATTGCCGCGCAGCAGGCGGCCCATCGCCTCGTGGATGCGTTCGAGCGCGCGGTCGCCGAAGGCGCGCACCTTGTCGCTCGGCGGATCGAGCTCCATGTAGACCAGCGCGAACTCGCGGTGCTCGCGGCTCGACAGATCGAGCTCGCGGCGCATCTGGTCGTCGAAATGCGCACTGGTCGACAGGCCGGTGGCCTGGTCGCGCAGGCCGTGGTCGCCGAGCTCGCGGCGCAGCGCGACGTTGGCCTTCTGCTGCTGTTCCAGCTGCTCGATCGCGGCCTTCAGCTGCGCCTCGCGCTGGCGCTGCGGCGACTGGTCCTGCCACAGCGCGCACAGCAGGCGGCGTTCGCCGGAGGGCACCACCAGCCGCAGCACCGACCAGTCGCGGCGTTCGCCGCGCCAGTCGAAGCGGTGCTCGCCGGCCAGCGTGCCGGTGGCCGAGGCGAGCGCGGTCTGGTCGGCGCTGCGCACGAGGGTCGCCAGCGCCGGCTCCAGCAGCTCGGCATCGCTGCGCCCGACGACCTGGTCGGCGGGGCGGCCGAAGAACTCGGCCAGCGCGGCATTGACCTGCAGGTAGCGGCCGTCGGCCGCGTCCTTCACGCTGACGAACCAGCCCTGAAGGGCCGCGTGGCTTTCGAGCAGGCGGGCCAGGGCGCCATCCAGCGCCACACCGCTAGGCGGTTGGTCGGGTCCAGCAGCAAGCTCGGACAGGGCATTCATCACGGCGATCGGCAACGCAGCTATGTCATTCACAGGCTGGCTTGATGGTTCGGCGGGAACGATGCCGTCCATTCTGAGGACCGATTTCCCCGGAGGGCAATCGGGCACCTGAGGTGTCTCCCTAGCTTGCCGATGATACCCAGCGCCACCTGCGCGACATCCCGCAGACAGGCGTCGGGAGGTCCCGCTGCCCGGCTTCAGCCCAGCAGCACCTGGATGCTGTTCTCGTACAGCGTCGTCAGGCGCTCGAAGCTCTGCAGCAGCGCCTCGCTCTCGCGCGCCAGCGCGAGGCGGCCGTCGCGCGCCGGCCGGCCCTGGCCGGCCCCGGCCCCGCGCATGCCTTCGAGCAGGCGCTGCCATTGGCCGCGGGCGACCGCCAGCGTGGAGCGGATCTCCTCGCCGGACAGCGGCGAGCGCTCCAGCTGCTGCAGCGCCGCATCGAATTCGGTGGCCGAGGCCAGCGCGGCCGCGGCCGCCGCCTGGGCAACCTCGTCCGGCAGGCAGCCGGCCAGCAGGGCCTCCTTGGCGATGCGCTGCGACAGCATGCGCTGCCGGCCGCTCAGGTTCACGACCTGCAGGCTGCGGCGGCCGCTCAGGTGCTCCAGCGCATCGGTCAGCGCCTGCGCGTCCTCGAGCAGCCGCTGAGCGCAGCGGTCGACCTCGAGCAGGTCCGTGGCGACCGGATCGGCCGCCCGCTGCAGCTGCTGCCAGGCCTCGGCGGCCGCGGCGCGCAAGGGCTGCAGCGCCTCCGGCAGGTCCAGCGTCGCAAGGTGATCGATGCTGGCCTGCGCGCGCGCCAGCGAGTCCTGGTGCAGCACCTCGGCCGCCGCGCGCTCGATGCCCAGGCGCAGCAGCGCCAGCGCCTTGACGATGCGCTGCGACAGCATGCGCAGCTGCCCGGCGCGGTTGACCGCCTCGGCGCTGGACGCCGCCTCGATCACCGCGCGCGAGACCTCGCCGACGCGCAGGTTGGTCTGCATCGAGGCCGTGCGCAGCAGCGCGAAGGCATCCGGCTCGCTGAGCTGCTGCGCGCTCATCAGCACGCCCTTCGCGCGGTCGACCCATTTGCGTTCGTCGAGCCGCGCCTGGGCATCGCCCAGCTCGCGCTGCACGGCCTGCAGGCGCCTGAACCAACGCCCGGCCAGGGGCAGCGCCCGCGCCAGTTCGGCCGGATCGCAAGGCGTTCCGACCCAGTGCAACACGCCGGCGTCGAACGCCGCGCCGGCCCGGGCCGGGTCGCCCGGGCCGTGCAGCAGCACCGGCAGCGGCAGCGCGGACTGCAGCGGCGCCAGCGTCGCCAGCAGCTCGGCATCCACCGCGGGCACCTCGATGACGACCGCTTGCGGTGCAAGCCGCACCGCTTCACGCACCAGATTGCAGCATTCGGTCGCGCCGATCACGGTGCAGCCGGCGTCGCGCAGACGCCTCGCCAGGGCGTCGGCTGCGTCGGCATCGGCGGCGGCGGCCAGCAGGCGCTCGGGGAAGTCGTCGGCGTCGGCATCGGGTTTCATTGGTCAGCAGCATAGGGCAGCCGGCTGCCGAGCCGGCCGGCGCGATGCGCGGCACGCTTGTTGCGTAGCAGCATGCGCCGGGTGTGACGATGCACCCGGGTCGGCCGCCCGGCCGACCATGGCGCTGCGCCATGCCGCGATCACGGTCCGGGCCCTGCAAGGCCCTTCACAGGCCGCCTCGGCGCAGGTTGCACCCGCGCCCACGGCGACACCGGCATCCCGCCCGGCCGCCCCTTCACCTCTCGAACCACCATGTCGGCATTCAAGACCTTCGTGCGCTCCGGCCATTGGCCAACGCTGTTCGCCTCGTTCCTGTACTTCGACTTCTGTTTCGCAGTCTGGGTGCTCAACGGCGCGATGGGCCCGTTCATCAGCGAGGCGTTCTCGCTGTCGCCGGCGCAGAAGGGCTTCATGATCTCGGTGCCGATCCTGGCCGGCGCGCTGATGCGCTTCCCGCTCGGCGTGCTGGCGCAGTACATCGGCCGCAAGAACGCGGCGATGGTCGAGATGAGCCTGATCGTCGCCGCGCTCGGCTTCGGTTATGTCTTCGTCGACAGCTACGACAGCGTGCTGGCGATGGGCGTGCTGCTGGGCATCGCGGGCGCCAGCTTCGGCGTCGCGCTGAGCCTGGGCTCCGGCTGGTACCCGCCGCGCTACAAGGGCCTGGCGATGGGCATCGCCGGCGCCGGCAACTCGGGCACGGTGCTCGCGGTGCTGTTCGCGCCGCCGCTGGCCATGAAGTTCGGCTGGCAGTCGGTGTACGGCCTGGCCGCGCTGACGATGCTGCTGCCGATGCTGGTGATGTGGTTCTCCGCCAAGGAGCCGCCCGATCGCGAGCACCAGACCTTCCGCCAGCACATCAGCTGCCTGTTCGAGAAGGACGGCTGGGCGTTCAGCCTGATCTACATCGTCACCTTCGGCGGCTTCATCGGCCTGGCGAGCTTCCTGCCGACCTACTTCCACGACCAGTTCAAGGTCAGCAAGGTCGAAGCCGGCCAGCTGACGATGCTGGCGACGCTGATGGGCTCCGGCGTGCGCGTGCTGGGCGGCTACATCTCCGACCGCATCGGCGGCATCCACACGCTGACCGGCGTGCTGCTGCTGGTGGCCGCCACGCTGACGCTGTGCGGCTTCGCCGGCGGCTCGCTGGTGGTGACGACGCTGCTGTTCATGCTGTGCTTCGCCGCGCTCGGCGCCGGCAACGGCGCGCTGTTCCAGCTGGTGCCGCTGCGCTGGCCGCTGACCACCGCCGTCGCCGGCTCGATGATCGGCGAGGTCGGCGCGCTGGGCGGTGGCTTCCTGCCCAATGCGATGGGCCTGTCCAAGCAGTACAGCGGCAGCTACCTCGGCGGCTTCCTCGCCTTCACCGCGCTGGCGCTGGTGATGCTCGCGATGCTGCGCATCGTGCAGATCCGCTGGACGCGCACCTGGGCCGAGAAGGGTGGCCGCGCCCGCCACGCCGAATCGCACGACGCCCACTTCACGCCGGTCTCGACCACCCGAGCGGAGGCCAAGGCGGCCCGATGAAATGCCCTCCCCCGTCAGCGCGGCAAGAAGAGCAGCCAGAAGACCAGCAGCGCATTGAACGCCACGGAGATCACCAGCGCGATCTTCCACAGCGCGGCCGGGTCGCGGCGCACCAGCGGCGTCGCGGAGGGCGCAGCGAGCGGGCGCGAGGCGCCGCGCTCGAGCGCCAGCAGCAGCTCCTCGGCGGTCTCGAAGCGCTGTCGGCGGTCGCGTGCGACGGCCTTCAGCACCACGTGGTCGAGCCAGATCGGCACGTCGGGTCGGATGCGCGACGGCGCGACCGGATCGCGGCGGAAACGCGCGGTCTGGTAGGGCTCGATCTCGCCGTAGGGCAGGCGGCCGGTCAACCAGCGGTAGAGCGTGACGCCCAGCGCGTAGAGGTCGCTCATCGCATCGGCGTTCGCGAACTCGCCGTCGCCCCACTGCTCGGGGTTCATGTAGCTGGGCGTGCCCGCATGCAGGCTGCGCACCGCGGCCGGTTCGTTGCCGGACACCGCGGCGCCGAGGTCGAGCAGCCGCCATTGCCCGTCGTCGCCGAGGTGCAGGTTGCCAGGCTTGACGTCGCGGTGGATCACGCGCTGGCGGTGCAGCCGGCCGAGCGCGCGCACCGCGGCGATCGCGCCCTGCAGCACCTCGTCGATGCCGAAGCGGCGCTGCTGCTCGAGCAACTGCTCCAGCGTGGTGCCGGCATGCCAGTCGAAGACGACGTAGAAGGCGCTCGGCGTGTTCGGCGCAGTCGGCGTGCGCACGCGCACGAAGCCCTGCGCGTCGCGCTCGCCGACCACCTGGCCGAGCCAGGCCTCGTGCGCCAGCATCGCGCGCTCCTCGGCATCGCCGGCGCGCGATTCATGCAGCGTCTTGATCGCCACGAGCTCGCGCGTGGCCGCGTCACGTGCCTGGTAGAGCCGGTGCACGCCGGTGTCGGCCACCAGCGCGGTGATGGTGTAGCCGTCGAGCACGTCGCCGACCTTCAGCCGCGGCGCCGCCGGCAACTGCCGGCCCTGCAGCAACGCGTCGTCGAGGCGCTGGCTGGCCAGGCCCTGCACCTGCAGCACCAGCGCGGTGGCGTTGTCGGCGCTGCCGGCTTCGAGGGCCGCGGTGACGATGGTCTCGGCGACGGCCTGCGCGTCCTGGCCCGCGGCCAGCAGTTGCGCGAGACGGCGCGCCTTCAGCGTGCCGTGCACGCCGTCGCTGCTCAGCAGCAGCCGGTCGCCGACCTGCAGCGCGCCCTGGTGGAAGTCGACGCGCACGGTGTCCTCGAGGCCCAGCGCGCGCGTCAGCTGGCTGCGCAGGTCCGGGTGGTCGAGCGCATGATCCTGCGTCAGGCGGCTCAGCTCGCCGTCGCGCAGCAGCCAGGCGCGCGTATCGCCGACATGGGCGACCGTCCAGGTCTGGCCCTGCAGCACCAGCGCGGTGAGCGTGGTCAGGCCCGACGCATCGTCGCTGCGGCGGCGGTTGTGATCGGCCAGCCAGGCGTTGTGCGCGCCGATCAGGCGGTCGAGCGCGACGGTGGTCTCCCAGGTCGCCGGCACCGCATGGAAGTCGTTGACCAGCGAGATCACCGCCGTCTGCGCCGCGGCGCGGCCGTGGCCGCCCGCCGACACGCCGTCGGCAATGGCGCAGATCAGGCCGCGGCTCGCTTCGTCGGCGGCCAGCGCCGCCGCGAAGTCCTCGTTCTTCTCGCGAATGCCACGTTCGCTGCAACGGCCGACGTCGACTTGAAAGCTCATGGGGCGCGCATTCTGCCCATCGCAGATCCGTTTGCGCCCGTTTGCTGGCATTCGTATTGCTAATTCCTGACTGTGTCTCTGCTGGAGATTCGATGATGAAGAAGATGAAGCTCGTGATGGTCGGCAACGGCATGGCCGGCGTGCGCACGATCGAAGAGCTGCTGAAGATCGCGCCCGATCTGTACGACATCACCGTCTTCGGCGCCGAGCCGCATCCGAACTACAACCGCATCCTGCTGTCGCCGGTACTCGCCGGCGAACAGACGGTCGACGAGATCATCCTCAACCCGCTGTCGTGGTACGAGGACAACGGCATCACGCTGCACCTGGGCAAGAAGGTCGTGAAGGTCGACCGCACGCGCCGCCTGGTGATCGCCGAGGACGGCACGACCGCCGAGTACGACCGCCTGCTGCTGGCCACCGGCTCGAACCCCTTCATGCTGCCGGTGCCGGGCAAGGACCTCGACGGCGTGATTGCCTACCGCGACATCGCCGACACCAACACGATGATCGAGGCGGCGCAGAAGTACCAGCACGCGGTGGTCATCGGCGGCGGCCTGCTGGGCCTGGAAGCGGCCAACGGGCTGATGCTGCGCGGCATGCAGGTCAGCGTGGTGCACATCATGCCGTGGCTGATGGAGCGCCAGCTCGACAACACCTCGGGCCAGCTGCTGCAGCGTTCGCTCGAGGCGCGCGGGCTGAAGTTCCTGATCGGCGCGCAGACCCAGGCGCTGGTCGGCGACAAGTCCGGCCGGGTGATGGCGGTGCAGTTCAAGGACGGTCAGGAGATTCCGGCCGACCTCGTCGTGATGGCCGCCGGCATCCGCCCGAACACCGAGCTCGCGGAGTCGATGGGCCTGCACTGCCACCGCGGCATCGTCGTCAACGACACGCTGCAGACCACCACCGACCCGCGCATCTACGCGGTCGGCGAATGCGCGGCACACCGCGGCATCGCCTACGGCCTGGTGGCGCCGCTGTTCGAGCAGGGCAAGGTCTGCGCGACGCACCTGGCCGAGTTCGGCATCGGCCGCTACACCGGCAGCCAGACCTCGACCAAGCTCAAGGTCACCGGCATCGACCTGTTCTCCGCCGGCGACTTCATGGGCGGCGACAACACCGAGGAGATCGTGATGAGCGATCCCAAGGGCGGTGTCTACAAGAAGCTGGTGATCAAGGACGACAAGCTGGTCGGCGCCTGCCTGTACGGCGACACCGTCGACGGCAGCTGGTACTTCAAGCTGCTACGCGAAGGCCGCAAGATCGGCGACATCCGCGACAAGCTGCTGTTCGGCGAATCGAACATCGGCGATGTCGGCCACGAGGGCCACAACAAGGCCGCGGCGATGGCCGACTCCGACGAGGTCTGCGGCTGCAACGGCGTCAACAAGGGCACGATCTGCAAGGCCATCAAGGACAAGGGCCTGTTCACGCTCGACGAGGTGCGCAAGCAGACCAAGGCCAGCGCGTCCTGCGGCTCGTGCACCGGCCTGGTCGAGCAGCTGCTGATGTTCACCGCCGGCGGCGACTACTCGGCCGCGCCGAAGAAGAAGCCGATGTGCGGCTGCACCGAGGTCAGCCATGCCGAAGCGCGCGAGGCGATCCGCAAGCCGCTGCCTGACGGCTCGAAGCTGCTGACGACGCAGGCGGTCTTCAGGACGCTGGGCTGGCGCACGCCGAACGGCTGCTCCTCGTGCCGGCCGGCGATCAACTACTACCTGATCAGCACCTGGCCGAAGGAGGCTCAGGACGATCCGCAATCGCGCTTCATCAACGAACGCTCGCACGCCAACATCCAGAAGGACGGCACCTACAGCGTGATCCCGCGCATGTGGGGCGGCGAGACCACCGCCGACGAGCTGCGCCGCATCGCCGACGTCGTCGACAAGTACAAGATCCCCACCGTCAAGGTCACCGGCGGCCAGCGCATCGACCTGCTGGGCGTGAAGAAGGAAGACCTGGTCAACGTCTGGAAGGACATCGGCATGCCCTCGGGCCATGCCTATGCGAAGGCGCTGCGCACGGTGAAGACCTGCGTCGGCAGCGAGTGGTGCCGCTTCGGCACGCAGGATTCCACCCAGATGGGCAAGGACCTGGAGCGGGCGCTGTGGCGCATGTACGCGCCGCACAAGGTCAAGCTGGCGGTGTCCGGCTGCCCGCGCAACTGCGCGGAGGCCGGCATCAAGGACGTCGGCGTGATCGGCGTCGACTCGGGCTGGGAGATCTACGTCGCCGGCAACGGCGGCATCAAGACCGAGGTGGCCGAGTTCTTCGTCAAGGTGAAGACCGCGGAAGAAGTGCTGGAGTACTCGGGCGCCTTCCTGCAGCTGTACCGCGAGGAAGGCTGGTACCTCGAGCGCACCTGCCACTGGATCAGCCGCGTCGGCCTCGACACCGTGAAGGCCCGCATCCTCGACGACGCGGCGAACCGCAAGGCGCTGTGGGAGCGGCTGAAGTTCTCGCTCGAGGGCGAGCCCGATCCGTGGTTCGAGTTCGACAAGGCCAAGGTCGACGTGCGCCAGTTCGAGCCGGTCGGCAGCGTCTGAGGCCGCACATGAATCGACGCGATGCGCTCCTCCTCGCCGGCAGCGCGCTGACGCTGCCGCTGATCGCACGCGCGCAGGTTCTCGACCTGAACGACGCGATCAACAAGGCCGGCCGCCAGCGCATGCTGAGCCAGCGCATGGCCAAGGCCTATGCGTCGCTCGGCCAGGGCGTGGTGACGGACCTCGCGGGCGAGGTGCTCGCCACGTCGATGGCGCTGTTCGACCGCCAGCTGGTCGAGCTGAAGGCGTTTGCGCCGACGGCCGAGATCAAGCGCTGCTATGCCGAGCTCGAAGCCGCGTGGGGCGGCTACAAGACGGCGCTGGTCGGCGCCAAGCCGGCGCGTGAACGGGCGCCCGAAGTCTTCGGCGCCGCCGGCGGCGTGCTGAAGCTCGCGCACCAGGGCACCGCGCTGCTCGAGCAGCACTCGGGCAAGCCGCTGGGGCGACTCGTCAACATCGCCGGGCGCCAACGCATGCTGAGCCAGCGCATGGCGGCCTTCTACCTCGGCGCCAGCTGGGGTGTCGACGCCGCCGAGTCGACGAAGGAGCTCGCGAAGGCGCGCAACGAGTTCGTCGATGCACACCGGCTGCTCGCGTCGGCCGCCGAAGCCACCGCGCCGATCCGCGAACAGCTGGTGCAGGCCGACCAGCAGTTCGTCTTCTTCGACACCGCGCTGCGCAACCTGCGGCCGGGCCAGTCGGACACGCGGCTGATGGCCAATGTCTTCACCACCAGCGAACGCATCCTGCAGGTGATGGATGGCGTCACCGGCCTGTTCTCCAAGCAAGGGCACTACGCATCATGAATCAGTGGAAATCCATCTGCCGCATCGACGACATCCCGGTGCTCGGTGCGCGCCGCGTCGCGCGTGAGAACGCCTGCGCCGTCGCGATCTTCCGCAATGCCGAGGACCACGTCTTCGCGCTGCTCGACCGCTGCCCGCACAAGGGCGGCCCGCTGAGCCAGGGCATCGTGATGGGCGACAGCGTCGCCTGCCCGCTGCACAACTGGACCATCGGCCTGGCCGACGGCTGCGCGAAGGCGCCCGACGTCGGCTGCACCACGCCCTTCGCCGTGAAGGTCGACGAACAGGGCGTCGTGCACCTCGACCTCGAAGAGCTCAACAGCCGCGCGCTGGAGCCCTTCGTCGCGGTCGTTGCCTGACGACCCGCCCTCGCCCGAACCGAACCCGCACCGCCATGCTCTTCGGCCGCAAGCACCGCAAACCGATCACCATTCCGGTCAAGGACGTGGCCGAATGGAAGTACACGACCTGCAACTACTGCTCCACCGGCTGCGCGATCGAGATCGGCCTGAACGACAAGGGCCGCATCGTCACCAGCCGCGGCCATGCCGGCGCCGACGTCAACCGCGGCAAGCTGTGCATCAAGGGCCTGCTGGAGCATGAGCTCTTCGAGTCGCCCGGCCGTGGCCGCATGCCGCTGATGCGCGACAAGGCGCACCTGCCCTTCCAGCCGGCGAACTGGGATGCCGCGCTCGACAAGACCGCCGCGAAGATCAAGGAGATCCAGGCGAAGTACGGCCGCGATGCGTTCGCGATCGTCTCGACCGGCCAGCTGCTGACGGAGGAGTTCTACACGCTCGGCAAGCTGGTGCGCGGCCAGATCGGCACCAACAACTACGACGGCAATACCACGCTGTGCATGGCCTCGGCGGTGTCGGGCTACAAGCGTTCGTTCGGCGCCGACGGCCCGCCCGGCTGCTACGGCGACTTCGAGCACACGCACTGCCTGATGGCCTTCGGCTCGAACCTGCCGGAGCAGCACCCGATCATCTACTGGCGCCTGAAGGAAGCGCTGGAGAAGCGCAAGTTCCCGCTGATCGTCGTCGATCCGCGGGTGACGATGCTGGCGCAGTTCGCCGACATCCATCTGCCGATCACGCCCGGCACCGACACGGTGCTGATCAACGCGATGCTGCACGTGATCTTCAAGGAAGGCCTCGAGGACACGGAGTACCTCGCGAAGCACACCAAGGGCCTCGACGAGCTGCGCACGCTGGTGCTGGAGCACTACGACCCGAAGACCGCGCAGCATGTCTGCGGCATCGACGAGGACCGCATCCGCCAGGTCGCGCGCCTGTACGCGAAGGCGCCGGCGGCGATGAGCATCTGGACCATGGGCATCAACCAGTCCACGCACGGCTCGGACGGCGTGGTCAACATCAACAACCTCAACCTCGTCACCGGCAACATCGGCAAGCCGGGCGGCACCAGCCTGTCGATCACCGGCCAGTGCAACGCGATGGGCACGCGCGAATGGTCGTCGTGCTCGGGCCTGCCGGGCTACCGCGCGCTCGAGAAGGAGAAGGACCGCAAGGCGGTCGCCGACTTCTGGAACATCGACGAGAGCTTCTTCCCCCCGAAGCGCGGGCTGACGCAGACCGACATCTTCCCGGCCATCGAGGCCGGCGAGATCAAGGGCCTGTGGTTGATCGCGACGAACCCGATGACCTCGATGCCCAACCAGCCGCGCATCCGCAAGGCCATGGAGAACCTCGAGTTCCTGGTGGTGCAGGACGTCTACGAGGACGTCGAGACGAACCAGTATTCCCATGTCTACCTGCCGGCCGCGGTGTGGGCCGAGAAGGAAGGCTGCCATACCAATACCGAGCGCCGCGTCAACCTGACGCGCAACGTGCTGCCGGCCTTCGCCGATTCGAAGCCCGACTTCTGGATCTTCAACCGCATGGCCGAGCGCTTCCAGGACCGCAATGCGATCCACTTCCCGCCGACGCCCGAAGGTGCCTTCGAGGAGATGAAGCAGCTGTCGGTCGGCGCCGGCCGCACGCTGGACATCTCGGGCATGAGCTACGACCGCATCGAGGCCGCGCGCGGCATCCAGTGGCCGTACAGCGCCGAGCAGGCCGCGGCCGACGAAGCCCGCTTCGGGCCGGCGCACGAGGTCGACATGAAGCAGCGCATGGACTTCCTGGGCCACTCGCGCCTGTACACCGACGGCGTGTTCCAGACCCCCGATGGCCGCGCGAACCTGATCCCGGTGCGCTTCGTCAACAACAACGAGTGCCCGGACGACGAATACCCGTTCTGGCTCAACTCGGGACGCGTCGTCGAGCATTTCCACACCCGCACCCGCACCGGCAAGATCGGCAACCTCAACAAGTTCAGCCCGACGCCCTACATGGAGCTGAACCCCGATGCCGCGCGCGAGCTCGGCATCGAGCACCAGAGCTACGTGCGGCTCGTCAGCCGCCGCGGCGATGCGGTGGTGATGGCGCAGCTCACGCACCGTGTCGGCCGCGACATGGTGTTCATCCCCTTCCATTTCCACGACTGCGTCAACCGCCTGACGCTGGGCCTGCTCGATCCGCATTCGCGCCAGCCGGCGTTCAAGCAGAACGCAGTGCGCATCGAGAAGATCGACCAGGCGCTGGCCGCACGGCTGAACGCCGAGCGCCGCGCGTTCTGATGAGGAGCCCCAGCCGATGAAGCCGACGACGATGGACCTGGACCGGTTGCTCGCGAATGCGCAAGCCGCCGTCGCGCCGCCGCCCGCGCCCCGAAAGATCTGGGAGATCCGCACCGAGGAGCAGGCCTACGCGAAGCTGCGCGACAAGACGCACCAGCCGACCAACCGCTACGGCCAGAAGATCGACCTGATCGAGCACACCGAGGGCCTGTTCCCGGTAGGCCGCTCGATGTTCATCAACGAGAACCCGGCCGTCGGCACCAACCCGAACCGCAACAAGCAGCACGGCTTCTTCTTCACCGCCGACAACTGCATCGGCTGCCATGCCTGCGAAGCGGCCTGCAGCGAGAAGAACGAGAACCCGCCGCACCTGGCGTTCCGCTCGGTGGGCTACGTGGAAGGCGGCAGCTTCCCCGACTACAAGCGCATGAACATCTCGATGGCCTGCAACCATTGCGATGACCCGGTGTGCCTGCGCGGCTGCCCGACCAAGGCCTACACCAAGCACACCGAGTACGGCGCAGTGCTGCAGGACCCCGAGACCTGCTTCGGCTGCGGCTACTGCACCTGGGTGTGCCCGTACAACGCGCCGCAGCTCGACCCGGTGAAGGGCCAGGTCTCGAAGTGCAACATGTGCGTGGACCGCCTCGAAGTCGGCCTGAAGCCGGCCTGCGTCTCGGCCTGCGTCGGCAATGCGCTGGACTTCGGCGTCATCGAGAACATCCCGGAGAACCGCGAGCAGGCCAAGGTCGAGATCCCCGGCTTCCCGTCGCCGGAGATCACGCACCCGAACATCCGCTTCCAGCAGATCAAGCAGCTGCCGGACGTGATGAAGCGCACCGACTCGATGCCGGTGAAGTACCACCGCGACGAAGACGGCCGCTACCGCACCGCGATCGACCAGAAGCGCGGCCAGGAACCGCACTGGAACTTCACGCGGCTGTCCTCGCGCGAGAATCCGCTGGTGCTGTTCACGCTGGCGGCGCAGGCCGCCGCCGGGGCCTTCGCGCTGCAGTTCGTCGGTGCGCTCGCGGGCGTGCCGGGCTTCTCGGCCTTCGCGCAGTCGGCGCTGTACGCGCCGCTGGTGATCGTCGAGTTCCTGCTGGTCGCCTTCGGCCTCTTCATGTCGACGATGCACCTGGGCAAGCCCAAGCGCTTCTACCGCGGCTTCAACAACCTGCGTCATTCGCCGGTCTCGCGCGAAGGCCTGGGGATCGCGGTCTTCGTCGGCGGCCTCGGGCTGCACACGCTGGCCAGCCTGCCGGGCAATGCCTGGTTCCAGGCGCTGCTGCAGGCAGTGATCGGGGTCGACGTCTCGGCCGCCGCGCAGTGGCCCGCCGTGCGAGCCGCGTCGACCGTCTCGGGCGGGCTGGCGCTGGCCGGCGCCACGGGCGGCCTCTACTACATGGTCAAGTGCTACCGCATCAAGGCGCGGCCGTTCTGGAACCACTGGCAGACCGCCACCGCCTTCGGCGGCAGCGTGCTGTCGCTGGGTTCGCTGCTCGCCGGGGCCGTGGTGCTGTCGACGCTGGCCGCGCTGGACCAGCCGCGCGACATCGCCGCGCTGGTCTTCGGCAGCCTGCTGACCCTGGGCCTGGCCATCGAATCGATCGGCCATGTCGCGCATGCCAAGGCGATGGGCACGGCCGAGCACGAAGGGGGCGCCGCGTACTACATCCAGTCGACGACCTTCGGCAAGACCTACCACCTGCGCAACGCGCTGCTCGGCGTGAACCTGCTGCTGGCCGCCACGCTGCTGACCGTGCTGGCCGCCGAAGGCGCCAGCGCCTACACGCTGGCCGGCTGGGCGCTGGTCGGCGTGGTCACGGTCTTCACCAGCCTCGTCAGCCGCGCGCTCTTCTACGTGCTGGTGATCCCGACGACGATGCCCGGCGCCTTCTTCTGGAAGAACAAGGCCTTCGAGGAGCATGCACGCGACATCGGCCTGGCCAACATGCCGCAGGTTGGCGTGGCGCCGCTGCGTCACTAAGCTTGAGCCGCTGAAGCCGCTGAGATCAAGAAGGGGCCTGCCACGAGACAGGCCCGGCGGCGCACGAAGGGGGTCCATTGAGCATCAGCCAGTACATCAAGGAGATCGGCCGCGGCGCCGCCGGTGCGCGCTCGCTGGACCGCACGCAATCCCAGGACCTGATGGCCCAGGTGCTCGACGGCCAGGTCACCGACCTGGAGATCGGCGCCTTCGCGCTGGCGATGCGGGTGAAGGGCGAGACCGTCGACGAGCTGATCGGCTTCGCCGACGCGATGCAGGCGCGCACGCTGATGATCGACAGCGACCGGCCCGTGGTGGTGATCCCCAGCTACAACGGCGCGCGCAAGCTGCCCAACCTGACGCCGCTGCTGGCGATGTGCCTGGCGCAGGAGGGTGTGCGCGTGCTGGTGCATGGGCAGCGGCACGACAAGGCGCGCGTGACCTCGTGCGAAGTCTTCGCGGCGCTGGGCATGCCCCCGCTGGAATCGGCCGCCGCGGTGCACGAGTGCTGGCGGCGCCACGAGCCCGCTTTCGTGCTCACGGAGACCCTCTGCCCACCGCTGCAGCGCCTGCTCGACGTGCGTTGGGTGGTTGGCCTGCGCAACGCCGGCCACACGATCGCGAAGCTGATGCAGCCCATCGCCGGTGCACCGGCACTGCGCCTGGCCAGCCACACGCATCCCGAATTTGGTGCATTGATGGGCGAGTTCGCCCGCCGCACCGCGGCCGACCTGATGCTGCTGCGCGGCACCGAGGGCGAAGCGGTGGCCGACCCGCGGCGCTGCCCGAAGATCGAGACCTGGCTCGGCGGCGCCTCCGCGGCCGAGCTCGGCTGCCCGGCGCAGGAAGGCACGCTCGCCGAGCTGCCGCTGCTGCCGCGCGCGATCGACGCGGCCACTGTCGCGGTCTACATCCAGGCCGTGCTGTCGGGCGAGAAGCCGACCCCCGCGCCGCTGGAGCGCCAGGTGGCACTGCTCTTGCAGGGCATTGCGCGTCTGCAATCTGCTCCTGCGAAGGAACGCCGCGCGTGAAGTCTGCTGGTCCCGCCACCCGCCCTCCGGTCCGTTCGCCCGCTGGCTCGCCGGCGCAGTCCCCCTGGTGCGCCCTCGTCGGCGCCGGCCCCGGCGATCCCGAGCTGCTGACGCTGCGTGCGATCCGCCTGGTGCGCCGCGCGACGGTGCTGCTGGTCGACGACCTGGTGTCCGACGCGGTGCTCGAACGCGCGCTGAAGGGCGCGAAGCGCCGGCCGCGCATCGTGCACGTCGGCAAGCGCGGCGGCTGCCGCTCGACGCCGCAGGCCTTCATCACGAAGCTGATGGTCAGCGAGGCGCTGGCCGGCGAGCGCGTCGTGCGCTTCAAGGGTGGCGATCCGTTCGTCTTCGGCCGTGGCGGCGAAGAAGCCGAGGCGCTGCGCGCCCACGGCATCACGGTGGAGATCGGCAGCGGCATCACCGCCGCGGTGGCCGCCAGCGCCGGCCTGGGCGTGCCGCTGACGCACCGCGCCCACGCGCACGGCGTGATGCTGGTCACCGGCCACGCGAAGCCCGGCGGTGCCCCGCTGCATTGGCCGACCCTGGCCGCGGCGGCCGCGCAAGGCCTGACGCTGGTGATCTACATGGGCGTCGCCGAATGGCCGCAACTGCAGGCCGGGCTGCTGCAGGGGCTGCCGGCCGGCACACCGGCCGCGGTCGTGCAGCACGCCAGCCTGCCGCAGCAACGCCAGGTCGTCACCGTGCTCGGCGACCTGGCCGAGACCATAACGCGCGAACAGCTCGGCAGCCCGGCGATCATCATCGTCGGCGACGTGCTGCAGGGTGCGCTGGCCCTGGCCGGCCAGCCCGCCGGCCTTGAAACGCCGCTGCAACAAACCGTCCGCCAGGCCCGCGCCGCCTGAAACACACGCGACGCGATCCGAAACGCCGCTGAGTGGCGGCGGCGGAAGAATGCCGGCCACCTCGATGGCCCGGACCGCGTCCATGGAAACGTTCGACAAGCTGAACCGCCTGAGCGAATCGCACGGCGAGATCCGTGCGGGGCGCGGCCTCACCACCGGCGTGATCGCGCTGATGCTGGCCGTGCTGTGCTTCCTCGGCGTGCTGGCCTTCCACTTCCCGCAGTACCTGACGACGCCCGAGCTGCGCAAGAGCTACGACGTCGAATGGATGCGCCGCCTGCTGATGGCGGCGATGGTGATCGCCGGCGGGCTGGCCACCGTCAACATCGTCTTCGGCCGCGTGCGCTGGCTGTCGGCGTCGGCCCTGGCGCTGATCATGTTGACGCTGCTGCTCGGCGGCCACCGCGTGCCGGTCGGCGACTTCCCCGACCACACGCCCTACATCGGCCTCGACTGGTTCATCCTCGACCTGCTGGGCTCGTCGCTGATCTTCATCGGCATCGAGAAGCTGTTCGCGCTCCGCAAGGACCAGCCGGTCTTCCGCGCCGAATGGCAGACCGACTTCACCCACTTCATCGTCAACCACATGATCGTCGGCTTCGTGCTGCTGGCGACCAATCTGATGGTGCACCGGCTCTTCGGCTGGGCGGTGACCGACGGCGTGCAGGGCTGGATCCGCCACCTGCCGTTCTGGCCGGCGCTGTTCCTGATCGTGCTGGTCGCCGACCTGGTGCAGTACTGGACGCACCGCGCGTACCACGAGGTGCCCGCGCTGTGGCGCCTGCATGCCGTTCACCACAGCGTGAAGAGCATGGACTGGATAGCCGGCTCGCGCCAGCACTTCGGCGAGCTGCTGATCACCCGCACCCTGGTGCTGGCGCCGATCTACGTGCTCGGCTTCAGCAAGGAAGTCATCGACGCCTACATCGTCATCGTCGGCTTCCAGGCCGTCTTCAACCACGCCAACGTCGACGTGCGCTTAGGGCCGCTGCGCTACCTGATCGTCACGCCCAACTTCCACCACTGGCACCACTCGCAGGACGACGAGGCGATCGACCGCAACTACGCCGCGCACTTCGCCTTCCTCGACCACCTGTTCGGCACTGCGGTGCAGGCCGAGCGCACCTGGCCGAAGCAGTACGGCGTCGTCGGCGACTACGTGCCGAACGGCTTCTGGCACCAGCTGAAGTTCCCGTTCGTCTGGAAAGGCTGAAGCCGATCGATTAGCACCGTCGCTGCGGCATGATGGCGCCCTCGCCCCGAGGAGTCGCCGCCGTGCACGCGCTGTTGAAGGTCCTGGTCCCGTTCCTGCTCGCCCTGGTTTCGTTCGCGACGAGCGCCCAGACACCGCCGACGACGCCCACGCCGACACCACCCAAGCTGCAGCAGTTCGTGTATGTGCTGAAGGTCAGCCCCGCGTTCCACGACGCCACCAGGTGGACGGCCAGGGAGAACGAGGCCGTCGGCCGCCACTTCGCGCGCCTGAAGGACGCCACCGCCGCCGGCCGCGTGATCTTCGCCGGCCGCTCCAACGAAGCGCTGTCCGCCACCTTCGGACTGGTGGTCTTCGAGGCCGAGAGCGAGCCCGCCGCACGCCAGTTCATGGAGACCGATCCCGCCGTCGAAGCCGGCGTGATGACCGCGACGCTGCATCCGTACGTGCTGGCGTTGCAGCGACGGCCGTGAGCGAGGGCCCGGCTGCGACCGCCGGCCGAAACCGCAGCGCCGACCGCTTCGATGCGGTCGTGATCGGCGCCGGCGCAGCCGGCCTGCATTGCGCGGCGGTGGCCGGCCAACGCGGGCTGCGGGTGCTGTTGCTCGATCATGCCGAGAAGTTCGCCGAAAAAGTCCGCATTTCGGGGGGCGGCCGCTGCAACTTCACGAACCGCGACGCGGGCCCGGCGAACTTTCTCTCCGCCAACCCCGACTTCTGCCGTTCGGCGCTCGCCCGCTACACGCCGGCGGACTTCATCGCGCTGGTGAAAAGCCACGGCATCGGCTTCCACGAGAAGCACAAGGGCCAGCTGTTCTGCGACGAGTCGAGCGAGCAGATCATCCAGATGCTCGTCAGCGAATGCAACGCCGGCAAGGTGGTGCGACGGCAGCCCTGCGCGGTGCAGGCCGTGCGCGCGACCGGCGATGGCTTCGAGCTCGACACCGATGGCGGCGTCGTGCGCAGCCGGCAGTTGGTGATCGCCACCGGCGGACTGTCGATCCCGAAGATCGGCGCAAGCGACTTCGGCTATCGGCTGGCGAAGCAGTTCGGCCACAAGCTGGTCGAGACGCGGCCGGCACTGGTGCCGCTGACCTTCGATGCGGCGTCCTGGGCGCCTTTCGTGCCGCTGGCCGGCGTGTCGCTCGAAGTGGCGATCGAGACCGGGCAAGGCAAGCAGCGCGGCCGCTTCGTCGAGGACCTGCTGTTCACCCACCGCGGCCTGAGCGGCCCGGCGGTGCTGCAGATCTCGAGCTTCTGGCGGCCCGGGGACGCGCTGCGCATCGATCTCGGCGCCGGGGCGGACCTGCTGGAGCGACTGCGCGAGGCCAAGGCCGTGTCGCGCCGCCAGCTGGGCAACGAGCTCGCCACCTGGCTGCCGCAGCGGCTGGCGTCCGCGTGGCTCGAAACACACGGCCTGCCCGCCGAGCGGCCGATGCCAGAGTTGCGCGATCGGGATCTGGAACGGCTGGCGCAGGCGCTGTCGCGCTGGACGATCACGCCCAATGGCACCGAGGGCTACCGCAAGGCCGAGGTCACGCTGGGCGGTATCGACACCCGCGAGCTCGACTCGCGCACCATGGCCAGCAAGCGCCAGCCGGGCCTGTTCTTCATCGGCGAGGTGGTCGACGTCACCGGCTGGCTGGGCGGCTACAACTTCCAGTGGGCCTGGGCGTCGGCGGTGGCCTGCGCGAACGGCCTGAGCGCCGCCTGAGCGCTGCCTCGAGAAAACTCGGGTCGATCCCGCCCGTGAACCCCTCCCCGCGGCGCGCCGGTGGGGGCCTTGATGACGCGCCTCAATTTCGCAGTAGAATCGCCGTCTTTGCTAGCAAACCGCGTGTCGATTCCCCGGCCCCCGGCAAATCCGGAATGCCGACGACAGCTGAACGAAGCCGAAAGGCGGAGATTCAGGTCCGGGTCGAGACAGGAACACCGAGCGCACTTTTTTTAGGATCCATGCACTAAATGACCACGATTCGCGTCAAGGAAAACGAGCCGTTCGACGTCGCCCTGCGCCGCTTCAAGCGCACGATCGAGAAGCTGGGGCTGCTGACCGAACTGCGCGCACGCGAGTTCTACGAAAAGCCGACCGCCGAGCGCAAGCGCAAGAAGGCGGCCGCCGTGAAGCGCCACTACAAGCGCGTGCGCAGCATGCAGTTGCCGAAGAAGCTGTACTGAGCTTCACCAGCGTCACGAAGAGCGCGAGCGCTTTTCCTGCCGTAGACGAGTCTGAAGACGCCCGCGCGGGACGCCGCAGCGGGCGTTTGCATTTCCGGAGCCCTGAACCATGACCCTGAAAGACCAGATCACCGAAGACATGAAGACGGCGATGCGCGCCAAGGAAGCCGACCGGCTGCTGACGATCCGCCTGCTGCTGGCCGCGATCAAGCAGCGCGAGGTCGACGAGCGCATCACGCTGGACGACGCCGCGATCGTCGGCGTCGTCGACAAGCTGATCAAGCAGCGCAAGGACTCGATCGCCGCGTTCCAGAGCGCCGGCCGCGACGACCTGGTGGCCAAGGAAAGCGCCGAGCTCGCGGTGCTCGAGAAGTACCTGCCCGCGCGCCTGTCGGCCGAGCAAGTGCAGGCTGCGGTGAATGCGCTGGTGGCCGAGCTGGGCGCCGCCGGGCCCGGCGACATGGGCAAGGTGATGGGCGCCGCGAAGGCCCGCTTCGCCGGCACGGCGGACATGGGCGTGGTTTCCGCGGCCGTGAAGTCCGCGCTCAACAAGTAAGCTCACGGCCCACCATGCTGAAAACCTCCGACCTGATCCGCCAGGTGGCGCCCGCCTTCTGCGTCGCGCCGCAGCTGACGCCCGAGGCGATGGCCGACCTGGCGCAACTCGGCTTCAAGAGCGTCATCAACAACCGGCCCGACTACGAAGAGGGGCCGCACCAGCCGACCAACGCCAGCGTCGAGGCCGCCGCGAAGGCGGCCGGGCTCGAGTACCGCTACCTGCCGGTCAGCGGCGGCTACCAGTCGCCCGACGAGATCGCGCGCATGGCGCAGCTGCTGCAGGAACTGCCGCAGCCGGTGCTGGCGTTCTGCCGCTCCGGTGCACGCTCGACCCGCCTGTTCATGCTCGCCACGCAGGGCTGATCCGGCCACTGCTGTGAATGCGGCTAGGGCTTACCCTAGGCCGTTGACATTTTCAGATGCCATTCAGGGGCGTCTCCTTACAGTACGCGCGGTTCGCACGCCCGGCCCGGGCGCTGCGTGATCGGTTTGCCAATCTGACGGAGACAGCGTGTCCGCCCTACTGCAACTCTCACGGTGGATCGACCGGCTCAATGAGCTGGTCGGTCGCTACGCCGCCTGGCTGGTCCTCGCAGCGGTCTTGATCAGCGCGATCAATGCCGCGGTACGCAAGGCATTCAACACCAGCTCGAACGCCTTCCTCGAGATCCAGTGGTACCTGTTCGCAGCCGTGTTCCTGCTCGCCGCGGGCTACACGATGCTGCGGCAGGAACACGTGAAGATCGACGTGGTGCTGCACCGCTTCTCCAAGCGCACGCAGATCAAGATCGAGATCTTCGGCATCGTCGCCTTCCTGCTGCCGTTCGTCGTCACGGTGATCGCGCTGGTGTGGCCGCTGGTGACCAAGGCCTACATCTCGGGCGAAATGTCCTCCAACGCCGGTGGCCTGATCCGCTGGCCGGTGTACGCGCTGGTGCCGCTGGGCTTCGCGCTGCTGGGCCTGCAGGGACTCTCCGAGCTCGTGAAGCGCATCGGCTTCCTGATGGGCCTGTGCGAGGACCCGACGAAGAAGAAGCAGCAGAAGACGGCCGAGGAAGAACTGGCCGAAGCGATCCTCGCGGCAGCTCAAGGAGCGAAGAAGTGATCGAGTTCCTCACCGCCTACATGGCGCCGATCATGTTCGTCGGCCTGATCATCTTCCTGCTGATGGGGTTCTCGGTGGCCTTCTCGCTGGCCGCCTGCGGCCTGGCGTTCGGCTTCATCGGCATCGAGCTCGGCATGCTGCCGGCCTCGCTGATGCAGGCGCTGCCGCTGCGCATCTTCGGGATCATGCAGAACGACACGCTGCTGGCGATCCCGTTCTTCACCTTCATGGGCCTGATCCTCGAACGCTCCGGCATGGCCGAGGACCTGCTCGACACGATCGGCCAGCTGTTCGGACCGATCCGCGGCGGCCTGGCCTTCGCGGTGATCCTGGTCGGGGCGATGCTCGCCGCGACCACGGGCGTGGTGGCCGCCTCGGTGATCTCGATGGGCCTGATCTCGCTGCCGATCATGCTGCGCTACGGCTACGACCGCCGCGTCGCGTCCGGCGTGATCGCGGCGTCTGGAACGCTGGCGCAGATCATCCCGCCCTCGCTGGTGCTGATCATCCTGGCCGACCAGCTCGGCAAGAGCGTCGGCGACCTCTACAAGGGTGCGTTCATCCCGGGCTTCGTGCTGACCGGCCTCTACATCGGCTTCATCGTGCTCGTGGCGATGTTCCGCCCGTCCTACGTGCCGGCCCTGCCGGCGGAAGCGCGCACGATCCGCGAGGACAACGGCACGCCGGGCCTGCGTTCGCTGTTCGTGCTGTTCGTGCTCTCGGTGGGTTCGGCCGTCGCCTTCGCGAAGTCGCGTCCCGACTCGACGCCGACCGACGAGCTGATCGTCGTCTCGATGTGCGTCGGCGTCGGCGTGGCCTTCGTGCTGGCGGTGATGAACCGGCTCTTCAAGCTCGGCCTGCTGTCGAGGATGGCCGAACGCGTGACCTTCGTGCTGATCCCGCCGCTCGGCCTGATCTTCCTGGTGCTGGGCACCATCTTCCTCGGCGTCGCGACGCCGACCGAAGGTGGCGCGATGGGTGCGGTCGGTGCGCTGGTGATGGCCCTCAGCCGCAAGCGCCTGGACCTGAAGCTGATGAAGCAGGCAATGGACTCGACGATGAAGCTGTCGTGCTTCGTCGTCTTCATCCTGCTCGGCTCGACCGTGTTCAGCCTGACCTTCCAGGGCGTCGACGGTCCCAAGTGGGTCGAGCACCTGATGACCAGCCTGCCGGGCGGCCAGCTCGGCTTCCTGATCGTCGTCAACGTGCTGATCTTCGTGCTCGCCTTCTTCCTCGACTTCTTCGAGCTGTCGTTCATCGTGATCCCGCTGCTGGGCCCGGTGGCCGAGAAGCTGGGCATCGACCTGGTGTGGTTCGGCGTGCTGCTGGCGGTCAACATGCAGACCTCCTTCATGCACCCGCCGTTCGGCTTCGCGCTGTTCTACCTGCGCAGCGTGGCGCCGCACGACGACTACAAGGACCGCCTGACCGGCCGCACGGTCGCCAAGGTGACGACGGGCCAGATCTACTGGGGCGCGGTGCCCTTCGTGCTGATCCAGATCATCATGGTCGGCCTGATCATCGCCTTCCCGAACCTGGTGTCCGGCGGCCTGGGCAAGAAGGCGGATCTGGACACGACGAACATCCAGCTCGAAGCGCAGCCGGATGACAGCCAGAAGGAGATGGATGCGTCCAAGCTCTTCGGCTTCGACCAGCCCGCCAGCGCCCCGGCCGGCGGCGCCAGCGCACCGAAGAAGTAACGCCCGAAAGACGCACGTGCGGCCGCGCCGCACGTCGCATCCGCGGCCCCCGTCGAGGCATCGGCCGGGGCCGCCTTCCTTTCCGCGGGCTCAGCGATGCAGCGGCAGCGGGCTCTGCTTCAGGCTGCGCAGCACGAAGCTCGACTTGCTGTGCCGCAGCCCGGGGATCTTGTACAGCCGTTCGCGCAGCAGGCGCTCGTAGTCGCGGGTGTCGCTGACGGCGATGCGCAGGATGTAGTCGTAGTCGCCGGAGACCAGCAGCGCCTCCAGCACCTCCGGAATGTCCGCCAGCGCACGGCCGAAGGCGAACAGCGCCTCGTCGCTGTGGCTGTCGAGCGTGACCTGCACGATCACCGTCTCGGCCAGGTTCAGCGCCTGCGCATTGACCCGCACGGTGTAGCCCTCGATCACGCCCGACTCCTCCATGCGCCGGATGCGCGTCCAGCACGGCGAACTGCTCAGGCCGACCCGCTTGCTGAGCTCCTGCAGGCTGATGCGGGCGTCGGTTTGCAGCACGGACAGGATGTCACGATCGAGTTTGTCGAGCTTCGGTTCCGGCATCGCTTGCATTCGCAGAAGGATTTTCCGCGTCGATCATAGAACGCGGCGACTTCGAAAGCCTTTTCTCCGGCACCGCGGGCACCATGCCCGCATGCCTGCCGCCGCCACGCTCAGCCCGCCCGCCGACGCCCCTTCGCGCCCGGCGCCTTCGTTGGCCCCACCGACGTCCGGCGCGCCGGAAAACGGCGCGCAGCGCCTGCTGCGCACGCTGGTCGAGCTGGGCGTCGATACCTTGTTCGGCTATCCCGGCGGCGCGGTGCTGCCGCTGTACGACGCGCTGATCGACCACCCGCGGCTGCGCCACGTGCTGGTGCGCCACGAGCAGGCCGCGGTGCATGCGGCCCAGGGCTACGCGCGCTCGACCGGCCGGGTCAGCGTCGTGCTGGTGACCTCGGGACCGGGCATGAGCAACACCGTCACCGGCCTGCTCGACGCCCACTGCGACTCGGTGCCCGTGGTGGTGATCAGCGGCCAGGTGGCAACGACGGCGATCGGCACCGATGCCTTCCAGGAGTGCGACGCGCTCGGCCTGTCGCGGCCGGTGACGCGCTGGAACCACCGCATCCGCTCGACCGCCGAGATCGCGCCACGCTTGCGGCAGGCCTTCGCCATCGCCGCCGGCGGCCGGCCGGGGCCGGTGCTGATCGACGTGCCGAAGGACCTGCAGCTTGCGCCGGCAGCGCGCGACAGCGCACTCGCCACGCCGCCAGCGCGCGACAGCGCCCTCGCCGCGTCCGGCGCCCGCCTTCGCTTGCCCGCCGTGGCCCCCCCGCCCGCCGACGCCGACCTCGCGACCGCGCTGGCGTGGATCGTGCGCGCCGAGCGCCCGGTGTTCTACGGCGGCGGCGGCCTGATCAACGCCGGCCCGGCGGCCTGCGCCGCCTTCACCGAGCTCGTGCGCTGGGCCGACGCGCCCTGCACGCTGACCCTGATGGGCCTCGGCGCCTTTCCGGCGTCCGACCCGCGCTTCCTCGGCATGCTGGGCATGCACGGCACGCTCGAGGCCAACCTGGCGATGCACGCGGCCGATCTGGTGGTCAACGTCGGCGCCCGCTTCGACGACCGCGTCACCGGCCGGCTCGATGCCTTCTGCCCCGGCGCGACCGTGATCCACGTCGACATCGACCCGAGCTCGATCGGCAAGGTCGTGCGCGCGGACCTGTCGCTGCTGGGCGACGCGGCGGCGACGCTGCGCCAGCTGCTCGCCGCACGCGCCGCCGGGCCGGCACCGGGCTCGCGCGCGGCGTGGTGGCAGCGCATCCAGCGCTGGCGGGCCGAGCGCTCGCTGTCCTATCACGACAGCGACGCGGCCATCGCGCCGCAGGCGCTGCTCACCCGCCTGCAGGCCGCGCTCGCCGGCCGCGATGCGATCGTCTCGACCGACGTCGGCCAGCACCAGATGTGGGCCGCCCAGCACCTGCGGTTCGACGCACCGCGGCGCTGGCTGACCTCCGGCGGCGCCGGCACGATGGGCTACGGCCTGCCGGCGGCGATCGGCGCGCAGGTGGCGCATCCGGCGAAGACGGTGGTCTGCGTCAGCGGCGATGCCTCGGTGCTGATGAACATCCAGGAGCTGTCGACCGCGGTCCAGCACCGCCTGCCGGTCAAGCTGGTGCTGTCGAACAACGGCGCGATGGGCATGGTGCGGCAATGGCAGGAGCTGATCCACGGCGGCCGCTACAGCCACAGCTACATGCAGGCGCTGCCCGACTTCGTCGCGCTGGCGCGCGCCTTCGGCTGGGCGGCGCGGCGCATCGAGCGGCGCGACGAGCTCGACGCAGCGCTGGCGCAGTGCCTGGACACGTCGGGCCCGTTCCTGCTCGACGTGCAGGTGGCCCAGGCCGAGAACTGCTTCCCGATGATCCCCGCCGGCGCCGGCCACGACGAGGTGTGGCTGGCACCGGGCCGGCGCTACGCCGAACAGGCCGCCTGAACCGCGGCGCCGTCCGCCGCCGGGACCTCGGCGCCGAGCTGGAACTCGAAGCTGGCGCCCTGCCCGATCCGCCCGCGTGCGCGGATCCAGCCGCGGTGCCCCTCGACGATGCGCCGGGCGATCGACAGGCCGAGTCCCGTGCCGGCGAAGCGCTGCGGCGCATGCAGCCGCACGAAGGGCTCGAACATCGCACCGGCGGCCGCTTCGTCGAAACCGGCACCGTTGTCGGCGACGCAGATGCGCTGCGCAGCGCCGTCGACGCCGGCGAGCGCGCTGATGCTGACGCAGGGCGCGTCGACCTCGGCGGTGTACTTGGCCGCGTTCGACAGCAGGTTGCGCATCAGCAGCGCGACCAGCGACGGCGCGCCATGCAGGCGCATGCCCGGGGCGATCGACCAGTGCACCGGCGCGCGCCGCGGCTGCGGCGGCAGCTGCCGCAGCACGCTGCGGCACAGTGCGCTCAGGTCGATCTCGGTGCGCGCCAGCTGGCCGCCGCTGCCACGCGCCAGTTCAAGCAGGGCCTGCACCGTGTCGCCCATCTGCTGCGCCGTCTGCAGCTGCAGCTCGAGCCAGCGCCGGGCATCGGGCAGCGATCCGTTGTCGAGCCGGTCGAGCAGCAGCTGCGCGATGCCCGCAAGCTGGCCGATCGGCGTGCGCAGCTCGTGCGCGAGCTGGCGCGCGAAGGCTTCCAGGTCCTCGTTCGTCCGCTGCAGCGCCGCGGTGCGGCGGGCCACCGCCTGTTCGAGACGCGCGTCGTGACCCGACGCATCACAGGTGCACAAGCTCGACATCGCAAGACTCCTTCAGACACCGAAGGTGGCCGCTTCCCTTGAACATCATCGTCCGTCGACGTGGCGGCCTCGATCAGCCGCCGGCCGGCAGCTTGAAGACGCCGACCAGCGCTTCCAGCCGCCGCGCCTGGTCGCGCAGGCCGCCCGCCGCGGCCGCCGTCTGCTCGACCAGCGCCGAGTTCTGCTGCGTCAGGCGGTCCAGCTGCATCACCGCGTCGTTGACGCGCGCCATCTCGCGGCTCTGCCCGCCGACCGACTCGGCCACGCCCTGCATCGCGCCCGACACCGCGCGTGCGGTGTGCACCACCTGGTCCATCGTGCGGCCGGCCTGCTGGGACTGCGCCGTGCCCTGCTGCACCTGCTGCGCGGCCTGCCCGACCAGCGCCTTGATCTGCTGCGCCGACTCGGCCACCCGCAGCGACAGCCCGCGCACTTCCTGCGCGACGACCGCGAAACCGCGGCCGTGGTCGCCGGCCCGCGCGGCCTCGACCCCGGCGTTGAGCGCCAGGATGTTCGTGCGCCGCGCGATGCCGTCGACCACCTCGACGATCTCCGCGATGCGCTTGGACGACTCGGCGATGCCGGCCATCAGCCCGGCCACCGCCAGCACGCGCTCGCCGCCGCTGGCGGTGGCATCGGCCGCCTGCACCGCCAGCGCGCCGGCCTGCTGCGCGCTGTGCGCGCTGTGCATCAGCTGCGCGTTCAGCTGCGCCATGCCGCTGGCCGCGGCCTCGAGGCCGGCCGCGGTGGTCTCGGTGCGCTGCGACAGGTCGAGGTTGCCGGCGGCGATCTGCTGCGACGCACTGGCGACGAAGCCGGCGGTCGCCCGGATGCCGCTGACCATGTCGCGCAGGCCCTGCTGCATCTCGGCCAGCGTGCGCATCAGCGCGGCGGTCTCGTCGCGGCCGCTGTCGTGGATGTCCACCGACAGCTCGCCGCGCGCGATGCGCGCCGCGACCTCGCGCGAGCGCCCCAGCGGCACGAGGATCGAGCGCAGCGTCGCCCACATCAGCGGCAGCAGCAGCACCAGCGCCACGGGGGCCAGCACCGCGAGGGCGCGGCTGCTGGCGGCGTTGCGCCCGGCGATCTCCTCGGCCAGCGTCTTCGTCGCGCCGTCGAGCTGCTGGCCCAAGCTGCCCAGCAGCTGCGCGGCATCGGCGATGCGCTGCTTGGCACCCTCCAGCGCCTGCTTGCCGGCGGCGGTCGACGGCAGCTTGCCGTCCCCTGCGGCCCGGTACACCGGCTCGACCTGGCGCCGGTAGTCGGCCAGCAGCTGCTGCGCCCGTTCGATCGGCGGCGAACGATCCGCCGCGGCCACCGCGCGCAGCGGCGCCTCGGCCCGGGCCAGCAGTGCGAGGCCCTGCTCGGCCGACCGCTGCGCGAGGTCCGGCATCGAGTAGTTGATCGCCACATCGGTCTCGTCGAAGGCCTGCAGCTGGCCCAGCGCCTCGCGCGCCTGGTTCACCGCGACGACCAGCGGCAGGTGCCGCTGGGCGAAGCCGGCGAAGTCCTGCTGGGCGCGGCTCACCGCCAGGTAGCCGCCGCCGCCCAGCAGGCCCAGCGTCAGCGCGGTCAGCGCCATCGCCGCGTTGACGCGGCTGCGGATCGAGATCCTGCGCAGTGATTCCATCGAAACCTCCGACGAACGGGACGAGCGGTCCCCCGCGGCCACCCGCGTGGCCGCGCTCCGTGAAACCGCGAATGGGCGACGGACGCCCGCTTTGACGCTTAAGCGGGCACCACCGACACCCCATGCCCGGTCAGGCCCAGGCTCACCGGCGCGCCGACCGCCAGCGGCTCGCGCACCTCGGGCGACACGACGAAGATCTCGCCGAGCGTCGTCGCGAACGTGTACTCCATGATGCTGCCGAGGTAGGTGCGCTTGAGCACGCGCGCCGGCAGCCCGCCGTTGCTCGCCGGCCCGATCGCCCAGGCCTCGGGCCGCACCGCCACCTTCACCTTGCCCGCCGGCAGCGTCTTCGCGCCGTCCAGCGCCAGCGGCCCCAGGCGCGTGCGGCCACCGGCATCGCACTCGCCGTCGAACAGCATCGCCTCGCCCATGAAGCCGGCGACGAACTCCGACGACGGCGCTTCGTACAGTTCGCTCGGCGAGCCCATCTGCGCGATGACGCCGCGGTTCATCACGATGATCTGGTCGCTGACCGCCAGCGCTTCGCTCTGGTCGTGCGTCACGTAGGCCACCGTCAGCTTCAGCCGCTGCTGCAGCGCGCGGATCTCCTCGCGCATCGAGCGCCGCAGCCGCGCGTCGAGGTTCGACAGCGGCTCGTCGAAGAGCAGCACCGCCGGCTCCAGCGCCAGCGCGCGGGCCAGCGCAACGCGCTGCTGCTGTCCGCCCGACAGTTCGCTGGGCATGCGCGCATCGAGGCCGGACAGCCCGACGGTGTCGAGCATCGCGCGCGCCTTCGCCCGCGCGTCGGCCGGCACCAGCCCGGACATGCGCAGGCCGTAGCTCACGTTGTCCACCACGTTCATGTGCGGGAACAGCGCGTAGCTCTGGAACACCAGGCTGACGTTGCGCTCGGCCGGGCCCAGCGTCGTGACGTCCTGGCCGTCGATCAGGATGCGGCCGGCGCTGGGGCTCTCGAGGCCGGCGATCAGGCGCAGCGTCGTCGTCTTGCCGCAGCCGGAGGGCCCGAGGATCGTCGTCAGCGTGCCGCGCGGCACCGTGAAGCTGACATGGTCGACGACCAGCGGCGCGTCGGCCGCCAGGCCGTAGCGCTTGCAGACCGCGTGGAATTCGATGCCGTTCATCGTGAGCGTCCTTTGTCTGTTCTGTTCAGGGGGTGACCGCGACGCCGCGGCGGCCGAGTTGCCGGTCGCCGACCACCCACTGGATCAGCGCGGTGGCCGCGGCCATCAGCACGATCAGCACGGTGCTGTAGGCCAGCGCGACGCCGTAGTCGCCCTGGCCGACGCGGCCGATGATGAAGGTCGTCGCCAGTTCGGTTTCGGCGGTGACGAGGAAGATCACCGCCGACACGGTGGTCATGCTGCGCACGAAGCTGTAGACCAGCGAGGCCACGACCGCCGGCTTCAGCAGCGGCAGCACCACCGACCACAGCGTGCGTGCGGTGCTGGCCTTGAGCATCAGCGAGGCTTCGTCGAGCGACTTGTCCAGCTGCTTGAAGGCCGCCGCGCCGGCGCGCACGCCCACCGGCAGGTTGCGGAACATGAAGCACATCACGATGATCAGCCCGGTGCCGGTGAGTTCGAACGGCGGCACGTTGAAGGCCAGGATGTAGCTGACGCCGAGCACCGTGCCGGGGATCGCGAAGGCCAGCAGCGCGGAGAACTCGAACAGGCCCTGGCCGCGGAACTGCGTGCGCGCCAGCACCCAGGCGATCAGCAGCCCCACCGCGGCGGTCATCGGCGCCGCGGCGGCGGCCAGGCGCACGGTGTTCCACAGCGACTGCCAGGCGACGCCGTCGAAGCGCCAGCCGTCGGCGCCCCACGCGAAGCCGAAGGCCGTCTGGAAGTGCGCCAGCGTGACCGTGTAGTCGCGGCCCCAGGTCTTCACGAAGCCGCCGCTGAAGGCGAACAGGTAGACCACCAGCGTGAACACCAGCCAGGGCACCGCCACGGCCAGCGCGACGCGACGCAGCCGCGCCGGCAGCGGCATCGGCACGCCGGCGTCGCCCTTGCCGGACACGGTGGTGTACTGCCTGCGGCCCAGCAGCCCGCGCTGCAGCGCGAAGACGCCGAGCGCGAACAGCGTCAGGATCCAGGCCAGCGTCGCGGCGCGGCCCTGGTCGTACTGCGCGCCGACGATGGCGAAGAAGATCTCGGTCGACAGCACCGAGAACTGGCCGCCGACGACGATCGGGTTGCCGAAGTCGGCGATGCTCTCGATGAAGCCGACCAGGAAGGCATTCGCGAGCCCCGGGCGGATCAGCGGGAAGGTCACCTGCCAGAAGGTGCGCGACGCGTCGGCGCGCAAGGTCAGGGAGGCTTCCTCGAGCGACGGGCTGACGCCCTGCACGACGCCGCGCATGATCATGAAGGCGATCGGCGTGAAGGCGAACATCTGCGCCAGCCACACGCCGAACGCGCCGTAGAACCAGCGGCCCGGCGGGATGCCGAAGGCCCACTCGAGGAACTGGTTGACGAGGCCCGCACGGCCGAACAGCAGGATCAGGCCGAGGCCGACGACGAACGGCGGCGTGATGATCGGCAGCGGCGCCAGCACGCGAAGCACGCGGCGCCAGCGCGAGTGGCTGCGGTCCTCGATCAACGCCATCAGCGTGCCGAGGATGGTGGTGCCGGCGCCGGTCAGCAGCGCCAGAAGCAGCGTATTCCACGCGACGCCGCAGCGCGTGCCGCCGGCCAGGCACGAGACGCCCCAGATGCGCTCGGTGCCGACGCGGTTCCACGCGGCCTGCAGGCTGAAGCGGCCGGTGTCGTCGAGAAAGGCGCCGGACAGCGCGCTCAACACCGGGTAGGCGACGAAGGTCAGCAGCAGGCCGCCCGAGCACACCACCACCGAGGCGACGAAGAGGTCGCCGCGAAACGCCCCGCGCCGCGCGATGCCGAAGGCGCCGAGCACCAGCAGCGCCGCCAGCACGAAGGTCGCGCCCCAGCCGAAGCCGGGCTGCACCGGCCGCATCGCGCCAGTGTCGATCGGCGGCGCCCCGCCGGCGCCGCCGCCGATCATGAAGCCCTGCAGCATCAGCCAGGCCGCGCCGCCGAAGCCGGCGGCCATCAGCCAGCGGCCCTGCGTGCGCGACGGCGCCCGCATCGCGCAGACCAGGGCCAGCGCCAGCGCCGCCGCCGCGCCGAGCAGCCAGGGCCGGTGGTGCAGCAGCACCTGCGCCAGCGCCGACGAGGTGTCGTGGCCGCCGATCAGCTCGCCCAGGCCGCGCAGCGCGAACAGCCCGTCCGGCGTCGCGTGCCAGGGCAGCAGCACGAAGCCGGCCAGGCCGAACAGCGCCCACACTGCGATCGGCCGGTTGTGGTTGGAAATCGAAGTCTTCAGGTTCATCGGGCGCGCCATCGGCTCGGGTCGGGTCGTCGGTCGGGTCGTCGGGGGTCTCAGTCGTTCGTCGTCGCGGCGCGCGCTCAGCGCGGCTGCGAATTGACGTCGCGCTCCCAGCGCTCGATCAGCCGCTTGCGCTCGGCGGTCTTGCCGTACTTCGCGTAGTCGTACGCGATGAACTTGATCTTCTTGAAGTCGGGGATGCGGGCGTCGAGCTGCGCGGCCTTGTTCGACGGCAGCTGGAACTGCTTCGCCGCGGCGGCGAACTGCTGCGCGGCCGGCGTCAGCGCCCATTCGTAGAACTTCTTCGCGTTCGCGAGGTTGCGCGAGCCCTTGACGAGGGACATCGAGCCGATCTCGGCGCCGGTGCCTTCGCAGGGCGTGGCGGTGGCGATCGGGAAGCCCTGCATCTGCTCGCCCGGCGCGTCGTGCACGAAGCTGATCGACACGGTGGTCTCGCCGCGCGCCACCGCCTTGATCGGCCCGGTGCCCGAGCGCGTGTACTGGCTGACGTTCTTGTGCAGGCCCTTCATGTACTCGAAGGCCTTGTCCTCGCCCATCAGCTGCACCAGGGTCGCGACCATGGTGTACGCGGTGCCCGAGCTGTTGGGGTTGGCGACCTGGATCTCGCCTTTCAGCGACGGGTCGAGCAGGTCCTTCCAGCACTTCGGCGCGGTGAGCTTGCGCTTGGCCAGCAGCTCGGTGTTGAAGCCGAAGCCCAGCGGTCCCGAGTAGACGCCCACCGTGCGCCAGCCCGACTGCTCGGCCTGTGCCTGCGCCCAGCCGTGCAGCTGCGGCAGCGAGGGCGACTTGTACTCCACCGTCAGGTCGAGCTCGGCGGCCTGCAGGTGCGGATCGCCGGTGCCGCCGAACCAGATGTCGAGCTTCGGATTCGCACGCTCGGCGATCAGCTGTGCCAGCGCCTCGCCGCTGCCGCGCTTGACCATGTTGACCTTGATCCCGGTGGTCTTCGAGAAGGTCGTGGTCATCAGCGTGCACCACTCGTCCTGCACCGAGCAGATCAGGTTCAGCGATCCGGCGTCCTGCGCCGAGGCCGGCGTGCCCAGCGCGAGCAGCGCCGCGGCGCCCAGGGCATGGAGGATCGCTTTCGTCGTTTTCATCGTGTGTGTCTCCAGGGTGAAAGAACTCATGACGGGTCGGCGGCCGACGGCGACGGTGCCGCCGGGGCCCAGGACACCACCGCATCGACGCCGACCACGCGCCCGCCGTCGGTGCGGTTGAAGAGCTCGACGCTCGCATCCATCGAGCCGGCGATCTGGCGGCAGATCGACAAGCCCAGGCCGACGCCGCCGCGCGCCGCGGCGAAGGGATGGAACAGCCGCGGCCTGACCGCGTCGTCGATGCCGGGGCCTTCGTCCCAGACGATCAGCTCCGGGCCCAGCGCCGCCTCGCGAAGCAGGATGCCGACGCGGCCGCCGGCGGGCGCATGGTGGATCGCGTTGGCCAGCAGGTTGCGCACCAGCTCGCCGAGCATCGTGGCCTCGCCCGGCACGCTGAAGCTCGCCTCGTCGAGCGTGAAGTCGATGCGCTTGGCGGCGATCAGCGGCGCCAGCTCCAGCACCACGTCGCGCGCGAGCTGGCGCACGTCCACCGGCTGCAGCTCGCCGCGCCGCTTGAGCTGCTCCAGCTTGGTCAGGCTGAGCAGCTGGTCGGCCAGGCCCGCGGCACGGTCGACCGTGTGCAGCATCTGCGGCAGCACCTCCGCGGCCGACGCGTCGCCGGCCATCGCCGCTTGCAGCTGCGTGCGCAGCACGGCCATCGGCGTGCGCAGCTGATGCGACGCATCGGCCAGGAAGCGGCGCTGCTCGTCGACCCACTGGTGCTCGCTGCGCAGCAGCGCCTGCACGCGCTCGACCAGCGGCCCCAGCTCGGCCGGTCCGTCATAACGTTCGACAGGCGCGGCCACCGGCCGGTCCAGCGCGGCATGGGCGCGCCCCACCCAGCGCAGCGCGATGCTCACGCCCGAGACGATCAGCAGCGCCATCGCCGCGGCCGCTGCCAGCAGCGGCGCCAGCGCCGTCCACAGCAGCGACGCGCCCGGCCAGCGCTCGCCCATCGGCGCGGCGGCCTGCACGATCACCGCCGGCCCCTTGCCGTCGCCGGTGACATCGCGGCGCGCGGCGGCCACGCGCACCAGGGTGCCCGCGCGATGGGCGACGTAGGCCTGCACCGTGCCGTCAGGCGGCAGCGCGGCCGCCCACGGGCAGGCGGGCAGGCCCTGGTCGCCGGCGAGCCAGTCACCATTCATCGCGCTGATCCGGAAGACGACCGGCGCCGGCGGTGCATCGACGAGCAAGCTGCGGCGCTCGATGGCCGACTGCACCAGCGCCGACACCGCGGCGCCCAGCCGCTCGTCCTGCGCCTGCGCCAGCCCGTGCTGCAGCCGCAGCAGCTGCCACGCGCCGACGGCCACGATCACCAGCAGCAGTCCGCCCAGCAGCCACAGCAGCAGGAAGCGGCGCAGAGAGCCGGCGAGCAGCACGCGCTGTGTCCATCGCCTCACCTCGGTCCTCGCTGCGCGGCGGCCTGGCTCGCGTCGTCGCACAGCAGGTAGCCGACACCGCGCAGCGTGAGGATCTCGACCTTGGTGGCCACCAGCTTCTTGCGCAGCCGGTGCACCAGCACCTCGACCGCATCGGCCTGCACCGCATCGTCGCCGCCGAAGACCGCGGCGCGCAGGTCCTCCTTGGGCACTACGCGGTCGACCGAGGCCATCAGCGACTTCAGCAGCTCCGCTTCGCGCGGCGACAGCTCCAGCGGACAGGCCTGGCACCAGAAGACGCCGCTGGCCGCGTCGTAGCGCAGCAGGCCGCAGCGCAGGTCGCCGTCATGGCCGAGGCGGCGTGTCAGCGCCTGCAGGCGGGCGACCAGCTCGTCGAGGTCGAACGGTTTCGCGAGGTAGTCGTCGGCCCCGGCGTTGAGCCCGGCGATGCGCTCGCCGACCGCCCCCCGCGCGGTCAGCACCAGCACCGGCGTGCGCTTGCCGTCGTCGCGCAGGCGGCGCAGCAGTTCCAGGCCATCGAGCTTCGGCAGGGTCAGGTCGAGCACCACGACGTCGAACGGGCGCTTGCGCAGCAGCGCCAGCGCCTCGGCGCCGTCGGCACAGCAGAGCACCTCGTAGCCGCGTTGCAGCAGGCTGCGGCTCAGCACGCCGGACAGATCGAAGTCGTCCTCGACCAGCAGCAGCTTCATGGCGCGCGGTGCCCGCCCGGGCAAAGGCGCTCACGCAGGCGCCCGGCGAGCGGCGAACGGCGTGAGCGGGCGGTATTCATGGCGTTCATCGTGCCCGTGCGGGACCCGCGCCGCCACCGGACAAGCACCACGCGGCGGTGAAAGCCAGCTGACAGGCAGCGGCACGCGCGGGAGCCGTGCCCCGGCTTTCAGTTCCATTGCAGCTTCATCGCGGGTTGATACGTCGTTGAATCACTGTACGTATCACCGATACATTGCCGGCGTCCAACACGACGAGGAGACACGATGACCCCCCGATTCAACGCACCCGCACCTACACCGACATCCGCACCCGCCCGGACCGCCCGCCGCGCGCTGCCGGCGCTGCTGCTGCCCTTCGGCCTGCTCGCCGCGAGCGCGCAGGCGCAGGTGACGCTGTACGGCCGCGCCAACATCGACTTCGAGAAGACCCGGCTCGACGGCACGCCGGCCGCCCGCGCCTTCGCCGGCAACCAGCGGGTATCGAGCAACTCGTCGCGCTTCGGCATCCGCTACGCGAAGGAACACCAGGGCCTGACCTGGTTCGCGCAGCTGGAGTCCGGCGTCAGCTGGGATGCGGGCGGCGACACGCTGGCCGGCCGCGACACCTTCGCCGGCGTCGAGGGCCCCTTCGGCAAGTTGCGCATCGGCAAGATGGACACGCCCTTCAAGGACCTGGGCGGGCTGACCGACCGCTTCAAGGGCACCGGCATCCAGGACGACGGCTCGATCGCCGTGCTCGGCGGCTCGGCCAACGGTTTCGGCCGGCGCCAGAACAATTCGCTGCGCTACGACTCGCCCCGCTTCAACGGGCTGCGCGGCGCGCTGCACTACGGCCTGGAGAACGAAGACCGCGGCAGCGCCGAGCAGCGCCGCCTGCTCAGCCTGTCCGGCAACTTCGAGTCCGGCGCCTTCAAGGCCGCGCTGGCGCACGAGCAGCACCGCAACTTCAACGCCACCGGCCAGCGCGACAGCGCATGGCGGCTCGGCGTCAACCACCAGTGGGGCCTCGTGAACCTCGGTGCCGGCCTGAACCGCCTCGACTACCGGCTGCCGGCCGGCCGCGTGAAGCGCGACTACGCCACCGTGACCGCCGGCATCAGCGTCGGTGCCGGCACGATCAACCTGCGCTACGGCCGCGCCGCCGACGTCAAGGGCACGGCGCCCGCGAGCGCCGCCATCGCCGGCGCCGACGGCACGACCTTGATCGTCGGCCGCAACACCGGCGCGACGCAAACCACGATCGGCTACGAGCACACGGTGTTCAAGGGCGCGCAGGTCTATGCCTACTGGACCCAGGTGCGCAACGAGGCCAACGCGAACTACCGCTTCGGCGTCAACCCGATCAACCTCGCCGCGGCCGACCGCGGCGCCGATCCGTCCGGCCTCGTGGTCGGGCTGTGCATCGACTTCTAATCCATGAAAGGCGCGTCATGAGCATCGAATCCAGGCCCTGGGGCGGCTTCGAGGTGCTGGCCGAAAGCCCGCTGCTGAAGATCAAGCAGCTCGCGCTGCATCCCGGTGCGCGCCTGTCGCTGCAGCGCCACCGGCTGCGCCGCGAGCACTGGCTGCTGGTCGAGGGCCTGGCCGAGGTGGAGATCGACGGCACGCCGCGCACGCTGGTGCCCGGCGAGTCGGTCGACGTGCCGCGGGGCGCCTGGCACCGGCTGGCGAACATCGGCGCGGGTGCGCTGCTGATGATCGAGATCCAGACCGGCGACGGCTTTGACGAAGCGGACATCGAACGTGCGGCCGACGACTACGGGCGGGTCGCCCCGGGAGCCGCCTCATGAGCCGCGGCCGGCGCGCGGTGCTGGCGGCGCTGCTGGCAGCGGCCGGCACCCCCGCGGTGTTGGCGCTGCCGCCGGCCGGGCCGTCCCGGCCGGACGCGCCCGCGCCGCCGGGTGCACCGGTGCAGCCGCTGGTCTTCGGCCTGATCACCCCGCGCGAGCGCGACCAGGTGCTCGCCGCGTGGCGCCCGTTCCTGCAGGCGATCGCGCGGGAGATCGGCCGCCCGATCGAGCCCTCGATCGCCAACAGCCCGCAGCAGGTCATCGACGGCTTCCGCGACGGCCGCATCGACCTCGCCTGGGTCGGCAACGCGACTGCGCTGGCGATCGTCGAGCACGGCAGCGGCGAGGTCTTCGCGCAGATGCTGACCGGCGACGGCCGCACGGGCTACCAGTCGATCATCGTCACGCACCGCGACAGCGGCCTGGCCACGCTGGAGCAGGCGCAGCAGCCCGAGCGGCGGCTGGTCTTCGGCGACGGCGACCGCAACAGCACCTCGGGCCACCTCGTGCCGCTGTACTACGCCTTCGTCAAGCGCGGCATCAACGATCCGCGCAGCCTGTACCGCGAGCTGCGCCACGGCAGCCACCGCGGCAACCTGCGCGCCGCCGCGCTGCGCGAGGTCGACCTGGCGACGGCCAACGACGTCGAGCTGGACTTCTTCGCCGCCGAGCAGCCGGCGCTGGCCGCCACGCTGCGCGTGCTGTGGCGTTCGCCGGACATCCCGCATTCGCCGCTGGTGTGGCGGCTGGCGCTGCCGGCGCCGCTGCGCCTGCGCATCCAGCAGGCGGTGGTGGACTTCGGACGCGACGATGCCGAGCGCCGCATCCTGCGCGGCGTCAACGACCTGTCGGGCTTCCGAAAGTCGCGCAACCGCCAGCTGATCACCGTCGCGGACCTGGAAATGTTCGCCGCGTGGCAGCGCGTCAACAACGACGCCGCGCTGGCGCCGGCCGACAAGTTGTCGCGCATTGCCGCCATCAGCCAGCGCGCGTCGCGCCTGGAGCTGCGGCTGAAACAGGAACCGAGCCTGCGCTGAATCAGAATCGGCGGATGCTCAACCGCATCCAGACCCGGCTCGCGCAGCTGTCCACGGCCGAGCGCGCGGTCGGCGACTGGGTGATCCGCCACCCGCACGAAGCGCTCGGACAGGACACGCGCACGCTCGCGCAGCAGATCGGCGTCAGCCAGCCGACGCTCGTGCGCTTCGCGCGCTCGCTCGGCTGCGCGGGCTACGACGACTTCCGGCTGAAGCTCGCGCAGTCCCTCGGGTCGCGGCCGGCGGCGGCGGCCCCGCCGGTGACGCTGGCGACGCTGGCCGCCAGCCCCGACCTCGGCACGCTGGTGCGCGGCGTCTTCGATTTTTCGATCGCCGCGCTGACCCAGCTGGGCGAGCAGCTCGACGAAGCGGCGCTGGCGCGCGCGGTGGCGCTGCTCGACGGCGCCCGCCAGGTGCTGTGCCTGGGCTACGGCAACGCGGCCACCGTTGCCGACGATGCGCGGCGCCGGCTGCTGCGCCTGCAGCTGCCGGTGTCGTCGGCCGCCGAGCCGACGCTGCAGGCGCTGGCCGCGGCGCAGCTGGGCGCCGGCGACGTGCTGCTGCTGGTCTCGCACGGCGGGCGTGTGCCGGGCCTGCTCGAGATGACGTCCGAAGTACGCAGCCGCGGCGTGGCGACGATCGCGTTGACGGCCGGCGCGTCGCCGCTGGCCGCGGCGGTCGACGTCGCCTTGTGCGTCGACGTGCCCGACAGCGGCGACGCGCTGACGCCGGGCACCGCCCAGCTCGCGCAGTTGCTGCTGCTCGACCTGCTGGCGCTGGCGCTGGGCCAGGCGCGCGCGGCGAAGGCGATCCGGCCCCCGGCCAGGCGTCCGGCGCGCACGGCGCGGCGCTGACTTTCATCTCGCTGTCGGCCCGGCCGCGCGCTTGTCCGCTGGCGGCGCGTCGGCAGCGGGCCGACCATCGCCGGCATGGATGTCGTGCTGGTGGACCGCGGGCGTGCGCTGGCCCGCGTGGTGCGGCCCGCGTTGCCGGCGGGCGACCGCCTGCGCCGTGCCAGCGAGGCGCAGGTCGCGGCGGGCTGGTGCCCGCCGGCCTGGCGCACCCGCGCGATCCTGCTCGGCGCGACGGTGCTCGATGCAACCGCGCTGCGCGCCCTGCACCGCCTGTGGATCACCGAGCACGGCCCGCCGGCCTTCCTGCTCACGCCGCTCGGCGGCCCTGGCGAGGCGCGGCTGGCCGCGCTGGCGGGCCGGCCGCCGCACCGGGCAGCTGGGTGCGCCTGGCGGCCGGTGCATGCGCTGTCGCTGGTGCACCTGCTGGCGCTGGAGCGGCTGGCGGCCGCCTGAGGCCTGCCGCGGCGGCCGGGCGCACGGTGCGCTCGTGGCGGCTTCAGGTTCCGATCACGCCGCCGTCGAGCTTGCGGATGGCCACCGTCGCCGAACGCGGACGGCCGCTGCCGTCGGGCCAGCGCGAGAAGCGCATCGGGTTCGCGGGGTCGCTCTGCTCCGAGGGCGTCTCGCCCGGGTGCTGCACGTTGATGAACAGCGTGCGGCCGTCCGGCGTCATCGTGCTGCCGGTGATCTCGCAGCCGGCCGGGCCGGTCAGGAAGCGCCGGATCTCGCCGCTGCGCGGGTCGGCGGCCAGCAGCATGTTGTTGCCCAGGCGAGCGAACTCGCCCTGGCCGCGCACCGACGAGGACATGTCGGTGCAGATCCACAGCAGGCCGCGCTGGTCGACCCACAGGCCGTCCGGGCAGCCGAAGATGTCGCCGCGCACGTTGCCCTTGGCCTCGGCGCGTTCGTTGGCCGGGTCGCCGGCGAGCACGAAGTGGCTCCACTCGAAGGTCTCGCCGTCGAAGTCGCCGGCCTCCTTCCAGCGCAGGATGTGGCCCATCGTGTTGTGCGCGCGCGGGTTCGCGGCATCGACGCCCGGGTAACGATCGCCGCCGCGGTTCGTGTTGTTCGTCAGCGAGCAGTAGACCTCGCGCGTCTGCTGGTCGAGCGCGACCCACTCGGGCCGGTCGAGCTTGGTGGCGCCCAGCGCATCCGAGGCCTGGCGCGCCTTGATCACCACCTCGCCCTGGTCGGCGAAGCCGTTGGCCGCGGTCAGCGGCCCCTGGCCGTGTTGCAGCGGCAGCCAGCGGCCGCGGCCGTCGGCATCGAAGCGCGCGACGTAGAGCACGCCCTCGTCGAGCAGGCCGGCATTCGCCGCGGCGCCGCCCGGCTTCATGCGCTCCTTGCTGACGAAGCGGTAGAGGTATTCGAAGCGCGCGTCCTCGCCGGAATAGACCACCGCACGGCCGTCCTTCGTCAGCGCGACGGTCGCGCCTTCGTGCGCGGCGCGGCCCAGCGCGGTGCGCTTGACCGGCGTCGACGTGGGATCGAAGGGGTCGATCTCGACGATCCAGCCGAAGCGGTTCGGCTCGTTCGGATGTTTCGCCGCATCGAAGCGCTCGTCGTGCTCGTGCCAGCGCGCGCCCCTGCCCTTGCGCAGGCCCCAACGCCGATGGTGAGCGTCCACCGGATCGGCGTCGAGCGCGAAGTAGTAGGCCCAGTTCTCCTCGCCGGTCAGGTAGGTGCCCCACGGGGTCTTGCCGCTGGCGCAGTTGTTCAAGGTGCCCAGCACGCGGCGGCCCTGCGGGTCGGCCGCGGTCTTCATCATCGGATGGCCGGCGGCGGGGCCCTGCACCGCCATCGGCGTCGCCGCGGTGATGCGCCGCGCATGGCGCGACGGCCGCACGGCCTGCCAGCTGCCATCGGCGCGCTGCGCGATCTCGCTGACCGAGACGCCGTGCGCGGCCTGGGCCTTGCGCACCTTGTCGGCATGCCAGGTCTTGTCGCCGTCGGGATAGAGCAGGCCGTAGTCGACGTATTCGTGGTTCATCACCAGCAGGCCGCGGCGCGCGCCGTCCAGCGGGTAGTAGTGCACGCCGTCGTGGTGCATGCCCATCTGCAGTTCCTGCTCGGCGCCGCTGTTGCCGGCATCGGGCTTGAACGCAGGCATCGCGCCGGCCACGCCGACGGGATCGCCCCAGGGCACCAGCACCTGGTGCGTGTAGCCCTCAGGCACGCGGATCGCGTCCTCCAGCGACGCGCTGACGCTCTTGAAGCCCAGGCGCGGGCCGGCAGCCTCGGCGACCGCGCCCTCGCTGCGCGCCGTCGCGCAGCCGCTCAGGTTGGCCAGCAGCGCACTCGACAGCACCGCCAGGCCGCCGTGCAGCACGCGCCGGCGCGACGGGTCGGACACCTCGTGGATGCTGGGGTTGGAGGAGCGGTTGCTGTCCTCCATCGTGTCGAAGTCCTTGGCCATCGCGGGCTCCGTGAGCGACGAAATTTGCGATGGTGCCAGACCGGTTCAGGGCGGAGGATCGGGATACAACCCATGCACGCGGCCGAACAGCCGCGTCAGCCCCAGCAACGCGTCGATGTTCGGCGTCGGCACCCCCACGCGCTGCCCGATCTCGGCCACCGCGGCGACGATCGCATCGAGCTCGATCGGCCGCCCGCCTTCAGCATCCTGCAGCATCGAGGTCTTGAAGGCGCCGAGCTTGCGCGTCACCGCATTGCGGTCCTCCGGCGTCTGGTCGATCGTGCAGCCGATGCGCTCGCCGACCGTGGCGGCTTCGGCCATCGCCGCGTTGCAGAAGCGGCGCACCAGCGGATCGTCGAGGATGCGGTCGGCGGTCGCGCCGGTCATCGCCGACACCGGGTTCATCACCAGGTTGCCCCACAGCTTGTACCAGGCGCCGCGGCGGATGTCGGCCGACGCGGTGGTCTCGAAACCGGCCATCTCGAGCGCCACGCGCAGCGTTTCGACGCGCTCGCTCAGGCCGCCCAGGGGCTCGCCGATCAGCAGCGCGCGGCCCATCTTGTGCACGACGAGGCCGGGCTCGGCGACCAGCGCGCTGGCATGCACGACGCAGCCGACCACCCGCTCGAACGGGATCGCCGCGGCGATCGCGCCGCCGGGGTCGACGCTGGCCAGCGGCTCGGGACCCAGCGCCGGCGTCGCCGCGCCGAACCACCACGGCACGCCGTTCATCGCCGGCAATACGATGGTCTGCGGCCCGAGCAGCGGCGCGACCGACGCCGCCACCGCCGCCATCGACGGCGCCTTTACCGCGATGATCACGAGGTCCTGCTCGCCGAGCACGCGCGCATGCTCGACCGCCGCGACCGGCGACTGCTGAAGCTCGCTGCCCTCGCGCAGCCGGAAGCCGTGGCGCCGCAGCGCGGCCAGGGTCGCGCCGCGCGCCAGCGCCGACACCTGGTGCACGCCGGTGGCCGAGAGCTTGGCGCCGATCAGCCCGCCGATCGCGCCGGCGCCGACGATGCAGACCTTCATGGTCCGCGGGGGTTCAGTTGTGGATGTAGCGCTCGAACACCGGGCTGAAGTCGCGGCGGTGGAAGCGCTCCAGCATGGTCTGGTTGAGCGTATTGAGGATCGCGTTGTAGTGCTGCGTCAGCGCGTCCTCGCTCTGCACCGTGTTGATCTTGTACATCGAGGCCACCGCGTTCAGGCTGTGCATCGCGTTCTCGCGTGCCAGTGCGTCGCGGTGCTGCATCTTGCCGATGGTGATCAGCGCCTTGTAGATGTCCTTCACCGATTCGATGAAGTTCTTGCGCACGTCGATGCTGAAGACGTTGTCGCCGATCGTGAACTTCAGCTCCACGTCCATGTCGATGGTGCCGGCGGTCTCGATCGTGACGTTGGCGAAGTGGTGCGTCGCGTAGTCGTAGCGCTTGATCGTGCGCTTGGACGACACGGCCGAGTCACCGTCGACGTGCACCAGCCCGTAGTTGGTGAAGCAGTATTCGTCCTTCTTGGACTTGATCAGGAAGAAGATCTTCTCGCCATCCTCGTTGAAGAGGTAGTCGTCGGCATCGACCTTGTTGTAGTCGGCCGGCGGCACGATGACGCCGATGTCGCTCAAGCCGAGGGCTTCGGAGGCAAGCTTCTTGAACATGATGGTTCCCTGAGGCGAGGAAAGGATCGGGACGATAGCGCGTCGTGCGGCACCGCGCGATCCCCTGCTACGTCCGCGGAACGATCGAAACGATCGAAACCCGTCGGCGCGCCGCGCGCTCAGACCCGGCCGCTGACCGGGATGCCTGCGCCGGTGATCGCCCGCGCGCCATCGGACAGCAGGAAGGCGATCACGTCGGCCAGTGCCTCGGGCGTGACCCAGCGGGTGAAGTCGGCCTGCGGCATGTCGCGGCGGTTCGCGGGCGTGTCGATGATCGACGGCAGCACCGCGTTGACGGTGATGCCCTTGTCCTTCGTTTCCTCGGCCAGCGCCTCGGTCAGGCGCAGCACGCCGGCCTTCGACGCGGCGTAGGCGCCCATGCCCAGGCCGGCCTTCGCGGCCGCGCCGGCGCCGACGTTGACGATGCGCCCGCCACCGCCTTGCAGCATGTGCGGCAGCACCGCCTGGCAGGCGTTCAGCGTCGTGGCGACGTTGATCGAGAACATCGCCTGCCAGGTGGCCGGATCGCCGCCGTCGATCGTCTCCCAGCGGAAGCCGCCGGCGACGTTGACCAGCCCGTCGATGCGCCCATGCCGCGCGGCCACCGAATCGACCGCCGCGCGCGTCGATTCGGCGCGGCTCAGGTCCACGCCGGCGAGCAGTTGGTACGCGCCGAAGGCCTCGGCCACCGTCGGCGGCACCGCCGGCGCGGCGTCCAGCAGCGCCAGGCGCGCGCCCTGGGCTGCGAGCGTGCGGGCCAGCACCTGGCCCAGCGCACCGAACGCGCCGGTGACGATGACCGTGGGAGAGCTCATGGGAATCCTTTGCTTGAGATGAATCAGGGGCGACGATGCCGACGCAGGGGATTGTCGGCGCGTGGACAGACGCGCCCCGCGCCCTGCGCGATGATCGCGACTTTATTGCACCGCAACATCAGGAGCCCCCCATGGCCAGCACCCGTGAAGTCTTCGTCCTCGGCGCCGCCCGCACCGCCATCGGCACGTTCGGGGGCACCTTGAAGGACGTGCCGCCGATCGACCTGGCGACGCTGACGATCAAGACCGCGATCGAGCGCGCCGGCATCACGGCGGACCGCATCGGCCATGTCGCGATGGGCAACGTCATCCCCACCGAGACGCGCGATGCCTACCTCGGCCGCGTCGCCGCGGTGAACGCCGGCGTGCCGAAGGAGACGCCGGCCTTCAACGTCAACCGCCTCTGCGGCTCGGGCCTGCAGGCCATCGTCTCGGCGGCGCAGGCGCTGATGCTGGGCGATTGCGATCTCGCGATCGGCGCCGGCGCCGAATCGATGTCGCGCGGGCCCTACTTCGTGCCCGCCGCGCGCTGGGGCCAGCGCATGGGCGATGCGCAGCTGCTGGACTACATGGTCGGCATCCTGCACGACCCGTTCCACAAGATCCACATGGGCATCACCGCCGAGAACGTCGCCGAGCAGTTCGGCATCACGCGGCAGCAGATGGATGAGCTGGCTGTCGAGAGCCACCGGCGCGCCGCCGCGGCCATCGCCGCGGGCCGCTTCGTCGAGCAGATCGTGCCGGTCGAGATCGCCAGCCGCAAGGGCACGGTGCAGTTCGCGACCGACGAGCACGTGAAGGCCGACACCACGCTGGAGACGCTGGCGAAGATGAAGCCGGCCTTCAAGAAGGACGGCACGGTGACCGCCGGCAACGCCTCCGGCATCAACGACGGTGCGGCCGCGGTGGTGCTGGCCAGCGGCGACGCGGTGGCCGCGCACGACCTGAAGCCGCTGGCGCGCCTGGTGGGCTACGCGCACGCCGGCGTCGAGCCGACGATCATGGGCATCGGCCCGGTGCCGGCGACCAGGGAGGTGTTGAAGCGCACCGGCCTGAAGGTCAGCGACCTCGACGTCATCGAGGCCAACGAGGCCTTCGCCGCGCAGGCGTGCGCGGTCAGCAAGGGCCTGGACCTCGACCCGGCCAAGGTCAACCCGAACGGCTCGGGCATCTCGCTGGGGCACCCGGTCGGCGCCACCGGCGCGATCATCACCACCAAGGCGCTGTACGAGCTGCAGCGCACGGGCGGCCGCTACGCGCTGGTGACGATGTGCATCGGCGGTGGCCAGGGCATCGCGGCGATCTTCGAACGCTGCTAGAAAGGCGACTTCCCTCTCGAAGGAAGCCCCCATGCAACTGCGTCCCCTCGGCCGCTCCGGCCTGCAGATCGCGCCGCTGGTCTTCGGCGGCAACGTCTTCGGCTGGACGGCCGACGAAGCCACCTCGTTCTCGCTGCTCGATGCCTTCGTCGACGGCGGCTTCAACCTGATCGACACCGCCGACGTCTATTCGCGCTGGGCCACCGGGCACTCGGGCGGCGAGTCCGAGACGGTGATCGGCAAGTGGCTCAGGAAGTCCGGCAAGCGCGACAAGGTGCTGATTGCCACCAAGGTCGGCAAGGACATGGGCGGCGGCAAGGTCGGCCTGTCGCGGGCCTACATCCGCCAGGCGGTCGAGGATTCGCTGCGACGGCTGCAGGTCGACCGCATCGACCTGTACCAGTCGCACGACGACGACCGCGACACGCCGCTCGAGGAAACGCTCACCGCCTTTGCCGAGCTGATCGCCGAGGGCAAGGTGCGCGCGATCGGTGCGTCGAACTACAGCGCCGAACGGCTCGTCGAAGCCCTGGCGCTCAGCGAACGCATCGGCCTGCCGCGCTACGAGAGCCTGCAGCCGCTGTACAACCTGTGCGACCGCGCGGCCTTCGAGGCCGAGTTGCGCGCGGTCTGCGTGCAGCAGGAAGTCGGCGTCATCAACTTCTTCGGCCTCGCGCGCGGCTTCCTGACGGGCAAGTACCGCAGCGAAGCGGACCTGGCGAAGAGCCCGCGTGGCGCCGGCGTCAAGTCGGCCTACTTCAACCCGCGCGGCTGGCGCATCCTGGCCGCGCTGGACGCGGTGGCCGAGCGCCTGCATGCCACGCCGGCGCAGGTGGCATTGGCCTGGCAGATGGCGCAGCCCGGCATCACCGCGCCGATCGCCAGCGCGACCTCGCTGGCGCAATGGGCGGAGCTGGCCCGGGCCGCGACGCTGCAGCTCGACGCCGCGGCATTGCACAGCCTGAGCGAAGCCAGTAACGAGTGAAGGACGCGGCCGAGGCCGCGTCGCTTCAGGGCGGCATCAGCCCTTGTTCTTCAGCCCCAGCACCTCGATCGGCTCGATCGACGGCGGCTGCGAGAACAGCTCCGCGCCCTTGCTCATCAGCGCCTGCGCGATCGGGCCGGTGAGGTGCGTCTGGCGGCCGGCCTCGTCGTGGAAGGCGTCGAAGACACCGAAGGTCGAGGGGCCGAGGCGCAGCGCGAACCAGATCGGCGTCGTCGGCTCGTCGTTGGCCATCGCCAGCGCGGCGTGCAGGAACTGCGCGACCTCGGCTTCCTTGCCCGGCTTGGCTTCGAGGCGGGCGAACAGTGCGAGCTTGATCATGTGAATCTCTCCTGAATCGGGTTGCGTCGGGGAGTCGACGGGAACGGACTGTAGGCAGGCGCCGGCTCCGCAACCATTGCCGCGAATGACAACTTTGGTATCGTTCGCGCCATGAAGCTGATCGTGCTCGCCCTCGATGGCGTCTTCGATACCGGACTCGCCGCGATCCTCGACACCCTGGGCACCGCGAACGAGCTGGCCGCGATTCAGGGCCTGGATGTGCCGCCCTTCGAGCTCCAGGTCGCCGGCGTGCGCCGCCGTGTGCACACCGCGCAGGGTTTCTCGGTCCCGGTGCAGCCGTTGACGGGCCGCGAGCGCCCCGACTGGGTGGTGGTGCCGGCCATCGGCGCCAAGATGCCCGAGCCGCTGTGTACCGCGCTGGACCGCCGCGACGTGCACGAGGCCGCCGCGCGCTTCGCCGACTGGCATGCCGGCGGCGCGCGCCTGGCCGCGGCGTGCATCGGCAGCTTCGTGCTCGCCGAATCGGGCCTGCTCGACGGGCAGGACGCGACGACCTCGTGGTGGCTCGGTCCCCTGTTCCGCCAGCGCTACCCGAACGTGCGGCTCGACGAGTCGCGCATGCTGGTGCCCTCGGGCCCCTTCGTCACCACCGGCGCCGCGCTCGGCCACATGGACCTGGCGCTGTGGCTCGTGCGCCAGGCCAGTCCCGAGCTCGCCGCGGTGACCGCGAAGTACCTGGTCGTCGACCACCGCGCGTCGCAGGCGCCCTACGTGATCCCCGACCACCTCGCGCATGCCGATCCGCTGGTCGGCCGCTTCGAGCGCTGGGCGCGCGCACGGCTGCACGAGGGCTTCTCGCTCGACGACGCGGCCGGCGCGCTGGCCACCAGCAAGCGCACCTTGCAGCGGCGCATCGAGGCGGTGCTGGGCAAGTCGCCGCTGTCCTATGTGCAGGACCTGCGCGTCGAGCGCGCGGTGCACCTGCTGCGCACCACGCGCGACGACATCGAGCGCATCGCCGCGCAGGTCGGTTATGCCGACGGTGTCACCCTGCGCTCGCTGCTGCGGCGCAAGCTCGGCCGCGGCGTGCGCGAACTGCGCGCCGGCGGGGCGTAGGGCGCGGTGCAGAATCGGCCGCACCGCCCCTTCCGTCCACCCGCCACGCCGCCTGACGATGAACGCCCCGCTGCCGCTGCCCGCGCTCGACGACATCCGCGAACACGAAGCCGAGATGGTCGCCATCCGGCGCCAGATCCACGCCCAACCCGAGCTGGCCTACGAGGAACACCAGACCTCGGCCCTGGTCGCCGAACGCCTCGAGCGCTGGGGCTACGAGGTGCACCGCGGCCTCGGCGGCACCGGGGTCGTCGGCACGCTGCGATGCGGCACGTCGACGCGGCGCATCGGCCTGCGCGCCGACATGGACGCGCTGCCGATCCAGGAGACCAGCGGCAAGCCGTGGGCGAGCCGGGTGCTCGGCCGGATGCACGCCTGCGGCCACGACGGCCACACGGCGATGCTGCTGGCCGCCGCGCGCCACCTGGCGGCCACGCGGAACTTCGACGGCATCCTGCACCTCGTCTTCCAGCCGGCCGAAGAAGGCCTGGGCGGCGCGAAGAAGATGATCGAGGACGGCTTCTTCGACCTGTTCCCCTGCGACGCGATGTTCGGCCTGCACAACATGCCGGGCCACCCGGTCGGAAAGCTCGGCTTCCTGGCCGGGCCGATGATGGCCAGCTCCGACACGGTGATCGTCACCGTGCGAGGCAAAGGCGGCCACGGCGCGAAGCCGCACCGCAGCGTCGACGCGGTGGTCGTCGGATCGAGCATCGTGATGGCGCTGCAGACGGTGGTCTCGCGCAACGTGCCGCCGCTGGAGATGGGCATCGTCACCGTGGGCGCGTTCCTCGCCGGCAATGCGCCGAACGTGATCCCGGAGACAGCCACGCTTCGGCTGACCGTGCGCGCCTACCGGCCCGAGGTGCGCGACCTGCTGCAGGAGCGCATCACGGCCATCATTCGCGCCCAGGCCGAAAGCTACGGTGCCAGCGCCGAGATCGACTACCAGCGCCGCTACCCGATGGTGATCAACCACGAGCGCGAGACGGCGTTCGCGCGCCAGGTCGCGCTGGACTGGGTCGGCGAACCGGGCTTGATCAAGAACCTGCAGCCGCTGACCGGCAGCGAGGACTTCAGCTTCTTCCTCGAGCAGGTGCCCGGCTGCTACTTCCTGCTCGGCAACGGCGAAGGCGATGCCGGCGGCTGCGACGTGCACAACCCCGGCTACGACTTCAACGACGCGGCGTTGGGCACTGGTGCCAGCTTCTGGGTGCGGCTCGCGGAGTCCTATTTGTCGAAGTGAGCGTCCAGGCGAATCGCCGAATCAGGAGTTGATGCTGATCGCCATGGCTGTTTCGGTCCGATGCAACGGTCGTCGGTCGCTTGCCTGATGTGTGCGCTTCTCTGGGCGTGTCTCTCTTGCCAACCGGCCGGGTCTCGTCCCGGCAGGCGAGTCACTTTGGTGTCCGCATAACATCGCTTCGCGAAGTGAGCGGCCCCCCGCTTCGCGAGCTTCTGTTGGCCCAGAAGAAAGTAACCAAAGAAGAGGGCCTAACGTTCATCAGGCCGTCCAGATGAGACGTTGGGCAGGACGCTGTCACTCACTGCTCCGGCGTCCTCAATACCCCGAACCGAGGTCATTTGCCCATACATCAACGCTCTCCGTCGCGACCGGGACCGCTGCGAGTGCGCCGAGTCGCGACGAACGGCACAGGCGTATGGGCAATTCGACCTCGGTTCGGGGTATTAAGAGTGCCAGGGCGGTGAGTGACAGTGTCCTGCCCAACTCCTCATCTGGACGACCTGATGAACGTTTGGTTTTAGGTGCTTTCTTTGCTTCTTTCTTTGCACCAGCAAAGAAAGAAGTCGGCCGCCGGGCCGAGACCCGGCACCGTGGCAGGACGGAAACCTCGCGAAAGAACGCGAAGAAGACGACACGTCCGACTGACCGCAACGGCCCGTGAGCCGACACCCGATCAGTCAGCGTTCAGCTGTCGACCTTGACGTTCCCCTCCTTCACCACCTTGGCCCACTTGACGGTCTCGCTGGCGATGAAGTCGCGGAACTTCTCGCGCGTGCCGCCGCCGTCCTCGGCGCCGTAGGTGTCGAGCTTCTCCTGCACGTCGGGCATCGCCAGCACCGCGTTGACGTCGGCGTTGACCTTGTCGGCGATCGCCGCCGGCAGCTTCGCCGGCGCGACGAGGCCGTACCAGGTCGTCGCCTCGAAGCCGTCGAAGCCGAGCTCCTGCATCGTCGGCACCGTCGGGTGGCCTTTCGCGCGCTTGGCGCGCGTCTGCGCGATCGCGGTCACCTTGCCGCTCTTCACATGCGGCGTCGCGGCGGTCATCGTCTCGAAGCAGTACTGGATCTGGCCGCCCATCAGGTCGGTCAGCAGCGGGCCGCTGCCCTTGTACGGAATGTGCAGCGCATCGACCTTCGCCTGCTGCTTGAAGAGCTCCAGCGCCAGGTGCTGCGCCGAACCGAGGCCCGCCGAACCGAAGCTGACCTGACCCGGCTTGTTCTTGCACAAGGCGACGATCTCGGGCAGCGTCTTCGGCTGGCCGGGATGGCCGATCAGCAGGTTGGGCGTCACGCCGACCAGCACGATCGGCACGAAGTCGCGCTCGATGTTGTAGCGCAGCTTGGGCTGCAGGCTGGCCGCCAGCGCATGGCTGTTGATGTGCGCCATCAGCAGCGTCGAGCCGTCGCCGGGCTGCAGCGCCGTGTACTCGGCCGCCAGCACCCCGGCGACGCCGGCCTTGGTCTCGACGATGACCTGCTGCTTCCACATCTCGGTGAGCTTGGCGGCGACCACGCGGGCCAGCGCGTCGGTGCCGCCGCCGGGCGGAAAGCCGACGACGATGCGCACCGGGCCGGTCGGCCAGCTCTGCGACAGCACGTGCGGCGCGGCCAGCGTCGCGGCGGCCGCGCCGGCGACCTGGATCAGGGTTCGACGTTGCATGGTGGTCTCCTGTGTCTTTGAACGTTATGCAGGGCCGGTCTCAGGCGGCCTGCTGCAGCGCACGCGGCGAAGCATGCGCCGCTGAACGGTCCTGCGCGGCATGCGCCGCGAAGTGGTCCATCGCGGCCTGGACGCCGCTGCCGGCGATTCCGATGCCGGCCAGCTTCAGCCCCATCTCGACGCCGGCCACCATCGCGATCAGCGTCAGGTCGTTGCTGTCGCCCAGGTGGCCCATGCGGAACATGCGGCCCTTGAGCTTGCCCAGGCCCGTGCCCAGCGACAGGTCGAAGCGTTCGTGGATCAGGCGCCGCAGCGCGTCGGCATCGACGCCGGCCGGCGTGACCACGCCGGTGAGCACCGGCGAATACACCGCCGGGTCCGCGCACTGGATCGGCAGGCCCCAGGCCTGCACCGCCGCGCGCACGCCGGCCGCCCAGCGCTGGTGGCGCGCAAACACGTTGTCCAGGCCTTCGCCGAGCAGCATGTCCAGCGATTCCGACAGGCCGTACAGCAGGTTGGTGTTAGGCGTGTAGGGCCAGTAGCCCGACTTGTTCATCTCGACGATCTCGTCCCAGGCCCAGAACGAACGCGGCAGCGTCGCGCGCTTCATCGCCTCCAGCGCCCGCGGCGACAAGGCGTTGAAGCTGATGCCCGGCGGCAGCATCAGGCCTTTCTGCGAACCGCTGATCGTCACGTCGACGCCCCACTCGTCGTGCCGGTAGTCGGCCGACGCGAGGCCCGAGATCGTGTCGACCATCAGCAGCGCCGGATGGCCGGCGGCATCGATCGCGCGGCGCACCGCGGCGATGTCGCTGGTGACGCCGGTGGAGGTCTCGTTGTGCACGACGCACACGGCCTTGATCGTGCGGCCGCTGTCAGCGCGCAGCCGGGCCTCGATCAGCTCGGGCTGCACACCGCGGCGCCAGCTGATGGGCAGCCCGGTCTCGGCGTCGGTGCCGGGCAGCGCCAGGAACTCGGGTTGCAGGCCCAGCCGCAGCGCCATCTTCTGCCACAGCGTCGCGAACTGGCCGGTCTCGTACATCAGCAGGTGATCGCCGGGGCTCATCGTATTGGCGAGCGCCGCTTCCCACGCCCCGGTGCCGGAAGCGGGATAGATCGCCACCGGGTGGCGCGTCTTGAAGACCTCGCGGATGCCGGCCAGCACCTTCAGCCCGAGCGCGCCGAACTCCGGCCCGCGGTGGTCGATGGTCGGCAGGCTCATCGCGCGCAGGATGCGGTCGGGCACCGGGCTGGGGCCGGGGATCTGCAGGAAGTGGCGGCCGCTGGGATGGTGGTCGAGCTGGAGCATGGGGTCACGTCCTTTCGCAGCCAAGTTTTGCATGCAAAATGCAAAGAAGTTCGCTGATTAACCCTATCAATCCGAGATTGCCGCGCCTGTTTTTTGCATGCAAACTCAGCTTGACCCACTCACGAAAACCATGGCAGAAGTCATCCAGATCGCCCGCCTCGGCCTGCACGACCAGGTTGCCGCGCGCCTGCGCACCATGCTGGTCGAAGGCCGCATCGCGCCCGGCGCCAAGCTCAACGAGCGCGAGCTCGCCGAACAACTGCACGTGTCGCGCACGCCGCTGCGCGAGGCGATCAAGATGCTCGCGATGGAGGGCCTGGTCGACCTGCTGCCGAACCGCGGCGCGGTCGCGGTCAAGCTGTCGGAGACCGACGTGGTGCACACCTTCGAGCTGCTGGCGATGCTCGAAGGCCTGGCCGGCGAGCTGGCCGCGCAGCGCATCACCGAGCCCGAGCTCGCCGAGCTGCGCGCCAAGCACTACGAGATGCTGGCCGCCTTCGCGCGGCGCGACCTGTCCGCGTACTACCGCCTGAACGCGCAGATCCACGCGGCCATCGGCGACGCGGCGAAGAACCCGGTGTTCAACACCACCTACCGCGCGGTCAACGCGCGCGTGCAGTCGCTGCGCTTCCGCACCAACCAGAACGAGGCGAAATGGAAGCGCGCGGTGAAGGAGCACGAGCAGATGATCGAGGCGCTCGATGCCCGCGATGGCGCCGCGCTGAAGGCCATCCTGCAGCAGCACCTGGCGCACAAGCGCGACACCGTGCTCGAGCTGATGCGCGCCGGCGACGTCTACGCCGGTCACGCCGGCCAGGCCGGTCACGCCGGCGCCTGAGCCGACATCCCCGATGAAACTCGACACCCCTGCGCGGCTGCGCCCGCCATTGACCGAGGTGGCCGACCCCACCGCGTTGCCGCCGAACGAGGTCTGCGAGGCGCTGGCCCGCCGCCTGCGGGCCGAGACGCGCGGCGAGGTGATGTTCGATGCCGCGTCACGTGGCCGTTATGCCACCGACGCGTCGATCTACCAGATCATGCCGGCCGGCGTGTTCGTGCCGCAGACGGCCGAGGACGTCGCCACCGCGCTGGCCATCGCGCGCGAATTCAAGGTGCCGGTGCTGCCGCGCGGCGGCGGCACCAGCCAGTGCGGCCAGACCACCGGCGCCGCGCTGGTGATCGACTGCAGCAAGCACCTGCGGCGCGTGCTGGCGGTGGATGCGCAGGCCGGCACCGCCGTCGTCGAGCCGGGGCTGGTGCTCGACCACCTGAACGCGCAGTTGAAGGCCCACGGCCTGTGGTACCCGGTCGACGTGTCGACCAGCGCGCAGGCCACGCTGGGCGGCATGGCGGGCAACAACTCCTGCGGTTCGCGCTCGATCGCCTACGGCAACATGGTGCACAACGTGCTGGGCGCGAGCGCCTGGTTGTGCGAGGGCAGCCTGCTGGACTTCGGCCCCGTCGCGGGCCTGACCGGCCGCGCCGCGCAGATCGCCGACCACGTGCGTGCGCTGGCGCAGCAGCATGCCGCCGAGATCGACGCGCGCTGGCCCAAGGTGCTGCGGCGCGTCGGCGGCTACAACCTCGACATCTTCCGGAACCAGAACGAGCGGCCGTACACATCGGACGGCAGCGTCAACCTCGCGCACCTGCTGGTCGGCTCGGAAGGCACGCTGGCCTTCACCCGCAGCCTGACGCTGAAGCTCAGTCCCTTGCCGAAGGCGAAGGTGCTGGGCATCGTCAACTTCCCGACCTTCCACGCGGCGATGGACGCGGCGCAGCACATCGTCAAGCTCGGGCCGACCGCGGTCGAGCTGGTCGACCGCACGATGATCGAGCTGAGCCTGCAGAACCCCGCGTTCCGGCCGGTGATCGAGACCGCGCTGATCGGCCGGCCGGCGGCGATCCTGCTGGTGGAGTTCGCCGGCGATGCAAAGGCGCCGCTGCTGCCGAAGCTGAAGAACCTCGATGCGCTGATCGGCGACCTCGGCCTGCCGGGCGCCGTCGTCGCGATGCCCGACGACGCGCCGCAGAAGGCGCTGTGGGAGGTGCGCAAGGCGGGCCTGAACATCATGATGAGCCTGAAGGGCGACGGCAAGCCGGTCAGCTTCATCGAGGACTGCGCGGTGCCGCTGGAGCACCTGGCCGAGTACACCGACGCGCTGACCGAGGTCTTCGCACGCCACGGTACGCGCGGCACCTGGTATGCGCATGCCTCGGTCGGCACGCTGCACGTGCGGCCGATCCTCGACATGCGGACAGACGGGGCGCAGAAGATGCGCGCGATCGCCGACGAGGCAGCGGCACTGGTGAAGAAGTTCAAGGGCGCCTACAGCGGCGAGCACGGCGACGGGCTGTGCCGCGGCGAGTGGATCGAGTGGCAGTTCGGCCCGGCGATCAACGAGGCCTTCCGGTCGATCAAGCAGCAGATGGACCCCGACGGCCTCTTCAACCCCGGCAAGATCATCGACCCGCCGCGCATGGACGAAGGCTCCCTCTTCCGCTTCCCGCCGCCCTCGGCACCCAAGCCCTACCGCCGCATCGAGCTGAAGCCGGTGCTCGACTGGTCGGCGTGGAACGTGCAAGCCGACCCGGTCACCGAGGTCACGACGCCGCCCGGCAGCGGCGGCGACTCGACCGGCGGCTTCGCGAAGGCCGTCGAGATGTGCAACAACAACGGCCACTGCCGCAAGTTCGACGCCGGCACGATGTGCCCGAGCTACCGCGTCACGCGCGACGAGCAGCACCTGACGCGCGGCCGCGCGAACACGCTGCGGCTGGCGCTGTCGGGCCAGCTCGGCCCCGACGCGCTGGCGGGCGACGCAGTGGCCGAGGCGATGGACCTGTGCGTCAGCTGCAAGGGCTGCAGGCGCGACTGCCCGACCGGCGTCGACATGGCGAAGATGAAGATCGAGTGGCTGGCGCACCGCACTGCGCGCCACGGCCTGTCGATCAAGGACCGCCTGATGGGCGCGCTGCCTGCGATCGCGCCCTGGGCCAGCCGCGTGCCGGGCCTCGCGAACCTGCGCAACCGGCTGCCGTGGGCGCGGCGCCTCGGCGAGCGCTGGTTCGGCATCGCCGCCGCGCGTTCACTGCCGGCCTGGCGGCGCGACACCTTCTGGCACCAGCGCCCGCGCGGCCTGGCTTCCCGCGACAAGGTGCTGAGGGCCGCGGCCGCCGGCGACAAGGCCGTGGTGCTGTTCGTCGACACGTTCAACGGCTTCTTCGACAGCGAGAACGCGCGCGCCGCCGTGCACGTGCTGCAGGCCGCCGGCTACCTGGTGCATGCGGTGCACAAGGGCCACGGCCCGGCGGATCAATCCGCCCACTGCTGCGGCCGCACGCTGCTGGCCTCGGGCCAGGTCGACGCAGCGAAAGCAACGCTGGGCGCACTGGTGGACGCGCTGCTGCCCTTCGTGCAGGCCGGGCTGCCGGTGGTCGGCCTCGAGCCGTCGTGCCTGCTGACCTTGCGCGACGAGGCGCTGGTGATGGGCTTCGGCGACAAGGCCGAGCAGATCGCGAACGCGTCGCATCTGTTCGAGGAGTTCGTCGCCGCCGAGCTGCGCGCGGGCCGCTTCGCGCTCAAGCTCAAGCCCGCCGAACGGCCGATCCTGCTGCACGGCCACTGCCACCAGAAGGCTTTCGGCGCGGTCGAGCCGATCCTCCAGGTGCTGCGGCTGATCCCCGGCGCGCAGCCGGCGCTGATCGAGTCGAGCTGCTGCGGCATGGCCGGCAGCTTCGGCTACGAGGCGAAGCACCATGCGGTGTCGATGCAGATGGCCGAAGCCGCGCTGCTGCCGGCAATCCGCGCGCGGCCGGACGCGATGATCGTCGCCGACGGCACCAGCTGCCGGCACCAGATCGCCGACGGCGCGCAGCGCGAGGCGCTGCACGTCGCGCGGCTGCTGGAGATGCAGCTGGCCTAGCGCGAAATCGACGCGGCCGCCGGATCGATCGCCGCCATCGTGCGCGGCGCCGCCGGCGCGCGCACGAAATCGACCACGTCGTCGAGCACCGGCGCCAACCGGCGCAGCGGCCGTGCGATGGCGGCGACCACCGGTTCGTGCCCCAGGCCCTCGTACTGCCGCAGCGCCACCGGCGCGCCGGCGTCGCGCAGCGCATGCGCCAGGCCGACCGTGTTGCGCAGCGGGTTGATGCGCTGGTCGTCCAGCCCGACCGCCAGCAGCGCCGGCACGCTGGCGCCGATCACATGACGGATCGGCTGCGAGTCGCGCGGCACGTCGGGATGGTGGAACACCGACTGCACCTCGGGTGTCTTGATCGGCAGGAAGTCGTAGGGCCCGGCCAGGCCGATCCAGCCGGCCAGTTCCTCGGGCCGGTGGCCTGCGGCCGCGAGCCAGCGCGCATCCAGCGCCAGCATCGCGGCGTTGTAGGCGCCGGCGCTGTGGCCCATCACGAAGAAGCGCTTCGGATCGGCCTGCCAGGCGGCCGCGCGGTCCAGCGCGAAGCCGGCGGCGCGGGCGCAGTCGTGCAGGAACTCGGGGTACTTGACCTCCGGATGCAGCCGGTAGTCGGCCACCATCACCATCAGCCCGCGCTCGGCCAGGGCCTCGCCGACGAAGCGGTAGTCGGCGCGTTCACCGCGGTTCCAGGCGCCGCCGTAGAAGAACAGCACCAGCGGATAACCGCCGGGCGGCGCCGCGCCGGCGGGGCGGTACAGGTCGTAGCGCTGGCGCGGCAGCGGGCCGTAGGCCTCGCCGGCCGCGGCGCGGCGGCTGTCGACGGCGGCCAGCAGGTTCAGCGCCTTCAGCGGCGCCAGCGCCGCCGCGGCCACGATCGCGACCAGCAGCGCGGCCAGCGCGCCCAGCAGGAGTTTGAGGGTCATCGATCGGTCTACGCAGTGACAGGCACCCCGGATGCGGGCGCGGATAATTCGCCGCACTGCAACATTCCACCCGATCCGGAGTTTTTCGTCATGAGCATCAACACCATCGGCATCGTCGGCGCCGGCACCATGGGCAACGGCATCGCGCAGGCCTGCGCGGTCAAGGGCCTGAACGTCGTGATGGTCGACATCAACGACGCCGCCGTGCAGCGCGGCCTCGCCACCGTGGCCGGCAGCCTGGACCGGCTGATCAAGAAGGACAAGATCAGCGCCGCCGACAAGGACGCCGCGCTGGCCAAGATCAAGGGCACGACCCGCTACGAGGACCTGACGACGGCGCAACTGGTGATCGAGGCGGCGACCGAGAACGAGGCGCTGAAGCTGAAGATCCTGGGCCAGCTCGATGCGCTGCTGCCCGCCGAAACCATCATCGCCAGCAATACCAGCTCGATCTCGATCACCAAGCTGGCCGCCTCGACGCAGCGCGCCGACCGCTTCATCGGCATGCACTTCTTCAACCCGGTGCCGATGATGGCGCTGGTGGAGATCATCCGCGGCCTGCAGACCAGCGATGCGACGCACGACGCGGTGAAAGCGATGGCCGAGGCCCTCGGCAAGACGCCAGTGACGGTGAAGAACGCGCCCGGCTTCGTCGTCAACCGCATCCTGGTGCCGATGATCAACGAGGCCTTCTTCGTGCTGGCCGAAGGCCTGGCGACGCCGGAGGACATCGACGCCGGCATGAAGCTCGGCTGCAACCACCCGATCGGCCCGCTGGCGCTGGCCGACATGATCGGCCTGGACGTGTGCCTGGCGGTGATGAACGTCTACGTCGAGGAGTTCGCCGATTCGAAGTACCGCCCGGCGCCGTTGCTGAAGGAAATGGTCGCCGCTGGCTGGCTGGGCCGCAAGACGGGCCGCGGCGTCTACCGCTATTGAGGGCCGACGCTGCGCTCGCGCAGCGCGGCGCGGATCGTGCCGGTGAGCGCGGCCAGCGCGCGCTGCAGCGCGCGCTCGTCGGCGGCCAGGGCCTCGGCGTCGAGCTCGTGGCGTGCGGCGCGCTCCAGCGCCTCCTCGAAGGCCAGCGCCTGGCCCGACAGCGCCAGTGCGCCGATCGCGCCGCAGCTGCCGCGCAAGGTGTGCACCAGCGCGCGCGCCTCGCCGTGCGCGCCCTCGGCGAGCAGCGCCGCCAGCCGCGGCAGGCCGCCGCGGTAGTCGTCGGCGAAGCGCTGCAGCACGCGCAGGAAGAGGTCGTCGCGCCCGGGCAGGTGCATCAGCGCGCGCGACGTCACGAGGCCCGGGATCTCGGGCAATGCGGGCGGACGGTCGGCCGTGGAGGCCGGCCGGCCGGCCGGCGGGCGCGGTGCAGGCACGGGTGTTTCATGCAGCCAGTGCTGCATCAGCCCGTACAGCTGGTCCGGATCGACCGGCTTCGCGATGTGGTCGTTCATGCCCGCATCGAGGCAGGCCGCGCGGTCCTCGCCGAAGGCATTGGCGGTCATCGCGAGGATCGGGGTCCGCGCATGGTGGGACAGCTGCCGGATGCGCCGTGTCGCTTCCAGCCCGTCGAGGCCGGGCATCTGCACGTCCATCAGCACCAGGTCGTAGTGCTTGCGTTCGGCGCAGGCCAGTGCGGCGCTGCCATCGGAGCTGACGTCGACCACCGCGCCGACGGCCTGCAGCAGCTCGACGGCCACTTCCTGGTTGATCAGGTTGTCCTCGGCCAGCAGCACGCGCACGCCGCTGAAGTCCGGCCGGCCGGCCGGCGAAGAAGGGATGTGGGCGTGCTCGTCGGCCATCGTGCTGCGTGAGGTCTGCGGTCGATGCTACACGCGGCCCCGGCGCCAGCGCATCGCACAATGCCACCGATGGACATGGATCGTTCGGGCCTGCCCCGCCGCATCATCTGCCTGACGGAAGAGCCCACCGAGGTGCTGTACGCCCTGGGCGAACAGGACCGCATCGCGGGCATCTCGGGCTTCACCGTGCGCCCGGCCCGGGCGCGCCAGGACAAGCCGCGTGTCAGCGCCTTCACCAGCGCAAAGATCGACCGCATCCTGGCGCTGGCGCCGGACCTGGCGATCGGCTTCTCCGACATGCAGGCCGACATCGCCGCCGCGCTGGTCAAGGCCGGCATCGAGGTGTGGATAGCCAACCATCGGTCGGTGGACGGCATCCTCGGCTACGTGCGCCGGCTCGGCGCGCTGGTGGGCGTGGCCGCCCAGGCGGCGCGTTATGCCGACGCGCTGGCGGCGCAGGTGGATGCGGCGCGCGAAGCGGCCGCGCGGCTGCCGCGCCGGCCGCGCGTGTACTTCGAGGAATGGGACGAACCGCGCATCAGCGCGATCCGCTGGGTCAGCGAGCTGATCGGCATCGCCGGCGGCGACGACATCTTCCCGCAGCGCGCCGCGGCCAGCCTCGGCCGCGACCGCATCGTCGCCGACGATCGCGAGACCATCGAGGCCGCGCCGGACATCATCATCGGCTCGTGGTGCGGCAAGAAGTTCCGGCCCGAGCAGGTCGCCGCGCGGCCCGGCTGGGCGGACGTGCCGGCGGTGCGCGACGGCCAGCTGCACGAGATCAAGTCGCCGATCATCCTGCAGCCGGGGCCGGCGGCGCTGACCGACGGGCTGGCTGCGCTGCAGCGCATCGTCCGCGACTGGGCCGAGCGTCAGGGCTGACGCTCCGCGCCGGCGGACCCTGTGCGACCGCCGATGCCAAGGCGGCGCCGAATGCGCGACAGCGCGACGTCGGTGATGCCGAGGTAGCCGGCGACGTGGCGCAACGGCACGCGCGCCGCGATGGCCGCGTATTCCGAGAGGTAGGCGCGGTAGCGGTCCGGGGCATCGAGCAGCAGCAGCTCGGCCTCGCGCGCCGCCAGCCGCGCGAACACCCGCCCGAGCCCGGCGACGAGCAGTTCGCCGACCGCCGGCCACTGCAGCGACCAGCGCTGCAGCTCGGCATACGACAGCTGCACCACCTGCAGCGGTTCCAGCGCCTCGATGAAGTACGGGCTGGGCGCCGGCCGGGGCGGCACGCCCGCGCCGACCCAGGCGCCTTCGGCATGAAAGGACTTGTTGCGCTCGAGGCCGTCCGGCGCCAGGCAGTACAGCCGCACCAGTCCGGATTCGATGAACCACAGGTCGTGCGCCGGCTCGCCGGCAGACAGCAGCCGGGCACCCGCCGGCCACCGGCGGCGCGGCAGGGTGGTCCACGCCCGCGCCAGCAGCGGCTCGGCGTCCAGCACGCGTGCCAGCCCGGGCCCGCAGGGCGAACAGGCGTCGTCGGACAGCATGCGAATGAACCCTGGTTAATGCGGCGGCGTGCGCGGCTTCGGATCATGCCAGCCCGATCCACCCGACAAGGCTTCACAGTGCCCTTCCCGACGACACCCGAGATCCCGCCCACGCGCCGTCCGTGGCGAACCGCCCTGCTGCTGATCGCCGGGCTGGCGGCCCTGCTGGCGCTGGCCGTGGGGCTTCGCACCGCGTCGCTGAGCTCGCGGCAGCTGGCGGTCGCGCCGCTGCCCGCACTGCCCATCGACACGGCGGCTGCGGCCGAGCGCCTGGGCGGCGCCGTGCGCATCCGCACCGTCTCGATCGACGGGCAACCCGGCGCCAGCGCCGCTGCCTTCGCCGAGCTGCATGCGCATCTCGAGCGTTCGTTCCCGCTCGTGCACCGCACACTGAAGCGCGAGCTGGTCAACCGCCACAGCCTGCTCTACACCTGGACCGGCAGCGACCCCTTGCAGCCGCCGATCCTGCTGATGGCGCACCAGGACGTCGTGCCGGTGGCCGCCGGCACCGAGGGCGACTGGCAGCAGCCGCCGTTCAGTGGCGCGCTGGCCGACGGCCACGTCTGGGGCCGCGGCGCGTGGGACGACAAGGGCAACCTGATGGCGATGTTCGAGGCCGTCGAGCGCTTGATCGCCACCGGCATGCAGCCGCGCCGCACCGTGGTCTTCGCCTTCGGGCACGACGAGGAGATGGGCAGCACGGCCGGACGCGACGGCGCGTCGGCCATCGCGGCGCTGCTGCGCGCACGCGGGCAGCGCTTCGCCTATGCGCTCGACGAAGGCCTGCTGGTCACCGAGGGCGTGATGGCCGGGCTCGACGCGCCGGTGGCGCTGATCGGCGTCGCCGAGAAGGGCTACCTGACGCTGGAGCTCACCGCCCACGCGCACGACGGCCACTCGTCGATGCCGCCGGCGCGCACGGCGATCGGCAGCCTGGCGGCCGCGCTCGACGCCCTGCAGCATGCGCCGATGCCGGCGGACCTCGACGGCATCGCCCGAGGCCTGTTCGACACGCTGGCACCGGAGTTCAGCGGGCCGAATCGATGGCTGCTGTCGAACCTGTGGCTCTTCGGACCGCTGGTGCAGCGGCAGCTCGAGCGCATGCCTTCCGCGAACGCGATGCTGCGAACCACGATCGCGCCGGTCAGCGTGCGCGCCGGCGCCAAGGACAACACCCTGCCCGCACAGGCGGTCGCGCGGCTCAATCTGCGGCTGCTGCCGGGCGACGCGCCGGCCGCGGCGCTGGACCACGTGCAGCGCGCGGTCGATGCGCACGGCGTTCGCGCCGCGAGCAGCCCGGGCGGCTGGGCCGGCTCGCGCGTGTCTCGGCACGACAGTGCGGGCTACCGGCAGATCGAACGCACGATCCGGGAGGTGTTTCCCGGCGCGCTGGTCGCGCCCGGACTGATGGTCGGCGCCACCGACACCCGGCACTACGTCGACCTGGTCGACGACATCTACCGCTTCACGCCGCTGCGCGCGCGGCCCGAGGACCTGCCGCGCTTCCACGGCACGAACGAACGCGTCGCGGTCGACCGCTACGCAGAGATGATCCGCTTCTATCACCGGCTGCTCTCGCAGTCGTGACGGCGACTGTGGTGATTCGGACCGCGTGCGATCATCCGGCGCTCCAGGAGAGACACCATGTTCAAGGCCGTGCTGCTGTCGCAGACCGAGGACCGAAAGACGCGCGCCGAGCTGCTCGAGCTCGACGACGATCGCCTGCCGGACCGCGACGTCACCGTCGACGTCGCCTACTCGACGTTGAACTACAAGGACGCGCTGGCGATCACCGGCCGCGGCGCCGTGGTGCGAAGCTGGCCCCTGGTGCCCGGCATCGACCTGGCGGGCACCGTGCGCGACAGCCGCCAGCCGGACTGGCAGCCCGGCGACCAGGTGGTCGTCACCGGCTGGGGCCTGGGCGAGAACCACTGGGGCGGCCTGACGCAGCGCCAGCGCGTCGACGCCGGCTGGCTGCTGAAGATCCCGGCGCCGTTCACGCCGCGCAGCGCGATGGTCATCGCCACCGCCGGCTTCACCGCGGCGCTGTGCGTGCAGGCGCTGCAGCGCCATGGCCTGCAGCCCGGCGACGGCGAGGTGCTGGTGACCGGCGCGGCCGGCGGCGTCGGCTCGATCGCCGTCGCGCTGCTGGGCGCGCTGGGCTACACCGTCGTCGCGTCGACCGGCCGCCCGCACGAGGCCGACTACCTGCAGGGCCTGGGCGCACGCCGCATCGTCGACCGCGCGACCTTGACCGAAGCCGGCAAGCCGCTGCAGAAGGAAACCTGGGCCGGTGTGGTCGACACGGTCGGCAGCCACACGCTGGCCAATGCCTGCGCGCAGACGCGCTTCAACGGCGCGGTCGCGGCCTGCGGCCTCGCGCAGGGCGGCGACTTCCCGACCACCGTGATGCCCTTCATCCTGCGCGGCGTCACGCTGTACGGCATCAACAGCGTCTTGGTGCACAACGATCTGCGCCGCGAGGCGTGGGCGCTGATGGCCAGGCACCTCGATGCGGCGAAGCTCGAGGTGATGAGCACCGAGATCGGCCTGTCCGAGGTGATCGCCTATGCGCCGAAGCTGATCGACGGCCAGGTGCGCGGGCGCACGATCGTCGACGTGAACCGCTGACGCCGAAAGCACGACGGCCGCCTTGCGGCGGCCGTTCAGCGGGCGTGATGGGCGCAGCCTGCGCCGGTCAGCCGGGCATGAGATCCGAAGGCAGGTGCTCGTCCTCGCGCTCGCTCTCCGGCTTGGCCAGCTGCTGCTCGCGCAGCGCCTGCACGGCCTGCATGCGGCCCATGATGCTGGCTTCCTCGGTCAGCGAGAAGGCGAACGGGAACAGCGAGCGTTCGTTCGCGGCGCGGTCCGGCTGGCCGCCGAACTCGCCGATCTGCTGAAGGATGTAGGCGAAGTCCACCGCCAGCAGCACCGCCGGTGCGCGCACCGTGCGGTTCAGCCGTTCGCTGCCGATGACCTTGAGGCCCAGCATGCGCTCGTAGTAGCGCACGTGACGCGGGTTCACCTCGATCAGCAGCATGTCGTGGCCGCGGATGCGATGGGCGACGATGTACGCGACATGGAACAGCGCCGCCAGCACGCGCTTGGTGGCGGTGGTGGGGTCGACCGCCAGCTTGGTGAATTCGCACAGCCGCCGGCCCTGCGCGCGCAGCGCCTGCACTTCTTCCGGGAAGGCATCGTCGGCGCTGAGCCGGTTCGGCCCGTCGAAGGACACGGTGATCGTGCCGATCGACTGGTCGTTCTCCATCGCCGCCAGCGTGAACTTGTGGACCGACTGGTCCGTCGGCAGGCTCACCTGCTGGTAGCCGCGCCACGCGTAGCGGTGCTTCAGCAGGCTCTCGACCAGGCCGCGCCGGCCCTTCTGGTCGGCGACCTTGATCTTGAAGCGGCGGGGTCCGGGGGCACCATCGGGCAGCAGGTCGATCCGCGGGTTCTCGACCAGCATGTTGCCGGAGTTGCGGCGCCACATCAGCGATGCGGCGATGATGGTGCTGGATTTCAAGGGGAGGACGTGCTCTCGGGTCCGTACCGCGCCCGGGTTAGGCACTGTGCGGCGATGATAGCCCCGAACCCACGTTACAAATCGAACCTTTGCGTCAAAGTGCGGGGAAGCCCCAGGCACTCCATCCCCCGTTCTACCTATCGGTCGTCATCGTGCGTCGGCGGCCACTGGAAACGGGGCGGCTGCTTGGCCAGGAAGCGTTCCACGGCGTCGGCCTGGTAGGCGGTGTCGAAGCAGCGCGCCTGGTGCTCGGCCTCCAGGGCCAGCATGGTCGGCAGGTCGCTGGCCAGCGAGCGCGCGACATCCTGCTTGATGTGTCGCACCGCCACCGGCGACGCGTCGACGAAGCTGCGCGCCAGCGCGCGCGCCCGGTCGAGCAGCCGATCCTCGGGGTGCAGTTCCATCACCAGCCCCAGCCGCTGCGCTTCCTCGGCGCCGACCTCGCGAGCCGACAGCATCAGCTCCTTCGCGCGCTGCACGCCGACGACGCGCGGCAGCGTGTACATCGCGCCGAAGTCGGGGCCGAGGCCGACCTTCATGAACGACAGGCAGAAGCGTGCGCGCGGCGACGCCAGCACCACGTCGGCCGCCAGCGCGAGGCCGAAGCCCGCACCGTAGGCCGGGCCGTCGACCGCGGCGATCAGCGGCCGGTCGAGCTCGATCAGCTGCGTGAGCCAGGGCTGGAACTCGCGCATGCGGGCCTGCCAGCGTTCGAAGTCCATCGTCGGGCGCACTTCGGCCATGCCCCGCAGGTCGCCGCCGGCACAGAAGGCGCCGCCCGCGCCGGTGAGGATCACCGCGCGCACGGCATCGTCGGCGACGATCGATGGCACCAGCGCGGCGAGCGCGTCCTTCATCTGCGCATCCAGCGCATTGCGCGCCTGGGGGCGGTTCAAGGTGATCGTCGCGACGCCATCGGCGACGTCGACCAGCACGGTCTCGTTCATCGTCGCAAAGTCCCGTTCAAGCCAGCCGGTAACGCAGCACGCCGTCGGCGCCCTCCTCGCGCACGGCTTCACCGCGTGCGAGCAGGTGATTCAGGTGCGCCAGGCTTTCGCCGGTGGCCATGCCCAGCAGCTCGCCCTTGCTGTCGATCGGCCGCGCGAACAGCGCGCCGAAGACATCGATCGCGCGCTTCGGCTCGGCCAGGCTGCGGCGCAGGCGCTCCAGCCCGCGCTCGTGCCCGCCGGCCAGGCGGTCGAGGCGCGCATGCAGGCCGCGGAAGGGTTCACCGTGCGCGGGCAGCACCAGCAGCTCGTCGGACAGGCTCGCGCGCAGCACGTCGATCGATTCGATCCAGTCGCCCAGCGGATCGGCATCGGGCTCGGTCGGGAACACCGAGACGTTCGACGAGATGCGCGGCAGCACCTGGTCGCCGGAGATCATCACCCCCAGCGAGTCGCTGATCAGGCAGGCGTGTTCGGGCGAATGGCCGCGGCCGACGACGATGCGCCAGTCGTTCGTGCCGATGCGCAGCGTCTCGCCATCGACGAGGCGGCGATAACTCTCCGGCAGCGCATGCATGTACTTGCCGAAGCCGCCGAAGCGCGCACGGTAGGTGTCGATCGCCTCCTCCGGCCAGCCGACGCGGCGGTAGAAGCGGATCGCCTCCTCGGGCGCCTCGCGGCCGGTGTCGGCGACGAGCATGCGGCAGGTCAGGTACTCCAGCCGCGTCATCCACAGCCGGCACTGGAACTTGCGCGTCAGCCAGCCGGCCATGCCGACATGGTCCGGGTGCATGTGCGTGACCAGCACGCGCGTCAGCCGCGCGCCGCCGCCGGGCAAGGTGCCCTCGGGCAGCCGCGCGGCCAGCGGGCCTTCGGGCGCGATCAACGTGCGCCAGGCATCGAGCGCCTCGGGCGTCTTGGTGCCGGTGTCGACGATGGCCCAGCCGGGGCCGTGTTCGTCCTCGTCGGCGATCGCCCACAGGTTGATGTGGTTCAGCGCGAAGGGCAGCGGCATGCGCAGCCACAGCACGCCCGGCGCGATCTCGGTGACATGGCCGGGGGCCGGCGGTTCGCCGCACGGATAGAGGAGGCCGCGGGCGGCATCGTCGGGCGTATCCGGCCGGCCGTCGGGCGTCATCGTGGGAGCGGAAGGGGAGGACATCGGCCCGATTCTGCGCGCGGGCCCGTCAAGCGGCCTGACGCCCAGGCGACTGCGGCGCCCGCGCCTGCCACTGCGCCCGGCGCAACCAGGGGCTGACGCGGTAGCGCTCGCCGCGGTAATGCGCGTCGAGCCGGTCGAGCAGATCGACGACGGGCGCGACGCCGACGCGCTGCAGCCACTCGAACGGCCCGGCCGGGTAGCCGACGCCGAGCTTCATCGCCGCGTCCGCCGCGTCGGGCGCGCAGACGCCCTGCTGCACGGCATCGGCCGCTTCGTTGATCAACATCGCCACCGTGCGCGCGACGACCAGCCCCGGCGCGTCGGCCACGCGCAGCGGCTGCCAGCCGAGCGCGGCGATCAAGCCGGCGACCTGCTGCGCGAAGCTGTCGGACGCGGTCGGCGCGATCGCGAAGGCCAGCGCGCCGCGCGACGCCGCGGCGGGGTCGGCCACCACCCAGTCGAACACCGCGCTGTCGGCGACGCCGTTCTCGGCCGCGCGCTGCAGCGCCGGGCGGCCGTCGGTGATGTCGAGCCGGCCGGTGCCGAAGCGCAGGCCGACGGTCGGCGCGCCGACGTCCTGCTCGACGGTGAGGCCCGCGGCGCGCAGGCCGTCGGCCAGGCGCTGCGCGAACGCACAGCCGCCATGCACCTCGACCGGACCGCTGACCGGCGCGGTCGGCAGCGGCTCGATCGCCGGCGCCGCGGCCCCGGCCGCATGCGTGTAGAAGCCGCGCCCGCTCTTGCGGCCGAGCAGGCCGCCGTCGACGAACTCGCGCTGAAGCAGCGAGGGCTGGAAGCGCTTGTCGCCGTAGTTGGCCTGGAACACCGACTCGGTGACCGCGAGGTTGGTGTCGTGCCCGATCAGGTCCATCAGCTCGCAGGGCCCCATCTTGAAGCCGGCGCCCCGCAGCGCGGCGTCGATCGCGGCGGGCACCGCGGCCTGCTCCTGCAGCAGCGCCCAGGTCTCGGCGTAGTACGGCCGCGCGATGCGGTTGACGATGAAGCCGGGCGTCGAGCGGGCGTGCACGGCCGTCTTTCCCCAGGCGGTGGCGAGCGCGTGGATCGCGTCGGCAACCGCCCGATCCGTCTCCAGCCCCGACACCACTTCCACCAGCTTCATCAGCGGCACCGGGTTGAAGAAATGCATGCCGACCACACGCCCCGGCCGCTTCAGGCCCTGCGCGATGGCGGTGATCGAGATCGACGAGGTGTTCGTCGCCAGCACCGCGTCGTCGGCCAGCAGCGCCTCGAGCTGCGCCATCAGCGACCGCTTCGCGCCCAGGTTCTCGACGATCGCCTCGACCGCGAGACCGGCGCCGCGGGCGTCGTCCAGCGTCGTCGCGACGCGGATGCGCGCGGTGATCGCCTGCGCCTGGCCGCCCTGCAGCTTGCCCTTGGCCTCCAGCGCCTGCAGCGCACCCGCGAGCTTGTCGAGCGACTGCGCCGCGGCGCCCTCGCGCAGGTCGTACAGCCACACCGGATGACCGGCCTGCGCAGCCACCTGCGCGATGCCGGCGCCCATGATGCCGGCGCCGATCACCAGCAGCGGCGTGTCGAGGGAAAGACTCATTGCTTCAGTTCTCAAATAATTCCGGACCTCTCAAGTGGACCACAACCGGGCCCCGTGCAGAATCGGCGCGCCCGCAAATCCCGGAGCGCCGCCATGCGATGCCGCCTGACGTTCCAACCGATGTGCACCGCGCTCGCGCTGGCGTGCGGGCTGCTGCTGGCCGCCCTGCCCGCTGCAGCAGCGACCGACGGCGCCGGGCTCGTCGTCGGCTCCAAGCGCTTCACCGAGTCGTACATCCTCGGAGAGATCGTCGCGCAGGCCGCGCAGCCGCACGCGCCGGCGGTCGAGCACCGGCAGGGGCTGGGCAATACCGCTGTCGTGTTCGAAGCGCTGAAGGCGGGCGCGATCGACGTCTATCCCGAGTACCTCGGCACCATCGACGCCGAGATCCTGAAGCACCCGAAACCCACCGACATCGCCACGCTGCGTCGTGAACTCCAGGCGCTGGGTCTCGGCGTCGCGGTGCCCCTGGGCTTCCAGAACGGCTACGCGCTGGCCTTGCGGGGCGACCAGGCGCAGCAGCTGGGCCTCACGACGCTGTCCGGGCTCGCGCGGCATCCGGCGCTCAACTTCGGCCTGTCGCACGAGTTCATCGGCCGTGCCGACGGCTGGCCGGGGCTCGCCGCGCGCTACCGGCTGCCGCAGCGGCCCACCGGCCTCGACCACGGCATCGCCTACGACGCGCTGGCCGCCGGCCGCATCGACGTGATGGACATCTATTCCACCGACGCCAAGATCGCCGCGCTGGGCCTGCGCGTGCTGGCCGACGACGCCGCGTACTTCCCACGCTATGACGCGGTGCTGCTGTACCGGCTGGATCTGCCGAAGCGCCTGCCGGCGGCCTGGCGCGCCATTTCCGCGCTCGAGGGCCGCATCGACGAGGCGACGATGATCCGGCTGAATGGCGATGCGGAGCTGCGCAAGCGGTCGTTCGCGGCGATCGCGCGCGACTTCCTGGCGGCGCAGGCGCCCGCGACGGGCGCGTCCGCGGCCACGACGGCACCGGCCGCGTCCGCGGCCACGACGGCACCGGCCGCGTCCGCGGCCACGCAGACGTCATCCGGCGGCGGCTTCCGCGAGCGCCTCTTCGGCGACGACCTCGGCCGGCTGACGCGGCAGCACGTGCTGCTGGTGCTGGTCGCCGTCGGCGCCGCCTGCGTGATCGGCCTGCCGCTGGGGGCGCTGGCGGCCACCTGGCCGCGGCTCGAACACGCGGTGATGGCGGTGGTCGGCCTGCTGCAGACCGTGCCGTCGCTGGCGCTCTTCGCCGCGCTGATCCCGCTGCTGGGCCGCATCGGCACGCTGCCGGCGCTGGTGGCGCTGGCGCTCTACGCGCTGCTGCCGATCGTGCGCAACACCTGCACCGGGCTGATGCAGGTGCCCGGCGGCCTGCGCGCGGCCGGCACCGCGCTCGGGCTGACCGCCTGGCAGCGCTTCCGCCTCATCGACCTGCCGCTGGCGCTGCCGGTGATCCTGGCCGGCGTGAAGACCGCCGCGGTGATCACCGTCGGCACCGCGACCATCGCCGCCTTCATCGGCGCCGGCGGCTACGGCGAACGCATCGCGACCGGCCTGGCGCTCAACGACCACGCAACGCTCTTGGCCGGCGCGCTGCCGGCGGCGGCGCTGGCGCTGCTGACCCAGGCGCTGTTCGAGGGGCTGGCGCGGCTGGTGTCGCCGCGCACTGGAGCGCGGTAGGCCGAAGGGGTCAGGCCGCCATGCCGTTCTCTTGGGCCGCTTTCGGCCCGTTGCGGACATTGGTGTGGATGGTCCACGTGGGAATTGCGACGTGCAGAGCGACAAAGGCACGGGCGGGCAGGCCGCATCGCGCGAGTCCGGCGGTCGGCCCTGGGGGGGCCGACTCCCCGGGCTTGAGCGGCTCGGGGGCGCGCCGTCCATTTAGCTTCGCTCGCTGCGCTCGCTACGCACAGCGCCGGCGAGTCAGTTGTCGAAGCTCGCTGCGCTCGCCGCCCCCGAGCCGCTCAATCCCGGCGCCTCCCACGCGCGCTGCGGCCTGCCCGCCCGCGCCTTTGCGAGTCACCGAGGACTTTGAAGGACCGCATGCCACCACCTCGCCGGACTCGGCCCGACGTGCCCGCACGCCGAGCCGCTCGGGCGCGCCACGCCTTGCAGGTCGAGCGACTCTCCATCGTCCGCGGATCTGCAATGGCTTCCACGCGGACGCCGCCGAAATGTTCATGGCGCCCGTTCCACCGCCTGCAGCGCCAGCTGCACCACGTCGGCATCGCTCAGTGTCCGCCCCTGCGTGATCAGCGCGTCGATGGCCGCATCGTCGGCCGGTGCGTCGCACAGCAGCTGCAGCGTGCGTTCGTAGGCGCGCTGTTCGTTGACCTGGCGCTGCTCGTCGTCCGTCGCGTAGCGCGCGTCGGTGGCGCCTACCAGTTGCGCCGCGTCGTCGAAGCGGCCTTCCAGCGCGGCCAGCAGCGCCAGGTAGTTCATGCACCAGGTCTGCAGCGGCCCGCGCAGCGGCCGGGGCAGGGCCTCGTGCAGCTGCTGCCGCGCAGGCGCGGTCTGGTGCAGCATCAGGTGCGCCGCGGCCAGGTTGATGCGCGCGAAGAACAGCATGTTCTCGTTGCGCAGCGGCTGGATCAGCGCCACCAGCCGGATGCCGCTGGCAACGGCCGCCTCGGCATCGCCGGCCAGCAGCTCGGCGTTGGCGAGGTTGAGCTGGGTGGTCACACCGGGGTCGCCGGCGGCGTGGCCGACGTCGAGCACGCGGCGGTACAGGCGCAGCGCTTCGGACACCTCGTGGCGCGCCATCGCGATGCTGGCCTGGACGCGCAGGCCGGGCAGCAGGCGCACGGGCGGCCAGCCCGGGTCTTCGAGCGTGCGCGCTTCCTGCAGCAGGGCCACAGCGGGCAGCGCGTCGTCGTCGTCGACCAGCATGTGCGCGGTGGCGCAGAGCGCGTCATAGAGCGCATAGCGGTCCGGGCGCGAGGCATCCAGCTGCCGCGCCAGCGCCAGCGCGTGCCGCGCGGCCACCAGGCTGCGCTGCGGCCGCATGTTGGCCAGCGCCACGCTGATCTCGCGCCAGGCGTCGTAGACCCGCACCGGGTCCAGCGGCGCCTGGCGGTCGGCACAGGCGGCGATCAACTGCTCGCAGCGGTCCGCCAGCGCCAGGCGCTCGGCATTCAGCGCGGCGGGCATCATCGCGCTGGCCAGCGCCAGCTCCAGGGCCGGCAGCCCGGCGTCGTTCGCGCAGGCCAGCGCCGCGCGGGCGTTGTCCAGCGCCCGGGCGCCGAGCTGGCGCCAGTCCTGCAGGCCGAGCTCGCCGGCGAGCAGCGCGGTGCGCGCGGCGTCGAGCTCGTCGAGCACGGCGTGGGCGAAGCGCAGGCGCACCACGGGGGCTTCGCCGGCCGCGGCCAGCTGCTCCAGCGCCAGCGCCCGCGGGGACTCGAGCAGCCGGTAGTGCGTCGGGCCGGCGCCTTCGGCCTGCACCACGTCGACCAGCGAGCGCTGCACCAGCTGGTCCAGCGCATCGACGACGGCCCAGGCATCCGCCGGCGCGGCGTCGTCGTCGGCCAGCGTGCCCAGGCGCTGCACCAGGCCCAGCGACGCGCTGCTGGCCACCACGCCGAGGCGGCGGAACAGCTGTTGTTCGAACGGCGCCAGCAGGCCCACGCTCCATTCGAGCGCCGCGCGCAGGCTCTGCTGCCGCGCCGGCGCCAGGCGGTTGCGGTTGCTGCTGAAGACCTGCAGCCGGTCGGACAGCGCCTGCTGCAGCCGCGGAATGCCCAGCGCCGGCGCGCGCGCGGCCGCCAGCTCGATGGCCAGCGCGACGCCGTCGAGGTGCCGGCACAGCTCGATCACCGCGGGCACGTCGGCCTCGTCGAGCACGAAGCGGTGATCGGCCGCGGCCGCGCGTTCGCAGAACAGCGCCACCGCGCCGAAGGACTGCGCCTGCTGCGCCGGCAGCGGGCCCTGCGGCAGGGCCAGCGGCCCGAGCCGGAAGATGCGTTCCTGGGCCAGCCGCAGCGGCGCCTGGCTGGTGATCACCAGGCGAAGGGCCGGCGCCGCGTCCAGCAGCGCCTGCGCGAGGCCGGCCACGTCGTCGAGCAGGTGTTCGGCGTTGTCCAGCGCAAGCAGCATCTGCAGCCCGGCCACCGTGCGCGCCAGGTGCGCCAGCGCGTCGCCTGGGGGCGACTGCAGGCCCAGCGCCGCCGCGACTGCCGGCGGCAGGGCCGCGGACGTGCCGACGTTGCCCAGCTCCACCCAGCAAACGCCCTGCGGATAGGCGTTGGCGCGCAGCTGCATCAGCGCCTGCACGAGGCGCGTCTTGCCGATGCCGCCGGCGCCGACCACGGTGACCAGCCGGTGCTGGTCGACCAGCGTGCCCAGCGCGGCCAGGTCGTCGCTGCGGCCGATCAGCTGCGGCTGCAGCACCGGCAGGTTGGTGCGCGGGCCAGACGGGAGCGGCGCCGCGGTGGTTGCCGGCAATGGCGTCGATGAAGGCGATGCAGGGGCCGAGGGGGATGACGGCGCCGAGGCCGTGGCCGCCGGCGCCGGCGCGACGAAGCGGTAGCCCCGCCCCGGCACGGTCACCAGCCACTCGCTGCCGAGCGCCTTGCGCAGCGCATTGACCTGCACGGTGAGGTTGTTCTCCTCGACCACGCGGCCCGGCCAGACCTGCTCGATCAGCTCGTTGCGGCCGACCAGTTCGCCCGGCCGCTGCACCAGCGCGAGCAGCAGGTCGAACGCACGCCCGCCCAGCGGCACCGGCTGGCCGTCGGCGAGCAGCCGGTGCTCTGCGGGCCGCAGCTCGAACCGGCCGAAGCGCAGGGTGTTCGCCATCGTGGCGTCGAAGTGTAGGGAGCGGTCGCGGCCGATGTTTAACCATTTTTAAGTCCGCCTGAAGGTGCTTGCGAGGGGGTGTCGGAACACTGGCCTCCATCCCTTCCACCGCCTCAGGAGACGCCCGATGAAAGTCCTCATGTCGCCCCAGCAGATCGTGCTGGTCCGATCCACCTGGCAGCAGGTGCTGCCGATCAAGGCCGCCGCGGCGGACCTGTTCTACGGCCGCCTGTTCGAGCTGGCGCCCGATACGCGGCCGCTGTTCAAGCGCGACATCCATGCCCAGGGCGCCATGCTGATGGCCACGCTGGACGCGGTGGTGCGCAGCCTGCACGACCTGGGGGCCGTGCTGCCCACCGCGCAGCAGCTGGCGCGGCGCCATGTCGGCTACGGCGTGCAGCCGCAGCACTACGACAGCGTGGGCACCGCGCTGATCTGGACCCTCGAACAAGGCCTCGGCGCCGCGATGACGCCGGCTGCGCGCGAAGCCTGGCTGCTGGCCTACGAGACGCTGGCCGGTGCGATGAAGGCCGCGGCCTACCCGGCCGAGGCTGCCGACATGCAGGAGGCCGCATGAGCAACGCCCGTGCTTCATGGCGCGACGTGATGTTCACCGCCGTGTGCGTCGCGACCCTCGTCGTCGCCCGCCCTGCCGCCGCCGACCAGCCGCTGGAAACGGCGCTGGGCCTCAGCCGCGACCAGGCGCATGCGGTGATGGCCATCGAGAAGGTCTATCGCCTGGAGTTCGCGGCCAAGCGCGGCGACTTCAACCGCGAGAGCCGCGTGCTGCGCCGCGCGCACCTGGCCCGCGACAGCGCGGCCATCGCGAAGCAGCAGCCGGTCGTCGATGCGCTGCAGCAGGACCTGCGCAAGATCCGCGAGGCCGAGAACGACAAGATCCGCGCGCTGCTGACCCCCGAGCAGCGCGTCCGCTTCGAGGCCGAGCTGGCCCGACGCAAGGCCATGCACGGCAGCTCGCGCGACGAGCGCCTGCTCTGACGCGCTCGCGTCGCCCCGCGCTTCGACCCTCCATCCCCCTCCCGACGAACCCACTTCAGACGAACCCCGTTCAGGAACCCGCACCATGACCTCCCTTCTCCCTGCTTCCCCCGTGCCCACGCGTCGCCGACGCCTGTGGGCCGGCCTGCTCGCCGCGGCCGCCGCGCTGGCCGTTGCCGCACCGGTCCACGCCAGCGACCTCGTCGGCGGCGATGCGATCTCGCTGACCCGCACCTACCACGGCGCCGACGGCAGCGTGCTGTCGCTGCGCGCCGTCAACAACACGGTGGTCGGCTTCAGCCAGGACCTGACCGGCACGCGCGCCTACGTCTTCAGCGGCACGCGCTCGGGCATGACCATCACCGGCCAGGTCTACGGCCTGCCCAAGGGCAGCAGCACGCAGCAGGGCCCGCTGACCCTGACCCTGTCCAATGGCGGCTCGACGCTGCAGCGCGCCAGCGGCGAGAACGTCGGCACCGGCACCTGGATCGCCAAGCTGCCCAGCCAGTTCACCTTCCCGCAGGCGCGCGAAGCGAAGTTCCAGTCGACGATGGCCAGCGACCTCGACGGCGCGTTCAAGGGCTCCGACGGCAGCCGCGCCTACGTGCGCCAGTACGGCTCAACGGTGGTCATGATGACCGAGCGCTTCGCCGAGCCGGGCGATGCGCGCCCGGTGTATGCCACGGTCAGCATCGCGACGCGTTCCAGCGACGGCATGGGCGGTGCCTTCTTCGACCTGCCGCACCAGACCGCCAACCTCACGTCCGGCCAGTTCATCGGCCAGAAGTCGCCCGCCGCGCGCGACTTCCTGCAGACGCTGAGCGTGCCTGTGCCAGGTTACCCGCCGCTGCGCCAGGTGGCCTATACCGCCGACTACGCGGTGGACCTCGACAAGTTCGCCTCCGAGATCGAGGCCCGGCTGACGCCCTACACCGTCGGCTTCAGCTACGCCATCGCGCAGAACGGCGTCGTGCTGCGCAAGGGCGCCGGCGGCGCCCGCCGCGCGGTGACCGCCAGCAACGGGCTGTGGTCGCCGCTGCCGTTCACCGAGAACACGCTCAACGAGATGGCCAGCACGACCAAGACCGTCACGCTGGTGGCGATGCTGCGCGCGCTGCGCGAGCGCTCCGTGTCGGTGGACGCGAAGGTCGACCACTACCTGCCGCCGCACTGGCCGCGCGGACCGGGCATGGACACGGTCACCTTCCGCCAGTTGCTGTCGCACGGGTTGAAGCCCACGGTCGGCAAGGGCCTGCACTATCCGGCCGCGATGTGCGACAGCAACCCCTACCGCTGCCTGCGCGATGCGGTGGCCGGCGGCATGGTCCGCGACGCCGGCTACCACAACATCCACTACACGCTGATGCGCTACCTGCTGCCGTACGTGATGGACCCGGTCGGCGTGACCAACCTGTTCCTCTTCGAGCCCAGCGAGTCCAAGCGCAACGAGGAGATGAGCAAGCGCTTCCGCAACTACGTGCGCGGCATGCTGGCCGAGGTGGGCGTCGACGCCGACTTCAAGTACGTCTACGGCGACGGCGAGAACGGGGCCTACCGCTACCACTGGGGCACGCCGCCGACCGACGAGATCGCGCCGTGGATCCCCGAGAGCGAGGACGACTACCTCGAGGCCGGCTCCGGCGGCCTGAAGATGACGTCCAAGGAATTCGCGCGCTTCCTGTCGAAGCTGGCGAACGGCGCGTTGCTGACGCCCACGGACCTGGCGGCCGCCAAGTCCATCGGCTTCGGTGGCGAGGCCCCGGCGATGAGCGGCCCCGACGGCGTCGGTCCGCTGTACTCGAAGAACGGTGGCGCCGGCGGCGCGGCGTCGCAGCTGGTGGTGTACCCGGGCACCGAGGTCTTCATCACCCGCAACTCGATGGGCAATGAAGCGCAGCCGAACGATGCCGGCATGCTGCGCGCGGCCTGGACGGCCGCGCTGATCGGCAAGTGAGCGCCGCCAGGCCTTTGCACCGACGCTCGGACAGGTCCACCCTTGCGGCTCAGGCGCCGAGGCCGGCCGTGCCCGTCACGGCTTCACGCTGATCGCCTTGGCGGTGGCCGAGGCATCGAACAGCAGCTGCGCCGGCCACACCGGCCAGGTGACGCCCAGCGCGCTGTGGTTCGGGTCGCCGCTGCGCGCGAAGGCGCCCAGGCTCTTCATCATCGCGTCCGACAGCGCCAGACGGCCGGCCTGGTTGGCGCTGCTGTTGGCGACGTTGGAGAACAGCGAGGGCCCGAAGGTGCCGAAGACGAAGGGCAGGTCGAAGGCATGGGCGGCGCCGTAGATGTCGTTCCATGGCGCCGGTTCCTCGTCCCAGTCGAAGCGGAAGTACCAGACGCTGGTGGGCTGCTGCGCCTTCAGCGCGGCCATCACGTTGTTGCGGCTGGCGATGAAGAAGATGCTGTTGAGCAGGTCGGTGCGGGCATTGAAGCCGGTGGTCGGCGTGGCCACCGGCAGGTAGGCGGCCGGAATCCACTGCTCGACGGCGACCGTGGGCGCCGCGTTCGGGTTGTAGGCCATCTGGGTGCTGAACAGCGCCGCGTCGTTGACCAGGCGGCCGCTGACGCCACCGAGCGCCGGCGACAGCGCGAGGAAGGTCGGGAACAGCTTGGCCTCGTCGCGTGTATTGCTGGCGATGAACGGCAGCTTCAAATACTGCCCGGCGTTGATGGCGGCCACCGGGTCCACCGGCAGCACCGTGCCCTCGGGGATCGGGCCCGAACCGGCGAGGCCCAGCGCGCTCAGCTTGCCCAGCAGCGTGCCCAGCAGCGCGGCCGGGCTCTTGCCCCTCAGGTACGCGGCCAGCTGGGCCTTGCCTTGCGTCGCGATGTAGGCATTGGCCGAGGCCACGTCGGTGGCCAGGCCGTCGGCGATCAGCTGCTGCTGCAGCAGCGCGGTGCCCTGGGCCAGCGACGTGCTGGCCGGGTTCAAGGTCGGCAGGCTGCCGGGGGGCAGGTTGGTGGCCAGCGAGATGCCGCCGCTCATCGCCACCGCGCGGTGCATCAGCTTCGGGCTGGCATTGACCATCAGCGGCGAGGTCATCAGCGCATAGACGTTGATCGCGCCGGCCGACTGGCCGGTAACCGTGACGTTGCCGGGGTCGCCGCCGAAACTGGCGATGTTGCGGTTGATGAAGCGCAGCGCCTGGATCGTGTCCAGCGTCGCGAAGTTGCCCGAATCGTCGCTGGCATTGCTGCCTTCCTTCAGCTGCGGCAGGTTCAGCCAGCCGAAGATGCCCAGGCGGTAGTTCACCGTCACGACCACGGCGTTGGCCGTCTTCGCCAGCGCCGCCCCGTCGTACACCGGGTCCGCGGTGTAGCCCGAGACGTTGCTGCCACCGTGGATGAAGACGATCACCGGCAGCCTGTCGTCCGTCGTGGCGGGGCGCCAGATGTTCAGGTACAGGCAGTCCTCGCTGCCCACGGCCTGGTTCAGCGTGGTGCCGATCGTCGCGTCGTAGGTGTTGTTCGCGCCGGGACCGTAGATGCGGCCGTACTGCACGCAGGCATTGCCGAACTGCGTGGCCGGCCGCAGCGTGCCGGCCCAGCTGTCGGGTTCCACCGGGGCCTTCCAGCGCAGGGCGCCGACCGGCGGCTTGGCATAGGGCACGCCCTTCCAGGCCCAGGTGCCGCTGGCGGCGCCGAGGTCGCTGCCTTGCAGCGTGCCGTAGACCGTTTCGCGCCGCGTGGGCGGCACGTCGTCGTTGCCGCCGCAGCCCCCCAGCAGCGCGCTGCCCAAGGCCAGCACCGCCAGCCCACCACGACTCCAAGCCCAGCGCGCGTCCATCGTTTGTCTCCTGCTCGAATGACGAGTGTTTCCCCTCTGCGAGAGGGTCGAATTTCATTCTAGAAATCGCGTTCGGTGGACACAGTGGCCGCAGGCGGCCACAACGCTGGCGTTGCAGCGCCAGAACGGAGCAGGCGAGTTGATCGAGCGCACGAGTTCGGCAGCGTGGGTGCGGGGCGTGGCCGACATGTTCGCGGCCGAGGGCCTGGACGTGGCGGCGCTGTTTGCGCAGGCCGGCCTGGACCTGCGCCTGCTCGACGAGCCGGAAGCCCGCTTCACGATCGACGACGTGAGCCTGCTGTGGGAGCTGGCGGTGCGGCGCTCGGGCAAGCCGACGCTGGGCCTGCGCCGCGAGCTGGCCGCCACCTACGCCAAGCTGGGCATGGTGGGTTTCGCGATGATGGCCTGCCCCACGCTGCTGCAGGCGCTGCAGCGCATGCAGCGCTACATGGACGTGGTGAGCAATGCGGCGACCTTCGCGCTGGCCGACGATGCGCAGGGTTGCTGGATCGAGCTGGGACACCTGGGCGGCGCGAGGCCGGTGCCGCGGCAGCGGGTGGAGTTCGGCATGCTGACGACGCTGAGCTTCTGCAGCTGGATCAGCGGGCGTGACTTCAACGCGCTGGTGATCGAGTTCGTCGATCCGCCTTCGCCGCATGCGGCGCTGCACCAGGCCGTGTTCGGCTGTCCGGTGCGCTATGGCTGCGCGGCCAACCGCGCGCTGCTGCGCCGGGACGACCTGGCGCTGCCGCTGCCGGCGCGCGACGCGGCGATGGCCGCGCTGCACGAGCGCCTCGCCGAGCAGGCGCTCGAGCGCCTGTCCGGCGCCGGTACCGGCCAGCGGGTGCGTCACTTCCTGGCCACGCGCCTGAGCGAGGCCGAGCCGCGCCGCGAACAGGCCGCCGCTGCGCTGCAGCTGAGCGACCGCACGCTGCAGCGCCGCCTGCACGACGAAGGCACTTCGTTCCAGCAACTGCTCGACGAAACCCGGCGCGAGCTGGCGCAGGTGTACCTGAAGCAGCCGCGCCATTCGCTGAAGCAGGTGGCGCAGCAGCTGGGCTTCGAAGACCCGAGCAACTTCTTCCGCGCCTGCAAGCGCTGGTTCGGCGAGTCGCCGGGCGCATACCGCGCGCGCCACGGCGCGGCGGAAAACGTCGGCGATCGCCCGCGCTGAGCCTGCGCAGAGGCCTGCCCGGCCGCGCTACAGCGCGAGCTGCGTCAGCCCGATCGCCACGGCGCCGAGCTGCAGCACGTTGAGCAGCATGCCGCTCACATGCAGCCGGCGAAAGCGCGCGATGCCCGGTGCGTCGGACGGCGTCATCGTGCCGCGCAGCGCGTCCATGCGGCCGACGATCGTGCGGTGCAGCCCGAAGCCCAGCAGAGCGATCGCCGCCATGCCGGCGCAGAACGCGGGCTTGCCGGCCAAGCCGTAGGCCAGCGCGGCGACCGTCGCGGTGAGCATCACCGCCCGGTAGTGCAGGTTGAAGAGACTGCGGATGAAGCGCGCGTCGAGCGGGGTGTCGTGCTTCAGGATCAGCAGCGGCAGCGAGCCCATCATGAAGAAGCCCATCGTGCACAGCAGGGCCACCGTCGACGCGATGGCGAGGATCACGGGCCACATCGGGAGTTCCTCCTCAGCCGCCGGCGCGCTTCACCGTCAGGCCGGCCTGCTGGAGTATCGCGACGATCCGGTCGCAGTGGTCGCCCTGGACCTCGATGACGCCGTCCTTCACCGTGCCGCCGCAGCCGCAGGCGGTGCGCAGCTGCTTGCCCAGCGCCGCCACCGCTGCCGCGTCGCCCGTCACGCCGCGGATGACGGTGACCGCCTTGCCGCCGCGACCCTTGGTCTCGCGGCTGACGCGCACGACGCCATCGCCGGCGGGCGCGGGGGTCTGCGCGCGGCAGCTGCAGGCGGCCAGCGGCTGCCGGCAGGCCGGGCACATGCGCCCGCCTTCGGTGGAGTACACGAGGCCGCCGGCGGCCGACGTCTTGCGCATGCGTGCGCTGCCGTCAGGGGCCGGGTCAGTGCGTCTTCTTCTTGCCCGCGCCGGCGGCGAGTTCCTTGCCCTCGATGCCAGCGAAGAGCTTCGCGGCGCGCACCTTGATGTCCAGCAGCTCGTTGGCGGTCACGCTGTACTTGCCGCTGAACTTGTCGACCTGCACGCTGAACTCGACGTCCTTGCCGCCGTGCGACAGCGTGCCGCTGGTGAAGGCGTAGTCCGGCAGCGTGGCCGGCACCCCGCCGCGCGCCTTGACGTCGTAGTCCTCGTAGACCACGTCGCGGATCTCGCCGCTCGCCAGGTCGAGCGAGCCGGTGGAGCTCACGATGTCGTCGTCGAGCTCGTCGGTGATGGCGATGGAAACGTGCAGGTTCATGGCGGTGCCGCGCAGGAGGGGTCACGAAAATGGCCGCGCACCCTATCACAGTCGGGCTGGCGACCCCCGATTCGATCACCGAACGGCGTTCGCGGTTCGCGGCGCGGGTACTGCACGCGGCAAGTGGCGCGCCCGCGGCCTCAGCGACGCACGAGGCTCATGCGCAGCGCGTCGAAGTAGATGCCGTCGAAGCGCATCGCGTCGCGCTGGCGTGCCTCGAGCTCGTCGAGCGCGACGAACTGCACCGCGTCGTCGCGCACGCTGTCGCGCACGAAGCCCTCGATGCGATCCAGTGGCAGCGCCTCGATCTGGGCGAGGTAGCGTTTCTCGCGTGCCACGGTGTCCAGGCAGGCGTGGAAGCCGGCGGCGTGCGCCGGGGCGATCGGGACGATGCGGAGGGTCGGTTCGGACATCGCGCGAGTGTGGCGCATGGACCGGGGGCTCGAGGGGCGGGCGCGCCGGCCGGCATCACGCCGGCGCCGTGCTGATCGCGTCGGCGCGCGCCGTCACCGACCAGCACGCCGCCGTGAAGCGCGTCTGGTCGCCGTGCCTGAACGGCGCGAAGGCGGTGCGCAGCACCTGCAGCAGGTGGTCGCGGGTCGCGTCGTCGGCCTCGGCCAGCGCGACGCCGACCGGGCCGAGGCGGGACAGGTAGCGGTCGAGCTGCGCCGGGTCGAGCGCACACGGCACGTCGAGCGGCTGCAGCGCGACATCGTGCCAGCCGGCGGCGCCCAGGATGTGCTGCACGCGTGGCGGCTCGGCGAACGCGAACTGGCCCGGGCCGTCGCGGCGGCGCGCGGGCATCGAGGGCAGCAGCGGCGCGACCGCGCGTTCGGCGGTGGTCATGAACGGGTTCTCGGCCGCGCTGCGCCAGACGATGCAGTGCAGCGCGGCGTGATCGGTGGCGGCGCGGCGCAGGTTGGCGAACGCGGCGACGGGGTCGGCGAAGAACATCACGCCGAAGCGCGACACCACGCGGTCGAAGGTGGCGGGCTCGAAGGCCTGGGCCTGCGCATCGGCGCAGAGGAATTCCGCGTTGGCGACGGCGTCGCGCCGCGCGCGTTCCCGGGCCAGCGCGGTCATCGGCTCGGACAGGTCGATGCCGGTGCAGCGGCCACCGGGCCCGGCCGACTCATCGATCGCGCGGGCGATCGCCAGCGTCGTCGCGCCGGTGCCGCAGCCGACGTCCAGCACGCGGCGCGCCGAGGCCGCGCGTGCAGCGGCGGCGAGCGCCTCTTCGAAGGGCCGGAACAGCGCGTCGAGCAGGGCCTGTTCGTCGACCCAGGCCTGGCCGGCGACGCCGTTCCACAGTTTCAGCTGGTCGTCGTTGTTGGTGGGCAGGGGCGGGTCGGTCATCGGGGCCTCGTTTCGGGAAAGTCTATTCAGCTGCCCGATGCGGCGCGCGACCAGACCAGCAGCAGGTTGTTCGACGGCATCGGGACGCGTACTTCGAGCGTCAGCCCGGCGGCCGCCGCCTCGCGCTCGACGTCCTCGCGGCGGCGCAGGCCCCAGGCCGCGTCGCGCGCGCGAAGGTCGGCGTCGAACGCCAGGTTGCTCGCGGCGGTGGGCACGCCGTCCTCGAGGTAGGGGCCGTAGGTGATCAGCCGCCCGTGCGGCGCCAGGTGGCGCGCGGCCACCTGCATCAGCCCGCGGCAGCAGGCCCAGGGCGCGGCATGGATCATGTTGGCGCAGAGCATGGCGTCGACGCGGTCGGGCACACCGGGCCACGGCGGCTGCAGCACGTCCAGCACGATCGGCGGGCGAACGCGCTCGAGGCCGTCGCACCAGGCGCGGATCGACGGCAGCATGTCGGGGTTCACGTCGCTGGGCAGCCACTGCCAGCCCGGCAGCGCGGGGCTGCAGTGCGCGGCATGCTGGCCGCTGCCGCTGGCAATCTCCAGCAGCACGCCGCCCGCCGGGTCGACCCGGGGCAGCAGGCGTTGCAGCTCGGCCAGGAGCACGCCGCGGTTGCGGTCCGCGGCGGGGCTGTGGCGTCGCGGGTCGCCGTCGGCGACGGGATCGGGCAGGTTGAAGGTGGCCATGCCCGATTCTGGGCCCGGTCAGGCCGCGCGGGCCTGCAGCACGTGCCAGGCGCCGGTGGCGTGCGCCTCACCGGTCAAGGCCAGCCCGGCCGCCGCGCACAGCGCCGCGAACTCCGAGCGCCGGCGCTCACGGCCGCTCAGTGCGACCAGCATGTTGAGGTCGGAGCGCGCCACGTCGCGGTCCTGCGGCGTGCGGCCGATGCGATCGGCCACCAGGCGCTCGACGATCAGCACGCGCCCGACCGGCGCCAGCGCGTCGCGGCAGCGGGCGAGGATCTGCACCGCGCGTGCGTCGTCCCAGTTGTGCAGCACGCTCTTGAGCAACTGCACATCGCCCTCGGGCACGGTCTCGAAGAAGCTGCCGGCCATGCAGCGGCAGCGCGCCGCGACGCCGTGCTGCGCCAGCACCGCGTCGGCGCCGGCCAGGCCCTGCGGCAGGTCGAACAGCACGCCGCGCAGCGACGGGTGCGCGGCCAGCACCTGCGCCAGCAGCTCGCCGCGGCCGCCGCCGACGTCGACGACGCAACGCGCCCCGGTGGCGTTCATCGCCTGCACCACCGCGCCGGCGATCGAGCGGGTCATCTCGACCATCGCGCGGTAGAACTGCTCGGCGGCGGCCGGATCGGTCGCCAGGTCGTCGAAGCCGTCGCTGCCGCCGTGACGGCGGCGGTGGCTGCAGCCCGTGCGCACGCTCTGGTCGAGCTCGCCCCAGCGCTGCCACTGCGGGCCGCCGGCCATCAACGCCCAGGCGCGCAGCGACTGCGGATGGTCCTCGCACAGCAGCGCGCCGGTGGCGGTCAGCGCGTGGCGGCCGGCGTCGTCCTCTGCACACAAGCCCAGCGTGGCCAGCGCGCGCAGCAGCCGGGCCAGCGCCGGCGCGTCGCAGCCGAGCCCGGCGGCGGCCTCGTCGGCGGAGCTGGCGCCGCGCGCGAGCCAGTCGGGCAGCTGCAGCACGCAGGCGCTGCGGATCGCCTGCGTGGTCCAGCTGGCGTTGATCCAGTCGAACAGCTGCGCCCGCTGCGGGGGCTCGCCGTCCAGGGATCCGTGGTGCATATTTGCGGCGGTCATTCGGCGCGCAGCCCGGCGTCGCGGATCAGCTTGCCGAAGCGGGCATGCTCGTCGCGGATGAAGGCGCCGAACGCATCGGGCGACAGCACGCCGGCGTCAGCGCCGGTCGCCGCGAACCACTGCCGCGCCTCGTCGGTGGCGGCGATGCGGGCGATCTCGGCCTGCAGGCGCTCGACCACCGCGCGCGGCGTGCCTGCCGGCGCGGCGATGCCCGTCCAGCCGGCGTACTCGTAGCCGGGCACGCCGGCCTCGGCGATCGTCGGCAGGTCGGGCAGCGACGGCACGCGCCGGGCGCCGGTGACCGCCAGCGCGCGCAGGCTGCCCGCGCGCACGTGCGGCAGCTGCGCGGTCAGGCCCTCCATGCACCACTGCACGTGGCCGGCGAGCAGCGACGCCATCATCGCCCCGCCCCCCTTGAACGGGATGTGCGTGGACTCGATGCCGGCGGCGCGGCGGAACATCTCGGCCGCCAGGTGCGGCGGCGTGCCGTTGCCCGGCGATCCGAAGTTCAGCGTGCCGGGCTTCTGCCTCGCCAGCGCGATCAGCTCGCGCACCGAACTCGCCGTCACGCCGGGATGCACGGTCAGCAGCAGCGAACCGTGGCCGAAGCGGGTGACCGGGGCGAAGTCGCGCAGCGGATCGAAGCCGATCTGCGCGTACAGGTGCGGGTTGATCGCGGCAATGCCCTGGTGCACCACCAGCAGCGTGTAGCCGTCGGGCGCCGCGCGCGCCACCTGCTCGGCACCGACGTTGCCGCCGGCGGCGCCGTTGTTCTCCACCACCACCGGCTGGCCCAGCGCGGCGGCCAGGCGCTCGGCGAGCCAGCGGCCGCGGATGTCGGCGATGCCGGCCGGCCCGCCGGTGACAAGGCGCAGCGGCCGCGACGGCCAGGCCGTGCCCTGGGCCACGGCGAGGGGTGCGAGCAGCGGCGCGGCCAGCGCACCGGCCGTGGCGAAGGTGAACTGGCGACGGTGAAGGGCCATGGCGGGCTCCCGGTGGTGTGGCCCGCATCTTCGACGCCGCGCGGCGCGCATGGAATACTCCGCCGCTTGCCGGCGGCGTCAACCATCGGTTGAACCCTGTCCGGCGGCCGGAGGGTCACCACGATGGACAAGCTGCGTTCGCTGCATTACTTCGCGGCCGCCGCCGAGCTGTCGAGCTTCTCGAAGGCGGCGCGTCATTTCGGCGTCAGCACCGCCGCGGTGGCCAAGCTGGTGCAGTCGCTGGAGCGCGAGCTGGGCCTGACGCTCTTCGAGCGCCACCCGCGCGGCCTGGCCCTGACGGCCGGCGGCACGGCCTACCTGGAGGCCTGCGGCCCGGCGCTGGTGCAGCTGGCCGCGGCCGACGAGCAGGCGCGCGCCGTGACGTCCCGGGTGAGCGGCACCGTGGTGCTCGGCGTGCAGCCGGTGATCGCGCAGGAATGCCTGACGCCGGCGCTGCCGCGCTTCCATGCGCTGTACCCCGACATCCAGCTCGATGTGCGGCTGTTCATGCGCCCGACCGAGGACCAGCTGCGTGGCATCGACGCGGCGCTGGTGCTGGGCTGGCCGCAGTTGGCGGCTGCGGACCTGGTGCAGCGTCAGCTCGGCGCGACGAGCTTCGTCGTCTGCGCGGCGCCCGCGTACTGGGCGGCGCACGGCATGCCGCAGCACCCGTCCGAGCTCGAGCAGCACAACTGCCTGTGCATCCGTTCGAACATGGGCTCGGTGATGGACCTGTGGCAGTTCCAGCGCGGTGACGAACGCGTATCGGTGTCGGCGCGCGGCTGGCTGGTCGCCGACAACGTGCACCGCGACATGGTGCGCGACCTCGCCGTGGCCGGCGCCGGCGTCGCGCGGCTGATCGACTGGAACCAGATGCAGGGCCACGAGATCGCGCGTGGCGCGCTGGTGCCCGCGCTGACCGACTGGCAGCACGAGGAGGTGCCGCCGGTGAACCTGCTCTACCCGCCCAGCGTGCGCCGCATTCCGCGCGTGCGGCGCGTGCTCGATTTCGTGACGCAGCTGTTCAGGGACATCGAGCAGCAGCGTGCGCTGCGCCAGCCGTCGACGGCGATGCCGCGCTGGGCGAAGTCGCCGCGGCCGCGGGCCTCGGCGACGCTGGGCTGAGCTCGGGCGCCGGCGGCATCGTGAGCGCCGGCAGGAGATGCCCCATCGCGCGCGAGACGTAGTCGTCCTTCTCGCCGACCGGCGCGACGTAGTGCAGCGCCGCCTGCGCTGCGTCGACGCCTTCGAGCCGCGCGATCACCCAGGCGGCGAGGTAGGGCGACGCGAGGCAGCCGCCGGCGGTGGCGACGTTGCCGCGCGCGGTGAAGGGCGCATCCAGCACGTCGACGCCGGCGTCCTGCACCCAGGGCTTCGTGGTCAGGTCGGTGCAGGCCGGCAGGTCCTGCAGCAGGCCGAGCCTGGCCAGCACCAGCGTGCCCGAGCACTGCGCGCCGAGCAGCTGGCGCGACGGGTCCAGGCGCAGCCGCGCCATCAGCGCCGCATCGGCCACCACCTCGCGCGTGCGCATGCCGCTGCCCACCAGCACCGCATCGGCGCCGGCGGCGTCTTCCAGCGTCGCCTGGGCCTCGATCGTGACGCCGTTCATCGAGCGCACGCGCTCGGTCGGGCAGGCCAGCGAGACGCGCCAGCCGGGCCGGCGCACGCGGTTCAGGACGCCGAGCGCGATCAGCGAATCGAGCTCGTTGAAGCCGTCGAAGGTGAGGATGGCGATGTGCATCAGCGCCCGCCCGGCCGCCCGAAGGGCGCTGAGTCCCCCTCGGGGGGAGCGAACGAAGTGAGCAGGGGGTGGACCATCAGCGCCCGCCCGGCCGCCCGAAGGGCGCTGAGTCCCCCTCGGGGGGAGCGAACGACGTGAGCAGGGGGTGGTCCATTGCCGCATCCTAGGCAGACCTGTCAATACAATCAAATGATTGTCATGGATACAGGCACACCACCATGCCATCGCCCCGCTACAAGCCGCTCGTCGATGCACTCGCCGCCGACATCCGCGACGGCCGCCTCGCCCCCGGCAGCCGCTTGCCGACGCACCGCGAACTGGCCGCGGCGCACGGGCTGGCGCTGGTCACCGCGACGCGGGTCTATGCCGAGCTGGCGGCGATGGGCCTGGTCAGCGGCGAGACCGGCCGCGGCACCTTCGTGCGCGAGACCGCGCTGCCGCCGGGCCATGGCGTGGAGCAGCCCGCGCCGGCCGGCCACCTGGTCGACCTGACCTTCAACTACCCGGCGCTGCCGGGCCAGGCCGAGCTGCTGCGCGGCGCGCTGCGCCAGCTGGCCGGCGGCGGCGACCTCGATGCGCTGCTGCGCTACCAGCCGCATGGCGGGCGCGTGCACGAGCGCGCCGCGGTCGCGCGGCATCTCGCCGCGCGCGGGCTCGACGTGACGGGCGCGCGCGTACTGATCGTCAACGGCGCGCAGCACGGGCTGGCGGTCGCGGCGATGGCGCTGCTGAAGCCGGGCGACGTCGTCGCGGTCGACGCGCTGACCTACCCCGGCTTCAAGGTGCTGGCCGAGACGCTGCGGCTGGAGCTGGCGCCGCTGCCCGCCGCCGGCGCCGGGCCGGACCTCGATGCGCTGGAACGGCTGTGCACGAAGCGCCGCGTGCGCGCGGTCTATGCGATGCCGACGCTGCACAACCCGCTCGGCTGGGTGATGGGCGCGAGCCGGCGGCGCCGGCTGGTGGCCATCGCGCGCCGCTACGGCCTGCTGCTGATCGAGGACGCGGCCTACGCCTTCCTGGCCGACGATGCACCGCCGCCGCTGGCCGCGCTGGCGCCGGAGTGCACGCTGTACGTGTCGGGCTTGTCGAAGAGCGTGGCGACCGGCCTGCGCGTCGGCTTCGTCGTCGCGCCCGACGAGTGGGTGCCGCGGCTCGAGCGTGCCGTGCGCGCGACCGCCTGGAACACGCCGGCACTGATGACCGCGCTGGCCTGCCAGTGGCTCGACGACGGCACGGTCGCGCAGCTCGAGGCCGGCAAGCGCCGCGACGCGATGGCGCGCCAGGCGATCGCCGAACGCGCCTTCGCCGGCCTGCGCTGGTCGCGCCACCCGGCGTCGTACTTCGCCTGGCTGCCGCTGGTCGACGACCAGCGCGCCGACCGGCTGGCGACCGACCTGCTGCGCGAAGGCATCGCTGTGTCCACCGCCGAAGCCTTCGCCGTCGCCCGGCCTCTGCCGCAGGCGATCCGCGTCGCGCTGGGCTCGGTCGACCTGGCCGTGCTGCGGCACGCGCTGACGCAGGTCCGGCGCGCGATCGGCTGATCGCTTACAGCTGGACACCGGGGCCGGCCGAAGCGATGGCACAACTCGCTCCGTCGTCGGCCACCCCTAGTTTGAAGATGAACACCCGCATCACCCTGCTGAGCCTGATCCTGACCGCCGCCGTCGGCGCCGCCCACGCCGGCAGCGCGGTCTGCCCGGCGTCCACGCCGGTGCAAGGCGGCGCGGTGCGTGGCACGGCGCCGCTGTTCCCGGCCGACAACTGGTGGAACCTGGACATCCGCAACGCGCCGGTCGACGCGAACTCGGCCGCCTACATCAGCTTCATCAACAACGGCGGTACGCGGCGGCTGCACCCGGACTTCGGCGGCGAGGAATCGCCCGGCAGCGTCCCGATCTACGGCATGCCCTACGCGGTGGTCGACGCCGGCCAGGTGAAGTCGATGGTGCAGTTCCAGTACGCCAGCGAAAGCGACGGCGTCGGCCAGGCCTTCTATCCGATCCCGACGCAGTCGATCACCCAGCCGCACTGGGTCGAAGGCGGCGCGCCGGCGAACGTCGACCAGCGCAGCAGTTCCGACCGCCACCTGCTGATGGTCGACTGCACGAACAACCGCCTCTACGAGCTCTACAACGTGTGGTTCGACGGCAGCGCGTGGCGGGCCGGCTCGGGCGCGTTCTTCGACATGAACACCAACAACCGCCGGCCCGAGACCTGGACCTCGGCCGACGCCGCCGGCCTGGCGATCTTTCCCGGCCTGGTGCGCTGGGACGAGGTGTACAACGTCACGGTTCCCGAGATCGGCCACGCCTTTCGTGTGACAGTTCGTGCCACCAACGGCTACGTCTGGCCGGCCTCGCACCGGGCCGGCAATACCGCCGGCGCGCTGCCGATGGGCGCGCGGCTGCGCCTGAAGTCCAGCGTCAACGGTGCCGACCCGGCGCTGCGCACCACCGACCCGAACGTGCAGAAGATCTTCCGCGCGATGCAGAAGCACGGCCTGATCGTCGCCGACAACGGCTCGGACATGTACGTCAGCGGCACCTTCGACACGCGCTGGAACAACAGCCTGCTGAACCCCGCGTTCCGCCTGCTGACGGCGAGCGACTTCGAGGTGGTGCAGCTGGGCTGGAACCCGGTGGGCACCGCGCCGGCGCTGAGCGGCCTGGCCATCTCGCCGAGCAGCGTGACCGGCGGCGCCAGCGCGAGTGGCAGCGTGCAGCTGTCGGCCGCCGCGCCCGCCGGCGGCGCGGTGGTGACGCTGCAGAGCTCGTCGAGCGCCGCGCTGGTGCCCTCGTCGGTGGCGGTCGCGGCCGGTGCGACCAGCGCGGCCTTCTCGATCACGACGACCAGCGTCAGCGCGACGACCACGGCGACGATCACCGGCACCTATGCCGACGTCGGCAAGAGCGCGAGCCTGACCGTGCAGCCCGCGGCGACCGCGCCCGCGCCGGCGGTGACTTCGCTGGTGCTGCAGCCGGTGCGGGTGGTCGGCGGGCAGACCGCCACCGGCACGGTCGGCCTCGGTGCCGCGGCGCCCGTCGGCGGTGCGGTGGTCAAGCTGAAGACGTCGAACACCGCGCTGCTCACGGTGCCGGCCTCGATCACCGTGCCGGCCGGCGCCAAGAGCGCGAGCTTCACGATCACGACGATGCCGACGACGCGCAACCAGAGCGCGACGGTCAGCGCGTCGACGCCCAAGGGCGGGCTGACGCGCGGGTTGACGATCACCGCCAAGTGAGCGGCGCGGCGCGCCTGGCGGCGCAGGCCATCGGCCGGCGTCAGCGGGTGGTGTCAGCGGGCGACGGCCGCCTCGCGCGCGATGCGGTACAGGTGGCTCTGCGGCTGGCCCGGCACGTCGTCGAGCGCGCCGATGCGCTGCATGCCCAGCTTCTCCAGCACGCGGATCGACGGCAGGTTGGCCGGCCGCACGATCGCGAAGACCTCCGGCTCGCGCAGGTCGACGAAGGCCTGGCGCAGCGCGGCCTGGCCGAGCTCGGTCGCGTAGCCGCGGCCCCAGGCCGCGGCGTCGAAGCGGTAGCCCAGGTTCAGCGCGTCGGCGTCGACGTAGCGCCGCCACGCGATGCCGCCGAAGCCGATGATCTCGCGCGGGGCCTCGCGGGTGGCGATCGCCCACTGGCCGAAGCCGCGCGCCTGCCAGTGCGAGAGCCAGACGTCGAGCACGGTCTGCGCCTTCTGCAGGTCGCGGAACGGGCCGGCCGGGTTGTAGATGTTGGTCGCCGGGTCGCCATAGATCGCGAACAGGCGCACGACGTCGTCCGGGTCCGGGCGGCGCAGCAGCAGGCGGGCGGTCTTGTGCATGGCGCGTAGGCTAGCTGAGAACGATGTCGCTTGCGCCCCCACGCGGCAGGTGTGACGATTGCTCCGTCCGGTTCCAGCGCTGGAGTCACGCGACATGCAGCCCGCCCCGTCCGAGGTTCTCCCGGCCGCCGCTCCCGGCAGGGCGCCGTCGCTGCGGTTCCGCACGTTGCTGTACCGTTACTTCTTCTTCGGCTGGCTGTTCCACGACGCGAGCGTGCGCGACCTGATCCAGCGCGCCGCGGCGCTGCGCCACAACCGCGCGATGGCGCGCTGGCTGCCCACCTACATGAAGCGCTGGGCGGTGATCGGCTTGCTCGGCTGGGCGATCGGCAGCGCCGTCGAGCTGCTGCTGGGCGCCCCGCTGTCGCTGGTGTTCTTCCTGCCCAGCGTGCTGAGCGTGCCGATCAACTCGGTGATCCTGATCGCGTGGCTGGGGCTCAAGCTGCTGTAGCACCGCGCCAGCGGTCGACGGTGCGCCGCAGCTCGGGCAGCGTGAAGGGCTTGGGCAGCAGGTCGTCCATGCCGGCGTCAGCGCAGTGGGCGCGCTCGTGCGGCATCAGCGACGCGGTCAGCGCGACGATCGGCGTCGGCATGCGCCGGGCCGAGTGCTCGAAGCGGCGGATCGCGCGCGTCGCGGCGGCGCCGTCGAGCAGCGGCATGCGCAGTTCCATCATCACGAGGTGGAAGAGCCCGGTGGTGGCCAGCGTCACCGCGGTGCCGCCGTCGCGCACGCGCACGACCCCGCAGCCCAGCAGCTCCAGCGCGGTCGTCGCGTACAGCGCGTTGTCATCGTCGGCATCGGCCAGCAGCACCAGGGGTTCGGCGCCGTCGCGCGACGCGGCGGATCTTTCAGCACGCGGCAGGTTCATCGTGCACCTCGATGACTTCGGGGAGGGCTGCCGCGAGTTGTAAGGCCGGGGGGACGCCGGCGCCAACGGATTCGATTTCTATGCCCTCATCGGAAATTCCGATGAGCCCGGCCGGGCAGCAGCACCAGCCCGATCGCCGCCAGGATCAGCACGACGGCCGCGCCGTCCTGCCAGTGCAGCGCTTCGCCCAGCCACAGCGCGCCCGAGCCGATGCCCAGCACCGGGATCAGCATCACGCTGGTCGACGAGGCCACCGGGCTCAGCGTGCGCGCGAGGTAGAACCACGCCGCGTGGCAGTAGCCGAACACCAGCGCCCCGTTGTAGACGATGGCCCACAGCGCGGCGTCGCCCGGCGGCCAGCGCCAGCGCGGCGCCTCGAAGGCCAGCGCCAGCGCGCACAGCACCCCCGTGGTGGCCGCGGTCATCCAGAACGACAAGGTCAGCGTCGCGGCCGAGAGGGTGGCGCGGCGCAGCTGCTGCGTGCCCAGCCCCCACACCCCCGCGGCGAACAGGATGGCGCAGGCCGCCAGCGGCGCCCCGCCCAGGCGGCCGAGCTCGTGCCACAGCAGCAGCAGCACCGCGCCGGCCGCGGCGGCGATGCCGGCGAGCTGCCGCGACGTCAGCCGCTCGCCGTACAGCGTGCGGCCCCACAGCGCGGCGAACACCGGCATCGTGTAGCCGAGGATCGCGGCGCGGCCCGAGCTGACGTGCGGCAGCGCCAGGATCAGCAGCACGTGCCAGACCATCATGTTGGTGACCGACAGCGTCGCCGCGGCCGCCCAGTCGCGCCGCGGCAGCGTGAACGGCACCTTCAGCAGCACGAGCCCGAGCGCGAGGCAGGGCAGGCCGAGCAGCAGCGACAGCGCGCGGAAGGTCAGCGGCGCCATCTCGCCGACCGCGAGCTTCATGATCGGCCAGTTCAGGCCCCAGAACAGGGTCAGCAGCGCGAGGACCCAGAGTTGGCGGGCATGCAGCATCGGCGCATTGTCGACGCACGCGGCGCGGCACGCGCCGGCCGCGTCCTTCGATCGATAGGAATCCTCAGAAGCCGGCGGCGGCCGCCTGCTGCAGGAAGTCCGCCAGCGCGCCGACGTCCAGCATGTTCCAGTCGCGCCCGTCGTGCACCACGACGCGGCCGTTCGCCGTGCCCAGGTAGACACCGGTCGACGCGTAGTAGCGGTAGCTGTACGGCGCCTGCGTGCCGGCGCTGCCGGGCTTCGGGAACCACTGCGGGTACAGCGATTCGGCCCAGTCGAAGACGCGGTCGGCGTCGCGCCCGCGCACCGTGAAGCTCGCGCGCTGGGTCGCGGCGATGTTGCCGCTGTCGATCACCGTCAGCTGCAGCGTGAAGCTGCCGGCGGCGAGCGCTTTCACGAAGAGGGCGGCATCGGTCGTGCCGCCGCTGATGGCCGCGACGCCGCCATTGCCGTCGAGCAGCGCCCACTGCTGGCTGCGGATGCTGCGCCCGCTCTGCGCGGTCGAGGTGCTGTCGAAGCGCAGCGTGTCGCCGATCGCCGCGGCGGCCGTCGCCGGGCTGAAGCTGGCGGTCGGCCCGGACGTGCTGATGGCCAGCGGCCGGGTGGCGTTGGCCTGGCGCCCCAGCGTGTCGGTGACGGTGAGCTTGACCGTGAAGGTGGCGCTGCCGGCGCCCGAGGTGACGATCGCGACGCTCGGCGAGGTGGCGCTGCCGACGATCGAGGCGCGCGTGGCGCCGAGCACGATCTCCCACTTGTAGGCGGTGATCGTCAGGTTGGTCGCCGCGATGGAGCCGCTGCCGTCGAGCGTCATCGTGCTGCCGGGCGACACCGTGCCGGTGAGCGCCTGGATCCGCGCGGTGGGGCCCGGCGGCGGCTTCACCGTCAGCGCGACGCTGCTGGTGGCCTGCTGGCCGAGGTCGTCGGTGATCGTCAGGCGGATCGTCGCGCTGCCGAGTCCGATCGTGACCAGGCGGATGCGCCCTTCGGTGCCCGCGCCGTCGATGCGCACGACGTCCGAGCCGCTGGTGATCGCCCACTGGTAGGCGGCGATGCGGCGGCCGCCGCCGACCACCGACGCACCGGCGTCGAGCGTCATCGCATTGCCGTAGAGCACCGTCGTCGCCGACGCGTCGATGGCGGCGATCGGGCCGGTGCTGCCGGACGCCGCGGCCACCGCGCCCCCGGCATCGAGCAGGCCCGCGCCGCAGGTGCTCGTCGTGCACAGGCATTCGCCCTGCGGCACGCCGCCCGGCGCCTTGCACTGCGCCACGCTGTCGTCGTCGCTGGTGGTCGGGAACGGGCGGGCGCGGTGCTGCAGCAGCGTACGCACCTGGGCCGGCGACAGCGACGGGTTGACCGACAGGATCAGCGCCGCGGTGCCCGAGACCAGCGGCGCGGCGAAGCTCGTGCCGACCGAGAAGTGCACGCCATCGCTGTAGCCGTGGGTCGTCGGCACCGTCGTGCCGGCATTGGTGGCGGTGAGGATCGGGTACAGGCAGGGCCCGTCCGGGTTCACGCAGTTGCCGGCCGGGGCGGCGATGGCCACCTGCGGCCCCATGCTCGAGAAGCCGACCTTGGTGCCCGCATGCCGCACCCCCGCGACGGCGATCGCGCCGGGGCAGTTGGCCGGTGCGCCGACGGCCAGGCCCTCGTCGTTGCCAGCCGCGGCGACCACCACCACGCCCGCCGCGGTGATCCGGCTGACCGCGTCGGCATATGCCGGATCGCAGAAGCCGTACGAGCCGAGGCTCAGGTTCAGCACGCGCGCCGGATGGGGATTGGCTTTCGGCTCGTTCGACAGGCCGGCGGCCCACAGCATGCCGGCGATGATGTCCGAGTCGCGGCCGCCGCACTTGCCGAGCACGCGCACCGGCAGCAGCATCACGTCGCGGCCGACGGAGGCCATGCCGATGCCGTTGTCGGTCAGCGCGCCGATCAGCGCCGAGGTCTGCGTGCCGTGCCAGCTGCTCGAATCGGCCCCCGAGCCGGGGCCGCAGTCGTCCTGCGCGACCCAGTCGCCGGGATCGGCCGGATCGTCGTCGCGCGTATTGCCGTCGCGCGCCATGCTGAGGCTGCTGATGAAGTCGTAGCCCGGCAGCAGCTTGCCGGCGAGGTCGGGATGCCACGGCAGCACGCCGGTGTCGATGTCGGCGACGACGATGGACGGCGAGCCGGTGCTGTACTGCCACGCGCCCACCGCGTTGATCGCCGAGACCAGCGTCGCATCGGGCGCCTGCAGGTACCACTGGCCGGCCGCCGGCGAGATCGACGGCTGCGCGGCGAAGAGCGGATCGTTCGGCAGCGCGAGCGGGAAGCGGCGCCGGTCCGGCACCGCGTACTCGACGTCGGGATCGGCGGCCAGCCGGGCGGCCAGCGCGGCGGAGCTGAGGCCGGGCGCCCCGCGCAGCGCCTGCATGCGCGCATCGATCACGCGGCCGTCGGTCAACGCCAGGCCGGTGCGCAGCGACAGCGTGGCCGCGGCCTGCGGTCCGGGCGGGCGCCGCGGCGCCGCACCGAGCGCCCGCATCGCGGTGGACGCGGGGCGCAGCTTGACGATCACCCGCGGACCTTCGAGCGCATCGGCGCGGGCATCGGCCGCGGCCTGCTCGGCGGCGCCCGGCGCGCGGCGCGCCGGGTTGTGCTCGGCCGCGACGGTCGCCAACGAGCACAGGGCGGTGAAGAGGAACAGGGCGACCCTGGCGGTCGCGATTCTGGCCAGACGCATGCGAACACTCCGTCGGCGCATGCTACGGGCCGGCGCCGTGCCGCCGGGCCATTGGCGAGCGCCGCAAAAGGCTGCGAAAGGTAAAGCCGGCGGTGGAGCGGTCGCATGTCACGCGGGGACCGTCGCCGAGCCCCCGTCGCCGACAATGGCCGCCCGATGGCCCCGAGTCCTTCCGCCCCCGCCGCGTCCGAGGCGCCGAGCCCCTTGCAGCGCGAGGACGAGGAGCGCTTCGACCGCGCGCGTGCGCTGCACCGCGCGGGCCGCCTCGGCGAAGCGCGCGCGCTGTACCAGGCGCTGCAGGCCCGCCATCCGCGCAGCGTGCCCTTGGCGAACCTGCTCGGGCAGCTGCACTTTCAGGAAGCGGCCTTCGACGAGGCCTGGCGGCAGTTCGAGGCTTCGCTGGCGCTCGAACCGGCGCAGCCGGACATCCTCGTGCATGCCGCGGCCGCGCTGCGGCGCCTGCAGCGGCCCGACGAGGCGCTGGCGCTGCTGGACCGCGCGATCGTGCTCGCGCCGCGCCATGCCGGCGCGCACAACAACCGCGGCCTGCTGCTGCACGAGACGCTGCGGCGCCCGCAGGCGGCGCTGGCCTGCTTCGAGGCCGCGCTGCAGGCCGATCCCCGCCATGCCGGCGCGCTGTTCAACTGGGGCAACGCGCTGCGCGTGCTGGGCCGGCTGGACGAGGCGATAACGCGCTACGACGCCGCGCTGGCCCTGCAACCGGCCTTCGCCGAAGCGCTGAACAACCGGGGCGTCGCGCTGCGCCGGCTCGGCCGCCTGCGCGAGGCGCTCGACAGCTTCACCCGGCTGGCCGCGCTGCAGCCGCGGCGCGCCGATGCGCAGGTGCAGCTGGCGCAGCTGCTGCAGGCGCTGGGCCGCGACGACGACGCGCTGGCCGCCTACGAGCGGGCGCTGGCGCTCGATCCGCAGCGGCCCGATGCGTGGACCGACCGCAGCGTCGCGCTGAAGGCGCTGGGCCGCCCGGCCGACGCGCTGCACAGCATCGACCAGGCCATCGCACGCGCGCCGGGCCAGGCCGACCTGCACGCCAACCGCGGCAATACGCTGCGCGAGCTGGGCCGCTTCGACGAGGCGCTGGCGAGCTACGACACCGCGCTGGCGCTGTCGCCCGGGCATGGCCGCGCGCTCGAGCTGGCGCTGCTGACGCAGCTCGAGCTCTGCGACTGGTCGCAGCTGGCCGAGCGCTGCACCCGCCTGGCCGCGCAGGTGCGCGAGGACCGGTATGCCGGCTCGCCGTTCGTGCTGCTGGCGCTGTTCGACAACCCGGCATTGCAGCGGCGGGCCGCGCAGGCCTGGTCGGCGCGCCTGGCGGTGCGGCCGGCGCCGCCGCTGCCGCAGGCGCGTGAGGCGGCCGGCGGGCGGCTGCGCATCGGCTACTTCTCGTCCGACTTCGGCGACCACCCGGTGAGCCACCTGCTCGCGGCCGTGCTCGAGGCGCACGACCGGCAGCAAGTCGAGGTGCTGGCCTTCGGGCTCGGGCCGCGGCGCGACGATCCCTGGCGCCGGCGCGTCGTGCAGGCGGTCGACCGCTTCGTCGACCTGGGCCCGCTGGCCGACGACGAGGCCATCGCGGCGGTGCGCGCGCAGCGGCTGGACGTGGCGATCGACCTCAACGGCTGCACCCGCGGCCAGCGCCTGGGCCTGTTCGCCGCGCGCTGTGCGCCGGTGCAGGCGAGCTACCTCGGCTACCCGGGCACGCTGGGTGCACCCTTCATCGACTACCTGGTCACTGATGCGGCGATGGCGTCGCCCACCACGCGGCCGCACCTGGCCGAGCGGCTGATCACGCTGCCGTGCTTCCAGTGCAACGACGTGCTGGCGCCAGCCGGGCTGCCGATCGATCGCGTCCAAGTCGGCCTGCCGGCTGAGGGCTTCGTCTTCGCGTCGTTCAACAGCAACCACAAGCTGACGCCGGCCGTGTTCGCCGGCTGGCTGCGGGTGCTCGGGCAGGTGCCCGGCAGCGTGCTGTGGATCTACCTCGACCGCGCCTCGGCGCTGCCGCGCCTGCGCGCCGCGGCCGAGGCCGCCGGCATCGATCCGCACCGGCTGGTGCCGGCCGCGCGCGTGCCGCTGGCAGAGCACCGTGCGCGGCTGGCGCTGGCCGACCTGTTCCTCGACACCTTCCCGTACAACGCCGGCGCGACCGCCAGCGATGCGCTGCGCGCCGGCGTGCCGGTATTGACGCGGCGCGGCGAGAGCCTGGCCAGCCGCATGGGCGCCAGCCTGCTGCACGCCGTCGGGCTGCCCGAGCTGGTGACGGCCTCGGTGGCGGACTACGAAGCCGCCGCGGTGGCGCTGGCCACCGATCCGGCGCGGCTGCAGGCGCTGCGCGCCCGGCTGGCCGCGGCGTTGCCGGCGAGCCGGCTCTTCGATCCGCGGCGTTTCGCACGCAGCTTCGAGGCGGCGTGCGCGGCCGCGCATCGGCACCATGCCGCCGGCCTGGCGCCGGCGGACCTCGTGATCGACGGGCAGGACTGAGCGGCGCCGGCGCGCGGCAGCGGCCGGCAGGCGTCAGTGCAGCGCCGACAGGAAGCTCTTCAGCTCCGGCGTCTGCGGCGCCCCGAACAGCGCCTCCGGCGCACCGATCTCGTGGATGCGGCCGGCGTGCATGAAGACCACGCGGTCGGCGACGCGGCGCGCGAAGTTCATCTCGTGCGTGACCATCAGCAAGGTCATGCCGTCGTCGGCCAGGCGCTCGACGACCTTCAGCACTTCGCCGACCAGCTCGGGGTCGAGCGCCGAGGTGATCTCGTCGCACAGCAGCACCGCCGGCTCCATCGCCAGCGCGCGCGCGATCGCCACGCGCTGCTGCTGGCCGCCGGAGAGCTGATCGGGGTAGGCCGCGAACTTGTCGGCCAGGCCCACGCGCTCGAGCAGCGCGCGGGCGCGCGCCTCGGCCTCGGCCCCGCGCCGCGCCTTCACCAGCGAGGGCGCCAGCATGATGTTGCGGCCGACGTCGAGGTGCGGGAAGAGGTTGAAGCTCTGGAAGATCATGCCCACGTGCTGGCGCAGCGCGCGCATCGCGGTCGCATCGCCGTGCTTCAGCGGCTGGCCGTCGACGGTCAGTGCGCCGTCGTCGAAGGTCTCCAGCCCGTTGATGCAGCGAAGCAGCGTGCTCTTGCCCGAGCCGCTCTTGCCGATGATGGCGATGACCTCGCCGCGCTGGACCGCCAGGTCGATGCCCTTGAGCACCTCGTTGGCGCCGAAGCGCTTGCGCAGCGCCTGGATGTTCACGATGGGATCAGCCATGGTGCAGCTTTCTTTCCATGCCCCGGCTCCAGGCCGAGATCGGGTAGCAGAGGACGAAGTACAGCAGCGCGACGCACGCGTAGACGGTGAACGGGCGGAAGGTGGCGTTGGTGATCATCGTGCCGGCCTTCGTGAGCTCGATGAAGCCGATCACCGACGCCAGCGCAGTGCCCTTGATCACCTGCACCAGGAAGCCCACCGTCGGCGGCAGCGCGATGCGCAGCGCCTGCGGGCCGATCACGTGGCGCAGCTGCTCGGGCAGGCTGAGCGCGAGGCTGGCCGCGGCTTCCCATTGCCCCTTCGGGATCGCCGCGACGCAGCCGCGCCAGATCTCGGTGAGGAAGGCGCTGGCGTACAGCGTCAGCGCCAGCGCCGCGGCGGTCCAGGCCGAGACCTCCAGCCCGAGCAGCGCGAGGCCGAAGTAGGCGAGGAACAGCTGCATCAGCAGCGGCGTGCCCTGGAACAGCTGCACGTAGCCGCCGACGAGGCGATCGGCGCCGGGCCACCGCGCCAGCCGCGCGCCGAGCAGGCTTAAGGCCACGAGGCCGCCGCCGACGAAGGCGATGACGGACAGGACGATCGTCCAGCGCGCCGCGAGCAGCAGGTTGCGCACAATGTCCCAGAGGCTGAAGTCGACCATGGCGGTTCTCCGGGCTCAGCGTCCGAACACGAAGCGCGGGCCGGCCCAGTGCAGCAGCTGGCGCAGCGCGATGGCCAGCGCCAGGTAGGCGGCGGTGGCGACGAGGGTGGCCTCGAAGGCGCGGAAGTTGCGGCTGTGGATCAGGTTCGCGGCATAGGACAGCTCCTGCGTCGCGATCTGCCCGCACACCGCGGAGCCGAGCATCACGATGATGATCTGGCTGGTCACCGCCGGCCATACGCGCTTGAGCGCCGGCGGCAGCACGACGCGGGTGAACACCTGCGTGCGCGTCAACGCGAGGCTCAGGGCGGCCTCGACCTGGCCGCGCGGCGTCGCGGCGATGCCGGCGCGCACGATCTCGGCCGCGTAGGCGCCGAGGTTGATCACCATCGCCAGCGCCGATGCGAGCTCCGGCGTCAGCTTCACGCCGAGGCTGGGCAGTCCGAAGAACAGGAAGAACAGCTGCACGATGAAGGGCGTGTTGCGGATCAGCTCGACGTAGGCGCCGACGATCGCGCGCAGCCACGCCGGCCCCTCGCTGCGGCCCCAGGCGCAGGCGATGCCCAGCGCCATGCCGAGCGCGGCCGACACCGCGGTCAGCGCCGCGGTGACGCCGATACCCTTCAAAAGCAGCGGCCACTCGGCGAGCACCGCGCCGAAGTCGAGAATCACCATGTCGAGCCCTGCGCCGCGGCTCAGTTCGGCAGCTCGCCGGCCGGGCGGCCGAGCCACTTCTTCGCCAGCGCGTCGAGCTCGCCGGCGGCCTTCGCGGCGGCGATGACCTCGTTGACCTTCGCGCGCAGCTTGTCCTCGCCCTTGGCGATGCCGATGAAGTTGGGCGAGTCCTTGATCAGCAGCTTGTATTCGGCATTGAGCTGCGGATTGCGCTGCATCATGTTGCCGGCCACCGACGCGCCGGTGGCGATCACCTGCACCTGGCCCGAGACGAAGGCCGACACGGTGGCGTTGTTGTCCTCGAAGCGCTTGATGTCGGCGCCCGCGGGCGCGAGCTTGGTGAGCTCCATGTCCTCGATCGCGCCGCGGGTGACGCCCACTGTCTTGCCGGCGAGCTCGGCGAAGCTCTTCAGCGGCAGCGTCTTCGAGGCGAACACCGCCTGGAAGAAGGGCGAGTAGGCGGCACTGAAGTCGATGACCTTCTCGCGCTCGGGGTTCTTGCCGAGCGTGGAGATCACGAGGTGCGCCTTCTTCGTCTGCAGGTAGGGGATGCGGTTGGCGCTGGTCACCGGCACCAGCTCGGCCTTCACGCCGAGCTTGGCGGCGATCAGGTTGGCCATGTCCACGTCCAGCCCCTGCGGCTTCAGGTCGATGCCGACGAAGCCGTAGGGCGGGAAGTCGGTCGGCACGGCGATCTGGATGGTCTTCTTCGCGACGATGTCGTCGAGCGCGGTCTGCGCCTGCGCGCCCAGCGGGGCGAGCAGCGCGGCCGCGGCGAGGGCAAGGCCGAAGGTGGTGGCAAGGCGGCGGTTCATGGCGGTTTCTCCAGGGTGGCGGTGTCGGTGAGGGGAAGGGTCGGGGTCGAGGTCGGGCTCGGGATGTGGGATCAGGCGGAGGCGTCGGGCGCCTGGGAGGGATCGATCAGGTCGGAAAACAGCCGGCGCTGCGGCTGCAGCGCGGCGCGCAGGCGCTGCAGCGGGTCGTCCGCGCGCGGCGGCTCGACGAGCTCGCGCGCGATCAGCGCCAGGTGCTCGCGCAGCAGGCCGGCCGCGGCGGCGTGGTCGCCGGCTTCCAGCGCGGCGACGATCTGCGCATGCTCGGCGCAGGAGCGCGCGGCGTCGGTGCCGGACTGGTAGAGCGCGGCGATCAGCGTCGTGCGCGCGGTGAGGTCCTTCAGGATCTCGGCCAGCAGCGGGTTGCCCGCGCAGTCGGCCAGGCAGACATGGAATTCACCGAGCAGGTAGCTGCGGCGCGCGGCGTCGCCATCGCGGATCGCGCGCTGCTCGTCGGCGACGTGGCGCTGCAGCCGCTCGATCGCCGGCCGCTGCAGCGGTGCGGGCAGCATCTGCACCAGGCCGGTCTCGATCGCCAGCCGGGCATCGAACGCGCTCTTGGCCTCGGCCGCCGAAGGCTCGATGACGAACCAGCCGCGGCGCGGCCGCACCTGCACCATGCCGCGCGCCGAGAGGCGGCTCAAGGCCTCGCGCACCAGCGTGCGGCTGACGCCGAACAGGTCGGCCAGCGACTGCTCGCCCAGGCGCTCGCCGGCGGCCAGGCGGCCGGCGAGGATCGCGTCGACGATGCGGTCGGCGATCGCGTCCGGGCTGCGCAGCGACTCGGCGTGGTGCGCCGGGTCCCCATCCTGGGGCGTGGTGCGTCGATTCATTGCATGGAGGTCTTGTATGCAAGCATCCATGCAAGATGAGGGCCAGGGCGTAGGCCCTTCCCGCCGCCGTCCCGCGACGTCAGGTGGGCGGCGTCCCCTCCGGCCACAGCGCGCGCCGGTAGTTGTGCGGCGCATGGTCGGCCAGCATGCGCACCGGCACGTTGCCGCGGCGCCAGGCGTGGTGCCACAGGTAGTCCAGCCGCGCCGCGGTGCGATCGGCGAAGACGGCCAGGGAACCGATGCCGGGTCGCTCGAGGCCGTGGCGGTCGATGTAGCGCCGCGCGCCGGCATGCCGGAAGCGCAGCGGCGGCGGAACGCGCGCGACGAGGTCGCAGCAGTCGACGAAGCGCTGCACGTCGGGCACCTGCGCCAGCAGCCGCGCGACGAAGGCCGCGTCGCCGACGCGCGGCGAGCCGATGCTCACGAGCCGGTCGGCACCGGACGGCAGCGCCAGCAGCGTGGCGATCGCGCCGCCGAGGCTGTGGCCGCAGACCAGCAGGCGCCGGCGCTGCGGCGCCACCTGCGCCAGCCAGGGCTTCACCGCCGCCCACAGGCCGAGCGAGGTTGCGGCGAAGCCGGCGTGCACGCGGCCGATGCGCTGCGCGTCGCCGCCGCGGTCGAGCGACCAGCCGACCAGCCAGCTGCGCGCGTCGATGACGAGGTCGCGGCGGCGGTCGACCTGCGTGCCGCGAAAGGCCAGCAGCACCAGCCCGTCCGCTGCGCGCAGTGCGCCGAAGCCCTGGCCATCGGTCGCCTCGTGCTCGAAGCACTGCAGGCCGTCGAAGCCGGCGCGGGCCAGCGCCTCCTGCAGCCGCTGCCGCTCGGTGGGGCGTTCATCCCAGCGGTAGTAGGCCAGCCGTGCGGCCTCGGTGGCCAGCGCGATCTCCTGCGGCGCCGGACCGTCCAGCAGCGGCGACTCGGCGCGCTCCGGCTGGAAGAGGGCGGTCAGCGTCGCGTCGTAGGGCATGGCGGCCGCAAGGCTAGCGCGGCGTGCGCGCCGGCGCCATCGTCAGGCATGCGGACCGCCGGCGGCACCGGCCGGCGGCGCGACGGCCCAGGCGCGCGCGAAGCTCCAGGCGCCGAACGCCGCCAGCACCAGCAGCGCCCCCAGCAGCGTGCCGAAGCCGCCGCGGCCTTCGAGCAGCCAGCTGGCGCCGATCGGGCCGGCCGCGCGCGCCAGCAGCGCCGGCATGCCGAGCGTGCCGCTGAGCAGCGCGTAGCGCTCGGCGCCGAAGAGCGCCAGCGGCGCGGTCGCGCGCACGATGGTCATCAACCCGAGGCCGGCGCCGTAGGCGACGACGAACACGCCGCACAGCGGCGCCCAGCCCGGCGCCAGCGCCAGCGCGCCGAGCGCCAGCACGATCAGCGCCAAGGTCGCGAGGCCCATCCGGCGTGCATCGAGCCGGTGGCCGGCGATGAGCTCCAGCAGCCGGCCGGCCACCTGCATCGGCCCGATGCAGCTCGCCAGCACGATCGCGGTGCCGCTGCCGAGGCCGCGCGACTGCAGCAGCGGCAGCATGTGCGCGGCCAGCGCCGCGGTGAGCAGCCCGTTGGCGACGAAGCAGGCGCCCAGCAGCAGCAGCGCGCGGCGCGGGGCACCCCCCAGCGCGGCCGCCGTGGTCGGCCGGCCCGGCGCGCCATCGCGTGCCCCGCGGTGCCGGGCCGGCAGCAGCGCCGCGTGCAGCGGCGCACAGAGCAGCAGGTGCATCAGTCCGTAGGCCAGCGCGGTGTCGCGCCAGCCGATGCGCTGCACCAGCGCGCTGGTCAGCGGCCAGAACAGCGTGCTCGCGAGGCCGCCGGCCAGCGTCAGCGCGGTGATCACGCGGCGCCGGTCGGCGGTGCCGGCCTGCACGACGATGGCGAACGCCGGCTCGTACAGGGTCAGGGCCATCGACAGGCCGAGCACGGCCCACGCCGCGTACAGCGCCGGCAGCGACCCGGCCATCGACAACAAGACGAAGCCGAGGCCGGCCAGCAGCGAACCCGCGCCCATCACCACGCGCCCGCCCCAGCGCTGCAGCACGAGGCCGATCGCGCCGGTGGCCAGCGCCCACACCAGCAGCCCGGCCGAATAGGCTCCCATCACCGCCGGGCCGGCGGCCTGCAGGTCGGCCTGCAGCGGCGGGGCGAGCACGGTGAAGGCGTAGAACAGGCTGCCCCACGACAGCAGCAGCGTCACGGCCAGGGCGGGCACGAAGGCGGGCAGGGACATCGGCAAGGGGCGGCCCTCGTTCGGGGCCAGGGATCGCGGGGAGGGCCGCAGTCTGGACAGGGCCACCGGCCGGCGCAAACGAGATTTCTGCCAAGATGCGTTGAGCGCTGCTCAACACCCCCCTCCACCCGGCCCCACCCCGGCCCCGCCTGCGACCGCGCCGATGCCCGCCCGTCCGCCGCTGAATGCGCTGCATGTCTTCTGCGCCGTCGCGCGCCATGGCGGCATCCGCGCCGCGGCCGAGGTGCTGTGCGTGACGCCCGGCGCGGTGACGCGCCAGGTGCAGGCGCTGGAGGCCCACCTCGGCGAGGCGCTGTTCGAGCGCGGGCCGGCCGCCGCGCAGCCGACCGAAGCCGGCCGCCGCCTGCTCAAGCGCGTCGGCGAACGCCTGGAGGTGATCGTCGATGCGCTGTCGCCCGCCGGGGCCGCGGGCCGGCGCCGCGCGATCGTGCGTGTCGACACCGGCGTGACCCTGGCGATGCACTGGCTGATCCCGCGGCTGCGCGGCTTCGCCGAACGCCATCCGCAGATCGAGGTGCAGGTGCGCACCACCGACGGCGACATCGACCCGGCCTCCGGCGCCGACGTCTACATTCGCCGCGACCAGGCCGAGCTGCGCGGGCTGCCGGCGCAGCGCCTGCTCGTCGAGCAGTCGCTGCTGGTGGCGGCTGCCGCACACCCGGTGCTGACGTCCAAAAGCAGCGGCCTGCGCGCGCTGGCGCGCTGGCCGCGCATCGGCGCGCGGTCGCGGCCGGACCTGTGGCCGCAGTGGGCGCAGCAGCACCGGGCCGCGCCGGCGGACTGGGCGCCGACGCTGGCTTTCGACAACACCGTGCTCGCGATCCAGGCCGCGGCCGAAGGGCTGGGCCTGGCGGTGCTGCCCGAGCTCTTCATCGCCGGCATGCTGGACGCCGGCACGCTGCGCGCGGTGCGGCCGCAACGCATCGAGACCGGCGCCTATGCCGTCGCGATCGGCCGGCGGCGCGAATCGGCGCGTGTGCTCGCCTTCGTCGACTGGCTGCACGCGACGGCCCGCGCCTGACGGCTGCCAGGGGCACCGGCAGCGCAAGCTGCCCCCGTTGATCGCAGTCAATCGGGTGCGAGCGGCACCACCCCAGAATCGATCGAACCCGCTCGCCACGCGCCAGGTGGACCGGACCGTGTGGCGCCACCCTGATCGATGACCGCCGTTGAACTGCTCGGACTGATCATTGCCGCGCTGCTGCTGCAATTGATGGCAGGGGTCGGCGTGACGGTGATGCGCCGGCGGGCGGCGGCGGCGATGGCGCCCGCTGCAACGGGGCTCGAAGGGGCGGCGCCGTCGACGAGTGCATGGGCCGGGTGGCGCGCGTTTCGCGTCGTGCAGCGCGCCTTCGAGGACCCGGCGCAGTCGCAGTGTTCGTTCCACCTGCAGCCCGTCGATGGCCAGCCGCTGCCGGCATTCAAGCCCGGGCAGTTCCTGACCTTCACGCTGGAGGTCGGCCCGCCGGCTTCGCCCGCCACCGCAGGATCGCGCGTCATCACGCGCTGCTACTCGTTGTCCGATCGTCCCGATCCGTCCTTCTACCGCGTGACGATCAAGCGCGTGCCGCCGCCGGCGGATCACCCCGAGTTCGCGCCGGGCCTGTCGTCGAACCACTTCCATGACCACGTGCGGGTCGGCGACGTCCTGCGCCTGAAGGCCCCGGCCGGGCACTTCTTCATCGACCCGGACCCGAACGTGCCGGTGGTGCTGATCGGCGGAGGCATCGGCATCACGCCGATGATGAGCATGCTGCGCTGGTGCCTGGCCGAACAGCCGCAGCGCACGGTCCACCTGTACTACGGCTTGCGACACGGCCACGAGCACGCCTTCAAGCCGGTGCTCGAGCAGATGGCCGCCGCTCACCCGCCGCTGCGCCTGCACATCGTCTACAGCCGGCCCGGCGAGACCGATGTCGAAGGTCGCGACTACCAGCACCGCGGCCATGTCGATGTCGACCTGTTGCGGCGCACCTTGCCGCACGGACGCCACCAGTTCTACGTCTGCGGGCCCCCGGCCATGATGGAGGCGCTGGTGCCGGCCCTGGCGGCCTGGGGGGTGCCGCTTGCGGACCTCCACTACGAAGCCTTCGGCCCGGCATCCGTCAGGCTGCCCGGGACACCTGAAGCGCCGGCGTCGCCCGCCGCAGCACTCGACGTGCGGTTCAGGCGCTCCGGCCGGACGCTGGCCTGGGAGGGCCGGGATCCCTCGCTGCTCGACTTCGCGGAGCGGCACGGCATCGTGGTCGAGTCCGGCTGCCGCTCGGGCGGCTGCGGGAGCTGCGAGACCCGCCTGCTCGAAGGCACGGTGCAGTACGACCACGCACCCGACCACGACGTCGCGCCCGGCCATTGCCTGCTCTGCGTCGGCCGGCCGACTTCGGCCGTGGTGCTGGAGGCCTGATGCCGCAGCGCCCGAGACTCCTGACGCGCGAGGTGCTGCCCTTCTTCGGCAGCTTTGCCGCACTGGTGCTGATCGCGCTGGCCTTCGACGGCCTGCTGCACCTGTTCGACCTGCTGTGGGTCGGCCGCTGGCTGGGCATTCCGGGCACCCTGCTGATCATCGGCTCCACCGCCTACTCGCTGCGAAAGCGGCAGCTCATCCGGCGCGGTCATCCGGCGAAGCTGCTGCGCTGGCACGAGTTGCTGGCCTGGCTCGGATCGCTGCTGGTGCTGGTGCATGCAGGCGTGCATTTCAACGCCATCCTCGGATGGCTCGCCGTGTGGGCCATGCTGATCAACGTGGGCAGCGGCCTGACCGGCAAGTTCCTGCTGGATCGCGCGCGCCGGCGCATGGAGCAGGCCCGCCAGCGCATGCGGGACCGCGGCTTGAGCGAAGGGGAGCTCGAGGACCGGCTGTACTGGGACAGCCTGACCTTCGACGTGGTCACGCAGTGGCGCGTGGTGCACTTCCCGATCACGCTCGCGTTCAGCGTGCTGGCGACGGTCCACATCGCGGCCGTCTTCCTGTTCTGGGGCTGGAAGTGAAGAAGCGCCCCCTCCTGCTGGTCGTCATCGCGCTCAACCTGCTCGTGCTGGTGGCGCTGGCCTTCGTGTACCCGCACCTCATGGTGAGCCCGGGCCCGCTGGTCAAGGGCCATGCCGAGCTCGCCACCGACTGCTTCGCCTGCCACTCGGCATGGCGCGGCGCCTCGTCCCGACGATGCACGGCGTGTCACGTGACGGCCGACGTCGGCTTGAAGACCACCAAGGGCGTGCCGATCCCGAGCCGGACCGTGAAGGTGTCGTTCCACCAGCAACTGATCGAGCAGGACTGCATGGCCTGCCACAGCGACCACCAGGGCCCGAAGTCCACGAAGCGCAGCCGCAAGCCGTTCTCGCACGGCTTGCTGCAGGTCGCCGTGCGCGACACCTGCTCCTCCTGCCACGCGACACCCAGGGACACCGTGCACCGCGACCTCAAGGCCGAATGCTCGAAATGCCACGAGAGCACGGCATGGAAGCCGGCCCATTTCGACCACGCGCTGCTGGCCAAGGCCGAACTGGATCGGTGCGAGCGCTGCCACAACGCGCCGACCGACCGCCTGCATCGCCAGGTCCAGGGGGGCTGCCAGTCCTGCCACCGGACCGGCGCCTGGAAGCCGGCCACCTTCGACCACGACAAGTCCTTCGTGCTCGACCGCGACCATCAGGCCCCCTGCGAGACCTGTCACAGGAACAGCGACTACAGCCGCTACACCTGCTATGGGTGCCATGAGCACTCGGAAGCGAAGGTTCGCCAGGAGCACATCGAGGAAGGCGTGCGGGACTTCCAGAACTGCGTGGAGTGCCATCGGGACCCGCGTGTGGAACCGGACAAGCACGGCGGACGGGAGCGGGGCGGGAGGAAGAAGGACTGAGGTCCCGCGCGCTCGTTCACGCCCGCTTCACCGTCCGCTCACCGCCGGCGCCGGTTCATCGCCGGCACTTCGCAGGCGCCGCGCAGGCTCGGGGCTCCTCTCAGCCCTGGAGCGTTTGCGCATGTCCTTCCGATCCCGTTGGCGCCGGTCGCGCCGGCCGCCCCAGCTGCCCCGGCTGCTGCGCTGGGCGTCCCGAATCGAAGCCTGGCCGCCGGTGACGTGGCTGATCCTGCAATGCATCGCGCTGCTGCCTGCGTCGCCGGTCGTCGCGACGCTGCTCGCCGCGGGAGTGGCCGGCGCGCAATGGCGCGGCCGGCTCGGCTGCGACTGGGCCGCGCGGCTGCATTGGCTGGCGCTGGCGGCGGCGCTGACCTTGCTCGCCCATGCGCGGGGCGATTGGCTGGGGCCGGCCGCGACGGCGCTGCTGGCGGCCGCCGCGGTGGCCGCGGCCTGGCTCGGCTTCCGCGCCGCCGAGCGCGGCCTGCGCCGCACGACGCGCCGCCTCGCCGAGCAGGCGCTGGCCCGCGTGCAGCTCGGCGCGGCCGGCAAGTGCGCCTATGCGCTGGCGCTGGTCGCCAGCTGCGCCGGAGCGCTGCGATGACACGCGTCCTGCTGATCAACCCGCCGCACACCGCGATCGGCAGCCGCATCCCGCGCGAGCACCTGCCGCCGCTCGGGCTGCTGGCGGTCGGCGGACCGCTGATCGACGCCGGCTTCGTGGTCGAGCTGCTCGACGCCGAGCTGCCGCCGCCGGGCAGCGCCGGTCACGCGGCGATGCCGCTGGGCCGGATCGTGCGCGAGGCCCGACGACGCCGGCCCGACATCGTGATGCTCGGCCACTCCGGCTCGAGCTCGGCGCATGCCACGGTGCTGGCGCTGGCGGCGCTGCTGAAGCTCGCGCTGCCGCGGCTGCTCGTGGTCTACGGCGGCGTGCATCCGACCTACCACTTCGATCAGATCCTGCGCGAGGCGCCGCAGATCGACATCGTCGTGCGCGGCGAGGGCGAAGCGACCGCGCCGGCCCTGGTGCGCGCACTGGCCGACGGCCGCCCGCTCGACGCGGTGCGCGGCATCGCCTTCCGCCGCGACGGCGAGCTCATCGCCACGCCGGCGGCCGAGATGATCGCCGACCTCGACGCGCACCGCATCGGCTGGGAGCTGATCGACCATGCGCGTTATTCGTACTGGGGCGGCAAGCGCGCGGTGGTGGTGCAGTTCGCGCGCGGCTGCCCTTACCTGTGCAACTACTGCGGCCAGCGCGGCTTCTGGACCCGCTGGCGCCATCGCGACCCGGTGAAGCTGGCGAAGGAGCTGGCGCGGCTGCACCGCGAGCACGGCGTCGAGCTGGTCAACTTCGCCGACGAGCTGCCCACCGGCTCGCGCAAGGCCTGGCGCGCGTTCCTCGAGGCGCTGATCGCCGAGCACGTGCCGCTGCTGCTGGTCGGCTCGACGCGCGCCGGCGACATCGTGCGCGATGCCGACATCCTGCACCTGTACCGCCGCGCCGGCGTGATCCGTTTCCTGCTGGGCATCGAGAGCGTCGACGAGCCGACGCTGAAGGCGATCCGCAAGGGCGCGACGCCGAGCGAGGACATGCAGGCGATCCGCCTCCTGCGGCAGCACGGCATCGTCTCGATGGCCACCTGCATGATCGGCTTCAACGAGGAGCGCGACGCCGACTACTGGCGCACGCTGCGCAGCCTGTGGCGCTACGACCCCGACCAGGTCCAGCTGCTGTTCGCGACGCCGCACCGCTGGACGCCGTTCTATGACACGGTGATCGAGCGCCGCGTGATCCAGCCCGATACGCGGCGCTGGGACTACAAGCACCAGGTGCTCGAAGCCCCGGGCAGCGTGCCGCCGTGGCGGGTGTTCATGTGGTCGAAGGCGATCGAGCTCGCGATGCAGCTGCGGCCGAAGGCGCTGATGCGGCTGGTCAGCGGCGACGCCGACTTCCGCCACGCGATGCACTGGTACACGCGCATGGGGCGACGCGTCTGGTTCCACGAGGTCGCGCAGTTCCTCTTCGATACGCGGCTGCTGAAGAACGGGCCGACGCTGCGCGAGTTCCTGGGGCCGTCTCTGGCCGCAAGCGAGTACGCGCTGGCGCGGCCGCGGCGGCGCATTCCGATCGCCGCGGCGGAACTGACCGAGTGACGCGCCGGCTGCGTATTACTCGGCGTCGGTCCAGTCGATGCGCGCGCCCAGCGCCTGCAGGTTCTCGACGAAGCCCGGATGCGCGCGGCGGATCGGCGCGGCATTGCGGATCACCGATTTCCCCGGGATGCTGGCCGCGACCATCAGCAGCGCGATCGCGACGCGAATGATGTACGGGCTCTCGACTTCCGCCGGCGCCAGCGGCTTGCCGCCGAAGGTGATCACGCGATGCGGGTCGGAGAGGAACACGTGGGCGCCGAACTTCGAGAGCTCCGAGGTCCAGCCGAGCGCGCCGTCGTAGACCTTGTTCCAGAACATCGCGCTGCCTTCAGCCTTGACGCCGATGGCGATGAAGATCGGCAGCAGGTCGACCGGCACGTAGGGCCAAGGCGCGGCCTCGACCTTCTGCAGCATGTTGCGGGTGAAGGGCTCGCGCACGCGCAGCTGGCCACCGGGCTTCACCCGCGACCAGCCGTCCCGGTGCTCGATGGTCACGCCGAACTTCGCGAAGGTGCGGTCGAGCAGCGGGAACTGGCGCGGCACCGAGTTCTTCACCACCACGTCGCCGCCGGTGATCGCGCCGAGCGCGAGGAAGGTGACGATCTCGTGGAAGTCCTCGGCGAAGGTGTACTCGCCGCCGCCCAGGCGCTCGACGCCGTGCACCGTCACCTTCGAGGTGCCGCGGCCATCGATCTGCGCGCCGAGCATCACCAGGAAGTCGCACATCTCCTGCACGTGCGGCTCGCTGGCGGCATTGGTCAGCGTCGACGTGCCTTCGGCCAGCGCCGCGCAGAGCACGAAGTTCTCGGTGGTGGTGACCGACGCGTAGTCGAGCCAGTGGTCGTTGGCCTGCAGCCGGCCGTCGCAGCGCACGGTGATCGCGTCGCGTGCGCGCTCGACACGGCCGCCGAAGCGCTCCATCACCTCGACGTGCGGATCGATCTCGCGCACGCCCAGCGTGCAGCCCTGCACGTCGTCCTCGATGCGCGCGACGCGAAAGCGCGCCAGCAGCGGCGGCACCAGCATGATCGACGAACGCATCTCCTCGGGCAGCTGGTGGCGGCGCTCGTCGAACAGCGTGTCGCGGTGGTGCACCTTCAGCACGCGGGCGGCGTAGTCGACCTCCACCGCGCTGCCGATCGAGCGGAAGAACTCGAGGATCTTGCGCACGTCGGTGATTTCGGTGATGCCGTGCAGCGTCACCGGCTCGCGCGTCAGCAAGGTCGCGCAGAGGATGGGCAGCACCGCGTTCTTGTTGGCGGAGGGCAGCACGCGGCCGGAGAGCGGCGTGCCGCCGTGGACGACGAGGTTGGACATCGGGGGGCTCGGAACAGGGCTGGAGGAAGGACGGTTGGCGGGCGCGGTCCCACCCGCATTGTCGTCCGGCGAACGGCCGGAGCTGCAAGGGAAGGTTGGCCGTGCGATGTAACGGTTTCGTCAGTGATGTCCGCCGCGGTCACACGACCGTCACCCCGCCGCCGGCACGCCGGCCCCGAAGCGCTTGGACAGGTAGGCATCGACGATCTTCACGAAGTCGTTCCAATAGGTGGGCGAGCTGATCTCCTTGCCGTTGATGCCGAACTGATTCAGCAAGTGCGGCAGCGCGTCCTGGAAACTGGCATAGGCCGAGCGGATCTGCTCTTCTCCCGGCAACCCGGTGACCCCCGGCTTGGGGGCGAGGAAGGTTCGAACGCAGCCAATGGCGGTGGCGGGGTCGCCATGGTGGAACGCCGGGTCCTTGCCGGCGATGTCGCTCATCGTCTTGTGCGGCCGGAACGGTACGCTGTCGAAGATCAGAAGCTGCTTCTGCTTCTGCCTGCCCGTGCCGAAATGAAGGGCGCCGAAGAACAGGCCGCATTCGAATGGCATGTTGAATCGGGGAAGCGGTATCTGCGGGTCGTCTCCAACCTCCACACGGCTGATGTCGTGGATCCCGTAGGCGCAGTCCCGAATGATCCTCACGATCTTGGCCAGTCGCTCGACGCCGCTGTCCTGCACCTCGAGTGCCGAACGCGGAATGAACTGCGCGAAGCAGATCGTGAACGTGATGGCGTGCAGCAGCGGGACATATTCTTCGTCGAACGGGCAGTTGATGAAGATGTTGCGGCCGTAGTTCGTGCCGGGTTCGGTCATCGTGAGTCTCCCCCTTGCCGCTTCTCGCGTCGGCTGCTCCAGAAATGACAAAGCCTCGGCTAGCGAGGCTCTTTTTGGCGTGAAAGGCGCCTAGACGGCTTCGACCACCTGGTCGACGGCGTCCTTGATCTGCTTCTCGGTCAGATGATTGGGCCGATAGGGCAGCTTCAGGGGCTTGTACACCCAGATCGCCTTCTTTTGCTGTGACGCCTTGCCGCCGCTCTTGGCGCGCTTGATGTAGGCCACTTTTCGCTCGATTTTCGCCATCGTGCGCCCTTTCGCTCGAGAGACCACGCCATTGTAGGCGGACCGATGGACCCGGCTCGCTTCGGTCCGTTGAGCCGAAACTTTAGTCAAGCCGCAGCCTCGTTCGTGAACAAGGCCGCAGCTGCCCGCCCCGCGTTTCGGGGGGGCAATCGTCATGCCGCAGCACGGAGGCCGCGCCGCTCACCCCAGCGTGAACTCCTCCGCCGACAGGATCGCCGAGCCGCCCGGCACGCCGGCCAGGTTGACCACGGCGAAGAGGATGCTGTCGCCGGCCGCGCCGAAGGTCGGGTTGTAGAACAGCTGGCCGGTCGCGGTGTTGTTGTAGATGCCCACCGGGTCGAACTGGCCGCTGCCGTTGCTGCCGCCTTCGAAGTAGTAGGCCGCGCCCAGCGTGCCGGCGTTGGTGCCCAGCGTCGACAGCAGCGCGGTGAAGATGCTGTTCTCCAGCACGATCTGGTCGTCGGTGGCCTCGCCGCCGGCGGCGGTAAAGCTGGCGCGGTCGATCAGGTCGACGTTGGTGAAGGCGTTCAGCGCGGTGTCGAAGAAGAAGCGGTCGGTCGCGCCGTCGTTGGGCGTGACGTTGTCGTTGGCGCGCAGCGTGTCGTTGCCGACGCCGCCGTGCAGCAGGTCGGCACCGGCGCCGCCTTCGATCAGGTCGTTGCCGGCATTGCCGAAGACCGTGTCGTTGCCGCCCACGCCCAGCAGCGTATTGGCCGCGCCATTGCCGTACATCGTGTTGTTGGCGGCATTGCCGGTGCCGTTGATCGCCGCGGCGCCGGTCAGCACGAGGTTCTCGACGTCGACGTCGGTGAGCGTCTCGCTGATGCTGGCATAGACCCAGTCGGTGCCCTGGGCCGCGTTCTCGCTGACCGTGTCGCCGGCGTTGTCGACGAAGTAGATGTCGTTGCCCGCGCCGCCGCTCATCGCGTCGGCGCCGGCGCCGCCGTCGATCGTGTTCGCGGCGGCATTGCCGACGATCGTATTGGCCAGCGCATTGCCGGTGCCGTTGATCGCGGCGGCGCCGGTCAGCGTCAGATTCTCGACGTTGGCATCGAGCGTGTGCGTGACCGATGCGCGCACGTGGTCGGTGCCTTCGCCGGCAAGCTCGATCACGTCGTCGCCGACGTTGTCGACGACGTACTCGTCGTCGCCGGTGCCGCCGGTCATGTCGTCGGCGCCGGTGCCGCCGTCCAGCGTGTCGGCGCCGCCTTCGCCGAACAGCGCGTCGTTGCCGCCCATGCCCTTGAGGATGTTGGCCCCGCTGTTGCCGCTGATCGTATTGGCGCCGCTGTTGCCGGTGCCGTTGACGCCGCCCGGCAGCACCAGGAAGCCGCCGCCGGGCTGCACGATGATCGAGGTCGACAGCAGGTCGAGGTTCTCGACGTTGGCGCCGAGCGTGAAGTCGGCGGCCCGCGAGCGAACCTGGTCCGTGCCTTCGCCGGCGAGCTCGGTGACGACGTCGGTCGACACGTCGACGTAGTAGGTGTCGTTGCCGCTGTTGCCGGCCATCGTGTCGGACCCGGCCTTGCCGTCCATCACGTTGTTCGCGCTGTTGCCCTTGAGGTTGTTGTTGAGGTCGTTGCCGGTGGCATGCACCGCGGTGATGCCGATCAGGTCGAGGTTCTCGACGTTGTTCGCCAGCACGTGGTCGATCGTCGAGTACACCAGGTCGACGCCGCCGAACAGGAACTCGACCGTGTCGTCGCCGACGTCGTCGACGTAGTAGGTGTCGTTGCCGAGGCCGCCGGACATCATGTCGGCGCCGGTGCCGCCGTTGAGGATGTTGTTGGCGCCGTTGCCGGTGAGCTTGTTGTTCAGGCTGTTGCCGGTGCCGTTGATCGCCAGCGCACCGGTCAGCGACAGGTTCTCGACGTAGGCCGGCAGCGAGTAGCTGATCGACGACTGCACGAGGTCGGTGCCGCCGAACAGGCCCTCGGTCACGACGTCGAGGCCGTTGTCGACGACGTAGGTGTCGTTGCCGGTGCCGCCGTTCATCTTGTCGCCGCCGGTGCCGCCGTCGAGCAGGTCGTTGCCGCCCAGGCCGGTCAACGTGTCGGCGCCGCCGAGGCCGTAGATCTCGTGGTCCGCGTTCGAGCCGGCGGTCAGCGTGTTGTTGCCTGCGTCGCCGGTGATGATGATGGCCATGATGGGTTACTCCGAAATGCAAGGGTTGATGAAGTGACCGGGGGAGACCGGTCCTCGCATCGAGCGAGGTGGCCATTGCAGTCCGGGGGTGGCTCGCGCCGCGACGTGTGCGGCGGCGGTGAATACGTCACAGCGGTCGGACGATGGCCCGACGATCGTCTTGGGGCCCCGTTCCGCGTCCCCCAAAGTCATCGGCCCCTGCGGACCGGGGGGTCCGCAGGGGCCGGATGAAGACGACGCTGCCGGCGCCTTCGGGGCGGGCGCGGGACGCGAGCCGCCTTGGGGCGGCCCGGCGGCGGCTCAGGGCAGGGTGAGCTTGCGGTCGAAGATCGGGTAGCCGGGGATCGCCGCCGGCAGCAGGCCGACGAACTTGGCCTGCTTGTGGTACTCGATGATGAAGTCGACCCACGCGGTGGACTTCAGGAAGTCGATCACCTGCGGCTGCGCCGGCGTCGGCGCCTTCTGCAGGTAGAACGGCGAGCGCCAGTCCCACAGCCCGCGCAGCACCGGGTCCGGGCAGAGGATGTTCATCGCCAGCTGGCGGGACGAGAAGTCCCAGACGATGTCGGGCGCGATCCACGGCGTGGCGCTCGCGCCGTAGACCTTGATCGTCGCCAGCGCCTGGTGCAGCTGCGTCGCGGCGGCCACCACCGCCGCGCTGCCGGCGAAGGCCATCAGTTGCTCGGCCAGGCTGCGCAGGTCGGTCAGCTCGTCGGGCACGTCCAGGCGGGCGTTGGTGCCGGTGTCGTACTGCTGCGCGCGGATGATCGCGGTGCGGATGCGGCCGACCACCGTCGGGCGCTCCGCCGCTGGCGCGCCCGTCAGCGCCGCGACCAGCGCCTGGGCCAGCGCATCGACGCGCGCGGCGATCAGCGGCATGCGCGACAGCTGCACGGCCGCGCCGGTGGTCGGGTGGTGCGTCTTCGTCGCCAGCAGGTCGCGGTTGGCCTCGGCCAGCCATTGCGACAGCTGCTGCGTCGTCGCATTGCCGGCGATCTTCAGCTTGTTGAACACCGCCGGGTAGGTCTCGCCGCCGGTGAAGAAGTTGTAGTTCATGTAGCCGGTGGCGTAGTCGGCGTAGGGCGCCACGGTGTGCAGCACCTCCACCGCCATGTTGAAGCAGTTGTTGAAGTGGATCGCGGCCAGCTTGCGGCCGCTGCCGGCCCCACCGCCGAGGGCATCCTTCAGGGCCGTCGCCAGGCCCCAGGTCGACAGGGGCATGTGGTTCACCGGCAACAGCGGCGAGCCCATGGGCAGCAGCGGCGAACCCATCGGCAGCAGCGGCGAACCCATCGGCAACACCGGCTCGCCGTGTTCCGAACCGAGCTGCCAGGCGACTTCGCCGCCCTGCGTCAGCTGTTCTGTGGAGAGCTGGCTGCGGTCGATCTCCGGCAGGAAGCCGGCGCCATGGCCTTCGAGCGCCAGCACCAGCGCGGTTTCAGGATGCAACTGCCGCGCGCGGCGCAGGAAACCGGCCAGCGTGCGCGGCGATTGCATGTCCTGCTTCCAGCGCGAGGCGATCTGCATCGACAGCGGCTTGTTGGCCGGGATGTCGACGAGGTAGCTGTCGTCGTCGTGCAGGTCGATCAGCGCGCTGACGTGCACGCCGCATTCGCTGACCTTCAGCAGGTGCTGCACCAGCGCATGCTGCTGGATCGGCAGCACGCTGCCGCCGGGATAGGTGCTGAGCACCGCATCGGTGCCGAAGGGGGCGTAGAGGGCGAGCGTGACGCCGACCGGCGCGGCGCCGGGCGGGCCGGCCACGAGCGGGGTGCTGAAGATCAGGTTGGGCATAGGGGTCTCCATCGCGGGGCGGCCACACTACGGCTGCATCGCGTTGCATTCACATGCACACTGGCGTGCCCGCCGCGTGAACACCGTAGACGATCGCTGGATGATGGTCGAGCCCGCCGACACACGCCCCCCTAGCTTGCGTCCTGCGCGTCCCCCGCGCGGGGCCCCGTTTGGGGGTGCGCCGCGCGCGAGCCGCTCGGCGCGGCGCCGCGCGCTCTGCGACGCGGTGCTCGCCGCCGCGCTGGCCGCGCACCGGGCCGGCACGCTGGACGAGCTGCTGCGCAGCCGGCCGCTGCTGACACGCTGGTTCGCGCGCCGGCTGATGCCGCCGCTGCAGGCCATCGCCGGCGACCTGTTCGGCGCCGACCCGGCGCTGCAGCCGGCCGCCTGGACCGTGCTGCTGCGCGCCGCGCTGGCCGCGCTGCGGCCCGATGGCGCGTCGGGCCTGACGCGCATTGCCGAGCACGACTGGCTGCAGCGCACCGCGTGGCGGCCGCTGCTGGCGCTGATGTGCCACGCCGGCTTCGTCGCCGTGCCGGCCTTCCCGGCGCGTTACCGCGCCCGCGCCGACGAACCGGCCGTCGAGCAGCTGTGCGGCTTGTGGGGCGTCGGCGCCAGCACCTTCTACCGCCATGCCGATCGCGGCCGAAGGCGCTTGTCCGACGTGCTGTTCGGCCCGTTGTTCGGGCACGTCGCGCATGGCGATGCGGCGCTGGCGCGCGACCTGCACCTGCAGCACGAGCTCGATGCGCTGCTGCCGAGCGATCCGGCCGCGCGTACCGCATGGCATGCGCGGCAGGCCACCGCCGCGCTCGCCGCGCACGAGGGGCGCGCCGCGCTGTGGCATCTGCTGTGCGCGGGCGACATGGCCGGCTTCATCGCCTGCCTGCGGCGCTTCCGCGTCGAACTGGCCAACGACCCCGACACCGATGCGCTGCTGCAGCGCTGCGCCGCGCGGCTGCCGCTGCCGCGCGAACGCTTCGAGCTGGGCCTGGCGCGGGCCGCGCTCGCCGGCGTGCGCGGCGACGAGGCCGCCGAGCGCGCCGCCTGCGAAGCCGCGCTGCGCATCGCCGCCGCCGTCGACGATCCCCTGATGCTGGGCATCGTCTACGGCGTGCTCGGCAAGATCGACGAGGCGCGTGATCCTGACAAGGCTTTCGCGTGTTATCAGGAAAGTGCCGACTTCCTGCGCCGCGCCGGCCTGCCCGACGATCCGTCGCAGGCCCCGCCCGAGGTGGTGGAGGCCACCGTCGCGACGCTGGTGAAGCTGGGCTGGCTGTACGTGCTGCGCAACGATCCGCGTTCGAAGGCGGTGCTCGACCGCGCCGAGGCGCTGCGCGAGGTCGGCACGCTGTCCGCGGAGCGGGTGGCGATGCTCGAGCAGGCCTGGGGCGAATACTGGCGCCGTGCCGGCGAGCTGCCGCGCGCGCTGGAGCACAAGCACCGCGCGCTGCAGGTCTACGAGCGCCTGGGCGACCGCCAGGCGGTGCTGAAGACCTGGGGCAACCTCGCGCTGCTGTACGGCGACGCGAAGGACTTCGCCCGCGCGATCGACTACTCGCAGCGCGTGCTGGAGATGGCGTCGCGCGTGGCGATCGAGCCGGAGACGGTGGCCGCGACGCACCTGAATGCCGGCGCCGCGTACTTCTGGCAGGGCAAGTACGACGCGGCGATCGAGCACTATGCGCAGGCGCTCGAGGTCGCGCAGGGCGCCGCGCTGCGCGTGCTGGTCGGGCGCGCGCACTACAACCTGGCCGAGGCCTTCTACAAGCGCTTCCAGGCCGGCGACGATCCGGTCGACGAGCGCCTGGGCGATGCGCACATCGGCGCCGCGCTGGCCTGCTGGCCCGAAGGCGCGGACCCCGGCGCGGTCGAGGCGACGCGGCGCCTGAAGCGCGAGATCCTGGGCCCGCGCGACGAGGCATTCGTCGACCGCATGATGCCGGTCGAGCTGGCAGCGCACTTCGACGAGATGGCCAGCGTACAGCGCCACCGGGCCGCGCTGGCGGTGCCGCTGCAGCCGCTGCAGCAGGTCGAGGCGCAGCTGGCGATCGCGCGCGCCTATGCGGTCATCGCCGCGAAGGAGCGCGAGGCCGCGGTGGCGCTGATCGAGCGCCATGGCCTCGGTGCGCGTTTTGCGCCGGCGCTGGACGAGCTGCGTGCGCGCTACGAACGGCAGCTCAGCCGCGAGCAGCGGGTGATCGCGTTGTGGCGCGGCACGACCACCGACCTCGTCGCCTGGTCGAGCGGCGAAGCGCTGCTTCAGCAGCTGCTGGCCGGTGGCACCGTCAACAAGAGCGGCTACGCGGCGCTGTGCGGCGTCGGGCTGGCCACGGCGTCCAAGCACCTCGGCGTGCTGATGGGGCGCGGGCTGCTGGTGCAGCTGGGCAAGGGGCCGAGCACGCGCTACCGGCTGCCGGCCGAAGCCGACGAGCCGACGGCCTGAGAGGCCGTGCCAACCAGAGGCTAGAGGCGCAGTGGCCGGTCGGCGAGCTCGTTGGCATCGCCCGCGCCGGCCGCGAGCGGAAACTGCTGCAGCAGCGTCGCCTCCACCGCCTCGATCGCCGCCATCAGGCCGGCCTCGAAGCGGCCGTCGCGGAAGGCTGCGGCCATGTGCTGCGTCACCGCGGCCCAGTGGCCGGCCGGCACGAGGCGGTCGACACCGCGGTCTGCGACGATCTCGATCGCGTGCTCGGCCAGCAGCAGGTAGATCAGCACGCCGTTGTTGAACTCGGTGTCCCAGACGCCGAGCTGGCCGAACAGCGCCAGCGCCCGTTCGCGCGCGGCCGTGCCGCGCCACAGCTCGGCCAGCGGCAGCGCGGCTTCGATGCACAGGCGGATCTCGCCGCTGTGCCGGCGCTCGCTGGCCTCGATGCGCTGCTGCAGCCGGTCGAGCGCGGCGTCGTCCAGCAGGCGCCGGGCTTCGGCGTCGTCGTGCCAGCGGTGGCGCAGCAGGCGCGTCCAGCGATTCGAGGTGTCGGGCATCGCAGTCACCAGCGTCCGGACGCGCCGCCGCCGCCGAAGTCGCCGCCGCCGCCGGACGAGAAGCCGCCTCCGCCGCCGGAGAACCCGCCGCCGCCCCAGCCGCCACCGCCGCCGCCCCAGACGATGGGCGGTGCCATGCCGCGCAGCCCGCCGCGGCGGTGGCCGCGCGCACCGCCGCCGACGCCGAGCACGCCGACCATCACCAGCGCGATCACCGCCGCCACGGCCGCGACCGCCAGGCCGGCGCCCAGCCACCAGGCCAGCGCGCCGGCACCGCCGGCCGTCAGGGCCGCGCCGAGCCGCCGTCCGAGCAGCCCGGACAGCATGCCGCCGACGATCGGCACGCCGGCAAAGAACAGCAGGCCGAGGCCGCCGAGGTCGAAGCCGCCGGCCGGGCCCCGCGTGCCGGCGCCGCGCGGGGCCGGGGCCGGCAGGTGCTCGCCGCGGATGCGCGCCATCAGCGCGTCCACGCCGGCATTCAGGCCGCCCGCGAAATCGCCGTTGCGAAAGGCCGGCAGCATCTGCCGGTCGATGATCTGCCGCGCGGCGAGGTCCGGCACCGCGCCCTCGAGCGCCTTCGCCGGCGCGATGCGCACCGCACGGTCGTCCTTCGCGATCACCAGCAGCAGCCCGTCGCCGACCTCGCGGCGGCCGATCTTCCAGGTTTCGCCGACACGCTGCGCATAACCCACGATGTCCTCGGGTGCGGTGGTCGGCACCAGCAGCACGACGATCTGCGGCCCGGCCTGCTGCTCGAAGGCGGCCAGCTTGGCCTCGAGCGCCGCGCGCTGCCCGTCGGTCAGCGTGGCGCTGCGGTCGATGACGCGCGCGTCGAGCGGCGGCACCGGCTGCGGCGCCTGCGCCAGCGCCGGCGCGGCGCCGAACAGCAGCGCCACCAGCAGGGCAGCCAGAGCGGCCACGGCGGCCATCGGCGCGGGCCGCGTCAGCGCGAAGCCGGTGCGGCCGGTGCCGACGCCGCCGTGGAGCCGGCGGGTCCTCGCGCCGGGCCGTCGAAGCTCACCGTCGGCGGCGTGGAGATCTGGCGCTCGTCGGCCACCGTGAAGCTCGGCTTCGGCTCGTAGTCGAAGACCTTGGCCGTCAGGTTGGTCGGGAAGCTGCGTGCCAGCACGTTGAACTGCGCGACCGACTGGATGTAGCGGTTGCGCGCGACGGTGATGCGGTTCTCGGTGCCTTCGAGCTGCACCCGCAGGTCCTGGAAGCCCTGGTTGGCCTTCAGGTTCGGGTAGTTCTCGGTCACCACCAGCAGCCGGCTCAGTGCGCTCGACAGCTCGCCCTGCGCCGCCTGGAATTTCTGGAAGGCCGCCGGGTCGTTGATCAGCTCGGGCGTCGCCTGCACGGACGTCGCCTTGGCGCGCGCCTCGACCACGCGCGTCAGCGTCTCCTGCTCGAAGGCCGCTTCGCCCTTCACGGTGGCGACGATGTTGGGGATCAGGTCGGCGCGGCGCTGGTACTGGTTCAGCACTTCGGACCAGCTGGCGCGCACCTGCTCGTCCAGGCGCTGGAAGTCGTTGTAGCCGCAGCCGGTCAAGGCGGCGGCGAGCGCGGTGATCAGCACCAGGCGAGCCGCGAGGCGCGGCACCGGGTCAAGACGCAGCATGGCCACTCCCCACGACAGGACACGGCGATCGTACGGCAAGCGGCATGCCGGCCCGGGGCCGGCGCGTCGATCCGCCGGGGGAGGGCGGGCGTTTCAGCGCGCCGCGGCGCGCCGCCCGCTGCCCGGGCGCGGCATCGCCATCGGCGCTTCGGCCGGCACGCCGAGCAGCGACGCGGCCACCTGCGGCACGGTGATCGCATCGGCGAAGGTCATCTTGTCGAGCTCGTGCATGAACGCGTCGACGGCGCGGCGCATGCCGCGCTTCAGGTTGCAGGCCTGGAAGACGGCGCAGTCGGACTCGACTGTCGTGTCGTGGCAGGCGACGACGGCGAAGTCCTTCTCGGCCATGCGCACGACCTCGCCGACCGAGATCTGCTGCGGCGCGCGCGCCAGCCGCGCGCCGCCCGAGCGGCCGCGCACGGTCTCGATGAAGCCGTGCTGGCCGAGCTCGTGCACGATCTTCGTCAGGTGGCTGCGCGAGATGCCGTAGGCGGTGGCCATCTCGTCGATCGTCGCGACGCCGCCGTCGCGGTACCGCACCGACAGGTAGATCATCACCCGCAGCGTGTAGTCGGTGTAGAGCGTCAGGCGCATGCGTCGGCTTTCGTCGCCTCAAAGCGGTAGGTGGGAGTCTACTTTGCGGCCCGCCGCGTGTCCGGCTCCCATGGCATCCGCCACAAAAAAAGATTCATCGCAGATGTTGCTTTGGCGAATCGCGCCAGATAAGATACACCGCAGATGAATCATTGATCAGCGTCATGAGCACCCTCGTCATCCTGCTGTCCGCCTTCGTGCTGTCGGTCGTCGCACTGATGGTCTTCATCTGGACGCAGCGCGCGGGGCTGTTCGACCGCGAGACGCCGGCCGCCGACGTGATCTTCGCCCGCGGCGAGGTCGGGCAGGTCGAGGAGCCGGCCGCCGCGCCGGCGGCCGCGCGTTCGCTGCAGGCCGCCCTCGGCGGGGCGTCCGGCGCGGCCGACGACGAGGAACTGCTGGCGCGCGCCCGCGCCGACGCGTCGACCTCCGGCGTCGTGCTGCTGTTCTTCGCCTGCAGCATGGTGTGGCTGCTGGTGGCGTCGGCGGCCGGGCTGGTCTCGTCGATCAAGCTGCATGCGCCGGACTGGCTGGTCGAGCAGGCGTGGCTGACGTTCGGCCGCCTGCGCACGATCCACCTCAACGCGGTGGCCTATGGCTGGGCGCCGAACGCGGGGCTGGGCATCGCGCTGTTCATCATCCCGCGGCTGCTGAAGACGCCGCTGGTGGGGGCGCGTTTCGCGGTGCTGGGCGGTGCGCTGTGGAACGCGGCGCTGATCGCAGGCCTGGGCGCCATCGCACACGGCCTGAGCGACGGGCTGGAGTGGCTGGAGATCCCGTGGCAGATCGACATCCTGTTCGTCGCCGGCGGCGCGCTGATCGGCATTCCGCTGGTGCTGACGCTGACGCAGCGGCGCGTGCCGCACCTGTACGTCTCGGTCTGGTACATGGGCTGCGCGCTGTTCTGGTTCCCGGTGCTGTTCCTGGTCGCCAACATCCCGGGCCTGCACCGCGGCGTGCAGCAGGCGGCGATGAACTGGTGGTTCGGCCACAACGTGCTGGGACTGTTCTACACGCCGCTGGCGCTGGCCTCGGTGTACTACTTCCTGCCGAAGGTGATCGGCCGGCCGGTGCAGTCGTACAACCTGTCGCTGCTCGGCTTCTGGGGGCTGGCGTTCTTCTACGGCCAGGTCGGCGGCCACCACCTGATCGGCGGCCCGGTGCCGGGCTGGATGGTCACGCTGTCGATCGTGCAGAGCATGATGATGATCATCCCGGTCATCGCCTTCACGGTGAACCAGCACCAGACGCTGAAGGGCCGGCTCGCGGCGCTGAAGCACTCGCCGACGCTGCGCTTCATCGCCTTCGGCGGGCTGATGTACACGGCCAGTTCGATCCAGGGCTCGTTCGAGGCGCTGCGCAGCGTCAACGCGATCACCCACTTCACGCACTACACGGTCGCGCATGCGCACCTGGGGCTGTACGGCTTCGTCAGCATGGTGTTCTTCGGCGCGATGTACTTCGTGGTGCCGCGCATCACCGGCCGCGAATGGCCGTCGCCGGCGCTGATCGCCGCGCACTTCTGGCTGGTGGCCATCGGCATCACGGTGTATGTCGTGACCCTGTCGATCGGCGGCTGGCTGCAGGGCGTCGCGATGCTCGACGGCGCGCGCGGCTTCATGGACTCGGTGGCGGTGACGCTGCCGTGGCTGAAGGGCCGCAGCATCGGCGGCGCGCTGATGCTCGCCGGCCACCTCGTCTTCGTGGGGCACTTCGCGCGGCTGGTGCTGTCGCCGAAGGCCACGCGCCGCGGCGCCGCCCTGCTGCGCGCCGCCTGAAGGAGTTTCATCGATGAAGAGCGAAACCCGGCTGCTCGCCGGCGGCATGCTGATGCTCGGCGTGGCCACCAGCGCGCTGGTCGTGATCCCCTACCTCACGGTGCGCGACGAGTCGCCGCTCGCCGGCCTCAAGCCCTACGGCGCGGCCGAGTTGCGTGGCCGCCAGCAGTACATCGCGCAGGGCTGCGTCTACTGCCATTCGCAGCAGCCGCGCACGAAGAACTTCGCGCCGGACTTCCAGCGCGGATGGGGCCGGGCGACGGTGGCCGGCGACTATGCGCACGACACGCCGCACCTGCTGGGCACCATGCGCACCGGCCCCGACCTGATGAACATCGGCGCGCGCCAGCCCAGCGAGCAGTGGCACCTGGGGCATCTGTACCAGCCGCGCGCCTACGTGCCGGGCAGCCTGATGCCGAGCTACCCCTACCTGTTCGAGGCGCGCGATCGCATCGAGCCCGGCGACGTCGCGGTCACGCTGCCGCCCGGCGTGCCGATGCGCGGCCGCCATGTGGTCGCCACGCGCGACGCGCTGGACCTCGTGGCCTACCTGAAGTCGCTGGACCGCAGCTACCCCGCGGTGCTCGACGGCGACCGGAGGGACCTGCGATGAACCGCCCCACGGTGCTGCCGCAGCAGCGGCGTGAACACCCCGAGCCGCATGAAAGCGCCGGCCGCGTGCCGGGGGCGGTGCTGGCGCTCGTCGCGGCGATGATCGTCTTCGGCGTGGTCTACATCGGATTGGCGCACGTCGACACGCCGTCGGCCTGGGGCGACGGCCGCGACATCGCCGAGCTGCGCGGCAGGCGGCCCGCGGCGGGCGCCAAAGCCGACGGCGCCGCGCTCTATGCCGCGATGTGTGCGGCCTGCCACCAGGCGCAGGGCGGCGGCCTGGCGGGGGTGTTCCCGCCGCTGGCGGGCTCCGAATGGGTGCTCGGCGACGAACGCACCGCGGCCGCGATCGTGCTGCACGGCATCAGCGGCGAGCTGACGGTGAGAGGCACCCGCTACCGCGGCGCGATGCCCTCGTTCAAGACGCAGCTCGACGACGATCAGCTGGCCGCGCTGCTGACGCACCTGCGCGGGCAGTGGGGCAATACGGGCGCGCCGGTGAACGCCGCGACCGTGGCGGCGGTGCGTGCCGAGACCGCCGCGCGCGCGGCGCCGTTCGATGGCGACGTCGAGCTGAAGGCGGCGCGCTGAGGGAGGCGCGGCATGCCCCGGACACGGCACGGCTTCGGCGCGACGATGGCGGCCTGCGCGGCGCTGCTGCTCGCCTTCGGTGCGCTGGCCTGGTCGTCCACCGACGGGCTCGAGCGCTGGACGCACGAATCGCTGCGCCGCGCCGCCGCGCGCGAGGGCCGGCTGCAGGCGGCGCCGGTGCCGCTGCTGCGCGCCGACGGCACGGTGGCCGAGGCGTTCGCCGGCCCGCCGCTCACGGGGCCGCGCATCGTGCTGGTCGACTTCATCTACACCCGCTGCCCCTCGGTGTGCCAGGCGCTCGGGGCCGGCTTCTTCCAGGCGCAGGAACGGCTGCGACGCGAAGGGCGCGACGACATCGCGCTGCTGTCGGTGTCCTTCGACACCGCGCACGACGACGTGGCCAGCCTGCAGGCCTACGCGCGCCTGCACCGCGCCGATCCGGCGTGGTGGACGATCGCCGTGCCGGCCGCCGACGAGGCGGCGCGGCGCCTGCTGCGGCAGCTGGGCATCGTCGTGATCCCCGACGGCTTCGGCGGCTACACGCACAACGCGGCGATCCACCTGATCGATGCCCAGGGCCGCGTGCGCGCCATCCATGCACTCGACGACTGGCCCGCCGCGGTGGCGCAGGCGATCCGGCTGGCCGACGGCGAGCAGAGCGAGGTCCGGCGATGACGCGCCGCGCGGCCGGCTTCTTCATCGCGCTGGCGCTGGCCACGCTGCTGCCCGGCCTGCGCGAAGTGTTCGAAGGCGCGATGGCGCTGCACATGCTGCTGCAGCTGCCGGCGCTGCTGGCGGCGGGCTGGCTGATGGCCGGCCGGTGGCATCGCGCGGCGGCGGTGCAGGCCCTGGGCCGCGCCATCGCGGCCATCGACGCCGGCGGCCTCTTCGGCGCCACGGCGGCCAGCGCGGTGATCGCGCTGTGGATGATCCCGGCCTGGCTAGACCGCAGCCTGCTGGACCCGTCGACCGCGGTCCTGAAGTACGCGTCGTGGCTTCTGGCGGGCGTGCTGCTGCGCGCCGGCGCCGGGCGCATGCACCCCACCGTCGCCGCGTTCTTCCTCGGCAATGGCGCGTGGATGGCGGCGACCGTCGGGCTGCTGTACCAGGACGAGGCGACGCGGCTGTGCGTGTCCTACCTGCAGGACGACCAGGTGTGGACCGGCGGCGGCCTGGTGGTGGCTGCCGTCGCGATGGGCGCGCTCGCGCTGCGCCTGGTGCTGCGGCCGCCGGGCCCGGCGCCCACCCGCGTCGCCCGCGGCGCGTGAATTCGGCCGCGCGCCTGTGCTCGAACGCCGCGCGTGGGCCGATAGCATTGGCCGGTCCATGTCCGCCACCACCGTCCACCCTCCGCCGCGCGTCGAGCCGCCGCGTTTTGCCGCCACCAAGATCCAGGCCGCGCGCCCGCGGGCGCGGCGCATCGAACGGCCCGCGCTCGACGCCGCGCTGCTGCAGGCGGCGCTATCGCGCCGCGTCGTGCTGCTGCACGCGCCGGCGGGATACGGCAAGACGACCGCGCTGGCCTCGCTGGCCGCGGCACTGCCGGCGGACAGCGCGCTCGGCTGGGTGTCGCTGGATGCCGAGGACGACGCGGCGCGCCTGTTCGCCTGCCTGGCCGCGGCGCTCGAACCCTGCGACCTGCCGTGGCGCACCTTGCCGGAGGCGCTGCTGCCGCACCTGGCCGGCGGCGGCGATGGCGCGCGCCGCGCGCTCGACGAGCTGGTCAATGCGCTGGCCCATGCCGATGTCGCGCACGGCGTCATCGTGCTCGAGGACTGGCACCGCGTGGTCGACGCCTCGCTGGTCGCGCTGGCCGACCACCTGATCGAGCGCCTGCCGCGGCACTGGACCGTCGTGCTGTCGAGCCGCGAGCTGCCGGCGCTGTCGCTGGCGCGCTGGCGCGTCGCCGACGAGCTGGCGGAGTTCGATGCCGAGGCGTTGCGCTTCACCCCCGACGAAGCCGGCGCGCTGATCGCCGCCGAAGGCCTGGTCGCGGCCGATGCGAACGTGCAGACGCTGATCGAGCGCAACCACGGCTGGCCCGCCGGCCTGCGGCTGACGCTGGTGGCGCTGAAGTCGCGGCCCGGGCTCGCCGCCGGCGCCCTGAGCGACCGCTACCTGTTCGACTACCTGACCAGCGAGGTGCTGGACGCGCTGCCGCCCGAGCTGCACGACTTCCTGCTGCGCTGCGCGGTGCTGCCGGAGCTGACCGCGGCGCGCGCGGCGGCCGTCAGCGGCGCCTGGAACGCGGTCGAGCTGCTCGACGAGATCGAGCGCCGCGGCCTCTTCGCGACCTCGCTGGCCACCGCCGACCGCACGCTGGTGCTGCACGACCTGTTCCGCGCCGCGCTCGAAGCGCGGCTCGCGCGCCGCCTGCCGGACGAGCTCGATGCGCTGCTGCACCGCGCCGCGGCCTCCGAGCCCGATGCCGCGCGCCGCATCGGCTACCTGCTGCGCGCGCGCGACTGGGCCGGCGCCGAGGCCGCGCTGGCCGCCGCGGCGCCCGATCTCTTCGTCGGCGGCGGTGCGGGCGAGGTGCAGCGCCTCGTCGAGCAGTTCGACGCCGGCTGGCGTGCGACGTCGGCGCGGCTGGCGCGCCTGGCGGGCACCGTCGCGCTGCTGCGCTGGGACTGGCCGGCGATGGAGCGCCACTTCAGGGCGGCGATGGCGCATGCGGCGGCCGCCGGCGACGTCGACGAGCGCCAGCAGGCGCAGTCGCTGCTGCCGATGGCGCTGTACGCGATGGACCGCAATGCCGAGGCCGAGACGCTGATCGCCGGGCTGCATGCCGAATCGATGGCGCCGCCCACGCGCCGTCGGCTGCTGATCTCCGACGCGACCCAGCACTTCCGGCGCGGCCAGCTCGACCGGCTGCCGTTGCTGTACGGCGAGGTGATCGAGTCGCTGCAGCGCGGCGCGAGCCTCTTCGAATGGTGGGAATGCGCGCCGGCGTCGAACTGGAGCACGCTGCCGGGCATGCGCGTGTGGTTCGAGCGCTATGTCGAGGGCGCGCTCGCGCGCATCGGCCAGCGGCCGCTGCCGATGCGCGCCGAGGTGATCCTGCAGCGCGCGTTCGTTCGCCTGTGGGCCGGCCGCCTCGACGAGTCGCGCGCCGATGCGCGGCAAGCCGAGGACGACCTGCGCTGGCTGGCCTGCTCCGGCGAGACCGAGACCCAGCTGACGCTGTATCGCATGATCGAGTGCGCCATCTGCGGCCGCGCCGACGAGCTGGCCGCGCACCTGGACGGCATGTTCGCCCGCGAGCAGGATGCGCCACCCGAGCGGCGCCGGCTGTGGGAACACCAGATGGCGGTCTACGGCGTGCGCATGAACAGCACGCTGGGCGCCGCGCCCGAGGTGATCGAGCGCTGGGCTGCGTACCTCAAGGAAGACCCGCTGCGCAGCGACCAGTTCCAGAACCCGCGGGCGATCGCCGTGCGCGCGCGCCATGCGGCCGCGCAGGGCCGCTGGCGCGACGCGGCCGAGGGCCTGCAGCGCCTTTTGCCCAAGCTGCACGAGATGGACGTGATGGCCCACCACGTCGACCTGCGGCTGCGCTGCGCCGAGGCCTGGGTGCATTGCGGCGAGCTCGGCCTGGCCGCGCAGGCGGCCGCGCCGGCGCTGGCACGCATCGAGCGCGACGGCGACGCCGGCCATGCGTGGATGGCCGGCCTCGCCGCCTTGCAGACGCTGGCCGGCGCCGCCTGGGGCGATCGCCTGCCCGCGGCGCAGCGGCAAGGGCTGCAGGTGGCGGCGGCCACGGTCGCGCAGTTGCGCAGCACGGCGCCGCAGCCCGCGGCCCGCCTGCTGTCCGACGAGGCCGAGCGCACGCTCAGCGGCCTGGCCGAACCGGCCGAGACGCCCGCCACCGCCGACGCGGGCCTGACGATTCGCGAGGCCGAGGTGCTGGCGCTGATCGCCACCGGCACCAGCAACAAGCTGATCGCCCGCGCGCTCGACATCAGCCCGCACACGGTCAAGCGCCACGTGGCCAACGTGCTCGACAAGCTGGGCCTGCAGTCGCGCGGCCAGGCGGCGGCCTGGTACCTGAAGGGCGCACCGGCCTGAAGGGCGGCCCGCGCCGCTGCTTCTGGCCGCCCCTCTAACCGCTTCCGGCCCGTCCGGGGCGTGCGTATTGCACGCTGCCGGGGCCGGGCTGGTGCGGCAGGTTTTGCCGCCGTAACGGAAGGAAAGACCGCTGCAACGATTGAATCGCCGCCACTACCATGCGCGCCGTCGGCACACCTGCGCGAAAGCCGGGGTCGCAAAGTTCCCGGTCTAACGCGGTCGCCTCCAGCAGGCCCCGTCATGGCAGCGGGGCCGCCTGCAGGCGCACTTTCTCCATGAAGTCGTCGGCTGTCGTTCCTGGCTGGTCACACCGGATGTCGTTGGTTGATCCGCTGTTCGAGAGCCCCTTCATGATCCATCTCCCCCGATTGCTCGCGCCGGTGCTGCTCGCACTGGGCCTGGCCGGTACCGCGGCCACCGCCGCTGCCGCGAACGAAGCGGCCGTGCCGCACCGCCTGAAGGGCGCGTTCCCGACGATGGTGCTCAACGAGCGCCAGGTGCAGGGCCAGCGGGCGGTCGAGGCGCTGGGGGCGCGGCTGCCGGACGTGGCCGACTTCTACGGCAAGTCGGCCGACGAGTTCAAGGCGATGCTGCTGAACGACAAGCGGCTGAAGCTCGACCGAAACGGCCGCGCGTTCTACGTCGAGGAGCTCGATGCGCCGGTCGCCGCGTCGCCCGAGCCGCTCGCCGGCAGCGGCCTGCTCGACGGCACGCTGGCGCCGCTGGAACAGACCTTCTTCCTGCACAGCCGTCCGGGCTCCAAGCGCACGATCTACCTGAACTTCCGCGGCGCGACGCTGACCGGCACCGCGTGGAACAGCAGCGGCACGACGATCAACGCCGCGCCCTACGACATCGACGGCATCCCGGGCACCTTCTCGACCACCGAGCTGCAGCGCATCCAGGGCATCTGGCAGCGCGTGGCGGAAGACTTCGCGGCCTTCGACGTCGACGTCACCACCGAACCGCCGACCGCCGACAAGCTCACGCGCAGCGGCTCGACCGACGACATCTTCGGCACGACGGTGCTGATCACCAACCGCACCGGCGTCTACAGCTGCGGCTGCGGCGGTGTCGCCTACCTGGGCGTCTTCGACGACACCAGCAACTACTACAAGCCGGCGCTGGTCTTCTACGACGCGCTCAGCGGCAGCGAGAAGAACATCGCCGAGGCCGCCTCGCACGAAGCCGGCCACAACATGGGCCTGAACCACGACGGCACCGCGACGGCCGGCTACTACGGCGGCCACGGCAGCGGTGCCACGAGCTGGGCGCCGATCATGGGCGTGGGCTACTCGAAGACCGTCGTGCAGTGGAGCAAGGGCGAGTACACCGGCGCCAACAACACGCAGGACGACTACGTCGTGATGCAGTCCAACGGCCTGCCGCTGCGGGCCGACGACCACGGCAATACGCACGCCGCGGCCACCGTGCTGTCCCCGGCCGTCAGCGGCACCACCAGCAGCGCCAGCACCAGCGGCGTGATCGAGCGCCCGACCGATGTCGACGTGTTCGCCTTCAGCGCCGGTGCAGGCCCGGCCACGCTGACGCTGACGCCCGCGGTGCGCTCGGCCAACCTCGATGCGCTGATCACGCTGCGCAACAGCGCGAACACGGTGATCGCCACCGCCAACCCGGTCGATGCGCTGAACGCCAGCATCAGCGTCAACCTGCCGGCCAACGGCACCTACTACCTGTCGGTGCAGGGCACCGGCAAGGCGGGCACCGACGGCTACCCGGCCTACGGCAGCATCGGCCAGTACGCGCTGTCGGCCAGCTACACGACGCCGGTCAACATGGCCCCGATCGCCACGATCGGCACCTCGACCGCCAAGGGTCCGGCGCCGCTGACGGTGAACTTCTCCGGCACCGGCTCCACCGATCCGGACGGCAGCATCGCCTCGTACAGCTGGGCCTTCGGCAATGGCGCCGTCGGCAGCGGCAGCACCGCCGCCTACACCTACAGCAACCCCGGCAGCTACACCGCGCAGCTGACCGTCGTCGACAACCTGGGCCAGGCCTCGACCAGCTCGGTGACCATCACCGTCGATGCCCCGGGCGCCACCGGCAAGACGATGCGGGTGGCCGACATCGCGATGAGCGTGATCAACATCGTCGGCACCGCCGCGCAGGCGCAGGCCACGGTGAAGGTCGTCGATGCCAACGGCCTGCCGGTCGCCAGCGCGTCGATCAACGGCGCGTGGAGCGGCCTGGTCACGCGGCCGTCGGTCACGTTGAGCACCGACAGCACCGGCGTCGCGCGCTTCAAGTCGCCCAGCGTCAGCGGCAGCGGCGTATTCACCTTCACGGTGAACAGCGTGACGCGCACCGGCTGGACCTACGTGCCGCAGTCGAACACCGAGACCAGCGACTCGATCACGCGCTGATTACGCGCCGATCGCCCGCTGATCCGCTGGTCCCTGCGACCGCTCGGCCCGCGCCCGGAGCTTCCGGCCGCGGGCCGCTCGTCTTCTACCGAACCTCGCCCGGCGACACCCGCCGCGACGGCGTGCGCATCAGCACCCATTCCTCGGCGGCCGTCGGGTGGACCGCGACGGTGCGGTCGAAGTCGGCCTTGGTGGCGCCGGCGCGCAGCGCGACGGCCAGGCTCTGGACGATCTCCGGCGCATCGGCGCCGATCATGTGCAGGCCGAGCACGCGGTCGTCCGCCACGTCGACCAGCAGCTTCATGTAGCAGCGCTCGGCGCGGCCGGTGAAGGCCGCGCGCATGGGCCGGAAGTCGGCTTCGAAGACGTCGATGGTGTGGCCCTGCGCCAGCGCATGCGTCTCGGTGGCGCCGACGGTGCCGATCGGCGGCAGCATGAACACAGCGGTGGCCACCTGGCCGACGGCGATCTGCGGCTCGCCGCCGGCGAACAGCGCATCGGCCAGGGCGCGGCCCTCGGCAATCGCCACCGGCGTCAGGTTGTGGCGTGCGGTGAGGTCGCCGATCGCATAGATGCCGGCGGCGGCGGTGTGGCCACGCTCGTCGACCGGCACCGCCGCCTGCGCGTCCGGCACGATGCCCACCCGCTCCAGCCCCAGGCGCGCGCTGTTGGGCCGGCGGCCGGTGGCGTTCAGCGCCCAGGGCAGCCGCAGCGCCTCGCCGTCCGCCAGGTGCAGCGTCCAGGTGCCCGCTTCGTGGCTGATCGACAGCGGGGCCATGCCCGGCCTCAGCTGCACGCCGGCATCCTCGAGCGCTTCGGCCGCCCGCGTGCGCAGGCTCTCGTCGAAGCCGCGCAGCGGCAGCTCGCCGCGGTACAGCATCGTCACCTCGACGCCCAGCCGCGCCAGCATGCTGGCGAACTCCACCGCGATGTAGCCGCCGCCGATCACCGCGGCGCGCGGGGGCAGCTCCGCGAGGTCGAGCAGCTCGTCCGAAGTCGGGCAATCGGCGATGCCGGGGATGCTGTCGCGCACCGGCGCGGCGCCCGTGGCCAGCACGATGTGCGGCGCGGTCAGCCGGCGCGGGCCGACCTGCACCGCGCCGGGGCCGTCCAGCCGCGCGGCGCCCTCGATGAAGTGCACGTTCGCCTGCTCCAGCATCCCGCGGTAGATGCCTTCCAGGCGCTTGAGCTCCTGCGCCTTCGCAGCCTGCCAGGCTTGCATGCGGAAGGCCGCGCCGTCCGGCACCTGCCAGCCGAAGCCGCCCGCTTCGCGCAGCGTGTCGCCGATCTGTGCGGCGTACATCAGCAGCTTCTTCGGCACGCAGCCGCGCAGCACGCAGGTGCCGCCGACGCGCACCGCCTCGATCAGCGCGACGCGCGCGCCGTGGTGGGCCGCGCGCCGCGCGCAGGCGACGCCACCGGAGCCTCCTCCGATGACGATGAGGTCGTAGGCGGTGTCATTCACGCAGCAGCTCCCCGGTCCGGTTCGGCCGGCGAGCATAGACCGGCGCCGGTTATGCTGCCGCGCAGGTCCGCGGAATGCCCTGGCCTGCCGAAGAGCCGGTGAAGCAGGCTCGGAGTCCAAGCGTGGGAGATCGGATGCTCGATGAACTGTGGCCCGGCCTGCTGGCGATCGCCGCGACGCGCGCGGCCGCGCCGCCGCCGGTGATGCCGGCGGGCCTGCGGCACGATGCGCAGCACGGCTGGCAGCTGACCGGCGATGCCGGCCGGGAGACCGCCGCGCAGGAGCGCTTCGCCCTCTTCAAGCCGCTGATCGACCTCGATTCCTGGGTGGTCGCGCAGCTCGGCCAGAGCCTGGACGGCTGCATCGCCACCCGTACCGGCGATGCCGCCTTCGTCAGCGGCACCGAGGTGCTGGAACACCTGCACCGGCTGCGCGCGCTCAGCGACGCGGTGATCGTCGGCGCCGGCACGGTGGCCATCGACAACCCGCGGCTGACCACCCGCCACGTGCCGGGGCCGAACCCGGTGCGCGTGCTGTTCGACCCGCAGCTGGGGCTGGCCGGCGGCGTGCAGCGGGCGCACGTGTTCACCGACCGCAGCGTGCCGACGCTGTGGTTGTGCGATGCGCGCTGGCGCGCGCAGGCGGTGGACCTGGCCGGCGCGGCGCGCGTGCTGGCGGTGCCCGGGCTGCTGCGCGACAACGGCGCGCCCGACGTCGCCGCCGCCGTCGCCGCGCTGCGCGCCCGCGGGCTGAAGCGCCTGCTGGTCGAAGGCGGCGGCGTCACGGTCTCGCGCTTCCTGGCGCAGCGGGCGCTCGACCGGCTGCACCTGTCGATCGCGCCGGTGCTGATCGGCGACGGCCGGCGCGGCCTGCTGTTCCCCGGGCCCGAACGCATGGGCGACTGCGCCCGGCCGCGCTGCCGCGTCTATTCGCTCGGTGGCGACCGGCTCTGGGACGTGGACATGAGGAGTTAGCCCGGCGGTCGCGCGGCCAGGTCGACGTGGCCGACCCGCAGCCGGGTCGCGGGCAGCGCACCCTGGCGTCGCAGCGCCCAGGCCTGCACCAGCGCGCGCGCCGCCGGGTCCTGCTCGATCGCCGCGGCGGCGGTGCCCTCGACCATCGCGCGCAGCATCGCCGGCGCCTGCGCGCCGTCGATGAGCCAGTCGCTCGCCGCGTGTCTCGTCGTCCACCCGGCGGCGGCCAGGTGCTCGAGGGCGACGGTCGCGGCCTGGCTGCCGAGCGCGGCACCGAAGCCCTTGTCGCGGCGCTGGTGCGCGGCGAACAGGGCCTGCACGGCCTCGTCGGCCGGATCGCCGGGCGACCAGCGGATGCGGGCGTCGGCGGTCAATGCGAACAGCAGTGTCGCGCGGGCGGCGAGCGCGTGCTGCAGCAGTGCCTGCAGCCAGTGCGCGGACACCAGGTCGAGCAGCGCGGACGCCGTCAGCAACGCGCCCGGCGGCAACTCGAGATCGTGAAGCGCCGCCGCGAGGTCCAGGCGCCGGCGTTCGATGATCGCGTCGAAGCCCTCGCCCGCCAGGTGGATCGTGGCGCCGCCCGGCGTGACGCGGTGGCCGGCCGCAGTGGCCCAGCGCGCGAGCGCGGCGGGCACCTCGCCGAGCAGCGCGTCGTCGTGGTCGATCAGCCGCCAGCGTTGGCCCTGGCCGAGGCGGGGCGCCAGCGCGCGCAGGTTGGCGCCGGTGCCGCAGGCCAGATCGATGACGGACCACGGGCCGGCATCGGCGGCGCGACCGGCCAGCGCGAACTGCCTGACCGCGTCGGCCTGCGCGCGCGCCGCGGTGTCGAAGGGCTCGCGCAGCTGCAGCCAGCCGGCGCTGAAGCCGTCGCTCATCGCGGCGCGCCCGCGTGGTCGGCCGGCGTGGCCAGCGCGGCCAGCACGGCCTCGAAGGCCGCGACGGCCTGCGGCCAGGTCGGCAGCGCCGCCCGCGCGGCCCGCGCGCCGGCCGCCAGCTGCGCGCGCCAGCCGGGCTCGTCGATCATGCGGCGCAGCGCCTCGCGCAGCGCCGCCATGTCACCCGACGGCACCAGCATGCCGGCGCCGGCCGGCACCGTCTCGGGCAGCGCACCGACCGCCGTGGCCACCACCGGCAGCCCGCGCGCCAGCGCCTCGGCCAGCGCCATTCCATAACCTTCGAAGAACGTGGCCAGCACCGCGACGTCGGCGCGCTGCATCAGCGCCTGCAACGCGGCGTCGGGCAGCTCGCCGTGCAGCCGCACGCGCCCGGCGAGGCCGAGCGTGTCGATCTGGCGGCGCAGCGCGGCCGCGGTCGCCGGATCGCGCTCGAGGCTGCCCACGCAGTGCAGCGTCCAGCGCCTGTCGCCGAGGCCGGCCAGTGCGTCGATCAGCAGCGCATGGCCCTTGCGTGCGCTGACCGTCGCCACGCACAGCAGCGTGAGGCCGTCGTCGCCGGAACCTGCGGCCAGCGGCGCCGGATCGGTGCCCGGCGCGATCACGTGCAGGCGCTCCGGCGGCACGCCGTACGGTGCCAGTGCGCGAGCGGTGGCCGCGCTGGGCACGATCACCCGCCGCGCGGTGGCCAGCGCGCGGCGTTCGCTGTCGAAGAGCTGCGCGGCCTGCACGTCGGCCAGGCCGGTCTCCAGCGCCAGCGGGTGGTGCACCAGCGCGACCCAGCGCAGCCGCCCGGCGTGGGCTTCGGCCAGCGCGGGCAGCGCGCCGAAGGCCAGGCCGTCGGCGACGACGAGCGTGCCGTCCGGTATCTCGCCGATGCAGCGCGCGGCCGCCGCGAAGGCCGCCTCGCCGGGAAACGGGAAGCCGTCGGGCAGCCGCGGCTGCCCGACCGTCCAGCCGCGCGCGCGCAGGCCGGCGACCATCGCACGGTCGTAGGCATACCCACCGGTCAGGCTCGCCGGGTCGCCGGGCATCAGGAAGGTCAGCCGCCGCACACGCGTCCTTTGCAAGCTAGGCCGGCAGCGGCCCTTCGTAGGCCGCCCAGGCGACATGCGATTCGTGCAGCGTGATCTTCATCGCCGCCAGCCCGGCACCGTCGGGGCCCAGCGCACCGGCCGCGATGCGCGCGGCGAGGCGGTCGAACAGCGCGCGGGCGAGGAACTCGGTCGTCGTATTGCGGCCCCGGAACGCGGGCTCGTCGTCCAGGTTGCTGAAGTTCAGGTCGCCCAGCACCGCCTTCAGCAGCGCCGCGGCGCGGCCGATGTCGGTCACCACGCCGTCGGCGTCGAGCGCCGTGCGCTGCAGCGTCATGTCGACGACGTAGGTCGCGCCATGCAGGCGCTGCGCCGGGCCGAAGGTCTCGCCGGCAAAGCTGTGGGCGATCATGAAGTGGTCGCGGACGTTGACGCTGTACATGGGCCTCTTTAGGGGGGGTAGTCGATGCGCTGGCAGAGCACGTCCGGCTCGTCGCCGGCGGCCAGCCGTGCCAGCACCGCGGGCAGCGCGTCGAAGGGCGCGGGCTCGCCGAGCAGCGCATCGAGCGCCGGGTCGGTGAGCAGCGACAGCGCCAGCGCCAGCCGGCGGCGGAAGTCCCAGCGGCCGCGCTGCGCCGCCGCGACGTGGCCGACCTGCGAGGACTGCAGCCGCAGCCGCCGCGCATGGAAGGCTTCGCCCAGCGGCACCGCGACGGGGCGCGTGCCGTACCAGCTGAGCTCCAGCACCGTGGCCTCGAAGCCGGCCAGGCGCAGCGCGGTGGCCAGGCCTTCGCCGCGGCCGCTGGCATGCACGACGAGATCGGCATCGCCCCAGGCCTCGTCCGGCAGCGCGAAGCCCAGCCCCAACCGTTCGGCCAGTGCGCGCCGCGCTGGCTGCACGTCGACCAGCTGCACCGCGCAGCCCGGCATCCGGGCCGCGAGCCACGCGACCAGCGCGCCCAGCGTGCCGCCGCCGACCACCGCGATGCGGTCGCCGATGCGCGGCGCGGCATCCCACAGCGCATTGACCGCGGTCTCGAGGTTGGCGGCCAGCACCGCGCGTGCGGGCGGCACGCCGTTCGGCAGCGGGTGCACCGCATCGGCCGGCACGACGTAGCGCGTCTGGTGCGGATGCAGGCAGAACACCACGCGGCCCAACAGTGCCGCCGGGCCTGCTTCGACCACGCCGACGCTGGCATAGCCGTACTTGACCGGGCCCGGGAACTCGCCCTGCTGGAACGGCGCGCGCATGCGCCGGTGCTCGCTGGCCGGCACTTCGCCGCGGAAGACCAGCGTCTCGGTGCCGCGGCTGATGCCGCTGTGCAGCGCACGCACCAGCACGTCGCCGTCGCCGGGCGTGGCCAGCGGCTCGTCGCGCAGCTCGGCGCGGCCCGGTTCGGCGAGCCAGCAGGCGCGGGCGGGGGCGGGGGCCTTCATCGGGCCTTCATCGGGCCATCAGCGGCGCGCCAGCGCCGCATCGTGCGCCGGTGTGCCGGCAGGGGGCGCCGTGCCGTCGGCGGCGGCCGCGGCGATCAGGCGCGCCATCTGGTCGAGCACCGCGGCATGCAGCGCGCGGGCATCGGTGCCGGCCAGCGGCGAGCCGAAGGCGACGCGCACCTGGCCGCGCTGGTAACGCGCCAGGGCCACCTGCAGCGCGGCGCCGAGCTTCTCGCGGTCCTCGGGCCGCCGGCGCAGCCGGGCCAGCGGGTGGCCTTGGGCGCCGGCGTCGAGCACGTGGCTGGCCAGTGCCGGCAGCACCACCGTGCGCGGCACGCGGCGCACGAAGAGCGCGAAGCTCGCCGACCAGACGGCCAGCGACGCCAGTGCCGGCGGCGCGCCGGCCAGCGCCGGATCGGGCTCGATGCGGGCGGCCGGGAAGGTCAGCAGCGCGCCGCCCGCGCGCAGGTGCTCGACACCCTGGCGCACGACGGCCAGCCGGCCGGCCTCGTCATCGGCCGGCACGAAGATCAGCCGCGGCGCCACCGCCGGCAGCGCGCGCAGGAAGGGCCGGTCGAGCGCGATCACGCGCAGGTCGGGCCGCACCGCGAGGCTGGCGATCAGCGCCACCGTGTCGGTCATGCCGGGATGGTTCGCCAGCACGCACAGCGGCCCGTGCGCCGGCACCTGTGCCGCCCCCTGCACCTGCAGGCCACCGGCCATGCGTTCGACCATCCACGCGCTGCCGCCGGCGAAGCCCCGTTCGGCGACGGCCCGGTCGAAGGCCATCGCGATGTGCGCGAAGCGCCGCGCCGGCCGCCTGAACAGCCGGCGCAGCGGCGTGCGGCGCCAGCGCACGAGGCCGGCGGCATCGAGCAGGTCGTCGACGTTGATCTCGGTCAGCGTGTCGAGGGTGCTCGACATGGCGGCGCGGGCGGGTCCAGGATGCGCCGAGTCTAGGCGGGTTCATCGCAGCGGCTGCAACAGCACGCTGGCCAGCGGCGACACCCGCCCCGGCATCACGACGTGCCGCGAGACGTGCGGCGCGTGGCCGTCCGCCTCGACGGTCAGCACGAACTCGCCGGCGGGCAGGTTCACGAAGCTGAAGACCGCGCCGTCGGCATCGTCCCGATCGTCCAGGAAGGCGGGCAGCAGGTCCGGCCGTTCGCTGTGGCGCGGCACCAGCGTGCGCACGCCGCCGGGGCCCTGCAGCACGATGCGGCGCACGGTCGCGCGGGTGTGCGGCGCGCGGTAGCTGCCGGCGGGCTGGCGCAGCGGGTCGCCGGCGACGTCGATCTGGCCGAACAGCGTGCCTTGCGGGGCGAGCGTGAAGTCCAGCGCCGTTTCGCCGCCGGGCTCGACCGTGACGCGGCGCCGCGCCGGTTGGGTGCGGAAGGCCGGCGCGGTGGCGCTGACCTCGTAGACGCCGGGCGCCACCGGCCCGACGCGGGTGAGGCCGGCCCCCGGGGTCAGCGACATCACCTGCGGCGTGCGCGGGGTGTCGGGCCCGCCCACCGGCGTCAGCGTCAGCGTGGCCAGCGCCGCCAGCAGCGATTCGGCGCGGCCGTCGGGCGCCGCCAGCCGCACCTGCAGCCGGCCGCCCGCCGGCATCGCGCCGGGGCGGTCGGCGGCGGCGAGCAGGGCCTGCACATGCTCGATCACCGTCGGCGCGGCGAGGATGCTGTCGTGGTCCTCGTCGAAGCCGGTGACCATGCGGGCCTCGGCCTGGGCCTCGGGGCGCAGCTGGCTGGCCAGGGTCACGGTGCCGTCGGTGGTCGGGCGCAGCAGGTTGTAGCCGCCGCGGTGGCCGAACAGCAGCAGGTGCCGCACGGACGGCGGCAGCGGCCGCGCATACAGCTGCGTCAGGAAGGCTTCGCCGGGCTGCATGTCGCGCCACGATGGCACCACCGCCGGCGAGTGCTTCACGCCCAGCGCGGCGCCGGATTCGCCGCCCCAGGGCGTCGACAGCGAGACGAAGGCGCCGACCAGGGAGCCGAGCTCGGCGCCGTGGTCGAGCAGCAGCCGCCGCACGACGAGGCCGCCCATGCTGTGCGCGACGATGTGCAGCCGTTCGACGCGGTGCCGCACCTGCAGGTTGAACAGCTTCCAGTACAGCAGGTGGGCCATCGAGTCGAGCGACGAGCCCGACGGGTACTGGAACACCCAGGCCTGGTAGCGCCGGCGGTCGAGGCGCGAGAGGAAGGGTGCGAAGTCCTGCGCCGAGCCGAGCGCGCCGTGCACGAACAGCACCGGCGTGCGCGCCGGGTCGTAGGGCTCGGCGAAGTAGATGTTGCCGCCGGTGCGGCGGAAGGCCTCCATCGGCGACCAGTAGCCCTGGCGCCCGGCCTCGGCCGAGAAGGCGGGCTCGTCCAGCCGCAGCGGCGCACCGACCTGCGTGCTGTGGCGCGGCGGCGAAGGGGCGTCGGCGGGCAGCGCGCGTCGCAGCGCGGCGGCCTGGCCGGGCGCGAGCACCAGGTCGAGCTGCAGCAGCAGGCCCTGGCTGCGCACCTCCACCGGCGCCGGCTGCAGCGCCGCCGGGTCCCCGTCATCGGGCCGGCCGTTGCCGTCGGCATCGCCGAAGGCCACCACGGTGGTGAGCCCGTCGGGCACGATCAGCTCGTAGCCGCCCGCCTCGTGCAGGCGCACCTGGTGCACGACCTGGCGGCGGCCGTCGGCGCCTTCGGCCACGGCGGCGACGACCACCGGCCCCTGCCAGCCCGCCGGCACCGCGACGCGCCCGGCCAGCACGGTGGCGGCGTAGAAGGCGCGGGCCTCGTCGCGCAGCGTGACCAGCGTGCAGGACGACAGCAGCGGCACGGCCAGCAGGCAGGCGAGCAGCAGGCGCAGCGGACGCAGCGGGCGGACAACGGGCATGGGCAGGACGGCGCAGGTGACGGCGCGCGCGAGCTTATGCGATGCCACCCGGCCCGAGGTCTGGGGCCAGGCCTTCGACACGTCGGGGCGGGGGCGCAGAATGCATCTCCGCCACACCCCGGAGATGCCGGCATGAAGCGCTTGCACCGCCCCGATCTCTACGGCTGGTCTGTCTTCGACGAGAGCCGCGACATCGACTTCAACGGCCTGGCGTGGATCCGGCCCGGCGGCAACGTGCTGGTCGATCCGCTGCCGATGAGCGCGCACGACCGCGCGCACCTCGAGCGCCTGGGCGGCGCGGCCTGGATCATCGTCACCAACTCGGACCACACGCGCGCCGCGGGCGAACTGGCCCGGCAGTTCGGCGCCACGCTGGCCGGTCCGCGCGCCGAGCGCGAGGGCTTCGCGCTGCCGTGCACCGCGTGGCTCGGCGACGGCGACGAGCCGGTGCCGGGGCTGCAGGTGATCGAGCTGCACGGCGGCAAGACGCCGGGCGAGCTGGCGCTGGTGCTCGAGCACACGACGCTGGTCACCGGCGACCTCGTGCGCGCGCATGCCGGCAACAGCCTGCACCTGCTTCCGGACGCGAAGATCGGCGACCGCGCCGCGGTCACCGCCTCGTTGCACCGGCTGCTCGAGCGCCATCCGCGCATCGACGCGGTGCTGGTCGGTGACGGCTGGCCGATGTTCCGCGGTGGCGGCGCCGCGCTGCAGGCCCTGGCCGGCTGACATCGCGGCGCCCGCGGGGTGACCCGCTGCCGCGCGGTATGCGACAGGCCGTCGATCCGGCCGACCGAACTGCACGCGGCAGGCGGTCCGCATCGCGCACAGTGGAGGCTTCGTTCACCCCCGAAGGACGCCCCGTGCTGCACCGATTGGCCGCTTCCTGCCTGGCGTTCGCCGCGCTGTGTCTCACTGCCGGCGCCGCGCGGGCGCAGACCTGGAGCGCGGACACGGTGCGCGCCGACCTGGCGCAGTTCCGCCGCGAGTTCTTCGAGCCCGACCGGGCCTACAGCGCGCCGGCGCGGCAGGCGGCGCAGGCGCGGCTCGCGCTGCTGGACGCCCAGGCGCGTGAACTGGATCCGGTGCGCTTCGGCCTGGCGCTGGCCCAGGTGGCGGCGCTGGCCGACAACGGCCACACGCTGAGCTACGGCGGGCCGCGGCTGGCGCGCAGCAACCGGGTCGGCCTCCGCCTCGCGCCCTTCGGCCGCGACTTCGTCGTGCTGCGGGTGCGCACGGCCGATGCCGACCTGCTGGGGGCTGCGCTGCTGGCGATCGATGACGTCCCATTGGAGCGGCTGCGCGAAGCCGCGCATGGCCTCACCGGCGGCCTGCCGTCGTGGCGCGACCGCCAGGCGCCGCTGCTGCTGGAGAGCCCGCAGCAGCTGCAGGCGCTGGACCTGGTGAAGGACGCGGCGGCCGCGCGCTACCGCTTCCTGCTCGCCGATGGGCGGGTGATCGAACGCCGGCTCGTCGCCGAAGCGCCGTCGCCCGACCGGCCGCGCTCGGACACCAGCCGCCTGCTGCTGCCCGACGTGGTGCCGGAGACCCGCGACGGCACCGACACCGGCTGGCGTTCGCTGCTGAGGGCCGGCGCGGCGCCCTGGTCGCTGCAGGAAGGCGGCCGGGCCTTCCGCTGGCGCCATGCGCCCGAGCTGGCCGCCGTGGTCATCGAGCTGCGCCAGACCCACGACGCCCGCGAGTCGACGCTGGCCGCCTTCTTCGCCGAGGTGCGCGCGGCCGTGCAGCGGCACCAACCGACGCACCTGGTGCTGGACCTGCGCCTGAACGGCGGCGGCGACCTGACGCAGGCACGCGACTTCGCCGAGAGCCTGCCGGCGCTGGTGCCGGGGCGGATCTATGCGCTGACGAGTCCGTGGACCTTCTCCGCGGCGATCTCGATCACCGGCTACCTGAAGCAGGCGGCGCCGGCGCGCGTGCGCATCGTCGGCGAGCCGGTGGGCGACCGGCTGGAGTTCTTCGCCGAAGGCCGGCCGGTGACGCTGGCGCACTCCGGCGAGGTGTTGCTGCCGGCGACCGAGCGCCACGACTACCGCGACGGCTGCCGCCGCTTCACCGACTGCCATGCGCCGGTCGTGCGGCGGCCGATCGCCGTCGAGTCGCTGGCGCCCGACCTCTTCGCGCCGTGGACGCCCGACGCCTACCGGCGCGGCATCGATCCGGCGATGGACGCGGTGGCCGCCGACCAGGCGTCGATCAGCAGCGTTTCGATGTCGTGCACCGGGCGGCCGGTGGCGCGGGCGATCGCCTCGCGGTAGGGCGGCATGTTGGTGCACTCGAGCACCAGGTCGCTCACTTGCGGGTGGCGCGCCACCAGCGCCTGCGCGGCCGCGACCACGTCGCGCTCGGCCTCGGCGAGGTCGAGCACCGGCTGATTGCCGAGCAGGCGGCGCTGGAACTCGCAGCCCGGCGCGACGCCTTGCACCGGGGTGCCGTCCGGCACGCCGGCGGCCTGCAGCAGCGCGGGCGTCAGCGACGCGGCATCGATGGTCACGATGCCCGGCCGCGGGTATCGCGCGGCCTGCAGCAGACTGGAGGTGATCACCGGCACCTGCACCGCCTGCGCGAGCGGGTGCTGCCAGGCGGCGAGGAAGCCGCAGCTGGTGGACAGCAGCGTCGCGCCGTCGGCGGCCAGCGCGCGCGCCGCATGGACGAAGGGCTGCAGCAGCGAGGGGTCCGACTCGCGCACGATGCGCTGCGGCGAAGCGCCCTGCACGGTGACGTAGCGCACCGGGATGCCGGCGCGCGACCAGGTCGACGGGTTGCCGATGTCGCCCGGCGGCCGCGGGAAGCGGGTGTCGAGCATCAGCAGGCCGAGGAAGCTCATGGCCGGTTCACAGCGCGATGCGCTCGCCGTCGGCCGGGATGCGCAGCCGCGCGGCCAGCGCCGGCTTCGGCGCGAACCAGGTGCGCAGGTCGGCGCGCGAGACGGTCGCGTGGTCCACCGCGTCGAGGTGGGTCGCGATCACCTGCGCGCCGGGCGCCTCCGCCAGCACCGCCTCGACCATCGCGCAGTCCATCACCAGCGGCGCGAGGCCTTTCCAGTCGGCGCCGCAGGCATGCACGACGATGCAGGCGGGTTGCGTGGCCGCGATCGTCCGCGTGACCTCGGGGCAATGGATCGAATCGCCGACCCAGTACAGCGGCCCGTGGCCCGGGGTGCGCAATACGAAGCCGTGCACCGCGCCCATCGCCTCCAGCACCGCATCCGGGCCGTGCCGGCCGGGGGTCATCTGCAGCGAGAAGCCGGCATGGGCGAAGGTGTCGGCGATGCCGGTCACGTTCGTGAAGCCGAAGGCCCGCAGCCCCTCGGCCACCGGCGCCGGGCACCACAACGGCTTGGTCGCCGGCAGCAGCGCGCGCGCCGCGTCGTCGAAATGGTCCGAATGCAGGTGCGATACGAACACCGCGTCGGCCTCGCGCACCAGGTCCTCGGCCGGCACCGGCAGCGGCACCAGCGGGCTGCGCACGGTGCCGGCATAACTGCGCCCTTCGCCGGGCGCGGCGAGGTAGGGATCGACCAGCAGCACGAAGCCGTCGATGGCCAGGCGCACGGTGGCGCTGCGGATCAGCTGCAGTTGCAGGGTCATGCGGTCCTCACGCGTCACGTTGCTGATAGGCCTTCGGCGTCTCGCCGTGCACGCGCACGAAGGCGCGCTGCAGCGCATCGACCGAGCCGAAGCCGCTGTGGTCGGCGACCTTCTGCTGCGTCCACGCGGTGTGGCGCAGCAGGTGCGCGGCCGCGTCGACACGCGCGCGTTCGACGAAACGCGCCGGCGTGCAGCCGGTCTCGGCGGCGAAGGCGCGGGCGAAGTGGCGCGGGCTCATCGCGGCGCGTTCGGCCAGCGAATCGACCGACAGGTTCTCGCCGAGATGCGCGCCGATCCACGCCACCAGCTCGCGCAGCCGGTGCGTGGCCGCGGCCTGCGCCTCGAGCGCCGGGCTGCGCTGCGGCTGGTCGCCCGAGCGCAGCAGCGGCAGCGCCAGCGTGCGCGCGACGTCCATCGCCACCGCGCGCCCGAGGTCGTCCTCGACCAGCGCCAGCGCGAGCTCCAGGCAGGTGGTGACGCCGGCGGAGGTCCAGACCGCGCCGTCGCGCACCCAGATGCGCCCGTGCTGCACCGCCACCTGCGGGCGCAGCGCCTGCAGCAGGTCGCAACTGCTCCAGTGCGTCGTCGCCTGGCGCCCGTCGAGCAGCCCCGCGGCGGCGAGCACGAAGGCGCCGGTGCAGACGCTGGCGATGCGGCGCATGCGTGGCGCGGCCTCGGCGAGCCAGGCCGCGAGGCCTTGTTCGAGGATCGCGGCGCGCACGCCGGCCTCGTCGCCGCCGGCGACGATCAGCGTGTCGATGGCCGCGGGCAGGGCCGACAGCGGCAGGGTCGCCGCCAGGTCGAGCCCGGCATTGCTGTGCACCGTGCCGCCGAGCGGCGAGGCCAGGTGCAGCCGGTAGGCGCCGGGCCGCAGCAGCGTGGCCTTCGCGAACACGCTGGCCGGGCCGGCGACGTCGATCGACTCGACGCCGTCGAAGACCACCAGCACCACGTCCCTGGCAGGAATCGCGGTTTCTTCGTCGTGGTGCACGGTGGGGGCCATTCCTAGACTGGTCCGATGAAGCCGATGTTCTACCAATTCGCAGGCGCGTCGATGTGGCGCCGTGTCGGGCGGCTGGCCGCCGTCGTCGCGATCGGCGGTGCCGGGCTGGCCGCCTGCGGCGGTGCCGGCCCGCTGCCGCCGGCGCTGGCCGATCCGGCGTTGCGTGAGCAGCAGCGCCAGGCCTTCGTCGATGCGATGAAGCCCGCGCGCGCGGGCCGGCCGGTGGTCGCGATCGTCGCGCTGAACGAGGGCACGGAGGTCACCGACTTCCTGCTGCCGCATGCGCTGCTGCAGCGCGCCGGCGTGGCCGACGTGCAGCCGGTGGCGGTGCAGCGCGGGCGCGTGCAGCTGACGCCGGCCCTGGCGGTCGACCTGCCGCAGAGCCTGGCCGACTTCGACCGCGCGCATCCGCGCGGCGCCGACATCGTCATCGTGCCGGCGATGGTGCAGGACGATCATCCGGCGGTGAGCGCCTGGCTGAAGCGGCAGGCGGGGCAGGGCGCCCGCATCCTCGGCATCTGTTCGGGCGCGCGGGTGGTCGGCCAGGCCGGCCTGCTCGACGGCCGCCGCTTCGCCGGCCACTGGTTCGACCGGTCGACGCTGCTGCGCCGCCATGCCGGCGCGGTGCACGTGCCGCACCAGCGCTACCTCGCCGATCGCGGCGTCGCGACGACCACCGGCATCACCGCGTCGCTGCCGGCGATGCTGGCGCTGGTGGAGGCGCTGGGCGGGCGGGAACGGGCGTCGGCGCTGGCCGCCGAGATCGGCGTGCCGGACTGGGCGCCCGAGCACGACAGCGCGCCCTTCGGCCTGACGCTGCCGCGCGCGGCGAGCTACCTCGCCGCGAAGGCGGCGTTCTGGCGCCATCAGCGCCAGTTGGTCGACGTGCGCGACGGCGCCGACGACATCGCGCTGGCGCTGGCTGCCGACGCGTGGTCGCGCACCGGCCACGTGCAGGTGAATGCGGTGGCCGAAGGCGCCGGCCGCGTGCGCCTGGCCAGCGGCCTCGCGCTGCAGGTGGGCGGGGCCGACGCGGGCCTGCCGCGCATCGTGCTGGCGCCGGGCCTGAAGCCGGCGGCGCAGCTGGACCGCACGCTGTGCGAGATCGACAGCCGCTTCGGCGCCGCGCGGCGGCAGTGGGTGATGCAGGAGATGGAGTACGCCGGGCCGCTGGCCTGCGGCTGAGGCCGAGGCCGAGGCGGCCGAGGCGGCCGATGGGGGCGGTGGCCGTGTCTTTCGGACGTCAGGCCTGTCCGCGGTACCAGGCGGCGGCCTGCCCACGCGAGCCGAGCGCCAGCTTGTCGAGGATGTTCGCGACATGGCGCTTGACGGTGTGCGGGCTCAGGCCCAGCGCGCGGGCGATCAGCTTGTTGCTGTCGCCGGCGGCGATGTGCTCCAGCACCTCGAGCTCGCGGCTGCTCAGGGCCTCGATCGCACCGCCACCCGCTGCAGCGGGCGGCGCCGCGGGCAGCGGCGCGGCCATCGCCGCCAAGGGGGCGACGCGCCGCAACCAGGCCGCCAGCTCGTCGCGGTCGGGCTCGTCGAGCGCAGCGCGCCAGTCGTGCCCGGCGAGGAACGGGGCCGCGGCCCGCGCGAACAGCGCCGAGCCGGTGGCGCCCTGGCGTGAGCGCTCCTGGAAGCCGACCAGCGGTGCGGCCGCGTCGCGCCAGCGGTTCGCGCGTGCGCAGGCCGCGGCCAGGAAGAGCCGGGTCGGCGCGTCGAGCCGGGTGCGCACCAGGTTCACCGGGTCGGCCAGCGCCCGCTGCCAGGCATCGATGGCGGCGTCGACGTCGCCGCGCAGCCACGCGACATGGCCTCGGGCGATGTCGGCCACGATCGCGTGCAGCCCGGGCAGCGCGCTCTCGACCGGCGTCGACTCCAGCACCGCGAGCTGCTCGCGCAGGGTCTCGGCATCGCCGACCGCGGCGGCGCAGCCGGCGATGTAGTTGGCGACGATCCAGCGCGCGCGGTGGCCCTGGCCGGTGGAGGGGCCCTGCAGCAGCAGCGCGGCCGCCTCGCGCGTCGCGGCCGCGTCGCCGGCCGCCGCGGCGATCTGCAGCTGCAGCACGGTGGCCAGCGCATTGACGCCGGTGGGTTCGGCCAGCCAGCGCAGCTCCTGCCGCGTGGCCTCCAGCGCGCCGCGTGCGCCGGCGATGTCGCCCTGCACCAGCAGCCGGTGCCAGCCGCGCGTGATCAGCGCCATCGCCTTCAGCGTCAGCGGCTGCTCGCCGCTGGCGCGCAGCGCGCCGTCGATCCAGCGCTCGATCAGCGGCCCCATGCCGGGGATGTGCACGCCGACCGTGCCCAGGTTGCCCTGGTACCACAGGTGCGGCTCATGGCTGCGCTCGAGGTGCGCCAGCGTCGACGCATAACGCCGCCGCGCGTCGTCGAAGCGGCCCTCGTCGATGTCCGCCCAGGCCAGCGCGACGCCGGTGACCACGTGCGGCGCCGGCGCGGTCGCGCGCAACTGCTCGACGCCGAGCGCGCGCAGGCCCTGGCGGCTCAGGAAGTTCAGCGCGATCGCCCGGTAGCCCAGGCCCATGTCGGCGACCTCGATGTCGCCGGCCGCTTCGCCCAGCGCCTGCGCGCTGCGGGCCGACGCGTCCATCGTCGGGAAGTCGCCGGTGCCCCAGGCGAGCAGGCACTGCGACAGGTGCCAGGCGGGCAGCCGTTCGCGAGTCGTGGCATCGAAGGCCGCCAGCATCGTGCGCACGGTCGGCAGCGCGCCGGCGGTGATCCACACCGGTGTCGCGTTCAGCAGCACCTGTGCCGCGGCGGCGGCATCGCCCGCGCGCAGCAGCAGCGTGATGGCGCGCACGGCATCGGCCTCGCCGGCCGCCGCGCGCTTCAGCAGCTGCGGCACCAGCGCCGGACGCTCGCGCTGCAGCCGTTGCTCCAGCGCGGCGCGGAACAGGTCGTGCAGCTTCAGCGTCGGCTCGTGCGCATCGAGCGCCGTGACGAACAGGCCCATCGCCTCGACCCGGTCGAGCAGCCGCGCCGCGTCGGGCAGGCCGGTGACCGCGGCCGCGCGCGACGCGGTGATCTCGGGCAGCACGCTGACCTGCAGCAGGAAGTCGCGCAGCTCGTCGTCGAGCGTGTCGATGACCTCCTCGCTGAGGAAATCGTGGAACGCGCGCTCGGTGCCCAGCGCGGCGCCACTGCCCGCGGTGCCGCTGCCCGTGCCGCCCACGCGCAGCGCCAGTTGCACGCCCGCGGCCCAGCCCTCGGTGCGCGCGAGCACGGCATCCAGCCGCTCCGGCGCCGCACCGGCCGCGGCCAGCCATCCGGCCAGCTCGTCGCGCGTCCAGCGCAGCGCATCCTGGCGGAATTCGGCCAGCTCGCCGGCGACGCGCCGGCGCGGCAAGGCCAGCGGCGGATCGTGGCGCGTGAGGATGACCGCCGTCCAGCGGGACCCCAGCCGGTCGATGAAGGCGTCGAGGAAGCGGTGCACGTCTTCGTCGACGATGCGGTGCAGGTCGTCGATGACGATCACGCCGTGCGGCACCTCGGCCGCTTCCAGCGCGTTGAGCAATTCGGCGGTGAAGCGGTTGCGGCCCGCGGCATCGCCCGCACCGGCGACCAGCGCCTCGGGGGCCGAACGCCACGGCAGGTCATAGGGTTCCAGCGCCGCGACCAGGCATTCGAGCAGGCGCGGCAGGTCGTCGCCCGCATCGGCCGCCACCCAGGCCAGCGCGACGCCGTCCGGCCAGTGCTGCAGTTGCTGCGCCATCAGCGCGCTCTTGCCGTAACCCGCCGGCGCGCTGACCAGCACCAGCCGCTGCGTCGCCAGCGCCTCGCGCAAGGGCGCGTCGATGCGCGGCCGCTGCAGCAGCACGCGGCCGCGCGGACGCGGGGGCTGGATCTTGGTGCGGGCGAAGGTCATGGGCGGTCGACGGGCGGCCTGCGCGACGCGGCGTGGGCAACGAGTGTAGGGGCGGCTCGAGGTCGATGGCACGCGGGCCATGAAAGCGCATGCACAATCCCCGCCCATCGCCTTCGCGCGGACAGAAGAACACACCGATGCGCAGCAAGTCCTCGCCCGCCCGCCACGCCGCTTCCGGCGGCAAGGTCACGCTCGAGATGGTCGCTCAGCACAGCGGGGTGTCGCCGGCCACCGTCTCGCGCATCCTCAACGGCACCGCCGTGGTCAGCGACGAGAAGCGCGAGGCGGTGGACCGCGCGATCGCCGAGCTGGGCTTCGTGCCGAACCCGATCGCACGCGGCCTGGCCGGCGGGCGCACGCTCAGCGTCGGCGTCATCACGCAGGCCATCGATTCGCCCTTCTACGGCGTCGCGCTGCGCGGCATCGAGGAGGTGCTGGACAAGGCGGGCTACATCCCGCTGTTCGTCAGCGGCCACTGGGATGCCGACGAGGAGAAGCGCTGCATCGAGGTGCTGCGCTCGCGTCGCGTCGACGGGCTGATCGTGCTGACCGGGCGGCTGGGCGATGCCGAGCTGGGCAAGGTGGCGAAGACGCTGCCGACGGTGATCACCGGCCGCGTGCTGAAGGCGCCCGGCCTCTATTCATTGCAGTTCGACGACTTCGAAGGCGCGCGGCTGGCCACCGAGCACCTGCTGCAGCTCGGCCACCGCCGCATCGCTTTCATCGCTGGCGACCCGGTGCACCCGGACGCGGTCGAGCGCCTGCGCGGCTACAAGGCCGCGCTGCAGGCCGCTGGGCTGAAGCCGCGCGCGGCGCTGCAGCTGCAGGGCAGCTTCATCGAAGAAAGCGGCCGCGAGGCGGTGCAGCGGCTGCTCGCCAGCGGCGAGCCGTTCAGCGCGATCTTCGCGGCCAACGACCAGATGGCCTTCGGCGCCGCGCTGGCGCTGTACGAACACGGCCTGCGCGTGCCCGAGGACGTGTCGCTGGTCGGCTTCGACGACCTCGCCGGTGCGACGCACTCGATCCCGCCGCTGACCACCGTGCAGCAACCGGGCCTCGAGATGGGCCGGCTTGCCGCGAGCAGCCTGCTGCAGCTGCTGGCCGGCGAGCGCCCGAAGGTGACGCTGCCGAAGCCGCAGCTGGTGGTGCGGGCGTCGACGCGGCGCATGGTGGCCGGCGGCTGAGAAGTCGCGAACGGGTCCGCAGGCCCGCCTGACGCGAACCCGGCGGGGCCGCGAGGCGCGCCTCCCCTGGCGACGCTACACGTTCGTATGCGGCAGGCGGACCCAGGTCTTCGGACCCACGATTCCATCGGGCACCAGCCCGTGCATGCGCTGGAATGCGCGCACGGCGGATTCGGTTCGCGGGCCGAAGGCGCCATCGACATCGGACAGCCCGAGCGCCTGCTGCAGCTTCACCACCAACGGCCCGCCGCTGCCGCGTCGCAGCGTGGGTCGCGGCGTCGTGCCGGTCGTCACGGTGGGTTCGGCGGCCGGGATCAGCGGCAGCGGTGGCACGCCACCACTCAGCAGTGCCGCGACTTCCTGGCGGAACGGTGCCATCTCGAACAGCGGGTCCGGCTTGCGGCCCGCGGGCAGGGCGTACTCCTTGTGGCCCACGCACCAGTCGGCGGACCGCCCTGCATGGCGCAACAGCGCTGCGACCCCGTGGCGCAGCGAGCGCGTCTGGATCTCCGGCCAGGGCATGTCGGCAGGCTGGCCGCTGTGCTCGCATTCGACGCCGATGAAGTGGCTGTTGCCGGCCTGGATGCCGTTCCACAGGCCCTTGCCCGCGTGGTTCGCCCGGCCCGCCGCGATGACGTACCAGGTTCCGTCCCGGCCGAGTCCGAGCTGGGACAGCGGCCCCGGCAGGTCGGCCCGGCCGTCGCGCAGCGTGCGCAGCGTCGGCATGTTGCCCATCGCCTGCGAGGCCGTGGCGGTGTGATGGATCATCACGCCGAGCACCTGCCCCATCTCGGCACGGCCCCGGCCCTGCCAACCGGGGTCTTCCGCCACCTTCAGGCCCGCTTCCAGCAGCACGCCGGGCATCCAGGTCAGTGCAAAGGCCATCGGAGCTCCCTTCAGGTCTCGTCGACGCCGCCGCGCGCTGCCGGCAGGTGCTCGTCCGGGGTGGCGTCGTCGACCGGACAGCCGCAGCCTTCGCCGTGTTCGTCGTCGTGCGCCGGCGCACCCGGGGGTGCGGGCGCCGGCGGCGCCGGTGCGGCCGCGGTGTTGTCCGACCCGGGCGCACTGCGCATTGCCTGCAGCTCGCCGATCTGGAACGCACTCAGCTCGCCGGTGGCGGGCAGCAGGCCGCGAGCTTCCTGCCAGGCCTTGATCGCGCGTCGCGTCGGGCCGTCGAACCAGCCGCTGACCTCGATCTCCTGCATGCCGATGCCGCGCTGCACGCGTTGCACCTCGGCCGTCGTCAGGGCGCGCTCGCTGTCGTTGAGCGCATCGCTCATCGCTTCGGGTGCGCCCCCTGCGCCGGTCCCGCTGCCCGTCATGCCAGCGGGGGGTGCAGGCGGCGTCAGCAGGCCCTGGCCCGCGGACTTGGCGCTGTCGCCGGCCGGCGGTGATGCCTCGGGACGGCCACCGGAACCACGCAGCCGCACCAGCTTGCTCAATGCATCGAACCAGAACGGCGCGCCGAGCGTGCAGGCCAGCGCCACGATCAGCCACCCGACCGGCATCAGGGCCCAGTCGGCCCATTGACGCTGGGCGCGATCGCATTCCGTTCCCTTCCGATCGGCCGGGCACGGGTCGGTGAACATCGTCGGCTGCGCGGAGCCCGTCCAGCCGATCGGCAGTCCCAGCTGCTGCAGGGTACCCAGGTCCTGGATCGTGCCGCAGAGCGCCTTCCAGTCCGCGTCGCGCGGGGCTTCCGGGCCGGCGCAGACGGCGCTCAATCGCCGGGGCACGGGCGCCGCCTTCTCTTGCTTGCCGGGGTCGAGCACGCGTGCGACGCTGGCCGAGAGTTCTGCGAAGCGGTCGATGAGCTGCTTCGGCGCCACTTCGGGAGGCAACTTCGCCGCGACGGCGGCAACGCGGTTCTGCAGTGCACGCACGGCGGGATCGTCGGCGCGGCCGCCGGCGGCACGCCACGCGCCGATCGCCTTGTCCAGCGTGAGCACGTCGTTGAACAGGGGTTTGAGCCGCGCGTCCGCCGTGGTCGAGATGCCATTCATCGCCGACCAGACGCCGTGCACCGCCGCCTCGACATCGGCTGCAGTCGCGGTGCCTGCCGGGCCCGTAGGCGCGGGCGTGGGCGGGCGCGTGGGCGATGCTGCCGCAGACGCCGGGCCCGCCGCTGGTGCGAGCAGGCGATCGGCGGCCGTGGCACCCCCGGACGCTTGATTTGCGGCATAGGTTTCGCTGGCCCGCTCGGCAGCCTTGACCACCGCATGTCGCAAGGGTTCGTCGGTCCACAGGCGCGACGCGATGACGATCGGGTTGATGTTCGCGGCTATCGCGACGAGCAAACCGATGGTGAACACGCCGGCCTGGGTCTTGCGCTTGAACCAGCCGGTGGAGCGTTCGCCGACGGCGTCGTACCACGCCGCCAGCCGGGCCTCGAAGGCTGGCCAGTCTTTCTCGACGCCCATCACCAGCGACGACAGGCCCCGCACGAACAAGGCGTTCGGGCGGACGGCGCCGGCGTTGGCCAGTCCGGTCGCGTTGACCTGGGGCGCCACCGCCGGCGCGGGGCCGGTCAACGCGGCTCGCAGCGCCTCGATCAATTGCAGCGGCGTCTCCGGCCGCACGCCCGCCGCATGGGTGTCGACGAGGTGGCCGAGCAGCGCAGCGACGATCGCATCGGCCTTGATGTAGCTGGGGCGTCTGTCGTCGTGCGCTTCCTGCTTCTGCGGCGACAGCGCAGCGAGCAGCGGATGGCCCATCAGCGCCGTTGCGAAGGTGTCGTCGTCGCCGACGAAGGAGGCGATCGCCTGCCGCAGCACCTTGCCGCGCAACCCGGTGGAGCTCGAGTACACCTCCTGCAGCGCGGTGACCAGCAGGCTGACCAGCGCGAAGACCAGCGCCAGGCCGATCGCGACGTCGATGACACGGGAGTCCATGTCCAGGCCTTTCTGCGTTAGGCGACGCCGGTGAAGAAATCGTGCCCACCGATGCGCGCGCAGGGCACGAGGCCCTGGGCCCAGCGCGGCCGGCGCACCCGCGCCGGGGCGTAGTAGTGAGTGGCGCCTTCGGTCGTGTCCAGGCGCGCGCGGCTGCCATCCGCCTTGCGATGGGCGGCGTGCACCCGCGCGGCGATGTCGACGGCGAGCGCGAAGCTGGCATCGGCTGCACTGACCTCGAGCAGGCGGCGTCGATTGGGGTCGTTGGCATTCCAGCAGCTGAATTGCCAGGGCTTGCGGCAGACCTCGATCACGCTGCCGCCCCACCAGCGCGCGGCGTCGACTCGGTTGCATACGACGTGTGCGACGGCCTCCATGCCGGCGCGGCCTTCCCCGCGCGCTTCGCCGTACATCGTGCGCGCCAGCACGTCGATCGCTTCGTCGTCGGGCGACACCGCGTGTGGGGCGATGCCGTCGCCGGCCGGCGACGGCCCCAGTCGCCGTCCTGAGACTGCCGCGGGGCGCCGCAAGGGATCGCCGCGGCGCACGACGCTCGCGCCGACCCACTGCAGGATCGGCCCGATCGGAACCGCGTACGCATGCGCGACGCCGTCGATCACCGCGCCGCCGGCATGGATCGCGACCAGTTCGTCGCGGGCGTTCCAGAGCGGCGCGCCGCTGTCCCCACCCACGGTGAGTTCGCTGCATTGCCAGTCGATGCCCTCGCCGAGCACATAGGCGCGGCTGTCGTCATGTGCGGCGCGCAGGGTCACGGAGCACAGTTCGAAGCCGCGACCGGCGATGTCGCGGCCTGGCGCCCGCAGCCGCAGCGCGTCGTCGCCGAAGAGCGGCGCCGAGCCGGTGGGCCACAGGTCGCGCTGCGCGTGCAGCGCCGCGAGGTCCTCGGGTTGCACTTCGGCGATGCCGGCGTCGATGTCGCAGCGCTCGTCCATGCGGGCGAAATTGGGCTGCCAGTCGAGCAGCGGACCTTCGAACCACAACGCGCCGTCGTCCCGGGCCTCGAAGTGCATCGTGTCGCCACGGCGCACGCCGGGCGCGGCGCCGCAGACATGACCGGCGGTCAGCGCCAGCAGGCGCTGCGGCTCGTCCAGCAGGCGCAGGATGGCGCCGAGCGCGCCGTTGCCGCGCTTGTTGGACCGGTTCCAGGCCAGCAGGGACGATTGCAGGCGCGGCACGGCGTCGCAGCGCTGGATATGCACCGGAATGGCTTCACCGTCGAGCGGCGACCTCACGGTGCGCGGCAGGGTGCGCGACGGGCACGTGGCGTCGACCAGCAGTGTCAAGGCACGGCAGCGTGCGCCGGCGTCGTCCGCCGCATGGCGGGCGCCCTGACAGGCCGCCGCTGCCTGCGGCGTCAGGCCGAGCCGTCGCGCGAGCAGGGTGTCGCGACCGCGCGTGCGGGCGAGCTCGGCCAGCGCATGGCGTGCGGCGTGAAGATGATCCAGCGGGCTCGGAGCCGAGGTCACATCCTGCCTTCAGGAAACCGGCGCGGTATTGGCCTTCTTGACCGCGGGTACGGAGGCCGCCGGCGCCGGTTTGGCCGCGGCGGCGCCGGCGTCGGCCTTCTTGACCGGCTCGTTGGCCGGCTTGTCCGCCGCGCCGTTCTCGGCCTTCGCGTCCACCGTCGCGGCGATGATGCGCAACAGCACGAAGTGGTGCGCAGAGCCGCCACCGTCGGTGAAACGCAGCGCCACCACATCGCCCGGCTGCGCGCTCGCCGGCGGCGTGTACTCGAAGCGGAACTGGCCGCCTTCGGTGCGCATCGCGACCTCCGACTTCGGACCCACGACAACCTGCGCCGAGGGCGCGCCGCTGCCGCCGGAGACGAAGAAGACCGCGCTGCTGCCGACCGCCACCGAGATCTCGCCGGCGGCCGGCGAGACCTTCAGCTCGATGCCCGTGGTGCGCACCGAGCAGGCGTTGATCGCTTCGCGCAGCGCGCTGTCGGTCAGGCCGGTGAACGGATGCACGAGGGCTTCGAGCGAAATGCGCGCGCGGGCCAGGCGCTGTGCGGCATCCAGCAACACGTTCATGGCCCGACGGTCCTCGGCCGTTTCCGGGCGCGGCTTGCCGCTCGACTGCTGTTGACCTTCGCGGGGCGTCTTCCTGCGGTCCAGCGCCGCGAAGTCGAGCCCGCTGATCGAACCGGCGACCGACGGCATGCCCTTGGCCGCGGCCAGCACCGACGCCAGGTCGGGCACCGTCTTGTCGACTTCCGCACTCACCTTCAGCTGGATGTTCAGCGACTTGTGCCACAGCGCAGGTCCCGCGGCGGCCAGCGCGCGGACCGCCGCATCGGCGCTGGTTTCGGTGGCCTGCGCCCGCCTGATCTCGCGGTCCACGGCGCTGAAGGCCGACAGCAGCGCCGGCGGCGCTTCGAAGGTCTCGCGCTCTTCCGTCGGCGGGCCACCCGGTACCAGCCTGGTGCGCGGCGGCCTGGCCTTGCACTCGTCCACCAGCGCGCGCTTGCGCGCCGGCGAAGGATCGTCGATGGTGTCGCAGTTCTCGGCAATCGGCACCCGCTTCGGCGGTGCCGGCCGAAGCGTGGTGAGGGTGATCGGCTGGCGCAGCGCGTCGAACTGGTCGATACGGCCTTGCGCGTGCAGCTCCTGCTCATTGAGCCGTCGCAGCGCACCGTAGACCGTGCGCTTGGCCGCGTCGTCGTCGGCTGCACCGAGTTGCGTGCGCCCGACACGCAGCGGTTCGACCGCCGTCATCGCGCACGACAGCGCCTCGGCGCCGGCGCGGTACACATCGAGTCTCGGCCGCGAGATCAGCGTGTTGCCATAGGCCCAGCCGGCGCCACCGAGCACGCCGGCGCCGGCGAGGTCCTTGGTGTTCGGATGGGTGACGCCCTTGAACAGCGAAACGGCAGACAGGCCGATCAGGGCTGCCGAGAGCTTGGGCATCGCATTGCCCTGCTCGGCAATGGCGGAGAGGTAGCGGCGCTGAGCCTGAGCGGCGTCGGCGTAGGCTGCGTCGAGCGTCACGGCGTCGTTGTCCGCGCCTCCCTGCGGCGCGGGCGATTGCGGCGCAGGCGACTGCGGCGCAGGACGCTTCGGGTCGTGGATGCGGTCGGAGAAGACGTGCGGATCCAGCGTGCCGCAGCTGGCCAGCAGCCACCCGGTGGCGACCAGCGCCGCGCTGGCAGGCAGGAGGCGCCGGCATCGGCGCGCCCGGGGCGTCGAATCTTCCACATGGCCTCCCTGTGGCAGCGGCGGGACGCCGCAGCACTGGCGGGCACTCTAGATGTCGCGAGGCGTCGGGCGCATCGTCAAGATGTGTGAGGCCGTGCGGGTGCCCGGAGCCCGCGAATACCCTGAGTTGACGCTTCAGCGCAGGCCGCTCAAAATGCTGAAAGCGCTTTCAACGTAGCCCAACGCAGCTTCATGTCTTCTCGCGGCCGTTCTTCTGACTCGAGCCTCCGGCGCCGTCGTGTGCTGGGGTGGTCGGCGGCCGTGATCGGTGCGGGTCGCCCGTGTTCGGCGCTGCTGGCGAGCAGTCTGGCGGCGTCACGCGCCACGGGTGCGTCGGGCGCCGTGAAGACGCTGACGGTCGCGGCCTTCCCGGCCATCGACAAGATCGTCGCCGGCGCGATCCCCGCGTGGCGCGACCTGCATCCGGACATCGAGCTGAAGATCGTCAGCCGGCGCGCGTCGGACCACCACGTCGCGATGACGACGGCGCTGTCGAGCCAGAGCAACCTGCCGGACCTGTTCGCGCTGGAGGCGGACTACGTCGGCCGCTTCTCGCTCGGCCACGGGCTCGAGGACCTGCGGCGCGCGCCGTTCAACGCCGAGGCGCTGCGGCCGCGCTTCGTGCCCTATGCGCTGCAGCAGGGCACCAATGCGCGCGGCGAGATCGTCGCATTGCCGACCGACGTCGGCCCCGGAACGCTGCTGTACCGCGCCGACCTGCTGCAGCGCGCGAGCCTGGTGGAGGCCGACCTGACGCGCAGCTGGGACGGCTTCGTCGAGGCCGGCCGGCGCATCCAGGCGGCCACCGGCGCCTACCTGCTCGCGCATGCGCGCGACATGAAGGACATCCTGATCCGCGCCGGCGTGACGCCGGGCGACGGCATCTACTTCGGCCGCGACGGCACCGTGCGGGTGAACTCGCCGCACTACGCGCGCGCCTTCGAGCTGGCGCGGGCGGTTCGGCGCGCGAAGCTCGATGCCAAGGTCGGCTCGTGGTCGTCGGACTGGACCGAAGGTTTCCGCCGCGGCGGCATCGCGACGCAGATGATGGGCGCCTGGCTCGCCGGCCACCTGAACAACTGGCTCGCGCCGACAACACGCGGGCTGTGGCGCGCCGCACAGCTGCCCGAAGGGTCGTTCGCCGCCTACGGCGGCACGTTCTACGCGATCCCGCGTGCATCCGACCCGGCGACCAAGGCCCTGGCCTGGGAGCTTGCGACCCTGCTGACCACCGACCGCCGGCTGCAACTGCAGGCCTTCCAGCAGCACGACGCCTTCCCGGCCGCGGTCGACACCTACGAGGACCCGTTCTTCGAGCAGCCGATCCCGTTCCTCGGCGGCCAGGCCGCGCGCACCGTGTGGCGCGAAGCAGCGCGCCGCATCACCGCGCCGGCGGTGCACAAGCAGGACCGCTTCGCCGAGGAGGTGATCAACACCGAGCTCGACAAGGTGCTGCTGCGCGGCAAGGACATCCCGACCGCGCTGGGCGATGCCGAGCGGCTGCTGAAGCAGCGCGCGCACCGCTGACGAAAGCCGCGAAGATGGCGCTCGACGGAACCACCACGTCCCCGATGACCACCCCACCGTCCCTGCGCGGCGCGGGCCCCGCGGCCGCGCCCGCGCTGCCCACGCGCCGGCTGCGCGTGTCAGCGCGCAGCGCCCCCTACGTGCTGCTGCTGCCCTTCCTGGCGCTGTTCTGCGTCTTCGGGCTGTTCCCGCTCGGCTTCTCGCTCTACCTCGCGTTCCAGACCTGGGAGCCGACCAGCGGCCTGGGCGCCATGCAGTTCGTCGGGCTGTCCAATTTCGCCTTCGCCTTGAGCGACGAGTGGTTCTGGAAATCGATGTGGAACACGCTGTGGCTGGCGGTGGCCTCCGGGGTGCCGCAGCACCTGGTGGCGATCCCGGTCGCGTGTTTCATCCACGCGGCCTTCAAGCGCTATCGAAATCTCATCCTCGGCGCCTGGTTCGTGCCCTACATCACGTCGACGGTGGCGGTGGCCATCGTCTTCACGCTGCTGTACTCCACCGACTACGGCCTGATCAACCAGGTCATCGCCGGCATCGCGCGCTGGCCGGTGATCGGCGCGCTGATGCCCGAGCAGTCGATCGACTGGATCAACGACCCCGAGCACCTGAAGCCGGCGATCGCGGTGCTGGTGTTCTGGCGCTACGTCGGCTTCAACATCGTGCTGTACCTCGCCGGGTTGCAGGCCATTCCGCGCGACCTGTACGAAGCCGCGACCATCGACGGCGCCAGCCCGCTGCAGCAGTTCTTCCACATCACGCTGCCCGGACTGAAGCCGATGATCCTGTTCGGCGTGACCCTGAGCGTGGTCGGCGGCCTGCAGCTCTTCGAGGAGCCCTTCATCCTGACGCCCGACGGCCGCGGCGGCTCGGACCAGGCCGGCATGACGGCGGCGGTGTACCTGTACCGCACCGCCTTCGACTTCAACGACTTCGGCGCCGCCAGCGCGATGTCGTGGCTGCTGTTCATCGCGGTGGGCGGGATCACGTGGTTGATCCACAAGACCATCGGCCGGGGGCTGAAGTGAGGACGATGAAGACCGCCGCGCGCGGCACCTGGGCTGCCTACGCCATCGTCGGCGCCGGTGCGCTGCTGATGCTGGCGCCGTTCTGGTTCATGTTCGTGTTCGCGACGCACTCGCGCACCGAGATCTTCAGCCTGCCGCCGCCGTCGTGGTTCGGCGACGACCTGCTGGCGAACCTGAAGATCCTGGGCGAACGCATCCCGTTCTGGCGCAACCTCGGCTGGAGCCTCTACGTCGCGCTGATGTCGACCGGGCTGACGCTGCTGTTCTGCTCGATGGGCGGCTACGCGTTCGCGATGTTCGAGTTCCGCTTCAAGAAGGCCCTGTTCGCGCTGGTGATCGGCACGATGCTGCTGCCGTCGTTCATGAGCATGATCCCGACCTTCATGATCATGGACGTGCTGGGCTGGATCGACCAGCCGCGCGCGCTGTACATCCCCGGCGCGGCCAGCGCCTTCGGCATCTTCCTGATGCGCCAGTACGTGACGAGCGCCGTGCCACGCGAGCTGATCGAGGCCGCGCGCATGGACGGCTGCGGCGAGCTGTCGATCTATGCGCGCATCGTCCTGCCGCTGCTGAAGCCCGCGCTCGGCACGCTGGGGCTGGTGACTTTCATCAGCTCGTGGAACAACTTCATCGGGCCGCTGGTGGTGCTGCGAAGCCCGGAGAACTACACCCTGCCGCTGGCGCTGCGCAGCCTGCAGAGCCCGGCGGATACCGAATGGGGCGCGCTGATGGCCGGCGCTGCGGTGGCGGTGCTGCCGCTGCTGGTGCTGTTCGCGCTCGCTTCCCGGCAGTTGATCGCCGGACTGACGGTGGGTGCCGTGAAGCAGTAGCGGCCACTCGCTCCCCTTTTCTTCTCAACATTGCACGCCGGCCTTGCAAGGCGCGGCCTCGACCATGAACGACCCTCTCGGGATGACGCCCCCCTTTCCGCCCGGCTTCGTATGGGGCGTGGCCACCAGTGCCTATCAGATCGAAGGCGCGGCCGGCGTCGATGGCCGCGCGCCGTCGATCTGGGACACCTTCTCGCACACCCCCGGCGCCATCGCCGACGGCTGCCACGGCGACATCGCCTGCGACCACTACCACCGCTGGCCGCAGGACCTGGACATCGTCGCGTCGCTGGGCGTTCAGGCCTACCGCTTCTCGGTCTCGTGGCCGCGTGTGCGGCCCGACGGCGCCGGCGCCTGGAATGCCGCCGGCATGGACTTCTACGAGCGGCTCGTCGACGGCGCACTTCACCGCGGCGTCACGCCCTACCTGACCCTGAACCACTGGGACCTGCCGCAGGCGCTGCAGGACGAGGGCGGATGGGGCGCGCGCGACACCGTGCACCGCTTCGTCGAGTACGCGCAGCATGTCAACCGGCGCCTCGGCGACCGCGTGCGCTCGATCACCACGCACAACGAGCCGTGGGTGATGGCCGTGCTCGGCCACCAGACCGGCGTCTTCGCGCCGGGCCTGAAGAACCGCGCGCTGGCGATGCAGGTGTCGCACCACCTGCTGCTGAGCCACGGACTGGCGCTGCAGGCCCTGCGGGCCGACGGCGCCCAGGCCGAGCTCGGCATCGTGCTGAACCTGTCGCCCTTCCACCCGGCGACGGACTCGCAGGCCGACCGCGACAAGGCGCGGCTCGAGGACGGCCAGCTGCGCCGCTGGTACCTCGATCCGATCTATCACGGAAAGTACCCGGATGACGTGCTGCAGGCGCTCGGCCCGGACGCACCGCTGGTGCAGCGCGGCGACATGGCCGACATCGCGCAGCCGATCGACTTCCTCGGTGTCAACTACTACACGCGCTCGGTCGTCAGCGCCGCCGAACCCTGGGATGCGAAGGACGCCGGGCACGAGACCACCGACATGGGCTGGGAGATCTATCCCCGCGGCCTGACCGAGCTGCTGGTGAACCTGGGGCGGGACTATCCGGTGAAGTCGCTGATCGTCACCGAGAACGGCGGCGCCTTCGCCGACCAGGTGGTGCACGGCCGCGTGCACGACGAGGACCGGGCGCGCTACCTCGCGCAGCATGTGGCGGCCGTCAGCGACGCGATCGCGCAGGGCGCGCCGGTCACCGGCTACATGGTGTGGAGCCTGCTCGACAACTTCGAGTGGGCCTTCGGCTACGGCAAGCGATTCGGCATCGTGCATGTGGACTACGCGACGCAGCGGCGCACGCTGAAGGACAGTGCACTGTGGTTCCGCGACTTCCTGGCCCGGCAGAAAGCCGCGCGGCCCTGAGCAGGAGATTTTCGCGATGGGACAACTCTCACTGCGCGGCCTGCGCAAGCGCTTCGGCGATACCGAGGTCATCAAGGGCATCGACCTCGAGATCCGCGACGGCGAGTTCATGGTCTTCGTCGGGCCTTCGGGCTGCGGCAAGTCGACCACGCTGCGCCTGATCGCCGGGCTCGAGGAGATCAGCGACGGCGAACTGCAGATCGACGGCCGGCGCGCCAACGAGTTGCACCCGGCCGACCGCGGCGCGGCGATGGTGTTCCAGAGCTATGCGCTGTACCCGCAGATGACGGTGGCCGAGAACATGGCCTTCGCGCTGCGCATGGCCGGCGTCGGCAAGGCCGAGCGCGAGCAGCAGGTGCGCAAGGCGGCCGACACGCTGCGCATCACCAAGCTGCTGGACCGTTATCCGAAGGACTTGTCGGGCGGCCAGCGCCAGCGCGTGGCGATCGGCCGCGCGATCGTGCGCAACCCGCGCGTCTTCCTGTTCGACGAGCCGCTGTCGAACCTCGACGCCAGCTTGCGCGTCGACATGCGGGTGGAGCTGGCGCGGCTGCGCGACGCATTGGGCACGACGATGGTCTACGTCACGCACGACCAGGTCGAGGCGATGACGCTGGGCGACCGCATCGCGGTGTTCAACGACGGCCGCATCGAGCAGCTGGGCGAACCGATGGCGGTGTACCGCGCGCCGGACACCGAGTTCGTCGCCGCCTTTCTCGGCGCGCCGCGCATCAATTTCATCGATGCACCGCCGTCGGCGGGCGCCAGCGCCGAGCATGTCGCGTTGTGGCAGGCCGTGGCCCAGTCGGCATCCGGTGCGCGCTTCGCGACGCCGCCGCGGCGCATCGGCCTGCGGCCCGAGCACCTGCAGTTGTGCACCGTCGACGACGGCATCGCCGCCACGGTCGCCCTGGCCGAGCGCCTGGGCGACAGCGTGATCGCCCACGTGCGGGTGTTCGGCATCGAGCCGCTGCTGACCTTGCGCATCAACGACGGTGCGTCGATGCTCGAGGCGGGCCAGGTGGTCTACCTGCGCGCGATGCCCGATGCGGCGATGGGCTTCGGCGCCGACGGGCGGCGGCTGCACTAGCCGCCGCCGCGCCGGTCACGGCGCCTGGTAGACCCGGACGTGCTCGATCTCGTACTTCACGGGAAAGATCGCGTCGTCGACCGGCCCGCCCAGGTCGCCGCCGATCGCCAGGTTCAGGATCAGGAACTGCGGCGCGTCGAAGGGCCACTGCGCCGCGCCGCTGCCCTTGTTGTCGACGACGTGATGCACCCGGCCATCGACCGCGAAGCTCACGCGCTGCGGCGTCCACAGCATCTGGTAGTCATGGAACGCGGTGCAGGCGGTCGGCAGCGACGTGGCGCCGGTGACGCCCTGGGCGCCATGGCCCGACGTGGTGTGCACCGTGCTGAACACCCTCTCCGGCGCGCTGCCCTGGTGCTCCAGGATGTCGAGCTCGCCGGTCGCCGGCCACTGCCCCAGGCCCAGCATCCAGATTGCTGGCCAGGTGCCGAGCCCGCAGGGCATCTTCGCGCGGACCTCGAAGAAGCCGTAGGTCCACTCGGCCTTGCCGCGCGTCAGCAGCCGCGCCGAGCTGTACTTCTGGCCACCCCAGTCGGCCTGGTCCCGCATCTCCTCGCGCCGCGCGGTGATCACCAGCCGCCCGTCGCGCACCTCGCTGTTCGCGAGCCGCGCCCGCGCGTAGTACTGCTTCTCGTTGTTGAACCAGCCCTGCTTGTTCATGCCGGTGTCGTAGTCCCAGCGCGACGCATCGGGCAGCCCTGCCTTGTCGAACTCGTCCGCCCACACCAGCCGGTAGCCCGCCGGCACCGCCAACGTCTGCGGCGCCGGTGCCGGCCCAGGGGAGGGCGCCGGTGCCGGCTCAGGCGCCGCACCCCCGGTCCCGCCACACCCCGCCATCACCGCCCCACCCAGGACAACACCCATCAACCGTCCAGCTCCAATCAAGTCAGCCCCCTCGCGGATGTAGGCACCCGCAACTCCGGGGTGACTACTGAAGTTAAGAACACAACGGATGTCTGCCGTCCCTCGCAACGCGCGTTCGAACCGCACAACTCCGGGTGACTACTAGGTCAAACAAGCCAACAAGGTCTCTATCATGCTGAAAGCGCTTTCAAGCGTCAATCGCTGAAAGCGCTTTCTAGAACCGGAAACTCGAACCACAACCCTCGTCCCGACACCGAGCGCTGCAGGCCCGAAGGGCTGCCGCCAAGACCGCCTGCAGCGCCACGGGTCCTTCTTCTCACCGGAGACAACGCTGATGAATTCCTTGCCCTCGGTCCACTCGGGTCACGGCCGGCGCCCGGTCCTTCGCATCTCGGCGCTGGCGGCGGCCTGCGGGCTGGCGTGCGGCGGGGTCGGTTCCGCGCTGGCGCAGACCGCTGCCACGCCGCCCGCGGCGGCGGCCTCCGCTTCTGCGCCCGCAGCGGCGGCGTCGGCGCCCTCGGCCGCAGCGCCGGCCCCCACCGTCGTCGCGCAGGCCACCACGCCCGCCACCGCACCGGCCGGCCAGGCCGCCGCGGCAGGCCAGGCCCCGATGACGGTGGTCGTCACCGGCATCCGCCGCAGCCTGGAATCGGCGATGGACCTCAAGCGCAACGCGCAGGGGGTCATCGACGGCATCGTGGCCGAGGACATCGGCAAGTTCCCGGACACCAACCTCGCCGAATCGATGCAGCGCATCACCGGCGTGTCGATCGACCGCTCGATCGGCGAAGGCTCGCGCGTGACGGTGCGCGGCGTCGGCCCGGACTTCAACCTCGTGCTGCTGAACGGCCGGCAGATGCCGGCCTCGCGCATCGAGGAGACCAGCGCGTCGAACTCCCGCGCGTTCGACTTCGCGAACCTGGCGTCCGAATCGGTCGCCGCGATCGAGGTCTACAAGACCAGCCGCGCCAGCACGCCCACCGGCGGCATCGGCGCGACGATCAACATCAAGACCGCGCGCCCGCTGGAGAACCCGGGCCTGCGCACCAGCATCGGCATCAAGGGCGTCAAGGACGACTCCGCCGGCCGCCTGCCGGATCGCCTGCAGGGCGACTCGGTGACGCCCGAGATCTCCGGCATCTTCAGCAATACCTTCGGCGACGGCCGCTTCGGCATCGCGATCAGCGGCAGCTACCAGGAACGCCACCTGGGCTACAACCAGGCCGCGGTGCCCAACGGCTGGCGCGCGTTCAAGGGCGACGAGAACAACTGGGGCACGATTCCCCAGCCCGGCACGCCCGGCAGCGAGAACATCACCAACCGGCCCGGCCCGAACGACATCTACTCGGTGCCGCAGAACCTGCTCTACAGCTTCAACGGCGTCGAGCGCAAGCGCACCAACGGCCAGCTGGTGCTGCAGTTCGAGCCGTTCAAGGGCCTGCGCGCCACGCTCGACCACACCTATTCCGAGAACAAGGTCCATACGCGGCGCAACGAGCTGTCGGCGTGGTTCAACTTCGGCCCGACCGTCACGTCGTGGACCAACGGTCCGGTGGCCGCGCCGAAGACCTACTCGGAAATCATCGTGCCGGCGAACAGCGACATCGCGATGGCTGGCGCCGACTACGCGACGAAGAACGAGAACAACTCCACCGGCTTCAACCTGGCGTGGAAGGCCTCGGACAAGCTGAGCTTCGAGTTCGACGCGCACAAGTCCACCGCCACGTCCGGTGCCAACAGCCCCTACGGCACGAACTCGGTGCTCGGCGCGGCCAGCCACACTCGCGGCACCACGACCGTCGACTTCACGAAGGACTTCCCGGTGCTGAGCATCGCCGGTCCCGGCATCGACGCGTCGAAGATGCTGGTCACCGGCTCGTCCTTCCGCAACAGCTACATGAAGGCCGGCGTCGAACAGGCGCAGGTCTCGGGCAAGTGGAAGATCGACGACGTGTCGCAGCTGAACTTCGGCGTCGGCGCGACCAAGGTCGACAACCGTTCGGCCTTCTCGAACGTGCAGCGCGACACCTGGGGCGGCGCGACCAGCGCGTCCGACTACCCGGACGACCTGTGGCGTGCCGACACGATCCGCCAGTACTTCGGCCAGATGCCCGGCAGCGGGGACTCGAACCTCTTCAACCAGTTCTTCGTCTGGGACTTCGAGAAGGTGCGCGCGATCGCCGCGCAGGTCGGCGGCGATCCGTCGCTGTACCTCGCCTCGGACAAGTTCACCACCGACCGCCGCGTGCGCGAGAACTCCACCAGCGCGCACGTGCAGTGGGACCGCGACTTCGAGCTCGGCCTGCCGATGCACGTGGCCGCCGGCGTGCGCTACGAGAAGACCAAGGTGACGTCGACCGCGCTGGTGCCCACGGCCACCGGCATCCTGTGGACCGGCAACAACGAGTTCTCGGTGCAGTTCGGCGCGCCGGGCTTCACGACGCTGACCGGCAAGTACGAGTACGTGCTGCCGAGCCTGGACTTCGACGTCGACCTGACCGACAACATGAAGCTGCGCGCGAGCTACGGCGAATCGATCGGCCGGCCGGGCTGGGGCGACATCCAGGGCGGGCAGACGCTGAACCAGCTGGCGCGGGTCAACGGCGGCACCGGCGCGCAGGGCAACCCTGGGCTGAAGCCGCTGGAATCGAAGAACTTCGACCTGTCCTTCGAGTGGTACTACGCGAAGTCGAGCTACCTGTCGCTGGGCGCGTTCCACAAGGCCATCGACAACTACGTCGGCGTGCAGACGATCACCCAGTCGCCGTTCAACCTGGCGACGCCTGCGGGAGGCGCACTGTTCAACGAGGCGGTGTCGCGCGGCGGCTGCTCGGCCACCGATCTCGGCTGCATCCGCACCTGGATCTTCAACAACTACGACGGCCGCAACGGCGTCAACAAGGCCGCCGGCACCATCCTCGGCCAGCCGGGCGATCCGATCGCCACCTTTGCGATCACCGTGCCGGCGAACCAGAAGTCCGCGAAGCTGAAGGGCCTGGAGTTCAACGTCCAGCACGTCTTCGGCAATACCGGCTTCGGCGTCTCGGCCAACTACACCAAGGTGTCGTCGGACCTGAAGTACAACAACGCGAGCCTGGGCGAGCAGTTCGCGCTGGAGGGCCTGTCGGACTCGGCCAACTTCGTCGGCTTCTACGAGGACAAGAAGCTCTCGGTGCGGGCGGCCTACAACTGGCGCGACAAGTTCCTGGTGGCGCGCGTCGACGGCAGCGGCCTGCCCAACCCGGTGTACGCCGAGCCCTATGGCCAGTGGGACGTGACGGTGGGCTACAAGCTCACCGACAATCTCACCGTGCAGGCGGAGGTGATCAATCTGAACGACGGCGTGCAGCGCCTGCACGGCCGCGCGAAGGAGCAACTGGTCTACATCACGCAGACCGGCCGCCGCTACATGCTGGGAGCGCGCTGGCAGTTCTGACGCCGCTGGCGTCGGCGCAGTAGGCGAGGGGGTTCGATGCAGCAGGTCCGCCAGGTGGTGATCGTCGGCGGTGGGTCCGCCGGCTGGCTCGTGGCGGGTGTGCTCGCCGCGCGCCACCCGGCGGGCGAGCCGGGCGGCCTGCAGGTCACGCTGCTCGAATCGCCCGACCGCGCGCCGATCGGCGTCGGCGAAGGCACCTGGCCGACGATGCGCGACACGCTGCGCACCATCGGCGTCAGCGAAGCGGGGCTGGTGCGCGAATGCGACGCCAGCTTCAAGCAGGGGTCGCGCTTCGACCGCTGGATCGGCGGCCGCGATCCGCTGGCCGACGGCGATCGCTACTACCACCCGTTCACGCTGCCCGAGGGCTACGGCGACGCCGACCTCGTCGCCGGCTGGCTGCACGGCCCCGCGCACGTGCCCTTCGCCGACCTCGTGGGCCCGCAGCCGCATCTGTGTGCCGAGCATCGTGCGCCGAAGCAGGCCCAGACACCCGAGTACGCGTCGATCGCGAACTACGCCTACCACTTCGATGCCGGCAAGTTCGGCCCGTGGCTGCGCACGCACTGCGTCGAGCGCCTGGGCGTGCAGCATGTGCTCGACGAGATGGTGGCGATCGAGTCGCGCGACAACGGCGACATCGCCGCGCTGAAGACACGCGACCATGGCCTCGTGGCCGGCGATCTCTTCGTCGACTGCACGGGGCTGCCGTCATTGCTGCTCGGCCGGCACTTCGGCGTGCCTTTCGTCTCGCAGCGCCACGTGCTGTTCTGCGACACCGCGTTGGCGCTGCAGGTGCCGTATGCACGTGACGATGCGCCGATTGCATCGCAGACCATCTCGACCGCCCAGGCCGCGGGCTGGATCTGGGACATCGGGCTGTCGAGCCGGCGCGGCATCGGCCACGTCTATTCGAGCGCGCACACCGATGACGCGTCCGCCGAAGCGGCGCTGCGCGCCTACATCGCGGCGAGCGGTGGCCCGCGCGACATCGGCGCCCCGCGCAAGATCTCGTTCGACCCCGGTCACCGTGAACACTTCTGGCACCGCAACTGCGTCGCGATCGGTCTGTCGGCCGGCTTCATCGAACCGCTGGAAGCCTCGGCCCTCGCGCTGATCGAACTCTCGGCGGCCATGCTGGCCGACGACTTCCCGCGCGACCGCGCGGCGGTGGACATCGTCGCGCGCCGCTTCAACGAGGCGTTCACCTACCGCTGGGCCCGCATCATCGAGTTCCTGAAGCTGCACTACGCGCTGTCGAGGCGCGACGACAGCGACTTCTGGCGCGACAACCGCCGCGAGGCGTCGATGCCCGCGCGCCTTCAGGAGCAACTGCAGCTCTGGCGGCACCGCAGCCCATCGCGGGTGGACCTGACGCGCAACGACGAGGTGTTCCCGTCGGCCAGCTGGCAGTACGTGCTCTACGGCATGGGCTTTCGCCCCGACACGCTGCCGCGGCCCGATCGCACGGCGGACGGCCATTTCCGTGCCGCTGCCGACCTGACGCGCCGTATGCTCGCCGGACTGCCCGACCACCGCGCGTTGATCGAGCACATCCGCCGCCACGGCCAGTCCGCCGTCTGATCCTTCTCCTTGCGAGCAAACCCGATGACCCGCCCCGTGCTGCTGAACAACATCGACCACCGCGACCTGCGCGTGCGCACCGAACGCACGCCCGAGCTCGGCGACGCGGTGATGTCGGCGATCACCTTTCCTGCCGAGTTCCGCAGCGTGCAGGCGCATTACCCGATCGTGTTCCAGAAGACCGCGGACGGCACCGGCTTCCAGCCGCTGGCGCTGTTCGGCTTCGAGGCCGGCGAGAACCTGTTCCTGTCCGCGACCGGCTGGGATGCCGCGTACCTGCCGATGGCCATCGAGCGCGAGCCCTTCCTGATCGGCCGCAGCGTGCACGAGGGCCGCGAGAGCCTGATGCTGCACGTCGACATGGACAGTCCGCGGCTGGTGGACGGTGCCGCCGGCGAGTCGCTGTTCCGCACCCATGGCGGCTCCAGCGACTACCTCGAGCGCATCACCTCGCTGCTGCGCACGCTCAACGACGGCATCGGCGCGACGCCGGCCTTCGTCGAAACGCTGTTGCAGCTGAAGCTGCTGGAATCCTTCGTCTTCGACGTCGAGCTCGACGACGGCTCGACGCACCGGCTCGCCGGCTTCTACACGATCGACGAGGAGCGCCTCGCGGCCCTGGACGGCGCGACGCTGGAGCGCCTGAGCCGCGACGGCCACCTGATGCCGATCCACATGCAGATCGCCTCGCTGTCGCAGCTGCGCGCGCTGGTCGAGCGCCGCAACCGCCGAAACCGCCGCGCCGGCTGACATCCGACATGAGCGTCCACCTGCCGATGCCGACGCCGGTGCGCGAAGTGTCCGGCATCGATCCGGCCGCGCTGCCGGTTGCGCTGCTGGACGCCACCGAGCCGCTGGTGATCCGTGGCCTCGTGCGCCCCTGGCCCGCCGTGCAGGCGGCCCTGGAAGGCGATACCGCGATCAGCGAGCTGCTGCGCCGCAGCTGGCGCGACGCCACCGTCAATGCCTGGATCGGCCCGCCCGAGATCCGCGGCCGCTTCTTCTACGACGAGGCCTTCACCGACTTCAACTTCCGCGCCGAGCGGCAGCCCTTCGGTGCGGTGCTGGACGCGCTGGCGCAGGTTCATGGCGATGCGGACGCGCCGGCGATCTACGTCGGCTCGACGACCGTCGACACCTGCCTGCCGGATTTCCGCGCGCACAACGACCTGGGCTTCGGCCCGATCCTGCAGCCGCTGATGAGCGTGTGGCTGGGCAACCGCACGCGCATCGCCGCGCACCAGGACCTGCCGGCCAATCTGGCCTGCGTGGTCGCCGGCCGGCGCCGCTTCACGCTGTTCGAGCCGGCCGAGGTGGCCAACCTCTACGTCGGCCCGCTCGACTTCACACCCGCCGGCCAGCCGGTCAGTCTCGTCGACATCAACGCCCCCGACCTCGAGCGTTTCCCGCGTTATGCCGAGGCCGCGCGCCGTGCCCGCGGCGCCGAGCTGGCCCCGGGCGACGCGATCCTGATCCCCAGCCTGTGGTGGCACCACGTCGAGGCCACCGCGCCGTTCAACGTCCTGGTGAACTACTGGTGGCGGCGCTCGCCGGCCCACATGGATGCGCCGGTGGCCGCGCTGCTGCACACGATGATGTGCGTGCGCGAGCTGCCGCCCGAGCAGCGCGACGCGTGGCGCGCGCTGTTCGAGCACTACGTGTTCGGCGCCGACGACATGACCGCGGCCCACATCCCCGAGCACGCGCGCGGCGTGCTGGCGCCGCTGGATGCCGACGCGTCGCGCCGGCTGCGCGCCCAGCTGCTGCAGAAGCTCAATCGCTGACCCGACCCGAACGACACGGAGACCCGCCGATGAACCCGACGCCTTCGAGCACCCGCACGCCGACCCGCCGCGTGGTCATCGCCGGCGGCGGCACCGCCGGCTGGATGGTCGCCGCGCTGCTGGGCAAGACGCTGGGCAAGCGGCTGCAGATCACGCTGGTCGAGTCCGACGAGATCGGCACCGTCGGCGTCGGCGAGGCGACGATCCCGACGCTGCTGGTCTACCACGACCTGCTCGAGCTGAACGAGCAGGAGTTCATGGCCGCGACCCTGGCCACCTTCAAGCTGGGCATCGGCTTCGAGCATTGGCGCGCGAAGGACCACCAGTACATCCATTCCTTCGGCCTGACCGGCCGCGACCACTGGAGCGCCGGCTTCCAGCACTTCTGGTTGAAGGGCCGCGAGCGCGGCCTGGCCTCGCCCGAATACGGCGACTATTGCGCCGAGCACCTCGCCGCGCGCGAAGGCCGCTTCGCGCACCTGCCGCGCGCCGGCATGAACTACGCGTTCCACCTCGACGCGACACGCTATGCGCGTTTCCTGCGCGGCTTCAGCGAGCCGCTGGGCGTGCAGCGGGTGGAAGGCAGGATCGTCGACGTGCTGACGCATGAAGACGGTGGCCACCATCGAGGACATGTCAAGGCGCTCAGGCTCGACGGCGGCCGCGAGATCGAGGGCGACCTGTTCATCGATTGCACCGGCTTCCGCTCGCTCCTGATCGGCGCGACGATGGGCGTGCCCTACGAGGACTGGTCGCACTGGCTGCCCTGCGATTCGGCGGTCGCGGCGCAGACAGCGTCTGTCAGCGAGGCCATTCCCTACACCCGCTCGATCGCCCGCGAAGCCGGCTGGCAATGGCGCATTCCGCTGCAGCACCGCGTCGGCAACGGCATGGTGTATTCGAGCAGGCACCTCGCGGACGAAGACGCGAAGCGCCTGCTGCTCGATCGCATCGAGGGCGAGGTCCTCGCGCCGCCGCGGGTGCTGAAGTTCCGGCCCGGCCAGCGTGCGCAAGCCTGGCGCGGCAACGTGGTCGCCATCGGCCTGGCCGGCGGCTTCATCGAGCCGCTGGAATCGACCAGCATCCACCTGATCCAGCGCGGCGCGATCAAGCTGATGCAGCTGTTCCCGTCCGAGGGCATCTGCGACGCCGACGTCGACGAATACAACCGCCAGACGCGCTGGGAGATGGAGCACATCCGCGATTTCATCGTGCTGCATTACCACGTGACGCAGCGCGACGACACCGCGTTCTGGCGCGCCTGCCGCGAGATGGACATCCCCGCGTCGCTGCGCCAGCGCATCGAGCTGTTCCAGGAAAGCGGCCGCGTGTTCCGCGCACCGAACGAGCTGTTCGCCGAGAACTCGTGGATCCAGGTGATGCTGGGGCAGGGCATCGTGCCGCGCCGCGGCAATGCCACCGCCGACCTGATGGGCGACGAGGAGCTGGGGCACTTCCTCGAGAGCATCCGCGCCGGCGTGCAGCGCACGGTGATGCAGCTGCCGAAGCACGAGGCCTACGTGCGCGACTACTGCGCCGCCGCCGCTGCGCGGATGGGGGTCGGCGCGGCCGGCAGCGTGCCGGCGGCGGCGATGCAGCGGTGAGCCGCCGCGCGCGGCAGCGCCTCGCGTTCGTGCGGGTGGTGTTGCTGGCGCTGGTGGCCTTCTGTGGCGCGCCTCGTGCTGACGCGCAATCGCAGCGGCCATCCGACACGCCGTTCGCCTGGCCCGGCGGTGCCCGCATCGCCGTCAGCCTGTCCTACGACGATGCGCTGCCGTCGCAGCTGAACCATGCGCTGCCGGCGCTCGATGCGCTCGGCCTGAAGGCCAGCTTCTACCTGACGCTGGCCAGCGAGACGGTCGCGAAGCGCCTGCCGGAATGGCGCGCCGCCGCCCGGACCGGCCACGAGCTGGGCAACCACACCGTCTTCCACCCCTGCTCGCGCACGGCCGGCCCCGGCCGTGACTGGGTGACGCCGCCGCGCGACCTCGACCGCACCACGGCCGCCGCGGTGCGCGACGAGATCGCCACGGCCAATGCCTTCCTGCACGCGATCGACGGTCGCACCGAACGCACCTTCACCGCGCCCTGCGGCGACGTGCTGGCCGGCGGCGAGCCGTTCCTGCCACTGGTGAAGCCGATGTTCGTCGCGATCAAGGTCAGCGAGGGTGGCGTGACCGCCGACGTGCTGGCGCAGGACCTGCATGCGATCGGCTCCTGGGCGCCGGTGAATGCCGACGCGGATGCGCTGATCGGCTTCGTCGAACGCGCGGCGGCCGGTTCGAACGGCCGCGCACTGGCCAGCATCATCCTGCACGGCATCGGCGGCGACTACCTGTCGATCCCGGTCGACGCGCACCAGCGCCTGCTGCGGCACCTGGCCGCGCATCCGCAGCGCTACTGGGTGGCGACCTTCGGGGATGTGGCGCGTTGGGTGCGTCGGCGCTAGCCGAGCAGCTCTCGCGCGTCGAGCTCGACCACCTTGAACTGGTGCTTCCGCGCTTCCTGGAGCAGATGACGGGTTCCGCCGGGACCGTCGGCATCGAGGACGGGATTGAACAGTGCAATCAGCGTGAGATGGCTGGCCTGAAGCGAGAGGGCGGTGAACATCATCCAGAGATTGTTGCGCTGCCACACATCGTAGCCCCCGTGCTCGGCAAGCCACAGCGGCATGCTCTCGGCATCTTGCAGTACGCGCGCCGCGGCTGTCGCACGCAGTTGGCTGAAGCGCTCCACCCACGAAGGTCCGCCATGCTGCACCGAGGTGACCTGAAAACGATCAGGGGGCAGTGCCAGCCACACCTTGTGGTCGATGCCGGCTGCAGCGGCGGCTTCATGGAACAGGATGTCCGCACCGCATGCACCGCCGGCGAGCGCCAGCGAGATGGGGCCGAGATTCGACTCTTCCTCCAAGGCCTTCCGGATCATCTGCTGCGCGATCTGCTCTGCGCGTTCGGTGCGTGGGAAACGGGGATGGGGGCGCCCGAGGCGGTCGACCATGTGCCCGGTGAAGAGCACGACACGCTGTGGCGGAGGCGGATCCACCGCCGGGTGCAGGCTCGCGACTTCCTGCAGGGCAGCGCTCGTCGCCGGCTCGAACAACTCCAGGTGCTGGAAGACTTCGAGATTCCGGCGCGTGGCTTCGACCGTGAACTGGTCTGCCGAGCTGAGCGCGCCAACGTAGGCTGCGCGAACACGCTCTTCGTCGTCCGGCCGTGTCAGCAGGACGAGTTCGGCGATGCTGCTCTTGCCCCAGTCATCCAGATCCGCCGGGCGGCCAACCACAGGGTCGCGGTCGAGCGCCAGCTCGAGCAGTGCGGCCACGCGATCGGCGGTGCGCGTACGCTGCTGCAAGGCGCGCGCGGCATCGTCGTTGCCCTCGAAGCGCGCCTGCCAGACCTGGGGTTCTGCGGCCGCCAGCGCGGCCTGGATCTTCAGCAACGCGAGCACATTGATGGCCGGGTAGTGGCGATCCAGCCGATGGCGCATCGCACCGAGGTAGGCATCGAGGGCATTCTGCAGGTGGGCCGAGCGCAGGGCCTGCCGCGCGAGCGAGGCGGGCGCGGCAGCGCGGCATTCGTCGATCCAGCGAGTCTTGGCGTTGCTGCCGAGCAGCGCTTGTGCCTCGGCTCGGTCGACACCGTTGCCGGCCGCCGCGAGTGCCTGCTTCACCGCCAGGTCGGAACGCGTCAGCAGGTCCGCCCGGTCCGTTTCAGGTGCGGTGCGCGACAGGCGCTGGTAGATCGTTCCCAGGCGCTGGTTCGCCAGCAGATCGTTCGGGTCGACCTCGCGCAAGGCTTCGAACGTCACCCGCGCACCATGGTTCGCCTTCAGCATGAACTGCGCATTGCCCACCAGGCGCAAGCCTTCGGTTCGCCACTCGAGGCCGTCGAGCTCCTGCGCCATCAGACGCAGCTTGCCGACATCGCGCGTGCTGACTGCGCGCGCGATCTCCTCCTGGAAATCTGCCGGCGCCGGTATCAGTTCGCTGCGCGCGTGCGGCCTGAGCTTGGGCAGTTGCTGGAAGACCGGACTGTCCTTGCCCGGGTCGGCAAGGCTGAGCCGAAGTGTCTCGGCGAGCCGGTCCACGCCGTCCGCGAGCTTCTCGCGGTCGTACAGGAAATAGCGGTCGCTCTGCAGGTCGAAGGGATAGGAGTTCTTGTCGTCGACTTCCGATCGCAGCAGCACGGTGTGTCGCTGTTGCAGGCCGTGGCGGATGCCAAGCTCGTAGAACACGTTGGCGTTGTGGATGGACACGTCGGCGATCACGAGATCACTGACCACGAGCTGGCGGAACATGTCCGTGCGAATGTTTCCCTGCTTGACGATCTCCCCGGTGGTTCCGCCAGTCACGCGAATGCCGTGGCGCGCTTCGAGCTTCGCCAGTGCGGGACGGATCAGGGCCGATTCGACGAGGTCGAAATCGAAGCCGCCCTTGATGCCGAAGGGACGCACGATGAACAGGGAGTAGAGGGGCATGGTCGTCTCCGATGGGAAAGCATAGGAGTCGCGGGCCGAATGCGTGGCCTGGGTTCTCGTCCGGTTCCTCACAATTGACGACAGCGCAGCTTGCGCACTCTTTGTCCTGCGAGGCAAAGTCGCCTTTCCGTCGCCCCGATGCGGGAGGTCTCGTGAGCGCTGCCATCGTTTTCATCCACGGCCTGGCGAAGAAGCCGCCGCCCGAGAAACTGCGCGAGATCTGGATCGACTGGCTCGGGCGGGACAACCCGATGCCGTCGGCGTTTGAGCCGCCGAACGATGGGCTGGTGCTCGAGGCCGAGGGCATCACCGATCACTTCGTGTATTGGGCCGATGTCTTCTACGGCAAGGCGTACGACACGGACTACTCCGCTTACGAGTCCTTCGAGGGGCTCGAAGTCGTGCGGGCCGAGGTGCTCGGTGGTGCCGATGCGCCGGCGCCGGCCGCCGTGCCGGCCAACGCGCGTGAAGCTGCTTTCCTGGCCGGCTTCGAGGCCAAGCTGAGCGCACAGCCCGTGCTCCAGCCGGCGCCGCCTTCGACGCACGAGGGCGCCGCGGCGGCGGGTCTCGAGATCGCCAGCTGGCTGCCCGAGCCGATCAAGCAGGCCGTGATCAAGAAGGCTGCGATGGAGGCCTACTACTACCTGTTCGACAAGGAGTTCGACAGCCCCGGTGGCCAGCGCGTGAAGGTGCGCCAGCACCTGCGCTCGCTCGTGCTGGCGCAGGTCGCGCAGGCGCGGCAGCAGGCCGATCGTGTGATCGTCGTCTCGCACAGCATGGGCACGATGCTGGCCTACGACGTGCTGCGCAATTGCGCGGAATGCCCGCCGGTCGATACGCTGTTCACGCTGGGTTCGCCGCTCGGGGTCCAGGAGGTCCAGGACGAACTGAAGGCCCAGGGCCAGGACAGTGTCGATTTTCCGGCCGAGAAGCTGGGGCACTGGATCAATGTCTACGACCCGCTCGATCCGGTGTGCGGCGCGGATCCGAAGTTCGTCAACGACTATGCCGAAGTGAGCGGCAAGCGGGTGGTCGACATCGAGGAGTCGAACTGGGGCAAGTGGCGGCACACCATCACGCACTACCTCGCCGGCACGCAGCTTCGTCGCGAACTCCGGCGGGCGGCCACAGAAGGTTGATGCGATGCGGCCGGCGACACCTGAGGAACGCGCCCGGATTCTCCTGACCGGAAAACTGCCCGACGCACAGCCCTGGGAGCTTGGCGAAGCCGCACAGTCGATTGCCTCCGAGTTGCGCGACGCCAGATGTCCGGTCACCCGGGAAGGCGTTCAGAAGGCGGCTACGGTACTGAACTCGGCGCGCCATTTCGAGGCCAGCCGCTCGATCACCGAGGCGTGGCAGGCTCTGCGAGCGCCGGATGCCACGATCGCGCGACTGCAGGCACAGGCGCTGATCGAGCTGAATGCGCTCGACGCGGCGGAGCAGGTGTTGAATCGGAGCATCGCCCGCTTCGGGCAGGGGGCCGATGCGCCGTCGCCGAAAGAGGCCGCCGAGCACCAGGGCCTGCTCGGCCGCATCGAGAAGCAGCGGTTCGTGGCCGACGGCGAGCCGGCACGGCTGCGCGAGGGCATCAAGCGCTACCTGACCACCTACCGCCAGCATCCGGCCCGGCCCTATTGGCATGGCATCAACAGCGTGGCACTGCTGTGCCGGCAAGAGCGTGACGGCCTCGGATCGATTGCCGACGACGGGACGACCGCATCGAGCCTGGCCAATGAGCTGCGCCAACAGTTGCTGGCGCAGTGGTTGCGCAATCCCGGTGACTACTGGATGGCAGCCACGTTGTCCGAAGCGGCCTTGGCACTCGACCTGCCCGAGGACGCGGAGTTGTGGCTGTACCGCTTTCTTCATCACCCGGACACCACACCGTTCGCGATCGACAGCTACGACCGCCAGCTGCGCGAGATCTGGGAGGGCCGCGCCGTCGGCCCCGGTCCGGCCCTGGCAAGCCGTCTCACTGGGATCATCGCATCGCACCTGCTGCGTACCCAATCGCGCATGACCGTGTCGCGCGATCAGTTGCGCGACATGGCGCGCCAGCTCGATGCCGACCCCGCGCACCTGGAGAAGAATTTTTCCGGCGAACGCGGCATCAGCCTGAGCCTGCTCACGCGCATGGTGCAGTCGTGCGCATCGATCGGCTGCGTCTCCAATCGCTCCGGTGAACGTCTGGGCACGGGTTTCCTGGTCGCCGGCAACTGCCTGTCGGAGGCCTGGGGGCCGGCGCCCGTGTTCGTGACGAATGCGCATGTCATCAGCAATGACGTCGCCAACGCCATTGCCCCGGGTGACGCGCTGGTCAGCTTCGAAGTCGAATCGCTGGCCACCAAGGCGCCGGTGTTCCATGAAGTGGCCGGCAACCTGCTCTTCTCGTCGAAGCCGGCCGAGCTGGGGTATCGATGCGCCGACGGCGATCACCTCGACGTCTCGGTCGTCCGTCTTGCCAATCTGGCCCCGAGCCATGCAAGCCTGGAGTGCAGCTTGCCGCTGCCGACGCTTCAGGGCAAGGCCAAAGCGTTCGTCGTTGGCCATCCGCAGGGCAGCGGTCTGCAGGTGTCGCTGCACGACAGCCTGCTGCTGGACATCGACGATGACAAGCGGTTGGTGCACTACCGGACGCCCACCGATCCTGGCAGTTCAGGTAGCCCGGTCTTCAACAGCGTCTGGAAGGTCATCGCGCTGCACCATGGCGGCTCCGCCACCACGCCGCGCCTGCACGGCGAGGGCAGCTACGAAGCGAACGAAGGCATTTCCATCGCAGCGATCAAGCGAAGGGCCTCCGCGGCCTGAGCTCGAAGGGCGGCACGTCGACGCACTGGCTTAGAGTGCGTCGATGGCCTCGCTCCAGATCGCCCCCGCCCGCGTCGCGCTGCGCCCGATGACCGACGACGACCTGCCGATGCTCCAGCAATGGATCGGCCGCCCGCACGTGGCCGAATGGTGGGACGCCGACGAAGCCGCGTGGTCGTTCGAGCGCTTCCGCGCCAGCTACCTGCCGCGCGTGATGGCCGAGGAGAAGGTCACGCCGTACATCGTGCAGCTCGACGGCCGCCCGGTCGGCTTCGCGCAGTCGTACGTTGCGATGGGCAGCGGCGACGGCTGGTGGGAGGACATCACCGATCCCGGCGTGCGCGGCATCGACCAGTTCATCGGCGAGGCCGATCTGCTCGGCCGCGGCCTGGGCACGGCGATGGTCAAGGCGCTGGTGCGGCAGCTCTTCGCCGACCCGGCCGTGACGCGCGTGCAGACCGATCCCGACCCGACCAACGCCCGCGCGATCCGCTGCTATCAGAAGGCCGGCTTCCGCGCCGTGCGCGAGATCGTGACGCCGGACGGGCCGGCGCTGTACATGCTTTGCGAGTGCGCCTGAGCCGGTGCGCGGCTTGCCCGGCTGGTCCTCCGCATGAAGCTCGACCCCTTCGTCACCGTCGACGACCTGCCGTTCACCACGACGATGGACGAGCTGCGCCGCCTGCACGGCGTGCCGCGCCGCGAGGCGCTCAACGACGTCGGCCTGCACGAGCTCGACTACGGCCACGTCGTCTACCGGTTCCAGGACAGCACCGGCCGGCTCGAGGAGGTGACGCAGCGCGCGACCGTGCTGTACCTGCCGGGCGGCGTGGCCGTGCCCTTCGCGTCGTTGCAGGCCTACCTGCGCGAGCACGACCCCGATGCTTTTCGCGCTGGCGGCTTCTTCGTCAGCCCGCGCCACGGCCTGGCTTTCGATCCGGCCGATTCGAACTGGGTGACCGTTCTGGCGGCACACTGCCTGCCGCAGTGGCGTGCGCTGGCGACGCATCCGCCGCCTTGAAGCGGGCACGCCCGAAGACGACAGGGAGGACTCCGATGTTTCTCAGACTGCTGCTGCTCTCGGCGCTGGCGTTCGTGCTGCCGGCGCGAGCCCAATCGGACGCGAGCCCGGCGGCCACGGCGCTGATCGCGGACACGGCCTTTCCGGCCGGTCAAGGCGCCGGCTTGTTCTTCCACCTGGCGGAGGTCGACGGCCAGCCGGTGGCCGACGACGCAGTCCGCGCCAGCCTGTTCGCCAGCCGGGGCCGCGGGCGAAACATGGTGCTGGTGCAGGTCACCCGTTCCGTGCCTTCGGGCCGGCATCGGTTGAAGGTCGTCGCGCGCACCGCCTTTTCGGCGCCGATCGAGTCCTTGTTTCGGGCGGCGCCGGCGACCTTCGAAGGGGTCCTCGAGGTGGACCTGGCGCCGTACGAGCGCTATCAGGTGGCCGGCGCGCTCGATGCCTTCCGCCGCGAGCTGTGGATCGAGCGTGCCGGGGGCGAGATCGTCGGCCAGAAGCTGATCGACGCGGGCGATCCCGATGGCCAGTCGGCCGAGATGGCGGGGGCCGCGTACACCTGCTGCAACCTGCACTACGACGGCGACTGGATCAGCGATGCGAACTGGAGCACTCTGCCGCTGATTCCCGCCGGCGCGCGCATCGTGGTCAAGGACTGGGGCCGGCACCGCGCGCACGTGCTGATCAACGGCCGGCCGATGCGCATCGGCCTCGACTACGGCCGCGAGCGTCTGACGCGCGAGCAGCTGCTGGCGTCGTTGATGGTCAAGGACGACCCGCGGGTTCGCCTCGCAACCTTTCCCGAAGCCGTGCAGCGCGCCGTGCGCGCCGGCCTCGCGATGGTCGGGATGACGCGCGAGCAGGCGCTGATGGCGCTGGGCCCGCCGCGCGCGGACCAGACGCCGTCGCTCGACGCGCTGCGCTGGACCTACTTCACGCAGCAGGAAGATCCGTTCGTGCTCGTCTGGGATGGGGAAGGGCGCATCGTGTCGATCGAAGCGGACCCGGCGGTGACGGCCATCGTCGTGCAGCCGGTGCCTTGACGACAGGGGGCCCGTGGCCCGGCCCGCCGCGCGCCGCGTCCTAACATCGTGTGCTGCCAGGACCACCGGACCGCGCACGATGAGCACCTCCTCCACCTTCGTCGCCCACGACGGCGACGGCTACGAATTGCTGATGGGCCGCTGGAGCCGGCAACTCGCGCCGGCCTTCGCCGAGTTCGCCGGCGTGAGCGACGCGCACCGCCAGGTGCTGGACGTCGGATGCGGCACCGGCCACCTCGCGCGCACGGTGGCCGAACGGCATCCGGCGGCGCAGGTTCAGGGGGTCGACCTGTCGCCGGCCTACGTGGACCATGCGCGCCGGCATCACGCCGGCGAGCCGCGGCTGGCCTTCGCGGTCGGCGACGCCTGTGCGCTGGATTTCGCCGACGCGCGCTTCGACGCGGTGCTGTCGATGCTGGTGCTGCACTTCGTGCCGCAGCCCGAACGCGCGGTGGCCGAGATGCGCCGCGTGGTGCGGCCGGGCGGCGTGGTCGCCGCGGCGGTGTGGGATGCACGCGGCGGCTTCGTCGCCAACCGCCTGTTCTGGGACACCGCGGCGGCGGTCGACCCGCAGGCCGTGGCGCGCCGCGCGCGCAACTACACGCGGCCGATGACGCGGCCCGGCGAGCTGGCGCGGGCCTGGCGCGAGGCCGGCCTGCAGGACGTGCAGGCGGACACCATCGGCATCCGAATGGACTTCGCCTCGTTCGACGACTACTGGGCGCCGTACGAAGGCCAGGACGGGCCCGGCGCCGAATACGTCGCGACGCTCGACGCCGCGCTGCGCGAGCGCGTGCGCGACGCGGTGCGCGCCGCCTACCTCGATGGCGAGGACGACGGCGCGCGCTCGTTCGCCGCGCTGGCGTGGTCGGTGCGCGGCAGGGCGCCCGGCGCGTAGCGGTGCTGCGGTCACGGTCACGGTCGCGGCGCGCGGGCCGCGCCGCGGTGCGTCACTCCTGCACCAGGATCACCACGCACGAGACGCAGGCCACCAGCAGCGGCATGCCCGAAGTCGGCACCACCTTGTACTTGCAGCGCGCGATCGCCCGCGTGACGCCGGCGAAGCGCCCGGTGCCGCCGCTGACCGGGCCCTCCAGGCCGGCCAGCAGGTAGAACTGCCCGTCGCTGCCCTGGGTGACGCCGACGGCCGTCGATGCGCCGAAGTCGGGCACCACGGTCTGGCCGTCCCAGCTGATGTCGCCGTACACCGGGAAGCGGCCGAGGTCCAGCGCATGGCTCGCGCGGGCCGGCTGGCCGTTCGGGTAGTACAGCGGGCAGCTGATGGCCAGCGCCGGCGCCTGGTCTTCCGGCGACTGGCCGATCAGCACGTCGGCCGATCGCCACAGGCGCGGCAAACCGTTGGCGGCCGAAGCTTCGGCGGGCAGCAGGGCCGCGGCGCCGGCGAAGGCGGCGGTCCAGGCGGCGGGCAGGGCCCCGCCGGTGCGCAACAGGGCGCGGCGTGTCGTGTCGATCATCTGCAAGCCTCCTGTGAGGCCCCGCACCCGAAGACGGTGGGCACGGCGGCAGACGAAGGCTAGGGCGCGCCGCTCGGCGCGGCTTCCAGCGAATCACCCACGCCGGCGGGCGACGGGCTGCGTGATTTCACCCAGCCGGCCCGCCGGCGCGGCGCTCACACCAGCTTGTGCTCGTAGGCCCAGGCGGTGGCGGCGGCCCGGGAGGCGACACCGAGCTTGGCGAACAGGTTGCCCAGGTGGCGGTCGACGGTCTTCGGGCTCAGGCCGAGCTGGCGCGCGATGGCCTTCGTCGTCAGGCCGGTCGCCACCAGCCGCAGCACCTGGCGCTCGCGCTCGGTCAGCGCGGCGGTCGGATCCGTGGCCTGCGCCGATCGCGCGGCGTGCGGCGCCGGCACCTGGGCCTGCGCACGCTGCCGTAGCGCGTGCAGCGCCTGCAGGTCCGGCAGCGCACCGAGACGCTCGAAGGTGTCGTGGGCACCATCGATCTCCAGCAGCGCACCATCGGCATCGCCCAGCGCCAGCCACGCGCGCGCCAGCAGCACGCGCAGCCGCGCCAGCCGCAGCGGCGCGCGCAGCTGCAGCCACACCTCGCGCGCCGGCCCGATCGTCGCGGGCAGGTCCGTGGCGCGGCCGTCGCACAGCAGCAGCGACGCGGCGGCTTCGCGCGCCTGCGCCGCGAACACCGGCGTCCGCCAGGTGGCGGCCACCTGCGCCAGCTCGGCGGCGGCGGCGCGCGCGGCGTCGACATCGCCCGCGGCCAGCATCGTGTCCAGCTGCGCCGGCAGGCAGCGTGCACGCGCCAGCGGATCGGTCAGCGTGCCCAGCAGCCGGCGCATCGTCGCGGCTGCGGTGTGCAGCTCGCCGGTCTGCAGCTGCAGCAGCGCGCGGCCGGGCTGCGGATCGAGCCCGCAGCGGCTGGCCTCGCGGTACGCGCCGTCGGCCAGTGCCGCATCGCCGCGCTGGCGATGGATCTCGGCCTGCTCGTAGTGCGCCAGGCCCAGCGCGTCGCGGTCGAAGTCGCCGACGCACAGGGCCACCGCGGCGCGCGCTTCGTCGAGCGCGCGCACCCAGTCGCCGTCGAGCGCGAACACCTGCGCGCGGTGGATGCGGCAGTGGCCCTTGAAGAGCACCAGCTGCGGCCGCTCGCCGCACCAGCGGTCGAGCGCGGCGGTCCATTCGCGCATGCGGTCGAGGGCGCCCACACGCTGGCAGGCGGCGATCGCGCTGCAGTAGACGAGGCCGGTGACCACCGGCGCCAGCTGGCCCGAACCGACGGCGATCATCGCCTCGTCCATCAGCGCCAGCCCTTCGTCGACACGCGCCTGCCGCAGCAGCGCGCGACCCTGCAGGTTGCTGGCGAAGGCCAGCAGGTCGCGGTCGGCGCGGCGCTCGGCCAGCACCACCGCGCGCGCGGCGGTCTCGCCGGCGGCGCGGTCGTCGCCGATGTTCATCAGCCGCTGCGCCTGCGGCAGCAGCAGGTAGCCCTGCTCGACACACTCCGGCCCGACCTCGTCGGCGAGCTTGTGCGCCCGTGCCAGCCAGGCGCCGGCGCGGCTGGCCTCGCCGCGTGCGAAGAGGCGAAAGCCCAGCCACAGCGCGGCGCGCGCGGCGCCCTGCAGGTCGGCGGCCTGCACCCGCGCGTCGTGCAGGCGCTCCAGCAGCACCAGCATCTGGTCGTCGCGTGTCGTCAGACCGGCCGACCAGGCCAGGCGGTCGAGGTCCTCGGCCACGAGCGGCGACGATGCATCGACCTGCGTCAGCAGATGGAAGGTCGATTCCCACTCGTGGCGCGCGTAGCTCTGCCGCGCGAGCGTCAGCACCGAGGGCGCGTCGGTGGTGGTGGCGGGTCCGGTTGCGGCGTCCGTGTGGCTGTCCAAGACGGGCCTCCTCTCTCCCGGAGAGAGCCCGACTTATACGCCGCCGCCGCGGCGTCGTGAATCGTGGTCAGGCCAGGACGGCGGCGGCGGGCGTGCCGCACAAGCAGCCCTGCTCGCCGGCATCGCAGCCGCAGTTCGGGCCGCAATGGCAGGCCGGTGCGGCCGCGGCCTGCATCGCCGGCATGGCGCTGCCGTGCTGGCAGCCGCAGGTGCAACTGGCGCCGGGGCAGTTGGCGCATTGGCAGCGGCGGTCCATCGAAGCGGTGGTGGTCGTGTACATCGGAATCTCCTGGGGTGGTTGAACAAGCAGCGGATCGGTGGATCCGTGAGGGCGAATTCTGGTGATCGGGGCGCGGCGCGACTTGAATGAAGCGGCTGTTCTCATAGACTGCCGCGGCAGCCTCTGGAGTGCCGATGCAGACGCAGCCCGCGATCGCCGCGAGAGCCCCCCGCCGCCCGGTGGCCGGTGTGGGCCGCGTGCTGCTGTGGAGCGGCGGCAGCCTGTGGATCGGCCGCCAGGCGGGGCGCGTCGAGACGCATGCGCACCATGCGCTGCAGCTCACCGTGACGCTGGACGGCAACCCCTACCTGCTGCGCGATGACACCGCCGGCTGGACCGAGCACCACGGCAGCCTGGTGATGCCGCACTGCGAACACCAGTTCGACGGCTGCGGCGGCAGCGTCGCCCACCTGTTCGTCGAGCCCGAGACGGTGCAGGGGCGCGCGCTGCTGGCGCGGCATGCCGGCGCGCGCATCGCCGACCTGCCGCCGGCGGCCGCGCAGGCGCTCGTGCAGCCGCTGCGGCACGCCCATACCCGGCAGGCCGACGACACGACGCTGGCCGCCACGGCGCGCGCCGCGCTGGCCGCGCTGGTCGGCCCGCTGCCTGCACCGGACAGCGTCGACCCGCGCATCGCCCGCGTGCTGGCGGCGCTGCGCGAACGGCTCGCCGATCCGCTGTCGCTGGCCGATGCCGCGGGCGTCGCGCACCTGTCGCCCAGCCGCTTCCGCCATCTCTTCGTCGCGCAGACCGGCATCTCGTTCCGCGCCTGGCTGCTGTGGGCGCGCGTCGAGCGGGCGGTGGCCGCCGCGATGGGCGGGCAGTCGTGGACGGCCGCGGCGATGGACGCCGGCTTCGCGGATTCAGCGCACCTCAGCCGCACCTGCCGGCGCATGTTCGGCATCGCGCCGGCGACGCTGGTGCGCGAGGCGGCCGCGCGCTGACAAGGCGCGCGCCTCGCGCTCGAACATCAGTCCAGGTCGCCCGCGACGAACGGATTCCCGGCTTCGTACTCGGCCCGGGTCTTGCGGCGGTGCTCGCCGGCCAGCCGGGCGCAGGCCATCGCCCGGTCCACGTAGATCTCGGACCGCAGCGGCCAGGCGCGGGCCGCGTCGAAGAGGCCCGGCATCAGCTCGTAGGTGCGCGGCTGGCCGCCTTCCTCGACATCGTTGAACCACAGGTGCGAGCCGCAGCGCGCACAGAAGGCGCGTTCGGCGAACGAGGACGACCGGTAGCGCGTGACCTCACCCGTGACGGTGACTGCGCAAGCGTCCGCGTTGAAGCACAGGAACAGGCCCCCCGACCAGCGCTGGCACATGCGGCAGTGGCAGGCACCCACGCGCGGGTCGTGTTCGCCGGCGACCGTGATCGACACGGCGCCGCAGAGGCAATGCCCGGTCAGCGCGGCCGGCGGTGGGGTCGTGGCAGGCGCGGTGTCGGATGCGGTGCTCGGTGCTTGCATGGTCATGCCTTCTTCGAGGGTGAGGCCGATTCTGGCGCCGCTTCGCTGTGCCACGATGCCGGAGTGAACGCTCCCGCCACCCCCGGCCGCGCGACCTGCGCGCGCTGCCTGCGCCCGCAGCCGACCTGCCTGTGCGCGCTGGTGCGGCCCACGGCCCACCGCACCGAGGTGCTGGTGCTGCAGCATCCGCAGGAACAGCGCCAGGCGAAGAACAGCGTGGCGCTGCTGCGCCTGTCGCTGGCGCACTGCGAGGTGGTGGTTGGCGAGCGCTTCGCGCCCGAGGCGCTGCAGGGGCTGCTGCATCCCCCCGGCCGGCAGACGCGGCTGCTCTACCCGGACGTGCCGGCCGCGCCCGCGCCGCCGGACGTGGCACCGGAGGCGCCACCGGCGGCAGACGGGTCGCTGCGGCTGGTGGTCATCGACGCCACCTGGCGCAAGAGCCTGCGCATGCTGCTCGAGCACCCGGCGCTGGCCGCGCTGCCGCGGCTGTCATTGGACGCGCCGGCGCCGACCCGCTATCGCGCGATCAGAGCGGCCCGGCGGGCCGACCAGGTCTCGACGCTGGAAGCCACCGTGCAGGCGCTGGCGATGCTGGAGGGGCCGGGCTTCGACGCCGCCCCGCTGCTGGACGCCTTCGGATGTTTCGTCGCCGGCGTGGCCGCGCGGCAGCGGCGGGTTGAGGCCCCCACGTCGCTTCGCTCCTGCCCCCCGAGGGGTCGCTAGCCGCCTTGGGGCGGCCCGGCGGCGGCTCAGTCGAACGAGCGCTCCAGCTCGTCGATCAGCCGGCCCACGTGAGCCACCGCGTCGTGGATCGGCTGCGGCGAGCGCATGTCGATGCCGGCCAGCTGCATCAGGTCCAGCGGCGGCCGCGTGCCGCCGGCCTTCAGCACCTCGAGCCAGCGCTGCACGGCGACGGGGCCTTCCTGCTCGACCCGCAGCGCCATCGCCGTCGACGCCACCAGCCCCACCGAGTAGGTGTAGGGGTACAGGCCCATGTAGTAGTGGGGCTGGCGCATCCAGGTCATGCGCGCGCCCTCGTCGATTTCCACCGTGTCGCCCCAGAACGCCGACAGGATGCGGCCCTTGCGTTCGTTGAGCACCGCCGCGGTGATCGAGCCGCCGCCCTCGGCCAGTGCAATCACCTGGCGCTGCAGCTCGGCTTCGAGCAGGTGGGTGACGAAGTTGTGGTGGTAGGTGCCCAGCACCTGCATGATGACCGAGCGCCGCAGGCGCGTCTCCTGGCTCCTGGCGAGGATGTGCTGCGCCAGCAGCATCTCGTTCATGATCGACGGCGCCTCGACGAAGGGCATCGCGCAGCGCATGTTCGTGTAGCGCTGGTGCTTCATCGCCAGGCCGAAGTGCCCGCCGTGGCCGAGCTCGTGCGCCAGCGTGAAGACGTTGCGCATCGTGTCCGACCAGGTGATCAGGATGTACGGATGCACGCCGTAGGGTGACGCGCAGAACGCGCCCGACGACTTGCCGATGTTGTCTGCCCGGTCGACCCAGCGCTGCTGCATCGTCTTGCGTGCGAAGTCGCAGTACTCGGGCCCCATCACCTGCAGCGCCTCGAGGATCAGCGCGCAGCCGTCCGCGTACGACATGCGCGGATTGAAGTCCGGGTCCAGCGGCGCCTTGATGTCGCAGTACAGCAGCGAGTCCAGGCCCAGCACCCGGCGCCGCAGCCGCGCATAACGCTGCATGTGGGGGGCCAGCCCGGTCTGGATGATGTCGAGGATGCTGGTGTAGACCGCGTGCGGGATCTTGTGCGGCTGCAGCAGGAACTCTTCGGTGCTGCGGTAGTTGCGCAGCCGCGCCATCGCCACGTTCTTGTTGACCTCGGTCGCGAAGGTGGCCGCCCAGGTGTGGTTGTAGGCCTTCAGCCCGGCGCTGAACGACGCCCACGCGCCGCGGCGCACGCTGGCATCGGCGTGGCTCTCGTAGTTCGACTCGAAGCCGTTGACCGAATTGGCGTAGACGGTGCCGGCGGCGTCGGTGAACGGCGCGAAGTGCAGGTCGCTGGACTTCGACCGGCTGTAGACCGTGTAGGGCGCGTCCAGCACCTGGCCCAGCGCGGCGAGGGCCCGCTCGGTGTCGGCATGCAGCCGATGCGGACGCAGCTGCAGCAGGTCGTCCAGCAGCGTCTTGAAGTCCGCCAGCCCCGGCTCGTCGGCCATGAAGCGCTGCAGCAGGCCGTCCGGAAAGGCCAGGATCTCGGACTCGACGAAGCTGGTGTCGGCCTCGAACCGCGCCTCCAGCGCCGACACCCCCGCCACCGCCGCCTGGTGCTGCGCATCGGTGCCGTCCTGCGCATTGCGCAGGTGCGCGAACGTGTCCACGCGCATCAGCCGCACCTGCACGGCCTCCACCGCGTTCAGGCAGGCCAGCAGCGTGGCGGCGTCCTGGCCCAGCCGGCCCTGGTACGCGGTGAGCGCCTGGCGGGCGTCGTCGATGGCCTGGACCTCGGCGGCCCAGGTGGCGTCATCGGGGAACAGGTCGTTGAGGTCCCAGGTGGTCTCGACGGGGACTTCGGCGCGGGAGAGGCGGGTGTGCATGCTGTCGTGGCTTCCGTTGCGTATGGCGTGGCATTCTCCAGCGTCAGGTGAAGGCGACCGGGGAAGGGCTCGCGCTGGATGAACGCCTTCAGGCTTGCCTGCGCCGCGGTTATGCGCGGTTGCTCTTGCTCTGGACCGCGCAGTGCTGAGCGCTCGTCCGTTCGGTAGTTGAGACTGCAGGTTGACATAGCGGGACGGGATAGGCAGCCTCGACCTTCCAGAGTTCCCCGGGTTCGCCCGGTCGCCGCGTGTCCTGGAGGTGTGCATGCCCACGACGCTAAACCTGTTCATCAGCTACGCGCGCGAGGACGAGATCATCGCCAACGCGGTCCGCGCGGCGCTAGCAAACGCGCTACCGACGCCGCCCGCTTTCGTCGACATGGACAAGTACACGATCGAGGTGGGTGCAGATTTTTCGGCTGAGATCAAGAAGAAGCTCAACCGTGCACACGTACTGGTGCTCGTGCACACCGCGCGCCCCAAAGAAAGCTTCGGATGGACCGGCCAAGAACTGGGTTACTTCAGGGCTCAGCAAGAGATAACACCGAAGCTCGACGAAATCGAACGGCGCATCGTCTTTGTGTCGCTAGCCGAGGATGTGCCTCCAGGCACAGAGATGCTAAACGGCATTCGCATCACGATCTCCTCGAAGGACCTCGACCTGACCAAGGAGGAGTATGCGAACCGCCTTCGAGTCACGGACGACGACACCTTCGTGCAGTTCCTCAACCAGATGCAAGGCGTCGTCGAGGAGATCTGGAGGCGTGACAACTACCCGGGCGTACCGCCCACCCGTGAGCGAGATCACGCCGAGTTCGCGAAGGACATGTACGTCGAGATCTTCGGCAACCTGAAGGCCAGTGTCGACGTCAATCGATCCACGCGGCCTCAGAAGCAACTGACCATCGACACCTCGGACACTGATCTGGACGCCCATCTGCCCGACCTTCCTCCGTCGGCCCAGTTGACTCCGGGTTCCGCGGGGGGACTAGGCATCTTCGGACTTCCCGAGGCGAGCCTTACTTGGACGGACTTTTGCGCGCAAACGCAGGGTCGTAAGAACGGGAGCGTGTGGACCGGCGCGATCCGGGCCGTCGTGACGTCGACGCTTCCCAACCAGGTGTCGGTCGACAACGGGCAGGTCATCTTTGCCCATGACGACGGGAAGATGTATCGTGTAATTTTGACGAGCGGCCTGCGCTACTTTGACGGCAGGCGCCGGTTCACGATCTACTTGGTCGAGGGCCTCGCGCGCACAGAGTTCGGTCGCGAGGAAACGAGCCTGCTTCTGAAGGGCCTTGAACTGGTCTGCCGCTACCGCTTCATGTTCCTCGAGGCAGACAGTCCGTTCGTCTACGAGAACATCGAGGTAACCCGCGACGAGGATCTCCACGACCGCGCCGCCAGCGTGATGCGCGAACTCGACTGGCTGAAGCGCGACGCGAGGCAAGCACGACTCGACGACACCGTTGTGTGGGCGCGGATGCTGAGGGGCTATGACCTCGTAAAGAAGATGGCGAAAGCCTATGGCGAGAACGAGCCTGCAGTCATCGCCGCCGCGAATGCGGTCCTCCGGTCCCGCACGGAGCCGCTGAAACTTCCGGAATTGAGAGCCCAGCTTGCGGGGGCAATTCGCGCCCTGGCGGAGGCGACCGACGACATCAATCGCAGGATGATGGTCCGGCTTATGGGCGTGCTGAAACGCTACATCGATGAGGAGAAGGCCAAGGTTCGGCCGGTGGAGGATCCGCAGGCGACAACGGATGGGGGGCCGCTATCGCCGAAGCAGTCCTCCACGCCGTCGTCCATGCAAACCCGGCCTTCTTAGGTGCCACCATCGACAGAGATCGAGATCGAGATCGAGATCAACCGCCGCAGTCTCCGCGTCCGCCTGACCGGCGCTACTTGCCTTGCGGCCGCGGCAATCCGATCACCGTGCCTTCGCGCCGCTTGTCGGCCCCGCCGTACTGCTTGCCCGTCTGACGGTCGAGGATCACCGCCTGCACCGAGCCGATCTCCGACGGCGTCAAGGTGTAGCCGAGCGCGCCCAGGGCATCCAGGCTCGCCTGCGGGAAGCCGGGTTCGATCGCGATGCCCGAGCCCGTGCCGGTGATGGAGATGCGCGGCGCATCGATGGCTTCCTGCAGCCCCATCTTGTGGTCGATGAGGTTGAGGGTGACGTTGAGCACCGAGTTGATGATGGTCGCGCCCCCCGGCGAGCCGTAGGCCACCAGCGGCTGGCCATCGGGCGAGAAGATCATCGTCGGATTCATGCTGCTGCGCGGCCGCTTGTTCGGCTGCACGTCGTTGAACCCCGGCGAGCCGGTGTAGGGGTTGGTGGTGGGCGCGGTGTTGAAGTCGGTGAGCTCGTTGTTCAGCAGGAAGCCGTGGCTCCTGAACGAACCATCGGCCCGTTTGTAGCCCGCGAAGACGCCGATGCCGTAGCCCGACTCGATGGTGTTGGTGTACGTGACCAGGTTGCCCCACTTGTCCACCACGACGAAGTGCGTGGTCGTCTCGCCGGGGCCGGTGACCGGCTCGGCCACCGCCAGGCGCGGGGAGGGGCCGGCCTTCGCGCTGTCGTAGAGCCGCGGGTCGCCGGCGGCCGGGTTGGGGAAGATGCGCGTGCCGGGCACGATGGCGGCGCCGCGCTGGCCGACGTAGGTGGGATGCAGCAGGCCCTTGGCGGGCACGGGCACGAAGTCGGCATCGCCCATCCACACCGCGCGGTCGGAGAACGCGATGCGCATCGCATCGGCCATCACGTTCAGCGTCTTGGCCGAACCGAAGCCATAACCCAGGCTCGCGTCGCCGATCGGGAAGCGCTCCAGCATCTTGAGCATCTGGATCATCGTGAGGCCGCCGGAGCTGGGTGGCGACATCGACTTGATGGTGTAGCCGCGGTAGGTGCCGACGATGGGCTCGCGAATGACGGCGTTGTAGTTCTCGAGGTCGGCGTAGCTCATGCTGCCGCCCTTGCCGCCGGGCGCCTGCGGCCGGTTGAACTTCTGGCCCTCGACGATGCCGGTGGCGATGTCGCAGCCCTTCTCGGGCATCAGCTTGTAGAAGCAGTCGGGGCCGTTGGCGGCGATGAGCCGGAAGGTGTCGGCCAGCGGCTTGTTGGTCACCAGCGCACCCGCCGGCACGGGCGCGCCGCCGGGACAGAAGTAGTCCTTGACCTCGGGCGAGTTCGCCGAGCGTGCCGTGGCGCCGCAGCCGATCGAAGAGGAGAAGCGCGGTGTCGCGGCGAAGCCCTGGTCGGCCAGCCGGATGGCGGGCTGCAGCACATCGGCCAGCGACAGCCGGCCCCATTGCTCGATGGCCATCGCGGTGCCGCGCACCATGCCCGGCACGCCGACCGCCACGCCCTGCAGCGAGCTGTTCGGCACGCCGACGAACATCGTCGGCGTGGCGCCGGCCGGCGCCTTCTCGCGCGTCTCGACCACGAAGGTGCGGTTCTCGGCGGCCAGGTGGATCATCATGAAACCACCGCCGCCAATGCCGGCGGACTGCGGCTCCACCACGTTCAGCGCGTAGGCAATGGCCACGGCCGCGTCGATGGCATTGCCGCCGCGCTCGAGTACCTGCGCGCCGGCCTCGGCGCCATAGGGATTGGCCACCGACACCACGCCCTGCCGGAAGGCCTTGCCGGCCCAGCTGGGCGGCGTGCCCTTGCCCTTGGTGGATGCGGGCACCGGCGAGATCACACCGAGGGTTTCGTCGCCCTCGTCGGCGTGCACCGGCGCCATCGCCATGCAGGCGATCAACGTGGCACAGCGGATGGCGGTCAGCGTGTGGGCAGTGCGGGCCATGGGGTGGGGAGGTGAGGGTGGGGGTCGGGCCATTACAGGGCTGCAGCCGGGGCAGGGCATTGGTGCCTTCCCTAGACCGGGCGCAGCCATTGCGCGGCACTGCAAGCCCGCCGGGCAGGCCAGGCGCACGCGGCCCGCGTTGCGGCACACTCGATGCGATGCCGGCCCTCCCGTCCACCCGTCAGGCCACGTCGGCCCCGATGTTGTTCAAGAACGCCCAGGCCTTCGAGCGCTGGCTGAAGACGCACCACGCCACCTCCGACGGCCTGTGGCTGAAGATCGCCAAGCGGGGCGCCGACGAACCGAGCGTGACCTATCCCGAGGCGGTGGAGATCGCGCTCTGCTGGGGCTGGATCGACGGCCAGAAGAAAGGCCTCGACGACCAGCACTTCCTGCAGCGCTTCACGCCGCGGCGCGCGCGCAGCGTGTGGTCGAAGATCAACGTCGACAAGGTGGCCGCGCTCATCGAGGTGGGCCGCATGCAGGCGCCGGGCTACGCACAGATCGAGGCCGCCAAGGCCGACGGACGCTGGGCCAAGGCCTACGACGGCGCCCGCACGTCCGCGGTGCCCGAGGACCTGCTGGCGGCGCTGGAAGCCGAGCCGAAAGCGAAGGCCTTCTTCGCGACCATCAACGCGGCCAATCGCTACGCGGTGTTGTGGCGCATCCAGACCGCCGTGAAACCCGAGACGCGCGCCAGACGCATCGAACAACTGGTGGCAATGCTGGCGCGCGGGGAGGTGATTCACATCTTCAAGCCCAAGGAGAAGGCGTGAGCATGGGGCGCGTGCGGGGCCTGGTGGCCAGCGGCTGATGAAACGGTGCTGGGGTGGCGATACGGCCCCAGTGACGTGTTAGCTGCACCGCAGCGGATCGAGCTTCAGGTCAAGGCTGAAGCCGGTTGCTCACGAATGGCCGAGTGACGGCAGCGACGATCACGGTCCTTCGATGAACAGACGCTTGATCGACCGCTTCAACTTCGCGTCACCGGTCACCTGACGCTGGCCGCCCTTGTTGGACGAATCGCGAACGACTGCTTGCGCCTGAAGTGAAGGGCCGTTCCCGACCCATTGCTGCCGGTGGACCAGGTCAGGACCGGTCGTTGGCCGACGTGCGTGTCGGCCAACGTGCCGACACCGGTCTAATCTGGCGCTCTCGTGTGAGGCGGCTTTGGCAGTAAAGTCGAGTGGAAGACTGGGCGCAGAAACACTGCGGCGATGAGTCGGCCCGGCGAACGGGTGGTGGGCCAGGAAGGAACTCTATGGGCCATGCGCGCGACATCGAGTTCGTCTCGTCTCGGGACGGGGTCCAGCTCGCCACCGCGCGCTACGGCGCGGGCCCGACGTTGATCAAGGCGGCAACGTGGCTTACGCACATCGAACGTGCCGCGCCCGGAACGATCCAGCAGGCGTTGATCGACGAGTTCGCTCCTCGATTCAGTTACGTCGAATACGACACGCGCGGCTGCGGCCTGTCGCAGCGCCGGGTGGACGAACTTTCCTTCGAGGCCTGGGTGCACGACCTGGAAGCGGTGGCGGACGCACACGGCCGCGAGCCGTTCACGCTGCTGGGATTCACTTGTGCAGCCGGCATCGCGGTCGAATACGCGGCCAGGCATCCCGAGCGCGTGAGCCGGCTGATCCTGTTCGGCGGGTTTGCGACCTCGTATCACAGCACCAGCCATCCCGATCCGGCAATTCGCCGCGAAGGCGACCTGATGATCGAGCTGGCCGAGCTGGGTTGGGGAAACAGCTCGCCCGCGTTCCGGCAGGTCTTCGTCTCGCGTTTCCTGCCCGCTGCCACGCAGGCGCAGTGGATGGCCTTCGACGAGAAGCAGCGCACGACCGCGACGCCCGACGTGGCGGTGCGCTACCTTCGGGCGATGTACGGCATGAACGTCAAGGAGGCGGCCGCGCGGGTGCGCTGCCCGACGCTGGTGCTGCATCCGAAGGATGACGAGATGGTCAGGTTCGAGCAGGGACGACGTCTTGCATCGCTCATTCCAGGCGCGCGCTTCGTGCCGCTGGAGGGTCGCAACCACATCCCGTTCCCCGACGAGCCGGCCTGGGAAGGCTTTGTGCGGGAGACCCGGCGCTTTCTCGGCACGAACGACGAGCCGGCCGGGCGCGCTGAGATCCGCTTGACCGAACGCCAGCTGGAGGTGCTGCGCCGGATCTCGCTCGGCCAGTCCGACAAGCAGATCGCTGCGGCGCTCGGCCTCAGCCCGCGCACCGTGGAGATGCACGCGGCTCGAGCCCTGCAGGCGCTCGGCTGCCGAACCCGCGCCGAGGCGGTGGGACGCGCATCCGAGCGCCGAATGCTCGCGACCTGACGCTTCACCGCCCTACCGGGATGCCCCGGTATCCACCAGAACGGCTACCGTAGTCGGCCGACTGTCGCTCGCGCGGCGACCCGTCGCAGACTCGCGGCACGGAGACTGCGGAGAACAAACATGGACGGACGCCCGCTGCAGGATGTGCGGAAGGTCCAGTGCTACGGATGCGGTGCGCTGAATGCGCACGGGATGCAGATCAAGAGCCACTGGGACGGCGGCGACGAACTGGTGTGCAACTGGCAGCCGCAGCCGTATCACATCGGTCATCCGGGCGTCGTCTACGGAGGAACGATCGCGTCGGTGGTCGATTGCCACGCGGTCTGGACCGCCCTGGCAACCCGCTGTCGCGATGAAGGCATCGACCTGGCGCAGGGTGCCCTGCCCTTTGCGGTGGTGACCGGCCGCCTCAGCGTGAGCTTTCTCAAGCCGGCCGTCATCGACCAGCCGCTGGAGCTGCGGGCGAAGGTGGTCGAGGCGGGGCCGCGTCGGGCCACCGTCGCGTGCCGCGTGCTGCAGCAGGGCAGCGAATGCGCAACTGCCGAGGTGGTGACGGTGTGCGTCGCCGCCATGGGGTGACCCGATGAGGGCGATCCTTTGCGCCGGCTTCGCCGCCGAACCGCAACTGCAGCTCGGCGAGACGACGGCCCCCACGCCCGGACGGCATGACGTCGAGGTCGCGGTACATGCCGCCGCGGTCAGCTTCATGGACTTGCTGATGGCCCAGGGGCGTTACCAGATGCGGCCGGAACTTCCCTACGTGCCCGGCACCGATGCGGCCGGCGTGGTCGTGTCGGTAGGTGCCGAGGTCACGCGCTTTCACGTCGGCGATCGCGTTGCCTGCGGCAACTGGCACGGCGCATGGGCCGAGAGGATGGTGGCCCCGGAAAGCAGCACGGTGCCTCTGCCGGCGGGCGTCGACTTCCAAACGGCAGCTGCTGTTCGCTACGCCTACGGGACGGCGCGTTATGCACTCGTCACGCAGGCCCGTCTGCAGGCCGGCGAAACGCTGTTCGTGACAGGAGCGGCCGGCGGCGTTGGGCTGGCTGCTGTCGACCTGGGCCGCCATCTCGGCGCACGGGTGATTGCTGGCGTGGGTTCGCGCAACAAGGCTGCTGTCGTGCGCGACCGCGGCGCCGAGCACGTGATCTTCTACACCGAGGAAGACCTGCGCGAGCGCATCCGGTCGCTGAACGGCGACCGCGGTGTGGATGTGTGCCTCGATCACGTCGGCGGTGACGTGTTCGCCGCCATGGCACGCTCGATGGCCTGGGGCGGCCGCCTGGTGCCCTTGGGCTTCGCCTGCGGGCAGATCCCAAGCGTCGCGGCCAACCTGCCATTGCTGAAGAACTACTCGGTCGTCGGCGCCTACTGGGGCGCATGGGCTGAGCGCCATCCGCGCGAGAGTGCCGCGGCCGACGAAGTACTGATGCGCCTGGTGGGGACCGGAGAGTTGCGCCCGCACGTCGGATGCACGATGTCCTGGGAGGAATTCGGCGTCGCGCTGGAGCTTCTGCGCCGTCGCGAGGCCCAGGGCCGCGTCGTGCTGCAGGTGCTGCAGCCGGGTCAGCCGCTGGAGTGAGGAAGCGACGATGACCGTCTCAGATGGATGCAACGCGGCGCTCACCGTGGGATTGAAGACAATGATGGCCCGCTCGGGTGCGGCGCTCGACGAGTACCTCCGGTTCCGGCACACCGATGCGCTGCAGGACGCCGAACGGTGGCGCCCCTGCGCGAAGCCATGGCTGAGGACCAGGGGGCGCGGCTGCTGCCAGTGGCCGCCGTCGCCACGACGGGCACCATCAGCACCGGCGCGATCAACCCACTGCGCGCCATCGGCGGGATAGCGCGCGAGCACGGCGTGTGGTTTCACGTCGACGGCGCCTATGGATTACCCCGTTTGCTGGACGGGCTGGCGGATCCGGCCATCGTGGACCAGCACAAGCGGCTCGGGCCTCCGTCGGCGTGACGGCCACCTACGTCCGGGATCGGGACCTGCTGCGGCGTGCGCTCATCCAGGACCCGGCAGACTAGCTCGTGGGCGCCGTCGAGTGGGCCGTCTTCGAGCCGGCGCTGCCCCGGTGGTCGAGCGATGATTTCGAAGTCCCGTACTAAGACCTCGGCGTGGAGCCGAGTTCCCCGTCGCGTGGCGTGGTGGTCTGGGCGCTGCTGAAGGAAATCGGCATCGGCGGGCTGCGCCGGCGCGTGCTGCGCCACAACTACGGGCTGCGTACGTCGCAGAAGTGGCGCGCTCGCATCCAAACCTCGAACTGCTGCTCGAGCCGAACGACAGGTCAGCGCCGGTGAACTCGAGAGCTACGACGCCATCTTCAGTTCGCCGGCCCAGTCCCCACGGCCGGATGCCACGCTGGGCTCGTCAGTCCGCTTATGGCCGGGCCGAGCCGAAGTGGAGCTCAAACTGACCGCCGTAAACCAGTCATCCAAGGCGGGCCAGAAGGGGAAGTTGTGAGCGGATCGCCAGGGGCCGGTTATGGCCGAGACGCGTCCCTCGCTTTGCGAGAGCACTTGGAGCAGCGAGCCCAGTGTCCAGGTCACATCCACCCGCCGGCCGGCGCGGCGCCCAAGGACAGCCCGCGTGCAGGCACGTCGGCGATGTACAGCGGCCGAGGCCAGAGCCGGCGACTGTGCGCCACGCCGGCCGACTGCGTGCACGGCTAGACTGAATGTACGCACGACGGAGCGCGAGATGGTCGACAAGATCCTGGTGTTCTACGGTTCCTACCGGTCCGACCGCATGGGCATTCGCCTGGCGGACTTCATCGTCGACGGGCTGCGGCAGCGTGGCGCCGAGCCCCAACTGGTCGACGCGAAGGCGCTCAACCTGCCGATGCTGGACCGCATGTACAAGGAGTACCCGCCCGGAACTGCGCCCCAGGCGCTGGAGACCCTGGCTCGCGAAATCAAGGGGGCCGACGCCTTCGTCTTCGTGACGGGCGAATACAACTGGGGGCCCCAGCCGGGCTTGAAGAACCTCACCGACCACTTCCTGGAGGAGTGGTTCTGGCGGCCGGCCGCGATTGCCAGCTATTCCGCCGGGCGCTTCTCGGGTGTGCGCTCGGGCACCCTCTGGCACGGCATCCTCAGCGAGATGGGAATGGTGGTGGTGTCGAGCACGCTGGCGGTGGGTCCGATCGCCCAAACGCTTGACGCCGCTGGCCAGCCGGTCGGCGCCTCGGGCGAGTCGCTGCGCAAGGCCTTCAGCCGCTTCGCCGACGACTTGGCCTGGTGGACCGAGGCGGCGCGAGCGCAGCGGGCGCGCCAGGCGCCGCCGTACTGAGGCTTCGGGGCAGCGGCAACCCCTTGCCAGCCCTCTGTGCTTCTACGGAAAGCGCTCTCTCGTGGCGGACCGCTCCTGGCCGGGACGTTCCACTCGACTCGCCGCCATGTAGCGGCCGTTCGACGACCGCGCCGGCAGGATGTCGGGCGCGACCGCGCTCCACATCTCGGCGTCAGGCCCATCCTCGGACGAGGTCACTCCATGATCGACCCGTCCTGCCCGGAGGAGTCTGAGTGTCGATAGGTGGGCATTTGAACTGTCTGTCGATCGGATCGGGCCCGCCAGCGTGGCTTTGATCTACGCCTTGGCGCTGGCGGCGGACATGCCGGTCACCGGCGCCGCGAAGAAGACATCCAGCGTCGGAAACTGCGCCCGCTCGCGCAGGCAATCCCACAGGAAGATCGCCAGGCCGACGTCTCCCGTCCACAGTGAATGCCGCAACCGGCCGACGCGGGCGGTCTCGTCCTCGAACTGGGCGATGGCGTGCATCGCGAACGCGCGGGCCCGCTCGCGCCAGCGCGGCTCCCGCGTGCGGGCGAGCAGCACCAGGAACGCATAGCCGTTGCCGGCCGTGCCGTGGCACAGGTTGGAGCCCTTGGCGAGCGGGCCCGCGGCCCAGGTGGCCTCGCCGGCCGCGGTCAGCAGCGCATCGAGCGCGTGGCCCGGCAGATCGGCCAGGCAGATGACGAAGCCGGGCGCACCGTGGCAATACTGCATCAGCCACTTCTGCGGCGTTCCGGGCGGCTCGTCGATCTGGCAGGGCCAGGTCGCGCGGCCGTCGTCGCGGACGGCTGTATGGGCCACCGTCGTCTCGATGCAGGCCTGCCATTGCAGCCAGTCGGCCTCGGGCAGCAGGTGGCGGCCCAGCAGCAGTGCGCGCGCGGTGGCGACGAAGCCGTGCACGGCGTCGATGTAGCGCGACTGGCGGCCGTACAGGTCCTGCGTCCAGTAGTGGCAGGCATGGCGCTGCGACCACTGCAGTTGTTCGCGCAGCCGTTGCGCGATGCGCCGGAAGAGAGCGGCCCAGCGCGCGTCGCCGCTCGCGCCGTGCATCATCGCGGCGGCCAGCAGCGAGCCGGGTGAGCCCCACATCAGTTCGCGCGCCGGATGATCGATGTTGCGCTCGATCAGCGCGGCGATCGTGTCGGCACGCACGGCCCTGAGCGGCCCGGTCGGCGCGTGGCCCCAGGCCATCATCTCGAACGGCAGGTCGCCCATCAGCCAGCTGCCGGTGTTGTCGCCGGGCATGGCGGCCACAGCGGCGCGGTTGCGTTGACGCAGCGGGTCGAGGTATGGCGCGAACGACGGGCTCTTCGCGGCGCCGGCCGCGCGCAGCCAGTCCAGCGCCCAGATCACGCCGGCCGCCCCGTAGTAGAGGTTGGTGACCGGCGCGTCGGGATCCTCGCCCGATTCGACGTCGCGCGGGTGCACGGGCCACAGCCCGTCGGGCGTGAACGCTGCCACCGTCTCGTCGACGATGCGCGCGATCGTGGCGCGCACGCGTGCTTCGTCCCACGCCATCGTGCGCAGCGGTTCATGGCGGGCAGGGTCGTGCAGCATCGTCGTGTTCCCAGGGTTGTCCGGCGCCATGGCAGGGCAGGTCAGTGCAGCGCGCAGTGGTCGTCGATCGCCTCGGCGAAGCGCTGAATGTCGCCGAGCTCGTTGTAGACCTGCGTGGCCACCCGGGCCCACAGGCGCCCGGCGCGGGCGAAGAGGGACAGTTCGATGCGGCGCTCGAAGAACAGCCAGTCCTTCAGGCGCTCCGCCGCGGCGCGGTCGCTGCCGAGTTGCGCCGGCAGTGGAACCGCGGCCATGCAGCCCACCATGCTCTCGGGTGTGCGCCAGGGCAGCCCCCAGCGTTCGCCGAGCATCCGGGCCGCCTGCCATGCGAGGCCGTGGTTGTGCTCGCGCATCGCCTCGGTGCCCAGGAACCCGGTGATGAAGGCGATGCCGTCGGGCGCACACAGAAAGGGTGTGGGGTCGCGCGTGCCGGTCCATTCGAACTCCTGGTGCCAGCCGACATCGAGCCCCCAGGAAATCACGTTCGGGTGCAGGCCCTCGCGCCGGCTCGGGCCCGCCCACAGCACGCCGCAGGCACGCGGTGCGAAGGCCCACTTGTGCAGGTTGGCCACGTACCAATCGACGCCGAGCATCGGGATGTCGACGTGGATCGCCCCCGGTGCGTGGGCGCCGTCGGCCAGCACCGGCACCCCCTGCTCGCGACACAGCGCCGCCATCTGCGCCAGCGGCATCACCAGCGCCGTCTCGGAGCTGATGTGGTCGAGGATGGCGATGCGCGTGCGGGGCGTGAGGGCCGCGGCGAGCGCCGCGATGCAGGTCGATGGATCGGCGACGGGAAAAGGCAGCGGCACCGTCACCACCCGCGCACCGTGCTGGCGTGCCACGAAGTCCGCGGTGCGAACGACCGCCCCGTAGGCGCTGTCGAACAGCACGATCTGATCGCCCGGCTGCAGGCGCAGCGAGCGCAGCACCGCATTGACACCGCTGCTGGCGTTGTCGACGAACACGATGTCGTCGCCACTTGCCCCGAGGAACGCGCCGACCTGGTTGGCAGCGCTTCGAAGCAATGTCGGCTGCGAGGGTGGCTGCGCCGCGAGGCTCATCAGCTCGCGGCCGAGAAAACGCGCCGGGTGGCGTTCGATCCTCTCGCGCAGCGCCTGCTGAGCCGCCATGACGCGCTTGGGCGTGACGCCGAAGGTGCCGTGGTTGAGGTACACGTCGGCCGGGTCGAGGGCCCAGTGCTGAAGCATTTCACGTCCGAAGCGCACGCCAGGATCCTTCGCAGCGACTTGATCGGCGCACAGGCTAACAAACGCCCCGCGCGGCAACCAGTGAAACAAGCGACAGGCCGGCTTGCAGGCCTGCGGCAACACGCCTGAAGCGGCACCGGCGAAGAATCTCCGCATCCACGCTCACGCCAATCGCTCATGTCGGTGTTCGGAAACCTCTGCCTCGTCGGCACGGCGCTGTGCCTGCTGGGCCTGCTCAACCTGGCCGTTCTGCAGAAGGCGCCCGGCGGCGATGCCGGCGTCGGCCACGCCTGGGCGATCGTCATCCTGTGCGTCGGCCTGCTGATCGTCGCGGGCCTGACGACGCTGGCCGTAGGGCTGCGCGGCGGCTTCGACCGCTTCGGCGACAGCGCGGGCGCGCGGGCCCTGGTGGGCGTGGGCTGGTTCGCGTTGACCGCGCTCGGCTTCTACCTGCTGTCGGACCCCGGCACCTTCCTGCCGAAGGTGGTGCGCGTGGCCGGCAGCTTCGTGCTGCCCGTGCTGGTGCTGGCCTGGGCTGCGGTGCACCTGAACGACGGCCTGGCCCGCGCCTTGCCGGCCGGCGCCGCCACTGCGCTGACCCTCGGCATCATCGCGCTGAGCGGCCTGCCGCTGGTCGGCATGGCGGCGGGCAGCGTCGCCCGGACCGTGGCCGGCATGGCGCAGCGCGGTGAGTTGGACAGCTTCCAGCAGGGCATCGTCCAGCACATCGAAGCGACCGACGTGCAGCAGGGCATCGCCACGCTGCTGGTGCACACGCCCGAGGGGCGCCATCCCATCATCCGCGAGCGCGCGCTGGCCAGGATCAAGTCCCGGGCCGACTGGCAGGACGAGATGGTGCGCCTGCTCAGGAGCGACGCCGCGCCCGAGGTGCTGGGCTTCCTGTCCGCCAACGAGGTGGACAACGCGGCGATGTTCGCCGCGGCCGTGCCCGAGGGTCTGCAGCGGCAGGCCGAGGCGATTCGTCGGCGCATCCGCAACTGCAACCATCCCAGCAACCTGTACGCGGGCATGCTCCATACCGAGGTCCGCCTGGCACTGGAGGTGGCCGGCGCCTATCAGGCCAAAGGCGCGGACGTCCGGCCGGCCGTGCAGGAGATGAAGCGCGCATTCGACGAACCCACGCCCTACCCCAGGCCGGCTTTCGCAGCCGTCGACCTGATCGACCGCTGGCTGGCGAAGCAGGGCCGCTAGTCCACCGTCAGTCCGGCCTAGACTCGCCGCATGGGACGCCTGATCTTCAGCATCAATGTCACCCTGGACGGCTGCCTCGACCACCAGGAAGGCATCGCCGACGACGAGACACACGCCTTCTTCACCGGCCTCCTGGACGACGCCGGGGCGATGCTGTGGGGCCGCGTCACCTACGAGATGATGGAGAGCTACTGGCCGGCGGTCGCCCGCGGCGACGAGGTGGCCCCGCCGGCGATGCGCGAGTGGGCGCTCAAGCTGGAGGCCAAGCCGAAGTACGTGGTGTCGTCGACGCGAAAGGACTTTCCGTGGACCAACAGCCACCACGTCGCCGGCGACCTGCGCACGGGCGTGCAGCGGCTCAAGGACGCGACCCCGGCCGGCGTGCTGCTCGGCAGCGGCAAGCTCGCGACCGAGCTGGATCGGCTCGATCTGATCGACGAGTACAAGGTGCTCGTCCACCCCCGGATCGCCGGCCACGGCCCGACCCTGTACCAGAGCGGGCTGCCCAGCACGCGACGGCTGGAACTGGTCTCGGCGAAGCCGCTGCGCAACGGCGCGGTCGCCATGCACTACCTGCGCGCGCGCTGATTCGGAGTCACGCGCCGCAGCGGCGCGCCGCGGGTCATCAGGAGTCTGCGAGAGGGCGACCGGTGAGCAAGCGCGATGCGCGATGTGATCACCGCTCCGGAATCCCCGCCTTCCGCAGCCCGCTTTCCAGATGCTCGCGCACCTGCTGCAGGAACAGCGGCGCGTCGGAGAGCCGGCGGTAGAAGTTGTTCTCGATCGTCAGGCCGGGGCGTTGCTTCAGCAGCTCCGCGCGGGCCAGCGCCGTTCTCGCCGCGTCCCCCTGGTGCGCGTAGATCGCGGTCAGCAGCATCTGGTCCTCGTACCAGCGCACGCGGGCCGCCGCGCGTTCGCAGTCCGGCGCGGCCTCGTCATGGCGGCCCATCAGCAGGCGCGTCGCGCACAGCGAGCGCAGCATGAAGGGATCGCCGGGCGGGTCGACGGCGATCGCCTGCAGGTAGCCGGCCTCCGCCTCGGCCTGCCGGCCGACACCGCTGTGCAGGTTGGCCTGCATGGCGATGTAGTTGGGCTTGTAGGGCGCCAGCGTGATGGCCCGCTCGATCGCGGCGAACGCCTCGCCCCAGCGGAACAGGTACGACAGCGCCACCGCGCGGGCCATCCAGGCCTCGTCGTCGAGGGGATCGACCGCGATGGCGCGGGCCGTGGCCGCCTCGAAGGCCGCCAGGGCCGCGGTGTCGCGCACGTCGGCCGAGTTGCATTCACGCTCGAGCGTCCAGGCGCGCTGCACGAGGGCGGGCATGAAGGTCGGGTCGATCTGCAGCGCCTTGTCGTAGTGCACGCGCGCCGCGCGCCAGCCGGCGTTCTCGTCGTTGGACCAGGCGGACGATGCCAGCGCCATCTGCACCGCGACGGGATGCGCGGACGCTTGCCCGGCCTCGCGCTCGAACGCCAACGCGGAGATGGCGTTGCGCGCGCGGTGGGCCAGGCGCTTCGCCATCAGCGCCTTCTGCTGTGACGTGGGCGGGGAGCCCGTCTCGAAGTCGCGGGCCCAGATCTGCGTGCCGCCGCGGGTCTCGACCAGGCGCACCGTGATGCCCACCTTGTCGCCCAGCGCACGGATGTCGGCCTCGACGAGGTAGCGAACGTCCAGTTCGCGGCCCACCTGCTTCGCGTCGATGACGCGTCCCCGGTACGCCTGCACCCGGCCGGGCGCGGTCACGCTGACCCACTTCCACTGCGAGAGCGCCGTCGTCGTCGATTGCGTCAGCGCGTCGGCCCAGGCGCCGTCCGTCGCGCCGCCGTCGGCGACGAAGGGCAGGACCGCGACGGTGATCGGCCAGAACGAGGCCTGGGCAGGCTCCTGCGTGCGCCACTGCCATGTGCCGAGCGCGCCGGCCGCCAGCACCAGCGCCAGCACGGCCCCGATCAACGCGGCCAACGCGAACGGGCGCCGCCGAAGCAAGCCCGCGGACCGTCGCCAGCGCCGCCCCGGCGCCTGCGGCGACTCGACGTTCGCCGCCTGGCGCAGGCCGTACACGTGCACGGGCTCGGCGATGTTCTTGACCGCCTGCGTCCCCATGTCCTCGAAGCCCACGCCGGCTCGCCCGCCCACCGCGCCGCGCACCGCCTCGGACACCGCCACGCCGCCCGGCGTGGCCAGCGCCTGCAGCCGCGCGGCGATGTTGACGCCGTCGCCGTACACGCTGCCGTCGGCCTTCTCGATCAGCTCGCCCAGGTGCACGCCCACGCGGAAGTGCAGGCGCCGGTCCGGACGCTCGCCGGTGGCGCGCGATTCGATCGCCTGCTGGGCCGCGAGCGCGGCGGCGATGGCCGCGCTGGCGGTGTCGAACACCGCCAGCACCGAATCGCCGGCCATGTCGACGACGCGGCCGCGATGGGCCTCCACGGCTTCCCGGAACGCCGCTCGCGCGGCGTCGAGAGCGGTCACGGTGGCCGCCTCGTCCAGCGCCATCAGCCGCGAGAACCCCGCGGCGTCGGCCGCGAGGATCCCCGCCAGGCGTCGATGTTGATCCAGCTCCGGAACGGCCACCGCATCTCCCTGCCGGTTGCGGTGCCGACATCGTAGCGAGGTCGCCGGGCGCCCCCAAGGGGCAGGGCGCGGGCGGATCGGCGCGCCTTCAGCCGGCGAAGTCGGTGCCGATCAGGGTCACCATCGTGCCGGACTCGATGCCCGCGCCGAAGACCGAGGCCGGCACGTCGTTGAACACCGCGATGTACTCCCAGCCGGAGGCGGCGGTGTTCGCGGCCAGCCAGGTGTCGTCGCCCGACTGGAACACCAGCAGGTAGTCCTCCAGGTCGATCGGCGCCACGCCGTCGGCAAAGAAGCCGCGGCTGAAGACCAGCTGGTCGTGGTACGGATTGAAGCCATTGACGGTGTCGAAACCGGTGTGCCCTGCGAGCCAGCGCAGGTCCTGGTCGCCCACCACCAGGTTGATGGTGTCGTTGCCGGCACCGCCGATCAGCACGTCATTGCCGCTGGCCTGCAGCACGTCGTTGCCCGCGCCGCCGTCGATCGTGTCGTTGCCGTTGCCGCCGTTCAGCGTGTCGTTGCCGGCGTCGCCGAAGAGCTGGTCGTTGCCGTCGCTGCCGTAGAGCGCGTCGTTGCCGTCGCCGCCGCGCAGCACGTCGGCACCGTCGCCGCCGATCAGCACGTCGTCGCCGCCCTGGCCGTGCAGCGTGTCGTTGCCGCCCTCGCCATCCAGGGTGTCGTTGCCGTCGGCCCCGTAGGCGTAGTCGTTGCCGCCGCCCAGGTCGGCGTTGTTGGCGGCGTTGTTGCCCAGGAACGAATCGCCGCCATTGCCGAGGCGGAACACCTCCAGGTTCTGGAAGGTATCGGTGCTGGAAGGGCCGATCACCATGCCGCCGCCGCTGCCGTTGAAGACGACGGTGGTGCCCCACATGCCGCTGAAGTCCCCGGTGTCGGTGCCCGCGCCGCCGTCGATGATGTCGTTGTCCGGGCCGCCGACGATCGTGTCGTTGCCGCCCATGCCGTTGAGGATGTCGGGCCCGGCGCCGCCGTCGAGCGTCTCGTTGGCATTGCCGCCGACGATGACGTCATGGCCATCGCCGCCATAGGCCTCGCCGTCCTCGCCGATGAAGAGCGTGTCGTCGCCGTCGTTGCCGTACAGCTTGTTGAAGCCGTCCTGGCCGTACAGCCAGTCGTTCTGGTCGCCGCCGTAGAGGTCGTCGTTGCCGCTGCCGCCCTCGATCAGGTCCTGGCCGGTGCCGCCGAACAGGTCGTCGTTGCCGTCGTCGCCGCGGACCGTGTCGTTGCCGGCGTCGCCGCGGATGACGTCGTTGCCGGCACCGCCGTGCAGCGTGTCGTTGCCGCCGCGCCCGTCGATCTCGTCGTTGCCGTCCATGCCGGTGAGGAAGTTGGCCGCGGCCGACCCCATGAGGATGTCGGGCTGCGCGGTGCCGTAGATGTCCTCGATGCTCACCAGGTAGTCGACGCGGGAGGACCACTGATTGGTGTCCGTGGAATAGCCGATCGCATACGCGCGGCCGAACGACGGGTCGTAGGCCAGGTCGACCACCATGCCGGCGTTGGACTGCGAATAGAACACCGTGTCGACGCCGGATCCGCCGTCGAAGAGGTCGGCGCCGCCGTGGTCGTGGTTGGCGCCGAGTCCGTTCTCCGCCATGAACGAATCGTTGCCGCCATGGCCGTAGAGGTAGGTGTTGTGGAAGAAGCTGCCGGTCACGCCCGGCTCCGTGACGAGGTTGCTCTGATCGACGAGGATGTCGTCGCCTGCGCCGCCGTGAACAACGGCGGTGTAGGAATTGGGGGCTGGCACGCTCATGGGATGTCCTCTGAAGGGTTGCAAGGTGGGGGGTCGCACTGCCTGATCGCCGGTGCGCGCCGGGCCCGGTGGGCCTGCGGCGCTGTGCCGACGAAGCAGTTGCAGTGTTCCGAAGCCCCAGGCCGTTGGCCTTCAGCGCGGCTTAAGACTTGTTAAAAGCGCGGCCCGCCGCCGGCAGACGCTTCTCGAAGAAGACGTCGGGGTAGGGGTCGTCGTTGAAGCGCGGAATCTCGGTCCAGCCCGAGGTCCGATAGAGCGCGACGGCTTCCGACAGTGCGCTGTTGGTATCCAGGCGCAGCACGCCGATGCCCAGCTGGCGCGCGATGTCCTCGATCGCGGCCATCAGGCGGCGCGCCAGCCCCAGCCCCCGCGCGGCTGGCGCCACCCACAGCCGCTTCACCTCCGCCACCGCGCCGCCATCGCCCTTCAGGCCCACGCAGCCCACCGGGAGTCCGTCCGACCAGGCGAGCAGGAACGTGCCGCGCGGGCGCACCATGTCCGCGGCATCCGGATCGCGCGAAAGCGCGACGTCGAAGCCGGAGGCGAAGCGCTGGTCGAGCTCCCGGTAGTAGGCCCGCAGGCAGGCACGGGCCGGTTCGCTCGTCGCGTCGGTTTCCTCGATGACCGTGCGGGCGCGCTGCAATGCACAGGCGATCACGTCCATCGCGGCCAGCAGCTTCTGCGGATCGGGATGCTGGGCCAGCATCGCGCCCGCCTGATCGTCGGACAGCTTCTCGTAGGCCCGGAACTCCCGCTGGCCTGCGCGCGTCAGGCGCGCCACCCGGCGTCGCGCATCGTCCGGATGTGCGACGGTCTCGACCAGGCCTTCTTCCTCCAGGCCGCGCAGCAGCCGGCTGGCCAGGCCCGAGTCGAGGCCCAGCGACTCGCGCAGGCGGGCCACGTCGGTGATGCCCCGCCCGATCGAGTTCAGCACGCGCGCGGCGCCGAGAGGCCGGCCCCGGCCGAGGAACGACGTGTCGAGTGCACCCACCTCGACCGTGACCGCCCGGTTGAAGCGGCGTACCCGTGCAACGGCGTCCGGATCCATATAGCTGACTTTAGTCAGGCAAATTGGGGGCGTCAACACCGGTGCGCTCGCTTGCTCGTGCGCCTGCGCAGAAACCAGCCGGGCGATGCGCCAGACAGCCGCACCGCCGGACCGATGGTGTGCAGTCCGTCGCCTGCATGGCATGTCTATAGCATTAACATAGTAGTATCATGCAACACACCTTGGATGACACCGGCCCGCCGTGACCCCGACCGCTCGCCACCGGCCTCTGCGCATCGGGCGCCCGCTCGGCCGGTGCGCTGACCAGGACCGGCGCGGGGGTTGACCGTGACCGCGCTGCTGGCGACCCAATGGGTGCTGCTGCTGGGGGCGGCAGCCTGCCTGCTGCCGCTGCGCAATGCCCACCGGGCCGCCATCGGCATCACCACGCAGGCGCTCGCCACGGTGCTGGTCTGGATGGCTGTCGCGCCGGTGCTGATGGGCGGCGCGCCCCTGGTGGCCGACCTGCCGTGGGCCCATCCCGTGGGCACGCTGCGCATCCGGATGGATGGCCTGGGCGCGTTCTTCCTCGCCTGGTCGGTGCCGATGACGCTGCTGGGCAGCGTCTACGCCGCCGGCTACCTGAAGCCCCATTTCGATACGCAGCGGCATGTCGGCGTGCACTACGCGCTGCTGAACATGACGTCGCTGTCCTTCGTGCTGGTCTACAGCGCCGACCACGCGCTCGTCTTCCTGCTCGGCTGGGAAATCGCGGCGCTGGCGGCCTGGCTGCTCGTGATCTGGGACTACTCGAACCAGAAGGTGCGCTTCGCCGGCTTCAACTACCTGGTGTCCACGCACATCGGGCTGATCTTCCTGGTCGCCGCGTTCATGATCCTGTACACGCACTCGGCGTCGTGGGAGCTCGGCAGCTTCGGCCAGTGGCTGCGCGATCAACCCGGCTCCGAGCGCAACCTCGTCTTCCTGCTGCTGCTGACCAGCTTCGCGCTCAAGTCGGCCTTCTTCCCGTTCCACTCGTGGCTGCCGCGCGCGCATGCCGCTGCGCCGGCCCATGTCTCGGCGCTGATGTCCGGCGTGATCCACAAGGCCGGCCTCTACGCCCTCGTGCGCTTCCTGCTGCTGATGGGGCGGCCGGACGAGTGGATGGGCTGGTTCCTGCTGGGCTTCGGCGCGTTGTCGGCCGTCATCGGCGCGCTCTACACCGTCGGCCAGCGTGACCTGAAGCGGCTGCTGGGCTACTCCTCCACCGAGAACGTCGGCATCGCCGCCATGGGCCTGGGGGTCGGCTGCCTGGGCCTCGCCTGGCAGCAGCCGATGCTGGTGGCCCTGGGCTTCGCGGGCGCGCTGATGCACGTGCTCAACCACGCCTTCTTCAAGTGCCAGCTCTTCTACGCGGCCGGGGCGGTCTACCAGGCCGCGCACGGCGTGGACATCGAGAAACTCGGCGGCCTGGCCCGGCTGATGCCGTGGACGGCGATCAGCTTCCTGGTCGGCGGCATCGCGATCTGCGCGCTGCCCCCCTTCAACGGATTCACCAGCGAGTTCCTCATCTACTCGGGCCTGTACACCGACCAGCCGGTACCGGTGCGGGCCAAGGTGGCGCTGGCGGCAGCGGGCGCGTTGCTGGCTTTTGTCGGCGCCGTGTCCGCGCTGAGCATCACGCGCGCCTTCGGCGTGGTCTTCCTCGGTGCGCCGCGCGACGAGTGCGCGACGCACGCCACGGAGGTCGGCTGGTGGATGCGCGTGCCGCTGCTGCTGCACGGCCTGGGCGTGGCCGTGCTCGGGCTCGTGCCGATGCTGGGGCTGGCGCTGGTGCAGCCGACCGCGGCGCTGGCGCTGGCCGGGCTTCCCGCGGCCACGGGCCACGAGCTGGCCGAGGTGGGCACGACGCTGGGCCGCATCGGCGCGCTCTCGGGCCTGCTGGTGCTGGCCATCGTCGCACTCTGGTGGCTGCGGCGCGCGGTCGCGCGCAGCGCGAGCGCATCGCACGTCACCTGGGGCTGCGGCTACACGGCGGTCGGTCCGCGCATGCAGACCACCGGCGCCGGCTTCTCGTGGGACTTCGCGAGCCGTTTCCGCGCGCTGATGGTGCTGCTGTACCGCCGCAAGGGGCCGCAGGCCTACTTCCCGAACGATGCCTACGTCATCACCGACTGCGTCGATGCCGTCGAGCGGCGCCTGTATTCGGTGATCGGCCATGGCGACACTTCCGCCGGCGAGCTGTCGCGCAAGCTGCGCGAGGACGACCCTCGGCTGGCCTTCGCCGCCGGCCTGATCGCGCTGGTGGTCATCGCCGGGTTGATCGTGATCTCCGGCGGGGCGCTGAGTTGAAGCCCTTGCTGATCGCCGTGCACGTGCTGCTGGTGCTGGTCATGCCGATCGTGATGGTCGGGCTGGTCAACCGCACCAAGTCCTGGTGGGGCGGCCGCCGCGGGCCGCGCATCACCCAATCGGCCTGGGACCTGCTGCGCCTGCTGCGCAAGCGGCCGGTGGTCAGCGAGGTCACCACGCCATTGTTCAAGGCCGGCGCGTGGGTGGTGCTGGCCGCGTCGCTGCTGGCCGCGATGATGGCGCCTGTGCTGGGGTCCGTCGCGCCGCTGCAGTTCGGCCGCGATTTCATCGTCTTCGCCTACACGCTGGGCCTGGCGCGCATGGTCCTGATGCTCTCGGCCATGGACACCGGCAGCTCCTTCGAGGGCATGGGCAGCGCGCGCGAGGCGTCCTTCACCGCCTTCATCGAGCCGGCGCTGTTCCTGCTCATCGGAACGGCCGGCGTGCTCACCGGCCAATCGAGCTTCGCCGACCTGGTCGGCCACTTCGGCCGCATCGGTCACCACGACGGCGCGGCGTGGCTGGCCGTGCCGATGGTCGCCGTGCTGTTCGTGCTGCTGCAGGCCGAGGCCGCACGCGTGCCGGTCGACGACCCGCTCACGCACCTGGAGCTGACCATGGTCCACGAGGTGATGGTGCTCGACCACAGCGGCCCGGAGCTGGCGGCCATGCAGTACGCCGCGGCGGTGAAGATGTCGATGTATGCGGGCCTGATCGCCACGCTGCTCAATCCCTTCGATGCCTGGCGCGAGCCGTTGCCGGCGATGGTCGCCGCCGTCGCCTTGATGGCGGTGGTGGCCGTGGCGGTGGGCTGTGTCGAATCGCTGGTGGCGCGCCTGCGCATGAAGCGGGTGCCGCGCTACCTGCTGCTGGCCACGGCAATCTCGGCCGCCGCGCTGCTGGCCAGCGGCTGGATCGCGAGGCCGTGATGACGCTGCCGATCACGCTGTTCCTGATCGCCGTGGTGGTGCCGGTGTTCTTCGGCCGCATCCGCACGGCGCCGGCCTGGCTGCTGGTGCAGGCGGTGGCGCTGGGCTGGGCCGGTTTCGTCCAGCATCCGCAGCTGTCGGGGCACGCCGTGGCGGCGCTGGCCGAAGTGATCGTCGTGCGGGCGCTCGTCGCGCCATGGCTGCTGGGCCGCGCGATCCGGGCGCGCGGCGAGCCCGACCTCGACCTGATGCCGTCCAACCTGTTCGCCTGGGCCGTGGCCATCGCGCTCATCGTGCTGGCCTTCCAGTTCGGTGCCCCGGCCGCCGACGACCGCCACGCGATGACCCTGGGCGCCGTCGCCGCCACGGTGGCGGTGGCGCTGCTGCTGCTGTCCACCAACGCCGCGTCGCCGGCGCAACTGGTGGCGCTGCTGACGATGGAGAACGCGCTCGGCCTGTTCGAGACCCTGCTGCCCGAGCCCTGGCCGCTGCCGGTGCATGCGGCGCTGGGGCTCATCTACTTCGGCACGGTCGGCGTGGGCGCCTGGCTGATCGGCACGCCGGACGAGGCGAGGGTGGCCCCGCTCCCGCCCGAGGGGGAGCGCGCATGACGATGCCAGCCGCCGCCGCGACCGAGTCGCTGCGCCGGGGCTTGCCGGGCGCCTGGGCCGGCCCGGCGCTGGTCATCGTGGCGCTGGCCTTTCTGGTCGGCTGGTCCGTCACCTACGCGCGGCTCACGCTGGCCGGGCTGCCGCTGGTCTTCGCGCAGCGCTTCCTCGTGCTCGACGCCACGTCGATGCTGTTCCTGCTGGTGGTCAACGCCGTGTTCCTCGGCATCAGCGTCTACATGTCCTCGCGGGCCAGCACCTCGCGCGTGCTGGCCGCGAACATGCTGCCGCGCAGCGCGCTCACGCTGGCCTTCATGGTGGCGATGAACCTGGGCCTGATGGCCAACCACCTGCTGTTGCTGTGGGCCTTCATCGAGCTGACCACCTTGTGCCTGGCGCCGCTGGTGGCCCAGGGCGACGCGCTGGCACCGCGGCGCGTGGCCTGGCACTACCTGCTGTACTCCAGCATGTCGCTCGCGCTGACCTTCCTGGGCCTGCTGTGCCTCGCGCGTTCGGCCCAGCTGCAGGGCATCGAAATGAGCTTCATGCTCGACGAGATGGCCGCCACCGTCTCGTCGAAGGGCGACGGCTGGCAGCGCCTGGGCCTGGCGCTGATGCTGTTCGGCCTGGGCGGCAAGCTCGGCCTGGCGCCGCTGTATGCCTGGCTGCCCGAGACCTACGAGGCCGCGCCCACCAGCACCAGCGCGCTGCTGGCGGCCATCCAGTTCAACATCAGCATCGTCGCGGTGCTGCGCATCCTGCAGGTCTTCCGCGGGCAGGACACCGGCTTCGTGCTGCACGAGCTCTTGATCCTCGGCTGCCTGACGCTGACCGTGGCCGCGATCCAGGTGATGGCCGCGCGCAACTACAAGCGGCTGATCGCCTACGCCTGCATGGCCTCGTCGGGCGTGATCGCCATCGGCCTGTCGGTGGGCCGCGCGGCGGCCTACGGCGTGCTGCTCTACGTCGTCAGCAATGCCTTCGTGAAGAGCCTGCTGTTCCTCACGGCAGGCCGCATGCGCGCGGTCTACCGCACCAACGAGACCGCGCCGCTGGCCGGCGTGGTCCGCGTGCTGCCGTTCTCCGGCGTGCTGTTCGCGGTGGGCACCTTCGCGCTGCTGGGCTTTCCGCCCTTCGGCAGCTTCCTGGCCGAGATGCTGATCCTCTCGGGCATCGTGCAGGCGGGCAACCTGATCGCCTTCACGCTGATGTGCACGATGCTGACGATCATCTTCGTGGCCACCGGCCGAGCCATCTTCCCGATGTTGTGGAATCCGCCCGAGCAGCACCGCCCGCCGGTGCGCGAAACCTGGGTGACGGCGCTGCCCAAGCTGGGATTCGTCACTGCGCTGGTGCTGCTGGGCGTCTACACGCCGGCGCCGATCAGCGACCTGCTGGCGCAGGTGGCGCAATCGATCGGGGGGCACTGATGGCCGACCTGCACCCGCCCGTCCCGCCCGCCCCGTGCGTCGCGCTGCGCCTGACGGCGGAACTCGCGCCGACGTCGCTCGACGCCTGGGCCGCACAGTGCGAGCAGGCGCTGGCCGCCGGCGCGCGCATGCTCACGCTGTTCGGGCGGCGCGAGGGCGACGATGTGGTCGTCACCGCGGTGCTGCTGCCGGCTTCCGGCGCGATGCACATCCTGCGCGGGCGCGGGCCGGCGGCGACGGGCTACCCGGCCCTGACCGCACGCTTCCCGTCGGTGCAGATGCTCGAGCGCGAGCTGTGGGAGCAGACCGGCGTCGTGCCGCACGGCCACCCCTGGCTCAAACCGGTGCGCTTCGAGGGCGAGCGTCAGCGCCGCATGCACGAGTACCCGTTCTTCAGCGTGCGGGGCCAGGAGGTGCACGAGGTCGGTGTCGGCCCGATCCATGCCGGCGTGATCGAGCCCGGTCACTTCCGCTTCATGTGCCACGGCGAGACCGTGCACCACCTGGAGATCCAGCTCGGCTACCAGCATCGCGGCGTCGAAGCCCTGATGCTCGCGCGCCCGCCGCTGACGATGGCGACGCTGGCGGAAACCATTGCCGGCGACAGCAGCATCGCCCACGCGTGGGCCTATTGCGCGGCGGTCGAGGCGCTGGGCGGCGTGCAGCTGCCGTTCGAGGTGGATCGCGTGCGGGGCGTCGCGCTGGAACTCGAACGCATCGCCATGCACCTGGTGGCGCTGGCCGGCCTGGCGACCGACATCGCCTTCCTACAGGGCGGCGCCACCTACGGCCGCCTTCGCACCGCCATCATCAACGCCACGATGCGCGTGTGCGGCAGCCGTTTCGGCCGCGGCTGGCTGCGCCCCGGCGGCGTGCGCTTCGGCATCACGCCCGGGCTGCGCGCGGACCTGCTGAAGACCTTGTCCGGGTTCAGTCGCGACTTCAACGAAGTCAACGCGCTGATGCTCGCCGCGCGATCGGTGCGCGCGCGCTTCCAGGCGGTGGGCACGGTGAGCCACCAAGCCGCCGCCGACATCGGCCTGGCCGGTGTCGCCGCGCGCGCCAGCGGTGTGCCCTTCGACACGCGCAGCCGCCTGCCGGGCCGCCTGCATGACGCCCATCCGGTCGAGACCCTGATCGAAACCGCCGGCGACTGCTGGGCCCGGCTGGTGCTGCGCATGCGCGAGGTCGGCGAATCGCTGCGCTGGCTGGAATCGCTGCTGGGTGCGCCGGACCTGCCGCTCGACGCGCCGGCGCTGCAGCCGCCGGGGGCCCTGTACCCCGACACCCTGTGCGTCTGCGTGCGCGAGGGCTTCCGCGGCCCGGTGGTGCACGCCTACGAAACCGGCCCCGACGGCCGGCTGCTGCACGTCAAGCTGCAGGACCCTTCGCTGCTGAACTGGTTCGGGCTCGCGCTGGCGGTGCGCGACAACGAGATCTCCGACTTCCCGATCTGCAACAAGAGCTTCGACCTCTCGTACTGCGGAAACGACCTGTAGGCCACGCCATGTTCAAGTCGATCGCCGTTCGCCGCGCCCAGGGCAGCCAGTTCATCCCGGACCCGCGCCGCGCCGCGCCGCAAGGCTTTCGTGGCCGGCCGGTGGTCGGCGAGGGCGCTTGCGGCACCGGCTGCAGCGCCTGCGTGGATTCCTGCCCGACCCGCGCCATCGCCCTGAAGCTGACCACTGCCGCGCCGACCCCTGCCGCGCCGACCACCGCGGCGCTCACCGTCGACCTCGGCCGCTGCATCCAGTGCGGCGACTGCGCGAGCGCCTGCCCCACCGGCAAGCTCGGCTACAGCAACGACGTCCGGCTCGCCGCCACCGACCTGGCGGGGCTGGTGATCGGCGTGGACCGCCCGACGCCCGATCCGGTGCGGGTCTCGGCCGAGTTGAAGCAGCGCTTCGGCCGCTCGCTCAAGCTGCGCTCGGTGTCGGCCGGTGGCTGCAATGCCTGCGAGCTGGAAGTCAACGCGCTCACCAACGTCAACTTCGACATCGGCCGCTATGGCATCGACATCGTCGCCTCGCCGCGCCATGCCGATGGCCTGGTGCTCACCGGCCCGATCAGCCGGAACATGGCCGATGCCCTGCAGCTGTGCTGGGACGGCATGCCCGAGCCCAAGCTGGTGATCGCCGTGGGCGCCTGCGCGATCTCGGGCAGCCCGTTCGACGGCTCCGAGGCGCTGGACCGATCCTTCCTCGATCGCATCAAGCCCACGCTGTACGTGCCCGGGTGCCCGGCGCACCCGCTGACCTTCCTGTGCGGCCTCCTGGACCTGCTGGGCATCCCGTCCTGATCGCTGCATCCTTCCCGCCTCGAGCCATGCCAGAAACCATCGACCCCGCGCAGCACGTCCGGCCCTTCGTCTACGAAACGCTGACGCGCAAGGCGCTGCACTTCTCGATCTGCGAGACCCAGAGCCGCATGGACCTGCGCGATCCGCATGCGCTCGACCTCGAGTACACGCGCACGATGATGGCGTTCCTGCTGCTGGTGCCGCAGCCCCGGCGCATCGCGATGATCGGCCTCGGCGGTGGGTCGCTGGCGAAGTTCTGCCACCGCTACCTGCCGGACACGCAGATCCACGTGGTCGAGATCAATCCGCATGTGATCGCGCTGCGCGACGAGTTCCACGTGCCGCCGGACGACGCGCGCTTCCGGGTCATCGCGGGCGATGGTGCGCACTACGTGCGCTACCGCGCGACGCGAAGCGACGTGCTGATGGTCGACGGCTTCGACAGCAACGGGCTACCGGACGCACTGTGCTCCCAGCGCTTCTACGACAACGCCTACGAGATGCTGCAACCCGGCGGGGTGATGGTGGTCAACCTGCACTTCGGCCATCGCGACCACCCGCGCCACGTCGAGCGCATCCGCCGCAGCTTCCATGGCGCGATCCTGGTGGTCGACGACGGCGAATGCAGCAACAGCATCGTCTTCGCCTGCAAGGGCCCCGCGCTGGCGCGATTCAGCGCGGGCGTCGTGCGCCCGCCCAGGGGCCTGGCCCGCGAAGCCGTCAAGCCCTTGCTCGCCTCCTTCGCGCTGTTCAGATCGGCCTGGAAGGATCAGTACGCATGAGCGGCGCGACGCCGCTTCCCGCACGAAACCCCTGAGAGTACGATGTGCATCCGAACAACATTCAATTGGCATACCGAGGATCTATGGAGCTGAAGACCGCGCGCTTGACGCTGCTCATCGATCCCAACAAGAAGGCTGCCTTCGAGCGCCTTTGCGCGCAGCAGGACCTGACGCCGTCCCAGGTCGTGCGCCGCTTGATACGCGATTACCTGGCGCACCACGGCGTGGCCTACCAGCCCAGCGGCACCGGTGACGACGACGAAGAGGCCTCCGCACCCGCCAGACGAGGGCCGCGTCCGCGCAAGGCCTGAGAGGCTGAGAGTCTTTCGATCATGCCCGCTCATCACGCCAGAAGACGCCTGCTCGTCGTTGCAAATGCTCGCCATAGCCCGGGCTATGGCTGCGCTTTGCGCCTAGATCAGACGCCTTCTGGCGCGCTGCTCGGGCACGCTCGAAAAACTCTCAGCCTCTGAACCCCGTGGCGCACCTGGTGGCACCGGCCGAATGGCTGGCCATCGACTGGCTGATGGCAGTCGGCCTCGGCTGGCTGGTCGTGGGAGCCGCTGGTGTGCTGATGCTGCATCGCCTGGCCCTGGTGGCCCATGTGCTGTTTCCCATCGGCGGCGTGCTCGCGCTGGCACTGGCGGGCGTGGCCGCGGTTGCGCTGACGGGCTCGCCGCAGACGGCGGTGCTGCCCATCGGCCTGCCGAGCCTGCCGCTGCACCTGCGGCTCGACAGCCTGGCGGCCTACTTCCTGCTCGTCATCGGCGCGGCGTCGGCCGGCATCTCGTTCTTCGCCGCCGGCTACTTCCGCAAGGGGGAAGGCACGCCGCCGGGCCTGTTGTGCCTGGAGTACCACGTCTTCCTCGCCAGCATGCTGGGCGTGGTGCTGGCCGACGATGCCTATGGCTTCATGGTGATGTGGGAGACGATGGCGCTGTCCTCGTACTTCCTGGTGACCGCGAACCACCGCGTGCCCGAGGTGCGCAGCGCAGGCTACCTGTACATCACGATGGCCAGGGTCGGCGCCATCGCCATCCTGCTGTGCTTCGGCGTGCTGCAGGCCAATACCGGCGACTACACCTTCGCCAACATGCGCGCGCAGGCGCTGACGCCGTTCTGGGCCTCGGTGGGTTTCCTGCTGGCCCTGTTCGGCTTCGGCGCCAAGGCCGGCATCCTGCCGCTGCACGTGTGGCTGCCCGAGGCCCATCCGGCCGCGCCGTCGCCGGTCTCGGCGCTGATGAGTGGCGTGATGCTCAACACCGCGATCTACGGGATGCTGCGCGTGGCGATGGACCTGCTCGAGCTGCGGCTGTGGTGGTGGGGTGCGCTGCTGCTGGCCGCCGGCCTGGCGACGGCGCTGTACGGCGTGATCTTCGCCGCCGTGCAGACCGACATGAAGCGCCTGCTGGCGTACTCGTCGATCGAGAACATGGGCCTGCTGTTCGTCGGCATGGGGCTCACGCTCATCTTCTCGGGCTACGGCATGGCGCCGATGGCCGCACTGTCGCTCACCGCCACGCTGTACCACGTGGCCAGCCATGCCTTCTTCAAGAGCCTGCTCTTCCTGGGCACCGGCAGCGTGCTGCACGCCACCGCCGAGCGCAGCCTGGGCCGGCTGGGCGGCCTGATTCGCACCATGCCCTGGGTGGGCTGGTTCACGCTGCTGGGCGTGCTGGCCAGCGCCGGCCTGCCGCCGCTGGGCGGCTTCGTGTCGGAGTGGCTGCTGCTGCAGAGCTTCCTGTTCACGCCGGGCCTGCCGGTGCCGCTGCTGACCATGCTGATTCCGGTGGTGGCCGCGCTGATCGCGCTGGTGGCTGCGCTGGCCGGCTACACGATGGTCAAGTTCTTCGGCGTGATCTTCCTGGGTCAGCCCCGGGAGGAGAAGCTGGCGACCGCGCACGACGCGGGCCTGCGCGAGCGCCTGGGCATGGGCTGGCTGGTCGCCGGCTGCCTGCTGCTCGGCCTGCTGCCGGTGCAGTTCATCGCGCTGATCGATCCGGTGACGCGCCAGCTCGCCGGCGCGGGGCTCGCCGAGCGCGTCGCGGCCAGCGGCTGGCTGCTGGCGCCCACCAGCCTCGAGCAAGCGAGTTATGGGCCGGTCATCTTCCTGCTCGGCATCCTCGGCAGCTTCGCGCTCGCCTTCCTGCTGGTGCGCTGGCTCTACCACGGCCGCCTGCGCCGCGGCATCGCCTGGGCCTGCGGCTTCCCGTGGGGCACGCCGCGCATGCAGGACACGGCCGAAGGCTTCGGCCAGCCGATCCGGCAGATCTTCGAGCCCTTCTTCCAGATGACGCGCGAGCTGCCGACGCCCTTCGACGAGCAACCGCGCTACAAGGTGGTCGTCGAGGACCACTTCTGGCGCTGGATGTACATGCCGATCGCCGATCTGGCCGGCACGCTGGCGCGCCTGATCGGCCTGATGCAGCAGGGCCGCATCTCGGTGTACCTGCTCTACAGCTTCCTCACGCTGGCGGCCACGCTGGTGGTGGTGATGCGGTGACGCGATGAACTGGGCCGGCGCGCTGTCGCAACTGCTCGAGATCGTGCTGGCGATCCTGCTCGCGCCGGTGCTCACGGGCTGGGTCAACCAGTGGCGCGCCTGGCTGCAGAACCGCTCGGCCCCGAGCCTGTGGCTGCCCTACCGGCAACTGCACAAGCTCTTCGTCAAGGAATCGGTCATCGCGGACAACGCCTCGCGCCTGTTCCGCGCGGCCCCCTACATCGTCTTCGGCTGCATGGTGCTGGCCTGCGCCATCATCCCGACGCTGTCCACCGACCTGCCGCTCGCGCCGGCCGCCGATGCGATCGCCCTGGTCGGGTTGTTCGCGCTGGCACGGGTGTTCATCTCGCTGGCGGCGATGGACGTCGGCACCTCGTTCGGCACGCTCGGCGCGCGGCGCGAGATGCTGATCGGCTTCCTGGCCGAGCCGGCGCTGCTGATGGTGCTGTTCTCGGCATCGCTGATCTCCAAGTCGACGTCGCTCACCACCATCGTCGAGACGCTGGCGCACCGCGAGTTCGCGATCTATCCCGGCCTGGCCTTCGCCGGCATTGCCTTCACGATGGTGTCGCTCGCGGAGAACGCGCGCGTGCCGGTGGACAACCCGGCCACGCACCTCGAGCTGACGATGATCCACGAGGCGCTGATCCTCGAGTACTCGGGGCGCCACCTGGCGCTGATCGAGTGGGCGGCCAGCCTGAAGCTGTTTGCCTACTCCTGCATCGGGCTCGCGCTGTTCTTCCCCTGGGGCGTCGCCGAGGCGCAGGCGCCGCTGGCCATGCTGCTGGCCATGCCGGCACTGGTATTCAAGCTGGCCATCGGCGGCTTCCTGCTCGCATTGCTCGAGGCGCTGTCGGCCAAGATGCGCATCTTCCGCGTGCCGGAATTCCTGGCGGCCGCCTTCCTGCTGGCGGTGATCGGCATGCTCGTCCACCTCCTGCTGGCGCGCTGAGGCGGGATGCGATGAACGCCCTGCTCACCCAGTTCGTCAACCTGCTCGGCGCGCTGCTGCTGATCCTGGCCTTCGCGATGATCGCGCAGCGTCGCATCCTGTCGCTGATCCGCCTGTTCACCATGCAGGGCGCGACGCTGGTGCTGGCCACAGCCGTGGTGGGTTACGTCACGCACCAGCCGCACCTGTACCTGTCGGCGGGCATCACGTTGGCGCTCAAGGTGCTGCTGATCCCCTGGCTGCTGCACCGCGTGGTCAAGCGCCTGGACATCCGCTGGGAGCTGGAAAGCCTGATCAACATCCCGACGACGATGCTGATCGGCATCCTGGTGGTCATCTTCGCGTTCAACCTCGCGCTGCCGATCTCGCGGCTGTCCAGCACGCTGGCCAGCGGCACGCTGGGCATCGCGCTGGCCTGCGTGCTGCTGTCGTTCCTGATGATGATCACCCGCGCCAAGGCCGTGCCGCAGGTGATCGGCTTCCTGTCGATGGAGAACGGCCTGTTCTTCGCCGCCACCTCCGCCACCTACGGCATGCCGATGGTCGTGGAACTGGGCATCGCGCTGGACGTGCTGATCGGCGTGCTGATCCTGGGCGTGTTCATGTTCCAGATCCGCGAGCAGTTCGACAGCCTGGACATCCGGCACCTCGAGAAGCTCAAGGAAGACTGACCCATGCTGGCCCTGGCATTCCTGTTGGCCGTGCCCCTGCTGGGCGGCATCGTGCTCGGGCTGGTCGGACACCGGGATCGCGCGCGCGACGTCAATGTCGCGTTCAGCGCCGGCACCTTCGTGTGCGCCTGCGTCTTGACGGCCGACGTGATCGCCGAAGGGCCGATGCTGGTGTGGGACCAGCACTTCTACATCGACGCGCTCAATGTCTTCCTGGTCACGCTCACCGCGTTCGTCGGGCTGACCACGTCGATCTTCTCGCGGCCCTACATGCGCGTGGAGCGCGACCACGGCAAGATGACACCGCCGCGGCTGCGCCTGTACCACAGCATGTACCAGCTGTTCAGCTTCACGATGCTGCTGGCGCTGACCACCAACAACCTCGGCATCGTCTGGGTGGCGATGGAGGCGGCGACCTTGAGCACGGTGCTGCTGGTCAGCGTCTACCGCACCGCCGCCAGCCTGGAGGCCGCCTGGAAGTACTTCATCCTCTGCGGTGTCGGCATCGCGCAGGCCCTGTTCGGCACCGTGCTGCTGTACATGGCGGCCGAGAAGGTGATCGGGGCCGAAGGCGGCGCGCTGCTGTGGACCAACCTCGACGCGGTGAAGGCCCGGCTCGATCCCAACATCATCACGCTGGCCTGGGCCTTCCTGTTCATCGGCTACGGCACCAAGGTCGGCCTGGTGCCGGTGCACAACTGGCTGCCCGACGCGCATGCCGAGGGCCCGACGCCGGTGTCGGCGGTGCTGTCCGGCCTGCTGCTGAACGTGGCGCTGTACGCCGTGCTGCGCTGCAAGGTGCTGACCGACGGCGCACTCGGCGGCAGCGCGCTCACCGGTGCGCTGATGATGGGCTTCGGCCTGGTGTCGGTGGTGGCCGCGGTGTTCTTCATCATCCGCCAGCGCGACGTGAAGCGTATGTTCGCGTACTCGTCGATCGAGCACATGGGCTTGATGACCTTCGCCTTCGGCATGGGCGGCCCGATCGCCAGCTTCGCCGGGCTGCTGCACATGACGGTGCACTCGCTGATCAAGTCGGCCATCTTCTTCGCCGTCGGCCACGCGACACAGAAGGCCGGCTCGCAGGTGATGGACGAGATCCGCGGGCTGATCCGCGTCAGCCCGACGGTCGGCTGGGGCCTGATGCTGGGTGCGCTGGCGATCCTGGGCATGCCGCCCTTCGGCGTCTTCGCGAGCGAGTTCCTGATCGTCACCACGGCGATGCGCGACCATCCCTGGGCCACGCCCTTCCTGCTGATCGCGCTGGGCCTGGCCTTCGCGTCGGTCTTCAGCCGTGTGCAGCCGATGGTGTTCGGCGAGACCACGCTTCAGCCGCTGGCGCACCCGCCGGCGCTGATCCCGGTGTTCGTGCACCTCGGCCTCGGGCTGATGCTGGGCCTGTATATCCCGCCCTACCTCGACGGCTGGTACCGGCAGGCGGCCGCCATGCTGGGGGGAGGCTGACACGATGCCGATCACCAACCTGGGCCCGAACGCCACGCGCCTGGCCGCGCCGATGGCCACCTGGCACGCGTGGGTGGATCGCGCGGCGTGGTCCGCCACCGCGGGCAAGGTGGCCGCGGCGGGCGGACGCCTCGTCGCGCTGTGGGGCATCAACGATTCCGGGTCCTCGCACAGTCCCGCATCCGTCAGCGCGGCGCTGGCCGGCGACTTCGGCCTGTTGTGGGTGGAGCTCGCGCTGGCTGACGGTTCGTCCTACCCGGACCTCACGCCCAGCTTCCCCTGCGCTTCGCGCATGCAACGCGCCGTGGCCGACCTGAACGGGTTTGCCGCCGAGGGCGCCCGGGACCACCGCCCCTGGCTCGATCACGGGCTGTGGTGCGACGGGCCGCCGTTGGCAGGCGATGCCGCGCCACGCGGGGCCGACGCCGCCACGCTGCCATCGAACTATGCCTTCGTGCGCGTCGAGGGCGATGGCGTGCACGAGATCCCGGTCGGGCCGGTGCATGCCGGCATCATCGAGCCCGGGCACTTCCGCTTCTCGGTCGTCGGCGAGAAGGTGCTGCGGCTGGAGCAGCGCCTGGGCTACACGCACAAGGGCATCGAGCGGCGCTTCACCTCCTTGCCGGCGCTCGACGGCCACCGGCTCGCCGGGCGCGTCAGCGGCGACTCGACCGTGGCCTTCGCCTGGGCCTACTGCATGGCGCTGGAGTCCGCCGCCGGCGTCGCGGTGCCCGAGCGTGCCGCGTGGCTGCGCGCGCTGCTGCTCGAACGCGAGCGTGTGGCCAACCACCTCGGCGACCTCGGCGCCCTGGGCAACGACGCCGCGCTGGCGTTCGGCCTCGCCCAGTTCTCGCGGCTGCGCGAGGACTGGCAGCGCCTGTCGAGGGCCTTGTTCGGCCACCGTCTGATGATGGACGCCGTCGTCCCGGGGGGTGTCGCCGTGGACATCGGCCCGGCGGACGCCGACCGCCTGCGTGCCCAGTGCGAGGCCATCGAGCGCGAGGTGCATACGCTGCGTGGCATCTACGACGAACACGCCGGCCTGCAGGACCGCTTCATGACCACCGGCCGCGTGCCGCGCGAACTCGCGCTGCGCCTGGGGCTGACCGGCCTGGCGGCACGCGCCAGCGGCGTCGCGTTGGATCTGCGTGTCGACCAGGCCTTCGACCCCTACCGTCGCGTCGATGCGCGGCCGAGCCTGCACACCGGCGGCGACGTGGCCGCGCGCGTGGCCGTGCGCTTCGATGAGGTCTTCGAGTCGCTGCGCCTGATCGGCCGCCTCAGCGAGGGCCTGCCCGTCGGCCCGGTGAAGCGCGACGTGCCGCTGCCGGCCGGCGACGGTGCCCGCGGCCTGGGCTGGGTGGAAGGCTGGCGCGGCGAGGTGGTGGTGGCGCTCGAACTCGGTGCGGGCGGGCGCATCATCCGCTGCCATCCGCACGACCCCTCCTGGCAGAACTGGCCGGTGCTGGAGCATGCGGTGATCGGCAACATCGTTCCGGACTTCCCGCTGATCAACAAGTCCTTCAACCTCAGCTATTCGGGGCACGATCTCTGATGTGGCGGATCCTGCGACAGATCGCCCGCACCGGCATCGTCAGCGAGCCGGCGCCGCCGGTGGACGACACGCTGCGGCGGGAGGCGGGCCGCATCCAGGACGAGATCCTCGCGACCCTCGGGCAGGCGCTGACGATACGCGAGGTGGACGCGGGCTCGTGCAATGGCTGCGAGCTCGAGATCCACGCGCTCAACAACCCCTACTACAACCTCGAAGGGCTGGGCATCCGGTTCGTGGCGAGCCCGCGCCACGCCGACATGCTGCTGGTGACGGGGCCCGTCTCGCGCCACATGGCCGAAGCGCTGCGACGCACCTACGAGGCCACGCCGGAGCCCAGGCTCGTCGTCGCGGTCGGCGACTGCGGCTGCTCGGGGGGCCTCTTCGGCGAGAGCTACGCGAGCTGCGGACGGGTCGCGGACGTGATTCCCGTGGATGTCGAAGTCCCCGGCTGCCCGCCGCCGCCGATCGAGATCCTGCGCGGCATCCTCACCGCGGTGAAACGCGACGCCGGAGCGCCGCGCCGCTGAGCGTGCGCCGCCGCGAAGCCATGGAACTGCGTCAGCTGCGCTATTTCGTCCGGGTCGTCGAGCTCGGCAGCATGGGCCGCGCCGCGCTGGATCTCGGTCTCGGAACGCCCGCGCTGAGCCAGCAGATCAGCCGTCTCGAGGGCGAGCTGTCGACGCGGCTGCTGCAGCGCACCGCGCGTGGCGTGCTGCCGACCGATGCGGGCCTGGCCTTCTTCGGCCAGGCGCAGCTCGCGATCCGCCATGCCGACGCTGCGGGCCAGGCGGCGCGGCAGGCCCGGCTCGCAGGGCACGTCAGCATCGGCCTCGCGCCGTCGACCTCCGGCGTGCTCGCGCTGCCGCTGATGGAGGCGATGCGCGCGCGTTATCCGGACGTTCGTCTGCGCCTCGTCGAGAGCCTGTCGGGCAACCTGGCGGCCCTGCTGAACGCGCGGCAGCTCGACCTGGCCGTGCTGTTCGAGACGGATTCCGCCGCCCGGCGCTGGAGCGTCCTGCCGCTGCTCGACGAGCGGCTCTTCGTCATCGGCCGGCGCGACCTGCCAGGCATGCCCACCGGCCGCAGCGTGCGCGTCAAGCGGCTGGCCGGCCTGCCGCTCGTGCTGCCGAGCGGGACGCACGGGCTGCGCGCCATTGTTGATGCCGCCTTCGCACGCGCGCGCTGCGAGCCCCGCGTCGTGCTCGAGGTCGATGGCCTGGCGGTGCTGATGGATGCGGTACGCGCCGGGCTGGCGGCGACCATCCAGCCCGGCGCCGCGACGGTGCGCCTGCCGGCCGACGAGATGGCGCGCATCGAGCTGGTGGAACGCGGTGCGCGACGGCGCAACCTGCTGGCCAGCCTCTCCGACGACGAGCTGTCGCCGGCCGCGCTCGCGGCACGCGTGGTGATTCGCAGCGTGGCCGGCGAGCTGGTCGCGCAGCGGCGCTGGCCCGGCGCGACCCTTCACGAACCCTGAACACCGCTTGCGCGGCGGCCGTCTACCGGCCCGGCGCGGCTGTTCCTAGAGTGCGTCTCCATGCGAACAGGAGACGAACCGATGGTCGACGTGCTGGTGATCGGCGGCGGCAATGCGGCGTTGTGCGCGGCGCTGATGGCGCGCGAGGCCGGCGCGTCGGTCTTGCTGCTGGAGGCCGCGCCGCGTGAATGGCGCGGCGGCAATTCGCAGCACACGCGCAATCTGCGCTGCATGCACGATGCGCCGCAGGACGTGCTCGTCGATGCCTACCCCGAAGAGGAGTTCTGGCAGGACCTGCTGAAGGTCACCGGCGGCATCACCAACGAAGCGCTGGCGCGCCTGACGATCCGCGCATCGTCGAGCTGCCGCGACTGGATGCGCAGGCACGGCGTGCACTTCCAGCCGCCGCTGTCGGGCGCGCTGCATGTCGCCCGCACCAACGCCTTCTTCATGGGCGGCGGCAAGGCGCTGGTCAACGCCTATTTCCGCAGTGCCTCGAAGCTGGGCGTGCAGATCCGCTACGACACGCCGGTCGCATCGCTGGAACTCGACGGCGACCGTTTCGTCGCCGCCCGCACCGCCGGCGGCGAGCGCATTGCCGCGCGAAGCTGCGTGCTGGCGGCCGGCGGCTTCGAATCCAATCGCGACTGGCTGCGCGAGGCCTGGGGCCGGAACGCGCGCGGCGAGTGGCCCGCCGACAACTTCCTGATCCGCGGCACGCGCTTCAACCAGGGCGTGCTGCTCAAGTCGATGATCGAGGCCGGGGCCGATACGGTCGGCGATCCGACGCAGGCGCACATGGTGGCGATCGACGCGCGCGCGCCGCTGTACGACGGCGGCATCTGCACCCGGATCGACTGCGTGTCGCTCGGCATCGTCGTCAACCGCGAAGCGCAGCGCTTCTACGACGAGGGCGAGGACTTCTGGCCCAAGCGTTACGCGATCTGGGGCCGGCTGGTGGCGCAGCAGCCCGGCCAGACCGGCTACTCGATCATCGACCAGAAGGCGATCGGCCGCTTCATGCCACCGGTGTTCACCGGCGTCACGGCGAACACGCTGGCGGAACTGGCCCGCAGGCTCGGCCTGCCCGAACAGGCGTTCGTGCAAACCGTCGCGGCCTACAACGCGGCCTGCCGGCCGGGCACGTTCGACCACACCACGCTCGACGACTGCCGAACAGAAGGCATCGCGCCCGCGAAGACGCACTGGGCACGGCCGATCGATACGCCGCCCTTCCACGGCTATGCGCTCAAGCCCGGCGTCACCTTCACCTACCTGGGCCTGAAGGTCGACGAGAGGGCGGCCGTGCACTTCGGAGGCCATGCCAGCCCGAACCTCTTCGTTGCCGGGGAAATGATGGCCGGCAACGTACTCGGCAAGGGCTACACCGCGGGGGTCGGCATGTCGATCGGCACGGCTTTCGGCCGCATCGCCGGAACGCAGGCGGCGCGGGCTGCACGCCAGGAGATCCAGCATGCAGCCGCTTGAATCGCTGGCCCTCGAAGCCGCGGCGCTGGCGACCGGCCGGCGCGCGGTCATACCCATCCTGAGCGCGCGGGAGGCCGAGGTCGGCCGCCAGATGCAGATCTGCAATGCCTGCCGCTACTGCGAGGGCTTCTGCGCGGTGTTTCCGGCGATGACGCGGCGGCTGGAGTTCGGCAAGGCCGACATCCACTTCCTCGCCAACCTGTGCCACAACTGCGGCGCCTGCCTGCACGCGTGCCAGTACGCGCCGCCGCATGAGTTTGCCGTGAACGTGCCGCAGGCGATGGCCCGGGTGCGCGGCCAGACCTATGTCGACTACGCCTGGCCGCCCGCCCTGGGCGCGCTGTACCAGCGCAACGGCCTGGCGCTCTCGCTGGCATTGGCGGCGGGCCTCGCGCTGTTCCTGATCCTGGCGGTGGCCATCAACGGCAACCTGTGGGGTGGGCCGCTCGGCGGCAACTTCTACAAGCTGTTCCCGCACAACCTCCTGGTCGGCTTGTTCGCGCCGGTGTTCCTGTTCGCAACGCTGGCCCTGGGGATGGGGGTGCGCGGCTTCTATCGGGACGTGGCCCCGGCCACCAGCGGCGCAGCGGCGAGTGCCCCGGCGGTGGCGGAAGCCACGGACGCCGTGCTGCGCCTGCGCTACCTCGACGGCGGCCACGGGGCGGGCTGCAACAACGAGGACGACGCGTTCACCCTCGCTCGCCGCCGCTTCCACCACTTCACGTTCTACGGCTTCCTGCTGTGCTTCGCGGCGACCAGCGTGGCCACGCTCTATCACTACGCGTTCGGCTGGCAGGCGCCGTACGAGCTGCCCAGCCTGCCCAAGCTGCTTGGCGTGGCCGGCGGTGTGAGCCTGATGGTGGGCACGGCCGGGCTGTGGCACCTGAACCGCCGGCGTCACGCTTCGCATGGCGACGCCGAGCAGAAACCGATGGACCTGGGCTTCATCGCCCTGCTGTTCCTCACCAGTGCCAGCGGATTGGCGCTCTGGCTGGGCCGCAGTACGCCTGCCCTGGCCGTGCTGTTGTGCGTGCACCTGGGCGCGGTGATGGCCCTGTTTGCCACGCTGCCCTACGGCAAGTTCGCGCACGGCATCTTCCGCAGCGCAGCCTTGCTGCGGCATGCGATCGAAAAGCGCCAGCCCGGCACGATCGGCCTGCCGGCCGACTGAACCACTCACGACACCCTCGGAGATCCACGATGACCAAGTTCGATCTGCTGCGCGCGACGGCGCTGACGCTTGCCGGGCTGTTGCCGGGCGTCGCCAGCCATGCCCAGGACTTCCCGCCGAAGAAACCGGTCACGCTGGTCGTCGGCTTCGCCGCCGGCGGCGCGGCCGACGCGGCGGCCCGACTGATCGCCCGGAAGCTGGGCGACAACATCGGCCAGACGGTGGTCATCGACAACCGGGCCGGCGCCGGAGGCAACATCGCGCACCAGCAGGTGGCCAATGGACCGGCCGACGGCACGGTGCTGCTGTTCGGTTCGATCGGCCCGCTGACGATTGCCCCGCACGTGATGAAGGTCGGCTACGACCCGTTCAAGGACCTGGCGCCGGTATCGGGCGGCGTCAACTTCCCGAACGTGCTGGTGGTGCACAAGGGCGTGGGGGTCAAGACGCTGGCCGAGCTCGTCGCGCTGGCCAGGAAGAAGCCCGGTGCGCTGGACTACGCGTCCACCGGCGCCGGCTCCGCATCGCACCTGGCCGGCGAGCTCTTCAACCAGCGCGCGGGCATCGAGATGATCCACGTGCCCTACAAGGGCGGTGCGCCGGCCCTGCAGGACCTGCTCGGTGAGCGCATCGCCGCGTACTTCTCGGCACCGCCGACCGCGCTGCCGCACGTGGAAGCCGGCAAGCTGGTGCCGCTGGCCACCACCGGACCGACGCGTCCGGCCTACATGCCGCAGGTCCCGACCGTCGCGGAGTCCGGCTACGCGGGTTTCGAGGCGCTGAACTGGTATGCCTTCGTCGCGCCGGGCAAGACGCCCGCGCCGCTGCTGGATCGCTGGAACCTCGAGATCGTGAAGGTGCTCAACGACCCGGGCGTGAGAGACGCGCTGAACAAGCACGGCCTGAGCCCCCAGCCCACCACGCGGGCCGAGTTGGCTGCCTTCATGAAGAAGGAGGACGCCAAGTGGAGCGCTGTCGTGCGGGAGCGCCGGATCACTTCGGAGTGACGCGCACGACCGGGCCGTGTCCGGTCGATGGCAGGCAAGCGTCTGATCACCGTTCTCACGATTCGGCGCAAGCTGCAACATGCTGGACCCTGTGGCGGCAGGCCTGCGGCGTACATTGCCGCGATGGATTCGGCGAACGACGCAGCGGCGGTGCGAACGGCCGACGAGGCCGACGACGTGCTGCACTCGATGCTGTTCGACGGCGACGAGCCGGCACCCTCCGCCGAAGTCCTGAAGGCCCGTCACTGCATGGTGATCCGGGCCGCGGACACCGAAGGCCACCGCAGCGCGGCGCACGTGCTCGTCGAACGCCGCTATGCCGACAGCGGCTACACCACCGCACCCTCGGCCGGCGCGCAGACGCCCGCCCGCTTCACGCTGACCGCGGAAGTCAACGACACCGTGCAGGGCACCTTGACGATCGGCTTCGACGGCAGCGGCGGGCTGCTTGTCGACCAGTGCTTCGGCGATGCCACCGCGCGGCTTCGCGACGAAGGCGCGACGCTGTGCGAGTTCATCAAGTTCGCCGTCGACAGCGTCGCGCATTCCAAGCGCGTGCTCGCGGCGCTGTTCCACACGGCGTTCATCTACGCCTATGTGATCCGCGGTTGCGACCGCATCGTGATCGAGGTGAACCCGCGCCATGTGCGCTTCTACGCGCACATGCTCGGCTTCGAGGTGCTCGCCGACGAACGCATCAATCCGCGCGTGAACGCACCGGCGGTGCTGATGTCGATCGACCTGCACTACGGCGCGGAACGCATCGCGATGGCGCATCGCGAGCCGGGCCGGCGCAGCGAGCGCTCGATGTACCGCTACTTCTTCTCGGCCGAAGAGACGCGCGGCATCGTCAGGCGGCTGCTGGCCAAGGACGAGCCGGCCCCGGCCCTGGCGCACTGAAGGCCGCGCGTCGTCCCGGCTCGACGACGACGCCTCAGCGGAACACCGACACCGCCTCCACCAGCCGCTCGGCCTGCTGCTGCAGGCTGGTCGACGCGGCGGCGCCCTGTTCCACCAGCGCGGCGTTCTGCTGCGTGATCTGGTCCAGGTGCGACACCGCCTGGCCGACCTGCGCGATGCCGGTGTTCTGCTCGCCGGTGGCGCTGCTGATCTCGGCGATCAGGCCCGACACCCGCGAGACCTGCGCGACGATCTCCTGCATCGTGCGGCCGGCGTCGTGCACGGTCTTCGAGCCGGCGTCCACCTTCTCGACGCTGGCGGCGATCAGCGACTTGATCTCGCGCGCCGCGTCGGCGCTGCGGCCGGCCAGCGCGCGCACCTCGCCGGCCACCACCGCGAAGCCGCGGCCCTGGTCGCCGGCGCGCGCGGCTTCCACCGCGGCATTCAGTGCCAGGATGTTGGTCTGGAACGCGATGCCGTCGATCACGCCGATGATGTCGGCGATCCTCTTCGAGCTGGCGCTGATGTCGTCCATCGTCGAGATCACCTCCGACACCGCGCGCCCGCCGGCCGCCGCGGCATCGCTGGCGGTGCCGGAGAGTTCATTGGCCTGGCTGGCGGTGTCGGCGTTGTTCTTCACCGTCGCCGTCATCTGCTCCATCGACGAGGCCGTCTGCTGCACGCTGGCCGCGGCCTGCTCGGTGCGTGCGCTCAGGTCGTTGTTGCCCTGCGCGATGTCCTTCACCGCGGCCTGCACCGTCATCACCTGCTGGCTCACGTCGTCGATCAGCCAGCGGAACATCAGGCCGAGCTGGCTGATCGTGCGCAGCGTCATGCCGATCTCGTCGACGCGGTTCATGTGCGCCACGCTCTGCGTATCGCCGCTGGCCACGCGCAGCGCCTGCGCGCGCACCTGCTCCAGCGGCGTGGCGATCTGCGATTCCAGCCACCACGACAGCAGCCCCAGCACCCCCGCGCCGATGCCGAAGGCGGCCGCGCCGGCGCCGACCATCCAGCCGCCGAGGCCCATCACCGGCAGCGCCGCCAGCAGCGCGCCGCGGATGCGCCAGCGCACGCTCATCGTCTGCCCCAGCGATCCCAGCCGGCCGAGGCCGCTGCGCACGATCAGGCCCTTGTGGAAGCGGCGGTTGCCGGCGCGGTTGTCGCGGAAGTCGCGGTAGAGCTTCTCGGCGGCCTCGATCTCGGCGCGCTCGGCTTTCGTGCGCACCGACATGTAGCCCACCGTGCGCCCCTGGCGCACCACCGGCGTCGCGTTGGCGCGCACCCAGTAGTGGTCGCCGTTCTTGCGGCGGTTCTTCACCAGCGCGGTCCACGGCTCGCCGCCCTTGAGCGTCGCCCACATGTCGGCGAAGGCCTGCCTGGGCATGTCCGGATGCCGCACCAGGTTGTGCGGCTGGCCGGCGATCTCGTCGCGGCTGAAGCCGCTGACGTCGATGAACGCCTGGTTCGCGTAGGTGATGCGGCTCTGCGTGTCCGTGGTGGACATCAATGTCGCGTTCTCGGGAAACTGAAACTCTCGCTGCGTGACCGGCTCGTTGAGTCGCATCGTGTGGGCTCCCTGGTGGTGCCCCGGAACGCGGGGCGTCGTTGCTGGTGATCGGCCGATCGTCGATGACGGTACAGGGCCGCAAACGTGCGAAATGAGCGGCAGACGCCTGATGAAACCGCGCCGATGGAGAACACCGAAGCGCCGCGATGGAGGGCTCCGTTCACGGGGGTCGAGATCGCTTGTCGGGACTGTGGGGAGTGCTCGAAGCCGAGCCTTGACATGGTCAAGCCGCCGGGTCGATGCGCCGCGCTGTGCGCCGGGGTCCCGAGGGGGCTCTCGAACGCCGACGGGCGACGCGGCGCATGCCTACACTCGGCCCCCTGCCATGTCGAACATGTCGAACCCGCCGCCGCTGCCCGCGGTCCTGCGTTTCGGTCGCTTCGAGCTGCGGTCGCTCGAGCAACGCCTGCTCGCCGACGGCGAGCTGGTGCCGCTGGGCGGCCGCGCCTTCGACCTGCTGCTGGCGCTGGCGCAGCGCGCGGGGCAGCTGGTCACGCGCAACGAGCTGATCGAGCAGGTCTGGCCCGGCCGGGTGGTCGAGGAAAACAACCTCAGCGTGCAGGTCAATGCGCTGCGCAAGGCGCTGGGCGCCGAGTGGCTGGTCACCGTGCCCGGCCGCGGCTACCGCTTCGTGGCGCCGGCGCAGCCGGTGCCGAGGGCCGCGGCGCCGCCGCCCGAGCCGCCGCGCGGCCCGCGCACCCGCCTGCCGGCGGCGCAGCCGCTGCTGATCGGCCGCAGCGAGGACCTGGCGGCGCTGGGCACGCTGATCGACCAGCACCGGCTGGTCACCGTCGTCGGGGCTGGCGGCATGGGCAAGACGCGGCTGGCGCAGGCGCTGCTGCAGCTGCGCGCGAATGCCTACGCGCAGAGCGTGTGCTGGGTCGAGCTGGGGCCCGTCGCGACCGCCGAGGCGCTGCCCGCCGCGGTGGCCGCGGCGCTCGAACTGCCGCTGCCGCCGGGCGATGCGCTGGCCCAGCTGTCGCAGGCAATGCGCGGCCTGCAGATGCTGGTGGCGCTGGACAACGCCGAGCACCTGCTCGACGACGTCGCCCGGCTGGCGCAGGCCCTGCTCGATGCGGCGCCGGGCCTCCGCCTGGTCGTCACCAGCCAGGCGCCGCTGCGACTGTCGTCCGAGCGCGTGCTGCGCCTGGGGCCGATGGCGGTGCCGCAAGGCGTGCTGCCGGCGCGCGAGGCGCAGGCCTTCGGCGCGGTGGCGCTGTTCTGTGAGCGCGCCGCCGCCGCCGACCACCGCTTCGTGCTGGCCGATGCCGACGTGCCCGCGGTCATCGCGCTGTGCCAGCGCCTCGATGGCCTGGCGCTGGCCATCGAGCTGGCGGCGGCCCGGGCGCCGCTGCTGGGCCTGGCCCGCCTGCTGGATGCGCTGACCGACCGGCTGGCGCTGCTGAAGTCCAGCCGCAGCCGCCTGGCCCCGGCGCGCCAGCAAAGCCTGCGCGCCGCGCTGGAGTGGAGCGTCGGCCTGCTGACGCCGATCCAGCAGCGGCTGTTCCGCCGGCTGGGCGTGGTGGCCGGCAGCGCGGGGCTCGACCTGGTGCAGCAGCTGGGCGCCGATGCGCCCGACGGCACCGCGTCCGATCCCTGGGCGGTGGTGGACGCGCTGGACGAGCTGATCCAGCGCTCGCTTGTCGACGTGCAGGTCGCCGACGGCGACGGCACGCCGCGCTACCGGCTGCTGGAATCGCCGCGCGCGCTGGCGCTGGAGCGGCTGGCCGAAGCCGGCGAGGAGCAGGCAGTGCGCGAGCGCCATGCGCGCGCGCTGCTCGACGCCTTCGAGCGGGCCGAGTGGACCATGCTGGCCGGCGCCCAGGACGTGGCCGGCTGGCGTCGCGACGGCGAGCCCCTGTTCGTCGACATGCTGCAGGCGCTGGCCTGGGCCGAGAAGGCCGCCGACCACCGGCTGTCGCTCGGGCTGGCCACCAGCCTGCTGGGACGCGTGCCCGACCCGCGCCACGTCGAGACCCGGGACGCCGTGCGCATCTGCGAATCGCAGCTCGCGTCGGGCGAGATCGCCGACGACCTGCTGGCCTGCCGCGCCTGGTCGGTCGTCAGCCTGGTGACGTTCCGCGGGCCGCAGCGCAGCCAGGAGGCCACGACGCGGGCGCTGGCGCGGGCGCGGCGCCTGGGCGCGTCGGACGACGAGCGCTTCATGCGTTACGACGTGCTGTGCGAGGCGGCCCGGGTGCGGGCCGCCGGCCAGGATTTCGAGCAGGCCCAGGCGCTGCTGGAGGAAGCCGATGCGCTGGCCGACCCGGCCTGGGCGCCGGTGCGCCTGCGCAACGCGCAGCGCGCCCGGGCCTTCCTGGCGCTGGCGCAGAAGCAGCCCGAGCTGGCGCTGCACCACATGCGGCAGACGCTGGCACTGAGCCTGGCCGCAGGCGACCCCAGCCTGGCGACCCGCCTCAACATCGCCGACTTCGAACTGACGGCCGGGCAGGCTGCCGCGGCCGTCGAGACCGGTCGCGCGCTCGTGCAGGCGCTGGCCGGGCGGCGCGCCACCGGCCTGCTGCAGCTGGCCCGCCTGAACCTGGCCGCGGCGCACCTGGCGCTCGAACAGACCGGCGAAGCGCGCGAGCTGCTGCAGGCCGCGTGGGACGCGTCGCGCAGCGTCGGGCGCGACTGGCCGCACCTGGCGCAGTACCTGGACCTGATGGCCCTGCTGTGCGCGCTGCAGGGCCGGCACGAGGCCGCTGCGCAGTGGCTCGGTGCGGCCGACGCGCGCTACGAGGCCGTGTCCGGCGGGCGCACGGCCAACGAGCAGTGGGCCGTCGGGCGCACGCTCGGCCTGCTGCACGACGCCTTGCCCGCGCCCGTGCGCGACGCGCTGCGCGCGCAGGGCCGCAGCCTCAGCGACGCCGAGCTGGCCCAGCTGGGCAAGAGCTGAGCGTCGCCCTCCCGCACAGCCCGGTGACGCTGCCCGTCAGCGCGCAAGCCGGCGCTGGCGATCGAAGCGCGCCGGCGACGACGCCGGCAGGCGATGCAGCGCCCGACGTCGATCCGCGGCCGCATGACCAATGGCCAAGCGGCGTGCTCGCGGCGAGTGAAGTCCGTCACTGCAGTGCGGGCGGGCGATCAATACATTGTGTTGCATCCAACCCGCCTTCGGAGAACGAACATGTCGCTCACTTCATTCGTCAGCACCGGCGTCGCCGTCCTGCTGGCGACGGCCCTGGCCGGCACCGCGCACGCCGAGACCGTCACGCTGAACCTGAAGGCATCGGACTTCGTCAACGTCGGCATTTCCTATCCGGGCTACGACGGCGAGATCGATGTGAACCTGACCTGGGACACGAACGACAAGGCCGATGCGATCCAGTCGTTCCTGAGCATCGACATCGAGATCGCCGGCCACCAGTACACGATGGCCGAGGTCGGCATCGCGAACCAGGGGTCGACGCAGACCGCCATCGGCGGCGTGCTGCGCGGCGCCAACACGGTCGTCGGCGATGGTGCCGGCGACGACTTCCTGATCGTCTTCGACCGTGTCGTGCCGAAGATCGATGCCTTCGCCTACTCGATCGCCGGCAAGTTCAATGCGATCTGGTGGACGCCGGCGCACACGAGCGCCGCATACCGGGAGAACACCGTGCCCGAGCCGTCGAGCGGGGCGCTGCTGCTGCCGGCGCTGGCCTGGCTGGCGCTGAGGCGCCGACGCGGCTGAGGCCGTGGCCGCGGCGGCGGCGGCGGGGCAGGTCCCGCCTGCCGCCGATGCACACTCGCGGGTTGCTGCCCTGACGGAGAAAGCAACCCATGGATGCCCGCTACAAGACGCTGTGCACCGTCGGCGACCTGGCCGATTCGGCCGAGTGGCTGACGCAGGTCCGCCGCCACCTGCACCAGCATCCCGAGCTGTCGTTCAAGGAAGCGGCGACGGCCGAGCTGGTCGCCGCGCGGCTCGTCGAATGGGGCTACGAGGTGACGCGCGGCGTCGGCGGCCATGGCGTGGTCGGCACGCTGCGGCGCGGCGACGGGCCGCGCAGCGTCGGCCTGCGCGCGGACATGGATGCGCTGCCGATCCTCGAGCAGACCGCGCTGCCGCACGCCAGCCGCCACGCCGGCGTGATGCACGCCTGCGGCCACGACGGCCACACGACGATGCTGCTCGGCGCCGCCCGCCACCTGGCCGCGCACGGGCGCTTCTCGGGCACCGTGCACCTGGTGTTCCAGCCGGCCGAAGAAGCCGGCCGCGACAGCGGCGCCCAACGCATGATCGCCGACGGCCTGTTCGAGCGCTTCCCCTGCGAGGCCATCTTCGGCCTGCACAACCACCCCGGCATGCCGGCGGGCAGCTTCGCCTTCGGCAGCGGGCCCTTCATGTCGGCCTCGGACACGGTGCACATCACGATCCATGGCCGCGGCGGCCATGCCGCGCGGCCGCACCTGGCGGTGGACCCGGTGCTGATCGCCGGCAGCCTGGTGATGGCGCTGCAGACGGTGGTCTCGCGCAACATCGACCCGACGCAGACCGCGGTGCTGACCATCGGCAGCATGCATGCCGGCAGCGCGCCGAACGTGATCCCCGAAAGCGCCACGCTCGGCCTGAGCGTGCGCTCGTTCAGCGAAGCGGTGCGCCAGCGGCTGCGCGAGCGCATCACCGAGCTCGTGCAACTGCACGTGCAGGGCTACGGCGGGCGGGTGGAGATCGACTACGAGGAGGGCTACCCGGTGCTCGTCAACAGCGAGGCCGAGACCACCTTCGCGCGCGAGGTGGCCGAGGCCCTGGTCGGCCCGGAGCGCGTCATCGCCCCCTTCGGCCCGGTGACCGGCAGCGAGGACTTCGCGTACTACCTGCAGCATCGCCCCGGCTGCTTCCTGCGCCTGGGCAACGGCGAGGACAGCCCGATGCTGCACAACGCCGCCTACGACTTCAACGACGCGAACCTGACGGTCGGCGCGGCGTACTGGACGGCGCTGGTGGAGCGTTTCCTGGCCGCGGAACGCTGACGTCGGCCGGCACGCCTTGTTACCGCGGCCGCCCCGGCCGCGCGGCCCCCCCAACCCGTGCCCCCCGCGGATGACCAACGTCATCGGTCGTGCCGGGCCCGCTTGGCTAGAGTGCGGCCAGCAACGTGCCCGCGGGCATGTCCCGCAGCAGCAAGGCGGCCCTTCACCATGCCCATCCACATCGTCGAGCAAGGCGATCACCTGTCGAGCATTGCCGAGAAGGCCGGCTTCCACGACCTGCGCACGATCTGGGACCATCCCGAGAACGCCGCGCTGAAGGCGCTGCGCAAGAACCCGCACGTGCTGCAGCCGGGCGACAGCGTCTTCATCCCCGAGAAGGAACAGCGCACCGAGCAGCGCCCGACCGACGCCCTGCACAAGTTCCGGCTGTCGAAGGAAGTGCTGAAGCTGCGGGTGAAGCTGCAGAAGGTGGACGGCGAGCCGGTCGAGGACACGATCTGCGGCCTGCTGATCGACGGCAAGGCCTCGCGCGAACCGATCTCGGCCGGCCTGCTCGACAAGCCGATCGCCCGCAGCGCGCGCAACGGCAAGCTCGAGCTCGCCGACGACCAGATCGCCATCGGCATCGGCGATCTCGATCCGGTGGAAGAACAGTCCGGCCAGCTCGCGCGCCTGCTGAACCTGGGCTACTACCGCCGCGCGCTGGACCCGGTCGACGAGGACGAGCGCAAGTCGGCCGTCGAGGAATTCAAGTGCGACCATGAGCTCACGCCGGTGAACCCCGAGTGCGACGCCGCGACGCAGGCGAAGCTGCTCGAGATCCACGGCTGTTAGGCGACGGCGGAAGGCACGACATGTCTGGCGGCATCTCCGGCACCCACACCCTCCAGGTCGATCACCTGCTGCGCGCGGGCCCGACCACCGAGGACAAGCACAACACCTACCGCATGGCGCTGGTGCCGCTGGCGTGCTGGCACATCAAGGACGTGCGCTTCGAGTTCGATTCCTCGTTCGTGCTGCCCGATGCCGCCGACGAGATGCAGATGCTCGCCAAGCTGCGGGCCGAACATCCGGGCGCGCCGATCTCGGTGTTCGGGCATGCCGACCCGGTGGGCAACGACCAGTACAACAAGGAGCTGAGCGGCCGCCGCGCCATCGCCGTCTACGCGATGCTGATCCGGCGCGAGGCGATGTGGGAAGAGCTGTACAAGAAGCCGCACTCGATGGGCGGCGACGTGTGGGGCCAGAAGTCGATCAACCGCATGCAGGATGCGCTGGGCCAGCCGCATTCCACGGTGAGCAAGCCGGTCGACCGCGCGATCCTGTTCCGCGCCTACATGGACCTGGTGTGCGGCGAGATGGTGCTGACGCCGGGCGACTTCCTGGCCCGGGGCGCGGACCCGGACGGCAAGGGCGACTACCAGGGCTGCGGCGAGTTCAACCCGCTGCTGGTGTTCTCCACGAAGGAGACGCAGGACCTGGACAAGAACCACAAGAAGCGCAACGAGGAGAACGCGCCGAACCGGCGCGTGCTGGCCTACCTGTTCCGGCCCGGCTCGGTGGTCAGCCCCGGCAAGTGGCCGTGCCCCCGGGCGAAGGAAGACACCGCGGGCTGCACGAAGCGGCTGTGGTCCGACGAGAAGGTGCGGCGCAACCCCTCGGGCGACCGGCGCGAGTTCGAGGAGACGAAGGACACCTTCGGCTGCCGCTTCTATCACCGGATTGCCGTGGAGTCGCCCTGCGAGCGCGCCAAGGCGGTGGTCTTCTTCATCAAGGACCTGCGCTTCGAGCCGGAGAAGGCCTTCTGCGGCGACAAGGTCAAGCTGCTGGCCACCACGAACCTGCCCGACGGCACGGCGGTGCGCTTCCAGCTCAAGGCGAAGCAGGGCTCGTCGACCTTGAAACCGCTGGACGTGATGCCCGCGGGCGGGCAGTTGAGCCACGAGTTCGAAGTCAAGGATGTCGACTTCAAGAACGGCAGCAGCTTCTTCGACAAGGTGGTGATCGAGGCCACCGTCGATGCGGCCAGCCCGGCCAAGGCGCTGGTCGATCCGGGCAGCAAGCCGCTGACGGTCGAGGCCCTGCTCGACGCGCCGGACGAGGAACTCTCCGAGCACCGGACCTGGAGCGGTTTCGGGAACGACTCGAAGTTCCTGATGAAGATCGACAAGTTCAAGGCCAAGGTGCATCCGGAATTCAAGATCATGAAGGTGTGGGGGGCCTACATGGTCGACCTCAACACCTTCGGCATCACCGGCACCGCCACGAACGGCCCGGGCAGCGCCGGCTGGCGCTGGGCGCGTGTCACCGGCAGCAATACCTTCATGCCCGACCAGTACCACGACGGCACGCGCTGGAAGGCACTGCCGGCCGGCTTCAAGGCGGCGGCGGATGCGAACGCGGTGTTGTACACGGCGATCGGGCTGATCAAGAACGGCGCGCAGTTCGTGCCGAAGCAGCCGAACACCGGCGGACCGTTCCCGACCACCTTCACCGACTACGACTTCAACGACCCGAAGCTGGTTGCCAAGCGCGACAAGTGGGTCAAGACCTCGCACGACAAGTGGAGCGCGGTGTGGCAGCTGCGGCGCAAGGACTGCCACTCGGGCAACGCGGTGCGATGCTGCCGCTACGACGTCGAGGTCGACGTCAAGCTCACGACGGTCACCGTCGACGGGGCGGACGTGATCGGCGTCGGCCGCGAGACCTTCCGCTCGAATGCCGGCACCTTCTTCATGGGCGATCCGCGCGATACGCTGCTGGCGCACGAGGCCGGCCACCACATGGACAACCCGGACGAGTACACCGGCGGCGCGGTCGATCCGGCGATGTCCGGCGATGGCGCGGTGGCCGGCATCGACAAGGATTCGATCATGGGCCAGAACCACACCAAGGTGAAGAAGCGGCACTACCACGCCTTCCCCGAGCTCATGAAGAAGAAGTCGATCAAGAACAAGTACGGCCGCGACTACGACTACCTCGTGGTCGACAAGGTGTAGGCGCCATGGCTGCCATCCAGGCCGTCTTCGATCGCATCCTCGCGGGGGATGCCCACCTGCTGGACGGCTTCGCGGTGCAGCGCGTCGTGACCTCCGGGCGCCGCACAGAGTCCGGCATCTGCATCCACGAGGACCGGCTCGACATCGCGGGCGACGGCCGCGTGCGGCTGGCGCTTCACCGTTCGTTGTCCGACATGCCCGGCCGGCAGGTGGGGGTCTTCGAGACGCAGGTGCCGATCGACGTGATCCTCGGCCTGGTGCGGCTGCTGAAGGCCCATCCGTTCGACGCGATGCCGCCCTCGCAGGTGCGGCCGGCCGACACGGTGATGCGGGTGTCGGTGGTCGCCGGCGGCCTGGTGTCGGAATTCGTCTTCCCGTCGTCCGACCGCGCCGCGGCCGCGGCGCTGCGGCCGCTGCTCGGCGAGCTGGCGTCGCTGCTGACGCAGGCCGAGCAGCATCCGTCGATGACGCTGGGCATGATGCTCGCCGCGCCGCAGCGCATCGCGATCACCGACAGGCGCCTGGCGCTGTCGGTGGTCTTCGGCAACTTCGGCGCCCAGGGCTGGTGGATGACGCACCCGGCGCGCCTGGCCGACGGCGACGACCTGTTCGCGCTGTACTACGGCCACCTGCCCGAAGTGCGCGACGACGTGATGCCGCCGCCGCTGGAGATCGCGCGCGTACCGCTCGAAATGAGCGTCCAGGACGTGCCCGAGCTGATCTGGATGGGGCCGCGCACGAAGGTGACGATCGAGTGCTCGGCGGACGTCCGGTTCCAGGCCGCCGGCCCGCACTTCATGCGCGCCGGCTACTGCGCCTATCGCGGCGAATCGACGGTGGCGTCGCAGCCGCGTTTTGTCGGCGGGGTCTTCTCGAGCGACGTCGAGGTGCAGGTGGCGTGAAGCGGCGATTCGCGCTCGCCGCGGCGGTGGGGCTGGTCCTCGCGACGGGAGGCATCATGGCCGCGACACCGGATTTCCGCTTCGAGTACGCGCAGAGCGCCGGCATCGGGCCGGCCGACAGCCGCCTCGAGATCGACGGCGACCAGGCCACCTGGTACCACGAGCCGCCGGTGGCGGTGATCGAGCGCGGCGCGATCGGCGTCTTCCGCACCGCCGTCAGCGCCGCCGAGCGCCAGGCGCTCGAAGCCGGGCTGCCGGCGCGTTCGACGCCCGGCCTGCGGCCGGGCATGCCGGCGCAGACGGTGCGGCTCAAGCGCGCCGGGCAGGAACAGGTGCTCGCGCTGGCGCCGGGCGACCCGGCGGCGGACCGGCTGAAGGCCGAGGCGCGGAAGATCATCGAGCGTGCGCGCGCGCAGCCCTGGCGCGCGCTGCGCATCGACCTGCTGCGGGCGCAGCCGGCCCGGGTGCGCATCGAGAACCTCGGCTCGCAGCCGCTGGTGCTGGCGCTCGACGAGCGATCGCTCTTCGTCGAGAGTTCGCCGGTGTCGGCGGTGGAGTGGCAGCGCGCCGGCCAGCGGGCGTGGCGCAAGACCGTCACGATCGCGCCGGGCGCGCACGAGGACCTCGATCTGCCGGCGGTGATTCCGGCCGGCCGGCCGCGCTGGCTGCGTGCGCTGTTCCAGCGCCCGGCGGCCGACAGCCTCGAGGACATCGGCGGCACCGCGTCCTCGCAGCACGTGCAGCTGGCGCGCTGACGCGCTGACGCGCTTCGGGCGGGCCGTCGTGGGCCCGCAGGTCGACGCTCACCAGATCGCGCTGATCACGCTGAACGACATCGCCGGCGCCACGAGGCCGAAGCAAAGCACGAAGGCGGCGATGCACAGGTTGTCGAAGAAGGCGTTCATGGTGGCTCCTGCTGCTGTCGTTGCCGGTGCGACATTCGCGCCGGGCTGAGAACAATGTAGGCGGCAGGCCCCGTTCTTCCGAGACGAAGACTGCAAACGCAGGGAGTGCGGTTTGTCACTGCGGCACCGGCGCCGCGGCGTCGTTCGCGACATCGCACCGCGACATCACCGCGACATCAGACCGCGATGTCGACGACGAGCGGGAAGTGGTCGCTCAGCGCGCTCCAGTCCGGACCATGCAGCACCTCGGCCTGCAGGCCGCGCCGCGCCGGCGCGGTCCGGCGCAGCGTCCCGACACCGCAGCCTGCCCGGCGACGTTCAGGACGACGCGCCGGGCGGCGGGCGCAGCGCGACGGCCAGCTTCGGCAACCCGTGCCCGGCCAGCGCGTCGATGCGTCGCACCAGTTCGTCGAATGCCGGCGCAGGCGCGTCGTGCGGTCCGTTGGCCTGCCACGCCGCCAGGAGCGCCAGGTGGTCCTCGCGATCGGCCGGCTGCGCCAGCGGGTGCGCCACCGCGGCGCGCATCACGTGCGCGGCGCAGGCCGTCTCGCCATGTGACGCCAGGATCTGCGCGCACAGCGCCACGCCGGCGATTTGCCACGTCGGCCGGGCGATCGCGATGGCCATGCGCAGGCCCTCGCCGAGCGCGACCAGCGCGGCATCCGGATCGCCGCGATGCAGCGCGATGTGGCCGAGGTCGAACTGCAGCGCCATCATCAGCGCGCGGTAGCCGTTCGCGCGCGCGAGCTCCAGGGCCCTCAGCGCATGGCGTTCGGCGGTGGCGAAGTCGCCGGCCGTGCGCGCGTGTTCGACCAGGGCGCCCAGCGCGGACGTGCGCAGTGTCACCAGGTCGTGCCGCTCGCACAGGGCCAGCGCCTCGCCGAGCCGCAGCCGCGCGGACTCGAGATCGCGCCGCTTCAGGTGGGCGATGCCCAGCACCACCAGGCCGGCGGCCTCGCCGGCGACGTCGCCGATCTGGCGACGCACCTGCAAGGACTCGGCCATCAGGCGCAGCGCGTCGTCGTAGCGGCCCTGCTCGGAAGCGAGCACCGCCAGGTTGTGAAGCATCGCCCCCGCGCCGTGCGGGTCGACTTGGGGCGGCGCCAGTGCCAGCGCACGTTCGAAGTGCGGCCGCGCCTCGTCGTAGCGCCCGAGCCGCAGCGCACTGGCGCCGAGCACGCCGCAACTCTGCACCTCGGCCTCGACGTCGTCGGCGGCACGCGCCGCCTCGGCCGCCGGACGGGCCATCGCCTCGGCCTCGGCATACCTGTCGCGGCGCAGCTCCAGGTGGGCGGCCAGGGCCTGCAGCAGGGGCCAGGGCGGCGCGCGGTCGGCGAGCGCCGGTGCGGCGAGCGCGGCTTGCAGCAGCGCGAGGCCATCGGCAAAGCGGCAGCGGTGGTCGTAGAAGTCGGCCAGGGTCGATGCGCTGCCGCGCACGCTGTCGAGATCGCCCTGCGCGACGGTCCACAGCCAGGCGGCCCGGCAGTTCTCCAGCTCGGTGTCGATGCGCGCCAGCGCCTCGCGTTCGCCGTGTTCCGCGGCGCGCTTCAGCTGGCGCAGCAGGTGGTGGAAGTACTGCGCGTGCGCGCGCCGTGCGGCCTGTTCCTCGCCGCCGGCGGCCAGCCGGGGCTCGACCATCTGCTGCACCAGCGGGTGCAGCGACAGCCGCGCACCGTCCTTGCGCAGCAGCGACTTGTCGACGAGCGCGCCCAGCACCGGCAGCGGCGCGCCGGCCAGCGCCCGCGCGGCCTCGAACGAGCAGCCGCCGCGAAACACCGCCAGCCGCGCGAGCGTCTCGCGCTCGGCGGTGGTGAGCAGGCTCCAGGAGTGTTCGAACACCGCCTCGATGCTGGCGTGCCGCGACGGCCGGGTGGCATCGACCGCGCGCAGCAGCTCGGTGCCCTGCTGCAGCTCGGCGGCGATCGCCTCGCACGACAGCACGCGTGTCCAGCCGGCGGCCAGCTCCAGCGCCAGCGGCAGCCCGCCGGTGAGGCGGCAGATCGCGACGATGGCCGCCGCTTCCGCCGACGCCTGCAGCGCCGGCTCGACGCGACGTGCCGCGTGGATGAACAGCCGCGCCGCGTCGAAGGCCTCGACGCGGTCGACGTCCTCGTCCTCGGGGCAGGGCAGGCCGTCGATCGGCAGCAGCCACTCGTCGGCGATCGACAGGCGCACGCGCGAGGTGGCCAGCAGCGTCAGGCCGGTGCAGCCCTGCAGCAGCCGCTCGATCGCCGCCGCTGCGCCGTCGAGCTGTTCCAGGTTGTCGAGCGCCAGCAGCTGCGAGCAGCCCGCCAGCGCGGCGATCACCTGGTCGATCGGATCGCGGTTTCCGGCCAGCTTCACGCCGAGCTCGCGGGCGAGGCGCGGGCCGATCTCGTCGGCGCTGCGCAGGTCCTCGAAGCCGATCCAGGTCGCACCGTCGGCGAAACGCGGTGCCAGCTGGGCCAGCGCGCGGCGTGCCAGCCGCGTCTTGCCCGCGCCGCCCGGGCCGAGCAGGCAGAGCAGCCGGCAGCCCGGCTGCTGCAGCAGCTCGGCGATGTGTGCAAGCTCCACGCTGCGGCCCACGAAGCCGTCGGCATCGGCCGCCGTGGCCGCCGAATGGCGGGCCACCGCGCCGACGCGCGCGTCCGCCGCGTCCGCACCGGCGAGCGTCTCGTGCAGGGCCTTCAACGCGGTGCCCGGCGCGAGGCCGAGCTCGGCCTGCAGGCGCACGGCGAACTCGCGGTAGACCTGGTGCGCGCGCGCGGCCTGTCCGCTGCGGCCGAGCCAGCTCATCTGCGCCGATACGGCGGCTTCGTCGAGCGGGTCGGCCTCCAGCAGCTGCGCGGCCAGCGCCAGCGCGGCGACGGGCTCGATCGGGTCGGCCAGCCGCGCGAGGGCCGCGCCGCGCCACGCGTCGCGCAGCCGGTGGCGTTCGAAGCGCAGCCACTCGGTCCACGCCGGATTCGCGTCGTCGTCGAAGCCCGCGAGAAACTCGCCGCGCCGCAGCGCGAGCGCGTCGTCGAACCGCGTGCCGGCGATGGCGGCATCGAACGCTGCGACGTCCGTCGCCACCACGAGCCGCAGCGCGTTGCCCTGCAGTTCGGGTTCCAGCGCCCAGCCCACCAGCTGCAGCCGGTGCAGCGTCTTGCGCAGGTTCGCCAGCGCCGCCGCGTTGTCGAGCTCGGGCCACAGCAGCGCCGCCAGCTCGGCGCGGCCGACCCAGTCGCGCCGGCAGGCCAGGAATACCAGCAGCTGGCTGCGCCGCTCGGACGGCAGCGTCTGCGGGCCGGCGTCGCCGGCCACGGCCGGCGCACCGAAGAGGATCAGCCGTACGGACATCGCTGGACCTGCACCTTGAAGCCGCTGCATGCCCCGGCCGGCGCACCGGCGCGGCCACTCCCGCGGCCATTCTCGCGGCCATTCTGACAGTGCCCAGCGCTGCTGGAACGCCGTGGGACGGTCGTGCCACGGTCCTGCTCGCACAGTGCGCTCCGCACGCAGGACACGAAGCGCTTTACCGATCCGGGACCTGCGCGGCACGCGCGCCGGCGGCACCCGATCCGGGCTCCGCACGGCGCACCCATCGACCCTTTCCGAGCCCACAGGACGACCCACCATGACCCTGCCGACCCCGACCGCCCCCGCCGCCGACATCCAGCGCCAGCGCTACGCCAAGTGCGTCGAAGCCTCGAAGCGCGTGCGCTGGGACATCGATCGCGACATCCTCCGCGACCGCCGCTTCGACTACAGCCGCAGCTTCCTGCCGCGCGGGCTCTCGCTCGTCGACGAGCTGCCTTTCCTGACGGCTGACGAACGGCGCCTGCTGAGTCAGGTGCAGGGCCGCACCTACGCCTACCTGTTCGGGCTGGTGGAACGCTTCATCGCCGTCAAGACCATGGAGCTCGGCCGGGCCGAGGCCTTCGGCGACCAGACCGCCGTCGAGGCGCTGGTGCGCATGACCGACGAGGAGCTCAAGCACCAGGAGCTGTTCCGCCGCCTCGAGGCGATGATGGCCGCCGACATGCCGGCCGGCTACACGATGACCGCCGCGCCCAACGACGTTGCGCGCGCGGTGCTGGGCCAGAGCAACTGGGCCGTGCTGGCGCTGACGCTGCACATCGAGCTCTTCGTGCTGGCGCACTACCGCGCCAGCATCGAACCCGACACCAGCCTCAGCGAGCTGTGGAAGGACGTGTTCCTGTTCCACTGGAAGGAAGAGTCGCAGCACGCCACCATCGACGAGCTGGAACTGCTGAAGGAGGACGCCAAGCTCACGCCCGCGCAGCGCGATGCCGCGGTCGACGAGCTGATCGGCCTGGTCGGCGCGGTCGACGGCATCCTGCAGGCGCAGGCCAGGGCGGATGCCGCGTACTTCTGCGGCATGACCGGCCGCACGGCCCCGAGCGACGAGCGCCGCCGCATCGAGGACGGCGTGCTGAAGGCCTACCGGTGGCAATACATCGTCTCCGGCGTGATGGAACCGCGCTTCCAGAAGGTGCTGTTCTCGCTGGTGAACGAGGCGCAGGCCGCCCGCATCCAGGCGGCGCTGGCGCCGCTGGCCTACGCCGTGCCCGCGCAAGCCGAGCCGGCGCTGGCCGCGGCCGCCTGACGAGGCGCACGATGGACCGCCGCGCCTGGCTCGTCACGCTTGCCGCCGCCGCGCTGATGGCGCTCGCCTCGGGCCTGCGCGCGTCGGGCGGGCTGTTCGTCTCGCCGCTCAACAGCGCCAGCGGCCTCGGGCTGGCGACGATCAGCCTGCTCTTCGCCACCGGGCAGCTCGCGCTGGGCCTGGCGCAGCCGGTCATCGGCGCCTGGGCCGACCGCCACGGCAGCGCCCGCGTGGTGGCCGGCGGGGCGCTGGTGCTGGCGCTCGGCACGGCCCTGCTCGCGCTGCCGGGCGCGGGGCTCGCGCCAGGCGCCGCGCTCGCGGCGCTCGCCGTGGCCCTGTGCGCCGCGGCGATGGCCAACGGCGCGGTCGGCGGCAATGCGCTGCTCGTCGGCGAGCTCAACCGGCGCCTGCCCGCGGCGCACGCGGGCGTGGCCGTCGGCGTGTTGAGCGCGGGCGCCTCGATCGGGCAACTGCTCGTCGCGCCGGCCACGCAGGCGCTGATCGAGACCCGGGGCTTCGTGCCGGCCGCGCTGGCGAGCGCGGCGCTCGCGCTGTGCGCCTTGCCGCTGGCAGCCGTGCTGCGCCGCCCGGCCGGATCGAGCGACGTCGCGCCGGCCGCGCCGCTGGGCGATGCGCTGCGCGATGCGCGCTTCCTGCGCGTGGCCGCGAGCTTCGGCATCTGCGGCTTCCATGTCTCGTTCCTCGCTGTGCACATGCCGGGCGTGATCGAGCGCTGCGGCCAGGATGCCGCGCTGGCCGGCGCGTGGATCGCGGTGGCCGGCGTGGCCAACGTCGCCGGCAGCCTGGCGGTCGGCCGTGCGATGCCGCACGTGGACATCGCGCGCCTGCTGGCCGCGCTGTACGCCGTGCGGGCGGCGGGCATCGCGGCCTTCCTGTGCGCCGCGCCGAGCCGCACGTCGCTGGTCGCGCTGGCCCTGGTGATGGGCGCCAGCCACATGGCCACGCTGCCGCCGACGGCGCAGCTCGTCGCGCGCCAGCACGGCGTCGCGCGGCTGTCGAGCCTGCTCGGCATCGTGATGCTGGTGCACCAGGTCGGCGGATTCGGCGGCATCTGGCTCAGCGGCTGGCTCGCCGAACGCACCGGCCGCGACACGCCGTTCTGGATGGTGGACATCGCGCTCGCGCTGGCCGCGGCCGCGCTGGTGTGGCCCTTGCGCGCACGACGCGTCTCGTCGCAGCCTGCAGGCTGCGCGGCGTCGCGGCGCGGCGTGGGCGAGGTGCAGACGAGCGCCCGAACCGCCGCCGACGCGAATAGCTGACATGCGCTGTCAGTGTTACGGGCCTACGCTGCGGCGCCTGTGCATCCACCCCTCCGGAGACCCGCCATGAGCGCCCACGACTTCGATTTCTTTCACGGCCGCTGGACCGTGGCCCACCGCCGCCTGAAGGACCGCCTCGCCGGCTGCACCGAGTGGGAGCTGTTCGGCGGCACCAGCGACGTGCGGCCGCTGCTGGGCGGCGCCGCCAACATCGACGACAACGTCATCGACCTGCCCGGCGGCGCCTACCGTGCCGCGACGCTGCGCTCGTTCGACCCGGCGACGAGACAGTGGGCGATCTGGTGGCTGGACGGCCGCCACCCGCATGCCCTCGATGCGCCGATGCTCGGGCGCTTCGAGAACGGCATCGGCACCTTCTTCGCCGACGAGACCTTCCGCGGCCGGCCGATCACCGTGCGCTTCCTGTGGTCGGCCATCACGCCGACCACCGCGCGCTGGGAACAGGCCTTCTCGCCCGACGGCGGCCGCAGCTGGGAAACCAACTGGGAGATGGACTTCACGCGCGCGGCGTGAAGCCCGGCGTCCCGCTTCCTAGCGCTTCTTCGACGCGTCCCGCTTCGGGCCGTCGACGTCCACGTACTGCCACCACTGGTTGCCGAACGGCGGGCGGCGGTAGCCGGCGAGCCACGGGTGCACCAGTTCCAGCGCGACGCGGTGCACGCTGTACTTCATCGGCGCGTAGGCCAGCAGCAGCTTGTTGGCATCGTTGATCGCCTGCAGGCGCTCGGGTCCGTCCGGCAGCGACTGCATGCGGTCGTACAGGCGGTCGAAGGCGTCGAGCTTGAAGCGCGGCAGGTTCTGGCCGCCCGCGGCGGGGCCGTACACGGCCTGGAAGGCATCCTGCACGTCCGGGTTGCTGGCCGAGTAGCCGAGCTGCCAGGTCATCAGCTGGCCGGCCCGCGCGCGCTTGAGCTGCTCGGGCCACTTCGCCGTGACGATCTTCGTGCGCACGCCCAGCGCATCCATGTCGTGCTTCCACAGCTCGTCGAACTGGCGCGACGACTCGTCGGGTTGCGACGCGTAGTCGATGACCAGCGGCTGGCCGTCGGGCCGGTCGCGCCAGCCGTCGCCGTCGCGGTCGACATAACCGAACAGGTCGAGCAGCGCCTTCGCGCGCGGCAGGTTGTAGTCGCCGTTCTCGCTCTTGAAGTTGTCGTCGTAGCCGAAGGTGTGCGGCGAGATCATCGACTGCGCGGGGATCGCCTGGCCGCGGCGCACCAGCGTGATCTCGCGCTTGATGTCCATCGCCAGGCCCAGCGCGCGGCGCAGCGCGACCTTGTCGGCGGTATAGCCGCCGACCACCGGGTCTTCCATGTTGTAGTACAGCAGCACGCGGTCCGGCAGCAGCGTGCGGTACATCTTCAGGTTGCGCTTGGCCAGGTTGGGCGCCAGCTGGTTGTTCGGCGCCGCGATGCTGGCGAACTCGCCCGGCACCGAGATGTAGTCGATCTCGCCGTTCAGGAAGGCGAGCCAGCGGGGCTGGCTGGCCTCGATGATGCTGATCTCGACGCGGTCGACCATCGGCAGGCGCCGGCCCTTGAAGCGCTGCAGGATCGCCTGGCCTTCGGCATCGTCGGCCTGGGGCTCGGCGTCGTACAGCAGCTCGCGGTAGTTCGGGTTGCGCTCGAGCACGATGCGCGAACTGCGCCGCCACTCGGCGAGGCGGAACGGGCCGGTGCCGACCGGGTGGGCCATCGTGTCGCCGGCATAGGCCTCGATCACCTCGCGCGCCACCGCGCCCACGGTGCTCGAATCGGCCAGCTGGAACAGCAGCCGCGGGCGCGGCGCCTTCAGGTTGAACTGCAGCGTGTAGCGGTCCAGCGCCTTCAGGCCATCGATCGGCGTGTCGTAGTCGAACGGCGTCTTGTTCTTGATCGCCCGCTCGCGCAGCTCGTCGAGGCCGATGATGCCGGCTTCCTGCCAGGTCGAGATGCCCGGGCTCTTGTTCGTCGGGTCGAAGGTGCGCTTGATCGCGTAGACGTAGTCCTCGGCCACCAGCTCGCGCTTGCGGCCCTTGAACGCCGGGTCGTCGACGAAGTGGATGCCGGGCTGGATGCGGATGGTCCAGGTCTTGAATTCATTGGTGACCTCCGGCAGCGCGGCCGCGGTGTGCGGCTTGATCTTGTACGGCCGCGCGAGGTAGTCGTACTTGTAGAGCGCCTCGAACAGGTGCGCGGTGACGATGCGCGAATAGAGGTCGCTGATCTGCGCCGGGTCGAAGCCGGTCTCGGCGATCAGGAACGCATAACGCAGCACCTTCGGCGCGGTGGCCGTCGGGGCGCCGGCCGGAGCTGGTGCCGCGGCGGGATGGAGGGCCGGCGCGGAGGCCGACGGCGGGGCGGAAGCCCCTTGGGCGCCGGCAAGGGCGGCGCCGGCGATCAGGAACAGCGACAGGGCCCGTCGCAGGACACGCTTCATGGGGAATGCCTGTGAGTTGAGGGCGGCCCGCCGGGTGGGCGGGCGCCCGAAAGCCGCGAGTATCGTCGCGCGGCTTCCCCAGGGATTCGTCAGCGCCCCCTCGGTTTCACCGCTTGCGCTGCGTGGCCGAGCGGTTGAAGTCGGCGGCGGCCTTGAACAGCGCGGTCAGCGCCTTCCTGTCGAGCTCGGCGACTTCGGCGAAGTCGATCGCGCGGCGCACGTTGCCGTCGAGGCTCGAATTGAACAGGCCCGCCGGGTCGGGCAGCGAGGCGCCGTGCGGGAAGGTCAGCTTCACGACCTTCTTGTAGCTCTCGCCGGTGCAGACGATGCCGTCCTGCGACCACACCGGATTGCTCCACTTCCATTCCTCGGTGACTCCGGGCAGCGCGGCGTGGATCAACGCGCGCAGCGTCGCCAGCAGCTCGCCGCGCCAGTCGCCGAGTTCGGCGATGCGGCCGTCGATCAGCGCGCTGGCCGAGCCGGCGGTGCCGGCCGGCGTCGTCGGCTCGCGCTTCATGCGGCCACCCGCCGCTGTCCCTGGGTCCGGTTCACGAGGGTCTCCTTTCGTCGTCATCAGTGCGATGTAGGCCAGGCACATCGTGGCCACCGGGTTCAACCGCGCGACTGGATCAGTTTCCAGCCGTTGCCCGACGGGTCGCGGAAGCTCGCGTCGACGCTGCCGTAGCGCTCCACCGGTTCCTGCGTGAACTCCACGCCGCGTCCGAGCAGGCGGTCGTACGTCGCCCGGCAGTCGTCCACCGTCATCACCAGCGGCGGCATCGCGCCCTTGGCGACCAGCGCCTTCAGCGTCTGCGCGCTGGCCGCGTCCACCGTCGGCGGCCCGGGCACGAACAGCCCGAGCTGGAACGACGGCTGGTCGGGAAGCTGCACCGTCAGCCAGCGGTAGTCGCCATTGCGGGCGTCCGTGTGCACGCGGAAGCCGAGCTTGTCGACATAGAAGGCGATCGCCTCGTCCTGGTCTCGCACGTAGAGACCCACCACCTGAACACCTTGCGTCATTTGTTTGACTCCGTTCCGTTTTCGACAGACCGGTTTGTACCGGCGTCCTCCTGGCGGCGCTTCTCCGAAACTGCTGTCGTCAGGTCGGGACGCTGCCCGGCGGCCAGGAAGCACGGCGGCACCTGGTCCAGCGCGTTCGCGGCGGCACGCGCGCGTTCGCGCACCGCGCGCGGGCTCTCGCCGGTGATGTCGCGGAAGGTGCGGCCGAAGGTGCCCAGGCTTTCCCAGCCGGTCTGGAACGCGATGTCGATGATCGGCTGGTCGGTGTCGCGCAGCAGCGTGGTCGCGCGCTCGATGCGGCGCGTCAGCAGGTAGCGGTGCGGCGGCACGCCGAACGCCTGCTTGAACGAACGCGCGAAGTGGGCCTCGGACACGCCGCTGACGTCCGCCAGCCGCGCCACCGGCCAGGCCTCCTGCGACGCGGCGTCCATGCGGTCCTTCGCGCGCAGCAGGCGGCGCAGCAGCTCGGGGTCCTGCGGCGGCGGGGCGACGGGTTTGCTCATCGGGACACGAGCCCGCTTTCCAGCGCCTGCGGCAGATCGGCCGCCAGGCGGTCGATCGCCACGCGCGTCTTCATCGGCAGGAACGGCGTGTGCGGCCACACGGCATGCACTGCCATGCGCTGCGCATGCCGGCCTTCCCACACCCAGCGCAGCGTGCCGGCCTGCACGTGCGCCGCGGCCAGCCAGCGCGGCAGCCGCGCGATGCCGTGGCCCGCGAGCACCGCGTCGGCGATCGCGTCGAGGTCGTCCATGCGGATGCGGCGCTGCACGCGAAGTTCCTGCTCGACCCCGCCGGCGCCGGCCGCGAGCCACGGCGATTCGGGCCCGCTGCGCGCGTAGACGATGCCGACGTGGCGCTCGAAGTCGTCCGCCGTCTTCGGCATGCCGTGCCGGCGCAGGTAGCGCGGCGCCGCGCACAGCAGGAAGTCGAAATGGCCCAGCGAACGCGCCGCCAGCGTGCTGCTGTCGCGCAGCGGGCCCAGCCGCAGCGCGAGGTCGATGCCGTCCTCCAGCAGGTCGATCACGCGGTCGTTGAACGAGAGCTCGAGGTCCAGGCGCGGGTGCGCGTTCAGCAGCCGCGCGAGGATGGGCGCGGCGAGGTGCCGCCCCAGGTGCAGCGGCACGCTGACGCGCAGGCGCCCCGTCAGCTGGCGGTCCTTCGCGTCCAGCGAGGCTTCGGCGGCGTCGATCTCGGCCAGCGCGCGCTTGCAGCGCTCGAAGTAGGCCTGGCCGTCCTCGGTCAGGCTCTGGCGCCGCGTCGAGCGGTTGAAAAGCCGCGTGCCCAGCCGCCGTTCCAGGCCGGCCACCTGCTTGCCGACGGCCGAGCGCGTCATGCGCAGGCGTTCGGCGGCGACGGCGAAGCTGCCGGCCTCGGCTGCCTGCACGAAGGTGGCGACGCCCTTGAGGCGGTCTGCGGCATGGGTCATTGGCGCATTCTCGGCTCGATTGGTTCCAGATCGGCAACTCTGATCGTCCGAAGATGAATCAATGGCGATGCTGTGGACCCCTAGAGTGCGTGGCAAGACAAGTCACCCCCAGGAGCATCTGCCATGCAGGCCTACCACCTTCACCGCGGCCAGGGACCGGCCGGCCTCGAACGCTGCGAGCTGCCGACGCCGCCGGTCGGCCCGCACGACGTGCGGGTGCGCGTGCATGCCGTGTCGCTGAACCACCGCGACCTGACGATCGCCGCATCGACCGCGCCGGTGCCGCCGCACGTGCCGCTGTCCGACGGCGCCGGCGTGGTCGTCGCGGTGGGCGAGGCGGTGACGCGGCTCGCGGTCGGCCAGCGCGTGATGAGCAACTTCTTCCCGCGCTGGGCCGACGGCCCGCCGACGCCGGAGAAGACCGCCGGCGCGCTCGGCGGCCGCGGGCCCGGCCTGCTGGCCGAGGAGGTGGTGCTGCCGGAGTCGGCCTGGGTGGTGCTGCCCGACGGCCTGGACTTCCGCCAGGCCGCGACGCTGCCCTGCGCCGGCGTCACCGCCTGGAACGCGCTCTTCGGCGACGACCCGGCGCGGCCCGGCGACACCGTGCTGGCGCTGGGCACCGGTGGCGTCTCGTTGTGGGCGCTGCAGCTGGGCCGCGCCGCGGGGCTGCGCATGATCGTGACGTCGTCGGACGAGCACAAGCGCGAACGGGCGCTGGCGCTCGGCGCCTTCGCGACGATCAACCACCGCAGCATGCCCGACTGGGCGCCACGCGTGCGCGAGCTCGCCGGCGGCCGCGGCGTCGACCGGGTGCTGGAGACCGCCGGCCGCGAGACGCTGGCGCGCTCGATGGCCGCGACGCGCCATGGCGGCACCGTCGCGGTCATCGGCGGCACCTCGGGCTGGGGCGGCGAAGTGGATGCCGATGCGCTGATCGACGGCGCGCTGCGGCTGCGCGGCGTGCTGGTCGGCAGCCGTGCGATGGCGGAGTCGCTGCTGCGTTTCGTCGAGACCGCGCACTTCGCGCCGCTGATCGACCGCGTCTTCCCCTTCGGCCAGGCGCGCCAGGCCTACGAGCACCTCGCCGCGCAGCAGCACTTCGGCAAGGTGCTCATCGAGATCGGCTGAGCACCGGCGACAACGCGACGCTCAGCACCACCAGCGGCAGCCCGAGGCCGAAGGTCCATCGGATGCCCCAGTGCTCGGCGACGAAGCCGAGCAGCGGCGGCGCCAGCAGGAAGCTGACGAAGGAGATCTGCGCCAGCGCGGCGACGTTGGTGGCCGCCGGCCGGTCCGTGCGCTGCGCGGCCGCCGACATCGCCAGCGGGAACATCACGCTGGTGCCGATGCCGATCAGTGCGAAGCCCAGCAGCGCCAGCGGCATCGCCGGGGCGCCGGCCACCAGCGCGGTGCCCGCCGCCAGCACCGCGAGCAAGGTGCGCGCGATCGCGCGCGGGCTGTGGCGCTCGACGAAGCGGTCGGCGACATAACGCGCGATGCCCTGGGCCAGCGCGACGCAGGTGACGGCCAGCGCGCCCTGGAACGGCACCGCGCCGAAGACGTCGCGCATGTAGATCGCCGACCAGTCGATGCCCGCGCCTTCGAGCACCAGCGCCGACAGCGAGAACAGCACCAGGCCCATGATCGCCAGCGTCGGCCGCGCGACGTGGTGGGCGGGCTCGTCGCTGGTGCCGGCACGCTGCGGCGCGTCGTCGAAGCGGCCCAGCAGCCCCAGCACCAGCAGCGCGGTCAGCGGCACCATCGCCGCCAGGTGCCACTGCGGCGGGATCGCCAGCCGTGCGGCCAGCGAACCGAGCAGCCCGGCGCCGAAGAAGCCGAAGCTCCAGAACGCGTGCGCGCGGTTCATGATGCGGCGGCCGCCCTGGTGCTCGACGCGGTCGGCTTCCAGGTTCACCACCAGCTCGATCGTGCCGATGCACAGCCCCGCCGGCAGCAGGCACAGGAACAGCGCCAGCGGCCCGCGCGCATGCGCGGCCAGCGCGTAGAACACCGGCAGCAGCGGCATCAGCCACAGCAGCGTGCGCCGGTGGCCGAGGCGCTCGACCGGCCGGCCGGCGACGCTCAGCGCGATCAAGGTGCCGCAGGCCGCACCGATCAAGCCGAGGCCGAGCTCGCCTTCGCTGACGCCCATCGAGCGCTGCAGCTCCGCCAGCCGCGGGAAGAAGCCGCCGAAGCTGAACGCGTACAGGAAGAAGGCCGCGAACACCTGGCGGTGTGCGGGCAGCGGCAGGGCGAAGCGGCGGACGGCGTGCAGGGCCACGGCGGGGTGGAGGGCAGGGCGCGGGAAGCGGGCGATCCTGCCACGGACGCCGGCCGCGTCTCGCGGCCCGGGGCCGTCGTTTCGCGCGCGCCGGCCGCCGTTTCGTCGCCGGTCGCTGGCCCGGCGCCGAGCGGCGACGCACGATGCGTCCATTCCCACCGACACCCGGAGACCGACGATGACCACCGACCGCGACAGCCTGCAAGCCCGAGCCCAGCGCCGCGTGCGCCGCAAGATCGGCTTCTTCATCCACGCCACCGTCTACGTGCTGGTGAACCTGGGCCTGTTCCTGCTGAACCAGGTCACCGGCGACACCCGCTGGCACCAGTTCCCGCTGCTGGGCTGGGGCCTGGGCCTGGCGATCCACGGCGCGGTGACCTTCCTCGGCCTGGCGACCGACGGGCTGCGCCGGCGCATGCTGGACCACGAGATGCGGGTGCTGCAGCGCGCCGAAGGGCGCTGAAGCGGCTGGACCGCGCGTCGGCGCGAATCAGCGCCCGTGCTGGACGATGCGATCGACCGAAGCCGCCAGCTGCTTGAACACGGCCTCGCGCTCGGCGGGGGCCATGCCCTGCAGCGGCTTGGTCATGTCGTTGACGAACTGGTATTGCTCGAGCCGCGCGGCGTCGCCGGACAGGTGGACGTCGCCGCCGTAGACGCACAGGACCTGTGCGCCGCCGGCTTCCGCTGCACTAAGCAGCGCTGGAAGCTCGGACTCGCGGATGAAGCTCGAGGCCAGGAAGTCAGGCGTCAGAACCACGATGGCCACGCGCGCGCGGCGCAGGGCCGCGTCGATCTCCGCACGCCAGCGGTCGCCGGGCCGGATGCGCGAGTCATCCCACACCTCGACCTTGTCCGGCGGCAACGCCCCGAGGTGGGTCCGGATTCGTTTGACCCACCCCGTCCGCTGTTCCGCCGCGTGCGAATAGCTGATGAACACCGTGTCGCGCTGAGCCTGGCCCGCCGGTGGCAGAAGGTTCGCCCGATCGATCTCGTCGAAGAGACGGTCGGCAGCGCCTTGCAGCTGCATCAGCTCCAGCACCTCCTGCAGTTCCCCGCGCGACACGTGGCGTCGCATCACTCGGTCGAGTGCGAGTCGCGCTTCCGGGAAGATCGTGCGGGTCTGGTCGAAGTCGGTCAGGATGCGGCCGCGGTGCGTACCTTCGACATACACGTCCTTCATCCAGTCGACGGCCTCGTCGAATGAACCGTCGATGTCCGGCCTGAACGTGACATAGGTGGCGTAGGTGCGTGGGGTGCCCTCGAAGGCGCTGACGAAGCTCACCGCCACCGTGGCCTCGGGCTCCAGGCGCGGCTTCGGCCGGCATCGCTCCACCGCGTCGACCTTGACGTACAGCCGAGGCATGCGCGCGGCGGCATCGAACAGCCGCGAGAAGGGGTCGGGCGGAAACGCCAGCGTGCCGCGCACGCGCGCGCAGAACGGCTTGCGCCCGCGGATGTCCGCCAGCAGTTCAAGGTACAGGTCTTGCGGGATCGCGATCGGAATGCCGGCATGCGCCACGCCGGCGGATGAAGCCGAGACGAGCCAATGCAGCGTGCCCTCGATCGGAATGGGCCTCAGCCGCACGCACCCGACGCCCCCCTCCAGCATCGACAACTTTCCTCTCGGTGCAAGCACCACGGTGTAGTCCGCGGCTGTGGAAGGCTCGCGATGCACGCCCGGCTTCCCCTGCTCAAGGCTGGGCATGCGGTATTGGAGAGCCTCGTCGCGCACCCATTTCGCGTGCGGCGCGTGGTAGAGGCCAGGAGCACGCGGAAACCAATCGAAGAGTACAAACCGGTCCAGCAAGACACGCATTCCGGGGATCAACTGGTCATCGATCACCTGGCGCCAGAAGTCCTCGTCGGCGGTGAACGCGATCTCACGCGCCTTGTCACGCGATCGAGGCGGCGGACGGCTGCCGGGCAGCAGGTACGACATGGTTCCGAACAGCGGCCTGAGCACCGCCGAGGCTTCCCATGACCCGACCGGCTGCAGCGGAACCTGCCAGCGCGTGAGGGAACGTTCCATCGAGCTTCTCCCCGTCTGGTGGGCGAGCCGGCGGCATGCGCCCGGACGAGGCCGAGCATTGGACCCAGGCGGTCTGCGCGTCAAGCGCCCCGTGGGGCGAGCGCCGCGCCGCCGATGGCGATCGTCCCCAACGTTGATGAGCCCTACACTGCCCCTCGATCACCGATCCGAGGGCCGCCCGATGGACATTGCCGTGCTCCAGGCCGACGCGCTTGCCGTGGCGGCCGATGTGCTCGTCCTCAAGCACGCACAGGGCCTGTACGGCGTCGACGCGCTGGTGGTGCAGCGCCTGGACAGCCACGCGGCGGGTGTGTTCCCGAAAGTGCCGCTGCCGCCGCCGGGCTCGGCCAGCCTCGTCGATTCCAGGGGCCTGCTCGGGGCCGCGGCCCTGCTCTTCATCGGCGTCGAGCGGCTCGGCGACTTCGGCTATGCCGAGATCCGCGCGTTCGCGCGCCGCACGCTCGAGGACCTCGCTGACCGGCTGCCGGACACGTCGAGCGTGGCGATGACCGTGCATGGCGTCGGCTTCGGGCTCGACGAGACCGAGGCCTTCCGCGCGCAACTGGCGGGCCTGCTGGAAGCGTTGCAGCGCGGCCGCTTCCCGCCGGCGCTGCGCCGCATCGCCATCGTCGAGCACAACCCGGGCCGCGCGCAGCGGCTGCAGCGCGAGCTGGCCGTCACCTTCCCGGGCGGCGCCATCGATGTGCCGCGCCTGCAGGGCCGCGCCGACCAGACGCTGCCGACCGCCGCGCTGCGCACGGCCGGCGCGCCGTCGCGCGACAAGCCGCATGTCTTCGTCGCGATGCCGTTCGCGAAGGAGTTCGACGACCGTTTCCACTACGGCATCGAAGCCGCGATCCGCAGCGCCGGCTACCTGTGCGAGCGGGCCGACATGGCCTCGTTCACCGGCGACGTGATCGCCTGGGTGAAGCAGCGCATCGACTCCGCGCGGCTGCTGGTGGCCGACCTGAGCGGCGCCAACGCGAACGTCTACCTGGAGATCGGCTACGCCTGGGGCCGCGGCGTGCCCACGGTGCTGCTGGCCGGCGACCAGAAGGAGCTGCTGTTCGACGTGCGCGGCCAGCGTTGCCTGGTCTACGACAGCATCCGCTCGCTCGAGACGCAGCTGACGAGGGAACTGCAGCAGCTGGGGACGGCCGCGCCGTGAACGCCAGCGATCCGGCAGCGGCGCCGCTGCGGCTGCTGCATGCCGACGAGCACCTGGTGGCGATCGACAAGCCGCCCGGCCTCCTGGTGCACCGCAGCGCGCTCGACGCGCACGAGGACCTCAACGCGCTGGACCTGCTGCGCGCGCAGCTCGAGCTGCCGCTGTGGACCGTGCACCGGCTCGACAAGGGCACGTCCGGCGTGCTGCTGTTCGCGCGCAGCGCCGACGCCGCGCGCGCGATCGGCGCGGCCTTCGAGGCCGGGCAGGTGCACAAGCGCTACCTCGCGCTGGTGCGCGGCTGGCCGGACGCGCAGGGCGAGATCGACCAGCCGCTGGCGCGCGACCCCGAGCGCCCGTCCACCGGCCAGCAGCATGTCGAGGCGTTCACGCGTTATCGAACGCTCGCGCGCCACGAATGGCCGTTCCCCGACGGGCGCCATGCGACGAGCCGTTACGCGCTGGTCGAGGTCGAGCCGCTGACCGGCCGCCGCCACCAGATCCGCCGCCACTTCAAGCACATCGGCCATCCGCTGATCGGCGACAGCACGCACGGCAAGGGGCCGCACAACCGTGCGGTGGCGGCGTGGCTGGGCACGGCGCGGCTGTGGCTGCATGCGGCCCGCCTGCAGCTGCCGGCATTCGATGGCCGCGCCGGTTGTGTGATAGAGGCGATGCCCGGCGACGAGTGGCGGCGCCTGCTGCCGGACACCGCACCGGCCACACCGGAGGTTCACGATGCAGCGCCGTGACGTGTTGATCGCCGGCCTCGCCGCCGGCTGCGGCGCTGCGCACGCTGCCAGCGAGGCCGACATCGCCGCGCGCCTGGCCGCCGGCGGCGTGGTGATCGCCTTCCGCCACTCGCTCGCGCCCGGCACCTACGACCCGCCCGGCTTCCGCCTCGACGACTGCGGCACGCAGCGCAACCTCAACGACGAGGGCCGCGCGCAGGCGCAGCGCATCGGCGCATGGTTCCGCGCTCGGCGGCTCGAGCCCTCGGCGGTGCGCTCGAGCCCGTGGTGCCGCTGCGTGGACACCGCGCGCCTGGCCTTCGGCCGCGCGGAGCCGTGGGCCGCGCTCGGCTCGCCGCGCGCCGGCAGCGAGTCGACCAGCGAGGCCGCGCTGACCGCGCTGCGGCAGGCGCTCGCCGTGGCGAGCGCCAGGCGCGGGCGCTTCGACGCGTGGGTCACGCACCAGTTCGTGCTGACGGCGCTGCTGGGGGCGCAGCTCGCCGCCGGCGTCGGCTCCGGCGAGGGCCTGCTGCTGGACGCCGATTCAGCCGGCCTGCCGCGACTGCTCGGCCGGCTCGCCCTCGCGTGAGCCGTCGCCGGCCATCGCGACCCGATCGCGCCCCGCGTCCTTTGCGCGGTAGAGCGCCATGTCGGCCGCCTGCAGCAGCTGGTCCAGGCTCATGCCGTCGGCGCGCACCGCGACGCCGAAGCTCGCGGTGAAGGCCACCGCCTGGCCGTCGGCCAGCACCAGCGGCGTCTTCGCGAAGGTCTCGCGCAGCCGCTCGGCGAGCATGCGGGCCTGTTCGGCGCCGGTCTCGGGCAGCAGCATCACGAACTCCTCGCCGCCCCAGCGCGCGACGATGTCGCCACCGCGGCAGGCGGCGCGGATGCGCTCGGCGACGTCGGTCAGCGTGCGGTCGCCGCCGGCGTGGCCGTGGCGGTCGTTGATGCGCTTGAAGTGGTCGATGTCCAGCACGATGGCCGACAGCGGCCGCGCATTGCGCGACGCGGTGAGGTACACCGGCAGCGCCTGCTCGAGGAAGCCGCGGCGGTTGTGCAGGCCGGTCAGCGGGTCGTGCTCGGCCAGCTCGCGGGCGCGCGCGCCGTCCTCGCGCTGGCGGCGCAGCCGCAGGCCCAGCGCCAGCGCCCAGATCGTCGCTTCGAGCATCACGCCGGCCTCGACCGCGTGGAAGGTGACGATGTTGAACGGCAGCACGCCCATCACCGCCAGCGTCGTCACCAGCGTGCCGAGCATGCTGGCCAGCGTCGCGACCACGAAGATGCCGGCCTGCTCGCGGCCGCGCCGCTGCGCCACCAGCCCGAGGCCGACCATCGATAACGTGAACAGCGTGATGTAGGCGAAGGCCAGGTGCACCGCGGCGAGCTGCACGTTCACCGCGATGAACAGCGCCATCGTCGCCAGCGCGCCGCGCACGGTCCAGCAGACGATGCGGTCGAGCCGCGGCGCGTGTTCCTGCAGCGCCAGGAAGCTGCGTGCGAAGGTCAGCCCGGCGCTGGAGAACAGCACCATGCCGAGCAGGATCGCGTAGCGGCCGATGCCCGGCGCGTCGGGCCAGGCCAGCTGCGGGCCGATGCCGGAGTACGCCAGGTGCATGTAGAGGTAGGCGCCGACGTAGCCGACGTAGCGCAGGTGGTTGCGGTCGCGCAGCGCCAGCCACAGCAGGCCATAGGTGGCCACCAGCGCCAGCAGGAAGCCGTGCACCAGCCCCATCCAGTGCTGCACGTCGCCCTCGATCGCGGCAGTGGCGTGCAGCGGGATCAGGCGCAGCGTCATCGCCGCGGCATCGACGCTGTCGGCGCGCACGAAGACCTCGCTGCGGCCCGGCGGCAGCAGCGTGTCGAAGCCGAAGCCCATGCCGATGCGCAGGTAGCGGCCGGGCGAGCGTTCGTCGCCGGCGGACCAGTGCTGCTGCGCGCGGTCCTGCGCGGCATCGCCGGCGACCAGCCAGACGTCGATGCGGTCGACCCAGCCCTCGGCCGCGTACAGGCGATAGGCCAGTGGCACGTCGCCCGGGTTGTGCACCACCAGGTGCATCCAGCGGGGCGGCGCGGCATTGCCGAGGTTGGGCACCTCGGCAGCCGACGGGCGGAAGGCCCCGGCGGCGAGCTGCGCGCGCGCACCGGCCAGGTCGAGCGGCCGGCCGGGCGTCTCGTCGAACAGGCTGGCGTGCGCGCCGAGCGGGCCGGTCAGCGCGGCGGCGGTGGCCGTCGTGCCGGCCGCCGGCGGCCCGGTCACGCCCTGCGGCCCGACCACCACCCCCTGTGCCCAGCACGGCAGCACCGCGGCCAGCCATGCCAGCACGGCCAGGCCCCAACGCACACACCCAACGCCCACGACGACCTCCATCCGGCGCGCGCGGCGTCAGGCCGCGCGCGCGAGGCGTGATGGTTACCGGGCGGGCGCCATCGACCCATCGCGACGAACCCTGATGCCGTGGCCCGCGGGGGTCTGAAGTGCGCCGAAGTGGTGCACCCGGCCGCGTTCGACGGCGCGCAGGTCCGCTGCCGTACGCAGGGCCGGGCGGCAGAATCGCGCGATGTTGTCCGTCGAGCTCGTCCGCCATCTGACCGTCGCCGATGCCGCGGGTGCGGCCATGCCGCTCAGCGCGGCCAGCGGCCTCGTCGCGTTGCGCGGCCACCTGGCGGTGGTCGCCGACGACGAGCACACGCTCGGGCTGTTCCGCATCGGCGACGCGGGACCCGGCCGGCTGCTGCCGCTGTTCGCGGGCGGCTTGCCGGCCGAGCACCATGCGCGCAAGGCGGCCAAGCCGGACCTCGAGGCGCTGACCGTGCTGCCACCCTTCGCCGGCCACCCGCACGGCGCGCTCTTCGCGGCCGGCTCGGGCTCGACGCCGAATCGCCGGCGCGGCGCGCTGTTGGCGCTGGACGGGCACGGCCTGCCGGCGGGCCCTGTTCGCATCGTCGACCTGTCGCCGCTGCACGAGGCGCTGCGCACGACGCTGGGCGAGCTGAACCTCGAGGGCCTGCTGGTCGCCGACGACGATGTCTGCCTGCTGCAGCGCGCGCACCGCGGCCTGCCGGTGGGGGCCTGCGTGCGTTATCGCCTGGCGGGCGTGCTGCGCTGGCTCGCCGGCGAAGCGGCGGCGCCCGCGCCGCGCACGATCGAGCACCATGACCTCGGCGCGATCGGCGGGGTGCCGCTGGGCTTTACCGACGGCGCCGCGCTGCCCGGCGGCGGCTGGCTGTTCTGCGCGGCCGCCGAGGACACCGCCGACAGCTACCTCGACGGCGCGAATGCCGGCTCGGTGGTCGGCCATGTGGATGCGCACGGGCGCGTGCGTGCCGTGCACGCGCTGGCATCGACGGCCAAGGTCGAGGGCATCACGATCGATCCGGACCCGGTGGCCGACACCGTGTGGCTGGTCACCGATGCGGACGACCGGCAGGTGCCGGCCGCGCTGCTGCGCCTGCGGCTGTCGGCCGTGCTGGCGCCGGCGGCCTGATCGTCGGGGCCGCCGATCAGCCCGGGATCTCGGGCTCGACCAGCCGCGCGAGGTGGCGCAGTGATTCCTGCCAGCCGAGGTAGCAGGCCTCGACCGGGATCGACTCGGGGATGCCTTCCTGCACGATGGTCACCTCGGTGCCGCAGGACACCGCCTTCAACGTGACGGTGGTCTGCATCAGGCCGGGCAGGTTGAGGTTCTCGTCGAAGCGGCAGTCGTAGCGCACGCGCTCGCCGGGCTGGAGCTCGAGGTACTGGCCGCCGAACGAATGGCTGTTGCCCGACGTGAAATTGGTGAACGACATGCGCCAGCGGCCGCCCACCTTGGCGTCCATTTCATGCACGTGACCCGTGAAGCCATTGGGCGGCAGCCAGCGCGCGAAGGCGTCGGGATCGGTGAAGGCGCGGTAGAGCTTGTCGGGCTTCGCGGTGAAGACGCGGTGCAGGCGGACGGTGTTGCCGGACATGGGGTGCTCCTGGGATAGTGGTTCGATCGGCTGGCAGAGTATTCAGCGCTTCACTTGCGACGCCCAGCTGCGCACATCGCTGCGCCCGTCGAGGAAGGGCAGTACGGTGGCTGCCAGCCGCGGCGACACGAACAGCTCGTAGTGCGTCAGGTCCGGCAGGATCGCGAGGCGATTGCGCGACATGTGCTCGCGCTGCCAGCCGGCATCGCGCAGGCCGCCGCCGAGCAGCTGGTAGAAGCGCACGACGTGCTCGGGCCGGAACATGTCGCTGTCGCCGTAGACCAGCATCACCGGCATCTTCAGCGTCTTGACGTCCGCGGCCCAGTCGTAGGGCTGGCGCATCAGCTCGCCCATGCGGTCGAGCAGCTTCGGGAAGTCCTGCGGCCGCGGCGCCACCTTGGCGTAGCTCTCGTACATCGGCGTGCCCTTCATCGCGTCGGCCATCGCGGCGCCGACCTGCGCCTGCATCGGCAGCATCTCGGGGTAGAAGCCGTCCTGGGCGAACGCACCGGAGGCCAGCACGAGGCGGCGCACCTTCTGCGGGTGCTGCACTGCGAGGCGGAACGCGACGCCGGCGCCCATCGAATAGCCGAGCACGTCGACCTGGCCGAAGCCCAGCTGGTCGAGCACGCCGGCCAGGTCGTTGCCCATGTCGGGCAGGCTGATCGGGCGATCGCCCAGCGGCGTGCGGCCGTGGCCGTGCAGGTCGACGGCGATCACGCGCCGCGACTTCGCCAGCGCCGGCAACACCGGGCCGAACATGTCGATCGAGCCGAGGCCGCCGTGCAGCAGCAGCAGCGGCTCGCCGGTCCGGCCGTGGATCTCGTAATAGTAGGCAATGCCGTTGGCCGTGATCCGGCCGCTGGCGGCCGGGCGCGGCTGGGCCGCCTCTGCGGCGGACTTCGCGGCGGGCCGCGCCGCCGGCTCGGCGGCCTGCGCCGGCGCGGCCCAGAGCAGTGCCAGCGTCGCGAGCAGGGCCATCAGGCCGGTGAGCAGGGTCGCATGCGGGCGGCGCGCGCGCCGGGCGGGGTGGAATGTCAGGTTCATCGGAAGCTCCTCGGGTGGTGGATGGCAGCCTGTTGCAGGCGCTCATCTGCACGACGATCGAACCCGGCCGGAATCGACAGCCGCCCACAAGGTTTTTTTGGTTCAACCTGTGTAGGAGCACTCCGACTCCCACCGCCGGCCACCCGGGTGGAAGATCGCAGGTCCGCGCGGTTCGCGCGCTGCGATCGAAGGAAATGCCATGCCCTCCAAGAAAGCGCCCAAGAACACCATCTGCATCTGGTACGACCGTGACGCCGAAGCGGCGGCCCGCTTCTATGCCGAGACCATTCCGGACAGCCGGGTCGGCGCGATCCACCGTGCGCCCGGCGACTACCCGTCGGGCAAGCAGGGCGACGTGCTGACGGTGGAGTTCACCGTCGCCGGCATCCCGTGCATCGGCCTGAACGGCGGTCCCACGTTCAAGCAGACCGAGGCCTTCTCGTTCCAGATCGCCACCGACGACCAGGCCGAGACCGACCGGCTGTGGAACGCCATCGTCGGCAACGGCGGCCAGGAAAGTGAATGCGGCTGGTGCAAGGACAAGTGGGGCCTGTCGTGGCAGATCACGCCGCGCGTGCTGATCGATGCGGTCACCGATGCCGACCCGGCGGTGGCCAAGCGGGCGTTCGACGCGATGATGACGATGAAGAAGATCGACATCGCGGCGATCGAGAAGGCCCGGCGCGGCTGAAGCGCATGCAAGCCCCGCGGGAATAGACACGCTGCCCGCCGCGTAGACGTCTGCACCACGGTCGTGGTGCAACGTGCGGAAGGAGCATGCGATGAAACGTTTCCCCTGGATGGGCGTGTCGATGGTCGTGCTGGGCGCTTTCGCGGTGACCGCCCGGGCCGACGGTCCGCCGGAGATGCGCGCGCAACTGTCCGGCTACAACGAGGTGCCGGCGGTATCGACCAAGGCGAGCGGGTACTTCAAGATGCGCATCGACCGCCAGGACGCGACGATCGCCTGGGAGCTGCATTACGAAGGCATCGAGACCCCGGTGCTGCAGGCGCACATCCACTTCGGCCAGCACTCGGTCAATGGCGGCATCTCGGTGTTCCTGTGCACGAACCTCGGCAATGGACCGGCCGGCACGCAGGCCTGCCCAGCGGGCCAGGCGACGCTGAGCGGCACCATCACCGCGGTCGATGTGCTCGGCCCGGGCGGCCAGGGGCTCGCGGCGAGCGAGTTCGACGAACTGCTCGCGGCCATGCGTTCCGGCGTCACCTACGCCAACGTGCACAGCCAGCAATTCCCGGGTGGCGAGATCCGCGGCCAGATCGGCAAGGGCGAAGGCGGCGGCCACAAGCACTGAGCCACCTGAAGCACGCAAGCCCGGGCGACGGCCCGCGCCCGGGCGGGCGCCATGGCTGCGGCCGCGCCGGCTGCTTATGATCCGGCGCGATGGCTGCCGTCGCCCCGCGCGAACCGATGCTGCGGCTGCAGCTGCTGGGACCTGCCTGCCTGCTGCGTGACGACGGCCGCGTGCAGCACGTCGGCACGCGCAAGGCGCTGGCACTGCTGGCGCTGATCGCGTTCGAAGGCGCCATGGCGCGCAGCACGCTGTCGTCGATGCTGTGGCCCGATGCCGAGGCCGGCGCGGCCCGCCGCAACCTGCGCCGCGAGCTGTTCCGCCTGCGCCGCGTGGGCCTGGGCATCGCCGAGTCCGACGGCGGCGGCCTGGCGCTCGAAACGGCGCTGGCCGTCGATGCGTTGTCGCTGCTGCACGAAGGCCGCGTGCCCGAGCGCATGGGCGTGACGATGGAGGGGCTCGATGGTGTCGGCAGCCCCGATTTCGACGCCTGGCTGCAGCGCTGGCGCATCCGCCTGGCCGATCGCCACGACGAGGCCCTGAGCGCCGCGGCCGACAGCGCCGAGCGCGGCGGCGACCTCCACCGCGCGCTCGAGCTGCAGGGCCGGCGCTGGGACGCCGACCCGTGCAACGAACGAGCGGCGATCGCCGTGATGCGCCTGCAGGCCGCGTCCGGCCATCGCGCCGCGGCCCTGGCGGCTTATGCCCGGCTCACCGCGGCGCTGCAGGCCGAGCTGGAGACCGCGCCGTCGCCCGCGGCGCAGGTGCTGGCCGCCTCGCTGCGCGGGGCGGAGAAGGCGCCGGCCGAGCCCGCCGCGCGCCCGGCGGTGGCCATCGTGAGGGACCCGGTGGCGAGTGCCCCGGTGGCGAGCGCCCCGATGCCGAACACCGGGCTGCCGGTGCAGGTGCCGTTCGTACCGCGCCATGCCGCGATGCAGCGCGTGCTGACCGCCTGGGGACGTGGCCAGCGCGTCTACCTGCACGGGCCGGCCGGCACCGGCAAGACGCGCCTGGCCAGCGAGCTGGCCGCCTCGCGCGGGCCCTGGCTGCGCGTCGCCTGCGAGCCGCACGACGCGCTGCAGCCCTGGGCCTCGGTGGTGCGCGTGCTGCGTGCGCTGCGCGCATCGGCGCCGGAGGTCGATCTGCCGGAATGGGTGCGGCGCGAGCTCGCGCAGCTGATGCCCGAATGGGGCGAGCCGGTGCAGGCCCTGGCCACCGACGAAGCGCGGCAGCGCCTGCTCGGCGCCGCGGCCGAAGCCTGGCGGCTGCTGATGCTCGACAACTTCAGCGCCTTCGTGCTCGACGACTGGCACTGGAGCGACGCGGCCAGCATCGAGCTGTGGTCGCGGCTGGACAGCGGCGAGGCCGGCGGCGGCAACGGTGTCGCGTGGATCGTCGGCTACCGCAGTGCCGAGCTGCCGCGCACCGCGCTCGAACGCATGCGCAGCGACATCGACCACCAGCGCGGAGCGGCCGTGGCGCTCGAAGGCTTCGCCGAGGCCGAGGTGCTGGCGCTGACGCACGCGCTGTCCGGCGCCGGTGGCGGGCGGCTGTTCTCGCAGCGCCTGCACCGGGCCACCGAAGGCAACCCCTTCTTCATGCTCGAGACGCTGCGCCACCTGTTCGAGCAGGGCCTGCTCTTCGCCGACAGTGGCGGCGAGGGCTGGAGCACACCGTTCGACGAGCAGACCGAGGCCTACGAGGAACTGCCGGTGCCGCCGAGCGTGCGCGCCGCGGTGCTGGCGCGGGTGCGCGCGCTGGGTGCCCCGGTGCAGCGGGTGCTCGAGGCGGCCAGCCTGCTCGGCGGCGAGATCGATGCGCGGCTGCTGGCGAGCTTCGGCGAGGCCGGGGCCCACCACGCCGTCGACGACGAAGAGGCGGTGATCTCGGCGCTCGAGCATGCACGCTCGGCGCAGCTGGTGCACGAGACCGCGAACGGCTGGCGCTTCGCGCACGACCTCGTGCGCCAGTCGCTGGTGCAGGGCCTGTCGGGCGGCCGCCGCCGGCTGCTGCACGAGCGGCTGGCGCGCCGGCTGGAGTCCGTCGGCGCCGCGCCCGCGCTGACCGCCGCGCAGTGGGAAGCCGCGATGCAGCCGGCCAGCGCGCTGCCCTGGCGCCTGGCCGCGGCGCAGGCGGCGCTCGAGGTGCATGCGCTGGCTGAAGCCCTGATGCACTTCGAGCAGGCACTGGCCGATGGGGCGCGTGGGGCGGACGCGGCCCGGATACACCTCGCGTGCGCCGCGGTGCATCGCCGGCGCAGCGACATGGCCGCCGCCGATGCGGCGTTCGCGGCCGCCGTGGCCGCGGCCTCCGAGCGCGATGCGGCGCCCGGCGCGGCGCCCGCCGATGCGGCATCGGCCGTGCTCGATGTGCTGGGCGTGCAGCTCGCGCGCGCCGAGCACCTGTGCCTGACCGACCGCATTCCCGAGGGCCTCGCGGTGCTGGAGGCGCTGGCGCCGGAGCTGGCCGGTGCGACCCCCGCCCAGCGCGCGATGGCGCTCGCCGTGCGCGGCTCGGGACTGATGCGCACCGGCCGCCTGCCTGAAGCGATGGCCGCGCTGGGCGACGCCGCGGCCCTGCTGGAGACGCTGCCGGCGCAACGGCAGGAACTGGCGACGCTGCTGCTCGACCTGGCGCGGTGCAGCAACTGGCACGGCGACCTCGACGCCTGCGAGCGCCATGCCCGGCGCGCGGTGGCGGTGCATGAATCGATCGGCAATACGGCCGGCCTGGCCAGTGCGCTGTCCTCGCTGTGCCTGCTGCACAACGTGAAGGGCGAGCGCGAGCAGGCGCTGGCGGTCGGCGAGCGGGCACGCGCCCTCGCGGCGCGCAGCGGCAACGTGCCGGTGCACCGCGAAGTGAATTTCCAGTTGCTGCAGGCCTACCTGGACGCCGGCGAGACCGACGCCGTGCTGCGGCTGCTGGACGAAGGCGACGCGCTGGCACCGGCGGCCGACAACCGCGGCCGCACCAACTACCAGGCGGCACGCTTCTTCGTGCACTTCCTGCGCGGCGAAGTCGAGGCGGCGCGCACGGCGGCGGCCGACCTGCTGCGCATGTCGCGCTCCCAGTCGAACACGCTGGCCCGCATCGGCTACCTGCTGATGGTGGCCGACCTGCACGTCGACCTCGGCGAGTGGGCCGCGGTGCGGCCGCTGCTGGACGAAGCGTTCGCCGCGTCCGCTGCGGTGGGCGACGCGGGCTGGTTCGCGTCCAACATGGCGATCAAGCAGGCGACGCTGGCGCTGGCCGAAGGCCGGCAGGCAGACGCGCTGGCGCTTCTGCCGACGAACGTGCAGGACGAGGTCGACGTGCGCTTCCACTGCGCCTACCTCGGCAGCGCGGCCGCCCGTGCGCAGGGCCGGCCCGACGAGGCGCGGCGCTGGCTGGACACCGTGGCCTTCGACGACGACGCGCCGGTGCATCCGCTGGCCTGCTGGCTGGAGCAGCGGCTGATGCTGGCGGCCGCGACCGCGCGCGCCGACCAGCCGGCACTGGCACGCGCCGAAGCGCTGCTCGCCGGGGGCAGCGTGCCGGTGCTGCTGCGCGAGCGCCTGCGCGCCGCGGTGGCCGCCGCGCCGCGGTGAACGCGCAGGCGCCGGGCGGCGACTACTGCTCGAAGCTGTACGACACGATGCCGGCCTCGACGCCGCCGATCACGTTCGGCACCGCGCAGCGCATGTTGACGCTGGCCGACCACGGCGTGACGCCGACCGGCGGCAGGTTGAGCTGCGCGCCGGCCGTGGTGGCGTAGTCGCCGGCGAGCGAGCCCGGGAAGACGATCTTCACCTGGTCGTAGGTCACGTTGGTGGCCGTCATCGAGCGCATGTAGCAGTTGAATTCCGCGACGTTGGCGGCGGTCTTCACGTGCACCGTGATGCTCATGCTGCCCGGCGTGAAGCCGTGGGCCTGCGTGCGGATGATCGGGCAGACGAAGTAGGTGGTGCCGGTGCCGGCGACCTTGTTGGTCATCAGCCCGGTCAGCGAGCGGCCGACCGCGCCTTCGGACGTGCACATCGTGCCGGGCAGCACGGTGGTGCCGGCCAGTGCCGGCACGCCGGCCTGGGCGGCCAGCGCGGCCGCGGCGATCAGGGCGCTGCGGAGATGATCGATCTGCATGGTGCGAGTCCTCGGTGGTGGGCGGTTGTCTGCTCGCGATGTCGCGAGGCCGGCACCACTGTGGTCGCGGGGCGTTGAAAAGGCGTTGCAATGCAGACGGCCGTCGATGTTTCACGCCCCCTTTGCCCCGCGCACGTGCGGAGCGCTGGCCCGCCGGCACTGACAGCAGCGGTGCCGAACCTGGCCAAGCTTATTCACCCGGATGCGTTCCGGTGGCGTCTGGCCTGGCAGGGAGCGCCGTGCTGGTCGGCGCGTTGCTGGCCGCGGTCGCCGTATTGCGTCGAACTGCGCCGGACACTGGTCCTCGCCGCAGCGAATCGGACGGCGAGCCCGAAAGGCGTGGTGGATGTTCGCGATCCCGTACAACTTCGTCGAGGACTTGTGGATCGTGCGCAATGCCTGCGTCGCCCAGGAACGCACGCCGGTCGCTCGGCAGGAAGCCGGATCGCGTCGCGCAGTCGATGTCGCGGAGCCGCCTCGCTGGTTCCGACGCCACTCGGAACCGCCGCGGGCGCGCTGGCGATCCTGGCTACTCCGGGGTTGGCGCCGCAGACCGCCTGAGCCTTGCCACGATCCGGTTCAGGCCGACCGGTGTCAGGCCGAGGTGCAGCGCCAGGTCCTTCTGGTGGATTCGCTTCGCCAGGCCGGGGTGCTGGTCGGCAAAGGCGACGTAGCGCTCCTCTGCAGTCAGGGTCAGCAACTCCTTCTCGCGCAACTCCTTCCGGGCCGCGAACTGCTGCGTCAGCACGAGCAGGGCCCGCGCCCATTCAAGGTGCCGGGCTGCCAATTGCTCGAGCAGGCGGTAGTCCACCCGCTCGACGATGGAGTCCTCGATGGCCCTGACCATGAAGCTCGCCCGGCCGCCGGGGACCAGCGCCGCGATGCTCGCGAAGTAGCGCCCTTCGAAGGTGAAGGACTTGATCCACTCGTTCCCGCCTTCATCGAGGTAGACCAGCTTGAGCAACCCGCTCCTGACGGCATAGACGTAGGGATGGGCACTGTCCTGCATGAACAGCGTGCCGCCGCGGCCGACATCGCAAAGTCGGAACTCGCTTGCGAGGGCGGCGGACTCAGGGAGGGAAGGCAAGCCGGCAGCGCCGTGGAAGAGGTCGAGCAGCACCCAGGGCGCAGCGGCCTCGCGATTAACCTGGGTTGATGCAGCCATCGGATGAGTTTCCTACATTCATCCGCATGACGAACCGACTGGACACTGCTGCGGCCACCAACCTCGGGCTTCGAGCCGCGCTCGTCACCGGCGCCACCTCGGGCATAGGCTGGCACCTCGCGCTGCAGCTCGCCGACGCCGGCGTGCGCGTCGTGGCGCTCGGGCGCAACCGCCACAAGCTGGCGGAGTTGTCGCGCTTGAAACCATGCATCCTCGCGCTGGAGGCGGACCTCGCGGACGTGAACTCGCTGCCGGGCCTCGCGATGCGAATCGGCGCGGCAGCGCCCGAGCTGAACTGCGTGATCCACAACGCGGGCATCCAGCACAACGTTCGTGTCGATGACGAGGGCTACGACCTGCGCGCGATCGAGGAGGAGCTCGACACCAACTTGCTTGCGCCCATTGCGCTGACCCGGGCGCTGCTGCCAGCCCTGCAGTCGCGGGAGCGGTCATGGATCGTGCACGTGTCGTCGGGCCTGGCCTATGCCCCGAAGCGCACGTCCGCGGTGTACAGCGCCTCCAAGGCGGCGTTGCACCTCTTCGGCGCGGGGCTGCGCTTGCAGCTCCGCGGGACATCGGTTCGAGTGCTTGAGGCCGTGATGCCGCTCGTGGACACGCCGATGACCCTGGGCCGGGGCCGCCGGAAGCTGGCTGCGGACGAAGCGGCCGCAGCCCTGCTCGCCGGCCTGTCGCTGCCCGGTGGTGTCTTCCACATCGGGCAGGCCAGGGCATTGCCGATCCTGCGTCGCGTTGCCCCCGGCCTCCTGGCCCGCCTGATGAGCGCGGGCTGATCGCTCACTCCTTTCGACACACACTCATGACACAGCTACTGCGCCGATCCGCGTCGCTCGTCACCTGCCTGCTTTCGCTGTCTTCACCTGCCATCGTCGGGGCCCGGCACGCGGGCTACGAGCCTGACCTCAAGACCCAGCTGGTCGTCTATCCCTTGCCGGGGACCAAGCTCTCCGGCGTCGGCAGGCTTCAGGTCCCGACGGATCTCTCTTCCGCGGAGGCGACGCGCGCTTCCGCCGCGACGAAGGTGCCGGCGGTGGTCATCGTGCACGGCACGGGCGGCATGGACGCGAAGGGGATCATGTACGCCCGCGCGCTGAACTCCGCCGGCATTGCCACGCTCGAGGTCGACCTCTGGAGCCCGAGGGGCCTCTCGGGTGGGTGGGATGGCCGCCCGAAGCATGTCCGCGAGAACTTGCCGGATGCGTTCGGCGCGCTGGCATTCCTTGCAGCCCATCCGCGCATCGACGGCCGGCGGGTCGGCATCATGGGCTTCTCGTGGGGCGGCGTGCTGAGCATGCTGGCGGCCGACGAGGCCAGCGCGGCCGAGCACGCGCAGGCCGGGCAGCGGTTCGCCGCTCACATGCCGTTCTATCCCATCTGCTTCGCATACAACCGGATTCCGGGCTACCCCTTCCGCGAGCTGACGGGCGCACCCATCTACATCTTGACTGGCGCGAACGACCGCTACGACGTGGACCCGCGCGCCTGCGACAAGCTGGCGGACTCGCTGCCGGACAAGCATCGGCCGCATGTCCGGGTGAAGGTCTACGACGGCGCGGAGCATGGGTTCAACAACCTCGACCGGCCGCGGCGATACCTCGATCCGTACCACGACCAGGGCAAGGGGGGCGAGGGCGGATCTACCCCGTTGCCAGCCGCTCGCCAGGACTCGGTCAGCGAAGCGGCGAGCTTCTTCGGCCGGACGCTGAAGGTCGCGCCATGAACCATGTGAACTTCATTCACCTGCGGGCCACGCCGCGCTGGCTTCGCTTGTCCCGGCAGGAGCGACGCGAGCGAGCGGGCCGCCATCTCGGCGAGGCGCTCCGGCGAGTGCCTGGCGTCAAGATCCGGTACTTCGATGCCGAGGCCTTCACGGCCCACTGCAGCGACGTGCTGATGGTCGAGGCCTCGGAACCACGCGAGCACCACTTCTTCATCGAGTCGTTGCGCGACTCCGAGCTGGTCGCGGACGAATACTTCGAGCTCGTCCTCGTGGTCCCGACGATCGAGGAGGGCTACCAGGCGTACGAAGAGGCGACGGGCCAGGCGGGCACGCGCGCAGGCCAGCAGGACCTGGCTGCGCAAGCGCAGGCGGCCGGGCGATAGCGCCACTCGACGCCGCGCCTGCCGACCGGCAGCCTTGCGTGCCGCCTCTCCTTGCGAGGAACGAAGGCGGCGCGTGTGCGAGCTGATCAATGACTACAAGGCGAAGCGTCTGACCGGCTTGACCAAGAGCCGGTCGACTTGAGCGCACATGCGTGCCCTGGGCGTGCCCCGCGACATCCTCCGAGATGTGCCTGAACCACAAGCTGAGCGGCGTGGAGGGCATGTACGACCAGCACACCTATTTTCCCGAACAACGTCGCCAGGCGCTGGCGACTTGGGTGCGGTTCTTCGTGACGTGTGAGGCTGATCTTGAGGACCGGTAGCGGCGTCGGGAAGCGTCCCCTCCAGTGGCTGCAAGGGGGCCTCGAGGAGGAGGTCCATGGGGGCAGGCGGACGGCGCGCGCCCGCGCGGGGAGGGCGCCTCTTGTCGCTCTGCCAGCTCTGAGCCAGATGGGCCGCGCTGTGTCCTCAAGCCAGACTGAAAGCCGCCCTTCAGGGTTTGTGTATTTCAACATTCGTTGAAAGCATGAAGAACAGTGAAAGAGGTCTTCCTCTACGACTGCTACGGTGGCGGCCTGTTCCTGACGTCGGATTAGAAGCGCCATCTCCCGGAACAGGTCTTCACCCAGGTCGGGAACGAGATCGCCGCACGACTTCGGACTCCGCTGGTAGTCCGACGTCACGGTAGTGCCGACATCTTCGAGGCATTCCGCAGCGCGTCGACGTTGCTTCCGAACTCGTGAAACTCCGCGGCGCGGACGCCTTGCTTGTCGATCGACCCGGAGCCGTGTCGGCTGGTCAAAGCGACACCAACCCGGGTGCAGCTGCCAGGGGCGGGGCGTGGGCTGCGACGCGGTCATTGCTCAGGCCGGCTTCACTGCCACTGCGGTGAGTTCAGGCAAGTGCTTGATCAGCGGCCAGTCGAGGGCCATCAGGACACGCGACAGGTTCCTGCCGCACCATGCGTCGAGGTCGTCCAGTGGCTTCCATGCGTAGGCGTCGACCTCAAGTGTCGGCCTGCCGGTGACGCGGTGCGGAAACGTCGTATGGCACCGGCAGTCGTCGACCCGAAAGGCATTGACCGCTACGTGCGCCGCATAGAGGTGCAGGCGCTTGGCAGGCAGGTAGTCGAAGTCACCGAGGTCTGACAAGGTTGAAGGGTCGAGAGCCAGCGACGTCTCCTCCCAGGTTTCGCGGACCGCGGCCTGCAGCGTCGACTCTCCCGGATCCGGGATGCCCTTGGGAAGGTCCCAGCGGGCTGTGCCCGTGGCGTGGCAAAGGAACAGTTCGCCTTGGGAGTTGAGCAGGACCACACCGCAGGAGACGACTTTCAACATGCCGCCAGCCTACACGGCAATGTGTCACGCGCCGTGTTCGACCCCGGCGCGTGGGAGCATGGTGGCAGTGTGGACGGCTTGTCGAACGGTGCCGGACGTCGCGACGGGCGACGCGCCGCTGGCTTGGCTCCCGATCCGATGGTTCTGCGGGCTCTCGAGCATGACCAACGTGACTGCGGAGGCCGGGCTGCGCGCTGTCGTGATCAGCTCTGGGGCGGTCGGCTGCGTGACGGCCATCGAGGCGATGCGGGCAGGGATGTCCATTGACAATGACTTCGTGCGAGACTTCATTCGGTTGTTCGCTTCTTTGCATGGCAGCTCCCCTTGAATTGGCATCCGGGGACAGGAACCCCCTCGCATGACTTACGGATTCAACAGATCGGGGCATTGCCAGCCTCGACTGCTGCTGCGAGACAGGCGAGCATCGCGGGGACAAAGTCGAGGGCATTTTCAACAGGTTTGTTTGGCACACGATGACACCGCCGCCGAGCATTCTCTTCCCGCTCTCTGGAGAGTGGTATGTTGGTGCCGATGGAACTGAGCCGGGGCACGAACTCGCGTTTGACTTCATGCGCCTGGACAAGCATCTCAAGGCGACGCGCCGTGCTGCGTGGCAGGAACTGCTGCTGGCCGTTCCCTATGGAGACTACCATGGCTGGGGGCAACCGATCCTCAGCCCATTCAAGGGCAAGGTAGTCACCGCCGTCGACGGCTGCCCGGAATCCCCGAAGAGCTACTTGAGCAAGCTTCTGGGCAGCGTCCGGTCATTGTATTCACCGCGAGACAAACGCAGGTTGGAAGATCTGAGCGCAAGTCAATCGGGAGACATCAGGGAGTTCGCGGGCAATCACCTTGTCATCGAGTCGCTTGAACATTCAGGAGTCTTTGCCTTCCTGGCTCATGCGCGACTGGGATCTCTGAAGTGCGCGGCTGGAGACGTCGTGAATGCACTTCAGGCTGTTGCCGAAGTGGGGGATAGCGGGCAATCCATGCTTCCTCATCTGCACTTTCATCTGATGGCCTCCCCGAATCCGCTGACGCAGCGGCTGATTCCTTTCAAGTTCTCGACCTTCGAGGCCAACATTGATGGAGACTGGCTGATTCAAAGAGACACGCTGCCGACTCGGAGGCAGAGAGTTCGCAGTGTTGCCTAGGCTGAACCAGCCACCGCCCCTGGCGCAGGCCGGGGCTTGGCCCTTCGTACGCCCGAGCGCGCCCATCCGATGGAAGATGTCGTGCATGACCATCTTCGACGAGTACAGCCAGCCATGACTTCCGCTCCGTCGCCCATCCTTGCCGTCAGGCCGCTGGGCTTCCCGTGGGAAACCGACGACCCGTTCCTGTTCTGCGTGCACCACGACGACGGCTATCCGCGCGGCAACGGCAAGATGGGCCCGGCTGCATCGCTCGCCGGCCGTGACATCGGCCAGGACTTCAGCCGAAAGGATGGCTGGAGCATGTACCACGGCGACGCCGTGCCCGGCTTCCCGGCGCATCCGCACCGCGGCTTCGAGACGGTGACCATCGTCCGCCGTGGCCTGATCGACCACAGCGACTCGCTGGGCGCGACCGCGCGCTTCGGCGGCGGTGACGTGCAGTGGGTCACTGCCGGCCGCGGCATCGTGCACTCGGAGATGTTCCCGCTGCTGAACGTGGACCATGCCAACCCGCTGGAGCTGTTCCAGGTGTGGCTGAACCTGCCCGCGCGCAGCAAGATGGCCGAGCCCCACTTCACGATGCTGTGGCGCGAGCAGATTCCGCGCCGCGTGCTACGCGATGCCGCCGGCCGCAGCACGGAGGTCACGATCGTGGCCGGCCGCTTCGGCGACGCCGTGGCCTTGCCGCCGCCGCCTGATTCGTGGGCCGCGCAGGCCGAAGCCGACGTCGCGATCTGGCTGCTGCGCATGGAAGCCGGCGCGAGCCTCGCGCTGCCCGCCGCAGCGGGCACGGGAACGCGCCGCACGCTCTACTTCTTCAGGGCACTTCAGCCACTGTCGCCACCCAGCCGGTTCGCGGGCCAGTGGCGATCACGCTGCGCGCTGATGCCGACGTGGCGCTGGCCAGCGGCGACACGGCCTGCGAGTTCCTGCTGTTGCAGGGCCGGCCGATCGCCGAGCCGGTGGCGCACCATGGGCCGTTCGTGATGAACACGCAGCAGGAACTGATACAGGCGATCGAGGAATACCGGCGCACCCGGTTCGGCGGCTGGCCCTTCGGCGACGCCGGCCCGGTCCATGGCAGCGAGCCGAGGCGCTTCGCGAGGTTTCCGGACGGCCGCGAGGAGGTGCCCGGTCGCGCTTGACAGCGTCATTGCCGCTTGCGAGTGGCTGGAATCGCCACGCCTCGGCGGGCGGGGGGCCTGGCGTTCGCAGAGAGCCGCTCAACGGATCTCGGCTCGAATTCATTCGATCCAAGCCACCTCATATCACGCCAATGACGCGGTGCAGCGGCTTTGGATCGCGCACAATTTCTGCCGGCCGTTCGCTAGCCTGCGCACTTTGCGTGCCATCCGGCCGTTCGGTGATCCGGGGCCGAGAGCTTCAGTTCAGCAAGCGTCCGCCGTCGCCGATGACGCTCAAGTCGACGAAGCGCGAGCCGTCGCGCCTCGTCGGCGTGAAGCGCACGACGAACCCGCCGAGGTCGAACTCATGCATCGACTCCAGCGCGGCGATCAGGCGCTGGCGCGTCGCGCCCGGTCCCGTCCTGCGCAGCGCCTCGGCCAGCACGCGTGCTGCCACGTAGCCTTCGAGCAGCGAATGCGACGCCTCGGTCCCCTTGGGCGCATGGCGTGCCAGATCGATCTCGAAGTCGCGCACCAGGCCGTGCGTCCTGCCGAGCGGGCTGGGCACGACCTGCGCGACGCCGATGCCACGCGCCCTTTCGGGACCCAGGGCCGGCCCGAGTGCCGAAGCATCGGTGATCGACAGGGCTAGGACCGGAGTCGCCGAGCGCTCGCCTGTGCGATAGCGCTTGAGGAACCCGATACTCGCCGGTGTGTTCGACAACAGGACGAGTGCCTGCGGCGACGCCTGCGCAAGCGTCTGCACGGCCGCATCGATCTCGCTCGTGTTGCGGCGATACGCGGCCTTCGCGACGATCGCCAGGCCCAGCGATGCGGCAGCCGACTCCAGTCCCACGAGCGCATCTGCGCCCAGCGCATCGTCCTGGTACAGCACGCCCAGGTTCTTCACGCCCATCACGGCGAACTGCCGCGCGATGCGAGCCGCCTCGTCGCGGTAGCTCGCCCTGAGATGAAACAGCAGCGGGTGCATCGGTGATCGCAGCATCGTGGCGCCCGAGCTGATGCCCACCACGGGAACCTGCTCGCGCTCGATGAGCCGGGCCTCCAGCAACGCCCGCATGTTCTGCGTGCCGACCAGCCCGAGCAATGCGAGCGGCCGGTCCTGCTGCAGGGCCTCGTTCACCAGCGCCACCGTCCGCTCCGGAACGTAGCCGTCATCACGCCGGGTCAGGCGGATGCGTTCGCCATGCACGCCGCCCGACTCGTTGACGCGCCGGAAGTACAGCATCGCGCCGTCGTGGTACTCCTGTCCGGCACGGGCCAGCGGCCCCGAGAACGGCGCCACCTGCGCGAGGACGATCTCGGCGCCGGCCGGGGTGACGGCGGTGAGCCACAGCAGGGCCAGCGCAATGCGCCAACGACGTCTTGCATGCATGTGCACGCTCCGGGTGGGTCACGGTCTTGCCGTGCGCGCGAGCGGCCGACCACCATCGGCCAGCGCAAGGGCGATCAGCAATTCGTCCGGCGCGGGCGCGTCGCCGGTCTGCAGCGTCACCGTGTCGAAGTGGTCGAAGCTCCACATGTCGCCGACGTTGTGCAACGGAACGTCTATGCCGGTGCCCGGGGCGGCGCGCTTCGCGGTCGAGGGCATGATCGACGTGGCATGCCGCAGCCGGGTGCGTACCTGGCGGCCGAAGCACGGATGCAGCAGCGCCGCGAGGTGCTCGAGCTCTCCGCCGGTGCCGACGATGCCTGCCTTGCCGTAGCTCTCTATGCAGGTGGCGGCGTCGCGTGGCCAGGCGGCCAGCGCCAGGTCCAGCAGCCGGTCGGCCAGCAGCGCACCCTCTTCGTGCATCGCGCTCAGGTCCGCGACGAACCGTCCGGCCATCGGGTTGCAGACGACGGCAGCAGCAACCGTGCGCCGCACCGGCCGTTGCAAGGCCTGCCCGGCTTCGCCCTGCACGTCCTCGACGAAGGTGAGCAGCTTGCGGATTGCCAGCATGGTCACGCTCCGAGGCGCTGGGCGGACGCGAGCGGTGCGCAAGGAAACCGCCCGCGCGCCTCCTCGTAGGCATGGCAGGCGCGCAGGACCAGGTCGTCGCGATAGCGCTGTGCCACCACCTGCAGGCCGATGGGCAGGCCCTTCGCGCTGCGCCCGCACGGAATGCTGGCCGCAGGCTGCATCGTCTGGTTGCACCACGAGGTCAGCGGTGGCGCGCAGCGCAGGTCAGCCGGCAGCCCGGGTACCGGTGGCGGATGCCGGTGGAAAGCCGGTGTCAGCAGCAGGTCGTAGCGGTGGAAGAAGCGGTGCATTCCCCAAGCGAGCTCATGCCGTGCCTGAAGCGCATCGGTCAAGGCGCTGGCCGGCAGGCAATGCGCGATGTCGGCCAGTTCCAGCAGATCGGGGTCGAACTCGCTGCGCTGGTGCGGGGCCGCGGCGCGGACAGTGTGCGACACGCGGCACATCCACTGGATCGAATGCATGCGGCTGCTCATGTAGCCGTGCAGCGGTGGCGGTCGGTCGACGATGTCCACATGTGCGCCGAGGTCCTCGAAGACGCTGGCGGCGGCCGCCACGCTGCTGGCGATCTCGTCGTCGACCTTGGTCAGGCCGAGGTCCGGGCTGAACGCGATGCGCAGGCCCTGCACGCCATCCTGCAGTCCGTCGCGCCAGTGCAGCGGCGCGTGCGGCGCGATCTCCCAGTCGTCGTGCCTGGCGCCGCACAACACCTGCAGCATCAGCGCGGCATCGTCGACGCTGCGCGACATCGGTCCGATGTTGGACAAGCGGGTAGGGTCGTCGCCCGCGGCGGTGGGCACCCGCTTGAACGAGGGCTTGAAGCCGAACACGCCGTTCCAGCAGGCGGGGATGCGGATCGAGCCGCCGCCGTCGGTGCCCAGCGCCAGCGGCCCGATGCCCAGTGCCAGCGCCGCGCCGGCGCCGCCGCTGCTGCCTCCCGAGGTGAGCGTCCGGTCCCAGGGGTTGCGCGTGCAGCCGGTCAGCGGACTGTCGGTGACGATCTTGTGGCCGAACTCCGATGTGGTCGTCTTGCCGAAGATGATGGCCCCCGCCTCGCGCAGGGCGGCCACGGCCGGCGCGTCGACGTCGATCAGATGGTTGGCCGGCAAGGTACGCGAGCCGAAGCGCGTGGCCATGCCGCGCGTGGCGATCATGTCCTTCACCGACACGGGAACGCCGTCGAGCGGCCCGCGCGGGGCACCGGCACGCCAGCGGCGCTCGGACGCCGTGGCGGCGGCGAGAGAGCCGTCGACATCGATCTCCCGGAAGGCGTTCACGTCGGGCTGGCTGGCATGCGCGTGGTCCAGCACCGCCTGCAACACCTCCAGCGGCGAAAGCCCGCCTGTCGAGTAGGCGGCCACCAGCTCGGCCGCTGTCATCTGCAGCTCATCCATCACGTCGTTGCCCCGCTCAGGTCGCTGCGGCGCACTGCGGGGCCACCGGGCCCATCGCGCTCAGCAGCGCGAAGCTCGAGTCTGGCTTCGCTCGTGCGATCAGGCTCTGGCACAGCAGGTGGCCGCCGCCTGGGGCGACCCGTACCTCGCCGCGCGGCGCGGCCAGCGTGACGCCGGCCAGCGCTGCCTTGACCTTCGCCCCGTCAACGGAACCCGCGGCCTTGGCGGCGGCGGCGAACAGCTTCGCACCGACGTAGGTGCTCTCGCCGTGCGGCAGCATCACGACATGCGATCCGATACGCAGCGGCGTCGAGTCGGCGAACTGGCGCGTGTAGCCGTCGAGGAAGCGCTTGTTCGCGTCACCGGCCACGCTCATGAAGTATGGCGACACGCCGATGTTGCCGGCCGACGCCCCTTCGGTGGCCAGCGCGAGCGATTCATGCGTGATGTCGGTGACGAGCTGCGGCTTCATGCCGAAGCTGTGGTACTGCTTGACGAACGTGATCGGGTCGTCGCCGATGCTGTGCCACACCAGTTCAGGCCCGAGCGACTGCACCTGCTGCAGGGTGGGCGCGAAGTCGCGCGTGCCGAACGGGAAGAAGCGCACGCCCATCAGCCGGCCGCCGTGGCGTTGCAGGGCCGCGGTGACCTGGGGGATCAGCGTGTAGCGCGTGGTGCCGAAGTCGCTGGCGATGATGTACATCGTCTTGCCGACGTTGCTGACCACCCATTCCACCAGGGGCTCGACGCGCTGGTTGCTCGCGAGCCCCGTGGTCAGCAGCTGCGGATGGCAGCGCCCCTCGTCGAAGTTCGGAAAGACGACGAGGCGGTCGGTGCCCGCGACCGCCTGCAAGGCGGCCTCGCGCTCCATCGGCAGGACCATGCCGGTCAGCATCGCGACGCTGTCGTTCATGACGAGCTTGCGCGCCTTGTCGAGCGTCACCTTGCTCGACATCTGGCTGTCCTCGGCGATCACCTCGATCTTCTGGCCGAGCAGGCCTCCGGCGGCATTGATCTCGTTCACCGCGAGCAGCAGGCAGTTCCGGTTCGTCTCGCCCACGCGTGCCAGCGGGCCGGACAGCGGGCCGACGAAGCCGATCTTCACCGGGCCGGCAGCCCGCGCGCCCATCGGCACGGCCAGGCCGGCAACGGAGGCCAGCATGCCGCACGCCGCGCGGCGCCGGTCGATCGGGTGGCCGGCCATCGCCGCGGGCTTCACGGGTGTCGTGCTCATCGACGTCTCCTCTCGTGGAATGACGGGTTGTCGAGCGCCGGTTCAGACGGCCAGCAGGCGCTCGAGGGTGTGGATGTCCGCATCGGGATGGCCTTCGTGGACGACGCGGCCGTTCTCGATCACCAGGCAGCGATGCGTCGCGGCGAGCACCAGGTCGAGGTTCTGCTCGACCACGATCGCCGAGATCTCGAGCTCGCTGCACAGCGCCGGTATCAGCTCGCCCAGGCGCTGCACGATGTTGGGTTGCACGCCGTCCGACGGCTCGTCGAGCAGGAGCACCTTCGGGCGGCCGCACAGCGCCCGGCCGATCGCCAGCATCTGCTGCTCGCCGCCCGACAGCGTGCCGCCGCGCTGCTTCAGCCGCTGCTTAAGGACCGGGAAGTAGCGGAACACGGCCTCCGGGACGTCGTCGGCCGCCAGGCCGGCAGCGCGGGTGCCGGTGCCGAGGTTCTCGGCCACCGTGAGCCCGGGAAAGATCCAGCGACCCTGCGGGACGATGCCGATCCCGGCGCGCGCGACGCGGTGCGTCGGCAGGCCGAGCAGCGGCTCGCCGCGAAACTCCACATGGCCGCTCGCATGCGGCAGCAGGCCCATGATCGCCTTGACGAAGGTCGACTTGCCTGCGCCGTTGCGCCCGAGCAGGCCCAGCACCTCGCCGCGCGCAAGATGCAGGTCGATGCCATGCAGCACGGGCGCACCGCCATAGCCGGTGACGAGGTTCCGCACGGTCAGCATGTGGCGCTCCCCGCGCGCACGCGCTGCCGCCCGAGGTACAGCTCGCGGATCTCGGCGTCGGCCTCGATGTCCTCGAAGCGGCCGTCGCGCACCAGGCGACCCTGGTGCATGACGAGCGTGCGGCAGGCCAGCCGCCTCACGAAACCCATGTCGTGCTCGACAACGACGACGGCGCAGCCGCGCGCGGTGTCGCGCAGCAGCGCGGCAAGGCGCTGGGTCTCGTCGGGGTTCAGGCCGGCGGCCGGTTCGTCAAGCAGCAGCAGTCGCGGTCGGCACATCAGCGCCATGCCGAGCTCCAGCCACTGGCGTTCGCCGTGGGACAGCACCTCGGCGACCACGTCCGCCCGGTCTGCCAGCCCGACGAGCGCCAGGACGCTGTCCACGCTGGCGGACTCGCCGCTGCGAGACGAGGCCACGCCGAGCCCGGCGACCAGCAGGTTGTCGTGCGCGCTCAACCACGGAAACACATTGGTGCCCTGGAACTTGCGCACGACGCCCTCGCGCACGAAGTGCTCGACCGGCCGGCCGGTCGCGTCGCGGCCGCCGACATGCACGCGGCCGCTGCCGGGCTTCAGGAAGCCCGAGACCAGGCCGATCAGGCTGCTCTTGCCCGCGCCGTTGGGACCGATCACGCACACCAGCTCGTTCTCGCCGATCGTGAGGGCCACCTCCTGCACCGCGGCAATACCGCCGAAGCGAATGCCGAGTCCCGCCACCTGCAGGATCGTCGACGGCGCGGTCATGCGGTCACCTCGCCCGGCTTGCCGTCGACCTTGGCCGCGGGCGACCGCTCGCGGCGCCGCCATCCGCCGAGCAGCCCGGCCAGGCCGCGCGGCGCAAACATCACGAATGCGAGGAACGTGACGCCCAGGATCAGCGGCCACCATTCGGTGGCGTGGCTGCTGAGCTGCTGCTGCAGGCGCGTCAGCGCCACGGCGGCGAGCACCGGCCCGAGCAGCGTGCCGCGGCCGCCGATCGCGACCCACAACATCACCTCGGTGGCCAGCGTGATCGAGAACACGTCCGGCGCGACGACACCCGAGACGCCCGCCATCAGCGCGCCGGCAAATCCGGCCACCGCGGCCGATGCGCTGAATATCGCCAGCAGGTGGGCCGCGGTCCGGTAGCCGCAGCTGCGCGCGCGCAGCTCGTTCATGCCGATGGCCGCGAGGATGCGGCCGTAGGGTCCGCGGAACACGAGCCAGGAGGCGAGCAGCACGCCGGCCAGGCACCCGACGACCAACGCGTACGATCCGAGCACCTGCTGTCGCGCGTCCCCGCCCACGATCGGCGGGACCGAGAGGATGCCGACGTCGCCGCCGGTCACTGACTGCCAGCTCGTCGCGATCTGCTGCACGATCATCAGCAGCGCGATCGTCATGATCGCGAAGAACTGCAGCCGCACGCCCGCGAAGAGCAGCAGTCCGCCGAACAACGCGGCGATGCCGGCGCTGCACGCGACCCCGAGCAGCATTCCCGGCAGGGGAGCGACGCCCCATTGCGTCGTCGCGATCGCGAAGGCATAGGCGCCGATGCCCAGGAACGCCGTGTGGCCGAGCGTCAGCAGCCACCCCTTGCCCCAGACGAGGTCGTAGCTCAGCGCGAAGAGGCCCAGGATCATGGCGTCCCGCATCGCCATCGTGGCGTACGGCGACGCAAACAGAGGGAGCATGGCCAACGCTGCCAGCGCACATCCTGTCGCACCGAGGAACACGGCGTCGCTACGGGTGAGCCTGGGTTGCTGCAGCCAGCGCAGCAGCGGGTGGTGAACTTGCCGGTGCATCGCGTCAGCCCTTGCCCAGCATGTGGTGGGTCGCGCTGAAGCCAGGCAGCAGGCCTTGCGGTCGCCAGCGGATGAGCGCGATCGCGAGCACCAGCACGAGGGCCGACGACAAGGACGGGTCGAGCTGGTAGTTCAGCAGTGTCTCGACGCTTCCGACCAGGGCGCTTCCGACGACACTGCCCGCGACCGAGCCGATGCCGCCCACCACGATCACGAAGAAGGCCTTGCCGAGATAGGTCAGGCCGAGCTGCGATTCGACCGCGGCGAAGGGTGCGACCAGCACGCCGGCGAGCGAGGCCATGCCGGCGCCGACGCAGAAGGCCAACCGCTTCAGGCGCTTCGTGTCGATGCCGACGGCTTCCGCCATGGAGGGGTTCTGGATCACGGCGCGCAGCTCGATGCCGAACCGGGTGCGCGCGAAGACGTGGATGCAACCGGCGATCGCCAGTGCCGCGACCGCGATCGCGAACAGCCGGTATGAGGGGTACGTCGTGCCAAGGAAGGTGAGCGTGCCCGGCAGCGGTGTCTGCACCGCCTGCGGATGCTTGCCGAACGTGAGCTCGAGCGCCTTCTGCAGGATGAGGCTCAGGGCGTAGGTGGCCAGCAGCGTGTCGAGCGGCCGGTGATAGAGGAACCGGATCACGGTGGCTTCCAGCAGCAGTCCGAGTGCGGCGCCGATGAGCGGCGCGAGCAGCAGCGCCGCCCAGTACGCTGTCGATCCGCCGACACCCTGCGCCACGGCGAGCGTGAACGCGCCGATCGTCACGAACTCGCCGTGCGCGAGGTTGACGATGTCCATGACGCCGAAAACGATCGCCAGGCCCAGCGCCACGAGCGCCAGGATCGAGACGACGCTCAGCACGTTGAGGATCACGGTCAGCATCGCCCTCACTCCTTGGTGCTGGTCTTGCGGCCAGCGCGGCTCGGGCGCACGCGAAGGTCCAGATCCGAGTCGAGGAGCAGGCGTTGCTTGACCACGCCCTGGAGCTTGCGCACGTGCGCCTCCGCTTCGTCAATGTGCTCGAGCATCAGCTGGCGCACGGCATCGGCGTCGTTGCGCTTGATGGCATCGAGGATGCCGCGATGTGCGTGCACGTTGGCCGAACCGAAGCGCTGGTACTGCTGGTGCGTCGTCGCGCCTCCGAGTTCGACGACGTGCCGCAGCAACTGGTTGATGAGCTGCGCGACGAGCCTCAGCAGCGGATTCGGGTTCGCGTTGGCGAGGATCTCGTGGAAGTGCAGGTCCTCCTGGCGCTGCTGCGCGCTGACGTCCTCGGATGAGGACATGGGCGAGCAGAACGCGATGCTGCGTTCGAGCGCGGCCACGTCGGCCATCGTCAGGTGCGGCAGCGCGCCCGCGGCGAGCTCCGGCTCGACCAGGCGCCGAAGCGCATAGATGCTTTCAACGTCGACTTCCTTGAAGAACAGGTAGTTCTGCACCGACTGCACGGTGCGCTGCAGCGGAACCTCGACGACGGTGGCGCCGCCGTTGGGCCCGGTGCTGATTCGCACGAGGCCCTGCACCTCGAGCGCCTTCAGTGCTTCGCGCATCGTCCCCTTGGCGACGCCGAAGTGCGCCTGCAGCTCGCCTTCCTTCATCAGCTTGTCGCCCGGACGCAGGTTCTTCTCGGTGATCCAGCGCTTGACCTGCTCTGCGACAAGGTCGCCGCGCTTGAGCGCCTTGGCATCGAACTGCGGATCGTTGGAGGGTGCGGGCATGTGGCTGGCCGGTGCTTATTTATACGCATAGTAATGAAGTGCAGGCGGCGACGGCCACTAGGGCAATCACCCATACGGTGACCGCTAGGCGTTCCAGATTTATGCCTATAAATTAACGCGCATTGACTACTGGGAGACATGCAACATGAGGGACCTGCTAGTCCTGAGCGCAGCCGAGCTGCGCGCGGCCTACGAGGCTGGGGCGATCTCGCCTGTGGAGGTGACCGAGGCGGTGGTCGCCGCGGCGGAAGAATCGAGCGCGCGCCTCAATGCGTTCACCTGGATCGATCGCGACGGTGCGCTCGCGCAGGCGAAGGCAGCGGAGCGGCGCTGGCGCGCAAACGCCGCCCTCAGCCCGCTCGACGGCGTGCCGATCTCGATCAAGGACAACCTGGGACTGCAGGGCAGCCCCACGCTGTTCGGGTCGCGCGCGGTGTCAGCGTGCGATGCCGCGCTGCCCGACAGCCCCGCCGTCGCGCGCCTGCGCGAAGCGGGCGCCGTCCTTTTCGCCAAGACGACGCTGCCTGACTTCGCGCACAAGATCGTGACGGACAGTCCCGGCCATGGCGTCACCCGCAACCCCTGGAGCGAGCTGCATTCGCCGGGCGGCTCCAGTGGAGGGGCGGCCGCTGCCGTCGCAGCGGGCATCGGGCCCCTGGCCCTGGCGACCGACGGTGGCGGCTCGATCCGGATCCCGGCGGCGTTCACCGGCACCTTCGGCTTCAAGCCCAGCTTCGGACGCGTTCCGCACTATCCGCGCGGACCGTTCGCGCTGCTCAGCCACGTCGGCCCGATCTCGCGCACCGTGGACGATGCAGCGACCATGATGTCGGTCATCGCAAGGCCGGACGTGCGCGACTGGTATTCCTTGCCACCGCTGCAGGACGACTACGCGATGAAGCTGCCCGGCGGCGTCGCAGACCTCGCAGTGGCCTACAGCCCGCGGCTCGGCCTGGATGCGCCGGCGGACCCTGAGGCTGTGGAGGTGATGCGCGCGGCCGTCGACAGGCTGCGCAGCGCCGGCATGTCGGTCGAGGAGGTCGACCCTCCGCTGATGGCCGAGTGCAGCCGCATCCACGGGATCCTCTGGTGCGTCTTCTGCGCCCGCCTGGCCGAGCGAATCGGCGAGGCGCGCAAGCTGCTTGACGACTCGTTGCGCGAGCTCGCGTCGATCGGCGAGAGCATCGACGCGGCGACCTTGATGACGGCGTTGCTGCAGCGTGGAGAGATCGGCAGGTCGGTCAACGAGTTCATGCAGCGCTACGACGTGCTCCTGTGCCCCACGCACACGGGCAGCGCGCCGAAGCTGGACGAGATCGATCCGAAGCACCCGCCGACGCCTGTCTTCACGCAGTGGTGCAACCAGCTCGGGCTGCCGGCGGCGAGCCTCTTCTGTGGTCTGGCGCCGCAAGGCCTTCCCGTCGGGTTGCAACTGGTTGGCCGGCGCTTCGAGGATGGTGCGCTGCTGGCGGCCGGCCGGGCCGTCGAAGCGGTCCTGGGTTCACCGCGCTGGCCGCGCTGACGGTCGCGCGACGCGCAGGACCGCCGGCGTAGCCGGCGCGCACGCCGCGTACCCGACGGACTCTCATGCGCTGTGCGGGTCCCGGGCCCGCCTGCGAGCGCAGCGCACGCCGAACCGGACTCGCGAAGCAAGGTCTGATGGTGGCCAGGCAATTGCCGCGAGGCGATGTGGGGGGGTGCCTCGCGTCGACGTGCTCCGACATAGTCGGGATGTTCAGCGCGCGTCGAGTCGACCGAAAGTCGCAGACGTCGCACACGCCATCGGTTGCCGGCTGTCGAGCCGGTGAATGCGCTTGACGGAGTGCTCGGGGCCGCAACGGCGCCCGCCAGTGCCTTGGCTGGGGCGCATATGCGGATGCAGGGAGTCGCTGTCGGCCTCGGCTGGAGATCCCGCTCCTGGATTGGTCGGCTTCCGGTAGATATCAGTCAAGGTACGCGTCAATGGCCTTCCTTGCCGAACGCCTGGGTCGTTGTGGCGCACGAGCTCATGTGGTCATAACACTGGTCCTCGTCGCCTGCGTGCAGGTCCTGGCGGGTTGGTCACGGTGGCAGGCGCACGCCGGGCAGTCCGAACGCAGCTGTGAGCCGGACGTATTCGGGCTTGTTGCCTCCAACTAGGGCAAGTCCCAGAGGAAGTGGGTGGCATCGCGACGTCATCCATGCATCAGCACAACGAGTCTCGTGAGGAAGCAGATGTCGTTCGGAGTACATCCTCCCCGTCGTTCCATGGAGCCGAAGCGATGCAGGGGCAGTTCCGTCGCGCTGGTGGCGCTGCTGTTTTCGCACGCCACCCTCGCCGCGGCGCAGCGGCCTCCGGGCGAGCGCTTTGCCATCGAGAGCCCGGCACAGCCGTTGGCGGATTCGCTGAGGTCGATCGCGAGGCAGACCGGCATGTCGATACTGTTCGATCCGGGCGTGGTCTCGAACCGTGTCTGCCGTGCCTTCTCAGGCCGCCTGACCGGTGCCGAGGCCGTTGCCCGTGCCCTGGACGGCACCGGCCTCACAGCGTCGGTGATGGAGGACGGCTCCGTCGTGGTGAGGGCCGCCCCTGGCGAAGGCGGTGCGCCGGACACCGCGCGGCCCGGTCCGCGCAGTTCCGTCGGCGATTCACCCGGTGCGCCTGATGCCGCCGGCAGGCTCGCCCAGGCGCCTTCCCGGCAAGCCCAGGAAGGCGGCCCCGTGCCGACGGCAACGGCCAAGAATGCGATCGAACCCACGAAGATCGAGATCACCGGATCACGCATCAAGCGGATCGAGTCCGAGGGACCCCTTCCGGTGAACGTGTACGGCAGGGAGGACCTGCTGCGCAGCGGGCAACCGACGCTGGAGCGCTTCCTGAGCGGGCTGAACGAGGCATCGGTCAGCGCCGGCGAGGGCGGCCAGAGCGCCCTGATCGGCCAGGGCTCGGTGCAGCTGCGCGGGATGCCGGTCGGCTCGACGCTGGTCATGATCAACGGGCGGCGCGTCCATGCGGTCGGTTCGTCCTCGGCGAACTTCTTCAACCTGAACCTGATCCCCATCACTGCCATCGAGCGCATCGAGATCGTGCCCGTCGGCTCGTCGGCCATCTACGGTGGCGATGCACTCGCCGGCGTGGTGAACGTCATCCTGCGCAAGTCGATCGACGGCTTCGTCCTGGACGCGCGCATGGGGAGCGGGAAGGGCATCGGAGACGGCAGCATCTCGTTCGCGACGGGCGGTGGCGATGCGCAGGGCTCCTTCGTGCTGATCGGCTCGCATGGCAGGACGACGCCGCTGATGATGGCCGAGAGATCCTTCTTCAGGGACATGGACTACAGGCGCTTCGGCGGACCGGATGCCCGCACGCGGAACTGCGCGCCCGGGACGGTCACGAGCGGCAATGCGGGGAGCCTGCCGGGCCTGAACGCAAGCCTGGCAGGCATACCTCGCGCAAGCGCGGACTCGCCACTCACGATCAGTGATTTCCTCGCGACAGCCGGACAGCCGAACCTCTGCAGCACAGTGGCCAACGGCAACGGATTCGCCCTCGTTCACGAGACGGAGGACACGGCGCTGCATGCAGCCGGGCAGCGGCGCATCTCGCAGGACTGGTCGGTCTTCGGCGAACTGACCTTCAACCACAACAGCGCGCGCTCGCAGGAGAGCGCACTCCTGCTGAACAATGTCCTCGTGGGCCCCGGCAATCCCCACAACCCGTTCGGTGCTCCGGTCAGGGTGACTGCGCGACTGGGGACCGGCAACGGCATGACCGGCATCGATCGCACTTCCGACTTCACGCGCGCGGTGCTCGGTGTCCAGGGCGGGCTCGGCTCGGGGTGGGATGTGGAGGCCGCGCTGTCATCGTCCATCGACGACGGGACAAGGCGGCTGCCGAACGACACCGTGAATGCGGCGGCTCGGACCTCGGCCCTGGCGTCGGCCGACCCGTCCACTGCGCTGAACCCGTTCACCACAGGGCGCGCCGCGAGCGACGACGTCCTGCATGCCATCTGGTCCGACACCGTGCGGGACTTCCGCGGGAGGAAGGACATCGCGTCGGTCTTCGCGACCGGCACCACGGGCATGCTGCTCGGCACCCCCGTCGAGGTCGTCGCCGGCGCCGAGGCGTCGCGCGACCGCTACGAGACGTCGCAGGCCGGGCCGCTCGGCTTCCGGATCGACCGCAGCCGGAGTGCGAGTGCCGTGTTCGGGGAGGTGCGCCTTCCGCTGCTGCGAGGACAGGCAGCCGAGGGACGCGGCCGGACCATCGCCGCCCTGACACTGGCGGGTCGCCGCGACAACTACAGCGACTTCGGCGGCGCGAACACCTGGCAGGCCGGGCTCGAGTTCCGCCCGCTGCCCACGGCATTGATCCGCGCTGCGGGGGCGACCTCGTTCAAGCCGCCCACGCTGCTGCAGACGGGGTTCGACACCTCCACGTTCACGACCGAACTCTTCGGGCTCGTGGACCCGGCCCTGGCCGGTGCACCCATCATCGGTGGCGAGGTTGTCCGCGGGCCAAACCCCGGCCTGAAGCCCGAGCGCGGGCGCGCGCTGTCGCTGGGCGGACTCTGGGAGCCGGATCCAGGACTGCGCCTCGGGCTGTCGGCGTGGCGCGTCAGGATCAAGGACATGATCGCGACGCTGGCGCCGCAGTCCGCGCTGGACCACGAGGCCCTGTTCCCGGGGTTCGTCCTGCGCCAGCCTTCGGAGGGCGCCGGGGTACCGGGTGCGGTGACCCGGGTCCTGTACTCGGAGGTGAACTTCGGCAGGCTCGACACCGCCGGCGTGGACCTGGAGGCTTCCGCCTCCGGACGCTCGGACCTCGGGAAGTGGACCGTCGCGGCCAGCGCCACACGCACGATCCGCTACGACGTCATGCTGGCGCCGGGCTCTCCGGTGGAGCATCGGCTCGGGCGCCGGGCGACGGACTTCTGGTCTCCCAGGTGGAAGGGCCGCCTGTCCGCCGCCCTGGACCTCGGGGCATGGAGCCTGGCATTGGCGAGCAGGCACGTGGGCACCTACCTTGACATCGGCGGAAGCGGTCGGGAACTCGGCGGCGACTGGGTGCACGACCTGTCGGCCACGCTTGACCTGAAGCGGCTCGGACTCTCCATGGCGGGGGCACGCTCGGCATCGTTGACGCTTGGCATCCTGAACCTCGCCGACCGGCAGCCTGACTTCGTCGGCACGCACCCGCACTACGACGTCACGCAGTCTGACTGGCGGGGGCGCTACGGCACGGCCCGGCTGACGGTCAACTGGTAGCGCCCGGCGCAGGATCCGAACGCGCGGCGCACGCCGCGCTCCCTAACACGCAAGCACAGTGGCCTGCCGGCAGGCAGGCCCTGCGCAGAGCCGCGACCATCGAATATGCTGAACCGGACTCCTTGGCACCCGCTGGGCATGCCGCACCGACTCATCACCGCAGTCTTCGCCGTGCTTCTGTTGTGCGCCGGGGGCGTGCCTCGAAGTGCCGCCGCGACGGCGGTCGGCCCCACGGTCAGGGATGTCGTGGAGTTCACATCGATCGTGCACGGCCAGGACGAGGACGAGTTGAACCGGCAGGTCTCGCCCGACGGCAGCCGTGCCTTCATCGTGACGCGCCGCGCGGACGTGCGAGGCGACTGCACCCGTTACGAGGTCCGCATGCTGGACCTCGACCGCGATCGACTGGCCGCCGGCCGGCCACGACCTCCCCGGACAGTGTTCACGATCGAGTCCTCGCAGGACAACGATTCCGTCGACCCCGTCGTCCGCGAGCCCAGGTGGGCAGGCAACGGTGCGCTTGTCTTCCTGGCGCGGCTCGATGGCTCGGCCCGCCAGGTGTTCAAGCTGGACGTGGCGACGCGCCGGCTCGAGCAGTTGACCCGCGAGCCTCGCGGCATCGAGAGCTTCGCGATCTCCGAGGACCTGCGGCGCATCGTCTACACATCCTTCGATCCGAACCCGGCGCTGAAGCCGGGTGCGCGCAGCGTCGTCGTCGGGAACAACTCGTTCTGGGACGTGAAGTTCGGCCAGAACGACTTGCGGGCGCAGCGGCGGCGCTATCTCTTCCTCACCACCGAGAGCGGCTCGCGCAAGCCCGCGCGGCAGCTTGGCGAGTCGATGCCGGAGAACGGCTTGCGGCCGCGCGTGGACATATCGCCGGACGGTCGCTGGGCGGTGCTGCCGGTTCCGACGCCGCAGCGGCAGCTCGAGTGGGCAGGCATGTTCCCATGGGTCAGGGAGATGACCGCCCGATTCGGGCCGGCGGTGTCGATCGACCCGCTCGGGTATTTCACCAGCCCGGGCAGCTACATCCCGCGTCGACTGGTCGCGTACCGCCTGTCCGATGGCAGCGCGCAGGCCATCGTCGATGCGCCCGATGATGCTGCGAGCCCTGCGTCGCAGATGCGCTCCGACCGCCTCTGGCTGCGTGACGGCCGCTCGGTGATCCTTGCTGGGACCCTGCTTCCCAGGGGCACCGGTGCGCGGGACGGTGCATCGCACGTGGTCGAGTACTGGCCGGACAGCAACAGGTGGGAGGTGGTCGCTGCGCTCGAGCACCGCCTGGACAATGCATACGGCACCGGCGGCGGGCAGGACGGCTTCGTCGTGCTCGATGGCGAGAAGAGCCGGCGCTTCGTGCGACGCGATGGTGGCGGCTGGCTCGAGCTCGGCAGGGCCGATGCAGCGAGTCCTGCGGCCTCGTCCGCAGCACAGGCGACCGCAGCCTGGAGGCTGCGCATCGACCAGAAGCCAGACCAGCCGGCCGATGTGATTGCCGTCGGTCCCGCCGGGAAGCATGTGCGCCTGACCCACCTCAACCCGCAGTACTCCGCGGGCGACTGGGGCACCACCCGCTCCTACGCCTGGACGGATGCAAGGAATCGCCAGTGGGTGGGCGGCCTGATGCTGCCCGCGGGCTTCGTCCCGGGCAGGCGCCATCCCCTGGTCATCCAGACCTACGGCTATTCGCCTGAGAGGTTCTACCTCGACGGTTCGAACGTCGCCGACGGCTACACCAGCGGGTTCCCGGGACGGGCCTTCCTGCGCGAGGGCATCCTGGTGCTGGCCCTGCCGACCAGGCCGGTCGGCAGGGCGCGTGCGGACTTTCGCGAGCGCATGCAGGCCTTCCTGGATTCGACCGAGTCCGCCATCAAGTCTCTGGTGGCGGACGGCACGGCCGATCCCGGCAGGATCGGCATCATCGGCTTCAGCATGACCGGCGAGCAGGTGCTGAACCTCGTGACCTTCTCCGACGCCCCCATCCGTGCCGCATCCTTGATCGACGGCGATGCCAATACCTTGTTCTCGATGACCGTGTCCTATGGCGCCAGGGACGGCATCCTGTCGAAGAAGGAGGCGACCAACGGCGGGGGGCCCTTCGGGGCAGGGCTGGAGCGCTGGATCCGGACCGACCCGGCCCTTCACACCCATTGCGTGCGGGCGGCGATGCGCATCGAGACCTACGGCCCCTGGGTGCTGAACAACTGGGACATCCATGCGCTGCTGCGTCGCCAGTACAAGCCGGCGGAGATGGTCGTCCTGCCCGGGGGCACGCACAACCTCGGCCGTCCGGGCGACCGGATGATCTCCCTGCAGGGCAACGTCGACTGGTATCGCTTCTGGCTGAAGGGCGAGGAGCGCTCGGAACCATTCCTGCCCGACGAGAGCACCGAAACCTTGCGCACGCAATATGCGCGGTGGCGGCAGATGGCGGAGTTGAAGCAGGTCGAGGACAGGAAGCCGCGCTGTTCGGACGTCAGCCCCTGGTAGCAGCTGGTCCGGCTTCCCACGGGATGAAAGATGCGAGAAAGCTGCCTTCCCTGCAATCGTTGCAGGGAAGGCCGGAAGCCCGAGCCGGGAGGGAGGAGGAGGTTGGCTCGGGAAGATTCGACGTGAAATCATACAAACGCATGAAGGACGCGGCACCCCTGGAATTCATGCGCTCGCCCAAGGCCTTGGGACGCACGGACATTGGGGATGGTGCCCAGGCTATGGTGCGCCGGCTCCGGGCTGCATCTGCCAGAGGCGGGCGTATTCGCCGCCACTGTCCAGCAACTCGGCATGACTCCCTCGCTCAGCGATCCTCCCGTTGGAAAGCACGACGATCTCGTCGGCATGCCGAGCCGTCGACAGGCGATGGGCGATCGTGATCGTGGTGCAGCCCGCGGACGCAGCCCTGAGGCTCGACAGCAGTGACGCTTCGGTCTCGCCGTCCAGCATCGAGGTGGCCTCGTCGAAGATGAAGATGGACGGTTGCCTGATGACTGCGCGCGCGATGGCCAGGCGCTGGCGCTCGCCGCCCGAGAGCTTCAGGCCGCGCTCGCCGACCAGGGTGCCGTAGCCGCCGGGTGTCGAGACGATGAAGTCGTGCAGCTGCGCCAGCCGTGCAGCGGCCTCGATGCGGGTCATCGATAGCCGCGGGTCGCCCATCGCGATGTTGAACGCGATGGTGTCGTTGAAGAGCACCGTGTCCTGGGAAACAACCCCGAACCTGGCGCGCAGTTGCGAGAGCGGCATTGCATCGATAGGCGATCCGTCGAGGCTGATGGTGCCTGCCTGCGCGTGGTACAGGCGAAGCAGCAGGCGCGCGAGTGTGGACTTGCCGGAACCGCTCGCGCCGACGATCCCGATGCTCCGGCCAGGCGGGATGTGCAGGTCCACCCCATCGAGCGCCGGTGGGCTGCCTGCATAGGCGAAGCGGACCTGGTCGAACCGGATCTCGGGCGGCCGCGCGCGGGCAGCGGCCGCGTTGCCAGCCTTCGGCGTCTCGTGCCGTGTGTCGGGCTTGCCCGGTGCCGGCATGGGCAACGACGCCTCCGCGGGCCGATCCAGCACGTCGAGTTGCGGCCGCACGAACTCCATCGCCTGGGAGAGGTCGCGCAGCGCGGATCCCACCATCTCCAGCGGGCGCACGACCTGCAGCATGTAGACGGTGGCCATGACAAAGCCGCCGAGGGTGAGCGCGCCTTCCGCGACAGCGCGGACCGAGATCAGGAGCGAAGCCGTGACGGAGACCGCCAGGATGGCGGCGATCGCCAGGCCGGTCATCGCGCGTTGGCGATGGAGCGCGCGCCAGCGGCACTCGACGCCGGCCGTGGCCGATGCAAACCGTGCCAGTGCCACAGTTTCCGCGCCGAAGGACTTGATCGTCTCGATGTTGACGAGGTTGTCGTTCAGGACTGCATGCAGGTCCATGGTGGCGCCTGAAAGGTCGCGGGCCCGGCGCCTGTACGGCGGCCCGGCGATGCCGAAGGCAGCCAGGCAGGCGATCGCAGTGGTCGCAAGGATCGCGACCAGCAGGGGCTGGTCGAGGCGGACCATGATCGCGATGACGGCAACCGTCTCGACGACCACCGGAACGACCGTCGCGAGGATCGTGCTGATGATGAGCTGGCAGCCGGCCGTCGCCTGGTAAAGGCCGTGGATGACGGCGCCCGTGCGGCGCTCGAGGTGGAACGCGAGCGGTAGTGCGAGCAGGTGGCCGAAGAAGCGCCGGTTGAGGCTGGCGCCGATCTTCTGCTCTGCAGCGCTCGCGGCCAGGCCGCGCAGCTCGGTCAGCACCCGGCTGCCGCATACGGCGGCAACGTAGCAGGCGACGAGGATGGCCGGGGAAGGCGGCAGGTTCTCGCTTGCCGGTGATCCCGGCGCACCCACCGTGTCCACCAGCCACTTCAGTGCCAGTGGCGTGAGCGCAGCCAGGAGCGCGCCCGAAATGACCAGGAGGAGGGCGAGGCCGAGCTGGCGCCTGGCATCGGAGGAGGCTGCCTCCAGCATGAGGCCGAGGATCCTGCGAACTGTCCTGCTCCAGCTGTCCGGGGGCTTTCGTGCGGCGTCCTCGCTGCGCGCGGTCATTCGGTCCATCGTCGTATCCACGCCTCGGTCGAGATGAGGTCGTGGATCTCCACGACATTGCCGGAGAGGGTCGACGGGCGGCCGGACAAGGCCTCCTCGACCTTGTCGCGGCGGAGGATGCCGCGGCGGACGAGCTCTCCGTCGAGCAGGAGGGAGCGCGCGAAGGCGAGGTTGTCCAGCAGCAGTGCCTTGACCATCTCCGACATGCCGCCCTTGGACCGCCGCGCCGCAATCTCGGGGGGCAGGTCGGACGCGAAGGCCTGCCGGGCCAGCGCGCGGCCGTGGCCGCCATGCGCCAGCACGTAGGTGGGCAGGGCCAGGCACAGCTCGATGAGCGGCTGGGACAGGAAGGGGTTGACGAGCTCGGGAGCGCGAGCGCCCTCGAAGGGGTCGTAGTAGCCGCCATGCGCCAGCAGGATTTGCAACTGCATGAGCTTGCCGATCGGCAAGCCGTCGACGTGACGCATGGCCGGATGCTCGAAGGGCGCCAGTGCGTCGGCAGCCAGAGCCTCGGGGTCGATGAGCGACCCCGCGCCAGGCGAGTCATGCGGAAGTGGGCCGGAGCGAAAGCGGTCGGCGAGCGCGAGCCGCAATGTCTTCCAGAGCGAGAGACCACCGAGGCGCGCTGCATCCAGCGCCGCGCCCAGGAAGCCTCCGTCGAGACCGCGCAGGCGAAGGTAGTCCGCTGCCGGCCACCAGTGGTGAAGCTCGAAGAACAGCTGGTCGCCGCCACCCCCCGTGAACATGGCAGGAGCACCATGCGCCCGGGCGACCTCCGCGTCCGAACGGGCGGTGCCGATGCGGCCGACGTAGCTGGTCGGGCTCGGCGTCCTCGCAATGCGAAGTACCCCATCGAGGAGAGTGGCGGACGGTCGTTCAAGCTCCACCAGCTTGCGATCGAACCTGGCAGCGGCAAGCCTGGCATATGCACGCTCGTCGCTGTTTGCGCCCGGCGAGTGGTAGTTCAGGCAGGTGACGTCGGCTTCGATCTCTTCATGCGCCAGGCAGGCGAGCAGCATGGAAGAGTCGACGCCGCCCGACAGGCGCAGCAGCACCCTGGGATAGCACGAGGCCCATGAAGCTGCGCAGTGGAGCATGGTTCGCCTGAGCAGCGTGGCCGCCTCGGCCAGGTCCTCGGTGGCGACGACGCGCGCATGGTCGGTGGCGTTCCAGACGAGCGCACGTTCCGGCCTCGGATGAACGAGGTAGACCGCTTCACCCGCGACGACCTGAGTGACGCCCTCGAGCGCGGTCTCGCGGCCACTCGGCTCGCCAAGCCGGACCTGTGCGGCGAGCGCGCTCCACCTGATCGCCGGGCGGGGAATCGAGGGCATCAGGTCGATCACGTCCTCCAGCCAGGAGAAGGCGATGTACACGCCGTCGTGCTGCATGAGGTGGCAGGGCAGGGTGCCGCTGGGGTCCCTGACGATGGAGGTGATGCCGGTCGGCGATCGCACGAAGGCGACATATCGTCCCCAGTACCCGCCGACGAGCGCCCGGCCGCCGCTCTCCTGCAGGCGCTCCGGGTCATCGATGGAATCGACATGGACGGGCACCGTGAATGTGTCGAGCCGGACGCGCAGGAACAGCTTGCCCAGGATGACGCCGCGAGGCCCGAGGTCGTAGTGGCGGTTGGCCCCCCCGCGGGCGCCGGTCATGAACACATCCAGGCCCGGGGTTCCGGCGACGCGTGTCCAGTCGGCGCGGTCCTTGACCGTGGCGCAAAGGCGCGCCGCCGCGGCGTTGGCGGCTTCGCTGGCGTCGTTCCAGGCGATGCCGAGGAAGCGGAACATGGCCGGCTGCTTCCGGGACGCTCAGGCGCGCAGGATCGGGCGGTAGCTGCGCACGTGCTCGTGGTGGTCGTTGAGCACGAGCGGACCGCTCTGGACCCACGAATGCGCCGTGAAGGGATGGGCCTTCACGCCGATGATCCAATGCGGATGCATGTCCTCGGCCGCGAGAAACTCGAGCAGCGCGAGCGAGTCGAAGAGGCACTTGTCGCGGACGGTGAAGGCGAGCGGACGCAGCCGCAGGTAGACCGCGACGGCATCGCGCAGCGCGGCCTTGTCGACGGAAGTCCGCGATGCCGACCGCTGGCGCCGCGCCGACACCGTGGTGGCGATGGACTGCAGGGAGCGGAAGCGCAACGACAGGTAGGCCTTCGAGGCGGCCTTGAGGAATCGGAAGAGCGTCGCCGTTGTGATCGGTGCGCGATCGGGGGACGCGTGCTGCCCTTGAAGCGTTGCCTCGGGGCGTTCGAACGGCGCAGGTACGGGCTCGTCGCGAGGCTCGTCGGACAGGAGGTCCTGGGCGACAAGCCTGGCGGCGAGCCGTGAGACGTTCACGGACTCGATGGGTGCTTCGGCGCCATCCGTCGGCCTGGAGGCAAGGGGCCAGCCGGTGACGAGACTCGCCAACGCCAGCGCCTGGCTGGGACCGACACCAAGGTACCGACCACGAAGGAGGTCGAGGAGGATCACCTGGCCATCGACTTCGCATGCGCGCACATGGCTTGCAAGGTGAAGGCGTGCATCGCCTTCGGATGCCGGGGCACGAGGAGCTTGAACGCGCGTGAGCATGCTGGAGGCCGGTTGGCTGGCGGTCGCGGGAGGCGCCCGGACTGCCGGGATGGCAAGGGACGGGCACCGGGCACATCTCTCCCGGTGCGGGGGGCGCCTGGGCTATCGGAGGAAGGCGTGCCGCGGCACGCCTCCGGGTCGCCTAGCGGCGGCCGATCAGTCCTGGAACTTCAGGACCGGGTGGTCCTCGGGGTTGGGCCCCTTCGGGCCCTCCGTCACTTCCTTCGCGTCGCCGAGGTCGACGACTTCGGCGTCCTGCGCCTGCTGCTGGTCCTTGTTCATGGGAACTTCCTTCACGTTGGTTGCGTTGGCTTTGCCCTTGGCCGAATGCCTCAGGCGGTTCCACGTTAGGGGCGATGCCCCGCCCGGACCAGTGCCTCGGCGGGATGGCCGCTCACGTTCGGGGGAAGGCAAGGCGGTGGCAGCCGCATGAGGAATGACGTGCGCTGCCGGGCGCTGCCGCGCGGCCAATGACGACGTTGTTGTTCGGAGACCGGCAGGAGTAGCGGCCCATGCTCGCAAAGTCGATGGCGATGGCCTATGCTCGGATCGACTCTCGTTCCCGAGAGGCCTTGCCACGCGTCGACCCTTGCGACAACGCATGGCCCGCTCAAGCATTGAGCCTTTCAAGCAGACTGGAGCTTCGCCATGCGAAAGCTGATCTTCTTCGGTGCCATCGCGCTTGGCGCGCTCGTCGGGATGCTCTGGGCGATCAATGACGATTGGGGAACGCGAGTGGTGATGGCCGGCGTCGGGGCGCTGTTCGGAACTGCGATGGGGGGAGCCGCTACCGGTCGCGGAAGCGGAGGGCGGCGTCGGCTCAAGCTCGATGACGGCGTTCCAGCAAGTTGGTCAGACGAATTGGCTGCGAACTTCTGGCGGGACCGAGGCCATCCTCCCTTCACGAAGCCGTGGGATGCTCTGCCGGATCGACACATGCTTGATCCGGACAAGGTCGAGTGATCACTTGCGATCGAGTAGCCGTCGGACCGCCTCCTTGGCCGTGTCGACTGAATCCTTTGCGTCAGCGGCCACTCGCTGGGCGGATCGTTTGAGGAGTGACGTGCGCGAGAGCAGCGTCCCGTCCTCTGTTCGGGACGCATCGACCTTTCGCTCGAATGTGTCGTCTCGATCGCGCGTGTCTTGCTGGATGCTTGCGCCTTGCGTCCGAATCTGTTCACGAACATTCGACCGGCGATATCCTGGCGGCTTTCCTGACCGAGCCTCCTGTGCGGATCTTGCGACATCGGCGTCATTGCGCTGGCGCTGCAAGTCCGGATCGGCTTTCGACGCGAGGGTTGTCGCCTCCTGCCGGTGCTGCTCCCTCACGGGCTCGAACGATACGGGGATGGCGGTTCGATCCGAGAACGTTCGGCTGGGACGGAGCGACTGGCGGGCAAGCTCGGCTTCCATGAGGGCGCGCGCAGCAGCGCTTGTTCCTCCGTAGTCTTCGGCGTAGCGCCTGAACATTGCGAGGTTGTGCGGATCCTGGGCCAGGTCAATCGAGATGACTTCGCCTCGTTCGTAGGCAGAGGCCACGCGCTCGGAGTAGGAGGTTCTCTCGGCCAGGCTCGCGTCCGCACGCGCGGCGCGTGCCGCGCTGGTGCTCAGGCGCGACGCCAGTTCCCTGGCTTCACGTTCGTCCTGGGCAGCGACGGTTGAAAATGCCGTATCGCGAGAGATGCGATCGCCGAACTGCTTGAATTCCGACAGTTGCTTCGACGTCATCGCGCCGAGAATCTTTCGTTGGTCGTCAGACAACGCTGTGGAGTAGCCCTTCGTGGCATCGCCCGTGATCCTTGCCCCCGCAATTGGGGTGGAGATTCCAAGTTGGCCATGCGCACCGAAAGCGATCTGGGCAACCTGCGATTGCGCTAGTCCAGTGGTGTCCGAGACCGACCTGGTGATCTGGTCGAGCCGGTCGAGTGCCTGTCCGAACTGCTCGAAGCTGCTCGATGTCGAACCTGTCGAGGTTCTGGTCGATCGCAGTTTCGCGACACCCTTTGAGAATGCTTCGGTGAGGACGGCGGATCGTTCGTTCGTGGCCGCGACGGCTTCGCTTCTTGCTGCGTCGACCTGCCTGCCGGCGTCCTGCACGTCCTGCTCGCTGACGCGCACGGAGACCACCCGTGACGCGAAGCCCTGGTTCCTCATGAGGCTCATCGCGGTCTTGCCGGTGAGCACGTTCGTCGTTGTTGTATTCCCGGTGAGATCGCTCTGCCACGTGCTCATGAAGGCGGAACTGCGGTCGGGCGACAGTCGCATCTGGTCCATCGAGACGTTGCCCATCGAGAGGTTGCCGGCGGCTGCGCTTCCCGTGGCCCCCGAGACCATCCCCTGCAGGCCGGAGAGGCCGCCCACCAGTGCAGTGCCGAAGGTCTCCATGCGCTTGAGCGCCGCCCAGGCGAGGAAGGGGATGCTGATGGCCATGTACCCGACCACGGCCTCGCCGGAGACGGCGCGGGAGTAGATCGTTGAAGCCGTCTGGAGGGCAAGCGCCTTCGTTCCCGTTCCCAGGTCGGCCGCAGCGGCCAGGTCGTAGGCCGCGTAGATCGACGCCATGTAGTTGAGGATGGCGTACAGCGGCGGCCACAGCTGGATCCAGATGAGGACCGAGGCATAGCCCTTGAACGCCAGCATCGTCTCGCGCCCGTTGGTCAGCAGGAGCAGCAGCACCATCAGCGGGAACACAGCGTAGGTGATCGCTTCGACGACGTTGCGCAGGACCGGCAGGGACTGTTCCGCCACCTTGCCGTAGGTGATCCAGGCAGCGTTCTGCTGGGCCACGGCCTGCGCACGCCCGACCGCCAGCACCATGGCCGCCGGGTCGTTCACCTTCTGCCCGATGATGCTGCTGGTGTCGTCGATCGCGTTGAGGACTGCGTTCTGGCGAATGAGGTCGGATGCGGTGGATGCCGCGGTGGCCAGGCCATTGCGCAGGTAGGCCTGCTGGATCTGTCCGGCGATGACCGACGCTGCCGTCGCTCCGGGGAGGGTTGGCTGCATCTGGAACGCCAGCTTGCCCTGGATGCGCGAGAGCTGCACCGGCAGGCGCCCGTCGAGGTTGGACCGCGCCACGGGACAGGTCTCGACGGTCATGCTGCTACCTGTGCTCGAGAGCGTCGTGAATCGAGCAGGATTGGGCGAGCCCATCAGGGCCCACACGTCCGCGGATCGCGAGAAGACGCCCGGATCGAGCGTGCCGTCGACCAGGTCGTACATGGTGCAGTTGTGGATGAAGTTGATCAGGTCGGTCCTGAACGCCGGGTCCTGGAAGACGACTGCACCGGTGCTGCGGACCAGCCGGTTGCCGAACATCAGGCCGTTCTTCTCGTAGCTGAGCTCGGAGGGCAGCGCGCCAGCGCCAGGTATCACCTGGAACGCGGTCTCGAAGAGGTTCGTCAGCGTGTGGCCGATGGTGCTGGAGACGCTGCCGAGGAATGCGATCCCGAAGGGGACGTTCGACACGACCTTGACGGCGGAGCCACCCGTCTTGTCGACGATGCCCACGTCGACGCGGGGAACGATCAGGACCGAGAAGACGAGGACCACCGTGGCGAGCCATTTCCAGCCCTGCAGCTTCTCCGGTGCGAACGCGTAGGCCACGAGCGCAGCGGCAAAGCCGCAGAACGCGACCGCGGCGACCGCGGCCATGTAGTCGGGGGAGGAGTGGATCGCGGCTGCCGCGTTGAAGATGCCGAAGAGGCTGTCGGCGTTCTGGTAGGCGTAGATCTCCCACATGGCTGCTCCGGGCGATGCGCTGCTAGCGCCGCTGGAGCGCGGCCTGCTGGCCCAGCATGTCCATCACGTGCTGGGGCATGCTGGAGCGCAGCTGGCGCTCCAGTTCCTCCAGGTGTCCGGAGACAGCGCGGAACGAGCCGACCTTCTGGTACAGCACGCTCTTCTCCTGGGACAGCTGCAGGAGCATGGACTGCGCGCGCTGGCGCACCTGGCTGGCCATCTCGCGCTGGTCCTGCTGCAGCGTGTAGGTCTTGTCGAGCGCCGCCATGCCCAGGCGCAGGTTGCGTTCCAGGAACACGTAGGCGTAGTCGGCGGCGATGACGTCGCGGTACTGTGCGATCAGGCTGTCCGCGAGGCCGGAGCCGGGGATCGTCGAGCCGATCGACAGCATGCGGTAGACCGGCTCCGTCGTCTGGTTGACGAAGCCGACCTCGGCCGAGTTGTTCGGGATCGCGGTGCGCGTCGCGATCTTGTCCGCGATCGAGCGCATCATGGCCTCGACCTTCGCGGTGAAGGGTGTGTGCGCGTACGCGGTGTTCAGCGAGACCGCGTCGCACTCCGAGTAGTTGTTGCAGCGAAGCAGGTGCTGCGTGACGCCGGATCCCGCCCCGGCGGCCTGGCCGTAGAGCAGCTGGCCGATCGAGGTGATGGTGGGGGCGATGGGCTCGGGGTCGCGGCCGGCTTCCTCGGGGAAGTAGATCACCGTGCCGACGATGCTCATGATGAGCTCGCGCTCCTGGTCGTCGAGGTAGCTGCCGGCGCGCTGGAGTGCCTTCCAGGTGAGGTTGCCGACGAAGGGCGCCCGGTTCCGGATGTTCGGGTCGCCGGAGGAGCGCGCAGTGCCCAGGACGCCGGGCCGGTCGCTGGCGCAGCGGCGCCGCGCGGCATCCCGGTCACTCTCCATGCCCATCGTGATGGCCAGGTCAGCGCAGGCTTCCTGCGAGCTGAAGCCGGCTGCGTCGGCGGCCGTGCTGACGATCGCCTTCGCGGTCTCGCAGGAATTGATGCGGGCGTTGTTGATCCAGGTCTCGAGGCCCTTGGCCCACTTCGTCAGGCCGCCGAGCATCGGGGAGACGGACTCGAGCGCCAGCTGGAATGCGACACCAGGCAACGCGGCCGTGATGTTCTTCAGCATGTTCTTGAACTCGGTCGCCGAGATGTGGGAGAAGGATCCGCCGAACACGTCGATGCCGCCGCAGCCGGCGCGGGCGCTCGGGAACTGGATCGCGGCGAGCTGGTAGACCTTGCTCGGCGAGCGCATGAAGAGGCTGCCACCGGTGTAGGTGTTGAAGGCCTGGCCGCGGAAGGCGCCCGGCGCGGTGTAGTTGCCGATCGTGCCCAGGTTGTCGAACATGCTGTTGACTTCGCTGTTCAGGTCGCCGGCGAACGCCTGTTGCTGCGATGCCGTCATCGAGATGACAGTGACGAGCGAAAGCAGATGCCGGGCTTGACGCCTGGCTGGACGATGACCTTGCATGATGGGTTCCCTTCTTCGTCAGCGAGACCGGCCGGTGGCCGAAGCGAGGGTGGGGGAATCGAGTGGTGCCGCCGGAGGGGGCGAAGCGACCGTCGCGATGCGCTCGATGAGCTGAGCCTCGGACAGCACGCCGAAACCGATGGGCGTGATCAGGCCGCTGTAGGGCTGGGCGAGATAGACCGCGGGCACCTGGCCGACGCGCAGCGTCGTGGCGATACCGTTGTCTCGCCGGGCATCCTCGAACCCGGGCAGGGTGCCGCCGTCGATGGTGACCGCAATCACCTTGAGGCCATGCTTCGCGCTGAAGGCCTCGAGCGTCGGCGCGAACGCGTGGCAGTAGGAGCAGTCGCTGCGGAAGAAGAACAGCAGCACGTGGTCGCGGCCGAGGGAAGCGACCTGGCGCGAGCGCTCCGCGGCCTGGGCCTGCTCGAAGACCTCCAGCGCCCTGGCGTTCACGGGGCGGCCCTGCAGCGTCGGGTCAAGCTCCGGGTCCGACCATGCAATGCGCTGGGCGACGTCGGCGAACGTCGAGGCCTGCGAGACCACGCGTGCCTCGATCGCCATGTAGCGGCGCACGTTGGACTCCGTGGGGCGAATGATCGCGACGCTGCGGGCTTCGTCCAGCTCGCGCTGCAGGCGCTCAAGCTCGCGCACCTCGGGCGGCTTGTTCTCGTGGCTGGGTACGCGTGCACCAGGCTTCGGCTGGCGGGGTGTGGGCCGTGCAGGCGCGAGCGGCTTTGCTTCCGGTTCCTCGTAGAAGTGCCAGCCCCGCCATGCGTCCTGCCAGTACGCCCGCGATGAGTCCAGGTCTTGCGCGGGCGCGGCCAGCGTTGAAAGGGCCGCCAGCAGGAGGACGACAAGGCGACGCTGGCGCAAGCCTGCCTGCAACCGTCCCTTCGGCCGTGGAGGATCCTGACGCTTCATTGCAGCGACCGCGGTGGCTTGCCGTCGCGGCAGTAGTTGATGCCGATCTCGATGGTCTGCCGTCGACCTTCCCGGGAGCCAGGCAGGCGCACGCCCTCCTGCCAGATGCGAAGCTGGAGCCGGCTGCAACCGGGCTGCGCGAACCGTCGCTCGGTGGAGACGTCGATGTAGACCGGAGACGTTCCACGGAAGCGCTGGGTGAGCGCGTCGGCCACCTGGCCGGAGAGCGTCCCCTTGGCGCGGCCGTCGGGTGCCTCGATCGCCGCGAGCATCAAGCTCTTGATGTCCTCGACCGGGGTTCGTTCCGGCCCCGATGCGGAGAGGGAAGGCGCGCTGCCGGCGAGCACCGTGGCCAGCACTGCCGCGACGTGGCGGGCGGACACCGGGCGGATCACTGGCATCTCCCCTGGCCGTAGTAGCAGGCCGGGATCCGGGCGGCGTTGCCTCCCTGGAGGGAGCCGAGGTCGGGCAGGACGGGAACGAGCGATGCGTAGAACTCCGACAGGTCCATGGCCGCGAAGTCGAGCCGCTGCAGCTGGGCCAGCGTGAAGCCGGAGCAGTCCGGGCTGCCAGCCATTCCCCAGCCCTTGCCGACCTGCGCGCGGCCCTGTTCGTTGACGATGCGGGCGAGCTTCGAGTTGAAGCAGCACTTCGAGGTGGTGTGCTCGACGCAGGACACGCACTTGCCCAGGACCATGAGGCACGAGGAGCAGTAGGTGCCTACGGTGTGGCAGAGGCCCGCGCCTTCCTTCATCGCGAGCCGGCCTTCCGGCTCGTTGCAGGACATCATCGACAGGACGATGTAGATGATGATCGCGATCACCAGGGACCAGGGGTCGAAGGCGACGACAACGCTCTCGCCCGAGTAGACGGCGACCGAGCCGGCGGGCAGGGCGGCGCCGTTGACCGCGATGGTGACGCCATAGCTCGTGAACGTGCCGCTGAACCCGCCGCTCATCAGCAGCGCGGAGAGACCCTGGTAGATGAACTGCTGGTTCTGCGAGTCCATCAGGATGTCGTAGACGAGGCGGGATCCGGTGCCGAAGATGCTCTGGTTGTTCATGCCGGCGCCGGCGCCATCCGCGTAGCAGCAGTTCTTCAGCAGTCGGTCGCGGCAACGGTTGTCCTCGCCCTTGAAGACCTGCATGCGGTCCGCGTCGAGGTACACGCCCGCCTCGCGCGTTGCCTCGAGCATCGACATCGTGCGAGCGAAGTCCGGGTCCTTCGGCGCCGAGATGTCGAAGCAGCTCGTGCCGAGGCAGTAGACGTTGGTGGGGCAGTTGCTGGCCGTGGTGACCGTCTCGGGCGCGGTCGCGCACTCGTAGACGTCCTCGAAGAGTTCGCAGGCGCCGGTGCCGGCATTCGTGCGTCGACAGGTGGAGGTCTTGAACGTGCAGCCGGCGGCGGCCAGAGATGCGCATTGGTCGGGCGGTGTGCTGCCTGCGCAGGACATCGTCCGCGTCTGCTCCCAGCAGGCGCGGGTGACGGGCACGCCATCGATGGTCTTCGTCGATGGTCCGTCGGTGCAGGTCGGTTCGCTGGCCACCGTGCAGCGACCGTCGCCTGCGAGCGGCGGGCAGTGATCGTCCCAGCGATCCGCCTGGACGAAGGAGGATGTGGCGCGGTCGTACGTGAGCAGCATCGTCGGGATCGGACCAACCGCGGGGTTGGGCAGCCAGCCGACGACCGCACGTGTGCTGTGCAGGTTCCAGTAGATGCCGGGGATCGATCCGGTGACGTCGCTGCCGACCAGGGGCGTCGGCTCTTCCGACGGCGCGTAGCAGGTGTTGGGATCCAGTGACGTGGCCGAGCAGCCGGCATCCCCCTGGCAGGTGGAGTTCACGATGTTGCCGCCCGACTGGGTGCCGCTGGGGCAGGGGCCGTAGACCTTGAGGAAGGGCTCGGCCTCGGTGCAGGTGATGTCCGCGTCGCCGCCCCCGGTGCATGTGCGGATCAGCTCTGGCGCGACCATCGCCTTGAGGCTGCAGGAGGCTCCGCTGCAGCTGTTCTCGACCACCCATAGCCCGGTGCGGATCGGCTGGCCCTGCATGCCCGTGGACGTTTCCAGGGTGGCGGCGAGGATCGGGAACACGGCAGGCGCGCTCATGTCCACGTCGAAGAAGCTCAGCGCTTCGCCGTTGCGGGTCACGCGGAAGTGCTGCCGTGCAACGGAGCGATCCGGCAGGCACTGGACGTCGAGCCCGTAGTGATCGACTTCCGCATGCCCGACCCAGTCGCCGGGCTTGCAACTGGTCGTGCGCGTCACCGAGACGTCCAGGGTGCTCGAGCACTGGTAGTTGCCGATGCCGACGTGACGCAGGCAGGCCTGCGGCTTCACACCTCCGGGAGTCGTGGTGACCGTTGTCTTGCAGCCGCTGTAGTAGCTCGCCAGGCTGCCGAGCTCCATGGAGGGGCTGCGGTTGATGGCGCGCGCTGCGGCGACGGCAGGGTCGTCGGTTCCTACGTAGGGACGCGGCGTGTTGGCCGAGGTGACGGCGCCCTGCTGGTCCTGGCAGACCGGGTCGGTGGGCGTCAGGGCGCAGGCTGCGAGCCGGGCGCTGCCCTTGGCGGCCAGGTTGGGCTGGCGGTAGTGGCTGCGCTCGGGTGGCGTGGTGGTGTAGCCGGGGACGACCGTCGCTGCGCTGGGTGCGTTGACGGTGCTGCCGGCGGTCGTGTTTGCGACCCGCCCCGCATTTACACCTTCAGCGTGCGGATCGGCTCGCAGCTTCGCCTGAGTGAGCGCGAGGCATGCAGCCGTGAGGCAGGCCACCAGCTTGCGCAGCGCCGATGCGCGTCGCGATGTCGCGCACAGCCGCGCGGCCGGCGTGCCTGCGGTCTTGGGGTGTGGGCTTGTTCGCACAGCCCATCGTGGTGCCGGCGCAGCGCGCTGTCAGGCCGGAAGAAGGGCGTAGCTCGGTGGGGTTTCGAGCTCAGATCGCGTTGCGGGCTTCACGCAGGCGCCTCCACCGCACATTCGGATCACGAGCCTCAGAGTCCGTGGACGATGGACCGGACTACTGGCTCTGAAAACTACAGCTTGTTCGGTCGGGCTGCCTCGGTTTGTTCGGTCGGGCTGCCTCGGCTTGCGGCTACTACGGCACTGCACCGCATCGAAGGCCTCCTGGTCGACGAAACGGCCATGGTGGCGCATTGTCGGCAAGAGGTCTTGATCGGCGTACGCACAGCCGGTCTCCTCGGGATCAGATTGCTGGGCCTTGGACGCTTGGTCTGGCATGTGACCGCCTCCGTCAAGCAACGGGCGCAACAGCATGGGCCAGCACTGCGAGCGGACCACATAGAACGGCGTCTCCAGTTCGCCGCCGGAGCCTGTGCCCCAGGTTGACAGCCGAGTCGTGCCAACGGGGCTGGTGCGGACTATTTCGTAGCGCCGGTAGTTGCGGTAGTCGGCAAGCTCCTTCAGCGCACGCTCGCCGCACCCTGATCGTTGGCAAGCAGCAGTCGACGAATTTCTTCGGCGGCGGTGCGTTGCTTGTCAGTGAGACGGGGCGACTCGAAGATCGAGCCGCGGTCCTGCTCGAGACCGTCCACGGCGCCCTCGACAGCATCGAAGAATTCGTGCACGCCCTGCATGCGCGGTATCCAGTCCCACTCCAACTGGAAACTGTCGTTTCCGAAGCGAATGTCCTTCAGCTGCCGATTGAGTCGGGTCAGCGTAGCGGCACCCTGCTTCACGTCATCGCGTACCTTGAAGCAGAAGCCGCTGGTAAAGACGTGGTTGAAGCCGCTCTCGGCCTCAATGAGCGAATGGGCGTTCTCGGCGAGACCAAGCGCGCGTTGCCGTTGGAGTCGTCGAGATAGGCGAAGCTTTCGCTGAAGGCCTTGCCCGCCCGGGTGAGCTTGAGCGTTGGCTTGAGATCGACGGGGTCGCGATAGTCCTCCAACTACAGAGCACGCAAAGCGGCTGCACAGAGCTCGCGGTTGTCTTGCGCGAGCGGACGGAAGAACTGTTCGCGGGGCGGGACGAAGAACTGCACCGGTCTCCTCGCTCAGGTCATGGTTCGGCAGTTCCGCCGCCCCGCTCGCATCTTCCTCGGACTCACAGCACACCTCGAAACGTCGCCAGCCCCTTCACGGTCTGCGTCAGGCCCTGCTTGAGCAGGATGTCGAGATATCGGTCGATCTCCATCGGCGGGTTCTTGAGCTGCTGGCGCTGCCGCTGCGCAGCGGCGACGACCGCGGCCGGATCGAGATCGAAGAGGTTCTCGACGAACACGTCAGGGTGTTGGGCTTCGAGCCCGAACGACTGCAGAACTTCTGCCGGGAAGTCCTTCTCGTTGAAGGTCACGATGACGCTCGCATGGCAGCGAATCGCGGCTGCGAGCACGTGCCGGTCGTCGGGGTCTGGAAGTGCGAGGCCCTCGATCAGGGCCGAATGCCCTGTCACCATCGCGTCGGGGATCGCTCGATCCATCAGCTCCGAAGTTCGATCGAGTTGCGCGGCCGTGAGGTCCGGTCGGTTCTTCAGCACGTTGCGCTTCCACTCCTCGTGGATCTCGGCGCTCCACCGCGCGCGAAACCGCCCGGACAGGCCGAGCCACATGAGGAAGTCTCGTAGCGGCGCGGGGTAGAGCACGCAGGCGTCGTAGACCGCGGTGAAGGGCGAGTTCCTCATTCGTAGCCCAGCCGAAGCTCCTGGGCTTGCTTCGCCAGATCATCCATCGCTTCAGCGCTGGCACGGTCACGCTCAGCCTTGAATCCCATCAGGTCGGCGAATCGGATACGCCGATGCTTGCCGGCCTTGTGGAAGGGCAGCGCACCGGTCTCCAGCAGCTTCACGAGATGCGGGCGGGACACGTTCAACATGTCGGCGGCCTCCTGGGTCGTCAGCTCGGCGTGGATCGGCACGACTTTGACGGCGTTGCCCTCTGCCAACTCCGCCAGGATGTCAACCAGCAGGCGGAGGGCGGACGTCGGCAGCTCGACTTGGTGAGCTTGGTTCTTGTCGTCGAAGATCTGGATACGCTGGGTCTCGACCCGGGTACTCAGGTAGGCAGCCAGCGCGCGTTGGCTCTGCATGGCCGCCGCGACCTCGCGCGCGAGCGGCAGCGTGGTGTCGATGGTGGGGGCCTGGGTCATGGCGAATTCCGAAGGGTTCGATGGCTCGATCCTAATCGAAACAAACGAAAAACGCAATAAACGAAACGCTGATCAGGCAAGAGGCGGAAGGACGGAGATCGCGTCAGCCGGTGCGAGCGTCGGGTGCCGATGCCCAGGGCGCGCTGCGAGTCATCGCAAGAAGACACGTGTCGAAGTCAGGTTCTGCCGCCGGAGGTAGGTCGCCCGCAAGTGGGGTGCGGCACGAGATTCTTCCGCTGTCCAGGGCGACGTGCGTCGGGTGTGCGACGAGGCCCGCTCGCGCCAGCCCGGCCGAGAGCTGGAGGCGGTTCTGACCTTGATGATCTCGTGGATCGCCCAGAAGTCTCGTGCTCTTTCGAAATGAAAGGCTACACCAACAAACGTCAACGTCAGGGCTTCTGTTTCTTGGGAGCCGGCTCAGAAATCCTCGGGGTCACAGCTCGACCGCCGCTGCATGCCGATGTCGAAGAGGTACTGGTGCAGCGATGCGCGGCGGACGCGGCCGAACTTGGCTCTGGCTTGCCCGACGTACGACCGGTGATTGCGAATCCGAGACCTCGCCTGGTCGTATTGCAGGTCGCCGCTTCAACGTGCCCGGATTCTTCGGTCGTCAAGCGCGGGAAGGTGGGACGATGCGGGCCTGCCTCACCCATGTGCCGCGACCACTCGGCATCGCACAGGTTGCGGATCGCCCTTCGATCGGCTGCCTCCAGGAGGTCATCGATCCGCGCCCTCCAGATCCGGACTGCTCCGTCGAAGCTGGCGGTAAGCACTCTTGCCCCGTCCTTCGAGATCCGAACCCTGCGGACGTAGCCGGTGTGGCCTGGAAGCAGCACGCTTACCACGGCGCCTTGGCTGTCGCGCCTCCATAGTCTGGCGGTCCGATCCATGCCGCCCGTGACGATGAGGTTGCCGCGCACGGCCACGTCAAAGACCAACCCGTTGTGGCCTCTCAGCTCGGTGGAGCGCACCGACAGGTCCCGTGGGTCCACTTGCCAGAACCGCGCTGTGCCGTCGGCGCCGCCGCTGACCAATTCGTTCTTCTCGCTGAACGCCAGGGCGGATATCCAGTCGGAGTGACCGCTGAGCACGACCTGCCGAAAGCTCCCGTCCGCAGCCTGCTGCCACATCGTGGCCTCGTGATCGTAACCCGCGGCCGCGAACCAGCGCCCATCCTCGCTGACGACGACCGACATCACGTCCCGCTTGTGCTTGCCGAGCAGGTGGCTGGATCTCGGGGCGCCCGACGCATCCAGTTCCCATAGATGCACTTCACCCGAGGCGCTGCCAGTTATCAATCTCTTGCCCAGCGGATCGAAAGCGAGCGCCCTGACCTTCGGCAGCGGCAGCTTGCCGGCACTCACGAGATCGGATTCGGTCGCCTTCCAGAGCCAGACCGCCTCTTCCGAGGCCACCGCAATCAGTTCGCCCGTCCGGCTGATGCCGGCTTCAATGAGAGGCATGCCGGTGTCCACGGTGAGGGGCGCGGCCAAGCCCCCCTCGGCTGGGCCGAGGGACCAGACCCAGATGCTGCGCGGCTTCTTGGAATCGATGAAGTCCTGTGCATCCGATCCCACAAGCCGGTTTCCGTCTGCGGAGAAGGCCAGCTTGCTGGCCATGTGAGCCTTTCCCTCGAGCACCAGCGGAGACAGTCCCGGCGCACGCTCCCGCAGGTCCCAGACCCGGGTCTTCTGCAGCGTGCGGCTGGACGTCGCTACCCTTCGCCCGTCGTCGCTGAAGACGGCCTCGAAGTCGTAGTAGTAGCTGCTGGCAAGGTCCTCATGGTCCGGCAGGATCACCGGCTCCTCGTCGAGTCCCCATAGGCGCACATGCGCATCGCTTCCCGCGCTGGCGAGCAGCCTGCTGTTCGGCAGAAAGAGGAGGTCCTTGACCGTGTGGTCATGTCCGCGCAGCACGCGCGCCGCCATCCCGCTGGTCGCGCGGGCGAGGTCCCACAGCAGGATGATCATGCCTCCTGTCGTGGCCAGGTATCGGCTGTCGGCGCTGAACTCGATGTCGGCAACGAAGTTGCCGTCATGCCCTGCCAGGCTCGTCACGAAGCTCAGGGCACCGTCCTGTTCACGACGCCAGAGACTGACTGTGCGATTGGAGGCTTCGGCCGCCAGCCACTTTCCATCACGGCTGATCCTGAGCGCGTCGCCCGCCCTCGTGTCTCGCGCCAGGACGCGGAGCGCTGGCGGCGAGCTTGACCGATCCAGGGGGATGGACCACTGGTAAGCGCTCCTCCAGACACGTCCCTTGCGGACGTGTCTATTTGGCGCTAGGAGGCGTGAGCCGCCAGGGCAGCAGGGCTTCGAAGTCGTCGGCGGTCTTGGCCTTGGGCAGCTCCACCAGGAGCG
>NZ_JARGNB010000044.1 GCF_030167915.1 Aquabacterium humicola | reverse complement strand
TCACGAATTGCCAAACTAAGCGCAACACCACCGAGCATACGCCTCGCTAGGTGTATCGAATCCGAGAACCTTTCTCGGCCTGTCGTTGAGCTCTCGCTCGATCGCGTTGCACTGACGCTGTGTCACTCCTCTGAAGCACATGCCTTTGGGCAAGTACTGCCGGATCAGCCCATTCGTGTTCTCGTTCGTCCCCCTCTCCCAAGAGTGATACGGCTGCGCGAAGTAGATCTGGATCCCAAGCTCTTCCTGCAGCTGCTTGAACCCGTGGAACTCGGTCCCGTTGTCCAGCGTCAGGCTCTTCATCTTCAGCAGTCCTTGCCTGATCTGCCTCGTCAGCGCCTTGTTCACTTCGCTGGCCTGGCGCGCCGGCAGCTTGATGATCCTCGTCCATCGCGTCATCCTCTCCACCAGCGTCAGCAGGCAGTGCCGCCCGTCCTTGCCCATCACCGTGTCGCCTTCCCAGTGCCCGAACTCACGCCGCTGTGACACGCGCGCCGGCCTCCGGCTGATCGGCGTCTTGCCCCTCATCCTTCCTCGGTGATCCACCACTCGGTAGCCCTTGCGATAGCGCCGGCTCAGCTGCCTCGTCCTGTGCCACAGCGAGCCGCCCGCAGCCTTGTCCTGGCGCACCCAGCGGTAGATCGTCGTCGTGCCTATGCTCAGCTGCTGCAGCTTGCGCAGCCTTCGGCTAATCTGCTCCGGGCTCCACCGGCGCTTCATCAGTTCGTGCACCAGCTCCACTTGCGCCGCCTCAAACTGCGTCCCCCGGCGGCTTCGCCAGCGCCGTCCCCTCGCGTAGCTGTCTGCCTTGTCCACTCGGTACCGCCCGTCGCTGCTATCCGCGTTGCGCCTGAGCTCCCGGCTGATCGTCGACGGACTCCTCTTCAGCATCTTGGCGATCGCTCGCACGCTCTCCCCGCTGGACTTGTGCCTCGCGATCAGATAGCGTTCCCCGTAGGTGAGTTGGTGATACTCCATGCTGCAACCCTTCCTGCCCGAAGAGAAGCGGCTAGTCTCCAACTCACCGCCCCCCTTCGCAAAGTTGTTGCACTTCGCCTGGTAATCCGCCC
>NZ_JARGNB010000043.1 GCF_030167915.1 Aquabacterium humicola | reverse complement strand
AAAAAAGTGCCACGCTCGAGGGCGTGGCGCAAAGACCGGTCGCGAGAGAGGGAGGAGGTGCGACCGGACGAGTGAAACCGCTGTAGCGGCGAGGGCTTCTCAGCTCGGTTGTGCCTTGCCTGGAGGCAGGTCGTCCAGGATCTCGAACGCCGCGCGGGACGAATGCAGGTCCATCCGCTGCCCGCCACGCTCCAGCGTGAGCGAGCAGCGGGCGATCTTGGTGTTGAGGCAGACCTTGCTGCCGCCCGGTGGGTTGGCGTAAACGAGGGAGGCGAAATCGGCCGGGTGCGCCTCGAAGGTCACCTGCAGCGTTCCGCAGGGGCCGGATGTTTCTATGTACCAGTGATCGCCCTGGTAGCAGCCGCGAGCACGTACTGCGCGCACCAAGCCGTTCCACTGCAAGGTGGCACCCCGAAGGCGCAGCACGACCGGGCTCATCCAAGGAGACCAGAAGGGCCCCACCCGCACGCGAGCGGTCGAGCATTCGAGGAAGGCGTCCGGCGCTTCGTCGAAGCCGGCAACCTGGCCCCAAGCGTAGCGGTCGGTGTGTCGGCTGCCCCAGTTGTGGTTCTGGCTGCCGACCCAGTTGTCGATCCGGATGGACTCGCCGTCGATGACGAGGAAGCCTCTGAACCGGGCAAGCGGTTGTCCGACCAGGACTTTGGCACGCGGCAGCTTCGTGTCGTACATGCCTTCGGGCAGGAGCAGCAGCGGCTCCTGCCCGCCGCTGTAGTCCAGGTCCCAGGCGATGGAGCGGTTGTTCGTGCCGGCGCGGCCCCGAAGGCGTCCGTCCTGAAGCACCGCGCTGCCGATCTGCACGTTGAGGTGGTTCGTGGAGAAGGTGCAGTGCTGGATCGGCACGTCCTCCTTGAGCGACACGATCTTGCCGGTGGTTCGATCGAAGTAGATGGCCCACAGCTCGCCGACGGCGTCGTGCGGCCGGCCCTTGGGCGAGAAGATCGTGTACCGGATCCAGAAGGCGAGGCGCCCAGCAGGATCGTTGGCCCGCAGGAACCAGCTCTCGTAGTGCCCGCCGTCGTCGCCGGGCTTGTACCGCGCGGCGTTCCAGTTATCCCTGGCGTTCGACGCGACGGGGCGGCTGAAGGCTTCGGAGGGGAGGGCAGCGGTCATGCTGG
>NZ_JARGNB010000042.1 GCF_030167915.1 Aquabacterium humicola | reverse complement strand
CTAGTGCAGTGCACGTGAAGTTGTAGAACTTATTTTGCTCGGCATACTCCCATCGCCCAGGAGGCTGGAGCGATGCGGATTGCCAAGACGATCGAACTGGATGAAGGCGTGGAGCGGGAGCTTCGTGTTCTTGCTCGAGGCCGCCGCGTGGAGGCTCGATTGCAGCAAAGAGCGCTCGTTGTCTTGCTGGCCGCTCAAGGTCTGCAAAACAAGGACATCGCCGTCGAAGCGGGGCTCGATCGTCGCCAGGTAGCGCTGTGGCGTCAGCGCTTTCTTGACGGTGGCATCGATGCGCTTTGCAAGGACGCGCCACGCTCGGGTCGCCCCGCTACGGTCACGGCCGAGATGGAGTCGCGCATCGTGCACGTCACGCTGCATGAGAAGCCCGTCAACGCCACGCACTGGAGCACGCGCACGTTGGCCAAGCACCTGGGCACGGGTGCGACGACCGTGCGCCGCGTTTGGCAAAGCAACGGCCTGAAGCCGCACCTCAGCCGGACCTTCAAGGTCTCGCGCGATCCTCGCTTCGAGGACAAGCTGATCGACGTCGTTGGGCTGTACGTGAATCCGCCCGAGCACGCTCTGGTGCTCAGCTGCGACGAAAAGAGCCAGATCCAGGCGTTGAACCGCACGCAGCCAGGCTTGCCGATGAAGCGCGGGCGCGCCGGCACCGTCACCCATGACTACAAGCGCCACGGCACGACCACGCTGTTCGCGGCGCTCAACACGCTGGACGGCAGCGTGATCTCGATGTGTCAGCCGCGCCATCGCCACGGCGAGTGGCTGAAGTTCTTGCGGCTCATCGACCGTCGCACGCCCAAGCATCTGACGCTGCACCTGATCGTCGACAACTACGCGACGCACACGCACCCCGACGTGCAGAAGTGGCTGGCCCGGCATCCGCGCTTCGTCATGCACTTCACCCCGACCAGCGCGTCGTGGTTGAACATGGTCGAGCGCTTCTTCCGCGACATCACCGACAAGCGCATCCGGCGCGACAGCTTCACCAGCGTGGCGGAGCTGGAACTGGCAATCGATCTGTACGTCGCGCATCACAACATCGATCCGAAGCCGTTCATCTGGACGGCACGCGCAACCGACATCCTGGCAAAGGTGACGCGTGCGAAAGCCGCGCTTGTCGCTACCGCCGGATAAGTGCAGAACAGAGTGGCGCACTGCACTAG
>NZ_JARGNB010000041.1 GCF_030167915.1 Aquabacterium humicola | reverse complement strand
GGCCTAACCCTTCGGTCAACGCGACCCGTACCAGCAGGCCTCTTGGGGCGCGAGACACCCAGGTCTATCATGTGTCTCGCGCCCCAAGCGTCCTGCCGGCACGGGCGCGTTACCTCAAACGTTAGGCCTCGCAAGCCAGTGATAGCCCCGCTTACCTCGCCGCCCTCATTTCGCTCTGCAACATGACAGACAAACGGCCATAATCCCCGTCGACTTCAACAACCCAGGCAACGACTATGGCAACTGAGAATGTTCACGTTACCGGTCCCGTCGATATCAAGTCCGAATCGGAAGCGCGTGTCGCATTTGATCTGATGGTCTTCATCGCAAACCGCGAGACAACTACTGAGGAGCAGAAGCGATCGCGAGATCATTGGCTCACTCTGTACCTCCAGTGCCGCAGGGCAACGCGCGAGGCCAGTCTTCAGCATGTTCTCGAACCAAAGTAGTCGGTAAGCACGGCAACGCTTGGGTAAGCTGCCTGGTCGGTCTACAAACGGCGAGGCCTAACCCTTCGGTCAACGCGACCCGTACCAGCAGGCGTCTTGGGGCGCGAAGCCGCTCAGGCCCATCATCGGCCTCGCGCCCCAAGCCACCTGCTGGCACGGGCGCGTTACCTCAAACGTTAGGTTGCATGCAAGCGCCCACCACGCCCGCCGCCTCCGCACCAAGCTACCGCTGCCATGTGTGCGGCGCATGCCTTGGTGAACTCGCCCCCTGGGGAGACAACGGAACCGATCCGACTTTCGCCATCTGCGATTGCTGCGGCGTCGAGTATGGATACGAAGACTGTCAGGAGACCGGAGTCGAAGCGTACAGGGCGAACTGGCTCGCGTCGGGTGGAAAGTGGTCAAACTCAAAGACCAAACCAGAACACTGGTCACTTGCAGACCAACTGAGCCACCTACCTGTAAAGCTACCACCCGGTATTCGTCGCAATTGAGTGGCAAGGCCCGATCAATGGGTGGGTCGTTCTGGCGTCAAGCTCGCCTTGCATGTAACGCCCGGCCACTGTGAAAATGCAACCTAACCCTTCGGTCAACGCGACGTCCACCAGCTACGCGCCAGGGCCGCGAGGCACCAAGGCATATCATCTGCCTCGCGGCCCTGGCGCTCCGCTGGCGGCCGCGCGTTACCTCAAACGTTAGGCGTCACGAATTGCCAAACTAAGCGCAACACCACCGAGCATACGCCTCGTTAGGCGTGTCGAATCCGAGAACCTTTCTCGGCCTGTCGTTGAGCTCTCGCTCGATC
>NZ_JARGNB010000040.1 GCF_030167915.1 Aquabacterium humicola | reverse complement strand
CTGTAGGTGAGTTGGTGATACTCCATGCTGCAACCCTTCCTGCCCGAAGAGAAGCGGCTAGTCTCCAACTCACCGCCCCCCTTCGCAAAGGTGTTGCACTTCGCCTGGCAATCCGCCCCTCACAAGATGCGCCTCTCACCTTCGCAGTTCATCTGGCCAGTACTACTGCTGCTTGGCGTCACGCTTGGTCCACTCTTGTTCACGGTCTGGCAAGGCTACGTCACTGCTCCCCTGGAGATTTCGGCGGTACAAGCCATTGCCCCCACGAACAAGCTTCAAACCGCACTGATTCTGATCGCAGCAAACATTGTTGGAACACTAGTGTTCTCTGCTGCAATGGGCATACTAGTAGGCTACGTCGCAACGACTCGCCCCTGCTCGGATTCTTGTTCGGCGTCGCGGTGTCGGTGAGTGTCATTGCCCAAACTCACAGCTCTCTGAGCAATCTACAGGGAGTCATTGCTGCAGTTGCCATCGCGGAGTACGTCGCGCTAATCCTCGGCTGCGCAGCCTTCGCTCGCGCGCGCTACCGGGTCAAGAACAGCCGTGAGGCCTAACCCTTCGGTCAACGCGACGCCCACCAGCTACGCGCCAGGGCCGCGAGGCAGCCAAGGCATATCATCTGCCTCGCGGCCCTGGCGCTCCGCTGGCGGTCGCGCGTTACCTCAAACGTTAGGCCGCATGCACGACGCATCGTGACGACTGTCGAAGTCACAGATTACTCGGCGAACTACGCCGATCCACTTGTTCGCATGTGGCGAGCGAGTTTCGAACATGGGGTAGGAATCACCGACCCACACCCGCTCGAGGAACAACTCGCCTACTTCCGAGACGAGGTCTTGCCTCATCACCGAGTGCAACTTGCGTGGCAGGGAACCACGCTCGTCGGATTCGTTGCCTCTAACAGCCAGTCCGTCGCACAACTCCACGTGAAGGTAGGGCTTCACAGACAAGGGATCGGTTCACACCTCCTGCGCTTGGCAAAGTCGGCTTCCAACGGCAGCTTGTGGCTCTTCACCTTTCAACAGAACACCGTCGCCAGGTTGTTCTACGAGCACCACGGGTTCCGCGCAGTGAAGTTCGGCTTCGAGCCAACTTGGCAACTCGCAGACGTCAAGTACGAGTGGCACGCGGGTGAAAATGCGGCCTAACCCTTCGGTCAACGCGACGCCCTCCAGCTACGCGCCAGGGCCGCGAGGCCGCCCAGCACTATCATCGGCCTCGCGGCCCTGGCGCTCCGCTGGCGGTCGCGCGTTACCTCAAACGTTAGGCATCAGGTGGAGCGGCCGTGCCACTGCAACGCATGTTCAGCGGCGCTATCGCGCCGAGCATCTGAACAGCCACCAGTTCTCTGAGCGCCATGCCAACTCAGGCCG
>NZ_JARGNB010000004.1 GCF_030167915.1 Aquabacterium humicola | reverse complement strand
GCAGCGAGTGGAGCTAAATGGACGGCGCGCCCCCGAGCCGCTCGAGCCCGGGAAGTCGGCCCCCCCGGGGCCGACCGCCGGAGTCGCGCGGTGCGGGCTGCCCGACCGCGCCTTTGTCGCTCCACAAGTCGCCAGTCCTTCGATTACGCATGCGAACGACCGCAAGGGGCGCAACCAGTCATCCACTCACACCGCGATGCGCGCCGTGTGCTTCACCTCCTCGACCACCGCAAAAGTGCGCAGGTCGCGCACGCCCGGCAGGCGCCAGACCACCGCGGCGACGAGATCGCGGTAGGCCGCCATGTCGGCGACGCGGGTCTTGATCATGTAGTCGAAGCAGCCGGCGACCTCGTAGCACTCGAGGATCTCGGGCCGCTGCTGCACCGCCGCGCGGAACGCATCGGAAACGTTCGCGCCGGTGTATTCGAGCCGCACCTCGGCGAAGACCAGCATGCCGGCGGCCAGCTTGGCCGGGTTCAGGATCGCCTCGAAGCCGAGGATGTAGCCATCGTCGACGAGACGCTTCACGCGTTCATGGGTCGCCGCGGCGGACAGGCCGACCACCTCGGCGAGTTTCTGCTTCGGCAGGCGGCCGTCGACCTGCAGCAGGCGCAGGATCTGGGCATCGATGTCGTCGAACGGGTGCATCGGGCGAACGGCTAGACGTTCCGCTACGGTGCCGCAGATCGACGGTTGGCTTTCACTGAATTCGCCCGCGCGCGGCGAGCGATGTGCGGCATTCGGTCTCGTGCGCCGAATGCGCCGGCCGGCTCGGATCGGGCTCAGATCACGGTCGGATCGCGCTTAGATCGGCAAGGCGGTGTGGTTCTTGACCTCTTCCATCACCGTGTAGGTGCGCGTCTCGCGCACGCCGGGCAGGCTCCAGATCACGGTGGCGATCATCTCGCGGTAGGCGCGCATGTCGGCCACACGGGTCTTGATCAGGTAGTCGAAGCCGCCGGCGACGAGGTGGCATTCGAGGATCTCGGGCCGGGCCTGCACCGCCGCCTTGAACATGTCCATCACGTCCGGTGCGGTGCGGTCGAGCAGCACCTCGACGAAGACCATCATGCCGGCGCCGAGCTTGCTGGGATTGAGCCGCGCCTCGTAGCCGAGGATGTAGCCGTCGCGCGTCAGGCGCTTGACCCGTTCGAGCACCGCGGTGGGCGACAGGTGCACCTGTTCCGCGAGCTTCAGGTTCGAGATGCGGCCGTCCTTCTGCAGGGCGCGCAGGATGCGGGCGTCGATCTTGTCGAGCCCGCGATCGGCAGGGCTCGCGCCCGCCGGGGCGGCGGGCGGTGTGGGATTCGGGGCGGTGTCGGCCATGGCGGCGAATTATCCAACTGCTATCGCGAACGACCGAACATCTATCCACGGGGTTTTCCCAAGCAGGACACCGCGGAACCGGCTCCGCCGGGCCGCTGGTGTCGCCCCCTTGAGGGGGTGGCGGCCGCCAGGCCGACTCGGGGGTGGGTCACGGATACAGGCCGCGTTCCTGGCGCGCCATCAGGATGCGCTCGCAGGCGACGGCGAAGGTCGCGGTGCGCAGCGTGACGCGGTGCTGGTCGGCGGTGTCCCAGATCTTGCGCAGCGCGCCGACCATGATCTTGTCCAGGCGCAGGTTGATCTCGTCCTCGGTCCAGAAGAAGGACGAGAAGTCCTGCACCCACTCGAAGTAGCTGACCGTCACGCCGCCGGCATTGCAGATCACGTCGGGCACGACGAGGATGTTGCGGTCGGCGAGGATGTCGTCGGCCGCCGGCGTCGTCGGGCCGTTCGCGCCTTCGAGCACCAGTTTGGCCTGCACGCGGCGGGCACGGTCGGCGTTGAGCTGGCCTTCGAGCGCGGCGGGGATCAGGATGTCGACCGGCAGGTCCCAGAACGCCTCGTTGTCGCAGACCTCGGCGCCCTTGAAGCCCGCGACGCCGCCGGTGTCGCGCACGTGGGGGATCAGCGTCGCGAGGTCGAGGCCGTTCGAGTTGACGATGGTGCCGGTGTGGTCCTGCGCGGCGACGATCTTCGCGCCGGCCTGGCCGAACAGCTCGGCGGCCGACGAGCCGACGTTGCCGAAGCCCTGCACCGCGACGCGCGCGCCTTCGAGCTCGAGGTTGATGCGGCGCGCGGCTTCACGGCCGGTGACGAACACGCCGCGGCCGGTGGCCTTGACGCGGCCCAGCGAGCCGCCCAGGTGGATCGGCTTGCCGGTGACGACGCCGGTCGACGTGGCGCCGGTGTTCATCGAGTAGGTGTCCATCATCCAGGCCATCACCTGGGCGTTGGTATTGACGTCCGGTGCCGGGATGTCCTGCTGCGGGCCGATGATGATGCCGATCTCGCTGGTATAGCGGCGCGTCAGGCGCTCCAGCTCCTTGGTCGACAGCCTCTTCGGGTCGACGCGGATGCCGCCCTTGGCGCCGCCGTAGGGCAGGTTCACCGCGGCGTTCTTGATCGACATCCAGGCCGACAGCGCCATCACCTCCTCGAGCGTGACGTCCGGGTGGTAGCGCACGCCGCCCTTGCCGGGACCGCGCGACAGGCTGTGCTGCACGCGATAACCCTCGTAGTGCGCGACCGTGCCATCGTCCAGCTCGATCGGCACGTCGACGATCAGCGCGCGCTTCGGGCGCTTCAGCGACTCGGCCCAGCGGGCCAGGGGCCCCAGGTAGGGGATCACGCGGTCGACCTGCGACAGGTAGGTGCCCCACGGGCTGTCGGCAGTCGGGTTGACGTACGAGAGGGTCATGAAAGGGTCCTGTTGGGAATGGTTCGAAACGGGAGCCTGTCGGCTTCGTGAGCCGCGCTGCGGCCCGTTCCGGCGCGCACTGTAGGGACCGCCGTAACCGCTGTGTTGCATCATGCATTCTTTGCATAACCCGTCCGTTCCCGGGTATGACGCGGCGCAGCAGGCCGGTTCGCCACGGCGGCGCTGTCTACACTGCGGCGCATGAACGCACTCGACCTGGCCCCCTCCGCCCACCCGACGATCGCCTTCATCGGCGGCGGCAACATGGCCAGCGCGCTGATCGGCGGGCTGCTGAAGACCGGCCGGCCGGCGGCCAGCGTGCTGGTGCTGGACCCCGGCGCCACGCAGCGCGAGAAGCTGCAGGCCGACTTCGGCGTGCGCACGCTGGCGGCGGCCGATGGCTCGCTGCGCGAGGCGGCGGTGGTGGTCTGGGCGGTCAAGCCGCAGCTCTTCAAGGAAGCCGCGGCGCCCTGCGCGGCGCACATCGGCGGCGCGCTGCAGTTCAGCGTGATGGCCGGGATCCGCTGCGCATCGATCGCCGCCGCCATCGGGGCAGAGGCGGGCAGCGCGCGCATCGTGCGCAGCATGCCGAACACGCCGGCGCTGATCGGCCGCGGCATCGCCGGGCTGTTCGCCACCGCCGCGGTGCAGCCGGCGGAGCGCACGCTGGTCGAGCAGCTGCTCGCGCCGACCGGGCAGACGATGTGGGTGGCCGCCGAAGCCGACCTCGACGCGGTGACCGCGCTGTCCGGGTCGGGCCCGGCGTATGTCTTCCACTTCGTCGAGGCGATGATGGACGCCGCCGCCGCGATGGGGCTGACGCCGGAGCAGGGCAAGCGCCTCGCGCTGGCCACCTTCGACGGCGCCGCGGCGCTGGCCGCGCAGTCGGACGAACCACCGTCGGTGCTGCGCGAGCGCGTGACTTCCAAGGGCGGCACGACCTACGCGGCGCTCGAATCGATGCGCGCCGACGGCGTGCACGCGGCGATCGTCAGGGCCGTGCGCGCGGCGCAGCAGCGCGCGAAGGAACTGGGCGACGAGTTCGGAAGCTGACGTCCGAAGCGGGCGTCAGCCGCGCAGCGCCAGGTCCAGCATCACGCCGGCGAACACCACCGCGCCGATCCAGTGGTTGATGCGGAACGAGCGGAAGCAGCCTTCGCGCGTGCGGTGGCGGATCAGCGTGAAATGCCAGGCGGCCAGCGCCGCCGCGACGCCGATGCCGACGAGGTACCAGCCGCCGAGGCCCAGCGTGCGGCCGATCGCCGCCCAGCTGCCGAGGTAGATCGCATACGCGGCCATGATCGCCGCGACGTCGAAGCGCCCCAGCGTGATCGCCGAGGTGCGCATGCCGATCTTCAGGTCGTCGTCGCGGTCGACCATCGCATACGCGGTGTCGTAGGCCAGCACCCAGAACAGGTTGCCGAGCAGCAGCCACCACGCATGCGGCGGCACCGCGGCGCCCACCGCCTGCAGGCTCCATTCGCGGCCGCCCTGCACCGCCGAGAAGGCCATCGGGATGCCGAAGCTGAAGGCCACGCCCAGCACCGCCTGCGGCATCGACACCACCCGCTTCGCATACGGATAGACCAGCGCGATCGCCAGCGCGGCGAAGGACAGCAGGATGGTCGGCGGGTTGGTCGTCAGCACCAGCGCGAAGGCCAGCAGCGCCAGCACCGCGCCGAAGCGCAGCGCGTTGCCCACGCTCAACGCGCCGCTGGTCACCGGCCGCTGCGCGGTGCGCTTGACGTGGCGGTCGAACTCGCGGTCGGCGACATCGTTGACGCAGCAGCCGGCACTGCGCATCAGGATCGTGCCGCCGATGAACACCCCCAGCAGGTGCCAGCCGGGAAATCCGTCGGCCGCGATCCACAGCGCCGACAGCGTCGGCCACAGCAGCAGCAGCCAGCCCGCGGGCCGGTCCCAGCGGATCAGGTCGAGGTACAGACGGGAGCGATCGAGGGACAGCGCGGACATCGGTGGAGATTGTTGCACCGCGGGTCGGTCGGACCCGCTTGTTAAGCTGGTCCGATGCCCACCTCTGCAGCGCGCATCGTCGTGATCGGCGGCGCCAACCTCGACATCGCCGGCCGGGCGACCGCGCCGGCCCGGCCCGGTGATTCGACGCCGGGCCGCGTGCACACCGCCGCCGGCGGCGTCGCCCGCAACATCGCCGAGAACCTCGCACGGCTGGGGCATGCGGTGCGGCTGGTCAGCGCGGTCGGCGACGACGACGACGGGCGCCGGCTGAAGCGCCTCACCGCGGCGGCCCGGGTCGATGCCGGCGGCTGCCGGGTGATCGCCGGCGCGCGCACCGCGCGCTACCTGTCGCTGCATGCCGAAGACGGCCGGCTGCTGCAGGCGGTCAACGACATGGCGGTGCTCGATGCGCTGGGGCCGGACGCGCTGGCGGCCGAAGCCGGCCGGCTGCGCCGCGCGGCGGCGGTGGTGGTGGACGCAAACCTGTGCGAGGCGGCGCTCGGCTGGCTGTTCGACCAGCCCATCGACGCAGCGCTGCATGCCGACGCGGTGTCCGCCGCCAAGTGCGAACGCCTGCGCACCGGCCTGGCCCGGCTGCACACGCTGAAGCTGAACCGGCTCGAGGCCGAGGTGCTGAGCGGCCTGCCGACGCGCACCGCGCGCCAGCGCGAGCGCGCCGCCGCGTGGTTCCATGCGCAGGGCGTGCGGCGCCTGGCGATGAGCCTCGGCGCCGACGGGCTGCGCCTGAGCGAGGCCGGCGGCGCGGTCTGCGAGCGGCCGGCCTGGCCGGTGCCGGTGCGCAACGTCACCGGCGCCGGCGACGCGCTGATGGCCGGCCTGGTGCATGCGCAGCGCGCGGGCTGGCCGCTCGAACGTGCCGCCGACTTCGCGCTCGGCTGCGCGGCGCTGACGGTGGGCATCGATGCCAGCAACCATCCCGGGCTGAGCGAACGTTCGGTGCGCGCGCTGCAGCGTCGCCGGCCGTCCATCGCCATCGCGGCGGCCGACAATCCGGCATGAGCCCACACCACCCCCTGCTCGACATCCACCCCGAGGTCGCCGCCGCGCTCGCCGAACGCCGCCCGGTCGTCGCGCTCGAATCGACCATCATCTCGCACGGCATGCCGTGGCCGCAGAACGCCGACACCGCGCTGGCGGTCGAGGCCGAAGTGCGTGCGCACGGCGCGGTGCCGGCGACGATCGCGATCATCGACGGCCGCCTGAAGGCCGGCCTCGCGCAGGACCAGATCGAGCTGCTCGGCCGCAGCGGCCATGAGGTCGCGAAGGTCAGCCGGCGCGACATGGCCGCGCTGGTCGCGCGCGGCGGCACCGGCGCGACCACCGTCGCCGCGACGATGATCGTCGCGGCGCTCGCCGGCATCCGCCTCTTCGCCACCGGCGGCATCGGCGGCGTGCACCGCGGCGCCGAAACGAGCTTCGACATCTCCGCCGACCTGCAGGAACTGGCGCGCACGCCGGTGGCGGTGGTCTGCGCCGGCGCGAAATCGATCCTCGACCTCGGGCTGACGCTGGAGTACCTGGAAACCCACGGCGTGCCGGTGATCGGCTACCGCACCGACCGGCTGCCGGCGTTCTTCAGCCGCGACAGCGACTTCGGCGTCGACCGCCGCCTCGACGACCCCGCCGAGATCGCGCGGCTGCTGCACGCGCAGTGGACCCTGGGCTTCGCATCCGGCGTGGTGGTCGCCAACCCGATCCCCGCGGCGCACGCGCTGCCGCGCGACACCATCGACCGCGCGATCGCCCAGGCGCTGGCCGACGCCGCCGCGCAGGGCATCGGCGGCAAGGCGGCGACGCCGTTCCTGCTGGCCAAGGTCAACGAGCTGACCGGCGGCGTGAGCCTGGCAGCCAACATCCAGCTGGTGCTGAACAACGCGCGGCTCGCGGCGGCGATCGCGCGGGACTACGCCGTGCTGTCATCGGCCTGACTCGGGTTCTCCCTAGCATGCCCGGCTCTTCGCAAGGGGTTGGGACATGCACACACCAGGGACGCGCGCCGGCATCGGCCGCCCATCGGCACGCCGCGCCGCGGCCGCCTTCGCCATCGCGTGCGGGCTCACGCTCGGTTCCGCCTTCGCGGCGCCGATGGCCCGCGCGGCCGACGGCGCGGCGGTGCTGGCGGCGGCCGAATTGCGCGTAGGCGTCGAGCGGCTCGCGAAGCTGCGGCTCGAGCTGGCGGCCTCGACCGACCCGGCCCGTGCGCGCGACGAGCTGGGCAAGGAACGGCAACGCGTGCTCGGCGCGCTCGAGCTGCTGCGCGCCGATCCCAGCCTCAGCGGCCGCCGCCGCGGCCAGGTGGCGCGGCTGGCCGAAGGCGTCACCGCCTTCGTCGAGCGCCTCGACGGCGCCGGGCCGCATGCGGGCCACGCCTGGCCGGAGGTCTACCGCGACAGCGAGGCGCTGGCCGCGCAGATGAGCTTCGTCAGCACCGGCCTGTCCGGCGAGATGAGCGACGCCGCGCGCGCCGCGCTGGTCGACCTGCTGACCCGCGCGGCCGCCACCGCGCTGCGCGTGGGCAAGCTGAACTTCGCCGCGGCCGCGGGGCCGGCCGGCGCGTCGAGTCCGACGGCGATCGCCGTCGACGTCAAGCAGGCGATGGGCGAGTTCAGCGCCGCGCTCGAAGCGATCTCGACCAGCAGCCTGCCCGACCGCCGCATGCAGGACGACCTGGAGCTGGCGCGCCAGCAGTGGCTGATGTTCAGCGCCGCGCTGAACGCCGGCGGGCTGGTCAAGGAGCGGCGCCGGCTGAACGAGGTGGCGACGACGGCCGACCGGATCGCGCAATCGCTGCTGGCGATCGCGCAACGCGCGATGCGCACCGGCCCGGCGCCGTCTGCGCCCGCCGAGCTCGCGCGGCGCGGCTGATCCACGGGCGGGCCGAAAAAAGGGCCCCCGCGCGGGCGCGGGGGCCGGAACCCGGTCAGCGGCTCAGGGAGGAAAGAGACGCTCCGCGCGAGGCGCGGTCAGGGCCGGGAAGCTGCGATTCAACCAGAATTTCGTAACGCGGGCGTATCGGGAGTCGCCCCGCCGAGGCGGCCGGCCGGCACCGGCCCACGGTCCGAACCTTCGCCTCCGCCGCCCGATGACGGCGCCGGGTGGCGCGCATCCCCCCAATTCCTCGGCGCTCGTAACGAACCGTTCGCCCATCTTGCGCGTTAGGCGCCGGCACAATGCCGGGCCTGCTCTCGACGCTTCGCCGACACGATGGACCTCACCACCGCGCAGCCGCTGCTGCACCCCATCGACGAGGCCTCGCCCTGCGGCGAGGACCTGTCGTTCAGCGAGGCGTTCGACACCATCGCCGAGCTGCGGCGCGAGGACGATCCGACGCTGCCGCTGGGCGAGTGGAAGGAAAAGGGCAAGGAGCCGAAGGTCGCCGACTGGGCGGGTGTCGAGTCGCTGTGCATGCAGCTGCTGCGCACCCGCAGCAAGGACCTGCGCCTGGCCGGCTGGCTGGCCGACGCGTGGGCGCAGCGGCGCGGGCTGGCCGGCCTGGCGGACGGGCTGGCGCTGTGCACCGGGCTCGTCGAGCGGCACTGGGACGACCTGCATCCGCTGCCCGACGGCGGCGACAGCGAACAGCGCATCGGCAGCCTGAACTGGCTGCTGACGCGGTGCACGCCGCTGGTGCGGCTGGCGCGCGATCAAGCCGCGGTGCCGCTGCGGCGCGCGGACGCCGAAGCAGCGCTGCGGGCGCTGGTCGCGCTGCAGGCATGCATCGACCAGCGACTCGGCGCCGACGGCCCGAGCTTCGTCGCGGCGCGCGAGGCGCTGAAGGCGCTGCTCGACGACCTGCCGGCGGAGGCCGACACCCCGCTCGATGGCGCATCGGACGGTGCACCGGCGCCCAACGGTGCCGCGAAAGCCGGCGCCGCGTCCGCGGGCACCGGCGGCCCGCCGCAGAACCGCGCGCAGGCGCTGCAGCAGCTGAAGCAGGTGGCCGAGTTCTTCCGCCGCACGGAGCCCCACAGCCCCGTCGCCTACCTCGCCGAGAAGGCCGCGCGCTGGGGCTCGACCGACCTGCACGGCTGGTTGCGCAGCGTGGTCAAGGACGACGGCGCGCTGTCGCAGCTGGAAGAGCTGCTCGGCGTCGAACCGCCGCCGTCGAACCACTGACGGCCCTCCGCGGCCAGCGATGGCCGCGCCGATGGTCTGCTAGGCGAGCAGGCGGAACTCGATGCGCCGGTTGCGCGCACGGCCGGCGGCGGTGGCGTTGTCGGCCAGCGGCCGGTCCGGCCCGAGGCCGGAGGTCACCAGCGCCGCGGCCGGGATGCCTTGCTGCACCAGGTAGGCCTTGACGCTGTCGGCCCGTGCGGCCGACAGCAGCAGGTTGTTCGCGCGGCCGCCTTCGGCATCGGTGTGGCCGACGATCTCGAAGCGCCGGCCCTGCAGCTGGCGCAGAACCGGCAGCAGGTCGTCGAGCACACGCTGGCCCTCGGGCGTCAACGTCGCGTTGCCGGTCTGGAACTCGATGATGCGGTTGGCGATCGCCGCGTCGAGCTGCTGCTGGCCGCTGGCGCCGATGCGCAGCGCATCCCGCACGCTGTAGGTCGGGTTGTCGAGCCGCGCCGACAGGCCCTTGAGCACCAGCGCCTGGGTCTGCGCGCTGTCGACTGCGCCGGCCACCTCGACCACGTTGCCTTCGATGCGCAGCTGGCCTTGCGTCACGCGCTTCAGGTCCGGCGTGATCAGCTTCTGCACCTGCTCGCTCCACTTCGGCGGCGCGGCCAGCGCCGCGACGCCGAGCTGGTCGACCACGCGCTCGGCGCCGTAGAGCGCGCGCACGCGGGCGACGATGGCCGCGCGCGTCGATTCATCGGGCACGGTGCCCGAGACCACGACCTTGGGCGCGTTCGACGCGGCAGCGAGTGCGGCGGGCGCGGTCGTCTGCGCGGACGCCGCGGCCGTCAGCAGGGCCGCGGCCAGCAGCGTGCCCGGCGCGGCGAGGCCGCTGCGGCGGCGGGGCTTTGCGGTGCTCATGTTGCCCCCTTGGCGCTGCGCGCCGTCCCCCCGAGGGGGAATTCGCCCTTCGGGCGGCCGTGCGGGCTCATGTTGCCCCCTTGGCGCTACGCGCCGTCCCCCCGAGGGGGAATTCGCCCTTCGGGCGGCCGTGCGAGCTCATCACTCCCCCAGGAAAGCTTCGTTGAAGGTGGCGCGCGCCTGCGCCAGCGACAGCGGCGGCTGCTGCAGGTAGCTGCCGAGCTTGCGCAGCGCGTAGTCGGCATCGGCGGATTCGTCGACCCACAGCGGCGCGAGCAGGTCGACGAACTGCTCGCGCGCGGCCACCTGGTCGAGCGCGGCATGCAGCAGCGACGGTGCGTCGCCGGAGAAGCCCACCGCCAGGCTCGGCGCGCGACCGGGCAGCGTGCGCGGCAGGAACAGGCCGATCTCGAAGTCGCCGCGGGCGAGGAACTTCGCCACCAGGTCCAGCCACCAGGTCGCGGCATAGGCCTGCGTCGCCGGATCGTGTGGCAGCGGCAGCTTCAGGCCCTTCTCGAGCCGGTGCGCGCCGCTGGCCGGCACCGGCTGCAGCAGCAGCCCGAGCGCGAGCAGCGCACGCCGCAGGTCGGCCTGCGGCGCGGCGGCGACCAGCTGCGATTGCAGCGAGCCGATGGTCTGCAGCTCGAGGAAGTCGCGGTAGCCGGCTTCGAAGGCCAGCGGGTCGGTCTCGATGCGGCCGCGCCAGTCGTTCAGCTGGTTCAGCAGCGGCACCGCATCATCGGCGGCATGCGCCGCGTCGGCGCGCTGCGCGAGCTCGCGCCACAGCTGCGTCAACGCCATCGGCGCGCGCTGCATGAAGGCCAATGGCGCATCGACCTCCAGCTTGCCGACGATCACGAACGGGAAGCGGCGGCCCGAGGCATCGGTGCTCGCCAGCAGGTGGCCGGCCACCAGCGCGCGGCTGCGCACGCCGAGGAAGGCGAAGCTGCAGGCCCCGGCCTGGTCGTAGACCTCCTTCCAGCGCGGATCGCGGGCCATCAGCTCCAGCGCCGAGGTCAGCCACTGGTCGAGGCGGCGCGTCAGGCCGTCGCCGTCGACGTTGCGCAGGAAGTCGCCGCGCGAGGGCAGCTTGCCGAAATACACCAGCTCGACGGCTGCCGGACGGCTCATGGCGCACCCCTGCGCACTGCGCGCTGCGGGATTCGCGCTTCGGAGCGGCCGGGCGCGCTCATGGCCACACCTTTGCGCGCCCGGCGGCCGACGCCGCCAGCGCGACCGGCACCGCGGCCGGCAACGCGTCGTCGCCGCCGGCGATGAGCGCCGGCAGCTTCAGCCCGCGCAGGCCGCCGTTGGCGGTGGCCGGTGCAGCCGTGGCCGCGGCGGCGCTGGCACCGGGCTGGCTGATGACGCGCAAATGCAGCGTCACCGCGACCGGCCCTTGCGACCAGCTGAGCTCGTGGGCACCGTCGGGCAGCTTGCGTCGCTCGGCGGTCTCGAACATGCGCTGCAGCCCGAAGCGGCCGGGCACGTTCAGCAGCTCGACGCTGCGGCCTTCGACCGTCACGCCGGTGATGCGCGCGCCCGGCGTGCCGGCGGCGTTCGGCCAGACAAAGGGCGTCCACACCGCGGCGCCGTTGCGGTAGCGCAGCACCTGGCCGTCGATCTCGACGGTGTATTCGCTCAGCGCCGGCGCGCCCTGCGGCAGGACCTGGAAGCTGGTCTGCGCCGGGCCCGCGGGCGCCGCTGCGGTGGCTGCGCCGCCACTGCCCCCGCCGGCCGCCCCCTCGAGCGGCGCGACCCAGCCGGCGAACTGCGCGCTGAACTCGGGCTTCAGGCGCACGCCCATGTCGAGCCAGGTGCGCGCGACCATGCTGTCGCCGCGCCGCAGCACCAGCGGCCCCAGCGACTCGTCGGCGAACTTCGCGACCGCGCCGCCCGGCCCGAACAGCTTGCCGATCTCCTGCGGCACCGCCTCGACCTTCGATTGGGCGTCGAACGGGTACTTGCCCGCCAGCGTGCGCTGGAAGGGCTCGTGCACCTGCGCGGCCCAGGCGCGGTTCAGCTCGGTCTCCGCCGGCGGCCGCAGCACCGCGAAGGCCTGCATCAGCGGCCGCAGCAGCAGCGGGCGCAGCGCGGCGCGCGCGCTGTCGCTCATGCCGGCCAGCATCTGCTCCTCGACCAGGCGCACCGCGCCGGCGAACTCGGATTGGCCGCCTTCGAGCGTCGCGGCCATCAGCTTGCGCGCGGCCGGTCCGGGGTCGCCCTGGGTGGCCATCTCGTTGAAGCGGGTGCGGATAGCGCCCAGCGACTTGAGGTACTCGCCCAGCAGCGGCGTCGCGCCGGGGTCGCGCGGTGTCATCAGCTTGTGCAGCGCGGCGAACTCGCGGCCGATCGGTCCCATCGGCACCGCGCCGTCCGGCCCCGCGACATCGACCCGGACGTCGACGCGCGACGGCGCCATGCGCAGGATGCTCTGCCTGAACCACTCGACGAAGCCCCGCTGCACCTGCCCCAGCCGCTCGTTGAGCACCGTCGGGTTGTCCCACGAGGTCTGGTCGTTCAAGGTCGTCAGCACCTGCCTGATCGGCGAGGCGGCCGGGTCGCCGAGGCGGTTCATCTGCTGCACGGCGACGCCGAAGTTCGGGAACTCGGCCACCGCGATGCCCTGCAGGAAGCGCTGCCACTCGCGCACGTACTCGGTCTTGTACAGCTCGGTCAACGACTTGCGGATGTGGTCCGGGCTGCCCTCGAGCGTCAGGTCGTCGCGCGCAGCGGTCTGCAGCACCCAGTCGGTGCTCTGCAGCTCGCCGTTGGCGGCGTCCTTGAAGGCCTTCTCGATGTAGCCGTCCCAGGCCTCGCGGGTGAAGGTGCCCGACACCACCGCGCTGCCGGCGATCACGCCCCGGCCGGCCTCGCCGACGATGTTGGCCACCGTGACCTGCGCGAACCGCGTCGACGCCCGCGCCTTGACCTCGGCATAGACCCGCTCGCGCGCCGGCATGCCGCGCATCACGCGGCGCAGGTTGGCGCGGGTCGCATCGACCAGCGTGAAGTTGTTGTCCAGCGTCGGGAACGCCGGGTCCTGCAGTTGCGCCATCGCGAAGCTGATCAGGCCTTCGGCGCGGCGCTTGTAGACATCGGCCGGCTGGCTGCCGCGCTGCTGCTCGAGCCAGCCGCGCCAGAAGCGCGCGATCTGGTCCTTCAGGTGGCCGGGCTCCATGCGCTGGCGCTCGGCGAGCATCAGGTAGGTCTTCAGCGCGCTGTAGGCATCCTCGACGTCGGTGGGGGAGGCGTCCGCATAACGCGACAAAGGTGCGGGCGCGGTGGACGCCGCCGCGGCCGAGACCGCGCCCGTGGCGGCGGCCGGCGTGCCGGTCAGCGCCGTGGTCAGGACGCGCGCGCCGGACTCGGGCGGCCGCGTCAGCGGCTGCAGCTGCTCGGCATGGCTGTTGACCTCGCCGAGGTAGCCCTCGATCGCGCGCGCCACCGGCTGCAGCAGCACCTGGCGCAGGCCGGCGAAGTATTCGTCGCGCAGCTTGCGCTCGATCGCCTCGCCCTGGTACAGCCCGAAGCCGAGGCCGAAGGGGCGCTTGTCCTGCCAGCCGGCGAGCTGCTCGATGCGGTACTGCAGCAGCTCCAGCGCCTCCAGCCGCGCGCCGAGGTCGACGCGCCCCTCCTGCAGCCGCTGCGCCTGCGCGAGGTCGGCCTGCACGTCCTGCAGCAGCTGGCGGTTGCCGAGCCAGGCCCAGCTCCAGCCGGCCAGCGCGATCGCCAGCACGCCGACCGCGACGGCGAAGGCCGCCAGCCGCAGCCGCTGCCGCGAGCGGCTGGCGTACTGCTGCACCAGGTGGCGGTCGGCGAAGATCACGCGCTGGAACAGGTCCTTCAGGAAGAAGCCGTTGGCGGCGACCACGCGCGCGGTGGTGCGCTCGCGCCGCGCGCCCAGCGCGAAGCGGCGTGCCACCTCGTCGCTGGCGCGGCTGCTGGCCGAGCCTTCCTGCACCGCACTGGTGAAGTAGAAGCCGCGGAAGACCGGGCGGAACTGATAGGGGTTGTCCTCGAACAGCGTGGCGACGAACGCGCGCAGCGCCGGCTTCGCGGCATCGAACTCGAGCGGGAAGGTCAGCAGACCCGTCGGCAGCGCCTCGCCCCGCTGCAGCGACATGCGCGCGAGCGCGATCTCCTTCAGGCCGTCGCGCAGCTCGTCGAAGTGACGGTCGAAGGCGGTGACGGCATCGATGCGGCCGGCACCGTCGTTCGTGCCGCCGGCCGCACCGCCGGCCCCACCGCCCGCTTCGGGCACGAAGGGCAGCGTTGCGCCCCATACGCGGTCGCGCTCGGCGCGATCGAAGTCCTCGAAGAACTCGACGAAGCCGGCGATCAGGTCGGCCTTCGTGAATACCAGGTACAGCGGCGCGAAGACCTCGAGCTTCTCGGTCAGCTCCTGCACGCGCTGGCGCAGGCGCTTGGCGAGCTGGATCGCGCCCTCGGGCTTGCCCTGCATCAGCTCCGCGACGCTGACGGCAACGACGATGCCGTTGATCGGCGCCAGCGGCCGGTGCTTCTTCAGCAGGCCGAGGAAACCAAGCCACTCGGCATGGTCCTCCTCGTGCACCGCGTAGCGGCCGGCGGTGTCGAGCAGGATGCCTTCGCTGGTCATGAACCAGTCGCAGTTGCGCGTGCCGCCGATGCCTTGCACCACCGCCGCTTCGAGCCGGCTGCCATCGGCCGCGAGCGGGAAGTTCAGGCCCGACTTGATCACCGCGCTGCTCTTGCCGGCGGCCGGGTTGCCGATGACCATGTACCAGGGCAGCTCGTACAGCGCGGCGGCGCCGCTGAGCTGCCCGAGGCGCGAGCTGCGGATCGTCCTCACCGCGCTCAGCAGGCGGTCGCGCAGCGCTTCGGCCGGCACGCGGTCCTCGGCGCGGATCGTCAGCGTGGCCTGTTCGGCATCGTCCTCGATGGCCTCCTGCAGGCGCCTGGCGGCGCGGTGGGCGCGCACGCGCTTGACGAGCCAGGCGACCAGCGCGATCAGCAGCGCGGCACCGAGCAGCAGGCCGGCCCAGACCAGCGCGACTTCGAGCTCGCGCGCGCCGAGGAACAGGAAGGCGGCCAGCGCGGTGAGGCCGAGCACGGCCAGCACGCGGGCATCGAACAGCAGGGACCAGAAGCGGTTCATCGCGGAAGCAGTGCGGTCAGGACGCCGCCGGCGCGCACGCCAGCAGGGCGAAGCGCCAGTGCGTGTCGCCCAGCGACAGCGCGGCGCAGGGTCGGCGCTCGGCCTTGGCCAGCGCGGCCGCGGCGGCGATCAGCATCAGCGGCGCGGCCCCGCCATGGCCGGCCACGCTGCCGGTCATCGCCAGGTGCTCGGCGGGGTCGAGCTGCGGCAGCAGCTTCAAGGTCGCGCCGAAGAGCTCGGTGCCGCGCTGCGAATGGCGGTCGGCGTCGCAGACCAGCCCGCCGAGCTCGGACGCCGGCAGCTTCGCGTGCGCCAGCGCGCCGGCGAGCACGTCGATCGCCGTCTGGCTCGACACGCCGCCGGCCGCCTCGACCGACTTGTCGCGCCGCAGCGCCGCGGCGCGGTGCAGCCGCAGCGGCGGGTCGTCGGCCTGCGGGTCGGCCGGCCAGTCGTGCGGCGCCAGCAGCAGCGCGCAGGCGCTCTCGGCCGGCATCAGGCCCCGCGGGTGGGCGCCGGCATCGAACAGGCGGCGCTGGTGCTCCAGCGCGGCGACCGCGTCGTCGCTCAGGTCGCTGTGCGTGGCCAGCAGCAGCAGCGGCGCGGACGGCGCGTCGGCCGCCTGCGGATCGGGGCGCTGCAGGCGCCGCTCGACATCGAGCCACAGCTCGGCGCCGGACAGCACGCTGCCGTGGAAGCGCAGCTGCGAGGGTTCGATCGGGCCCGCAGCGCATTGCTCGCGCGTCCAGCGTTCGGCCAGCGCACGCTCGGCATCGGACCACGCGGCTGGCCAGCTCATCAGCACCTGCAGCCGCGGCCAGCGCAGCGTCGCCGACGGCGGCGTGGGCAGCCCCTGGCCGGCGATCTCGAGGTCGGCATCGGGGTCGGCGAAGCGCTCGCGCCACGGTGACAGCGCGAGCAGCGCGCCCGCCAACGGCGCCTGCAGCGCGGCGAGCGCGCGCTGCACGTGCAGCGCGACGGGCTCGTCCTCGGGCAGCGTCGGCAGCGACTCGTTCAGCTCGGCGAGCGGCAGGTCCGCGATGCGGTGGCTCATCACCGGCAGGCCGTCGGCATTCGTCAGGTGCGCATCGAGCGCGGGCAGCGGCTGGTTGGCCTTCGCGGCGCCCACCAAGTCGGAGGGGTCGGAACCGGCGGCGCAACACAGGTGCGCGGCCAGCAGCTGCAGCGGCGGGGCGTCCTGCGCGGCCGGCGGCGAAGCAGCGGCCGCGCTGCCGCTGGCTGCACCGGCCGACGCCGCGGCCACGGCGCCACCCGCCGCCTGGCGGGCCACCGCGGACCGCCAGGCCAGGCGCAACAGCAGCACCAGGCCGAACGCGACCAGCGGCAGCAGCACCAGGTAGCGCAGCAGCTCGTCGCCGCTGGGCGCGTGGCCGGCACTGCGCCAATGCCAGGTGATGCCGAGCCAGGCCAGGCAGCAGATCGCCACCAGCATCGCGGTGTGCTTCAGGATCGTCGTCATCGGGGCCAGGGGTCGCGGGCAGGGGCGGGCGCTGCGGCGGCAGCGTTCACAGGTGGTCGATCGTCGGATGCTGCGAGTGGAAGATGCGCGCGCCGCAGGCCGTCATGTCGCCGTCGCGGGCGACCGGCTGGCCGTCGACGATGCAGGTGGGATCGCCGGTGGCGATGACGTTGATGCCATGGCCCGGCACCGGGCAGCTCACCTTGTCGCCCAGCCGCGCGATCGGCACGCCGTGGGTGTCGGTGGCCGGCGCGGCGGAGATCACGAAGCCGCCATGGCTGTGACGGTCGCCGAGGATGATGACGGGACGGGGCATCGACACGTTCCTTTCGTTCGGTTCGGCCTCAGCGAGGCGCGGGGCGTACCGCGCCGGCGCGGCGCAGCTCGACGTGGCCGTAGTCGAGCAGCGTTCGCCAGCGACCGCCCCAATGCAGGCCGAGCGACTCGGCGAGCGCGCCGTAGTGCTCGTAGGCGCGCTTCGCCCACGGGTCGGTCTCGGCGATCACGATGCGGCCCTCGCGCAGGAAGGCGACATCGGCGGCCAGGCCGTGCTGGTGATAACTTTCGAAAGCCGCAGCCTGCGTCACCGCCGGCCCGAGCGCGGCGAGCGCCGCCTGGCGCTCGGGGCTGCGGTAGCCTTCCAGCAGCACCGCGTCCACGCCGTGCTGTTCCTTCAGCTGCCTGAAGACCAGCAGCAGGCGCTGGCGGAAATCGGGGTCGAGCAGCTCCCACTGGCGGCTCGCGCTGCCGATCAGCGGCTTGGCGACCGCCAGCTCCGCGGTGGCGAAGATCTCCGGCGGCAGCGGGGGCGGGGGCACCAGCTGCTCGCCCTGCAGCAGCGCGGCGATGCGTTCATCGACGGCGCGCGCCACCGTGTGGTCGTAACCGTCGAAGCGGTGCCAGCCGCGCAGCAGCAGCGCTGCAGCGGGCAGCAGCAGCAGCGCTGCGAACGCGGCCGCCAGCCGCCAGCGCCGCTGCACGAGGCCGCGCCAGCCGTCGGCCAGCGCCGACGCGGTGCGGCCCTGGGCCTGCGCGGCGAGCCGCCCGCCGGCGCCGAGCCAGCGTTGCGACATCGAACGCCCGCCGCCGACGAGCCCGAGTGTCCAGGCCTGCGCCCGCACGCGCACCGGCGGCAGCAGCCACACGGCCAGCAGCGCCGTCGCGACGAGGAAGTAGAGGATCACGCCGAGCAGCATGCAGAGGTCAGGCGTCGGATGTCGTTACCGATGGACGATGTTTTCAGGTGATAGCAACGCCTAGAATCCGCGCCCATCGGGCGTGGCCCTCTCCGCGGCCATCCGCCCTCAGCAGTGAAAGGCGACGCCTTGTCCGAACCCGACGCGACCCCGTCCCACCCTGCAGCGCAGCGGCCCAGCCTGTTGCCCGCGGCCGGCAACGGATTGGAGCCGATGCCAACGCGGCGAATGCTCGACGGATTAGGGGGGCGCTTGCCCGATCCCCGCGAACGCGGGTTTCGCTGGCGCTGGATCGGAGCGGCCATCGCGCTGCTCGTGGCGCTGGGGGCGTGGCAGGCGGCGCCGCTGTCAATACCCAAGCCGCTCGAGCTAGCGCGTGCGTTACACGGCCATACAAACGATACGGCGCTTGTGGCGGCGGAGCCGCAGGAGGCCGCGAGCGCGGCGAAGGTGGACGCGGCGGTGGAGCCCATCGCGGCGCCCGCGAACCCTGCGGCGTCTGCGCAATCCACGGCAGCCGCAGCCCACGATGTCGTGGAAGGCATGCCGCCGGTCCTGGTGCCCACGGTCGGCCAGGCCGCGAGCACGACCGATGCGGCGCCGCCGCCTGTGATCGCCGTCGCGGCCGCACGCCCGAAGGCCGTGACTGCGCCGGCACGCGAGGTGCCGCGCGCCCGGCCGGCTTCTGCCAGGCCTGCGTCGACGGTTGCTGCCACAGCCCAAGCCGCCCCGCCCGCGCCCGCCCCCCGGGCCGCGCCCAACCCCGAGAACCGCGACCGCGATGCCGACCTGATCGCCGCGCTGATGGCCCATGCCGCGCCGCGGCCTGCCGACGCGTCGCCCGCGCGGGGCGACGGGCGACCCACGACCACCGTGCTGCGCAGCACGGCCATCGTCCCGGACAACAAGCCGGTCGAACCGGCCGTGCGCGCGCGCCTCGATCAGCGCGTGCAGCGCTGCAAGCAGCTCGACGGCCGCGACGCCGTCGTCGCCTGCCGGCGCAAGGTCTGCGAGCAGCACTGGGGACGACTGGCGGCGTGTCCGGTCAAGTTGATGCCGGCGGCCGTGCATGCCGGCGTCGGCACGCGTCCGGCAGCGATGCCTTGACGCATCGCGGCATTCAATCCATCCAGCCCTTCAGCGGATTCGGCCGGTCGCGACTCACCACCGGACCCGACGGCCTGTCAGCAATCCAGTCGATGGTCGAGAGGTCGTCGTAGGCGCAGCCGAGCAAGCGGTTGCGGTCCAGGCTGGGGTGGCTGAACGCATCCACCGTGATCGAGGCCGCCGGCCCGACCCTGCGGCGCAGCAGATGTTCATCCGGGGTCCTCGCCAGGTCGAGGTCCATGGCGATCTCATCGGCGCTTTCGGTTCCGGGCAGCACGGCAAGGATGCGCATGCGCGCCACGACGACTTCATGCGCCTGGCGACCGTGAATCGTCACCGGTCGAGACAGCCTGTAGACGTCGGCCGTTGGCGACTCCAGCCGCCGATGCCGGCGCCGGAAGTCGGGCCGAGCCCGGGCCAGCGACCGGATCAGGCCAGGCAACTCCTTGGCCTCTGCCTTGCACGTCAGCGCGCGCTCGAGCAGGCCATTGGCGGCCGCTGCGGCGCCAAGCGGCAGCAGCAGCGCCCCGGCCAGACAGCCCCATGCGAGCGACTTGCCCAGCGCCCGCAGACCTGCACACACCCAGTCACCCGCCACGCAGGGACTGGATGTCGACGTTGGAGAACGGCATCGACGGCGCGCCGAACTGGCGCAGGATGGTCAGGTGCGGATCGATCTTCAGTTTGCGCAGGTTCTGCAGACGATTCGCGCCCCCGGCGACCAGCGCCGGCTCGAAGCCGTACATCTCGTCGGGGGCGAGCGCGCCCAGCGCGTCCAATGCACGCTCGAACAGCGGCACGCCATCGCCGTCGGTGAAGTCGAAGCGCTTCAATGCGCTCGACGCGAAGAACGAGCGGATCGAACGGTCCCGTGCTTCGGCGTCCTTGGCCTTGAGGTCCTTCGCCAACGCCGAGATCGCATTGAGCAGGCAGTTCACGGTCGCGCTGCGTCCGCTGCGCTCGCCGCACAGGTAGAGATCGCCGAACGCCGAGCGCGCGATCACGTGATACGCATCGACCTGCTCCAGCGGCGAATCGGCAAGCCATTCGTCGACGAGGTCTTCATAGTCGTCGGGGTCGACGGTCCACAACAGGCCGCGCGCGTAGCCGCACCAGCCTTCATCGATCCAGTACGACAGCAACTGGTCCGGCAGCTTGCCGCGCCACTTCGCGATCGCGTCGGCGGGCACATCGACGCGATGCGTGGGTTCGCCGAACTTGCTGATGAAGTATTCGAAGTCGTCGTCTCTCATCTCAGTCCATTGCCTCGGCACACCTCGAGCTTCACATTCATGCGCTCGCCGCCGCGACCGTTCGCGATCGCATCGTCGGCAGCGGCGTCCATGCCCGACAGGCGTCCATTCTGATTCCAGCTGGCGCCGACCGACGAATTCACGTCGGTGCGCCCCATCGTCTTCGGCTGCGGATCCGCCCAGCCGCCCGCCACCATGTCCGGCTCATGGAGGGCAGCGAGCTTCTTCATGAGGTCGTCGGTCTGACGAGCCGCCTCGGCTTCGGCTTGCGCCGGCTTCATGCCGCCTGCACGCAGGCTGTCGAAGATGCTTTCCTTGACCTCGTCGGCGAAACGCTCGGCGTACTGTTCCTGGGCCGTCTTGGCAGCGGGATTGCGGCCCTGGCGGCTGTAGGCATCCCGTGCGGCCTTGTACTGCGCCGCCGTCATGTTGTTGATCTCGTCCTGCTGCCGCTGCAGCTGCTTCGACATCTCCTTGAGATAGGCCTTCTGCTCGTCCGGCGTCATGCGCTGGAACTTCTTCTTGTCGTACGGATGGAAGCAAGGCACCCGGTGCGGCGTCGGGTCAGGCGGCCGGCGCGGCGGTTCGCGCGGCGGCTGCACCTCCTCCTGTGCATGCCGGTTGCTCTGCCCGCCCGGTGTCGCGTCGTAGTTGCCGGCCTCTTTCTTCTCGGCCTTCAGCATCTCGTCGATGCGGGCCGTGATGCGCTGCGCGACGTCGGTCAGCACGCCGGCGATCCGGTCGACGATCTCCTTGAAGAGCTGCGCCAGCTGCTGCAGCTTCGCCTTGACCGCGCCCATGGCGTACTTCGCAGCGGCCTCGGCCTTCGCGCGCGCGCTCTCGAAGGCGCGCTTCGCGTGCGTCGCGGCCTGCTGCGCGGCTTGCTGCCAATCGAACTTGCGCAGCCAATCGATCGGCGCACGCGCCCACGGGCAGCCGGCCTTGATGCGCTCGAAGGAGCGCTCGATCCACTCCATCTGCTTGAGCAGGTCGAGCAGCGGGGTGCCCTTCTTGATCGCCACCTTGGCGACCGTCTTGATCGCGCTGCCGAACTCGGGCACGAAACCGATGCAGGTCAAGCCGAGCGCGACCCAGTGCTCGGGGTTCTGGCGCGCCTCGGGCTCGCTCAGCGCGATGCAGTTGGCGATGACGTCGCGCACGTCGCAGGCCTGGTCGACCAGCGGGATCAGGCTGATGATGCCGCCGACGATCACCTGACCGGTGGTCGGGTTCTTGTTGAAGTCGCCCTGCAGCGCGCCCCACAGCCACTTCGCGCCCTGCAGGGTCGCTTCGGCCTGGTAGCTCTGGCTGACGGCCTGGTTGTACTGGCCCTGGCCGGCGTAGAACAGCAGCTTCTCCCACCACGGCATGCCCGGCGGCGGCTTGCTGAAGTCGTACTCGAGCCGGCGGGGCGCGGTCGGCTCGCCGATGTGCCGGCTCAGATGCACACCGGCATCCCAGAAGGAACGCTGCGCCGGTTCGGGCAGCTTCGCGATGCCTTGCCAGAAGGTGACGGCGTCGCTCATCGCCTCGTCACTCCATCCAGCCGCGCAGCGGGTTCGGCTCGTCCTGGCCGATCGGTCCCTTGCGCGCGTCTTCGCCGTAGTGCACCTTCGCGGCGCCGGGCGGCACGTCCATCAGCAAGGCCTTGCCCGAGCCGTCGAGCACGCCCTTGCGCTTGCTGCCGTCGGCGAACTCGACCTCGTAGGGCGCGCCCTGCACCGGTTCGTCGTCGCTGTGCAGGTAGTGCAGCGCGAGGTCGATCGGCTTGACCGCGACGTCCTGCGGCACCGGCAGCCGCTTGAACCCGTAGGGCACGTTGGCACCCGGCGAGTTGAAGATCTTCTGCCCCGCCTTGAACAGCACCGAGCCCGGGCCGGTCAGCGAGATGGCGCCGTTCTCCATGCGGATCGCCGCGCCGGCGGCCCACAGCAGCACGTGCTTCGGCGCCGCGATGGTGACCTGCGTGGTGGTCGAGACGACGTGGACCTTCCTGTCCGCGGCGAACCGGGTTGCGCCGGTCTGGCTCTGCGTCTGCACGTTGCCCGACGCGGCGTGCATCGCGATGCCGGTCTCCTGGTTCGGCTTCTTCGGATCCTGCGCCTGGCCATACGTGAAGAGGATCGCCGCGCCTTTCACCGCCGTCGCGTGGTTCGCCTGCGCGATCTGCTGGAGGTCCTGGCCGGCGACGAACGAGGCGTTGGCCGCCGCCGTCAGCAGCGTGCTGGCCGGCGTGAAGCTGCCGATGCCGGCGGGTGCGGCGAGCACGAGGTCCGGCCGGCTCCAGGCGGGCACCGTGCCGTGGCCACCGCCGATGGTGGCTTCGTCGCCCGGCTCCGGATCTGCACCACCGCGCGTGGCGGTGGTCTCCAGGCTGTCGAGCGTCGCGCAGAGGCCTTGTTCCGCGGGCAGCTGCTTCGCCTTGTCGCTGCGCTTGGCACCGATCACGTTCGGCTCGCGCGGCGCCTTCGCATGGTGCTGCTGCGCACTTTCGGCCAGCGTGTGCAGCAGCTGCCGGCCCTGGTCGAGCTGCGCGATCGGCTCGCGTGCGTCGATCGGCGGGCTCGCCTGCTCGCTGTTCGGCCGGCGATGCGCGCTGAGCAGCGCACCGGAGCCGGCGCGCACCGCACCCCACGCTGCGGTGGCCAGGTCGGCACCATGGCCGCGGTGCTGCTGGCGGCGGTTGTCGATCTGGTGGCGCAGGTGGCCGAGCTGCAGCCGCGTCTGCGCGCTGCTGCTGTAGAGCTCGATGCGGCCTTCGCCCGGCGAGTCGTCGAACACCAGCTGGTTGTGGCCGCCGAAGCCGCCCTGGCTGGTGGCCAGTGCCTGGCTCTTGTAGCCGGTGTGCACCTGCGCATGCTGGTGGGCCTGCAGCTCGCCCTCGGCACGCTCGCCGGGGAACCACGCCGGCGCCGAGCCCACCGCGCCGGCGGCACCCGCCGGCACCTGGTTGCCCTGCGCGTCGACCGCGCCGACGCCGTTGTAGACGACGCCGATGACCACCGGCCGGTCGGGGTCGCCGCCGGTGAACGCGACGACCACTTCCTGGCCCAGCCGCGGCATGAAGTTCGCGCCCCAGTTGGCCCCGGCGACGCTCTCGGCCACGCGCACCCAGGTGCCGGAGGCATCGGACGCCGGTGCGTCGTCGGCGCCGCTCGGCGCTTCGAGGCGATGGCTCGCGCGGCTGCCGCGCTGCCAGTGGAACTGGACCTTGAGACGGTGATCGCGGTCGGTGTGCACCGGCTCGCCCAGGCCCACCACCTGCGCCGTCTGCACGCCCGAGATGAGCGGCCGCGCCTGCAGCCGCGGATCGGGCAGGCCACGCTCGTCGAGCGCCGCGATGCGCAGCGGCAGGCGCGCCGGCTGCGCGGTCAGCGTGCACTGGTAGACCGGCTCGTCGTCGGCATTGGCCGGTGCCGCATGGTGCTGCGTGATGTCCCGGGCCAGCGCGTCGACGGCCGCGCGGCCGGCCTTCGCATCGGCGGCCAGGTTGTTGCGCGCCTCGTGCGTGACCGCGGTGATGACGAACTGGTCGCGCGCCGCATCGCTGCCGTCGTGCACCGGGTGATCGATCAAGGTGAATCGGGTCGCCGGCGCGGCGGTTCGCCAGGCGCCGCGGGCCGTCACCTGCTCGCGCAGCGCGTCGATCGCCTCCATCTGCACGCGCGCCAGCCGCTCGCCCTGCGCGGCGTCCTCGTAGGCGTACTGGCCCGGCACGTCGTGCAGGCCGAGCTCGGGCAACGCGGCCTCGGCGCCCTCGCGGCCCTGCTCGCGCAAGGTGACGCTGCGGTAGTCGCGGCTGGCCAGGGACAGGGACGCGGTGTGCACGCGGCGCCGGCGCTGCCAGCGCACCAGGCTGTCCTCGGGCAGCGCGGCACCGGCCTGCGTATAGCGCACGCGCGCCTGCGCATTCGGCACCAGCGCGCCGTTGTGGTCGGCGATCACCAGCGTGTGGGCACCCAGCGCCGGGCTCGCGGCATCACCCGCGTGCTCCCACCAGCAGAAGAGCCCTTCTTCGCGCAGCAGGCGTTGCACGAACGCCAGGTCGGTTTCCTGGTACTGGATGCACAAGGACCGCTGCGGGTAGGCCGCCGGGTCGGCGAGGTCCCAGCGCCACGCGGGCGCGAGCTGGCCCTGCGCTTCGTAGTCGGCGAAGACCTGTTCGACGATCTCCATCACGCTCGCGCCCTGGAACACCCGGCTGTCGCGCCGATGGCCGAGGAAAGCCAGCCAGGGCTCGACCACCAGCCGATAGCGCGCGAAGCCGCCATCGCTGCCGAGCAGCTGCACGTCGGTGACATGGCCGTGCCAGGGACGCAGGTCGGTGCGGCTGGCCTGCGTCAGCAGCTCCAGCAACAGCGGACGGCCGATCAGGCGCTTGAGCTCGAGGTGCGCATCGGTGGCCAGCGCGTCGATCTGCATGCGCAGTCCCGCCGGCGCGGACTCCTCGCCGGCCGGGCCGACGGCTTCGTCGATGCGCACGCGTTCGGGCAGCAGCACGCCCGGCCCCAATGTCGTGTGCAGGCGCAGCAGCCGGTCGCGCTGGCCGTGGGGGCCCAGCGCGCTGGCGACGTGCGGGAACAGCGCCGAGAGCTGCGCGGAAAGTGCATCGGCGGCGGCATCGAGCAGGTCCATCGCGGGCGGCCGAGTCCTTCGCGCGTCAGGCGATGCTGTACTTGAAGTCGCCGGCCTTGCTCGCCGAGACCTGGATGCGCGCGAGCTTGATGCCGTCGACCATGCGGGTCAGCACCGCCTCGGCCACCTGCGGCAGCAGCGTGCCGTTGAGGATGTGGTCGACGTTGCGGGCGCCGGAGTCGACCTCGGTGCAGCGCGCGAGCACCGCATCCACCAGCTTGCCGTCGTAGGCGAACGCGGCCTGGTGGTTCGTCTGCACGCGCGCGGCGATGCGATCGAGTTTCAGGCGGATGATGCGTTCGAGCACCTCGTCGCTGATGGGGTAGTAGGGCACCACCTTCAGCCGGCCGAGGAAGGCCGGCTTGAAGTGCTTGAACAGCACCGGCCGCAGCGCCTCGGCCAGCGCATCGGCGTCCGGCCACGAGTCGGGCGGCTGGTTCAGGCAGGCCTGCATGATCTGCGCCGAACCGACGTTGCTGGTCAGGATCAGGATGCAGTTGCGGAAGTCGATCTCGCGGCCTTCGGCGTCATCGAGCACGCCCTTGTCGAAGACCTGGAAGAAGAGCTCCAGCACATCGGGGTGCGCCTTCTCGACCTCGTCGAGCAGCACGACGCTGTACGGATTGCGGCGCACCGCCTCGGTCAGCACGCCGCCTTCGCCGTAGCCGACGTAGCCGGGCGGCGAGCCCTTCAGGCCGGCGACGCTGTGCGCCTCCTGGTACTCGCTCATGTTGATCGTGATCAGCTTGCGCTCGCCGCCGTAGAGCGCCTCGGCCAGCGCCAGCGCGGTCTCGGTCTTGCCGACGCCCGACGGGCCGGCGAAGAGGAACACGCCCTTGGGCTTGTTCGGGTCCTCCAGCAAGGCCCGCGCGGTGCGCACACGCTGCGCGATCGCGCCCAGCGCCTGCGGCTGGCCGATCACGCGCTGTTCCAGCCGCGACTGCAGCTCGAGCACCGCGCGCAGCTCGTCCTTGACCATCTTGCCCAGCGGGATGCCGGTCCAGGCCGAGACGATCTCGGCGACCACATGGCCGTCGACCTGCATCGGCACCAGCGCGGACTCGCCCTGCAGCGCGGCGAGCTCGGCGCGCGCGGCCTGCAGTTCGGCCTGGGTGGGCGACAGCACGGGCGCCGCGGCCGCGTCGGCGAGGGCCTTGCGCGACTTGCGCGCGCCACGCGCCGGTGCCGCGCCGTCCGCCAGCGCGACGGCGGGCTCGGGCATAGCGACGTTCGGTGCGGTTGGCGCCGCTTCGCTCTCGGCCTTCGCCCGCAGCGATGCGATGCGATCGACCAGCGCCCGCTCGGCGTCATGACGCTGCCGCAGCGCGGCCAGCTCGGCGCGCAGCGCGTCGGCCTGCTGCTGCAGCTCGGCCAGGCGCTCAGCATGCGGCGTGCCGGTGGCCACCTCGCGCTGCAGCGACTGCTGCTCGGCGATCAGCCGCTCGAGCTGCTTGTCGCGCGACTCGATCGCGGCGGGCACCGCGCTCAGGCCCAGCGCGACCTTCGCGCAGGCGGTGTCGAGCACGCCGATGGCCTTGTCCGGCAGCTGGCGGCCGCTGATGTAGCGGGCCGACAGGCGCACCGCATCGGTGATCGCCTCGTCGAGCACGCGCACGCCGAAGTGCTTCTCCATCAGCGGCACCATGCCGCGCAGCATCGCGGCGGCCACCGGCTCGGCCGGCTCGTCGATCTTCACCACCTGGAAGCGCCGCGCCAGGGCCGCGTCCTTCTCGAAGTATTTCTTGTACTCGCTCCAGGTCGTCGCGGCGACCGTGCGCAGCTCGCCGCGCGCGAGCGCGGGCTTCAGCAGGTTGGCCGCGTCGTTCTGCCCGGCCTGGCCGCCGGCGCCGATCATCGTGTGCGCCTCGTCGATGAACAGGATGATCGGGTGCGGGCTGCGCTTGACCTCGTCGATCACGCTCTTCAGCCGGTTCTCGAACTCGCCCTTGACGCTGGCACCGGCCTGCAGCAGGCCCATGTCGAGCACGTGCAGCTCGACGCCCTGCAGCGGCGGCGGCACCTGCCCGGCGGCGATCGCCAGCGCCAGGCCTTCGACGACCGCGGTCTTGCCGACGCCGGCCTCGCCGGTGAGGATCGGGTTGTTCTGGCGCCGGCGCATCAGGATGTCGATGGTTTGCCGGATCTCGGCGTCGCGGCCGATCACCGGGTCGAGCTGGCCGTCGCGCGCGCGCTGGGTCAGCTGCGTCGTGTAGCGGTCGAGCGCCGGCGTGGCACGGGCGGCTGGCGTCGCCGTCGAGCCGTCTGCCGCCGCCACGCCCTCGTCCGCCGTCGCCGAGGGATCGACGTGCACCGCTTCGGCCGCCTCCTGCGAGCCGACCGTGAACTCGCCGAGCCGGTGCTTCAGCTCGTCGAGCCGGAAGCGCGCGAACAGGCGGCTGCCGCGCGCAGCAATCTGCTGCAGCCCCGGCTCGCTCAGCAGCGCGAGCAGCAGGTGCGCGCTGCGGATGCGCGCATGGTGGGCGTCGAGCGAGGCGATCAGCCACGCGTGTTCGAACAAGGTCGGCAGGTGCGGGCTGAACACCGGCGTGCGGCTGTTGCCGGTCTTGAAGCGGCCGAGCTCGGCCTCGAGGTCCTGCTGCAGGGCACTGGCGGGCACCTCGAAGCGCCGGCACAGCAGCGCGAAGTCGCTGCGCGGCTGCTCCAGCAGCGCGAGGAACAGGTGCTCGACGTCGACCTCGTAGTGGCCACGCGCCATCGTGAGGTTGGCCGCGCGCTCGGCCGCGGTGCGGCAGGTGGCATCGAGCTTGGAGATCAGGGTCTTGAGGGTCGTGTGGCTCATGGCGTTCGCCGGCGTCAGGCCAGCGCATGCAGGTCGTAGCCGGCGTCGCAGCGGTCCTCGCGCACCGGCCGGGTGATCAGGAAGCCGTCCCAGCCGAGGCGCGGCGCGCGCTCGGCATCGAGCCGCGCCGGCTGCACGTCGTCGGCCCGCAGGGTCAGCCGGATCTCGTGTTCCAGCGTGATGCCGGTCAGCAGCCCCAGCCATTCGCGCAATGCCAGATGCGCCGGCCCGCCGGGCAGGAAGCGCTCGAAGAGGCTGCGCTCGAGCGGGCCGATCGCCAGGCGCAGGCGCAGGTCGCGCTGCCAGACGCGCTCGCCGATCACCGCGCCACCGCCCAGCACGCAGGCACCGGACGGCCCGTCGACCAGCACCGAGCGCTGCTCGGGCGGCAGCGTGAACCAGCGGCCGACGAAGGGCTCCAGCCGCACCGGCGCCTGGAAGTAGTCGGCGAGGATCTGCCGCACCGCGGCCGCCGACACCGGCCGCTGGCGCAGCAGGCCGGCGTAGTGCGCGAGCGCCTCGTCGGCGATGCCGCCCTCGCGCCCGCGCAGCCGGTGGCGCAGCGGCCGCTGGCCGAAGCCCACCAGCGCCAGCATCTGCGGCAGGGCCTCGCGCTGGCGGTCGGCCTCGAAGCGCAGCGGCAGGCGGTGCTTGCGCCAGGCCTGGTAGAACAGCACGACCGCGCGGTGCACGAAGACATCGAGGAAGCGGCGCGCACTCTGGTCGCGGTGCAGCTGCTCGCGTTGCGCGAAGAGCTCGGTGTAGAAGGCGGGCAGCGTGCCGCCGGCGCCGAGCAGGCCCATGAAGGCCGGCGTGATCTCGATGCGCTCGAAGGCCGCCGGCGTCAGCGGCGCGGGGCCGTCGGCCCGCGGCTCACCCGCCGCCGGGCGCGGGATCGGCTTGAACTCGGCGATCTCGCTCGGCGGAAAGGCCAGCGACAGCGAATTGCGAAAGCGCACGCGGCGGTTCAGCACGTCGGACGCCGCGTGCGGCTCGGTTTCCGCCCGTGGGTTGGCCGGCGGGCTCGCCGGCGGGTTGTCCAGCACATGCCAGCGCTCGAGCAGCCGCACGGCCTGCATGAAGCCGTAGCGGTGCGGCTCCGCCAGCAGGCGGTCGACCGGGCTGGACAGGCGGGGGGGGCGCATCATCGGCCGCCTACAGCAGCGGCCCCGCGCCGGCGCGGCGCGGGAACTGCATCAGCCGCTCGCCGGTCGACGCGGACACGAGCTCCAGCTGCGTGAAGCTGTTGACCTGCACGTAGAGCCCGAAGAAGTGGTCGAGCACCTGCGCGAACAGGCGCAGCGCGTGGCCGGCATAAACCTTGTCGTCGACCGTCAGCCGCACCTGCACACCCCGCACGAAGGTCGGGAACGGGTTGCCCGGCAGGCAGGCGCTGGCCGGCGCGTAGGCGATGTCGATCAGGCCGTCGACGAGCCGTGCGTTGCCCGCGCTGCGCGGCAGGTCGTACAGGCGCAGCATCTCCTGCAGCGCGTGCACGCCGGCGCTGCCGTTCGCATCGCCGAGCGACAGGTGGTTCAGCGACAGGTGCGACACCAGCCGCCACAGCGCGCCGTGGCCGCGCTCGAAGCGCTGGCTGGCCGTGGGCACGCGCAGCAGGCGGATCTCGCGCGCGACGCTGCCACCTTCGGCGAACAGGTCGCCGCCGGCATGGCCGATCGTCAGCTGCGAGGGCAGGTCGCGGTTCGTCGCCAGCACGTCGATCGACAAGGTGTCGGCCTGCGGCGCCGCCGGATCGAAGTGGATGTCGACGATGCCGATCTCGGTTTCGTAGCCGGGGCTGCGCTCGGCAAGGCTGTCGTCGCGCGTTGAGTACCAGTAACGCCCGGCCTGCTCGCCTTCGTGCAGCAACTGCGCGTGGCGCAGCGAGTAGAAGGGCTGGAAGGGGTGGATCTGCTCGCCGTGCGGCGTCTGCTGCACGCGGAACACGCGTTCGATGGAATGCACCTCGTGGCCGAAGGCGCGGCGGCCGCCGTCGGGCAGCACGGGATAGGTGGTGCCGGTGTGCGTGATGCGGATCGGGTCGGCGCGCTGCGCGAACAGGTTGACCACCGGCGTGCAGCCGGGCACCAGCGCCGCGGGGCCCGCGAGCTCGAGCTGGCGCGCGATCTCGCCGTCGCCGCGCAATGCGGCCATCGGGAAGTGCAGCGTCAGCCGGCGCGTGCGCGGGGCCGCGGCGCCACCGGGCAGCGGCAGGTCGATGAAGTTGAACTTGGCCGGGAAGGCGAAGAACTCGGTCAGCAGCCGGTAGGCGGGATGGGTGCGCGCATCGTGCGCGACCAGCGCCTCGTCGTCGGCGAACCCGACGCTGCGCGGAAGGGCGCCCGGCAGCGGCACCCAGGGGCCGGGGGCATCGGCCTGCACCAGCGTGGCCAGCGCATGCGCGGTCAGCGCATCGCGCAGCGCGTTGACCATCGAGCTCTCGCCGTCGAGCGCAACGCGCAGGGCCGGCGCCTGCAGCATCGACCAGTCGAGCTGCGGCGACTGCAGTTCCAGCGTGACGAAGAACTCGGTCGTCGCCTCGCGCGGCAGCGGCGTGCCGGCGGGCGCCTGGATCACGCCACGGAAGCCGGCGTCGACGACGCGCAGCGGCAGCAGCGTCACGTCGTAGGCGGTGCGGAAGCGGCACTTGACGCCGCGCACCGGCCGGCTGTCCAGCAGCGTGCCGCGCGGCAGCGTCAGCGGCTTGCTCAACTGCGCCGCGGCGGCACCGAGCTCGAAGCAGGCGATCGAGCACGACGGGAAGGGCCGCAGGTAGTGCGGGTACAGCACCTCCAGCAGCGACTCGGTGAACAACGGGAAGTCGTCGTCGAGGCGCTTGTGCACGCGCGCGGCGAGCAGCGCGAACGACTGCACCAGGCGCTCGACGTGCGGATCGTCGATCAGGTCGCTGGCGGCGGCCAGGCGGCCGCCGACTTCCGGGTAGGCGGCGGCGAACTCGCTCTTGTGCGTCTGCAGGAAGTTCAGCTCGCGCTGGAAGTGCGGCAGCAAGTCACGCATGGTCGCCGCTCGCTTCCGGCGTCAGCACGGGCCGGCCCGCCTTCGACACCGCGTAGCGGTTCGAGCCGGGCTGCAGCACCGCGTCGAAGCTCACCGGCTCGACGTTGGGTTGCAGCAGCAGCTGCGCGCGGATCGAGAACGCCAGGCCCGAGAAACCGGCCGGCGCTTCGCGCACGCGCACCTCGACCTGCGTCAGCCGCTTGTCGTGGTCGGCGAGCGCCGTGCGCAAGGCCTCGGTGATGCGCCGGCGATCGCGATCGCTCGCCAGGCTCATCGCCGAGATGTCGGTCAGGCCCAGCGTCAGCAGCGAACGGCCGGTCAGCGGCCAGGCTTCGAGCTCGGACGGCTCGAACGGCGCATGGGTGTTCAGCAGCAGCTCGATGTCGCGCGCGACCGAGTCCTTGACCTGCTCGACGGTGAAGCGCGGCGCGGTGCCGCCGCCGCGCAGCGCGGTGCCTTCACCGAGCAGCTTGTCGAGCAGCGAAGGGGCGAAGGTATTCATGCCGGGAACCCATCGGACACGGAAAAGGCGGCGGCCCTCGGACCGCCGCCTAACACGCAACAAGCGTAGATCGGAAGATCAGCCGACGGCCTTGTTGGTGCGCAGGTTCCAGCCGGCCTTGCCGGTGGACACCGGTGCGTCGCCCTTGGTGTTCTGGTGCTTGTACTCCCAGATGATCTGGCCGTACTTCAGGCCGAAGGTCTCGCTCGGCAACTCGCCGGCGCCGATGTTCGTCGTGACCGACGAGACGACGACGTCCTCGAGCAGGATGCGGTAGTAGTCGACGCGCGACTGCGAGGTCTGCGTGCTCGTCTTGCCGCCGAACGCGCGGTGGAAGACGATCTCGACCTTCGGGTACAGCGTGCCGGCCGAGCAGGCGCGCAGCAGCTTCGACGTCGCCTTGTCGATGTCCTTCGTGAACAGCATTTCGCCGTGCTCGGTGCGCTCGGCGGTGTGGCCGCCAGCGGTCGACGCGGTCGAGGACTTGGGCTGGAACACGGTGTGCGAGAACGTCGACACCTCGATCCAGTCCTTGTGCTTCTCGTCGGTGCTGTCGCCGTTCAGTTCACTGCCTTCGAACTTGACGTAGATGTCCTTCATGACTGGTCAAACCTCCTGGATGTGTGTTGAATCAACCCTTCTGGGACGTGGGCAGCTCGGCGACGAGGCGAAGGGACACGGAAAGCTCGTCGAGCTGGAAGTGGGGCCGGATGAAGGCCACGGCGCGGTACACGCCGGGCCGGCCCGCCACTTCGGACACCTGGATGCTGGCCTCGCGCAGCGGGTAGCTGGCCTTGGTTTCCTGCGTCGCGTTGTCGTCGTGGACGACGTACTGGTGGATCCAGCGGTTGAGGAATTCCTCGACGTTGGTCGCCGACGCGAAGCTGCCGATCTTGTCGCGCATCATCGCCTTCAGGTAGTGCGCGATGCGGCAGACGCTGAAGATGTACTGCAGCTGCGCCGACAGCACGGCATTGGCATTGGCGGCATCGGAGTCGTACTTCTTCGCCTTCTGCGCCGACTGCGCGCCGAAGAAGGCGGCGTAGTCCTTGCCCTTGCAGTGCACCAGCGGCATGAAGCCGAGGTCGCTCAGCTCCTTCTCGCGGCGGTCGGTGATCGCCACCTCGGTCGGGCACTTCAGCGCGACCTCGCCCTCGTCGGTCTTGAAGGTGTGGGTCGGCAGGTCCTCGACCAGGCCGCCGCCTTCGACGCCGCGGATCGCCGCGCACCAGCCGAAGTTCTCGAAGGCCGCCGTCAGGCGCGCGCCCATCGCGTAGGCGGCATTGACCCACAGGTACTTCGAGTGGTCGGTGCCGTCGACGTCCTCAACGTAGTTGAAGCCCTCGACGGTATTGCCGTCCTTCGGGTTGTAGGGCAGCCGGCCGAGGAAACGCGGCACCGTCAGGCCGACGTAGCGCGAATCCTCGCTCTCGCGGAAGGACTGCCACTTCGCGTACTCGACGGTGTCGAAGACCTTCGACAGGTCGCGCGGGCGGCCGAGCTCGGCGAAGGAATCGAGGCCGAAGAGCTCCGGCGACGCCGCCGACAGGAAGGGCGCGTGCGACGCGGCCGCGACGTGCGCCATCTGCTCGACGAAGTACATGTCCTCGGCATTGCGCGTCATCTCGAAATCGCCGATCAGCGCGCCGAACGGTGCGCCGCCGAAGGTGCCGAACTCTTCCTCGTAGACCTTCTTGAACAACGCGCTCTGGTCGAAGTCGACCGCCGCCTTGAAGTCCTTGACCAGTTCCCGCTTCGTCGCGTTGAAGGCCTGGATCTTCATGCCCGCACCGGTGGAGGTGTGCTTGCACAGGTAGTGCAGCCCGGTCCAGGTCGACTCGAGCTTCTGGAACTGCGGGTGGTGCATCACCTCGCTCAGCTGCGCGCTGATCAGGCGGTCGATCTCGGCGATGCGTGCATCGAGCGTCACCGACAGGTTGGCGGAGACGACCACCGTGCCCTGCATCACCTCGCGCACCAGCTCGCCGATGATGTCCTTGGCGCGGGTGCGTTCACCGTCGGAGCGGGCGACCCGGCTCTGCGTGACGATCTGGTCGAGCAGGCTGGTCTCGGTGGCGGCGGCAGCGGGAGCCTGCTGTTCGGCGATGGCGGCATTCATGGCAAGGAGTCCTCGTTCAGTGCACGGGCTGCGAACGCTCGACGGCGGGTCGAGCGCCCGCGTTCGGTCATTCCGGCCGCGGGCCGGCTTCCTGGCTCAGCTGTGCAAGCTTCTCGGTGCTGGCGAGCACCTCGCCGAGCAGGTCCTCGAGCTTGTCGTTGCCGGCGAGCTTGTTGCGCAGGTCGGACAGCTTGCTGCGCGCCTCGAGCAGGCGGCGCAGCGGCTCGACCTGCTGCACCACCGACTCGGGCCGGAAGTCGTCGACCTTGTCGAACGCGAGGTTCACCGCGAACTCGCCGCCGTCTTCGCTGAGCTTGTTGGCGACGCGGTAGCTCGCCTTCGGCGCCATGCCCTTCATCACGTCGTCGATGTTGTCGAGGTCGACACTGACGAACTTGCGGTCCTTCAGCTTCGGCAGCGGCTTGTCGGGATCGGGCGTTCCGGTGAAGTCGCCGAGCACGCCGACGACGAAGGGCAGTTCCTTCTTCTCGATCGCATCGCCGATCTCGACGTCGTAGGTCAGTTGCACGCGCGGCGGCCGCACCTTCTGCAGCCGCTTCTGGATGCTTTCCTTCTTCGCCATGGGGCGTTCCTTTCAGCGCTGGCCGCTCGGGTCGAGCGGCCTCAGTTCAGGACCTTGAACGGGTCGGTGGTCTTGACGGCCGGCGCCAGCGCGGCCGGCTTGGGGGCGGTGGGCGCGGCGACCACGGCGGGCTTCGCGGCCACGGGAGGAGGGGCAGCCGGCCGGCTCACGGCCGACGGCGTAGCACCGGACTGCGCCGCCACCGGCACCACGACGGATGAAGCGCGGTTCGCCGGCGCATGGGCGGCCTGCCGCGTCGATGGGGCGGCAGGCGCCGGCGTGCGCGTGGCGGCCACCGGCGCATCGGCGCGCACCGGCGGCACCAGCGTGGTCTCGCCGAGCGCCTCGCGCATCGCGCGTGTCAGGCCGAGCGCTTCGTCGCGGCTGCCGACGGGGTAGGCGCTGCGCTCGCGCAGCGCGAGCAGCGACACCGTGGACAGGCGCAGCCCGCTGACCGCGAGCACGCTGTGCGCGAGCGTGTCCTGCGCATCGCGCTGCAGCACCTCCTGCGCGGCGAGGATCGCGTTGCCGTAGTCGGCCGCATCGAAGTAGTCCTCGGCCAGCTTCTGCCACGGCGCCTTCTGCGTCGGATAGGCCTTCGCGGCCGCGCGCCACGCCTTGCGCGCAGCGTCGCGCTGGTTCGCCTGCAGCGCCGACTGGGCCTGCTGCATCAGCTCCTGCAGGCTCGGCTGCACCGGCACCTGCGTGGACGCGGACGGCGCCGGCGCGAGTGCCGGCGCGGAGGCGCAACCGCCCAGCGCGAGCAGCACGCAGAGGGCGGTGACGGCGATCGCCGGCGCGCGATGCGGATGGCGGGACTGCTCGTCTGGACTTCGCAATTCCACCCTCCTTGGTTGATGCTATCGGCCAATCGACGCGGCCCCATCGGCCTCGTCGGAGCGGCGAATGTACTGGCATTCTTCGCGCCGGGTCCCCCACGAACTTGGGATCGCGGAAGCCCGCGCATCGGTTCGAATCGCGCCGTCGCGCATCGACAATCCGGACCATGCGATCACGCTCCGATTCCACGTTGTCGACGGCCCTGCGCCGCTGCGCGCGCGTGTCGGGAGTCCTTGTCGCGGCAACGGCCTGCGGCGCGTGCGCCACGAATGGAGAGGGCCCGGTTTCGAAGGCCCTCGAGCTGGTCGGCCTGAAGGCGCCGGCGGTGCCTGAAGGCCTGCCGAAGGAGCTGCCCGCCGCCCCCCGGAAGGTGACGCTGCGATTGCATGCTGGCGATCGCCTGAACACCGATGCAGCGGGACGCTCACTTTCCATTGTTGCGCGCGTTTACAAGCTGAAGGCAAGCGATGCCTTCATGCAGGCGCCCTACGACAACTTCGCGCGGGAGAGCCCGTCGCGCGACGCCGCGTGGAGCCGCGACGTGATCGAGTCGCGCGAGCTGGTGCTGGCGCCCGGCCAGCGTCACGAGGTGATCGAGACGCTGGCGGCGGACGCGTCGCACGTCGCGGTGGTCGCGCTGTTCCGCGCGCCCGCGGAGCAGCGCTGGCGCTTCGTTTTCGATGCCCGCGCGGCCGCGAAGACCGGCATCACGCTCGGCCTGCACGGCTGCGCGATGAGCGTGGCCGAAGGGCCGGTGGTCGATGCCGCACCGGAGACGCTGCGGGTGGCCGGCGTGCAGTGCAGATGAGTTCCTTCAGATGAAGCCATTCGCTGGTCTTCACGCTGGTTTCACGCGTTAGCGGCCGTTCATTCCGGCACCCATCCCCTCATTCATCGAGGTCCGACTTGATTCCGTCATCCAAAGTGCTCTGGGGCGAAGGCCTGTTTCTGCGGCCGCAGCATTTCCAGCGCCAGGACGCGTACCACGAGTGGCGCCTGGCCGAGGTCGCGCGCACGCTGCATCCGTATGCGTGGGGCGTGCGGCGCATGAAGATCGACGTCGAGTCGCTGGCCGCCGGCGTGTTGCGCTTCGAGGAACTGCAGCTGGTGCTGCCCGACGGCGAGCTCTACTCCGCGCCGCAGGACGACGAGCTGCCCGACGCGCTGTCGCTGGCCTCGCTCGGCGCCGGGGTGCTCGAGGTGACCTTCCACGCCGCGCTCGCGCCGATGCGCAGCCACGGCGCGAACTTCAGCCCGGCGCTGGTCGGCGACGGCGCGCTGCGGTACGCCCAGCGCAATGCGCCGGCCAACGACTGGTTCACGTCGGCCGCCGAAGCCGACATCAGCCTGCTGCGCCGCTGCCTGCGCATCCTGCCCGACAGCGAGCCGCGCGATCACCTGGTGCACCTGCCGCTCGTGCGCCTGAAGCGCAGCGCGACCGGCGTGTTCGAGCTCGATGCGCGCCACATGCCGCCGGCGACCACCATCGCCGCCGCGCCGACCCTTCAGCTGCTGCTGCGCCGCCTGCTGGACGTGCTGCAGGCCAAGGTCGACGCGCTCTACGGCTTCCACCGCGAACCCTCGCGCCACGTGATCGAGTTCCGCTCCGGCGACATCGCGTCGTTCTGGCTGCTGCACACCGCCAGCGGCGCGTTCGCGCGCCTGTCGCACTACCTGCACCACCCGTCGCTGCACCCCGAGCGGCTGTACGAAGCGCTGCTGGAGCTCGCCGGCGCGCTGCTGACCTTCTCGAAGGCCTATACGCTGGCCGACCTGCCGGCCTACGAGCACCGCCAGCCCGAGCGCGCGTTCAACCGGCTCGACGAGATCCTGCGCGACCTGCTCGAGACGGTGATCTCGACGCGCTGCTTCTCGATCGCCCTCGACGAGGTCAAGCCCTCGTTCCATCGCGCGCGGCTCGACTCGCAGAAGATCGGCCCGCAGACCGCCTTCTTCCTCTGCGTGCAGTCGGCGCTGCCGCTGTCCGAGCTGATCGAGGCGGTGCCGCCGCGCTTCAAGGTCGGTGCGCCGGACGACGTGGACAAGCTGGTGCTCGCCGCCACCGCCGGCGTGCGGCTCGCGCACACCCCGCAGGTGCCGGCGGCCATACCCGTGCGGCCCGGCGCCGCCTACTTTGCGATCGAGCCGCGCGGCCCGCTCTATGAACGCATGCTGCAGGCGCAGAGCGCGGTGGTCTACGCACCCGCCGGCCTGCCCGAGCTGAAGCTCGAGCTCTTCGCGCTGAATGGCTGAACAACCCGCGTCCGAACGACCTGCGGCTGAAGGACCCCGACGATGAACGCCCGCGCCCCGCTGCCCTCGCTGTTCGGGCAGCATGAACCCCTCGGCCACCGCGCCGCTGCGGACGCCCCGCAGGGGCCGCGCCACGATGCCCGCGACCTGCTCGACCTGCTGTACGACGGCTGCTACATGATCTTCCTGCTGCGCAACGGGCAGCCGCCGGCCGATGCCGGCGCGTTCCGCGAGCGCGTGCGGGCCTTCCTGCACGGCTTCGAGCGCGGCGCGCAGCGACTGCAGCAGGGCGCCGACAACATCTTCCTGGCCAAGTTCGCGTTCTGCGCGCTGGTCGACGAGGTGATCCTGACCTCGGACTTCCGCATCCGCGACGAGTGGGAAGTGCGGCCGCTGCAGCTGGAGTTCTTCGGCGAGCAACTGGCCGGCGAGCGCTTCTTCGAATACCTGGAGCAGCTGCGCAGCGACGGCGCGCCGCGCGTGCAGGTGCTGGAGGTGTTCCACCTGTGCCTGCTGCTGGGCTTCCAGGGCCGCTACCTGCTCGAAGGCAGCGAGAAGCTGGGTTACCTCACCGCACGGCTCGGCGAGGACATCGCGCACCTGCGCGGCCGGCGCGCTGCCTTCGCGCCGCACGGCGAGCCGCCGGACCGTGTCGTGCACCGCCTGAAGCGGGACGTGCCGCTGTGGGTGCTCGGCGCGATCTTCGCGCTGGTCGGCACGCTCGGCTTCATCGGGCTGAAGTGGTCGCTGGGTCGGCACACCGCCGCCGAACTCGCCGCGCACCAGCAGGTGATCAAGCTCGCGCCGCAGGCGGCGCACGTGACGATCACGCTGCCCTGAGTGCGGCCGCCGGGCCGCACGAGGCCACGCGCGGCGATCAGCCGTCGAGCTGCTTCTGGAACACCAGCCCCGCGTGCTCGCGCAGCGCGTGGAACCTGATCTTCGGCCAGTTGGCCTCGATCGCGCGCAGCTCGGGCGCGTACTCCACCAGCAGGGTCGGCGCGTTCACCGCGTCGTAGGCCATGCGGTGGCTGTTGCCGTCGATGAAACGCTGCAGCTCCTTCGCATCGGCCGCCGGGCCGTCGCCGGTCTCGCAGGTGACCCAGCGCGCGATCTGGAAGCGGCAGGGGCTGATGCGCGCCTTGCAGCCGTACTCGTGTTCCAGCCGGTGCGCGACGACCTCGAACTGCAGCTGGCCGACCGCGCCCAGCATCAGCACCGAGCCGGCGACCGGCCGGAAGACCTGGATCGCGCCCTCTTCGCCCAGCTGCTGCAGCCCGGCCTTCAGCTGCTTGGTCTTCAGCGGATCGGCCACCTCGACCATGCGGAACATCTCGGGCGCGAAGAACGGCAGCCCGGTGAACTGCAGGCTCTCGCCTTCGGTCAGCGTGTCGCCCAGCTGCAGCACGCCGTGGTTCGGGATGCCGATGATGTCGCCGCCGAAGGCCTCGTCGAGCAGCTCGCGGCGCTGCGACAGGAACGAGACGACGGTGTTCGGCCGCAGCTCCTTGCCCGAGCGAACCACCTTCAGCCGCATGCCGCGCTCGAAGTGGCCCGAGGCCACACGCACGAAGGCGATGCGGTCGCGGTGCGCCGGGTCCATGTTGGCCTGGATCTTGAAGACGACCCCGGTGAACTTCGGCTCCTCGGGCCCGACCTCGCGCTGGATCGCGGGCCGCGGATTCGGCGGCGGCGCCAGGTCGACCAGCGCGTCCAGCACCTCGCGCACGCCGAAGTTGTTGACCGCCGAGCCGAAGAACATCGGCGTCTGCCGGCCGGACAGGAACTCGGTGCGCTCGAAGGCCGGTGCGGCCTCGCGCACCAGCTCGATCTCGCCCTTGGCCTGCTCGTACTGCATGCCGAAGCGCGCGGCATAGGCCGGGTTGTCGAGGCCGGCCAGGATCTCGTCGTCGGCGCCGGCGCGGTCCTCGCCGGGGCTGAAGACGCGCATCTGCTCCTCGCGCAGGTCGAGCACGCCGTGGAAGACCTTGCCCATGCCCACCGGCCAGGTGAAGGGCACCACCGTCATGCCGAGCTCGCGCTCGATCTCGTCCATCAGGTCGAGCGGCTCCTTGACCTCGCGGTCGAGCTTGTTGACGAAGGTGAGGATCGGCGTGTTGCGCGCGCGGCAGACCTGCAGCAGGCGGCGCGTCTGCGGCTCGACGCCGTTGGCCGCGTCGATCACCATCAGCGCGGCGTCGACCGCGGTCAGCACGCGGTAGGTGTCTTCGCTGAAGTCCTGGTGGCCCGGCGTGTCGAGCAGGTTGATCACGCAGTCGCGGTATTCCATCTGCATCACCGACGAGGCCACCGAGATGCCGCGCTGCTTCTCGATCTCCATCCAGTCGGACGTCGCATGGCGCGAGGCCTTGCGCGCCTTCACGCTGCCGGCGATCTGGATCGCGCCGGAGAAAAGCAGCAGCTTCTCGGTCAGCGTGGTCTTGCCCGCGTCCGGGTGGGAAATGATCGCGAAGGTGCGGCGGCGGCGCACCTGGGTCGGGATGTCGGCGGACATGGGAAGGTGTTCTGCAAAGGCAACCGGCGATTATCCGTGCGCCGCCTTTTCCCGGTGCGGCGGGCGCAGGCAAACTCGCCCCATGCCCGAGTTGCCCGACGTGACGGTCTACATCGAGAGCCTGGCCGCGAAGGCGCAGGGCCAGGTGCTGAAGCGGCTGCGCATCCTGAACCCCTTCGTGCTGCGCAGCGCGCTGCCGCCGATCTCGGAGGCCGAGGGCTGCACGCTGCAAGGCATCGAGCGGCTGGGCAAGCGGCTGGTGCTGGTGCTGCGGCGGCCACCGGCGGCATCAGCCGCCGATCCAGGATCCGGTGGGGAGCGCCTGCTGGTGATCCACCTGATGATCGCCGGCCGGCTGCGCTGGCTGGCCCCGGGCGCCAAGCCGCCGGGCCGGATCTCGCTCGCCAGCTTCGAGTTCGAGACCGGGCAACTGGTGCTGACCGAAGCCGGCACGCAGCGCCGCGCCTCGATGCACCTGCTGGCCGACCGCGCCGCGCTGGCGGCGATGGACCCGGGCGGGCTCGACGTCTTCGCCATCGACGCCGCGGCCTTCGGCGCGCAGCTGCAGCGCGAGAACCACACGCTCAAGCGTTCGCTGACCAACCCGCAGCTGTTCAGCGGCATCGGCAACGCGTATTCCGACGAGATCCTGCACCGCGCGCGGCTGTCGCCGGTGAAACTGACACGCGCGCTGGGTGCCGACGAGATCACTCGGCTCTTCGACGCGACGCGCGCGGTGCTGGGCGAATGGACCGAGCGCCTGCGCGCCGAAGCCGCGGCCCATGGCGGCTGGCCCGACAAGGTCACCGCCTTCCACCCGCAGATGGCCGTGCACGGCCGCTACGACCAGCCCTGCCCCGACTGCGGCACGCCGGTGCAGCGCATCGTGCATGCCGACAACGAAACCAACTACTGCGCACGCTGCCAGACCGGCGGCAAGCTGCTGGCCGACCGCGCGCTGTCGCGGCTGCTGAAGGCCAGCTGGCCGAAGCACGTCGACGATCTCTGACATCGGCACCTCGGACCCCCGGGTTCGGCGCGTTGCGCGGCGGCGGTGTGCGCGGGATAGTGCGGGCATGGTCTCGCGCTGGTTGTTCGCGTGCCTGGCGCTGCTGCTGAGCACGGCGCTGGCGCGGGCCGCGCCCGAACCTTTGCGCTATGGCGTGCTCGCCGAGCTGCCACCCTTCCAGGTGTGGCCCGAGGGCGGCGAACCGGGTGGCGCGGACCTCGCGCTGGTGCAGGTGCTCGCGGGCAAGCTCAACCTGCCGCTGCGGCCGGTGCGCTACACGCGCTGGAGCGAGCTGCAGGCCGACCTGCTCGCCGGCCGCATCGACCTGGCCAGCGCGGTCCGCCGCAGCGGCGGCACGCGCGACGAGCAGCTGGCCTACACAGCGGCCTACTGGCGGGTGCGCCAGGCGCTGGTGACGCGCCGCGACGCGCCCTCGGGTGCGTTGACGCCCGACCTCGCCGGCCGCATCGTCGCGGTGGTCAACGGCTACCCCAGCGAGCAGGAAGCCGACGCGCTGTTCCCGCTGGCCACGCGCGCGGTCGTCGACAGCGTCGGCCAGAGCCTGCGCGACGTCGCCTCCGGCCGCGCCGACGTCGCCTTCGAGGCGCTGCCGGTGGTGCTGGAGCTGATCGAGCACGAGCAGCTCGCCGGCCTGCATGTCGCACGCACGCTCGAGCTGCCGACCGGCGCGCTGCACCTGGCGCTGGCGCCGTCGCGCCAGGCGCTGGCGCAGCGGCTGTCGCAGGAGATCGTCGCGCTGGCGCCGGGGTCGGTCGAAGCCATGGTGCGGCGCTGGAGCGCCACGCAGCCGCTGGCCGATCGCAACAACGCCTTCGTGCTCGACGACGACGAGCGCTCACGCCTGGCCGCACTGCCGGCGCCGGTGATCGCGGTGGTGCCCGGCCACCGGCCGTTCATCGACGTCGGCGCCGGCGGCGAGCCGGTCGGTCTGACGGTGGACATGCTGCGCGCGGTGCTGCAGCGGCTGGGCCTGCGGCCGCGCGACTGGCGCGTCGTCAGCCCCGAGGCACTGCCGGCGCTGCTGGCGCGCGGCGAGGTCGACTGGGTGATCGGCGTCGACGAGAGCGCGCAATACGACGGCCAGCTGCGCTTCCTGGGGCCCTACATGGAGCAGCCGGTGACGATCATCGGCCGCCGCGACGCGGTGCTGCTGGACCTGGGCCAGCTGCGCGGCCGCCGCCTCGCGCTGCCGGCCACGCACGCCGGGCGCACCTGGGTCGATTCGCGCTACCCGGCGATCGACCTGATCGCCTGCGGGCGGCTGGCCGACTGCGTCGACGCGGTCGAGCAGGGCCGGGCCGACGCGACGCTGGCCGACGTGATCGGTGCCGCGACCCTGCTCGCCGAACGCCCGCGCGCGCCGGTGCAGCTGATGGGCGCGGTGCCCGAGCTGCGCGTGCAGCACAGCCTGGCGCTGGCGGCGCGCCATGGCGCCCTGGCCGCGGTGGCCCAGCGCGCGCTCGATGCGAGCGCCAGCGCCGACCTGCCGGACCTGAAGCTGCGCTGGTTGAACGCGCCCTCGGCGGCCACCGTGCAGCGCGAGACGGTGCGGCGCTGGGCACCCTGGGCCGGCGGCGTGATCGTCGCGCTGCTGGCGCTGTGGTGGTGGCACAGCCGGCGCCTGAAGCGCGAGGTGCACCGCCGCCAGGCCGCGCAGCAGGTGGCCGAACGCGCCAGCCAGACCAGCGCGCGCTTCGTCACCTTCCTGGCGCACGAGGTGCGCAACTCGCTGCACTCGGTGATTGCCGGCACCGAGCTGCTGCGGCACTCGCAGGGCAACCAGCCGAGCATCGCGGCCGGCCTGCGCGAATCGGCGCGCTCGACCCTGACCCTGCTGAACAACCTGCTCGACCGCGACCGCCTCGAAGCCGGGCGCCTGTCGCTGCACCTGGAATCGGCGCACCTGGAGCCGGTGCTGCGCAGCGTCGCGCTGGAGATGGGCCCGGCGGCGCAGACACGCCAGCTGACCTTGCGCTACCGCCCAGCCACCTGGGACCCGTTGCTGCGCATCGACGCGATGCGCGTGCAGCAGGTGGTGCGCAACCTGGTGGCCAACGCGATCAAGTACAGCGAACGCGGCGAGATCACGATCGAGTCGCGCTGCGAGAACGCGCTCGATGGCGACGGCGACGGGCCGCGGCGCTGCCGCGTCGAGGTCAGCGTGCGCGACCAGGGCCCGGGCGTCGCGCCGGAGGACCAGGCGCACCTGTTCGAGCCCTTCTTCATCGCCGGCGAGTCCTCGGCGGCCGGCGCGCGCACCGGGCTCGGGCTGGCGCTGTGCCGCGACATCGCGCGGCTGATGGGCGGCGAGCTGAGCCTGGACAGCCGGCGCGGCCACGGCACGGCGATCACGCTGCGCTGGACGGCCGAGCTGCAGGCCGAGCCCGAGCCGGCGGCGCCCGGGTGGCGCATGACGCCGCGGCGCGTGCTGCTGGTCGAGGACGCCGAGGTCTACGCGATGCTGATCGAGCACGCGCTGGCCAATGCCGGCTGCCCGGTGACGGTGGTGGGCTCGGTGGCCGGTGCCGAAGCGGCGCTGGCCCGCGAGCGCTTCGACCTGGTGCTGACCGACCTGCACCTCGTCGACGGCGGCGCGGCGCGGGTCATCGCGGCGGCGCGGCCGGCGTCGGACGACGGCCCGGCGCCGACCCTGGTGGTGATGTCGGCCGAGCTGCAGGATGCCGACGTGCAGGCGCTGCGCGATGCCGGCGCGCAGCTGGTGCTGGCCAAGAGCAGCGACGCGGCGCTGTTCGTGCGCCAGCTGCTGCAGCATCCGGCGCTGCGCACGGCCGTGGAAGCGGCGGCCTGAAGCTGCGGCGGCCGCGCCTTTCAGGCGTTATTCCTCGAGCAGGGAGCGCAGCATCCACGCGGTCTGTTCGTGCACCGTCAGGCGCTGCGTCAGCAGGTCGGCGGTCGGCTCGTCGCTGGCCTGGTCGGCCAGCGGGAAGATGCTGCGCGCGGTGCGGGCGACCGCCTCGTGGCCCTCGACGAGGATGCGCACCATCTCCAGCGCCTTCGGCGGCGTGGCCGGCGCGTCCTTGATCGACGCCAGCTGGCCGAACTGCGCGTACGAGCCCGGGGCGGGGTGGCCGAGCGAGCGGATGCGCTCGGCGATCGGGTCGACCGCGTTCCACAGCTCGGTGTACTGGGCCATGAACATCGCGTGCAGCGTATTGAACATCGGCCCGGTGACGTTCCAATGGAAGTTGTGCGTCGTCAGGTACAGCGTGTAGGTGTCGGCGAGCAGCTTCGCCAGGCCGCCGGCGATGGCACCGCGGTCGGCCTCGCTGATGCCGATGTTGACGGGCAGGCCGCGGTTCTTGATCTCGGGCATGGGACCTCCGGAAGTGGGTTCGACGGACTCTAGCGCCGGGCGACTGCAACCCGGCGCAATGACCCCAAGCTTAGGCCGCGCCGCCCGACGGGGCCATTCGATTGCGTCAAGCGCCGCGATAGCCGGCCGGGCGCGGCGGCTGCGCGCGCTCAGGCCGTCAGCCGCTGCACGCCGTCGAGCGCGCAGGCATACACCGCGTTGCGCAGCGCGGCGATCGCCTCGTAGCGGGTGAAGCTGCGCCGCCACGCCAGCACGACGCGGCGCGTCGGCACCGGGTCCTCGAAGGGGATGTAGGCCACATGCGGCTGCGGATCGCGCGGCATGCTCAGCTGCGGCACCACCGTCACGCCCATGCCCGAGGCCACCATGTGCTTGATCGTCTCCAGCGACGAGCCCTCGAAGCTCTTGCGGATGCCCTCGGCATCGCTGGAAAAGCGCGCGAACTCGGGGCAGACCTCGAGCACGTGGTCGCGGAAGCAGTGGCCGGTGCCCAGCAGCAGCATGGTCTCCTTCTTCAGCTCGTCGGCGCTGATGCGCTTGCGCTGCGCCAGCGGGTGCGCCTTCGGCACCGCGACGACGAAGGGCTCGTCGTACAGCGGCGCGATCGCCAGGCCGGTGTCGGGGAAGGGCTCGGCCATGATCGCGCAGTCGAGCTCGCCGGTGCGCAGCATGTCGAGCAGCTTGACGGTGAAGTTCTCCTGCAGCATCAGCGGCATCTGCGGCGTCATCTCGATCGCGTGCTTCACCAGCTCGGGCAGCAGGTAGGGGCCGATCGTGTAGATGATGCCCAGGCGCAGCGCGCCGTTGAGCGGGTCCTTGCCGCGCTTGGCGATCTCCTTGATCGCCGCCGCCTGCTCCAGCACCGATTGCGCCTGGCGCACGATGGCCTCGCCCAGCGGCGTCACGCTGACCTCGCTGGCGCCGCGCTCGAAGAGCTTCAGGTCGAGCTCCTCCTCGAGCTTCTTGATCGCCACCGACAAGGTCGGCTGCGAGACGAAGCAGGCCTCGGCCGCGCGGCCGAAGTGCTTCTCGCGGGCGACGGCGACGATGTAGCGCAGCTCGGTGAGCGTCATGACCCGGGATTATCGCGATGCGCCGCCGGCCTGCGCATCGCGCTGCGCGCGGCCGTCAGGACGCCCTGTCGCGCCGCCTGCGCAGCACCACCGGCGCCCACAGCGCCGACGAGAGGGCCAGTGCCGCGAGGGCCGCCGAGCCCGGCTCGGCGATCTGGATCGGGCACTCGAAGTTGCCGCCCGTCGGGCTGTTGACCGCCACGCAGGCGCCGTTGTAGGTCACTGCCAGGAACTCGGCATTGCGGCCGACGATGTCGCGCTCGTTGGCGCCGAGCCCGAAGGACACCTCGGAGATCCCGGGCCCGACGGCGTCGAAGGTCAGCGTCAGCAGCGTAAAGCTGCCGTCGGCCTGCAGGGCGGCCAGGGCGTCGTCGGTCGCCGGGTCGAAGGGGTCGACCAGGTTCGAGTACACGAACAGGTCGAAGCTGTCGGCCAGCAGCGTGCTCAGGTCGGTCCACGGCCCGCCGAGGCCGGGACCGAGCGTGATGCTGACCGCGGCGAGGATGGCCGGGTCGAAGTACACGTTGAGGTCGATCACCGAGACGATCTCGGTGCCCAGGCCGCTCACATTGACGTCCAGCGAGAACTGGCTGCCCGTCACCTGCGACGAGACGCTGGGCACGATCGAGACGATCGCGGACTGTGCCGGCGCGGCGAGCAGCGCGGCCAGGGCCAGGGCGATGGCATGTTGCTTCATGGTCGTCTTTCGCAGCATCGGTTTCAGATCGGGGCCGAGGTGGCGCAGTTGCTGCGCGTGCACTTGAAGGTGCAGGCCCGCACGTCGCGCGCGTCGATCACGCCGTTGCCGTCGCCGTCGCGCGGGTCGTTCGTGATCAGTGGCTTGCCGATGCCGGCGCGGATCAGCGCCAGGTCGGCCGTGTCGACATCGCCGTCGCCGTCGACATCGCAGGCGTTGACCGCATTGGCCACCGTCACGTCGAACAGCACCGGCGACTGGTTCGCCGCATTGGCATCGAGCGTCATGCGCACCTGCAGGAAGCGGCCGGCCTGGCCGAAGGCCACGCCGCTCGTCACCGGCACGTAGGGCTTGCTCGCGAGGTCGCCCGCCACGTCGGCGGCGCGCACCTCGGCGGTGACGCCGGCGCCGGTGGGCACGCTGGCGTTCCACGACACCGTGCCCCAGGGCGTGCCGGCGGCGCCGCCGTCCTGCATCACGGTCCAGGTGCCGGTCTTCGTCGTGATGCTCAGCGCCGCGGTGCCGGACGCATCGCTGTAGGTGTACGGCTCGAAGCCGACCGGGATCACGCCGAGGAAGTCGCCGCTCGCGCCCGTGTACTTCGCCATGTTGTGGGTCTGGCGGTGCACCTGCCAGACGTTGTTGGCGGCATCCGGGATCACGCCGCGGCTGTCCGAGCTGCCGACCTGGCTGCCCTTGTCCCAGATCACCGCGCCGGCGCCGGTGAACTTGGTGACGCCGCCGCTGCGCTTGCTGACAAGGATGTTGCCGTCGTTGTCGGTGCCGACCGCGTAGGTGGCGTAGAACACCGCCGCCGGCGTCGACGCGTTGTTGGTGCCGTCGTCGACGTGCTCGACATAGCTCCAGCCCGAGCCGCCCATGATCACGCGCGTGACGTTGGCGGCGTCGCGGCGCAGCGCCAGCCCGTACACCGCCGAGGGCACCGGGATGCTGCGCAAGGTGTGCGGCCCGGCGTCGCTGCCGGTGTTGGCGATGCGGGTCAGGATGCCGTAGGGCCAGTTGGCGCCCCACAGCGTGCCGTTGTGGTCGATCAGGCAGCCGTAGTTCGGCCAGCCGGCGGTGCCGACCGGCCCGGCGATGGTGTGGCCGTCGGCCGAGCTGACCTTGAAGTACTCGGCGTTGTTGTAGAGGCCGACCCACAGGTTGCCGTCGGTGCCGATGCACAAGGCGCGGCCGATGCCGTTGAAGCGGGTGATGCCGCCGCCGTAGAGGCCGTCCGGCACGCGCCGCACCCAGGCGATGCGCTCGTCCTGGATCTCGGACGGATCGATCACCCCATTGCCGTTGGTATCGGTCAGCGGCTTCATCTCGGCGAGCGCGATCGAGCCGTTGGCATTGGTGTCGACCGAGGTGTCCATCACGCCGTTGCCGTTGCGGTCGATGTAGCCGCTGGCGAGGATCTTGAACAGCGTCGGATAACCGCCGAAGGAGCGGTTGAGCACGTAGGCATTGCCGTCGGTGTCGACCGCGGTGCGCGAGGGCGCCGGGCCGTTCCACGCGTCGTGCGCGTAGGTGCCCGAGCCGAACCAGGTGCGGTAGCGCGACAGCTCGCGGCCCGGCGAGCCGCCGATCTGCGTCGAGTCGATCTTCGACAGCGTGTCCTCGCCGGCATTGGCGATCCACAGCACCGGGAAGCTGGTGCCCGAGACGTTGAGCTGCAGCTGGTGGTTGTTCGGCGCGCTGTGGTTGACGCCGATCAGCGTGCCGAGGTCGAAGTCGGCGTCCAGCGTATAGGTCTTGCTGGCCGCTGCCGCCAGCCCCGCCGCGAGGGCGAGGGCCAGCGCGACCGGTGCCGTTGCGAATCTGCGAAGAACGTTCATGCGCGCCTCCTGCTGCTCATCGAGGGCCCAGCGCCAGCGCCGCCGCGCCGGACGCGGGCGACGGCCGCTGCACATAGGGCCGGATCATCACGTCGTGCCCGTCGTGACGCGTCAGACGCGTCGCGTCGCCGCCCTGCGCGGGCACCGCGTAGAGCTGGGCGCGGCCGTCGCGAAGGCTGACGAAGTAGATCGCCGTGCCGTCGGCCGACCACGCGGGGTAGTTGTCCTCGTCCGGGTGCCGCGTCAGGTTCACCGCGCCGCTGCCGTCGGCGCGCATCACCCAGATGTCGCCGCGCGCGAGCTCGCTGCGCGAGCCTTCGCGGCTGGAGACGAAGGCCAGCTGCCGGCCGTCGGGCGACCAGACCGGCGATGCATTGGTGAACGGGTTGTCGGTGATCGTCTGCGGGTCGGAGCCGTCGGGCGCGATCGAGCGGATGTTCAGCGCCGGTCCCTTGCTCTCGACGAAGGCCAGGCGACGGCCGTCGGGCGACCATGACGGAAAACCCTTCTGGTTCTTCGACAGCGCGGCGGTGACGTTCTTCGCCTCGCCGCCGCCGGCCGGCATCGTGTAGATGTCGCCCGCGCCCATCACGTCATGGCCGACGAAGGCGATCCAGCGACCGTCGGGCGACGGCACCGGGCCGCCCTTGTCGAGCTGCGTGGCGGTCAGCGCCTGCAGCTGGCCGCCGTCCGCGTCCATGCGATAGAAGTTCGCATAACGCTCGCGCATCGAGCGGAAGACGATGCGGCCGTCGGGCGTCCACGCCGGCGCGTTGTCGGCCTGGGGCGAGTGCGTCAGGCGCTTCTGGTTCGTGCCGTCGGCGTCCATCACGTAGATCTCGGCGTTGCCGTCGCGGTAGGACGTGAAGGCGATGCGGCGGCCGTCGGGCGACCAGGCGGGTTCGGTGTTCTCCTGCGGTCCTTGCGTCAGCGCATGGTCGCCGGCGCCGTCGGCGCGCATCAGGTGGATCTGCGCGTTGCCGGCGCGGTTCGACACGAACAGCACGCCGCCGGCCTGGGCGAACGCCGGCGCGGCGGCGCCCAAGAGCGCCCCGCACAGCATCAGGCAGCCCCAACGGCCCATGGTGTGTCCCTCCTGCGCCGCCGCCGCGGCCGCGTTCGTCAGCGGAAGTGGCCGAAGCGGCCGGTGCCGATCTGGTTGCCGCTGCTGTCGAAGACCGCCACCGCGTACGCGCCGGTGATCTGCGGCTCGAACTTCACGACGAAGCTGCCGCTGGCGCCCGCCTGCGCGACGAGGTCGATCGGCGTCAGCTGGTCGTGCGTGATGCGCACGGTGACGTTGCTGTACGCCGCGACGCCATTGCCGCGCACATTGATCCGGCCGTCGGTGTCGGGGGTGGAGGGGATCGAGACCGCGGGCCCGGCCATCGCGGCCAGCGACCCGAGGGCCGCCGCGGCGGCCACGAGGAAGCGCGCCGTGCGGCGGCCTGCTTCACGCGCATGCACCATGTGTGTTTCTCCTTCCTTCACCGCACGGACGCACAAACGTCCGGCGACATCGAGAACAACCTGTTGCGCATGCCGATTGAGCGCCCGCCGCCCGTACGGTGCAACCCCCATTTCGGGGGCGACAAAAAAAAGGGGCGACCTCGCGGCCGCCCCTGAAGCTCGCCCCCTGGCAGGGGCCCGTCGATCAACTGGTCGCATCGTTCGCGGCGGTAGCGCGCTTCCCGGGCGCGCCGCCACCGGCCCCCTCACCGGGGGAAGTTCACAGCGGGAATTTCTTGCCGTCCTTGTAGACGTACAGCGTCATGGCCGGGCTCTTCAGCTCGCCGTCGGCCTCGAAGCCCACCTTGGCGGTCACGCCCTGGTAGTTCGCTTCCTTCAGCTTCGGCATGTAGACCTTCGGGTCGGTCGAGCCGGCGCGCTGCATCGCATCCACCAGCACGTGCACGGCGTCGTAGGTGTACGGCGAGTAGACCTGGAACTGGCCCGGGTACTTCTTGTCGTAGCGGTCCTTCCAGGCCTTGCCGCCGGGCATCTTGTCCAGCGACGCGCCGCCTTCGGCGCAGGTCACGTTGCCGAGCGTCTTCGCGCCGCCCGACAGCTCGGCGAGCTTGGCCGTGCAGATGCCGTCGCCGCCGAAGAACTTGACGTTCGACAGCCCCAGCTGCTCCATCTGGCGCAGCATCGGGCCGGCCTGCGGGTCCATGCCACCGAAGAAGATGCCGTCCGGCGCCTTGGCCTTGATGGCGGTCAGGATGGCCATGAAGTCGGTGGCCTTGTCGGTCGTGAACTGCTCGTCGACGATCTGGATGCCCTTCTCGGCGGCGGTCTTCTTGAAGACCTCGGCGACGCCCTGGCCGTAGGCGGTGCGGTCGTCGATGATCGCGACCTTCTTCAGCTTCAGGTTGTTGGCCGCGTGCAGCGCCAGGCCGGCGCCCAGCGCGTTGTCGTTGGCCAGCAGGCGGAAGGTGGTCTTGTAGCCCTGCTGCGTCAGCTTCGGGTTGGTGGCCGAGGGCGTGATGTGCGGCAGGTTGCACTGGTTGTAGACCGTCGACGCGGGGATCGTCGTGCCCGAGTTCAGGTGGCCGACGACGCCGTGCACCTTGGCATCGCACAGCTTCTGCGCGGCGGCGGTGCCCTGCTTCGGATCGGCCGCGTCGTCTTCGGCGACGAGCTCGAGCTTGACCTTCTTGCCGCCGATCGTCACGCCCTTGGCGTTCAGATCTTCCACGGCCATGCGCGCGCCGTTCTCGTTGTCCTTGCCGTAGTGCGCCTGCGCGCCGGAGACCGGGCCGACGTGGCCGATCTTGACGACCTCCTGGGCCTGCGCCTGGGCGGCGAACATCGCCAGCGCAGCGACGGCGATCGAATGGATGACGAAGTGCTTCTTCATGTCGTGCTTTCGAAAGTGGTTGCCGTCGTGGCGATCAGAAGTTGTGGCGCAGGCCGACCGCCAGCGAGCTGAAGTCGCCGTAGATCGTGCCCTTGTCGTCGACCTTCGTGTAGAAGCCGTAGACCTTGGTGCGCTTGCTCAGCTTGTAGTTAATGCCGGCGGTGAACTGGTTGGCCGAGGAGTCGCCGCGGATGCCGGTGGCCTTGAAGTAGTCGCTGTAGTTGCCGGCGTGGCCCCAGTTCAGGTGGAACTCGGTCAGGCCGCCGAGCGTGTACATCGCCGACAGGCGGGTGGTCGTGCGCTTGCCGTAGTTCGCGCCATACCCGTTCTCGTCGCGCTGCACGTAGGCGCCGAGGCCGAAGTCCCCCAGCTCGTAGAACACGCGCACGGCAAACTGGTTGGCCTTGTCGTTCTTCTCGTAGCCGGCACCCAGGTGCAGCGGGCCGGCCTGGTAGTTGGCGGCCAGGTCGTAGCTGTTCTTGCCCGACCCGTTGGTCGTCTCGTGCAGCGACATCGCGCCTTCGACCGTCACCGGGCCCAGCGACGGCAGGCGGTAGGCGATCTTGTTGGTGTTGCGGCCGACGTAGGCGTAGAACGCGTCCGACGACCTGCCGGTGTCGTGGTTGTGGTTGCTGATGTAGTCGGCCGTCGCGTAGTAGGCCTCGCTGGTGAAGTTGCCCAGGCGCACGGTGCCGAAGGCTCCGCCGACGTTCACTTCGCTCTGGCGGGCCCAGAACGCGGTCTGCGACTGCGTGCCAGTATCGGCGTTGAAGCCGTGCTCGAGCTGGAAGCCGGCCTTCAGGCCGCCGCCCATGTCCTCGGTGCCCTTGAAGCCGATGCGCGACGAGTTGTTCTGCAGCACGGTCTTGCTGACATTGCCTTCCTTCTGGCGCTCGACCGTCAGGTTCAGGCGGCCATAGGCGGTGACGCTGGACTGGGCCTGCACGGCCGTGGCACCGGCGAGCAGGGCGATGGCAGCGACGATCGCGCGGCCGAGGTGAGCGGAGTTCTTCATCTAGTCGGGTCCGGTCAAGGGTGGGGCTGTTCCGGACCGAAGGCCGCGACCCCTCAGTCGCACTGCTTCGGCCGGCATTCACGGCGCACCGGCTATTCGCCGTGACGCTGCGCGGCGCAGTGTTCCGTCAAACCCTCTTTCGAACCGACGCTTCTCGTAGCACGAAGACGCGTGCCATCCACTTTTGCGGCGGGCAAACCGCGAAAGCTTCGCCGCGCGCGGGAGTACTTCGCGTGTGCGCGGGGCGCGCCCCGAGCGGCGCTGCCGGATCAGCTCTTGGCCTTGGTGGCCACCGGCTCCGGCAGCGGCTTGGCCGCCAGCGTGCGCACCTGCTGTACGAGGTGGTTGTGCGCGTCGAGGAAGGCCGCGGCGATCACCTTGGCCTCGTTGGTATTGCTCCAGCCGAGGCCGCCGATGCCACCGCCGCCGCCGGCGACCAGGCCGCCGAGACCCAGGTCGGTGCTGCGCGCCGCGCCGGTGGCCGACGACAGCTGCTCGGTGGTCTCGTTGTCGGTCAGCAGCAGCACGACCTGCGCTTCCTTGAACTTGACCTGCTCGGCGGCGCCGGCGAACTTGTTCAGCACGGGAATAGCCGCCAGGATGCCGCCGAGCTGGCGACCGGCGTCCTGCTCGCTGAAGGTCAGGCTGGGCACGACGCTGTACTGCGCGACGATGCCGCGGCCCTTCTTGACGCTGCCGTCCTCGCGCAGGATGCCCTGCTCCTTCAGCTCCTGCTCGCGCACCGTGGCCTTCAGGCCGCTGTTGCGGTCGACGATGCGGAAGCAGCCGCTCTGCTGCATCAGCACGCGCACCAGCGGCAGCGGCGACTCGGGCAGGCCGCCGCGGCCGATGCCGGTGTAGCCGTTCTGGTTCTCGACCAGCGAGACCACCGCCACCGGCGCGTCGCACTTGACCAGCTGCTTGGCCGCGTTGTTCGCCCCCTGCGGGCCGGCGCCGCCGGTGACCACCGAGCCGCCCTGGCCGAGCTCGACGCCCTGCTTGCCGCAGCCGGCGATCAGGACGAGCGGGACGAGCGGAAGAAGAGCGGCGGCCACGCCGGCGAGTCGGGTACGCATGGTGATGGGGTCGTGTTGAGGAGGTTCAGGCCGCGGGCGCCGCGGCGGGCCGGCTGCCGAAGATCGCGCTGCCGATGCGCACGATTGTCGCGCCCTCGGCGATCGCCGCCTCGAGGTCGGCGCTCATGCCGATCGACAGCGTGTCCAGCGCCAGCCCGTCGGCCTTCAGCGCCTGGAACAGCTCGCGCAGCGCCCGGTGCGGCGCGCGCTGGGCCGCGAAGTCGCCGGCCGGCTCGGGAATCGCCATCAGCCCGCGCAGGGTGATGCGCGGCAGCATCGCCACCGCCCTGGCCAGCGCGGGAACCTCGGCCGGCTTCACGCCGCTCTTGCTCGATTCGCCGCTGATGTTGACCTGCAGGCAGACCTGCAGCGGCGGCAGGTGCGCCGGCCGCTGCGCCGACAGCCGCTCGGCGATCTTCAGCCGGTCGACCGAGTGCACCCAGTCGAAGGTCTCGGCGACGACGCGCGTCTTGTTGCTCTGCAGCGGCCCGATCAGGTGCCACTGCAGCGGCGGCTGCACGTCGGCCAGCGCGGCGATCTTGTCGAGCGCCTCCTGAACGTAGTTCTCGCCGAAGGCGCGCTGGCCGGCGGCGGCCACCGCGCGCACCGCGTCGGGGCCGAAGGTCTTGCTGACCGCCAGCAGCGTGACGCTTGGCACGGGCCGGCCGGCCTGCGCACAAGCGTGGCCGATCCGCTCCCGGACTTGTTGTAACTTGATGGACTCGCTCGTCATAATCGCCCGAGCCTACTGCACACCCCTCATGGACATCACGCAACTGCTGGCGTTCTCCGTCAAGAACAAGGCCTCGGACCTGCACCTGTCCGCCGGCCTGCCGCCGATGATCCGCGTGCATGGCGACGTGCGCCGCATCAATGTCGAGGCGCTGGACCACAAGGCGGTCCACGCGATGGTCTACGACATCATGAACGACGCCCAGCGCAAGCAGTACGAGGACGTGCTGGAGGTCGACTTCTCGTTCGAGATCCAGGGCCTGGCGCGCTTCCGCGTCAATGCCTTCAACCAGAACCGCGGCGCCGGCGCGGTGTTCCGCACGATTCCCAGCAAGATCCTGACGCTGGAGCAGCTGAACACGCCGAAGATCTTCGCCGACCTCGCGCTGAAGCCGCGCGGCCTGGTGCTGGTGACCGGCCCGACCGGCTCCGGCAAGAGCACGACGCTGGCCGGCATGGTCAACCACCTCAACGAGAACGAGTACGGCCACGTGCTCACCGTCGAGGACCCGATCGAGTTCGTGCACGAATCGAAGAAGTGCCTGGTCAACCAGCGCGAGGTCGGTCCGCACACGCTGAGCTTCGCGAACGCGCTGCGCTCGGCGCTGCGCGAGGACCCGGACGCGATCCTGGTCGGCGAAATGCGCGACCTCGAAACCATCCGCCTCGCGCTGACCGCCGCCGAGACCGGCCACCTGGTGTTCGGCACGCTGCACACCTCCAGCGCCGCGAAGACGGTCGACCGCGTGGTCGACGTCTTCCCCGCGGCCGAGAAGGACATGGTGCGCGCGATGCTGTCCGAGTCGCTGATCGCGGTGATCTCGCAGACGCTGTGCAAGCTGAAGGACGGCTCGGGCCGCGTCGCCGCGCACGAGATCATGATCGGCACCTCGGCGATCCGGAACCTGATCCGCGAGAACAAGATCGCGCAGATGTACTCGGCGATCCAGACCGGCCAGAACCTGGGCATGCAGACGCTGGACCAGAACCTGGCCGACCTGGTGCGGCGCAACGTCGTCTCGCCGATGGAAGCCCGCGCCAAGGCCAAGTTCCCCGAGAACTTCCCCGGTTGACCGCAGCGCCGCCCTCGCCCACACCCCGCCCGCTGCCCGCGCGCCGCCCCACCGAAGTCCCCTCGTGAAGACGCTGTTCAGCCGCCTGCGCAGCCGCCGTACCCCGGCCGGCGAGGAAGTCACCGACTCGGTGCTCGCCTCGAGCATGTTCCCGGCCGACGACGCCGCGCCGATGGTCGACTGGGCCACCCGCGCCGCCGAGCTGAAGGCCCATCCGCTGCCGCCGGCCGAGGCGGCCGAGCGCATGCTGCAGCTGTGGCGCGCCGATCAGCCGCTGGGCTCGCTCGGCGACGATGCACCGGCGCGGCTGGCGCGCTGGCTGCAAGGCGCCGACGTGCCCGCCGACCGCGAACTGCTGAAGCAGGACGAGATCGGCGACCACCTGCTGGTGCTGCTGGAAGGCCGCGTCGTCGTCGAGCGCAAGCATCCCAACGGCACCGCGACGCGGCTGATGGAAGCGCGCGCCGGCGACCTGCTCGGCGAAATGGCCTTGTTCGACGGCGGCCCGCGTTTTTCCGCCTGCCGTACGCTGACGCCCTGCTGCGTGGCCGTGCTCGACAGCGCCGCCCTCGATGGCCTGCTGGCCGAGGATTCCCCGCTGGCGGCCGCGCTGCTGGTATCGATCACGCGGCGCATCGCGCTGCGGCTGCGCCAGACCGGCGCGCGACTGTCCGCGCTGCTGGCGCCGCAGTGAGCTGGATGAAAGAGAGTTAGTCCATGGAACGCGACCAGGCCTCGAAGTTCGTCAACGACCTGCTGCGCCTGATGATCTCGCGCAACGGCTCCGACCTGTTCCTCACCGCCGACTTCCCGCCGGCGATCAAGGTCGACGGCAAGGTCACCAAGGTGTCGCCGCAGCCGCTGACCGGCCAGCACACGATGGCGCTGGCCCGCTCGGTGATGAACGACAAGCAGGCGGCCGAGTTCGAGAAGACGAAGGAATGCAACTTCGCGATCGCGCCGCAGGGCATCGGCCGCTTCCGCTGCAATGCCTTCATCCAGATGGGCAACATCGGCCTCGTCTTCCGCACCATCCCGCAGGTGCTGCCGACGATCGACCAGCTCGGCCTGCCGCAGGTGATGAAGGACATCTCGATGACCAAGCGCGGGCTGGTCATCATGGTCGGTGCCACCGGCTCGGGCAAGAGCACGACGCTGGCGGCGATGGTCGACTGGCGCAACGAGCACTCGCACGGCCACATCATCACGATCGAGGACCCGGTGGAGTTCGTGCATGCGCACAAGAACTGCATCATCACGCAGCGCGAGGTGGGCCTGGACACCGAGGGCTGGGAGCAGGCGCTGAAGAACACGCTGCGCCAGGCGCCCGACGTGATCCTGATGGGCGAGATCCGCGACCGCGAGACGATGGAGCACGCGGTGGCCTTCGCCGAGACCGGCCACCTGTGCATGGCCACACTGCACGCCAACAGCTCGAACCAGGCGCTGGACCGCATCATCAACTTCTTCCCGGAAGAGCGCCGCCAGCAGCTGCTGATGGACCTGTCGCTCAACCTGAAGGGCATCGTCTCGCAGCGCCTGCTGCCGCGCGAGGAAGGCAAGGGCCGCATCGCCGCGGTCGAGATCATGCTGAACACGCCGCTGGTGTCCGACATGATCTTCAAGGGCGAGGTCGGCGAACTGAAGGAACTGATGAAGCGCTCGCGCGAGCACGGCATGCAGACCTTCGACCAGGCGCTGTTCGACCTCTTCGAGGCCGGCCTCATCAGCTACGAGGATGCGCTGCGCAATGCCGATTCGGTCAACGACCTGCGCCTGACGATCAAGCTGCACAGCGTGCGCGCGCGCAGCAAGGACCTCGCGGCGGGCACCGAGCACCTGACGATTGTTTGAGCCCCCGGCCGCCGGGCGGCCGCCCCCCGCTACTTCGCCACCACCGTCACCGCGATGCGGTGATGCCGGCCGCTGCCGTCCATCGCGGTGATCGTGTGGCGGCCCGGTTCGGCCAGCCGCAGCGTCCACGCCTCGCCGCCGCGGCTGCGCTGCGCGTGCCGGCCATCGATCAGCCAATGCACCCAGGCGGCGCCGCCGCGGGCCTCGGCCTGGCCTTGCGCCGACAGCGCGACCGGGATCGCGTTCGCGCCCGGCGCGGCGCGCAGCACGGCGCCATCGTCGAGCCCGACGATGCGCAACGGCAGGCCGGATACCGCCGCCCGTTCGCCGCAGGGTGACGCCGCGGTGTCGCTGCGGAAGGCTTCGAGCGCCGCGGGCCAGCGCGCCTGCGAGGCATGCGGCCGGCCATCGGCGCAGTGGCCGGCGGCCCGCAGCAGCCCGTCGGTGCGGCCGCGCTCGGGCAGCGTGGGCGGCAGCGCGCCGTTCAGCGCCCAGCCGCTGCGGCGTTCGAGGCAGTGTTCCGGCGCGGTCGCCTCCAGCGCCTGCCCCAGCGGCCAGCAGCTGAGCGCCGGCTGCACGCTGGCCGGCCGGGCCAGCGTCGCCGGCGCGGCCGCATCCGGCAGCACCGCGACGATGTCGTGCAGCAGCGGCGCGGCGGTGTTGGCGCCGAAATGGCCGGGGTTCGGCGTGCCGTCGGGCCGGCCGACCCAGACACCGAGCGTGTGCGTCGGCGTCACGCCGATGGCCCACGCGTCGCGGAAGCCGAAGCTGGTGCCGGTCTTCCACGCGATGCGGCGCGGCGCCGCGGCGAAGGGCCGTTCGGGATGGCCGCCGCCTTCGAGGATGTCGCGCACGATGAAGGCCGCGCCCTCGCTCATCAGGCGCTGCTCGACGCGCGGCTCGTCGGGCATCAGGCGTGGCTTGCCGGCCAGGCCGCCACGGGCCAGCGCGCGGTAGGCGCCGACCAGCTCCTCCAGCGTCGTGCCGCCGCCGCCGAGGATCAGGCTCAGGTTCGGCGCATCGCCCTGCAGCAGCCGCAGGCGCACGCCGGCGCCGCGCAGCTGCGCCGCGAAACGCGTGGGGCCGATGCGGTCGAGCAGGTCCACCGCCGGCACGTTCAGCGACTTCTGCAGCGCCTCCGAGACGCTGACCGCGCCGCTGAAGCTGGCCTGGAAGTTGCCCGGTTGATAACCCCCGAAAGACTGTGGCGCGTCGATCAGCAGGCTCTCGCTGTGCACCAGCCCGTCGTCGAGCGCCATCGCGTAGAGGAAGGGCTTCAGCGTCGAGCCGGGCGAGCGCACGCCGCGGGTCATGTCGACATGCGCCGCGCGCTTGCCGTCGCCGAAGTCGACCGAGCCGGCGTAGGCCTGCACCTCGAGCGTGTCGTTGTGCATCACCAGCACCGCGGCCGAGACCTTCGGCGGCAGGCGGTTCGCGCGGTCGAGCAGGATGCGCTCGATGCTCGCCTGCAGCTCGACGTCGATCGTCGAGCGCACCGGCGTGCCGGGGGGATGCCGCTCGGCCAGCGCACGCCGGCGCAGCCGCTCGGCGGCCAGCGGTGCCAGCCACTGCGCGCGGATCGGCTGCGCGGCGACGCGTTCGAGCCTGGCGTCGGCCACCGCGGCCGCACTCCAGCGGCCCTGCTGCGCCAGGCGCTCCAGCACCTTGTCGCGCGCGGCTTCGGCCGCTGCGGGGGCCCGGTCCGGCCGCAGCCGCGACGGCGCCTGCGGCAGCGCGGCCAGCAGCGCGGCTTCGGCATGGCTCAGGCTGGCCGCTGACTTACCGAGGTAGGTGCGGCTGGCCATCTCGACGCCCTCGACGATGCCGCCCATCGGCGCATGGTTCAGGTACAGCGTCAGGATCTCGGTCTTCGACAGGCGCAGCTCCAGCTGCAGCGCCCGCAGCAGCTGCCGCAGCTTCGCGCGCGCCGTGCGCTGCGCGCCGGGCGCCGGCGGCTCGAGGATGCGCGCGACCTGCATCGTCAAGGTCGAGCCGCCGGACACCACGCGGCCGGCGCGCACCCATTGCCAGCCGGCACGCAGCAGCGCCAGCGGGTTGACGCCCGGATGCCAGCGGAACCAGCGGTCCTCGTACTGCAGCAGCGCCTCGAGGTACAGCGGCGCGACCTGCGCCGGCGTGACCGGCTGGCGCCAGACGCCGTCGGCGCTCGGGTAGGTGCGCAGCGGCGTGCCGTCGGCGGCGACGATCACGCTGCCGCGCTCGGTCGGCGGGATCGGCGGCGGCAGCGCCTGGTCCAGCGCGAGCAGCGCCGTCAGCCCGCCGGCCGCGGCCCAGCGCCAGCGCGAGCGTGTCGCCCACGAGCGCACGCGGGCCCCCCTAACGTCCCGACGACGCGGCCGCGGCCGGTGCCGCCGCCGCCACTGCCCCGCCGCCGCGTGGATCGGTGATCACGATCGGCGGCTCGATCGGCCCGATGCCGCGCAGCTCCGGCCGGTACATGTCCTCGGCGAACGGCGAGGGCACGACGAAGCGGCCCGGCGACACCACGCGCAGCAGGTAGAACACGTTGAGCCAGTTCTGGTCGATGCGTGCGGCGGCGACATAGCGGTCGTCGCGGAACTCGCGGTGCTTGATGCGGCCGTCGGCCATCGCCTCGCCGACGTTGATGCCGCCGACCGAGAACTCCTCCGCCTTCGGCCCCTGCGACAGGTTCAGGTTTTCGACCTCGAAGCCGGCCGGGATGCGGTCGACGATCAGCGCGTCCTCGATGCGTTGCCTCGAACGCGCCTGCACCCGCACGATCAGCATGTCGCCGACCGAGAAGCTGCGGCCGGCCGGCTTGCCGGTGAGGTCGAACCACTCGCGCTTCAGCTCGATCACGTCGGCCTTCGGCGCCGGCGTCTTCAGCGGGTAGCCGGTGGCCTCGATCTCGACGAAGAGCGCGGCATCCGACTGGCTGGCGAGGCTGATGCCCCTGGCCAGCGCCGCGGCGTCGAAGTGGCGCATCTCGGTAGTGGCCGACTTCAGCGTCTGCTGCTTCTCGCCGGTCTTCAGCGATACGCTCCACGGCTGGTCGCCGCGGCCGCCGGCCGCGCGCGCGGCCAGGAACAGCGCGAGCCGCTCCTGCGTCGAGTAGTACTGGCGCGACCCGAGCCGGTCGGCCAGGTCGAACAACAGGTTCTCGCGCCGCGCATGCGTCACCTCGTGGCGGTTCAGCAGCGCATAGGCGAGCGCGAGGTCGCGCGCCGGCGAGCCGTAGTCGCCCAGCCACTCGTAGCCCCAGCCGAAGTCGCGCGCCTGGATGCCGTAGGACCGTGCCATCGCATCGTCGAGCGCGACCTGCGAACGCGCGGCGTCGCCCATCAGCTTCAGCGCGATACCCAAGTGCACCAGCGGCAGCGGCGAGCGCGCGCGGTCGCGGTACTGGTCGTGCAGCAGCCGCAGCATCGCCAGCGGCGCCTTCTGCTCGCGCGCCAGCATGTAGCCCACGTGCGCGAGCTCGGCGAAGCGCTTGTGGCCGTCGCGCACCAGCTCGTAGTCGCGCGCGTTGAAGGTGGGCGCCGGGCCGCTGGCCTTGGCCGAGGCGGGCAGCGACGGGAAGCGGTTCGGCGCCTGGTTCAGCTCCTGCAGCAGCCAGTCCTGGCTGCGCTTGAGCATCGCCTCGGGCACCGTGAAGCCCTGCTGCTTCGCGTCGTGCAGGAAGCCGGTGACGTAGGCCGACAGCCAGGACTCGTAGGGCCCGTCGCCCCACAGCGTGTAGCCGCCGTTGGCCTTCTGCATGCCGGCCAGGCGCCCGATCGCGCCTTCGACGAACGCCGCGCGTTCGGCGCGGCTGCGCGCCTGCAGGCCCAGCGCCTGTGCGCCGGCTTCGTCGATGAACAGGTGCGGGTACGCGGCGCTGGTGGTCTGCTCGAGGCAGCCGTAGGGATAGTCGAGCAGGCCCTGCACCAGCCGGCTGACGTTCAGCGGCGGCTTGTTCGACAGCGAGACGCTGACCCCGGCCGACCCCTTGAAGTAGCGCTCCAGCAGCGCCGGCTCCAGCTTCAGCGTGCCACCCGGATCGAGCTTCGCGCGGCGCACTTCGCGCTCCTGCGCCGCCGGCGGCTGCACCTGCAGCACCGACTCGCGTGCGATGCTGATGCCGCTGGCGCTGGTGAGCTTCAATCGCAGCCGGCCGAGGCCGTAGGCGTCGGTGGCTTCGACCGGAAAGCGCAAGGTCGTGCGCTGCTGCGGTTTCAGCTGCACCGAACGCTCGCCATCAGCGACGCGCACCGGCTCGGCGCCTTCGAGCTTCAACGTCACGCTCTGCGGCTCGGCGGTGGTATTGGTGACGTCCAAGGCGAGCGTCGCCGCGTCGCCCGGCGAGATGAAACGCGGCATCGCGATCTCGGCGACGATCGGCGCGGCGGCCACCGTCTGCGCTTCGCCCGAACCGAACTTCTCGGCCGTCGCGGCCACCGCCATCAGCTTCAGCGTGCCGTTGAAGTCGGGGATGTCGAGGTTGACCGTCGCTTCGCCCTTGGCGTCGAGCTGCACCGGCCCGCTGAACAGGTCGACGAGCTTGACCTTCTTCGGCAGGCTCTTCGTGTCGCGCGCGCTCGAGTCGCCGCCGTAGGCCAGCTTGCCGCGCTGGCCGTCCATCTTCTCGATCAACTTGCCGTACATGTCGGCCAGCTCGGCATCGAAGCGGTGCTTGCCGAAGAAGAAGTCGGCCGGGTCGGGCGTCTTGAAACGGGTGATGTTCAGGATGCCGACGTCGACCGCCGACAGCGTGACAAACGCCGGCTGGCCGGCGAGGCCGTCGACCTTCAGCTTCACCGGCACGCGGGTTTCCGGCAACACCTTGGCCGGTGCCTGCAGCGCCACCTTCAGCTTGCGGTCGTCGCGCTGCAGCGGCAGGTGCACGAGGCCGAGCGCCCGCGCGGGCGTTACCTTGTCGCCCGCACTGCCGGGCCGGAACGCGCTGACCGCGACGTACAGGTCATGCCGGTTCCACGCCGCATCGATCGGCACCGACAACGTCGTGCCCTTGGCCGACACCGCGATGCGCTGGCTCCACAACAGCTTGTCGCCCTGCACGGTGACCAGCGCCTGGCCGTCGTGCGGCGGCGTGATGGTCAGCTGCGCGGCTTCGCCCGCCTTCAGCGGGGCGTTGGCCAGCTTGACCTGCACACGGTCTGGCCGGTTGCCGATGCTCTCGGCATCCTGCGCACCCCAGCCGGCGTAGAAGCGGTAGCGCAGCTTCAGCTTGGTCTGCGGGTCCTCGACTTCGAGCCGGTAGCGGCCGTAGCCGACCGGCAGGCGCAGCTTCGTGCGCGGGCCGGCCAGCACGACGCTGGCGCTGTCCAGCGGCTCGTCGTTCTCGGTCCAGCCGGAGTGCCAGCCCTTCTGGTCGTCGTAGCGCCAGTAGTACTGCCGGTCCTCGCGGATCAGCTTGACCGGGACGCTCATGTTGGACGGCAGCGCGACGAACTGGCCCTGCGCATTCAGGCGCGTCAGCTCGAACTCGGCGATGGCGCTTTCCTGCGCGACATCGCGGTCGAACAGCGGCCGCACCGCCAGCAGCGTGCGCGCCGGCCACACCGCGCGCTCGATCGAACGCACCACCGGCCGGCCGCCGGACTCCAGCAGGCTGAAGCTGCCGCGCACCAGCAGCGGCGACATCGCACCGGTGCCGGCCACCGGCAAGGTCACCGTGGCGTCGCCGTCTTCGTCGAGGCTCTGCTCGGGCACCTCCTCGCGCTTCTTCAGCGTGTCGTCGGCGACATCGCCGAAGACGAAACCGGGCCACTGCTGCGGCAGCGCGAAGCGCTGGCGCTCGGTGGTCGCGCTGACCAGCAGCCGGTTGCCGGCCGCCGGCGCGCCGAACAGGTAGGCGCCGCGCACCTGCACGTCGAACGCGTCGTTGCGCTCGAGCACCGGCTTGGCCGTCGTCAGGTCGAGCTTCATGCGCTCGGGCAGGAACTCCTCGACCTGGAACTCGAAACTCGCATCGGGCCGCTTCGCGCCGGGGTCGGCACGCAGTTCCATCGACCAGCGGCCGGTCTGCGCGTCGGCCGGCAGCGCAACCGTGCGCTGGAAATAGCCGGCCTGCTGCGCATTCGGCGCCCAGGTGGCGGTCGACACCGTGCGCCCATCGGGGCGCTTGAGCACCGCGGCCAGCGGCTGCGGCGCAATCGCCCGGCCATCGGCATTGCGTGCCAGCACCGACAACGCGAAGCGTTCGCCCGGGCGGTACAGGTCGCGGCCCGCATAGGCGAAGAGCTTGGTATTGCGCGACGGGTGGCCGCCGACATCGAACTCGGACAGGTCCAGCCCCGGCTCGCGCAGCGCGATGACGCTCATCTCCTTCGCGCGGCGCGCGACGAGCAGGGTCGCGCCCTCCGGCACGGTCGGGAAGTTCGCGTGGCCCGCGCCCGAGCCCGCGGCCTTGCCGAGTGAACGGCCATCGCCGTCGAGCAGCTCGAACTCGACGCCCGACAGCGCGTCGCCCGTCTTCAGCGAGGTGGCGAACGCATCGAGCGCGCCGACATGGCGCTGCGCGTGCAGGCCGATGTCGCTGACGTAGAAGTAGGTGACCTGGTAGTCGTTGGCGAAGCGGCCGGGCTGCGACATCACCGCGATGTAGACGCCCGGTTCCTGCAGCTCCTTGATGTCCTCGACCGGCAGGAAGGTCACGCGACGGCGGTTCTGCGCCGCCTCGGTCTTGAAGCGCCCGGCGTAGACGCTCTTCGTGCTGTTGTGCAGCTGGTCGAGGTCCCAGCCGTTGACGCGTCCTTTGAGCGTCGGGTTCGAGCCGCCCTCGTAGTCGCCTTCACCTTCGCCCTCGGAGGGTTCGGACGAGCGGCGCGAGCCGGCCACGCGTTCGAAGAAGCGCGGCAGGTCGTCGGGCTGCACGCGCAGGAACTGCAGGTCGACCTCGGGCACGTTCAGCGTGACGATCGGCAGGCCGCCGTTCTGCTGCGCCGGCAGCACGACGCCGCGGCTGGCGAAGTAGAACGACGGCGACATCGCCTCGCTGGCCAGTTCGCAGCGCTTGGGCTCGGCCAGCGTGCGGCCGTCGGCGGCGCGCAGGCCGGCCTGCACCTCGATGCGGAACTGGCGCTGCGGCGCGATGTACGGGAAGTACGCGATGCGCGGGTTGTCGCCGATCACCCAGCTGCCCTGCAGCAGCTTGCCCTGCGGGTCGGCTTTGGCGTTGGCGGCGCCGAGGTCCGACACCAGCAGCTTGTCCTGCAGCTTCTGCTTGCGGTCCAGCGGCTGGCTGAAGACCACCGCCAGCGCCGGGCTGTCGTCGAGCAGGCGCGCGACGCAGTCGCCGGCGACGAAAGGCGCGTTCGGATCGCTGCCGCCGAGCAGGCCGGCGCCGTCGCGGCCGCTCGGGCCGCCCGGGCCGCGCCCTTCGCGCCCCCACCACACCGCGGCCAGCGCCGCGAGCACCACCATGGCCGCCGCGACGACGGCGATCCAGCGTGTCCTGGACTGCATGCTTCTCCCCTCCGAGCTCGATAGTGCGGCGGATTCTGCAGTCTATGAACGGCTTGTCGCAGCGCGGTGTCGGGGGTTGCGGCGCATGTTTCATTCGCTGCAGCGGCGGCGCCTAAACTCCAGGCGCATGAAGACCTACGAACCGATCGCTGCGAAGTCCGTCGCCTTCCTGGGCCTCGGCGTGATGGGCCACCCGATGGCCGGCCACCTGGCGCGCGCGGGCCACCGCGTGACGGTCTACAACCGCACGCCCGCGAAGGCGGCGGCCTGGGTCGCCGAACATGCGGCCCACGGCGGCCGGTCGGCCCCGACGCCGAAGGACGCCGCCCAGGGCGCCGAGTTCGTCTTCGCCTGCGTCGGCAACGACGACGACCTGCGCTCGGTGGTGCTGGGCAGCGACGGCGCCTTCGCCGGCATGGACGCGGGCGCGGTCTTCGTCGACCACACGACGGCGTCGGCCGAGGTCGCACGCGAGCTCGGCGCCGAGGCCCAACGCCGCGGTTTGCACTTCGTGGATGCGCCGGTCTCCGGCGGCCAGGCCGGCGCGGTCAACGGCCTGCTGACGGTGATGTGCGGCGGCGACGAAGCGCCCTTCGACGCGATGCAGCCGGTGGCCATGGCCTTCGCGCGCGCGGTCACCCGGGTCGGCGGCAGCGGCGCGGGTCAGCTCGCGAAGATGGTCAACCAGATCGCCATCGCCGGCCTGGTGCAGGGCCTGGCCGAGGCCATCAGCTTCGGCGGCCGCGCCGGCCTGGACATGAAGCAGGTGCTGGAGGTCATCGGCAAGGGCGCCGCCCAGAGCTGGCAGATGGACAACCGCGGCAAGACGATGGTCGACGACCAGTTCGACTTCGGCTTCGCCGTCGACTGGATGCGCAAGGACCTCGGCCTGGTGCTCGACGAGGCGCGCCGCAACGGCGCCACCTTGCCGGTGACCGCGCTGGTCGACCAGTTCTACGGCGACGTGCAGAAGCTCGGCGGCGGGCGCTGGGACACCAGCAGCCTGATCCGGCGGCTGAAGTAGCCGCCGCGTCTTTCAGGCGCTATTGTTGCTTGGGCGGCTGACCGCTCGCGAGCTCGGCCTCGCTGATCAGCTCGAACACGCGCACCACCTTCTGCACGCCGCCGATCGAGCGCGCGATCTCGGTCGCGCGGTTGGCCTCGCGTTCGGTCACGCGGCCGAGCAGGAAGACCTGGCCGCGCTCGGTCACCACCTTGAACGCATTGGCATGCAGGTCGCGCGCGTCGATCAGGCTGGCCTTGACCTTGCTGGTCAGCACCGTGTCGTTGGAACGCGAGCCGAACGAGGTCGGCGCCATCACCGCGAGCTCGTTGACCACCGAGCGCACGTTCTCGATCTGGCCGACGATCTGCTCGACCGCGCCGCGATCGGCGTCGCCCGGCACCTCGCCGGTGACCAGCACCTGGCGGTTGTAGCTGGTGACGTTGACATGGCCGCGCTCACCGAGCGTGGCGTTGATGCGGTTGACGGCCTTCAGCTCGATCGCCTGGTCCTCCAGCTGCGCACCTGAGGTGCGGCGATCGGCCGCCACCAGGCCGCCGACGACGGCACTGCCGACGACGAGGCCGGCGCAGCCGCCAAGCAGCGGCGCCACCAGTGCACCGAGGGCCAGCGCAGCGACGCCGCGCGACAGAAGGGTCTTGGAAAAGTTCATGCAGGGTCCTGTTGTTCGCCGAGCAGTTGCATGTCGATCGCGTCGCACAGGCTGTGCAGCACCAGCAGCTGCACTTCCAGCACGCGGGCACGGCGCTCGGCCGGCACGGTCAGCAGCACGTCGGTCTCGCCGAGCACCTCGCGCAGCGCGCCGCCGGTGCGGCCGGTGAGCGCGATCACCGTCATGTCCTTGTCCTGCGCCGTGCGCGCGACGTCGACCAGCGCGATCGCATCGCCGTCGGCATCGATCAGCAGCAGCAGGTCGCCGGGCTGGCCCAGCGTCTCGACCTGGCGCGGCCAGCGCGAGGCATCGGCGCCGAGCGCCATCGCGGCCAGGCCGGGGCGTTCACGCTCGAAGCCCTGCAGCAGGTCGTTGGCCACCAGCTGCGCCAGCGGCGCCGCGCCGGCGAGGCCCGCGACCAGCATGCGGCCGCCGGCGGTGAAGCCGGCGACGATGGCCTGCACCGCATCGGCCACCGGCCGCGACAGCACTTCCGCGGCCTGGTACTTGAGGTCGGCGCTTTCGAAGAAGTGCTGCTGGATGCGCTGCTCGAGCATGCGCGGGATCATAAGACAGGGGGTTGCAAGCAGCGGTTACGGGCCCCTCGCCGGACGGGCCGGGGGACTGGTCCCGCGCCTCATCCGGCGTCGAAGGCCGCCTTCAGCCACTCCAGCCGATCCCCCTCGATCGCGATGACGTCGAACCGGCACGGCGGCGGCGAGGCCAGCCGCATCAGGTAGTGCTGCGCCGCGCGCACGATGCGCCGCTGCTTGACGCCGCCGACGCTGGCCGCCGCACCGCCCGCGCCGCCGCTGGCGCGCGAACGCACCTCGACGAAGACCAGCGTGCCGTCACGGTCGGCGACGATCAGGTCGACCTCGGCGCCGCGCGCATGCGGCCCACCGGCCACTCGATAATTGCGGCTGACCAGCCGCAGGCCCTGCTGCTTCAGGAAGGCGAGCGCCCGTTCTTCCGCCACGTCGCCGCGTGCCTTGGTCGTGCCCACCCTGCCTTCTGCCGTGACCATCGTCCCCTCCCTGCTCCTGCAAGCCGCCGCCGCTGCGGCCGGTGGCCAGCGCTTCGCGGCCGGCGCACTCTACGTGGTCGCCACGCCGATCGGCAACCTCGCCGACATGACGCTGCGCGCGATCCACCTGCTGGGCCTGGTCGACGCGGTGGCCTGCGAGGACACGCGCGTGACGGGCCGGCTGCTGCACCACCTCGGGCTAGACAAGCCGCTGATCACGCTGCACCAGCACAATGAACATGCCGCCGCGCAGCAGGTCATCGCGCGGCTCGCGGCCGGCGAGCGCGTGGCCTATGCCAGCGATGCCGGCACCCCGGCGGTGTCCGATCCCGGCGCGGCGCTCGTCGCGGCGGTGGTCATGGCCGGGCATCGCGTCGTGCCGATCCCGGGCGCCAGCAGCGTGGTCACCGCGCTTTGCGTCGCCGGCGATGCGCAGGCCGAGGGTTTCGCCTTCCGCGGCTTCCTGCCGGCCAAGGGCCAGGAACGACAGGGCGCGCTCGATGAGCTGCTCGTGGCACCCGGCAGCCAGGTGCTGTTCGAGGCGCCGCACCGCATCCAGAAGCTGCTGGAAGCGCTGGCCACCGCCGCGCCGGCGCGGCGCCTGACGATCTGCCGCGAGCTGACCAAGCAGTTCGAGGACGTGCACACGCTCGCCGCGGCCGACGCCCCGGCGTGGCTGGCCGCCGATGCGCAGCGCGAGCGCGGCGAATTCGTGCTGGTGCTGCATGCCTCACCGCGCAGTGAGGCCACCGATGCCGACGCCGTGGGCGCCGAGGCCGAACGCGTGCTGGTGCCGCTGCTGCGCGCGCTGCCGCTGAAGCAGGCCGTTGCGCTGGCGGCCGAGATCAGCGGCGCGCCGCGCAATGCGCTCTACACCCGCGCGCTCGAACTGCGCGAGGACTAAGATCGGCCGATGATTTCCCGCGAACCCACCCTCGAACGCCTGGCCATCGCCCGTTCCCTGCTGCTCGACCCCTTCGGCCTCGACGAGCCCGGGCTCGTGAGGGCGCTGGGTACCATCGGCGAGCACCGCGTCGACGACGCCGACCTGTACTTCCAGATCACCCGCCATGAAGGCTGGAGCCTGGAGGAAGGCATCGTCAAGAGCGGCAGCTTCTCGATCGACCAGGGCGTCGGCGTGCGCGCAGTGGCCGGCGAGAAGACCGCCTTCGCCTATTCCGACGACATCTCCGAGGCCTCGCTGCTCGATGCCGCGCGCACCGTGCGCAGCATCGCCGCCGCCGGCCAGAGCCGGCGCGTGAAGATCGCCGGCGCGCCGAAGATCGCCGGCAGCCGCGCGCTGTACGGCCCCACCGATCCGATCGCCACGCTCGACAGCGCGCAGAAGGTCGCGCTGCTGGAGAAGATCGAACGTTTGGCCCGCGCGCGCGACCCGCGCATCGTGCAGGTGATGGCCGGGCTCGCCGCCGAATACGACGTCGTGCTGGTCGCGCGCGCCGACGGCACGCGCGCGGCCGACGTGCGGCCGCTGGTGCGCATGTCGATCACCGTGATCGCCGAGTCCAACGGTCGGCGCGAGGTCGGCTCCGGCGGCGGCGGCGGCCGCTTCGGCCTGGGCTATTTCCAGGACGCTCAGCTCGAACGTTATGTCGATCAGGCCGTCAACGCGGCGCTCGTCAACCTGGAGTCGCGCCCGGCGCCGGCCGGCGAGATGACGGTGGTGCTCGGCCCCGGCTGGCCCGGCGTGCTGCTGCACGAGGCGGTCGGCCATGGCCTCGAGGGCGACTTCAACCGCAAGGGCTCGTCCACCTTCGCCGGCCGCATCGGCCAGCGCGTGGCCTCCAAGGGCGTCACCGTGCTCGACGACGGCACGCTGCCGGACCGCCGCGGCTCGCTGAACGTCGACGACGAGGGCCATCCGTCGCAGCGCAACGTGCTGATCGAGGACGGCATCCTGAAGGGCTACATCCAGGACTCGATGAACGCGCGGCTGATGGGCGTCGCGCCGACCGGCAACGGCCGCCGCGAGAGCTACGCGCACGTGCCGATGCCGCGCATGACCAACACCTACATGCTGGCCGGCACCCAGACCAAGGAAGAGATCGTCGCCAGCATCAAGCGCGGGCTGTACGCGGTGAACTTCGGCGGCGGCCAGGTCGACATCACCAGCGGCAAGTTCGTGTTCTCGGCGAGCGAGGCCTTCTGGGTCGAGAACGGCCGCATCCAATACCCGGTGAAAGGCGCGACCATCATCGGCAACGGGCCCGACGCATTGACGCGGGTCAAGATGATCGGCAACGACCTCGAGCTCGACACTGGCGTCGGTGTCTGCGGCAAGGAAGGCCAGAGCGTGCCGGTCGGCGTCGGCCAGCCGACGCTGCGCATCGACGGGCTGACGGTCGGCGGCACCGCCTGAACCGGCACGGCCCGGCGTCAGGCCGGCCGCTTTGCACGCCGGCTGAGACTTTCTTCGATTGACCGCGCCGCCGTCAGGCGGCAGCATGCCTGCGCACCACTAGGGCGTTGGGAGCCTCGATGGGGAGGACGGGCATCGGCAGGGCATGGCACGCGGCCACCATGCGGCGTGCACGTGGCCAGTCGGCCGCGATGCGGCCTGCGCGCGGCACGCTGGCCGCGCCGCGGCGTGTGCTCGCCTGGTTCGCCGGGCTGCTGCTGCTCGTGCTGGCGGGATTCGCCCACGCCGCCGAGCCCACGCCGGCCGCCGACCCGCTTCCGCCGGTCATCGTGGTCGGCCTGATGGCCAGCTTCGCGCCGTACCAGGTCTGGCCCGAAGGCGCCGACCCCGGCGGCATCGACGTCGACCTGCTCGATGCCCTCGGCCGCACGCTGCGGCGGCCGGTCGCCTACCGGCGCTTCGAGCGCTTCGAAGACGCGCGGCGCGCGCTCGAACGGCGCGAGATCGACGTGCTGTCGGCGATGGCCCGCACGCCGGCGCGCGAAACCACGCTGCGCTTCACGCGCCGCTACGCGGTGCTGCAGCAGGCGCTGGTCGGCCGCGACAGCGAGACCTCGCTGCCGGACGGCCCGGACCTGGGCGGCCGGCGCATCGCGGTGGTGCGCGGACATCCTTCGGAGAACAACGCGCTGCAGCGCTTCCCGCTCGCGCCGCGCACGCCGTTCGACACCATCGAGCAGGCGCTGGACGCGGTGGCCGCGCAGCGCGCCGACGTGCTGCTCGAGGCGCTGCCCGCGGTCGTGCACGCGATCGAACGCGACCGCCGCGGCGGGCTGGCGGTGCTGCGGCGCCTGACGCTGGCCAGCGGCGAACTGCACCTCGCAGTGCTGCGCGATCAACCCGTGCTGGCCGACGCGCTCGACCAGGCGCTGGCCCGCCTCGGCGCCCCGGCGATCGAGCAGATCGAAGCCCGCTGGCATCCGGTCCCCGTGTACCTGCGCAGCACCGATGCCGCCGTGGCCATGCCCGCCTTGCCGGCCGGCACGCCGGCGCTGCGCATCGGTTATGCCCGCGACGACTGGCCCTACAGCGCGCTCGAAGGCGGCGAGGCCCGCGGCATCGCGATCGAGCTGATGCAGGCCGTGGCCCGGCGCGCGGGGCTGCGCATCGACTCCTTCGTGCCGCTGGACCGCCGGGCGCTCGACGCGGCGCTGGCGGACGGTCGCATCCACCTCGCGCTCGGGCTGGCGGAGACTGCCGCCCGGCGCGGCACGCTGCGCTTCGTCGGGCCGTACCACAGCAGCCCGGTGGTGCTGGTCAGCCCGCTGAAGGCGCCGGTCTGGGAACTGCACCAGGCGTCGGGTCGGCCGCTGGCGGTGGCCGAGCACGAGCTGATGCAGGCCTTCCTCGCCGTGCGCCACCCGGGCATCAGGCCGCTGCGCTGCAACTCGGCGGCGGCCTGCCTGGCGCTGGTCGACAACGGCCAGGCGAGCGCCGCGGTGCTCAGCCTGGACGCGATGCGCGAGCAGCACGGCAATGCGCAGGGCCTGTATGTCAGCGGGTTCGTGCCGGGTTTCGCCGACGAACATCACCTGACCCTGCCGGCGGCTCACGCCGCGCTGGCGCCGGTGCTGCGCGCCGCGCTCGACGGCGCACTGCAGCAGGACCTGCCGGCGATCGAACGCGCCTGGGCCCAGCAGGTGCGTGAAGCCTGGCCGCTGCAGCGCCTGCTGCGCTGGGCGATCGGCGCGGCGCTGGTCTTCTTGCTGCTCGGCGCCGCTTGGGGCTGGCACAGCCGGGCCTTGAAGCGCCAGATCGCGCTGCGCCTTGACACCCAGAAGCGTGCCGAGCAGGCCCAGGCCGTCGCCGAGCAGGCTCACCGCGAAAGCGAGCACTACCTCGCGTTCATGGCGCACGAGGTGCGCAACGCGCTGCAGTCGGTGGCCGGCGCCGTGGCGCTGCTGCGGGGCTCGGCCCGCGGCGATGCGCGCACGCAGTCGATGTTCAACGCGCTGGCGCACTCGGCGCGCGCAACGCTCGGGCTGCTCAACAGCCTGCTCGACCGCCACCGGCTGCACGCCGGGCAGCTGAGCCTGAGCCTGGCGGCCGAGCGCCCGCTGGACATGGCCGAGGCGGTGGTCGACGAGATGCGCCCGGCCGCGCTGGCCAAGGGCCTGACGCTGAAGCACGAGGCCGATCCGTCGGCCGCGGCATGGGTGCGCTCGGACGCGCTGCGCGTGCAGCAGGTGCTGCGCAACCTGATCGTCAACGCGATCAAGTTCAGCGAGCGCGGCTCGATCACCGTGGCGACGCGCTGCTGGCCGGACGACGGCGGGCGGCTGACGATCGAGTTCGCCGTCGAGGACCAGGGGCCGGGCCTCGATGCCGCCCAGCGCGCGCGGCTGTTCGAACGTTTCCAGGCCGGTCGCGGCGACCGGCCCGGCAGCGGGCTCGGCCTGGCGCTGAGCCGCGACATCGCCACGCTGCTCGGCGGCGCGCTCGACTGCGACAGCACGCCCGGCAGCGGCAGCCGCTTCGTGCTGCGCTTCTTCGCCGACCCGGCCAGGCCCGAGTCCACGCGCGCCGGCCTGCCGAAGCGGCTGCTGCTGGTGGAGGACTCGCCGGTCTACGGCATGCTGCTCGAACAGGCCTTCCGCCAGCAGGGCGTGCAGGTGGCGTGGGCGACGACGCTGGAAGAGGCACGGGCGATGTGGCCGCGCGAGGCCCCCGACCTCGTCGTCAGCGACGTGCACCTGCCCGACGGCACGGTCGACGACCTGCTGCGCTGGCGCGCCCTGGATGCCGACCCGGGGCCGCCGATGGCCGTGATGTCGGCCGAGCTCACCGGCGACGACGTGCTGCGCTACACCGCGCTCGGCGCCGCTGAGGTGCTGGTCAAGGACGCCGACCCGATGGCGTTCGTCGCGCGGGTGCTGCGCGGCGCCGCGGTGCCCACGGCACGCACGCCGTCGGACAGCGCGGCCAACGCGGCGTGAGGTGGCGCGGGGGGTTTTGCACCGCAGCAATCGCGTGCTACAGTTTCGCCCCATGCGTTCGGCCGTTTTCTTTTTTGGCTACTTTTGGTTCTCGCACCGCACCGGCGGAGGAGAGGCCAGCCTGTAGCCCCAAAGCGAACAGCGAACCTCAACGAACCGCCGGCAACCCCGGCGGTTTTTTTTCGTCCCGTCCATGAAAGATGCAGCCCATGAGCCCCAAGTCCCCCAGCAGTCATGCCCACGCTGAAGGCGGCGGCTTCGGCTACGCGTTGAGCGAGAAGACCAGCGAAACCGACGACCAGCGCATCGAGGATGTCGTGCCGCTGCCCCCGCCCGAGCACCTGATCCGCTTCTTCCCGATCGCCGGCACGCCGGTGGAGAAGCTGGTCGGCACCACGCGCGAATCGGTGCGTCGCATCCTGGCGGGCAAGGACGACCGGCTGCTGGTGATCATCGGCCCCTGCTCGATCCACGACCCGGCCGCCGCGATCGACTACGCCCGCAAGCTCAAGGCCGAGCGCGAGAAGTACGCCGGCACGCTGGAGATCGTGATGCGGGTGTATTTCGAGAAGCCGCGCACCACGGTCGGCTGGAAGGGCCTGATCAACGACCCCTACCTCGACGAGAGCTACCGCATACACGAGGGCCTGCGCATCGCGCGGCAGCTGCTGGTGGACATCAATCGCCTGGGCGTGCCGGCGGGCAGCGAGTTCCTCGACACCATCAGCCCGCAGTACATCGGCGACCTGATCAGCTGGGGCGCGATCGGCGCACGCACCACCGAGAGCCAGGTGCATCGCGAGCTGGCGTCGGGGCTGTCGGCGCCGATCGGCTTCAAGAACGGCACCGACGGCAACCTGAAGATCGCCACGGATGCCATCCAGGCGGCCTCGCGCCCGCACCACTTCCTGTCGGTGCACAAGAACGGCCAGGTGGCGATCGTCTCGACCAAGGGCAACAAGGACTGCCACGTGATCCTGCGCGGCGGCAAGGCGCCGAACTACGACGCGAAGAGCGTCGCCGACGCCTGCGCCGAGCTCGAAGCCGCGAAGCTGCCGTGCCGGCTGATGATCGACTGCAGCCACGCCAACAGCAGCAAGCAGCACCAGCGCCAGGTCGACGTCGCGCGCGACATCGGCGCGCAGCTCGCCGAAGGCGGCCGCTGCATCTTCGGTGTGATGGTCGAGAGCCACCTGCAGGCCGGCGCGCAGAAGTTCACCCCCGGCAAGGACGACCCGGCGGCACTGGAATACGGCAAGAGCATCACCGACGCCTGCATCGGCTGGGACGACTCGCTGGCCGTGCTCGACATCCTGAGCGACGCGGTGAAGACCCGACGCGCGCAGCCGCAGCGCAGCTAGCTCACCTGTGTGGCGCTCGCAACCGGAGGTTGCGAGCGTTCATCGAAGGTTGTCTGGCGCAAGGCACGGCAAGAATGCTGGCGCGGTGGGCCGATCGCGCGTGCAATGAAGACCTCCCATCACTTTGAAGGATAGGTCTCCTCGATGATCAGAACACTGAAGCAGTCGCTCGTTCCGGCCGTGGCCGCGTTCCTGCTCGCCGGCGGCGCCGCGTGGGCCCAGCAGCCGGTGCAGCCGCCGCAGCCGGCACCGCAGGCGCCGGCCGATCCGGCCGAAGCCGCCTTCCGCGGCGCCGACACCAACAAGGACGGCCAGCTCAGCCGCGAAGAAGCCGGCAAGCTGCCGGCCATCGCCGCGCGCTTCGACGAGCTCGACAAGAACAAGGACGGCGCCTTGAGCTGGGACGAGTTCCGCGCCGGCCACCGCGCCGCGCCCTGAGCATCGGCGCGGCCTCCTGGAACGGGCCGCGATGAATCAGGACGGCGCCGCCTCGCCGTCCGCGGACGCCTGTTGCGCCGCGAGCCGCTCGCTGCGCCAGTAGACGTCGTCGCCGCCGAGCCCGTCGAGGTTCGCGCGGTTCAACACCCGCGCCAGCACGAACAGCAGGTCCGACAGCCGGTTCAGGTACTGGCGCGGCGCTTCATTGACCGCCTCCTGCGCGCCGAGCGCGACCACCGCGCGCTCGGCCCGCCGCGCGATGCTGCGGCTAACGTGCGACAGCGCCGCGCTGCGCGTGCCGGCCGGCAGGATGAATTCGGCCAGCCGCGGCAGCGTCGCGTTGTGCTCGGCCAGCGCCTCGTCGAGCCGCAGCACGGCCTCGGGCTTCAGCAGCGTGTAGCCCGGGATTGACAGCTCGCCGCCGAGGTTGAAGAGCTCGTGCTGGATCACCACCAGCAGCTCGCGCACCGCGTCCGGCAGCGGTTCGGCGAGCAGCACGCCAAGGCTGGAGTTCAGCTCGTCGACGTCGCCCATCGCCTGCACGCGCAGGTGGTCCTTGGGCACGCGGGAGCCGTCGCCCAGGCCGGTGGTGCCGTTGTCACCGGTGCGGGTGGCGATCTGGGACAGTCGATTGGCCATGGTGTGTGTCTTGCGATTTCGCAGCAATGAGCCTGCGATCTTGCCCGAAGGCGCGCTCCTAGAATGGCCCCGACGAATCCGCATCGTCCGGAGAGTGCCGATGAACGCCACGCTGCCCGCCCACCTGCTGCCGCTGCAGCCGCGTCCGGTGCCCGCCGAGATGATCGAAGCGCTGAAGATGCGCTTCGGGCCCCGCTGCTCGACCGCGATGGCGGTGCGCGAGCAGCACGGGCGCGACGAATCCCCCTTCGACGTGCCGCCGCCCGAGGCGGTGGTCTTCGCCGAGAGCACCGCGGAGGTGGCCGCCGCGGTGGCGCTGGCCGCGCAATACGAAGTCCCGGTGATCCCCTACGGGGTCGGCTCGTCGCTCGAAGGCCACTTGCTTGCTGTGCAGGGCGGCATCAGCATCGACGTGTCGCGCATGAACAAGGTGCTGCACGTGCACCCGGAGGACCTGACGGTCACCGTGCAGCCCGGCGTCACCCGCAAGCAGCTCAACGACGAGATCCGCCACACGGGCCTTTTCTTCCCGATCGATCCCGGCGCCGACGCATCGATCGGCGGCATGGCCGCGACGCGCGCCAGCGGCACGAACGCGGTGCGCTACGGCACGATGCGCGAGAACGTGCTGGCGCTCGAAGTGGTGACGGCGTCAGGCGAAGTGATCCGCACCGGCACGCGGGCGAAGAAGTCCAGCGCCGGCTATGACCTGACGCGTCTTTTGGTGGGTAGCGAAGGCACGCTGGGGGTGATCACCGAAGTCACCCTGCGGCTGTATCCGCAGCCCGAATCGGTGTCGGCCGCGGTCTGCCACTTCCCGAGCATCGCCGACGCGGTGGCGACGACCATCGAGGTCATCCAGCTCGGCGTGCCGATCGCGCGCTGCGAGCTGCTCGACGCCAACGCCGTGCGCGCGGTCAACCGCCACGACAAGCTCACGCTGCGCGAGGCGCCGATGCTGCTGATGGAGTTCCACGGCAGCGAGGCCGGCGTGCGCGAGCAGGCCGAGATCGTGCAGGCCGCGGCGTCCGAGCACGGTGGCGAGCACTTCGAGTGGGCGACGACGCCCGAGGAACGCACGCGGCTGTGGACCGCGCGCCACCATGCCTACTTCGCCGCGCTGCAGCTCAAGCCCGGCTGCCGCACGGTGACCACCGACACCTGCGTGCCGATCTCGCGGCTGGCCGACTGCATCGCGCTGGCGGTGGACGAGGCCGAAGCGGCCGGGCTGCCGTACTACATCGTCGGCCATGTCGGCGACGGCAACTTCCACATTGCCTACCTGATCGATCCGGCGATCCCGGCCGAACGCGATCTCGCCGAGCGCCTGAACGACCAGCTGGTGCACCACGCGCTGAAGCTCGAAGGCACCTGCACCGGCGAGCACGGCATCGGGCTGCACAAGCAGGCTTTCCTGCTGGACGAGGCGGGCGCCGGGGCGGTCGACATGATGCGCGTGCTCAAGCGCGCACTGGACCCGAAGAACATCCTGAACCCGGGCAAGATCTTCGCACTCTGAGCGGCCGGTGGCCGCTCATCTCGTGTACTAGGCGGCGCGCCGCGTCGGCGGCTCGGCGTCACCGCGCTCGCGCAGCCACTGCGTCAACGCCTCGGCCTCCAGCGGCCGGCTGAACAGGTAGCCCTGGCCGCGCGCGCACTGCATCTGCTGCAGCAGCGCGGCCTGGCCGGCGCTCTCGATGCCTTCGGCGACGGTGGCCATGCCCAGCGTCTGCGCGACGCGGATCGTCGCCTCGATCAGCGCGCGGTGGTATTCGCTGGTCTCGGCATGGCTGACGAAGCTGCGGTCGATCTTCACCGTGTCGACCGGCAGCTGGTGCAGGCAGGCGAGCGACGAATAGCCGGTGCCGAAGTCGTCCAGCGCGATGCCCAGGCCCAGCGCCTTCAGCTCGCGCAGCCGCGTGCGCGCGAGCTCGTCCTGCGCGGCCAGGCTCTCGGTGACCTCGAGCTGCAGCTGCGCCGGCGCGATGCCGCTGGCCACGAGGCAGGCCTGCACGTCGGCGACGAGGTCCGGCTGGCGCAGCTGCACGGTCGACAGGTTGACGGCGATCGACTGCGGCGCCAGCGGTCCGAGCGCCTGCTGCCAGGCGACGAACTGGCGGCAGGCGGTGGCCAGCACGCGGCGGCCGATCTCGACGATCAGGCCCGATTCCTCGGCGACCGGGATGAACTCCACCGGCGCGACGATGCCGCGCGCCGGATGGCGCCAGCGCACCAGCGCCTCGACCGCGCCGGCGCGGCCGGCCACGAAGTCGATCACCGGCTGGTAGACGACGAAGAGCTCGTCGCGCTCCAGCGCCAGGCGCAGGTCGTTCTCGATGCTCAGCGTGCGCGCGACGCGCTCGTGCATCGACGGGTCGAACACCACGTAGCGGCCGCGGCCGCCGCGCTTGGCTTCGTACATCGCGGTGTCGGCGTCGCGCATCACCGTGTGCGCGTCGTTGGCCGCCTGCTCGGACGTGACGATGCCGATGCTGGCGGTGGAGTGCACGACATGCGGGCCGATGCGATAGGGCTCGGCCAGCGAATCGAGCAGGCGGCGCGCGACGGCGCAGGCATCGTCGCGGCCGCGCACGTGCTCGAGCACGACGACGAACTCGTCGCCGCCGATGCGGCCGGCGGTGTGCTCGGTCGCTTCGTAGGCCGGGTCGTGGCCGATCACGTCGCCGGGGCGCAGCGTGCGGCGCAGCCGGTTGGCGATCTGCCGCAGCAGTTCGTCGCCGACCGCATGGCCCAGCGTGTCGTTGACCTGCTTGAAGCGGTCGAAGTCCATGAACAGCACCGCATAGCCGAAGCCTTCCTGCTCCTGCGACCGCTGCAGCGCCTGCTGCACGCGGTCGAACACAGCGGCGCGGTTGGGCAGCTGCGTCAGGCCGTCGGTGCGCGCCGCGTGGCGCAGCATCGCCTGCATCTGCATCTGCTCGGTCATGTCGAAGTGCAGGCCGGCGACGCGCCGCGGCTGGCCCTGCTCGCCGCGCTCGGTCACCGTGCCGCAGCTGAGCACGGTCGCCCATTCGCCATCGGGGCGGCGCAGGCGCTGCTCGCAGCGGAACGGCACGTCGGGGTTCGCCAGGTGCTGCGCCATCGCGTCGCGGCGCGGCGCGCGGTCGTCCGGGTGCACCAGGTCCTCGAGCACGTTGTCGGCCTCGAGGTCCAGTTCGCCGGGGCGGTAGCCGAGCATCGTCACCAGCCGGTCGTTGCACTGGAAGCGGCGGTTGGCGATGTCCCACTGCCAGGTGCCGACGCCGGCGGCCTCGACCGTCATCTGCAGCAGCACGCGCTGGTTGCGCTGCTCGGTGACATCGATGAAGCACGAGACGACACCGGCCGAGCGGCCGAGCGCGTCGACCACCGGCTCGGCATTGACCAGCAGCCAGCGCAGCTCGCCGTCGGCGCGCGTGATGCCGAGGATGCGCCCCTGCACGCCGGCGCCGCTGCGCAGCGCGAGCGTGCCGGGGCGGTCGTCCATGCCGCACTCGCTCAAGTCCTCGTTGAGCACCTTCCAGCTCGGCGGCAGCGGGGCCTGCAGCAGCACCTGCGCGCGGTCGAGCTCCAGCATGCGCAACGCAGCCGGGTTGCACTCGACCGAGCGGCCGTGCTCGTCCTGCACCAGCACGCCGGTGGGCAGCGCGGCGAGCAGCGCGGCGGTCTTCAGGCGCTCGGTCACACGCTCGGTCACATCGCTGCCGACGCCGACGAAGCCGGTCAGCGCGCCATCGGCATTGCGCAGCGGCTGCAGGTCGAGGTCGAGCCAGAACTCGCGGCCGTCGCGGGTGCGGCTGAGCACCTCGACGCGCGCGCCGCCGCCATCGCCCTGGGCCCTTCGCAGGCGCTGGATCGCCGCCGGTTCGGCGCCGCCGGCCAGCAGCATGCGCAGCGAGGGCTGGCCGATGACCTCGGCCGGGCCGAAGCCGGTGATGCGGGTGAAACCCTCGTTGACCCAGACGATGCGGCCCTTGGCATCGGTCAGGGTCACCGCGTGGTTGGTGCGCTCGGCCACCAGCGCCAGGCGCGCCAGCTCGTCGGCCTGCGCGGCGAGCTGGCGCGTCTGGCGCCGCACGGCGCGCGCGGTCGGCTCGGCGATGCCGAGCGCCAGGAAGACCAGCATCGCCGCGATGTACAGCGCCGACGATCGCTGCGCGCCGATCGCCTCCTCGCTGCGCGCGCGGGCCGCGTCATTCGAACGTTGGGCCAGCGACTGCGCTGCATCGAGCGCGGGCGCCACCTCGGCCTGCAGCGCGCCGACGCCGGCGCGCAGCTCATCCTCGGCAGCGGGTTCGAGCAGGCTGCGGCGCACCGCGTCGCTGCGCTCCCACAGGCGCGCGCGCGCTTCATGCCAGTCGCGCAGCGCCGGACGCAGCAAGGTCGCGGCGTTGGCCGAGGCCTCGGCCTGCAGGCCGATCAGCTCGTCGAGCCGGCCGGCTTCGACGCGCCATTCGTCCAGCGCCTGGCGCAGCGAGCGGTCGATCGTCGCGCGCTCTGCCGGGTGTGCCTGCAGCAGCAGCGCGGCGTGGCGCGCGATCTGCTGGCTCCACATGCCCTGGCGGCCGGCGAGGCCGACGATCTCGGCGTCGACGCCGCGTTCGCGCTCGATCCACTCGCTCTGCTGCTGCTGGCCGAACACCACCGCGCCGACCAGCACCAGCACGGCGAAGAGCGCGATGCGCACGCGCTGGTGCATGCCGCCGGCGAAGACATCCGGCGGCTCCTCGCGCGCCGTGTCGCCGCCGCGCGCCTCGGCAAAGCGTTGCGCCCGGTAGCGCACGCCCAGGTACAGCACCGGCGCCAGCAGCGCGCCCATCAGCAGCGCGCCGACCAGCGCACCGAGCCAGCCGGCACCCGCCGACCAGTCGGCCAGCACCAGCGAGGTCATCGTGCCGGCGGCGAACACCGCGGCGGCGATGGCGAACAGGTCCAGCGCCAGGTGCCACCGGGACGGATGGATCGAGCGACGCGGGGCCGGGGTCGACGGCAAGAGCGGGTCTCCGGATGAAAGCCATGCCCTCGGGCAGCCAAGCCCGATGGTCTGCTCGTCCTATCGACCCGAAACGATGCGAACTTGAATCGAACCCGCCGCCGGGCGCGAACGCCCCGCGCGGCGCGTGATTTGTTCGCTTACTGCTGCGGCGCGCCGACGGACCAGCGCTTGGTCACGTCGTTGCGGGAGTTGACGCTTTCCAGGTGCACGCCGAAGCCCCACAGCCGCGCGACGTGCTTCAGCACCTCCTGGGCGCCGTCGTCCAGCGGGCGGTCGTTGTGCTGGAAGTGGCGCAGCGTCAGCGAGCGGTCGCCGCGCAGGTTGACGTTCCAGACCTGGATGTTGGGCTCGCGCGAGCCGAGGTCATACTGTCGCGACAGCGCCTCGCGCACGCGCTTGTAGCCCGCCTCGTCGTGGATCGCGCTGACCTCGAGCTCGCTTTCCTTCTCGTCGTCGTGGATCGCGAAGAGCCGGAAATCGCGCATCATCTTCGGGCTCAGGTACTGGCCGATGAAGCTCTCGTCCTTGTAGTTGCGCATCGCGTGGTCGAGCGTCGGCACCCAGTCGGCGCCGGCGATCTCGGGGAACCACTGCCGGTCTTCCTCGGTGGGGTTCTCGCAGATGCGCTTGATGTCGGTGTACATCGCGAAGCCGAGCGCATACGGGTTCAGGCCGCTGTAGCCGCGGTCGCCCACGCGCGGCTGGTAGACCACGTTGGTGTGCGACTTCAGCCACTCGATCATCACGCCGTCGGTCAGCCAGCCTTCGTCGTACATCGTGTTCAGCAGCCGGTGGTGCCAGAACGTGGCCCAGCCCTCGTTCATCACCTGGCTCTGGCGCTGCGGATAGAAGTACTGCGCCACCTTGCGCACGATGCGCACGACCTCGCGCTGCCAGGGCTCGAGCAGCGGCGCGTTCTTCTCGATGAAGTACAGCAGGTTCTCCTGCGGTTCCTCGGGGAAGCGGCGGGCCTCGACCGGTTCGTCGGCCTTGCCGGCGCGCTTGGGCAGCGTGCGCCAGAGGTCGTTGACCTGCTGCTGCGCGTAGGACTCGCGGTCCTTGCGGTCGGCCAGTTCCTGCGCGAGGCTCTTGCGGCTGGGGCGGCGGTAGCGGTCGACGCCGTGGTTCGACAGCGCATGGCAGGAATCGAGGAAGGCCTCGACCACGTCCATGCCGTGGCGCTCCTCGCACTCGGCGACGTAGTTCTTCGCGTAGACCAGGTAGTCGATGATCGACGACGCGTCGGTCCACATGCGGAACAGGTAGTTGCCCTTGAAGAAGCTGTTGTGGCCGTAGGCGGCATGCGCGATCACCAGCGCCTGCATCGCCATCGTGTTCTCCTCCATCAGGTAGCTGATGCAGGGATTGCTGTTGATGACGATCTCGTAGGCCAGCCCCATCGCGCCGCGCTTGTAGTTGCGCTCGGTGGCGATGAACTCCTTGCCGTAGCTCCAGTGGCGGTAGTTCACCGGCATGCCGACGGACGCGTAGGCGTCCATCATCTGCTCGGCGGTGATGATCTCGAGCTGGTTCGGGTAGGTGTCCAGCCCGTAGCGCTCGGCGGTGCGGCGGATGACCTCGTGGTAGCGCTCGATCAGATCGAACGACCAGTCGCTCGGGCCGGGCAGGCGCTCGACCTGGCCGCCCCACGGCAGCGGACCACGCAGCGGACGTTCAGGCACCAGCACTGCACTCATGCGAATCCTCGTCGTTCATGCTGCGGCGGCCGCGCCTTCCTTCTTGAAGAGATCGCGGAACACCGGGTAGATCTGCGTCTGGTCGGTGGCCTTGCGCATCGCGAAGTGAGGGTAGGTCTCGGCGAGCTGGGAGTATTCCTCCCACAGATTCTGCTCTTCCTCGGCCACCTGCACGTACGCGAAGTAGCGCACCAGCGGCAGCAGCTTCTCGGCCAGCAGCTCGCGGCAGCGGCCGGAATCATGGTGCCAGTTGTCGCCGTCGCTGGCCTGCGCGCCGTAGATGTTCCACTCGCTCGGGCTGTAGCGGGCGCGGATGATCTCTTCCATCAGCACCAGCGCACTCGACACCACCGTGCCGCCGGTCTCGCGGGCATGGAAGAAGTTTTCCTCGTCGACCTCCTGCGCCTGCGTGTGGTGGCGGATGAAGACGATGTCGATCTTCTCGTAGTGCCGCGTCAGGAACAGGTACAGCAGGATGAAGAAGCGCTTGGACAGGTCCTTGCGGCCCTCGTCCATCGAGCCGGAGACGTCCATCAGGCAGAACATCACCGCCTTCGACGTCGGCACCGGCACCTTGATGCGGTTGCGGAAGCGCAGGTCGATCGGGTCGAGGTAGGGAATGCGCTCCAGGCGCGCCCGCAGCGCGGCGATCTCTTCCTCGAGCGGCTTGATCTCCAACTCGGCGGTCTTGTCGCCGTTGAGCGCCGCGAGCTTGAGCTCGGCGAGCTTCTCTTCCATCTCGCGCAGCTCGCGGCGCGAACCGGAGCCGATCGCGAGGCGGCGTCCGATCGCCCCGCGCATCGAGCGCACGACGTGCAGGTTGTTCGGCGTGCCGTCGCTGACGAAGCCGGCGCGCTGGCTGCGCCACTCGGGCGTCTCGGCGAGCTGCGTGCGGATCAGGTGCGGCAGGGCCAGGTCCTCGAAGAAGACCTGCATGAACTCTTCCTTGCTGAGCGTGAAGGTGAAGTCGTCCTCGCCCTCGCCCTGGTCGCTCGCCTGGCCCTTGCCGCTGCCGCCGCCCTGGCCGCCCTTGGGCCGCTCGATGCGGTCTCCGCGCACGTACTCGCGGTTGCCCGGATGCACCATGTCGCGCACGCCACCCTGGCCGTGGTGGAAGACCGGCTCCGACAGGTCCTTCTTCGGGATGCGGATCTCTTCGCTGCGCTCGAGGTCACGGATGCCGCGGCCGTCGACCGCCCGCCGCACCGCTTCCTTGATGTGGCCCTTGTAGCGGCGCATGAAGCGCTCGCGGTTCCCGATCGACTTGTTCTTGCCGGCCAGCCGCCGGTCGATGATCTGCTGCAGCATCCCGTCCTCTCGCTTTGGCGGTTAGTTGCGCTGCCCCCTGAATCCGTTCTAGCTCGACTTGCGGACGCGCAGGTACCACTCGCAGAGCAGGCGCACCTGCTTCGGCGTGTAGCCCTTGGCGACCATGCGGGTGACGAAGTCCTCGTGCTTCTTCGCCTCGTCGGCGCTGGCCTTGGCGTTGAAGCTGATCACCGGCAGCAGCTCCTCGGTGTTCGAGAACATCTTCTTCTCGATCACCGTGCGCAGCTTCTCGTAGCTGGTCCAGTTGGGGTTGCGGCCGGCATTGCTGGCGCGCGCGCGCAGCACGAAGTTGACGATCTCGTTGCGGAAGTCCTTCGGGTTCGCGATGCCGGCGGGCTTCTCGATCTTCTCGAGCTCGGCATTCAGCGCCGAACGGTCGAAGACCTCGCCGGTGTCGGTATCGCGGTACTCGTGGTCCTGGATCCAGTAGTCGGCGTAGGTCACGTAGCGGTCGAAGATGTTCTGGCCGTACTCCGAGTAACTCTCGAGGTAGGCGGTCTGGATCTCCTTGCCGATGAACTCCGCGTAGCGCGGCGCCAGCTGCTCCTTGATGAACGCGACGTACTTCTGCTCCTGCTCCTGCGGGAACTGCTCGCGTTCGATCTGCTGCTCGAGCACGTACATCAGGTGCACCGGGTTGGCGGCGACTTCCTGGCTGTCGAAGTTGAAGACGCGCGACAGGATCTTGTAGGCGAAGCGCGTCGAGATGCCGCTCATGCCTTCGTCGACGCCGGCGTAATCGCGGTACTCCTGGTAGCTCTTCGCGCGCGGGTCGGTGTCCTTGAGGTTCTCGCCGTCGTAGATCTGCATCTTCGAGAACAGCGACGAGTTCTCCGGCTCCTTCAGGCGCGTAAGGATCGCGAACTGGCTCATCATCTTCAGCGTGCCCGGGGCGCACTTGGCCTCGGCCAGCGACGAGCCGCGGATCAGCTTCTCGTAGATCTTGACCTCTTCGCTAACACGCAGGCAGTACGGCACCTTGACGATGTAGACGCGGTCGAGGAAGGCTTCGTTGTTCTTGTTGTTGCGGAAGGTCTTCCATTCGCTCTCGTTCGAGTGCGCGAGGATGATGCCGTCGAAGGGGATCGCGCCGAAGCCTTCGGTGCCCTTGAAGTTGCCTTCCTGGGTCGCCGTCAGCAGCGGGTGCAGCACCTTGATCGGCGCCTTGAACATCTCGACGAACTCCAGCAGGCCCTGGTTCGCGAGGCACAGGCCTCCGGAGTAGCTGTAGGCGTCCGGGTCGTCCTGCGCGTAGGTCTCGAGCTTGCGGATGTCGACCTTGCCGACCAGCGAGCTGATGTCCTGGTTGTTCTCGTCGCCGGGCTCGGTCTTGCAGACGGCAATCTGCTTGAGCACCGACGGGAAGCGCTTGACGACCCTGAACTTGCGGATGTCGCCGCCGAACTCGTCGAGCCGCTTCACGGCCCACGGGCTCATGATGCGGTTCAGGTAGCGGGCCGGGATGCCGTATTCCTTCTCGAGGATCGCCCCGTCTTCGGTCGCATTGAACAGGCCGAGCGGCGACTCGTTGACCGGCGAGCCCTTCAGTGCGTAGAAGGGCACGTCCTGCATCAGCAGCTTCAGGCGTTCGGCGATCGAGCTCTTGCCGCCACCGACCGGCCCCAGCAGGTACAGCACCTGCTTCTTCTCTTCGAGGCCCTGGGCCGCATGGCGGAAGTAGGAGACGACCTGCTCGATCGAATCCTCCATGCCGTAGAACTCGGCGAAGGCCGGATAGATCTTGATGACCTTGTTCGCGAAGATGCGCGACAGGCGCTGGTCGTTGCGGGTGTCGACCATCTGCGGCTCGCCGATCGCCTTGAGCATGCGCTCGGCTGCAGTGGCGTAGGCGAGCGGGTTGCGCTTGCACTCGGCGAGGTAGTCCTCGAGGGACATCTCCTCTTCCCGCGTGCGTTCGAAGCGAGCGGCGAAACTGCTGATCACGTCCATGCGGACCTCCTTAGGCGGACACAGCGCCGATGCAGGAGTGGCTCCCCATCGGCGTCGGGGAAGTTCTGATGAAGTCCCGGCTTCACGGGCCCAGGCTCCATCAGAGCTTTCCGGTCGGCTTCACGCCAGTGATCAGTTCAGTCGATGTCTCCAGCTTGGATCAGTCCCGGTTGCGGCGAGCGGCCGAGAAGACACCGTAAGACGGTGCTGTTCCCAACCTGCCCAGCAAGCGCCGCGCCAGGCTCGAGGTCCATCGTATACGTGCTTCAACGCCGGCGCATCGGGCTTCGCCGACAACCGCGCACGGCTTGCGAACATCATGCGCCCAAACGCGAAGTGATGCACGCCTGCGGACGCGCGCGCGCCACACCGAAGGACCGCGTGCCGCACCATGCCAGCGGCCCTCAGCGCTCCGGCGCGCCGAGCCGATCGAGCAGGCCGTTGAGCTCGTCGAACGACGCGAAGGCGATGACCACCTCGCCCTTCTCGCCGCGCGCGCCGCGTGCACCACGCGGATGCAGCCGTATCTCGACCTTCGCGGTCAGGGCATCGGCGAGCTGCTCTTCCAGGCGCAGCAGGTCGCGCGACTTGTCCTGCTTGACGCGCAGCAGCGTCTTCTGTCGGCCCGGCGCCTGCGCCTTGGCCGCCAGCTTCTCGGCCTCGCGCACCGACAGCTTCTTCGCGACGATCTCGTTCGCGTAGAGGATCTGCTCGGCCGCATCGAGCGGCAGCAAGGCGCGTGCATGGCCCATGTCGAGGTCGCCGGCCATCAGCATCTGCTGCACCTGTGCGCTGAGGTTCAGCAGGCGCAGCAGGTTCGTCGCCGCACTGCGCGAACGTCCGACCGCCTGCGCGGCCTGCTCGTGCGTCAGGTGGAACTCGTCGACGAGTCGCTGCAGGCCCTGCGCCTCTTCGAGCGGGTTGAGGTCCTCGCGCTGGATGTTCTCGATCAGCGCCATCACCGCGGCGGCTTCGTCGGGCACGTCCTTGACGAGCACCGGCACCTCGTCGAGCCCGGCGAGCTTCGCGGCACGGAAGCGGCGTTCGCCGGCGATGATCTCGTAGCCGTTGGCACCGACCGGGCGCACCAGGATCGGCTGCATCACGCCCTGGCTCTTGATGCTCTCCGCCAGCTCGTACAACGAGCCTTCGTCCATGCGGGTGCGCGGCTGGTACCTGCCGGCACGCAGCCGGGTCAGCGGCAGCGTGCTCGGCCGCGTGTCGGCGGTCGCCGATTCGCTGACCTTGGGGCCGAGCAGCGCTTCGAGGCCGAGGCCGAGGCCCTTGGGTTTCTTCGTGACCATGGAGCGGGATTGTCAGGCCAACGGCCGCGCCGCAAGACGCTGCAGAAGCCGCCAGCCTTCGGGCCAGTCGCCGAGGCCGCTGTCGCCGTTGATGTGGCCGCGCGGGCCGATGTGTTCGATCGTGCAGCCCCAGTCCGAGGCCATGCGCTCGCCGCGTTCTTGCGCGCAGTACGGATCGTCTTCGCTCAGCACCGCGATGGCGGGGAACGGCAGCGGCCGATTCGGGATCGGCCCCCAGGCCTGCAGTTGCGGCGGCATGTCCTCGCGCACGATGTCGGGCAGCGCGACGAGCAGCGCGCCGCGCACGCGATCGACGTGCCGCGAGTGCGTCGCCCACGCGGCGACGAGCTGGCAGCCCAGGCTGTGCGCGGCCAGCAGCGCGGGCCGGGCATCGGCCAGCAGCACCTCGTCGAGCCGCGCCATCCAGTCGCCGCGGCGCGGCCACCACCAGTCGTCCTGCTGCACACGCTCCGCGCCATGAAGCCGTTCCCAGCGGCTCTGCCAATGCGGCGGATCGGAATCCAGCCAACCCGGCAACAACAGCACCCGCATCGAATCCATCATCTTGGCCTTATCCTTCGGGTTCTCCCGCATCCACGATCCAGGACTGTAGCCATGACCCACCGCATCTTCGTCGACGGCCAGGAAGGCACGACGGGCCTGCGCATTCACGAGATGCTCGCGCGCCGCAACGATGTCGAGGTCCTGCGCATCGATGCCGACAAGCGCAAGGACGCGGCCGAACGCGCCCGCCTGCTGAACGCCGCCGATGTCGCGTTCCTCTGCCTGCCCGATGCCGCCGCGCGCGAAGCGGCCGCGCTGGTGAACAACCCCAGGACCTGCCTGATCGATGCCAGCACCGCGCACCGCACGGTGTCCGGCTGGGCGTTCGGCCTGCCGGAGCTGGCGGCCGAACAGCGCCAGCTCATCCGCGACAGCAAGCGCATCGCGAACCCGGGCTGCCATGCCAGCGCCTTCATCCTGCTGGTGCGGCCGCTGGTCGACGCCGGCCTGATCCCGGCGGACCTGCCGCTGACGGCGACCTCGATCACCGGCTACTCCGGCGGCGGCAAGAAGATGATCGAGCAGTACCAGGCCGGCGGTGATCCCGCGCTCGACGCGCCGCGGCCCTACGGGCTGGCGCTCGGCCACAAGCACCTGCCGGAGATGGTGGCCCACGCGCGCTTGACGAAGAAGCCGAACTTCATGCCGATCGTCGCCAATTTCTACAAGGGTTTGGCGGTGAGTGTGCCCTTGCACCTGTCGCAGCTGAAGCCGGGCACCGACGGCGCGCTGCTGCAGCGCACGCTGGCCGACCGCTACGCCGGCGAGCGCTTCGTCAAGGTGATGCCGCTGTCCGATCCGGCGACGCTGGAGAGTGGCTACTTCGACGTGCAGGCCTGCAACGACACCAACCGGGCCGACCTGTTCGTGTTCGCCAGCGCCGAGCAGGCGATCCTGATGGCGCGGCTCGACAACCTCGGCAAGGGCGCCAGTGGCGCCGCCGTGCAGTCGATGAACGTGCATCTGGGGCTGGACGAAGGCCTGGGGCTGTAGGTCCGGCCGGTTGCCCGCGGGCCTGCGGGCGGCGCCTTTCGGCGCCGGGTCAGTGCGCGTCGGCCTCCGGCGACCGGTAGTGGTAGCCGTACGCATCGGCAAAGCCGAGCCGCCGGTACACCGCCCGCGCGGCGTGGTTGGCCGCGTCGACCTGCAGGTAGGCCACCGCGGCCCCCCGTGCGCGCGCCATCGCCAGCAGGTTCTGGCACAGGCTGCGCGCCAGGCCGCGGCCGCGCTCGGCGGGATCGGTGAAGACATCGTAGATGCCGACGAGGCCGGCTTCGGCAGCCACCTGGCCGCAGGCGGCGACGCGGCCGTCCTCGCGGCGGCGCAGCACCCAGCCTTCGTAAGGCACCGGCGATTGCGCGAGGCGTTCGGCATGCGCGGCGCGCTGTGCAGCCGGCGAACCGCGCATCGCCCCGACCTGCTCGGCGAAGTCCGCTGCCGCGAGCCGCTCCATCGCGTAACCCGGCGGCAAAGGCACCGCGTCGACCGGCACCTCGCTCGACACCATCACCCGCGTGTCGTCGATGCGATGCATGCCGCGCGCTTCGAGCAGCGCGTCGAGGCCCTCCGGCCGCGAAAACGGCGTGATGCGCAGGAACAGCGGCAGGCCGGCGTCGCGGAACAGCGCCGCGCAAAGATCGAGCCGCTCGTCGACCGGCAGCCGGCCGTCGGCCACCGGCTGCACGCAGCGCGCGCGTTTGGCCTTGCCGGGCGACGTGCGCACCAGCCAGCCGTCGATCCAGCGTTGCTGCGGCGGCGCGCTGGCGTTGAGACCGGCGTCCTCGACGCGCGACAGCAAGCGTTCCGGCCAGGGAGTGTCGAAGCGCATCAGCGCAGCCCTTTCACCCGCTGCACCAGCTCGCGCGCGAAGTCGATGTAGGCCTGCGCGCCCTTGGAGGCGGGGTCGAACACGACGCCGGGCTGGCCGTAGCTGGGCGCTTCGGCCAGGCGCACGTTGCGCGGAATCACCGCGTCGAACACCTTGTCGCCGAAGTGCGCGCGCAGCTGGTCGCTGACCTGCTGCTGCAGCGTGATGCGCGGGTCGAACATCACCCGCAGCAGGCCGATGATCTGCAGGTCGCGGTTCAGGTTGGCGTGCACCTGCTTGATCGTATTGACGAGGTCGGACAGGCCTTCGAGCGCGAAGTACTCGCACTGCATCGGCACGATCACGCCGTGCGCGCTGCACAGGCCGTTCAGCGTCAGCAGGCTCAACGACGGCGGGCAGTCGATCAGCACGAAGTCGTAGTCGTCCTCGGTGCCGGCGAGCGCGCGGCGCAGGCGTTCGTTGCGGTGCTCCAGCGCGACCAGCTCGACCTCGGCGCCGGCCAGCTCGCGGTTGGCGCCGAGCACGTCATAGCCGCCCTTCTCCGAGCGCTGCCGCGCTTCGCCGATGGCCGCCGATTCGAGCAGCACGTCGTAGACCGACAGCGGCATCGCGCGCTTGTCGATGCCCGAGCCCATGGTCGCGTTGCCCTGCGGATCGAGGTCGATCACCAGCACACGCTGCTTGACCTGCGCCAGGCCGGCGGCCAGGTTCACCGTCGTCGTCGTCTTGCCGACGCCGCCCTTCTGGTTCGCGATGCAAAAGACTTTCGCCATGGGCGGAGTATCGCCGGAGGGGTCGCCGCGACGGCTTCGCGCAGGCGCCGGCGAACGCGTGGTTCAGCGCCCGCCGTGGGGCCGCAGCCACACGAGGCAGCGCTGCTCGGGCAGCCCAGGAACGCGCAGTGGTTCCACGTGAAACACCGACACACCGGGTCCCAGCGCCGCGGCTTCGTCGTCGGGCGCCCGGCCCTTCATCGCGAGCCAAACGCCATCCGGCGCAAGCTGCGTCCGGGACAGCGTCGTGAAGTCGACCAGCGATGCGAAGGCGCGCGAGACGATCACATCGAAGCGCGCGTCGGCCGGCAGCGCCTCGACGCGGCCATGCACCGAGCGCAGGTTCGGCAGCGCCAGTTCCCCGGCGACCTGGCGCACGAAACCAGCCTTCTTCGCGACCGCGTCGATGCAGGTCACCGACCAGTCGCCCTGCACGATCGCCAGCACGACCCCCGGCAGCCCGCCGCCGCTGCCGACGTCCAGGATGCGCAGCGGCCGGCCCTGGGCGTGGCGCCGCAGCGCCGGCAGCACCGCGAGGCAGTCGATCAGGTGGTGGCTCAGCATCTGCGCCGGATCGCGGAGGGCCGTCAGGTTGTAGACGCGGTTCCAGCGCTGCATCAGCGCAAGGTAGGCGATCAAGCGGTCGATCGCCGCCGGCTCCAGCGGAAGGCCGAGCTGCTGCGCCGCGCCGGCAATGGCCGCGCGGGCGGCGGCCTCGGGCGCGGCGGGGTCCGCCGAAGGCTCCAGGCCCATCGGTTCAGGCTGCATCACGGTCGCTGTCAGCCGGGGTCCGGCGCGGTTCGGCGAACCCGGCGAAACGACCGCGCTTCAGGTGCACCAGCAGCAGCGAAATCGCCGCCGGCGTCACGCCGGAGATGCGCGAGGCCTGGCCCAGTGTCTCGGGGCGGTGGCAGCTCAGCTTCTGACGCACCTCGAAGCTCAGCGCGGTGACCTGGCCGTAGTCCAGCTCGGCCGGCAGGCGCAGGTGCTCCAGGTTCGACGCGCGCTCGACTTCCTCGACCTGCTTGCCGATGTAGCCGGCGTACTTGGTCGCGATCTCGACCTGCTCGACCACCGCGTCGGCGAGCAACGGGTCCTGCAGCTCGATGCTCAAGGTTTCACGTGAAACACGGGCCTCGGGCCGGGCGATCGCCGCGATCGCGGCGACCGTGTCGAAACCGATCCCGGGCCGGCGCAGCAGGTCCGCCAGGTTGTACTCCCGCTCGATCGGCTTGCCCAGCAGCCGCTCGCCGTCCGCCGCCGGCAGGATGCCGGGATGCACCCAGGTCGACTTCAGGCGTTCCATCTCGCGCGCCACCGCGTCGCGCTTGCGGTTGAAGGCCGCCCACCGCACGTCGTCGACCAGACCGACCGTGCGGCCGAGCTCGGTCAGGCGGGCATCGGCGTTGTCCTCGCGCAGCTGCAGCCGGAACTCGGCGCGGCTGGTGAACATGCGGTACGGCTCGCTGACACCCTTGGTGATCAGGTCGTCGACCAGCACGCCCAGGTAGGCCTGGTCGCGCCGCAGCGTCATCGGCTCGCGGCCCTGCGCCTGCAGCGCGGCATTGACCCCGGCATACAGGCCCTGCGCCGCCGCTTCTTCGTAGCCGGTCGTGCCGTTGATCTGGCCGGCGAAGAACAGCCCGCCGATCGAACGCGTCTCGAAACTGGACTTCAGCGCCCGTGGATCGAAGTAGTCGTATTCGATCGCATAACCCGGCCGCAGGATGTGCGCGCGCTCCAGCCCCGGCATCGACTGCACCGCGGCGATCTGGATGTCGAACGGCAGCGAGGTCGAGATGCCGTTCGGGTAGAACTCGTTCGTCGTCAGCCCTTCCGGCTCCAGGAAGATCTGGTGCGAATCCTTGTCGGCGAAGCGGTTGACCTTGTCCTCGATGCTCGGGCAGTAGCGCGGGCCCACCCCCTCGATCACGCCGGTGAACATCGGGCTGCGGTCGAAGCCGGAGCGGATGATCTGATGCGTGCGCGCATTGGTGTGGGTGATCCAGCAGGGCACCTGGCGCGGATGCTGGGCGGCCGAGCCGAGGAAGCTGAACACCGGCACGGGATCCAGGTCGCCCGGCTGCTCGACCAGGCGGCTGAAATCGATGCTGCGCCCGTCGATGCGCGGCGGCGTGCCGGTCTTGAGGCGGCCCTGCGGCAGCTTCAGCTCCTTCAGCCGGGCCGACAGCGTCACCGCCGGCGGGTCGCCGGCACGGCCGGCGGCGTGGTTCTGCAAGCCGACGTGCACGCGGCCATCGAGGAAGGTGCCGGCGGTCAGCACCACCGTCTTCGCGCGGAAGCGGATGCCCACTTGCGTCACCGCGCCGGTCACCCGCTCGCCGCCGGCACCGTCGGATTCGACGACCAGGTCGTCGACCGCCTGCTGGAACAGCCACAGGTTCGGCTGGTTCTCGAGCCGATGGCGGATGGCTGCCTTGTAGAGGATGCGGTCGGCCTGCGCCCGCGTCGCGCGCACCGCCGGGCCCTTGGACGAGTTGAGGATGCGGAACTGGATGCCGGCTTCGTCGGTCGCCGCCGCCATCGCGCCGCCCAGCGCATCGACTTCCTTGACCAGGTGCCCCTTGCCGATGCCGCCGATCGACGGGTTGCAGCTCATCTGCCCCAGCGTCTCGATGTTGTGGCTCAGCAGCAGCGTGCGGCAGCCCATGCGGGCCGCGGCCAGCGCGGCCTCGGTGCCGGCATGGCCGCCGCCGACGACGATGACGTCAAAACTTTCGGGGTGCAGCACGATGGATGCGGCGGCGCGCGCCAAGGAGCGCGCCTGACCGTGTGGGGAATCGAACCGGCCATTGTAGAAATTCAGGCCGATTCGCGGGCGTCGCTCGTGCAATGGCCGCCTAACATGCGCGCGATGGAATGCCGGCCCCGCTGCGCCGCGTGCTGCATCGCGCCGTCGATCAGCTCGCCGATTCCCGGCATGCCCGACGGCAAGCCGGCCGGCGTGCCGTGCGTGCAGCTGGACGCACAAGGCCGCTGCCGGCTGTTCGGTCAGCCGCAGCGGCCCGCGGTGTGCGCCTCCCTCCAGCCGTCGCTGGAGATGTGTGGCGAGTCTCGGCAGCAGGCCATGCTCTGGTTGGCACGGCTCGACCGCCTGACCCGTCCGTCGTTGTAGTTTCCCTGAGCAGTCTTGTTGTCGTGGTGAAAAGGGCCCGTCCTGGTTCTACCAGCCGCCCTTCGGCGCCCACCAGCCACCCTTCGGTGACCACCCGCCCTTCGGCGACAGGCTCGACGCGTCAAGGGCATGGCTGGGTTTCATGGCGGACCTCGTGGGCTGGTTGAACACCCCACTCGGCGGGGCTGGGTGTCATTCCAGCCGGTCCGCCCTTCGCCGCCAATCTGTCAACTCTGACAGGTGATGCCCGGAGATCAGTGAATCAGCCCCAGTCGCAGCGCCTTCAGCACCGCCTGGTTCTTGTTGCGGCAGTCGAGCTTGCGCATCGAATTGCCGATGTGCAGCACCGCCGTTCGCTCGCTGATGCCGAGGATGCGGCCGACCTCCCAAGCGGTCTTGCCGGCCATGGTCCAGCTGAGCACCTCCACTTCCCGCCGCGTCAGGGACGGACGGTCGGGCTGCTGGCGCGAGGGCACCAGCAGGCGCATCGCGGCATCGAGGGCATACGCGGTGAACACCTGGATGTCCGACAGCAGGCGCTGGCGTTCACCGGCATCGATCGGCAGCGCGCCATCGCGGTCGATGCCCAGCATGAAATGGTGGCGCTCGGGCAGGTGCAGGGCCAGCGCGACGCCCGAGCGGTAGCCGAATCGGGCCTGCTCCTCCCAGAGCGGGCCCCGCCCGGCATCGACATAGGTCGACTGGTCCCAGGCGATAGGGATGCTGTAGGCCTTGCAGTACTGCATCACCGGATCGGCCTGCTGCAGGTCCGAGCTGTCGAAGACCGCGCGGTAGGCGGCCGGCGTGTTGTCGATGACGACGAACTCGCTGCGCTGCAACGCGACCGGCCGTTCGTCGCCCGCCTGCTCGGGGGCCGTGGCGGCCGGCGGCTCCGGATCGATCACCACCATCGCCGAGACGGTGTCGAAGCCCAGTTGCCGGGTCGTCCGCACGATCTCATCCCGGAACTCGTCGGGGGTTCGAGCCTGGAGCAGCGGCGAATAAAGCGCGGGCAACATTCGTGCGACATGCGCGGCGGACCGCGCCGGCAGGGCGCCGCCCTGCAAGGTTTGACAGATATCCAGCGCCGGCGGCTTGCCGAAAACTGTCCGGTAACCACCCGCTCAGGGAGATCGCCGTGACCGCACCCGCTGCCCCCTACTGCCCGACCTGGAGCCTGCACGCATGGAAACCCGTATTCTGTCGGTTGGACCGGATTTCCTCGCTGCGACTCCGGCATTTGGGCACAGAAGTCACGCAGCAACGTGACGTTTCTCAAAGGGCGCAGGCCGATCCGGGCACCTGGACCGGCGGCCTGACGATGTGGGCGGCCCACCTGCCCGACTGCGGCGATGTCGGACTGGCCTGGCAGTGGATGCTGGACGAGCGCCGCGGCGACGTGCTGCTGCGCGACCTGTTCGGCATCGTCACCAACCTGCGCCTGTGCACCGCCACCGACGAGGTGCTGCCCGCCTTCCACGCGATGCGCCACCACGGCGACCTGATCCGTGCGTTGCCGTGGACCGAGCGCGTGCTGCAAAGCTGCCATCCGGCGCCCGTCTGGGCCGTCGCGGCCTGAGCCGGATCCGCGCCCGGCGCGAGCCGGGTCAGCGCAACGCCGCGCCGCGCAGCTGGCGCGCGACGAAAGCCACGCACAGCGCAGTACCGACCGCCGCCACCAGCAACGGCGGCAGCAGGTCCATGCCGGTGATCAGCTCGCCCTTGAGCACCCGCGCCATCAGCGTGATCTGCGCCAGCGCCGGCACCCACAGGTGCCAGGCCTTCTCGCCTTCCTGGTTGAACAAGGTCACCAGCGGCAGCAGCGACACCACCAGGATCACCACCGTGTTGTTGGCCTGCGCCTCCTTGAAGGTCTTGCAGCGGATCGCCACCGCCATCAGCAGCGCCGACAGCATCGCCGCCAGCGGCAGCAGCAGCGCGACGAAGAGCGACGCCTCGCGCACGCCGAACTGGAACATCGCCGCCAGGGTCTCGCTGCGCAGCAGCCACTGCGCCGGCAGGAAGCTGAAGCTCGCCAGCAGCGCGATCAACATGCCGACCACCGCGACGGCGCCCCATTTGCCGAGCACCAGCGCACCGCGCGACGCCGGGTTCATCAGCAGCGGTTCCAGCGAGCCGCGCTCGCGCTCGCCGGCGGTCGTGTCCAGCGCCGCGTTCAGCGCACCGTAGAGCACCGCCATCAGCACGAAGAACGGCAGCAGGCCGCTGGTCAGCTGCGCGGCGCGGGCGCGGGGGTCGGCCAGGTCGCGCTCCTCGATCTGCACCGGCTGCAGCAGCGCCGGGGCGACGCCGCGCCAGGCCAGCCTCAGCAGCGCCTGCTCCTGCCCGAAACCCTGCAGCAGCCGCACGACCCGGCCCAGACCGCCCTGCGCGCGGGTATTGCCGCTGGCGCCGACCACCTCCACCAGCGGCGCCAGGCCCTGCGCCAGGTCCGCCTCGAAGCCCGGCGGCACGACGATCACCGGATCGCCGAAGGACTTGGACACCAGCGCGCGCTCGTAGTCGGCAGGCGCCGGCTTGACCACGAAGGTCTGGCGCTCGAGGTAGTTGCGCAGGCTCGGCGCGTGCTCGATGCCCACCGCGTAGACCTCGCGCGACTCCGCGCGCTGCTCGATGCCGGCGATCAGGAAGGACATCGCGACCAGGATCAGCGGCCCCATCGCCACCGACGACAACATCACCACCGCCAGCGTGCGGCGGTCGCGCAGGGCATCGACCAGTTCCTTGACGAACACGATCCACGCGAGCTTCATGTCTGCCCCTCGTCCGACGAGTACGTCGGCCGATCCCCCGCGGGGATGGCGGGCCGGCTTGGGGCGGCCCGGCGCTCGGCCCGCCCCGCGTGCACCCCGTCGCCGGCCCGTTCGGCCGGCTCGAACGCCAGCTGCACGAAGCAGGCCTCGAAGTCGTCGAGCCCGGTGCGCGCGAGCAGCTCGGCCACCGTGCCCTCGGCCACCGTGCGGCCGTGCGAGACGACGATCACGTGGTCGCACAGCCGCTCGACCTCCTGCATGATGTGCGTCGAGAAGACGATGCACTTGCCTTCCTCATCGCGCAGCCGGCGCAGCGCCTCGCGCAGGCTGCGGGTGGCGATCACGTCGAGGCCGTTGGTCGGCTCGTCGAGGATGATGTGCGAGGGGTCGTGCACCAGCGCGCGCGCCAGCGCGGTCTTCATGCGCTCGCCCTGGCTGAAGCCGTCGGTGCGGCGGTCGAGCAGCGCGCGCATCTCCAGCGTGTCGGCCAGCTGTTCCGCGCGGGCCTGCGCACGGTCGGCGTCCAGCCCGTGCAGGCGGCCGTAGTAGACGATGTTCTCGCGCGCCGTCAGCCGCGGGTACAGCCCGCGCGCGTCGGACAGCACGCCCATGCGCGCCAGCGCCGCCCGCGGCTGCGCGCCGACGTCGATGCCGTCGACGGTGATGCGGCCTTCGTCCGGCCGGATCAGCGCGGCGATCATGCGCAGCGTCGTCGTCTTGCCGGCGCCGTTGGGCCCCAGCAGCCCGGTGATGCGGCCGGCGGTGGCGCGAAAGCTCAGGCCCTGCACCGCCTGCACGGTGCGCGCATGCCGGCCGCGGCCCTGCACGAAGCGCTTCGCCAATCCCTGCACCTCGATCATCGTGTCTCCTGGGCCGCCGGGCCGCTCGCGCCGACCGGCACGAAGGCCGGCGGCCGCGGCAGGGTCGCGGCGCAGCCGGCGTCCACCTTCATCGCCTCGTCGTCGTTCGCGGCGTCGACGAAGCGCACCACCGCGTCGCGCACGCAGGCCAGCTGCAGCACGCCGTGGCCGGCCTCGGGCACCACCACATGCCGCGCCGTCGGCCCCAGCAGCTGCGCGACGCGTGCGCCATGGCGCGGCGGCGTCACCGGGTCGGCGCCGCCGGACAGCACCAGCACCGGCGCCGGCGCCGGGCCGATGCGGTAGAACTCCGCCGGCGGCGTGCCGCGCGGCCAGTCGGCACAGACGCGGCCGTACATCGCCGCGAAGGCGCCGCCGAAGTCGCGCCCTTCGCTGACCGCCACCGCCGGCGCCGCGGCCGACAGGTCCTCGCTGCAGACCACCGAGAAGTGCATCCCCGTCGCCATGTTCTCGCCCGCCGCCAGCGACGACGCCAGGCCGATCAGCGGCTCGAAGCGGCCGCCCGCCGCCGCATCGATCGCCGCCGGCAGGCCCGCCGCCAAGGTCGGCGCGTACAGCGGCCCGCGCACCGCGCCGAGCAGCATCGTGCGCGACAGTCGCACGGTTTCCGGCTGGCCGGTCAGCGGATGCTGGACGCTCACTTCGCGCGGCAGCGATGCCAGCAGCCGCTGCCACTGCGCGCGCAGGTCCGGATGGCGCCGGTGGCAGGCGGCGTCCTTCGCGCAGGCGTCGAACACTGCGTCGAACGCCGCCTGGTTGTCCTGCGAGAACGCCGTCGGCAGGCGCATGTCCGGCGGCGCGACGCCGTCGATCACCGCCCGCCGCACCTGCTGCGGGAACTGGCGCATGTATTCCAGCACCGCGCGCGTGCCGTACGAGCCGCCGATGGCATTGATCCGCGCGGCGCCGAGGGCCTGCCGCACCGCGTCGATGTCGGCCATCGCGATCGTCGTCGTGTACTTCGTCAGGTCGCCATGCGGCAGCTGCTGCAGCGCGCTGCGGCAGGCGGCGACGCGCCGCTCCAGGCGCGTTTCGTCGAACAGCTCGGCCAGCGGCCTCGACGGCTGGCGCTCGCCGTCGTCGGGGCACTTCAGCGGCGCGCTGTCGCCGGTGCCGCGCTGGTCGACGAAGACCAGGTCGCGCCGGTTGCCGAAGCGCGCGAAGCGCTTGGACAGCGGCCCGGCCAGCTGCACCGCGCTCTGCCCCGGTCCGCCGGCGAAGAAGAACACCGGGTCCGGCGCCTTGCGCCGCGCCAGCGCCGGCAGCACCGCGTAGTGCAGCGTGATCTGCGCGCCGTTCGGCTGCGCCGGGTCGAGCGGCCGCTGCAGCGCGCCGCACAGCGCTTCGTGCTCCACGCCTTTCAGGCGGCAGGCCTTCAGCGTGGCGGCCGGCGCCGACGACGCGGCGCAATACAGCACCAGACCGGCGCCAGCCAGCCACGACCATGCGGTTCCCATGGGCGCGATTCTGGCGCGCCGGCGGTCGGGCGGCGGCACGATCGGTCGAACTGCGGATTCTGTAACTCGAACGGCCGGTTTCTCGCCCTGGTTCGTGCATGCTCCTGACCTCGCGGATGAGCGGCCGTCGCTGCCCGGGCAGATCGAGGAGCCCGGTAACACGGCGAACGCCCAAGGGACGAGAGCAGGGAGGAACATGAACTATCAACGCCACATCGATGGCATTCGTGCGCTCGCGGTGCTGGCTGTGGTCGCGTACCACGCCGGTCCGGGGCTGCTGCCGGGCGGTTTCCTCGGCGTCGACGTGTTCTTCGCGATCTCCGGGTTCGTGGTGACCGCCGCGCTCAGCCAGCACCGAGACGAACGCCTCGGCCCCTTCCTGGCCGGCTTCTACAAGCGCCGCCTGACGCGCATCGTGCCCGCCGCGCTCGCCGTCCTGGCGCTGTCGTGCGTGGCGTGGGTGCTGCTGATTCCACGCTCGTGGCTGGGCGCCGAGGCCGAGCGGGTCGCGATGTTCGCCTTCGCCGGGCTCGCCAATGTCGCGCTGACGACCCAGGCTGACACCTACTTCTCGCCGCGCGCGGAATTCAGCCCCTTCACGCACACCTGGTCGCTCGGCGTCGAGGAGCAGTTCTACCTCGCGGCCCCGTTCCTGGTCTTCCTGGCGTTGCGGTCGCGGCGCTTCGCGATCCCGCTGCTCGGCGCGGCGTCGCTCGCCTCTCTCGCGTTGTGCGCCGCGTGGACGCAGACGGACCCGACGCGCGCCTTCTACGGCATCGCCAGCCGCTTCTGGGAACTGGCGGCCGGCGTGCTCTGGTACCTCTGCGTCTGGCATCAGCGGCCCGCCGCCGGCGCGCCGCTGCACCGGCGTGCCTGGGGCATCGCAGGCGCGCTGCTGCTCGGCGCGGCCGCGTTCTTTGCGAACCAGCGCACGGCGCCGTTCCCCTGGGCCGGCGCGGCCATCGCCGGCGCGCTGCTGCTCATCGGCTGGCCGGGCGCACGCCCCCAGGGCGTCGCTGCCGTGCTGAGCTCGGCGCCGCTGCAGTGGGCGGGCTTGCGGTCCTACGGCCTCTACCTCTGGCACTGGCCGATCTTCGTCATGATGCGCTGGACTTGGGGCATGGAGTCGGCGCTCGCGATCGCCTCGGCCATCGCGTTGTCCCTGCTCGCCGCCGCGGCGTCCTATCGCTTCGTCGAACAGCCGCTGCGCCGCAGCGAGCCTTGGCGCCGCCTGCCCGCGCTCGTCGCGACGCCGTGCATGATCACCGCCACCGCCGCCGTCGCGTTCGGCGCGCACACGCTGTTCGAGCAGCGGCACCGGCTGTCCCTGTCCGAGGTCGAGCGTCACGCGGTCGACTGGTACGCCGAGCACCACGACCCCACGTTGCGGGCACCCGCCTGCGGCCTGGCCGGCCCGCGCTACCGCAACCTGCCTGGCCAGTTCGTTGTCGAGCACCTGCCCTGTCCGCCCGAAGCGACGGGCGCCACGGCGGGCCGGCGCCTGTACGTGCTTGGCGACTCGCACGCCACGATGCTGCTGCCGATGCTGCAGCGGCTCGCCGTCGGCGAGTCCGTGCACGTCGTCACGCACCAGGTCCCCGGCTGCCAGTACGTCAACCTGCGCGAACCGATGTCGTCGGAGCAGCCGACGCGCTGCTCGAAGGAGGCCCGCATCGCGCTCGACGAAGTGCTGGCGCAGGCCCGGCCAGGCGATGTCGCGCTGCTGTCCTCGCTGCGGCTGCCGCGCTTCGGCAACCAGTGGGCCTTCGGGGACAGCGCGCCGGTGATCGCCCAGCATTTCAGCGGCGCCCAGGCCGCGGCGCGCGAGCGCTACGTCGTGGAGTCCGACGCCTGGATCAAGCCGCTCGTCGATCGAGGCCTGCACGTCGTGCTGTTCGCGCCCGCGCCGATCTTCAGGGCCCCGGCCTTCCGCTGCGTGGATCCGTGGACGGCCCGCAACCCGATCTGCAGCAACGGCCTCACCGAACGACGCGAAGAGGAGATCGCGTTCCGCGCGCCGATCCTGCAGGCCCTGGAAGCGATCCGCGCGCGCCACCCGGCGCAGCGCGTCAGCATCTTCGACCCCTTCGATGCCTTGTGCCCGGACGCGTGGTGCACGGCGATCACGGCGTCGCGACAGCCGCTGTACTTCGACGGCGACCACCTCAGTCGGTTCGGCAACGAACGCATCTACCCCGCGTTCCTGGCGCACTGGCGCACGCTGGCGCCGGCGCCCGTGCCGCCAGGCGGCGAACCCGTGCTGTCGGCGCTGGGCGCCACGCAGCGCACACGCCGTGCCGCGGACGGCCGCTCCTAACACGACCCGGCGAGGCGCACCGGGCAACATGGGTATTGGGGCCAGGGCTATCGTCCGAGCCCGTCAACGACAACCCCAGGAGGTGACATGAAGCTCTACTACAGCCCCGGCGCGTGTTCGCTGAGCCCGCACATCGTGCTGCGCGAGGCCGGCCTGCCGTTCCAGCCGGTGCTCGCGAGCACCAAGACGCACCAGCTCGCCGACGGCACCGACTACTACACCATCAACCCGAAGGGCTACGTGCCGCTGCTGGAGCTCGACGACGGCCAGCGCCTGACCGAAGGCCCGGCGATCGTGCAGTACATCGCCGACCAGGTGCCGGCGAAGCACCTCGCACCGGCCGCCGGCACGATGGCGCGCTACCGGCTGATCGAGTGGCTGAACTTCATCACCACCGAGCTGCACAAGACCTACTCGCCGCTGTTCAACCCGGCGATGCCGGAAGAGGCGAAGAACCTCTTCAAGGAGAAGCTGCGCGGCCGCTACGCCTACATCGACCAGCAGCTCGAAGGCAAGGACTACCTGATGGGCGAGCAGTTCTCGGTCGCCGACGCCTACCTCTTCACGGTGACCAACTGGGCCAAGCCGATCGGCCTGGACCTGAGCGCGTTCGAGCGCGTGCTGGCGTTCCAGAAGCGCGTCGCCGCGCGGCCGGCGGTGCAGGCCGCGCTGGAAGCGGAAGGTCTGAAGAAGTGAGCGACGCGGGCCGCGCCGGCGCGGCCCGCCCGCCGCCGGTCAAGCCGACGGTTTGACGGCCAGGCTCTTCGCCAGCGCGTCGCAGGTGGCGCGCTGCGCGTCGCTTGTATCGAGCTTGCCGCAGACGCCCTGCAGCTGCGCACGCAGCCGCTCAACCGCCGCGGCCTGCTTGCCGCCGGCGTTCCAGGCCACCAGCTTCACGCCGACGCGCTGCAGCGAGCGAGCGCTGCGCTCGTAGAACGCGCCCTTGTCCTGCGCGGCTTCGCTGAACAGCTGCGCCGCGGTCTTTTCGATGCGCGCCGCATCCTGCGGCGCCAGCTCGACCAGCGCGCTGAAGTACGACGCGCCCCATTGCAGCCGCGTCGCCGGGCCTTCGCTCTTGTCGAAGGCCTCCTGGTACCAGCGCAGCGCGTCGTCGGTGCGGCCGAGCTTGCGCGCGTTGCCGCCGAGCTGGCTCATCAGGTAGTAAGGCGAATGGCTCTTCGCGAGGTTGGCCTTCAGCAGCGCATCGCTGTCGGTCCACAGCCCCGCCTGGCCGAGCAGGTAGGCCGCCGAGGTGATCACGGCCTGCCGTTCGTAGCCGTCGGTGATCTCGCGGTCGTCGCGCGCCACGACGTCGCGCACGTCCTTCAGCAGCGCGGCGTCGAGCTTCGGCTGGCGCTCGTCCTTCGGCATCTCGATGCGCGCGAGGTCGACGCGGGCGATCAAAGCCGACATGCGATCGGCCCGCGACAGCGTCGCATCCGCCTGCAGGCGCTTCAGCGCGGCGTCGAATCCGGCGACCAGCTTCGTGCGTTCGGCGCCTTCATCCGGCGTCAGCGCGCGGGTGATGTCGGCGGCATCGTTGACCAGTGTCTCCATCTGCGCGCGGCTGGCGACCGGATCGGCCAGCAGCTTCGTCACCCGCGTGCGCAGCGCCGCATCGGCCTTCAGGCCCTTGCCGTCGTCGCTCGCGCCCAGCGCCTTCAGCAGCAGGCGCGTCGACGACTCGGTTTCCTTCGGCGGGCAGGCGGCGGCCAGCTGCGCCAGCAGCGCGGGCCGTTCGGCTTCGGGCACCAGCGTGTCCTGGTCGGTGTCCCACGAGTACATCGCCAGCGCGCGCCATTCGTTGGCCGTCAGCTTCTTGCCCGCCCGGGCATCGGCCAGCACCGCCTTGGTCGGCCGGCCTCCGGCGAGGCCCTGCTGCAGCAGCGCCATCACCTTCGGCGCGTCGGCTTCGCCGGGCAGGCGGGTGATCTCGACGCCGTCGGCGTTCATCAGGATCACCGTCGGGTAACCGCGCACCTTGAAGCGGCTGCCCAGCTTCTGCGCGCCGGGCAGGTCGCCGTCGACGAACACCGCGACGAAGTTCTTGCCCTGCGCAATGAAGTCCTGGCGGTTGAACAGCGTCGCCTTCAGCTGGTTGCACGGCGGGCACCACTTCGCGCCCCAGTACAGCAGCAGCGGCTTCTTCTCGGCCTTCGCCTGCGCGAACGCGGCATCGACCTCGGCATCCGCCGCGGCGGCGATCCACGCGACGCCCGGGCCGGGCAGGTTCGAGGGCGCGGCCGGCGCGCCGGTGGCCAGGCACAGCGCGGTGGACAGGACGGCGGCGCGGGCGACCAGGGTGAGGTGGCGACGCATCGGGGCTGAGCTCCTTCGTGGGAAGCGTGAAGAGCATCGATTGTGCGCTGCCACGCCCGACCCCGTTGCGCCTGCGGCCGGGAGGAAACCCGTGCCGCACGCTCCGTCACGCGGCTACAGCGCCGCCTGCGAATCGTCGTCGTGCGGCTCGGGCGTCGCGCGCGCCAGCGCCATCCAGATGCCGAAGGGCAACTTCAGCGCCCGCTGCGGCGCGGCGCGCTGCACGTCGAGCGCACCATCGGCGCGCTCGACCATCACGCCGTAGCACTCGGGCACGTCGCCGGCATCACCGATGCCCTCGGCCAGCACGTACCAGCACTGGCCGCCGATCTGCCGGTAGGCCTCGCCCTTGGTCGGCCTGCGCAGGTCGGCCAGCAGGTCGGCGCGGCGCACCTTGATCTCGTGCACCACCGGCTCGAGGTAGTCCTCCACCGTCGTGTGGCGGATCGAATAGACGTCCGGCATCGCCATCACCCAGGCCGCGGTCTCGCCCTCGCCGACCAGCGCACGCAGCGACAGCCCGCGCCAGACGATGCGCCCGCTGCGCTGCATCGCCCGCGCCACGCGGCCCACCAGCGCCTCGTGCGCATCACGCGCGCCACGGTTGCGCTCCAGCGTGCGCATCAGCAGCGCGATGCCGGCATCGGTGACGCGCATCGTCTCGCGGCCGTGGCCGTCACGCTCGCGCGCCAGCAGGCCGGCGGCCAGCAGCTCGAGCTCGACCACGTCCTGGAACGGCCAGCCGGCCGAACGCCACAGCTGGCGCAGCCGGCGCTGGTGCACGACGCCGATCGGCGTCTGGTGCATGTCGCCGATGGGCGTCTTGTGCACGACGCCGATCGGCGTCTGGTTCACGGGGTCGATCGCCGGCGCCCCCGACGTGACCGACAACGGCAGTTCGCCCGGTTTCACGCCGCCGACAGGATGCGAAAGGCCGGCACCGGGCGCTGGAAGCCCTTCAGCGTCAGCGCGCCGGCGGGCTCGGCGAGCAGGTCCACCTGACCGTCGAGCGCGCCGACCACCCGCTGCGAGGCCAGGATCTCGCCCCCCGCCGCTTCACCGCACAGCCGCGCCGCGAGGTTGGTGACGTTGCCGATCGCGCCGTAGTCGATGCGGCCCTCGAAGCCGATGCCGCCGATGGTGGCGAAACCCTGCGCGATGCCGATGCCCATCCTCAGCTCGTAGCCGCGGCGCTGCCAGCCGGCGCACAGCGCGTCCATCGCCTGCTGCATCGCCAGCGCCATGCGCGCGGCGCGCGGCGCGGGATCGGGAATGACTTGCGGGTCGTTGAAGAAGATCATCATGCCGTCGCCGGCGAAACGTTCCAGCGTGCCTTCGTGGGCCTGGATCAGCCGGCCCATCGCCGCATGGTATTCGCGCAGCACGCCCATCACTTCCTCGGGGTCGGCGGTCTCGGTGAAGGCGGTGAAGCCGCGCAGGTCGAGGAAGACGACGGTGATCTCGCGCCGATGGCTCTGCAGCGGATCGGCCGCGCCGCCGGCCAGGATGGCCTCGGCCAGCGCCGGCGAGAAGAAGCGCTTGAGGCGCCCGACCTGTTCCAGCTGCGCCGCCGCGTCGGCCACGCGCTGCTCCAACGTGCGGTTCCAGTCCGCCAGCTCGGCCCTCTGCCGCTGCACCTCGTCGTAGAGCGCCTTGATGCGCAGCAGCGAACGCACGCGCGCCAGCAGCTCGGCCTGCTGCACCGGCTTGCTGATGAAGTCGTCGGCGCCGGCCTCGAGCCCCTGCACACGTTCGCTCGCCGCATCGAGCGCCGTCACCAGCACCACCGGCAGCATCGCGTGGCGGCCATCGGCGCGCAGGCGCCGGCAGACGTCGTAGCCGCTCAGGCCCGGCATCATCACGTCCAGCAGCACGAGGTCCGGCGTCTCGTCCTCCAGCGCGGCGAGCGCCGCTTCGCCGGAGGCGGCCGTCGTCGTGCGGTAGCCCTTGGCCGACAGCAGGTCGGCGAGCAGCTTCGCGTTCTTCGCGATGTCGTCGACGACCAGGATGTGCGCCGGCCCGGCCTTCACGCCGATCCCCCTGGCGTTCGGCCGGCGGACAGGAAGCGGCCCACCGTCGCCAGGAAGGGCTTCAGCGAAATCGGCTTGGCGACGAAGGCATCGAAGCCGGACGCGGTGATGCGGTGCTGCTCCTCGGGCATCACCGAGGCCGAGATCGCCAGCACCGGCACCGCGTCCAGGCCCGGGTCCTCGCGCAAGCGGCGCAGCACGGTGATGCCGTCGATGTCCGGCAGCTGGATGTCCAGCAGCACGAGGTCCGGCCGCCGCTCGCCCAGCGCCAGCGCCAGGCCCTGCGTGCCGGTCGGCGCCTCCAGCACCTCGTGGCCCTGGTGGCGCAGCACGTCGCGCAGCAGCTTCAGGTTCTTCTCGTTGTCCTCGACGATCAGGATGCGGCTCATGTCAAGGCACCTCCGTGTCGTGCAGCGGCAGCGTGAAGCGGAAGGTCGAACCGGCGCCCGGCGCGCTGACCAGCGTGATCTCGCCGCCGTGCAGCTGGACGAAACGCCGCGCCAGCGCCAGGCCCAGGCCGCTGCCTTCGGCCTTGCGCAGGTAGTCGCCGCTGGCCTGGCGGAATTCCTCGAACACCTTGGCATGGTCCTCGGGCGCGATGCCGACGCCGCTGTCGGTCACCGCGATCTCGGCGACATCGCCGGCCCGCCGCGCGCGCATGCTGACCTGGCCGCCGGCCGGCGTGAACTTCACCGCGTTGGACAGCAGGTTCACCACCACCTGCTTGACCTTGCGCGCGTCGGCCACCCATTCCTGCAGGCCGTCGCCCACTTCGAGCGATAGCGCGAGGCCCTGGCGCGCGGCGCGTTCGCGCACCAGCGTCAGCGAATGCTCGAGCAGCAGGCCGAGGTCGAAGCGCGTGAGGTCCAGCTCCATGCGCCCGGCCTCGATCTTCGACAGGTCGAGCACGTCGTTGATCAGCGACAGCAGGTGCTGGCCCGACGAGTGGATGTCCTGCAGGTACTCGTCCTGCTTCTCGTTCAGATCGCCGAACAGGCGCTCCAGCAGCACCTCGGAGAAGCCGATCACCGCGTTCAGCGGCGTGCGCAGCTCGTGGCTCATGTTGGCGAGGAACTCGCTCTTGTGGCGGTTGGCCGCCTCGAGCTGGCGGTTCTTGTCCTCGATCTCGTGGAACAGGCGCACGTTCTCGATCGCGATCACCGCCTGGTCGGCGAAGGTCTTCACCAGGTCGATCTCGACCGCGGCGAAGGGCCGCACCTCGTTGCGCAACAGCGCGATGACGCCGATCGCCTCGTCCTCGCGCAGCATCGGCACCGCCAGCACGGTGCGGAAGCCGTAGCGCGCCTGCAGCTCGCGCACGGCCGGGTATTCGACGTCGATCAGCGGCAGCACGTCCGGCACATGCACGCAGCGGCGCTCGACGAATGCGCGCCCGCCGATCGACTGCCGGTCCAGCGGCAGCCACTCGCGCTCCGTCACGTCGCGGTAGGCCGCCCCGTAGCTCGTGGCCGCACGCAGCTGGCCGTTCTCGGCCAGCCAGACGCGGCTGCCCTCGGCGCGGCACAGCAGTCCGGAGCGCTCGGCCACCGTGTCGAGCACCGGCTGCACGTCGGTCGGCGAGCCGCTGATGACGCGCAGCACCTCGGCGGTGGCGGTCTGGCGGTCGAGCGCGTCGCGGATCTCGTGGAACAGCCTCACGTTCTCGATCGCGATCACCGCCTGGTCGGCGAAGGTCTGGGCCAGCGCGACCTGCGCGTCCTCGAACGGGCGCCCGCCGATCGAGTTGCTCAGCGCGATCACGCCGATCGGCTCGCCCTCGCGCAGCAGCGGCACCGCCAGCACGTTGCGGAAGCGGCCGAGCTCGACGAGGTCCCGGCGGCCGTACTCGGCATCGGCCTGCACGTCCTGCACGCACACCGGCTCGCGCTGCAGCAGCGCGCGGCCGACGATGCTGTCGCGGCCCGGCCGCATCGGCCGTTCGCGCAGCTGCGCCAGGTAGCGGGCCTGCTCGCCGGCATCGCGCTGCCAGCTCTGGTAGGCCGCGGGCAGGTAGGCGCCGCTGCCGTCCGGCCGGAACAGCACGGCCCCCTCGGCGCCGCACAGCCGGCACGCACTCTCCAGCAGCGTCTTCAGCACCGCGTCGAGGTCGAACGCGCTGCGGCTGATCAGCTTCAGCACGTCGGCGGTCGCGGTCTGGCGCTCCAGCGCCTCGCGCGTCTCGTGGAACAGCCGCACGTTCTCGATCGCGATCACCGCCTGGTCGGCGAAGGTCTGCGCCAGCGCGATCTGTTGCTCGCCGAAGTCGCCGGGCGTGCCGCGCAGCACGCCGATGCAGCCGATGGCCTGGCCTTCGCGCACCAGCGGCACGAAGAGCGCCGAGCGCCAGCGCGCATCCGCGGCCAGCTGCAGCGAGCCTGGATAACGCCCGATCAGCTCGTCCGGATGCCGGACGACGACCGCGCGGGACGTCAGCACGCAGTCGCCCGACGCGGTATTGCCATCCAGCGGCCATTCCCACACGCCTTCGGTCTCGATGTCCTGTGCCGGATCGGCGGCGAAAGCCACGCGCTTGAGCAGCCCGTGCTCGGGCAGCACCAGGATCGCGTTGCCGCCGAACAGCCGCTGGCAGCTGGCGACGATCGCATCGAACACCGGCTGCGTATCGTCGACCGAGCGGCTGATGACCTGCAGCACCTCGGCGGTCGCGGTCTGGCGCTCCAGCGCCTCGCGCGTCTCGTGGAACAGCCGCACGTTCTCGATCGCGATCACCGCCTGGTCGGCGAAGGTCTGCACCAGCTCGACCTGGCGCTGCGGCACGGTGCCCGGCTCGTTCCAGGCGACGACGATCGCGCCGACCGGCACGCCTTCCTTCAGCAGCGGCGCGCCCAGCATCTTGCGCCAGCCGCCCAGCCGCGACGACACCCTGTCGAACTGCTCGTCGGCCCACGAGTCCTCGACGACGACGACGCGCGACTGCAGGATCACGCGCCCGCTCATCAATGCCGGGTCGGGCGGCATCGGAAAGCGCTGGCGCATGTGCTCGACCACCTGCGGCGTCCAGTTGCGGTAGGCCGCCAGGTGCAGCTGCGTGCCGTCGAAGCGGAACACCGCCGCGGTCGCGCTGCCGAACAGGCGCATGCCGCTGTCGAGGATGGCCTCGAACACCGGCGCGGTGTCGCCCGGTGATTCGTTCATCACCCGCAGCACGCCGCTGATCGCCGTCTGGTAGTCCAGCGCTTCGCGCAGCTCGGCGGTGCGGGCGTCGACCGTGCGCTCCAGGCCGGCATACGACTCGGCCAGCCGCGCGCTCATGCGGTTGAACTGCTCGGCCAGCGCCTGCAGCTCGTCGCCGGTGTGCACGTCGATGCGCTGGTCGAGCTCGCCGGCGCCGATGCGCTGCGCGCCGGCATCGAGCACGCGGATCGGCCGCACCAGGCCGCGCGCCAGCAGCAGCGCGGCCAGCGCCGACAGCAGCAGCCCGCCCGCCAGCAGCGCCACGGTGCGCACGATGGCCGCGTCCAATCGGTGATAGACCTCGGAGGACGGCTGCTCGGCGAAGACGCGCCACTGCAGCGACTCGATCGGCGCCACCGCCGTCAGCACGCGGCGGCCCGCGAGGTTCACCGACTGCAGCGCGCCATCCGCCGGCGGCGCGGCGACGTGCGGCAGCGCGGCGAGGCTGGTCTTGCGCAGCACCAGGCCGATGTCCGGGTCGGCGACCAGGAAGCCCTGCGCATCGACGACGTAGGCCTTGCCCTCGCGGCCGACCTGGATGCGCGAGATCACGTCCCAGATGAACTTCAGGTTCAGCTCGGCCACCGTCACTGGCCCCTTGTCGCTGCTGCGCACGGCCACCGTCATGTAGGGCTCGGTCTCCTTGCGGAAGTACACCGGGCCGTACCACGGCCGGCCGCGGCCCGGCGCGGTGAAAGCGGCCTCGGCCGAGCGGTCGCGCCCGCCGCCGACGGTCTCCAGCGCCAGCCGCGACACGCTGACCTGCTCGCGCCCGGCCGCGTCCAGCCATGCCGCATCGGTGACCTCGGGCTGCTGGCGCAGCAGCTTGATCAGCTCGATGCGGCGCAGCTCGTGGTCGTCGGCATCGAGCTGTGGCAGCGCGGCCAGCCCGAGCTGGCGCGTGACCTGGCCGATGTACTGCTCGATGCGCGCCGCGGCGCCCACCGCCTTCTCGTGCTGCAGGTCCGCCAGCGCAGCGCGTGTCTCCTGGTACGAGAAGACCAGCCCGATCGCGCCCGACGCCAGCAGCGAAACGCTGACCAGCGTCAGCATCAGCAGCAGGTACTTGCGGAAGAGGCGACCGTGGTAGCGGTTGGCGACGGGCGCGGGTGGTTCGTCCGCCGCGGCCGGGCCGACGTCGGCGATCGGCTCGCGCGCGGTCACCGCTCGCCCCTCACCGCATCACCTCGTCCGCGTCGGCCAGCGGCGGCCGACGCCGCGCCGACCACGCCGGCGACGCTGCCCGGCAGCCACGCCCGCCGCTTCATTCCAGCACCTCGTCGGCCGCCAGCAGCAGCGGGCGCGGCACGGTGATGCCGAGCGCGCGCGCCGCCTTCAGGTTGATCACCAGCACCAGCTTGTTCGCGCGCTCGAACGGCATCTCGGCCGGCTTCGCGCCCTTGAGGATCTGGTCGGCCAGCACCGCGCCGCGGCTGAACACTTCGATGAAGTCCGCCTGGTACGACGCCAGGCCACCGCCGTGCAGGTAGTCGCGGCCGCCCCACACCGACGGCAGCCGGTACTGGTTGCACAGCTCGGCGATGCGCCCCTTGTGCATGAAGATCATCGGATCGGCGAGCACCATCACCGCCTCGGCGCGGCCGCGCCTGAAAGCCTCGAAGGCGTCGCCGAACTGCTCCGGCGTGGTGGCCAGCGCCACCTGGGTCTGCAGCCCGAGCGGCTCGCCGAAGCGCCGCAGGGCGCGTTCCAGCGGCTCCTGCTTCGCGCTGGCAGTGTTGCCGAGCACGCCCACGCGCTGCGCCCCCGGCAGCAGGGCCTTGATCAGCTCCAGCCGCTTGGCCAGCAGCTCGGCCCCCCACGAGCTGATGCCGGTGATGTTGCCGCCGGGCCGCGCGAAGGTCTTCGCGAAACCGAGCTCCACCGGGTCGTCGACTGCCAGCGCCAGGATCGGCACGGTCGTCGTCGCCTGCTGCAGCGCGCGCGTCGGCGCGTTGGCCGTCGACACCAGCAGGTCCGGCTGCCAGCGCAGCAGTTCGTCGGCGAGCGGCGCCAGGCGGTCGGCGCGGCCTTCGGCGAAGCGGAACTCGATCACGTGGTCGCGACCCTCGACGCGGCCGAGCGCGCGCAAGCCTTCGCGGAAGGGCCGGATGAGGTGGCGCTGGATCGACTCGTCGGGCGACATCCCGCCGTTGAGGAAGCCGATGCGCTGCGGCCGCGGCTGCGCGCCGATGCGCGGCGCGAACAGGACGGCGGCCATCGCGCCGAGCGCGCGGCGTCTCGCAGGACTTCGCGGTTCCGCCATCGTCCCTCCCACGTCGGAGGATCCGGAGATTCGGGCCCGGCCGCGACGCCCGCCGCGACCTGCGTGCATTGAACCACCGTTGCCCGCGCCGCGGCAGCCCCGGGCGGTGTTGCTTTCGCACTGCGCCCGCGTGCGGTCGGTCACAGGCGCGCGGTGAACCACGAGCCTGGGCGGCGGGGCGGCGCGCGCCTAGTCTTGTGGCATGACCAACCCAGGAGACCGCGACATGTCCGCAGCCGAGCTGTCCGTGTGCCCGCCCCCCGCCGACGACGTGCCGGCGCTGCTGCGCGCGGTGCTGCGCCACGTCGCCTACACCAGCGCGCTGCTGCTGCTGCTGGCCTTCGCCGGCGCGCTGCTGGCGCACTGAAGCGCCCGGCGCCCGCGACGTTCACCGGCTCACCACCGGTTCACGCCTGCACCGACGGTTCCGTGCAGGTGCCCAGCGTGGTCGCCAGTGCGTCGATGAACACGCGCGTGCGCGCCGGCATCAGGCGGCGGCCGGGGAATACCGCCCAGCACTCGGACGGTGGCAGACACCACTCGGGCAGCACGCGGCGCAGGCTGCCGGCGCGCACCATGGTCGCTGCGTAGAAGTCCGGCGCCGAGACGACGCCGCAGCCCGCCAGCGCCATGCGCAGCAACACGTCGGGCGAGTTGGCGCTGGAAAAACGCGCCGGCGCGCCCTGCCACTGTGCCGGCGTGTCGGTGCCCTCGCCACGCAGCAGCTGCCAGCTGCGCGCCTCCCCGCTGCGCCCCAGCAGCAGCAGGCCGTGCAGCGCCAGCAGGTCGTCCGGCGTGCCCGGTTCACCCACCTCGTCCAGGTAAACGGGCGAGGCGTACAGCCCCAGGGTCATGCGGGCCAGCCGGCGCGCGGCGAGCTGGCTGTCCTCCGGCAGGTCGCCCATGCGCACCGCGAGGTCGAAGTTCTCGCCGATCAGGTCGACGCGCCGCGGCGACAGGTCCATCTCCAGCTGGATCGCCGGGTGCGCGCGCACGAACTCGGCCAGCATCTGCGGCAGCGCGACGTTCGCGAAGTCGCCGGGCATCGACACCCGCAGGCGCCCGCTCGGCCGCGCCTGGCGGTGCGAGGCCAGCGCCTGCGCGCCGTCGACCTCGGCGGCCAGCGCGCGCGCATGGTCGAGCACGCCGAAACCGAACTCGGTGATCGACAGCTTGCGGGTGCTGCGCTGCAGCAGGCGTTCGCCCAGGCGTTTCTCCAGCGCCGCGATGCGCCGGGACACGGTGGATTTCGGCAGCCGAACGCGTTCGGCGGCGCGGCTGAAGCTGCCCGATTCGGCCACGCGGGCGAACAGCAGCAGGTCGTTGGCATCGAGGTCCATGGCCCGAATCATCGGTCGATTGTTCCGCTGGTGCAACGAAGTTATCCCGATCGATGGCTTCCGTTGCCCCAGTGCGATCAATACAGTGGAGCCCATCGATTCACCCCCCGACCCCGCCGCCAAGGAGCCCCTGATGAACATCCTGCAAGTCAATTCCAGCGCCCGTCCCTACGCCAACGGCGCCGGTTCGATCTCGACCCGCCTGGCCGACGAGCTGGTGCAGCAGTTGCGGGCGGCGAACCCCGAGGCCGGCTTCACGCTGCGCGACCTCGCCGCGCAGCCGCATCCCGTGCTCGACGAAGCGACGCTGGGCGCGCTGTTCACGCCGGCCGATGCCCGCACGCCCGAGCAGGCCGCCCGCGTCGCGCTCGACGATGCGCTGATCGCCGAGATCCAGGCGGCCGACGTGATCGTGCTCGGCGTGCCGATGTACAACTTCGGCGTCAGCGCGCAGATGAAGAACTGGATCGACGCGATCGCCCGCGCCCGCGTCACCTTCCAGTACACCGCCAGTGGTCCGGAAGGCCTGCTGAAGAACAAGACGGTCTATGCGGTGCTGACGCGCGGCGGCATCCACCGCGACCAGCCCAGCGACACCGTCGTGCCCTACCTGAGGACGGTGCTCGGCTTCCTGGGCATGACCGATGTGCGTTTCGTCTACGCCGAAGGTCTGGCGATGGGTCCCGAGGCCGAGGCCGCGGGCATCGCCGCGGCGCAGGCGCAGATCGCCGAGTTGCTGCAAGCTGTCGAAACCGCCTGAGTTCCCCCCACCCCCAACCACGGAGTCTCCTGATGAACACGACCACCCTCGACAACACCGTCGTCGCGCGCGGCCGGTCCGTCGAGCGCCTGGTCGCTGGACAAGCCACCAGCGACGGCGCCGGCGTCAAGCTGACCCGCGTGCTGACGCAGCCGCTGCAGTTCCGCCTCGACCCCTTCCTGATGCTCGATGCCTTCGGCTCCGACGACGCCGGCGACTACATCGCCGGCTTCCCGGACCATCCGCACCGAGGCTTCGAGACGGTCACCTACATGCTGGCCGGCCGCATGCGCCACCGCGACTCCGCCGGCCACGAAGGCCTGCTGACCAATGGCGGCGTGCAGTGGATGACCGCCGGCCGCGGCGTGATCCACAGCGAGCTGCCGGAGCAGGAAGAAGGCCGCATGGAAGGCTTCCAGCTGTGGCTGAACCTCGCCGCGGCGGACAAGATGCAGCCCGCCGGCTACCGCGACATCCCGTCGACCGAGATCCCGGAGTTCAGCCGCAACGGCGTCACGGTGCGGGTGATCGCCGGCTCGAGCTACGGTGTGAAAGGCGCGGTGCAGCGCCCGCGCACCGAGCCGCTGTACCTGGACCTGCACCTGGAGCCGGGCGCGCGCTTCGAGCAGCCGCTCGATCCGGCGTTCAACGCCTTCGTCTACGTCTACCGCGGCGCGCTGTCGATCGAGGGCACGAACGTGCCGCTGCAGCGCATGGCGGTGCTGGCCAACCGCGCCGATGGCGACGGCGTCGTGCTGACCGCCGGCGACGAGCCGACGCGCGCGCTGCTGATCGCGGGCCGGCCGCTGAAGGAGCCGATCGCGCAGTACGGCCCGTTCGTGATGAATACGCGCGACGAGCTGATGCAGGCGGTCGAGGACTTCCGCAACGGCACGCTGGCCTGATCGGCCGGGCGCAGGTCAGTCGATGACCTGCACCCCCTTGCCGAAGGCGACGCGGCCCTTGAGCGCCCGGGCCGCGTCGGTCGGTTCGGCGTAGTACCAGGCCGCGTCCGGCTTCAGCTCGCCGTTGACGAACAGGCTGTAGTACTGCGCCTGGCCCATCCAGTTGCTGGTGCGGTGGTTGCTGAAGGTGATGTACTCGCGCTTCAGCGCCGCTTCCGGGAAGTAGTGCTCGCCCTCGACGACCACCGTGTCGTCGCTCTCGGCGACCACCACGCCGTTCCACACTGCTTTCATCGCGCCTCCGAGGCATCGCTCTTAGAAGCCGCGCATCGTAGCGGCATGAAAAAACCCGCCGGCCTTGCGGTCCGGCGGGTGAAACATCCCCGAGGTCAACGGGGGACGGGAGGAGTCAAGGGGTCAGGTCGACTGCTGCGAGGCGGTGGCCTGCGCCAGCTGCTGCGCGGCCTGGAATTCGGTGTGCGCCAGCCCATTCAACCCGAACAGCACGCCCAGCGTCACGAGGGCGGCGAGGCCGAAGGCGGTGGCTTGGGCGGTGAGGGCGTTGTTCATGGTCGGTTCCTGTGGCGTGGCGTCTGTCGATGGGGTGGACTGTAGGGAGCCGGGCAACGCGCCGCGAGCGGCTTGCGACGAAGCCGCGCCGGCGCGGCACCAGCCGCAAGCAGCGCGGATGAACCGCGCGCAGCGGCTAAGCTGCGCGCCCATGTCCACCGCCCCCGCGCTGCAGGTCCGCGGCCTGCGCTACCGCTGGCCCGGCGCCGATGCCGACCTGCTGCAGATCGACGAGCTGACCGTCGCCGCCGGCGAACGCCTGTTCCTGCGCGGCCCCAGCGGCAGCGGCAAGTCGACCCTGCTGTCGCTGCTGGCCGGCGTGCTGCTGGCCGATGCCGGCGAGCTCGCGCTGCTCGGCCGCGACTGGCGCACGCTGTCGTCGGCCGGCCGCGACGCGTGGCGTGCCGACCACCTCGGCTACATCTTCCAGCAGTTCAACCTGCTGGCCTACCTGTCGGTGCTCGACAACGTGCGGCTGCCGTGCCGGTTCTCCAAGCCGCGCGCGGCCCGCACGCCCGCCGGCGACGCGGAACGGCTGCTCGAACGCATCGGCCTGGCCCGCGCGCTGTGGCACCGGCCGGCCGGCGCGCTGTCGGTCGGCCAGCAGCAGCGCGTGGCCGCCGCTCGCGCGCTGATCGGCGCGCCGGCGGTGGTGATCGCCGACGAACCGACCTCGGCACTCGACGAGGACCTGCGCGACAACTTCATGGCGCTGCTGCGCGAGGCCTGCGCCGACGCCGGCAGCGCGCTGGTCTTCGTCAGCCACGATGCGCGCCTGGCCGCTCACTTCGACCGTCAGCTGGACCTGCCGGCGCTGAACCGCGCGACAGCGCAGCCGCCGGCGGTGACCGCATGAAGCCCCTGCTGAGCCTGGCCGCGCGCAGCGCGTGGAACCGCCGCTTCGTGCTGTCGCTGGTGGTAGTGTCGATCGCGCTGTCGAGCTTCCTGCTGATGGGCATCGAGCGCATCCGGCAGGACGTGCGCGAGAACTTCTCGTCGGCCGTCTCGGGCACCGACCTGATCGTCGGTGCGCGCACGGGGCCGGTGCAGCTGCTGCTGTATTCGGTGTTCCGCATCGGCAACGCGACGAACAACATCCGCTGGAGCAGCGCGCAGGCGCTGGCGCAGCACCGCGCGGTGGCCTGGATGGTGCCGCTGTCGCTGGGCGACAGCCACCGCGGCTTCGCGGTGCTGGGCACGACCGGCGACTACTTCGCGCACTTCCGCCATGGCGACAAGCAGCCCTTGCGCTTCCACCAGGGCAAGCCGTTCGACGCGCTGTACGACGTCGTGCTCGGCGCGGAGGTCGCCGCACGGCTGCACTACAAGCTCGGTGACCGCGTGGTCCTGGCGCACGGCGACGGCGCACTGCAGGCCAACGACCACGCCGACAAGCCCTTCACCGTCGCCGGCATCCTCGCGCCCACCGGCACGCCGGTGGACCGCACGCTGCACGTCAGCCTGCAGGCGATCGAGGCGCTGCATGTCGACTGGATCGCCGGCGCGAAGCTGCCCGGCATGGCGGTGTCGGCCGATGCGGCGGCGCAGCGCGACCTGACGCCGCGCAGCGTCACCGCGGTGCTGCTGGGGCTGAAGAACCGGGCCGCGGTGTTCTCGGTGCAGCGCGAGGTGGCGGCCTTCCGCGACGAGCCGCTGCTGGCGATCCTGCCCGGCGTCGCGCTCGACGAGCTGTGGACGGTGGTCGCGCTCGGCGAACGGGGCCTGCAGGCGATGAGCGCGCTGGTGGCGCTGGTGTCGGTGGGCGGGCTGGTCGCGGTGATCCTCGCGGGCTTGAACGAGCGCCGGCGCGAGCTGGCGATCCTGCGCGCCGTCGGCGCGGGTCCGCGCCAGGTGCTGTGGCTGCTGGCCTTCGAAGGCGCGCTGGTCACGGTGGCCGGGGTCGCGCTGGGTGTCGTCGCCTGCTGGTTGACGGTGGCGCTGGCGGGCGACTGGGTGCAGGGGCAATTCGGCCTCGCATTGCGGGCCGCGCCGCCCGGCGCGCCAGAATGGCGGCTGATCGGCGCGCTGCTCGCCGGGGGCTGGCTGGCCAGCCTGCTGCCGGGGTGGCGCGCCTACCGGTTGTCGCTGGTCGACGGCCTGTCGCCCCGCCTGTAAAGATTGCCCACGATGTCCTCCGCCTCGATCTCTCGCCGCCTGCTGCTCGCCGCGCTCGCCGGCTCCGCCACCGGCGCCTTCGCCCAGCCCGCCAGCAAGCCCGGCGGCTACACCGAGCTGCGCTGGGACGACCTGGTGCCCAAGGGCTGGGACCCGATGGCCGGCGTGAAGGACAAGAACCTCGGCGCGCTCAACGATGGCGACCCGCGCGCGATGGACATGATGACCAAGCTGCGCGAGGCCTGGGACAACGCGCCGGCCGAGCCCAAGCTCGACGGCGCGGCGATCAAGCTGCCGGGCTACCTGGTGCCACTGGACGAAAGCAAGGCCGGCATCACCGAATTCCTGCTGGTGCCGTACTTCGGCGCCTGCATCCACAGCCCGCCGCCGCCGGCCAACCAGATCGTGCTGGTGCAGCCGGCCAAGCCGCTCCAGGGCTTCCAGACCATGGACACGGTGTGGGTCAGCGGCCGGCTGCGCGCGGCGCGCCAGGGCTCGCCGATGGGCACGTCGGCGTACCGGCTCGAGGCGGCGCTGGTCGACCGTTACCAGGCGCCGGCGCGCTGACGTCCCCGCACGTTCGCCGCGCTCCAGGCCGCCATCTGCCAGGCCAGCGGCAGGCCGGCCGGCAGCGCTTCGAAGCCGCGGTGCTCGATCACCGCAAGCCCGGCCGCGAGCTCGTGGCTGGAATCGAACCAGCCGCAGCCGCGCGCCGCGTCGTCGGCGGGCTGCTCGGGCGTCGGGTCGGCGAGGGTCGTGGCGCTCATGGGGTCCTCCTGGCGTTCGTGGTTCGTTGACCGGCATCGTCCGCCGCGACGCCGCCGCGCACCATCGCCCCGGCGGGTGGACAGCAACCCCCCGTCGGAGGGAATCCCTGCAGCGCTGCTAAGCTTGCGCGCCTCCGACCGCCATGCGCTCCCGCCTGCTGATCCTGCTCTCGCTGCTGGTGCTGCTGATGCAGCCCGCCGCGCTGCTGCATGGCTGGATGCATCACCCGCTCGGCCAAGCCGGCCCGGCAGCGGCGGCCGCGACGACGGCTGAACCGGGCGACGACGGCGGCGCGACGATCGAGCTCGCCTGCCTCGAATGCCTGGCGCTCGCCGCGCTCGGCACGGCGCTGCCAGCGGCGCCCCTGGTGATCGCACGGCTCCCTGGCGAAGCCGTCGCGCCGGCCACCGCCGTGCACACGCTGCGCGGCGGCACCGGCGCGGGCTACCACGCCCGCGGACCGCCCACCCACCTGGCCTGAGCCCGGCGGCCACCGCGCCGCCCCTCCCCCGACGACGCCTCGGCGTGGCCGCCTCCGGCCGCGCGATGCGCCGTCCGCTGCCTCTTGCCAGGACTTTCTTCGATGACCCGACTGCATCCGCATGCCGTCGCGCTGGCCGTTGCCAGCGCATTCGGCGCTGCTTCCTCCCTTCACGCCCAGACCCCACCCGCCGCGACCGCCACCGTCGTGGTCACCGGCAACCCGCTCGGCCGCGATGCGCTGCTGCAGCCGGCCAGCGTGCTCGCCGGCGACGGCCTCGCGCTGCGCCGCGGCGGCACCCTGGGCGCGACGCTCGACGGGCTGCCCGGCGTCGCGTCCACCGGCTTCGGCCCGCAGAGCGCGCGCCCGGTGATCCGCGGCCTCGACGGCGACCGCGTGCGCCTGCTCGACAACGGCGGCCAGACGCCCGACGCGTCGAACCTCAGCTTCGACCATGCGGTGGCGATCGATCCGCTGGTCGTCGAGCGCATCGAGGTGCTGCGCGGCCCGGCCGCGCTGCTGTACGGCGGCAACGCCACCGGCGGCGTGGTCAATGCGATCGACAACCGCGTGCCGCGCCAGCCGCTCGACGGCCTGGCCGGTCGCGCCGAGCTGCGTGTCGGCGGCGCGGCGAACGAGCGCGCCGGCGCCGCGGTGCTCGACGGCGGGTCCGGCGGGCTGAACTGGCATGCCGACCTCGCCGCCCGCCGCAGCGAGGACCAGCGCGTGCCGCGCTTCACGCCGATGCGCGAAGGCGAACCCGGCGCCCCGGCCACCCGCATCGCCAACAGTGCCGGCGAGAGCCAGGCCGGGGCGGTCGGCGTCAGCTGGGCCGGCGCCGACGGTTACCTCGGCGCGGCGGTCGACGGCTACGGCAACGACTACGGCGTGACCGTCGAGCCCGACGTGACCATCCGCATGCGCCGCTCGCAGGTGCAGCTCGCCGGCGAACGGCGCCGCCTGGCCGGGCCGTTCTCGCAGCTGGAGTTCCGCCTCGGCGCGACGCGCTACCGCCACGACGAGGTCGAAGGCAGCGGCGAGGTCGGCACCCGCTTCCGTTCCAGCGGCCGCGAGCTGCGGGTGCTGGCGCGGCAAGCCCCCGGGCTGGACGGCCGCTGGCATGGCGCGCTCGGGCTGCAGCTGGAGTCGCTGAGCTTCTCGGCGCTCGGCGAGGAAGCGTTCGTGCCCGACACCCGCACCCGCAGCGCCGGTCTCTTCACGCTGCAGGAATGGCGCGGCCAGGCGCTGACCCTCGGCGCCGGCGCGCGGCTCGAACGCAGCCGCGTGCGCTCGTCGGGTGATCGGGCGGACGATGCGGCCGGCGCCGGCGAAGCGCGCTTCGGCGACGCCGCCGAGCGCCGCTTCTCGCCGAAGAGCGCCTCGCTGTCGGCGCAATGGGCGCTGGCGAGCGAATGGCAGGCGACCGCATCGGTCGGCCGCACCGAGCGCGCGCCGGCCTACTACGAGCTCTTCGCCAACGGCCTGCACGTCGCCACCGGCGCCTTCGAGCGCGGCGACCCGACGCTGGCCGTCGAACGCAGCCGCCATGGGGAGCTGGGCATCGGCTGGAAGCGCGGCGCGCACCGGCTGCAGGCGCAGCTGTGGGCGGCGCGCTTCTCGAACTACATCGCGCTCGATACCACCGGCGAGACGATCGACGTGGCGGGCGAGGACGGCGAGACCACGTCGGTGCCCGTCTACCGCTTCCACGGCGTGCCGGCGCGGCTGCACGGCTTCGAGCTCGAAGGCCGCTGGCGCATCGCCGAGCTGCCCTGGCAGCTCGATGCGCACGGCAGCCTCGACCTCGTGCGCGGCACCGACCGGTCCACCGGCGTCCCGCTGCCGCGGCTCGCGCCCTGGCGGCTGACGCTGGGCGCCGAGGCGCGGCAGGGCGCCTGGCGCTTCGGTGCGCAGGCCCGCCATGCGGCGCGGCAGGACCGGGTCGGCGCCGGCGACGTGCCGACGCCGGGCTGGACGCTGCTCGACCTGTGGACCGGCTGGACCACGCAGCTGGGCGGTCGCGACCTCGCTTGGACGCTCAAGCTCGACAACGCCGGCAACCGGCTGGCCACCAACGCCAGCGCCTTGCGCACCGCCCGCGAGCTGGCGCCGATGGGCGGCCGCGCGCTGTCGCTGAACGTGCGCCTCAGCCTGTGACCCGGCGTGTGTAACCAGATCTGACGGGTCGTCGCCCGGCTGATCCACGGATCACTGGAGACGGACAAACCCTAGGATGGGCGCATGACTGCACGCCTGCGCTCATCGACACCGTCTCCGGCCACCGGCGCCGCGGCGTCGCCGTGGGCGCCGGCCGAGGCCGCGGCGGACACGCCGCCGCTGTCGCAGATCCTGGCGCACTACCGCCGCCACGGCACGCTGGCCGGCGAGATCGCGCGCGCCGAGGGCGCCCCGGCGCCGGCCGGCCTGCCGGGCATCTTCCGCGAAGCGCTCGACGGCCTGCAGATGCGCGAGCTCGAGGGCGACGCGCTGTTCGACCAGTACTTCGGCGGCCGCTGAGCGGGCCCTCACGTCGCTTCACTCCTGCCCGCCGACGCGGGCCTGCACCCGCGTCGCCGACCGATCCCCGATCAGGACTTCTTCGCCGCCGCGCGCACGTGGTAGGCCCACAGCCGCGCGAGGTCGTTGGTGCCTTCGTCGGCCCCCTTGACGCCGCCAAAGCTGCGCAGGGCATCGTCGCTGCGGCCGGCGCGCCATTGCACGTAGCCCAGGTGCAGCGCGGCCTCGTCGGCGCGGCGCAGGCCGCCCTTCGCGATGCCCTGTTCAATCAGGGTCGCCGCCTTGTCCCAGGCGCCGGTGCCGGCCACCGCCATGCCCAGATTCACCAGCGCGGTGCCGTCTTTGGCCTTCTGGGCCGCGGCTTCGTTCTCGGCCAGCGCCTTCGCATCCTGCGCGGCGGCCTTGTTGGCCTGGTCGCGCAGCTTGGCCTGAGCCGCGGCATCCTTGCCCTTGCCGAGCAGACCGGCGCCGTAACCCTCGTCGAGCAGCGCCTTGGCCTCGGCGGGCAGGCCGATCAGCATCGCGCGCTGAGCCATGTCGGCGATCTCTTCGCCTTCGAGCTTCACGCCCAGCGAGCGCTGCAGGCGGTACACGTCCAGGCGCAGGCGGTCGTCGGAGAAGCCGGGCTTGCGCACGATGCGCGACAGCAGGTCGGCCCAGTAGTCTGGCGTCGGGTACTGCTGCACCAGCTGCTCCAGCGTCTGCACGTAGCCGGCGGTGTCGTTGGCCTTCTGCTGGCTGTAGCCGAGCACGCGGTACAGCGTTTCCGGCGGCTTGCGGCCGGCGGCGGTCTCGGCGGCGATCTGCGCCTTGGCCTCGGCGATCGCCCCGGCGAAGTCGTTGGTCTCGGCCAGCAGCTGGGCATGGGCGCGCAGCAGGGCCCCGTCGTTGCCGCCCTGCTGCTTGTAGCTCTTCAGGTGCTCGATCGCCTTCGCATGGTTCTTGGACTGGATCGCCAGGCGCACCGCCGATTCGGTGATCGGCAGCCGGTCCTTCTCGGGCATGAAACTCGAGGCCAGCACCTTCTCGAACAGCGACAACGACAGCGCCGGATCGCCGGCGGCCAGCGCCGCCACCGCCTTGGTGTGGTTGATCGTGTGCTGCTCGTACGGCGTCAGGTTCGGCACGCCTTCGGCCTCGGCGACCTTGGCCAGCGCCTCCTTGCCCTGGTTGGCGCGGATCATCGTCTGCGCCGCATTCAGCGGATTGGCGACCTCCGCGCGCACCGTGGGGCCGGCGGGTGCGCTGGCGGCCGAGGCCGGTGCAGCGGTCTGCGCGCCCACCGGCGCGGCTGAGACCAGCAGCGCACACAGCAGGGAAGAGACGAGCGCTGCACGGTGCGGGCGCGCGGAGAAACGGTTCGCGAACATGCCGAAGAGTCCTGCTGAGCGGGGATGGTAGGGAGAACGAACGAGGGGTGCTGCGGCGCCGACATCGGGGGTCCGTGTTTCGGACGCTGTCCGCCGCCGACAACGTGATGTGGGCGCGGGGGCCGGTCAACCGCAAGGGCGAGAGTGTAGGCGGCGAACGTATTCCCGGCCAACCGGGATGGTGACCAGGGATGACCGGGCGGGCGGGTCAGCCCCGATGTCAGCCCCGATACCAGCGGGCGAGCGCCGCGTCGGCGCATCGGCCGCGCTCGATACCCTGCGGCAGCCAGCGCGCCGCACTGGCCGCGGCGCGGGCAGCGAAGTCCAGCCAGGCCAGGTGGCGCCGCAGCACGCGCTGCTGGCGGTGGCCGATCAGCGGGTTGAAGAGCCCCAGCCGCGAGAACAGCTGGCGCGGGTTCTTCTTGACCCACAACCACGAGCCCATCTCCAGCGTCAGCGGCAGCAGCACCGGCGGCCGCGGGCGCGCGGCGGCCTGCAGCACCAGGTGGTCCCACAGGTCGCCGTGGGCGCGGTACTGCCGGCTCTGCGGCTCCAGCAGGTAGGGGTGCTGGGGCAGCGACTGGTCGAGGATGTCGCTGAAGGCCTGCAGCTCGGCCAGGTGCGGGAACGGCCGCGCGGTGTGCGCGAACGGAAACCACAGCCGGTCGTGCAGCCCGAAGCCGGAGTGGCAGTCCACCGTCAGGGCGAAGGGCCGCGGCAGCAGCTCGGCCTCGACCACCTCGCACAGCGCACGGGCCTCCGGCTGCATCGGCGCGCCTTCGGGCCCGCGGTACCAGGGCAGCCGCGGCGACAGCCGGTGGCCGCCCAGCAGCCAGGGCGTGCGGTCGTCGCCGTCCACCGGCGCGTTGCGCATCAGGTCGATACCCTGCGGGTTCGCGCGCGTCGCCAGCCGCAGGCCGCCCGGGTTGACCAGCGGCATCACGACGATGCGCAGGTCCTCCAGCAGGCGCTCCAGGGTCGTATCCCAGCGCAGGCGCATGACCAGGCCGCGCAGGAACGCCAGCGCCACTTCTGCGCCGATGCGCTCCAGCCCGTGCACGCCCCCGAAGACGCCGAAGCCGGGCCGGTCCGGCGCCGGGTTGCCGAGCGTGACGACCCACAGCGGCAGCCGCTCGCGGCCGACCGCGACCTCGCCGGCGACCCGCGCCTGCAGCCCCGGGCCGCCGGCGGCGATCAGCGCCTGCAGCTCGGCGAGCTCGGTCAGCGGGGGGGAGACAGCGTGGTCGGGCATGCCGCCTGCCACCCTAGCTCGGGCATGTGACGCGGTGATGCGGCCGCGTACGATGCGTGTCACTCACCTTCACCGGACGGCCTGTCGATGGACCTCGCGACGATCGAACTCCACCCCGCCGGCGAGCCGGTGACCAGCGTCATCGTGCTGCACGGCCTGGGCGCCGACGGCACCGACTTCCTGCCGATGTGCGACGAGCTCGACCTCTCGGCGCTCGGCCCGGTGCGCTACCTGATGCCGCGCGCGCCGGTGCGGCCGGTGACGATCAACGGCGGCTACCGCATGCGCGCCTGGTACGACATCCTCGGCAACGACCTCGTGCGCCGCGAGGACGAAGGCGGCTTGCGCGAATCGCTGGCGCTGGTGCATGCGCTGCTCGAGCGCGAGGTCGCGCGCGGCATGCCGGCCGAGCGCATCGTGCTGGCCGGCTTCTCGCAGGGCTGCGCCATCACGCTGCTGGCCGGCCTGCGCTACGGGCGCCGGCTGGCGGGCCTGGCCGGGATGTCCGGCTACCTGCCGCTGGCGACCAGCACCGCGCAGGAGCGCCATGCCGCGAATGCCGGCGTGCCGGTGTTCCTGGCGCATGGCCGCGACGACGGCGTCGTGCCGCTGCTGCGCGGCATCGCCGCGCGCGATGCGCTGGTGGAGTTCGGCCACGAAGTCGACTGGCACGAGTACCCGATGGAGCATTCGGTCTGCATCGAAGAGATTGCGGCGCTGAATCAATGGTTGCTGCAGGTGCTCGGCCCGCGCTGAGCTGGCGCGGCCATCGCGGCTGACATCGCCGCTGACGGGCGCCGCGCTGTCATCGCCCTGTCACCGCGCCGTCACCGCCGCGTTCTAGGGTGGCCGCTTCGCCCGTTCGCGAAAGGCCGCCATGAGCGCCCGCCTGCACCGCCTCGTCACCCATCCCGCGCTGGCCGTCGCCGCGACGCTGCTCGCCGGCCTCTTCGAATGCTGGGCGCTGCTGCGCGCCCGGGCGTGGCGGCCGCGCCGCTGAATTGACCGCAGACGGCCGCTTGAACTTTGGCCCTCGCGACCCACACTGACAGTAGTCCTGGGGGTTGCACATGGCCATCCGTCCCGCTGCCGTTGCCGGCACCTTCTATCCGGGCGACGCCGCGGCGCTGAGCCGCAGCGTGGCCAGGCACCTGTCGCATGTCCGGCCGGAAGCGCCGCGCGCGCGGCCGCCGAAGCTGCTGGTGCTGCCGCATGCCGGCTATGTCTACAGCGGCGACTGCGCCGCGCACGGCATCGCGCTGCTGGCGCCCTGGCGCAAGCGCATCACCCGCGTCGTGCTGCTGGCGCCGGCGCACCGCGTGCCACTGCGCGGCCTGGCGCTGCCCAGCGCTTCCGAATTCGAGACCCCGCTCGGCCGTGTGCCGATCGACGCGGCGGCGATCGACGCGCTCGACGACCTGCCGCAGGTGATGCACAGCGGCGCCGCCCATGCCCACGAGCACGCGATCGAGGTGCAGCTGCCCTTCCTGCAGGCCGTGCTCGGTCACGGCTTCACGCTGGTGCCGCTGGTCGTCGGCCAGGCGACGCGCGACGAGGTCGGCGCGGTCGTGCGGCGCCTGTGGGGTGGCGACGAGACGCTGGTGATCGTCAGCTCCGACCTGTCGCACTACCTGAGCGAGAGCGACGCGCAGCAGCGCGACCATTCCACCGTCGAGCGCATCCTGCAGTTCGACGGCGAGCTCGAAGGCGACGAGGCCTGCGGCGCCGCGGCGTTGAACGGCGCGCTGCAGGTCGCGCGCGAAGAAGGCCTGGCGCCGCGGCTGCTGGCGCAGTGCACCTCGGCCGACAGCGCCGAGGGCGATGCGCGCCGCGTCGTCGGCTACGCGTCGATCGCCTTCGAGCCGGAAAGCCCCGAAGACGATCCGGCGACGCTGGGCCCCGCGCTGATCGCCGCCGCGCGCGCGGCCATCGCCGGCGAGCTCGGCCTGCAGGCCGCGCGCCACCGCGACCCGCCGGACTTCGGCCAGCCCGGCGCCACGTTCGTGACCCTGCGCAGCACCGACGGCCGCCTGCGCGGCTGCGTCGGCCGCCTGGAAGCGACGCGGCCCTTGGGGACCGACGTGCGCCAGAACGCCATCGCCGCCGCCTTCCACGACGGCCGCTTCGCCCCGCTGACGCGCGAGGAGTGGCCGGGCCTGCAGGTCGAGGTGTCGCTGCTCGGGCCGGCGGTGGAGATCCCCGCGCGCGACGAAGCGCAGGCGCTCGCCGCGCTGCGGCCCGGCATCGACGGCGTGATCCTCGACTGGCGCGAGACGCGTGCAACCTTCCTGCCGCAGGTGTGGGAGGAACTGCGCGAGCCGGAAGCCTTCCTGCGGGCGCTGAGGCACAAGGCGGGGCTGCCGCCCGACTTCTGGGCAGCGGACCTGCGCCTGTCGCGCTACAGCGTCGAGAAGTTCGAGGAAGACGAGCGATGAGCGTGCTCGACGAGTCGCTGCATCCGGGCCGCTGGTGGCACCGGCTCGACGACGGCCGCCTGCAGTGCGACCTGTGCCCGCGCGACTGCCGGCTGCACGAGGGCCAGCGCGGCCTGTGCTTCGTGCGCCAGCGGGTGGGCGACGAGATGATGCTGACGACCTGGGGCCGCAGCTCGGGCTTCTGCGTCGACCCGATCGAGAAGAAGCCGCTGAACCATTTCTACCCCGGCTCCAGCGTGCTGTCCTTCGGCACCGCGGGCTGCAACCTGGCCTGCAAGTTCTGCCAGAACTGGGACATCTCGAAGAGCCGCGAGATGGACCGGCTGATGGATGCCGCGACGCCCGAGGCGCTGGCGCAGGCAGCGGTCGACACCGGCTGCCGCAGTGTCGCCTTCACCTACAACGACCCGGTGATCTTCGCCGAGTACGCGATGGACTGCGCCGACGCGGCGCACGAACGCGGCGTGAAGACCGTCGCGGTCACCGCGGGCTACATGCATGCCGAGCCGCGGCGCGAGTTCTATCGCAAGATGGACGCGGCCAACGTCGACCTGAAGGGCTTCACCGAGGACTTCTACTTCCAGCAGACGGGTGCGCACCTGGCGCCGGTGCTCGACACGCTGCAGTACATCCGGCACGAGACCGACTGCTGGCTCGAGATCACCACGCTGCTGATCCCCGGCCTCAACGACAGCGACGCCGAGCTCGACGCGATGAGCCGCTGGCTGCACGAGCACCTGGGCCCGCAGGTGCCGCTGCACTTCACCGCCTTCCACCCCGACTACAAGATGAACGACCGGCCGGCGACGCCGCCGTCCACGCTGACGCGCGCGCGCCGCATCGCGCTGGACCGGGGGCTGCAGCATGTCTACACCGGCAACGTGCACGACGGCGACGGCGGCAGCACCTATTGCGCGGGCTGCGGCGCGCGGCTGATCGAGCGCGACTGGTATCGCATCGGCGCGTACCGCGTGACGCCCGAGGGCGGCTGCCCGGATTGCGGCCACGCGCTCGCCGGCCGCTTCGCGCCGGCGTTCACGCGCGGCTTCGGTCCGCGGCGCATCCCGGTACGGCTGGCGTAGTGGACCCCCCCCGAGGGGGCGCGCGGGTCGGCGCCCTGTTCAGCCAGCGGCCCGAGGTCTATGCTGGTCGCCCCCTTCAACGGACCGAAGCGAGGCGCACCATGGACCACCTGCCCGGCAAATTCGTCTGGTTCGAACACCTGTCGCCCGACCCGGCGGCGGCGCGCGGCTTCTACGAGCGCCTGCTCGGCTGGCATGTCGAGCTGATGCCGATCGGCGACGAGCGCTACCCGCTGATCATGAACGGCAGCGACGGCATCGGCGGCTTCGTCACCGCGAAGGCGGGCGAAGCGACGCAATGGCGCAGCTACCTGTCGGTGCAGGACGTCGACCACAGCCACCGCACCGCGCTGGCCGCCGGCGCGAAGTCGCTGCAGGCGCCGGCCGACTTCGGCGCCGTCGGCCGCGGCGCGACCATCACCGATCCGACCGGCGCGGTGGTCTCGCTGTGGAAGAGCACGCAGGGCGACCGGCCCGACGTGCCGCAGGCGCCGCCCGGCCAGTGGTGCTGGAACGAGCTGTGGACCGGCGACGCGCGGCGCGCGCTGGCCTTCTACGAGGCCGCCTTCGGCTACGGCCACGACACGATGGACATGGGCGAGCAGGGCACCTACTACATGCTGGCCAAGGGCGGCCAGAGCCGCGGCGGCATCATGCAGTGCGGCGACGACATGCCGACGATGTGGGTGCCCTACGTGGCGGTGGCCGATGCCGATGCCACCGCGGACCAGGCGCAGGCGCTGAAGGGCACGGTGATGATGCCGCCGGCGGACATCCCGGGCGTCGGCCGCTTCTCGGTGCTGATGGACCCGTTCGGCGCGACCTTCGCGATCATCAGGCTGACACCGGCGTCGACCGCCTGACGCGCCGTCCGGCGGGCCCCGGGCTCAGGTGCGCAGCAGTCCTTGCGCCAGCCCGGCCCGCGCCGATTCCGGGAACAGGATGCGCGCGGTGCGTTCGGGATCGAGCCGGAACGCCTCGGCACACGCCGAGCTCACCAGCGCGTCCAGTGCCAGCGTCGGCGCAAGGTCGCGTCCTTCGAACAGGTTGGCGGGCGCGAGGCCCGGCCAGTCGGCCACGACGCGGCCGCCCTGCACGGCGCCGCCCACCAGCATGGCTGCCGCACCGGTGCCATGGTCGGTGCCGCCGGTGCCGTTGGCGGCCACGGTGCGCCCGAACTCGGTCGCCACCAGGATCACCGTCTGCGACCACGCGGCGCCCAGCCCCTCGTGCAAGCCGCCGATCAGCTGGTCCAGGCCCCTGAGCTGGCCAGCGAGCCGCGGGTTCTGCGCGCTGTGCGTGTCCCAGCCGCCGGTCTCGATCATCGCGAGGCGTGGACCGTCGGCCCGCGCCAGGAAGCGCGCCGCCATGCGGCCGAGCGCGGCCGGGTCCTGCCGCCGCTCGCCGCCAGGCATGCCACCCGCCATGCCCCGGGCGTCGAGCGCGGAGGACCAGATCGCGTGCAGCTGCGCGTCCTTCGCGTAGAGCTGCTCCACCCGCATCATCAGGTCGTCGGTGGCCACCGGCAGCGCCGAGGGGGCATAGGTGGTGACCTCGACCGCCCCCCGCAGCGCCATCGGCACGGCGGGTGAAAAGGCGATGGCGTCCTTGCCGTGGCGCGGCAGCAGGCCCAGCAGCCGGTTCATCCAGCCGTCCTTCACCTGGTACGGCGCGCGGCCGCCGGTTTCCAGCACGTTCTGGCCATCGAAGTGCGAGCGGTCGCGGTATGGCGAAGCCACCGCGTGGAAGAAGCTCGCCTGGCCGTCGGCATACAGCGCGTGCAGCTGCGGCAGCGACGGATGCAGCGCGAACGTGCCGTCCAGCTTCAGCGCGCTGGCCGCATCGATCGCCAGCGCGCCGCGCATGCTGGCATAGGCCGGCTCCGCATAGGGAATGACGGTGTTCAGGCCGTCGGCCGCGCCGCGCTGGATGATGAAGACGAAGCGCCGCTCGGTGGCGGCCTGCGCGAACAGCACCGGCGACGCCGTGCACAGCGCGGCAGCGCCCAGGAAGCGGCGTCGGTCCAGCGTCATGCTCATCTCCTGAGGAATTCGGGCGAGACCAGCAGCAGCGCCAGCGCCGTGCTCCCGCTCTCCGCGCGCGCCAGGGCCTGCGCGGTGGCGGCGCTCAGCACGTCCGGCAGCACGCGCGGCGCCAGCGCACGGGCATCGACGGCATCGCCGGTCTGCAGGGCCATGCGCTGCGCCGCTTCGACCCGGCGCAGCAACGCATCGGGCGCGGCCCAGGTCGCCGTCAGGTCGCCGTAGCCGGCCGGCGAGCCCGGGCGCCACACCGGCTGCCCGAGCTGGTTCATCAGGCTGGCGGCCTGTCCCGGGGGCACCTGCTGCCGCCCGAGCGCCCGCAGGCTCGACACGGCCCACTCCCAGGGCGACTTGAACTTGACGCCCTCCGGTTGCCAGGCCTCCGGCGAGGCGACCAGCGCGCGGTAGACGCTCGGCAGGTCGCCGCCGCTGCGCGTGAAGATGTCCGCCAGGCGCTGCACCAGCGCGGGGGGCGGCACGTCGGCGATGAAGTGGCGGGCCAGCTTGGTGGCGATGTGCAGCGCGGTCGCGGGCGCCGCGACGAGGTCATGGAGGATCAACCGCGCCTGCTGCTCGCCGCCCTCGGCATACGTGCGGCCGAGCACCGTCCGTGCACCGGGCTCGTGCAGCGCGGGCACGAAGCGGAACGTCGCCGCGGCAGCGTCGGCGGTGTCGCCGGCGCCGGCGGTGTCGGTAGCGGTATCGCCCGGCAGCGTCCAGCCGGTGAGCGCCCGCGCGAACTCGGTCACGTCCGCCTGCGTATAGCCGCTGCGCACCCCGAGCGTGTGCAGTTCCAGGATCTCGCGCGCCAGGTTTTCGTTGAGGCCGCGCGGGCGCTGCTGGCGCTCCATGGCACGCATGCCGGCGCGGCTGCCGGGGCCGATCGACTGCGCCTGGTCCAGGTACAGCAGCATCGCCGGGTGACGCACGACGGCCAGCAGCAGGTCCTCGAAGCGGCCCAGCACATGCGGACGAATGGCGTCGGCCTCGAAGCCGCCCGCCAGCCCGACGACGAGCAGCTTGTCCACCGACACCGCGAAGTGGTTGGACCAGAAGTGCACCAGCCGCTCGACGAAGGGAGCCGGCGCCTGCAGCGCGCTGGCGGTGCGCGCGCCGACCGCCGCGACGTAGGCCTCGCGCCCCTGCCGGAGATAGGCCTCCCGGATGCCGGCGCGCTGGCCCTCGGGCGCCTGCCGGACGGCGCGCTGCTGCGCCAGCCACGTGGCCACCAGGGCCGCGGTTCGCGGCAACGGCTGCCAGGGCGAGGGAAGCGGCTCGTAGGCGTCCAGCTGCGACAGCAGCCAGCGCCTCGGGTCGGCCGGTACCGGTTCCTCGGGCCTGGAGCCGAGGCCGAAGCGGTTCAGGGCGATGGCAGCGGCGCTCATGCGTCGGATTGTTGCAACCGGCACCGCAACCGCGCATGTCGGGGATGTGGCGGAGCGTAAAGATGCGGCTAGGCGCGGCGTACAGATTCGGCGCGCAAATCTGGGTAGTCCGCCCCCGATTTCCAGGTAGCCGCCGGCACGCGCACCCGCTGCCGCGGCCCCTAGCCTTCAGGCCATCCGGCGTCGTCATGCCGGTCGAGGTTCAGGAGGCATCATGAAGTCCCTATCGAGCATTCGACGCGTCCTCGCCGGCACGCTGCTGGCGGCGCTGCTGGCCGGCTGCGGCGGCGGCCGCCCGGGCGACACGTCGGCGCCCGCCGCCGCGCCCGACGAACGGCGCCGCGCGCTGTGGTCGATCTCCGACGACCTGCTCAACGAAGCGCTCGCCGCGACGCTGCTGCCCTACATCGAGCAGCAGTACGCCGTGCACTTCCCCGGCACGGCGCCCACGCAGGTGTCGCCGCCCTACGTCTACCGCTGCTACCCGGCCACCGGCAACTGCGTCGGCTACACGGCCACCGACCTCTACGCGCTCGGGCCGGTCGTCGGCAACCTGGTGACACCGGTGCGCGTGAGCTCGCTCGCCGAGTTCTGCGACGCCCGCCCCGCCGCCTGCGGATTGAAGCTGCACCGCACCGCGACGATCCAGGGCCTCACCCGCCACTACATCGTGCACCTGCCGTGGCGCGCGCGCGGCCAGATGAATACGCCGGCGGTCTTCATGCTGCACGGCACCAGCGGCGATGGCGAGCAGTTCTACAACGGCTCGGGCTGGCGCGAAAAGGCCGATGCCGAAGGACTGATCGCGGTCTTCCCGACGGCGCTGCGCCACTGCTACTACGACGACGACGACAAGAACGGCGTCTTCGCCCACCCGGCCGAACGCCGCACGCCCACCAAGTGGGCCGACAGCTTCCTCGGCGACCCGACCGACCGGCCGCTGTGCACCGCCGAGCAGCGCGTGGGCTTGCCCGCGGAGGCGCTCGCCGCCGTCGACCACCCGCTGGCCGACGACGTCGCCTTCTTCCGCGCGATGGTCGCCGACATCACCGCCAACTTCGCCGCCGATGCGAAGCGCATCTACGTCAGCGGCTTCTCCAATGGCGGGCAGATGAGCCTGCGGCTGGCGCACGAAGCCTCGGACCTGGTCGCCGCGGCCGCGTCGAACGCGGGCGGCGCGCAGGCGCGGCTGAACGGCCCGGCGCCGCGGCCGATGTCGATGATCTACGCGGTCGGCGACCGCGACGACCGCTACGGCATGTCGGCCGAGAACCCGTTCCCGATGACCGACCAGGGCAGCACCGCGCGCTACCAGCGCATGAACGAGCCCTTCCTCGGCGTGCTGAGCTTAGGCGCGCCCTACAGCTGGCAGCAGGCGACGCTCTACGGCCACCTGATGAGCATCTACACCCACACCACCAGCACCGCGACGCCCGCGGGCGGCAACACCTTCCACATGGCGGTGATCCAGGGGCTGGACCACCACTACCCGAACTACATGCCCGACCTGCTGTGGAACTTCTTCCGCGACAAGTCGATGCCCTGACCCCGCCACCCCGTCGAAAGGAACCGACCATGCGTCGCCTGCTCACCCTCACCCTGATCGCCGCCGCCTCGCTCGCGGGCCTGTCCTCGAGCGCGGTGGCCGCCGAGCGCACCGTCACCCACACCCGCGGCGCCGACGGCGCCAAGGACACCAGCGTCACCGGCCGCGCCGGCCGCACGACGACCATCGATCGCCAGCGCGGCGACGACGGCCTGATCGACAGCACCACCACCGGCCCCGGCGGCCGCCAGCGCACGGTCGACCGCAGCCGCGGCGCGGATGGCGCGGTCGACAAGACCGTCACCGGCCGGGCCGGCCGCACGAAGACCGTCGACCGCTCGATCGGCGCCGACGGCCGCACCGACGCGACGATCACCGGACGCCGCGGCGGAGTGACGACGGTGGACCGCTCGCAGGGCGCCGACGGTGCGGTCGACAAGACGGTCACCGGCCCGAAGGGCGGCACGCGCACGGTCGACCGCGCGCGCAATCCGGACGGCTCGCTGACGACGACCGTCACGACCCAACGCCCCTGATCGCGGGGACCGCCCGGTCGCCACCCGCCGCCGCTCAGTACCATGCGCCCCGGAGGATCGAGGGGATTCGCATGCAGGACCGGGCGGCGCCGGGTGCTCCGGCGCTGATCGAGCGCGAGATGCCGCTGGCACGCTTCGCCGACTGGCTGCGCGCGCTCGCCGCGCCCGGTGCCGGCGGGCGCTGCCTGCTGCTGCATGGCGAAGCCGGCGTCGGCAAGACCAGCGTGCTGCAGGCCGCACGCGCGGCCGCGCCGCCGGGGCTGGACTGGCTGATCGGCTGGTGCGAGCCGCTGCTGTCGCCGACACCGCTCGGGCCGCTGCTCGACATGGTCGACGGCCTGCCGCCCGGCCTCGCGTCGCTGGTGCAGCGCGGCCACCGCGTGCAGGACGTGATGCCCGAGCTGCTCGCCTGGCTGCGCCAGCGCCGCGCGCCGCTGGTGCTGGCGGTCGACGATGCGCAATGGGCCGACCATGCCAGCCTCGACCTGCTGCGCTTTCTCGGGCGGCGCATCGACGCGCTGCCGCTCGGGCTGGTGCTGAGCTACCGCGACGACGAACTGCCGCCGGAGCATCCGCTGCACGTGGTGATCGCCGGCCTGCCGCCGGCGGCCACGCTGCGGCTGCCGCTGGCGCCGCTGTCGGCCCGCGGTGTCGAGCTCGCCGCGCACCGCGCCGGCCGGGCGCCGAACGGCCTGCACCGGCTGACGCAGGGCAACCCGTTCTACGTCGGCGAGCTGCTGCGCGAGCGCGGCGGCGGGCAGCTGCCGGCCTCGGTGCGCGACACCGTGCTCGCGCGTGCGCAGCGCCTGTCGCCGCTGGCGCGCCGGCTGCTCGACGCGGCCAGCGTGTCGCCGGTGCCGGTCGAACGCGCGGTGCTGCACGGCATCGACCCGGCGCTGATCGACGCGATCGACGAATGCGCGGCCAGCGGGCTGCTGGTCGACCACGACGACAGCATCGTGTTCCGCCACGAGCTCGCGCGCCGCGCCATCGAATCGGCACTGGCCGACGGCCGCCGCCGCACGCTGCACCGCCAGCTGCTGCAGCTGCTGCCGGAGGCGCCCGCGACGCGGCGCGTGCACCATGCCGACGGGGCCGGCCTCGACGACGAGGTGCTGCAGCTGGCGCCGCAGGCCGCCGAGGATGCCGCGCGCGCCGCCGCGCACCGCCAGGCCGCCGCGCTGTACACGATGGCACTGGAGCGCAGCGCACAGGCGCCGCCGGCGCTGCGCGCCGGGCTGCTCACCGACCAGGCCGAGCAGTGCGAGCTGATCGGCGAGCTCGACCGCGCGCAGGCCGCGCGCGAGCAGGCCATCGCGCTGCAGCGCGAGGCCGGCGACGCGGTGGCCACCGCACTCGGCCAGGCCCGGCTGGCGCGGCTGCGCTGGCTGCGCGGCGACCTCGCCGGCGGCAAGCGCCTGGCCGGCGAGGCCATCGCCGCGCTGGAACCGCTGCAGCGCCCGCGCGAGCTCGGCCGCGCCGTCGCGGTGATGGCGCAGATGCACCTGCTCGACCCGTCGCGCGCCGCCGAGGACTGGGGCCGGCGCGCGCTGGCGCTGGCCGAAGCCGCGCGCGACGACGAGACGCTGGCGCATGCGCTGAACACGGTCGGCTCCGAGGAGCTGGTGCGCGCCGACCGCGACGACGCGTGGGCCAAGCTCGAGCGCAGCCTGCGCATGTCGCTCGAGCGCGGCTGGTCCGAGCAGGCCGCGCGCGCCTACATGAACCTGATCGCGCACGCGCTGGTGCACCGGCGCATGGCGCGCGCCGCGCAGCTGTGCGACGAGGCGCTGGCCTACTGCGAGGCGCGCGACTTCGAGCTCTACGTCGCGCGCATCCACGTGCGGCGCGCCTTCGCGCGGCTGGAAACCGGCGACTGGGCGCGCGCCGACCAGGAACTGGCCGCGCTGCTGTCGCGCACCGACCTGCTGCCGATGGACCGCGCGCAGTGCGAACACCACCGCGCGCGCCTCGCGCTGCGCCGGGGCCAGCCCGCCGCGCCGGCCGTACGGACCTACTGGATCGACGCGCTCGCCGGCCGGCGCGGGCCCGATCCCGCGCCGTGGTACGCGCCGCTGGCGCCGGCGGCGGCCGAAGCGGCCTGGCTGCTGGGGCAGCGCGACGGGCTGCTGCGCATCGTGCACGCGGCCTGGGCACCGTCGCTGGCCACCGGCGAGCCCTGGCGCTGCGGGCAGCTGGCGGTCTGGCTGCGCCGCCTCGATGCGCTGGAGGCCTTGCCGGCCTTCGATGTCGCGCCGCCTTGCGCGGCCGAGCTGGCCGGCCGGCTCGACGACGCGGCCGCCGCGTGGCTGCGGCTGGGCAACGCCTGGGAAGCCGGGCTGGCGCTGCTGGGCGGCACGGTCGCGCAGCTCGAACGTGCACTCGCCTTGTTCGACGAGCTCGGCGCGGCACCCGCCGCGGCGCTGGCACGGCGCCGCCTGCGCGAGCTCGGCTCGACCGCGCGCCGCGGCCTCGGTAAGGCCACGCGCGCCGACCCGCTCGGGCTCACGCCGCGCGAACGCGCGCTGGTCGAGCTGGTCGCGCAAGGCTTGAGCGACCGCGCGATCGCCGCGCGCTGGCACCGCTCGCCGCGCACCGTCGAGCACCATGTCGCGAGCCTGCTGGCGAAGCTGGGGCTCGCGCGGCGCGGCGACGTCGCGGCGTTCGTCGCGACGAGCGCGGCTCGGAAACCGTGAACGCGCCCGACGCACCCGGGCGGGCCACCCGAACGTCGGAGTCGTCGACCGCTTCTCAGCCCACAGCGATCAGCCGGCCCACGGCAGGTACCAGAGCCCGTGCTCGCTGAGACCGGCGAGGTCGATCACCGCCGCTGCCGACGGCGTCTGGGCGGCCAGCAGCGCCAGCTCGCCCTGCGTGGCTTCGCCGCGCTCCAGCAGGCCGACGTAGTGCTTCAAGGTCGCGTCGTCCGGCACCCCGCCGCCGAGGTTGGCCCAGACGCAGCGCAGGAAGTCGGCATGCCCGTGTGAACCGGCGCGTGCAGCGAATGCGTCGCTGCCGACGGCCAGCGTGGCGAGGGCCTTGGCGTCCATGCCGCCGTCGAGCAGCGAGAGCCCGAGGCCGACGATCGCCCGATCCTGCACCGAAGCGGCGCCGAACAGCGCGCCCAGCAGCGTGGCGACCGTGCCGGCGTGGCCGTCCAGGTCCAGTGCGAGCTGCACCTTGTCGTAGAAGACGACACGCTCGACGCCGCGCAACGTGTCGTGGCCGTCGACCCCGTTCTTGCCGGCGATGGCCCAGGCGTCGCCGTTGTGCACGATCCAGTAGCCGTCGTGCTCCCACCAGTAGCCGGCCGCGGTGTCGATGCCGGCGCCGCCCTCGAGCTCGTCGGCACCGGGCCCGCCGACCAGCGTGTCGTTGCCGGCGCCGCCGATGAGCAGGTCCTCGCCGGAGGTGCCGTTCAGGCTGTCGGCACCGGCCGTGCCGTTGCGCGTGACGCCGAACATCGGGCTGTTCTGCGTCGTGAACGCCGCCTCGTAGGGCAGTGCCACGGCGTGACCGGCCGCATCGCGCACCGCGCCTGCGGGCACCTCGAGCACGTAGCGCGTGCCTGCATACGGCAGGTACGGATCGACCACCAGCAGGTTGCCGAACACCTGCACGCGCGGGCTGGTCGCGGCATCGAGCACGTTCAGCACGATGCCGCTCTCGGTGCGCACGAAGATCAGCCCGCTGCCGCGCTGGATCGGCTCGTCGTAGCTCAGCGTCAGCTCGGCCTCGCTGTCGAGGATCAGCGGGCGCCAGGCTGCGGCGTCCGGCACCGCGCCGATCAGCACGGGGGCCTTGCCATCGTCGACGGCCGGCCGGGCATGCACGGCCGTCGACGGCCCGCCGCTCGAGGCATACCCCCACTCGCCGCCGAGCCCGTCGCCGCCGTAGATCCAGTTCAGCGCCAGCAGGTCGTAGCTCTGGAACACGCCCTTCGTGCCGCCGCGCGGCGTGCGCGACATCACCGTGTTGTCGGTGTGATCGCTGGCCGCGGGCAGCCGCACGTCGCCTTCGAACGAGTGCTTCAGGCCGAGCGCGTGACCGACCTCGTGCAAGAGCGTCTCGTAGGCCGCGTCGCCGCGGTCCGGATCGCTGTGCAGGCTGCGCCACCAGTTGTTGTCGTTGAGGTAGATGTAGGCGTCGGCGTCGTAGGCGAGCAGCACGTCGCCCAGCGCGGTGACCTCGCGCTCGGACCGGCACAGGCCGAGCGTGTCGGTCCCCAGGTCGGCGTTGGCGAAGTGCAGGTCCGCCGCATCGGCCGACGCGGTCTCGACGAAGACGATGCCGGTGACCTCGCTGCAATAGGCCAGCAGCTCGCGCACCGCCTTGCGCTGGTCGTCGTTGAACGCCGTCGCGGAACGATCCGGCGCGTTGGCCCTCTCGCCGAGACCGATCGTGAACGTGAAGTTCAGGGTGCCGGGCGGCCGGCCGGCGTCCGGCGTCTGGTAGTTCCAGTTGACGAACAGGCCACTCAGGGCATCGATGCGGACGTCGCCGCTGGGGACGACGGTGGTGGCTGCGGTCAGGCTGGTCGACATGGGTCTGCAAGGAGCGGGCGCAACCCGCTCTCATCGGCAGCGGCGGCGCGAACTTGAGCCCGCCCCCGAGCGGCAGGCGCGTCGGGCGGGTCGGACGCGACGGACGTGACGCGCGACCCTCGCCCGGGCGCGGTCAGCCGAGCGCCGCGCCGCGCGCCAGCAGCGCCGCGTAGGTCTGGGCATCGAGGTTCGCGCCGCAGACGATCAGCGCCACCTTGCGGCCGTCGAGCCGCTCGCGCAGCGGGCCCAGCAGCGCGGCGGTGGCCGCCGCGCCGGCCGGTTCGACCGCCAGCTTCATGTCGCGGAACAACCAGTGCAGCGCCTGGCACAGCGCGTCGTCGGACAGGCGCACCACCTCGTCGACGAAGCGGCGGCAGACGCCGAAGCTGTAGTCCATCGCGTAGGGCGCGCCGAGGCTGTCGGCGATGGTGTCGACCTTCTCCAGCGTCGCCGGCGCACCGGCCTCGAAGCTGCGCGCCATCGCGTCGGCGCCGACCGGCTCGACGCCGTAGACCTTGCAGGCCGGGTTCAGCTGCTTGACCGCGGCGGCGATGCCGCCGGCGAGACCGCCGCCGCCGATCGGCACGACCACCGCGTCGAGCTGCGGCACCTGCTCCAGCAGCTCGAGGCCGATGGTGCCGGTGCCGGCCGCGGTGAGCGGGCCGTCGAACGGGTGGACCATCGTGCGGCCTTCCGAATCGACCAGCGCGCGGGCGGCGTCGAAGGCGTCGCGGATGGTGTCGTAGAGCAGCACCTCGGCGCCGGCCGCGCGGCAGGCGGCCATGCGTGCCGGGCTGGCGTGGCGCGGCATCGCGACCTTCGCGGTGGTGCCGGCGGCCTGCGCAGCCAGCGCGACGGCCATCGCATGGTTGCCGGCGCTCGCGGCGACGATGCCGCGAGTCCGGGCCGCGTCATCCAGCACCGCGACGTTGTTCAGCGCACCACGCAGCTTGAAGCTGCCGCCGCGCTGGAACAGCTCCAGCTTCAGCCACACCTCGGTGGCGGGCGACAGGCGCTCGGCGACCACGCCGGTCTGCCAGCGCCACACGGGCGTGCGCAGCACGCGGCCCTGCAGGCGTGCCGCGGTGGCCCGCAGCTCGTCGAGGGAGGGATAGGGCGCAAAGGACGCGGCAGCAGCGCCGTCCTGCATCAGGGCTTGCATCGAAGGATTCTCCAGAGTCGGTGATGGGCGGGGGATCGCGGCCGGTCACGGCCGAGGGGAAGTCCCTCGGGGAGGCCGCGCGGGCATCAGCGGGGATCGCCGAGCACCGGCTCGTTGAAGCCGCAGCTCAACGACCCTGGCGAATTCGAATCTGCAGGCGCAGGCCGGCGCGTTCGGTCGTGCCGAAGCAGACCACCGTGAGGTGGGCGGTGCAGCGGTGGAAGGAAGCGCAGGCCATGGAGGACGCGATGATGACACAGGCGCGCAAGGGCTGGTGTGCGTCAGGCCCGCAAGGGCTGGTGTGCGTCAGGCCCGCAAGGCCTGGTGTCCGTCAGGCCCGCAAGGCCTGGTGTCCGTCAGGCCCGCAAGGCCTGGTGTCCGTCAGTCCTGCAAGGCCTGGTGCCAGTCCGCCTGCAGGTCGGCCAGCGGCTCCAGCCCGACCGACAGCCGCAGCAGCCCGTCGGCGATGCCCATCTCGGCTCGGCGCTGCGGGCCCAGCTCCCAGAAGATCGTCTGCGCGACCGGGATCACCAGCGTGCGGTTGTCGCTGAGGTGGCTCGACAGGATCACGATGCGCAGCCGGTCCAGCACCGCCAGCGGATCGAGGCCGGGCCGCAGCTCGAAGCTCAGCAGGCCGCCGTAGCGCGGGCCGTCCGGACCGCCGAACAGCGCGGTGGCGCGCGCATGCTGGGCATGGTCCTCCAGCCCGGGATAGAACACCCGCGCCACCGCCGGCTGCTGCTGCAGCCAGCGCGCGAGGCCGAGCGCGGTGGTGTTGATGGCGGCGATGCGCAGCGCCAGCGTTTCCAGGCCGGTGGCGATGCGGTGGGCGTCTTCGGCGCGCAAGGTGGCGCCGAAGTCGCGCAGGCCGCGCTTGCGGATCTGCTGCAGGCCCCAGTTCGCCGGATCGCCCTTGCGGTAGGCCTCGGCGATGTGCGGCCAGCGCGTCCAGTCGAAAAGCCCGGTGTCGATCACCGCACCGCCCATCGCGTCGCCATGGCCGGACAGGCCCTTGGTCAGCGAATGCACGACGAGCCCGGCGCCGACGGTGCGCGCCTGCAGCAGCGCGGGCGTCGTCATCGTGTTGTCGACGACGTACAGCAGCCCGCGCGCGGCGCACAGCCGGCCGATGCCGTCGAGGTCGGCGACCTGCGTCGCCGGATTGGCGATGGTCTCGACGAAGACCAGCCGCGTCGCGGGCTGCAACGCCGCCTCCACCTGGGCCGCGTCGGTGGTGTCGACGAAGTCCACCGCGATCCCGAAGCCCTGCAGCGTCTGCAGCAGGCTGCGCGTATTGCCGAACAGGTGGCGGCTGGCGATGACATGGTCACCGGCCTTCAGCAGCGCCAGCAGCACGCCGGCAATCGCCGCCATGCCGGTCGAGAAGCAGGCCGCTGCGCGGCCGCCCTCGAGCAGCGCGAGCTTGGCTTCGAGCGCCGCGCCGGTCGGGTTGCCCTGGCGCGCGTAGACGAAGCCCGGCTGCGCGCCCTGGAACACCGCGACCAGCTCGGCCGCCGTGCGGTAGCCGAAGGTCGCGGCGGGGTGGATCGGCTTGTGCAGCGCGCCGTGCTCGACGCCGGCGCGGCGGTCGGCGTGCAGCAGGCGGGTCAGCGGCGACTCAGGGGCGGGATCGAGGCTCATGGCCCCGCGTTTTACCAGCCGTCGCCGCCGCCGGCATCGCCGCCACCGCCGCCACCATCCCAGCCGTCACCGCTGCCGAAGTCGATCGAGCGGTTCGACAGGTCGTTGGCATCGTCGAACATGCCCGGCACCAGGCCGCCCTGACCGCCGGCCTCCTGGCCGGCGCTGCCGGCGCTGCCGCTGCCGGCGGCGTGTGCATCGTCGCCGCGCAGCATGCGGTCGGCCAGCATGCCCAAGCCGAAGCCGCCCAGGCCGGCGAGACCCGCGCCCATCAGGCCGCCGCCCATGCCGCCGGCCGGCGTGCCCGCGCCGCCGAAGCGCGGGTCGAGACCGGCGCGTTGCTGCTGCAGCGCGGCCGCGCGGCGGCGTGCCCACAGCATGCGCCAGATCAGGATCGCGATCACCGCGCCGCCGAGGCCGACCATCCAGCCCGAGATCCCGCCGCCGGACGCAGCGGCCGGCGGTGGCGCCTGCGGCACGGCACGCGGCCGCTCGACGGCGGGCGCCACCGCGGTCGACGGCTCGCGCGCGGCGCTCGGCACGCCCTGGCGGGCGCGCTGCAGCTGCTGCTCGAACTGCGCGAACTTGTCCGGCGCGGTGAAGCCGATCTTCGGATCGAGCTCGCGCGCCCGCTGCGTCGCGGCCAGCGCCGCGTCGAGCTTGCCGTTGTGCGCCAGCACCTCGGCCAGCACGTACTGCGCCCGCGCGCTGCTCGGCCGGGCCGCGACGACCTCGCGCATCATCTGCTCGGCCTTCGCGTAGTCGCCGCGCGCCACCTCGGCCTGCACCTGGTCGACCGTCGGAACGGCCCACGCGGCCGCCGACAGCAGCAGCGCGGCGATCAGAACCCACCAGCGTTTGAACAACATGCTCGATGCTCCTTGTGGCGCGCCCCGCCCCGGGCGAAGGCCCGGGCGTGACGTCGCGGAAAACGGAGCAAAGATGGGGCCCGCGTGCGGCGCTTGCAAGCCCCGGCTGGTGTCGCGTCGTTTCAGTGGCGGCGGCGGCGCGTCGCGCCCAGGCCCGCGCACGCGGCCAGGCCCAGCGCCAGCAGGCCGAAGCTGCCCGGCTCCGGCACCGTGCCCGGCTCCAGCACGAAGCTCACGCCGCCGCTGCCCGCGCCGACGCCGGGGATGTCGAACAGGAAGCTGGCGCCGATCGGACCGTTGGCCGGGGCGAAGCTGAAGACCGCGCCCAGCGCGTCGAGCCCGCTGAAGTCGCCGCCGACCGGGCGCACCGCGTCACCGTAGGCCAGGTCGGCGAGGCCGACGTCCAGCCCGGCGAAGAAGAAGCTGAAGCTCAGCAGCGGCGAGGCCTCGTCGCCGCCGAAGCCCGGACCGAAGGCCGCGTCGTCGAAGCTGAAGGTGCCGCTGAAGGTCTGGCCCTGGAGCGGGCCGGCGCTGTCGATGGTCACGTCGAAGCTGCCGTTGATCAGCGCGGCCTGCGCGGCGACGGGGGCGAGCAGCAGGCCGGCGGTCAGCGCCAGCGCGTTCAGGGAGGTCTTGATGTTCATGGTGGAGGCTTTCGTAAGAGATGTCCCAACGGTCCCGGCTCAGGTGCCCGGCGCGAGCAGCAGGTCGGCATCGAAGGCCGCGACGCCGGTCAGCTCGACCAGGACGCGCGCGGCGCCCGGTCCGGCGCTGCCGTCGACGTCGATGGTCACCAGGCTCTTGCCGGTCGCGGCGACGACGGCCAGCACGCCGTCGGCCACCGGGTCGCTGCCGGCGTACTTGATGCTCGCCAGCAGCGCGGCGATGTTCAGGTGGTCGATGCCCGGCTGGAAGTCGCTGACGATGTCGCCGGCATCGAGCAGGCTGGTGTAGACCAGCGTGTCGGCGCCGCCGCCGGTGGCGATCAGGTCGCGGCCGGCGCCGCCCCGGATCGTGTCGTTGGCGGCGGTGCCCTTCAGGTTGTCGCGCAGGTTGGTGCCGTTGATGGTCTGGCCGAGCGCGATCGTGAACGCGGCGACGCTCGGGTCGTGGTCGCTCATCTGGTCGAAGAACTCCGAGTTGATGTGCACCACGTCGAAGCCGGCCAGGTGGCCCATCAGGCGGTCGCTGGCCATCACATGGTCCAGCGTCTGCGCGTTGCCCTCGAAGTTGTAGCTGTAGCGCTCGTTCGCCGGCAGCGTCTCGATCAGCGCATCCAGGCCCGCGTCCTTCAGGCGCTCGACCGGGTTCGAGAACTCGAAGTCGTTGAGGTCGCCGGCGACGATGACATTGGCATGCGGGTTCTCGGCCAGCAGCGCCTCGACGTAGTCGCCGACGATCTCGGCCTGCTGCTGGCGCTGCACCTCGGAGCCCAGCACCGGCGGCTGCGTCGCGCCGAACAGCGCCTGGTCGCCGCCCTTGGAATTGAAGTGGTTGCCGACCACGGTCACCGCCTCGCCGTGGAAGGTGAAGGTGCCGACCAGCGGCTTGCGGCTGGCGGCGAAGGCGTCGCCGTTGGACAGATCGGTGTCGGTGATGCGCTCGAGCGAGTCCTCGACGAAGCCGACGCGCGACGGGTTGAACAGGAAGGCGACGCGGATGTTGCCGCCCGGCTCGCCGCCGTCCTGGCCGTTGACCGGGTTGAGCTGGCGGAACTGGTAGGTCGGGCCGCCGGCCGCGGCGATGGCGTCGATCAGCATCTGCAGCGTGACGTTGGCGTCGACGATGCCGTTGTTGGTGGCGCCGCTGTTGTCCTGCACCTCTTCGAGCGTGATGATGTCCGGCGACTTCAGGTTCGCGACGATGGCCGCCGCCAGCGCGTTGAACTTCGACGCGCCGTCGCTGGGGTCGAGGTTCTCGACGTTGAAGTTCGCCAGCCGCAGCTGGTCGGCCTGCGGACCCAGCGTCGTCACTTCGCGCTCGAGCTGCGACGCCTGTTCGACCGACGGCGCCACCGGCACCAGCACCTCGTAGTTGCCGAAGTCGTAGTTGACGACGCCCACCGTAGTGCCGAGGATCGCGCCGACGTCGACGGTGGGCATGCTGGTCGAGTTGATCAGATCGTCGATCTGCAGCCGCTCGGGATTGAAGTCGTTCGCGTTGATCAGCGCGCCGCCGTGCGCGGTGGTGCTGGTGGCGCCCGCGCCGCCATCGGCCAGCACCCAGATCTCCTGCGAGTTGTTGTTGAAGTTGATCGTCGGCGAGCTGGTCACCGCGCCGTTGATCTGCACCAGCATGCCTTCGAGGCTCTCGAAGAAATCGATGCCCTCGGTGGCCGGGTCGAAGTCGCCGCCCGACTCGACATGCGCCGGCGCCGCGAAGTCGTCGTGGATCACCTGGGTCGGCATCACGCGGTCCACGCCCAGCACCGTCGGCGCGATGCCGCCGGCCGGTGCGCCGGCCCAGGCGGTGATCGACAGCGCCTGCACGTTGGCATTGTTCGAGATCTGCGTCACCGTCAGGTTGTTGCTCGACGCACCGCCGGGGCGGAACTCGCTGAGCGTGCCGGCGACCTGCACCGCCTCGCCGACCGTGCGTGCGGTGAGGTTCGGCGAGTTCGCGCCGGTGAAGACGAAGATCGCCTCGCTGGTCGCGATGTCCGCGTCCGGCTCCGGGTCCTGCATGTAGAAGCCGTTGCTGCCGATCGCCGTGACGATGCCGCGCACGTTCTGCACCGGCGCGGTGTCGGTCGCCGAATCGAGCAGCGGCGAGAGGTGCGCCGCGCCCTGGATCGCCGAGATCTTCAGCGGCGGCTGGCCGGCATCGTTGTTGGTGATGACCACGTTCTGCGACACCGTGCCGCCGAGCGTGATGCCGGCGCTCGGGTCGCTGATCGTCAGCACCGCGGTCTCGTTGCCCTCGGGCACGCCGTCGTCCTGCACGGTGAAGCTCACCGAGCCGCTGGTCTGGCCGTCGGGGATGGTGATGGTGGTGCTGCTGAGCAGGTAATCGCCGGCGGTGATGCCGTTGCCGCCGACCCCGAGGGTCACGGTCTGCGCGCCGCTGACGGCCTGCGTCGCCGTCGCGGTCACGGTGATCACCGTGCCATCGGCCTCGGAGGCGGTGGCGCTGCTGACCGACAGGTTGACCACCGGCGCGCCGCCGCCGCCGGTGGTCGGCGTGATCTGCAGGTCGTCGATGGCCAGTCCGTCATCGGCGCCGGAGACGTTGGCATCGGTCCAGCGGATCCACAGCGTGGCGCCGCTGGCGAGGTTCAGCCCTTCGATGCTGCCGCTGACCGCCGTGCGGTTGGCATTGCCGTCGACCGGGCCGGCGGCCGCCTGCTGCGCGGCGCCGTAGTCCAGCGCATCGACGTTGACCCAGGTGCCGGTGGTCAGCGAGGTGGCGTCGAGGCTGTACTGGAAATCCAGCTTGTCGGCCCGGCCGGTCGCGCCGAAGCGCCACTGCTCGCCGAAGTAGGAGATCGCGACCGACAGCAGCGTCGCGCCGGTGTCGTTGCTGATCTGGCCGCCGAACAGCGGCGTCAGGCTGCCCGACAGCAAGCCGCCGAGTGCGCGCTCGCTGCTGCCGGTGGCGCCGAAGCTGTAGGTGTTGCCGGCGTTGTTGCTGCCGTTGCCGGTGTTGTAGGTGCCGTCGGCGTTGGTGCCGGATTCGCTGAAGAACCAGCCGTCGGGCATCGCCGACGAAGTGCCGCTGGCGGCCAGCGTGTCGAAGTTCTGGCTGTAAGTCGAGCCGTTCTGGAGACTGATCACGGGGGGAGCTCCTGCTGTTGTGGGCTGTCAACCCGCCATCTGACGGTGGGTCGGTGACGGTGCCATGACTAGCAAGGAGCGGCGCACCCCGCAGCCGGGTGCTTGACAGCGAACGGAACCTGACCAGTTGGTCAATTCTTCGGGCTAACCCGGATGAGGCGTGGCTCGGGACTTTCCCGAGCGCGCCCTGTCGTGGTGCCCACCGATGCCTCTGCGCCTCGAATCAGCGCGCGCGTTGGCCGTAGTGCGCGAACTTCTCGACCACGCGCGCGATCTCCGCCTCGTCCAGCAGCACCGGTCCGCCGATCTGCAGGCACATCAGGTACTGCTGCGCCAGCGTCTCGACCTCACGCGCCAGCCACATCGCGCGCGCCAGGTCGCGCTCGAAGGCCAGCAGGCCGTGGTTCGCCAGCAGGCAGGCCTTGCGGCCCTCGAGCGCGGCCAGCGCGGCCTCGGACAGCGCCTCGGTGCCATAGGTGTGGTACGGCGCGCAGCGGATCGTCGGGCCGCCGGCGGCGGCGATCATGTAGTGCAGCGGCGGGATCTCCAGGCGCCGGATCGCCAGCACCGTCGCGTACGTCGGGTGGCCGTGCACCACCGCGGCGGCCTCGGGCCGCGCGCGGTACACGGCCTGGTGCATGCGCCATTCGGACGAGGGCGCGAGGCGGTGCGTCGACCGACCGGCGGCGTCGACGAAGACGATGTCCTCCGGCTGCAGCTCGTCGTAGTCGATGCCGCTGGGCGTGATCCACATCGCGCCGTCCGCGCCGGCGCGCACGCTCAGGTTGCCCGACGTGCCGGTGGCCAGGCCGAGCGGGCGCAGGCGGCGCGCTTGGTGCACCAGCTGCTCGCTCGCAGTGCTCGGTTGCGGTTCGTTCATCGCCGGGACTCCTCGCGCGGGCTGCGCCATTGGCCTCGGCATTGTCGATCCCGCCGCCGGCGCCCATCCCTAGCTCGACGCCCTTCGGTTTACAGCGTGTTGCATGGCCGCTCCTTTCGAGCGTCATCGCGCATGTCACAGTGCGCGCCTTCGACGCCAACTCCAGGAGCCCAGGCCATGGCCGACCCGAGCGGTCCCGTGTGGATCGGACGCTTCCAGACCAGCACCCGCATCGACGACCTGACGCCGGCCTTCTCCAGCGCGGTGAGCGACTTCGTCGGCGCGTTGCGCGCCGGCGGCGCCGGCATCCGCATCGCCGCGACATTGCGGCCGCCCGAGCGCGCCTACCTGATGCACTACGCCTGGCGCGTCGGCCGCGAGCAGATGGACGCCGCGGACGTGCCGGCGATGGCCGGCGTCGACATCGAGTGGGTGCACCGCGACCGCCGCGGCCGCGCCGATGCCACCGCCTCGCGCTCGGCAGCGCTGGGCATGGTCGGGCTCTACGGCATCGTCTACCGTCCGGCGCTGAGCTCGCGCCACACCCAGGGCCGGGCGATCGACATGACGATCAGCAACTACAGCGGCAAGACCTTCAGCGATGCCGAAGGCACGCCGACGCGCGTGCGCACCGCCGCCGAGCTGCACGAGCTGGGCGGCAGCTTCGGCGTCATCAAGCTGGCGTCCGATCCGCCGCACTGGTCCGATGACGGCCGCTGATCGCTGCGCACGCGCCGCGGTGGTGCTGGCATCGGTGCTCGCGGCGTCGCTGCCGGCGGCCGCCGCCGGCACCGCGCCGCCATGGCTGGGCCTCGTCGACGCGCGTTATCCCGACCAGCCGGCGGTGCTCTATGCGCTGCCCGGCGGCGAGCAGGCGGCGCCGCCGAAGTCGATGCCCTTCGTGCGCCTGGACGGCGCGACACCGCGCATCGAGTGCTGCCTGCGCGCCGGCGCGGTGCGCGCGGCGCCGGCCGGCGCGGCCGCGCAGCTGCGCCAGGCCGACGGCGGTTCGCGACCGCTCGAAGCGCGCTCGGCCCGCACGCCGAAGTCGCGCCATGGCGCGGTGCTGCTGGCTGTCGCCGGTGGCGCAGGGCTGCAGGTGGAACGACCGTCGCCGCAGACGCTGCTGCTGCGGCGGCCCGGCGAGACGACGCCGCTGGCGGTGCGCCACTGCGTCAGCGGCGACGGCCTGCAGCTGCGCTGGACCCTGCCCGGCGGCCAGCCGCAGCAGGCCTGGCTGCCGCTGGGCATGGACGTCGAGGCCGACTGCCCGCCGGAGATGCTGGCGCCGGCGCGCTAGGCTGCGCCGCGCACCTGCAGCGACTGCAGCCCGCGCAGGTTGATCATCGGCCGCCAGGTCGGCGCCTCGTCGACGAGCGCGAGCGACGGGAAGCGCCGCAGCAGGGCCTCGAAGGCCACCTCCGCTTCCAGCCGCGCCAGCGGCGCACCGACGCAGTAGTGCACGCCGCCGCCGAAGGACAACTGCGGATTCGGATGCCGCGTGATGTCGAAGCGCTCGGGCTGCTCGAACACCGCGGGGTCGTGGTTGGCCGCGCCGATCATGCAGTAGAGCACCTCGCCGGGCGGCACCGTGAGGTCGTCGATGGTCCACGGCTCGAGCGTCGTGCGCGCCACCATGTTGGTCGGGCTCTCGTAGCGCAGCATCTCCTCCACCGCCGAGGGCAGCAGTGCCGGCTCGCGGCGCAGCAGCGCCAGCTGCTCGGGATGCCTCAGCAGCGCGAGCAGCCCGTTGCCGAGCAGGTTCGTGGTGGTCTCGTGACCGGCGATGAACATCAGGATCAGGTTGGCCAGCAGCTCGTCGTCATCGAAGGCCGGATCGTCGCGCTGCGCGGCGATCATGCGGTCGATCACCGTGTCGCCCGGGCGCGCGCGGCGCCGCGCCACCTGCGCGCTCAGGAAGGCGGTCAGCTCGGCCACCGCCTGGGCGCCCTGCGCACGCGCGCTGCGCGTGGCCAGCGGCTCGACGACGCAGACGGCGGCGTCGGACCAGGCCTTGGCCTGGTCGAAGTCGCCGGCGTCGATGCCCAGCAGGTCGCAGATCACGCGGATGGGCAGCAGCTGCGCCACCTGGCGCATGAAGTCGAAGGGCGCGTCGGCCGGCAAGCCGTCGAGCAGCGACTGCACGGTGGCGGCCACCGAGGCGCGCAGGTCGCGCGTGGACGCCGGCGTGAACGCGGCGGCCACGATGCGCCGCAGCCGGGTGTGGACCGGGGGGTCGTTGAAGATCATGAAGCGTTCGGCGGCCCGCTCCAGCGCCGAACCGGCCCCGAACGGGCGCTGCGACGCGTAGCTCGTGCCGGCCCGGGGGTCGCGGCTGAGCCGGCTGCTCTGCATCGCGGCGCGGCAGTCGGCATGGCCCAGCAGCAGCCACAGGCCCAGCGTGTCGCGGTGCACGCGGCCCTGCGCACGCAGCCGGCGCGCCTGTTCGCGCGGCTGCGTCAGCCACGCCGGATCGCGCAGGTCGGCCACGGCGCGCGCCAGCGTCGGGATGGGAAGCGGGGTTTCGAGGGTCTGCAGCATGGGGCACTCCGGACGGTGCGGGCCCCGGCGGGGCCCCGGCAGCGCCATCGTGGTCGACCGGCGCTGCGCCGGGTAGGCGGCGGACCACGGTAGCGGCGGGTCTTCCCGCCGCCGCGACTACGGTAGGAGCTTCCAGTGGTGTGCCCGGCTGACCGCTTCGGAGCGGTTGCGGGCGCCCAGCGCGGCCAGCGCCCGCGCGACGTGCATCTCCACGGTGCGCGGGCTGAGCTGCAGCGCGCGCGCGATCTCCTTGTCGCCGAGGCCGCGCGCGACGTGCAGCAGCACCTCGCGCTGGCGCGCGGTGAGCTGCGGCGCCGGCGTGCCGGCGCCGGCGTCGGCGGCGGCCAGCGATGCGAGAAAGGCCGCCATCTCGCGCTGCAGCGTGGGCCAGCCGGGGTCGGTCACCAGCGGCAGGTGGTTGCGCCCCGGAACCGCCACCCAGCGCGCGCCCGGAATCAGCGAGGCCACCAGCGCGCCTTCGCGCTGCAGGATCAGCGCGTCGTCCTGCACGTGCATCACCAGCGTCGGGCAGCGCACCTGCGGCGCATCGACGCGGGCGTCGAGCTCGAAGAAGGCGCGCATGTAGCGCGCGGCCATCGGCCCGCTGACGCTGTGGCGATGCAGCGCGTCGTAGGCATCGAGCACATCGGCGGGCGCCGCCGGCAGCAGTTGCGACGAGAAGAGCCGGCGGAAGGTGCTGGCGTCGTGCCCCCAGCCCAGCTCGGCGATGCGGATCATCTCGGTGAACACCGCCTGCGTCTTCGCCGACAGGCCCTGGTGGAAGGCGCCGCGCACGAAGCTCGCGTAGAGCACCAGCCCGCGCACGCGCTCGGGATGGCGCACCGCGTAGCGGATGGCGATCGCCGCGCCCTGCGAGATGCCCAGCAGCACGAAGCGCTCGTGGCCGCCGGCATCGGCCACCGCCTCGAGGTCGCGCACCCAGGCGTCGAGCGAGACGTCGTCGACCTCGCGGTCGGACAGGCCGCAGCCGCGTGCGTCGTACCACAGCAGCGTGTGCGCGCGCGTGAGCTGGTCGACCCAGTGACGCGACGAGCGCAGCGTGGCGTCGGCCTGCACATTGCCCAGCCAGTTGGCCGCCTTGATGACCAGCGGCCCCTGACCGAGCTGGCGCATCGCCAGGCGCACGCCGTCGGCGGTGGTGCAGTAGCGCAGGGTGTCGGTGTCGGGGGACAGGGCGGGGCGGCCGCCGCCCTGATCGCCGTCCGTTGGCCCAGTCACGCGCGCGGTCCCATGGCGTCGACCGGCCCTAGCCGAGGATCTTCGTCACCGCCGGCGCACGCAGGCGATGCGCCTGCGGCAGGTCGGCCCCCAGCAGCGGCCGCAGGTAGGCGCGGAAGGCTTCGGTCACGTGGTGACCCGAGTCGGCGATGAAGGCGTCGTCCATCACCCGCGTCTTCGCGGCCACCGCCTCCAGCGGCTGCAGCACGTAGTCGACCGCGTAGTCGCCGACGCGGCGGATGGCGATCGAGCCGTCGCGGCCGCTCCACATCGCGTGCTGCACCGCCTGCTCGGCGACCTCGCGCGCCTCGCGCTGGTCGACCTCGCTGACGCAGCCGAGGAAGCTGCGCTGCACGTAGCCGAAGGTATCGCCGCGCACGCGCTTGATGCCCAGCTTCTCCTTGATCTGGTCGCACAGCAGGTCGGCCAGCGCGCCGGTGCCCGACAGCTGCACGTTGCCGTGCGCATCACGCTCGACGCTGGCCGCCAGCGTGCTGGCGATCGCGGTGCCGTCGGCATCGTGGATGCCTTCGCTGACCGCGATCACGCAGCGGCCCAGGCGCTGGTGCACGGCCTTCACGTCGGCCAGGAAGCCCTCCATGCTGAACGCGCGCTCGGGCAGGTAGACCAGGTGCGGGCCGTCGTCCGGGAACTTCTGCGCCAGCGCGGCGGCGGCGGTCAGGAAGCCGGCATGGCGGCCCATCACCACCGCGACATAGACGCCCGGCAGCGCCGCGTTGTCGAGGTTCGCGCCGGCGAAGGCCTGCACGACGAAACGCGCGGCCGACGGGAAGCCCGGCGTGTGGTCGTTGCCCATCAGGTCGTTGTCGATGGTCTTCGGGATGTGGATCGCGCGCAGCGGGTAGCCGGTGCGCGCGGCCTCCTCGGCGACGATGCGCACGGTGTCCGAGGAATCGTTGCCGCCGATGTAGAAGAACTGGCCGATGCCGTGCGCCTTCAGGGTGGCGAAGATCTTCTGGCAGTACGCGAGGTCGGGCTTGTCGCGCGTCGAGCCCAGCGCCGAGGCCGGCGTGCGCGCGACGGCCTCGAGGTTGGCCGCGGTCTCCAGCGTCAGGTCGACGAGGTCCTCGTTGACGATGCCGCGCACGCCGTGGCGGGCGCCATAGATGCGCTCGATCGCCGCATGGCGGCGCGCCTCCAGCACCACGCCGGCGAGCGATTGGTTGATCACCGCGGTCGGACCGCCGCCCTGGGCGACGAGGATCTTGGTCGGGTTCACGGGCTCTCCTTGCGGGGTCGGGGGTGGGCGGGTCAGACCGGCGGCGCGAGCCGCAGCGCCGGCATCATCGGTTCGATCTCGGCGGCGCCGCGGCGCACGGCGGGCGATACGCGGCCGGCGAGCGCGGTGACCGTGTCGAGGTCCACCGGGCCGACCAGCGCCGGCAGCTCGGCGAAGCGCAGCCCCTGGCCGACCAGCCACGCGATGCAGGTGTGGCGCAGCAGCGCGGGGGTCACGTCCGCCGGATGCGGCAGGCCGGCATCGACCGCGGCACAGGTGACGTCCACGCGCAGCTGGCTTGCATCGAGCGGGCGGCCGGCCGCATCGCGCAGCAGCGGCCCGTCGCCGACCGCGGCGGCGCGCGTGACTTCGTCGGCCAGCCAGTCCGGCACCGGCACACGCCGCGGCGCGCTGCCGCCGACCTGCAGCCGCCGCGCGGCGCGGTCGAGGTCGCCGGCCTGGAGCGCCAGCAACTCGTCGGCGCCCAGGCCCAGCAGCGCGGCGGCGCAGGCGATGCGGGTGGGCCCCTGGGCCGCCGCCAGCAGCGCGGCGGCTTCGGCCTGCTCGAGCTCGCGCGGCGGTGGCGCCGCCGGCCCGGCCAGCCGTTCGACCGGCGCTGCGGCGCCGAGCAGCGCCGGTGCCGGAGCGGCCGCCAGGCCCGGCGCCGCGTTCCAGTGCGGCAAGACCACCGTGGTCGACGGCGCGGGCGCGACGGCCGGCGGCGGGCGGTTGAAGAGCTCGACGAAACCCATCGCCACCAGCCCGAGCGCGAACGCCGCGCCGACCACCAGCGCACCGTCGCGCCAGTAGGCGGGCGCGTAGGGCTCGCTCGGCGCGGCGGCGGCCTCCAGCACGCGGATGCGCGGCGCGCGGTTGCGCTCGGCCGCCTCCAGCCGCGCCAGCCGCTCCAGCTGCTCGCGCCGGGCCTTCTCGACCTGCGCCAGGTCGTCCTCCAGCAGCTTGGCCTGCGTGAAACCGGCCTGGAAGGTCTTCATGCCGGCGCCCTGCTGCGCCAGCTGCACGCGCAGCCGCTCGACCGCGGCCTGCGCCGCAGCGGCGTCCTCCTGGGCGCCGGCCAGCACCGCGGCCTGTCCGGCGCTGCGCTGGGTGGCGATCTGGCGCTCCATCTCGGCCAGCCGCGTGCGCAGCGCCTTCGCGCGTGGGTCCATCGCCATGAAGTCGGGCGTGAAGCTGCGCTCCATCTCGCGCACTTCCTCGCGCAGCTGCGAGGCGCGCGTCTCCAGCGCCGACAGCGTCGGGTCGTCCTTCGAGCGCACCGCCGGCCCGCCGGCGGCCGCCTGCTTCAGCGCGCTGAGCTTCGCGTCGGCCGCCGCCTGCTTCTCCAGCGCGTTGTTCAGCGCGGTCGACAGGCCGCGGCTGCGCGCCACCGCTTCGGCATCCTCGCGCTCGGTGCTGACCAGGCCGCTGCGGCCGCGGAAGCGCTCCAGCTGCGCGCGCCGCTCGGCGGCGTTCTTCTCGATGCGCGCGAGCTCGCCGCGCAGGCCGGCGAGCTGCTGCGTGCTGTCGCGCTCGAAGTCGGCCAGCAGCTGGTCGCGGTAGGCGGCCACCAGCTCGTTCAGCGCCGGCGCCAGCAGCGTGCGCTCCGTGCCGGCGGCACGCAGCTCCAGCACCTCGGTATCGGCGACGCGCTGCGCGCTGATCAGGCGGCGCAGCGTGCCGACCGCATCGCCCTCGCCGGCGGCCACCGGCTGGCCCGCCGCCGCCAGCCGGCGCGCCAGCTGCTGCAGCATCGGCGTGCTGACGATGCTCTGCACCTGCACGCCCAGGCCGGTCTCGGCCGCCAGCGCATTGCTGGCCGCCGCGGCGCTCGCCGGCAGCTGCACCTGCAGCCGCGTGCTCGCCTGGTATTGCGCCGGGCGCGACCAGTTCCAGAACTGCCCGGCGGCCACCAGCACGACGAACACCGCGCCGAACACCAGCAGCCGGCGCCGGTTGCCGCGCCGGGCCGACGCGCCCGCCACCGCCGGCGGCGATGCCGCATCGAGGGGGTCACGCCAGGCGGGGGAGCTGCGCATCGGTTCTCTTTCAACGGTGCCCGGTCCGCCGGGGGCGGCGATGCCCTTCGCGGCCGGGACCGACAGCGCAATGGTGCCACGCCGTGCCGGCCCGCCTCGCGCCCGCCGGACCGCCGATGGCCGCACACGCTGGCCGCCAGCAGGCATCATCGCGGGGTCGGCGCGCCACGCGCCCACCCCTTTCCAGGAGCTGCCCTCGATGTGCAAAGCCGGCCTCTTCGTGCGTGGCCTGTTCGCCGCCCTCGGCCTGTCGGCCGCGCTGGCCGCCGCCGCGCAGCCCGCGGCCGCCGGCAGCGCGCCGCAGCGGCTGAAGGTCGTCGGCGGACTGGCCGGCGTCAACCAGTTCACCCGCCACGAGGAGCCGTTCTGGACCGAGACGCTGCTGCGCCTGACGGGCGGCCAGTGGAGCGCCGAGATCGTGCCCTTCGACCGCGCCGGCATCCGCGGCCAGGAGATGCTGCAGCTGATGCAGCTGGGCGTCGTGCCCTTCGGCACCGCGCTGGTCAGCCAGAGCGCGGTCGGCGAGCCGCTGGTCGCGGCACCCGACCTGGCCGGCCTGAACCCCGACATGGCCGCGCTCAGGCGCTCGGTCGCCGCCTACCGGCCGCAGCTGGCGAAGACGCTGCGCGAGCGCCACGGCGTCGAGCTGCTGGCGGTCTACACCTACCCGGCGCAGGTGCTGTTCTGCAAGAAGGCCTTCAACGGGCTGGGCGACCTCGGCGGCCGGCGCATCCGCGTCGCCAGCCCGCCGCAGGCCGACTGGGTCGAGGCGCTGGGCGCGACGCCGGTGACGATCGGCTTCGCCGGCATCGTCGACGGCATGCGCCAGGGCAACCTCGACTGCGCGATCACCGGCACGATGTCCGGCAATACCATCGGCCTGCACGAGCTGACGACGCACATCCACCCGATGGCCGTGAGCTGGGGCCTGGCGCTGTTCGGTGCCAACCGCGCCGCCTGGAACGCGCTGCCGGCCGAGCTGCGCGCGCTGCTGCAGCGCGAGCTGCCGAAGCTGGAGCAGGCGATCTGGGCCGAGTCGGACCGCGAGACCGGCGAAGGCCTGGCCTGCAACACCGGGGCCGCCGGCTGCGTCAGCGGCAAGCGCGGCCGCATGGTCGAGGTGCGCGCCAGCGCCGACGACGAGCAGCGCCGCCGCCAGCTGCTGTCCGGCCCGGTGCTCGGGCGCTGGCTGCAGCGCTGCGGCGCCGGCTGCGCTGAGGTGTGGAACCAGACGCTGGGGACGCCCTGGGGCATCACCGCCCCGGCGTCGCGCTGAGCCCGCCGCACCGGCCGATCCCATGCCCCGCGTGATGCGCCGCTTTCGGTTCGCCCTGTGGGGCGGGGCCGCGCTGATGGTCGTCGCGATCGGCGCCGCCACGGCCGCGCTGCTGGCCTACCAGCACGGGGCCGCGCTGCGCACCAGCGAAGCGCGCAGCCTGCACTTCATCAACGGCGCCGAGGCGGGCCTGAACCGCAGCTTCGTCGGCGTCGACGTGCTGCTGGCCGGCATGGACGAGCTGATCGCCGAGCTGCGCCGCCCCGACGGCCGCATCGACGTCGAGCGCCTCGAGCGCACGCTCTCGCGCATCAACCACCAGAACCTGCTGGTGCGCGACCTCGCGCTGGTGGGCGACGACGGCCAGGTGATCGCCGCGGCCGAACCGCAGACGCGCCGGCTCGGCCTGAAGCTGCCGGACGACTTCGCGCGCCAGGTGCTCGCGCAGGCGGTGCCGGCGCTGTCGATCAGCGCGCCGGTGGTGCCTTTCGCCAGCGCCGAACGCGCGCTGTACTTCGCGCGGCCGGTGCAGCTGGATGCGCAGCGCCGCGGCCTGGTGGTGGCCGAGGTGCCGCTGCCGCTGCTGGGGGCGCTGCTGGCGCAGGCCAACGACCTCGCCGGGCTGCAGGTCACGGTCGAGCGCGACGACGGCCTGCTGCTGCTGAGCATGCCGGCCGACGAGCGCCAGATCGGCCGCCTGCTGCCGCCGCTGCTGCCGGCGGCCAGCGCGCCCGCCGCGCTGCCTGCGCCGAACAGCGCCGTGCGCGCACCCGCGCGGCTGACCGGCGAGCCGGCGATCGTCGTCGTGCGTCCGGCCATCTACCGCAGCCTGCGCATCGTCGCGAGCCTGCCGCTGAGTGCCGCGCTCGGCCGCTGGCCGGACGACAGCCGCGTGATCATCGGCATCGCCGCGCTGTTCGGTGCGCTGGTGCTCGGCGCCGCAGGCTTCGGCCAGTGGTACCTGAACCGGTTGTACCGCGCACGGGCCGAGCTGGCGAGCTCGCGCGACACGCTGGAGCATGCGCTGGCGTCGATGCACGACGGCTTCGTGCTGTACGACGCACAGGACCGCCTCGTCGCGTGGAACCGGCACTACGTCGAGCTGTTCCCGTGGCTGGCCGATACGCTGGCCGTCGGCGTCAGCGCACGCGCGATCGCCCAGCGGGCGGCCGTGGCGCTGCTGCCCGACGCCGGCGACGACGAGCGCGCGGCCTACGTCGAGCGCCGCTTGGCGCTCGCGCGCCAGGGCGACGGCGTGCATTCGCAGACGCTGCCGGACGGCCGCGTCATCCACACCATCGAGCGCCGCACCGCCGACGGCGGCCTGGTCAGCGTGTTCCGCGACATCACCGCGGCCGAACGCGAACTGGCGCAGGTGAAGGACGCGGCCGAAGCCGCCAGCAAGGCCAAGTCGCGCTTCCTGGCGGCGATGAGCCACGAGATCCGCACGCCGCTGAACGCGGTGCTGGGCATGAACGGGCTGCTGCTGGCGAGCCCGCTGAACGCCGAGCAGCGCCACCATGCCGAGCTGATCCGCAGCTCCGGCCAGAGCCTGCTGGCCATCATCAACGACATCCTGGACCTGTCGAAGATCGAGGCCGGCCGCATGGAGCTGGAGATCGTCGACTTCCCGCTGGTCGAGACGATCGAGGAAGTGGTGTCGCTGCTCGCGGTGCGCGCCGAGGCCAAGGGACTCGAGCTGCGCCTGCAGTTGCCCGCCGACCTGCCGGCGCGCGTGCGCGGCGACCCGAGCCGGCTGCGCCAGGTGCTGTTCAACCTGATCGGCAACGGGCTGAAGTTCACCGACCGCGGGCACGTCGAGGTGGCGCTGACGCACCGCATCGACCCCGACGCCCCGGCGGACCGGTCGATCGAGATCACGATCGTCATCAGCGACACCGGCATCGGCATCGCGCCCGACGTGCTGCCCCGGCTCTTCGAGCGCTTCAGCCAGGCCGACAGCTCGACCGCGCGGCGCTTCGGCGGCACCGGCCTCGGGCTGGCGATCAGCCGCGAGATCGTCGAGCTGATGCACGGCGGCATCGAGGTTCACAGCCAGCCGGGTGCCGGCAGCCGCTTCACGGTGCGGCTGCGCATGGCACCGGCGTCGACGCAGCCGGCCGCCGCGCCGGCGCCCGATGCGCTGCCGCGGGCCTCGCGGCCGCTGCGCATCCTGGTCGCCGAGGACAACGGCGTGAACCAGATCCTGATCAAGGCCATGCTCGACCAGCAGGGCCACTTCAGCGACATCGTCGCCGACGGCATCGAGGCGCTGCGCCAGGTGCAGGCCGCGCGCTACGACCTGGTGCTGATGGACATCCAGATGCCCGACATGGACGGCCAGAGCGCGACCGAGGCGATCCGCGCGCTGCCCGGGCCGGTGGGCCGGGTGCCGATCGTCGCGATGACCGCCAACGCGATGCCCGAGGAGCGCGCGGCCTACCTGGCCGCCGGCATGAACGACCACGTCAGCAAGCCGATCGATCCGCGGCTGCTGGCCGAGGCCATCGAGCGTGTCGCGGTGGCCGCCGAGGCGCCGGTTTCGGAGTACGGTGAGTTCAGCTGATTTAGTTGACTTCTAAAGTATCTAGACCTACATTGCAGCCCATCGATTGGAGCGAGCTGCAATGCGCATCACCTGTCTCGGCGCCGGTCCGGCCGGTCTGTACTTCGCGCTGCTGATGAAGAAGCGCGACCCGTCGCACCAGGTGACGGTGATCGAGCGCAACCAGGCCGACTCGACCTTCGGCTGGGGCGTCGTCTTCTCCGACCAGACGCTGGGCGCGCTGCAGCAGGCCGACGCCGAGACCGCGCAGCAGATCCTCGATGCGTTCAACCACTGGGACGACATCGCCGTGCACTTCGAGGGCCGGCGCATCGTCTCCGGCGGCCACGGCTTCTGCGGCATCGGCCGCATGCGCCTGCTGCAGATCCTGCAGGACCGCTGCCGCGCGCTCGGCGTCGAGCTGCGCTTCGGCACCGAGGCCCCGGACGACGAGGCCATCGACGCCGACCTCATCATCGCCTGCGACGGCCTGAACAGCCGCGTGCGACAGAAGTACGCCCACGTCTACAAGCCCGACATCGACCTGCGCGCCAACCGCTTCGTCTGGCTCGGCACGCACAAGCGCTTCGACGCCTTCACCTTCGACTTCCAGCGCACGCCGCACGGCTGGTTCCAGGCCCACGCCTACCGCTTCGACGAAGACACCTCGACCTTCATCGTCGAGACGCCGGAAGACACCTGGCGCGCCGCCGGGCTCGAGGCCATGGACAAGGACGAGGCGATCGCCTTTTGCGAGCGGATGTTCGAAGGCGTGCTCGGCGGCGCGAAGCTGATGTCCAACGCGGCGCACCTGCGCGGCTCGGCGCAGTGGATCCGCTTCCCGCGCGTCGTCTGCAGAACCTGGGTGCACCACGGCGGTCCGCGCGGCGAGACGCCCGTGGTGCTGATGGGCGACGCCGCGCACACCGCGCATTTCTCGATCGGCTCGGGCACCAAGCTGGCGCTGGAGGACGCGATCGCGCTCGACCGCGACATCGCTGCGCATCCCGGCGACCTGCCGGGCGCGCTGCAGCAGTACGAAGCCACGCGCAGCATCGAGGTGCTGAAGATCCAGAACGCCGCGCGCAACTCGACCGAGTGGTTCGAGAACGTGTCGCGCTACGCGACGCTGCCGCCCGAGCAGTTCGCCTACTCGCTGCTGACGCGCAGCCAGCGCATCAGCCACGAGAACCTGCGCCTGCGCGACCGCGCCTACGTCGAGGATTTCGAGCGCTGGATCGGCGAGCGCGCCGGTCTGCCCGCGTCGGCACAGCCGGCGAAACGCGCGCCGGTGCCGCCGATGTTCACGCCGTTCCAGGCGCGCTCGGTGACGCTGAAGAACCGCATCCTGGTCTCGCCGATGGCCCAGTACTCGGCCGAGGACGGCATTCCCGGCGATCACCACCTGGTGCACCTGGGTGCACGCGCGATGGGCGGCGCCGCGCTGGTGATGGCCGAGATGACCTGCCCGTCGCCCGAGGCCCGCATCACGCCGTGGTGCCCGGGGCTGTGGAACGACGCGCAGCGCGATGCCTGGGCGCGCATCGTGCGCTTCGTGCATGCGCAAGGGGACACCAGGATCGGCATGCAGCTCGGCCATTCCGGCGCCAAGGGCTCGACCCGCGCGATGTGGGACGGCATCGACCTGCCGCTGCCGGCCGATGGCCCGCATGCGAACTGGCCGCTGGTCTCGGCCTCGCCGCAGCAGTACCTCGATGGCATCAGCCAGTGGTCGCGGGCGATGACACGCGCCGAGATGGACCAGGTGCGCGATCAGTTCGTCGCCGCGACGCGGCGCGCCGCCGAAGCGGGCTTCGACTGGCTGGAGCTGCACTGCGCGCACGGCTACCTGCTGTCGTCCTTCATCTCGCCACTGACCAACCGGCGCGACGACGCCTACGGCGGCTCGCTGCAGAACCGGCTGCGCTACCCGCTCGAAGTCTTCGCCGCGGTGCGCGCGGCCTGGCCGCAGCACCTGCCGATGTCGGTGCGCATCTCGGCGCACGACTGGGTCGACGGCGGCATCACACCCGACGACGCGGTCGAGATCGCGCGCGCCTTCAAGGCCGCGGGCGCCGACCTGATCGACTGCTCGGCCGGCCAGGTCAGCAAGGCGGAGCAGCCGACCTTCGGCCGCATGTGGCAGACGCCGTTCGCCGACCGCATCCGCAACGAGGCCGGCATTGCGACGATCGCCGTCGGCGGCATCACCGAGGCGGACCATGCGAACTCCATCATCGCCGCCGGCCGCGCCGACCTCTGCGCGATCGCCCGCCCGCACCTCGCGAACCCCGCCTGGGCGCTGATGGAGGCCGCCAAGCTCGGCTACACCGACATGCCGTGGCCGAAGCAGTACCTGGCCGGCAAGTCGCAGCTCGAACGCAACCTGGAGCGTGAACGCGCGCAGGCCGCCGCCGCGGCCGGCTTGAGCCCGCTCGAACAAGCCAACCAGGCGCTGGGGGTCTGATGAGCCGCAATCCCCCGCTCGACGAGCACCGCATCGGCCTCGAAGCGCGTGCCGGCGCCGACGACCATGCCGCGTTGAAGCTCTGGCTGCGGCTGCTCGCCTGCAGCACGCAGATCGAGACAGAGATCCGCAAGCGGCTGCGCGCGCGCTTCGGCATCACGCTGTCGCGCTTCGACTACCTCGCGCAGCTTCAGCGGCACCCGGAAGGGCTGCGCATGAACGCGCTGTCGCGCTACCTGATGGTGACCGGCGGCAACATCACCGGGCTCACCGACGAGCTCGAGAAGGAAGGCCTGGTGCAGCGCGAGCCGGCGCCCGAAGACCGGCGGGCCTCGGTGCTGAAGCTCACCGCCGACGGCCGCGCGCGCTTCGAGCAGATGGCGGCCGAGCACGAAAGCTGGATCGTCGAGCTGATGAGCGGCCTGAAGGCCGCCGACCGCAAGACCCTGCATGCGCTGCTGGGCACCCTGCGCCTGACGATCGCCGAGCGCCAGGCCTCGAACGACACCGCGGCAGCTGCCGACGCTGCCGCCAGACCCTCCGATCCGCCAAACCGATGAGCCATCCGATGAGCGACTCCCTTCCCCGCGTCGACCCCGCGCTGGCCGCCGGCAACCGGCGCTCCATGGCCGCGTACGATGCGCGTCATTTCCTCTGGCAGGCCGATGGCCGCGTCGCGACCATCACCTTGGCCCGCCCCGAGCGCAAGAACCCGCTGACCTTCGATTCGTACGCCGAGCTGCGCGAACTGTTCGGTGCGCTGAAGTACGCCGACGACATCGACGCGGTCGTGCTCACCGGCGCCGGCGGCAACTTCTGCTCCGGCGGCGACGTGCACGAGATCATCGGCCCGCTGGTGCGCCTGGAAGCGCCCGAACTCCTGATGTTCACCCGCATGACGGGCGACGTGGTGCGCGCGATGCGCGCCTGCCCGCAGCCGATCGTCGCGGCGATCGACGGCGTCTGCGCCGGCGCCGGCGCGATCCTGGCGATGGCCTCGGACCTGCGCCTGGGCACCGCGCGCTCGAAGACCGCGTTCCTGTTCAACCGCGTCGGCCTCGCCGGCTGCGACATGGGGGCCTGCGCGATGCTGCCGCGCATCATCGGCCAGGGCCGCGCCAGCGAGCTGCTGTACCTGGGCCGCTCGATGACCGGCGACGAAGGGGCCGCGTGGGGCTTCTTCAACCGCCTGAGCGCGCCCGACGCGGTGCTCGCCGACGCGCAGGCGCTCGCCGCCGAGATCGCCGCCGGCCCGGCCTTCGCCAACGGCATCACCAAGACCATGCTGCACCAGGAGTGGAGCATGACGGTCGACCAGGCGATCGAGGCCGAAGCGCAGGCGCAGGCGATCTGCATGCTGACCAACGACTTCAAGCGCGCCTACGAGGCCTTCGTCGCCAAGCGCCGGCCGGTGTTCGAGGGGAACTGAAATGGGTCACCACGATCACCTCCACTGGCCGTTCTTCGAGCCCCGCCACCGCGAACTGGCCGAACAGCTCGATGCCTGGGCGGACGCTCACATTGCACATCAGCACGGCAATGACGTCGACGCCGAATGCCGCGGCCTCGTCAAGGCCCTCGGCGACGCCGGCTGGCTGCGCCATGCGGTCGCCGGCACCGCGCACGGCGGCGCGAACGAGCAGATCGACACCCGTGCGATCTGCCTGATCCGCGAGACGCTGGCGCGCCATGCGGGCCTCGCGGACTTCGCGTTCGCGATGCAGGGCCTGGGCTCCGGCGCGATCAGCCTGGCCGGCACGGCGGCGCAGCGCGCGGCGTGGCTGCCGAAGGTCGCGCGCGGCGACGCGATTTCCGCCTTCGCGCTGTCCGAGCCGGAAGCCGGGTCCGACGTCGCCGCGATGGCCTGCGCCGCGCGCGCCGACGGTGACCACTACGTGCTCGACGGCGAGAAGACCTGGATCTCCAACGGCGGCATCGCCGACCTCTACGTCGTCTTCGCGCGCACCGGCGAAGCGCCGGGCTCGCGCGGCATCTCGGCCTTCATCGTCGAAGCCGGCACGCCCGGATTCGAGATCGCCGAGCGCATCCACCTGATCGCGCCGCATCCGCTGGCGCGCCTGCGTTTCACGGGCTGCCGCATCCCGGCCGCGAACCGCATCGGCGCTGCCGGCGAGGGCTTCAAGGTCGCGATGCGCACGCTCGATGTCTTCCGCACCTCGGTGGCCGCGGCGGCGCTGGGCTTCGCGCGCCGCGCGCTGGCCGAAGGCCTGCAGCGGGCGACGAGCCGCAAGATATTCGGCCAGACGCTCGCCGACTTCCAGCTGACGCAGGCCAAGCTCGCGCAGATGGCGCTGACCATCGACTCGGCGGCGCTCTTGACCTTCCGCGCCGCCTGGGCGCGCGACCAGGGCCGCAACGTCACGCGCGAAGCGGCGATGGCCAAGCTCGCCGCCACCGAAGGCGCGCAGCAGGTCATCGACGCCGCGCTGCAGCTGTGGGGCGGCCTGGGCGTCGTCAGCGGCCAGCCGGTCGAGAGCCTGTACCGCGAGATCCGCGCGCTGCGCATCTACGAAGGCGCGAGCGAAGTGCAGCAGCTGATCATCGCGCGCGAGCTGCTGAAGGAGGTCGGGAAATGAGCGCCCATGTCGACACCTTTGCCCGCGACCGCCTGCCGCCGGCCGCGCAGCAGCCCGAGTACCTGTTTCAGCTGCCCGAGCTGCAGTTCCCCGCGCAGATGAACTGCGCGACCGAGCTGCTGGACAAGCGCATCGCCGCGGGCGAGGGCGCGCGCCTGTGCATCCAGGCCCCGGGCGGGCTGCGCTGGACCTACGCCGATCTGCAGGACAAGGCCAACCGCATCGCGAACGTGCTGGTGCGCGACATGGGCCTGGTGCCGGGCAACCGCGTGCTGCTGCGCGCGCCCAACAATCCGATGATGGCGGCCTGCTGGTTCGCGGTGGTCAAGGCCGGCGGCATCGCGGTGGCGACGATGCCGCTGCTGCGCGCGAAGGAGCTCGGCCAGATCATTCACAAGGCCCAGGTCACGCACGCGCTGTGCGATAACGCGCTGGCCGATGAGCTGGCGACCGCCGCGAGCCAGTGCCCGGTGCTGCGCACGATCCGCCACTTCAACACGGCGCCCGACAGCGACCTTTCGACCAGCCTCGAAGCGGCGATGGCGCGCCAGCCGGCGCAGTTCGACGACGTGCGCACCGCCGCCGACGACACCTGCCTGATCGCGTTCACCTCGGGGACCACCGGCGTGCCCAAGGGCACGATGCATTTCCACCGCGACGTGATCGCCGCCAACCTCTGCTGGCCGAAGCACGTGCTGAAGGCCGATGCCGACGACGTCTTCATCGGCAGCCCGCCGCTGGCCTTCACCTTCGGCCTCGGCGGCCTGCTGCTGTTCCCGATGAGCGTCGGCGCGTCGACCGTGCTGCTGGAGAAAGCCTCGCCGCCGCTGCTGCTGGAGGCCATCGCGCAGTTCCGGGCCACGGTGCTCTTCACCGCGCCGACCAGCTACCGCGCGCTGGCGGTCGAGGCCGGCCAGCGCCGCATCAGCGCGCCGCTGGGCGGCTCGCTGCGCAAGGGCGTCTCGGCCGGCGAGGCGCTGCCGGCGGCGACGCGGGCGCTGTGGAAGCAGCACACCGGCCTTGAGCTGATCGATGGCATCGGCGCCACCGAGATGCTGCACATCTTCATCTCGCACGACGAGTCGCAAGCCCGCCCCGGCGCGACCGGCAAGGCGGTGCCGGGCTACGTCGCCTGCGTGCTCGACGACGACGGCCGGCCGCTGCCGCCGGGGCAGATCGGCCGCCTCGCGGTGAAGGGTCCGACCGGCTGCCGCTACCTCGCGGACGAGCGCCAGGCGCGTTATGTGCAAGGCGGCTGGAACATCACCGGCGACGCCTACCGCATGGATGAGGACGGCTGGTTCCACTACTGCAGCCGCACCGACGACATGATCATCTCGGCCGGCTACAACATCGGCGCGCCCGAGGTCGAGGAAGCGCTGCTGCAGCATCCGGCGGTCGCCGAGTGCGCGGTGGTCGGCGTACCCGACGACGAGCGCGGCCAGATCGTCAAGGCCTTCGTCGTGCTGCGCGCCGGCCACGACCCCGGCCCGGCGCTGGTGCGTGCGCTGCAGGACTTCGTCAAGCAGTCGATCGCGCCCTACAAGTACCCACGCGCGATCGAGTTCTTCCCCGCGCTGCCGCGCACCGAAACCGGCAAACTGCAACGCTTCAAACTGAAGGCCTCCGCATGAAGACACTGCAACCGCCCGCCTGGCCGCGCCCCAAGGGTTACGCGAACGGCGTGCTCGCCACGGGCCAGATGGTCTTCGTCGCCGGCATGATCGGCTGGGATGCCGAGGGCCGCTTCCCGAGCGACCGCCTCGCCGACCAGGCGCGGCTGGCGCTGCAGAACGTCGTCGAGGTGCTGGCCGAGGGCGGCGCGAAGCCCGAGCACATCGTGCGCATGACCTGGTACGTGACCGACAAGCGCGAGTACATCGAGCAGGGCCGCGAGATCGGCGCCGCGTTCCGCGAGCTGATCGGCAGCTACTCGATCGCGATGACCGCGGTCGAGGTCAAGGCGCTGATCGAGGACCGCGCGAAGGTCGAGATCGAGTGCACCGCGGTGATTCCGGCATGAGGGGCGCGGTCGCGGCACTGGCCGCCGCGGCGGTCGCCGCCGGCTGCGCCTCGACGCCGGCCCCGGACCGCGCGGCCGTCAAGGCCCAGCTGATCGCGCAGGCCGATGCCTGGGACAAGGCCATCGTGCGCAAGGACCGCGCGGCGATCGAATCCAACCTGCACCCGGCCTTCTTCCAGATCGGCCGCCGCGGCGATCGCTCGACCCGCGCCGAGTTCATCGACGGCCTGCTCGACCCCAAGCTGACCCTCGACCCGTACACCGTCGACGACCTCGAAGTGCACCTGCACGGCGACACCGCGCTGCTGACCGCGACCACCCGCATGCGCGGGGCTTACGACGGCCAGCGCTTCGAGTCGCACTACCGCTACATCGACGTCTACCTGCGCGAGAACGGCGCGTGGAAGATCGTCTCGGTGCAGATCACCGGGCTGGCGCCGCCGCCACCGGTGGCGACGAAGTAGCTCAGTTGAACAGCCCCGGCGCCGCGTCGGCGCCGCCGTCGTCGCTGTAGAAGCACGACGGGCAGACCGCGCGGTAGCGCTCGTTGCCGCCGATCACCACCTGCTCGCCTTCCTGCACGCGGCGACCGTCGCCGTCGATGCGCACGTTCATCGTCGCCTTGCGCGCGCAGGCGCAGATCGACTTCATCTCCTCGACGTCGTCGGCCAGGGTCAGCAGCGCCGCCGAACCCGGGAAAGCCTCGCCGCGGAAGTCGCTGCGCAGGCCATAGCAGATCACCGGCAGGTCATCGACATGCGCCATGCGGTGCAGCTGCCGCACCTGCTGCGGCGTCAGGAACTGCGCCTCGTCGATCAGCAAACAGGCGAGGCCGGGGCCGAGCGGTTCGCGCGCGAACGCGGTGTCGGGCCCGAAGGTGTGCGCCTGGCGCGCCAGCCCCAGCCGCGACGCGATCACGCCTTGGCCGGCGCGGTGATCGTGCGCCGCGGTGAACAGCAGCACGCGCATGCCGCGTTCTTCGTAGTTGTGCGCCACCTGCAGCAAGGCGGTGGACTTGCCGGCGTTCATCGCCGCGTAGCGGAAGTAGAGCTTGCTCATCGGGGGCGGCGAGTTTACTGGGGTACCCGGTGCAATCCGCGTACGCGAATAGCGTCAACCGGACGGGACCGTGGCCTGGGGTTTTCCCGATCCGGCAATGCATTTGCTGCATGACGCAGTCCGCAATGAGCATTGGCCCATCCGCGTTACCGCACGTACAGTCCGCGCCCCATGACCTTCCCCACCGCGTGCCTGCAGCAGCAACCCCGCCACGCGGCGAGGGGTCGTGCGTGCCCGCCGGCGGCATGAAAAGTGGTACGGTGGGGCATGCGACATACCGATCGTTACCGCTTCGTCAATCCCCCGTTCGCGGCCGCCATCGCGCTGCTGGCCGCCAGCGCCGGCGTGCACGCCGGACCGGTGCTCGACCGCATCAAGTCCAAGGGCACGCTGGTCATCGCGCACCGCGAGTCGTCGGTGCCGTTCTCGTACCTCGATGCCGACAAGAAACCGGTCGGCTACGCGGTCGACCTGTGCCTGAAGCTCGCCGAGGCGGTGAAGAAGAAGCTCAACCTGCCGGCGCTGAAGGTCGAGTACCTGATGGTCACGCCGCAGAACCGCATCCCGGCGATCGTCGAGGGCAAGGCCGACATGGAGTGCGGCTCGACCACCAACAACGCCGACCGGCGCAAGCAGGTGGCCTTCACCGTGCCGCACTACATCACCGGCGCGCGCTACATGGTCCGGGCCGACAGCCCGATCACGGTGCTGGCGCAGTTCGAGGGCAAGAAGCTGGTGTCCACCAAGGGCACGACGCCGCTGAAGGCCATCGAGACCGCCAACCGCGACCAGCTGCTGCGCATCAACATCCTCGAGGCGCCCGACCATGCGAAGGCGGTCGAGATGGTCGAGAAGGGCGAGGCCGACGGCTTCGCGATGGACGACGTGCTGCTGTACGGCCTGATCGCCGGGCGGCCCGACCCGGCCAAGCTCAAGGTGGTCGGCAAGTTCCTGACGATCGAGCCGCTGGCGATCATGTTCAGCAAGGACGACGCGGACTTCAAGAAGCTGGTCGACGAGGAGATGAAGCGGCTGATCAACTCACGCGAAGCCTACAAGAGCTACGAGCGCTGGTTCGCGCAGCCGATCCCGCCGAAGAACACCGCCCTCAACCTGCCGATGAACTACCTGCTCAAGGACTTCTGGAAGTACCCCACCGACCAGGTCCCGAATTAGTGGTTCATCCGGATTCCCGGCCGCAGCTACGTGGAACCACGTAGCCGGCGCTGCCTAGAATTTCGTTTCCTCCCTGTCGAATCCACGACAACACCTCTGTAGGAGCACGCATGAAGAAGTCGATGTTCGTCCTGGCCGCCCTGGCCGCCGCCGGCATGGCCCACGCCCAGGCCAACGACACGCTCAAGAAGATCAAGGACAGCGGCGCGGTGACGATGGGCGTGCGCGAATCCTCCGGCGCGCTGTCCTACACGCTGGGCGACGGCAAGTACGTCGGCTACCACGTCGAGATCTGCCAGCGCGTGCTGGCCGACATCCAGAAGCAGCTGGGCCTGGCCAAGCTGGACATCAAGTACCAGCCGGTCACCTCGCAGAACCGCATCCCGCTGGTGCAGAACGGCACCGTCGACATCGAGTGCGGCTCGACCACCAACAACGCCACGCGCCAGAAGGACGTCGCCTTCGCGGTCACCACCTTCGTCGAGGAAGTGCGCATCGCGGTGAAGGCCAATTCGGGCATCACCGGCATTGGCCAGCTCGCTGGCAAGAAGGTCGCGACGACCACCGGCACCACCTCGGTGCAGACGCTGCGCAAGCATGAGCGCGCCGCCAACGTGAACTTCGAGGAAGTCTTCGGCAAGGACCACGCCGACAGCTTCCTGCTGCTGGAATCGGGCCGCGCCGACGCCTTCGTGATGGACGGCGCCATCCTGGCCGGCAACATCGCCAAGGCCAAGAACCCGGCCGACTTCAAGATCGTCGGCGAGGTGCTGTCGGTCGAGCCGATCGCGATCATGATGCGCAAGGACGACCCCAACTTCAAGAAGGCGGTCGACGACAGCATCAAGGGCATGATGAAGTCGGGCGACATCGCCAAGCTGTGGGACAAGTGGTTCATGCAGCCGATCCCGCCGGCGAACACCAAGGTCGGCATGGTGGTGAACGAGAACACCAAGGCGGCGTGGGCGAACCCCAACGACAAGCCGATGGAAGACTACGCGAAGAAGTAAGAAGTCGGCGGGCTTAAGCGATAGTCCCGAGGCGCCCGGCCCGGGGCTTGCATACCCTGAACGCGAGCGCGGCGGCGAGACGCCCCGCGCTCGTTCGTTTGTCGGGCCGCCCGACACGCCGCCGCGCGCGACATCCGCGCGCCACGGCGACAAACAGAACAAGCACGGCTGGAGGCTCCCTTGAGCGCATGGGAATGGCAGGTGTTCTGCAAGAACACCGCAACGGGCGAGCAGATGGCAGGCTGCCTCGGCTCGGGTGGCGACATCACCTACCTGAGCTGGATGCTGTCGGCCTGGGGCTGGACGATGTCGGTGGCCGCGCTGGCGCTGATCGTCGCGCTGGTGGTCGGCTCGGTAATGGGCATCCTGCGCACGACGCCGAACAAGTGGCTGGTGGCGCTGGGCGCGAGCTGGACCGAGCTGTTCCGCAACATCCCGCTGCTGGTGCAGATCTTCCTCTGGTACCACGTGATCCCGGCGCTGATCCCGCCGCTGAAGGAGGTGCCGAGCTTCTTCCTCGTCGTGCTGGGGCTGGGCTTCTTCACGTCGGCGCGCATTTCCGAGCAGGTCAAGGCCGGCATCCTCGCGCTGCCCAAGGGCCAGCGCTATGCGGGCCTGGCGATGGGTTTCACGTTGCCGCAGACCTACCGCTACGTGCTGCTGCCGATGGCCTTCCGCATCGTCATCCCGCCGCTGACCTCGGAGTCGATGAACATCATCAAGAACTCGTCGGTGGCCTTCGCGGTGTCGATCGCCGAACTGACGATGTTCGCGATGCAGGCGCAGGAGGAAACCTCGCGCGGCATCGAGATCTACCTGGCGGTGACGCTGCTGTATTTCATCTCGGCCTTCTCGGTCAACCGCGTGGCGGCCTTCATCGAACAACGCGTTCGGCTGCCCGGCATGATCGGAGGCAAGTGACATGAATCTGGACTTTGCCTTCCTGAGCTGGGGCGTCGTCTCCAGCTTCGTCCTCAAGGGCCTGATCTTCTCGGTGCAGCTGACGCTGATCGCGATGATCGGCGGCATCGCGCTCGGCACCATCCTGGCGCTGATGCGGCTGTCGGGCAAGCCGTGGCTGGTGTGGCCGGCGACGACCTACGTCAATACGCTGCGCTCGATCCCGCTGGTAATGGTGATCCTGTGGTTCTTCCTGCTGATCCCGCTGCTGATCGGCCGGCCGATGGGCGCCGAGCTGTCGGCGATCATCACCTTCACCGTCTTCGAGGCCGCGTACTACTCCGAGATCATGCGCGCGGGCATCCAGAGCGTGCCGCGCGGGCAGGTCTTCGCCGGCTACGCGGTGGGCATGACCTACGCGCAGTGCATGCAGCTGATCGTGCTGCCGCAGGCCTTCCGCAACATGCTGCCGGTGCTGCTGACGCAGACCATCATCCTGTTCCAGGACACCTCGCTGGTCTACGCGATCGGCGCCTATGACCTGCTGAAGGGCTTCGAGGTCGCCGGCAAGAACTTCAACCGCCCGGTCGAGACCTACCTGACCGCCGCCGTCGTCTACTTCGTGATCTGCTTCGCCCTCTCGTCGCTGGTGCGCAAGCTGCAGAAGAAGATCCAGATCATTCGATAAGCGAGAGACCCGCCATGATCGACATCAAGAACGTCAGCAAGTGGTACGGCAGCTTCCAGGTGCTGACCGACTGCACGACCAGCATCCAGAAGGGCGACGTCGTCGTCGTCTGCGGCCCGTCGGGCTCGGGCAAGTCCACGCTGGTCAAGACCGTCAACGCGCTGGAGCCGTTCCAGAAGGGCGACATCGTCGTCGACGGCATCTCGATCTCCGACCCGAAGACCGACCTGCCTAAGCTGCGCTCGCGCGTGGGCATGGTGTTCCAGAACTTCGAGCTGTTCCCGCACCTGTCGGTGACCGAGAACCTGACGATCGCGCAGGTCAAGGTGCTCAACCGCAGCCTCGACGAAGCCAAGACGCGCGGGCTGAAGATGCTCGACCGCGTCGGCCTGATGGCCCACAAGGACAAGTTCCCGGGCCAGCTCTCCGGCGGCCAGCAGCAGCGCGTGGCGATCGCCCGCGCGCTGTCGATGGACCCGATCGTGATGCTGTTCGACGAGCCGACCTCGGCGCTCGACCCCGAGATGGTCGGCGAGGTGCTGGACGTGATGGTGCAGCTGGCCCATGAAGGCATGACGATGATGTGCGTCACGCACGAGATGGGCTTCGCGAGGAAGGTCAGCCACCGGGTGATCTTCATGGACGCCGGCAAGATCGTCGAGGACTGCCGCAAGGAGGAGTTCTTCGGCAACCCCGACGCCCGTTCGCCGCGCGCCAAGGATTTCCTGTCCAAGATCCTGCAGCACTGATTCAAGGAGCCGGCCATGAGCAACGGTGCCCCGAACACCTTCCAGCGCGTGCTGGTCGGCATCGACTTCTCGGCCGATTCGCTGTCCGCGCTGCAGCTGGCGCACGCGCGCTTCGCCGACCCGACGGCCACGCTGGTGCTGGTGCACGCGGCCGACGCCGCGGAGGACCTGAGCGACTATGCCGACCTGCGCGGCCAGGTCGTCAGCGCGCAGGCCGGCGACGTGCAGCGCCAGCTGCTCACGCTGGCCGCCGCGCACCGCACGGGTTGGCAGGACGTGCAGACCGTGCTCGAGCTCGGCAAGCCGGTCGACGTGATCCTGGCCGCGGCGCACACCTGGCGGGCCGATCTGGTCGTGCTCGGCTCGCACGGCAAGACCAGCCTGACGCGCACGCTCTTCGGCGGCACCACCTACAGCGTGGCACGCAAGGTGAGCTGCTCGGTGCTGGTGCTGCGCGCCGGCCAGGTGGCCTGACGAGAACGCCCCCCGGCCGAGCTTGAGCCGGAACTGGCGGGCCGGTGTGCCGCTTATGCGGGCACCATGGCCCGCCCGGACCGTCGACGATTCCGTACATTGCAGTACGGAGTCGCCCATGCAGTTCTCGGGCCCGGGACGCCTGTCCCTGAAGCTTCTGATCCCGGTGCTGGCCGCCAGCCTGGTGGTCGTCGCCGCGGTGCTCGCCGTCGTCGCGCAGCAGCGCCAGCACACGGTGCAGCAGGCCGGCCTCGCCACCGGGCGGGCGGTCGCCAACCAGATCGTCACGCTGCGCAGCTTCTACACCGCGGAGATCGCGCCGCGCGCGAAGAAGTCCGGCATGGAGCTGGGCTACGACTTCAACGCCAAGGACAATACGCTGCCGCTGCCGGCCACGCTGGTGAAGGCGCTCGGCGAGAGCATCGCAAAGCAGTATCCCGGCACCGACGTGCGCCTGCTGTCGCAGTACCCGTTCCCGCACCGCGCCGCCGACCCGAAGACCACGAAGCTCGATGCCTTCCAGACCGAGGCGCTCGCCGCCTTCGCGCGCGACCCCAAGGCCTCGCTGCACCGCGTCGAGGACGTCGGCGGCCGCCTGTCGGTGCGCTACGCCGTCGCCGACGTGATGAAGGCCGGCTGCGTCGCCTGCCACAACAGCCATCCGCAGTCGCCGAAGAAGGACTGGAAGGAAGGGGACGTGCGCGGCATCGTCGAGGTGGTGGTGCCGGTCGACGAGGTCGACAAGAGCATTGCCGGCGGCTCGCTGGTGCTGGCCGTGCTGGTCTGCGCGGGCTTCGCCGCCGTGGCGATCGTGCTGGCCGTCGTGGTGCGCCGCGTCGTCAGCCGGCCGCTCGGCCAGGCGGTGCAGGTGCTCGAGCAGGTGGCCGAGGGCGACCTGACGGTGAACACGCCGCAGGCCCGCAGCGCCGAGCTGTCGCGCCTGTTCGGTGCGATGCAGGGCATGGTCGGCCGGCTGCGTCGCACCGTCGGCCAGGTGCGCTCCAGCGCCGACAGCATCCAGACCGCCAGCGCCGAAGTCGCCACCGGCAATGCCGACCTGAGCCAGCGCACCGAAGCCACCGCGTCCAACCTGCAGCAGGCGGCCAGCGCGATCGACCAGCTCAGCAGCAACGTGCGCCACTCCGCCGAATCGGCCGCCAGCGCGAACCAGCTGGCCACGTCCGCCGCCGAGGTCGCGGAACGCGGCGGCGCGGTGGTCGCCCAGGTGGTCTCGACGATGGACGAGATCCATGTCGCGTCGAAGAAGATCGCCGACATCATCGGCGTCATCGACGGCATCGCCTTCCAGACCAACATCCTCGCGCTGAACGCCGCGGTGGAAGCGGCGCGCGCCGGCGAGCAGGGCCGCGGCTTCGCGGTCGTCGCCGGCGAGGTGCGCTCGCTCGCCCAGCGCAGCGCCGAGGCCGCGCGCGAGATCAAGCGCCTGATCGGCAACTCGGTCGAACGCGTCGATGCCGGCTCGCGCCTGGTGCAGGACGCCGGCTCGACGATGACCGACATCGTCGCCAGCGTGAAGCGCGTCTGCGACACCATCGGCGAGATCAGCGCCGCGGTCACCGAGCAGTCGACCGGCATCGGCCAGGTCAACGGCACGGTCAACCACCTGGACCAGGCGACGCAGCAGAACGCGGCGCTGGTCGAGCAGTCCGCCGCCGCCGCCGAATCGCTGAAGCAGCAGGCCGACCAGCTGGCCGCCGCGGTCTCGGCTTTCCGGGTGGCTTGAATCGGAACAAAGCCGGCTCCGGTCGGCTTCTCCATCGATTGCCCCGGCCGAGGGCGCGCGAGGATCGGCCCTTGAAACTCGTAGTAACCCGCCCTTGAAGTAGCGAGGTGCCCCATGCTCAGCCGTCTGTCGATCCGCAACCGCCTCTTTGCCGCCTTCGGGCTGCTGCTCGTGCTCCTGGTCGCCGTCGCGGCCGCGGGTGCCTTCGGGGTCTACGGCGCGCGCCAGAGCCTGGACGTCGTGCTCGGCCGCCTGCAGCCGATCCGCACGCAGGCCGAGACCTTGAACGTCGCGCTGCTGCGCGCGCGCGTCGCCGAGCAGACGATGGTCGCGAACAACCTCGACAACGAGACGATCGCCACTCACAAGAAGGCCTGGGACCAGGCGGTTGCCGATGCCGTGGCGTCGGTCGAGTCCTTGCGCAAGCTGGTGCGCGCGCCCGAGGCGCTGGCGATGGTCGAGGACATCGGCAAGCTGACCGCCGCCTACAAGGCCGCCTACGAAACCTTCCACAAGGACCTGGTCGGCGCCCGCTTCCCCGACGCCAAGGAAGCCGCCGTCGCGCTGGCGCCGGTGACCAAGGCGCATGCCGCCGCCGAAGCCAAGCTCACCGACAGCCGCAAGGGCATCGACGTGGCGCTGGCCAAGGTCGAGGCCGAGCTCGCCGACGTGATCGCCAAGGTCGGTGCCGGCCTCGGCGTGCTGGTGCTGGTGGCGCTGAGCCTGGGTGTCGCGGCGGCACTGACCGTCAGCCGCTCGATCGTCAAGCCGCTGGCCGATGCGCAGGCGCTGGCCACCCACATCGCCAACGGCGACCTGACCCGCGACGTCGCAATCGCCGGCAGCGACGAGGCCGCGCAGACGCTGCAGTCGCTCAAGCGCATGACCGAATCGCTGCGCCGCATCGTCGGCGACGTGCGCACCAGTGCCGACAGCATCCAGACCGCCAGCTCCGAGGTCGCCTCCGGCAACCTCGACCTGAGCCAGCGCACCGAGCAGACGGCGTCGAACCTGCAGCAGGCCGCCAGCGCGATCGGGCAGCTGAGCGGCAGCGTGCGCCACTCGGCCGAATCGGCCGCCACCGCCAACCAGCTGGCCAGCTCCGCCGCCGAGGTCGCCGAACGCGGCGGCGCGGTGGTCGCGCAGGTGGTGGCGACGATGGACGAGATCCATGCCGCGTCGAAGAAGATCGCCGACATCATCGGCGTCATCGACGGCATCGCCTTCCAGACCAACATCCTCGCGCTGAACGCCGCGGTGGAAGCGGCGCGCGCCGGCGAGCAGGGCCGCGGCTTCGCGGTCGTCGCCGGCGAGGTGCGCTCGCTCGCCCAGCGCAGCGCCGAGGCCGCGCGCGAGATCAAGAGCCTGATCGGCAACTCGGTCGAACGCGTCGATGCCGGCTCGCGCCTGGTGCAGGACGCCGGCTCGACGATGACCGACATCGTCGCCAGCGTGAAGCGCGTCTGCGACACCATCGGCGAGATCAGCGCCGCGGTCACCGAGCAGTCGACCGGCATCGGCCAGGTCAACGGCACCGTGACGCAGCTCGACGCGATGACGCAGCAGAACGCCGCGCTGGTGGAAGAGTCCGCCGCCGCCGCCGATTCGCTGAAGCAGCAGGCCGTGAAGCTGGCGACCGCCGTCGCCTCGTTCCGGGTCAGCTAACCCACCCCCGGAGCGGCTGACGCCGCTTCCCCCTCAAGGGGGGCGAGCCCGGACATGGAAGCGAAGCTTCCGTGCCTGGCGAGCGGTCGGGCCGCAAGGCCCGGCGCGGCCTGCAAGGCACCCCAGCGGCCCGGCAGAGCCGGTTCCGCGGCGTCCGCTTGGGAAGCCCCGCTTCGAACGCCGACGTGCGCGTTTCACACGGCCGCCGGCGCGGCGTTCAGCCGCACCGTGAAGCGGCTGCCGACGCCGGGCGTGCTGTGCACCTCGATGCGCCCGCCCATGGCCTCGACCAGCTGCTTCGACAGCGCGAGGCCGAGGCCGCTGCCCTGCACGTTGCCGTGCTGCGCGCCCAGGCGCTCGAAGGGGTTGAACAAGCGCGCCAGCTGCTCGGCGCTCATGCCGCTGCCGGTGTCCTCGACCTGCAGCAGCACGCTGCCGTCACCGTCCGGCTCGCAGCGCACGCGCACCTCGCCGCCCGGCCGGTTGTACTTCACCGCATTCGACAGCAGGTTGCTCAGCACCTGCTTGAGCCGGCGCGCATCGGCCTGGACCCACAGCGGCGCACCGCCCAGCCCCATGTCGATGTAGCGCAGCCCGGCCGGCCGCGGCGCCGCCGGGGCCACCGCCAGCATCGTCCAGCAGTCGGCCACCGCCTGGCGCAGCTCCACCGCGGCGAGCGACAGGTTCAGCTGCCCGGCCTGCGCGCTCGACAGGTCCAGCACGTCGTCGACCAGTTCCAGCAGGTGCTGGCCGCTGGCCAGGATCTGGCGCGTCCACGCGCGATGGCGCTCGGCGAGGCCGGGATCACTTTCGAGCAGCTGGCCGAAGCCGAGCACCGCGTTCAGCGGCGTGCGCAGCTCATGGCTGACGCGCGACAGCAGCTGCGTCTTCGCGCGGTCGGCCGATTCGGCGCGGTCGCGTTCGGCGCGCAGCGCCTCGGCCTGCTTCTGCGCGGTGATGTCGGTGTGCGTGCCGATCATGCGTGCCGGCCGGCCGTCCGGCGTGCGGCGGATCAGCAGGCCGCGCGTCAGCACCCACTTCCACGAGCCGTCCTTGCACAGGATGCGGTGCTCGTTGACGTAGGTGGGCGTCAGGCCGTCGAAGTGCGCCTGGCGGTCGCGCTGCATCTGCGCCACGTCGTCCGGGTGGGTGCGCTCGTCGAAGAAATCGAGCCGGTTCGCGACCTCGGCGGCGGTGTAGCCGTACATCTCGACGAAGCGCGGCGAGAACACCTCGGCCCCGCTCTCGATGTCCCAGTCCCAGACACCGTCGCCGGTGGCTTCGAGCGCCAGCTTCCAGCGCTGCTCGCTCTCGCGCAGCGCCGCCTCGGCGTGGCGCGACTGGGTGATGTCGATCATCACGCCGATGCGCACGGTGCCGGCGTCGTCCGAGGCCACCGGCACCGAGGTCACCTGCAGCCACTTGATCTGCGGTTCGTCGCCGCCCGGCCCGCCGGGCCCCGGCACGACGATGCGGAACTCGATCGTCAGCGGCCGCGACTCGCGCACGCTGCTGGCGATGGCCTCGGCGATGCGCGCGCGGTCGTCGGGATGGCGGTAGGCCTCGATCAGCGAGGCATCGGCCATCAGGGCCTGCGGCTCCAGGCCGAACAGCGCGCGCGCGCCTTCGCTGACGAACTCGAACACGCGGCGGCCGCTCGGCGTGGTGCGCACCCGGTAGACGAGGCCCGGCAGATGCTGCGTGATCAGCCGCAGGTGTGCCTCGCTGCGCTGCAGGGCCGCCTGCGCGCGCACGCGGTCGGTGATCTCCTCGATCGTGCCTTCGTAGTACAGCACCCGGCCGTCGGCGTCGCGAACCATGTGCGCGTTCTCGCTGACCCACACGCGCTCGCGCGTGCGGTGGCGGTACACCTCGGAAACGAAGCCGGTGACCTGGCCATCGCGTTCCAGCCGCTCGGCAAATCGCTGGCGCTGCTGCGGGTCGACGTACCACTCGCCGGCGATGTCGCGGCAGGCGGCGAGCAGCTCGAACTCGGTCGAGTAGCCGTTGAAGCGCACCAGCGCGGCATTGGCACGCAGCATCGTGCCCTCGGGCGTCGAGCGGTAGGCGCCGACCGGCAGCAGGTCGAACAGTGTCGACGTGTCGCCGCGGCCGCCGGTGGCGGCCGCGGCAGGGGGTGGGACCGGGGCGGCGTCCATGCGAGTCATCGGCGGCCGCCATTGTCGGCGCTATCGTTGGCCGTTGAACCTCGGGCCGACGCGGAGCGACCCCGGTGAAATCCGTCCGGACCCGTCGACCCCAAAAGGCCCGCGCCGAAGGCCGGGCCCGCTGCGCCGGATCGAAGCGCGTTCAGCCGGTGACCGCCCCGTCACGGTAGCGCCAGACCTGCGCCGGGCCGCCGAGCAGCTCGATCTGGTCGTCCAGCGCCGCGCCGAGCCGGCCGGCGAGCGCGGCCGACCGTCTGTTGTCGGGCCGGATCAGGCTGATCAGCCCGCCGATGCCGTCGATGTGCCGCCGTCCCCAGCCCAGCGCCAGCGCGGCGGCCTCGTGCGCCAGGCCGCGGCCCCAATGCTCGCGCGCCAGCAGCCAGCCCAGCTCCAGCCCCGGCCAGCCCTCGGGGTTCAGGAAGCCGGCACGGCCGAGCAGGCGGCCGCTCGCCCGGTCCTCGACCGCCCACATGCCGTAGCCGCGCAACGCCCAGTGGCCGAGGAACGCCGCCATCTGGCGCCAGGCGATGTCGCGGCCGACCGGCTGGCCGTCGCCGATGTAGCGCATCACCTCGGCATCCGCGCTCATCGCCGCGTAGGCGTCGAGGTCGGCGTTGGTGAAGGCACGCAGGTGCACACGTTCGCCGGTGAGCTCGGGGATCTCGGTCATGGTCGGCAGGTGTCAGGGCGCCGGGTGCTTCAGCGCGTTCTTCGCCAGCTTGCGTTCGACCGCCGCGGCCACGTCGATGCCGGTGTGGTCGGCGATCTGCAGCAGGTACAGCAGCACATCGGCGATCTCGTCGCCGATGCGTTCGGCCTGCACCGGATCGGCGCCCGCGGCGATCGATTCTTCGGCGGTCTGCCACTGGAACAGCTCGGCCAGCTCGGCCGCTTCGACGACCAGCGCGGTGGCCAGGTTCTTCGGCGTGTGGAAATGCTGCCAGCGGCGCTCGGCAGCGAAGTCGCGCAGCCGCCGCTGCAGCGCCGCCACGTCCAGCGCCTTGGGCTGCGCCGGGCTCACCAGCCCGCCACCAGCCCGTCGCGCCGCGGGTCGCTGGCGCAGACATAACCCTCGACGGCCGGATCGCCGAGCCGCCAGATGAACTGGCCGGCGCCGAGGTCCTGATAGCTGTCGTGGATCGACTCGATCTGGTGGCCGCGCGCGCGCAGCGCCTCGATGGTGACCGGCCGCATCGTCGCCTCGACGTTGATCGACAGGCCCTGGTTGAAGCGCCAGCGCGGCGCGTCGCAGGCCGCCTGCGGCGACTGGCGGTGGTCCAGCATGCGCGATACCGTCTGCAGGTGGCCCTGCGGCTGCATGTTGCCGCCCATCACGCCGAAGCTCATGCGCGGCTGGCCGTCACCGTCCGTCAGGAAGGCCGGGATGATGGTGTGGAACGGCCGCTTGCCCGGCGCGACGACGTTCGCATGGCCCTCGTCGAGCGTGAAGCCGTGGCCGCGGTTCTGCAGCGACAGCCCCCACTCGGGCACCACGACGCCCGAGCCGAAGCCCATGTAGTTGCTCTGGATGAAGCTGACCATCATGCCGCGCTCGTCCGCCGCGGTCAGGTAGATCGTGCCGCCCTTGACCGGATTGCCGGCGCCGAAGTCCTGCGCGCGCGACGGGTCGATCAGCTTCGCGCGTTCGGCGAGGTAGGCCTCGTCGAGCAGCTGCAAGGGGGTGACGTCCATCGACGACGGATCGGACACGTAGCGGTAGGTGTCGGCGAACGCCAGCTTCATCGCCTCGATCTGCAGGTGCTGCGCCTGCGGGCCGTCCGGGTCCATCGAGGCGAGGTCGAAGCGCCGCAGCAGCGACAGCGCGATCAGCGCCGCGATGCCCTGGCCGTTCGGCGGGATCTCGTGCAGCCGGTGGCCGCGGTACTCGGCCGAGATCGTGCCGACCCACTCGGGCCGATAACTCGCGAAGTCGGCGGCCGTCATCACACCGCCGTGTTGCTTCGCATGCGCGGCCGCGGCGGCGGCGATCTCGCCGCGGTAGAAGGCCTCGCCGCGGGTTGCGGCGATGGCCTTCAGCGCGCGCGCCGCGCCCGGCATCGTGAAGCGCTCGCCCACGTCCGGCGCGCGGCCATGCGGCAGGAAGGTCTCGGCGAAGCCCGGGAAGCCGCACAGCACCGGCGTCGCCAGCGCCCATTTCTGCTGCACGATCACCGGCACCGCGTAACCCCGCTCGGCGACCTCGATCGCCGGCGCCAGCAGGTCGGCGAACGGCAGCTTGCCGAAGCGTTCGCTCAAGGTCACCCAGGCGGCCACCGCGCCCGGCACCGTCACCGCGTCCCAGCCGCGCGCCGGCGGCGTCTTCGCATCGGCGCCGTATTTGCCGCGGAAGTACGCGGGCGACCAGCCCGCCGGCGCCGTGCCCGAGGCATTCAGCCCGTGCAGCTGCTGGCCGTCCCACAGGATGCAGAAGGCGTCGGAGCCGAGGCCGTTGCTGCAGGGCTCTACCAAGGTCATCACCGCCGCGGTGGCGATCGCCGCATCGACCGCATTGCCGCCGGCGGCCAGCATGCGCAGGCCGGCCTGCGCGGCGAGCGGGTGCGAGGTGGCGACGGCGTTGCGCGCGAAGACCGGCTGGCGCACGGACGGGTAGCCGGCACGCCAGTCGAAGGGGATCGATGAAGGGGATGAAGGCGAGGCGCTCATCGTCGCGAAGCTCCGGAATCAGCTCGCGCGCATGGTACGCCGCGGGTCCGCTGCAAGACCGCAGTCGGCGCCGGCGGCGATGCCGGCTGGGCGGCGGACCTCGACGCATCCGGGCGCCCGGTGCGCGCGTAAGGTTCCCGGTTGCGGCCCGACTGATGGGCCAATCCGCCGTGACCGCTCGTCACACCCCGACCTTGACCCACCTCGACCGCTGGAGCGCTTGATGACCCTGTCCCGATTCGCCGCCCCGCTGGCCCTGGCCGCCGCCGCCCTGGCCGCGTCGGCTTCCGCACAAGCCCAGGCCGACCCGGGCAAGCTGGTCGATGCCTTCGAGTCGACCTTCGGCAAGCACGAGGGCTACCGCCGCTCGGGCGCCAAGGGCCTGTGCGCGACGGGAGAGTTCGTCGGCAGCGCCGAGGCGCGTGCGCTGTCCGTGGCCTCGGCCTTCGGCGGCAAGCCGGTGCCGGTGGTGGTGCGCTTTTCCGTCGGCGGCGCGAATCCGAACGCCGCCGACAACACGAAGACCCAGCGCAACCTCGCGCTGCAGTTCAACCTGCCGGACGGCGAGAGCTGGCAGATGGGCAACATCTCGGCGCCCGTGTTCGGCGCGGCGACACCGGAGCAGTTGCTCGGCCGCGTCGAGTCGCTGCGCCCGGATCCGGCCACCAAGGCGGCCGACCCGGCCAAGGTCAAGGCCTTCGCCGACGCCAACCCCGAGGTGCTGCTGCAGGGCAGGTACTTCGCCAGCCAGCCGGTGCCGGCGAGCTTCGCGAGCGTCAACTACTGGGGCGTGCACGCCTTCGCCTTCGTCGATGCACGCGGCCGCAAGACCTGGGGCAAATGGGTCTTCGAGCCCATCGGCGGCGCCGCCGGCCTGAGCGACGACGAAGCCAAGGCCAAGGGCCCGAACTTCCTCGCCGCCGACCTGCGCGAGCGCGTCAAGGCCGGCAACGTCGCCTTCGACTTCCAGCTGCAGATCGCCGACAGCGGCGACAAGCTCGACAGCGCGGTGGTGCCGCTGCCGGCCGAGCGCAGGAAGGTGTCGCTGGGCAAGCTGCGCATCACCGAGGTGGCGCCCGACGGCGGCGGCGCCTGTCTGGCGCTGACCTTCATCCCGACGGTGCTGCCCAAGGGTGTCGAGCCTTCGGCCGATCCGCTGCTCGGCGCGCGCGCCGCACCCTATGCGATCGGCCTGGGCCGGCGGCTGGGCGAAGGGGCCAGGCAGTAGGCGGGCAGCGCCTGCCGGCGGCACATCCCCCCGGTCCGCGGGGGGCGGCGATGGCAATAAGTCATCTGCCGGACGCCTGCCACCTTCTTAGCATGGCTGCCATGGTGATCCCGTTCCCTTCGCCGTCGACCGCCAGCCGTGCCGCCGCAGCCCCGCGGCAGGTGGATGTGCTCGAGCTGCTGCTGCAACTGCGCGATGCCGGCGTGGCAGGTGATCGCCAGGGCCTGCAGGCCGCGCTCGCACGGCTTCGCTGCGCGGACGAGCGCGAGGCGCTGGCCCTGGCGCTGGACCACTTCCTCGGCCCGGCGCGACTGCCGACCACCGAGCGCCCCTACATCCCGTACTGAGGACCGCGCTGGTTCGCGACGACGCCTGCGGCCGGCAAGGCCGCGGGGCAGCCGCACACCGCCCCTGTGCTCAGACGTCGATGTTCGCCGCGCGCAACGCGTTGCTCTCGATGAAGTCGCGCCGCGGCTCGACCTCGTCGCCCATCAGCATCGTGAACACGCGGTCGGCCTCGATGGCGTCCTCGATCTGCACCTTCAGCAGGCGCCGGACGTTGGGGTCCATCGTCGTTTCCCACAGCTGCTCGGGGTTCATCTCGCCGAGGCCCTTGTAGCGCTGGCGGCCCACCGCGCCTTCGGCCTGCGCCATCAGCCAGGCCATCGCGGCACGGAAGTCGGCGACCTTCTGCTCCTTCATGCGCTCGCCTTCGCCGCGGCGCACGACCGCTTCCGAGCTCAGCAGGTCCTTGAACGTGACGCCGGCTTCCTGCAGCGCCGCGTAGTCCGCGCCGTGCACGAAGTCCTGCGTGATCGCGCTGCTCTTCAGGTTGCCGTGGTGGCGGCGGCTGATGCGCAGCAGGTGCTTGTCGGTGCGCTCGTCGAACTGCGCCTCGACCTCGGCATCGTGCAGCGCGGCCTTCAGCGCCATCGCGCTGGCCTCGGCCTGCGGTGCGCTGTCGAGGTCCAGGGTCAGGCCGTTGGCGATCGCGCGCAGGGCCTCCAGGTCCATCCAGTTCGACAGGCGCTCGATCACGTGGTTCGCCAGCACGTACTTGCGCGCCAGTTCCTCCAGCACGCCGCCGTTCAGCGCCGCGCGCGTGCCGCTCACGCCGTCGGGCAGCACGCTGGCGCCGTCGAGCGCCACCTTCAGCAGGAAGGCATCGAGCTCGATGCCGTCCTTCAGGTACTGCTCGTGCTTGCCGACCTTCACCTTGTACAGCGGCGGCTGCGCGATGTAGATGTGGCCGGCCTCGACCAGCGCCGACATCTGGCGGTAGAAGAAGGTCAGCAGCAGCGTGCGGATGTGCGCGCCGTCGACGTCCGCGTCGGTCATGATGATGATGCGGTGGTAGCGCAGCTTGTCGAGGTTGAAGTCCTCGGTGCCGATGCCGGTGCCCAGCGCGGTGATCAGCGTCAGGATCGCATCGCTGCTCAGCAGCTTCTCGTAGCGCGCCTTCTCGACGTTGAGGATCTTGCCGCGCAGCGGCAGGATCGCCTGGAACTTGCGGTCACGGCCCTGCTTCGCGCTGCCGCCGGCCGAGTCGCCCTCGACGATGTAGATCTCGCACATCGCGGGATCCTTCTCCTGGCAGTCCGCCAGCTTGCCGGGCAGGCCCATGCCGTCGAGCACGCCCTTGCGGCGCGTCATCTCGCGCGCCTTGCGGGCCGCCTCGCGCGCCCGCGCAGCCTCGACGATCTTGCCGCAGATGATCTTGGCGTCGAGCGGGTTCTCGAGCAGCCAGTCGGTCAGCAGCTTGGAGACAATCTCCTCGACGGGGCCGCGTACTTCGGACGATACGAGCTTGTCCTTGGTCTGGCTCGAGAACTTCGGCTCCGGCACCTTGACGCTGACGATGCAGGCCAGGCCCTCGCGCATGTCGTCGCCCGAGATCTCGACCTTGGCCTTCTTCGCCAGCTCGTTGTCCTCGATGTACTTGTTGATGACGCGTGTCATCGCCGCGCGCAGGCCGGTGAGGTGGGTGCCGCCGTCGCGCTGCGGGATGTTGTTCGTGAAGCACAGCACCGACTCGTTGTAGCCGTCGTTCCACTGCATCGCCACTTCGACGCCGACGTTGGTGTTCTGCTCGCTCATCTTGTCCCCCATCGCGTGGAAGACGTTCGGGTGCAGAACCTTCTTGCCCTGGTTGATGAACTCGACGAAGCCCTTGACGCCGCCGGCGAAGGCGAAGTTGTCCTCCTTCGCGTTGCGTTCGTCGACGAGGCGGATCTTCACGCCGTTGTTCAGGAACGAGAGCTCGCGCAGGCGCTTGGCCAGCACGTCGTAGTGGAAGTCGATGTTCGTGAAGATCTCGCCGTCGGGCAGGAAGTGCACCTCGGTGCCGCGCTTCTCGGTGTCGCCGGTGATCTTCATCGGGCTGACCTCGAAACCGTCGCGCGTCTCGAGCAGCCGGTCCTGCGGCACGCCCCGGACGAACTCGAGAAAGTGCACCTTGCCGTCGCGACGCACGGTCAGCCGCAGCCACTTCGACAGCGCGTTGACGCACGAGACGCCGACACCGTGCAGGCCGCCCGAGACCTTGTAGCTGTTCTGGTTGAACTTGCCCCCGGCGTGCAGCTCGGTCAGCGCGATCTCGGCCGCCGAGCGCTTGGGCTCGTGCTTGTCGTCCATCTTCACGCCGGTCGGAATGCCGCGGCCGTTGTCGATGACGGAGATCGAGTTGTCGGTGTGGATCGTGACGATGATGTCGTCGCAATGGCCGGCGAGCGCCTCGTCGATCGAGTTGTCGACGACCTCGAACACCAGGTGGTGCAGGCCGGTGCCGTCGGACGTGTCGCCGATGTACATGCCGGGCCGCTTGCGCACCGCCTCCAGGCCTTCGAGGATCTGGATCGACTCGGCGCCGTAACCCAGGCTCGGGTTGGCGGCGTCGTCGGGGCGGGAGGGAGTGGAATCGCTCATGGGGCTCTTCAGTGGGGCTGACCGCTCAAGGGCGCGGCCACCCTGTCAAAACGCCGAAGCGGGCACTGGGCCCGCTCGGCTCATTCGGTTCGGCGGGGCGCCTCAGATCCGCATCGGCATCACCACGTACTTGAAGCCCGTCTGATCGGGCACGGTGATCAGCGCACTGGAGTTGCTGTCCTGCAGTTCGAGCCGGACCATCTCGTGGTTGATGTTGGCCAGCACGTCCATCAGGTAGGTCACGTTGAAGCCGATCTCGATCGGATCGCCGGCGTAGTCGATCTCCAGCTCTTCCTTGGCCTCTTCCTGCTCGGCATTGCTCGACGCGATGCGCAAGGTGCCGGGCTCGATGTTCACGCGCACGCCCTTGAACTTCTCGGAGGTCAGGATGGCCGCGCGCTGCAGGCTCGCCAGCAGCGCGGCGCGGCCGAGCACCACGGCGTTCTTGTGGTTCTTCGGGATCACGCGGTTGTAGTCGGGGAACTTGCCCTCGACCAGCTTGGTGACGAACTCCATGCCGGAGAAGTTGAACTTCGCCTGGTTGCCGGCGAAGCGCATCTCGATCGCGCCGTCGCCGCCGTCCTTCTCGTCCTTCAGCAGGCGCTGCAGCTCGAGCACCGTCTTGCGCGGCAGGATCACCTCCTGCTTCGGGATCTCGTTGTCGAGCTGCGCCTGCGCCAGGCCGAGCCGGTGCCCGTCGGTGGCCACCAGCGTCAGCATCCGGCCCTCGGCGACGAACAGGATGCCGTTGAGGTAGTAGCGGATATCGTGCACCGCCATCGCGAAGTGCACCTGGTTGATCAGACCCTTCAGCGTCTTCTGCGGCACCGAGAAGGCCGGCCCGAAGTCGACCGCTTCGTTGACCAGCGGGAAGTCGTCGGCCGGCAGCGTCTGCAGCGTGAAGCGGCTCTTGCCGCCGGTCAGCGTCAGCTTGTTCTGCGCGGCAGCCAGCGTGACGACCTGGTCGGTCGGCAGCGTGCGCAGGATGTCGATCAGCTTGCGCGCGCCGACGGTGGTGGCGTAGCGGTCGTTGTCGCCGCCGAGCTCGGCCTGCGTGCGCACCTGGATCTCCAGGTCGCTGGTGGTCAGCTCGAGCTCGCCGCCGTTCTTTCGCAACAGCACGTTGGCCAGGATCGGCAGCGTATGCCGGCGCTCCACGATGCCCGCGACCGCCTGCAGCGCCTCGAGCAGTTTTTGTTGTGGAGCTTTCAGAACAATCATGTCTTCCTCTTTGAACTTAGTGGTTCTAGTAGGGGGCCGGCTCGGCTGTGGAGAACGCTATTTTCGCTTGCAATTTCAAGGGTTTAGGACGGCACGAACCCTGTGGGGCGCGGGCCGGGAAACCGGCTCGCGAAACGGAACAACTTCGCTCGGCGCGCCACGCCTGTGGATCACTGCGCGCTTGTTCGACAACTGTCCACAGGCTTGTGCCTTGACAGACCGGCCGCCCGCCCTCACCCCTTCAATGTCTGTTCGAGCACGTGCAGCTGCTGGTTCAGCTCGGTGTCCTTCGTGCGGTCGCCGCCGATCTTGCGCACCGCATGCAGCACCGTCGTGTGGTCGCGGCCGCCGAAGAGCTCGCCGATCTCGGGCAGGCTCTTCTGCGTCAGTTCCTTGGCCAGGTACATCGCGATCTGGCGCGGCTTGGCGATCGAGGCCGGCCGCTTCTTCGAGTACATGTCGGCGACCTTGATCTTGTAGAAGTCGGCCACCGTCTTCTGGATGTTCTCGACCCCGACCTGCCGGTTCTGGATCGACAGCAGGTCCTTCAGCGCCTCGCGTGCGAGCCCGATGTTGATGTCCTTGTGCGAGAAGCGGCTGTAGGCCAGCACCTTGCGCAGCGCGCCTTCGAGCTCGCGCACGTTGGCGCGCACGTTCTTGGCGATGAAGAAGGCCACGTCCTCGGGCATCTCGGTGCCTTCGGCCTGCGCCTTGCGGATCAGGATCGCGACGCGCATCTCGAGCTCCGGCGGCTCGATCGCCACCGTCAGCCCGGCGTCGAAGCGGCTGGTCAGCCGCTCGTCGATGTCCACCAGCCCCTTGGGGTAGGTGTCGCTGGTCATGATGATGTGCGCGCGCTTGGCCAGCAGCGCCTCGAAGGCGTTGAAGAACTCCTCCTGCGTGCGGTCCTTGCCGGCGAAGAACTGCACGTCGTCGATCAGCAGCAGATCGAGCGAGTGGTACTTGGCCTTCAGCTCGTCGAAGGTCTTGCGCTGGTAGTTCTTGACGACGTCCGAGATGAACTGCTCGGCGTGCAGGTAGAGCACGCGCGCATCGCTGCGGTCCTTCAGCAGCGCGTTGCCGACGGCATGGATCAGGTGGGTCTTGCCGAGGCCGACGCCGCCGTAGATGAACAGCGGGTTGTACATGACGCCCGGCGCACCGGCGACGTGCAGCGCGGCGGTGCGCGCCATCTGGTTGGCGCGGCCGGCGACCAGCGTGTCGAAGGTCAGCGCCGTGTTCAGGCGATGGCTGTGCGCGGCCGGAGGCAGGTGGCCGCCCGCACCGTTGGGTGGCGCCGACAACGGCTGCACGCTGGTGGCATGGGCGAGCGCCTGCGTGTTCAGCAGCGCCGCTGCGCGCACCGGCTGATGCGCCGCCGGGCCCGTGCGGGTGGCCGGCATCGGCTCGCGTGGCGCCAGCGAGAGTTCCAGCCGCACCGGCTTGCCGGCGAGTTCGCTCAGCACCCCCTCGATGCGGCCGGCGTACTGCGAACGGATCCAGTCGAGCTTGAATCGGTTCGGCACACGCACCGAGGCCACCGCGCCGTCGCCGCCATCGTCATCCACGATGTCGGCCGCCGGCAGCGGACGGATCCAGGTGTTGAATTGCTGCTCCGGCAACTCGGTCGCGAGGCGTTCGCAACCGAGCTGCCACAGGTCTGGGTTCATTGTGGACAACTTATTCTGGAGCGGCCGGATTGTAGGCCCCCTCGCCCGGCCAAGCCGCTGTTATCCACAGTTCCGCCGATGCGGTCAAGCCCCGCGCTTGCCCGCATTCCGTGGTGCAAGTGTTTGACCCTAAAGGGGCTTTTTGCTCTAATAGTGGGTTTCCCCGACGGGGACACCTTCAAAGTATTTCGAGGAACGCCGCCATGAAGCGCACCTACCAACCTTCCAAGACCCGCCGTGCCCGCACCCATGGCTTCCTCGTGCGCATGAAGTCGCGCGGCGGCCGCGCGGTGATCGCCGCCCGCCGCGCCAAGGGTCGCAAGCGCCTGACCCAGGTCTGATCGCCTGAAACCGGGCGATCCACGGCGATCTCCGCCAGCGCATGGTCGGGCCCCTCTTGACCATCACGAGATCGGCCGACTTCGAACGCGTGCTGGCGCAGCCGCCGCGTTCGCGCAGCACTCACTTCGCCGTGCACCATGTCCCGGCCAGGCCTTCGCTGGCCACCGGCCGGGCCCCGCGGCCCGCGACGGATGAGTTATCCACAGGTGATGCACGGGGTTGCCCACCGCTTGTGGATGAAGCGCCGGCGACCGGCTGGTGGCTGGGCACCGTGGTGCCCAAGCGCCATGCGAAGCGGGCGGTCACCCGCGGATTGCTGAAGCGGCAGATCCGCGCCGCGATGGGCGAGGCCGCCTCCGGGCTCGCCCCGGGGCTGTGGGTGGTGCGCCTGAAGGCGCCCTTCGACCGCCAGCAATTTCCCAGCGCCGCCTCGCGGCCGCTGCGCGCGGCTGCGCGCGACGAACTCATCGCCCTGCTGCAGCGCGCCGCATTGCCTGCGCCTGCGCGCGCTGGCCGCTGATCGAGGCCCGCGCGAATGATGTTCGAGCGCCTGACTCACCTGCCGAAGGCTGCGCTGATCCTGCTCGTGCGCGGCTACCGCCTGCTGCTGAAGCCCTGGCTCGGTTCGGCCTGCCGCTTCGAGCCGACCTGTTCGGCCTATGCGCTGGAAGCCCTCGAGCGCCACGGCGCGCTGGGCGGCAGCACGCTGGCGACCGCGCGCCTGCTGCGCTGCCATCCGTGGTGCGACGGCGGCATCGACCCGGTGCCGCAGCACTTCCCCCTCTTCACCCGCCTGCTTTCGAAGAACCGCCCATGACCGACATGCGCCGCACCATCCTGTGGGTGGTGTTCACCGCCTCGCTGTTCCTGCTGTGGGACGCCTGGAACAAGCACAACGGCCGCCCCTCTTTCTTCGCCCCCGCCGCGCCGCGGCCGGTGGCCGCGGGATCGGCACCGGCCGGCGTGCCGAGCGCCACGGGCGGTCCTGCCAGCATCGCCGCGGCCACGCCCGCCGCCGGCGCGAGCGCGCCGGTCGCCAGCGAGACAGTGGTCGTCAAGACCGACGTCGTGCAGGCCACGCTCGACAGCCAGGGCGGCGACCTCGTGCGCCTGGAACTGCTCAAGCATGCCGACGACGCGAACCCGAAGCAGCCGCTGGTGCTGTTCGATCGCAGCGCGCATCGGCAGTACATCGCGCAGAGCGGCCTGGTGACCAAGCAGGCCGGCAGCACGTTGCCGAACCACCTGACGCCGATGAAGCTGCTGCCGGGCGACGCGACGCTGAAGGACGGCAGCAACGCGGTGACGGTGGCCTTCGAGTCGCCGCCGGTCAATGGCGTGACGCTGAAGAAGACCTACACCTTCCGCCGCGGCGACTACACGATCGGCGTGAAGCACGAGGTGAACAACGGCTCCGCGGCGCCGGTGCAGCCCGAGCTGTACCTGCAGCTGGTGCGCGACGGCACGGTGCCGCCGACCAGCATGTTCATGGCGCCGACCGCGTTCACCGGTCCGGCGCTGTACACCGACGACAAGCACTTCCAGAAGGTCGAGTTCGCCGACATCGAGAAGCGCAAGGCCGGCGCCGAGCCGAGCCACGTCACCAAGGCCGACAACGGCTGGATCGCGATGGTCCAGCACTACTTCAACACGGCGTGGATCGTGCCGCAGAAGGGTGAGCGCGAGTTCCGCACGACGAAGGTCGGCGACAACCTCTACTCGGTTGCGATGGTGCTGCCGCTGGGGTCCGTGGCACCGGGCGCGACGGCGGCCAGCGAGGCGACGCTGTTCGCCGGTCCGCAGGAAGAGAACAAGCTGCAGGCGCTGGCGCCGGGCCTCGAACTGGTGAAGGACTACGGCTACTTTGCGGTGCTCGCCAAGCCGTTGTTCTGGCTGCTCGACAAGCTGCACGCGGTGATCGGCAACTGGGGCTGGGCGATCGTCGCGCTGGTCGTGCTGCTGAAGATCGCGTTCTACTGGCTCAACGCCAGCGCCTACCGCTCGATGGCCAAGATGAAGGCCATCAACCCGCGCGTGATGGAGCTGCGCGAGCGCTACAAGGACAAGCCGCAGCAGATGCAGCAGGAGATGATGCGCATCTACCGCGAGGAGAAGGTCAACCCGATCGGCGGCTGCCTGCCGATCCTGGTTCAGATGCCGTTCTTCATCGCGCTGTACTGGGTGCTGCTGTCGACGGTGGAGATGCGCAACGCGCCGTGGATCGGCTGGATCACCGACCTGTCGGCCAAGGATCCGCTGTACATCTTGCCGGTCCTGATGACCTTGTCGACGCTGTTCCAGACCTGGTTGAACCCGACGCCGGCCGACCCGGTGCAGGCCAAGATGATGTGGATCATGCCGCTGCTGTTCAGCGTGTTCTTCTTCTTCTTCCCGGCCGGCCTGGTGCTGTACTGGCTGACGAACAACATCCTGGGCATCGCCCAGCAGTGGTTCATCAACAAGCAGCTAGGCGTGAAGTAAGGCCCACCCCCGGAGCGGCTTCGCCGCTTCCCCCTCAAGGGGGGCGAGCCCGGACGTGGAAGCGAAGCTTCTATGCCTGGCGAGCGGTCGGGCCGCAAGGCCCGGCGCGGCCTGCAAGGCGCCCCTTGCGGACCGGCGGAGCCGGATCCGCGGCGCCTGCTTGAAGGCCTGCGCGCTGATTGCATGACCTTGGTCTGCCGAGGCGGCGTGAAAACGGCCACGGCGCGCGCGCGAACCGCCGGCTCGGGGGGTTGAATCCACGCGCCGACGGTCGAATATGCGGTTGACGGGGCGAGTCACCGCAGCGGGTACGCCGGCTGCCCCTGAACGATCAATGCGGGGCCCACTGGCGTTCAAGCCGCCAGCCCTGGAGCGTGCAACGAGCCGGTCATGCGACCGGTCCGGCGCTCCACCCCGCGCCATCTGCCGCGGCCCTGGGACAATGCCCAGGTGCCGCTGTCCCGACACCACGACCCCATCGTCGCCATCGCCACCGCGCCCGGGCGCGGTGCGGTGGGCATCGTTCGGGTGTCGGGGCGCGGCCTGGTCGCGCTCGCGCAGGCCATCGTCGCGCGGCCGCTGAAACCGCGCCACGCCAGCTACGGGCCTTTCCTCGATGCGCGCGGCGAGCCGATCGACCAGGGCCTTGCGCTGCACTTTCCGGCGCCCCACTCGTACACCGGGGAAGACGTGCTGGAGTTGCAGGCGCACGGCGGCCCGGTCGTGCTGCAACTGCTGCTCGCGCGCTGCCTCGAAGCGGCCGCCGAGGCCGACGCGGCCACCGGCGAGCCGCGCCTGCCGCGCCTGCGCTTGGCCGAACCCGGTGAGTTCACCGAGCGCGCCTTCCTCAACGACAAGCTCGACCTCGCGCAGGCCGAGGCCGTCGCCGACCTGATCGAGGCCAGCACCGAAGCCGCCGCGCGATCGGCCGGCCGCTCCTTGTCCGGCGCGTTCTCGCAGCAGGTCGACCTCCTGCGCCAGCGCATCGTCAACCTGCGGCTGCTGGTCGAGGCGACGCTGGACTTCCCCGAGGAAGAGATCGACTTCCTCGAGAAGGCCGACGCGCGCGGCCAGCTGCGGACCATCCTCGCGGCGCTCGCCGGCGTGCTCGACCGTGCGCAGCAGGGCGCGCTGCTGCGCGAAGGCCTGCAGGTCGTGCTGGCCGGGCAGCCCAACGTCGGCAAGAGCTCGCTGCTGAACGCGCTGGCCGGCGCCGAGCTGGCCATCGTCACGCCGATTCCCGGCACCACGCGCGACAAGGTCAGCGAGACGATCCAGATCGAAGGCGTGCCGCTGCATGTGATCGACACCGCCGGCCTGCGCCCCGAGACCGCCGACGAGGTCGAGCGCATCGGCATCGCGCGCAGCTGGGACGCGATCGGCGAAGCCGACGCCGTGATCTTCCTGCATGACCTGACGCGGCGCGGCGAGGCCGGCTACGAAGCGGCCGAAGCGGCGATCGCCGAACGGCTGCACGTCGACGACCCGGCCCGCATCCTGCATGTGCACAACAAGGCCGATGCGGTGGACGCGTCGCGGGTGCCGGTCGATCAGATCGCGCTGTCGGCGCGCACCGGCGCCGGTCTCGATGCCCTGCGCCGCGCTTTGCTCGAGCGCGCCGGCTGGCATGCCTCGCCCGAAGGCGTGCTGATCGCCCGCAAGCGCCATGTGCAGGCGCTGCAGCGCACGCGGGCGCACCTGCTGGAGGCGCAGGTCCATGCGGCGGTCGCCGATGCGGCGCTCGACCTCTTCGCCGAGGAGCTGCGCCTGGCACACGACGCGCTCGCCGAGATCACCGGCGCCTTCACCAGCGACGACCTCCTGGGCGAGATCTTCGGCCGCTTCTGCATCGGCAAGTAGCATCCGAAAGACGCGGCCAACGCGGCTGCAACCGGTCCCGAACCATTGAAACCGGCGCTGCAACGGCGGCGCAGCATGCGGCGGCGACAGTCCTGCCTGTCGCTGGCGGACGGACAAAGAAGGAAGACAAGCACTTCCGATGCCGCGCAGCAAGAGACATCAGAACATCTTCATGGCCACCATCAAGGGCACCCTCGGTGCCGATACGCTCAACGGCAGCGACGACGCGGACAAGATCTACGGCCTCGACGGCTTCGACACGATCAACGCGAAGGACGGCAACGACTGGGTCTATGCCGGCGCCGGCAACGACGAGGTCGACGGCGGCGACGACCACGACCACCTCTACGGCGAAGACGGCAACGACGTGCTGCGCGGCGGCTACGGGGACGATGTGCTCGACGGTGGCGCGGGCAACGACACGCTGTACGCCGGCGGTGGCAGCAACCGCCTGTACGGCGGTGCGGGCAACGACATTCTGACCACCGGTGGCGCCGGCGCCTGGCTGAGCGACACGCAGCTCTACGGCGGCATCGGCGACGACACCTATTCGTTCAGCCGCGTCTCGGACTCGACGCTGGTCGACGACGTGGTGCCGCAGGTGTTCGAGAACGCCAACGAAGGCTACGACACCATCCGCCTCGGCACCTCGTTCTTCAACGAGATGAGCGAGTACACGATGCCGGCCAACGTCGAGGCCCTGGTGGTCGTTCGCCATCCGGCCGCTGCGCTGGGCGCCGATCCGGACGAATTTGCCCGCGTGCGCGGCAACGGCCTGGACAACCGCATCGTCGGCAGCAACGAGGACGACCGCCTCGACGGCGGCGACGGCAACGACACGATCTACTCGCGCGACCCGTCGGACCCGAACGGCACGCGCCGCGACGGCAGCTACGACATGGACCTGCTGCTCGGTGGCAACGGCAACGACAAGCTCCACGAGGTCGGCGTCGATCGCCCGAACATGGACGGCGGCTGGGGCAACGATCAGTTCCACGTCGGCGACCACGGCTACGCCGGCACCGACATCGGCTTCTTCGCCGGCTGGGGCCTGTGGGAAGCCGCGGGCCAGGGCGACGACACGCTGTTCAGCGCCACCGCGAGCTCGTTCCTGCCGAGCAACATCGAGAACCTGGTCTACACCGGCACGGCGCCGGCGACCCACCTGTGGGGCAACAACGAGGCCAACGAGATCACCGGCGGGTGGGACAGCTGGGACGAGATCAAGGGCTACGACGGCGACGACCTGCTCGACGGCGGCCAGGGCGCCGGCCGCGACACGCTGTTCGGCGGCAACGGCCACGACACGCTGTTCGGCCGCGGCGGCGACGATGCGCTCTACGGCGAGAGCGGCAACGACAAGGTCTACGGCGGCGACGGCAACGACACCGCGTACGGCGGCACCGGCGACGACATGATGTACGGCGAGAACGGCGACGACCTGCTGTCCGGCGACGCCGGCGCCGACACGCTGTTCGGCGCCAACGGCAACGACAAGCTGTATGGCGGCCTCGGCAACGACAGCTTGAGCGGCGGCGACGGCGTCGACTTCCTGTACGGCAACGAAGGCGACGATTACTTGTTCGGCGGCAACGGCGACGACGCGATCTTCGGCGGCGACGGCGTCGATACGATCAACGGCTTCTGGGGCAACGACACGCTGTACAGCGGCTGGGGCGCCGACAAGATGACCGGTGGCGGAGGCGCCGACCGCTTCATGTTCATGAGCACGCTCGAGAGCAGCTCGACCACCGGCAAGGACATGGTGATGGACTTCGAGCACGGCGTCGACAAGCTCGACCTGTCGATGATCGACGCCAACGCCTTTGCCAGCGGGGACCAGGCGTTCACCTTCCGCGGCACGCAGGGCTTCTCGAGCGGCTGGCACCCGGCACAGGTGATCGTCGCCTACGAGAACGGCAACACCGTCGTGCGGGCCGATACCGATGGTGTCGGCGGCGTCGACGTCGAGATCGTGCTGGCCGGCACGATCCAGCTGGACGCGGGCGACTTCTACCTCTGACCGTCCCCGGGTGGCGCGGACTTCAGCTGCCGCGCAGCAACTTCTCCTCCGCCAGCGCCAGCGGCTCGGGCAGGCCGGAGACGACCAGCGTGTCGCCGGCGGCGAGCAGCAGTTCGTCGTCGCCCGGCACCACGCGGCCCGAGGCCTGGCGCACCGAGACCACCTTCACGCCGACCGCGTGCAGCGCCAGGTCCGCGAGCTTCTGGCCGATGCAGGCCGCCGCCACCGGCAGCGCGATGCTCGCCAGCCGCTCCTGCTGCAGCTCTTCGACCGTGTCGTCGTCGGCGCCGTGGAAGTAGCCGCGCAGCAGCCGATAACGCGCATCGCGCGCGTCCCGCGTCAGCCGAATCACCCGGCGCATCGGCACGCCCACCAGCGCCAGCGTCTGCGCGGCCATCATCAGCGAACCCTCGATCGCCTCGGGCACCACTTCGGTGGCGCCCGCGTCGCGCAGCTTCTCGAGGTCGGTGTCGTCGATCGTGCGCACGATCACCGGCACGCGCGGCGCGTGCTCGCGCACCAGGTGCAGGATCTTCAGCGCCGACGCGGTGTCGTGGTAGCTGACGACGACCGCGCTCGCGCGCGCCAGGCCGGCGGCCATCAGGCTGGGCAGGCGCGCGGCATCGCCGAACACTACGCTCTGGCCGGCTGCGGCGGCGTTGCGCACGCGGTCGGGGTCGAGGTCGAGCGCCATGTACGGGATGTGCTCGGTGTCGAGCAGGCGCGCCAGGTTCTGGCCGCTGCGGCCGTAGCCGGCGATGATCACGTGGGCCTCGGTGCGGATCGACTTCTTGGCGATCGAGGTCAGCTGCACCGACTGCAGCAGCCACTCGCCGGCATGCAGCCGCATCACGATGCGGTTGCTGTACATGATGACGAAGGGCGTCGCCAGCATCGACAGCACCATGCTGGCGAGCACCGGGCTCATCCAGCGCGCGGCGATCAGGCCGTTGTCGGCACCCAGCGTCAGCAGCACGAAGCCGAACTCGCCGGCCTGCGCGAGGTACAGGCCGGTGCGCATCGCGACGCCCGGCGTCGCGCGGAAGGCCCAGGCCAGCAGCGCGACCAGCACCGCCTTCGCGACCACCGGCACCAGCGTCAGCAGCAGCACCAGGCCCCATTGCTCGAGCACCGGACGCATGTCCAGCTTCATGCCGATGGTGATGAAGAACAGGCCCAGCAGCACGTCGTGGAAGGGCCGGATGTCGGTCTCGACCTGGTGCTTGTATTCGGTCTCGGCTACCAGCATGCCGGCGACGAAGGCGCCCAGCGCCAGCGACAGCCCGGCATGCTCGGTCAGCCAGGCCAGCCCCAGCGTCACCAGCAGCAGGTTGAGGATGAAGAGCTCCTCGCTCTTGCGCCGCGCCACCAGCGTCAGCCACCAGCGCATCACGCGCTGGCCGCCCATCAGCAGCAAGGTCAGCACCGCCACCGCCTTCACCAGCGCGAAGGCCAGGGCCGGCGCCATGCGCTCGGCGCCGGCGCCCAGCGCCGGAATCAGCACCAGCAGCGGCACCACCGCGAGATCCTGGAACAGCAGCACGCCCATCACGCGCCGGCCATGCTCGCTCTCCATTTCCAGGCGCTCGGCCATCAGCTTGACGACGATGGCGGTCGATGACATCGCCATCGCGGCGCCGAGCGCGATCGCCCCCTGCCAGGACAGCTCCCACTGCCGGCCGAGCCAGGCGAAAGCGGCGGCGAGCAGCACGTTGCCGAGCACGGCGCCGGCGATCGTCAGCGTGACCTGCGACAGCCCGAGCCCGAACACCAGCGTGCGCATGCTGCGCAGCTTCGGCAGGTTGAACTCGAGCCCGATGACGAACATCAGGAAGACGACGCCGAACTCGGCGAGGTAGCTCACGCCGGCGGAGTCGGCGGCGAAGCCCAGCGCCTTCGGCCCGATCAGCACGCCCACCGCCAGGTAGCCCAGGATGGGCGGCAGCTTCAGCGAACGGCAGACCACCACGCCGAAGACCGCGGCCACGAGGTACAACAGCGCCAGTTCGAGGTGGGATGCCATGCGTGCGCGTGGCGCCCATGCGCCTGCCTAGAATGCCCGATCCTAAGCGAGCCACCAGCGCAGCTTTGCGCGAGCGATCAGCGCCCCGCGACCCCGCCATCCCCATGAGCCGACCCATTCCCTTCGACCCGCAACGCGCAGAACGTGCGCTCGCGCTGGCGCGCAGCACCTTCGAGATCGAGGCGGCGGCGATCAGCGGCCTGGCCGCGCGCCAGGGCGAGGACTTCACCCGCGCCGTCGCGGCGATGCTGGCCTGCACCGGCCGCGTGATCGTGATGGGCATGGGCAAGAGCGGCCATGTCGGCCGCAAGATCGCCGCGACGTTCGCCTCCACCGGCACGCCGGCGTTCTTCGTGCACCCGGCCGAGGCCGGCCACGGCGACCTTGGCATGGTGACGTCCGGCGACGTCGTGCTGGCAATCTCCAACAGCGGCGAGAGCGAGGAGCTGGCCGCCATCCTGCCGACGCTGCGGCGCCTGGGCGTCACGCTGGTGGCGATGACCGGCAAGCCGCTGTCGACACTCGCCGCCCACGCCGACATCGTGCTGTCGAGCGCCGTCGACCAGGAGGCCTGCCCGCTGAACCTCGCGCCCACCGCCAGCACCACCGCGCAGATGGCGCTGGGCGACGCGCTGGCCGTCGCGCTGCTCGACGCGCGCGGTTTTCGCGAGGAAGACTTCGCGCGTTCGCATCCCGGCGGCGCGCTGGGTCGCAAGCTGCTGGTGCACGTGGCCGACCTGATGCGCACCGGCGACGCGCTGCCGGTGGTCAGCGCCGACACCGGCTTCACCGCGATGATGCGCGAGATGTCGGCCAAGGGCCTGGGCGCGGCGGTGGTGGTCGACGCCGAGCGCCGCGTGCTGGGCATCTTCACCGACGGCGACCTGCGCCGCCAGGTCGAGAAGGGCGACGACCTGCGCGCGCTGACCGCCGGCGCGGTGATGCATCCGCGGCCCAAGACCATCCGCCCCGACGCGCTGGCCGCCGCCGCCGCCGAGCTGATGGAAGCGCACCGCATCACCTCGGTGCTGGTGACCGACGCCGAGCAGCGCCTGGTCGGCATGCTGCACATCGGCGAGCTGATGCGCGCCAAGGTGGTCTGATGGTGCAGCGCCCGGCGTTGAGCTTCCCGCCCGAGCTGCTGCTGCGCGCACAGGGCGGCGGCCTCGGCATCCGGGCCGCGATTTTCGATGTCGACGGCGTGCTGACCGACGGCCGGCTCTACATCGACGAGCACGGCGAGCGGATGAAGGCCTTCCACGTGCTCGACGGGCACGGCCTGAAGCTGCTGGCGCAGGCCGGCATCGAGCCGATCATCCTGAGCGGCCGCGACTCGAAGGCGCTGCGCCGGCGCGTGGCCGACCTGGGGCTGCAGCGCGCCTACTACGGCGCGTCGGACAAGCTGCTGGTGGCCGACCAGCTGTGCCTGGAGCTCGGCATCGGCTTCGGCGAGCTCGCCGCGATCGGCGACGACTGGCCCGACCTGCCGCTGCTCGAACGCGTGGGCTTCGCCTGCGCGCCGCCCGACGCCCACGCCGAGGCCCGCGCGCTGGCGCACCACGTGACCAGCGCCCGCGGCGGCGCCGGCGCCGCACGCGAGTTCTGCGACATCCTGCTGATGGCCTGCGGCCGCTACGCGGCGTTGCTCGAGGGCACGCGGCGCACGCTCGACGGGCGCTGAGCCGCCGCCATCCCCCCGTGACCAGCAGCGCGACGCCGCCGCCCGAGCTGCACCTGCCGGACCTGCCGGAGGTGCCCGTCAGCCTGCGGCCGCTGGCGCCGCCGGCCGAACGCCGGCAGCCGGTGCCGTGGGGCCTGCGGCTGCGCAACCTGCTGTCGTCGTACCTGCCGCTGCTGCTGATGGCCGCGCTCGCCGCATCGACCTGGTGGCTGGTCAAGCGCACGCCCTCGCCCGACGCGCCGGCGGGCCCGTCGGCGCCGCGCCACGAGCCCGACTACACGATGCACCGCTTCAGCATCACCCGTTTCGATGCCGAAGGCCGCTTCGCGGTGCGCATCGACGGCGACGTGCTGCGCCATTACCCGGACACCGACCACTTCGAGATCGACGGTGTGCGCATCCACGCCCGCGCACCGGATGGCCGCGCCACCGACGCCAGCGCCCGGCGCGCGCTCGCCAACAGCGACGGCAGCGAGGTGCAGCTGATCGGCGGCGCGCAGGTGATCAGCCAGGTCGAGGGCGGCGACCGGCTGCAGATCGACGGCGAGTTCCTGCATGCCTTCCTGCGCTTCGAACGCCTGCGTTCGCACCTGCCGGTGCAGGTGCGGCGCGGCGGCGACGAGACGCGCGCCGCGGGCCTGGACTACGACCACCTGACGCGCCAGCTCGTGCTGCAGGGCCCGGTGCGCTCGACCTTCCGCCCGGGCGCTCGCACACCCACCGCGCCGGCTGGCACCGAACGACGCAAGGAAGGCAGCTCATGACGACCGCGCCGGCGCCCATCGTCTTCATCACCGGGGCTTCCAGCGGCATCGGCCAGGCGCTGGCGGCGCGCTTCCATGCAGCAGGCTGGCGGCTGGCGCTGGTTGCGCGGCGCGGCGCCGAGGTCGAACAGTGGGCGCGGGCCCAGGGCTATGCGGCCGACCGCTTCCGCGTTTTCCCCGCCGACGTGCGTGACCTCGCATCGATCCGCGCCGCCGGCGAAGCCTGCATCGCCGACTTCGGCCTGCCCGACGCGGTCATCGCCAACGCCGGCATCAGCGTCGGGATGGACACCGCGGACCCCACCGACCTGGAGGTGATGCGCGCCACCTTCGAGACCAACAACCTCGGCATGGCCGCGACCTTCCAGCCCTTCGTCGCGCCGATGTGCCGCCGCCGCAGCGGCCGCCTCGTCGGCATCGCCAGCGTCGCCGGCATCCGCGGGCTGCCCGGACATGGCGCGTACTGCGCCAGCAAGGCCGGCGTGATCAGCTACTGCGAAAGCCTGCGCGGTGAATGCCGGCCCTTCGGCGTCAAGGTGGTGACCATCACGCCAGGCTACATCGACACGCCGCTGACGCAGAAGAACCGCTACGGCATGCCCTTCCTGATGCCGGCCGACGCCTTCGCGGACCGCGCGTTCCGGGCCATCGTCGCCGGCGACAGCTACCGCGTGATCCCGTGGCAGATGGGCGTCGTCGCCAAGCTGCTGCGCCTGTTGCCGAACGCGCTGTACGACCGCCTGCTCGCCGGCCGGCCGCGCAAGCGGCGGCAGCACGAGTAGCCGGGCGCAAGAGCCGCAGGCGCCCGTAGGCGCCTGCTGACAAGCAAAAAGGGCGCCGAGAGGCGCCCCATTCTTGCGTCGGCTCGACCAGCGAGCCGGGGATCAGTAGCCCTGGCCGCCACCGCCGCCGCCACGCGGGCCGCGACCGGTGCCATACGGGCTGCGGCCACCGCCGCCGCCACCGCCGTAGCCGCCGCCACCACCACCACCGTAGCCGCCACCGCCGCCGCCGTAACCGCCGCCACCACCACCGTAGCCGCCACCACCGCTGCCGCCGCCGCCACCGAAGTTGCCGCGGTTGCCGTACGGGCTGCGGCCACCACCGCCGCCGCCGCCGAAGCCACCCGGGCGCTCTTCGCGCGGCCGTGCTTCGTTGACGACGATGGCCCGGCCTTCGAGCGGCTGGCCGTTCATCGCGTTCATGGCTGCCTGCGCTTCCGCCGCCGACGACATTTCAACGAAACCGAAGCCTTTCGAGCGGCCGGTCTCGCGGTCCATCATGACCTTCGCGGAGGTCACGGTGCCAAATTGCGAGAACGCCGTCTGCAGCGATTCGTCGCGCACCGAGTAGGCGAGGTTGCCCACGTAAAGCTTGTTTCCCATGACGGGGAAGCTCCTTCTTCAAACGATATAGAGACGATGTGGAGCTTCTACCCAGCGTGAACCACTCAAGCTAAAGGCGACCCTCACCACAGGCGGCGGACAAAGCACACGGCTCGAACCACCCCCTCGTGCCATTATGGGCACAAAGTCTTGGACGCGACCAGCCACGTCGGCCAAGGGCTAACCCGCACGTATCATGGTTGTGATGCGGGTACAACATGCCGGTCCTTCCCCTCTGCAGGCGCTCGACATGGTGCTGGCCAGCGTCGATGCGGTGCGCAACGGGCGCGCGCTCTACCTGCTGATGACCACCACCGCGCTGGCCGGCCTGCTGCTGTGGGCGACCCGGCGCGCGCTGATCGCGCAATCCGACCTCTGGGCCATCGTGGCCGCGGCGGCCACCTTCTTCGTCGTGTTCTACGGCAGCAATGCGACCGGCATCGTGCTGATGGACGAGGCCTGCGGGCGCACGCCGCGCCATCCCCGCGATGCGCTGGCCGATGCGCTGGGCCGCGGGCACCGCCTGCTGGTGGTCGTGCTGTGCGTGCTGCTGCTGATGGCGGCCTTGCTGGCGGGCGCCGCCGGACTGCTGTGGCTGGCCACGCTGCTGGGTCCGTCGCTGATCGCCTTCGTGGTGCCGTTCGCGGTGCCGCTGCTCGGCGTGGCCGCGCTGCTGCTGGTCGGCTTCGTCGGACCGCTGGCCGCGCCGGCCGTGTGGGCCGGGCTGCGCATCGGCGCCGTGCTGCGCCTGCTGCGCACCGAGCTGCGCGGCCGCGTGACCCAGCTGCTGCTGCTGTCGGCCGCGGTCAGCCTGCTCAGCGCGACGGTGGCCGGCCTCGTCACCTTCGTGCTGCTGGCAGGCGGCCGGCTGCTGGTCGCGCTGGCCACGGTGTTGGTCGGGCTCGACATCGCGCCGCAGCCGGTGCTGGGGGCGCTGTTCGGCCGCGGCACGCCGCCGGGGCTGGGGCCGTACACCGCCGCCGCGGTCACCGGCGCCGGCGCGGTGTTCGCGTTCGGCCTCGTGCTGCCCGGCGTGGTGTACCTTCGCGGCCTCTGCGCGGTGTTCCTCGCCGTGCACCCCGACCCGGACGCTGCACCGCCGCCGTACCCGGCGCCCTGAACCGCCATGGACCTGCTGAAACCGCTGATCGCGCTGCTGGCGATCGTCAATCCGATCGGCGCGGTGCCGTTCTTCCTCGCGCTGACGCAAGGCCTGTCGCGCGAGCAGCGCCAGCGCACGCTGCGCGTGGCGTCGTTCTCCGCCTTCTGCGTGATCGCGATCAGCGGCCTCGCCGGCCTGCACATCATCAACTTCTTCGGCATCTCGATCGCGTCGTTCCAGGTCGGCGGCGGCGTGCTGCTGCTGCTGTCGGCGCTGCACATGCTCAATGCGCAGCCGGCCGAGAGCAAGAAGGACGACGTCGACGAGGGCCATGCGAAGGCCGATGCCGGCATGTCGGTGGCGGTGGTGCCGCTGACCATCCCGCTGCTGACCGGCCCGGCAACGATCTCGACGATGGTGATCTACGCCGAGAAGACGCGCACCCTCGTCGAGCATGCGGTGCTGGTCGGCTATGGCGTGGTGATCGGCGTGGCCACGTACGTCGCGTTCATGGCCTCGGGCCGCATCGCGCGGGTGCTCGGCACGACCGGCATCAACGTGATGACGCGGCTGATGGGGCTGATCCTCGCGGCGATGGCCGTCGAGCTGCTGGCCGACGGCCTGCAGAAGCTGTTCCCGATCCTTGCCGCGCCTTTGCAGCGTTAGGCGCCGCCGACGATGCTGCCGGCTGCGCCGCGCATCCTGCTGCTGGAGGACGATCCGGCGATCGCCCGCACCGTGGCCTTCGCGCTCGAGCGCGAAGGCTTCGCGGTCGAGCAGGTGCTGCTGGTGGGTGCCGCGCGCGAGCGCCTGGCCGCCGCGCCGCCGGCGCTGGCGATCCTCGACGTCGGCCTGCCCGACGGCAGCGGGCTCGACCTGTGCCGCGCGCTGCGCCACGACGCCGACGCGCGTCTCGCGCGCCTGCCGATCCTGATGCTGACCGCGCGCGACGAGGAGCTCGACCGCGTGCTGGGCCTCGAGCTCGGTGCCGACGACTACATGGCCAAGCCCTTCAGCCCGCGCGAGCTGGTGGCCCGGGTGCGCGCGCTGCTGCGGCGCGCGTCGGCGCCGGCCGCCGCCGCGGACGCGTCGCTGTTCGCGCTCGACGTTGCCGGCCAGCGGGTGCATTTCTGCGGCGAGCCGCTGCCGCTGACCCGGCTGGAGTTCGCACTGCTGCGCACGCTGATCGCGGCGCCGGGGCGCATCGTGCCGCGCGAAACGCTGTTCGCCGCCGCCTGGGGCCCCGACAGCGAGGCCGGCGACCGCACCGTCGACACGCACATCAAAACCTTGCGCGCGAAGCTGCGGGCGCTGCGGCCGGACCTGGAACCGATCGTCACGCACCGCGGCATGGGCTACGAGCTGGTCGTGCGCTGACGAGCAATGGGCCCCCACGTCGCTCCGCTCCTGCCCCCCGAACGGCTGGTCCGCAAGGACCAGCCCGGCCTCAGCCTCTGAGCCGATGCACCTCGGCCTGCGCCTGCTGTTCGGCTTCTTCGTCATCGCCGGCCTCGCGGCCTTCTTCATCCTGCGCGTCTTCGTCGCCGAGGTGCAGCCCAGCGTGCGCGAGGTCACCGAGGACATCCTCGTCGACGCCGCGCACCTGCTGGCCGAGAACGCGGCGGCTGAGCTGGCGGCGATGCCGGCCGGCGCGACGCTCGAAGGCGGCGCCTTCGCGCAGAGCCTGAAGCGCTACCGTGCGCGCGAGATCGATGCGCAGATCTGGGGCCTGCACAAGCGCAGCCTCGACTTCCGCGTCTATGTCACCGATGCCGCGGGACGGGTCGTCTTCGACGGCGGCCACGGCGACCAGGGGCCGGCCACCGGTGCCGACTACTCGCGCTGGCGCGACGTGGCGCGCACCTTGCGCGGCGAGTACGGCGCCCGCGCCACGCGCGAGGTCGCCGACGACAAGGGCAGCTCGGTGCTCTACGTCGCCGCGCCGGTGCTGCACGAAGGCCGCACCGTCGGGGTGCTGACGGTGGCCAAGCCGGTGCGCACGATGCAGCAGTTCATCGACCGCGCCGAGCGCAAGATCCTCGTCGCCGGCGCCTGGCTGCTCGGGTTGTCGCTGGCGGTCGGCGTCGGCGTCACCTTGTGGACCGTGCATTCGGTGCGCACGCTGCGCCGCTATGCGCAGCAGGCCCGCGCCGGCGAGGACCAGCCGGTGCCGGCGCTGCCCGGCGAGCTCGGCGAGCTGGCGCAGGCGATGGGCGCGATGCGCGACCGGCTGGAGGACCGCGGCCATGTCGAGCAGGCGATGCGCGCGCTGACGCACGAGCTGAAGAGCCCGCTGACGGCGATCGCCGGCGCGGCCGAGCTGCTCGGCGACGCACTGCCCGAGGCCGACCGCGAAAGCTTCGCGCGCCAGATTGGCGAGCAGGTGCAGCGGCTGCGCGAGCTGGTCGACCGGCTGCTCGAGCTGTCGAAGCTGGAAAGCCTGCGTGCGCCGGCCGAGCAACAGCCGGTGTCGCTGCGGGCGCTGGCCGACGACCTGCTGGCCGAGCAGGCGCCAGCGCTGCGCCGGCGCGGCCTCTTCATCGACTGGCGGCAGCGCGACGAGGCCAGCGTGCCGGGCGATGCGGAACAGCTGCGGCTCGCGCTGTCGAACCTGCTGGCGAACGCGCTCGGCTTCGCGCCCGCCGGCTCGACGCTGGTGTGGTCCGTCGTGGCGACGGCCGACGCGGTGGTGCTGGGCCTGCGCGACCAGGGGCCCGGCGTCGCCGACTACGCGCTGCCGCAGCTGGGCCAGCGTTTCTTCTCGACGCCGCGCGAGGCCGACGGCCGCAAGGGCAGCGGCCTGGGGCTGGCGATCGTGCGCCAGATCGTGCTGCTGCACGGCGGCACGCTGCGTTTCGAGCAGGCCGCGCCCGGCCTGCAGGTGTGGCTGTCGCTGCCGCGCCGGTGAGCCGTTAGGCGACATCGCTTCACCGTCGCTTCACGCAGCACGCGGCCGCTTCACCGGCCGGCCGCAGCATCGCCGGCATCGAAGACGGACCTGCGCGGAGGCGCGATGCGATTTCCCCTGTTCGGAAAGTTCCTGGCGCTGGGCATCGTGCTGGCGCTGATCGGTGCGGTGCTGGTGCGCATCGGCTTCCTGGTCGACGAACGCGCGGCGCGCCAGCGCGAGGCGGTGGCCAGCGTCGAGCAGTCGCACGCCGGCGCGCAGACCCTGGCCGGGCCCTGGCTGCAGCGCGCCTGCACCGAGGAATGGGAGCTCACGGTGGGCGAAGGCAAGGACCGCAAGACGGTGCCCGAGAAGCGCGCCTTCACGCTGGCCGTGGTGCCGGCGAAGCTCGAGGTGCAGGGGCAGGCGACGCAGGACGTGCGCCGCCGCGGCCTCTACCGCGTCAACAGCTACGGCGCGCAGCTGAGCCTGGCGGCGACGTTCGGCTCGCTCGCGGTGCTGCAGCCGCAGCGCGAGCATGCCGGCTCGAAGCTCGGTTGCGGGCCGGTGCTGCTGACCGTCGCGCTGTCCGATCCACGCGGCGTGCGCTCGGCCACCGTCAGCGTCGACGGCCAGCCGCAGACCGTGCGCCCGGGCACGCTCGATGCGCGCCGGCCGCGCGGGCTGCATGTCGAGCTGCCGGCCGCGCGCGCCGCCGATGCGGCGCCGCTGGACGTGCGCCTGTCGCTGGAGCTCGCCGGCACCGGCCGGCTGGCGCTGGTGCCGGTGGCCGATGCCACACGCTTCAGCCTGCGCTCGGATTGGCCGCATCCGTCCTTCGACGGCCGCTTCCTGCCCGCCACGCGCCAGATCGATGATCGGGGCTTCAGCGCGCAGTGGGCGGTGAGCGCGCTGGCCAGCTCGGCGCCGACCGACCTGCTGCGCGGCGCCGGCCTGTGCGACGGCCAGCCGCCGGTCTCCGACGACGGCAGCGAGCGCGTGGCCGCGGTGCGGGCCGGCTGCCTGGACACGCTGTCGGTCTCGTTCTTCGACCCGGTCAATCCCCACGTGCTGAGCGACCGCGCGATCAAGTACGGCCTGCTCTTCGTCGTGCTGACCTTCATCGCCGTCGCGCTGGTCGAGGCACTGTCGGGCCGGCGCGTGCACCCGGTGCAGTACCTCTTCGTCGGCCTCGCGCTGAGCCTGTTCTTCCTGCTGCTGCTGAGCCTGTCGGAGCACCTGCCCTTCGCCACCGCGTACGCCGCCGCCGCGGCGGCCTGTGCCGGCCTGCTGGGCTGGTACGCGGTGCACATGCTCGGGCGCTGGCGCAGTGGCGCGGCCTTCGGGGCGGCGATCGCCGGGCTCTACGGCCTGCTCTATGCGCTGCTGCAGATGGAGCAGAACGCGCTGGTGATCGGCTCGCTCGGCCTCTTCGGCGCGCTGGCCGCGCTGATGCTGCTGACGCGCCGCATCGACTGGTACGCGCTCTTCGACGGCTGGCGCCGCGACATAGCATCGGGGGATGCACAGCCCGCAGCCCCGCTCCCTGCCGAAGGATGACGGCACCCCGACCTACGACCACATCATCGTCGGCGCCGGCACCGCCGGCTGCCTGCTCGCGAACCGGTTGTCGGCCGACCCGAAGAACCGCGTGCTGCTGATCGAGGCCGGCGGCAACGACGACTACCTGTGGATCCACGTGCCGGTCGGCTACCTGTATTGCATCGGCAACCCGCGCACCGACTGGCTCTACCGCACGGAGCCCGACCCGGGGCTCAACGGCCGCCAGCTGCGCTACCCGCGCGGCAAGGTGCTCGGCGGCTGCTCCAGCATCAACGGCATGATCTACATGCGCGGCCAGCGCCGCGACTACGACGGCTGGGCCGAGGCCTGCGGCGACGCGAACTGGCGCTGGGAGCACTGCCTGCCGTACTTCATGAAGCACGAGGACCACTGGCGCGGCGCGAGCGGTCCGCGCGGCACCGGCAGCCCGGATGCCGGGCTCGCCGCCGTGCACGGCACGGGCGGCGAGTGGCGCGTCGAGAAGCAGCGCCTGTCGTGGCAGATCCTCGACGCCTTCGCCGAGGCCGCGCAGCAGGCCGGCATCCCGGCGACCGAGGACTTCAACCGCGGCGACAACGAAGGTGTCGGCTACTTCGAGGTCAACCAGCGCGCCGGCATCCGCTGGAACGCGACCAAGGCATTCCTGCGGCCGGCACTGGCCCGCGACAACCTGCAGGTGTGGACCGGCGCCCACGTCAGCCGGCTGCTCTTCGCCGACGACGGCGCCGCGCCGCGGGTCATCGGCATCGAGGCGCAGCCGGACGGCGGCGGTGCACCGCAGCGCGCCTACGCCGCCCGCGAGGTGGTGCTGGCGGCCGGCGCGATCGGCACGCCGCAGCTGCTGCAGCTGTCGGGCATCGGGCCCGAGCCGCTGCTGCGCGCGCACGGCCTCGCCCCGCGGGTGGTGCTGCCCGGTGTCGGCGAGAACCTGCAGGACCACCTGCAGATCCGCGCGGTGTTCGAGGTGCAGGGCGTGCGCACGCTGAACACCATCGCCAACTCGCTGTGGGGCAAGGCCGGCATCGGGCTGCAGTACCTGTTCAGGCGCAGCGGGCCGATGAGCATGGCGCCCTCGCAGCTCGGCGCCTTCACCCGTTCGTCGCCCGACCGGCCCTGGGCCAACCTCGAGTACCACGTGCAGCCGCTGTCGCTGGATGCCTTCGGCGAGCCGCTGCACCCGTTCAATGCCTTCACCGCCAGCGTCTGCAACCTGAACCCCAGCTCGCGCGGCCACGTGCGCATCCGCTCGCCGCGGCACGCGGACGCGCCGGCGATCCAGGCCAACTACCTGTCCACCGACGAGGACCGGCTGATCGCCGCCGAATCGCTGCGCCTGACGCGGCGCATCGCCGCGCAGCCGGCGCTGGCGGCTTACCGGCCGACCGAGGTGCGGCCGGGCGTGCAGTTCCAGAGCGACGAGGAGCTCGCGCGCCTGGCCGGCGACATCGGCACGACGATCTTCCACCCGGTGGGCACCTGCCGGATGGGTCGCGACGACGATGCGGACGCGGTCGTCGACAGCCGGCTGCGGGTGCGCGGCGTCGCCGGGCTGCGCATCGCCGATGCCAGCGTGATGCCGGCGATCACCAGCGGCAATACCAACTCGCCGACCCTGATGATCGCCGAGCGCGCGGCCGAGTGGCTGCGCGGCTGACCGGGCGGCCAGCGGTCGCTTGGCCGGGTCCCCCCATCCCGGGGAGCGCACTGTCGTCGGGCCGCCGCATGACGGGAAAACCCGGGCAGACGCGCCCCGTCCCGGTGCCTACATTGCGCGCACTCTCGCGCTCCGGGTCCGCCCGGCAGCGCCTGGGGGACTGAGGAGACAGAACAAGCGATCCGAACGGACATCACAAATTCCGCGGCGCAGCCGGGCGGTGAACCGTCCCGGCGCGGCCAAGCGGACGCCCTCGGCGCCGGGTACCCCCCGGCGCCTTTTTCTTTGCGGGCCGGGCAACCCCGGGCGCCTTTTCTTCTCCGTGCCGCGGTCTGGCCGGCGCTTCTTGCTTTCCTGGGCGTGCACTCTGCCGCAGTCCGTGGAACTGACCCCCTGCGCCCTCACGTTTCGACGCATTGCCCGGCGCGGCCGCGGGCTAACCTCGACGGGAGCCCCCACTTCCGGCGGGCCGCCGAGCAGTCCCGAGGCCCCCATGTCCGTCAATTCGCAGCTGCGCACCCTGGAAATCGACATCCCCGCCAAGCCGGACACGCTGGTGCGTCTGTCGCTGCTGATGGCCGACGAGGACATCAACCTGACGGCGATCGCCGAGCTGGTCGAACGCGACATGGCGCTCGCCGCATCGGTGATGAAGGCGGTGAACTCGTCGCTCTACGGCCTGAAGGGCCGCGTGCAGAGCGTGCAGCAGGCGGTGACCTACCTCGGCACGCGCGAGATCGCCGGCATCACGTTCGAGATGGGGCTGCGGGCGGCCTTCCCGCCGGCCCCCGAGCTGGAGCCGATCTGGCAGCGCGCGGCGCAGCGCGGCTTCGTGATGGGGCGGCTCGCCCAGGCGCTGGGCCTGGATGCCTGGGCCGCGCACTCGGCGGGGCTGTTCGAGGAATGCGGCAAGGCGGTGCTGTTCCGCCACGCGCCGAACCACTACCGCTCGATGCTGCGGGCGGTCGACTCCGATGCCGACCTGTGCGAGCTGGAACGCGCCGGTTTCGGCGTCAGCCATGACGCGCTCGGCGCCGCGCTGTGCGAAAGCTGGGGTCTCGGCCCGCAGGCGGTGGCCAGCGTGCGCCACCATGTCGATGCGCAGCGCACGCACGAGTTGCACGAGGTGCCGCCGGTGAAGCGCACCACGCTGGCCCTGTCGACCATCGTGCACACGATGTTGACCACGCCCGACGAGCTCGATGACATCGCCGCGGTGATCGCGCCGCAGACCGACCTCGACACCACCCTGACCCTGCGCGCCGCGCGCCGCATCGAGCAGCAGCTCCTGGATGCCGCCGAACACGGCCGATAACCTGACCACCCCCGGAGCGGCCTGGCGGCCGCCGCCCCCTTAGGGGGCAACGCCTGCGGCCCGGCAGAGCCGGTTCCGCGGCGTTCGCTTGATCTTGGGCGGCGCTGGCGCGCGCCCCTTCGGTCGTCTGTCCCGAGAGTGACGCGTCTAGACCATGGAAAGCCCCAACAAGAGGCCGCAGCGGCCGCGGCTACCCTGCCCGCGTTCCTGAAAGCTTCCTGAACGCCCCGAGGACCCGATGAGCCGCACCACCGTTCCGCCCGAGCAGCTCGCGCTGCAGCGCCTGTACCACTGGGAAAAGACGACGCCGGACCGCGTCGTGTTCACGCAGCCGATGGGCGGCGGCGCGATCAAGACCTTCACCTGGCGCGAGGCGATGGACCAGGTGCGGCGCATGGCCGGGCACCTGAAGAGCCTCGGCCTGGCGCCTGGCGACAAGGTGGCGCTGCTGTCGAAGAACACCGCCTGGTGGCTGATCGCCGACTGGGCGATCTGGATGGCCGGCGGCGTCTCGGTGCCGCTGTACCCGACGCTGGCCGCCGACACGATCCGCCAGATCCTCGACCACAGCGAGTCGAAGCTGCTGTTCGTCGGCAAGCTCGACGGCTTCGACGGCATGAAGCCCGGCATCCCCGCCGGCCTGCCGTGCATCGCGATGCCGCTGGCACCCAAGGGTGCGAACTACGCGAGCTGGGACGACGCGATCGCCAAGGCCAAGCCGATCGCCGGCCAGCCGGTGCGCGACGGCGACGAGCTATCGACCATCATGTACACCTCCGGCACCACCGGCAACCCGAAGGGCGTGATGCACAGCTTCGCGACCTTCGCCTGGTCGGTGCAGGCCGGCCTGAAGCGCCTGAACCTGGGCCCCAACACCCGCGTGCTGAGCTACCTGCCGCTGTCGCACGTGGCCGAGCGCACGCTGATCGAGCACGGCCTGTTCGCCACCGGCATGCAGGTGTGGTTCGCCGAGAGCCTGGAGACCTTCACCGCCGACCTGCAGCGCGCGCGGCCGACGGCCTTCTTCTCGGTGCCGCGGCTGTGGGTCAAGTTCCAGCAGGGTGTCAGCGCGAAGATGCCGCCGGAGAAGCTCAACCGCATGCTGAGGATCCCGATCCTCGGCGGCATCGTGCGCCGCAAGATCCTCGGCGCGCTGGGCCTCGACCAGTGCCAGTTCGCCGCCGGCGGCGCCGCGCCGATGCCGCCCGAGCTGCTGAAGTGGTACGAGAAGCTCGGCCTGCCGATCGTCGAGGTCTACGGCATGACCGAGAACTGCGGCGTCTCGCACGCCACCTTCCTCGGCAAGCCGAGGCCCGGCACCGTCGGCATGCCCTACGAGGGCATCGAGACGCGCATCGACCCGGCCAACGGCGAGATCCAGATGCGCAGCCCCGGGCTGATGCTCGGCTACTTCAAGGAGCCCGAGCTGACCAAGCAGACCTTCACCGACGACGGCTGGCTGCACACCGGCGACAAGGGCCAGCTCGACGCGGAGGGCAACCTGAAGATCACCGGCCGCGTGAAGGACCTGTTCAAGACCAGCAAGGGCAAGTACGTCGCGCCCGCGCCGATCGAGGACCGGCTGGTGATGCACACCGCGATCGAGGCCTGCTGCGTCACCGGCGCCAACCTCGGCCAGCCGCTGGGCATCGTGATGCTGAACATCGACGCCGCCCAACGCGCGAAGGACGCGTCCTCGAAGAAGAGCCTCGAGGACTCGCTGGCCGAGCACCTGAAGACTGTCAACGCCAAGCTCGACCCGCACGAGCAGCTCGATTCGCTGATCGTCGTCACCGAGCCCTGGACCGTCGACAACGGCTTCATCACGCCGACCTTCAAGGTCAAGCGCAACCGCGTCGAGGAAGCCTACGGCGGGCAGTACGAGCGCTGGTCGGAAAGCCGCAAGTCGGTCATCTGGCTGAGCTGACGACGCCGCGCACCGGCATCGGCCGGTGCGCCCCGCGCGGGCCGCGCGGGCGGCCTGGCGGGCGCAGGTTCAGTCGACCTTCGCGCCCGAGGCCTTGACCACCTTCGCCCACTTCGCGGTCTCCGCGGCGATCATTTTCGCGAAGTCCGCCGGGCTGTTGCCGCTGGGGATCGCGCCCTGGGCCTGCAGGCGTTCCTTCAGCGCCGGCGTGGCCAGCGCCTTCGCGGTTTCCTGCTGCACGCGGTTGACGATGTCCATCGGCGTGCCGGCGGGTGCCAGCAGGCCGAACCACGAGCTGGCCTCGTAGCCCTTCAGCGCGCTGCCGCCGGCTTCCTCGACCGTCGGCAGGTCCGGCATCGCCGACGAGCGCGTCGCACTGGTCACCGCCAGCGCCTTCAGCTTGCCGGCCTTGATCTGCGGCAGCGCCGACGGCAGGTTGTCGAACATCAGGTCCATGTTGCCGCCGATCAGGTCGATCAGCGCCGGGCCCGAGCCGCGGTACGGGAAGTGGACCATGTAGGTGCCAGTCATGGTCTTGAACAGCTCGCCGGCGAGGTGGATCGAGGTGCCGTTGCCGGAGCTCGCCATGTTCATGCGCCCCGGGTTGGCCTTCGCGGCCTTCACCAGGTCGGCCACGGTGTTGACGCCGTAGCGCTGCGCGCTGGCCGGGTTCAGCACCAGCACGTTGGGCACGCCGGCCACCAGCGTGACGGGCTGGAAGTCCTTCACGTGGTCGTAGGGCATCTTCGGGTACACGGACGGGTTGATCGCATGCGTGCCCACCGTGCCCATCAGCAGCGTGTAGCCGTCGGCCGCGGCCTTCGAAACCTCGGCCGCGCCGTTGTTTCCGCCGGCGCCGGGCTTGTTGTCGACGACGAAGGGCTGTCCGAAGGCCTTCTGCAGCTCGGGCGCCAGCGCGCGCGCCAGGATGTCGGTGGTGCCGCCGGCCGCGAACGGCACGACGATGCGCACCGGCTTCGTCGGCCACGTACTTTGGGCATTGGCACCCGGCAGCGCGAGCAACGCGGCGGCGCCGACCAGCAGGTGGCGCCGGCTCGGGGCGCCAGGCGATCGTCTCGGCATGAAGTCTCCTCGTCTTGTGGTGATCCGCGCATCATGCCGTGATCGCGGCCCCGGCCGGCGCGCGTCCGGGCGGCGGCGCGTCCGGGCCAGCGTCGATGCGCAGGTGCACGCGGCCCTCGACCCAGGCGCGCTCGAAGTCGCTTTCCAGCGCGCGCAGCGCTTCGGCGTCGGCGACGTCGGCCTGCACGATGCCGACCGCGCGGTTGCGGCCCTGGCTCTTCGCGGTGTAAAGCGCCATGTCGGTCAGGTTCACGGCCTGCTCCGGCGACAGCGTCACGCCGTGCGGCGGCAGCGGGAACACCGCATGGCCGATCGACGCCGTGCAGCGCACGGTGCTGCCGTCGGCCAGGGTCACCGGCGTGCCGGCGACGGCCTGCAGCAGGCGCTGCGCCAGCGCCTCGGTGTCGTGGCGATGCAGCGACGGGGCCAGCACCAGGAACTCCTCGCCGCCCCAGCGCGCGACCGTGTCCGTCTCGCTGCGCACCGCGGCGGCGATGCGGTGCGCGACCTCGACCAGCACCTGGTCGCCGGCGCCGTGGCCCTGGTTGTCGTTGATGTGCTTGAAGTGATCGATGTCGATCATCAGCAGTGCGCCGCGGAAGCCCTTGTCGGCCTGGCCGCTGTCCTGCAGCACGGCCTGGAAGTGGCGCCGGTTGGCCAGGCCGGTCAGCGGGTCTCGTTCGCTCTGCACACGCAGCTTCGCGCGGCTGTGCTCGAGCGCGCGGTTGGTCTCGCGCACGCGCCGCACCAGCAGCAGCATCAGCGCCATCGCCAGCACCAGCACGCCGGCGCCCAGTGTCCAAAGCTTGCGCAGCAGGCCCTGGTTGTCGATCTGCGCGGTCTTCAGTGCGTTGTCCCGCTCCAGCAGCATGATGTTGCGCTGCTGCGCCTCGCTGTCGTAGCGCGAGCGCAGCTCGGCCAGCGCCGTTTCGCGGTTGGCTTCCATCAGCCGGCGCGACAGCTCGGTCTCGCGGTGGTGCAGCTCGAGCGCGCCGCGCAGGTCGCCGACCTTGGCCAGGGCGTCGCCGAACTCGCGCATCGCGGTCACCTGCTGGCCGATCGCACCGTCGGCCGACCACGCGGCCTGCAGCGCCTCGAAGTCGGCGCGGGCCTCGGCGCGGCGGCCGAGCGCGACGCGCGCGAGCATCGCGTTGTGCGTCAGCGCGCGTTCGATGCGCTTGCTGCGCAGCGGCTTCACCGCGACCAACCCCTGCAGCGCATAGTCCAGCGCCTCGGCAGGCCGGCCGGACTGCACCGACTGGTCGCTCAGGTTGACCAGCGCCATCGCCTCGTAGCGCGCGAGCTGCGCCTGCCGCGCGACCGACAGGGCGCGCAGCTCGCTGCTGCGCGCGCGCGTCCAGTCGCCCTGGTCCTGGCCGATGTTGCCGTCGACCAGTGCCAGGCGCGCCGTCAGGTGCGGCTCGTTCTCGCGGGCGGCCAGTTGCTGCGCGCGCTCGAGGTGCGCGTGGGCGCGCGTGAAGTCGCGCTCGTTGCCCGCGGCCAGCGCCAGCTCGCTTTCGCTCCACGCCTGGCGCCAGCCGTCGTTGCCGGCGATCGCCAGCTCGAGCGCCGCGCGGGCATGCTGGCGCGCGGCGGCCGGCGCACGCTGGCCGCGCGAATGGCTGGCCAGCAGCTGCAGCAGGCGCCAGCGCGCGCGGTACTCGCAGTCGGACTGCGGTGGTGCCAGCGCCTTGCAATGGCTGTCGTAGGCCGACAGCGCGGCGCGCGCAAGGTCGGGCAGCGTGGCCGCGTCGTCGTGCTCCGCGCGCAGCGCCAGCAGGTACTGCCGGTCGGCCTCGACCAGCAGCGCGGGCCCGACCGCACGTGCCGCGTCCAGCGCGTCCTCCCGGCGCCGCGCGGCGTCGGCATCGTCGGCACCGCGCGCGGCAATCTCGGCCCGGGTGCGGGCGCGCCAGCGCGCTTCCTCGGCCCCGGCAGGCGCCGGCAGCGCATCGAGCGCCTCCAGCGCCTTGGCCGGCCGGTCCTCGCCGAGCAGCCGCAGGGCGTCGAGCTGCTGTTCCGGCGTCGCCGCGCCGGCGGGGCCGGCCGGGAGCGCCAGCGTCGCGGCCAGGGCCGCGGTCAGCATGCACAGGCGCAGGCCGCTCGTCATGCCACGGGCTCCTGCGCGGCGGTCGCGCCGGCCTGCGACGGCCCTCGGAGCGGCGTCAGCTTGACGCGCCCGTCGGTCCACGCCGCCTCGAGGCCGCGGCTGATCTGCACCAGCTCGGTCTCGTCGCGGGCGTGCAGCAGGCGCACGCCGTAGGCGAGGTTGCGGCCATGGGCCTTGGCCAGGTAGAGCGCGGTGTCGACGAGGTCCAGCGCATGCTCCCAGTTCACCGCCAGCCGCGTCGGCTCGGTCGGGAAGCAGGCATAACCGATCGAGGCGCTGATGGCCACCGGCGGGGCGCCGGACCCGGGCAGCGCCACCGGCGTGCCGCCGATGGCGGTGAGCAGCCGCTGCGCGAGCGCCTGCACCTGGTCCTGCGTCAGCGCCTGGGCGACGACGAGGAATTCCTCGCCGCCCCAGCGCACGACGAGGTCCTCGTCGCGCAGCGTCGCGCGCAGCCGGCGGGCCACCTCGATCAGCACCGCGTCGCCGGCGGCATGGCCATGGCGGTCGTTGATGCGCTTGAAGTGGTCGAGGTCGATCAGCAGCAGCGAGCCCTCGAACGGCTGCGCGCCGTCGGCCTCCGGCTGCATCACGCGCTGCAGGTAGCGCCGGTTCGCGAGGTTGGTCAGCGGATCGCGTTCACTCTGTGTCTGCAGCAGCGCGTTGCCCTCGACGAGCAGGTGACCGGCCCGGCGCAGCTTCAGCAGCAGCACCGCGGCCAGCGCCAGCACCAGCACGCCGATGGCCGCCGCGGCGATCCACACCCGCTGCTGCAGCTGCGCGCCGGTCAGCTGCGCCTGCTTCAGGCTGTTCTCGCGCTGCAGCAGGTCGAGCTCGCGCTGGCGGCGTTCGTTGTCGAAACCTTCCTGCAGCTCCAGGATGGCCTGCTGCTGGTCGCGGCGGAAGACTTCGTCGGACAGCTTGCGGAAGCGCCGGTAGGCCTCGACGGCGTCGGCCAGGTAGCCCGCGCGCTCGAGGTAGATGCCCAGCTCCTCCTGCGTCTGTGCCAGGCTGGTCACGGCGCCGGCGCGTTCGTCGATGGCCATCGAGCGGCGCGCGTACTCGAGGCCTTCGTCGCGCTGGCGCATCGAGATCAGCGCCAGGCCGATGTTGGCCAGCGCCACCGACTCGCTGGCCGGGTCGGAGAGCTCGCGCGCCAGCGGCAGCGCCTCGCGCGACAGGCGCAGCGCGGTCGCGTAGTCGCCACCCTTCAGGTAGTGGTCGGCCAGGTTCGCCAGGCCCAGCACCTCGTCTTCGCGCGCGCCGGTCTCGCGTGCCAGCTCCATCATGCGCTGCATCGCGCGCAGCTCGCCCGCGGCGTCGCCGGCATCGGCCAGCAGCATGCCCTCGATGTTCAGCGCGCGCGATTCGGCCAGCTTGTCGCCGGCGGCGCGGGCGCGCGCCAGCGCATCGCGGTTCATCTCGCGCGCCGCCTGGTCCTGCTTGGCCAGCCGCAGCGTGTAGGCCAGCGCCATGCGGGCTTCCGACTGGCGCCAGGCCGGGCCGGCCTGGTCGGCCAGCTGGATCAGCTGCTGGCGCAGCCGCACCGCTTCGTCGAGCTGGCCGGTTTCTTCCTTGACGCTCGCCAGCAGGTGCATCAGCCGGTAGCGCAGCGACGGCATCGCCCCGGCGGGCAGCAGCGCGAGCGCATCGGCGGCCTGGCGGTCGGCACGCGCCATCGGGCCCCGCCGCTGCGTCAGCGTCGCGCGCACGTAGCCGGCCGCGGCCGCCGCGCTGGGCTCGCGGCCGCGCAGCTGCTCGAGCTCGCGCAGCGCCAGCTCGGCCCCTTCGGCATCGTCGCGCTGCGCCTGGAGCTGTCCGCGCAGTGCCAGCGCCAGCACGCGCTGCGCACTGGCGTCGGGCAATGTCGGTGCCAGCGCACCGAGCCGCGCGATGGCCTCGCGCGGCTGCGCGCGGGAGGAGTCCTCGAGTGCGGCCAGCCGGCCGTCGGGCGCCGGGGCGGACGAGGGCGAAGGCGAGGGCGCGGCCGTGCCGGCCGTGGCCAGCACCAACAGCGCGCAGGCCGTGCCCGCGCGCAGCATCGTCGCCAACAGCTTCATCGACGAGGAACGGCGCCGGACAACATAGGGGCTCCCAGTGTACGGAGCCCGTCCGGCGCGCCGCGCGCAATATTGCGCGCGCGGCGTCGGGCTTACCCGCGTTCGTGCCCGCCGGGGCGACCGGGCTGCAGGTGCTCAAGCAAGTGCTCGAGCAGGTGCTCGTGCACCGCCGGGTCGGCGAGGATGCGGCGGTGGCCGAGGTCCTGCGTCAGCGCCAGCTGCGCGCCGGGGATGGCGGACTGCAGCCGCTGGGCACTGGCGAGCGGTGCGGTGCGGTCGTCGCGGTCGTGCACCAGCAGCGTCGGCGCGTCCAGCCGCGGCCCGAGCCACGCGGCCTCGAACTGCTGCATCGGCACGCCGGACTGGCGCTCGAACCACGCCTGCATGCGCACGGCCAGCGGCTCGCCCGGGCCGAGCACGCCGGCGAACCAGCGCAGGAACTGCCGCGGCGGCGGCGACACCGCGACGAGCGCCAGCCGCCGTGCCGGCAAGCCGCGCGCCACGGCATGCGCGGCCGCCAGCGCGCCGAGCGAATGGGCGGCGATGCCGTGCCACGGCCCCTGCGTCGCGCTCACCGCGAACAGCGCGCGCACCCATTGCGGCAAGGTCGCCCGCCGGCCGTCGCTGCGGCCGTGCGCCGGCAGGTCCAGCAGCACCGGGTCGAAGCCCGCGTCGGCCAGCCGGTCGCCCAGTGCGCGCCACTGCTGCGCATCACCGGCCCAGCCGTGCACCAGCAGCACCTTCGGCGCGCCGGCGACGACGTCGCTGCGGTGCCAGGTGGCGAGCCGCCCGTCCTCGAAGCGATGGTGGCGCGCGGTCCACGGTGCCGGCACCGGTTTCGCACGGGCGTGCCGCTTGCCCGGCAGCGGCGTGCAGAACAGCGCCAGCGCCAGCCGCGCGGTCAGCGCCGGCGACCAGCGCTGCGCCTGGCGCAGCACCGCGCTGAAGACACGCGCCGCCGGCGTCGCGTAGAACGCCGCGGCCGGATTCACCGGGTTCACCGCCGCGGCGCTGCCCGACGAGGCGCCGGCGTCGCTCACAGGACCCCCTGGGCGGTGCGCGCCGTGCACCGCGGACCCGCGAGGGGCCGCTTCGCGTCCGGGGCGAGTTCGGGGCTCATGGCCGCCCCCCGGTGTCGCCTTCGACGAGGCCGAAGTCGGCATTGCGGTGCGGCAGCGCCGACCACAGGCGCCAGGCGGCGCGTGCAGCGCGGCCGACGACGAACAGCAGCAGGACAACAAGGATCAGGCTCATGACACGCTCCTGGTGGGCACGTTGGTTGGCCAGTTAGCACGATCGTGCGAAATCAGGCCGCGAAAAGAGTCGCCCGGGGTCTTCATGGGACCCTCAACGCGACCGGGAAGAGATCGAAGCGGCGGGGGCCGCCGACGGCGCGAGCGCCGCGCGGATCAGCCGCTGCCAGGCGGACCACGCACGGTCGGGCGCGCGGGCATCGTCGAGGAAACGCGCGTCCCGCATCAGGCCGGTGAACAGCGCATCCATCTCGAAGACCATCTGCTCGGCATCGGTGTCGGGCAGCAGGTGGCCGGCGTCGATGGCCTGGATCACGGTGCGCTTGAGCGCCGCGCGCCAGCGCATCACGCCCTCCTTCAGGCGCTCGCGCACCGGGCCGGCGCGGTCGTCGTACTCGAAGGCGCCGGCGCAGTAGATGCACCCGGTGCGCAGCTCGACCTCGCGGGCGCGCTGCAGCCACAGGCGCATGATGGCGTCCAGCCGCGGCAGGCCGCGCGGCTCGCGCATCGCCGGCATGAAGACGTCCTGCAGGAAGCGGCGGTCGTATTCCTCGACCACCGCGCACTGCAGCGCCTCGCGCGAGCCGACGCGCGAGAACACGCCGCTCTTGGACAGCCCGAGCCGCTTGGCCACTTCGCCGATGGTCAGGCTCTCGAGCCCGTCGGCCGCCGCCATCTGCACGGCGGTGTCGACGATGGCCGCGAGGGTCAGGCCGCTGCGTTCAGTCCGGGTTTCCATGGGAGCGGACGATAGCACGGTCGTGCGAAGCAAATTCGCACCCTCGTGCGAGAAGCCATCCGTGGCGTGGGGGCATCGCCGCGTCACGCCGTCGCCCGCGGCGCGCGGCCCACCGCTACCATCGCCCGGAGCGGTCTGCCGCCGAAGCACGCATGCGACCCGCCACCGACCGAGCCGAGCCCGCGCCGCCGCCCGCGGCCGCCGCGCCGCTGCCCGAGTTGTCGATGCTGGCGCCGCGCGAGGAGTTCGCCGCGCTGAGCGCGCGCGTGCTGTGCCGCTTCGTGATCCTGCTCGGGCTGCTGCTGCTGGCCTCGGCCGCGCTCGAGAGTGGGGTCGCGACGGACCGCGCACGCGTGCCGCTGCGCGCCCTGCTGGGACTGGCCGCCAGCATCGGCGGCGGCGTCGGCATGCTGCTCGAGCGGCGCGGACACTACCAGGCCGCGGGCCTGCTCACCTTGCTGGTGCTGCTGGCGGCCGCGATCGTCCATGCGTGGGGCACGGGCCTGGGCCTGCACTCGCTGGCGCTGGCCGGCGTCAGCTTGCTGCTGGTCATCGCCGGTGTGCTGCTGAGCCTGCGCGTCGCGGTGCTGATCGCGGCGCTGAACCTCGCCGGCGTGCTGCTGCTGTATGCGGCGCAGCGCCGCGGCTGGTTGATGGCGCCCGACGCGCTGCAGCGCTTCGATCCCGATGCGCGGCTGATCGGCCAGCTGCTGATGATCGCCGCCGGCCTGCTGGCCGCGCTGACGCTGTCGCGGCCCCTGCAGCGCAGCCTGCAGCGCGCGCTCGGCCAGGAACGCCGGCTCGGCCAGCTGCTGCGGCTGGGCAGCGACTGGGCCTGGGAGCTCGCGCCCAACGGCCGCCTGGTGATGCTGACGCCGTCGTTCGAGCACCATACCGGCCGTCGCGTCGACGAGTTCATGCGGCTGAACCAGCCGGGCGGTCCGCGCAACGTGGACGATGCGGACTGGGGCGCGTTCCTGGAGGCGATGCGCAAGCAGCAGCCGTTTCGCGAGCTGGTCTGCAGCTACCGCTGCACCGACGGCACCTTGCTGGTGATCAAGGCCAGCGGCGAGCCGATGCGCGACGAGGCGGGCCGCTTCCTCGGCTGGTGGGGCGTGAGCCGCAATGTCACCGCCGAGGTGCAGGCGCAGCGCGAGCTGCAGCGCTCGCGCGACATGCTCGACCGGCTGTTCAGGGAGTCGCCCGACGCGATCTTCGTCGCGCCGGTGGTCAGCGGCCAGCTGACGATGTTCAACGCCGCGTTCATGCAGCTGACCGGCTTCGACGAGCACGAGCTGCTCGGCCGCAACGGCGTCGAGCTCGGGCTGTGGCGCGAGCCGTCGCAGGCCGTCGCGCTGCGCGACGAGCTGCTGCAGCACGGCCGCCTGCGCGACAAGCGCTCGATCGTCTACAACAAGGCCGGCGAGCGCCGCCACGTGCTGATCAGCGCCGGTCGCTTCGAATGGGACGGCGAAGCGGTGGGCGTGTTCAGCGCGCGCGACATCACCGAGGTCGAGCGCGCCTGGGCCGAGGGCGAAGCGATCCTCAACAACGCGTCGGTCGGGGTCGCGCTGGTGCGCGACCACGTGTTCGAGCGCATCAACCCGGCGTTCGAGCGCATGTACGGCCGGCCCGTGGGCTCGCTGCGCGGCGCGCCGGTGTCGACGCTGTTCGCCAAGATGCGCCACTTCGAGCGCTTCTTCTCGGCAGCCGATCAGGCGCTGGCCCGCGGCGAGACGGTGGACGTCGAACGCCACGCGCTGCGACCAGACGGCAGCACGCTGCTGGTGCGCCTGCGCGGCCGGGCGGTCGATGCGGCGCGCCCGCGCGACGGCGGCGCGATCTGGGTTGCCGAGGACATCACCGAGAGCCGCCGCGTCGAGCAGGTGCTGGCCGAGGCCCGCAACCAGGCGGAGGCCGCCAGCCAGGCCAAGAGCGCCTTCCTCGCCAGCATGAGCCACGAGATCCGCACCCCGCTCAACGGCGTGCTGGGCCTGGCGCGGCTGCTGCTCGACCCGGCGCTCGACGAACGCCAGCGCCAGGACTACCTGCGCCTGCTGGCGGAATCGGCCGAGGGGCTCTCGGGCATCGTCTCCGGCGTGCTGGACCTGACGAAGATCGAGGCCGGCCGGCTGCAGGTCGAGCGTGTGCCCTTCGACCTGGCCGGGCTCGTCGACAGCGCCTTCGGCGCCTTCGCGACGCTGGGCCGCGAACGCGGGCTGCAGATGCGGTGCGAGATCGACGAAACGCTGCCGCTGCGCGTGCTGGGCGACCCGGTGCGGCTGCGCCAGATCCTGTCGAACTACCTGAACAACGCGCTGAAGTTCACGCAGCACGGGACGATCACTTTGCGCGTCAGCGCGTCCGCGCCGCCGCGGGTCCGGCTGGAGGTCGAGGACACCGGCATCGGCGTCGCGCCGCAGGTGCGCGAGCGCCTGTTCCAGCCGTTCGAGCAGGCCGACGGCTCGACGACGCGGCGCTTCGGCGGCACCGGGCTGGGCCTGTCGATCTGCCGCCAGCTCGCCGAGCTGATGGGCGGCGCCGTCGGCGTCGACAGCGACGGGCTGAGCCCCGCACGGCCGCCCGAAGGGGCTCAGCCCCCGCTCGGCGGGGAGGCGCGCAGCGCCAGGGGTGCCGGACCCGGCAGCCGCTTCTGGGTCGAGCTGCCACTGCCGGCGGCGGACGAACCGGCGGCCGATGCCGCGACCGCCGGCAGCGTGCCGTCGGCCGCGCTGACCGGCATGCGCGTGCTGGTCGCCGAGGACAACCCGGTCAACATGCTGATCATCGTCGCGCTGCTGCGCCGGCTCGGCGCCGAGCCGCTCGAAGCCGCCGACGGCGAACAGGCCCTCGCGCTGGCGCGCGAGCACGTGCAGACGCTGGACGCCGTGCTGATGGACCTGCACATGCCGGTGCTCGACGGTCTGGCCGCCGCACGCGCATTGCGCGACGACCCGCGCACCGCGGCGCTGCCGGTGGTGGCGCTGTCGGCCGCGGTGCTGGAGATCGAGCGCCGCCAGGCGGAGGAAGCCGGCATGTGCGACTTCATCGCCAAGCCGGTCGACGAGGCCGAGCTGCTGCGCGCGCTCGGCCGGCTGCGGCCGTTGCGGGCGGCGTGAAGGCCGTGACAATGCCGACCCGCCTGCGAACGTCGATGAAGCCTGTCGTCCTGCCCCGGTGGCTGCTCGGCTGCGCCCTGCTGGGCGCGGCGATGGCCTGCCCCGCGCGCACGATCAAGGTCTGCATCCCGGCCAACCCCTTCCCACCGCTGACCTTTCCCGGTCGCGAAGGCCAGGGGCAGTGGCTGCTGCGCAAGGCGGTGGAGCGCCAGGGGGACGTCGTCGAAGTCGAGGCCGTGCCCTGGGTGCGTTGTACCGATGGCGCCGCGGCCGGCACCTACGACGTCGCGATGCCGCCGTCGGCCCATCCCGCGTTCCTGCCGACCCTGGCCTTTCCGATGGCGGCAGGACAGGTCGACCCGAGCCGGGCCGTCGGCAGCGTCACCCTGGTGGCCCTGCGGCGGGTCGGCAGCCGGGCCTGGTGGGACGGTACGAGCTTCTCCGGGCTGAACTCGCCGGTCATGTTCAACAAAGGCGTGGTCAGCGTGCGGGAGAAGCTGGCCAAGCTCGGCGTGCCCGGCGACGAGGGCGCCAGCGCCAACGAGTCGCTGCTGAACAAGCTGCTGCTCGGCCGCGGCGAGATCCTGATCCTCAACGCGCAGCAGGCGGCCGAGGAAGTGGCCAGCGACGAGTATCGCGGCAAGATCGAGATCCTGTCGGCGCCCTTCCTGAGCTTCACGCTGCATGCGGCGTTCAACCGCCGGTTCCAGTTGGCCCAGCCGGACTACGTCGAGGCCGTCTGGACCGAGATCGGCCGCCTGCGCGCGTCGCCGGAATGGAGCCGGATCGCGCCGACGCTGGCGAAGTGAGCGGGCGCCGGCCTCGGGCCGTGGCCGCCGCCCTTCAGGCCGTGGCCGCTGCCCGCGGGCTCAGGCCGTGACCGCTGCGCGGTCGGGCGACCAGCCCCGCGGCACCGCGCCCAGCAGGCGCTTGGTGTACTCCTGCTGCGGCGCGGCCAGGATCTGCTGCGCGCTGGCCTGCTCGACGACCTCGCCATCCTTCATCACCAGCACCTCGTCGCTGATGAAGCGCACTACCGCGAGGTCGTGGCTGATGAAGACGTAGGACAGGCCGAGCTCGTCCTGCAGGTCGCGCAGCAGGTTCAGCACCTGCGCCTGCACCGAGACGTCGAGCGCGCTGACGGCTTCGTCGAGCACCAGCACTTCCGGGTCCAGCGTCAGGCAGCGGGCGATCGCCACGCGTTGGCGCTGGCCGCCGGAGAACTCGTGCGGGTACTTGCCGAAGGCCGAGGCGTCGAGGCCGACCTTGTTCAGCAGCGCGTGCGCGCGCGCCTCGCGTTCGGCGGTCGAGGCGCCGATGCCGTGGATGGACATCGGCTCGACCAGCGTCTGGCCGATCGTGAAGCGCGGGTTCAGCGACGCGTACGGGTTCTGGAACACGATCTGGATGCGCCGGCGCATCTGCTGGCGCTCGGCATCGCTGATCTTCAGCAGGTTCTTGCCGTCGAAGATCACCTCGCCGCCGGTCGGCTCGTGCAGGCGCAGCAGGGTCAGGCCCATCGTCGTCTTGCCGGAGCCCGACTCGCCGACCACGCCCAGCGTGTGGCCCTTGCGCAGCTGGAAGTTGACGTCGCGCACGGCGCGGAACTCGCGCTTGCCGAAGAGGCCTTCGCGCAGCCAGAAGCTCTTGGCCAGCGACCGGACCTCCAGCACCACCGGCGCGGCCGGGTCCTTCGCCTTCGCGACCCGTTGCGCCGCGCCGTTGCCGGCCTGGGCGGCGATGTGTTCGTCGATCACCGTCAGCCGCGCCGGGATGTCGGTCAGGCTGGGGCGGCAGGCCAGCAGCGCGCGCGTATAGGCGTCCTGCGGCGCCGAGAAGATGCGCTCGACCGGGCCCTGCTCGCGGATGACACCGTGGCGCATCACGACGACGTGGTCGGAGATCTCGCCCACCACGCCCAGGTCGTGGCTGATGAACAGCACGCTCATGCGGTGCTTGGTCTTCAGCTTGGCCAGCAGCTCGAGGATCTGGCGCTGGATCGTGACGTCGAGCGCGGTGGTCGGCTCGTCGGCGATCAAGAGCTTGGGCTCGCAGGCCAGCGCCATCGCGATCATCACGCGCTGCTGCTGGCCGCCGGACATCTCGTGCGGGTACGACTTCAGCCGGCGCTTCGGTTCCGGGATGCCGACCTCGCCGAGCAGCGCCTCGGCGCGTTCGATGGCCTGGCGCGCCGACAGGCCCATGTGCTTCATCAGCGGCTCGGACAGCTGCTGGCCGACGGTGAACACCGGGTTCAGCGAGCTCATCGGGTCCTGGAACACGCAGGCGATCTCGCGCCCGCGCAGGCCCTGCAGCTCGGGCAGCGAGGCCTGCAGCAGGTCGCGGCCCTGGTAGAGGATGCGGCCTTCGCGCTGCGCGTTGTCCGGCAGCAGGTTCAGCACGCTCATCGCGGTGACGCTCTTGCCTGAACCGGATTCGCCGACCAGCGCGACGGTCGAGTTCTCGGGGATGTCGAAGCTGACGCCCCTGACGGCATGCGCCAACGTCTTGCTGCCGCGATCGCCGAGGCGGAACGCGACCTTGAGGTCTTGAATGCTCAACAACATGAGGGGTTCACTCCGCGCCGCGCAGCTTGGGGTCGAGCGCATCGCGCCAGGCATCGGCCATCAGCGAGAACGCGGTCACGAAGACCGCCATGAAGGCGGTCGCGGCGGCCAGCTGCCACCAGTGGCCGAGGATCAGCTCGGCCTGCGATTCGGCGAGCATCGTGCCCCAGCTGACCTGGTCGATCGGCACGCCGAGGCCCAGGTAGGACAGGATCACTTCGCTCTTGATGAAGCCGACCACCAGCAGCGACATGCGCACCAGCACCACGTGGCTGACGTTGGGCAGGATGTGGCGGAACATGCGCGCCGTGGTCGACGCGCCGATGGCCTCGGCCGCGCGCACGTATTCGCGCGTCGAGTGCTTGATGAACTCGGCCCGCACTTGTCTGTACAGGTCGGTCCAGCCGACCAGGCCGAGGATGATCACGATGGTCCAGATGCCGCGCGGGATCACCGCGTCGGCGCGGTTCAGCACCGCGGCCAGCGTGAAGATCAGCAGGATGCCGGGGATCGACGTGAAGACGGTGTAGAGCCACTCGAGGAAGTCGCCGATCTTGCCGCCGAAGAAGCCCGACAGCGCCCCAAGCAGGGTGCCGAGCAGCGTGGCGAACACGGCGGCCAGCACGCCGACGGCCACCGACACCTGCGTGCCCTTGATGGCCTTGGACAGCACGTCGCGGCCCAGGCGGTCGCCGCCGAAGGGCAGCGTCTCGGCCTTCACGGTGTCGGTGCTCTTGAGCTTCGCGGCGCGCTCTTCCCATTCCTTGTAGCGCGGTGCCAGCGGATCCACCGCCGACAGGTCGACGTTGGGACCCTTGGGCGTGGCGATGGCGCCGGTGGCCTCGGGCGGCCTCGGGCCGACGAAGGTCGGCGGCGCGTTGGCCACGCCGACCTCGCGCTGCCAGTTGCTGGCCACGATGTTCAGGCCCGAGAGCAGGATCATCAGCAGGAAGCCGAACACGATCAGCATCGACACCAGGCCGACGCGGTCGCCCTTGAAGCGGCGCCACGCGGCATGCCAGACACCTTCGGAACGGGGGGCGGTCCCGACGGGCGCCGCCGGCGCAGGAAGCACGGCGCTCATTTGAGTACGACTCGCGGATCGACGACCTTGTAGAGGATGTCGGTCGTCAGGTTGATGAACATCGTCAGCACGGCCAGGTAAATGGTGGTCGCCTGGATGACGGGATAGTCGCTGCGGTTGACCGCCAGCAGCACCTCGCGGCCGAGGCCGGGGATCGAGAAGAAGACCTCGATCAGGAAGGAGCCGACGAAGATCGACGGCAGCGCCAGGCCGACGTTGGTGAGGATCGGGATCATCGCGTTGCGCAGCACGTGCTTGAACAGCACGGTGCGCTCGGTCAGGCCCTTGGCGCGCGCGGTGCGCACGTAGTCGTGGCCGAGCTCGTCGAGGAAGAAGCTGCGGTACAGCCGGGTCTGCGGCGACACGCCCACCATCACCGCCAGCAGCACCGGCAGCGGCACGTAGGTGGTCAGGTTGGTCCAGGTCGAATCGCTCCAGCCCTGCACCGGGAACCAGCCGAGCTGGAAGCCGAACAGGTACTGGCCGACGATGATGTAGACGAGGAAGCTGATCGACAGCGCGACGGTGGTGATCACCATCAGCGCACGGTCGGTCAGCGAGCCGCGCACGTAGGCCACGCCCAGCGCGATCGGGATCGCCAGCAGCGTGTCCAGCAGCAGGATCGGGATCATCACCGTCAGCGTCGCGGGCAGGCGCGTCGCGAACAGGTTGCTCACTGCTTCATTGGTGGCCCAGCTGCGGCCCCAGTCGAACGTGGCGATCTGCTTGACGAAGATCCACAGCTGCACGTACCAGGGCTCGTCGAGCTTCAGCTGCTGGCGGATCGCCGCGATCTGCTCGGCCGTGGCATTCAGGCCGCCGAGGATTTCGGCGGGATCGCCACCGAAGAAGTGAAACAGCACGAACACCAGCAGCACGACCCCGATCAATGTGGGGATCATTTGCCACAGGCGTCGTATCAGGTAGGCCACCATGACGCTGAAGCTCCAAAAGACACGATGGGAAGGGGCACCGGCTCGTGGCCGGACCTCCCCAATTTCGGGATGCGGGAGTGTAGGGGGCCCCGGATACCCGACCGGCCTATCGCAAACCCCGTGCCGGGGCACTTGTCTAGGCGGGTGGCTCTAGGCGGCCGGGCGGGCTTTGGCTTCGCCGAAGCCCGGCTGCGCGCAGCCGGGCTTTCCGCGATGCCATCGGGCGGTGCGCCGTCTTAGACTCGGCGCTCTTTCATCCGCTGTCCGCGCGCCGCCCCCACCCTGGGCCTGCGTGCCCCCTGCCGCAATGAGCCGAACCCCGCTCCTGGCGCTGACCACGAGTCTGATGCTGTATTTCTCCGCCGCGTTGCCCGCGGCGGCGGCCGATGCACCGGCGACCGCGCCGGCTTCCGCGCCGACGATCGCCGCCGCCGCGCCGTCGCAGAAGGTGCTGCGGTATGCCTTCCGCATCGCCGAGACGGCCTTCGATCCGCCGCAGATCACGGACCTGTACTCGCGCACCATCGTCGCGAGCATCTACGAGCCGCTGCTGGAGTTCGCGTGGATGGCGCGGCCCTACCAGCTGCGCCCGGCCACCGCCGCGGCGATGCCCGAGGTGTCGGAGGACTTCAAGACCATCACGCTGCGCATCAAGCCGGGCATCTACTTCGCCGACGACCCGGCCTTCAAGGGCCAGAAGCGTGAGCTGGTGGCGGCCGACTACGTCTACGCGATCAAGCGCCACTACGACCCGCGCTGGCGCAGCGGCAACCTCTACATCCTGGAGAACGCGAAGATCGCCGGGCTGTCCGAGCTGCGCAAGGAACTCATCGCCGCCAAGAAGCCCTTCGACTACGACCGCGAGGTCGCGGGCCTGCGCGCGCTCGACCGCTACACGCTGCAGATCCGCTTCGACGAGCCGCAGCCGCGCTTCCTCTACCAGCTGGCCGATCCGTCGTTCACCGGCGCGGTCGCGCGCGAGGTGGTCGAGCACTACGGCGACAAGATCGGCGAGCACCCGGTGGGCACGGGCCCCTTCCGCCTGACGCAGTGGGTGCGCTCGTCGAAGATGGTGCTCGAGCGCAACCCGACCTACCGCGAGGTGTTCTACGACGAGACGCCGCCGCCCGAGCGCGCCGACCTGCAGGCGGTGGCACGCCAGTTCAAGGGCCGCAGGCTGCCGCTGATCGACCGCGTCGAGGTCTCCATCGTCGAGGAGAACCAGCCGCGCTGGCTGGCCTTCCTGAACCGCGAGTTCGATTTCCTCGAGGAGATGCCGGCGGAGTTCGCCGGCCAGATCATTCCCAACAACAAGCTCGCGCCCAACCTCGCGAAGCAGGGCATCACGATGGAGCGCTACCCGCGCGCCGACGTCTCGGTGTCGTACTTCGGCATGGAGCATCCGGTGGTCGGCGGCTACACCCCGGACAAGGTGGCGCTGCGCCGTGCGATCGCGCTGGCCGTGGACATCGACCGCGAGATCCAGATCGTGCGCCGCGGCCAGGCGATTCCGGGGCAGTCGCCGGTGGGGCCCAACACCTGGGGCTACATCCCCGAGTTCAAGTCGGAGATGAGCGAGTTCAACCGCGCGAAGGCCCGCGCGCTGCTCGACATGCACGGCTACGTCGACAAGGACGGCGACGGCTGGCGCGACCTGCCCGACGGCAAGCCGCTGGTGCTGGAGTACTCGACGCAGCCTGACCAGCAGTCGCGCCAGCTGAACGACCAGTGGAAGAAGAACATGGACGCGATCAACGTGCGCATGGACTTCAAGATCGCCAAGTGGCCCGAGCAGCTGAAGGCCTCGCGCGGTGGCAAGCTGATGATGTGGGGTGTCGGCTGGTCGGCCGGCACGCCCGACGCGAACAGCTTCCTCGAGCTCGGCTACGGCCCGAACAAGGGCCAGGCCAACCATGCGCGCTTCGACCTGCCGGAGTACAACGCGCTGCACGAGCGCCAGCGCATCCTGCCCGACACGCCCGAGCGCGCCGAGATGATCGAGCGCCAGAAGAAGCTGATGATCGCCTACATGCCCTACAAGGTGCACGTGCACCGGGTGTGGACCGACCTGGCGCATCCGTGGATCCAGGGCTACCAGCGCAACGTCTTCGTGCGCGACTTCTGGCGCTACATCGACATCGACAGCGCCGAGCAGAAGCGGCGCACCGCGAAGTGACACCGCTGCGCCGCGCGCTGCTGGCCTCGCCGCTGGGGCTGGCGCTGCCGCCGGGCCTGGCGCAGCCGACTCTCGCGGCCGCCCAGGGCGGCGCCGACGGCGCGCGCAAGGTGCTGCGCGTGGCCTTCAGCTCGCCCGAGACCGGCTTCGACCCGGCCAAGGTCGTCGACCTCTACTCGCGCACGATCACGCCGCACATCTTCGAGGCGCTGTACGACTACGACCACCTCGCGCGGCCGGTGAAGATCAAGCCGCAGCTGGCCGAGGCGCTGCCCGAGGTGTCGGCCGATTTCCGCGTCTGGACGATCCGCGTCCGGCGCGGCATCTGGTTCGCCGACGACCCGGCCTTCAAGGGCCGGCGGCGCGAGCTGGTCGCCGAGGACTTCGTCTACGCGATGAAGCGCTTCTACGACCCGGCCAACAAGAGCCCGGCCGTCGGCACGCTGCTGGGCTACGGCTTCGTCGGCCTGAAGGCGCTGCGCGACGACGCGATCAAGGGCAACAAGCCCTTCGACTACGACAAGCCGGTCGAGGGCATGAAGGCGATCGACCGCTACACCGTGCGCTTCACCACCGAGCAGCCGCGCCCGCGCCTGCTCGAGGTGCTGGCCTCGCCCGACCTCTACGGCGCCGTCGCGCGCGAGGTGGTCGAGTTCTACGGCAAGGAGATCGATGCGCATCCGGTCGGCACCGGCCCGTTCCGGCTCAAGCTGTGGCGGCGCGCGTCGCTGATCGTGCTCGAGCGCAACCCGCAGTTCCGCGAGGAACGCTGGTTTGCCGAACCGGCGGCCGACGACGCCGAGGGCCAGGCGATCCTGGCGCGGCTGAAGGGCCGCAGGCTGCCGCTGGTCGACGAGGTGCAGGTCTCGGTGATCCTCGAGAGCCAGCCGCGCTGGCTGACCTTCCTGAACGGCGGCATCGACGCGCTGGCGACCAACTCGAACGCGCTGCCGCAGGAATTCGTCGGCATCGCGATGCCCAACGGCAAGCTCGCGCCGCACCTCGCCAAGCGCGGCATCTCCGGCCGCCTGGTGCCCAACGCCGACGTGCACCTGACCATGTTCAACATGGAGCATCCGGTGGTCGGCGGCTACACGCCCGACAAGGTCGCGCTGCGCCGCGCGCTGTCGCTCGGCTACGACGTGCAGCGCGAGATCGCCACCTACTGGAAGGGCGCGGCGATCCCCGCGCAGTCGGCGCTGGTGCCGCACACCGTCGGCTACGACCCGGCCTTCAAGTGCGAGTCGAGCGACCACGATCCGGCGCGCGCGAAGGCGCTGCTCGACATGTACGGCTGGACCGACCGCGACGGCGACGGCTGGCGCGAGCAGCCCGACGGCTCGCCGCTGCAGCTGGAGATGATGACCCAGCCCGAGCAGCGCTTCCGCATCTTCGACGAGCTGTGGCAGAAGTCGATGAACGCGCTGGGCCTGCGGGTGAAGTTCACCATCGGCCAGTGGCCCGAGAACCTCAAGGCCGCACGCAACGGCAAGTACATGGTCTGGCAGTTCGGCCTGTCGGCCGCGGCGCCGGACGGCGAGACCGCCGTCGCGCGCTACGTCAGCAGCGAGATCGGCAGCCAGAACTACGCCCGCTTCCAGCATGCGCCGCTGGACCGCGTCTACGAACGCATCCAGGCCCTGGCCGACGGGCCCGAGCGCCTGGCGCTGTTCGACGAGGTCAAGCGCATCGGCGCCGCCTACATGCCGCTGAAGCACCGCGTGCACCGGCTCGAGGCCGAGCTGCTGCACCCCTGGCTGGTGGGCTATCGCAAGCCGCTGTTCTGGCAGAACTGGTGGCACCTCATCGACATCGATCACGACAGACGCAAGGCATGAAGACACTCACGCGACGACTGTGCATCTCGCTGCTCGCGGCGCTCGGCGCGGCGGCAGCGGCCGCGGCGACCGAGGGCAGCAACAGCGACGGCGGCAGGAAGATCCTGCGCGTGGCGTTCGCGTCCGCCGAGACCAGCCTCGATCCGGCGAAGATCGTCGACATCTACTCGCGCACGCTGACGCCCCACATCTTCGAGGCGCCCTACAAGTACGACCACCTCGCGCGCCCGGTCCGGATCAAGCCCGCCCTCGCCGACGGCATGCCCGAGGTCTCGCCGGACTTCAAGGTCTGGACCGTCAAGCTCAAGCGCGGCATCTACTTCGCCGACGATCCGGCTTTCAAGGGCCAGCGGCGCGAGCTGGTCGCCGAGGACGTCGTCTACTCGATGAAGCGCATTGCCGACCCGGCGAACAAGAGCCCGGTCGTCGGCGGCCTGCTCACGCAGGGCTTCGTCGGCCTGAAGGCGCTGCGCGACGAGGCCATCGCGCAGAAGAAGCCCTTCGACTACGACAAGCCGATCGACGGCATGAAGGCGATCGACCGCTACACCCTGCGCTTCGTCGTCGAGCAGCCGCGGCCCCGCCTGATCGAGACCTTCGCGGCGTCGGACCTGTTCGGCACGGTCGCGCGCGAGGTGGTCGAGCATTACGGCAGCGAGATCGATGCGCACCCGGTCGGCACCGGCCCGTTCCGGCTCAAGCAGTGGCGGCGCAGCTCGCTGATCGTGCTGGAGCGCAACCCGCAGTTCCGCGAGGAGCTCTACGACGGCGAGCCCAACGCCGATGATGCCGAGGGCCAGGCGCTGGCCGCGCGCTTCAAGGGGCGCCGCCTGCCGATGGTCGACGAGGTGCATGTCGCGATCATCAACGAGAGCCAGCCGCGCTGGCTGGCCTTCCTCAACGGCCAGATCGACCTGCTGGCCACGCAGGGCAATGCGGTGCCGGGCGACTTCTTCAACATCGCGATGCCCAACGGCAAGCTCGCGCCCCACCTCGCGAAGAAGGGCATCGGCGGCGTGCTGAACGTCAATGCCGACAGCGGGGTGTCGTTCTTCAACATGGAGCATCCGCTCGTCGGCGGCTACACGCCCGAGAAGGTGGCGTTGCGGCGGGCGATCTCGCTGGGCTACGACGTGCAGCGCGAGATCCAGCTGGTGCGCCGCGGCGCCGCGGTGCCGGCGCAGTCGCCGGTGGTGCCGCACACCAGCGGCTACGACCCGGCCTTCAAGAGCGAGATGAGCGACTACAACCCGGCCCGCGCGAAGGCGCTGCTGGACATGTACGGTTATGTCGACCGCGATGGCGACGGCTTCCGCGAGCTGCCCGACGGCAGCCCGCTGCTGCTCGAGATGGCCACGCAGCCGGAGCAGCGCAACCGCACCTTCGACGAGCTGTGGAAGAAGTGCCTCGAGGACATCGGCCTGCGCGTGCGCTTCGTCACCGGCCAGTGGCCGGAGAACCTGAAGGCCGCGCGGGCCGGCAAGCTGATGATGTGGCAGCTGGGCTCGTCGGCCGCGTCGCCGGACGGCCAGCAGTCGCTGGCGCGTCTGTACGGCCCCGAGGCCGGCAGCCAGAACATCGCCCGCTTCAAGCTGAAGGCCTTCGACGAGATCTACGACCGCATGCTGGCGCTGCCCGACGGCCCCGAGCGCGAGGCGCTGTTCCTCGAGGCCAAGCGCCTGGCGGCCGCGTACATGCCGTGGAAGTACCACGTGCACCGCCTCGAGGCCGACCTCTGGCAGCCGTGGGTCATCGGCTACCGCCGCCCGCTGTTCTGGAACGAGTGGTGGCACATGGTCGACATCGACAACTCGAAGCGCCCGGCGCGCTGAGGCCGACGCCTTTGCTGCGACGCCGGACGCTGATCGCTAGCGCCGCCGCCGCCGTGCCGGCCGCCGCGCCGGCGCGTTCGCCGGCCGCCGCGAATGGCACCGGTCCGAAGACCCTGCGCCTCGGCCTGGCCGCCACCGAGACCCAGCTCGACCCGGTCCAGACCGAGAGCAGCCGCTACACCACGCAGGTGCTCGCCGGCATCTTCGAGGCGCCGCTGCGCTTCGACTATCTGGCGCGGCCGACGACGCTGCAGCCGGCCACCGCGGCCGCGATGCCGGAGATCACGCCCGACGGCCAGCAGATCACGGTGCGCATCCGTCCCGGCATCCGGTTTGCCGACGACCCGGCCTTTGGCGGGAAACCGCGCGAGCTGATCGCGGCCGACTACGTCTACGCGATCAAGCGCTTCTACGACCCGCGCTGGAATTCGAGCGACCTCTACCTCTTCGAGGACGCGAAGATCGTCGGCCTGTCCGAGCTGCGCCGCGAGGCGCTGAAGTCGCGCAAGCCCTTCGACTACGACCGGCCCGTCGAGGGCGCGGTCGCGCTCGACCGCTACACCTTCCGGCTGCGCTTCGCCGAGCCGGCGCCGCGCTTCGTCTACAACCTCGCGCATCCCTACCTCACCGGCGCGGTCGCGCGCGAGGTGGTCGAGCGCTACGGCAGCGACATCGGCAGCCACCCGGTCGGCACCGGCCCGTTCCGGCTCGTGTCGTGGCGCCGCGGTTCGCTGCTCGTGCTGGAGCGCTCGCCGAGCTACCGCGGCGATCCGTATGCGGGCGAACCGGCCGACGTGCCGCAGGCCCGGGCCATCGCCCGCGGCCTGGCCGGCCGGCGGCTGCCGCTGGTGGACCGGCTGGAGTTCCACATCATCGAGGAGCAGCAGCCGCTGTGGCTGTCCTTCCTCGGCGGGCAGCTCGACACGATCGAGGTGCCCGGCGGCTTCGGAGCGCTGGCCGTGCCCAACGGCGAGCTGGCGCCCTTCCTGCGCAAGCGCGGCATCCGGCTCGACCTGAGCCAGGCGCCCGACATGAGCATGAGCTTCTTCAACGGCGACGACCCGGTCGTCGGCGGCAATGCGCCGGAGAAGGTCGCGTTGCGCCGCGCGATCGCGCTGGCGCACGACAGCGCGCAGTGGCGGCGACTGGTTCGCGGCGGGCTTGCGGTGCCGGCGCAGTCGGTGATCCCGCCGTTCACCTCGGGCTTCGACGAGGCCTACCGCAGCGAGATGAGCGAGCACGATCCGGCGAAGGCGCGAGCGCTGCTCGACCTCTACGGCTACGTCGACCGCGACGGCGACGGCTGGCGCGAGCTGCCCGACGGCCGGCCGCTGACCCTGCGCATCGCGGCGCTGCAGAACCAGGCCGCGCGCGACGGCAACGAGATCTGGCACCGCTCGCTGCAGCGCGTCGGCATCCGCGTGCAGTTCGAGATCGCCGGCTGGGCCGAGATGCTCAAGCGCGCGCGCGCCGGCACCTTGCAGATCTGGGGCTACGCGTGGAGCGCCGCGTCGCCCGATGGCAGCTTCTTCCTCAGCATCGGCTACGGCCCGAACGCCAGCGAGTCGAACGACGCGCGCTTCTCACTGCCGGCCTACGACCGCCTCTACGAGCGCCAGCGCCGCCTGCCCGACGGCCCCGAGCGCGCGGCGCTGATGCACGAGGCGAAGAACATGCTCGTCGCCTACATGCCGTACAAGGTGCACGGCCACCGCCTGCAGGCCGACCTGGTGCATCCCTGGGTGCAGCACTACTGGCGGCATCCGTTCATGCGCGACGTCTACCACTACCTCGACGTCGATCCGCACTGACCCTTGTCCCGCGCGGCACAGCGACGGCCCGCTGCGCGCGGCACACTCCGCCGCATGCACACCGTTCTCCTGCTGCCGCCCGACCCCTCCATGTCGCCCGCGCTGGCCGACGCCGTGCGGGCGGTCGCGCCCGAGCTCACGCTGCTGAACGACCACCGCAGCCTCGACGAGGCGCAGCTCGCGCAGGTCGACATCGTGCTCGGCTGGCGCTTTCCGCCGGGCCTCGCCGGCCGGCTGCCGAACCTGCGCTGGGTCTGCTCGATGGCCGCCGGCGTCGAGAAGCTGCTGGTGCCGGACCTCGCGCCCGCGGTGCCGATGTCGCGCCTGGTCGACCCCGAGCAGGCACTGGGCATCGCGCAGTACGTCACCGCGATGGTGCTGCGCCATGCGCGCGAGCTGCCGCGCTACGAGGTGCTGCAGCGCGAGCGCTCGTGGACGCGCCACCCGATGCCGGCGGCGCGCCACCGCGTCGGCATGCTCGGCTGGGGCGAGGTCGGCCGTGCGGTCGCCGAGCCGCTGCGCGCGCTCGGTTTCGAGGTCGAGCCCTGGCGCCGCGGCGGCGTGCCGCTGCACACGCTGCTCGCGCGCTGCCCGATCGTCGTGATCGCCCTGCCGCTGACGCGTGAAACGAGCGGCCTGCTCGACGCCGCGGCCTTCGCCGCGATGCCGCGCGGCGCCTACCTCGTCAACGTCGCGCGCGGCGGCCACATCGTCGAGGCCGACCTGATCGCCGCGGTGAAGAGCGGCCACCTCGCCGGTGCCGCGCTCGACGTGCAGCAGCGCGAGCCGCTGCCGGCCGACGACCCGCTGTGGACGGTGCCCGGCATCACGGTCACGCCGCACATCGCGGCGCAGTCGCCGCACGCCACCGTCGCGCGCCAGTTCGTCGACGGGCTGGCGTGCCTGGATGCCGGCCGGCCGCTGCCCAACCTCGTCGACCGCCACCGAGGCTATTGATCCAAGCGGCCGCCGCGGAACCGGCTCTGCCGGGCCGCTGGCGGCGCCCCTTGAGGGGAGGCGGCGCAGCCGCTCCGGGGTGGGTCAAGCCTGCATCGGCTCCAATCGCGCGGCGATGCCGTCGCCGACCTCCTGCATGAAGGCCCGGACCCGCGCCGTCTGCCGCAGGTCCGGGTGCGTCAGCATCCACACCGGCACCGCGAGCTCGGGGATGGGGTCGGACACCGCGACCAGCTCCGGATGGCGCGGCTCCATGAAGGTCGGCAGCAACCCGACGCCGAGACCCGTGTGCAGCACCGCGGCGACGGCGTTGAAGATGTCCACCCGCAGCCGCACCTTGGCCTGCGCCAGCTGGCGCTTCATCCACTGGTCGTAGACGCGGCTCTGTGTGTCGCGCTCGAAGGCCACCCACGGCACCTCCTTCAGCAGGTGCGCCAGCGGCTCGACGCCCTGCGGCAGCCCGGGCGCGCCGCGCTTCGCGTAGACCCGGCACTGCGTCATGCCGAGCGGCCGGCCGACGAGGTGCTCGGCCACGTGGGCCGACAGCCGCACCGCGACGTCGGCCTCGCGCCGCACCCAGGCGTTCGGGTCGTCGGTCGAGCGCCGGCGCGACAGGTCGACCAGCACCGCGTTCTCGACCACCTCGACCTCGATGCCGGGGTAGCTGCGCGCGAAGTCGGCCAGGGGCTGCGGCAGCAGGTGCTCCATCACGACGAAGGCGGTCGTCACCCGCAGCAGGCCGGTCAGCGTGCGGTCGCGGCCGAGCACCTGGCGCTCGATCTCCTCGGCCCGGTCGGCCATGCGCCGGGCCTGGTCCAGCACCAGCGCACCAGCCTCGGTGGGTTGGTAACCACTTCGCGTGCGTTCGAACAATCGCGCGCCCAGCCGTTGCTCCAAGGCGTCCAGGCGGCGCAGCACCGTGGTGTGGTTGACGCCCAGCTGGCGCGCCGCCGACGCCAGCCCGCCCGCCGAGCCCACCGCCAGCGCGTAGCGCAGGTCGCTCCAATCGAGTTCGTCCATCCCACGAGTATCCAATGAGAGGCTGCAAGTTTGCAGATTCCTCGTGCGCAGCTCGGCGTTGTGTGCACAGATGGACGGTCCTAAAGTCCGCGGAACGCTCCAAACCTGGGAGAAACCCGATGGACATGCGGCTGCCCCCCGGCATCGCCACTGCCGCGGCCACCGACAACCCGCCGCCGCTGCGCCTGCTGCAGCGCTGGACGCCGGCCACGCCGCCCGCCGCGCCGCCGGCGCAAGGCTGGGCGGCCTGCCGCGTCGCATTGCGCCGGTTGTTCCTGGCGCGCTGAGGCGGCGGCGCGCCGTTCGCGCGCACCCATGCACCGGTCGCTCGCCGCGGCCGGTTCCCCGCCGGACGCTGCCCATCGGAATAATGCGGCTCCTGCCGCCGTATCCCTTCGGTGCACGCGCCCGACTGCTTCCGCCAGCAACTGCTCGCCGCGATCCCGCGGCTGCGGCGCTACGCGCGTTCGCTGGTCTTCGAGCCCGCAGGCGCCGACGACCTGGTGCAGACGACGCTGGAACGCGCGCTCGCACACTGGCACCAGTTCGACCAGCGCCGCGACATGCTGCTGTGGCTGCTGTCGATCGCCCACAACGCCTTCCTCGATGCCCGCCGGCGCGACGCGCGGCTGTCCGTGCTCGAGCCCGCCCGGCTGCAGGCGCAGCAGGAAGCCATCAGCAGCGATCCCGGCGTCGACGTCGGCCTGCGGCTGGACCTCGGCGCTGCGCTGGCGCGGCTGACGCCGGAGCAGCGCGAGCCGCTGCTGCTCGTCAGCGTCGAGCAGCTGACCTACGCTGAATGCGCCGAGGCGCTCGGCATCCCGATCGGCACCGTGATGTCCCGCGTCTCGCGGGCCCGGGCGGCCCTGCGCGAGTGGCTCGACGCGGGCGCGGCGCCGGTGCGCACGCTGCGGCGGGTGGTCTGACCAGAGCAAGACAATGAACCGCCCCGACGACGACCAACTGTCCGCCTGGCTCGACGGCGAGCTCGACGATGCGACGAAGGCCGCGGTCGATGCCTGGCTGCAGGAGCATCCCGACGACGCCGCGCGGGTGCGACTGTGGGCCGCCGACCGCAGCGCGCTGCGCGCCCGCTTCGGCCCGCTGGCCGACGAGCCGGTGCCCGCCGCGCTGCAGCGGCTGGTGCAGGAATCCGGCCGGGGGCGCAGCCGCTGGCTGCAGGCGGCGATGGTCGCGGCCCTGATGCTCGGCGGCGGCCTGATCGGCTCGGCCGCCACCTGGCTGCTGAAGCCGTCGATGACGACGCTGAGCGACGCGCCGCGCGCGCTGCCCGGCTGGACGCAGCGGGCCGCGGTGGCGCACGCGGTCTACGCGCCGGAGGTCCGCCACCCGGTCGAGGTCGACGTCACGCAGGGCGACGTCGCCGCGCAACGGGCGCAGGAGGAGCACCTGGCGCGCTGGCTCGGCAAGCGGCTGCAGATGCCGGTCAAGCTGTTCGACCTGCGCGCGCACGGCTTCGAGCTCGTCGGCGGCCGGCTGCTGCCGGACCTGGCGGGCCCGAGCGCGCAGCTGATGTACCAGAACGCCGCCGGCGAGCGGATCACCGTCTACCTGCGCCGCCCGGAGCCGGGCACCCACACCGCATTCCGCTTCCAGCGCGAAGGCGAGCTCGACATGTTCTTCTGGGCCGAAGAAGGCTTCGGCTGCGCGCTGGTCGGCAAGCTGCCGCGTGAACGCCTGCTGGCGCTGGCACAGGCCGCGTACAGCCAGATCGAGTCCGAGTTGCCGGCCTCGCGGCCGCGGCCGGGCACCTGAATACATCCCACACAAGCGGATACCGGCCGCCCTGCCCGCGCGCTCAGAATGCGCCGCGCAACGAACAGGAGTGGCGCGATGGGTGTGGGAAAGCGCGCGGCGACCGCCGCGCTGGCGGCCGTGCTGGGTCTGGCGGGATGCGGCGGCGGCGGGTCGCCGCAGTCGTCGGCCGCGCCGGCGGACGCCGCCACGCGCCGGGCGGCGCTGGACTCGACCGAGCCGATCGCGACCTCGGCCCTCTTCGACTGGGCTGAACGAACCTACCCGAGCCTGTTCCCGGCGGGGCCCCAGAACCAGACCGTCAGCCACGAGGGCCGCCTCTACACGATCCGCTTCTACCCGGCCACAGGCAACTATCTGGGCGAAGCGGACGGCAGCGCCTACGGGCTGGGCCCGTTCACCGGCGGCGTGCTGCAAGGCTTCGGGCCGGTGCAGGGCTTCCGCTGCGAGGTGCTCGGCCAGGTCTGCCTGGACGGCGTCGTCGCGGCACCTGATGCGCTGGCCGGCGCCACGGTGGACGTGCGCTGCGGCGCCGCGAGCGCGACGACCTCCAGCAACGCGCAGGGGCGCTACTCGATCGCCCTCGACGCGGCGAGCCTGCCCTGCGTGCTGCGCGCGCGCACCGCGACGACCACGCTGCACGGGGTGGCGCCCGGCAGTGGCAGCGGCGTGCGCCGCACGGCGAACCTCACGCCGATGACCGAGGCCATCCTGGCCCACCTCGGAGGCGGCTCGGCGAGCGCCGTGTCGACCGCCGGCGCGGCCCCGGCGGCGCTGTTCGAGGCCGATGCCGCGACGCGCGCGGCCGTCGTGACGAACGCGAACGCCGGGCTGTCGAGCGTCGCCGTCGTGCAGACCTTGCGCAGCGCCGGGGCCGACTTCGGCGGCATCGACTTCCTCGCCGGCGCGCTCGAGCCCGGCGCCGCGGGCGCGCACGAGCAGGCCCTGCGCACGCTCGCCACCCGCATGCAGGCCGGCGCCATCGGCCAGGCGCGGCTGAACGACGCGATCACGCGCACCACGGCGGCCGCGCGATCGTCCGGCGTGCCGTCGCTGCCCGATGCGCTGCTGCTGCAGCCGTCGGCCGACCAGTGCGCCGCGCTGCGCAGCGGCGCCTACCGCGTGGTCTTCGGCGACATCGCGCAACCCACCGAGCGCTGGACGGTCGACGCCCGCACGCTGCGGATCACCGACGGCGCCGGCCAGGAGTTCGCGCTGCAGGCCAGCGGTCGCTGCGGCTTCCTGCTGCCCGGGGACCAGCGCCTCGACGTCGGCGACGCCGGCGTGCTCGTCGGCACGCAGCGCAAGGGCGACGGCAGCACGCGGTTGCTGGTGGGCTTCCCCGAGCAGGCGATCGGCGCCGCCGAGCTGGCCGGCGGCTGGAACAGCCTGTTCGTGCAGCCGACGGCGGGCGACGGTGCGCTGCACGCGGCTTCCTGGACGCTGGACAACGCCGGCCGGGTCACGCAGCACACCTATTGCGGCAAGGAAGCGGGCCGCAGCGTGGCCGACTGCGTGGCCACCGGGTCGGCCCAGTTCGCGGCGATGGGCCTGGTGAGCGACGCGGGCGGCGGCTTCACGTCGATGCTCGGCAGGCCCGACACCGCGGTGCGCACCTTCGCCTACCGGGCCGGCAATGGCGAAATGCTGCTGGCGATGGGCGGGCACCTGGGCCTCGCGTCGCGGCACCGCGGTGCGGAGATGCCGGCATTCAACAGCCAGCGCGCCTACCGCGAACTGGGCGTCAACGGCCAGCTGCGGCCCACCACGCCGAACGACGCGTCGGCGCGCATCGCCGGCGTCGATGCCGCCGCGGGGCTCTTCGTTCGCGATGCCACCTACGGCAGCCGGACCTGGTCCGAGACGTTCTCGCTGGAGAGCCCGCGCACCGGCTACCAGCGGCGCGTGCCGGCGCTGGTGAATACGCAGGACGGGGGCGTCGCGACGGTGCTGGAGCTGATCGGCCTCGACCTGCGCGGCAGCGGCCTGACGGTGCTCGCCCAGCCGACGACGACGCTGCCCGGCGTGGCGGCCGAACCGGCGTGGCTGGTCTGGCTGACGAAGAGCAGCGCGCCTTGAGCCGGGCGCGGCAGCGTGGCCTTCAGCCGTCGACCGGCGCCCGGGGCGTCGGCAGCGTGCGCTGGTAGAACGCGAGATCCAGCCAGCGCCCGAACTTGAAGCCCGCCTCGCGGATCGTGCCGGCGTGCGTGAAGCCCAGGCGCTGGTGCAGCGCGATGCTGGCGCTGTTCTGCGCATCGATGCCGCCGACCATCGTGTGCACGTCGCGCGTCTGCGCGGCTTCGACGAGGGCCTGCAGCAGCACGCGCCCCAGGCCGCGGCCGCGCTGCGCGTGGTGGATGTAGATCGAGTGCTCCACCGTGTACTTGTAGGCCGGCCAGGCGCGGAACGTGCCATAGCTCGCGAAGCCGAGCAAGGTGCCGTGCTCGTCGACCGCGCCGATCACCGGGAAGCCGTTGCTGCGCTTCGTCGCGAACCACGGCGCCATCGATTCCGGCGCACGCGGGCGGTAGTCGTACAGCGCGGTCGAGTTGGCGATGGCCTCGTTGAAGATCGCCAGGATCGCCCCGGCATGCGCGTCCTCGGTGCAGTCGATCAGCTTCATGCGCGCGATTCTCGCCCTGCACGCCCCCGTACGAGCCCCCGTACCATGGCACCCCATGCCCGACCACCCGCGTCTCGCCGCGAGCTACCGCATCTTCGTCACCGCCGTGCTCGGCTTCGCCTCGGGGCTGCCGCTGGCGCTCACTGGCCAGGCGCTGCAGGCCTGGCTGTCCATCGAAGGCCTGGACATCGCGACCATCGGTTTCCTGAGCCTCGTCGGCCTGCCCTACACCTTCAAGTTCCTGTGGGCGCCGCTGATGGACCGCTTCGAGCTGCTGCCGCGCTGGGGTCGGCGCCGCGGCTGGCTGGTGCTGACGCAGCTGGTGCTGGCCGCGCTGCTGTGGCTGCTCGCCGCGACGCCGGCGAAGAACGCGCTGCAGCTGTTCGCGCTGCTGGCGCTGGCGATCGCCTTCGTCTCGGCCTCGCAGGACGTGGTGATCGACGCCTTCACCACCGACCTGCTGCCGCCGGCCGAACGCGGCCTCGGCTCGTCGTTGAAGGTGATGGGCTATCGGCTGGCGATGATCCTGTCCGGGGGCGTCGCGCTGATCTGGACCGATGCGGTCACCGGCAGCGGCTGGACGTGGCCCGAGGTCTACCGGCTGATGGCGGGGCTGATGGTCGGCGCGGCGCTGTTCTCGGCGATCGCGCTGCCGAAGCTGCCCCTGCCCGACGGCTTGCCGTCGATCGCCCGCCACGACCTGATCGGCTTCGCCGCGGTGATGGCCGCGGCGACGGTCGGCTACCTCGTCACGCTGCATGGGCTGACGCCGCTGGCCGGCGTGCTGCTCGGGCCGTGGCTCGAGGGCAGTGCGCTCGCGCCGAACCTGAAGGCGCGCTGGGTCGACCTGCTGGCGCTGCTGCTGGGCATCGGCTTCACGCTGCCGCTGGCCGCATGGGCCGCGAAGCGCGCGCGCTTCGAGACGCTGCTGGGCGGCCTGGCCGGCTACTTCTCGCAGCGCGGCGCCGCCGCCTTCCTGCTGTTCATCGTGCTCTACAAGCTCGGCGATGCCTTCGCCGGCGCGCTGATGACGCCGTTCCTGCTGAAGGCGATGGCCTTCAGCTCGGCCGAGGTCGGCGTCGTCAACAAGGTGATCGGCCTGTGGCTGACGATCGGCGGTGCACTGCTGGGCGGCCTGCTGATGCTCAAGCTCGGTCTCTGGCGCGCGCTGATGGTCTTCGGCGTGCTGCAGGCGGCGAGCAACCTGGGCTTCTGGTGGCTGGCGGCGCAGGGCAAGGGCAGCCTCGGGGCGATGACGATGCCGGCCTTCGACTGGGTGATCGTCACGCTGAAGCAGCCGACCGAGGTCGACGGCGCGCTGCTGATGGTCGTCGTGTTCGAGAACCTGTCCGGCGGCATGGGCACGGCGGCCTTCCTCGCCTTCCTGATGAGCCTGACGCAGCAGCGCTTCACCGCGACGCAATTCGCGCTGCTGTCGGCCTTCGCGTCGGTCGGCCGCGTCTGGGTCGGGCCGCTGGCCGGCGTGCTGGCCGAATCGATCGGCTGGCCGAGCTTCTTCATCGTGTCGACGGTGCTCGCGCTGCCGGCGTTGTGGATGCTCTGGGCGATGCGCGCCTCGGTGCGGGCGCTGGAGGTCGTGCCGGGCCGTCCGCCGGAAGACGACTGAACGACGATTGAACTTGCCCGCAACGCGTAGGATCGCAGCGCCATGAGTGAACGCTTCCACGTCGACGCCACCGTCCCCCTGCCGCCGCTCGCCGAGCATGCGCGCGACTGCCGCTGCACGCTGCACGCGCGGCGCCGGCTGGGTGGCGCGCTGCTCGGCGCCGGCGTGCTGGCCGGGGCCGCCCCCGGCGTGCTGGCGCAGGACATCTCCGCCGAATGCAAGCGCTCAGGCTTCACGAAGGTGGTGTCGGCCGAGCAGATCGAGAAGGCCGCCGGGCAGCAGTACCGCCAGATGCTCACGCAGGCCGGCAACCAGCGCGCACTGGGCCCGGTGGAGCACCCGCAGGTCAAGCGCCTGCGCTACATCGCCGAGCGCATCGTGCCGTTCACGAAGAACTGCAACCCGCGCTCGGCCGACTGGAAGTGGGAAGTCAACCTGATCGGCTCGAACGAGCTCAATGCCTTCTGCATGCCGGGCGGCAAGATCGCCTTCTACTACGGCATCCTGCAGCGCCTGCAGCTCAGCGACGACGAGGTGGCGATGATCATGGGCCACGAGGTCGCGCATGCGCTGCTCGAGCACGCGCGCGAGCGCATGGGCAAGACCATGGCCACGCGCGGCGCGATCGAGATCGGCGCGGCGCTGTTCGGCCTGGGCAATGCCGGCCGCGCGGTGGCCGACATGGGCGGCCAGCTGCTGACGCTGCGCTTCTCGCGCGACGACGAATCGGAAGCCGATGCGCTGGGCCTGTGGATGGCCGCGCATGCCGGCTACAACCCGCGCGCCGGCGTCTCGCTGTGGCAGAAGATGATGTCGGCGAGCAAGGGCGCGCCGCCGCAATGGCTGTCGACGCACCCGTCGGGGGAGGCGCGAATCGCCGAGATCGAGGCGCGCATGCCGCGGGTCGAGCCGGTGTTCCAGCAGGCGCCGAAGCCGGCGCAGCATTTCGGCCCGCCGGCGCCCGCCGCCGCCAGGCAGTAGCCGCTGCAGCCCGCGCCGCCAGCGGCTGGCGCGCAGTCCGCCGTCAGGCCACGGGCGCGGCGGCTGTCACCACTTCGCGGGCAGCGATCGTGCGATCGCCAGGCCGCCGGCGCCGAGCGCCTCGACGAAGCCGCCGCGCTGCAGGTCCTTCACCAGCCGGCTGACCATCTCGCGCGAGCAGCCGAGCCGGTTGGCGATCTCCTGGTGCGTGAGCCGTTCCTGCAGCACGCGCCGGCCGTTGCCGTCGGGTGTCGGCGCCAGCGACTCCAGCAGCTGCTTCAGCCGGCCGTAGACGTCGTTCAGCGCCATCTGGCGCGCGCTCAGCGTCGCGGCGCGCGCCCGGCGTATCACCTTGGCCAGCAGCTCGAAGGCGAAGGCCGGCTGCTCGGCGATGAAGGCCTCCAGCGTGCGCCGCGTGATCACCGCGCAGGTGCAGGCTTCGAGCGTGATCACGCTGGCCGAGCGCCGGCCGCCGTCCAGGCTCATCTCGCCCAGGTACTCGCCGGGGCCGTAGACGCCGTAGGTGATCTCGCGCTCGTTGTCGCCGACGCTGTACGCGCGCAGCCGGCCGGAGATGATGATGAAGATCGTCTCGCCGATGTCGCCCTCGTGGATGAGCACGGTGCCGCGGCGATAGCGCCGCACCTCGCCGCGCGTGGCCAGCGCGGTGAGCGCATCGCTCATCGGGGGCAGGTCGTTGGACGGAAGCGGCGGCACGGCGCGATGCTAATGCACCGCGCCGGCGCGCTCCTTGCGCTCGGGGCGCTCTCGGGGGGGCGGCCGGTCCGGGCGGGCGCTCAGGCCGCCAGCGCCGTGCGCGGCTCGGCGGTGCGGGCGCCGGCGGCCGGCCGCGCGCGTGCCGGCACCGGCAGCGGCGCCAGGCCCTGCAGCGCGCTGACCAGCGGCGGCAGCATCGCCACCTGGCGCACCAGCGCACGGATGCTCGGCGAGCGGGTCTTCGCGCGGATGCTGCCGATCTGCGTGCGGATCGTCGCCAGGCCGACACCCTGGCGCACCGCGATCTCGTTGGGCGTGAGGTCGGCGCACAGGCCCTTGACGACCGCGGTCTCGGCCAGCGTCAGCCCGTAGGCGCGCGCGAACCACTCGACGGTGAGCTCTTCGCAGATCTGGCGCTTGCCCAGCACCAGCATCACGCAGCGGCCGGCCTCGCCGGGCAGGGCCGCCAGCGGCACCACGGCCAACGTCACGCGCAGCTCGTCGTCGCCCAGGCACAGCAGCCGGCGCAGGCCGCGCTGCGCGGCGCTGGTCAGGGCGTCGCGCAGCGGCAGCAGGTCATGGGCATGGCGCGGACGCAGCTCGTTGCCGTGCAGCTGCAGCGGATGGCTGTCGTCGAGCTCGCGCCGCGCGGCACGGTTGGCCTGGCAGACCTGGCCGTCGTCGTTGAGCAGCAGGATGCCGTAGTCGAGTTCATCGACCATCTGCAGCAGTCGGCGCGCCGGCGGCAGCGGCGCAGGGTCGAAGGCGAAGGCCGGGCTGCGTGCAGAACTGGACAGGCCGGTCAGGTCGAAGGCGTCGAGCATGGGGTTCTCCTACGCCTCGCGCCGGGTCGGGCGGAAATCCGCACCGACGGCGCGAGCACGGCCGCAAGACTAGGCAGTCGTGCCCGCGCCGGGCAGTGATCTATTCACCTGCCGGCGGTGCAGCGCTGGCTGGACAAGCCTCAGGTGCCGCCGACGTAGGGGTTGCTGCGCCGCTCCTGGCCGAAGCTGCTCTCCGGCCCGTGACCGGGGATGAAGACCGTATCGTCGCCCATCGGCCACAGCCGTCCGGTGATGCTGGCGATCAGCGTGGCGTGGTCGCCGCCGGGGAAGTCGGTGCGGCCGATGCTGCCGGCGAAGAGCACGTCGCCGACGAAGGCCCGCTTCGCCTCGGCGCTGTGGAACACCACGTGGCCGGGCGTGTGGCCGGGGCAGTGGCGCACGGCCAGCGTGCAGCGGCCGACCTGCACCGTGTCGCCGTCGTCCAGCCAGCGGTCGGGCAGGAAGGCCTCGGCCGGCGGGAAGCGGAACATCTGCGACTGCCGCGGCAGCGCATCGATCCAGAAGCGGTCGTCCGGATGCGGCCCGACGATGGGCAGCCCGTCCTCGCGCGCCAGCGTGCCGGTGGCGCCGGCATGGTCGATGTGGGCATGGGTCAGCAGGATCTGCTTGAGCGTCACGCCCAGCCGCGCGCACTCGGCGCGCAGCCGGGGCAGCTCGCCGCCGGGATCGATCACCGCGGCTTCCATCGTCTCGTCGCACCACACGATGGAGCAGTTCTGCTGGAAGGCGGTGACGGGGACGGTGTGGTAGCGCAGCATGGGTGCTCGGATCAGGCTTTGAGTTCGGTGGTGCCGGCCATGAAGTGCTGGACCTGCCGGCGCATGCCCTTTGAAATCGCATCCCAGGTGTGGGGTGGAAAGCCATCGGGCAGCTCGGATTCCACCCCGGCCAGCGCGGTTTCGACCGCCTCGACGTGACGCAGCATGCGACGCCAGACGGTGGTGCCGCCGCTGCGCATCGCGAGGGTCTGCCAGTGTCGGGCATGGACCGTGTGCAGCGCGTAGTGCGCGTTCTTCGCGCGCAGCGCCATCGCGAGCGCGGCCTTGCGCCAGCGGATCTGGTCGCCGCGATCTCCGATGTAGGGCCATGCGGAGATCACGTCGTACAGCGGCGTCGTGATGAACGCATCGCCGGCTTCCAGGAAGATCGAGAAGTTCTTGGCGTGCCCGTCGGTGGCCGCCAGCAGCCAGAACGTCAGCTGGGTGATCGCGAAGGTTTCGCGGTCGTCCGGATCCGCGCTGCCCTGCAGCAGCCGCAGGCACTCTGCCATGCCGGGACCGCCGTGACTCTCGTATTTCTTGTCGGGCGGGTAGCCCATGGCCTGGCAGAAGTCCTCCTGGGGCAGGCGCGCAATCCATTCGCCACCGTCGACGGACCGTTGCCAGGAACGGTCGAAGCGCCGCACTGCCAGGACTTTCTGGTCCTCGAAGAGGGCGATCTCGGTCTCCGCGACGGGCAGGTCCAGGTGGTGAAGGATGCGCGCGCAAAGCCACTCGTTCTCGACGGAGTCCGCCAGGTCGATGCGCCTGGAGCCACCGACCAGGCCGAGGGGCAGCTTGAGGATGTGGGTCGTCGGCGTCGCGCCTTGCGGCCGGTACCAGCGCTTGCGGCTGTACAGCAGCGCGGTCTTCTCCTGTGCGCCGGCCAGAGAGATGCGGAGCAGGTCATCGTCGCCGTGCTGGCCCAGCACCACCTCGGACGGCACGGCGCGGAGGATGTCGGCAACCTGTGCTTCGGTCAGCGGCTTGCGCTCGATGCGGTCCCAGCCCTGCGGCGCCTGGCCGTCCGGCAGCAGCTGCACGGCGCCGACGCAGTCGCGGCCGATCGCCTGCAGCAATGCGAACGCATCGGTGGATCGGGCCCTGTAGCGCCGGGCGACCCGTTCGCGAATCTTCTGGTTGTCCGGCAGCAGGTTGTCGAAGTAGTTGGCGACGACCTCGCCGCGGATCTCGCGGGTCGCGGTGATCGGCAGCGACAGCGACAGCGCACGCCGGCGCGGCGACTGCAGCCAGGCGGGGTCGTAGACGAAGCGGTGGCTGGCGCGATCGACCGCCCAGGTGCCGACGAACTCGCCGTTCATCCAGGCGCCCAGGCGTGCGCTCACCAACTGCCCCGCTTGCCACCCGTGGCGCGTCGGCTGCCTCGGACGCTGGGCGCCGGGCCGGGGGCGGGTGGCTCGTCGTCGCGGATGACGAGGCCGGCACCGAGCACGCTCAGCACCTGCATGATCTGCTGCAGGCTCACGCTGGCAGGTGCCGCCTCGATCTCGACGATGCGCGCCTGCGTGACGCCCAGCGCCTGGCCGAGCTGGGCCTGCGTCAGGCCACGCTTCTTGCGTAGAGCTTGCAGCTGGGGACGCAGCTGCGCAGTCGTCTTGACGGGATAGTCCATGGCGTGCTCCGGCGGCTGCCATGGTACAGGCCTGGACTTGTTTCTTGCATCGTAAAAGCCACAGCTTGTTCGTAAGAATTAAAAGCCCAGGCTTGTTTCAACAAAATACAAGCCCTGTCTTGTTCTGAGGCTGACCGTGGGTCGCGAGCATCGGCCCGCTCAGACGGCCGCCGCCAGCTTCAGCGGCCACTCGGTCAGCCGGCCCCAGCCGGCATGCGCGACGGCGTTGGCGATCGCCGGCGCGACCAGTGGCACGCAGGGCTCGCCGAGGCCGGTCGGCGAGGCGCTGCTGTCGACGAAGGCGATCTCGAAGCGCGGCCGGTCGGCGAAGCGCGCGACCGGATAGTCATGGAAGTTGCTCTGCGCGACCGTGCCGCTTTCGAGCGTGATCGCGCCGTACAGGCACGACGACATGCCGTAGATCGTCGCGCCCTCGACCTGCGCGCGTGCCGAGTCGGGGTTGATCACGCGGCCGCAGTCGACCGCGCAGCAGATGCGCTCGACGTGCAGGCTGTCGCCGCGGCGCGAAACCTCCGCGACCATCGCGACATAGGTGCCGCTCTGCACGTGCGCAGCGAAGCCGCGGCCGCGTGACGGACCCGTCGCCGGCAGCGGCGCCGACCAGTTCGCGAGCTCGGCGACGCGGCGGATCACACCGGCCAGGCGCCCGGAGTCGAACCAGAACTCGGTCGATACGCGCGTGCGCAGGAACTGCGTGCGGCGTGCCGGCTGGAGCTGTGCGAGGCGCCATGCCAGCGGGTCCTGGCCGGCCTTCACCGCCAGCTCGTCGAGCGCACTTTCCACCGCGAACGCATGGAAGGCGTTCTGCACGCCGCGCATCCACGCGCGCCGCAACGGCATGTCGACATGCGTGCCCTCGATGCGGACATGCGGGAACGCATAGGGCAGCCGCGACGCGCCGCCGAGCAGCTCGCCCATCTGCAGCTCGCGCGGCGCGACGTCCTCGGAGGTCGGCCGCTGCGAGCCGTGCGCGGTGTGGTGGCGCCAGTAGAGCGGCTCGCCCGACGACCCGGCGCCCGCCTCGATCACCTGCACGCAGGGGCTGCGGTAGAAGCCGTGACGCAGGTCGTCCTCGCGGCTCCAGAAGAGTTTCACCGGTGCGCCGATGCGGCGGCTCACCCGCACCGCCTCCAACACGAAATCGTGCATCGACTTGCGGCCGAAGCCGCCGCCGATATCGGCCACATGCACCGTGACGCGCTCGATCGGCAGCTTCAGTTCCTCGGCGATGCGCTCGCGCGCCTCGCCGGGGTTCTGCGTCGGTGCCCAGACCTCGCAGCGGTCGGCGCGCACGTCGGCCGTGCAGTTCGGCGGCTCCAGCGGTGCGTGCGTCAGCAGCGGCGTGTAGTAGCGGCGCGCGACGGTCACCGCGCCGGCGCTCGCCTTGGCCGCATCGAGATCACCGTTGCTGCGGTAGACCGTGCCGCTGCCGCTGGCCGCGTCTTCCAGGCGTTGGCGGATCGCCGCGCTGTCAGGCGTGGCGGGCACGTTCCATTCGATCTGCAGCGCGCGCCGCGCCTGCAGGCAGGCCCAGCTGTCGCGCGCGACCACCGCCACGCCGGCATCGGTCGAGCCTTCGGCGCGGAACACCGCGTCGAGCGCAAAGACGTGCTCGACGCCGGCCACGGCCCGGGCGGCGCGGTCGTCGATCTGCTTGAGCGTCACGCCCGGCAGCGGCGCCCGCGCGACCACCGCGTAGCGCATGCCGGGCCGGCGCACGTCGAGGCCGTAGACCATCGCGCCGGTGGTCTGCGCGCGCAGGTCGACGCCGGGCGTCGGCCTGCCGATCAGCGTGTAGTCGGCGGCGGCCTTCAGCGTCGGCGATGACGGCACCGGCAGCTTCGCGGCCGCGCGCACCAGCTCGCCGTAGCGCGCGGACTTCGTGCCGTCCTTCGTCGATACGCGGCCGGCCCCGGTGCGCAGCGCCTCGGGCGCGAGCTTCCACTGTGCCGCGGCGGCCTGCACGAGCATCGTGCGCGCCGCGGCGGCGGCCTGGCGCAGCGGCTCCCAGCTGACGATCAGGGTCGCGTCGCCGACGGTGTTCTGGTCGCCGTAGCGCGCATCGCCGTCGGCCCGCTGCACCGTCACGCGCGACCAGTCGGCGTCGAGCTCGTCGCAGAGGATCATCGCCAGCGCGGTGCGCGTGCCCTGGCCCATCTCGGCACGGTGGCTGGTCAGCACGACGCGGTCGTCCGGCGTGATGCGGATGAAGGCGTTGGGCTCGAAGGCGGAAGCGGCTCCCCCGGTGCCGGCGGGCTGCGCCGCCAGGCGCAGCGGCAGCACCAGCGCACCGACGCTGCCGGCGCCGGCCAGCAACAGGCTGCGGCGGCGCAGGACGGCGCCCGGAATGTCACGGCTGCTCATGGCCGCACCTTTGACGTGTTGGCATCGAGCTTCGCCTGCAGGCTCGCCGCCAGCTGCACCGCCTGCTTGATGCGGCCGTAGGTGCCGCAGCGGCAGATGTGGCCGGCGAGCGCGTCGGCCACCTGCTCGGCGCTGGGCTGCGGCGTCGTGCGCAGCAGCGCCGCGCAGGCCATCATCTGGCCGCCCTGGCAGTAGCCGCACTGCGGCACGCGCAGCGCGCGCCAGGCCTGCTGCACCGGGTGCTCGCCGTCGCGCGACAGGCCTTCGATGGTCGTGATGCGGCGCTGGCCGACCGCCGACACCGGCGTCTGACAGCTGCGCGCCGGCTGCCCGTCCAGGTGCACGGTGCAGGCGCCGCACAGGCCCTGGCCGCAGCCGTACTTGGTGCCGGTCAGGCCCAGGTGGTCGCGCAGCGCCCACAGCAGTGGCATCTGCGGATCGGCGTCGATCGCCTGCGGCCGCTGGTTGATGGTCAGCGTGAACCTCATCAGCGCGCCCCGGCTTCGCTGACCGCATGCAGTACGCGCCACTGGTTGTTCCAGCGCACCAGCTGCAGCCGTTCGCTGCGGTCGTTGAACTGCAGCACGGCGCTCGCCAGGCTGCCCTGCACCTGCAGCGCGCTGACCTCGGCCTTGCGCGCCGACGGCTCGGTGTTGCGGCCGAACCCGCGGTCGGTCTGGTCGAGCAGCGCAAGGCCGGTGCTGCCCTCCATCGCGTCCGGCTGGTTGGCCGTGTGCTTCAGCTGCTGGCGCTGGTAGTGCGGATGGATCGTCGAGGCCATCAAGGCGCTGTTGCCTTCGTACCAGGCGCGCGCATGGCGCTGCAGCAGCGCCTGGATCTCGGCCTCGGGTTGTGCAGAGGGCTGCGCGGGGCCGCCGGCCTGCATGACGCCCACGGCGGGGCCGGCAGCGAGGCCGACACCGGGGCCGACAGCGGGTCCGCCGGCCGGGGCGCTGGGCTGCTGCGCGAACGCGCTGGCGACCGCCAGGCCGAGGGCGGCGAGGCCGCAGCACAGGGTACCGCGGTGGAACAAGGTGAGGAGCTGCATCGTGCGGGCGCCGGAGCCGGCGCGGGTCTGCCAAGCCGCGCACGATAGGCAGCCGGCGCCGCGGCGCGAAGCGCGCTGCGACGGGGCACGGGAAACGGGGCGCGAGTGGCGGTCCGCGTGGCGGCCGTCCGCCAGCCCGCCCGGGTTCACCCGGACGGGGGTGCGCGACGGCTTACCCGGTGATCGCTTCGACGATCACCGGCGACAAGGCCGGCGCGCTGTCGGCGATCGTCAGGCAGCGCGCCAGCGTTGCCGCCGCCTCGTCCGCCGCCGCATCGCTGGCTGCGTGGATGCGCAGCAGCGGCTCGCCGGCCTTCAAGACCGTGCCGAGCGGCCGGCAGTGGCTGAAGCCGACGCGCGCATCGATCACGTCGCTGGCGCGACGCCGTCCGCCGCCGAGCGCGACGATGGCGTGGCCGATGGCGCGTGTATTCATCGCCGCCAGCACGCCGTCGCGCGGTGCGCCGAAGTCGCGCTGCACCGGTGCCGGCGGCAGCGCACGGCCGGCGGCGAAGACATCGGCCGGGCCGCCCAGCGCGGCGACCATGCGCGCGAAGCGTTCGGCCGCACGGCCGCTGGTGAGCGCGTCCCTGGCCGCGGCGTACGCCGCGTCGTGCGTCGGCTGCAGGCCCGCCAGCCGCAACATGCGCGCGGCCAGCTGCAGGGTCACCTCCAGCAGCCGCGGCTCCTGCGCCGTGCCGTCGAGGAAGTCCAGCGTCTCGACCAGCTCCAGCGCATTGCCCGCGGTGAAGCCGAGCGTCTGGTTCATGTCCGTCAGCAGCGCTTCGGTCGGCAGCCCCGCGGCCTGCGCCACCTGCACCAGGCTGGTCGCCAGCGCCTGGGCCATCGGCAACGAATCGGCGAACGCGCCGTTGCCCACCTTGACGTCGATGACCAGCGACTGCAGCCCCGCCGAGAGCTTCTTGCTCAGGATGCTGGCGGTGATCAGCGGGATCGATTCGACGGTGCCGGTGACGTCGCGGATGCCGTAGAGCCGGCGATCCGCCGGGGCGATGCGCGCCGACGCGCCGACGATCGCGCAGCCGACCTCGCGCAGGATGCGCAGCAGCTCGTCCGGCGGCGGGTCGATGCGGTAGCCGGGAATGGCCTCCAGCTTGTCGAGCGTGCCGCCTGTGTGGCCGAGGCCGCGGCCGGAGACCATCGGCACCACGCCGCCGCAGACCGCGATGATCGGCGCCAGCATCAGGCTGACCTTGTCGCCGACGCCGCCGGTGGAGTGTTTGTCGAGCACCGGGCCGGGCAGCGCGCTCGCGCCCTCCCAGCGCATCACGTCGCCCGAATGCAGCATCGCGCGCGTCAGCGCGACGATCTCGTCGCGCTGCATGCCGCGCAGGAAGATCGCCATCGCCATCGCGGCGACCTGGCCTTCGCTCCAGGTGTCCTTCGCGACACCGTCGACGAAGGCCTGGATCTCGTCGGGCGACAGCTGGCCACCGTCGCGCTTGGTCTGGATGACCTGGACCGCAAGCATCGTCATCGCTCTAGCGCCTCGTCACCATGTCGCCCGGCTCGTAGTCCGCCACCTTCAGCGGGCTGCGCGCGGCGATGTAGGCCTTGAGCACGTCGGCGTCGTTGAAGCCCGAGTCGACGTAGCCCGGATGGTTGTTGAGCTTCGGATAACCGTCGCCGCCGCTGGCGGTGAAGTTGGTGACGGCCAGGCGGTAGCTGCGCTGCGGATCCACGGGCTGGCCACCGATGCGCACGTCCTTCAGCTCGTTCGCCTCGATCACCATGCGCACGCCGGCGGTCTGCGGGAACGCGCCGGCGCCGGGCGTCATCTTCGCGGCGGCCTTCAGGAAGTTGAGCAGCTCGTCGCCCTTCATCTGCACCACGGCCACGGTATTGCCGAAGGGCTGCACCTTCAGCACGTCGCGGTAGCTGATCGAGCCGGCGGGAATCGAGTCGCGCACGCCGCCGGAGTTGATCAGCGCGAGGTCGGCGCCGGTCCTGTCCATCATCGCGCGGGCGATCAAGGTGCCCAGGTTGGTCGGCTGCTTGCGCACGCGGTCGCGGTCGCCGTCGAGCACGCCGTCGGACGAGCCGACCGGCACCGACAGCCGGGCCTGGCCGTTGGCCTGGAAGGGCTGCAGGAAGGCCTTCATCCCGGTGTCTTCGGCGATGGCCTCGGCCGCCAGCACCTTCTTGCCGTCGGGCCCACGCTTCTTCATGTTCACCGGGACCAGCTCGTACTTCACCAGCTCGACCTTCGAGCCGTCGATCACGAAGTCGGCGCGGCCGACGTACTTGCCCCACTCGTGCGCCTGCACGATCCAGGTGCCGTTCTGGCGATCGGGCGCGCAGGGCGTGCCAGGCACGTAGGCGTCGTTGCGCTTGTTCTCGGCCAGCATGCACACGGGGTTCTGGCTGTGGCCGCCGACGATCAGGTCGAAGCCTTTGACCGCGCGCGCCATCTCGACGTCGCCCGGGGCGTTCACGCCCGCGTTGCCGTCGGTGTAGTGGCCCATGTGCGTGGCCGCGATCACCATGTCGGCCTTCGCGCGCAGCTCCGGCACCAGCTTCGAGGCCTCGTCCACGGGCTTCGTGAAGCTGATGCCGCGGATGTTGGCCGGCAGCACCATCTTCGCCGTGTCCACCGTGGTCATGCCGACCACGGCGATCCGGTAGCCGGCGCGTTCGAAGATCCGGTAGGGCTCGAACAAACGTTGGCCGTCGCTGTAGATGTTGGCGGCCAGCATCGGGAACTTCAGCCACGAACGCTGCTTGGCCAGCACCGCCGGCGGCTTGTCGAACTCGTGGTTGCCGACCGCCATCGCGTCGTAGCCGAGGCGGTTCATGCCCTGGAAGTCGGGCTCGGCGTCCTGCAGGTCCGACTCGGGCACACCGGTGTTGACGTCGCCGCCGTCCAGCAGCAGCACCTCGCCGCCGCCGGCCTTGACCTCGGCGCGCAGCCTGTCGATCAGCGTCTTGCGCGCGGCCATGCCGTACTCGCCGTCGGCGTTCGGCCAGAAGCGGCCGTGGTGGTCGTTGGTGTGCAGGATGGTCAGCTTCAGCGGCGCGCGCGGCGCAGGCGTGCTGGCGCAGCCGGCGAGCACCGCGGCCAGGGCCAGGGCGGCGAGCCGGATCGCAGGGGTGTTCATCGTGTCGGTCTCCCAGGAATGTGATTCACAGCGCGGGAATGATCGCCTGCAGCGCGCGCGTCGCCGTCTGCGACGTGGCCTCGGCGGTGTTCAGCGTGTGCGCATGGCTCAGCACCTCGGCCTCCATGCCGCAACCCATGTTGGTCAGCATCGACAGGCCCAGCACCTTCAGCCCGGCATGCCGGCACAAGATGGTCTCGGCCACCGTGCTCATGCCCACGGCCTGCGCGCCCAGGCGCTGCAGCATGCGGATCTCGGCCGGCGTCTCGAACTGCGGCCCCAGCACCCATGCGTAGACACCTTCGTGCAGCGCGATGCCGGCCGCCGCGGCCGCGTCCTTCGCCTGCTGGCGCAGCGCGGGGTCGTAGGCATCGGCCATGTTGACGAAGCGTTCGCTGCCCGGCTCGTCGTGCAGCGGCGTGCGCTGCACGATGTTCAGGTGGTCGCCGATCAGCATCAGCGAGCCCGGGCGCATCGCGACGTCCAGGCTGCCGGCGGCATTGGTGAGCACGATCGTGCCGCAGCCGATGGCCGCCAGGGTGCGGATCGCGCCTTTCATCGCCGCGGCGTCGCCGCTTTCGTAGGTGTGCTTGCGGCCGCGCAGCAGGGCGATCTCACGACCGCCGAGGCGGCCCAGGCGCAGCACGCCGGCGTGGCCGGCGATGGCCAGCTTGGGGAACGCGGGCAGCTCGCCGTACGGGATGTCGACCGCATCGTCGACCGCCGACGAGATGCCGTCCCAGCCCGAGCCGAGCACGATGGCCAGGCGAGGGCTGCGGCCGGTGGCGCGGATGCGGGCGGCGCTGTCGGCGATGGCGTTCTGAAGACTCATGCGATGGCTTTCCTGCGGGATGAAGAAGACGGTGCCCGTGCGCCGGCGATGTCCAGCGGCACGCCCTTGAAGGCGGCGCGCGCTGCGGCCGACGGCGCACCGCCGACGATGATGCGCGAGAAGTCGGCCAGCGGCGCGATGAACGCGGGCCGCAACCGGCCGAGCTTGCTGTGATCGACGACGAGGATCGACTCGGCCGCACAGGCGATCGCCGCCTGCTTGACCGCGACTTCGTGGAAGTTCGCGCAGCTCGCGCCCCGCTCGGCATGCAGGCCGGCGGCGGAGATGAAGGCCTTGTCGACGCCCAGGCGCTGCAGGTAGGCGATGCCTTCGTCGGCGGTGAAGGTGGCGGCCGACGGGTGGTACAGCCCGCCCAGCAGCATCAGCTGGGTGTGCGGGCGCTGGCTCAGCAGCGTGGCAATGTTCAGGGAATAACAGACGACGTTGAGCGGGATGTCCGGCGGCAGGCTCTCGGCGAACAGCGCCATCGTCGTGCCGCAGTCGATGAACAGGCTGTCGCCGGCCTGCACCAGCTCGGCCGCCCGGCGGCAGGCCAGGCGCTTGGCGTCCGCATGCTGGTCGCGCTCGGCCTCCAGCGTATAGCGCGGCGCCGCCCTGGCCGGCGCCGGCGCCAGCGGGGCCACCACGTAACCGCCCAGGCAGGCCAGCGGCGCGCCCGGCACCGCGAGGTCACGCCGGATCGTCATCGCCGAGACCTTCAGCGCCGCCGCCGCATCGGCCAGCGGCAGCGCGCCGCGGCGGGCGAACAGCTGCTGCAGCCGGTCCCAGCGGGCGGCGCGGGCGGCGGTGCCGGAAGGCGTGGACATCGGGGGGTGTTCAATCCGCGGCTTGTGACGCGGAAAACAGATTGTGGTGGGCAATGTTTCTAGAATAACATCCCGGCCTCGCCGGCCGGAACCCCCTGCCGGGCTTTCCCCGAGCACCCCCGATGGGTTGCCCGGTGCATTCCAAAGAGGCCGCCGCATGAACGCCGCTTCCGCCAAACCCCTGCTGCGCGATGCCGCCGCGGCCCCCTCCACCGCGCTGCCGCAGCCTGCTGCGGATGCGCGGGTCTCTGCCGCCGCGACGCCCGGGCGCAACCCCGGCCAGCCCTTCGATCCGGATTGGTTCGTCGACCAGCGGGTGAACCTGTCCGCGGTCGAGCGCCGCATCGCCGGCCTCGCCGGCCGGCGCTCGGTGAAGAAGGACGCGCAGGCCGCGTGGCTGCTGAAGGCCATCACCTGCATCGACCTGACGACGCTGTCCGGCGACGACACGGCCGAGCGCGTGAAGCGCCTGTGCGCGAAGGCGCGCCAGCCGGTGCGCAGTGATCTGCTCGAGGCGCTGGGCGTGGCCGACCGCCGCATCACCACCGGTGCGGTCTGCGTCTACCACCGCTTCGTCGGCACCGCGGTCGCCGCGCTCGAAGGCTCGGGCATCCCGGTGGCGGCGGTGTCCACCGGCTTCCCGGCCGGCCTGAATCCGCATGCGCTGAAGCTCAAGGAGATCGAAGCCTCGGTGCGCGACGGCGCGCAGGAGATCGACATCGTCATCAGCCGCGAGCATGTGCTGGGCGGCCAGTGGCGCAAGCTCTACGACGAGATGCGCGACTTCCGCGCCGCCTGCGGCGAGGCGCATGTGAAGGCCATCCTCGCCACCGGCGAGCTGAAGACGCTGCGCAACGTGGCGAAGGCGTCGATGGTCTGCATGATGGCCGGCGCCGACTTCATCAAGACGTCCACCGGCAAGGAGCCGGTCAACGCGACCTTGCCAGTGTCGCTGGTGATGCTGCGCATGATCCGCGAGTACGAGGAACGCACCGGCGTGCGCATCGGCTACAAGCCGGCCGGCGGCATCGGCACCGCGAAGAACGTGCTCGAGTACCAGGTGTTGATGAAGGAAGAGCTCGGCCGGCCGTGGCTGGAGCCGGAACTCTTCCGCGTCGGCGCGTCGAGCCTGCTGGCGGACATCGAGCGGCAGCTGGAACACCACGTCACCGGACGCTATTCCGCGTTCAATCGCCACGGGGTGGCGTGACGTGGGTGGCATGTGGAATCCCGCATTCGGCCCGTTGCGGTCGGTCGCCACGTGCCGCGTGCGTAGACCGCGCAAGATCAGGCCGGCGCGCACGCGGGGACTGTGCATGGCAGCACCGAGCGCGCCAAGGCCACTGGGTGCCCGGCTCCGCTCATGTCCCCCGGGCCGTGCGCCGCTGATACGCCTCAGGCTCAATCCCGGCCGGCCCTCCTCCTTGACTTCGCTACGCCGGGCACCCAGCGTCCTTGGCTTCGGCACTACCGCGGCGTGCGATCGGATGCCAGGGCGGGGCGGATCAGGACGGCGGGGCGCTCTGTGGAGCGAAGTCAAGGAGGAGGGCCGGCCGAGCACCACCTGGGACGTCACAGCGCAGCCCGGCCCGGGGGACATGAGCGGAACAGAGCGCCCCGCCGGCCTGATCCTGTGCACACCCAAGCACGCAACGGCGAACGCCCGCAACGGGCCGCCAGGCGACCTTCACTATCTCGCAATCGACGCGTCCTGAACGCGACGGAATTCCCTGGAGCAACTGACATGACGGTCGCGCACTACATGGACACGATGGACTACGCGCCGGCGCCCGAGGGCAATGCCGAGGCCAAGGCCTGGCTCTCCGCCCACGACAAGGGCTTCGGCCATTTCATCAACGGCGCGTGGGTCGGCGCCGAACGGGCCGATGCGTTCGACAGCAACGATCCGTCGACGGGCAAGCGGCTGGCGCGCATCGCGCAGGGGTCGAAGGCCGATGTCGACGCTGCGGTGGCCGCCGCGCGGGCGGCCCAGGGGCCTTGGGCGGCTGCGGGCGGCGCGGTGCGGGCGCGGCACCTCTATGCGCTGGCGCGCATGGTGCAGCGGCACGCACGGCTGCTGGCGGTGGTCGAGAGCATGGACAACGGCAAGCCGATCCGTGAATCGCGCGACATCGACGTGCCGCTGGTCGCGCGCCACTTCTACCACCATGCCGGCTGGGCGCAGGTGCAGGCCACGGAGTTCGCCGACCACCGGCCGGTCGGCGTCGTCGGCCAGATCATTCCGTGGAACTTCCCGCTGCTGATGCTGGCGTGGAAGATCGCGCCGGCGCTGGCGCTGGGCAACACCGTGGTGCTCAAGCCCGCCGAGTACACGCCGCTGACCGCGCTGCTGTTCGCCGAGCTCGCCGCCGCGGCCGGCCTGCCGCCCGGCGTGCTGAACATCGTCACCGGCGACGGCGCCACCGGCGCACTGCTGGTCGACCACCCCGGCGTCGACAAGCTGGCCTTCACCGGCTCGACCGAGGTCGGCCGCCTGATCCGCGAGCGCACGGCCGGCTCGGGCAAGGCGCTGACGCTGGAGCTGGGCGGCAAGTCGCCCTTCGTCGTCTTCGACGACGCCGATCTCGATGCGGCGGTCGAAGGCGTCGTCGACGCGATCTGGTTCAACCAGGGCCAGGTGTGCTGCGCCGGCTCGCGCCTGCTGGTGCAGGAAGGCGTGGCCGAACGCTTCATCGCGAAGCTGAAGCGCCGCATGGGCGCGCTGCGCGTCGGCGCACCGCTGGACAAGGCCATCGACATGGGCGCGATCGTCGCGCCGGCACAGCTGGAGCGCATCCGCTCGCTGGTGGCCGTGGCCGCGGCCGAAGGCGGCCAGGTCTACCAGGCGCCGGGCGCGGCGGAAGCCTGCCCGGCCGGCGGCTGCTTCTATCCGCCGACGCTGATCACCAACGTGCAGCCCGGCGCCACCGTCGCGCGCGAGGAGATCTTCGGTCCGGTGCTGGTGACCGGCACCTTCCGCACGCCCGATGAAGCGGTCCTGCTGGCCAACAACAGCCGCTACGGCCTGTCGGCCAGCGTGTGGAGCGAGAACATCGGCCTGGCGCTGGACATCGCGCCGAAGCTGGTGGCGGGTGTCGTGTGGGTCAACGCGACCAACCTCTTCGATGCCGCGGTCGGCTTCGGCGGCACGCGCGAATCGGGCTTCGGCCGCGAGGGCGGCCGCGAGGGCTGCTTCGAATACCTGAAGCCCATCGCGTGGGATGAGCGGCCATCGCGCGCCGCGGCGCCGGCCACGCCGCCGGCCGGTCCGGCGCTCGGCGCGGCGCCGGCCGCCTCGACCGCCAACGTCTTCGCGATGCCGACGCTCGACCGCACCGCCAAGCTCTTCATCGGCGGCAAGCAGGCGCGGCCGGACGGCAACCACTCGCTGCCGCAGTTCGCGGCCGACGGCCACCTGGCCGGCGAAGTCGGCGCGGGCAACCGCAAGGACATCCGCAACGCGGTGGCCGCCGCGCGTGGCGCCGAGGGCTGGACCAAGGCCACGTCGCACAACCGCGCGCAGGTGCTGTACTACCTGGGCGAGAACCTGTCGGCGCGCGCCGGCGAGTTCGCTGCCCGCATCGCGACGCTGACCGGCGTCGGCGCCGATCAGGCCCGCGCCGAAGTGGACGCGTCGATCGGACGTTGTTTCACCGCCGCCGCCTGGGCCGACAAGTACGAAGGCCGCGTGCACCAGCCGCCGCTGCGCGGCGTCGCGCTGGCGCTGCCCGAGGCGCTGGGCGTGGTCGGCGTGGTCTGCCCGCCGGAAGCCCCGCTGCTGGCGCTGATCAGCCTGGCCGCGCCGCTGATGGCGATGGGCAATCGCGTCGTCCTGATCCCCAGCGGCCCGGCCTCGCTGGTGGCGACCGACTTCTACCAGGTGCTCGAAACCTCGGACGTGCCCGCGGGGGTGCTCAACATCGTCACTGGCGAAACAATGACGCTGGCCCGCACGCTGGCCGAGCACGACGACGTCGATGGCCTGTGGGCCTTCGGCTCGGCCGAACTGAGCACGATGGCCGAGAAGCTGTCGGTCGGCAACTTGAAGCGCACGCTGGTCGACCACGGCCGCGCGATCGACTGGTACGACGACCGGGCCGCGTCCGGCCCGGTGCTGCTGCGCCATGCGACGCAGGTGAAGAACGTCTGGATTCCCTACGGCGAGTGAGCCGACCGGGGAGCGGAAACCAATGGCGCCTGGTTCAGGAGCGCAGTTCCTGAACCAGGTGGTCGGGGCCGAAGCTCGCCGGCAGCAGCTGCCCTAACGTGTATTTGGCGCGGATGATCTGCTCGTCCGCCATCCAGATCGGCACGTCGTCGGCCGCGAACTCGCGCAGGCGCTGGCGGCAGCCGCCGCAGGGCGTGACCGGCTCGGCGGCGACGCCGACCACCGCCACCGCGAGGATGCGGTGCGAGCCGGTGAGCACCAGGTGCGCGATGGCCGAGGCCTCGGCGCACTGGCTCTGCGGGTAGGCGGCGTTCTCGATGTTGCAGCCGGCGTGCAGCCGGCCGTGGTCGTCGAGCAGCGCGGCGCCGACCTTGAACTTCGAGTATGGCGCATAGGCGCGTTCGCGGGCGGCGCGCGCGGCCTGCACCAGCGCATGCATCACGTGTTCGTCGACGGGAGAGGCCATCAGCGTTCCTTCACGTAGGGCACGCCGAGCGCGGCGGGCGCGCGCGCGCGGCCGATGAAGCCGGCCAGCAGCACCACCGTCATCACATAGGGCAGCGCCTGGATCGCCTGCACCGGCACGGTACCCCCGCCCAGGGTCGCGGGCAAGGCGACACCCTGCAGCCGTATCGCGACGGCGTCGAGGAAACCGAACAGCAGGCAGGCCCACAGCGCGCCGACCGGATGCCACTTGCCGAAGATCATCGCCGCCAGCGCCATGTAGCCGCGGCCGGCCGTCATGTTCGGCACGAAGGACGCGTTCTGCGCCAGCACCAGGTAGGCCCCGGCCAGCGAGCACAGCGTGCCGTTGAAGGCCAGCGCCAGGTAGCGCAGGCCCTTCACCGACAGACCGGCGGCGTCGACCATCGCGGGGTTCTCGCCGGTCGCGCGCAGCCGCAGGCCCAGCCGGGTGCGGTACAGCAGCCACCAGACGCCCGGCACCGCCAGCAGCGCGAGGTAGACCATCAGGTTGTGGCCGAAGAAAGCCAGCGCCAGCGCATTGCCGAGCACTGGAATCGCCTTCAGTGCCTCGCCGATGCCACCGAACCACGCGGCCAGCCGCACCGCATCGGACAGCGGCGGCGTCTGCCCGCCCTGCTTGAACCAGGCGATGCCCAGCACCACGGTCAGGCCGGCGGCGGTCATCGTGATTGCCATGCCGGCGACGACCTGGTCGCCGGTGTGGCTGACGCAGGCATAGGCATGCAGCATCGACAGCGCGAGGCCCACCGCCAGCGCCGCCGCCAGCGCCAGCACCAGCGAGCCGCTGGTCGCGCCCGCCGCGCCGGCGGCGAAAGCCGCCATCAGCATCTTGCCCTCGAGGCCGAGGTCGATGACGCCCGCGCGTTCGCTCAGGGTCGCGGCCAGCGCGCACAGGATCAGCGGCACCGACACACGCAGCGTCGACGCCAGCAGCGTGCCGACCAGCACCTCATCCATGCGCGACTCCCGGTTTCGGGGCAACGGCGGGCCGCGTGCGCGCATAGATCTTGGCCAGCGTCGGCGCCGCGACGGTGGCCATCGCGCCGGAGAACAGCACGATCAGGCCCTGCAGGGTGGCGACCATCTCGCGGCTGAAGCCGGGGATCTCGAACGACAGCTCGGCGCCGCCCTGGTAGAGCGCGCCGAACAGCAGCGACGCGAGCACGATGCCTACCGGGTGGTTGCGACCGATCAGAGAGACCGCGATGCCGGTGAAGCCGGCGCCGGCGACGAAGTCCATCAGCAGGCGGTGCTGCACGCCACCCAGCTCGTTGACCGCGATGCCGCCGGCCAGCGCGCCGGCGATCATCATCGAGACCATGATCTGGCGCTTCGGCTTCACGCCGGCGTAGTGCGCCGCATCGGGCGAGAAGCCGACCGCGCGCAACTCGTAGCCGGCGCGCGTCTTCCACAGCAGCAGGCCGATGCACACCGCCGCGGCGATCGCCAGCAGCAGCGACAGGTTCGCCGGCGTCTTCGGCCACTCGATGCCGAGCCAGCCCAGCGCCTCGTGCAGGCCGGGCACATGGGCCGACGCATCGAAGGCGCGGCTCTCGGGCGTCATGTTGCCGGGCTCCTTCAGCACGTTGACCACCAGGTAGCCCAGCAGCGCCGACGCGATGAAGTTGAACATGATCGTCGTGATGACGATGTGGCTGCCGCGCCAGGCCTGCAGTGCGGCGGGCACGGCGGCCCACGCGGCGCCGAAGAGCGCGGCGGCCGCCACCATCAGCGGCAGCATGACCCAGGCCGGCAGCGCGGCGCCCCAGGCCAGCGCGGCCAGCGACGCGCCGAGCCCGCCGATCAGCGCCTGGCCCTCGCCGCCGATGTTGAACAGCCCGCCGTGGAAGGCCATCGCTACCGCGAGGCCGGCGAAGACGAAGGTGGTCGCGTAGTACAGCGTGTAGCCGATGCCGGCGCGCGTGCCGAACGCGCCTTTCACCAGCAGCGTGATCACTTGCAGCGGGTCGAGCCCGATGCCGGCGACGACGATGCCGGCGACGACCAGTGCCATGCCGAGGTTGACCAGCGGCAGCACGCCGATGTCGATCCAGCGCGGCAATTCGACGGGTTGGCTCATGCGGCGGGTTCCGTCGCGGTCGCGCCGCACATCAGGCGGCCGAGCGCGGCTTCGGTGCAGTCCTCGATCGGCAGCTCGCCGGCGATGCGGCCGCGGTCCATCACCAGCACGCGGTCGGACAGCGCGAGGATCTCGTCGAGCTCGGACGACACCACCAGCACCGCGCCGCCGGCATCGCGCATCGCGCGCAGCTGGCCGTGGATGAACTCGATCGCGCCGATGTCGACGCCGCGCGTCGGCTGGCCGACCAGCAGCACCTTCGGCTTGACCACCGCCTCGCGCGCCAGCACCAGCTTCTGCTGGTTGCCGCCGGAGAACTTCGACGAGCGCAGCAGCGGGTTGCGCGGCCGCACGTCGTAGTCTTCCATCATGCGCGCGGTGTCGGCGCGCATCGCGGCCTGCTTCAGCCAGCCGAAGCGGCCGGCGAAGCGCGCGAGCTTCTGGTGTCCGAGGATCGCGGTCTCCCACGCCGCAAAAGGCAGCACCATGCCGACGCGGTGGCGGTCCTCCGGCACGTGCGCGAGGCCGAGCTCGCGGGCGCGCGCCGGGTCGAGCCAGTCCTTCGCGGTGAACGATGCGCCGGCCAGCATCAGCTCGCCGGCCTGCGGCGCCTTCATGCCCGACAGCGCTTCGAGCAGCTCGCTCTGGCCGTTGCCCGAGACGCCGGCGATGCCGACGATCTCGCCAGCACGCAAGGTGAGCGACACGTCGGCCAGCCGAACGACGCCCAGCGCATCGGCCCACTGCAGGTGTTTCGCGTCCAGCAGCACGGCGCCGGTCTTCGGCCGCGCCGACGCCGCGTCGCGGCCGAGGTTCACGCGCCGGCCGACCATCGCCTCGGCCAGCTTGTCGAGGCTGGTGTCGGCGATCGGGCAATCCAGCACCACGGCGCCGGCGCGCATCACCGTCACCTGGTCGCACAGCGCGAGGATTTCCTTCAGCTTGTGCGTGATCAGCAGGATCGTCGTGCCCTGCGCGCGCAGCCGGCGCAGGGTGACGAAGAGCTGGTCGGTCTCCTGCGGCGTCAGCACCGCGGTGGGCTCGTCGAGGATCAGGATGCGCGCGCCGCGGTACAGCGCCTTCAGGATCTCCAGCCGCTGGCGCTCGCCGACCGGCAGGTCCTCCACCGGCGTGTCCAGGCGCACCACCAGCCCGGTGTCGTGCATCAGCGCGTCGAGCTTGGTGCGCACCTCGGCGCGCGCGGCCTGCAGCCGCCAGTCGGGCTCGGCGCCGAGCATGATGTTGTCGAGCGCCGAGAGCGGGTCGACCAGCATGAAGTGCTGGTGCACCATGCCGATGCCCAGCGCGATCGCTTCCTTCGAGCCGGTGATCGTCACCGGCTTGCCCTCGACCTCGATCGATCCCGAATCGGCCTGGTAGAAGCCGTAGAGGATCGACATCAAGGTGCTCTTGCCCGCGCCGTTCTCGCCGACGATGCCGTGCACCGTGCCCGAAGACACGGCGAGCGTGACGTCCCTGTTGGCTTGAACGGCGCCGAATCGCTTGTGGATGCCGCGCATCAGCACGGCCGGCGCGCGGCTGGACAAGATCAGTACTTGCAGGCGTTGTCGGCCATGTAGTCGGCGACCTTGATCTTGCCGGCGATGATGTCGGCCTTGGCCGCATCGACGCGCTTCTTCATGTCGGCCGACACCAGCTTCTCGTTGTGCTGGTCCAGCGCGTAGTCGACGCCGCCTTCCTTCAGGCCCAGCACCGTGACCCCGGGGTTGGTCTTCTTCGCGGCATTGAACACCGCGACGTCGACGCGCTTGACCATCGAGGTCAGCATCGTGCCGGGCTGCAGGTGGTTCTGGTTGCTGTCGACGCCGATGGCCAGCTTGCCCGCGTCCTTGGCGGCCTGGTAGACGCCGATGCCGGTGCCGCCGGCGGCGGCGAACACCACGTCCACACCCTTGGCGAACTGCGCCTTCGCCAGCTCGGCGCCGCGCGTCGGATCATTCCAGGCGGACGGCGTGGTGCCGGTCATGTTGGACGTTACTTCGGCCTTCGGGTTGGCGTACTTCGCACCCTGCTCGTAGCCGCACTGGAACTTGCGGATCAGCGGGATGTCCATGCCGCCGACGAAGCCGACCTTGCCGGTCTTCGACGCCAGCGCGGCCATCATGCCGACCAGGAAGCTGCCTTCCTGTTCCTTGAAGACGATCGATTCGACGTTCGGGTTCTTGACCACCGAATCGATGATCGCGAACTGCAGCTTCGGGAAGTCCTTCGACACCTTCTCGACCGTCGAGCCCTGCGAGAAGCCGATCGCGATGATCGGATTGGCGCCCTTGTCGGCCATGCGCCGCATCGCCTGCTCGCGCTGCGCCTCGTTGGCGATCTCGAAGTCGAGATAGGCCTTGCCGCTTTCCTTCTTCCAGCGCTCGGCGCCGTTGTAGGCGGCCTCGTTGAAGGACTTGTCGAACTTGCCGCCCATGTCGTAGATGACGGCGGGCTGGGCCTTCGCCGCGCCGGCGGCGAGAGTGAGACAGGCCAGGGCGAGCAGCGTGGGCTTCATATGCGGGTTACCCCTGTGATGGCGTTGATGTGGCGGGCAGGATAGCAAGACTCGGACCGGAATCTCCCCGGTACTTGCGCGCAATCCAGACCCCTTGACGAGTGCCCTCTCACTTGACCAAGCGGTCAGGTTTCTACCCATCCGGCCCCTTTTGGAGCCGCGAGGGCCACTGGCCGGCGGTAGCATCGCGCGATGAAGGACACCCCTCATCCAACGTCGCGACCCACCGATCCGGTGGACATCGACATGATCGCGCGGCGCCTGCCGAAGGTGCTGCTGCACGAACACCTGGACGGCGGCCTGCGCGTCTCGACCCTGCTCGATCTGCTGCAGCAGCGCGGCCTGCAGGCGCCCGCGGCCGACGAGGATTCGTTGGCGGCCTGGTTCGATGCCCGGGCCCACGCCGGCTCGCTGGTCGAATACCTGCGCGGCTTCGCGCTGACGATCGCCGCGATGGCCACGCCGGCCGCGCTGCAGCGCGTGGCCTTCGAGGCCGCGGAGGACGCGCGGCTCGACGGCTGCGTGCTGGCCGAGTTCCGCATCGCGCCGCTGCTGTTCGAGCCGCACGGCGTCAGCGGCGAAGCGGCGGTCGAGGCGATGCTGGCCGGCCTGGCGCGTTCGCCGCTGCCGACCGGGCTGATCGTCTGCGGCATGCGCCAGCACGATGCGGCCGAGATCACCCGCAGCGCCGAGCTGGCGCTGCGCTACCAGGGCCGGGGCGTGGTCGGCTTCGACCTCGCCGGCCCGGAGCACGGCTTTCCAGCGACGCCGCATGCCGCGCTGCTGGCACGGCTGACCGAGCGGGGCCTGCCGCTCACTTTGCATGCCGGCGAGGCCGACGGCGCCGAGCGCGTGCTCGAGGCCGGCCGGCTCGGCGCCAGGCGCATCGGCCACGGCGTGCGGCTGGCCGAGGTGATCGGCACGCCGAAAGGCGCGGCGATGCTCGACGAGGTGCGGTCGATGGGCCTGCACCTGGAGGTCTGCCCGACCAGCAACGTGCACACCGGTGCGGCGACGTCGATCGCCACGCACCCGATCCGTGCGTTGTGGGATGCCGGCGTCTCGCTCTCCTTCCACACCGACAACCGGCTGATCTCCTGCCTGTCGCACTCGGACGAAGCCGCCGCGCTGGTGCGCGAGGCCGGGTTCTCGTGGGAGGACCTCAAGCGCATGGGCCAGGCCGCGGCCGACGCGTCCTTCCTGCCGGGGGCCGACCGGGCCGCGGCGCGCGCGACGATCGACGCCTGGAGTGCCGCTGCATGACGCCGATCCGGCTCTCGTCCCTGGGCGCGTGGTCGATCGCCACCACGCTCGCCGCGGCGCTGGCCGCCTGCTCGACCGCCCCGCCGCTGCCGCCGCGCCCGGTGCAGCTGCGCGTCATCGGCTTCAACGACTACCACGGCCACCTCGAGGCCGGCAGCCAGACGCTCACCCTGCCGGACCCGGGCAAGCCAGGCGCCAGCCTGCGCGTGAACGTCGGCGGCGCCACCGCCTTCGCCGGCCTCGTGAAGTCGCTGCGCGACGGCGCGCCGCACAGCGTGCTGGTGTCCTCGGGCGACATGATCGGCGCCGCGCCGCTGGTCTCGACGCTGTTCCGCCACGAATCGACGATCGACGTGATGAATGCGATCGGCGTCGACGTTGGCGCGCCGGGCAACCACGAGTTCGATGCCGGCAGCGGCGAGCTGCAGCGCGTGCTCGGCGGCGGCTGCGCGCCGAACCCGGCGGGCGCGACGACCACCTCCTGCGCGCTGAAGCACTACACCGGCGCGCGCTTCCCGCTGGTCGCCGCCAACGTCGAACGCGCCGGCGGCGGCAGCTTGCTGGCGCCGAGCTGGGTGCGCCAGGTCGGCCCGGTGAAGGTCGGCTTCATCGGCGCCGTGACGCGCTGGACGCCGACCATCGTCGTGCCCTCGGGGGTCGCCGGGCTGCGCTTCATCGAGGAGGCCGAGGCGATCAACCGGGCCGCCGCCGCGCTGAAGGCCCAGGGCGTGAATGCGCTGGTCGTCACGATGCACGAAGGCGGCGTGATCGGCTCCGCCGAGCAGCCGGCCGACTGGAACGACGAGCGCTGCCCCGGTCTGCGCGGGCCGATCGTCGAGCTCGCGCAGCGCATCACGCCGGACGTCGACCTGATCCTCACCGGCCACAGCCACCAGGGCTACCGCTGCGTGATCGACGGCCGGCCGGTGATCCAGTCGTTCTCGTACAGCCGCGGGCTGTCGGCGACCGACCTGTTCATCGACCCGGCTACCGGCCGCGTCGACCGCGCGCGCACGCGCAGCCGCAACCTGCCGGTGCTCAACGAGCGCACCGACGCGGCCCAGCGCACGGCGCTGGTCGCCGCGCAGCCCGCGCCGTGGAGTGCCGCGCTGCGCGAGGCGAAGCCCGACCGCGAGGTGGCGCAGGTCGTCGCGCAGTTCAGCGCGGCCGCGGCGCCGCGCACGCAACGCGAAGTGGGCCGCATCGGCGGCAGCTTCGAGCGCGGCGAGCGCTCGGCCAAGGTCGACAGCCCGGCCGGTCGGCTGATCGCCGACGCGCAGTTGGCGGCCACGCGCGACCCGGCCAAGGGCGGCGCGCAGCTCGCGCTGATGAACCCCGGCGGCATCCGCAGCGACCTGCTGTGCCGCGGCACGCCGCCCTGCGCCGTCACCTTCGGCGATGCGTTCACGATGCAGCCCTTCGGCAACAGCCTGGTCGTGATGAGCTTCAGCGGCGCCGAGCTGAAGGCGCTGCTCGAATCGCAGCAGCCGCCGGGCCACAGCGGCGCGCACCTGCTGCACCCGTCGGCCAGCCTGCGCTACCGCTGGGTCGCAGCGGCGCCGCACGGGCAGCGGGCGCAGGACATCACGATCGACGGCGCGCCGCTGCGGCCCGAGGCCACCTACCGCGTGACGGTGAACAGCTACCTCGCCGAAGGCGGCGACGGCTTCGTGCTGCTGAAGAACGGACGCGACCGGCTGGGCGGCGAGCTCGACCTCGATGCGCTGCTCGCCTACCTGGGCAGCACGCCGGCGCCGGCGGCCGCGCCGCGCATCCACTGGGTCGAGTGAGGCCGGCGGCGCCCGCCGCCGCAGCGTGGCGGGTGACCCGCGTGACCGCCGCACGACAAGCCACGCCGCTGTCATCGGGCTTGCATCGACCGCCGGCACAGTGCACGCCATCGGCCGCCGCTGGACGCACCGTCGCAGTGCCCGCCGCGCACCAATCCGAGTGTTGGCGAAATGCCGAATTGCGGGCAAACCCGTGCTAGCCCGGGTCGCCCGCTTTGCGTGAAATTGACCCTTTGGTCAGATTCTGGTGCACGGACGCTGGCAGGGCACTTGCGTAAGCGTGGCCTCGGCACCGACGCGTCAGCGGCGCCTCGGCACCCCCTGCTTCGGCCACGCATGGTGAGCGGCGGCCGAAATTTTTTGACTCTCGAGGAGTGGACACGATGAACGACAGGCACTGGTTCGGTTTTCCGAGGACGGTGATCAGCATCGCCGTGGCGATGGCGGCAGCGACGCCGGTGCTGGCGCAGAACACCACCGCCGCAGTCGGCGGGCGGGTGACGGATGCGGGTGGCAGGCCGGTGGCCGGAGCGGCGGTGACGATTCGCCATGTCGAATCGGGCTCCACCAACAACGTGACGACCGATGCCGAGGGCCGCTACGCCGTCCGCGGCCTGCGGGTCGGCGGGCCGTACACGGTGACCTTCACGAAGGACGGGCAGACCGATACGCGCAACGACGTCTATCTGGCGCTGGCCGAGACGACGACGCTGGATGGCGCGATCGGGGTGGGCACCGCGACGGTGGTGGTGACGGGGCAGGCGCAATCGGCGCGCTTCGGCAGCTCGAACATGGGTTCGGGCACCAACATCGGCGCACGGGAGCTCAATTCGCTCGCGACGATTTCGCGCAGCCTGCAGGACTTCGCGCGCACCGACCCGCGGGTATCGCAGACCGACAAGGAGCGCGGCGAAATCTCGATCGCCGGTCAGAACTCGCGCTTCAATTCGGTGACCGTCGACGGCGTCAACATCAGCGACACCTTCGGGCTGAAGGCCAACAACCTGCCGACCTTGAAGCAGCCGATCTCGCTGGATGCGATCCAGTCGGTGCAGATCAATGTTTCGAACTACGACGTGACCCAGAAGGGCTATGTTGGCGGCAATATCAACGCCGTCACGAAGTCAGGCACGAACGAGGTTCATGGCTCGGTGTTCCACACCTATCGCGACGACGATCACCTGTCCGGCGATCGCTACAACCGCACCAATGACACGTTCTCCGGTGCGCCGAACTTCACTGAGACGCTCAGGGGCTTTGTACTCGGCGGCCCCATCGTCAAGGACAAGCTCTTCTTCTTCGTCGGCTACGAGGAACTCCTGTCCAGCAAGGCCGCGCCTGAGTTCGGGCCGCTCGGAGGAGCCAAGACCAACGTCGGCATCACGAGCTCGGCGATCGCAAGCGCCGCGCAGATTGCGAAGTCGACCTACAACCTCGACTTCGGCAGCATCGAGGCCCCTGGCAAGCTCAAGACGACCGTCAAGGACACGTTGCTGAAGCTTGACTGGAACATCAACGACGACCACCGCGCCAATGTGCGGTACACGAAGACCGATCAGATCGATCCGTCGTTGAACAACATCACGCCGACGGCGCTGTCGTTCAATACGAACTGGCACGACCTCAACGACGTGATCGAGACGGTCGTCGGTCAGTGGTTCGCGGACTGGACGCCGAACTTCTCGACCGAGCTGAAAGTCTCGAACCGCAAGTACGACAGCATCACGATCAACAGCGTGTCGATGCCGCAGATCGGTCTGAACTTCACCGGCGCGCTGCCGCCTGGCACGCCGTCGTCGGTGCAGAGCAACCGGACGCTGTTTGCGGGAACCGAGCGTAGCCGCCACTTCAATGCGTTGAAGACCAAGACCAACGACGCCTACCTCGGTGCAACCTGGACGACCGGCCCGCACGAACTCAAGTTCGGCGCTGATATCGTCGAGAACACCATCTACAACGCATTCCTGCAGGACGTCTACGGCAACTACACGTTCCGCTGCCTGGACGCCAACCCGGCGACCAATCCGAACTTCACCTATCGGTTCAACAACGGGGCGGCGCTGTCTTGCGGCAATGCAACCGCAGCGCAGGTCGAGGCGGCTCTGTTGGAGAACTTCCAGCGTGGTCGCGTCGCGCAGTTTCAGGTGCAAGCGCCGTTCTCCGGCAAGACGATCGACGACGGCGTCGCCCGCTGGAGCATCACGGACACCGGACTGTTCGCGCAGGACACCTGGAAGGTCAACAAGCAGCTGACGCTGACCGGCGGCGTGCGCATCGACATCACCACCACCGGCGACAAGCCGCTTTACAACGCGGCGGCCGCGGCGCCGATGGTGGCAGCCAACGTGCAGACAAACACCCGGCAGACGGGCGGCTTCGGTCTCGACAACTCGGTGACGCTGGATGGCGAGAAGCTCGTGCAGCCGCGCTTCGGGTTCAACTACAACCTCGACACCACCGACAAGCGGCGGCAGCAGGTGCGCGGGGGCATCGGTCTGTTCCAGGGGGCCGCGGCGACGGTCTGGCTGTCGAATCCGTACTCGAATACCGGCATCGCGACGCGCTTCATCGGTTGTGGCGGCACGTTCGCGCCCTGCGTGAACACGAACGACAACGGCATCTTCAACCCCGACCCGACCAAGCAGCCGACCAGCTTGCCCGGCGCCGCGCCGGCCGCCAACGTCGATTTCATCGAGAAGGGGCTGGGTCAGCCGTCGGTATGGAAGATGAACCTGGCCTATGACGCCGAGCTGCCTTGGGGCGGTCTGGTGGCCGGCGCCGAGTGGCTGCACACGGATACCAAGCAGGGGATCTACTACCGGCACCTGAACCTCGGCGCCCCGACGCGCACTGGTCCGGATGGGCGTGATCTGTTCTACGGTGCGACGGGTTACGACCCGGCGTGCTGGGATCGCAACGGCAATGCCGTCAGCACCTGCTCGGTTCGCAACCGCGCTCTGAACAACGCCAGTTACGCGAACGTCCTGCTCGCTTCGAAGACAGGCAAGGGCAGCGCCGATTCGTTGACGATGTCCCTGTCGCAACCCGCGGCGGCTGGCCTCGGCTGGCAGCTCGCCTATACCCGCGCTCGGGCCAAGGAAGTCAGCCCGCTGACCTCGTCGGTGTCGAACTCGAACTGGGCAGCGCGGTCATCGCTCAACCCGAATGAGGAAGTGGCGGCCAACTCGCCCTACCTGGTCCGTGATCGCGTCAGTGCATCACTGACTTGGTCCCAGGCGTTCATCGGCAAGTACAAGACCAGCGTCGGCCTGTTCTACGAAGGGCGCACGGGCAAGCCGTACAGCTGGACGTTCGACAACGACGCCAACGGCGATGGCCTCGCAGGCAACGACCTGATGTACATCCCGACTGCACCGGGGTCGGGCGAAGTCATCTTCGCCAGCGGGACCTTCCCGAGTGCCGCGGCTGCCGAAGCGGCTTTCTGGGACACGGTGCACCGTTACCCGGAACTGACGCGCTCGCGCGGCGGCGTCACGAAGCGCAATGGCAGCTTTTCGCCGTTCACCAACAGCTTTGACCTGCGGGTCTCCCAGGAAGTGCCCGGCTTCATGTCCGGACACAAAGGGGTGATCAGCTTCGACATCCTGAACCTGGGCAATCTGCTCGACCGCCGTTGGGGCCGTATCGACGAGGTTGGCTTCCAGTCCAGCGGCGGCCAAGCCCGCAGCTTCGTCCGCTACGCCGGCATGCGCGACGGCAAGTACGTCTACAACGTGATCCCGCTGGAAGACCTGCAGACCCGCCAGGCCAAGGGCGAGTCCCAGTGGGCCGTGCAGGTCACGCTGAAGTACGAGTTCTAACAACAAGAAGAACGGGCCGCCGCCAGGTGGCCCGCTTCGCGAGAGCGTTCGACGCGGGCCCTTCGTGGCCCGCGTTTTTCGTTCGGCGTCAGTCGCCCGGCACCGCCCGCCGCAGCTGCGCCCGCAGCCGGCTCAGGCTCACCGGCGTGATGCCGAGATAACTCGCGATGTGGTGGTGCGCCACCTGGTCCTCCAGGCCGGGGTGCAGGCGACGCAGGTCGCGCAGGCGCCGCGCCGCCGGCAGCGCCGCCAGCGACCATTCGCGATCGGCACGCCGCATCAGCTCGGCGCGCAGCACGGCATCGCCCCAGCGCTGCACGACCGGATGCGCCAGCATGCACTGCAGCAGCGCATCGCTCGGGAAGGCCGCGACGCGCGCCGGCGTCATCGCCGTGCAATCGACGCGCGAACGATCGCCCGCCAGGCGCGTGATCGCCGGCATCAGCACGCCCGGGCCGGTGTGGAAGGCCAGGGTGACCTCGCGGCCCTCGGCATCGGCGACGCTGGTCCGCAGCATGCCCTCGAGCACGAAGACCTCCGGCGGATCGTGGTCGCCGGCGCGCAGCAGCGTGTCGCCGGCGGCGAGTGCACGGCATTGCATCGTGCGCAGCACGCTGTCGAAGGCCGTCTCGTCGAGCGGTGCGATCGACCGCGCGATGGCCAGCACCGCGGCGCGGTCGGCGTCATCCATGGTTATCAAATGATATGGCGGCCCTGCGGGCGGATTCCGATGATGCGCGCCTGTCCACAGCCGCCGACCCCGCCATGCGCTCTTTCATCCGCCCGCTCGCCACGCTGCTGCTCGCGCTGCCCGCGTGGCTGCTGACCACCGGCTTCACGCTGCCCGAGACGGTCGACCGCGACCCGAGCCTGCCGGCCGTGGTGCTGGACGGCTACCGCTTCCATGCCGAGGCCTTCGGCGCGGAGGACCGGCCGGTGGTCATCGTGCTGCACGGCGGGCCGGGCGCGGACTACCGCTACCTGCTGCCGCTGAAGGCGCTGGCCGACGACGGCTGGCGCGTCGTCTTCTACGACCAGCGCGGCACCGGGCTGTCGCCGCGCGTGCCGGCCGGCACCATCACGCTGGACAGCTTCGTCGCCGACCTCGATCGGTTCGTCGAGCACTTCGGCCGCGGCCGGCCGGTGCACCTGCTCGGCCACTCGTGGGGCGCGATGCTCGCGTCGGCCTATGCCGGCGCGCATCCGCGCAAGGTGGCGAAGATGGTGCTGGCCGAGCCGGCCTTCCTCGATGCGTCGACGGCCGATGCGATGGTGTCCGCAGGTGGGCCGGGCCCGGCGGTGATCTGGGGCTTCGCGACCGCGTGGCTGAAGAAGTGGTTCGTGCGCACCGGCGGCGACGCCTACGCGCGCGACGACTTCTTCCTGATGCAGATCCTGCCGCTGACCCAGGGCCGCGCGCAGATGTGCGAGGGCCGGGCGCCGCCGCTGCAGGCCTGGCGCTTCGGCAGCCCGAACTTCGAGGCGACGATCGGCCGCATGCGGCGCGAACCGGCCTTTTTCGCCGGCCTGGATTTCCGCCGCGGCGCCGAGGCCTTCGAGGGCGGCGTGCTGCTGCTGGCCGGCGCCTGCAACCAGGTGGTCGGGCCGGCGCACCAGGCCCGTCATCTGCGCCACTTCCGCCATGCGCGGCTGGCGACGGTGCCCGACGCGGGCCACTTCATGTTCAACGACCAGCCGCAGCGCAGCCTGGACCTCGTGCGCGACTTCCTGGCCGAACCGGCGCCGGGCGTGCGCTGACGCGCTCGGCGCGCGGGCGGCTCGTGGCGTCAGAACGGGATGTCGTCGTCCATGTCGTCGAAGCCGGTGCTCGACTTCTGCGCCGGCCGCTGCTGCGGCGCGGCCGAGGGCGCGCGGGCGGCCGGGGCGCTGCGGCGCGGGGCGCTCTCGCCACCACCGCCGCCACCGCCTTCGTAGTCCTCGCCGCCGTAGCCGCCGCCACCCCCACCACCGCCGCCTTCACGGCCGCCGAGCAACTGCATCTGCTCGCCGTAGACCTCGGTGGTGTATTTCTCGATGCCGTCCTTGTCGGTCCACTTGCGGGTGCGCAGGCGGCCTTCGATGTAGACCGAGCGCCCCTTCTTCAGGTATTCGCCGGCAACCTCGGCGAGGCGGTCGAACAGCACGATGCGGTGCCATTCGGTTTCTTCCTGGCGCTCGCCGGATTCCTTGTTCTTCCAGTTGCGGGTCGTCGCGATGCTGAAGTTGCAGACTGCGCTGCCGTTGGGCGTGTAGCGGACCTCGGGGTCGCGCCCCAGGTTGCCGACGAGGATGACTTTGTTGACTGATGCCATGGCGAGGCGCTCCTGCTGGTGGGGTACGGGGACTGCGTCGAAGGGTGCGGCGCTGTAATCAGACGCGCCGCGCAGATCCCACGTCGGCGATGATATCCAGCGGCGCCCGACCGACGCCTTCGCCCCGATGGGGGTTCACCCTTTCGAGGGGAGCGCCGTCAGCCCCGCGGGAAGCCCGCGGCGGTGCCGGCCGCGACCGCCGCGATGCGCTCGGCCAGCCCCACCATCGCCAGCGGCTTGGTCCAGTAGTCGTCGAAGCCGGCGGCGCGCGCGCGTGCCAGTTCCTCCGGCATCGCGTCGGCCGACACGGCGATGCAGGGCAGCCGCGCGGTCGTCGGGTCGGCACGCAGCCGCGCGAGCACCGCGTAACCGTCGGCGCCGGGCAGGTTCAGGTCCAGCAGCACGACGTCGGGTGGCGCCTGCCCGACCATCACCAGGCCCTCTTCGCCGGTCTCGGCGATGCGCAGCCGGTGGCATGGCTGCTGCATCGCCAGCGCTTCGCGCACCAGCATCGCGTTGACCGGGTGGTCCTCGATGTAGAGCACGTCGCAGGCGCGGTCTGCACCGGCAGCGGCGGCGGACAGCGCTGGCGCGGCGGCCGCCTGACGCGGCGCGACCTGGCGCAGGCGCACGCGCACGTCGGTGCCGGCGGTGCCCGCCGGTGGGGCGATGTCCAGCGCGCCGCCCATCGCTTCGGCGAGGTGGCGTGCGATCGTCAGCCCCAGCCCGCTGCCGGCCGGCTGGATCTCGGTGCCCAGGCGCACCAGCGGTTGGAACAACGCGGCGCGGCGTGCGGCATCGATGCCGGGGCCGCTGTCGATCACCTGGACCTCCAGCGTCGCGCCGCCAGCGGGGATGCTGCAGCGCAGCTGCACGTCTCCGCCGGGCCGGTTGTACCGGATCGCGTTGCCGAGCAGGTTCAGCAGCACCTGGCGCAGGCGCGTCGGATCGGCCTCGACCCAGGCGCCGCACGGGGCCCAGGGCCGCAGCACCACGCCGGCGGCCAGCGCCTGCGGTGCCACGAGCTGCAGCGCCTCGGTGGCCACCGCGTCCAGTGCCAGCGGCTGCATCTGCAGGCGCAGCGCGCCCGACTCGATCGACGCCAGGTCGAGCAGGTCGTCGATCAGCGTCAGCAGGTGGTCGCCGGCCTGGCGCATCTGGCGCAGCGGTTCGGCCGTCCAGTCCGGCAGCTCGTCCGCGCGCTGCTGCAGCAGCTGCGCGAAGCCCAGCACGCCGTTGAGCGGCGTGCGCAGCTCGTGGCTGATGCGCGACAGGAAATCGCTGTTGGCGCGGCGGTTGCGTTCGGCGGCGGTGGTGTCCGGCGGTGGCGCGCTGGGCGGGCCGCCGGGATCGTGCTCGGTCATGTCGGCCGGCAGTCTAGGCCACCGATCGCGTCGCCCGCCGCGTGGCGGTGCGTAATCCGGCCGCTGCGTGACGCATTCGCCCTTCAGGGGGATGGTCGGCCGGGTCACGGACGGCCGATCATGCGCGCCAGCGACAATCCGCCCCGCCCCGCCCCGCTCCCTCGCCTGCCCCCTTGCCGTCCATGCCCGCCGATACGACCGCCCCGCTCGACATCCTGAACGAGGTGTTCGGTTATCCGGCCTTCCGCGGCCAGCAGGCGGACATCGTCGCGCACGTCGGCGGCGGCGGCGATGCCTTGGTGCTGATGCCCACCGGCGGCGGCAAGAGCCTGTGCTACCAGGTGCCGGCGATCCAGCGCCACCGCCAGGGCCGCGGCGTCACGCTGGTCGTCAGCCCGCTGATCGCGCTGATGCACGACCAGGTCGGCGCGCTGGAAGAAGCCGGCGTGCATGCCGCCTTCCTCAACTCGACGCTCGAAGGCGACGAAGCCCGCCGCATCGAGCGCGAGTTGCTCGGCGGCCGCTTGGTGCTGCTGTACGCGGCGCCCGAGCGCATCCTGACGCCGCGTTTCCTCGCGATGCTCGACTCGCTGAACGAGCGCGGCCTCCTGAGCCTGGTGGCGATCGACGAGGCGCATTGCGTCAGCCAGTGGGGCCACGACTTCCGCGAGGAGTACCTCGGCCTGTCGCAGCTGCACGAACGATTCCCCGACGTGCCGCGCATCGCGCTGACGGCCACCGCGGACGCGCACACCCGCGCCGACATCGTCGAGCGCCTCGCGCTGAACGGTGCGCGCCAGTTCGTCGCCAGCTTCGACCGGCCGAACATCCGCTACACCATCGTCGAGAAGGACGAGGCGAAGAAGCAGCTGCTGTGCTTCCTGCGCGACGAGCACGAGGGCGACGCCGGCATCGTCTACTGCCAGAGCCGCAAGAAGGTCGAGGAGACCGCCGCGTGGCTGAGCGCCGAAGGCATCGCCGCGCTGCCGTACCACGCGGGCCTCGACGCCGACGTGCGCAAGCGCCACCAGGACCGCTTCCTGCGCGAGGACGGGCTGGTGATGGTCGCGACCATCGCCTTCGGCATGGGCATCGACAAACCCGACGTGCGCTTCGTCGCGCACCTGGACCTGCCGAAGAACATCGAGGGCTACTACCAGGAGACCGGCCGCGCCGGCCGCGACGGCGCGGCGGCCGACGCGTGGATGGCCTATGGCCTGGTCGATGTCGTCAACCAGCGCCGCATGATCGACGAGAGCCCGGCCGGCGACGACTTCAAGCGCCTGCAGCGTGCCAAGCTCGATGCGCTGCTGGCGCTGGCCGAGGCGCACGACTGCCGGCGCGTGCGGCTGCTGGCGTATTTCGGCGAACACAGCGAGCCCTGCGGGAATTGCGACAACTGCCTGAACCCGCCCGCGGTGTGGAACGGCACCGAGGCGGCGCGCAAGGCGCTGTCGTGCATCTACCGCTTCCGCCAGCACGGCGGCATCAGCTTCGGCTCGGGCCACCTGATCGACGTGCTGCGCGGCAAGCTCACCGACAAGGTCACGCAGCACCAGCACGATCGCCTGTCGACCTTCGGCATCGGCGCCGACCTGGCCGAGCAGCAGTGGCGCGGCGTGCTGCGGCAGCTGATCGCGCTGGGCCATGTGCGCGCCGAAGGCGAGTACAACACGCTGGAGCTGACCGAATCGGCGCGCGCGGTGCTCAAGGGCGAGGTGGACGTGCTGCTGCGCGTGCCGAGCGAGCCGCCGAAGCGTGGCAAGTCGAGCCGTTCGAGCCGCGGTGCGGGCGCGGCCGACAAGCCGCCGCCGCTGCCGCTGGACGAGCCCGGCCTGCAGCGCTTCGCCGCGCTGAAGGCCTGGCGTGCCGAGGTCGCGAAGGAGCACAACCTGCCCGCGTACATCGTCTTCCATGACGCGACGCTGGCCGAGATGGCGCGCGAGGCACCGGAATCGATGGACGCGCTGGCCGGCATCTCCGGCGTCGGCGCGAAGAAGCTCGAGGCCTACGGACGCGAGATCCTGCGCGTGCTGACCGGCTGAAGCGGCCGGCATCGCTTGCACCTGAAGTACGCGGCCATCGCGCAGCACGTCACGGCAGCACCAGCCGCTCCCGCACGAAGTCGAAGAACACCTTGATGCGCCGCAGGTGGCGCACGTCGGGGTGCGTCAGCAGCCACAGCTCGGTGTCCAGCGCCGGCTCGTCGCCGGTCAGCGCGACGATGTCCGGCTGGTCCTGCAGCAGGAAGCGCGGCGCGACGCCGATGGCCGCCCCGCAGCGCACCGCCTGCGCGATGGCGAGGATGCTGTTGCAGCGCAGGACCGGTTCGACCTGCGGGTAGACGCGCCGCCGCCAGCGCACCGACAGGTGGTCGGCGAGCGACTCGTCGGCATCGGGCGATGCCCAGGGCAGCAGCGCCGCATCGGGCCTGGCCGGCGGCGCCGGCAGCAGCGAACGGTGCGCGAACAGCGCCGAGCGGATGGCGCCGAGCCGCGCGCCGACGAGGTGCTCCGGCGGCCGGGTGGTCGCGCGGATCGCGACGTCGGCCTCCCGGCGGCTCAGGCTGGCGAGCTGGTTGCTGGCGATGAACTCGAGCCGCAGCTGCGGGAAGGTGGCGCGGAAGTCGGCCACCAGCGGCAGCACCAGGCCGACCAGCAGCGTGTCGGTGGTCGTCACGCGCAAGGTGCCGGAAAGCCGTCGTTCGCCCGGCTGCAGCAGCGCTTCGGCGCGGTCGAGCTCGTCCTCGACGGCTTCGGCGCTCTTCGCCAGGGCCAGCGCGAGCTCGCCCGGCACCAGGCCGAGCCGGCCGCGCTCGAACAGCGTGAGCCCCAGGCGCTGCTCCAGGCGCTTCAACGCGCGGAACACCGTCGACAGGTCCTGGCCGAGCCCCCGTGCGCCTTCGGCCAGGGTGCCGCCGCGCACCAGCGCGAGCACCAGCTCGAGGTCGCGGGGGTGCAGCGTCGGCCTGGGCGTCGATGCAATCGATGAGTTCATGGACGCCCATTTTCATCGGCGCCGGCGCCGATGACCATGGCGCCACGTTCAACCCCTTTCCGGGAGCTTCTCGATGCGATCCGCCCTCTCCTCCGATGCCGCCGCCGCGCTGCTGCGCGCCGCGCTCGGCACCATGTGGTTGTCCCATGCCTGGCTCAAGCTGGGCGTGTTCACGATGGCCGGCTTCACCGGCTTCCTCGCGCAGCAGGGGCTGCCGACCGCGCTGGCGTGGCCGGTGGTGCTCGCCGAAGTCGCCGGCGGCGTGCTGATCCTCGCCGGTTGGCACGGCCGCTGGGCCTCGATCGCGCTGCTGCCGGTGCTGGCCGGCGCGACGCTGGTGCACGCGGCCAACGGCTGGGTCTTCAGCGCGGCCAACGGCGGCTGGGAGTACCCGGTGTTCCTGGCCGCGATGTCGCTGGTGCATGCGCTGCTCGGCGACGGGGCCTGGGCGCTCGGCCGGGCCACGTCGTCGCCGGCGCAGCAGCGACTGGCCGGAGCGCGTGCATGAAGCCGGTCGAGCTGCCCTTCGCCGTCGGCGACGCGCCGGTGCTGGTGAGCCACGCGCTGTGCCCCTACGTGCAGCGCGCGCAGATCGTGCTGAGCGAAAAGCGCGTGCCGCACCAGCGCATCGACATCGACCTGGCGGACAAGCCGCTGTGGTTCCGCGCCCTGTCGCCGCTGGGCCAGACGCCGATGCTGCTGCAGCGCGACGGCGCGGCGGTGGTGCCGCTGTTCGAGTCCGCCGTGATCTGCGATTTCCTCGACGAGACGCAGGCGCCGGCGCTGCACCCGGCCGCGCCGCTGGCGCGGGCGCGGCACCGGGGGTGGGTCGAGTTCGCCTCGGCGCTGCTGAACCAGATCGGCGTGCTGTACAGCGCGCCGGACGAGGCGGCCTTTGAGACGGCCCGCACGAAGCTGCAGGACCGCTGCGCGACGCTCGAAGCCGAGCTCGCGGCGCATGCAGGCGCCGGCCCGTGGTTCGGCGGCGCGGCGTTCTCGATCGTCGATGCAGCCTTCGCGCCGGCCTTCCGCTACGTCGAGGTCATCGAGCCGGTGCTCGACGCGCCGCTGGTCGCGGGCCTGCCGCGGCTCGCGGCGTGGCGCGAAGCGCTCGCCGCGCGGCCGTCGGTGCGTGCCGCGGTGGCGGCGGACTACCCCGAGCGCCTGCGCGACTTCATCGTGCGCCGCGGCAGCTGGCTCGGTCGGCGCTTCGGGGCCGTCGCGCTCAACGCAGGACGGTGACGCTGACGTCCGCGCTGTCGCGCCACTGGTCGCCTTCGTCGAAGGCGCGCGCGAAGTAGCGCACCGAGGACGCCGTGGTGTCCGGCATCACCGTCTGGAACTGGTAGGGCGCGCTGCTGTCGGTGCCCAGCGCGGTGGTGCGCCCATCGCTCTCGACGCGGAAGAACTGCACGCGGTCGACGCCGTAGTCGTCGCTCGCCGCGGCCATCAATGTGACGGTCTGGCCCGGCGCGGCGGCGTTCGGGCTGCTGACGAGGCCGACCATCGGCGGGTCGTCGTCGTCGCCGCCCCAGCCGATGTAGATGCCGCCGCCGCAGCCGGCCAGCGTGGCGGCGAGCAGCAGCGTGACGAACCGGCGGACCAGCGATGAAGCCATGGGGTCGATGCTACGCCGGTGCGGCGTGACCGCCGGTCCGGCGCGGGCATCAACCCCGTTCGGCGTCGCCGGCCGTGCAAGCCTGCATGGACCCCGGTTTCGACACGCCGCGGGCCTGGTTGCGCATGGCAGACTGCCCGCCGATGAGCGAGCCGCCGCGCACCAGCCCTGCCGATGCCGACGAAGACGCGCGCCTGATGGCCGCCTTCGCGCGCGGCGACGCACGCGCCTTCGACCGGCTCTACCAGCGCCACCACGCGGCGCTGTACCGCTTCGTGCGTCGTGTGCTCGGCCAGGCGCTGGCGGCGCAGGCCGACGAGGTGTTCCAGGACACCTGGATGCGCGTCGTGCAGTCGCGCGATCGGTTCGTCGCGCGACCGGCGGATGGTCCAGAAGGGGGTGCGCCCGCCGCGGCCTTCCGCACCTGGCTCTTCACGCTGGCGCAGAACCGCGCGATCGACCAGCTGCGGCGCAGCGGCCGCGAGGTCTCGAATGCCGCCTTCGATGGCGACGGTGAGCGCGACGACCCCTTCGTGCCCGACGGCGAACCCTGGCTCGACTGGCCGGCGCCGGGCACGGCGCCTGCCGAGGATCAGCTCTTCTGGCGCCGCGCCGGCGAACGCCTGCTGGGTTGCCTCGATGAACTGCCCGCGCCGCAACGCGTCGTCTTCCTGATGCACCACGACGAGGACTGCACGCTCGACGACATCGCGCGCGCGCTCGAGCTCGGCTTCGAGACCGCGAAGAGCCGGCTGCGCTACGCGATGGCCAAGCTGCGCACCTGCATGGGCGCCTACCTGGCGCCCGAAAGCCTGAAAGGGGCGCGATGAACGGCGCCCATGACGATCGCGATCCCGGGCTCGATGCGCGGCTGAAGGCCGCGCTTCGGCACGCGCCCGACCACGACGCGGCGCCGCCGCCGGCGCTGTCCGCGGCCATCGCGGCCGCGGCGCGCGCGGCCGTCGCCCCGCCGGCACCGTCGCCCTGGGCCCGCGTCGCCGCGGCGCTGCGCCAGGGCGGGCAGATGCTGTTCGCACCGCGGCCGGTGTGGGCCGGCGGGGTCGCCGCGCTGGTGGTCTCGGCGCTGACGCTGTCGCTGTGGTTCAACGAACCGGTGCCGCCGATGACCAGCGACGAGCTGCCGCCAGCGGGGTCGTCGCGCGCCCCCGCGCCGGCACCGGCACCGACGATCGCGCCGGCGCCGCCGGTGGACCCCGATGCAGCGCCGGCCGCGCGCGACCGGGCGGCCGCCGCACCGGCGCCGCGCGAGGATAGCAGCACGGCCGCGGCCGAGCGCCCGCGGGCCGACGCCGCGCCGGCGAAAGCCGCTGCCGCTGCGAAGCCGAAGATGGCGCAGGCCCCCGCGCAGCCGCAAGAGGAAGCGAAGCGGGAGGCCGAGGCGCCGCGCGCCGTGGCCGAAGCCGTGGCGCCGCTGGCCACGCCAGCGCCTGCCCCCGCCGCACCAGAACCGCCGGCGCGCCGCGCCGCGCCGACCGCCGAGCGTGACCTCGCGAAAGCGCGCGAACGCGCGCCGGCCGACACCGGCAGCGAACGCGCGGCCGGTGCTGCTGCGCCGGCGAGGGTCGAAGTGGCACCGGCACCGGCACCGGCCGCGCCACCGCCTCCCCCGGTGGCAGCCGCTGCACCGGCCGCGCCGCGCGCGTTCCCGGCGTCGCCGAGCGCCGACAACGCCACGGCCGGCGCCCGCGACGAACGCCGGCAGGCACAGGCGTCCGTCGTCTCGCCGACAGCCCCCGTGGCACCCCCGGCACCCCCGGCACCCGCGGCACCGGCGGTGGCCGCGCGTGCAGGCGCGGCGCTGGTCTCGCCGCCCGTTCAACCGCCCCGGCTCGCGGCGCTGATCGCGCTGCCGCCGTCGGACGCGGCCTCGCAACGCTGGCTGCCGCTGCTCGACCAGCTGACGCGCGGACGCTGGCAGCGTCCGGCGTCGAACACCGCGTTCGCCTCGTCGCCGCGCACCGGCGAGCTCGCCGCCGGTCGCACGGCGAGCTTCTCAGCGGCGCTGGCGCTGCGCATCGAGCGCGATGGCGTGCGCTGGACCGAGCCGGACGGCAGCGTGTGGTTCGCGCCGCTCGACGACGCGGCGCTGCAGCAGCTGCGCGACGCGATGCGCTGAGCGCGCGGCCGCCAGTCGTCCGGCCCGCGGGCAGGGTGTGGGCCGAATGCCTCGCGCCGCTATCATGGCCGGTTGCCTTCCGACCTGCCGACGTCGATGTCCTCCGCGCCTCCCACCCATGATCGAGTCCGCCCGCATGAGCACCCGCAGTTGCTGATCCGCGGCGCGCGCACGCACAACCTGAAGAACATCGACCTCGACATCCCGAAGCATGCGCTGGTGGTCATCACCGGGCTGTCGGGCTCGGGCAAGTCCAGCCTGGCGTTCGACACGCTGTATGCCGAGGGCCAGCGGCGTTATGTCGAGAGCCTGTCGGCCTATGCGCGGCAGTTCCTGCAGCTGATGGACAAGCCCGATGTCGACGTGATCGAAGGCCTGTCGCCGGCGATCAGCATCGAGCAGAAGGCCACCTCGCACAACCCGCGCTCGACGGTCGGCACCGTCACCGAGATCCACGACTACCTGCGCCTGCTCTACGCGCGCGCCGGCACGCCGTACTGCCCGGAGCACGACCTGCCGCTCGAAGCGCAGAGCGTCGGCCAGATGGTCGACACCGTGCTCGCGCTGCCGGAAGAGACGCGGCTGATGGTGCTGGCGCCGGTGGTGCGCGACCGCAAGGGCGAGTTCGCCGAGCTCTTCGCCGACATGCAGGCGCGCGGCTACGTGCGCTTTCGCATCGACGGCCAGATCGCCGAGGTGCCCGAGCTGCCGAAGTTGAAGAAGAGCGAGAAGCACGACATCGACGTCGTGATCGACCGGCTGAAGTCGCGGCCCGACGTCAAGCAGCGCCTCGCCGAAAGTTTCGAGGCCGCGCTGCGCGCCGCCGACGGCCGGGCGATCGCGCTGGAGATGGACGGCGGGAAGGAACATCTGTTCAGCAGCAAGTTCGCGTGCCCGGTCTGCAGCTATTCGCTGCCCGAGCTCGAGCCGCGGCTGTTCTCGTTCAACGCGCCGATGGGCGCCTGCCCGGCCTGCGACGGCCTGGGCCAGCAGACGGTGTTCGATCCCGAGCGTGTCGTCGCCTTCCCGAGCCTCAGCCTCGCCGGCGGCGCGGTGAAGGGCTGGGACCGGCGCAACGCCTACACCTTCTCGCTGCTCGAATCGGTGGCCCGGCACTACGGCTTCGACATCGATGCGCCGTTCGAGTCGCTGCCCCCGGCCGCCCAGAAGGCCTTGCTGTACGGCTCGGGCGAGGAGGAGATCGAGTTCCTCTACCAGGCCGAGAGCGCGAAGGGCAAGGTGCGCTCGGTCAAGCGCTCGCATCCTTTCGAGGGGATCATCCCGACCTTCGAGCGCCGCTACCGCGAAACCGACTCGATGGCGGTGCGCGAGGACCTCGCGCGCTACCAGGCCGCGAAGCCCTGCACGCAGTGCCACGGCACGCGGCTGCGGCGCGAGGCGCGCCATGTCTTCCTGCAAGGTGACAGCGCCGCGTCGCGCAAGGCGATCTTCGAGGTCGAGCACGCGACGCTCGCCGACACGCAGTCGTACTTCGAGCAGCTGGCGCTGAAGGGCGCGAAGGCCGAGATCGCCGACAAGGTGGTGCGCGAGATCCGCTCGCGGCTCAAGTTCCTCAACGACGTCGGCCTGAACTACCTGAGCCTCGACCGCAGCGCCGACACGCTGTCCGGCGGCGAGGCGCAGCGCATCCGCCTGGCCAGCCAGATCGGCTCGGGCCTGACCGGCGTGATGTACGTGCTCGATGAACCCAGCATCGGCCTGCACCAGCGCGACAACGAGCGCCTGATCGGCACGCTGCGGCACCTGCGCGACCTCGGCAACAGCGTGCTCGTCGTCGAGCACGACGAGGACATGATCCGCGCCGCCGACCATGTGATCGACCTCGGCCCCGGCGCCGGCGTGCACGGCGGGCAGGTGATCGCGCAGGGCACGCCCGCGCAAGTGGCGGCCAGCGCCGAGTCGCTGACGGGCCGCTACCTCGCGCATGTGATGCGCATCGAGGTGCCCGAGGCGCGACACACGCTGGCCGACAGCGAGGAACCGCTGTCGCTGCGCATCGTCAACGCGCGCGGCAACAACCTGAAGGGCGTGACGGTCGAGATCCCGGTGGGCCTGTTCACCTGCGTCACCGGCGTCTCGGGCTCGGGCAAGAGCACCCTGGTCAACGACACGCTGTACGCGGCGGTCGCGCGCAAGCTCTACAACAGCCACGCCGAAGCCGCGCCGCACGACGAGATCGACGGGCTCGACGCCTTCGACAAGGTGATCAACGTCGACCAGAGCCCGATCGGCCGCACGCCGCGCTCCAACCCGGCCACCTACACGGGCCTGTTCACGCCGATCCGCGAGCTCTTCGCCGAGGTGCCGATGGCGCGCGAGCGTGGCTACGGCGCGGGGCGCTTCAGCTTCAACGTCGCCGGCGGGCGCTGCGAGTCCTGCCAGGGCGACGGCGTGCTGAAGGTCGAGATGCACTTCCTGCCCGACGTCTACGTGCCTTGCGACACCTGCCACGGCAAGCGCTACAACCGCGAGACGCTGGAGGTCCAGTACAAGGGCCGCAACATCAGCGAGGTGCTCGGCCTGACCGTCGAGGATGCGCACGGCTTCTTCAGCGCGGTGCCGACGATCGCGCGCAAGCTGCAGACGCTGCTCGACGTCGGCCTCGGCTACATCACGCTCGGCCAGAGCGCGACCACGCTGTCCGGCGGCGAGGCGCAGCGGGTCAAGCTGGCGCTCGAGCTCAGCAAGCGCGACACCGGCCGCACGCTCTACATCCTCGACGAGCCGACCACCGGCCTGCACTTCGCCGACATCGAGCTGCTGCTGCGCGTGCTGCACCAGCTGCGCGACGCCGGCAACACCATCGTCGTGATCGAGCACAACCTCGACGTCATCAAGACCGCCGACTGGGTGATCGACATGGGCCCGGAAGGCGGTGCCGGCGGCGGCCGCGTGCTGTGCGAAGGGCCGCCCGAGGCGATCGCCGGCTGCGCGGACAGCCACACCGGGCGCTTCCTGAAGCCGATGCTGGGCTGAAGGACAAGCGGCGCGCACGCCGCCTGTGGTTCCTTGCGCTGCCTACACTCCCGGCGACCCGTCCCGCCGGAGGTTCCCATGCGCCGTCTCCTGCCCGCACTGATCGCCGTGCTGCTGCCGTTGACCGCGGCCGCGCAGACGCCTTACGCCGGCCCGCTGTTCGACGCGCACCTGCACTACAACGACGAGGCGTGCATGTTCCCCGGCGCCTGCCCGTACCCGATCGCCGAGGTGCTGGCGATGATGCAGCGCTCGGGCGTGCGCGCGATCATCGCCAACAGCCGGCCGAACGTCGGCACCCGGTCGCTCGCCGCCGCGCGCGACGAGACGCGCAAGGCCGGTATCACCGTCGTGCCCTTCGTGCGCCTGTACCGCAACCGCGCCGACTACTCGGGCTGGTTCGCCGACGAATCGATCCACACGATGGTGCAGGACGAGCTCGCCGCCGGCACCGCCGCCGGGCCGTACCGCGGCCTTGGCGAGTTCCACCTCTACGACAGCGCGAACGCCGACGGCCCGGTGGCCGCGAAGCTGATGAAGCTGGCGCAGGCGCGCGGGCTGGTCGTGCTGGCGCACGTGGATGACGCGGCGATCGACAAGCTGATGGCGCATGCGCCGCAGGCCCGCCTGATCTGGGCGCACACCGGCATCGGCGGGGCACCGATCGAGCGGGTGCGCGCCCTGATGCAGCGTTACCCGCAGCTGGTCGGCGAGCTGTCCTACCGCCCCGGGCTGACCACCGGCGGCGGGGGCCTGAGCGCCGAATGGAAGGCGCTGATGACCACCTTCCCCGACCGCTTCGTGGTCGGCTCGGACACCTGGATCAACGGCCGCTGGAGCGGCTACGAAGCGCTGATGAGCGACGCGCGGCGCTGGCTCGGCGACCTGCCGCCGGAAGTCGCGCGGCGCATCGGCTGGGGCAACGGCGCGAGGCTGTTCGGGCTCGCCGATCCGGACTGAGGGCGCAACGGCTTCGCATCTCGATCTGCAATCGATGGGTTGCATGTTCGCGTCAGGCCTGGCAACATGCAACCATCGAGTTGCCTGTCGGCGCCGACCGACCTTGTCGCGATGATCCCGCTGCCATTACTGGAATCCGTGTTCGGCCACAAGGCCTGGGCCGACGACGCGCTGCTGAGCCGCCTGCGCGACGTGGACGCCGAAGCCCATGCCGATGCGCGCCACGCCGCGTTGCGCATCCTGAACCACATCCACGTCGTCGACCGCATCTTCGCGGCGCACCTCGAAGGCAGGCCGCACGGCTACACCGCCACCAACACCTCGGAGACGCCGACGCTCGACGCGCTGCACGCCGCCGTGCGCGAGACGGACCAGGGCTACCTCGCGCTGATCGGCGCGCTGTCGGCCGATGCACTGGCCGAGCCCATCCGATTCACCTTCACCGACGGTGACGTCGGCTGCATGACCCGGGCCGAGATGCTGCTGCACGTCGCGCTGCACGGCAGCAACCACCGCGGCGCGGTCGGGCGCATCCTCACGCAGCTGGGCGTGGCGCCGCCGCGCGACCTGTTCACCGGTTTCCTGCATCGCCAGCAGCCGCAGCGCCGCGAAGCCGGCGCCGCGCCGGCATGAACGACGACGACATCGATCGCCTGCTGCGCGCGTTGTCCGACGCGACGCGGCGGCGGCTGCTCGACCGCCTGCGCGACCAACCGGGGCTGACGCTCGGCGAGCTGATCGAGGGCTTCACGCAGTCGCGCCAGGCGCTGTCGAAGCACCTCGCGCTGCTGGAAGCGGTCGACCTCGTCGTGCCGGTGTGGCGCGGGCGTGAGAAGCTGCACTACCTGAACCCGGTGCCGCTGCAGACGCTGCCCGCGCGCTGGGTGACCACCAGCGCGCGCGAGCACAGCGCCGCGCTGGCCGCGCTGCACAAGGCCCTGGAGGGCGCGTCGTGAGCCGGGCCGGCGTTCCGCAGGCGGTGCATGCGTCGCGGCTGCCGGCGCCGCCCGAGCGCGTCTGGGCGCATGTGCACGACAGCGGCTTCATCGCCGACTACCTCGGCGCGGCGCTGCCCCGGCGTGCGCTCGAGGCCGGCGCGGTGCTCACCGGTCATGACGCACAGGGTCGTGCCATCACCATCACCGTGCTCGACGCCCGACCGCCGACCAGCCTCGTGCTGGTGGTCGACGGCGCGGGCGGCCGGCGTTCGCTGCACTGCGCGGTGGCGGCTTGCGACGGCGGCAGCCGGTTGACCTTGCTGCATGAAGCGCTCGACGGGCAGGACGGTCGCCTGCCGCGCGATGCGGTGGCGGACGCCCTCGGCGCTGCGCCGCGCGGCCTGCTGCCGGGTGCCCGCATCGGCGACGAGGCGGCGCTGGCGGCGGCCCGCGCGTACCTGGCCGGCAGCGCCGCCGCGGTGCGCCGGCTGCTCGACGCGATGCCCGCCGATGCCGGCTACCGCAAGCCGGCACCCGATCGCTTCTCGCTGGTCGAGCACCTGTGGCACCTGGCCGACGTCGAGCAGCTCGGCTGGGCGCAGCGCTGGCCGCGCGTGCTGCACGACATCGAGCCCGAGCTCGCCGGCGTCGATGGCGACCGGCTGGCGATCGAGCGCCGCTACCAGCAGCGCCCGTGGCGCGGCGCCGCGCGGCGCTTCGTCGCGCAGCGCGCACGATCGCTGGCCGCGCTCGCGCGCTGCGATGCCGAAGTGCTGGCGCGGCCGATCCGATTCGGCGGACCGACCACGGCCGGCGACCTGCTGGCCGCGATGGTCGCGCACGACCAGGAGCACCGCGCCGAGATGGCCTTGTTGTGGAACGAAGGGGAGGATCGATGAACGACGACCTGCGCGCCTTTCTCGACGGCGCCTACGACACCCACGCGGCCTCGCCGCAAGCCATCGCCGAGGCGCTGGCCGCGCGCGCGCCGACGCTGCCGGCGGACGACGAAGGCGCCGAGGCCTTGCGGCTGGCCGAGCATGTGCTGCTGGGCCACCTGGCGGACGCGGACGCACTGCAGCGCCTTCTGGCGGCCTTGCCGGCCGGGTTCCGCGACGCGCCGGGCGGCGCCTGCGCCGATGCGGTGGGCCGCGTCCGTTGGGCGCTGGCACGGGTCGGCGATGCTGCGGATCTGCCGCCGATCGGCGAGCCGTCGCGCTGGCGCGTGCTGCAGAACGTGCTGCTGGCCTGGATCGCCACGGGCCGCGGCGGCGACGCCAGCCGCACGTTGCGCGAGTCCGAGCCGCAGGCGGCCGGATCGCCCGACACCGCTACGCGCCAGGCCTTCGCCGCCTGTGCGAACAACCTCGCGCTGCACCTGCGCGAGGGCCCGCGCGGGAACGCGGCGCGCGACGCGCTGATGCTGGACGCCGCCACGATCGCGCGGCGGGCCTGGCAGGGCGCGGGCACCTGGATGCATGTGGAGCGCGCCGACTACCAGCTCGCGCGCTGCCATGCGGTGCTGGGCCGGGGCGACGAGGCGCTCGCCCACGCGCGTTCGTGCCTGGCGATCTGCGAGGCCGAAGGCGCCGATGCGGCCGAACGCTTCTTCGCGCACGAGGCGCTGTGGCATGCGGCCCGTGCTGCGGGCGATGCGGACGCTGCCGGGCGACAGCGTGACCGCATGCAAGGCCTGTTGGCCGAGGTCGGCGACGAGGCCCTGCGCACGTGGTGCGCGCAGGTGCTGCAGGATCTGCCGGCGCATTGATGAGCAACGACGCGCGCACCAATGAAAAAGGCCGGCTGCAAAGCCGGCCTTCGTCGCTGCTTCGGGATCGCTCGTCCGGGTAGCCTGCCCCTCGGAGCGATCCTGAGGCGGCTTACTTCAGGTGCGCGTTGATCAGCTTGGTCATCTCGAACATCGACACCTGCGCCTGCTTGAAGATCTCCTTCAGCTTGGCGTCGGCGTTGATCATCGTCTTCTTGACCTTGTCCTGCAGGCCGTTCTTCTTGATGTACTCCCACACCTTCTTCGTCACCTCGGTGCGCGGCAGCGCCTTGTCGCCGATCACGGCGGCCAGGGCGGCGCTGGGCGTCATCGCCTTCATGAAGGCGGCGTTCGGGGTGCGCTTCTTGGCGGGCGCGGCCTTCTTCGCTGCGGCCTTCTTCGCCGGGGCGGCCGCCTTCTTCGCGGGGGCTGCTTTCTTCGCCGGGGCGGCGGCCTTCTTCGCGGGCGCCGCCTTCTTCGCCGGGGCGGCCTTCTTCGCCGGAGCGGCCTTCTTGGCCGGAGCGGCCTTCTTCGCAGTTGCCATGTTGATTCTCTCCATCACAAGGTTGTTGATGTGCCGGGGTCCGGGCCGGGGTCTCGCGGACCCTCGTTTCTCTCATGACCTCTGCGGGCGCAATGGTACTGCGTCACCTAGGTGCTGAGAAGCGGTTTTCCCTCGTAGAAGCCCGCTTCTTCCCTCTGAAAACGCTGATTTGTCGTCTCGCTGCATCACTCGATGCGTCACTCGGTGCGTCACTCGGTGCATTCGGGCGCGCTCTCGTGGACCTTTCGTGGCTCGCACGAGCGCATCGCGAGGCACTTGAAGGGCCGCTCGACGGCCTTGATATGCTGGCCGCATGAAGATCATCGCGCGCTGGTTGTTGCTCGCCGCGGCCCTGCTGCTGGTGGCTCACGTGTACTCGGGGGTCGTCGTCACGAGCTTCGTCTCGGCGATGATCGCGGCCCTCGTGATCGGCCTGTTGAACACGCTGGTGCGGCCGCTGCTGGTGCTGCTGACCTTCCCGGTCACGCTGCTCACACTGGGCCTGTTCCTCTTCGTGATCAACGCGCTGATGTTCTGGGCCGCGGCCAGCGTGCTGGCGGGCTTCAACGTCTCGGGCTTCGGCGCGGCGCTCATCGGCTCGGTGATCTACAGCCTGTGCGGCATGGTCATCGACGTCGCGGTCGAGCGCGTCTTCAACCGGGCTGACGCCTGATGGCGCGTTGAGCGAGATGCCGTCTCGCTCAGCGCAACAAGTTCAGCGCTTCGCAGTCACCGTCGCGCCACGCACCTCGAAGGCGACGCGGTCGACCACGCGGCCGTCGAGGCCCTTCAGCTCCAGCCGATGGCGACCCGGCCACGGCATCCACTGCAGCGACGCGCCCTGGCCGATCGGCCGGCCGTCGAGCCACCAGTGGCCCGCTTCGCCCTCGAAGCGGATGCGCTGCACCGGCGCCGGCATATCCGGATCGAGCGCGAACACCGAGCCGTCGCGCGGGCTGCTGATGCCGCTGGGCCGCGCCTGCGCGAGCTGCTCGCCGGCGCGCACGCGGCCGCCGGCGGGTGCGCTGCCGGCCACGAACCACTCCTCGCGCGACGCTTCGAGTGCCTCGTCGAAGTGGATCGCGCGCCGCTCGAGTCCGGCCGGCGGCAGCGGCGCGCGCGACGGCACCTGCGCCTGCAGCTGCTGCACCAGCGCGCGCCACACCGGCGCCGCGCCCTGCGTGCCGCTGACGCGGTGCATCGCCTCGCCGCTGGCATTGCCGACCCAGACGCCGATCGTGTGGTGTTCGGTGAAGCCGATGCACCAGTTGTCGCGCATGTCCATGCTGGTGCCGGTCTTGACCGCCGCGAAGCCGCGAGTGACCAGCGCGCTGTCGAGGCCGAAGGTGGTCGCGCGCGCGCCGGCGTCGGCGAGGATGTCGCCGATCTGGAACGCGGTGCGGGCATCGATCACCGAACGACTGCCGCCCCTGGCAGGCGCCGTGCCCGATGCGCCGGCCAGGCCCACCACCGGCGACCACCGGCCCTGGTTGGCCAGCATGCGGTAGGCATTCGTCAGCTGCAGCAGCGTGACGTCGGCGGTGCCCAGCGCGAGCGCGAGGCCGTGGTAGCCGCCGCTCTCGCCGAGCTGCAGGCCGGCGGCGTTCAGTGCATCGAAGAGCGGCTCCGGCCCGATCAGCGCCGCGGTCCGCGCGGCCGGCACGTTGAGGCTCGCGGCCAGCGCGGTGCGCGCGCTGACCCAGCCGCGGTAACGGTGGTCGTAGTTGCGCGGCATGAAGGCGCCGCTGCCGCCGTCGAGGTCCGCCGGCGCGTCGTGCACCAGGCTCGCCGGCGTCAGCAGGCCGCGTTCGAAGGCCAGCGCATAGACGAACGGCTTCAAGGTCGAGCCCGGCTGGCGGCGCGCGAGCACCGCATCGACCGCCGGTGCGTCGGACCAGGCGGCGCCGCTGGAGCCGACCCAGGCCAGCACCTCGCCGGTCCGGTTGTGCAGCACCACGACCGCGCCGTCCTCGACCTGCCGGCCCTGCAGCTCGGCCATCTGCGCACGCAGGGCCTGCAGCGCGCTGCGCTGCAGCCTCGCGTCGAGCGTGCTGCGCAAGGTGGCCGCGGTCATCGGCTTCGGCTGCTGCGCGAGCAGCCAGCGCGCATGGTGCGGCGCCAGCGGCTCGACCGGCGGGGGCATCGTGCGCTTCGGGGCCAGCGCGCGCGCGGCGACGATGCCGATGCGCTCGCAGTCCGGCGCTTCGCCGATCAGCGCGCAGGCGCGCCGCTGCACGAGCGCCGGTGTGGCGTTCGGCGCGCGCAGCAGCGCGACCAGCAGCGCCGCTTCGCTGCGGTCGAGGCCCGACGCGCGCTTGCCGAAGAGCTGCCAGCTCGCCGCCGGCACGCCGACCAGCTCGCCGCGCAGCGGCACGAGGTTGAGGTAGGCCTCGAGGATCTGCACCTTGCTCCAGCGCGCTTCGAGTTGACGCGCCGCGCCGATCTGCGACCACTTCTGCGCCACGCCGCGTCCTCCAGACGGCCGCGCGAGCGCCGGGTCGAGCAGCGCGGCGAGCTGCATCGTCAGGGTCGAGCCGCCCTCCACCCGGCCCTGCGAACGGGCCAGTGCACCGCGCGCGAGGCCGCCCCAATCGACACCGGCGTGCGACCAGAACTGCCGGTCCTCGCCCTGCACCAGCAGTTCGCGCAGCGCCGGCGAGACCTGCGCCAGGGGCAGCCACGGCAGGCGGCGCACGGTGTGATCGATGCGCAGCGACTGGATCGGCCCGCCATGACGGTCGAGCACCGTGAGGTCCGAAGGCCGGTGCGCCGCGCGCACGGCCTCGAAGCGCGGCACCTCGTCGTCGGCCGCCGCATCGGCCGCCACGGCACAGGCCATCGCGCACAGCAGTGCGACGGTGGCGTGCCGTGCCGAACGGGTCACGGCTTCACCTCCAGCACCGCGTTCGGTACTTCGCCGAAGCTCTCCGGCGCGTACATCGCCTCGACGCGCGACGGCGGCAGGCCGAAGCGGCCGGCGCTGTTCAGGCGCAGCGTGTACTCGATGACGTGCTTGCCGCGCGGCATGAACTCCCAGGTCGCGCGGAAGGCGTCCTGCGCGCGCTCCTCGTAGGTCAGCCATGCGCTGCCCTCGCGGCGTTCACCGCCGGTGGCGATGGCCGAGTCGCGGCCGAGGCCAGAGCCGAGCAGCGTGGCGCCGGTCGGCACCGGATCGTTCAGCGCGACCCAGGTCATGTCGGCCTGCGCATCGATCTCCACGCGCACCCGCAGCACGTCGCCGCGGCTCCACGCGCCATCGGCCTTGCGCTCGACGGCGCTCACCGTGCGCGTCAGGCGATAACCGGCGGCGACCGGCGCCTTCAGCGGCACCGCGGCGAGCGCCTGCACGGTGAGCCAGGGCTTGCCGCCGCCCTGCTGCGTGACCTGCAGCGTGGCGCCCGAGGCCGCCGCGGCGGGCCACGGCAGCGACATGCGGCCGCCGTTCTTCTGCGCAGACCAGTCGTGCGAGACGCTGGCGCTGCCGAGGGTCGCGACGCTGCGGCCGCCGACCGCGGCACTCTCGAAGCGCGCCGCGAAGCGCTCGAGCGCGAGCACGCCCCAGAGATTGGCGGTGGTCGTCAGCCACGCGCCGCGCTGCTGGCGGCCCAGCGCACCGAGCACCAGCCGTGGCAGCTCGTCCTTCCAGGCCGGGTCGTCGACCAGCGCGAGGATCAGCTTCGCCGCGTTGGCATCGCCGCTGTCCATCAGCCACCACCAGAAATCGCCGGCCTCGGTGCTGAACTTCAGCATGCTGCCGGCATACGTGATGCGCGAACGCAGCACGGTCTGCGCCTCGGTCAGGCGCTGCGCGCGCTCGGGCACGCCGTCGATGCGCTGCAGGATGCGCAGCCAGTCGATCACCGCGGCGGTCGGCCAGCGGTTCGGCTCGATGGTGATCGACTGCAGCTGCGCGGCGCGCGCGCGGCCGTGGCGCGACAGCGCCTCGATCGCCGCGAGCTTGCGCACGTCGAGGTCGATGCCGGCGCTGCTGGCCGGCACCCAGGGTTTGCGTTCGAGCCGGCCTTCGACGAAGTTGACCAGGGCCTGCAGCATGCGCTCGCGCGGGGCGTCGGGAATCGTCTGCTTCGCTTCGTGCGCGGCGGCGATCAGGTAGGCGGTGAGCCGGTCGCTGCCGCGCGGTGCATCGCCGGCGCGCGGCGGGTAGTAAAGCGCGAGGCCATCGGCGTCCAGGTACCCCGGCAGCGCGTTGACGAGGCGCGTCCAGGCCGCCGCGTCCTGCAGCGCCAGCGCGCGCGAGCTCTGCTGTTCGAGGCAGCTGAACGGGTACTGCTCGAAGAAGCGGCGGATGCCGGGCAGCGCGCCGGCGAGTGTCGGCTGCAGGCCGATCACCAGACCGCCGGCGCGCGGGCCGTCGGGCTTCGCGGGATCGACGGGGATCGCATCGGCCGGCGGCGCCACCGGCAGCGTGACCGGACCGTCCAGCTGCTGCAGGGTCGCGCCCCAGGTGCGAACCGGCAGCGCCGGCCGCACCAGCTGCGTCGTCTTCACCGCGTCGCGCACGCCGCCGCGGTCCACTTTCTCCTGTGCCGTGGCCTCGTAGACCAGGCTGATCGCGCCGGTCGGCAGTTCGATGGGCCATTTCACTTCGGCCGCTCCACCGGCCGGCAAGGTGACCGCCTGCGGCGCGAAGGTCAGCGGCGTGCGCTGCAGGCCGCCCGCGCCATCGTCGCGCTGCACGCTGGCCGCGAGCGCCGCGTCGACCTTCAGCTCGCGCGCGGTGGTATTGCGCAGCGTGTAGACCGCATCGAAGCGGTCGCCTTCGCGCGCCACCGGCGGCAGGCCCGGCAGCAGCTGCAGGTCCTGCGTCACCCGCACCGTCGCGTGGCCCGTGCCGAAGCGATCGGCACCCGACGAGGCCAGCGCGACGAGGCGGAAGCTGGTCAGCGAATCGTTCAGCGGCACGTCGATCGTGGCTTCGCCGCGCGCATCCAGGGTCACGCTGCCGCGCCACAGCAGCAGCGTGTCGAAGAGCTCGCGCGTCGGGTTGCGGCCGCCGCCGCCGCCGGCCGGGATGGCCTTGCGGCCGTAGTGGCGCCGGCCGATGATCTCGCCTTGCGCGGTGGAGGTCTCGACCGCCCAGGCCCGCGGCGGGAACATCGATTCCAGCACCTTCCAGCTGTCGTTCTCCAGCAGCGCGAGCAGGCTTTCGTCGACCGCGGCGAACGCCATGTCCGCCCCCGCGGCGGGCTGCCCGGCCTGCGTCACCTGGACGCGCGTCTTCACGGTCTGCCGCACAGCGTACTGGCTGCGCTCGGGCGTGACCTTGACGTCGAGCTGGTGCGCCGCGAGCCCGATCTTCAGGTTCGCGACGCCGAACTTGTGCGAGGGCTTCGCGAGATCGACCATCGCCGTCGGTGCCTGGTACTCGCGCCCCTCGTAGCGGAAGGCGCGCCACCATTCGCCGGGCGAGCGCCAGCCCCAATTGAAGAACGAGTACCACGGCACATGGCGCACGCGGCCGCGCAGCACCAGCACGCTGGCGTAGACGTTGGGCGCCCACGAGGCGGTCGACGCGCCCGCCGTGCCGCTCTTCGCGTCGCGGTTCGGGATCACCAGCTCGATCACCGGATCGTCGCCCTGCAACTGCACGACGCGGCTGTCGACGATGCCTTCGCGCTCGATCGAGACCAGCGCGGTCGCCTGGCGGTAGGGCATGCGCACCTGCAGCCTGGCGGTCTCGCCCGGCGCGTAGTGCGGCTTGTCGGCCAGCACGTCGATGCGGTCGTCGTTGTCCTGCTCGAACCACAGTTCGCCCTGGCGCGTGATCCACACCGTGGTCGCGGCTTCGGCGATGCGGCCGGCCTCGTCGATCGAGCGCGCGACGAGCTCCACCTCGCCGGCGGCGTCAATCGAGGCTTCGCACAGGAGCATGCCGCGTTCGTCGCTCTTGCCCGAGCAGACCTCGCCGAGCGGCTTCTGCAGCGAGCGCTGGTCGTAGGCGTAGAAGCCGCCGACGAGGCGCTTGCGGCTGGCTTCCCATTGCGTGACCCGCGCGATGACGCCGAGCTTGGTGTTCGCAATCGGCTTGCCGCGCAGGTCCAGCGCGATCGCCTGGAACTTCACCTTGCCGATCGCCGCGGCCCAGCTGCCGGTGCGCACGCCGACCACCCGCGCGGCCGGCCACAGCGGCACGCGCGACGACACCGTCTGCACCTCGCCGTTCGGGTCGTTGAAGGTGACCTCGGCCTGCAGCTCGCTCGGCCGCGTGATCTTCGGCAGGCCCTTCAGCGTCACCGCGGCGGCGCCGTTGGCGTCGGTGGCCAGCGCCTGCTTGTCGACCACCAGCTTCGCGGCATCGCCGGACGCCGGCTCGTCGTCGGCCGACGGATCACGCCGCTCGGGGCGGGGCGGCTGGAACGAAAAATTCTCGTAACCGGGGAAAGACACGTCCCGGTCGCGCAGCAGCGCACTGGCGCGCGCCGGCGCACGCGCGACGCCGCCGCCCGACAGGTGGTTCAGCTGCAGCGACAGCACGGTCTCGGCCGGCGCGATCACGTCGCCGCGCGGCGGCATTAATTTCGCATCGATCAGCGGCAGGCGGAATTCCTCGACGCGGAAGCGCCCGCCCGACCATACGCGGCGTGCGCTCTTCAGGATCACGTCGTAGAGCCCGAGCCTGGCGGTCGGCGGGATCGCCCAGCTCGACAGCGCCGCGCGACCGGCGGCATCGAACTGCAGGGGCTGCGTCACTTCGTCGCCGCTGCCGACGTGCACGATCTTCAGCGTCGTCGGCAGGCTCGCCCGATCGGCATCGCGCAGGCCGGCGGTGGTTTCCTGGCGCACCAGGTGCTTCATCGACACCGTCTCGCCGGCGCGCAGCAGCAGGCGGTCGAAGATGGTGTGCACGCGCAGCTGCTCGGCGCCGCGTTCGTCGCCGTAGAGGCCTGAGACCTGGTTGAAACGCCAGGGCTCGATGCCGCGGTTCCAGTTGCTGAAGACGAAGGCGCTGTCGCGCTGCGGCTGGCCCTGCGCGGTCTTCATCACCTTGCTCGCGGTGACGTAATAGCCGGGCTGCCAGGTGCAGCGTTCTTCGTTCGGGTCGGGCAGCGCCTGGGGCACCAGCGCGCGGCCCTGCGCATCGGTGCGGCCTTCCCACAGGCGCTTGCCGACGCAGTCGTGCAGCAGCACCTCGGCATCGGCGACCGGCTGCGCGCGGTCCAGCGTCGTCACCCACACCAGCGAGTTCTCGTGGCCGCGCTTGAAGTGCACGCCGAGGTTGGTCACCAGCACGCCGGTGCGCACGAACATCGGCGCGCGCGTCGCCAGCAGCCGTTCGCCGAGCACCTGCGACTCGATCTCCACCACGTGGTAACCCGGCTCGGCGAGCGGGATGCCGACCACCTCGAAGGGCCGCGGGTCGCCGCCCTGCAATTGCGGCAGGTCGAGCTTGCGCACGTCGGGCTGGCGCGCGAGCAGCGCGGTTTCGCGACTCTTGAACTCGTTGTTCTGGGCCGCTGCGAGCTGGCCCATCCACTTCAGCCACTCGCGTTCGTCGATCTTCTTGATGCGCACCGCGCCGCCGGCGCGGATCTCGCCTTGCACATGGCGCAGCGTGATCGGCAGCATCGCGTCCGGCCCGTGCTCGACGATGCCGAAAGGCGAGGCGGCGAACTTCGCCAGCGGCGGCATCGGGCCGGTGGCGACGGTCAGCGGGAAGCGGTCGGCGTTGGCGAGCGGCCGGTCGGCGATGTCCTTCAGCTCGCGCGGCAGCGTCAGCTGCAGGCTGGCCTGCTCGGGCAGCGGCGCGGGGAAGCGCACTTCGCTCGTCTGCGATTCGTTGTCCGGCAGCTTCGGCGTGCGCGCGGCGCCGTGTTTCGAGTCGCTCGGCGTCAGGCGCAGCTGCTCGGCCAGCGCGCGCGGGATCGGTGCGCTGAAGCGCACGATGGCGGCGGCCAGCGGCATGCACGGCGCCTGCGCGCGCTCGCGCTCGCAGCTGAACTCGGCGGTGAAGCGTGGCTGCACCTCGAAGCGCAGGCGCTGCGGCGCGCGCGTCTGCACCGCCGGGTCGGCGGCCGAAGCGATGCCCGCGCCCCAGACGATGCGCAGCTTGGCCTGGGGGCTGAGCGGCCGCGCGCAGTGCACGAGCAGGGTGCGGGCCGCATCGGCCGCGCGCACGCGACGGGCCTTCAGCACCGCGTCGCGCGCCGCGCCATTGACGATGTTCAGGCCGATGCGCTCGCCGATGCCGTCGACCTCGCACCACGCGTTGGCGGCGATGCTGGCCGGCGTCGCCGGGCCGGTCAGGCGCAGCAGGAAATGCTGGTCCTCGGCGATCGTCGTCGAACCGTCCCAGGGGTCGCTGCGCTCGATCGCCGGGCCGCCGGTGGAGAAGTTGAAGTCGGTGCGGCCCTCGAGTGTGCCGCTGCGCGGCTGCCAGGCCGGGTTGCGCTGCGTGGTGCAGCGCACGCCGGGCGGCAGCGGCGCGTGGAAGTCGAGCACCCATTCGCGTTCGGTGTTCCAGCGCGCGCTGCGCTCGGGCAGCGCACCGCCGCTGCACTGCAAAGTGAGCGGCGCCTGGCGCAGCATGTCGCCGGCCGGCGAGACCGCGTCGTCGAAGCGCACGACCAGCTGCCGCACCTGCGCGACCTCGCCCTGCGGCGTGACGCCGGTGATGCGCGCGGCCTCGGCCGGCGCGGTGACGGCCGCGGCCATGAGCGCGGCGACGATGTTGCCTGCAATGCGGCTGAACGCCGCGATCCCCAAACGCATGGTCGGCTCCCCTGGCGAACGCGGCCAGTGTAGGAGCCGCGGTGCCTGCCCCCGGGGGCAAGCGTCGCCTCGGGAACGGCCCGGCGGCGACTAGTCGGGGTCGGCCTGGCGCGGCTGTCCGCGGTCGCCGCGCTGCTCGGCCATCAGCTGGCGGCGCTGTGCGATCAGCTCGCGCATGCGTGCGTCGATCACCGAGGCTTCGATGAAGTCGATGTTGGGACCGCCGCGCTTGGCCAGCAACTGGCCGGCGCGCAGGCGGTCCATCGCCCCGGGCAGGTCGCCCAGCGCAGCCTGCGCCTCGGCCTGCGCCCGCAGCGAGCGCAGCGGCTGGTTCATTCGTTCGGCGGTGGCGGCGAGTGCACGCCATGCGCCGGCGTCGCCGCGGTGTTCGGCGGCCCAGGCCTGCAGCGCTTCGGTGCTGTCGCGCAGGGCCGTGTCGTCGTTGGCCAGCAGCGCGAGCTGGCTGCGCAGCAGCAGCTGGCTGCGCGTGCCGTCGGCCGGCAATGCGGCCAGGGCCTGCGCGGCGAGTTGCGGCTGCGCACGCGCGATCGCGAGCTCCGCGTTCAGCTGTGCCCAGGCGAGGCGGGCGTCGCTGTCGGCCAGCAGCGGTGTGCCGGCGGCGAGGGTTTCCTCGGCGAGGGTGAAATCGCGCAGCCGCATCGACGCGAGCGCACGCGTGTACAGCGCGGCGAGGCGCTGCATCGGCGTTGCGTCGCTGCGCGGCACGGTCTCCTGCTGGCGCCGCACCGACTGCGTCGACGGGTCCATCAGCACGCGCGAGCGCGCCTGCATCAGCGCGTGGCGCAGCGCGCCGGCATGCGCCGGGGCGTTGCCGAAGGCCGGGGTCGTCGCCGCCGACGCGCGCTGGCGCGCTTCGCCGACGCGGTCGACGGTCAGCGGGTGGCTGCGCAGGTAGGGAAAGCCGCCGCTGTCGTTGATGCGGTTGGCGCTGTCGAGCTTCTCGAACATCGCGGCCATGCCCGACGGCGCGTAGCCGGCCTGCGTCATCAGCGCATAACCGTTGCGGTCGGCCTCGCGCTCCATGTCGCGCGAGAAGTTCAGCTGTGCCTGCGCGGCGGCGGCCTGGCCGCCCATGATCGCGGCCTGCGCCATGTCGGCGCTGCCGGCGCGGCTGGCGGCCAGCACGCCCAGCAGCATCGCGGCCAGGCTCAAGGTGCTGCTGCGCTGCGACGCGACGATGCTGCGCGCGATGTGGCGCTGCGTGACGTGCGACAGCTCGTGCGCCAGCACCGATGCCAGCTCGTCGCGCGTGGCGGTCAGCCCGATCAGCCCCAGGTGCACGCCGACATAACCGCCGGGCAGCGCGAAGGCATTGACGCTGCGGTCGCGCACCAGGAAGGCTTCGTACGGGAACAGGCCGTCGGAATCCTTGTCGATGTCGCCGCGCGCGCGCGCCGTGCGCACCAGCGGCTGCCACAGCGCCTGCAGGTAGTCCAGCAGCACCGGGTCGTCCAGGTAGTCGGGATCGCGGCGCACCTCGCGCATGATCTGCTCGCCCAGGCGCTTCTCGGCATTGAGGTTGAACTCGTCGGAGGCCGATTCGCCGAGTGCCGGCAGGCGCACGTTCGATTCGGCCGCGCGTGCGGCAGCCGAGTCGTCGACACGGCCGGGCTTGGCTGTCGCGTCGGGCGACTGGGACCACGCGGGCGCGGCCAGCGCGGCCGCCATCAGGCAGCACAGCGCGCGTCGGCGCCACGGGAAGCGGGGGGAGGGGGAACGAACCACCGGCGGCAGCGGGCGGCGGTGGCGCCGCCCGAGAAATAGCGTCGCCTATGATGGCACCGCTGCATTTCCCTTACGTTTCTGGTTGTCCCCGACGATGACGCAACCGCTGACCCACTTCGATGCCCAGGGCCAGGCCCACATGGTCGACGTCGCGGCCAAGCCGGACACGCACCGCATCGCGCGCGCCGGCGGCACGATCCGCATGCAGCCGGCGACGCTGGCGCTGATCGCGCAGGGCAGCGCGAAGAAGGGCGACGTGATCGGCATCGCGCGCATCGCGGCGATCCAGGCCGCCAAGCGCACGGCGGAGCTGATCCCGCTGTGCCACCCGCTGCCGCTGACGCGCGTGGCGGTGGAGTTCCGGCTCGACGACGCGGCCAGCGCGGTGCACGTGGAAGTGCAGGCCGAGACCGTCGGCCGCACCGGCGTCGAGATGGAGGCGCTGACCGCGGTGCAGGTCGCGCTGCTGACCATCTACGACATGTGCAAGGCCGCCGACCGCGGCATGGTGATGGACGACGTTCGCTTGCTCGAGAAGCAGGGCGGCAAGTCCGGCCACTGGGTAGCCGACGCCGGCTGACCCGCTGCGGCGGACGCTACTTCGCCGGCGGCGACCGGTAGTCGCGCCAGTCGTGCGGGCGCTGCGGCGCCTGGCACTGGAAGTTCGAGAAGGCGCCCTGGGCGCAGGGCTTCAGGAACTCATCGGAGGCGGAGTTCCGGAACTCGCGCAACCGGTCGGCCAGCGCGCGGGCGAGATCGGGCTGGCCGTGCTGGTCGAGGTAGCGGGCCCAGGCGATCATCAGCCGGGTATCGAGCAGGTAATGCGGTGCGCGGCGGAACGCCAGCGCGGTGCCGGGCATCGGCTCCGCGCCGGTGGCGGCGGCGTAGTCCGCATGGTGGCCGAACAGCAGGCTGCGCTGGCCGATCGCGATGCGTTCGTCGAGCGGACCGGCGCTTTCGCTCGGCGCGTAGATGTCGACGATCAACTTGTAGTCGTAGGTGGCGTAGGCGGCGCCCAGCACCAGCACGGCGCCGGCGATGCCGCCGGCCCAGGACGGGCCGGGCCGCGGCCCGATCGCGGTCACGGCCCGGCCGGCGCCCAGCGAAAAGCCCCAGGCGAACGCCGCCGGCAGCAGGAAGTACGCGTACCACAGCGGGTACTCGGACAGGCTGTGCAGGCCGATCATCAGCACCAGCATCCAGGCCGACCGCGCGCAGGTTCCGTCGTCGCCGGTCGCGTCACCGCTGCGGCGCCAGCCCTGCCACAGTGCCAGGCCCAAGAGGCCCATGATCAGCCCCGCCAGCGGCAGGCCGAGCTCCACGGCCAACTGCAGCGGCAGCGTGTGCGTGTGGTCGAAGAAGGCGGTCGGACGGCCGGGGAAGGGTGTCAGCGACCAGGCGAAATTGAACTCGCCGAAGCCGACGCCCAGCCACGGGTGCCGGGCGATCAGGGCCAGCGCATTGGCCCAGATGCGGCGCCGCGAGTTCGGGCTTTCTATGCCGCCGCCGCCTTCCGCCGCGCTGTCGGCGGCGATGCGCGCGGCGGCGCCGAAGGCCTGGTCGCTCCACTGGCCGTACAGCGCCATCGCGCCGTACGACAGGGCGTACAGCAGCGGCGTGGCCAGCAGCAGCGCGCGGCTGCGCCTGGACAGGCGCTTGTCGAGCAGGCCCCACAGCGCCAGCAGGCCGAGGCCGAGCGCGCCGGTGCGCGAGGCGCTCAGCTCGACGGCGAAGACCATCGCGGCGACCAGCGCGGCGGTGGCCCCGAAGCGCAGCACGCGCAGTTCATGCAGCGCGACGGTCGCGATCACGCCCCACAGCAGCAGGCTGCACAGGTGGTTCGGCTGGCGCAGGTTGCCCACCGCGCGGCCCGGCAGGCCGCTGACCGCGATCCAGTTGCCGTCGGCCAGCGACGGTGCGAAGACCTGCACCAGCGCGACGACGGTGCTCAGGGCCCCGGCGACCAGCAGGCCGATGGCGAACCAGCTGAAGAGGGCCGTGCGCTCGTCGCGCTGCGCGGCCGCGCAGCCCGCCCACGCCACCCCCAACGCCGCGATGACCAGCGCAGCGGCCGAGGCCGTCAGCGGCAGGGGCAGGGCACCGAAGAGGCCGCTGCCGAGCACCGCGGCCAGCAGCAGCAGCACCGCGGCCATCAGCACCCGCGCGCGCAGCCAGCCGTCCGAGGGCGCCACCGTCGCGACGACGCCGCCCCAAAGGCCCACCGCGAGGCACTGGTTCAACATCGTCGAGGACGGCGGCAGGTTGTATGCCAGCAGCGCGGGCAGGGCGCAGGCGAGCAGCAGGGCGGGCATCCAGAGCGCGTGGCGCGCGGCCTGCGATCCTGCAGTGGAGGTCAGCAGCATCGGTGCATTCTAGGAATGCGCCGAAGGGGGACCGGGCGCGCGATCAGTACGCGTTGAACGGCGCGAAGCCGACGACATCGCCGCTGGCCTTGTCGATCAGCGCCACCCAGTCGGCGTGCCGCGAGATCACCGGCACGAAGACCAGCTGGTCGTCGCTGCGGCCGCTGCGCGCGACGGCCTCGTCGAGCTCGGCGGCTCGGGCCGGGTAACGGGTGCGCAGCACCTTCAGGGGTTTGCCGTTCTCGCGCGTTTCCCGTCGGGCGGTGTCGTCCCAGGCGCGCCAGTACTTCGGCCGCGTGCCCAGGTCCGCGCCAGCCAGTGCCATCTCGATGGACTTCATCAGCTCGTCGGCATCGGTGGGCGTGATGGTCCGCAGCTGGCGCGGACCGGTGATCGACAGGGCGCGCAACTCGGCCGGGGCTTGCCCGAGTTCCTCGGCGATCACGTCGTTCGCAGCGACCACCCGGAAACGGTTGCTCTCGAGCGCCAGCGCCACCGGTCGCGCGAGGTACATCGTGTGCATGCCGTAGCCCAGCGCCGCGAGCTGCAGCACGACGATCACCGCGAGGTCGCGCCGCAGGTGCGGCCAGCCCTTGCGCAGGTCGAAGATCGCGAAGGTGATCGCCGGCCCGAGCACGATGTCGACGCCGGTGATCAGCAGGAAGAGCTTGCTGCCGCCGCTGAGCGCCGCGTAGGGCCACGGGTACCAGAGCAGGAAGATCAGCGCCGCGGCGATGCCGGCGACGAATGCGCTGCCGCTCAGGTGGATCAACGCGGCTTTGATGCGGGTCCGCAGGTCCAGTGCGGGCAGGGCGGTAACGCGGTTCATGGTGAATCGAATGGCGCGTCGGACGTTGTTGGAGTCGGAAATGGCAGAAGGGCGCCCGCAGGCGCCCTCCTTGGCAGGTCGGGTGCCGTTACTTGCAGGAACCCGGAGCGTACTTGCCGAAGGTGGCCGGCGTGCCGACGACGCAGCGGAAGCGGTCGACCTGGGTCGGGATGGCGGCGACGGTCAGCGCGGTGCCGGCGGCATTCTGCGGGGTCAGCGTGAAGACGATGCCGGCGGCGCCGAACAGGTCGGGCGCGTTGGCCAGCGACTCGCCGGTGGCGGTGATCACGCCGTTGGCATCGGTGGCGATCGAAGCCAGGTACTTGGTCTTGGCGGTGCCTTCGCCACAGCCCCAGCCGTTGGCACCCGGGGCGGTGACGCCGGCGGTACCCGTCTGGTAGACCTCGGCGACCGACGTGCGGCACTGGCTGGCGGCCAGGATGATTTCCGAGACACGCGCCTTGACGGTGTAGTCGCGGTAGGCCGGCAGCGCGACGGCTGCGAGGATGCCGATGATCGCGACGACGATCATCAGTTCGATCAGGGTGAAACCTTTTTGGATGCTGCGCTTCATGAGACTGGAACTCCAGACGGTGTTGGGGGGGCGAGTGCCATGTTGCAGGGCCCGTGCCAGCCCGATAACGAGGACCTTTTGCACGCCGAGTGCGCCGGCGGGTCATCGAAAGGGGTTTCTTCGACCATTTTCGTCAGCCGGTTCGTGTCGGTTGACGCGATTCGTCACTTTGGTCAGCGCCAGCTTTGGCCTCCAGCTTGGCCGCCGACTTGGCATTCAGCGAGCCGCGGCGCCGCAATGACAAAGGGGCGCCGAGGCGCCCCTTGTCGAATGGGCCGACGGCCCGATTACTTGCAGGAACCCGGGGCGTACTTGCCGAAGGTGGCCGGCGTGCCGACGACGCAGCGGAAGCGGTCGACCTGGGTCGGGATGTCGGCGATGGTCAGCGCGGTGCCGGCCGCATTCTGCGGGGTCAGCGTGAAGACGATGCCGGCGGCGCCGAACAGGTCAGGCGCGTTGGCCAGCGACTCTCCGGTGGCGGTGATTACGCCGTTGGCATCGGTGGCGATCGAAGCCAGGTACTTGGTCTTGGCGGTGCCTTCGCCGCAGCCCCAGCCGTTGGCGCCCGGGGCGGTGACGGCAGCGGTGCCGGTCTGGTAGACCTCCGCAACCGACGTGCGGCACTGGCTGGCGGCCAGGATGATTTCCGAGACACGCGCCTTGACGGTGTAGTCGCGGTAGGCCGGCAGCGCAACGGCTGCGAGGATGCCGATGATCGCGACGACGATCATCAGTTCGATCAGGGTGAAACCTTTTTGGATGCTGCGCTTCATGGGGTGCTCCTGGACAACCGAGGGGGGAGGGGTGGTGCGCTTCCAAAGTTGCACGCCATGTGCCAGCCCTTGAACGTGGGGGTTGGCCGCCTCAACCGTGAATCACGTCACGAATGAAAGGGCGAAGTGCCCTGGTGCGTCACTTCACGCTGCCGGAGCTGACGCTTTTCGTCGACCAGAACGGTCGGTCAGACGATGGCCATCACCTGCCCCGCCGTCAGCGCATGGATCGCGTGGCGGTGGGCGATGGCGCCGATCTCGCTCATCACCGGATCGAGCTCGCCCGGCTTGATGTGGGTGATGTAGACCGAGACACCCGGCGCCAGGTTCTGCAACTCGCGGCCGAGCGCGGCCGGGTGCATGTGGCGGCTGATGTCGGCGAGCACGTGCTCGTCGTTGCGGAAGGCGGTCTCGATCACCAGGCTGCCGACACGCATCGCCGCCAGCCGCTGCCACAGCGCCTGATCGGGTGCGGTGTCGCCGGTGAAGACCCACGCGCCGGCGTCGGTGTCGGCCGGCGGCAGCACCGCGAAGCCGACGGCCGGCACGGTGTGCAGCGCCGGCAGCACTTCGACGCGGCGGTCGCCGAACTCCAGCACGTCGCCCGTCGCGAAGGGGCGCAGCGACAGCACCGGCTGGTCCTTCGACGGCAGGCGGGTGAAGTCGGGCCAGATGGCGCCGTTGAAGATGTGGGCGCGCAGCGCGTCGAGCGTTTCGGGCAGCGCATGCACCTGGATCGGCGGGCGGCCGCTGCGCCGGCGCATCACGCTGTCGGCCAGCAGCGGCACGCCGAGCACATGGTCGAGGTGCGAGTGGCTGAGCAGCACGTGGTCGATGTGCTCGAGCTGGTCGAGCGACAGATCGCCGACACCCGTGCCCGCATCGATCAGCACGTCGTCGTCGAGCAGGAACGCGGTCGTGCGGCATCCGGCCGCGATCGACCCCGAGCAGCCAAGAACCCGGATTTGCATGGAAAGGCGGCGTGGTCCGAGAGCGGCGTGCGCGCCCGGGCGAACAAAAGCCAATCGTCGCGCCGGGTTTGTCGGACCGCAAGGTCGCTTTGTCCACAGTCGGCGCTAGCCGTGGAGCACCGATCGCCGTTCGTGACGGCCTCGTGACCTAGTTCACGACGGCTCGGGTGGGTCCGAATGCAGCGGAAACGGGGGGCCGCCGAGGGGCGTCGCATCCCGCTGGAGCGGACGCCGCCGCATCCCGCGGCGCCCGGTTGTGTCCTCGCAGGCTACGCCTGGATGAACTGCATCTGCGTGCCGGCCAGCTCGATCAGGTCGCCGTTCTTCAGCGGCGCGATGTCGCCGGCGAGCGGCATGCCGTTGATGGTCGGGCGGCTGAGGCCCTCAACATGGGCGATCACGTAGCCGCCCGGACGCTTGGTGATCGAGGCGACTTGCACGCCCGGCTTGCCCACCGTGGTGACGACCTTGGTGAGCGTCACTTCGCGGCCGGCGGCGGCGCCGCTCAGCACCTTGATCGACGCCGGCAGCGTGCTGACCGGATTCGCGCCCAGCGGGCGCGGCGAGGTGGCGACGGGGTTGAAGGTGCCGTGGCCCGACGGCGGTCCGGCATGGTGGGCGGCCGGCGCCATGGCGCCCGGCCGCATGATCATCGTCTTCTCGTAGTCGCCGTTGTCCTCGACCAGGTACTTGATCTTGTACTTGCCGATCTCGACCGTGTCGTTGTGAGCCAGCAGCTGCTTCTTGATCGCCTTGCCGTTGATGTAGGTGCCGTTGGTGCTGTTGAGGTCTTCGATGAAGACGTCCTGGCCGACCATCTGCAGCACGGCATGCTCACCGCTGACGGCGAGGTTGTCGATCACGATGTCGTTGTAAGGCCGGCGCCCGAGCGTGGTCTTGTCCTTGGTGATCTGGACTTCCTTGATGACCACACCGTCGAGCGACACCACCAGTTTGCCCATGCTTGCCCTTATCTAGACTGCCGGACCCCCCGTCACCCCGGTCCGGCATGTTCGGCCTTGCAGGCCGCTGTAATCAGGTCTGTTCAGCGCCCGAAGCGCCACCAGGGCTTGGCGTTCGACGCCGGGTTGCCCGCGACGCGCACGAGAACGAGCGCGATATTATCCTTTCCGCCTGCCTCATTGGCCGCGTCGATCAGCGCGCGGCCGGCCTTCGGTAACTCGTCGTGTACCTGCAACAGCTGCTGCATCGCGGCGTTGTCGAGCATGTCCGAGAGGCCGTCGGAGCACATCAGGTACAGGTCGCCGGGCTGCACGTCGTGCAGGTGCGTCTCGAGCAGCACCGTGTCCTCGACGCCGACGGCGCGCGTGACGAGGTTCTTGTTCGCGGAAAAGGCGGCCTGTTCCGGCGTGATCAGGCCGGCATCGATCTGTTCCTGCAGCAGCGAGTGGTCGCGGGTGATCTGCACCAGCTGGCCGCCGCGCATGCGGTAGGCGCGTGAATCGCCGACGTGCCCGAGCCGCAGCTGGCCGTCGCGGAACACCGCGACCACCAGCGTGGTGCCCATGCCAGCGTACTGCGGGTTGGCGTTCGCGGCGTTGAAGATCGCGCGGTTGGCGTTGTCGACGCAGATGTCCATCGCGCGGCGGACCTCGGCATCGTTGGCCTTGCCGCCCGCCTCGTGCAGCCAGCGCCCGAGCTCGCTGCGGATGAACGAGGTGGCCATGTTGCTGGCGACCTCGCCGGCGTTGTAGCCACCCATGCCGTCGGCCAGCACCGCCAGCGCGTTGCCCTCGTCGACGGCCACCGAGTCCTCGTTGTTCGAGCGCGCGCGGCCGGTATCCACGGCATGGAAGAACTCGAAGCTCATCGGGGCGGAGTTGTGCTCGGCATGCAGTTGTGCGGCGATTGTGCCTTGTCCTTTGCGGGCGTCACCTTGCGGGTGGTCCCGAGCCCGTGGGGGACGTCACGATGGCGCCGGCCGCTGCAGCAGCGCGGCCCAGCGCTCCAGGTCGTCGGCCAGCCGGCCCAGATCGGCCGGTCGGGCCTGCGGGTCGGCGTGCAGCAGGCTGGCGAGCAGTTGGTCGAGGCCCTCGGGCAGCTCCGGGCGCCAGTGGCGCAGCGGCGCCGGCGCGCCGGCGGCGACCGCGCGCAGCAACTCGCCCAGGTGCGTGGCCGGATACGGCAGGCGGCCACACAGCAGTTCGTAGAGCATGACGCCGAGCGCGTAGGTATCGCTGGCCGGGCGGGCGTCGTCGCCGGCCAGCTGCTCCGGCGCCATGTAGGCCGGCGTGCCGAGCGTGACGCCGGTGCGGGTGACCGAGGCGTCTTCCAGCCGGGCGACGCCGAAGTCGAGCAGCTTGAGGCGGTCGCCGGCCAGGTCGAAGCGCACGTTGGCCGGCTTCAGGTCCCGATGAACGACCCCATGGGCATGCGCATGCGCCAGCGCCCGCGCGACGCGCGCGCCGATGCGCAGCACCAGCGGTTCGGGCAGCAGCCGGTTGGGGCGCGTATAGCGGGTGAGGTCCGTGCCCGGCGCCACCTCCATCGCGATCCAGGGCCGGCCGTCGCTGTCGCCCTCGTCGAGCAGCCCGACGATATCGGGGTGCGACAGTGCGCGCATCACCGCCGCCTGGCGTTCGAAGCGCCGGCGCAGGTCGGCCAGTTCCAGCGACTTCAGGCGGGGATCGAGTGCCAGCACCTTCACGGCGGCCGTGCGCTCGCCATCCTGGGCCAGGTAGACCGGACCCGAGGCGCCCTGGCCGAGCAGCGCCGTCGCCTGGTAGCGGCCGAAGCGCGGTGCGCCGCCGGTGGCCGGCGTGCCCGATCGCGCGCTGCTCGCCGCCGGAGCCGCTCCGCCCGCGTCCGGGCGCGCCGGCCACAGGCGGCGCCACCATCCGGGCGCACCAGGCGGAGCGGTGGGTTGCATGTCGTCGGCTGCTGCGGTGGCGGGGCGGTTCGACCGCAAGCTACCACAGCGACGACAGCCCGGGAACTGCTCCGGGCCCGTCGGACGTTATTCCTTGCCGTGCTGCGAGGGCCGTCGCCGCCGCAGCAGCATGCCGACGGCCAGCACCAGCAACGCGCCAGCGATGCCGGCGGTGTAGCGCACCGCCGCGGTCGCCTCGCCGTTGACCTGCGGGATCTGTCCGGCGAGCGCCGGGTCGCCGACGGCCATCGTGCCGGCGATCCAGCCCAGCAGCATGCCGCCCAGCGTGATGACGATGGGGAAGCGGTCCATCAGCTTGATCACGAACTGGCTGCCCCAGACGATGATCGGAATGCTGACCAGCAGGCCGAATATCACCAGCGGCATCTTGTGGTCGCCACCCGCACCTTCGGCCGCGCCGGCGATGGCGATCACGTTGTCCAGGCTCATCACGAAGTCCGCGATGATGACGGTGCGCACCGCGGACCACAGCTTGTCGCTGGCCTGGATGTTGCCGTGTTCGTCGCCGTCCTCGGGCAGCAGCAGCTTGATGCCGATCCACACCAGCAGCGCGGCGCCGACCAGCTTCAGGAACGAGATCTTCAGCAGCGTCAGCGCGAAGAAGATCAGCGCGACGCGCAGCACGATCGCGCCGATGGTGCCCCAGATGATGCCCTTGGTGCGCTGCTGCGGCGGCAGGCTGCGGCAGGCCAGCGCGATGACCACCGCGTTGTCGCCGCCGAGCAGGATGTCGATCATGATGATCTGCCCGACGGCGATCCAGAAGTCGACATGCATGAACTGGTCCATGGGTGGCCTCTTGTGATGCGTTCTTGCGCCGCCGGTGGCGAAGGCGGCGGAAGTTTATGCCGCGCACCCGCCCGCGGCGCTGCGGGGATTACATAGCGCCAGGGCCATGAAAAAGGCCACCCGCAGGTGGCCTGGCAGCGGTGCGTCGAAGCCTTACAGCAGCGACTTCAGCAGCCGGCCCATCTCGCTCGGGTTGCGCGTGATGGTGAAGCCGCACTCCTCCATGATCGCCAGCTTGGCGTCGGCGGTGTCGGCGCCGCCGGAGATCAGCGCGCCGGCATGGCCCATGCGCTTGCCCGCAGGCGCCGTGACACCGGCGATGAAGCCGACGATCGGCTTCTTCATGTGGTCCTTGCACCAGCGCGCGGCTTCGGCTTCGTCCGGGCCGCCGATCTCGCCGATCATGATCACCGCGTCGGTGTCCGGATCGTCGTTGAAGGCCTTCATCACGTCGATGTGCTTCAGGCCGTTGATCGGGTCGCCGCCGATGCCGACCGCGCTCGACTGGCCGAGGCCGATCTCGGTGAGCTGCGCGACCGCTTCGTAGGTCAGCGTGCCCGAGCGCGAGACGACGCCGATGCGGCCCTTGCGGTGGATGTGGCCGGGCATGATGCCGATCTTGATCTCGTCGGGCGTGATCAGGCCGGGGCAGTTGGGGCCCAGCAGCAGCGTCTTCTTGCCGCCGGCGGCTTCCTTGGCCTTCATCTTGTTGCGCACCTCGAGCATGTCGCGCACCGGGATGCCTTCGGTGATGCAGATCGCGAGGTCCAGGTCGGCTTCCACCGCTTCCCAGATCGCGGCGGCGGCACCCGCCGGCGGCACGTAGATCACGCTGACCGTCGCGCCGGTCTTGGCCTTGGCGTCGGCGACGGTGGCGTAGATCGGGATGCCTTCGAAGTCCTCGCCGGCCTTCTTCGGATTGACGCCGGCGACGAAGCAGTTCTTGCCGTTGGCGTAGGCGACGCAGCCGCGCGTGTGGAACTGGCCCGTCTTGCCCGTGATGCCCTGGGTGATGACCCGGGTGTCTTTGTTGATCAGGATGGACATGGAGTGAATTCCTTCGGGACTGGCGGGCGGTTACTTCACGGCGGCGACGATCTTCGTCGCGGCTTCGGCCATGGTGTCAGCACTGATGATCGGCAGCCCCGACTCGGCGAGCATCTTCTTGCCCAGGTCCTCGTTGGTGCCCTTCATGCGCACCACCAGCGGCACGCTCAGGTTCACTGCCTTGCAGGCGCTGATCACGCCCTCGGCGATGGTGTCGCACTTCATGATGCCGCCGAAGATGTTGACGAGGATGCCCTTGACCTCCTTGTTCTTCAGCATGATCTTGAAGGCCTCGGTGACCTTCTCGGCGCTGGCGCCGCCGCCGACGTCGAGGAAGTTCGCCGGCTCGCCGCCGAAGAGCTTGATGGTGTCCATCGTCGCCATCGCCAGGCCCGCGCCGTTGACCAGGCAGCCGATGTTGCCGTCGAGCGAGATGTAGGCGAGGTCGAACTTGCTGGCTTCGATCTCCGCCGGATCTTCCTCGTCGAGGTCGCGGTAGGCGACGATCTCGGGGTGGCGGAACAACGCGTTGGCGTCGAAGTTGAACTTCGCGTCCAGCGCCTTGATGTTGCCGTTGCCTTCGAGGATCAGCGGGTTGATCTCGGCGAGGCTGGCGTCGGTCTGCATGTAGCAGGTGTAGAGCTTCTTCAGCACGTCGATGGCCTGCGCCTGGCTGGCCAGCGGAACGCCGATGCCGGCAGCAAGCTCGAGCGCCTGCTTGTCGGTCAGGCCCTCGGCCGGCTCGACGAAGACCTTGATGATCTTCTCGGGCGTGGCGTGCGCCACTTCCTCGATGTCCATGCCGCCTTCGCTGGAGGCCATCATCGCGACCTTCTGCGTGGCGCGGTCGGTCAACGCGGCGACGTAGTACTCCTTCTTGATGTCGGCGCCTTCCTCGATCAGCAGGCGGCGCACCTTCTGGCCTTCGGGGCCGGTCTGGTGGGTCTTCAGCTGCATGCCGAGGATCTGGCCGGCGAGCGTCTTCACCTCGTCCATCGAGCGCGCCAGCTTGACGCCGCCGCCCTTGCCGCGGCCGCCGGCATGGATCTGCGCCTTGACGACCCAGACGCTGCCGCCGAGCTTCTGCGCGGCTTCGACCGCTTCCTGCACGGTGAACGCGGGGTAGCCCCGGGGGACCGGTACGCCGAACTGGCGCAGGATCTCTTTGCCTTGATACTCGTGGATCTTCATCGGGGGGCTCGCTGCGAAGGGTCGGTAAAACGCCGGACGCCGGCAGCGGCGCCGACGATCGGCAGCAGGCTGGCGCCTGCCACGGAAGCAAACCGACGCAATTTAGCATGCTGCGCTGCGGCAAAGCTGACGGGAACCACGCACCCCGCTGACGCACCGGGCGGGCGCGCCCTTTTGCGCGGATCCCCGCGCCTGCCGCGCGGTCTTGCCAGCGCTGCGGCCCTCAGGGCTCGGTGTCGACCGTGTCCGCCCGTTCGCCCGGCGCGGCGGCATCGCGCAGCACGCGGCGCACGACCTCGGGCGAGAAGCCTCGGCCGACGAGGAATCGCATCTGTCGAACCCGCGCGGCGGCGTCGGCCGCGCCGATGGCCGCGTACTTCCTGTGCCAGACCTCGCGGGCGCGCTGGTATTCGGAGGCCTTCAGCGCCGCGCGGGCGTCGGCGTCGAGCGTGACGCCGTGCTGCTGCAGTTCGCGCTCGATGCGCAGGTTGCCGAAGCGCTTCTCGCGCGCATGCACTCGGCTTTCGACGAAGCGCGCCTGCGACAGGTAGCCGCGCGTGCTCAGCCAGTCGAGCAGGGTGTCGACCTCGGCGGCGAGGTCGGCTTCATCGCGGTCGCCGCCCTCGGGCGCTTCGACGGTCGCGCGCGGCGTGCGCATCAGGCGCAGCAGCTTGGCGCGCAGTTCGTCGCGGCTGTGCTCGCGCTGCGCCAGCCACTGCAGCGCGCGCACCTTCGGCGAGGCGGGGGGCTTGGGCGCCAAACCGGGCCGTGCGGACGATCAGTCTTCGGATCAGCCTTCGGCCGCGGCGGCCGGCGGCAGCGCCGGGATGCCCAGCGACTCGCGCACCTTGTTCTCGATCTCGCGTGCGAGGTCGGGGTTCTCGCGCAGGAACTCTCGCGCGTTGTCCTTGCCCTGGCCGATCTTCTCGCCGTTGTAGGCATACCAGGCGCCGGACTTCTCGAGGATCTTGGCGTTGACGCCCAGGTCGATGATCTCGCCCTGGCGGCTGGTGCCTTCGCCGTAGAGGATGTCGAACTCGGCGGTCTTGAAGGGCGGCGCCACCTTGTTCTTGACGACCTTGACCTTGGTCTCGCTGCCGATGACTTCCTCGCCGCGCTTGATGCTGCCGGTGCGGCGGATGTCCAGGCGCACCGACGAATAGAACTTCAGCGCGTTGCCGCCGGTGGTGGTTTCGGGGTTGCCGAACATCACGCCGATCTTCATGCGGATCTGGTTGATGAAGATGACCATCGTGTTGGTCTTCTTGATCGTCGCGGTCAGCTTGCGCAGTGCCTGGCTCATCAGGCGGGCCTGCAGGCCGGGCAGCGAGTCGCCCATCTCGCCTTCGAGCTCGGCCTTGGGCGTCAGCGCGGCGACCGAGTCGATGATCACCAGGTCGACCGAGCCGGAGCGCACCAGCGCGTCGACGATCTCGAGCGCCTGCTCGCCGGTATCGGGCTGGCTGATCAGCAGTTCCTGCAGGTCGACGCCGAGCTTCTGGGCATAACCCGTGTCGAGCGCGTGTTCGGCGTCGATGAAGGCGCAGGTGCCGCCAAGCTGCTGCATCTGCGCGACGACCTGCAGCGTCAGCGTGGTCTTGCCCGACGATTCGGGGCCGTAGATCTCGACCACCCGGCCGCGCGGCAGGCCGCCGACGCCGAGCGCGATGTCCAGGCCCAGCGAGCCGGTGGAAACGACCTCGATCGGCTCGACCTCGCCGTCGCCCAGGCGCATGATCGAGCCCTTGCCGAACTGCTTCTCGATCTGGGCCAGCGCGGCCTGCAGGGCCTTGGCCTTCTCGGTGTTCAGCGCTTTGACGGGTGCATCCATGGGGCTCTCCTCGGGGTCTTGCTGGGTTGGCGCCGGATTATGGCAGTGGCTGGATATTTGTACAGTACATTGAACTTGCGCATCCACAAGGCGGTGCTTGACAGTGCGGGCTGTCCGGTGAATCGAACTGCCTAGAATCCGCTCGACACCTCGGCCCGCAGAGGCTCGAGCAGGAGACAAGCGATGCGGATACTGATCGCCGAGGATGACCAGGTGCTGGCCGACGGCCTGATGCGCTCGTTGCGCGCGTCGGGCTACGCGGTCGACCAGGTCGGCAGCGGCAGCGAAGCCGACGCGGCGCTGTCCTCGCACGAATTCGACCTGCTGATCCTCGACCTCGGGCTGCCGAAGATGCATGGCTTCGACGTGCTGCGCAAGCTGCGCGCCCGCGGCTCCTCGATGCCCGTGCTGATCCTCACCGCGGCCGACAGCGTCGAGCAGCGCGTCAAGGGCCTGGACCTCGGCGCCGACGACTACATGGCCAAGCCCTTCTCGCTGCAGGAGCTCGAAGCGCGCGTGCGGGCGCTGACGCGGCGCGGCCTGGGCACCGCGTCCAGCCTGATCCGCCATGGCCCGCTGACCTTCGATGCGACCGGCCGCGTCGCCTACATCAGCGACCAGATGATCGAGCTGTCGGCGCGTGAGCTGAGCCTGCTGGAAGTGCTGCTGCAGCGCGCCGGGCGCCTCGTCAGCAAGGACCAGCTGGTCGACCGCCTCTGCGAATGGGGCGAGGAGGTCAGCAACAACGCGATCGAGGTCTACATCCACCGCTTGCGCAAGAAGATCGAGCAGGGCCCGATCCGCATCGCGACCGTGCGCGGCCTCGGCTACTGCCTCGAGAAGATCCAGAACTAGCCTACCCCTGGAGCGGCCTGGCGGCCGGTCAGGCCGCGAGGCCCGACGTGGCCCGCAGGACACACCAGCGGCCCGGCAGAGCCGGTTCCGCGCTGTCCGCTTGGGAAGGCACGCGGTCGGGCTATGCTGAGACCCAGCCATGCAAGCCCACCCGTACCGTGAGCAGCGGTCGTTGTTTGGCGAGATCCTCGACTGGATGCTCGCGCCGCTGCTGCTGCTGTGGCCGATGAGCGTCGCGTTGACCTGGCTGGTGGCGCAGAGCATCGCCAACCGGCCTTTCGACCGCGCACTGGCGGAGACCGCACGCACCATCGCGCGCCAGGTGGTTGTCGAGCACGCCGCGGGCGGCGCCAGCCGCGTGAAGCTGCGGCTGCCGGAGGTGGCCAACGAGGTGCTTCGCTCGGACGAGGCCGACCGCGTGTTCTTCCAGGTGCTGGGCGCACGCGGCGAGTTCGTCGCCGGCGACCGCGAGCTGCCGGTGCCGGACGAGGTCGCGGCGCCGGCGCAGGAGCTGCGCTACCGCGACGACGACGTGCAGTCCGACGCGGTGCGCGTGGCCTACGTCTGGCTGCCATCCACCGGCGTGCCGGGCGAGGTGCCGCCGCTGGTGCAGGTGGCCGAGACGCTGGACAAGCGCTCGCGCCTGGCCACCGAGATCATCAAGGGTGTCATCGTGCCGCAGTTCGTCGTGCTGCCGCTGGCGGTGCTGCTGGTGTGGTTCGCGCTGGCGCGTGGCATCAAGCCGCTCAACGAGCTGCAGCAGCGCATCCGCCGCCGCGAAAGCCACGACCTGTCGCCGCTGCAGGAGCGCGACGTGCCCGAGGAGGTCGCGCCGCTGGTGGGCGCGATCAACGACCTGCTCGGCCGCCTCGACCGCTCGATCGGCGCGCAGAAGCACTTCCTGGCCGATGCCGCGCACCAGCTGAAGACGCCGCTGGCGGGGCTGCGCATGCAGGCCGAGCTGGCGCAGCGCGAGATCGATGCCGGCGAGCAGGACCCGAAGGCGCTGAAGCGCTCGCTGCAGCAGATCGCGCATGCCAGCCAGCGCGCGGCCCACATGGTCAACCAGTTGCTGGCGATGGCCCGCGCCGAGGACAAGGAGAGCTCGCGCAGCCGGCAGGACGTGAACATCGCCCGGCTGGCCCGCGAGACCGTGCGCGACTTCGTGCCGCGGGCGCTGGAGAACCGCATCGACCTCGGCTACGAGGGGCCGGACGAAGGCCAGGCGCTGCACGGCCGCCTCACCGGGCAGCCGCTGCTGGTGCGCGAGCTGATCCGCAACCTCGTCGACAACGCGCTGCAATACACGCCGGCCGGCGGCAGCGTCACGGTGCGTGTGATGGACGACCCGTTCGGCCAGGTGGTGGTGCTGCAGGTCGAGGACACCGGGCCCGGCATCCCGGAGGCCGAGCGCGAGCTGGTGTTCCGGCCGTTCTACCGGGCGCTGGGCACCAATGTCGACGGCAGCGGGCTAGGCCTGGCGATCGTGCACGAGATCGTGCAGCAGCACCAGGCCGAGATCGCCATCGCCGACGCGCGTCCGCGCACCGGCCTGCCGTCCGGCCAGGGGCCCGGTGCGCTGTTCACGGTGCGCTTCCCGCTGGCGCGGCGCGACGAGCTGCTGCCGGACGGCACGGCCGCGCCGTCCGCGGCATCGCCCGACGACCGTGATCAGCCTGCCGGCGGCTTGCCGGCGCCCGCTCGCAGGTAGCGCAGCAGGCTCGCGTCGTCGGCGGCGGCAAAGCCGGCGTCGCAGGCGGCGCGGAACAGCGCCGCGGCATCGCCGCCCAGCACCGGCGCGACGCCGGCCGCCTGCGCCATGGCCATCGCCAGTGCCGAGTCCTTGGCCAGCAGCGTCGTGTGTGCGCGCGGCGCGAAATCGCCCCGCAGCGCCCGTGCCATGCGGTCGCTGCCGATCCAGCTCTGGCCGCTGGACTGCTCGATCACCTCGAGCGTGCGGCGGGCGTCGAGGCCGAGGTGTTCCGCCAGCGCGATCGCCTCGGCGGCACCGGCGAGGTTGATCGCTGCCAGCAGGTTGTTGACCAGCTTGGTGCGGGCGCCATCGCCGGGCCGCGCACCGATCCGGAACAGCCGGCTGCCGAGCGTGCGCAGCAGCGATTCATGACGCGCAAAGAGCGCGTCGTCGCAGGCCACCATCAGACTCATCGTGCCGTCGCGGGCGCGCGCCGGGCCGCCGGAGATCGGCGCGTCGATGCAGGCGATGCCGTGCGCGGCGAGCTGCGCCGCCGCCTGTTCGACGTCGCCCGGGCCGATGGTCGGGCAGAGCATCACGGCGGCTGGCCGGCGCGGCGCGTGCACGACACCGCGCGCGCCGAAGAGCACCTCGTGCACCTGCGCGGCATCGATCACGACGACGATCACCACGTCGCAGTGCGCGGCCAGCGCGGCCGCATCGGGTGCACACGTGCCGCCGGCGGCCAGCACCGGCGCCTCGCGCGCGGGCAGCAGGTCGCGCACCGTGACGCGCCAGCCGGCCTCGACCAGGCGCAGCGCCATGCCCTGGCCCATGTTGCCGACGCCGATGACGCCGACACGCATCGAGTCGTCGGTCATCGCTGCATCAGCCCGCGGCTGCGCGAGATCGACATCAGCATGCCCAGCGCCAGCCCCAGCGTGACCATCGCCGTGCCGCCGTAGCTGACGAAGGGCAGCGGGATGCCGACCACCGGCAGGATGCCGCTGACCATGCCCATGTTGACGAAGGCGTAGGTGAAGAAGCTCAAGGAAAGCGCGCCGGCCAGCAACCGCGTGAAGACGGTCGGCGCCTGCGCGGCGATGACCAGCCCGCGCAGGATCACGAAGATGAAGGCGCACACCAGCACCGCGGCGCCGGCGAGGCCGAACTCCTCGGCATAGGCGGCGAAGATGAAGTCGGTGGTGCGCTCGGGGATGAACTCCAGGTGCGTCTGCGTGCCGTTCATGAAGCCCTTGCCGCCGACGCCGCCGGAGCCGATCGCGATCATGCCCTGGATGATGTGGAAGCCCTTGCCGAGCGGATCGGTCGTCGGGTCGAGCAGCGTGCAGACGCGGTGTTTCTGGTACTCGCGCAGCAGCGGCCACACCTTGTCCGGCTCGCAGATGGTGTCGGCACTGGCCACCAGCGCCACCAGGCCGATCGCCGCCGCCCCCAGCACCGGCAGGATCAGCTTCCACGACAGCCCCGCGAAGAAGATCACGTAGAGGCCGGCCGACAGGATCAGGATCGCGGTGCCGAGGTCCGGCTGCTTCGCGACCAGCCCCACCGGCAGCAGCAGCAGCGCGCCGGCGATCGCGAAGTCCGGCACGCGCAGCTGGCCTTCGCGCTTCTGGAACCACCAGGCCAGCATCAGCGGCATCGCCAGCTTCATGATCTCGCTCGGCTGGATCACGACGCCGATGTTGAGCCAGCGCGTCGCGCCTTTCTTCGTGATGCCGAACATCGCCGTGGCCACCAGCAGTGCGATGCCCAGCGTGTACAGCGGCACCGCGAGCCGCATCAGCTTCTGCGGCGGCAGCTGCGCCATCAGGAACATCACGACGAAGCCCAGCGCCATGTTGCGGCCATGGTCGACGAAGCGCGTGCCGTGGTCGAAGCCGGCCGAGTACATGATCGTCATGCCGATCGCCGACAGCAACAGCAGGCCGCCGGCCAGCGGTGCGTCGAACACCGCCAGCACGGGCCGCACGCGCTGCCACAGCGTCGGCTGCTCGACGATCGCGATCATCGCGACGCTCCCGCGGGCTGGCGGCCCACCGCGCCCACCGGGCCCACTGCGATCGGCGAGCCCGCCGCCGGCACGCTGGCCGCGGCGGGCACGACGGCCGATGCCGGCACGGCCGACCTGAACGCCACGTCCGCGATCCGCCGCGGCGGCTTCAGCGGTGCCGGCGCCTGGCCCTGCTGCACCGCGGCGATGTCCTCCTCCGTCGGATACAGGCCCATCAGCCAGTAGTCGAAGATGCGGCGCGCGATCGGCGCGGCGTTCTGCGCGCCGAAGCCGGCGTTCTCGACCACCAGCGCGACGGCGATCTTGGGGTTGTCGGCCGGCGCGTAGGCGACGTACAGCGCGTGGTCGCGCAGGTGCTCGGCCATCTTCGCGGCGTTGTACTTCTCGTTCTGCTTGATCGTCACCACCTGCGCGGTGCCGGTCTTGCCGGCCGAGGTGTATCCCGCGCCGCGGAAGGCGGTGGCCGAGGTGCCCTCGACGTTGACGCCGACCAGCGCGCGGCGGATCTCGGCGAGGTGCTCGGGCTTGATCGGCACCGGCTCGAACGGCTCCTTGCCCACCGGGCGTCGCGTGTTGTGCACGACATCGACGACCTCGCGCACCAGGTGCGGCTTGTGGCGTTCGCCGCCGGTGGCCAGGATGCCCAGCGCCTGCGCCATCTGCAGCACGGTGTAGCTGTTGTAGCCCTGGCCGATGCCCAGCGAGATCGTCTCGCCGGCGTACCAGCGCTGCTGCTCGGGCTTGCGGTAGGCGCGCTTCTTCCAGCTCGTCGACGGCAGGATGCCCTTGACCTCGCCCTCGAGGTCGATGCCGGTCAGCTGGCCGAAGCCGAAGGGCGCCAGCTGCTCGGCCATCAGGTCGACGCCCAGCTCGCTGGCCAGCACGTAGTAGTAGGTGTCGCAGCTGTGCACGATCGAGCGGTACATGTCGACCCAGCCGTGGCCGCCTTCCTTGTCGTCGCGGAAGCGGTGGTTGCCGAACATGAAGTAGCCCGGGTCCGAGATGCCCTGCTGCGGCGTGCGCTTGCCGGTGGCCAACCCGACCAGAGCCATGAAGGGCTTGTAGGTCGAGCCCGGCGGGTACAGCCCGCGCAGCGCGCGGTTCAGCAGCGGCTTGTCGATCGATTCGTTGAGCTCGCGCCAGCTGTCGACGTCGATGCCGTCGACGAAGAGGTTCGGATCGAAGGTCGGCTTGCTGACGAAGCTCAGCACCTCGCCGGTGTGCGGGTCCAGCGCCACCAGCGCGCCGCGGCGGTCGCCATAGAGCCGCTCGACCAGCTGCTGCAGCCGCATGTCGACCGACAGCACCAGCGTATTGCCCGGCGTCGACGGGTGGCTGCGCAGCCGCCGCACCGCGCGGCCGCCGGCGCTGGTCTCGACCTCCTCGAAGCCGGTGATGCCGTGCAGCTCGCGCTCGTAGCTCTGCTCGAGGCCGAGCTTGCCGATGTAGTCGGTGCCGCGGTAGTTGCCCTGGGTTTCCTCGTCCCACTCCTCCATCGCCGCCTTTTCCTTGGCGTTGATGCGGCCGATGTAGCCGAGCAGGTGGCTCGCGGCTTCGCCCTCGGGGTAGTTGCGGAACAGGCGCGCACGCACGTCGACGCCGGGGAAGCGGAAGCGCTGCGCCATGAAGCGCGCCACTTCCTCGTCGGTCAGCTTGGTGCGGATCGGCAGCGATTCGAAGCTCTTGCTCTCCTCGAGCAGGCGCTTGAAGCGGCGGCGGTCGCGCGGCTGGATCTCCAGCAGGGCCCCGAGCTGGTCGATCATCGGGTCGAGCTCGGCCTCGACCTTCGACGGCGTGATCTCCAGCGTGTAGGCCGAGTAGTTCGTCGCCAGCACGAGGCCGTTGCGGTCGACGATCAGGCCGCGGTTCGGCACGATCGGCACCACTGCGATGCGGTTGGCCTCGGCCTGCGTCTGCAGCTCCTCGTGGCGCACGACCTGCAGCCAGGTCAGGCGCGCCGCCAGCAGCCCGAAGCACAGCAGCACGAACAGCGCCGCCGCCACCAGCCGGCCACGGAAGCGGCTCAGCTCGCGCTCCAGATCCTTTATCTCCGTCATGGCGCGGGTCTTCCCAAGCGGGCGCCGCGGAACCGGCTCTGCCGGGCCGCTGGGGCCGCCCCCTGGGGGGAGAGGGCGAAGCCCGAGGGGGCATCGCCGAAGGCGCTCCGGGGGGGTCTCATAACGGTCTGTTTTCGTCGGGGTCCGGCGCGCGCCGCTGCGGCGCCAGCAGCAGCCAGCCGACCACCGGCCACAACATCGCCTCGAACACCGGCGCCAGCATCACCGACCAGCCGGGGAACATGCCGCCGACGATCAGCCGCGTCGCCAGCGACACGCCGTGTGCCGCGGCGAACAGCGGCAGGATCTGCAGCGCCTGCGACATCACCGGGAACCACAGCAGACGGCGGTGGATGCTGACCGCGAAGAAGGCCAGCAGCGTGTAGGCCAGCGCATGCTGGCCGAGCACCGCGCCTTCGTGCACGTCGATCAGCAGGCCGAAGACGAAACCGAGGCCGACGCCCACGCGCTGCGGCTGGTGCACGATCCAGAACACCAGCACCAGCGCCAGCAGGTCGGGCGACGCGGCGTGGCGCCCGATCGGCAGCATCTCGAGCGCCAGCGCCAGCAGCAGCGACAGCCCGATGAACATCGGGTTGACCGGCAGCAGCAGCTGGTCGGAGCCGCGCGGCATGATCATCGCGGTCTCCTCACGGGGCGGCTCCCGAGCCGGCGATGCCCGGCCGCGAGGCCTTGCCCTTGCCCGGCCTGGCCGCCGCGGGCGGCGCTTCGGGCAGGGGCGGCAGCTGCACAGACAGCGGCTCCAGCACCAGCACGTGCCGCACGCCGTCGATCGCCGCCGCGGGGGTCAGCAGGATGTGCGCGAAGCCCGAATCGACCTTGCGATCGACCTGGGCGACCTGCGCCACCGGCAGCCCCGGCGGGTAGACGCCGTCGACGCCGGACGTGACCAGCTTGTCGCCGACCTGCACGTCGGCATTGCCGGCCATGAAGCGCAGCTCCAGGCCGCCGCCGTCGGCACCGCCGAAGGCCGCGCTGCGCCGCTGGCTGCGGGCATTCAGCACCGGGATCGCCGCGTCCTTGTCGGTCAGCAGCGTGACCATCGAATTGAGCGGGAAGACTCGCGTCACCTGGCCCAGCACGCCGGCTTCGTTGATCACCGGCGCGCCGAGCACGATGCCGTGCGTCGCGCCGCGGTCGATGAAGGCCTTGCGCGAATACGGGTCGGGCGCCTCGTACATCACCTCGGCCGAGATCGACTTCACCTGCAGCGCCGGGCGCAGGTCGAGCAGCGCGCGCAAGCGGGTGTTCTCCTGCGCCAGCCGGTCCCCGCGCTCGGCGCGTTCGGCCTGCCGGGCCAGCTGCTGGCGCACCCGGTCCTCGGCGGCGATGGCCTGCTGCAGGCCGTTCAGGTAGTCGAGCCCGCTATAGGCCAGGTTCACCGGCGCCATCAGCGCGCGCTGCAGCGGCAGCAGCGCGGTGGCCACCGCGGCGCGCAGCGGCTGTGTCAGCTTGAGGCGGTTGTCGGCGGCCATCAGGAACACCGCCAGCGCGGAACACAGCACGAGCTTGGTCAGCGCCGGTGTTCCTTGGCGGAAGAACGGCGGCGGGGTGCGGTCCAGGGTACCCAGCGGCATGGTGTGGCGGCCCGCCCTTGCTTGGGGTGCGCCAGCGCCTCGTGGGCTTCAGCGCACCACGAACCTTACTCCGAGGTGAAGATGCTGCCCAGGCGTTCCATGCGCTCCAGCGCCATGCCGCAACCGCGCACCACGCAGGTCAGCGGGTCTTCGGCCACCAGCACCGGCAGGCCGGTTTCCTCGGCCAGCAGGCGGTCGAGGTCGCGCAGCAGCGCGCCGCCGCCGGTCAGCATCATGCCGCGCTCGGCGATGTCGGCGCCGAGCTCGGGCGGCGTCTGCTCGAGCGCGTTCTTCACGCTGGAGACGATCTGGTTCAGCGGATCGGTCAGCGCCTCGAGGATCTCGTTGGAGCTGATCGTGAAGCTGCGCGGCACGCCTTCGGAGAGGTTGCGGCCCTTGACCTCCATCTCCTTGACCTCGCTGCCGGGAAAGGCGCTGCCGATGCTCTTCTTGATGCTCTCGGCCGTCGGCTCGCCGATCAGCATGCCGTAGTTGCGGCGGATGTAGTTGATGATCGCTTCGTCGAACTTGTCGCCGCCGACACGCACGCTGCCCTTCCAGACCATGCCGCCGAGCGAGATCACGCCCACTTCGGTCGTGCCGCCGCCGATGTCGACGACCATCGAGCCCGAGGCTTCCGACACCGGCAGCCCCGCCCCGATCGCCGCGGCCATGGGTTCTTCGATGAGGTAGACCTCCGACGCGCCGGCGCCGAGGGCCGATTCGCGGATCGCGCGGCGCTCGACCTGCGTCGAGCCGCAGGGCACGCAGATGATGATGCGCGGGCTCGGCCTCAAGACGCTGCGCGGATGCACCATCTTGATGAACTGCTTGAGCATCTGCTCGGTGACGGTGAAGTCGGCGATCACGCCGTCCTTCATCGGGCGGATGGCCTCGATGTTGCCGGGCACCTTGCCGAGCATCGCCTTGGCTTCGGCGCCGACGGCCTGGATCGTCTTCTTGCCGTTGGGGCCGCCTTCATGGCGGATCGAGACGACCGAGGGCTCATCGAGCACGATGCCCTTGCCACGCACGTAGATCAGCGTGTTGGCGGTGCCGAGGTCGATGGCCAGGTCGGTGGAGAGGTAGCGGCGCAGGGATCCGAACATTGCAGGCGGTGACGGGCTAGGGTGCGCTGAGGGCCGGGCTTTCTCGACCGCGCGCTGTGTCGGCGCGCGGGAAGGGCCGCGTGGGCGTGCGCGGCGGCAGCGAGGTTCTGGGTGGGGGAATTCGGGGCCGCTGCACCGGGGAACCGGTCGCGGCGGATAGCCAGCGATAATACCCGATCACCCTCGTGTTTCCGCTCTTGGAAACCCGCTGCAGGACGTAACGCACCGCCGTCATTCCGATGCCTTTGACCCCCGTGGACGTGAGCCGGATCGCCCATCTGGCGCGGCTCGCACTGACCCCCGACGAAGAACGGCTGATGCTCGCGCAGCTCAACGGCTTCTTCTCGCACGTCGAACAGATGCGCGCCGTCGATACCAGCGGCGTCGAGCCGCTGTACACGCCGCTGTCGGCGGTGCACGAGGTCGCGCTGCGCCTGCGCGACGACGCCGTCACCGAGGCCGACCGCCGCGAGGCCAACCAGCGCAGCGCGCCGGTGGTCGAGGACGGCCTGTTCCTCGTGCCGAAGGTGATCGAATGAGCGCTGAACTGCATGAGCTCGGTGTGGCCGATCTCGGCCGCGCGCTGGCGGCGAAGCAGGTCTCCAGCGACGAGCTGGTGACACATCTGCTCGCGCGCGTCGACAGCCGGTCACGATTGGGCGCCTTCCTGCATGTCGACGCCGAGGGGGCCCATGCCGCGGCGAAGGCCGCCGATGCGCGCCGCGCGGCCGGTGAGTCGTCGCCGCTGCTGGGCGTGCCGATCGCGCACAAGGACATCTTCGTCACCGCCGACGCGCCGACCACCGCCGGCTCGAAGATGCTCGAGGGTTACGCGAGCCCGTTCGATGCCACCGTGGTCGCGCGCCTGAAGGCCGCCGGCACGGTGAGCCTGGGCAAGCTGAACTGCGACGAGTTCGCGATGGGCTCGGGCAACGAGAACTCGGCCTACGGGCCGGCGCTGAACCCGTGGGATAGCTCGCGCGTGCCGGGCGGCTCCTCGGGCGGCTCGGCGGCCGCGGTGGCCGCGCGTCTGGTGCCCGCGGCCACCGGCACCGACACCGGCGGCTCGATTCGTCAGCCTGCTGCCTTCACCGGCGTCACCGGCATCAAGCCGACCTACGGCGTGTGCTCGCGCTACGGGATGATCGCCTTCGCGTCCAGCCTCGACCAGGCCGGCCCCTTCGCCCGCTCGGCCGAGGACTGCGCGCTGCTGCTGTCGGCGATGAGCGGCTTCGACGAGCGCGACTCGACCAGCGCCCAGCGCCCGCCGCAGGACTTCCACGCCCAGATGCTGCAGCCGCGTCCCGGCGCCAGCGCCGCGCGGCCGCTCGAAGGCCTGCGCATCGGCCTGCCGAAGGAGTTCTTCCCGGCGACGCTGGCTTCGGACGTCAACGGCGCGCTGCGCGCCGCGCTGGCCGAACTGGAGAAGCTCGGCGCGACGCTGGTCGACGTCAGCCTGCCGCGCACCGAGCTGTCGATCCCCGTCTACTACATCATCGCGCCGGCCGAGGCCAGCTCGAACCTGTCGCGCTTCGACGGCGTGAAGTTCGGCCACCGCGCGGCGCAGTACGGCGACCTGCTCGACATGTACAAGAAGACGCGCGCCGAGGGCTTCGGGCCCGAGGTGAAGCGCCGCATCATGATCGGCACCTACGTGCTGAGCCACGGCTACTACGACGCCTACTACCTGCAGGCGCAGAAACTGCGGCGCATGATCGCCGACGACTTCCAGCACTGCTTCGCCGAGTGCGACCTGATCGCCGGCCCCGTGGCCCCGAGCGTCGCCTGGAAGCTGGGCGAGCAGGGCGACGACCCGGTCAAGGCCTACCTCGCCGACATCTTCACGCTGCCCGGCAGCCTGGCCGGCCTGCCCGGCATGAGCTTGCCGGCGGGCTTCGGCGAACACGGCATGCCGGTGGGCCTGCAGCTGCTGGGCAACTACTTCGCCGAAGGTCCGCTGCTGCATGCCGCGCACGCGTTCCAGCAGGCGACCGACTGGCACCGCCGTTCTCCCCAATGAGCACCGCTTCCCTCCTTGTGCGCGGCTACGAGGTCGTCATCGGCCTCGAGACGCATGCGCAGCTCTCGACCCGGAGCAAGATCTTCTCCGGCGCGTCGACCGCCTTCGGCGCGGCGCCGAACACCCAGGCCTGTGCCGTCGACCTGGCGCTGCCGGGCACGCTGCCGGTGATGAACCGCGCGGCGGTGGAGCGTGCGATCCGCTTCGGCCTGGCGGTGGGCGCGAAGGTGGCGCCGCTGTCGATCTTCGCGCGCAAGAACTACTTCTACCCCGACCTGCCCAAGGGCTACCAGATCAGCCAGTACGAGATCCCGGTGGTGCAGGGCGGCAGCGTGTCCTTCTTCGTCGGCGAGCAGCCGAAGACGGTGCGGCTGACGCGTGCGCACCTCGAGGAGGACGCGGGCAAGAGCCTGCACGAGGACTACCACGGCCAGTCCGGCATCGACCTGAACCGCGCCGGCACGCCGCTGCTGGAGATCGTCACCGAACCCGACATGCGCTCGGCGGCGGAGGCGGTGGAGTACGCGCGCGCGCTGCATGCGCTGGTGGTGTGGCTCGGCATCTGCGACGGCAACATGCAGGAAGGCAGCTTCCGCTGCGATGCCAACGTCTCGGTGCGCAAGCCCGGCGCCGAGTTCGGCACGCGGCGCGAGATCAAGAACCTGAACTCGTTCCGCTTCATGCAGCAGGCGATCGACTTCGAGGTGCACTGGCAGATCGACCGCATCGAGGACGGCCTGAAGATCGAGCAGGCGACCGTGCTGTTCAATCCGGACACCGGCGAGACGCGGGCGATGCGCACCAAGGAGGACGCGCACGACTACCGCTACTTCCCCGATCCCGACCTGCCGCCGCTGGTGATCGCGCCCGAGTGGATCGAGCGCGTGAAGGGCGAGATGCCCGAGCTGCCCGCGGCGATGGCCGAGCGCTTCCAGAAGGCCGACGGCCTGCCGGCCTACGACGCGACGATGATGACGCAGAGCCTGGGCTTTGCGCGTTATTACGAGGCCGCGCGCGACGCCTGCGGCCAGCCGAAGCTGGTCGCCAACTGGCTGATGGGCGAAGTGGCGCGGCGGCTGAACGCCGAAGGCCGCGACATTGCCGACAGTCCTGTGCCGGCGGCGACGCTGGCCGCGCTGATCCAGCGCATCGGCGACGGCGTGATCTCGAACAACGCCGCCAGGCAGGTCTTCGATGCGCTGTGGACCGGCGAGGGCAGCGACGTCGATCAGCTGATCGAGGCCAAGGGCCTCAAGCAGATGAACGACACCGGCGCGCTGGAGAAGATCGTCGACGAGGTGGTCGCCGCGAACCCGAAGTCGGTCGACGAATACCGCGCCGGCAAGGACAAGGCCTTCAATGCGCTGGTCGGCCAGGTGATGAAGGCCAGCCGCGGCAAGGCCAACCCGGCGCAGGTCAACGAGCTGCTGAAGCGGCGGCTCGGCTGAGCGCCGGCGCCGCCGGGGCGCCGGATGTGCTCGGACCCAGGGAGCCCGGCTGCGCGCCGGCCCACAGCTTGCGCAGGTGCGCGAGCTCCTCGTCGTAGAGCTTGTTGATGCGCACCAGCTCGGCCTGCTGGTTGGCCACCGCGGAGCGCTGGGCCTCGACCGCCGCGTCGTTGGCGTCGATCTGCTGCTTCAGCTTCGCGGGCAGCGACCGGCCCTTGTAGAACTCGGCTTCCTCGTTGAGCGGCTTGCGCTCGTTGGCCAGCTCCTGCTGGCGCTGCTCGGTGGCCTTCATCGCGACGCGCACGGTGTCCAGCGCGGCCTCGCGCGCCTTCTGGTGCGAGGCTTCGTTGGGGAAGCGCAGCATCAGGTTGCGGTCGCGGCGCACGGCATCGGCCTGCGCCGCGCGCATCAACGCCGCACGGCGCTCGGCGGCCTCGCGATCGGCTCGTTCCTCGGCCGTCAGCGTGGGCGGCACGATGCGCCGCAGGGAACCGTCGCGGTTGAGCTCGCGCTGCTCCTTGGCGGCGCAGGCTGGAATCGGCCGGTCGGACGTCAGGCGCCGGCCGTTGTCGTCGACGCAGGTGAAGATGCCCGCAGCCGACGCCGCCTGGCCGGGCACCTGCGCCGGCGCCGTGCCGGCGGCGCCGATCGACAGCAGCAGCAACAGCAGCGGGCCGCGCATGGTGGCGTCAGGCCGCGGCGACGCCATAGCGGTCGCGGTAGGCGGCCACGCGGTCGGCGTGCTCGGCGAGCCGCGGATCGGCCGTCGTCGACAGCGTCTGCAGCAGGTCGGCCAGCGTGGCGATCGCCACCACCGGCAGCTGCAGCTGCTGCTGCACGTACTGCACGGCCGACCACGGCAGTTCGTTGCCGGCTTCGGCCGCGCGCTCCTGACGGTCCAGCGCAATCAGCACGCCGGCCGGCTGCGCGTTGGCGGCCTGGATCATCGAGATCGATTCGCGCACCGAGGTCCCCGCGGAAATCACGTCGTCGATGATGACAACGCGGCCGGCGACCGGCGCGCCGACCAGCGTGCCGCCTTCGCCGTGATCCTTGGCTTCCTTGCGGTTGTAGGCGAAGGGCACGTTGCGGCCGAGGCGCGCGAGCTCGATGGCCACCGCCGCGGCCAGCGGAATGCCCTTGTACGCGGGGCCGAAGAGCATGTCGAACGCCAGGCCCGAGTCGAGCAGGCGGCGTGCATAAAATCCCGCCAGGCGGCCCAGCTTGGCACCGTCGTCGAACAGGCCGGCGTTGAAGAAGTACGGCGACAGCCGACCGGCCTTGGTCTTGAACTCCCCGAATCGCAGCACACCGGCCTCGACCGAGAAGCGGACGAAGTCCTGCGCCAGCTCGTCGCCGGCCACCGTGTCAAGCGCTCGCGGGGGCGGCATCGTGGACATCGTTGGAGTCACCCTTGGCATTTCGTCTCGTCACCCTGAACCTGAACGGCATCCGTTCGGCGGCCAGCAAGGGCCTCGTCCCATGGGCGGAGACAGTGGGCGCCGATTGTATGGGGGTGCAGGAGGTCAAGGCCCAGGCCGCCGACGTCACCGGCCGCTTCGATGCCATCGCCGGCCTGCAGGGCCATTTCCACTTCGCGCAGAAGAAGGGCTACTCGGGCGTCGGCGTCTATGCGCGCAAGACGCCGTCGGACGTCATCGTCGGCCTGGGCCATGACGAGTTCGATGCCGAGGGCCGCTACGTCGAGACGCGCTTCGACACGCCGGGCCGCAAGCTGAGCATCATCAGCTGCTACTTCCCCAGCGGCTCGTCGGGCGAGGAGCGGCAGGCCGCCAAGTTCCGCTTCCTCGATGTCGTCTACCCGCACCTGCTGTCGATGCGGGGCGCGCGCGAGTTCATCCTCGTCGGCGACGTCAACATCGCGCACAAGGAAATCGACCTGAAGAACTGGCGCGGCAACCGCAAGAACTCGGGCTTCCTGCCCGAGGAGCGCGCGTGGATGACGCGACTGCTCGAGGAAGCCGGCGTGGTCGACGTGTTCCGCCAGCTGAACCCGCATCCCGAGCAGTACACGTGGTGGAGCAACCGCGGCCAGGCCCGGGCGAAGAACGTCGGCTGGCGGCTGGACTACCACCTCGCGACGCCCGGCCTCGCGGCGAAGGCCAAGCGCGAGTCGATCTACCTCGAGCAGCGCTTCTCCGACCACGCGCCGCTGATCATCGACTACGACTTCAGCCTGTAAGCCCCCTCGGGCGGGCGGGCGGTCGGCGGCGCGCCGCACCGCGCCGCGGCTGCCGGCCTCCATCATCCCGATGCGCTCGACCGCTCGCGGTGCAGTCCTTACGATGCGCGGGTGGTGCAGCAGCGGCCCGATACGACCAACGGCCAGACCGACGGCCAGAACGACGGCCAGACCCAGGTTCTGTCCGAGCCGGCGCGTGAGGCCGCCAGCGACGCCTTCCACCAGGCCGTGACCGCGGCGACCGGCGCCGAGCCCCGCAGCGGGCAGGTCATCGCCGGCTATCGCCTGCTGCGCCAGCTCGGCGAAGGCGGCATGGCCACCGTGTGGCTGGCCGAGCGCGCCGACGGACAGCTGAAGCGCCAGGTGGCGATCAAGCTGCCGAAGGCCTCGCATGCCTGCGGCGTGCTGGCCGAGCGATTCGCGCGCGAACGCGACGTGCTGGCGGCGCTGGACCATCCGCACATCGCCCGCCTGATCGATGCCGGCGTCGCCGAACACGAGCAGCCCTTCATCGTGCTCGAGCACGTGGCCGGCGTGCCGATCACCGAGTACGCGGCCGGGCGCCCGCTGCGCGACAGGCTGCGCCTGTTCCTGCAGGTGCTCGACGCCGTCGACCATGCGCACCGCCACATGACGGTGCACCGCGACCTGAAGCCCAGCAACATCCTCGTCGATGCCGAGGGCCAGGTGAAGCTGCTCGACTTCGGCATCGCCAAGCTGCTGGCGCCGGCGGCCGAGACGCCGGCACTGACGCAGGACGCGGTCTACCTGATGACGCCGCAGTACGCCGCGCCCGAGCAGGTGCCCGGCGGTGACGCGGTGACGACGGCGACGGATGTCTACAGCGCCGGCGTCGTGCTCTACGAGCTGCTCACCGGCCGCATGCCGTACGGCCGCGCCGGCGACAGTGCCGCGCAGTCGATCCAGGCGCTGACGCTCACCGAGCCGCGCATGCCGGGCCTGGGCCGCGATGTCGACACCGTGCTGCTGAAGGCCTTGCGCAAGGCGCCGCGCGACCGCTACGCATCGATCGAACATTTCGCGGAGGACCTGCGCCGCCTGCTCGCCGACCGGCCGGTGCTGGCGCGCCGCGTGCCGTGGTGGCAGCGCCTGCAGCTGCTGCTGCGCCGACACCGCGTGGCCAGTGTCGTGGCGGGCGCCGGCGGGCTGCTGGTGGTGGCGGCCGCGGCGCTGGCCTGGCAGCAGGGGCGCGAGTCCGACGCGCAACGCGAGCGCGCCGAGACGGTGCGCGACTTCATCTACCACATGGTCAGCGATGCCGAGCCGGCACAGGGCCGCAGCGAGGTGACCGGGCGCGAGATGATCGACGCGGCGGTGGCCCGCGCGCGCGGTGATTTCGCCGGCCAGCCGCGCCTGCGCGGCGAGCTGCTGGGCGAGCTGGGGCGCGTGTACTTCCGCCTGCGGCAGACCGAGGCCTCGGTGGCGACGCTGCAGGAGGCCGTCGGCCTGCTGGAGTCGCAGGCCGAGGCCGACGATCCGGCGCTGAACCGCAGCCGCGCAGCGCTGGCCGAGGCGCTGCTGCGCAGCGACGGCGCGCGCGCTCGCACGCTTGCGCAACAGGCGCTGGCGGCGTGCACGCGGTCCGGCGTCGGCTGCGCCGAGGCGCGCGCGCTGGCGCACTACGCGTTGACGGCGGCCGAGAGCTGGCTCGGCCACGCCCCGCAGGCGCTGCAGCATGCGCGGGCGTTCGTCGCCGAGACCGAACGCGCCCGCGGGCCCGATCACCTCGATCTCGCCTCCGCGCTGGAGGCCTTCGCGACCACCGCGCGCAACCAGGGCGAGCTGCGCGAGGCCGCCGACGCGATGCAGCGCGCCCAGCGCATTGCGGCCCGCCGACCGATGAAGGCCGTCAACCGGGCCCGGCTCGACGCGGTGCAGGCGGTGATCGACATCGACCTCGGACAATACGGCGCGGCGCGCGAGCGCCTGCTGCGCCTGATCCGCGGCAGCGACGCGCCCACCGAACACCCGCTGCAATGGCGCCTGCTGGCGGCCGCCGAGATCGGGCTCGGCCGGCCCGAGGCGGCGATGGACGCGGCCCGTCAGGCCCTGTCGGACACCACGGCCACCCGCGGCGCCGAAGGCTGGGTCGCGGTGCAGGCCTGGGGACTGGCGGCCTCGCTGGCCGGTCGCGCCGACGACGGCCTCACCGCGCTCGCCGAAGCGCGCGCCGGCTTCGTGGCGGCGGGCTTTCCGGCCACGTCGGCGTCGATGTTGAAGCTGCGCCGCATGCAGGCCGAAGCCTGGCTGCGCCACGGCCGGGACGATCCGGCAGCCGAGCTGCGCACGCTGGTGGCCGAACACGCCGCGGCGCCGACGCCGCACCGCGTCGAATGGGGCCAGGCGCTCGACGCCCTGGGCTGCACCGAGGCGCTGGCCGGGCGCGCCGACGCGGCGCGCCGCCTGCATGCCACGGCCGATGAACGCTATGCCGCGGCGCTGCCGGCCGAACATCCGCTGCGCCTGCGCAATGCGCTGCTGCGCGAGCTGCTCGATGGCCCGGCCGCCACCGCGCTGGCGGCCTGGCATCAGACGCTGGCTGCCGACAGCCCCTGGCGGCAGCGCACGGTGCGCAGCTGCCAGGCGGTGCTCTGAACCCGGCCGGTTTCGCGCCGTCACCAGCAGGTTGATCAGGGGGCTTGGCGGGCCGTGGCCGGCGGGCGCATGATGGGCCGCGCCGGCGTGTGCCGCGATCATCCTCGGGGAGAAGCACCATGGGATTCTTCAGCAACATCCTCAGCAAGCTGGGCTTCGGCGGCGGCGACGCGGCGGCAGCCCCCGCCGCGCCCGGCGCGGCGGGGGCGGCGCCCTCCGCGACAGCGGCCCCTGCCGCGCCGGCCGCCCCGGTGGCCGTGCCGGTCGTCGACGTCGTCGCGCAGCTGGAGCAGCGCGCTGCGGCCAATGCCCAGAAGCTGAACTGGCGCACCTCGATCGTCGACCTGCTGAAGTTGCTGGACATCGACAGCAGCCTCGGCGCGCGCAAGGAGCTGGCGACCGAGCTCGGCTGCCCGGCGGCGCTGATGAACGACTCGGCGCAGATGAACATGTGGCTGCACAAGACGGTGCTGGCGCGCATCGCCGCCAACGGCGGCAACGTGCCGAAGGAACTGCTCGATTGAACCTTCGCCGCGCGGCCGCGCGGCCTGTCGACGGGAGAAGTGCATGGACATGACGGACGTGCTGGCCCGCATGGGCGGGCTGCAATCGATGGCGCGCGAGCTCGGCGTGAGCGAATCGCAGGTGGCCAACGGCGCCGATGCGCTGCTGCCGGCGATCCTGGGCGGCTTCAAGAAGCAGGCGCAGGCCTCCGGCGCGGGGCTCGACGCGCCCGGCGGCCTCGGCGACCTGCTGGGTCAGCTCGGCGGCGGCGGCCTGCTCGACGACGTGCTGTCGCCGCAACCGACCGACATCAACCGCGGCAACGACGTGCTGGGGCAGATCTTCGGCTCGCGCGACGTCAGCCGCGCGGTGGCGCAGAACGCGTCGGCGCAATCGGGGCTCAACGTCGATCTGCTGAAGAAGATGCTGCCGATGCTGGCGATGCTGGTCACCGGCCTCATGGCACGGCAGCAGCCGGCCGACGGCGCCGCGGCGGCCGACACGGGCGACGGCGGCGGCCTGGGCGGCATGCTCGGCAGCGTGCTCGGCGGTCTCGCCGGGGGACACGCGCCGGCGGGCGCGCCCGCCGGCGGCGGCCTGGCATCGATGCTCGACCTCAATGGCGACGGCAATCCGCTGGACGACATCCTGCAGATGGCCGGCAAGGTGCTGCGCCGCTGACGGCGCGCCGGTGCGGCGCCGGCCGTCAGCCGCGCTCGAACTTGAACACGGCGACCGTCGCCAGCAGGTTCGGCAGCCGCCGCACCGGCTCGCCGCGGTGCAGGCCGAAGCTGTCGAGCACGCGCAGGCCGTTCTTGCGCGCCAGCACCTCGAAGTCGGCATGCGTGCCGACGCGGATGTTGGGCGTGTCGTACCACTGGTAGGGCAGGGTCTTCGTCACCGGCATGCGGCCGCGCAGGATCGAGAAGCGGTTCTGCCAGTGCGCGAAGTTCGGGAAGCTGACGATGCCCAGGCGGCCGACGCGCGCGGTTTCGCGCAGCATCTTCTCGGTGTTGCGCAGGTGCTGCAGCGTGTCGAGCTGCAGCACGACGTCGAAGCTGGCGTCGTCGAAGAGCGCCAGGCCCTCTTCCAGGTTCAGCTGGATCACGTTGACGCCGCGCCGGGTGCAGGCCAGCACGTTGTCGTCGGCGATCTCGATGCCGTAGCCCGAGCAGCCGCGGTGCGCGCACAGGTGCGCGAGCAGCGCGCCGTCGCCGCAGCCGAGGTCGAGCACGCGCGAGCCGGCGGGCACCAGCTCGGCGATCAGCTCCAGTTCCTTGCGTTCGCTCATGCGACCTCCGTCGCGATGCGCTCGAAGTACGCCCGCAGCACGCCGTGGTAGCGCGGGTCCTCGAGCAGGAAGGCATCGTGGCCGTGCGGCGCGTCGATTTCCGCATAGGTGACGTCGATGCGGTTGTCGACCAGCGCCTTGACGATCTCGCGCGAGCGCGCCGGCGAGAAGCGCCAGTCGGTGGTGAAGCTGACCACCAGGAACTTGTGCGCCTTCGCCGCCGCGAAGGCGCGGGACAGGTCGCCGCCGTGGTCGCGCGCCGGGTCGAAGTAGTCGAGCGCCCGGGTGATCAGCAGGTAGGTGTTGGCGTCGAAATACTCGCTGAACTTGTCGCCCTGGTAGCGCAGGTAGCTCTCGATCTGGAACTCGATGTCCTGCGTCGTGTAGCCCAGCGTCGGGGCGCCGCTGTCATGGCTGCCGTTGCGCAGGCTGCGTCCGAACTTCTCCTCCATCGAGTCGTCGGACAGGTAGGTGATGTGGCCGATCATGCGCGCCACGCGCAGGCCGCGCCGCGGCAGCACCCCATGGGCGTAGAAGTGGCCGCCGTGGAAGTCGGGGTCGGTGATGATCGCGCGCCGCGCGACCTCGTTGAAGGCGATGTTCTGCGCCGACAGGTTGGGCGCCGTGGCCACCGCGATGCAGTGGCCCACGCGCTGCGGATGGCGCAGCGTCCACGACAGCGCCTGCATGCCGCCCAGGCTGCCGCCGAGCACCGCGGCCAGCCGCGTGATGCCCAGGCGGTCGAGCAGCCGGGCCTGCGCGTCGACCCAGTCTTCCACCGTGACCACCGGGAAGTCGGCGCCCCAGGGGCGGCCGGTGCCCGGGTTGTCGTGCATCGGGCCGGTCGAGCCGAAGCACGAGCCGAGGTTGTTGATGCCGATGACGAAGAAGCGGTCGGTGTCCAGCGGCTTGCCAGGGCCGACGAGGTTGTCCCACCAGCCTTCGCTCTTCGCCTCGCCGGCGTAGGTGCCGGCGACGTGGTGGCTGGCGTTCAGCGCATGGCACACCAGCACCGCGTTGCTCCTGTCGGCGTTGAGCGTGCCGTAGGTCTCGTAGACCAGGTGATAACGCGCAATCGACGCGCCGCTCTGCAGCGGCAGCGGGTCGGCGAATTCCAGCGTCTGCGGCGTGACGTGCCCGAGCGATGCCATCGCGAAAATCCTGCCCCCGAAAAACAAAACCCGGCGCCGCTGCGAAGGCGACACCGGGCTTTCAGGGCCGTGGCGTCCCTCTTTAGCGGCATTTCTAGAGCGCCCGCAATCCGGAACAAATCGGCGCTGTGAAAGTGGAGTATATCGGTGCCGACGCCAATCCCGATCGTCCCCTCGCCGGTGCTTGACGGGCTCGCGCGATCCATCGGACCATGCGCCGCCGGCGGCCCTCCCGGGCTGCGGCGCAGGAACCAGAGAGGGCCCATGGGCGACTTCACCGCAGCGACCTTCGTCTACCCCACCGCGGTCTACACCGCGCTGCTGGGCATCGTGCTGGTCTACTGGGTGCTGGCGCTGATCGGCCTGGTCGACTTCGAGCACTCGGGGCTGGATCTCGACATCGAGGCGCAGGCCGATGTCGATGCCGCGGAGCTGACCACGCTGGCGAGCTACGTCGTCGCCTTCGGCCTGTCGGGCGTGCCGATCTCGGTGGCGGTGAGCCTGCTGGTGCTGTACGCCTGGGTCGCCAGCTGCCTGGCCGGCATGTGGCTGCTGCCGCTGCTGCAGGCAATGACGCCGCTGCCGGATGCGGTGCAGACGATCGTCGCCGGCACCGTCGTGCTGCTGCTGGCCGCCGCGCTGGCGATCCCGCTGGCCGCGGCGACCATCCGGCCGCTGCGCAAGCTCTTCGTCACGCACACGGCGATCTCCAACCACGCGCTGGTGGGCCAGGCCTGCCGGGTGCTGACCGGCGTGGTCAATGCAAAGGTCGGCCGCGCCGAGGTCGCGCAGCGCGGCGCCAGCATCAACATCCGCGTCTGGGCCGACGAGCCCAACGCGCTGACCAAGGGCTCGGCCGCACGCATCGTCGACTACGACGCCGAGCGTGCGCGCTACAAGATCGCACCCTAGCTGCGACCGGACCCGTTTCACCCACCTTCACCTGCACGCGCTCTACGAGAGGGATTTCGATGGAACCGCTGATCATTGCCGCCATCGTGCTGGCCGTCTTCATCCTCGGCCTGTTCGCGATGTTCGCGAAGTTCTACCGCAAGATCGAGCAGGGCTATGCGCTGATCGTCAATACGCTGCGCGCGGAGCCCGAGGTCACCTTCACCGGCCGCATGGTCTATCCGATCATCCACAAGGCCGAGCTGATGGACATCTCGGTCAAGACGATCGAGATCGACCGCTCCGGCAACGAGGGCCTGATCTGCCGCGACAACATCCGCGCCGACATCAAGGTGCGCTTCTACGTGCGGGTGAACAAGACCGCCGAGGACGTGCTGAAGGTGGCGCAGGCGGTGGGCTGCGCGCGCGCGTCGAACCACGCGACGCTGGAGGAGCTGTTCTCGGCCAAGTTCTCCGAGGCGCTGAAGACGGTGGGCAAGTCGCTCGACTTCATCGACCTCTACGGCGCGCGCGACCGCTTCCGCGACGAGATCATCGCGCAGATCGGCGACGACCTGTCGGGCTACGTGCTGGAGGACGCGGCGATCGACTACCTCGAGCAGACGCCGCTGTCCAAGCTGGACAACAGCAACATCCTCGATGCGCAGGGCATCAAGAAGATCACCGAGCTGACCGCGGTCGAGCACGTGCGCACCAACGAGCTGCAGCGCAACGAGGAAATGCAGATCAAGAAGAAGAACGTCGAGACGCAGGAGGCGCTGCTGGAGCTCGAACGCCAGGCCGCCGACGCGCAGGCGCGGCAGTCGCGCGAGGTGGCCAGCGTGCGTGCGCGCGAGGAGGCCGAGACCTTGAAGATCCAGGCCGAGGAAAAGGCCAAGAGCGAGCTCGCGCGGCTGCAGTCCGAGCAGCTCATCGCGGTGCAGAACGAGAACGTGCAGCGCGAGAAGGAAGTGGCCGAGAACAACCGCAAGCGCGCGGTGGCGATCGAGGAGGAGAAGGTCACCCGTGCCCGCGAGCTCGAGGTGGTCGACCGCGAGAAGGAAGTGACCTTGCAGAAGATCGACAAGGACCGCGCGGTCGAGGTGCAGAAGAAGGCCATTGCCGACGTGATCCGCGAGCGCATCGTCGTCGAGCGCACGGTCGCCGAGCAGGAGGAGGCGATCAAGGAGCTGCGCACCACCGCGGAAGCCGACCGCACGAAGAAGTCGACCATCATCATGGCCGAGGGCCAGGCCGAAGAGAAGCTGCTGCTGGAGGTCAAGGCCGCCGAGGCGCAGGAGCGCCGCGCCAAGCACCTGGCGAGCGAAGAGATCACGCTGGCGGAGGCGCGCCTGAAGGTGGCCGAGAAGGCCGCCGAGGCGAAGAAGCGCGAGGCCGAAGGTGTCGAGGCACTGGCCGCCGCGTCGGGCCTGGCCGAGGCCAAGGTGCTGATGGTCAAGGCCGACGCGCAGGAGAAGCAGGGCATGGCCGACGTGCACGTGCGCTCGGCCGGCGCCGAGGCCACGCTGAAGACCGGCCAGGCCGAAGCCCAGGTGATCGAGGCCCGCGCCGCGGCGGAGGCCGCCGGCCTGCGCGCGAAGCTGGGCGCCGAGGCCGAGGGCAAGGAGAAGCTCGGCCAGGCCGAGGTCAGCGTGCGCCTGCTCGATGCCGATGCGACGGTCAAGGCCGGCCAGGCCGAAGCCGCCACCATCGAGGCCCGCTTCCTCGCCGAGGCCAAGGGCCTGAAGGACAAGTTCGACGCGATGAAGGCGATGAGCACCGACACGCGCGAGCACGAGGAATTCCGCATGCGGCTGGAGAAGTCGCATGTCGAGACGATCAAGGGCATCGATGCGCAGCAGGCCATCGCGCAGCAGCAGGCCGAGGTGCTGGGCACCGCGATGGCCAACGCGAAGATCGACATCGTCGGCGGCGAGGGCGACTACTTCGAGCGCTTCGTCAACGCGCTGGCGATCGGCAAGGGCATCGACGGCGTGATCGCCAAGAGCCAGACCCTGCAGGTCGGGCTGAAGGACCACCTCGCCGGCGAACGCGACCTGGTCGGCGACCTGCGCGGCCTCGTCGGCGCCTTGGGCTCGTCGGCGGCCGAGCTGCAGAACCTGAGCGTCGCCAGCCTGCTGGCGAAGGTGATGCGCGAGGGCACCGAGCCGCAGAAGGCCGCGTTCCAGGCCGCGCTGCAGTCGCTGCAGCCGCGGCTGCCGCAATAACGCGGGAGGTGAGCGACATGCCTCATGCCCTGCACTGCAGCTGCGGCGCCGATGCCGGCTGGCGCCTGGTCGAGCTGGCGCCCGGCCTGCCGGCGTCCACCTGCGCCGCCTGCGCCGGCCAGTTGATCGCACTCGACGACTACCGCCGCTGGCATCAGCGCGGCGCCGCGCTCGGCGCCACCGCGCCGGCCGTCGGAACGTCAGCGCCAGCCGTCGGAACGTCACCACCGGACGACGCGGCGCTGCCCATGGCCGACGCGGCCGAGGGCGCGCGCCACTGCCCGCGCTGCACGCGGCTGATGCAGCGCCTGCGCGTCGGCGCGCCGGTGGACTTCCGCGTCGACCGCTGCAGCCCCTGCCAGCAGGTCTGGCTCGATGCCGGCGAGTGGGAATCGTTGCAACAGGCCGGCCTCGCGACGCGGCTGCTCGACATCCTGTCCGACGGCTGGCAGCGCCAGCTGCAGGCCGACGATCTGCGCGCGCGCCGCGAAGCGGGCCTGCGCGAGAAACACGGCGCCGAACGCCTGCAGGAGCTGGCGCGCATCCGGGACTGGCTCGATGCACAGCCGCAGCGCGATGAGCTGCTCGCGCTGCTGCGCGCCGGCTGGTGAGCGTCGGCATGAGCGAGAGCGCGGCGCCCGTCGCCACCGATGCTGCCGCGGCGCCGGCGCCGGCGCCGGCGGCCGCCGAAGGCAGCGACGCCCTGGTCGCCGGCAGCGGCAGCTACGAGCTGCTGAAGTCGCGCCTGGTCACGCTCGGCGCCCGCCTGAGCACGAAGGCCAGGGCGCTGAACGACGCGCGGCTCGCCGCCTTCGGCCGCAGCGAACAGGCGCTGCTCAAGCGCACGCGCGCACGCACCGAGAACAACTGCGTCGCGCGCGACCTGGTGCGTATCGGCGATCTGCTGCTGTTCGGCTACAACGTCTTCATCGGACTGCGCAAGGAAACCGCGGTCGGCGACGTGTTCGCGCTGTACCGCCTGGCCGAGGTCAGCGACGAGCTCGAGGCCGTGCCGCTGGCCGGCAGCTTTCTCGAGGACCCGCGCTTCGCATCCGACTTCCGCGAGCTCTACGCGTACTACAAGAACGCCTCGCTGCAGCAGCTGCGCGTCACCGGCGACAAGCTGCTGGCCGCGTTCCAGATCGGCCAGCAGCTCGCCGACCGGCGCGTCTTCCGCTGGGAGATCCAGCGCGACGGCAGCGTGCGCTACGTCGACAACCGCGGCGAACGCGACATCGCGCTGCCGGCCAGCCACGACTTCGAGTGGACGACGGCCACGCGCGAGGACCACGTGCAGGGCAAACATCCGCACGTCAACGTGCTCGACACGATCTTCGTCGAGACCACCGGCGGCGACCTCACCGTCAAGGTCGAGAACAACACCGAGACGGGCCTCGGCCTCTACAGCGAGCCGGTCGAGGATGCGCACCAGTCGCTGGCCGATGCCGAGATCGCCTACGCGCGCGTCGGCCAGCTGATCCTGCTGCGCATCAAGCCCTACCGCGAGACGGCTCAGCGCTTCCTCGTCTACAACGCGCGCACGCAGCAGGTGCGGCGCATCGACGCGATCGGCGGCGCCTGCATGCAGCTGCCGGAGGACCACGGCATCATCTTCCCGGGCGGCACGCTGCTGCAGTCGGGCGAGTTCAAGCGCTTCGACCTGCCCGAGGAGGTGGTCGCCGCGTTGCGCTTCAAGCGCCTGATCCGCTCGCCGAACGGCGAGGACGTGCTCTACGTCTTCTACGAGCCGGAGGCCGGGCTCTACGCGCTGTTCACCTACAACCTGATCGACAAGACGCTGGCCGCGCCGATCGTCGCGCATGGCTACGCGCGTTTTCCCGACGGCCGCATGCTGGTGTTCACCGCGGATCGCAACGAGCCGACGCGCGTGCACCCGATGCAGCTGTGGCGCACGCCGTTCGAACACGAGGAGCACGCGCAGGCGCAGCCGCCGGCCGAAGGCTTCTTCGGCCGCATCGGTAATGCCGAGCTGGTGCGCGGCATCTCCGACCTCGTCGGCATCGCGCGCGCGCTGGCCGAGCAGGCGCCGACGCGGGCGGCCTACGAGGACCTGATCCGCCAGGCCGGGCGCATCGCCGATGCGTTCTTCTGGCTCGGCGAGCCGGAGGCGCAGGGCCTCGCGGACGACCTGCGCGCCGTGGCCGACGGTGCGCGCGCGACGCTGGCCGAGTTCGAGAAGGTCGAGACGATCCGGCGCGAGACCGCGCAGGCCATCGACCAGGCGACCCGCGCGCAGCGCGCGCTGCTGACCGACATCGCCAGCACGCTGTGGCGCAGCGCCGACCACTTCGTGCAGGCGCTCGACCGGCTGCGCGAGCAGCGCGGTTCGCTGCATGCGCTGAAGGACCTGCGTTATGCCGACGTCTCGGCGATCGCCGCGATGGACGTGGTGCTGGCCGCCGAGCAGCAGCGCGTCGGCGAGCGCGCGCTGCAGTTCCTGGCCGCCGACAACGCGTTCGAGCCGCAGCAGCGCGGCCTGCAGCGCTCGGCGGCCGAGCTGGCGCAGGCGAACACCTCGCCGGCGCTGGTCGAGCTGCTGCGCCAGCTCGACGCGCAGGCCAACGGCCTGGACCTGCTGACCGCGCAGCTCGGCAGCCTGCCCGGCGGCGACGCGGTGGTGCGCACGCGCATCCTCGACCGCATCTCCGGCCTCTATGCCGAGATCAACAAGCAGCGCGCCGAGGCGCGACAGCGTCGCAAGTCGCTCGGCGCCACCGAGGCGCGGGCCGAGTTCGGCGCGCAGTTCAAGCTCTTCGGCCAGGCGGTGGAGAACGCGCTGGCCTTCGCGGACACGCCGGAGAAGTGCGACGAGGCGCTGACGCGCCTGCTGGCGCAGCTGGAGGAGCTGGAAGGCCGCTTCGCCGACCACGAGGAATTCATCGCCGACATCGCCGAGCAGCGCGAGTCGGTGTACGAAGCACTCGCCGCACGCCGGCAGGACCTGGTCGAGGGGCGCCAGCGCCGCGCGCAGGCGATGGGCGATGCGGCGCGCCGCATCCTCGACGGCATCCCGCGCCGCGTCGCCACCTTGCGCGAGCCGGCGCAGGTGCACAGCTACTTCGCCGCCGACCCGATGCTCGGCAAGCTGCGACAGCTGATCGACGAGCTGCGCGATCTCGGCGCGGCCGTGCAGGCCGACGACCTGGCGACCCGCTTGAAGGCGGCGCACGATTCGGCCTTGCGCGCGGTGCGCGACCAGCGCGAGCTGGTCGCCGACGACGGCCAGACGCTGCGCTTCGGGCCGCATGCCTTCACGATCAACCGCCAGCCGCTGGACCTGACGCTGGTGCCCGCCGGCGACGGCCTGGTCTGGCAGCTCACCGGCACCGACTACCAGGCGCCGGCGCACGACGACGAATTGCAGGCATTGAAGCCGTTCTGGCAGCAGGCGCTGGTGTCCGAAAGCGCCGAGCTGACGCGCGCCGAGTACCTGGCCGGCAGCCTGCTGCGCGAACTGGCCGACGGTCGGCCGCCCTTCGATGCCGCGCTGCTGCAGGCCACGGCCGAGGGCGGTGTGGACCCGTTGCGCGATGCGGTGCGCGCGGTGGCCGCCGCGCGCTACCAGGAGGGCTACCAGAAGGGCGTGCACGACGAGGACGCGACCAAGCTGCTGCGCGTGCTGGCACGCCTGCAGCAGGGCGCCGGGCTGCTCGTCTACGGGCCGGGCGCGCGCACGCTCGCGCTGCGCTGGCACGACGCGCTGGAGGCCGATACGCGCGCCGGCCTGCAGCGCCGCGCCCGCAGCGCGCTGCAGCTGCAGGCGGCCTTCGGCGCGACCAGCGCGCTCGTCGCGCTGCAAGGCGAGCTGGCCGAGGCGATGGACGCCTTCGACGCCGACGCCGCCCGCCGCGACGAAGCGGCCGCGTACATCGTGCGTCAGCTCGCCGACCCGCGTGCCGGCGACGGCTGGGTCATCAGCGGCCCGGCCGAGGACCTGGCGGCCGGCCTGCAACGGGCGCTGGACCGCAGCGGCCAGCTGGCGGCCTGGCTGGCCGACCTCGACGCCGCGCCGCCCGCCGAACGCTGGCCGCTCGCGCGTGACTGGGTCGCCGGCTTCGCGGCGACGCAAGGACCCGAGGCGGCGCCGTGGATCGACGAGGCTGCGGCTGCGCTCGCACTGCGCGGCGCACGCCAGCGCCACAACGCCGAGCTGTTTGCAACCGCCGACGGGCTGCTGGGCGATCACCCGCGCCTGGCCAACGGCACGCTGGCGCTGCAGCTCAATGACTTCTGGCAGCGCTTCAACCGGCACGTCACGCAGGTGCAGCCGGGCTTCGAAGCCTTCCGCCGCCGCCGCCATGCGCTGCTGGAAGCGGAGAAGCAGCGCCTGAAGCTCACGCAGTTCCAGGCGAAGCCGCTGTCGACCTTCGTGCGCAACCGGCTGATCGACGAGGTCTACCTGCCGCTGGTCGGCGACAACCTCGCCAAGCAGCTCGGTGCCGCGGGCGCAGCCGCGCGCAGCGACCGCATGGGCCTGCTGCTGCTGATCTCGCCGCCGGGCTACGGCAAGACCACGCTGATGGAGTACGTCGCCGACCGCCTCGGCCTGGTCTTCGTGCGCATCAACTGCCCGGTGCTCGGCCACCACGTCACGTCGATCGACCCGGCCGCGGCGCCGAACAGCGCGGCGCGCCAGGAGCTGCAGAAGCTGAACCTCGGCCTCGCGATGGGCAGCAACGTGATGCTGTACCTCGACGACATCCAGCACACGTCGCCGGAGTTCCTGCAGAAGTTCATCGCGCTGGCCGATGCCACGCGGCGCATCGAGGGCGTGTGGAACGGCGAGCCGCGCACCTACGACCTGCGCGGCAAGCGTTTCGCGGTGGTGATGGCCGGCAACCCGTACACCGAGTCCGGCGAGGTCTTCAAGATCCCCGACATGCTGGCCAACCGCGCCGACATCCACAACCTGGGCGACGTGCTGTCCGGCCGCGAGGCGCTCTTTGCGCTGTCCTACCTCGAGAACTGCCTGACCTCGAATGCGATCCTGCTGCCGCTGTCCTCGCGCGACCCGAAGGACCTGCACAAGCTGGTCACGCTGGCCGAGGGCGGCGACGTCGCGAGCAGCGCGTTCGTGCATCCGTACAGCGCGGCCGAGCTGGAGGAGCTGACGGCGCTGCTGAAGCGACTGATGCGCGCGCGCGACCTGCTGCTGAAGGTCAACCTCGCGTACATCGCGTCGGCCGCGCAGCAGGATGCCTACCGCGACGAGCCGCCGTTCAAGCTGCAGGGCAGCTACCGCAACATGGTCAAGCTGGCCGGCCGCATCACGCCGCTGATGAGCGACGCCGAGCTCGATGCGCTGCTGCGCGACCACTACCGCGGCGAGGCGCAGACGCTGACCACCGGCGCCGAGGAGAACCTGCTGAAGCTGGCCCACCTGCTCGGCGCGCCCACCGCCGACGAAGCCGCGCGCTGGCAGGCGATCCGCGAGGCGTTCACGCGCCGCAGGCAGTTGGGCGGCGACGACACCGACGGCAGCACGCGCATCGCGTCGACCTTGCTGGAAGTGGCGCGCGCGGTCGAGACGCTGAAGCCGCCGCCGGCCCCGCCCGCGCCGGTGGTCATCGACGATCCGTCGCCGGCCGACGAGCCCGAGTCGCTGCGCCTCGCGCAGGCGGTGCTGGAGATCGCGGTGACCTACCGCAAGATCATCATGCCGCTGATCGCCGCGACCGAGCAGCGGCTGAAGCTCGACCACACGGTGTCGAGCCAGGTCGAGCGGCTCGCGAAGCAGCTCGATGCGCGGCTGCAGTCGAAGAAGGCCTCGGAATGAGCCGCACGCCGGACTCTGAAACCACCGCCGAGCTGCTCGAGCAGCTGCAGCGCACGCTCGAGGACGACGCGCTGTCCGACGACGAGAAGCGTTCGCTGGCCCAGGCGTTGCGCGAGGCCGAGCCGCCCGAGGACGCCCTGCGCCAGCTGCGCAACCGCGCCTTCACGCTGGTGCGCGAGCGCGTCGGCGCCGACCCGGCGGCCACGCTGCCGCTGCTGCGCTGGCTCGACGGCATCACGCGCTGCATCGACAACGCACGCCTGCCCGCGCAGGCGATCCAGGCCCATGCCGCGTTCAGCCCCGGCGAACAATGCCTGTCGCTGATCCGCGGCCAGCTGCGGCAGGCCCGGCGCAGCGCGGACCTGTGCGTCTTCACGCTGTCGGACGACCGCATCACGGCCGAGGTGCTGGCGATGCACCGGCGCGGCGTCGCGGTGCGCCTGATCACCGACGGCGACAAGGCCTTCGATGCCGGCAGCGACGTGTTCGCGCTGCGCGACGCCGGCGTGCCGGTGGTGCTGGACACCAGCGCCGCGCACATGCACCACAAGTTCGCGGTCCTCGACCAGGCCTGGCTGCTCAACGGGAGCTACAACTGGACGCGCAGCGCCTGCGAGCACAACGAGGAGAACGTCGTGCTCTGCAACCATCCGGCGCTGGTGGCGCAGTTCGGCGCGGTGTTCGAGCGCCTGTGGGCAGCGCTCGGCGGCCGGCCGCGTCCTTGAGGCGCTAGGCCGCTGCCACCGCCGGCCGCGTGGCATCCGCCGGCCGCCGCCAGCGTGCGCTGAGCACGCGCGCCAGCATCGCCGGCCGCATCAGCGTCGGCGGGGCTTCCAGCAGGTGCGAGACCCGCTCGAAGGCCACGGCCACGTCCGGATCGGTCTGCGCCGCATCGAAGACCTTCGCGACATAGGCGTTGATGAGGCGAACCGGCAGCGGCCGCTCCCCCTGCACGCTGGGGATCGCGAGGTCGGCGCCGACGGCGGTCTGCCAGGCGATGTCGATGCTGCGCGCGGCGGCGCGGAAATAACGGCGCGCCAGGCCCCGATCGATGGCGGCACCGGCCTGCAGCGCCTGCTGCAGCGCCAGCGCTTCGCAGGCGGCCACGCTCATGCCCTGGCCGAACACCGGGTTGAAGCTGCAGATGCTGTCGCCGATGGCCAGCACGCCGGCGGGCAGGCTCGAGCGCTCGTAGCGCCGGCGCTGGCTGTGCGGGAAGCGGTAGCCGAAGGGTTCGCACAGGAACTGCGCATCGCGCACGACCGCGGCCAGCTCCGACGGCGCGGCCTCCTGCGCGCGGCGGATGAAGCCCTCGCGGTCCAGCGGCGGCGCATCCTCGCCGTACCCGCCCTGCGTCACCACCCAGCGCCCGCCTTCCTGGCTCAGCAGCACCGAGGGCCGCGGGTGGTCCGGTGTCGCGGCGCAGATCACCGCTTCGAGGCCCGGCGCATGCTGCGGCTCGCGCTGCAGGTAGGCGGTGGCGTAGCGGATCTGGCAGTGCACCTGCTCTTCGCGCGGGGCATCGTGGCCGAGCTCCACCAGCCACTTCGGCAGCCGCGAGCCGCGGCCGCTGGCATCGACCACGAGGTCCGCGCGCAGCGTGCGGCGGTCGCCCGCCGGTTCGTCGCGCAGACGCCAGTGCAGGCCTGTGACCGCTGAACGGTCCGCCGCGCCGAGCAGGCCCGTCGCTTCGACACCGCTGACCAGCGTGATGCGCGGCAGCGCCCGCACGCGCCAGCGCAGCACGCCTTCGATCGCGCTGCGGCCGAGGCAGATCGCCTGCGCGTCGGCGGGGGCCTGCGCGAAGCGGCGCCGGCCGGCGTAGAAGAGGGCATCGCTGCCGACGTCGCCGAGGCGGCCACCGGCGGCCATCCATTCGTCGCCGATGCCGGGAAAGAGCTGCTCGATCACCTGCCGGCCGCGCGCCAGCAGCGCATGGGTGTGGTGGGTGTGCGGCATCGTCTCGCGCGGGCCCAGGTCCATCGGCAGTGCATGGCGTTCGAGCAGCAGCACCTCGTCGACGTGCTCATGCAGCACGCGCGCGGCCAGCAGCCCGGCCAGGCTGGCGCCGAGCACCACGGCGCGCCGCGGGCCGCGCGGGGCGGTGCCGGTTTCCTTGTCGCAAAGCGCGGCCAACGCGCGGGCATCGAGCGTGTTCATGGGACTCCTGCGGAACGGCCGTCGGCCGGTGATGGCGGGACATACGGCGCCTGCGCCGGCCCGGATGCACGCATTCCGGGGGATGCTTGCGCTTTTCAGGTCAGCTGACCAATAATGGCCGCCGTGGCCCGCCCCTCACAACAGCTCGACCAGGCCCTGCTCGCCAGCGGCCGCGCGCTGTATGCGCAGCTGGGCTGCGCCGGGCTGTCGCAGCGCAAGCTGGCCGAGCACGCCGGCATCAGCGCGGGCATGTTCCATTACCACTTCGACAGCAAGGACGCCTTCCTGCGCGCCTTGCTGCAGCAGCTGTACGAGGAGATGTACGGTCCGCTCGCCGGCCAGGCCGCGATGCAGGGGCCGGCGCTGGACCGGCTGCGCGCCGCGCTGCTGAGCCTGGCCGGCTTCGTGCGCGCGCAGCGGCCCGTGATCGTGCGGCTGGTGCTCGATGCGGCCGGCGGGGCGGAGGTCGCGCGCGAGTTCCTGCGGGCCAACGTGCCCCGGCACGTCGGCCTGCTGCTGCAGCTGCTGGCCGAGGCGGAGGCCGAAGGCGCGCTGCCGCCATCGCGCCATCCGCTGCAGCGCATCGCGCTGCTGATGGGCGCGGTGGTCGCGCCGATGGTCATGGCCCCGGCGGCGGCCGCGCTGGGCATTCCGCTGCCGAAGCCGTCGTTGCAGACGCAGGTCACCGGCGACGTGGCGATTGCCGAACGCATCGAGCTGGTGCTGGCGGCCTTGTGCGCCGGCGAGGAGGCCCCCCGATGAGCGCTTCGAGGACCCGGGCGGCCAGCGCAGGGGCGAGGCTGCTGCTGGTGCCGCTGCTGGTGCCGCTGGCCGCCTGCGACAAGCCGCCGCCGGCCGGCTGGTCGGGATATGTCGAGGGCGAGTACGTGCTGGTCTCGTCGCCCCTCGCCGGCACGCTCGCCGAGCTGCCGGTCGCGGCCGGCGGCCAGGTCGCGCAGGGGGCGCCGCTCTTCGTGCTCGACGACGATGCCGAGGTCTTCGCGAAGGACGAAGCCGCGGCGCGGCTCGGTGTCGCGCAGGCGCAGGCGCGCAACACCGAGACCGGGCGCCGCGCCGATGAAGTGGCAGTGACCCGGGCGCAGCTGGCCAGGGCGCGCGCACAGGCCGCGCTGGCGCGCAGCGAGCTCGCGCGGGTGAAGGCGCTGGTGGCGCAGAACTTCGTCAGCGCCGCGCAGCTCGACGATGCACAGGCCGCGATGACGCAGGCCGATGCACAGGTGAACGAGCTCGAGGCCGCGTTGCGCGTCGCGCAGCTGCCGGCCCGCGAGCAGGAACGGGCGGCCGCGCAGGCCGGCGCCGGGGCCGCGGCGCAGGCGCTGAAGCAGGCCGACTGGCGCGTGCAGCAGAAGGCGCCGCGCGCGCCGGCGGCCGCGGCGGTGGCCGACACCTTCTTCCGCGTCGGCGAATGGGTGCCCGCCGGGCAGCCGGTGGTGTCGCTGCTGCCGGCGGGCGCGGTGAAGGCGCGCTTCTACGTCGCTGAAACCGAGGCCGGTGCGCTGCAGCCCGGCCAGGCGGTGAGCATCCGCTGCGACGGCTGCGGCGCGCCGATCGCCGCGCGCATCAGCCGCATCGCGACGCAGGCGGAGTACACCCCGCCGGTGATCTATTCGAACGCCCAGCGCGCAAAGCTGGTGTTCCTGGTCGAAGCGCGGCCGGCGCCGGCCGATGCGCCTCGGCTGCGCCCGGGTCAACCCATCGACGTGCAGAAGGGCGGCTGACCGTGCTGGCGATCGACGTGCACGGCCTGACCAAGCGTTACGGCGGCCGCACCGTCGTCGACCATGTCGACCTGCAGCTCGAGCGCGGCCGCATCTGCGGCTTCCTCGGCCCCAACGGCAGCGGCAAGACGACGACGATCCGCATGCTGTGCGGGTTGCTGAAGGCCGACGAGGGCCGCGGCACCTGCCTGGGGCTGGACATCGCGGAGGGCGGCGCCGAGATCAAGCGCCAAGTCGGCTACATGACGCAGAAGTTCGGGCTCTACGAGGACCTGTCGATCCGCGAGAACCTGGACTTCGTCGCTCGGCTGTTCGAGCTGCCCGGGCGCCGCGCGGCGGTCGACCGCGCGCTCGCCGACCTCGGCCTCGTCGAGCGCCAGCAGCAGCTGGCGGGCGCCTTGTCCGGCGGCTGGAAGCAGCGGCTCGCGCTCGCCGCCTGCCTGCTGCACGCGCCGCAGCTGCTGCTGCTGGACGAGCCGACCGCCGGCGTCGACCCGAAGGCGCGGCGCGAGTTCTGGGACCACATCCACCGCCTCGCGGACGACGGCATCACGGTGCTGGTGTCGACGCACTACATGGACGAGGCCGAGCGCTGCCACGAGCTCTGCTACATCGCCTACGGCCAGGTGCTGGCGCGCGGCACGGCTGCCGAGATCGTCGCCGAGGCCGGTGCGCGCGACCTCGAGGAGGCCTTCGTGCGCCTGGTCGATCGCGCGCAGGACAACTTCGCCGCCGACGTTCCCGGCCCCTAGCGCATGAATTACTCGTGGCGCCGCACGCTGGCGATCTTCATCAAGGAGTTCCAGCAGATGCTGCGCGACCGCCTGACCTTCGCGATGGCGGTCGCGGTGCCGGTGATGCAGCTGGTGCTGTTCGGCTACGCGATCAACACCGATCCGAAGGGCCTGCCGACAGTGCTGGTGGCCGAAAACGGCGGTCCGCTCGCGCGCAGCGTCGGCGCGGCGCTGCAGAACAGCGGCTACTTCCGCATCGCGCACCGCACCGGCAGCGAAGTCGAGGCCGAGGCGCTGCTCGAGCGCGGCGAGGTGCAGTTCATGGTGGTGATCCCGCCCGGCTTCACGCGCGAGGTCGTGCGCGGCACGCGGCCGGTGCTGCTGGTGTCGGTCGACGCCACCGACCCGGCGGCGTCGGGCAACGCGATCGCCGCGCTGCAGCCGCTGCTGACGCAGGCGCTGGCCACCGAGGCGGTCGGGCCGCTGGCGGCGCTGGCGCCGCGCCCCACGCCGGTGGAGCTGCGGGTGCATCGCCGCTACAACCCGGAAGGGCTGTCGCGCTACAACATCGTGCCGGGGCTGATCGGCACCATCCTGACGATGACGATGGTGATGCTGACCGGCCTGGCAATGACCCGCGAGCGCGAGCGCGGCACGATGGAGAACCTGCTCGCCACGCCGGTGCGCCCGCTCGAGGTGATGATCGGCAAGATCCTGCCGTACGTCGTCATCGGCTACATCCAGCTCGGCGTGATCATGCTGGCCGCGTGGTGGCTGTTCGAAGTGCCGATGAACGGCAGCCTCGCGCTGCTGCTGGCGCTGATCGGGGTCTTCATGCTCGCCAACCTCGGCGTCGGCTTCACCTTCTCGACCCTGGCGAAGAACCAGCTGCAGGCGCTGCAGATGACCTTCTTCTTCTTCCTGCCGTCGATCCTGCTGTCGGGCTTCATGTTCCCGTTCCGCGGCATGCCGGGCTGGGCGCAAGCCATCGGCGAGCTGCTGCCGCTGACGCACTTCCTGCGCATCGTGCGCGGCATCCTGCTCAAGGGCAACGGCCTGCCCGAGCTGTGGCCGGAGCTGTGGCCGATGCTGCTGTTCCTGCTGGCCGCCGGCGTGCTGGCGCTGACGCGCTACCGCCGCACGCTCGACTAGGGCTCGACTAGGGCTCGACCAGTGCTCGATTAGCATGCGGCGGGCGAGGAGGTTCCCCCGATGCCCAGCTGGCTGAGTGCGCTCGACCGCCATTTCCCCATCCGCTACCTGACGCTGCTGCTGTGCGCGGTCTTCGCGCTGCTCGGTCTGTTCGCCTGGGTCGGCTTCGGCGAGCTGGCGTGGATGGCGCTGCTCGGCCTCTTCGGCCTCGCGACCGGCGTGCACGACCTGCGGCAGAACCGGCGCGCGGTGCTGCGCAACTACCCGGTGATCGGCCACCTGCGCTACCTGCTCGAATGGATCCGCCCCGAGATCCGCCAGTACTTCATCGAAAGCGAGCGCGAGACCATCCCGTTCTCGCGCCAGCAGCGCTCGCTGGTCTACCAGCGCAGCAAGGGCGAATCGGACAAGCGGCCCTTCGGCACGCAGCTCGACGTCGGCGCCGCGGGCTACGAGTGGATCAACCATTCGCTGCAGCCTACCGCGCTGCCGAGCCACGACTTCCGCGTCGACATCGGCGGCGAGCGCTGCGCGCAGCCGTACTCCGCGAGCCTGTTCAACATCTCGGCGATGAGCTTTGGCGCGCTGAGCGCCAACGCGATCCTCGCGCTCAACGGCGGCGCCAGGCGCGGCGGCTTCGCGCACGACACCGGCGAAGGCTCGATCAGCGAACACCACCGCGTGCACGGCGGCGACCTGATCTGGGAGATCGGCTCGGGCTACTTCGGCTGCCGCAACGCCGACGGCACCTTCGACGAGGAACTGTTCGAACGCAACGCGCGCGACCCGCAGGTGCGCATGGTCGAGCTCAAGCTCAGCCAGGGCGCCAAGCCCGGCCACGGCGGCGTGCTGCCGGGGCCGAAGGTGACGCCGGAGATCGCCGCGGCGCGCGGCGTGCCGGTGGGGGTCGACTGCATCTCGCCGGCCGCGCACAGCGCCTTCGACACGCCGCTGCAGATGCTGAAGTTCCTCGACCGGCTGCGCACGCTGTCGGGCGGCAAGCCGGTGGGCTTCAAGCTGTGCATCGGCCATCCGTGGGAATGGTTCGCGATCGTCAAGGCGATGCTGGAATGCGACCTGCTGCCTGACTTCATCGTCGTCGACGGCGCCGAGGGCGGTACCGGCGCGGCGCCGCTGGAATTCACCGACCACGTCGGCTCGCCGCTGCAGGAAGGCCTGCGGCTGGTGCACAACACGCTGGTCGGCGTCGGCTTGCGCGATCGCATCCGCATCGGCTGCGCCGGCAAGGTCATCAGCGCCTTCGACATCGCGCGCGCGATGGCGCTGGGCGCCGACTGGTGCAACGCGGCGCGCGGCTTCATGTTCGCGCTCGGCTGCATCCAGGCGCAGCATTGCCACACCGGCCACTGCCCCACCGGCGTGACGACGCAGGACCCGCTGCGCCAGAAGGCGCTGGTGGTGCCCGACAAGATCGAGCGCGTGCGCCGCTTCCACCAGTACACGCTGGAGGCGCTGAAGGAACTGGTACAGGCGGCCGGGCTCACGCATCCGAACCAGATCACGCCGGCGCACATCGTGCGGCGCACCAGCGACCACTCGGTGCGCCTGCTGTCGCGGTTGTTGCCGACGCTGCAGCGCGGCGAGCTGCTGGCCGCCGAACGCGGCGAGGTGGCGTGGCCGCACCAGGTCTTCGCGCTGTACTGGCCGATCGCCTCCAGCGCCAGCTTCCAGGCGGGGCCGGTGGCGGCGCAGATGCTCGACAAGCGGGTGATGCCGAATCCGTCGCCCAACGACGGATCGGCGGCCGGGTCCAGTGGCAGGCTTCACGCGGCAGACCCGGAAGCGACCCGTTCGGCGTGATGCACTTCACGCCCTCCGGCTCCCGCCATCGGTAGCGACCCGACATCCCCCGCGGCTCGGGGATGCAGGTCCGCGCCCGCGTCCCCAGAATTGGTTACATCAAGAAACCACGGGTCGTTGGGATATGAAGACCGCGTTGCTCGCCGGGAACAGCCCGGCACGCAGCCAGGCGTGGCGCGACGAACTGCTCGCCACCGGCGAATGGGACGTGCTCGGTCCGGTGCAGAGTTTTGCCTCGGCCCGCGTGCTGATGCACCGCCACGATCCCGACCTGCTGATCGCCGACCTGCGGCTCGTCGACGGCACGGTGCTCGACATGATCCGCGTGCTGCGCGTCGGCATCAGCCCGCTGAAGGCGCAGGTGCTGGTGGTCTCGCACGGCGAGGACCTGCTGCTGCTGGACGCGCTGCAGGAAGGCGCCGACAGCTTCTACGACGCCGACGACCTGCGCGCCGAGCCGCTGGCCGTGCATGCGCGCGACACGCTGGCCGGCGCCGCCGACATCACGCCATGGATCGCCAGGCGCCTGCTCGACCACTTCGAGGCCGACCAGCGCAGCGTCGCCGCGTCGCCGCTGGACGAGATGATCAGCCCGCTGGCGCTGGGTCCTGACGACCTGCTGCTGCTGCGCCGCCTGGCGATCGGCCGCCGCATCGCCGAGATCGCGCGCTTCGAGAACGTGCCGCCGCGGGCGCTCGCGGCCCGCGTGCGGGCGATCTACCGCAAGATGCAGTGGGACCTGCGCGCCGGCAACTTCACGCTGCAGGCCGCCTGAGGGCGTGCGCCTGCCGCTCACTTCGGGCGTCAGGGACAGCGCCGGCGATCGTCAGGCCGCCGGCGGCACGGTGTCGGCAAAGCTCGGCCGCGCGGCCAGCTTGTCGGACAGGCGGGCCAGGTTCGGATGGTCGCCGCGCCAGTCGATGTCCTTGAAGCGGAAGTCCAGGTAGCCCAGCGCGACGCCGACCGCGACGTCGGCCAGCGTGAAGTGGTTGCCGTTGCACCACGGCTTGTCGCCCAGGCCCTGGCTCATCGCCTTCAGGCAGGTGCCGATGCGGCTGAGCTGCCGGTCGATCCAGGCCGGGCTGCGCGCGTCGCCGCGCGGGCCCCAGGTGGCTTCCAGCCGCGCCAGCAGCGCGGCGTCGCAGACGCCGTCGCCCAGCGCTTCCCAGGTGCGCACTTCCACGCGCTCGCGGCCCGACGGCGGGATCAGCTTGCCGACCGGCGACAGGGTGTCGACGTACTCGACGATGACGCGCGAGTCGAACACCGCCTCGCCGCCTTCCATCACCAGGCAGGGCACCTTGCCGAGCGGATTCGATTTCAGGATGGCGTCCTGCGCCCAGACGTCCTCCAGCACCAGCTGGTAGTCCAACCGCTTCTCGGCCATCACGATCCGCACCTTGCGCACGTAGGGGCTGGTCAGCGATCCGATCAGTTTCATGGGCGGGCGGTGCAGGCGCGAGGTGCGATCGATTTTAGCGATCGACCCCCGCGCGACGGGGTGCGCCTCGCGGGCGCAGGGTTGAGTGTGGTCCGCAGCCGACGCTGCCGGTCGTGACGTCTTGACGCGGCGCACCAGCGCGGTGCGCTGATGGGGTTCCGCGCGGTGCGCCGATGGACGTCCGCGCGGTGCGCTGATGGACGTCCGCGCGGTGCGGCGGGGACGCCGTTCGACCCGACGAGCGGTCGAACAGGGGTCGCGAACGGTCGCTTCTCCGGCTCAAGCGCTCCATCGGCGGGCCGAAAACCTCGACATGCGCCGGATCGTTCAACCCCCCAACCCCCTCGTGAAGGGCTTCACGCTGATCGAGATGATGGTGACGCTCGCGATCATCGCGATCGTCTCGTCGATCGCGTACCCGAACTTCATGGCCAGCATCCGCAAGGGCCGCCGCGCCGATGCCGGCGATGCCGCGGCCAACGTGATGCAGGCGCAGGAACGCTGGCGCGCGAACAACGCGACCTACACGACCACGCTGGGCAACCTGGGCATCAGCAGCAGCACGACCGGCAACGGCTACTACACGATGGCCTTGTCGATCGGCGCCGGCCAGACCGCGTCGACCGGGTACACCATCACGTTCACGCCGGTCGCGTCGAAGGGCCAGAACAACGACACGGGCTGCACCGCGATGTCCGTCACGGTCACCGCGACGAACCCTGTCTACGCTCCTGCCACCTGCTGGAGCCGGTGATGTCGAGCCGTCCGAACCGTGGCGTGACGCTGATCGAGGTGCTGGTGGCCGTGGCCATCGCCGCCATCCTCGCCGGCCTGGCCGCCCCCCAGTTCACGCAGTCCATCGCGCGCACCCGCCTCGAAGGCGCGGTCAGCACGCTGGGCATCGACCTGCAGTACGTGCGCAGCGAAGCCATCCATCGCCGCACCAACGCGAGCCTGGTCGTCGCCGCCGACGGCGCGTCGTACGACGTGCGCTACACGCCCACCTCCGGCGCCGATGTCGTGCTGAAGACGGTCACGCTGCCGGCAGGCGTCACGCTGTCGGCCGGCACGGTGGTCTTCGAAGGCCTGCGCGGCACCACCACGGCGCAGACCCTCACCGGCAGCAGCAGCTACACCAGCGCGCAGCTGCAGGTCACCACCAACGCCTTCGGCCGCATCGCGACGTGCTCGCCGTCGGCCGCCTTCCACGGGTACACCGCATGTTGAGCCTGCGCCCCCCACGCCGCATCGCGCGCCCGCGCGCGCGCCAGCGCGGCCTGTCGATCATGGAGCTGATGGTCGGTGCGGCCGTCGGCATGATCGTGGTCAGCGGCGCCGTGCTGCTGTTCGCGAAGAACGTCTCCGGCTCGCGCATGCTGCTGGCCGAGACGCGCCTGAACCAGGACCTGCGCAATGCCGCCGACCTGGTCACGCGCGACATCCGCCGCGCCGGCTTCTGGGGCAACGCGATCCTCGGCACCACCGCCATCGGCGGCACCTCGGTGACCACGCAGAACCCGTACAGCCAGGTCAGCATGCCGGCCGCCAACGAAATCGCCTACCGCTTCTCGCGCGACAGCGCCACCGACAACAACACGCTCGATGCCAACGAGCAGTTCGGCTTCCGGCTCAACGACGGCGCGCTGCAGATGCAGGTCGGCGGCAGCTGGACCGATGTCACGGACAAGAGCTCGGTGAACATCACCACGCTGACCGTGACGCCCACCGTCACCCAGATCAGCCTCGGCGACACCTGCCCGACCGTCTGCGGCATCGGCACGCCGAACTGCCCCACCACCACCGTGCGCAGCTACGCCGTCGTGCTGCACGGTCAATCGGTTCGCGATGCCGCCGTGCAGCGCAGCCTGCGTTCGACGGTCCGTGTGCGCAACGACCAGGTCGCCGGCGCCTGCCCGGCCTGAAAGGTGATCCGATGTTCTCCCTCCACCTGACCCGCTCCCGCCGCCGCCAGCGCGGCGTCGGCACGCTCGTCGTCGCGCTGATCCTGCTGTTTGCCGCGTCGCTCGGCGCGCTGTACGTCAACCGCGGCGTGCTGGTCGAACAGCGCACGTCGGCCAACCAGATGCAGGCCACGCTGACCCACGAAGTCGCCGAAGCGGCGCTCGAATGGGCCACCGGCATGTTGAACGCGCCCTACGACATCGGCGCCAACTGCACCTTCGACAACACGGCCGGCAACACCTCGTTCCGCAAGCGCTACGTGATGACGAACTGGAACGCCGCGACGCCGTCGACCGATGTCGCGCCGGCCACCACCGTCTTCCCCGGCTGCAAGATCGATCCGGCCACCGGCACGCTCAGCTGCAGCTGCCCCAACACCCCGGGCAGCGGCACGGCGGTGGCCAGCCTCGGCAGCGCGGTGCAGCCCGGCTTCACCGTGGCCTTCGAGGCGGTGCCCGGCGATACCGACGCGGTGAAGATCACCGCCTGGGCCTGCAGTGCGCAGGCGGCGTCGTGCGCATCGACCACCTACGGCAATGCCGACGGCAATGCGCGCACGACCGTGACGCTGAAGCTCGGCCTGTCGCCGCGCCCGCCGGCCGCGCCGCTGACCTGCGGCACCTCGTGCGACATCGGCGGCTCGTTCAACGTCGCCAACAACGACGTCGCGACCAACGGCATCACGATCAATGCCGGCACGACGATCGACACCTCGCCGGGCACGTCGGTGACCACGCTGGCGGGCCAGCCGGTGGCGAACTCGCAGATCGAGAACGACCAGTCGCTGTACTCGCTGGCCAGCGCCGACCCGACCTGCGAGAACTCGGCGATGTTCAAGACCTACTTCGGCATGACCATCGAGCGCTTCCGCGATTCGCCGACCACCAAGATCATCAGCTGCGGCAGCGCGTCCGACTGCAAGAGCAAGATCGACACCGCCTACAGCCAGGGCTGGCGCTCGTTCTACTTTGCCACCGACCTGCAGCTCAGCGGCAACAACACCTACGGCTCGCAAGGCGACCCGATCATCTTCGTCACGCCCAACGCGCTGAAGATCAACGGCACCAATACCTTCTACGGCCTGATCTTCTCGAACAGCGCCGACTGGAACGACATCGGCACCGGCACGGCCAACATCAACGGTGCCCAGATCACCTGCGCGGCCTACAAGACCAACGGCAACGGCACGGTGACCTACGACCCCGATGCGCTGAAGAACGCCCGCCGCATGAGCGCCCCGCTCGTGCGCGTCCCGGGCAGCTGGCGCGATTTCCGCACCACCACGGACACGTTGCCATGAAGCGCCGCATCACTTTCCGCCGCCAGCAGGGCTTCTCGCTGCTGGAGTCGATGATCGCGCTGGTCATCATGGCCTTCGGCCTGCTGGCGATCGCCGGCGTCAGCCTGAAGCTCGCGCGCAGCGAGGACGTCGCGCGCCAGCGCGGCGAGGCCGCGCGGCTGGCGCAGGAGAAGATCGAGGAGTTCCGCTCCTACACGCAGATCGACACCGCGGCCGGGGTCAACGCGTGGGAGAGCATGGGCTCCGGCGCGACCACCGACAGTGTCGGCAACGGCGCCAACTACCACGCGAACACCACCTTCACCCGCAGCTGGCAGGTCTTCGACAGCACCGACGACCCGTGGCGCCGCGTGAAGATCAGCGTCAGCTGGGCCGACCGCACCAGCACCACGGCCACGGCCGAGACGACGCTGAACTTCTCGACCATCATCTCGAAGACCGACCCGTTCGACAGCGGCGCGCTGGCCTTCCCGCTGCCGGGCAATACGACGCTGAAGCGCCCGAAGAACCGCAACCTGAACATCCCGGTTCCGGCGGTGGATCTCGGCGGCGGCAAGAGCGTGGTGCAGCTGACCAACAACTTCGCCGTCGTGTTCTCGAACGACTCCGGTTATGTCGTGCTGACCTGCAACTTCATCGTCGACAGCATCGACGACCTGGCGAACTGCACCGAGACCAGCGCGTACATCATCGCCGGCTACATCTCGCTGGACGGCAGCATCAGCTTCCCCACCGGCCTGCTGGTCAGCAGCACGGGCCTCACCGGCACCACCGGCGTCACCTGCTCGCTGAACAACGCGGTGGACCAGAACACCGGCACCGCGATCACCGGCTACAAGTACTACCTGTGCGTGATCAGCGTGCCGTCGGCGGGTGCGCCGTGGGCCGGCACGCTGCGCCTCGGCGGCACGGGGCTCAACTCGGGCGCCACCAACTACAAGGTCTGCCGCTTCCAGTACCCCACGGGCAACGGCGCGACGGCGAACCAGCGCAACGTGCAGCCCTACACCCAGGTCTCCGAGTCGCTGGACAACCAGAACTACATCCTCAGCACCTCGGGTGGCCCGAACTGCCCCACCGTGACGTCGCTGGCGACCGTGCTGCACCAGGACTGCCGCAGCAGCAACGCCGCGCGCGCGACGGAGTGCCCGGTGAACTGACGGTGGACGGCCGTTCAGCGCGCCAGGGTCCAGTCGACCTGCGCGCGACGGCCGCCGAGGTCCAGCACCGACGCCGCCGGCGCCTGCCGCGCGACCACCTCGCCGCGGCGCATCACCGCCAGGCGCGCCGCACGCAGGCGGATCGCCTCGGCCGGCGTGCGCGCCTGCAGCAGCACCGCATCCGCATGGCAACCGACCTCGAGCCCGTAGCCTTCGAGACCGAGCACGCGTGCGGCATTCACCGTCACCGCATCGAAGCAGGCACGCATCTGCGCCTGCGAAGTCATCTGCGCGACGTGCAGTCCCATCTGCGCGACCTCCAGCATGTCGCCGGAGCCGAGTGCGTACCACGGGTCCATCACGCAGTCGTGGCCGAACGCGACGTTGACGCCACCGGCCATCAGCTCCGGCACGCGCGTCATGCCGCGGCGCTTCGGGTAGCTGTCGTGCCGGCCCTGCAGCGTGATGTTGATCAGCGGGTTGGCCACCGCATGCACACCGCTTTCGGCGATCAGCGGGATCAGCTTGGACACGTAGTAGTTGTCCATCGAATGCATCGAGGTCAGGTGCGAGCCGGTCACGCGGCCCTGCAGCCCGAGGCGCTGCGCGTGGAAGGCCAGGGTCTCGATGTGGCGCGACAGCGGGTCGTCGCTCTCGTCGCAGTGCATGTCGACGCGCAGCCCGCGCGCGGCGGCGATCTCGCACAGCAGCTTCACGCTCTCGGCGCCGTGGTCGGACGTGCGCTCGAAGTGCGGAATGCCGCCGACCACGTCGACGCCCTTGTCGAGCGCACGCTGCAGCGTCTGCAGCGCGTGCGGCGTGCGCAGCACGCCGTCCTGCGGAAAGGCGACCAGCTGCAGGTCCAGCCAGGGCTTCATGCGTTCGCGCACCTGCAGCAGCGCGTCGACCGCCAGCAGCCGTTCGTCGCAGACATCGACATGCGTGCGGATCGCCAGCAGCCCGCGGGCGATCGCCCAGTCGCAGTACTGCAGGGCGCGCTCGGCGATGGCCTCGGCCGTCAGCAGCGGCTTGAGTTCGCCCCACAGCGCGATGCCCTCGAGCAGCGTGCCGCTGGCATTGATCCGCGGCAGGCCGTACGACAGCGTCGCGTCCATGTGGAAATGCGCATCGACGAACGGCGGGCTCAGCAGCCAGCCGGCGGCATCGAGCTCGGGTTCGCCCGGCTCGCCGGCCACCCCGTCCTGCACCGGGCCGATCGCCGCGAAGCGGCCGTCGCGCACCAGCAGGTTGATGCCGGTGCGGCCGTCGGGCAGCGTGGCGTTGCGGATCAGCATGGCTGGTTTCTCCCGATGGTCCCAGGCGGCGACGGCCGCCGAATGCATATAGGCTAGCGCCTTTGCTCCGACGCATGACTTCCCTTCGCACGCTGACCGAGCCGGCGCGATCGACGCCGGTGATCGCCGAGACCGAGGTGCTGGTGCTCGGCGGCGGGCCGGCGGGCATCGCGGCCGCCGCCGCCGCCGCGCAGGCCGGCCGCCGCACGCTGCTGGTCGAGCGCTACGGCTTCCTCGGCGGCATGGGCACCGCCGCCGGCGTCACCAACTTCTGCGGCCTGCATGCCAACGTCTTCGGCCGCATCGAGCAGGTGGTGCACGGCATCGTCGACGAACTGCTCGACCGCATGCGCCGCTGCGACGGCCTCAGCGAGCCGCATGCCCTCTTCGGCGGCAAGATCGCCGCGCAGGCCTACGACAACCCGGCCTTCAAGATCGGCGCCGACGAGCTGCTGGCGTCGCGGGGTGTGCGCCTGCTGTTCCATGCCTACGCGGCCGGCGTGCTGATGCGGTCGCCGTCGCAGGTCGAGGCGCTGCTGGTCGAGACCAAGTCCGGCCGCGGCGCGATCACCGCCGAGGTGTTCATCGACTGCTCGGGCGATGCCGACCTCGCGGTCGCCGCCGGCGTGCCGTTCGAGAAGGACGAGCTGCTGTACCCATCGACGATGTTCCGCATCCACGGTGTCGACGACGCACGGGCCGGCGATGCGTGGAACCGCTTCGACGCGCTGATGGCCGAAGCGGAAGCGCGCGGCCGCCGCTTCCCGCGCAAGACGCCGATCGTGCGGCCGCAGAAGCATGCGGGCGAATGGCGCGCCAACGTCACGCAGCTCGCGAACCCCGACGGCAGCCCGGTCGACGGCACCGATGCCTGGCAGTTGAGCGCCGGCGAGCTCGAAGGCCGGCGCCAGATCGTCGGGTTCATGGACTTCCTGCGCTCGAGCGCGCCCGGCTTCGAAGGCGCCTACCTGCTTGAGATCGCGCCGCAGCTGGGCATCCGCGAGACGCGGCGCGTCGTCGGCGAGATTCAGCTGAGCGATGCCGACGTGCTGGGCTGTGCGCGCTTTGCCGACAGCATCGGCGTCAACGGCTGGCCGATCGAGGCGCACATCGCCGGCGACGTGACCTTCGAGTTTCCGCCCGGGCTCGGCACGCACCAGGGCGTCAACCAGCTGCCGCTGCGCATGATCCTGCCGCGCGTCGTGGACAATCTGCTGGTCGCCGGGCGCTGCGCGTCGATGACGCATCGCGGGCAATCCGCTGCGCGTGTCAGCGGTGCCTGCTTCGTGATGGGCGAGGCCGCAGGCAGTGTCGCCGCGCTGGCCCTTCAAGGCGGCGTGACGCCACGCGCCGTACCCGCCGCCGAGCTCCAGCGCACGCTGCAGCAGCAGGGCGTGTTTCTCGGCGCCTGACGGTTCTTCGAATCCCGTGACCACCCGGAGTCCTCGCATGCACCAGCGACGTCGCTTGTTATCCCTGCTCGCAGCCGGTCCCGCGGCCTTCACGCTGCCCACCTGGGCGCAGACGGCCGGCGCGCCGCGTACAGCCGCGGCCGCCGCCTCCCCGAAAGCGCTGGCCTGGCCGACGCAGCCACTGAAGATCCTGGTCGGCTTCCCCGGCGGCTCGACCCCCGACCTCGCGGCGCGGGCGATCTCCGAAGCCCTGGCCAAGAACCTCGGCCAGCCGGTGGTGGTCGAGAACCGCCCCGGCGCGTCGGGCAACATCGCCGCCGACCTCGTCGCCAAGGCGCGCGACGACCACACGATCGGCGTGCTGATCAACGGCAACCTGACGGTCGCCAAGCTGCTGAACCCGAAGCTGCCGTTCGACCCGGCGAAGGACTTCGCGCCGCTGTCGCTCATCGGCACCGCGCCGCTGCTGCTGACCGTGGCCGGCACCGCGACGGGCAGCAAGCCCGCCGAGCTGCTGCACTGGGCGCGCAGCCTCGAAGGCAAGGCCAACTACGGCACGCCGGGCAACGGCACCGTCGGCCACCTCGGCATGGAGCTGATCAAGAGCAAGACCGGCATCACCGCGGTGCACGTGCCGTACCCCGGCAACCCGCAGGTGATCAATGCGATGCTGTCCGGCCAGGTGCACCTGGCGCTGCTGCCGCCGGGCCTGGCGCTGCCGCACGTGCGCAGCGGCAAGCTGAAGGCCATCGGCCTGACCTCCCCGGGCCGCAGCGCGCTGGTCACCGACCAGCCGACCCTGCGCGATGCCGACGTCACCGGCGCCGACCTCGAGATCTGGACCGCCGCCGCGGCGCCCGCGTCCATGCCCAAGCCCATCGTCGCCAAGCTCAGCGCCGCGCTGGTGGAGGCGATCCGCGCGCCGGATTCGCGCCAGAAGCTGCTGAACGCCGGCTGGCAGGCCGTCGGCACGGCGCCTGAAGGTCTGGCCAACCGCATGAAGGCCGATACCAACCAGCTCGGCGGCATCATCATGATGCGCGGCATCAAGGTGGACAGCTGACCATGCCGCCCGCCGTTTTGTCCGCCGCACAGATCGAGCGTTATCACGCCGACGGCTACCTCGTGCTGCCGGGCTTCAAGACGGCCGACGAGGTCGCCGCGCTGCGCGCGCGGGCGCTGCAGATCGTCGACCAGTTCGAGCCCGGCGCGAAGCGCACGATCTTCAGCACCACCGACCAGGCGCGTGGCACCGGCGACGACTTCCTGGCGTCGGCCGAGGGCATCCACTGCTTCTTCGAGGAGGAGGCCTTCGACGCCAGCGGCGCACTGCGCCAGGCCAAGGCGCTGTCGATCAACAAGATCGGCCACGCGATGCACGACCTCGACCCGGTGTTCGAGCGCTTCTCGCGCGGACCGCGCATGGCGGCGCTGGCCCGCGACCTGGGCCTTGCCGATGCGAAGGTGTGGCAGTCGATGTACATCTTCAAGCAGCCGGGCATCGGCGGCGAGGTGAAGTGGCACCAGGACGCCACCTTCTTCGACACCACGCCGTGCACCGTCACCGCGTTCTGGTTCGCGCTGGAAGACGCCACGCGCGACAACGGCTGCCTGTGGGTCGAGCCGGGCGGCCACCGCGGGCCGCTGCGCGAGCGTTTCGTGCGCGATGGCGAGGTGGTCACGATGGAAACGCTGGATACCACGCCGTGGCCGGACGATGCGGTGGCCGTGCCGGTCGAGGTGAGCGCCGGCACGCTGGTGTGCTTCCATGGCCTGCTGCCGCACTGGAGCGCGCCGAACCGCTCGGCGCATTCGCGCCATGCCTATACGCTGCACGCGACCGACGGCACCAGCGCCTACTCGCCGCGCAACTGGCTGCAGCGCGAACGCGTGCCGCTGCGCGGCTTCGACTGAAGGCGTGCCGCCGGCTCAGCCGCCGCCGGGCCGCCCCAAGGCGGCTGACGCCCCCTTGGGGGGCAGGAGCGAAGCGACGTGGGGGTCCACTCAGCCGGCCCAGGTCATCGACACCGCGGCGTGGCGCTTGCCGTCGAGGCTGACGCTGCGCTGCTGCTGCCGGCCGTCGGGGTGCGTCGCTTCGATGACGTAGCGGCCGGCGGGCATGTCCAGCAGCACCATCGGGCCGACGCCCTTCGCTTCGTAGACCGTGCGTCCGCCCGCGTCGCGCACGCGCAGGCTGATGTCGGCGACGAACGCGCCATCCGGGCGCGAGAAGGTCAGGGCCAGCGGGTAGCCGGGCGCCGCTTCCTTCATCGCCCGCGCTTCGTCGGCGCCGATGCCGCCGCTCAGCGAGCGCACGGCGCCTTGCTGGTCCGCCGCCGGTCCGGCGAGGGTGGAGCCCGCGATCGCCAAGGCGAGGGCGCCCGCGAGCCAGGGCGCCAAACGGTGGGTGTTCATGCGTGAAGCGCCGGCAATCGGCATGCCGGCTCGCCGCGCCGGCCGGACTTCAGCGCGCGCCCAGCGGCAGCAGCCGGTCGCCCGGCTGCACCTCGGCCTCGGGGTCCATCTCGATCGCCACCTGCGTGCAGACCGCGCGGCACAGCATGGCGACGCGTTCGCTCTGCAGCCGGTAGTAGATCTGCGTGCCGTCGCGGCGCTTGCCGAGCACGCCGGCGCGGTACAGCGTCGACAGGTGCTGGCTCATGTTCGGCTGCGTGGTGTCGATCTCGGCCAGCAGCTGCGACACGTTCTTCTCGGTGTTGCACAGCGCGCCGATGATCTTCAGCCGTATCGGCGTCGACAGCAGCGCGAACAGTTCGGCGACCGATTCGAAGACGGCGTCGGCGGCGGGGTCGGTGTCCATGCGGGGCGGGCGGTCGATCGTTGATGCGCGAAGTTTATGCGCGACCGCTGATGAACGCCCGCCGACCGTGGTGCGGCGGGCTTGCGCTGGATCAGCGCGCGCTCAGGCGGTGCGCAGGGCGCCGGGGCTGCGCCGGTCTTCGCGGCTGAGGCCGGTGAAGGCGAAGTCCAGCGCCGGCGCGCGGCCGCTGACGATGTCGGCGATCGCCTGGCCCGAACCCGCCGAATGCGTCCAGCCCAGCGTGCCGTGGCCGGTGTTGAGGTACAGGTTGGCGATCTTCGAGCGGCCGATGTAGGGCACGTTCGACGGCGTCGCGGGCCGCAGGCCGGTCCAGTAGCGCGCCTGTCGGCCATCGGTCATCTGCGGGAACAGCTCGCGCACGCGCCGCACGATGGCTTCGCAGCGCGTGATGTTCAGCGCCGTGTCGAAGCCGTTGAGCTCGGCGGTGCCGGCGATGCGCAGCCGGTCGCCCAGGCGCGAGAACACCAGCTTGTACTCGTCGTCGGTCAGCGATACCGAGTACGCGTGTGCCCGGTCCTGCACCGGCAAGGTCACCGAGTAACCCTTGGCCGGGTAGATGTTGAGGTGAATGCCGAGCTCGCGCGCGAAGCCAGCGGAGAACGAGCCCAGGCACAGCACGTAGCGGTCGGCGGCGAGCGTCGAGACGATGCCCTGCGCATCGGCGAGCTGCACCCCGGCGATGCGGTCGCCTTCGCGGCGGATGCCGACGATGCGCGTCTCGACCCTGAACTGCACCCCGGCCGCCGCGCAGGCCGCGGCCAGCGCCTGCGTGAAGCGGTGCGCGTCGCCGGATTCGTCGCTCGGCGTCATGCTGCCGCCGACGATGCGGTCGCGGCATTGCGCCAGCGCCGGCTCGATCGCCACGCACTCGTCGGCGCTCTTCATGTCGAGCTCGCAGCCGTGCTCGCGCATCACGCGCGCCGGTTCCTGCGCAGCCTCGAACTCCGCGGCGCTGGTGTAGAAGTGCAGGATGCCCTTGCTCAGCTGGTCGTACTCGAGCCCCAGGTCGCGGCGCAGCTGCTGCAGCGTCGCGCGGCTGTAGAGGCCGAGGTTGACGATCTGGCGGATGTTGTGGCGCGTGCGGCCCGGCGTGCATTCGCGCAGGAAGGCGAGGCCCCAGCGCCACTGGGCCCAGTCGGCGCGCAGGCGGAACAGCAGCGGCGCGTCCTCCTTCGCCAGCCACTTCAGCACCTTCAGCGGTGCGCCCGGGTTGGCCCAGGGTTCGGCATGCGACACCGAGATCTGCCCGCCGTTGGCGAAGCTGGTTTCGAGGCCGGCAGCGGGCTGGCGGTCGATGACGGTGACGTCGTGACCCGCCTGGCGCAGGAACCAGGCCGACGTGATGCCGGTGACGCCGGCGCCGAGGACGAAGACTTTCATGGGAAGGCTCTCTCGAAGGTCGAATCGAAGCAACGAACGAGAGGCGATGGGCCGCACATCGTGGACGGATGCGAAGCGCACGCGACGACGGACCACCGGTCCTCTCGCGCCGCTCCCGCTGTCCTCGGTACCTGAGAGATTCGGCGCCGGCTTCGTCGTGAAGCGCGGGCCTTGCTCCTTCGGTGGATGCCTTCGCTGCGAAGGCATCGCTCTCCAGTGTCGGCTGTGATCCGAACCAGTACCGGGCCTGAGCGTGTATGGGAGGTTGCGCCTTCGGCGGCGGCCTTCGCGGAATTTCGCGGAAGGCCGCACTCTCCTGGTTCGAGCCGCGATTCTAGGGGCCGGGCGCCCCGACCGTCAAAGCCGGACGCCCGGATCGCCGGCGATGCCGACCAGCTTGGGCACGCTGACTCGCCGCGGTTTCACCCGCGGCTTCTGCGCCTTCAGCCAGGGCTCGATCACCTCCCACACCGGCTTCCAGCCAGCCGTGCGCGCGCCTTCGGCCACCGGCGCCCAGCCGGCCACCTTGTAGGTCTTGCCGGCCTCGATGGCCCGGCCGTTCGCCAGCCGCAGGTCGGCGATGCGCCGGCCCATCGCCGCGGCCGGCGTGCAGGTGTAGGCCAGGCCGCCGGTGCGCACCATGTCGCCGCCCTGCTGGTAGTACGGGTCGGGGTTGAAGAGGTTGTCTGCGACGTCCTCGAGCACGGTCTTCAACATCTCGCCGCTCATCTCGGTGAGCGTCGCGTACGGGTAGGTGATCGCCAGCTGGTCCATCAGCCGTTCGCGGGTGATCGTCTCGCCGGGCAGCAAGGTCGTGCCCCAGCGGAACCCGGGCGACAGCGCGAGGTCGGCGCCCTGCACGTCGATCAGCGCGTCGCAGATCAGCTGGTCCCAGCTCCCGTTGAAGTTGCCGCGGCGGTAGAGCAGGCCCTCGGTCACGGCCAGCGGCTCGGCCAGCCTGGCTTCGTAGGGGCCGCGTACTTTGTCAATCAGCGCCTGCATGGCCGGGTCGGGTGTCAGCTGGTTCGTGAACACCGGCAGCAGCTTGTAGCGCCAGTCGGCGAGCTTGCCGTTGCGCACGTCGAAGTCCATCACGCCGAGGAACTTGCCGTTGCTGCCGGCGTTGGTCACCAGCGTGGTGCCGCCGGGATTGCTGATGGGCAAAGCGAGCGGCACGCCATCGTGCGTATGGCCGCCGAGGATCGCGTCGATCCCGCGCACGCGCGAGGCGAGCTTCAGGTCGACGTCCATGCCGTTGTGCGACAGCAGCACGACCAGCTGCGCGCCCTTGGCGCGCACCTCGTCGACCGTCTTCTGCAGGTTGGCTTCCTCGATGCCGAAGCGCCAGTCGGCGACGAAGTAGCGCGGGTTGGCGATCGGCGTGTACGGGAAGGCCTGGCCGATGATGGCCACCGGCACGCCGTTGATCTCGCGCCAGCTGTGCGACGGGAAGACCGGGTCGCCGAAGTCGGCCGTCTGCACGTTCTGCGCGATGAACTGGATGCGGCCCTGGAAGTCCTTCTCGACGATCTGCTTCACCCGCTCCATGCCGTAGGTGAACTCCCAATGGCCGGTCATCACGTCGACGCCGAGCGCCAGCGCCGCGTCGACCATGTCCTGGCCTTGGGTCCACAGCGCGGTGGCCGAGCCCTGCCAGGTGTCGCCGCCGTCGAGCAGCAGCGCGCCGGGGCGGCTGGCCTTCAGGCGCTTGACCAGCGTCGCCAGGTGCGCGAAGCCGCCGACGCGGCCGTAGCGGCGCGCGGCGCGCTCGAAATCGAGCATCGTGAAGGCATGCGCGGCGCGTGTGCCGGGCGGGATCTTCGCGGCCTTCAGCAGCGCGTCACCGACGAGGTGCGGCCACTGGCCGCGCATCGCCCCGACCCCCAGGTTCACGCTCGGCTCGCGGAAGTGCAGCGGCAGCAACTGCGCATGGCAGTCGGTCATGTGCAGCAGCGAGACGTTGCCGAAGCGCGGCAGGTCGTACAGCGCGGCTTCGGCCGTCGCGGCATCGGCCTCGGCATGCGGCCCCAGGGCCATGCCGGCGGCCGACGCCGCACCCAGCACCTGCAGGAATTCGCGGCGCGCGAGCGTCATGGGGACTCCGTTCGAAAGGGCCCCGCTGCGGGGGGCCGCGCCGCGCTCAGCGCGCGGCGGTCAGGCTCACTGGTTCACCGGCGACTTCGGGTCGAGCAGCAGCGCCATCAGGTGGCGGATCTGCTTTTCCTCGAGCAGTTTCGCGCGGCCGAAACGCGGCATGTTCGAGCAGGCCGCGTAGGCCTTGCTGTTCCACAGCTTGCCCCAGGTGTACTTGATCACCTCGGCGCTGGCCGGGTCGGCCGGGTCCTTGACGCCGCGCAGCTTGCCGTACTGGTAGAGGCTGGGGCCGATGTTGCCGAAGGAGATTTCGGCAGGACCGATCTGGTGGCAGTTGTAGCACATGGCCCCGTTGGCCGAGGGGGCCGCGCTGCTGTCGGACCAGGTCATGCCGCGGCCGTTCTGCGCCAGCTTCTCGCCTTCGCGCCAGTCGCCGAGGTACTGGCCGTCGGACGGCCACTTGACGCCGGCGAGCGACTCGCTCTCGATCTGCTTGGCGACGGCCGGCGAGGGCGGCTGGTCCGACGAGCAGGCGCGCTGGCTGGCGTCCTGCTCGAGCCGGTCCAGGCCGGCGATGCCTTGCGCCCGGAAGTCGGCCTTGTGCATCGCGATGGATTGCGCGTCGAGCTCGGCCGGCGACGGCAGCGTCGCGCAGCCGACCAGCACGGCGGTGCCCACCCCGGCGGCGAGGGCGAGGAAACGATGGGTGCGGTTCATGCGGCAGCCGTCCTTCAGCGCTTGATCGACGGCGCGATCGATTCCGCGCCCTTGGCGTTGACGCCCATGTAGACGCCCAGCGCGATCGTCACGTCGCTCGCATAACCGGGGTAGGGGAAGCGCTGCTGGCGGTAGCAGTCGTTCAGGCGCCGCTGCATGCCCCAGAGCTCGCCGCTGGAGACGCGGTAGGCCGGCCACGCGGCGAAGCCGATGCCGTCGCCCGGGTTCTTCGTCAGGTTCGGCAGGTCCTGCATGCGGATGCGCATGCCGTCGGCGTTGTGGCAGGTCGCGCACGCGAAGTCCATCGGCCCGCCGCGGAAGAAGAACGCGCGCTTGCCGAGCTCGTACATGCGCTGCTCGGCCGGGTGCGATTGCGGCAGGTTGACCTTCAGCCCGCGCGACTCGGACGCGATCCACGCCGCATAGGCTTCCATCGTCTGCTGCTCGCCGCGGCCGAAGGGCGTCTTGGCGATCTCGGCCGGGTCGAAGCCCTGCAGCGTCTCCATGCAGGTCAAGAGGCGCGACTCGAGGTCCTGCACCCGCTGCGTATCGGCGAAATAACGCGGCAGCTGCACCCAGGCGCCCTTGATCACACCGGGGCCGAGGCCGAGGTCGCAGCGCTCGAGCGACACCTTCTTCGGGCCGCGCGGCGTCTTCCACAGCGCCTCGCCCTTGGCTTCGAACAGTTCGGCCGGATTGCCCTCGGCCAGCATCGCGCGGTATTCGGCGATGGCCTCGGCGGAGCTCTTGGGCTTCTGGGATGGGGCCGGCGGGGTCTGGGCCTGGACCGCCACGACGGCGGTCATGGCGGCCAGCACGGCCGCGGTGCAGGCTGCTGCGGGCAGTCGCTTCATCGTCTGCAATCCTCTCCTCCAGGATCGGTGGAACTGTCGGCCGGTCGGCGCCATGGCGGCGGCGCGCTGCCGGCCCCGCTCAGGACACGACGGCTTCGTCGGTGCGTTTCTCGCCGCGATTGTCAACCCAGGTCACGGCGACCTTGTCGCCGGCCTTCGCGCCCTTGATCGCGAACTGCAGGAAGGGGTTCTTCGAGATCGACGGGCCCCACTGCGCGGCGAACACCGGCTTGCCGTTGTGCGTCGCGCTGACTTCCTGGATGAACCAGGCGGGGATCGTCTTGCCGGCCGAATCCTTGCGCTGGCCGGTTTCCATCTCGTGTTGCATCAGCACGCGCACGGTGGCCTTGTCGCCAGCGGCCTGGGCGCGGATGCGCATCGGGTCTGCCATGTTGTCTGCTCCTTAACCGCCACATCCACCCAGCGTCACCTTGATCTCCTTCTGCGAGAACAAGGCCTTGCCGTCGCCCGTCAGCGCCACCGCGTAGACGTTGGACGACTGGCCCATCTTCACGCGGGTGGTGAAGGCGGCGTCGATCGCGTCGTTGCACTCGAAGATCGCCGACAGCGCGTTCGGGTTCTTCTCGACCAGCAGCAGCAGACGCTTGACGCCCGGCAGCGTGGTCGAGCAGCCGACCTGCACGACGGCGCCGTTCTCGGCGATGTCCGGGCCGGTCAGCACCACGTCCTTGCTTTCGGTCGGCGCGCCGGCGCCGAGCGCCTTCAGCACGTCCGCCAGGTTCTTGCCGTCGAACGCGGCCTGCGTCCAGGCAGCCTGCGCCGCGGCCGGCAGCAGGCCCAGGCCGGCCAGCAGGCCGGCGACGCCGGCGCTGCGTTGCAGCATCTCGCGGCGGGTTTGCATCGTCATCTCCTTCATCGTGCAGTCACTCATTCCGGGCGGCCGCGACCGTATCACGGCCGCGCACCGTTCGCCAGCCAGCGGGCAATCGTCTCGGCTTCGCCATCGGCCAGGGTCTGTGGCGGCATCGGCACCGCCCCCCAGACGCCGGAGCCGCCGGCCTTGATGCGGCCGGCCAGGTAGGCCACCGCGTCGCCCCGCGTGCCCTGTTTCGACGCGATCTCGCGGAACGCCGGGCCGACGATCTTGTTCTCGACGCCGTGGCAGGCCACGCAGCCCTGGGATTGCAGCAGGGCGAGCACCGGACCGCCGCCGGCGGCCGGGTTGGTTGCGGGACCGGCCGCCATGCTCGTCGAGGGAGGGGCCGTGCGCACGCCCCGCTGCGCCCCTACGAGCCGGTTCTGGTCGGCGAGGTTCCCGTGCGCGTTGCGGGCATGGTCCGGCAGCGCCGAGGCGATGCGCGGCGGCGCCTTCTCGCAGTCGCGCATGCAGGCGCTGCCCTGCACGTCGGGCTTCGCGCCGGCGCCCAGGCCGTCGCCCGGCCACAGCGCATGGCGCGTCGTCATGCCGTCGCGGTTCGGCAGCTTCTGCTGCACCTCGCGGATCGTGTGCTGGTCGAGCACGAAGCCCTCGTCGACGATGCCGCCCAGGTTCAGCATGTAGGCGGTCACCGCGTAGACCTCGTCGGTCGACAGCGTCTTCGGCGCGTTCCACGGCATCGCGCGGCGGATGTAGTCCCACAGCGTCGACACGGTGGGCAGCTTCATCAGCGTCGTGCGCGCCGGGTAGGCCCGTTCGGCCAGCGTCGCGGTGCGGCCGCGCTGCACGTCCGCCGGCGTGGTGCCGCCGACCAGCGGATGGAAGACCTGGTTCGATTCGCCGAAGGTGCCGTGGCAGGAGGCGCACTGCGCCTCCCAGAGCTTCTCGCCGGCGGCCACCGAGCCGCGGCCCGGCGGCAGCCCGAGGAAATCGGGGCGCACGTCGATGTCCCAGGCGGCGACCTCCTTCGGCGTGGCAGGGCGGCCGATGCCGGGGTAATTCGTCGCGGCCGCTGCAGCGGCTGCAGTGCCCGCGGAAGGGCCTGACGCCGCGGCGCCGAGCAGCAGCACCACGCCCAAGGCCCGAAGCGGGCCGGCCCTACGCGAGCTGGACATTGCGCACCTCGCCGTTCTCCTGCACCCACCAGGTCTGGATCGCGTTGTTGTGGTAGATCGAGCGCGTGCCGCGCACCGCGCGCAGCGCACGCATCGCCGGCTGCACGTGGCCGGTGGAATCGGTCGCGCGGCTGCAGATCAGCGCCGGCTTGCCGTCCCACACCCAGTCGAGCGAGAAGCGCGTCAGGCACTTCGACATCACCGGCGCCTGCAGCCGCGCCGGCCGCCAGTTGGCGCCGCCGTCGACCGACACGTCGACCTTGCGCACCGCGCCGCGGCCGGACCAGGCGAGGCCGCTGATCGCGTGGAAGCCCTTCTGCAGCAGCGCCTGGCCGCCGGACGGCGTGGTCACCACGCTCTTGCATTCCTGCGTGCTCGAGTACTGGCGATGCGTGCCGTCGGGCAGCAGGTCGATGTAGTGCACGGCCTCGTCCTTGGTGGCCCAGGGCTGGTCGCCGACCTCGATGCGGCGCAGGTACTTGACCCAGCTCACCCCCTGCACGCCGGGCACCACCAGGCGCAGCGGGTAGCCGTTCTCCGGCCGCAGCATCTCGCCGTTCTGCCCGTAGGCCACCAGCACCTCGCCCGACTCGACCAGCGCCATCGGCAGCGTGCGCGTCATGCCCGAGCCGTCGGCCCCTTCGCCCAGCACGTAGCGCGCGCGCTTGAAGTCGACGCCGGCCAGCTCCAGCAGCGTGCGCAGCGGCACGCCGGTGAACTCGCTGCAGCTCAACATGCCGTGCGTGTATTGCACGGTCGGCACCGCGACGTTGCCCCATTCCATGCCGGTGTTCGCGCCGCACTCGATGAAGTGGAAGCGCGACACCGACGGCAGCCGCATCAGCTCGTCGAGCGTGAAGACCATCGGCCGCTTCAGCAACTGCTCGGTCGAGCCGTTGAGCATCAGCCGGTGCTGCGTCGGGTCGATGTCCCACCAGCCCTGGTGGTGGCGCTCGAAATGCAGGCCGCTGGGCGTGACGATGCCGAACAGCGACTGCAGCGGCGCGAAGGACACCGAGGCCTGCGCGGTCTGCGTCAGCCCCGGGCTGGGGCGGCGCTGCACGTTGGCCTCGTACTGGGAGGGCCTGCCGTAGCCGTCGCTGGCCACCGGCTTGCCGAGGCCCGTGCTGTGCGGCGGCAGGTTGAGGATCTGCGGCTCGCCGTCGGCCGCCGCCATCGTTTCCCGGCCCTGCGCGCGGGCGGTCCCGGCGGCCAGCGCCAGGCCGGACGCCGCACCGGCCAGCGCGCCGCGCAGGAAATCGCGCCGACCCTGCCGCGCCTCGGCGAACACCCTGCGCACGCCGGTGGCATCGATGAAGTTCTCCGGCGCCTTGCGCAGCCGGCCGGGCGATGGGGGCAGGGCGTCGTTCACGAGCATTCAAATATAAGCACAAAAGGATATTAGACCTGCAAGCGCGCCGTGTCGGAGGGTGTTAACCCGCAGCGCGCGGCGACGCGGGCGACTGCGGCTAGCATCGCCGACGCTGTCGCCGACCGATTCGCTTCGAGGAGCCCGCATGATCCGCCGCCGCACCGCCCTGAGCCTGCCCGCCGCCGCCGTCGGCCTGACGCCCTGGTGGGCGCAAGCCCAGTCGAAGAAGGACACGCTGGTGCTGGCGATGACGCTGGAGCCGCCGGGCCTGGATCCCACCGCCGGCGCCGCCGCGGCGATCGGCGAGGTGGTGCACTACAACATCTTCGAGACGCTGACGAAGATCAACGGCGATTCGTCGATCACGCCGCTGCTGGCGCAGAGCTGGACCGTCACGCCGGACAACAAGACCTGGGCCTTCAAGCTCAGGACCGGCGTCACGTTCCACAACGGCGAGCCGTTCAACGCGAGGACGGTCAAGTACTGCTTCGAGCGCAACGTCGAGCCGGGCAGCACCAACAAGGACAAGGCGACCTTCGCCAACATCGTCAACATCGCGACCACCGACGACCACACGGTGGTGCTGACGCTGAAGAACCCGAACCCGGATTTCCTGTTCCAGCTCGGCCAGGCGACGGCGTCGATCGTCGAGCCGAAGAGCGCGGCCAACAACAACACGCAGCCGGTGGGCACCGGGCCGTTCAAGCTGGAGAGCTGGGCCAAGGGCTCGTCGGTGGTGCTGGCGCGCTGGGACGGCTGGCGCGACGCGAAGTCGATCCGCCTGCGCCGCGTGACGATGCGCTTCATCAGCGATCCGGCGGCGCAGGTGGCGGCGATGCTGGCCGGCGACGTCGACCTGTTCCCGCGCATCTCGGCGGCCAAGTCGCTCGAGCAGTTCAGGCGCGACAAGCGCTTCCAGATCCTGATCGGCGGTTCGCGCGCCAAGACCATTCTGGCGATCAACAACAAGAAGAAGCCGCTCGACGACGTGCGCGTGCGGCGCGCGATCGCAATGGCGCTCGACCGCAAGCAGGTGGTCGAAGGCGCGGCCGACGGCTTCGGCACGCCGATCGGCAGCTACTACGTGCCGGGCGCGCCGGGCTACGTCGACCTGACGGCGGTGAATGCCTACAACCCCGAGCGCGCGAAGGCGCTGCTGAAGGAGGCGGGTGTCACCACGCCGCTGGAGCTGTCGCTGAAGCTGCCGCCGACGCCCTACGCACGCCAGGGCGGCGAGGTGGTGGCCGCGATGCTTGCGAAGGTGGGCATCGTCGCGAAGCAGGAGAACATCGAGTGGGCGCAGTGGCTGTCCGGCGTCTACGGCCAGAAGGCCTACGACCTGACCATCATCTCGCACGTCGAGCCGCTGGACTTCGGCAACTTCGCGCGGCCGAACTACTACTGGAACTACGAGTCGCCGAAGTTCAACGAGCTGTGGGCCAAGGTCAACGCCACTGCCGATCCGAAGGTCCGCAACCAGCACCTGGCCGACCTGCAGCGCCTGGTGGCCGACGACGCGGTGGCCGCCTACCTGTACCAGCCGACCTGGATCACGATCGCCAATGCGAAGCTCGGCGGCCTGTGGAAGGACATGCCGATCTTCGCCAACGACCTGCCCGCGCTGCACTGGACCTGACGGACCGGCCGTGATGGTGGAGGCGCGCGATCCGTTCGGCCTGCCGATCGCCGTGCAGCAGCCCGGCAGCGCGGTCGCGGTCAACGGCTTCGTCGAGGGCTTCCTCGGCTACACGCCGCGCATCCTGGAGGTGCTGGCGGTCGCGGACAGCGATCACAGCCTGATCGTGCAGGCCTGCGCCGCGGCGCTGCAGATGTTCGCCGAGAACGGCGCCGCGCCGGCGAACGCGCGGCCGCACCTGGAACGGGCCGCGCGTGCGCATCTTCCCAGCTCCGAAAGAGAGCGGCAGTTCGCGGCCGGCATCCGGCTGTGGGTCGACGGCGATACCGCAGCCGCGCTCGCCACGCACGAAGCCGCGCTGGCGCGCTGGCCGCGCGACCTGTGCACGCTGAAGCTCGCGCAGTACCACGCGTTCAATCTCGGCGATTCGCCGGCGCTGCTGCGGCTGGCCCTGCGCGCGCTGCCGGCGGCGCACGACATCGCCTGGCTGCACGGCATGCTGGCCTTCGGCTGGGAGCAGTGCCACCGGCTCGACGAGGCCGAGCACGCCGCGCGGCTGGCGCTGGCGATGCGCCCGGCCGAACCCTGGGCGCAGCATGCGCTCGCCCACGTGATGCTCACCGACGGCCGCCTCGCCGAAGGCGCGGCCTTCCTGCGCGCGGCCAGCGGCCAGTGGCGCGGGCTGACCTCGTTCATGCGCACGCACAACTGGTGGCACCTGGCGCTGATGCTGATCGAGCTCGGCGACGAGGCCGGCGCGCTGCGGCTCTACGACGACGAGGTCTGGGGCGTCGACAAGTCCTACTCGCAGGACCAGGTGGGCGCCGTGTCGCTGCTGGCGCGGCTGGAGCTTGCCGGGCTCGACGTCGGCGCCCGCTGGCAGGAGCTGGCCGGCTGGCTGGAGACGCGGCTCGACGACCGCGTGCAGCCGTTCCTCGACCTGCAGTACCTCTACGGCCTGGCGCGCGCCGGCCGCCCGGAGGCCGCCGCGCTGCTGTCGCGCATCGAAGCCGACGCGCCCGACGCGCCGACGGCCACGCGCGAAGCCTGGCAGCGTGTCGCGGTGCCGGCCGCGCGCGGCTTGCTGGCGTACGCCGAAGGCCGCTGGGACGAGGCGGCAACGCAGCTCGAAGCGGCGCTGCCGCGCCTGGTCTCGATCGGCGGCAGCCATGCACAGCGCGACCTGTTCGAGCAAATCCACCTCGACGCGCTGCGCCGCGCCGGCCGCCATGCGGGGGTGCTCAATGCCTTGCAGCCGCGCGCGAACGCGCTGCCGCAGTCGCTGCGCCTGAAGCGCCAGGTGCGCGAGAGCTGCGCGGCGCTCGGCATTCCGGCGCCGAACTGACGGCTAGAACGCGGGTTCGGCCAGCGCTTCGAGCGCCGCGAGGTCCAGCACCTCCCAGCGCCCGGTCGCCAGCCAGAGCACACCGTCGCGCTCGAGCTTCTTCAGCCCGGCATTGACGCGCTGGCGGCTGGCGCCGAGCAGGTCCGCGAGATCCTGCTGCGACAACTTCAGCCCGATGCGCACGGCGTCGCCGGCCGCCCGCGCGCCGAAGCGCCGCGCCAGCTGCAGCAGCTGGCGCGCGAGTCGGTTCTCGAGCGGCAGCGACAGCGCATCGGCGAAGAGCCCCATCAGCGCGCGCGTGCGGCGGCCGTTCAGCCGCGCCAGCGCGATGCCGAAGTCGGCATGGCGGGCCAGCAGCTGCAGCAGGTCGTCCTTCCTCAGCACCAGCAGCGTCGCATCGGCACAGGTCTCGGCATCGCAGGGCGCGGCCAGGCCGTCGATCAGCGGGATGTCGCCGAACCACGCGCCCGGCTCGACGAGCTGGAAGTTCACCTGGCGGCCCGAGGCCAGGCTGGTCGACAGCCGCACCGCGCCGGCCGCGACGCCGTACCAGGCCTCGCCGGCCCCCGAGCCGCCGCGGATCAGCACCGCGCCGGCGCGCAGCCGCCGCACCGTCGCGCGCGCCAGGATCGCGTGCTGCAGCTCGGCCCCGAGGCTCGCGAACCAGGCATCGCCGCGCACCGCCTGCAGTTCCGGCGCCGTCAGCTTCGCGTGGCCGGCGACGGCAGCGAGGCCCACCACCGGCGCCGGTCCGCGCAGCGGGTCGAGCAGCGGGTTGGCGATCGATTCGGACATGGCGGCCAGCGGCTGAGCGGACATCGTGCTTCCCAATCGAGCTCAAGACTAAAAAAATACCGAGCGCTCGCTCGGTTTTGTGGAGTCTACAATCCGCGCGCCCTGGGGTCAACGCGCCTTATCCGGCACTTCCGACCCGCCCGCCCGGCCTCACCGACCCGTTCGACGCCGCATGCTCCTGGACCTGCCGCCGCGCTTTCTGTTCGCCGATTTCAAGCGCGTCGCGCCGGTCGACGCGAGCACGGTCTGGGACAAGCTGCTCGAGCGCAATGCGCACCGGCTGACGGTCAAGCGCCCGGCCGCGCTGGAGAACCTGCGCACCATCGTCGAGACGACCTTCAAGCTGGCGAACAAGGTCGGCTTCGGCGCGATGACCCTGCGCGACCTGAGCGGCGCCTGCGGGCTGTCGATGGGCGGGCTCTACGGCTACATCGCCAGCAAGGACGACCTCGCCGCCATGATCGAGGACATGATCCGCTACCTCGCCGCGGAGATCCCCGGCTGGTTCGACGGCCCGTGGCCAGCGCTGGAGCGGCTGGAGGCGACGCTGCGCGGCCACCTCTACATCACCGAGATCCTGCAGCCCTGGTTCTACTTCGTATTCCTGGAGTCGCGCACCTTGTCCGACAGCCAGCGCCAGGTCGCGAAGGCTTCCGAGATGGACGTGCAGGCGGGCTTCAAGCGCCTGTTCGCCGAGGCCGGCATCGACGACGAGTTGGAGGCGCAGGTGCTCGCCGGCCACTTCCTCGCCCTGAGCCAGGACTGGTACGTCAAGCGCTGGAAGTACCGGCAGCTGAAGGTGCCGGTCGATACCTTCGCCGACAGCCTGTGCCGGCTGGCGCGCGCGCGCATCGAGGCGACGACGGTCGACTGACGCCCGCGTGTCAACGGGCCGCCGGCACCGTGCTCGGCTGCTCGGGCAGGCCCAGCAGGTGCGCGTCGTCGGCCCACTGCAGCACCGTCAACGCACCGTCGGCGAAGCGCAGGCGGTTGATGCCGGTGTTCGGGATCGCGCAGGCGCGTGCGCCCGACAGCGGCAGCTCGTTCGCCGCGCGCCACAACATGTCCAGCACGCCGCCGTGCGTGACGACGGCGATGCGCCGGCCCGCATGGGCCTCGACGGTGGCTTCCAGCGCGCGCTTGACGCGGGCATAGAAGTGCAGGTTGCTCTCGCCGCCTTCGGGCAGCGCGTAGTCGGCGTCGTGCTGCACCCAGCGCTCCCACAGGTCGCGGTGCTGGCGGCGGATCGTCGTCACGTCCAGGCCCTCGAGGATGCCGAAGGCCTGCTCGCGCCACAGCGGCTCGATGTTCGGCGCGAGGCCGTGCCGGCGCGCGATCGGCGCGGCGGTGGCCTGCGCGCGCTGCAGGTCGCTGACCACCAGCACGTCGATGGCTTCGCCGGCCAGCCGCTCGCCCAGCCGCGCCGCCTGCTCCAGCCCCATCGCGTTCAGCGGCACATCGATCTGGCCCTGGAAGCGGTGCTGGCGGTTCCAGTCGGTCTCGCCATGGCGGATCACGATCAGCTCGGTCCCGGGCCCGCCCGGCCGCCCGAAGGGCCCGGAGCGCCCCTCGGGGGCAGCGAACGAAGTGAGCTTGGGGCTGTCCATTCCTTCAATTGTCCGTCGTCGGCAGCGGGCCGCCTGGCGCGCGCTTGGCACACTGCGGGCAAGCATCACGAACGACCGAAGGCCCATGGACTATCCCGCCATCCTCCAGCAAGTGCACGAACGCATCGCGCCGGTGATCGGCCAGGGCCGCGTCGCCAGCTACATCCCCGAGCTGGCGACCGTCTCGGCGCAGCACTTCGGCATGGCGGTGGTCGGCATCGACGGCAGCGTGCATGCGATCGGCGATGCCGAGGTGCCGTTCTCGATCCAGAGCATCAGCAAGCTGTTCACGCTGGTGATGGCGCTGCAGGTCGAAGGCGATGCGCTGTGGGAACGCCTGGGCCGCGAGCCCTCGGGCAACCCGTTCAACTCGCTGGTGCAGCTGGAGCACGAGCACGGCAAGCCGCGCAACCCCTTCATCAATGCCGGCGCGCTGGTGCTGGCCGACATCCTGTGCACGCGCTACGCGGTGCCCGATACCGCGGTGGTCGAGTTCCTGCGCAAGCTCGCCGGGCACGACAACATCCATTACGACCGCCGCGTCGCCAAGTCCGAGCGCGACACCGCGCATCGCAATGCGGCGATGGCCTACTTCATGAAGAGCTTCGGCAACCTGAAGAACCCGGTCGGCCACGTGCTCGACGCCTACTGCCGGCATTGCGCGATCGAGATGAGCTGCATCGACCTGGCGCGCGCGGTGACCTTCCTCGCCAACCACGGCGTGCTGCCGCGCACCGGCGAGCGGCTGCTGACCGCCAGCGCCGCGAAGCGCCTGAACGCGCTGATGCTGACCTGCGGCACCTACGACGCGGCCGGCGACTTTGCCTTCCGCGTCGGCCTGCCGGCCAAGAGCGGCGTCGGCGGCGGCATCCTCGCGCTGGTGCCGGGCGAATGCGGCGTCTGCGTCTGGTCGCCGGGGCTGGAGCCCTCGGGCAACTCGCTCGCCGGCTCGTTGGCGCTGGAGACCTTCACGACCTTGACGGGGCGGTCGATCTTCTGATCCCGCGTCGCGCACGCTCGTCGCAGGTGCCGACGCTTCATCCGCGTGCCGAGACAGTTCATTGCAAGCCGCTGTCGCGCCGCGGCCCCGGTGCCTAGAGTTCACTCCATCGCAACACCGCGATGCCACTCGAAAGCACCGGAGTCCACCATGTTCAAGCAGATCAGCGCCCAAGCCACCGCCTTCGGCCTCGCCGCGCTGGTGACGCTGGCCTCGCTGGGCAGCATGGGTGCCCTGGCCAATACGAATGTCGCCAGCGCGATGAGCAAGGCCGACAGCACGCCGGTGCAACAGGTCGTCGTCGTCGGTCAGAAGGTGCCGCGAGGCTGAGCCCGACCGTCGATGCACGTGCGCGCGGCCACCTTGCTGCCCGACGTGTCTAAAGTCCAATGACACGTCGCGGCGCTGCGCAGTACAAACGCGACGCTGGCAGACTGGTGCGGGCGTCAGGACTGATCCAACGACGCACCTCGCGTGCTTCATCGCCGGCCGGCTGATAACCGGCCGGCGTTCTCTTTCGCGCGCACGCATGACTGCCACGCTGCGCGTGTGCGGAAAGCCGAACGCCATCGCGTGGTCGCCGCAGGCATGGCCAACCTGGTTTGACACAGTCGTCCGGCGAGGCCGCGGCTGTCTTGTCGGTTGGAGACAACGCCCCATATCCCCGGTGTTGCGATGCTCTCCGGGCTTGCTGGACAATGCTGACCATCATGAAGAACCTCGACGTGATCAAGGCGACTTTCGCCACCTGACAGCGCCTTTCGATCGCGTTCGGAAGGCCTGCGTGCCTTCCGGCTGAAAACCCCGGCAGGCCCCCGCCCTCCGGGGTTTTGTCTATTCAGAGTTCCATCATGCGCACCTTCGACAAGTTGATCGCCACGATTTCCGCCCGCCGGAGCGGGGATCTCGTGCGCCCGCGCTTCGGCCGCAGTCTGCTTCTTCGACGCTAGCCCGTCAGGCGAATCGGCCTGAGGGCAGCGCTTTGCCCAACTGGCCCTAGAAAGTTCGCCATGAACTCGAACAACAGAAACCTCCGCAACATCGGCGTCATCGCTCACGTCGACGCAGGCAAGACGACGACCACCGAACGCATCCTGTTCTACACGGGCGAGAACCATCGCATCGGCGAGGTCCATGACGGCACGACCCGCATGGACTTCGATCCGCAGGAACGTCAGCGCGGCATCACGATCAACAGCGCGGCGACGACCGTGCAGTGGAAGGGCGCGCAGATCAACCTGATCGACACGCCGGGTCACATCGACTTCAACATCGAGGTGAACCGCTCGCTGCGGGTGCTCGACGGCGCTGTCGTGGTGTTCGACGGTGTCGCCGGCGTCGAGCCGCAGACCGAGACCAACTGGCGCCTGGCGGACAAGTACCGCGTGCCGCGCGTGGCGTTCGTCAACAAGCTCGACCGCGTGGGAGCGGACTTTCTGCGCGTCGTGGCGATGATGCGCGAGCGGCTGGGCGTCACCGTGGTGCCGCTGCAGTTGCCGATCGGCGCGGAGGGCGACTTCCGTGGCGTGGTGGATCTGCTGACGATGCGCGCCCTGGTGTGGGATCGCGACGATGCGCGCGAGCCCTGTCGCGAGACCGATGTGCCGGCAGAACTGATGGAAGCCGCGCTTCGACAACGGTCGTTGCTGGTCGAGGCGGTTGCGGAGCAGGACGAGCGGGCGCTGAGTGCGTACCTCCAAGGCGAGCCCTTGGATGCCGCGCTGCTGCGCACGTGCATCCGCCGCGGCACGCTGTCAGGTGCGTTCGTTCCGGCGCTGGCTGGTTCGGCCTTCAAGAACCGCGGCGTGGAGCCGCTGCTTGACGCGGTCGTCGACTACCTGCCGTCGCCGGAGGACGTCGTGCGCGTGGAAGGCGAGCCCGCGTCGGACCCGGAGGGACCGTTCGCGGCGCTCGCATTCAAGGTCGTGGCTGATGACCACGGTCCGATGGTCTTCGTTCGTGTGTACCGCGGTCGCCTGCGGCGCGGGGCAACCGTGCTCAATACGAGCACGGGACGCTCGGAACGCGTCTCGCGCCTGTACGAAGTGCACGCCGATGACCACATCGAGCGCGACGAGCTGCGTGCGGGCGACATCGCTGGGATCGTCGGGCTGAAGGAGACGCTGACCGGACACACCTTGTGCGATCCGGCGCATCCCCTGCATCTGGAGGAGATCAGCGTGCCCGACCCGGTGATCGACGTGGCGATCGAACCCCGCACGCGTGCGGACGCGCAGGGCCTGGCCAAGGCGATGCAGTTGATGCTGCGCGAGGATCCGAGCCTGCGGATGAGGCAAGACGCCGAGTCCGGGCAGACGATCCTCTCCGGCATGGGTGAGCTGCAGCTCGAGGTGTCGATCGAGAAGCTGCGGGCACGACACGGGGTCGACTTGCAGGTTGGCCGACCTCAGGTGGCCTACCGCGAGACGATCACGCGGGCGGTGGACGTGCATCACGTGCACAAGAAGCAGTCCGGCGGTCCTGGCCAGTTCGCAGAGGTGCGGCTGCGCTTCGAGCCCTTGGCTCGCGGCGAAGGCGTCCGTTTCGACAGCCAGGTGGTGGGCGGCGCGGTACCGCGCGAGTTCGTGCCTGCTGTCGAGCAGGGTGTCCGTCGCGCTGCGCAGACCGGAGTGGTCGGTGGCTTCGCCTGCGTGGACTTCCAGGTCACGCTGGTGGACGGCAGCTTCCACGAGCGCGACTCGTCGTCGCTGGCGTTCGAGCTGGCCGCGGCGGCCGCGGCGCGCGAAGGGTTCGCCCGAGCGTCGCCGCAGCTCCTGGAGCCGGTGATGGCGGTGGAAGTGGTCACTCCGGTCGAGTACCTGGGCGACTGCATCGGCGACCTGCATCGTCGACGCGGCGTTGTGCGTGGTCAGCAGTCGCGGGGCAACGCGGCGGTCGTCGACGCCCGGGTGCCGCTGAAGGAGATGTTCGGCTACATCGGCAGCCTGCGCGCCCTGTCCTCAGGACGCGCGCAGTACACGATGCAGTTCGATCACTACGACGCAGCCCCGGCCAGCATCGCGGCTGAGGTCGCTGCAGGTTGAGGCGTTGCCCGCGTCATGGGTGACATGCGCAGGAGGAGGATGACATGGGTGAACCATTCAACGAGGCTGTGCCTCCGGCGACGCCGGAGGCACAGCCCGATCGATGCGAGGTCCCGCGCAGGACCGCGGCGCTGGCTGGCGCACGGCATCGCTTCCTTACAGTGCAGCAAGGAACGGCCACCACAATGAACGCATGCAGCTGTCCAGGCCCAAGCTTGTGTTTCTCCCATTCGGCGCCGAGCGCTTCCTGCCGCGCCAGCCGAAGGAAGGGACCGTCCTGGGTGTCGTGCAACACGGCATGCTCACGGGCGCCCTGCTGAAGAAGGACGACGGCTCGTACGCGCAGGTCAACGGCGACATCACGCAGCCGCTCAACACCTCGCGCGTGGAACATGCGATCCGCGCAGCCGGTGGGCTGAAGCGGGCTCGTGAACGGGTGGCCACCCCGGCCATCGTCGTCATGAAGCGGCGCCGCAAGATCGATCCGGCGTTGCGCGGGTAGGCAGCACGGCGGCGCTCACCACCCGTCGACGCCGCCACGCCACCGCGCTACGCGCGCTTCATCCCGCCAAGCGCAACCGTACGTCGCGTGCGGTGACGGTTCATCGATCAACCACGGCACTTGGTCGCAAGGCGCTGTCGCGATCGGATCCCGGTCCCTAGAGTTCACGCCATCGCAACACCGCGATGCCCCTCGACAGACCGGAGCCACCATGTTCAAGCAGATCAGCACCCAAGCCACCGCCTTCGGCCTCGCCGCGCTGGTGACGCTGGCCTCGCTGGGCAGCATGGGCGCCCTGGCCAACACGAGCGTCGCGAGCCACGACCTCGCCCAGGCCGGCAGCGCGCCGGTGCAGCAGGTGGTCGTGGTCGGCAAGCGTGAATCCCGCGGCTGATCGTCCACCCCGCTGCGAACGATGAAGCCCCGCCTCGGCGGGGCTTTCGCTTTTTCAGGCCCCGCTCAGGGCGCGAGCAGGCGCTGCGCGAGCGTCCAGGCGTGCTGCCGCAGCTCGGGCACGGCGGTGGCTTCCCAGTCGCGCGCCTTCAGCAGCGGGCCGATGTACGACAGCCGCGGCGTCGGCAGGCCGTCGCGGCCGATCACCGCGTAGCCGTGACTCACCTGCAGGCCGAGGCCGAGCGGGTCGGCACTGATCCAGCCGGCGTCGAGCAGGTCGCGCACCAGCGGCGACGCGCAGCGCCGCAGGTCCGAGCTCGGGCCGGTGCAGTTGACGAGGTGGTCGACGGCGAGGCGTTCGACATCCGGCATGCCGCGGCGCTTCAGCGTCACGTCGAGCCGGCCGTCGCTGCGGGGCTCGACCGCGACGATGCGGGCCGCGCGCACCTCGAGCCGGCCGTCGTCCACCAGCTGCCGGTAGGCGTCGTGCGCACTCGGCGCGCAGCGGTGGCGCAGCGCTTCCCAGTGCGGCCGCGCATGGCGCAGGAAGCGCGCGCGGTCGGCGCTCGACAGCCGCTGCCACAGCGCCGGCGTGTGCGGCCGCAGCGCGCCGATGACGTCGCGCCAGTCCTCGCCGCGCGCCGATCGCGCCGCGAAGTGCTCGCGCAGCACGCGCCACTGCCGGCGCAGCGTGTCGCCCATCGCGTCGACCAGCGCGCCGGCGTCCAGCGCGCCCGGTGTCGCGCCGCTGCGGCGGTGCGATTGCGGCGCGAGGCCGCGGCGCGAGATGCTGACCAGCTGCCCGCCGCGGGGTCCGCACGTCAGCGCCAGCGCGACATCGACCGCCGTCAGCCCGGCGCCGACGAGCAGCACGTCTGCATCGGGCGCGATGCCGCGCAGTGCATCGCGCGCCCAGGGATCGCGCACGTAGCGCGGGCCGGCCGCGGCCAGCGACTGCGGCGGCAGCGGGTCCAGCGGCGCGAAGTGGCCGAACGCCAGACGTGGTCGACCGCGATCAGCCCGCCCTGCGCCATACGGATCGCGACGCCGGCCCCGGCGTCGATGTCCAGCCCGATCACGCGGCCGACCACGCGTTCCAGCGCGATCGTCGGCGCGGCGGTCAGCTCCGCGGCCGACAGCAGCGCCTCGAGGTAGGCGCCATACAGCCGGCGCGACACGAACGAGCCGGGTCCGACCTGCGGATCGGACCAGCGGCAATAACGCAGGAAGTCATCGGCATCCTGCGCCAGCGCGCTCATGTTGCCGGCCGGCACGTTCAGCACGTGTTCGCGGCTGGACGTGCCGTAGGCCAGGCCGCGCGCGCAGCGACCCGATTCGTTGATCAGCACCACCTGCAGGCCCTCGGGCGGCGCGTGGCGCAGCAGCTGCACCGCGGTGACCGCGCCGCTGAAGCCGGCGCCGACGATGGCGATGCGGCGGGCGCGGGCCGAAGGGTGCGTCAAGGGCCTGGGGCGGCTCGCTGCAGACGACGTGGCGCGCATGATAGGGGCCGCTTGCTCGGCCCGCGCCTAAACATCGGACGAAGGCTTCGTTCCGCTTGCGCGCGCCGCGGCCAACACTCGCCGCATCGAGATTCGACCAGGGGTGCCGCGATGACCGGCGGAACGTTCGACGACGACGATGACGACGGCGGCGCCGCGGAGCTGTTCTGCCGGCCGGCCGCCGCGCAGACACCGCGGCTGCTGATCGTGCCGGGCCTGCACGACAGCGGGCCGGCTCACTGGCAGAGCTGGCTGCAGGCGAGCTGGCGGCCGAGCGCGCGCGTCGCGCAGCGCGACTGGCACATGCCGGACCTCGAGCGCTGGAGCGCGCGCATCGACGCGACGCTGGAGCGCGCCGGCGGTGGCGGGCCGTGGATCGCCGCGGCGCACAGCTTCGGCTGCCTGGCGCTGGTGCACCACCTCGCGCGCAGCGTCGCAGCGGGACCGCACTCGCCGATCCGCGCCGTGCTGCTGGTCGCACCCGCCGAGCCGGACCGCTTCGGCCTGGCCGACGCGCTGCCGCAGCGCCCGCTCGGCCTGCCGGCGATGCTGGTGGGCAGCCAGAACGACCCGTGGATGAGCGCCGGCAGCGCGCAGCGCTGGGCCGGGCGCTGGGGCTGCCAGTGGGTCAACCTGGGCGAGGCCGGCCACATCAATGCCGAAGCCGGCTTCGGGCCGCTGCCGCTCGCGCGGCGCTGGGCGCTGGCGATGCAGCAGCGCCTGGCGCAGCAGCAGCGCCAGCGGACGATCGAGGCGGCCGAAGCCGCCTTCCCTCGTTCGTCGCATGAGCAACGAAGCTTTCATTCGTTCGCCAAATGAGCCGGGCTTCCTAGCATCACGGCCATCGATCGCACCTTCCCCGGACCTCCGATGACCCGATTCGCTCTCCCGCGCCGCCTGCTGCTGGCCGCCGCCCTCGCGGCCACCACCCTCGGCGCCGCCGCCAAGGACGTGGCGCTGCTCAACGTGTCCTACGACCCGACGCGCGAGCTGTACCAGGACTTCAACAAGGCCTTCGCCGCGCACTGGAAGGCCAAGACCGGCGACACCGTCGCGGTCAAGCAGTCGCACGGCGGCTCGGGCAAGCAGGCGCGCACGGTGATCGACGGGCTCGACGCCGACGTCGTGACGCTGGCGCTGGCCTACGACATCGACGAGATCTCGAAGATCGGCAAGCTGCTGCCGGCCGACTGGCAGAAGCGCCTGCCGCACAACAGCGCGCCGTACACCTCGACCATCGTGTTCCTGGTTCGCAAGGGCAACCCGAAGGGCATCAAGGACTGGGACGACCTGGTGAAGCCCGGCATCGGCGTCATCACGCCGAACCCGAAGACCTCGGGCGGCGCGCGCTGGAACTACCTGGCCGCCTGGGGCTACGCGAAGAAGAAGTACGGCAGCGACGACAAGGCCCAGGAGTTCGTGCAGAAGCTCTTCGGCAACGTGCCGGTGCTCGATTCCGGCGCGCGCGGCTCGACCGTCACCTTCGTCGAGCGCAACCTCGGCGACGTGCTGCTGGCCTGGGAGAACGAGGCGCTGCTGGCGCTGAAGGAACTGGGGCCGGGCAAGTTCGACATCGTCGCGCCGTCGGTCTCTATCCTGGCCGAGCCGCCGGTCGCGGTGATCGACAAGGTGGTCGACAAGAAGGGCACGCGCGCCGTCGCGCAGGCCTACCTCGAGTACCTGTACTCCCCCGAAGGCCAGGACATCGCCGGCCAGAACTACTACCGGCCGGTCGATGCCAAGGCGGCGGCCAAGTTCGGCCAGCAGTTCCCGAAGCTCACGCTCTTCACGCTCGACAGCGTGTTCGGCAGTTGGGCGGCGGCGCAGAAGACGCACTTCGCCGACGGCGGCGTGTTCGACCGCGTCGTCACGAAGCACAAGTGAGGGCGGGCAGCCCGGCCGCGCAGGCCGGGTGCAGCCGGGCTAACGGTCCGTCTGCCAGACGAACTTGCCGTCGGGCCGGATGTAGCCGCTCATGCGGCCCTGGCCGACATAGGCCAGGCCGTTGTTGAACGGCCGCGCGAAGCTGAACTGCGGCTCGATGACCAGCTTGCCGCGCTTGTCGATGTAGCCGTGCTTGCCGCCGACCTTGATGGGCGCCAGCCCCTGCGAGAACGGCCACACGCGCTCGGCTTCCGGCTGCAGCACGGGCCGGCCGGCGCCGTCGACGAACATCGCCTGGCCGTTGAGCTTGACCAGCGCGAGGCCGTCGGAGAAGTCCTCGGCGGTCTCGTAGCGCGGCGCAATCACCTGCGTGCCGCGCTTGTCGATGTAGCCGTACTTGCCGTCGATCCAGACGCGGGCGAAGCCTTCCTTGAAGTCGCTGGCCTGCTGGAACACCGGCGGCACCACCAGCTGGCCGGTGGTGCTCATGAAGCCCTGCAGCCGGCCGGCCCAGACGCGCACCATGCCGTCGCTGGCGATGCCGACGAAGTCGATGCCGGGCGGCGTCACGTCGCGGCCCTGCGCATCGAAGACGCGGTGGCGGCGCTCCTTCGACTCGGCGCGCACCAGGCCGCCGCCGGGCGGCAGCAGCTTGTCGTGCGTGGCCGGCAGCACCAGCTTGCCGCGCTTGTCGATGGCGCCGAACTTCATCGTGCCCCAGGCGTCGGCGAGGCCGACCACCGCGAGGCCGTCGGCGAAGCCGCCGGCATCGTCGAAGGCCGGCGCGATGACCCACTGGCGCTGCGCGTCCACATAACCCCAGCGCAGCTTGCCCTGCGCATCCTTGCCGCGCATCGGCACCAGGCCGTCGGCGAAGGGCTGAGAGAGCTCGTCCTGCGGCTCGATGACGAAGCGCCCGGTGGCGTCGGCATACGCGGTGCGGTAGCCCTTGCGCACCATCACCAGCGGCGCGCCGATGCGCACCTCGGTGTACTCGGCGGCGAGCACCTCGCGGCCGTCGAGGTCGATCAGGCCGTGCAGGTCGCCGAGGCGGATCGGGAACAGCGGCGGCAGCGGCGCGGCCTGTGCACCGGCGCTGGCACACACCAGCGCGAGCAAGGCCGACGGCGCCCGGCGCACCAGCCAGGCGAGGCGATTCATCGCGGCGCTCATCCGTGCAGGCACAACACGAACGCCGCGCACGCGGCCACCAGCGCGATGGCCAGCACCAGGCTGCGTTCGCCGGGCAGCAGCCCGCCGACCGTCTGCGTGGACTCGGCATTCATCGTGTGGCGGAGCTGGCCCAGCATGCCGGGCGGCAGGTTGGTCAGCGCATGCGGGTTCATGGCGGCACTCCGGGATCAGGCGATGGTGGGGACTGTGGGCTGGCGGGGTTTCAGAACGGCTGCGTCGGCATCCGCCCCTGGTTTCGTTTGTAGTCGGATGACGCCAGGCGTGCTGTGCGTTCTGCACGCTGCGCCGGCCCCGTCGCCGGTGGGGTGACCTTCGGCACCGGCACCCGCGGCGCGCCACAGCAGCACCGAGTCGCCGTACTCGTGGCCGCGGTAGCCGCCGAGCGCGAGCGCGGTGTCCAGCCGGTCCAGCGTCGCCGCGCCGGCGAAGGCGCTGAGCAGCCGGTGGTGGCTGGTGCCCGGCTCGTGCGTGCCGCTGACCAGCGCGTCGACCACGCGCAGCACGCTGCCGGGGCCGAGCCGGTTGTCGGCCAGCCCTTCGCCGGCGCGCAGCGGTCCGGTCGATGCCGCGTGTTCCAGCGCCCGTGTCACCGTCGTGCCGAGCGCGACCACGCGGCCACCGTCGCGGCGCGTGCGTTCGATCGCCGCCACCGTCGCGGCCGGCAGGTGGTAGGGCTCGGGCAGCGGCAGGCGGGCGTCGAGCGCGGCGTCGCCGGTCGACGACAGGCCGGCGGCATGCGTCAGGGTCGCGAAGCCGATGCCTCGAGCCCGCAGCGCGTCGAGCATCGCCCAGTCGAGCAGGAAGCCGGCCGACGGCGGCTCGAAGGCCACCGGCTGCGCGGCGATGCGGGTCCAGCTGTCCCACAGCGCGATCGGCTCAGCCAGGTGCGCGTACTGCACCGGCTTGCCGTGGCGCGCCAGGCCGCGCCAGATCGCCTCCGGCGTGCCGTCGAAGCGGATCTGCACGAGGCGGGCATGGCCAAGCAGCGTCTTGACCCGTGCGCGCAGGACATCGGTGCCGCAGCCGAACAGCAGCAGGTCGTCCGGCTGCAGCGGTGGTGGCGGCGGGCGATCTTCGGTGCGGGTGCGGTGGTCGCCCTCGCCGAAGACCACCGCGGCGAATTCCTTCACCGCGTCGACGGCCAGCGTCGGCCGGCCGGCGAGCCGTACTTCGATCGGCCGGCCGGTGCGGCCATGCACGCCGTGCAGGCTGGCCGGCAGCGTGGCCGCGTCGTTGGCGACCAGCAGGTCGCCCGGTGCGAGCAGCGCGGGCAGGGTGTGGCGCGCGTGGTGGTCGAGGCGGCCACGCGCGTCGATGCGCAGCAGGCGCGCATCGGCCGGGCGCTGGACTGCTTGCGTGGCGGGTGTCATCGGGCGCCCTCCGCCGCGTTCAACGCGGCGGCCGCCGCCGCGTGCTCGTAGGTCGTGATCTCGTACGGGTTGCCGTCCGGATCGCGGAAGTACAGCGACCACGATTGGCCGTGGTCGACCGCGCGCGGCGCCTCGCCGAGCGCTGCGGCGAGGCGGCGGCGCCACGCGACGAAGCCGCCGGCGCTGGTCGACAGCGCGAGCGTCGAACGGTTGCCCGCTTGCGGCGGCTGCTCGAACAGCGCGAGGTGGATCGAGCCGCCGGCATTGGCGATCGTCAGCGGGCCACCGTCGCGGGCCCAGTGCGCGAGCGCGTCGATGCGGGCGAGCCCCAGCACGTCGCGGTACCAGGCTTCGGCCGCGGCGCGATCCCGCACGTAGACGTGCAGGTGGTCGACGTCGTCGAGCGTGGGCGCGGCCGGTGGCGCCGCGGCGGTGCCGGCGATCGAGGCTTCGAGGCGCGCGATCACCTTGTCGGCGGCATCGGCCGGTCGCTGCAAGCTCGCCGGGTCGGCGTCCGGCACCGCGGCGGCGTGCAGTGGTGTGTCCATGTCGCCGGGGTCGAGCTCCAGCACGCGGATGCCGAGCGCTTCGAGCTCCTGATCCCAGATCGCCGCCATGTGGCGGGCCGCGGCCTTGCTGGCGCCGTACGCGCCCCAGTTCGCATAGGCGTTGAGGCCGGCGTCGCTGCCGATGAACAGCACCCGCGCCGCGCGGCCGTCGCGCGCCGATGCCGCCAGGCTGCCGAGCAGCGCGCGCGTCAGCCGGAAGGGGCCGAGCACATTGGTCGCCAGCGCGTCGTCGAACTGCTCGCACTCGGTGTCGGCCAGCGGCTTCAGCGGCACGGGACCGAGGCTGGACGCGTTGTGGATCAGCACGTCGACGCCGCCCAGCACACCGGCCAGCTGCAGCGCGAGCGCATGGATCTGCTGCTTGTCGGCGACGTCGCCCGCGACGCCGTGCGTGCCCGGGTGCGCGGCGGCGACGGCGCGCACGCGCTCGGCGTTGCGGGCGACGAAGGCCACGTGCGCGCCGCGCTGGCGCAGCGCTTTCAGCAGTGCCAGGCCGAGGCCGGAGGTGCCGCCGGTCAGCACGATGCGCAGGCCGGCGAGGGGGGAGGTGGTGGTATTCATGGCTGTGGCTCCTGGTGTGACGCAACGGTAGGCCGCGGCAGCCTGCATCGCGAGCCGGATGTCCGACGCATTGGCGGAAGATCGATGCGCTGGACAACAATCCGTGGATGGCCTCGGACGACCGCACCGCCTCGCACCTCGCGCGCAACCTCGGCGCGCTGCGCCATGCCCGCGCGCTGACGCAGCAGGAGCTCGCGCGCGCCGCCTCGGTGCCGCGCTCGACCATCGCCAACCTCGAGTCCGGCGACGGCAACCCGTCGCTCGCGGTGCTGGTGAAGGTGGCCGGCGCGCTGGCGGTGCCGATCGACGAACTGCTGGCCGCGCCGCGCGCACTGGTGCGCCACTGGCCGGCCGACGCGGTGGCGCCGCGCCACAAGGGCCGCGGCGTGCAGGTGCGCGACCTGGTGCCCGAGCCGGTGCCCGACGAGATGATGGAGCTGATGGACTTCGAGCCCGGCGCGGTGATGGGCGGCACGCCGCACCTGCCGGGCACGCGCGAGTTCTTCACCTGCCTCGACGGCCGCGTGATCCTGATGGTGGCCGGCGACCGCTTCGAGCTGGCGCCCGGCGAGGTGCTGGCCTTCCCGGGCAACCTGCCGCATTCGTACCAGAACGCCGATGCGCTGCAGCGCGCGCGCGGGGTGTCGGTGGTGGTCCTGGCGAAAGCGGGGGTTTGACGGAAGGTCCGGGCGCCGTCGCTACGATGTGGCGATGGACTCCACCCTGCCTCCCTACCGGAACCTCGGCGCCAGCGGCCTGAAGACCTCGCCGCTGTGGCTGGGCACGATGATGTTCGGCGACCAGACCGACGCCGCCGAAGCCGCGAACATCGTCGCCGCGACGCGCGACGCGGGCCTGAACGCCATCGACACCGCGGACATCTATGCCAACGGCGAGTCCGAACGCATCGTCGGACAGCTGATCACCGGCGACCGCTCGCGCTGGGTACTGGCCAGCAAGCTCGCCAATGCGATGAGCGCCGAGCCGAACGACCGCGGCACCTCGCGGCGCTGGCTGATGATGGCCTGCGACGCCAGCCTGAAGCGCCTCTCCACCGACTGGATCGACGTCTACTACCTGCACCGCGACGACGAGTCGACGCCGATGGAGGAGACGCTCGCCGGCCTCGCGAAGCTCATCGCCGACGGCAAGATCCTGCACTGGGGCGTGTCGAACTTCCGCGCCTGGCGCATCGCCCGCATCGCCGAGCTGGCGCGCTCGATGGGCGTGCCGCCGCCGATCGTCTGCCAGCCGCCCTACAACGCGATGAGCCGCGGCATCGAGACCGAACTGCTGCCGGCCTGCGCGCACTACGGGCTGGGCGTCGTCGCCTACAGCCCGCTGGCGCGCGGCGTGCTGACCGGCAAGTACAAGCCCGATGCGGCGCCCGAGGCCGGCACGCGCGCCGCGCGATCCGACAAGCGCCTGCTGCAGACCGAGTTCCGCGCCGAGTCGCTGGCACTGTCGCAGCGCTTCGCGGCCCATGCGGCCGAGCGCGGTATTGCACCGAGCGCCTTGGCGATCGCCTGGGTGCTGCACAACCGGCTGATCAACGGCGTGATCGGCGGCCCGCGCACGCTGGCGCAGTGGCAGGATTACCTGGCCGCGCGTGCGGTGACGCTCAGCGCCGACGATGAAGCCTTCGTCAGCGGCCTGGTGCCGGCGGGCCACGCCTCGACGCACGGCTACACCGATCCGATCTACCCGGTCACCGGCCGGCAGCCGCGGAGCGCCGCGTGAGCGATGCCGTCGTGATGGAACCGGTCGAGCTGCCGAAGGCCTACCGGCTGATCAACCACGGCCCGACGGTGCTGGTCAGCAGCGCGCACGGCGGGCGCCGCAACGTGATGGCCGCGTCCTGGAACATGGCGCTGGACTTCACGCCGGCCAAGGTCTGCGTGGTGATCGACAAGACCACCTTCAGCCGCGGGCTGATCGAAGCGTCCGGCGAGTTCGTGCTGAACGTGCCGGCCCGCGCGCAGGCCGCGCAGGTGCTGGCGATGGGCCGGAAGTCCGGCCGCGATGGCGACAAGTTCGACGCGCTGCGGCTCGACACCTGGCCGGCGACCAAGGTCGCCGCACCGCTGCTCGCCGGCTGCCTCGGCTGGCTGGAATGCCGCGTGATTCCCGAGCCGCACAACGAGCAGGCCTACGACCTCTTCATCGGCGAGGTGGTCGCCGCCTGGGCCGACCCGCGCGCGTTCAGCAACGGCCACTGGCGCGCCGATGCGCCGCCGAGCCTGCACTACATCGCCGGCGGCGCGTTCTTCGCGACCGGCGAGGCGTTCGAGGTGACGGGCTGACGTTCAGCGCAGCGTGACGCTGGCGGCGATTTCGTTGTCGTTGCGATCGACGTAGTGCAGCGCGAACTCCACGGTGGTCTTGCCGCCCATGTCCGCCAGCAGCGGCGTGACGGGCATCCCGCTGAACGACGTCGCCGTGCTGGCGGGATACGACAACTTCAGGTGACGATAGCCCGGGTAGAGCACGCCCGCGGCATTGCCGAGCTTCGGGCCCGAAAAGAACTCGTGCGCCTGCAGCACGCGGTATACGCGGCCGTCCGGGGCCGCGGGGGCGTTCCAGCTCATGTTCATCGGCGCCGGCGTCACGCTCATCGCGTTGGCATGCACCTGCGCCAGGCTCAGGCCGCCGAAGCTCAGGCGTGGGTGCCGCTCGCCCTGCGGCCCGGCGGTGGCCATCTGGACGAAGCTGTACGGCAGCTTGTCGAGCACGGCGGTGTAGGTGGCGATCGGCGTGCGGGCCGCCTGGCCGTTCACCGTCTTCCAGCCGTCGTCGTCATGGATCGCGAACACATAGGTCGCGCCGGGCACCATGCCGAGGTTTGCGAAGGTCAGGTCCGCGTTGGCGCTCGGTGACGAACTGCTGAAGCCCCAGTTGTCGCTGGACGCACCGAAGCCGGCGCAGTCGGCCGCGACGGCCGACGGCGGCGTGCCCGACGCATTGCCCTGCACGTCGCAGATGCGGAAGGTGTCCTCGTCGCGCCAGTTCAGGTGGTTGCCGACCTTGCCGCTCATTTCCGGCGCGCTGCGCATCACGCGGGGCGACAGGAACTTGAACGAGCGCTGATAGACCTTGCCGCCGATCAGCAGCGGGCCGGTGACGATCGCGTATCGGGCATGGCCCATCGGATCGCTGATGAGCCAGCGGACTTCGCGGCGGAAGGTGGTCGTTGTCAGCGGCGGCGTGCGCGTGGCGTCGAACATGTCGGTGCGCAGGTTGCGCGCGCGTACCGCGACCGAGACCAGTCGCTGGTCGCCGAGCAGGCGCCACGACGAGCCGCTCTGCGGCGTCGCGCAGCGCGGCGTGCCGTGCGTGCTGCCGGTGACCAGCGTCTGCCGCACGTGGACGTCCATCGATCCGTCGACGAAGCGCTGGTCGTATTGCACGTCGACCTCGACGCGCGTGCTGCCGTCGGCATTGCTCAGCTGGCGCACGGCCAGCACCTGGACGTTCAAGGTCTGCTGGCCGATGCGGTAGGCGTCGCGCGCCTGCAGGGCCGCGGGGTTGCCGTCGTTCTCGGCCATCAACCAGTCGCGGCTGCGGCCGTCGTGCAGATAGCAGGCGTCGGCGTGCTGCATGCGCGCCGCGCCCGGGACCTGCGTGGCGAACTGCGCATCGATGGCCGCCAGCAGCGCCTTGACACCGGCGAGCGTATCGGCCGCCAGCGGCGTCGCCTCCTGAAGCGTGAACCGGTACTGGCCGGTGTCGCGCAGCGTGACGTTCACGTAGGTCAGCTCGCCGACCTTCACGGCCGGCAGCGTCAGCAGCTTCGTTGCGGCGTTGTAGCTCGCGACCCCCGGCGCCGCCGGCGTCTGCGTCGTCGCACCCTGCAGCGCGAAGACCATCTGTGCATCGCCCTGCAGCGTCACGTTCGTGTAGCTGGTGCCGCCGACGCTGACCGATGGAATCGTCAGCACGCCGCTGGTCGCGTCGTAGGTGCTGACCTGGGCGTGCAGCAGGCCGGACCCCGCGCCGAACGCGCACAGGGCCGCCAGGCGCGCGAACATCGTCTTTTTCATGTGTTTCCTCCCGGGCGGCATCTTAGAGGCCCGCAGAACCCCGGTTTGCGGGGTGGCGAGCCGACCATCCACTACCATCCGATCGGCTCAATCGGGTCCCCATGATGGAACGACGCCCCGCCTCCGACCTCGCCACCGTGCTGCGCGCCGCTGCCTTCGCCGCGCACAAGCACCGCAACCAGCGGCGCAAGGATGCCGGCGCGTCGCCGTACATCAACCACCCGCTGGCGCTGGCGGCGGTGCTGGCGCACGAGGGCGGCGTCGACGACCCGGTGACGCTTGCCGCCGCGCTGCTGCACGACACGGTCGAGGACACCGAGACGACGGCGCAGGAGCTCGCTTCGGCGTTTGGCGCGGAGGTGGCCGCGGTCGTCATGGAGGTCACCGACGACAAGACGCTGCCCAAGCCCGAGCGCAAGCGCCTGCAGGTGGAGCACGCGGCGACGATGAGCGATCGCGCGCAGCTGGTGAAGCTGGCCGACAAGATCTGCAACCTGCGTGATGTGGCCGCCTCGCCGCCGGCCGACTGGCCGCTGGAACGGCGCCAGGCCTACTTCGACTGGGCGAAGCAGGTGGTCGACCGGCTGCGCGGCGTGCATCCGGGGCTGGAGGCGGTCTTCGATGCCACCTTCGCGGCGCGGCCGGTGGACTGAATCCTCCAATCCGCCGTCGCGGCGGTGACTGCCGCCGTGCGGGCAACTGCCGCAGGATCGGCCGATGAATACTTCTTCCTCCTTGGCGGGCCGCGTCGCCCTGGTCACCGGCGCCGGCGGCGGCATCGGCCGCGAGATCGTCCGCGCGCTGGCCGCGGCCGGTGCGCACGTGGTCGCGCTGGACCTGTCGGCCGACGCGCTCGCGGCCACGGCGCAGGCGCTGCGCGAGCAGTCGCTGTCGATCACCACGTTGCAGGCCGATGTCGGCGCGGCCGACGATGTGCGCGGGGCGATCGAACAGGTCGTCGCCACGCACGGCCGGCTCGACCTGCTGGTCAACAACGCCGGCATCGAGGAGGAGCACACCCGCCTGGCGGATGGCGACGAGGCGCTGTTCGACCGCCTGATGCGGGTGAACGTCAAGGGCACGTGGTTGTGCATGAAGCACGCGCTGGCGCCGATGCTGGCGCAGGGCGGCGGCTGCATCGTCAACATCGCGTCGGTGGCCGGCCTGGTCGGCGCGCCGCTGCAGAGCGTCTACGCGGGCACCAAGCACGCGGTGGTCGGCCTGACGAAGAGCGCAGCGGCCGAATACGCGCGCAAGAACATCCGCATCAACGCCGTGTGCCCCGGCATCACCCGCACCGCGATGTTCGAGCGGGCGCTCGAACGCGCGCCGCAGCGCGCGAAGGCTATCGACCGCGCGCAGCCGATGGGCCGCATCGGCGAGCCGCAGGAGATCGCGCAGGCGGTGCTGTGGCTGGCGTCGGACGCGGCGAGCTTCGTCACCGGCCAGACGCTGGCGGTGGACGGCGGGCTGACCGCCGTCTGAGGGTCGTCAGCCGATCATCACGTTGATGATCGCGTTGGCGATGCCCATCAGCGCCGCGCCCGAGATCAAGCCGGCGCAGATCGGCTCCATGCCCTCGACCCACACCGCGTGACCGCGCGTGCCGGGCGCCTTGTGGCGCAGGCCCATCCCCCAGAAGATCAGCGCGCCGACCCACATCGCGAAGGTCGCCTCCGGCGGCAGCACGACGCCCAGGCCGATCGACACCGAGGTCAGCGGGAAGCGGCCCTTGGTGACGATGCGGGTGATCTCGATCGCTGCCGCGGCGAGGGCCGCCACCACCATCGCGGTGACCGCCGACGCCGGCAGCCCTTGCACACCCTTGGCGATCAGCTCGGCCACGCCCTTCCACTGCAGGATCGACGGGAACGCGAAGGCATCGGAGATCAGCGTCGCGGTCGAGCGCTGGCCGCTCGCATCGGGCGGCAGGAACAGCAGGAAGTACAGCGGCACGCAGGCGATCACGCCGGCGAAGAGGCCGATCACATGGCCGATCGCCTGGTGGCGCGGCTTGCCGCCCAGCATGTAGCCGGGCTTGATGTCCGACAGCAGGTTGGCGGCGTTCGCCGCGATCTCGCTGGTCATGCCCGCCGGCAGCAGGTTGCTGGCCGGGTTGCTGCGGTCGAACGCGCCGATGGTGAACTGGGTGATCTTCGACAGCGAGCCGGTCGGCGTCCACGAGGTCAGCGCCATCGAGTTGGTGCAGATCACCGTCAGCACGAAGATCAGCGGCAGCGACACCAGCGCCAGGCCCCAGGGCACGCCGAAGAAGGCATGCGTGATCCACGCGCCGAGCACGCTGAACACCGGCACACCGACCCACGAGACCCACAGCGGCAGCTCGATGTGCTGCAGCAGGTCGTCCCCCTTGGCCAGCGCCGGGCCGCTGCGCTTGCCGACCGACTTGAACGCCGCGCTGAAAAGCTCCGGCCGCGCGCCCAGGCTGATCAGCGAGCCGACCACCATCATCGTCACGCCCCACCACATCGACCACTGGTTGACGATCTCGGCGCGCGAGATCGGCACCACCGCACCCGACGGCGAGATGCGCTGCACGATGTCGCCGGCCTGGATCATCAGCGGCGCGAGGATGACGAAGTTGATGAAGGCGCCCAGCAGCACGCTGGTCGCCACCGCGATGCCCATCAGCCCGCCGACGCCCAGCATCGCGGCGTCCAGCGTCAGCCGCAGGCCCAGCGCGCGCAGGTCGGTGCCGAGGATCTTCGGCGTCGCCCACGCGAGCTTCGCCGCGGCTTCGTAGTAGTAGGTGTCCAGGCGCTCGTGGAAGGTCCACGGTTCTTTCAGCCCGGCCCACTGGTGCAGCCGCAGCAGCTTGAACTGGATCAGGTTCATCCAGCCGTCGCTGACCATCGCCTGGTACACCGCGGTGCCGGCGGCGGTGATCGCCAGCAGCCGCGCCTTGAACATGCCGGCGCCGGCCTGGCCGGAGTACAGCGAGTCGAGCACCACGCCGCTGGCGCGGCCCTCGGGGAAGGGTAGCTGGTCCTCGTTGATGAAGCGGCGCTTCATCGGGAAGGCGATCAGCACGCCGATGATCGAGATCACGACCATCCAGACCATCATCTGCCACCACGGGATGATGGTGCCGGTGACCAGCATGTAGGCGCCGAGGCTCGAGTACAGCGGCGTGATCACGTAGCCGGCCGAGGTGGCGATCGACTGGGTGCAGTTGTTCTCGAGGATCGTGAAGTCCTGCGCCAGCCCCATGCCGTGCATCAGCCGGTAGATCGCGAAGGCCAGGATCACCGAGGTCAGCCCGACGCCGATGCCGATGCCGGTCTTGGCGCCGATGTACAGCGCGGTGGCTGCCAGCACGCCGCCGAGCAGGAAGCCGGTGAGGCCCGAGCGCAAGGTCAGCTGCGGCATGTCGCCGCGGAAGACGTTCTCGAACCACCAGCGGTCCTTCTGCTCGCGGCTCCAGTCGCGGATCTGTTCCTCGTCCAGTTGCTGCAGGGCCATGGGCAATCGCCTTCGCGGGTGGATGCGGGGGCTACCAGGCGCCGACGTTCGGCATCGACGCCCACGGCTCGGCCGGCGCCAGCGGCGTGCCCGCCTGCAGCAGCTCGATCGAGATGTTGTCCGGCGAGCGCACGAAGGCCATGCGGCCGTCGCGCGGCGGGCGGCTGATGGTCACGCCGTGGTCGACCAGGCGCTGGCAGGTGGCGTAGATGTCGTCCACCGCATAGGCGACGTGGCCGAAGTTGCGGCCACCGCCGTAGACCTCCGGGTCCCAGTTGAAGGTCAGCTCGATCTGCGCCTGGTGGTCGCCGGGTGCGGCGAGGAACACCAGCGTGTAGCGGCCGGTCGGCACTTCCTTGTGCGACAGCACGTCCAGGCCGAGTGCATCGCGGTAGAAGCGCAGCGAGGCCTCGAGGTCGGTGACGCGCACCATCGTGTGCAGGTATTTCATGGTCGGTTGGGGCTCCGGAGGATCGGGATCGGGAATGCGCCGATCTTGCCGCGAATGCGGCCGGTCCGCGCAAGCGGTCCCGCCCGTCGACTCCACCGGGGGGGCGGATGCGCGGCGCCGGTGGACTGGATTAGCATCGCGCGCTCGGAGATAAGAAAGCGCTTTCATCCACCATGCCGACCGCCGCCGCCAATCCCCGCCTGACCAGCCTGGCCTGGCCGCTGCTCGTCGAGCTGCTGCTGGGCATCGGCGTCGGCGTGGTCGGCACGGTGCTGGCGGCACGGCTGTCGGACGCGGCGGGCGCGGGCTTCTCGCTGGCCAACCATGTGTCGGCGATGTTGTTCCTGCTGTTCCGCGTCGTCGGCGCCGGCATCAGCGTGGTGGTGTCGCAGAACCTGGGCGGCGGCCGGCGCGACCGCGCCGACGCGGTGGCACTGGCCACGCTGGGCGCCAGCGGCTGGATCGGCGGCGCCGGCGCGCTGATCGCCGCGGCCGGCTCAGGCCCGCTGCTGCGGCTGATGAACGCGCCGGCCGACGTGATGCCGCTGGCATGGCCCTTCCTCGTCGCACTGGCGCCGGCGCTGCTGCTCGACGCCTACAACGCGTCGATGTCCAGCGTACTGCGCGCGCACCTGCGCACGCGCGAGACGCTGGCCGTCATCGTCACGATGCACGCCGTGCACCTGGCGCTGGTGGTGCCGGCGATGAGCGCCTTCGGCCTCGTCGGCTTCGCGATGGCGCTGGCGGTCAGCCGCATCGTCGGCTTCACGCTGCACCTGCTGCTGTGGCGCGCGCGCCTGCAGCTGAAACCCCGCGCGGCCGACTGGGTGCGGCTGCCGCGCGAGGAGCTCGGCGCGGTGCTGCACATCGGCCTGCCGGCCGCGGCCGAGAACATGGGCTGGCGGCTGGCCTTCATGGTCAGCATCGCGGTGGTCGGCCAGTTCGGCGCGCAGGCGCTGGCCACGCATGCCTATGTGATGCAGGCGATGCACGTGATCCTGCTGTTCGGCCTGGCCACCGGGCTGGCGGTGGAGATCGTCGTCGGGCATCAGATCGGCGCCGGCCAGCTGCACGATGCGCACAAGCTGGTGCGGCGCGCGCTGGGCCGCGGCATCGTCGTCAGCTTCGGGCTCGCGCTGGTGGCGGCGCTGGCCGGACGCTGGCTGCTCGGCCTGTTCACGCAGGACGAGTCGATCCTCGCGCTCGGCGCGACGCTGCTGTGGCTGACGGTGCTGATCGAGCCGGGCCGCACCTTCAACCTGGTGGTGATCAACGCCCTGCGGGCCACCGGCGATGCACGTTACCCGGTGATGGCGGGGGCCGCGTCGATGGCGTTGGTGCTGGCCGGCGGCAGCTGGCTGCTGGGCGCCCAGCTGGGCTGGGGCCTGCCGGGCGTGTGGATCGCCTACGCGGCCGACGAGTGGATACGCGGCCTGCTGATGTGGCGCCGCTGGGCGCGGCACGACTGGGTGCCGTATGCGCGCGCCACGCACCGGCGCATGCGGGCCCACGCGGTGTGAGCGGCGCGGCGCGGCGCGCCGCGCGGGACGTTCAGCTGCCCGGGTGGTCCACCGGCACGTTGAACACCTGCCGCAGGTAGGCCAGGAAGGTCTGGTCCTCGCAGAGGATTTTGCCGGGGCTGTCCGACAGCTTGGCCACCGGCTGGCCGTTGCACTGCGTCAGCTTCATCACGATGTGCAGCGTGTGCAGGCCCACGTCGTTGGTCAGGTAGGTGCCGATGCCGAAGCCGCACTGCGTGCGGTCGGCGAAGTGGCGGTACAGGCGGAAGGCCTTCGGCAGGGTCAGGCTGTCGCTGAACACCAGGCGCTTGGTGTGCGGGTCGATGCGCAGCTTCGCGTAGTGCGCCAGCGCCTTCTCGCCCCAGGCGACCGGTTCGCCGGAGTCGTGGCGCAGCCCGTCGAAGAGCTTGGCGAAGTAGAGGTCGAAGTCGGCGAGGAAGGCGTCCATGCCGACGACGTCGGTCAGCGCGATGCCGAGGTCGCCGCGGTACTCCTGCACCCAGGATTCGAGCGCCGCCTTCTGGAAGTCGCGCAGCCGCACGCCGGTGGCCTGGTGCATCTGCAGGTACTCGTGCGCCATCGTGCCGATGGGCACCAGGTTCAGGTCGCGCGCCAGCAGCACGTTCGAGGTGCCCTTGAAGTACTGCGGCACTTCGCGCGCCAGCGTCTGCACCACCTCGCGATGCCAGGCGCCGGAGAAGCGCCGCCGCACGCCGAAGTCGAAGAACTCGAACGGGTGGCGGCGCTTCGGCTCGCGCGCGATGTCGCGCAGCAGGCCGATCTTCTCGACCAGCCGCCGCCGGCCCTCGGCGATGACCTGCGGTGTCTCGAGGTGCCGGAAGTACAGCTCGTTGACGATGGCCAGCACGTGGATCTCGAAGGCCATCACGTGCACCTGCGGCCCGCGCGCGACGATCTCCAGCGTGCCGGCGTTGTCGCGCACGGTGATGAAGTCGCGCTGGAACTGGAAGATGCGCAGGAAGTCGACGAAGTCGCTCTTGATGAAGCGCAGGCCCGCCAGGTAGTCCAGCTCGTCGGGCTGGAAGCGCAGCGTGCACAGGTGGTCGAGCTGCTCCTCGATCTCGGCGATCAGGTGCGTCAGCGGGTAGTCGCGCGCGTTGCGGCACACGAACACGTACTCCGCCTGCACGGCCGGATGCCGATGCAGCATCGCCTGCCACATCGTGAACTTGTAGAGATCGGTCTCGAGCAGGCTGCGGATCACCGGTTGCATCGTGCGCTCCTGTCGGTTCCTAGCGCTTCAGATGCGCGGCCAGGAACTTCTCCATCGCCTCGTAGAACTCGAACTGGTTCTCCTGGTTGCGGAAGCCGTGGCCTTCGTTGTCCTTGACCAGGTAGGCTACCTCGACGCCGCGCTTGCGCAGCGCCTCGACCATCTGGTCGCTCTCGGCCTTGACGACGCGCGGGTCCTTCGCGCCCTGCGCGACGAACAGCGGCGTCTTGATCTTCTCGGCATTCAGCGCCGGCGAGGTGGCGGTGAACTGCGCGCGGTCCTTCTCCTCGTCGCCGATCATCTCCTTCATCATCTCCTGGAAGGGCTTCCAGTACGGCGGTATCGAGCGCAGGAACGTGAACATGTTGGAGACGCCGACATAGCTCACCGCGGCCGCGTACAGGTCCGGCGTGCGCGTGATGCCCGACAGCGTCGCGTAGCCGCCGTAGCTGGCGCCGTAGATGGCGATGCGCTTCGGGTCGGCGATGCCTTCCTTGATCAGCCACTGCACGCCGTCGGTGATGTCGTCCTGCATCGCCAGGCCCCATTGCTTGAACGAGGCCTCCCAGAACTTCCGGCCGAAGCCGGTCGAGCCGCGGAAGTTCATCTGGAACACCGCGTAGCCCCGGTTGGCCAGGAACTGCACCTCGGGGCTGTAGCCCCATCGGTCGCGCGCCCACGGGCCGCCGTGGGGGTTGACGATCACCGGCAGGTTCTTCGGCGGCAGACCCTTGGGCAGGGTGAGATAACCGCGGATCAGGAGCCCGTCGCGCGCGGTGTACTGCACCGGTCTGACCTCGGCCATGTCGGCCTCGGCGATCCAGGGGTTGATGTCGGCCAGCTTCGTCAGCTTGTCGGCCCGGACGTCGTACAGGTAGCGCGTGCCGGGCGTGCGGTCGTTGGCGGCGGCGACGATCCACAACTGCTCGTCCTTGGTCATCGACTGCGTCGTGACCTCGTAGCCCGGCAGCTTCTGCTTCAAGGCCTGGTAGGCGCGTTCGTAGGTCTTGTCGAAGAACACCGGCTGCGCCTTGTCGACATCGACGACGGTGTGCGTCGGCACCTTGCGTGCGCGCGACCAGCCGTAGGCTTCGATGTCGGCGACCGGGTGTTCGAAGATCAGCCGGCCTTCCTTGGCGGTAGCCGGGTCGAACTCGAACAGCGCGGCCGTGTCGCGGCCACGGTTGGACGAGACGACCATCGTCTTGTTGTCGGCCGACCAGCCCACCGGCGCCACCTGCTCGCGGAAGTTGGTGGTGACGATGGGCTTGAAGGGCTCCGCTTCATTCGCGCGGTAGAACAACGAGCTGTTCACGCCATCGCTGGCGATGGCGCCGCGGATGGCGCCCGCATGGTCGGTCACCCAGCCGGTGAAGTTGCCGGGGTTCTGCGCCGCGAGCTTCTCCTCGCCGGTGCGGATGTTGACGCGGTAGACGTCGAAGATGCGCTTGTCGCGCTTGTTGTGGGCGACGAGGATGTGCTCGTCGTCGTCGGGCAGCGCGTCCTGGATCATCGCGCGCACGCCGTCGTGCGGCGTCAGGTCGCGCACCGCACCGCTGCCGATGTCGGCGATCACCACGTGGTCGTTCTCGTCGCCGCCGAAGTCCTTCGTGTAGAGCACGTGGCGCGGGCCCTTGAAGAAGAAGTTCGGGATGTCGCGCGCGGTCTCGGCGGTGACCCGGCGGATGCCTTCGCTGGTGCCGACCTTCTCGATCGGCTGCACGAAGATGTTCATGCGCGCTTCGTGCGGCTGCATGAAGCCCAGGTGCCTGCCGTCCGGCGACAGCCGGAAGTAGGCCTGCTGCGGATTCTTGAAGAAGTCGCGCAGCGGGTACTGTTTGACCGCCGTAGCGGCGGCCGGTGCCGTGGCGGTCGCAGCGGCCTGCGCCAGGACCGCACTGCCGCTCGTGGCCAGCAGCACAGCGGCTGCCGTGTGCAGCAGCCAGTCGCGTCGGATCATGGGGTCTCCAGGGGGATCGGTCGCGCGATTGTGGTGGATCGCGCGACCGTCGTGCCTGGGGAACCTCGGGGGTCAGGCCTGCGCCTTGACCTTCTGCCGCCAGGCGTGCAGCAGCGGCTCGGTGTAGCCCGAGGGCTGCTCCTTGCCCTTGAACACCAGGTCCAGTGCCGCGCGGTAGGCGAAGCTGGAGTCGAAGTGGCCGGTCATCGGCCGGTACAGCGCATCGCCGGCGTTCTGCTGGTCGACCACCGCGGCCATGCGCTCGAAGGTCGCGCGCACCTGGGCTTCGGTCACGACGCCGTGCTGCAGCCAGTTGGCGATGTGCTGGCTCGAGATGCGCAAGGTCGCGCGGTCTTCCATCAGCCCGACGTTGTGGATGTCCGGCACCTTCGAGCAGCCGACGCCCTGGTCGACCCAGCGCACGACATAACCGAGGATGCCTTGCACGTTGTTGTCCAGCTCCTGCTGGCGCTCGGCGTCGGACCAGGTCGCCTCGGCGACGACCGGGATCGTCAGCAGCCCGGCGAGCAGGGCCGGGCGCTCGGCATCGGCATCGATCTTCTCGAGCTCCTGCTGGACCGCGGCGACGTCGACCTGGTGGTAGTGCAGGGCATGCAAGGTGGCGGCCGTGGGGCTCGGCACCCAGGCGGTGTTGGCGCCGGCCTTCGGGTGGCCGATCTTCTGCTCGAGCATCGCGGCCATCAGGTCGGGCATCGCCCACATGCCCTTGCCGATCTGCGCGCGGCCGCGCAGGCCCATGCCCAGCCCCACCAGCACGTTGTTGCGCTCGTAGGCCTGGATCCAGGCGCTGGACTTCATGTCGCCCTTGCGCAGCATCGGGCCGGCGAGCATCGCGGTGTGCATCTCGTCGCCGGTGCGGTCGAGGAAGCCGGTGTTGATGAACGCGACGCGATTGGCCGCCGCGGAGATGCAGGCCTTCAGGTTGACGCTGGTGCGGCGTTCCTCGTCCATGATGCCGAGCTTGACGGTGGCCTCGGGCAGGCCGAGCAGCTGCTCGACGCGGCCGAACAGCTCGCTGGCGAAGGCCACTTCCGCCGGGCCGTGCATCTTGGGCTTGACGATGTAGACCGAGCCCTGGCGCGAGTTGACGATGCCGTCTCCGTTCGGAAGCGCGCCCTTGCGCTGCAGGTCGACCAGGGCGATCGTCGTCGTGATCACCGCGTCCATGATGCCTTCGGGGATCTCGCGCTGCTCGGCGCCCCACAGGATCGCCGGGTTGCTCATCAGGTGGCCGACATTGCGCACGAACATCAGCGAGCGGCCGTGCAGCCGCACCTCGCCCTGGCCGTTCGGCGCGGTGTAGCGGCGGTCCGGGTTCAGCCCGCGGGTGAAGGTCTTGCCGCCCTTGCTGACGCTCTCGGTCAGCGTGCCCTGCAGGATGCCGAGCCAGTTCGTATAGGCCAGCAGCTTGTCCTCGGCATCGACGGCGGCGATGGAGTCTTCCAGGTCGAGGATGGTCGACAGCGCCGACTCGACCACGATGTCGGAGACGCCGGCGGCGTCGCTGGCGCCGATCGGCGTCGCGCGGTCGATGCGGATGTCCAGGTGCAGGCCGTGGTGCTTCAGCAGCACCGACGACGGCGCTGCCGGGTCACCCTGATAACCCACGAGTTGCGCGGCATCCAGCAGCGTGGCACGGCGCGCCCACGGCAGCGAGACGACGAGCTGGCCGTTCTCGATGCGGTAGCCGGTGGCGATGGTGTGCGAGGCCGCCTTGCCGTCCCAGTGCAGCGGTGCGGCCTGGTCGAGCAGCTTGCGCGCGAACTCGATCACCCGTGCGCCGCGCACCGGGTTGTAGGTGCTGCCGCGTTCGGCGCCCCCGCTCTCGGGGATCGCGTCGGTGCCGTACAGCGCGTCGTACAGCGAGCCCCAGCGGGCGTTCGCGGCGTTCAGTGCATAACGTGCATTCAGAATGGGCACGACCAGCTGCGGGCCCGCCTGCAGCGCGAGCTCGGCGTCGACGTTGGTGGTGGTCGCGCGCGCGCCGGCCGGCGGCGCCTGCAGGTAGCCGATCTGCTCCAGGAAGCCGCGGTAGGCCGCCGCGTCGGCGATCGGGCCCGGGTGCGCGCGGTGCCACTCGTCGAGCGCCGCCTGCAGCCGGTCGCGCTCGGCCAGCAGCGCCGCGTTCTTCGGCGCCAGGTCGCGCACGATGGCATCGAAACCCTGCCAGAAGGTGGTCGATGCGATGCCGACGGCCGGCAGCACGCGGTCTTCGATGAAGCGGTACAGCTCGGTCGCGACCTGGAGTGAGTGGCAGCGGGTGCGCGCGGTCATGGTGGTGTCCTCGGGAGAAGGGAAGGTTCAGGAAGCGGGAAAGAACGACAGCACGTCGCGCAGGCTGCTGCCGATGCGCGAAGGCTCGGTGTCGAGCTGTTCGAGCGGCGCGCCGGCGCGGTTGACCCACAGGGTCGTGAAGCCGAACCAGGTGGCGCCGATCGCGTCCCAGCCGTTGCTGGAGACGAACAGGATCTTCTTCGCCGGCAGGCCGAAGGCGGCCGGGCCCAGCGCGTAGACCGCGGGGTCGGTCTTGAAGCGCTGCACTGCGTCGGCACTGAGCACGCAGTCCAGCAGCTCGGCGAAGCCGGCGCTCCTGACGGCCACCGCCAGCATCTCGGGGTCGCCGTTGCTCAAGATGCCGGCGCGCACGCCGCGGGCCTTCAATGCGGCCAGCACGTCGCGGTTCTCGGGGAAGGCCGACAGGTGCCGGTACTGGTTCATCAGCCGGTCCTCGGCCTCGCGACCCAGTGCCAGCCCCAGCTTCAGCGCCGCGAAGCGCAGCCCGGCGCGGGTGAGCTCCCAGAACGGCTTGTAGCGGCCACTCATCGAGACCAGCCGCGTGTACTCGATCTGCTTGTCGCGCCACAGCGTGGCCAGCGCGTCGCCGTGGCCCGGGAAGAGCTGCTCGGCCAGCAGCCCGACGCTGTAGACGTCGAACAGCGTGCCGTAGGCATCGAACAGCACGGCTTCGGGCGGGTGCGACTTGGGCAGCATCCACGGACTGTATTTCGAACTTCGAATTCCATTAACTTCCGAAATGGCGATTGATTCATGACTGATCGGTGTGTAATCATCGACCGCATGAGCCGTTCAGAGTCCCGATGGATCGCCTGAAGCAGATCGAGTCCTTCGTCGCCGTGGCCGGCAAGGGCAGCCTGACCGCGGCCGCGCAAGCCGAGGGGGTTGCGCCGGCGGTGATCGGCCGGCGCATCGACGCGCTGGAGGAGCGCCTGGGCGTGAAGCTGCTGGTGCGCACGACGCGCCGGCTGTCGTTGACGCACGAGGGCAGCGCCTTCCTCGAGGACTGCCAGCGCATCCTGGCCGAGATCGCCAATGCCGAGGCCAGCGTGTCCGCCGGCGGGGTCAAGGCCAGCGGCCACCTGCGCATCACCGCGCCGGCCGGCTTCGGGCGCCGGCATGTCGCCCCGCTGGTGCCGAAGTTCCTCGCGCTGCACCCGGACGTCAGCCTGTCGCTGAACCTGTCGGACCGGGTCGTCGACATCGTCAACGAAGGCTTCGATTCGGCGGTGCGCGTCGGCGACCTGCCGGATTCCAGCCTCGTCAGCGTGCGGCTGGCCGACAACCGACGGCTGTGCGTGGCGGCGCCGTCGTACCTCAAGCGCGCCGGCACGCCGAAACATCCGCAGGAGCTGTCACGCCACGAATGCCTGATGCTGTCGTCCGACGCCAGCCAGACGCGCGGCTGGGCGTTCACGATCGACGGCGAGGTGCACCACCTGCGGCCGGGCGGCCGCCTCGACTGCAGCGATGGCCAGGTGCTGCACACCTGGTGCCTGCAGGGCCTGGGGCTGGCCTGGCGCAGCACCTGGGAAGTGGAGCAGCAGATCGCGGCCGGCCAGCTGACCGAGGTGCTGGCCGGTTTCGCCGCGCCGCCGAACGGCATCTACGCCGTCGTGCCGCAGCGCAAGCACCTGCCGCTGCGCGTGCGCCTGTGGATCGATTTCCTGAAGCACAGCTTCGGCGACCCGGCCTACTGGAAGGGGCCGCCAGCCGCGGCATGACATGCCAAGGGCCGCCGCAGCGGCATGACCGGCCACGGGCCGCCGCATCGGCCCGGGATCAGGAAAGCGAAAGGCCGCAGCGGCGGCCTTTGGTTCGAAGCGGCGGCTCTCAGGCCCTCAGGCCTTCAGGCACTCGCTCATGAACTTCTTGCGCTCGGCGCCCTTCTTGTCGCCGGCGTCCTTGTTGCACGTCTTCATCTTGCTCTGCTGCGTTTCCTTCTTCGCGGACAGGCAGGTCTTCATGAAGGCCTTGCGCTCGTCGCCCTTCTTGTCGCCGGCTTCCTTGTTGCACTCGCCCATCTTGGTCTGCTGGGCGGTGGCGGCCTTCGGTGCGCTGGCGGCTGCCGTTGCGCTTGCGGCTTGCGCCAGCCCGGTGCACAACGCGAGCGACGCGAAAGCGATGGTGGCTTGCTTGATCAGGTGCATGGAGATCTCCTTCCTCGTTTGAACGGCCTCCCTCGAGGCCGATGGCCATTGAAGCACCGCGACTGCGGCGCAGCAAACACTCAACGCGGGAGGCCGTCGCGCGGCGCACACGCTGCGCTTGCGCTGGGACAGAAACTGGCGTTACAGGATGCGGCGCGGATGCGCGAGCGACTCGTGCGCCGCATGCAGCCGCCGCACCAGCACGCGGATGAAGGCGCCGTCGAACAGGTGGCGCGTGGCCGCGCTCAGCGACTGCATCGTCTCGGGCGTGAAGCCCAGCGTCGTCGCCTGCTCGGAGACGATCACGTCGGCCGCATGCGTCTTCAGGTCAGGGCTCGGCGCGAGGTAGGCCATCTCGCCGACCGAGGTGCCGGCACCGAGCTGCGCGACGCGCGTGCCGTCGCGGTACACGTCGATGCGGCCCTGCGCGATGATGTGGAAGGTATTGCCCTCCTGGCCCTTGCGGTACAGCGCGGCGCCGAAGGCATGGCGCTGCCAGCGGCCGCGGTGCACCACTTCCCAGATCTCGACATCGCCGAACTCGGCGAAGAACTCCAGCGAGCGCAGCAGGTTGAAGCGCTCGGAGTGCAGCACATCGGTCAGCTGCCCGCGCGGCACCTCGGCATTGGCCACCAGCGACGACCAGTCGCGCGCGAAGCCGTCCCAGTCGGGGTAGCGGTCCTCGCGGCTCTTGCTCAGCGCGCGCTCGAGGATCGCCTGCATGCGCGGCGGCACGCCTTCGCGCAGCATCGTCAGCGGCGGCGGCTCGCCGTTGTAGATCTGGTGCATCAGCGCCGGCTGCGTCACGGCGTCGAAGGGCGGGCGGCCGGCGACGAGGTGGTACAGCAGCGCGGCCAGCGAATACTGGTCGGCGCGCGAGTCGAGCGTGCTGCCGTCGAGCTGCTCGGGCGACATGTAGGCCAGCGAGCCGACGCGGAAGACCTGCGTGCGCTCGCTCATCGTGTCGAGCACGCTGCCGAAGTCGCTGATCTTGACGTCGATCACGTGCTCGCCCTGCAGCACCGCGAGGATGTTGGCCGGCTTGACATCGCGGTGGATCAGGCCCTGCCGCGCGACGTAGCCCAGCGCCATCGCGCACTTGAAGCCGATCTCGACGATCTGGTCCAGCGACAGCAGCGCGTCGGCGCGGCAGAAGCGCCGCAGCGTGAGCCCGGGCACGTACTCCATCACGAGGTACGGCATCACCGGGTCGGGCACGGCGTCGTAGATCTCGACGACGTTCGGGTGCTTCAACTTGCCGGCCAGGGCGGCTTCGGCATCGAAGAAGTGCGCGCGGTAGTGGTTGTCGGCGCTGTCGCCGGCGGTGGCCGCGCGCACGCGCTTGATCGCCACCAGCCGGTCGCGGAAGTCGTCGCGGGCGAGGAAGACGTCGCTGGTCGCGCCTTCGCCGAGCCGGGACTGCACGCGGTAGCGGCCGATCCAGGCGGGATGGTCGGCTTGATCGGCGGGAGGGGCGTGCTCGGTGCTCAAGATGGCAGCAGGGCGGGTCGGGCCATTATGGGCCCCAACCTTAGAATCGCCGCCCATGATCCAAGCCAAGCAGGCGCTGCTGCAGACGCTGCAAGCCACCGTCGCGCAGCTCGCGCCCGACGCCGGTTTCACGCCGGCCTTCGAATCCCCGAAACAGGCCGCCCACGGCGATTTCGCGATCACCGCGGCGATGCAGCTCGCGCGCGGGCTCAAGCGCAATCCGCGCGAGCTGGCGGCCGAGCTGGTCGCCGCGCTGAATGCGCAGCCGGCCTTCCAGCGCTGGGTCGAGGCGCTGGAGATCGCCGGGCCCGGCTTCATCAACCTGAAGCTCAAGCCGGCGGCGCGGCAGGCGGTGGTCGGCGAGGTGCTCGCGGCCGGCGATGCCTTCGGCCGCCAGCAGGCGATCGGCCGCAAGCTGATGGTCGAGTTCGTCTCGGCGAACCCGACCGGGCCGCTGCACATCGGGCACGGCCGCAATGCGGCGCTGGGCGACTCGATCTGCCGCCTGTACGAGGCGCAGGGCTGGCAGGTGCAGCGCGAGTTCTACTACAACGATGCGGGGGTGCAGATCGCCAACCTCGCGCTGTCGGTGCAGGCGCGATTGCAGGGGCACAAGCCCGGTGATGCCGAGTGGCCCGATGCAGCGTACAACGGCGAGTACATCGCCGATATCGCGGCCGACTTCCTGGCGAAGAAGACCGTGCATGCCGACGACCGCGAATTCACCGCGTCGGGCGACATCGGCGACCTCGAAGGCATCCGGCAGTTCGCGGTCGCCTACCTGCGCCACGAGCAGGATCTCGACCTGCGCGCCTTCGGCGTACGCTTCGACCACTACTTCCTCGAATCGAGCCTGTACACCGATCGCAAGGTCGATGCCACCATCGAGCGGCTGAACGCCTCGGGCAAGACCTACGAGCAGGACGGCGCCCTGTGGCTGCGGTCGACCGACTACGGCGATGACAAAGACCGGGTGATGCGCAAGAGCGACGGCACCTACACGTACTTCCTGCCGGACGTCGCGTACCACGTCGACAAGTGGCAACGCGGTTTCGAGAAGGCGATCATCGTGCTGGGGTACGACCACCACGGTTCTCTCGCACGCGTGCGCGCCGGATTGCAGGCGGTCGGCGTCGGCATCCCGCAGGGCTGGCCCGACTACGCGCTGTACAAGATGATCACCGTGATGAAGGGCGGCGAGGAGGTCAAGCTGTCCAAGCGCGCCGGGGGCTACGTCACCTTGCGCGACCTGATCGACTGGACCAGCCGCGACGCGGTGCGTTTCTTCCTCGTCAGCCGCAAGGCCGACACCGAGTTCGTGTTCGACATCGATCTGGCGCTCAAGGCCAACAACGACAACCCGGTGTTCTACGTGCAGTACGCGCATGCACGCATCTGCTCGGTGCTGGCCGAGCACGTCCAGCGCGGCGGCATCTCGGTGGCAGAGGGTGCCGCGCCCGACCTCGCGCTGCTGACGGCGCCGAGTGAGCAGGCGCTGATGCTCAAGCTCGCCGCCTACCCTGACGTGGTGTCCGCTGCCGCGGCCGGCATGGCCCCGCACGACATCGCGTTCTACCTGCGTGACGTGGCCGCGGCCTTCCACAGTTATTACGACGCCGAGCGCTTCCTCGTCGACGACCCCGCGCTGGCCCGCGCCCGCATGGCGCTGCTGGCCGCCACCCGCCAGGTGCTGCGCAACGCGCTCGACCTGCTGGGCGTGAGCGCCCCCGAGGCGATGGCGCGCGAGGCTGCCGCACCGGAGGCCGCGGCATGAAGGCCGACAAGACCGTGAAGACCACGAAGACCGCGAAGCCCGGGCGTTCGTCGCAGCGCGGCGGCTTCGTGATGGGGCTGATCGTCGGCCTGCTGCTCGGGCTGGCGCTGGCGCTGGGCGTCGCGCTGTACATCACCAAGGTGCCGATCCCGTTCGTCAACAAGGTGCCGCAGCGCACCGCCGAACAGGACGCGGCTGAAGCGGCCAAGAACAAGAACTGGGATCCGAACGCACCGCTGGCCGGCAAGAACCCGGCGCGGCCGGCGCCGGCCGTGGCGGCCAGCGGCGTGATCGACGGGGCCTCGGCGCCCGCGCCGGCCCGCACGGCGGCCAGCGCCCCGGCGGCGCCGCCGCCCGCCGCATCGGCCACGGCCGCGAAGTCCGGCCGCGACCCCGCCGCCATCCTCGCCGGCCAGGCGCCGAAGGCGGCCGCGTCGGCCGGCGACGCGGGCTTCAGCTTCTACGTCCAGGCCGGCGCCTATGCGCGGCCCGAGGATGCCGAGCAGCAGCGCGCGAAGCTCGCGATGCTGGGCGTCGGCGCCCGGGTGATGGAACGCGAGCAGGCCGGCCGCACGGTCTACCGCGTGCGTGTCGGGCCGTTCGACGAGCGCCAGGAGGCCGAAGCCGTGCAGAGCCGGCTCGCCGCGGCCAGCGTCGAGGCGAACCTGGTGCGCGTCGACCGCTGAACCGCGCCGTCGGGCCGCTGGTCGGCTGCGGACGGGCCCGCTGCGTTGAGGAACCTCGGGCACTGAACTTCCGGGCCGGCATCCGGTCCGAAGCCCCGGAACACGAAAGGACTGAATCGAATGAAGCGTCGTCAATTCGCCCTCGGGACGGGTATGGCACTGGGCGGCGGCCTGGGATCTCTGGTCGCGCTGCCGGCCTGCGCGCAGGGCGAGCCGGTCGAAGGCAAGGAGTTCACGCGCCTGAACCCGCCCGTCGCGGTGTCGGTGCCGGCCGGCAAGGTCGAGGTGGTCGAGTTCTTCGGCTACTGGTGCCCGCACTGCGCGGCCTTCGAGCCCTCGCTGGACGGCTGGGCGCGCAAGCTGCCGGCCGATGTCGTGTTCCGCCGCATCCCGGTGGCCTTCGGCGCCCCGCACGAGCCCTACCAGAAGCTGTACTTCGCGCTGGAGGCGATGGGCCAGCTCGACGCGATGCACCGCAAGGTGTTCAACGCGATCCACGTCGACCGCATGCGGCTCGACAAGGACGCCGAGCTGCAGAAGCTGGCGCAGGCCAATGGGGTCGACTTCACGAAGCTGAAGGACACCATGAACAGCTTCTCGGTTGCCACCAAGTGCAACCAGGCCAAGAAGGCCGCCAGCGAGTACAAGATCGACGGTGTGCCGACGATGGGCGTGCAGGGCCGCTTCATGACCTCGGTCGGCCAGGCCGGCAGCCACGAAGGTGCGCTGCGCGTGATGGACGGGCTGATCCAGAAGGCCCGCAAGGGCTGACACGGGGCCCGGTCCCGGGCCCTGATCCGGGCCGCCGATCCCGGGCCGCGCGAGCGGCGTCTTTCACGACGTTCGCGCAGGAATTCCCACCCGGCATGCGCTACGCGGCGCAGGCTTGCGTCTAGAATGGCCTGCAAGTTTTGTGCCGCGAGATGACGCCCCCACGCCCCGCCCGATCCCCTGCCGCGTGCTGCACTGCAGCAGCGCTGGTTGCCGCCATCGGCGCGGCGCAGGCCGAGAAGACCGACCGCAGCAAGCCGATGACGCTGGAATCGGACAAGCCCTGCGTCGTCAACCTGGTCAAGAACACCAGCAGCTGCAGCGGCAACGTCGTCATCACCCAAGGCACGCTGCTGATCCGGGCCGACCGCGTCGAGCTGCGCGAGACGCCGGACGGCTACCAGGTGGCCAGCGCCGTCGGCGTCGACGGCAAGCCGGCGCAATACCGGCAGAAGCGCGACGGCGTCGACGAGTTCGTCGAAGGCGCGGCCCAGCGCATCGATTACGACAGCCGCGCCAATACGCTGCGCTTCGAAGGCCAGGCCACCGCGCGTCGCCTTCGCGGCACGGTGACCGCCGACGAGATCCACGGCAGCTCGATCCTCTGGGACAACACCGCCGAGCAGTTCAGCGTGCAGGGCGGCGCGGCCACGAACGACAACCCCAGCGGCCGCGTGCGCGCGGTGATCGCGCCGCGCGACCCGGCGGCCTCGGCGCCGCCGGCCCGCGCCGCCAGCGCCGCTCCGCTGCGCAGCACACCCACGCTCGGGGAGCGGCGTTGAACGCCCCCGGCCCGGCGGCGCATGCCGCTGCCGCACGCGTGTGGCCGGCCAGCCGGCTCGAGGTGACCGGCCTGCAGAAGACCTACGGCTCGCGCAAGGTCGTCAAGGAAGTGCACCTGGCGGTCGCCGGCGGCGAGGTCGTCGGCCTGCTCGGCCCCAACGGCGCCGGCAAGACGACCACCTTCTACATGGTCGTCGGCCTGGTGCGCGCCGATGCCGGCGCGATCCACATCGACGGCGTCGCGGTGCACGGCAAGCCCATCCACCAGCGCGCGCGCATGGGGCTGTCGTACCTGCCGCAGGAAGCGTCGATCTTCCGCAAGCTCAACGTCGCCGAGAACATCCGCGCGGTGCTCGAGCTGCAGCACGGCCCCGACGGCCGGCCGCTGAAGCCGAAGGACATCGACGCGCAGCTCGAGCAGCTGCTGCACGACCTGTCGATCGAGAAGCTGCGCGACTCGCCGGCGCCGGCGCTGTCCGGCGGCGAGCGCCGGCGCGTCGAGATCGCCCGGGCGCTGGCGACGCAGCCGCGCTTCATCCTGCTCGACGAGCCTTTCGCCGGCGTCGACCCGATCGCGGTGATCGAGATCCAGCGCATCATCGGCTTCCTGAAGAGCCGCGGCATCGGCGTGCTGATCACCGACCACAACGTGCGCGAGATGCTGGGCATCTGCGACCGTGCGTACATCATCAGCGAGGGCCGCGTGCTGGCCGAAGGCACGCCGTCCGAGATCGTCGAGAACCCGGACGTGCGCCGCGTGTACCTCGGCGAGCATTTCCGCATGTGAGCGGGGACCGGGCGATCCGATGAAGCCGTCCCTGCAGGCGCGCCAGCCATCATGAAGCCGTCCCTTCAGGTACGGCTGTCGCAGCACCTGGCGCTGACGCCGCAGCTGCAGCAGTCGATCCGCCTGCTGCAGTTGTCGACGCTGGAGCTGCACCAGGAAATCGAGCAGATGCTCGAGCAGAACCCCTTCCTCGAGGTCGAGGGCGACCAGTCGCCGATGGAGTTCGGCCTCGAGCGCGTCAGCGCGCCCGAACGTGCCGCCGACAGCGCGATCGACCGTCCGGGCGACCGCGACGACGCCGCGACCGATGCCGGCGGCGGCACCGACGAGCCCGCGGGCGTCGACTCGGCCGAATTCGGCGTCGCCGAGCGCGAGGACTGGGACAACGGCACCGAGGCCGACGACTTCGACGGCATCCGCGAGCTGCCCTCGTCCAATTCGGGCAGCGGCAGCGGAGGCGACGAGGATTTCGAGCCGATCGAATCGGCCGATGCCGGCCCCTCGCTGCAGGACCACCTGCGCCGCCAGCTGCTGGGCATGCGCCTGTCGCCCGAGGACTTCGCGGCGGTGAGCATCCTGATCGAGTCGCTCGACGACGACGGCTACCTCGCCGACCCGCTCGAGGAGATCGCGATGCGCCTCGCCGGCGAGGGCGACGAGTTCGCCGAAGCCCGCGAGGAGCTGCTCGACCGCCTGCGCTGTGCGCTGAAGTGGCTGCAGAGCCTGGAGCCGGCGGGCGTCGGCGCGTCGAACCTGGGCGAATGCCTGGTGCTGCAGCTGCGCCAGCAGCCGCGCTGCGAAGCGCAGGCGGTGGCCATCATCATCTGCAAGCAGCACCTCGAGCTGCTCGCCCGGCGCGACGCGAAGAAGCTGATGTCCGCCACCGGCGCCGACGAAACCCTGCTGCGCGCGGCGCAGGCGCTGATCGTCGCCTGCGAACCGAAGCCGGGCCGGCCGTTCACGCGGGCCGAGGCCAACATCGTCGTGCCCGACGTCATCGTCAGCAAGTCCGGCCGCGGCTGGAAGGTGCAGCTGAACCCCGACGTGATGCCCAAGCTGCGCATCAACGACCTCTACGCCCAGGCCATCCGCGGCCAGCGCAACGGCTCGGGCGCCGGCCTGTCGGCGCGGCTGCAGGAAGCGCGCTGGTTCATGAAGAACATCCTGCAGCGCTTCGACACCATCCTGCGTGTCAGCCAGGCCATCGTCGAGCGGCAGAAGGCCTTCTTCACGCATGGCGAGATCGCGATGAAGCCGCTGGTGCTGCGCGAGATCGCGGACGAGCTCGGGCTGCATGAGTCCACCATCTCGCGCGTGACCACCGCCAAGTACATGAACACGCCCTACGGCACCTTCGAGCTGAAGTATTTCTTCGGCTCGTCGCTGAACACCGAGGCCGGCGGCAATGCGTCGAGCACCGCGGTGCGGGCGCTGATCAAGCAGCTGGTGAGCGCCGAGAACCCGTCCAAGCCGCTGTCGGACAACCAGCTCTCGGACATGCTGGCCGAGCAGGGCATCCAGGTCGCGCGGCGCACGGTCGCGAAGTACCGCGAGGCGCTGAAGATCGCGCCGGCCAACCTGCGCAAGGCGCTGTGAATGCAACAAGGCCCCCACGTCGCTTCGCTCCTGCCCCCCGAGGGGGCGCTAGCCGCCTTGGGGCGGCCCGGCGGCGGCTGACGTGAAGATCGCCCTGTTCCTGCCCTGCGCCGCAGGCGTCGAGGCGCTGCTGGCCGCCGAGTGCGCCGAGGTTCTAGGCGCCGATGCACGCGTGCAGCCGGGCCGTGGCGGCGTCACCGTCTACGGCGACGCGCTCGCCGCGATGAAGCTGAACCTGCACAGCCGGCTCGCGCAGCGCGTGTTGTGGCCGCTGGTGCACGGGCCCTACCAGAGCGAGCACGACCTCTACGCGCTGGCCGGCCAGGTGCGCTGGGGCGACTGGATCACGCCGCGCCTGAGCTTCCGCATCGACACCACCGCGCAGCGCTCGCCGCTGCAGAGCCTGAACTTCGCGACCCTGCGGGTGAAGGACGCGCTGTGCGACCGCGTGCGCGAGGCCACCGGCGAACGCCCGAACGTCGACACCCGCTTCCCGGACCTGTCGCTGGCGCTGCACCTGAACGCCACGCACGCCACGCTGTACGCCGACACCTCCGGCGAGGCGCTGTTCAAGCGCGGCTGGCGCGAAGCGAAGGGCGAGGCGCCGTTGAAGGAAACGCTGGCCGCCGCGATGCTGGCCGCCGCCGGCTGGCGCGGGGCGCCCGAGGACGGTCCGCTGTTCGATCCCTGCTGCGGCGCCGGCACCATCGCGATCGAGGCCGCGCAGATCGCTTGCGGCATCGCGCCCGGCCTGCAGCGCCGTTTCGGATTCGAGAAGCTGCTGCCGTTCCGCACGCACCAGGCGGCGTGGCAGCAGATGAAGGCCGATGCACGCGCGCAGCAGCATGCGCCGGCCGTGCCGATCTTCGCCGGCGATGTGTCGTTCCGCATGACCGACTTCGCAACCCGCAACGCGGAGCGCGCGGGCGTCGCGAAGGCCATCGAGTTCAAGACCGCCGATGCGCTGCAGCGCACGCCGCCGGCCGAAGCCGGCACGCTGATGCTGAACCCGCCGTACGGGGAGCGCATAGATCCCAAAGGACGCGGCAGCCGCGACAGCCGCGAGGCCTTCGAAGGCGGTGGCACGGCGGGCGACTTCTTCCGCGAGCTCGCCGCGCACTGGAAGCGCCACTACGCCGGCTGGACCGCCTGGGTGCTGAGCCCCGACATGAAGCTGCCGCAGGCGCTGCGCCTGAAGGAAAGCCAGCGCGTGCCGATGTGGAACGGGCCGATCGAATGCCGGCTGTTCCGCTTCGACCTGGTCGCTGGTTCGGCGCGCGCGCCGCGGACCGTCGACGCAGGCGGCGAGGGCGCCGCGGACCGCACGGCGGGCTGACGTTCAAAAGGTGCGGCAGCATGCCGCACCCGCAGCCGCGCCCGCCGGCGTCACTCCTGCGCGAACACCAGCTTGATCTCGACGCTGTCGGCCTTGCCGGTGGCCTCGAACTTCCACTTCGACAGCGCGCTGACGGCCGATTCGTTGAAGACGCGCGCCTTGGCCGGCAGCGCCTCGACGATCTGCACGTCGGTGACCGCGCCCGTGCCGTCGATCGACAGCTTGGCCTTCAGCACGCCGTCGGTGACCTTCTTGCGCACCGCCTCTTCCGGGAACTCCGGCGGCACCTTCTTGATGACCTTGGGCTCGGCGAGGGCGGGGCCCGACAGGGCGAACAGCAGCGCTGCGGCGACGCCGCACAGGGACTTCAGGACGGGGGTCATCTTGCGGACTCCTGGAAAGAAGGAACGGATCAGGCGTGCTCGAGCTGGGCGGCCGGCAGGCGGAAGAACTCGACCGTCGACACCAGGCGCTGGGCATGGGTCTTCAGCGACTCGGTGGTCGCCGACAGCTCCTCGACCAGCGCGGCGTTCTGCTGCGTCGACTGGTCGAGATCGGTGACGCTCTGGTTGATCGAGCCGATGCCGGTTTCCTGCTGCTGGCTGGCCAGCGACACTTCCTCGATCAGCTGGCGCACGCCGACGACCTCGGTGACGATGCCCTTGATGCGCTGGCCGACCTCCGACACGGTGGCCGTGCCCTGCTCGACCTTGCTGGCCGAGTCGTCGATCAGGCCCTTGATCTCCTTGGCGGCGGCGGCCGCGCGCGCGGCCAGCGAGCGCACCTCGCCGGCGACCACCGCGAAGCCGCGGCCATGCTCGCCGGCGCGGGCCGATTCCACAGCCGCGTTCAGCGCCAGGATGTTGGTCTGGAACGCGATGCCGTCGATCACCGAGATGATGTCGCGGATGCGGTGGCTCGACTCGGCGATGCGCGTCATCGTGCCGACCAGGCCCTCGACCGTCTCGCCGCCCTCGATGACCGCGCTGCGCGCCTTCGCGGCGACCTCGGCGGCCTGGCGCGACTTCTGGCTCGAGCCGGCGACGGTCGCCGAGATCTCTTCCATCGCCGACGCGGTCTGCTGCAGGTTGGTCGACGCCCGTTCGGTGCGCGACGACAGGTCGGCATTGCCGTGGGCGATCTCGTCGGACGAGGTCGACACGTCGCGCGCGGCGCGGTGCACGTCCTCGATCACGCGCGTCAGGTGGTGCTGCATCTCGCCGATGGCGCCCAGCAGCGTGCCGATCTCGTCGCTCGACGCGGCCTGCACGCGGTGCGCGAGGTCGCCGTCGCGGATCGCACGCGCCGCGGCGATGGCCGACTGCAGCGGCACGGTGATCGAACGTGCGATCAGCACCGCCGCGACCACCGCCAGTGCGACCGCGATGCCGCCCAGCACCAGCAGCGCGAGCGAGCTGGTCTCGGCCAGGCGCTGGCCGTCGACCGCACGCGCGGCGGCGAGCTTCTGCACCGCGGCGTTCAACGCGGCGAGCGACTTCTCGTAGGCCGCCTGCACCGGGCGCAGCTCGACCAGCAGCGCGCGACGTGCATCGTCGGGGTTGCCTTCGAGCGTGGTCAGGTAGGCGGTGGTCGCCTTGGTGAAGTCCTCCTTGCCGGACTTCACCGCGGCGATCAGCGCCTGCAGCTCGGCATCGCCGCCGAGTGCGACGAGCTTGTTGAAACGCTCCTCGCTGTCGGCGAAGGACTTCGTGATCAGCTCGCGCTGGCGCTTCAGGCCGCCGGCGGTCTCCAGCAGCAGCAGCTCGCGGCTGGCGCGGGCGATCAAGCCGGCATTGCGGTCCAGCGCGTTGGCCAGGTCGACCCGCGTCAGGTCCTGGCTCGCGGTGGCTTCGAGGTCCGCGGCCAGGCGGCGCGCATTCCAGGCACTGAACGCACAGATGGCGGTCAGCAGGACGATCAGGGCTGCAAAGGCAATACCCAGCCGGGTTCCGATCCGGAACTTGCTCAACCAAGTCATGGCACTTCTCCTCAGCGCTCCCACGCTTTTGATTCGCAACAAGGTGTAGGGCAGTATCGACACCGGGTTCCCGGGCTTAAGGGCCCAAGAAGCCGGGTTTAACCGCCCTTCTTCGCGGGAGCGACGCGGGGTGTGAAGTGCTTGGTGGTTACCGACAGGTTACGCGGCGCCGCCCGGCGACGAGGCCGCCTCGAGCGCAGCGATCACCGCCAGCGCCGCCAGCGGCGCGGTGTCGGCGCGCAGCACGCGGCTGCCCAGCGACACCGGTGCAAAACCGCGCGAACGCGCGAGCGCGAGCTCGCCCTCGCTCAAACCGCCTTCGGGGCCGCTGAGGAACAGCGCATCCGTGCCGCCGCGGCGGGCGGCGGCGATCGGCCGCGCATCGTCGTCCAGGCTCAGCAGCAGGCGCTGCGTGGCTGCGTCGCCGGCCTCGAGCGAAGCCATCCACTCGCGCAGCGGCAGCGGGGCGTGGACCGGCGGCACGCGGTTGCGGCCACACTGCTCGCACGCGGCAATCACGATGGCCTGCCAGTGCGCGGCCTTCTTCTCGGCGCGCTCGCCGGCCACGCGCAGCACCGAACGTTCGCACACCAGCGGCTGGATCGCCGCGGCGCCGAGCTCGGTGGCCTTCTCGACCAGCGTGTCCATGCGCTCGTTGGCCGGCATGCCCAGCGCCAGCACCACGCGCATCGGCAGCTCGCGCTCGACGGGCATCGCTTCGATCGCGCGCACGCGCACGTCCTTGCGTCCGATCGCGAGCACCTCGGCGCGCCATTCGCCGCCGCGGCCGTCGAACAGCGTCAGCTCGGCGCCCGGCTGCAGCCGCAGCACCTGGACATGGCGTGTCGCGTTGGGCGGCAGATCGGCCTCGTGGCCGGCGGCGAGCTCGACCGGAGCGTGCAGGCGAGGAGTCATCGGCCGCAGTGTGCCAAAGCGCCACGGCGGCGCACCCGCGCGCCGCGGCCGGGGCGACGGTTCAGGCGGCGCCGGCGCGGCGGGCCGCCAGGCCGCGGCAGAAGGCATCGGCCGCGACCAGGCCCTTCTCCTTGCGCACGATCTCGACGAAGCGGCGTGCCAGCGTGCGCAGCTCCTCGACACCGTTGCACTTCTCGATGTCGAGCACGAAGCGGTAGCCGCTCATCAGGCCGAGCAGCGGACGCGCCTTGCCGGTCATCTCGTCGTACAGATCGCGGTAGGTCGAGGCCTCGAGCAGCGCGTCGAAGGAGGCGCCGGTCGACGAGACGACCGTCAGGGCCTCGATCGCCGGCAGCGGGGGAGGCGCGGGCGGGGGCGGCGGCGCCGAGAGGTCGCGCATGTCGACCGGCTCGGCCGCGGCGGGCACCGACACCGGTGCGACGGCCGGCGCCGGCGCGGCGGCGACCACCGGCGGCGCCTTCGGCGGCGGCGGCACGACCGGTTCGATGTAGCCGCGGTCGACGAGATGCTGCAGGGTGTCCGCGCTGCTGCCGGCCACGAGGCCCAGCCAGTCGTCGCCGCTCTTGCTGCCGTCGATGATCAGCAGCAGCGTGCGCGCGACCCGGGGCAGGTCGGGCGCGCGCTCCTTCAGCGCGGCGCGGCCGCCGTCGGTCTTCACGTAGCGCGGAGAGGGGGTCATGCCGGTGGTCTAGCGTCGGGCGCGTGGCCCGGAACGGGACGTCAACGTCGTGCGTCGCGCAGTTCGCGGCGCAGGATCTTGCCTACCGGTGTTTTCGGCAGCTCGGTCCGGAACTCAATGACCTTGGGACGCTTGTAGCCCGTGAGATTTGCCTCGCAGAAGGCGCGCACGTCGGCCTCGGTCAGCGCGCCGTCCTTCTTCACCAGCACCACCTTCACCGCCTCGCCGGCCTTCTCGTCGGGCACGCCGACGGCGGCGCATTCGAGCACGCCGGGCATCTGGCTCAGCACGTCCTCGATCTCGTTCGGGTAGACGTTGAAGCCCGACACCAGGATCATGTCCTTCTTGCGGTCGACGATGCGGAAGTAGCCGCGTTCGTCGACGACACCGATGTCGCCGGTGCGGAAGAAGCCGTCGGCCGTCATCACCTTCGCGGTTTCGTCCGGGCGCTGCCAGTAGCCGGCCATCACCTGCGGGCCCTTGATCGCGATCTCGCCCGGTGTGCCGGGCGCCACCTCGTTGCCGTCGTCGTCGAGCAGCTTCAGCTCGGTCGACGGCAGCGGCAGGCCGATGGTGCCGCTGTACGCGGTGGTGTCGACCGGGTTGCAGGTGGCCGACGGGCTGGTCTCGGACAGGCCGTAGCCCTCGCAGATCGGGCAGCCGGTCTTCTCGAGCCACAGGCGCGCGGTGCCCTGCGTCACCGCCATGCCGCCGCCGACCGAGATCTTCAGGTGGCTCCAGTCGACCTTGTCGAAGTCGGGATGGTTGGCCAGCGCGCCGAACAGCGTATTGACCGCCGGGAAGCTGTGGAAGGGCTGGTCGGCCAGCTCCTTCAGCACCGCGGGGATGTCGCGCGGGTTCGGGATCAGGAGGTTGCAGCCGCCGATGCGCAGCGACAGCATCATGTTCGCGGTGAAGCCGAAGATGTGGTACAGCGGCAGCGCGCAGACGGTGACGGTCTGCTGCCCCGATGGCACCTTCTTCAAGGCCGGCTGGTACCAGGCTTCGGACTGCAGCACGTTGGCCACCAGGTTGCGATGCAGCAGCACCGCGCCCTTGCTGACGCCGGTGGTGCCGCCGGTGTACTGCAGCACGGCGATGTCGTCCGGGCCGACGGTGGGCGGCGTGTAGCGCAGGCGCCGGCCCTTTGCCACCGCGTCGTTGAAGCGCACGGCGCCGGGCAGCGAGAAGGCGGGCACCATCTTCTTGACGCGACGCACGACGTGGTTGACCAGCGCGCCCTTCAGGAAGCCGAGCATGTCGCCCATCGCGGCGAGCAGCACCTTCTTCGTCGGCACCGCGTCGATCACCTGCTGCAGCACCGAGGCGAAGTTCTCGATGATGACGATGGCCTTGGCGCCGGAGTCCTTCAGCTGGTGCTCCAGCTCGCGCGGGGTGTACAGCGGGTTGACGTTCACCACCACGAACCCGGCGCGCAGGATGGCCGCTACCGCGATCGGGTATTGCGGGATGTTGGGCATCATCACCGCGACGCGGTCACCGCGCTCGAGCCCGATGCCCTGCAGGTAGGCGGCCAGCGCGCGTGAGGCCTCGTCGACCTCGCCGAAGCTGACCGAGCGCCCCATGAACTTGTAGGCCGGCAGGTCGCGGTGCTTGCGCAGGCTCTCGTCGACCAACGCCACCAGGGAGGGGTAGACGTCGGTCTTCACCTCGGCCGGCACGCCCGCGGGGTACTGCTTCAGCCAGATCTTCTCCATCTCGGTCGCTCGCCATCCCAAAAAAATTCGGCCCCGGATTCTGACCGAGCGGGCCTGGACGATTGATCAGGGCATTCGATAGCGGCGCGGGTTATCCCCAGGCGCACGGGCCGGGCCTCGCAGTTCAATGGGTTCGCCGACGGCGAAGGCGAGCGAGGAGCGGTGCATGCGTGAGGGGCAGATCTTTCGACGGATTCGGTGCGTCCTGTTCGCCTGCGGGCTGCTGCTGCTGGCGGCGCTGGCCGGCCAGGCTGCGCCCGCGGGCTTCAGCGCCTGGGCCGAGGCTTCGGGCCCGCGGCATCGCACCACGCTGGCGCTGCACTTGCAGGCCGGCACGGCCGATGTCGGACGCAGCGGCCAGCTGTACGTCGCCGCGTTGCTGCCGGACGGACGCTGGCTGGGCTTCACGGCGGCCGGCTGGGTGCCCGTCACTGGGGCTGCGTTCCCGGCGTACCAGCAGGTCACGCTGGGCACGCACACCGTCGCGCTGCTGCAGCTGGCCGACCTTCGGGCCTACGACGGCACGCAGCTGTTCGCGGGCTACGGCAGCTCGGTCGACGACCTGCTCGCGCGCCAGGCCTACGCGCGCGTCCACACCGTCGGCGGCGCGCTGGCCGGCGCGGCCGAAGCCGGCGATTTCGTCAGCTTCTCGATCAACGTGCAGGACTTCAGCTACCCCGAGATGAGCGCGGCCACGGTCCAGCGCATCGTCGACCTGCACGAGCAGTACCGGCTGCCGGTCGACATCTACCTCAGCGACACGATGCTGGACCTCTACCAGCGCGACTTCCCGGCGCTGATGGGCCGCCTGACGGGATCGCCGTACGTCGGCCTGAGCTACCACATCCGGCCGCCGAAGCCCTACTACCTGAACTACGACTGGGCGGGGCTCGCCGCGCTGCCGCAGGCCGAGCAGGTGTCGCGCATCAAGGCCTACGAGTCCGCGGTGGTCGACCTGGCGACCGGCCAGCCCACCAGCCGCGCCGGCGGCTACAGCCAGCTGGTGACGCTGCCGAACGCCCGGCCGGCGATCACCGCGGCGCTGCAGGTCGACGAACCCCTGCTGGACGCGGCGGCCACCGCGTTCCGCGAGCTCGGCGCCACCTGGTCGCTGGCGCATGGGCTCGGGTCGCTCAACTTGGGTGATAGAGCGCGCGGCCTGCACCTGCGGCCAGAGCACTACGACTTGAAGCTCTTCGAGCTGACGGGCCAGGCCGCGTCGACGGTGATCGACGCCGCGTTCGCCAGCGCCCACGACGCCGCCGGCGCGCGCGCGCCGTTCTTCGTCGGGGCGAAGATGCACGACAACGACTTCTTCGCGCAGAAGTCGGCCTGGAACGTGGTCTACGTCGATGGAGGCAAGCGTTCGCCATGGGACCCGGCGGCGAAGTCGCCCTTGAAGTCGGCGGCCGAGCAGGCCGCGCAGTGGGCGATCTACGAGGGCGCGCTGCAGTACGTGCACGCCAACCTGCAGCGCCTGGGCGTCGCCGGCGCGGCCGGCATGGCGCAGCTGCGCGGCAGCGCGGCGGCGCTGGGCGGGCCGCTGCTGCACGTCTCGGGCACCATGCACATCGAATCCGTGCCGACCAACTGGCCGAACGTCGATGCGCTGATCGCCTTCTTCCAGCGCGCCGTGCAGGCCGGTCGCGTCGGCGCGCAGGCCACGGGCATGAAGTGGTCGATCGGCGCCGACATCGACTGGCTGCTCGGCGAGGCGCGCGCCGGCGAGGTGATCGCCGCGCTGCGTCCGCTCGGCGTCGAGTTCGACGTGCATTCGCACAGCGCGGCCGATCGCGCACGCTGCGCCGAGCGCATCGCGGCGCTCGGCGGCGTCGCGACCAGCGTCGCCTCCGGCCTGCAGACGAACGAGATCGATGGCCTGCGCAGCGCTCAGGTCAGCGGCGGCACGCGCTGGCAGGCCGAGACGCTGTGGGGCATCGTGCAGGCGATCGGCCACGGCAGCGGCAGCGACGACACCGCCGCCGGGCTGTGGCGCCCACGCTCGTCGGCCGACTGGAAGGCGCACGATCCGCAGGCCAACCTCGTGGCGGTCGGCAACGGCGGCCGCACGCTCGCCACGGCCGAGGCGCTGGCCAACCAGCTCGCGGGGCTGGAGAACGGGGGCACGCTGGTGCAGCCGGTCTACAGCAGCACCATCAACGTCGCGCCGAAGACGCTGACGGTCGTCGGCACCAGCGACGGCATCGCGCAGATCGAGGCCTGGGCGGCGCGCGTCGGCCTGATCGCCGGCGTGCGCTGGAGCACCATCGCCGGCACGGCGTCGGCCTTCCGCGAGGCGGGGGCGCTGCCCAGCCGCATCAACCCGCAGACCGCCGCGGCGCCGGCACGCGCCGCGGCCGGCGCGCGCTCGCGCGACGGGGCCCGTGGCCGCTGAGGCACCGTGGCAGCTGCGGCTGCTGGGCGATCTGCAGCTCGTCGGGACGGCCGGCCCGCTGCGCCTGCCCGGCCGGGCGGCCGGCGCCCTGCTGGCGCGGCTGGCGAGCGCGCCGGACCGGGCCTTCGCGCGCGAGGAGCTGATCGAACTGCTGTGGCCCGGCGTCGGCATCGACGTCGGCCGCAACCGGCTGCGCCAGGTGCTGTCGACGCTGAAGAGCCTGCTCGAGCCGCCCGGTGCGCCAGCGGTGCTGCAGGCCGATCGCACCCACCTGCGCCTGGTCGCCGGTGCGCTCGACTGCGACGTGCCGGCCTTCGAGGCGGCGTGGCGCGCGCGCCGCGTCGATGCGGCGCGCGCGCTGTACCGCGGCGAGCTGCTGCCCGGCTTCTACGACGAGTGGATCGTCGACGAGCGGCAGCGCCTGGCCGCGCTGGCGGACCGCCTCGGTGAGCCGGCCGCCGCGGGGTCCGCGTCGCTGCCGGCGTCGCCACCGCAGCGGGCGCCGGTGCACGCGCCGGTGCACACCCCGGTCGCCCCCTCGGCGCCCGCCGCACGCTGGTCGGCGCCGGCGCTGCCACGCTACCTGACGCGGCTGCACGGCATCGAGCCGATGGTGCACCGGCTGTCGCAGACCGTGCGCCGGCAGCGCCTGGTCACCGTGACGGGCCCCGGTGGCCATGGCAAGACGCGGCTTGCGGTGGAGCTCGCGCGCCGTTTCGCCGACGCGGCCGAGCCGCCGTTCGACACCATCGCCTTCGTGCCGCTGGTCGACTGCCGCCGCGGCGACGCGCTGTTCGATGCGGTGCTGGCCGCCCTGCGCCACGAGGGTCGCGCCGGCACGCCGCTGCAGCAGCTGGGCGCGCTGCTCGGCGAGCGCCGCGTGCTGCTGGTGATGGACAACCTGGAGCAGCTGGCCGACGACGGCGCGCCGCTCATCGCCGAATGGCTCGAGCGCCTGCCGGGGCTGCATGTGCTGGCCACGTCGCGCCGGCTGCTGGCGCTCGACGGCGAAGCGGCCTTCGTGCTGCCGCCGTTGCCGCTGCCGCCCGCGCTCGATGACGGCGACGACGAGGCGCTGGCCTCGAACCCGGCGGTGGCGCTGTTCATCGACCGGGCCCGCGCCGCGCGCGGCGACTTCCACCTGAGCCGCCGCAACCGCGACGCGGTGCGGGCGCTGGTGCGCCGCCTGGAGGGCATGCCGCTCGCGATCGAGCTGGCCGCCGCACGCGTGCGCAGCCTCGCGCCGGCGCAGCTGCTGGCGCTGCTGGAGCAGGCGGCCGACGCCCCCTCCGTTCAGGCGCTGGCGCTGCTGGCGCGCGCCGGGCCGCGCAGCGGCCACGATCCGCGCCATGCGTCGATGCTGGCGGTCGTGCAATGGAGCTGGCAGCTGCTGTCGGCGCCCGCGCGTGCGCTGCTGGGCGCGCTGGCGGTGTTCGCCGAGGGCTTCGCGGCGCCGGCGGCGCAGGCGATCGCCGGTGAGGCGTCGCCGGTCGACACCGCGCTGGCCCTGGACGAGCTGGTCGCCCATTCGATGCTGCGCCTGGACGCTGACAATGACCGCTATCACCTGCCCGAGCCGGTGCGCGCCTTTGCCGCCGGTGGCCACGACGCCGCCACGTGGGCGGCGCTGCGCGCGCGGCACCGGCGGTGGGTCGTCGCCTGGGCGAGCGCACTGCCCGCCGACGCGCCGCTGCGCACGCTGCGCGCCGAGCTCGCCAACCTCGCCGCGGCCATCGCCAGCGCGCGCGACGATGATGCGCCGGACGATGCCGCGGCGCTGGCGGCCGCGCTGCAGGGCGCCGCGCTGACCGACCTGTCGCTGCCCTCGGCGGCGCTGCGCGCGCTGGCCGACAGCACGGCGGCGATGCGGCTTGCCGACGACCGGTCGACGACGCGGGCCTTCGTCGCGCGGGCGCTGCTGCGCGCGGGCGATCCCGCGGGTGCGACCGCGCTGGCCGACGCGGCGCTGGCCGAACTGCCGGCCGCGGGCCTGCCGCGCGCGCGGGTGCTGGCGCGCCTGGCGCACCTGCGCTGGCGCATGCGCCGCGATCCGGCCGTGCTCGGCTGGCTCGACGAGGCACAGGCGCTGGCCGAAGCCGCCGGCGCGCAGTCGCTGCTGGCCAGCCTGCTGGCCACGCGCGGCGCCGTGATGCGACCGCGCGACCGCGCCGCGGCGATCTCGCTGCAGCGCGGCGCGCTCGCCTTGTGGCAGCAGGCCGGCGACCGCCACGGCACCAACACCGGCCGCGCCAACCTGGCGATCGCGCTGGCCGAATCGCGCGACGGCTGCGACGAGGCGCTGGCACTGCTCGATGAGGTGATCGCCGATGCCCGCGACAGCGGCGACGGGGCGCAGCATGCACATGCCAGCAATGCGCGCGGCGAGGCGCTGCTGCGGCTGCGCCGCTGGCAGGACGCGGCCGATGCCTACCGCGACTGCGTGCGCGTGGCCTTCGCGCTGCCCGAGCCCTTGCTGCTGGCCTACGGCCTGTGGAACCTGCCGCGTGCGCTGGTCCGCCTGCGGCAGCCGCTGCCGGCGGCGCGGCTGATGGGCTTCGCCGAGCGCTTCGCGCCGCTGCACTGCGGCCCGCTCGGACGCGCCGACCGGCGCGACCTCCTGCGCCTGCGGCGCCTGTGCGCACGACAGGTCGATGCCGCGACGCTCGCCCGGGCCTGGCGGGACGGCGCCGCCTGCGCGCTGGCCGATGCAGTGCGAGACGCGCTGGGTTGAGGCGGTCCGGCCGCCCGCCCGCGCACCCCGCCCCCGCACACCCGCTTGCACGTCAACGCTGGGCGTCGGCCGCAGCGCGCCGGCAATCTGGGCGCTAACGATCGCCTAACGGCCGGTCGCGACAGTGCGGCGGCCCGATGCCCGCCGCCCGGAAAGGACCGCCATGACGCCCACCCCGCTGCCTGCCCCCGGTGTCCACGAGGGCGGCGTCGCCCGCCCGGGCGGCGGTGCCGCCGCGGGCGAGTCCGCCGGAGGAGAAGCGGCCCGCTGGTCGCCCGAGCAGTCGTTCAGCACGCAGTTCTGCTTCGCCTTCGAGCGGCCGCCGCATGCGCCGGTCGTCGCGGTGGCCGCCGACCTGCGCTCGGCCGCGCGCATCGCCGGCACCTACACCGTCAGCTACAACGCAGCCAGCGGCCTGCTGGTGCTGTCGGGCATCTTGAATGTCGACGGCGCAACCTACTTCGTCGACGACCAGCTGACGATCGACCAGGCGTCCAGCGCCGAGGGTTACGTCAGCGCCGACGATGGCGCCGATGGCGGCGCTGGCCGCCCGTCCGAGCGCCGCCTGACGGCCTGGTCGGTGGCGGGGCTGCCGGAGCAGAACGGCTCGTTGAAGCTGCTGGCAGGCCTCGCGGTCATGGCCCACCTGGGGCTGCGGCGCAACGGCTGATCCCCCGTTCGCGGGGCTTCCGGGCGCTCGCGACGGGCCGTGCCGCTAGCGATTGCCTAACGCGCGGCGACCACAGTGCAGCCCACCCCTTCCACCCCTCAGGAGCCGACGATGGACCGCCCCTTCCCGAACCCGCACCCGCTGCTGCGGGCCACCACCCGCGGCACGCTGGCCCTGCTGGCCGCCATGGCGGTCGGTGCCGCGCAGGCGACGTTGCTGGTCGAAGCCCGTTCGGTGTCGATCGCGCAATCCGGGCCGCAGCCCGATGGCTCGACCGCCCATGCGCGCAATGGGGCGCTGGTGCCCGGCGGCAATGTCACCGGGCCGAACGGCAGCAGCAGCGCGGGCGCCACGATGACGGCGGCCTTCGCGGACACGACGCAGATCTCCGGCGCGGTGCTGACGACGTCCTACGCGGCGGCCGACCTCGCCACCGGCAGCCTGCACGTCTACGCCGAGGCGGGCGCTGCCGGGCCCAGCCTCGGCTTCGGCTTCGCGCGCTGGATCGACACGATCACCTTCAACAACACGACCGGCAGCGTGCTGGAGCTGGAGTTCTTCTGGGAGACGCTGGGCAACGTCACCGACCAGAACGGGCCGGCGTTCGGCAGCCAGAACATCACCAGCTCGATCGTGCTGGGTCAGAACAGCCAGAACTTCTCGTCGATCTCGCTGCAGCACCTGAACCCGGGCGTGCTCGGCGGCGCGCAGTTCAACTACGGCACCTTCGGCGGCCCGGGCGGCAGCTACTTCACCTTCCAGCCGGCGGGCAACAACGACGCAGGTGCCTGGCACACGCAGTTCACCGGTCTGGCGAGCGGGCTGCTGTCGGCGACGCTGCTGGTGCCGCCGGGGCTGGCCTCGATCGACATCGATGCGAGCCTGAACGTCGACTGTCGCACCGGCGCCATCTGCGATTTCGGCCACACCTCGAGCTTCCGCTTCGGCGACCTGCCCGACGGCCTGAGCTGGACCTCGGGTTCGGGCGTATTCCTCAGCGACATCGGCGGCCCCGGCACGGTGCCGGAGCCGGGCTCACTGCTGCTGCTGGCGACGGCGCTGATCGGGCTGGCGTCGGCCGGCCGCGGGTCGGGTGCCCGGCGGTCCTGACGGCGACCGCGCCATCGATCTTCGTCAGGCCCCCAGCACCCGCGCCTGCAGCGCCAGGAAACGTGCGTCGCCGGCCACGCCGTCGAAGCACGGGTCCACGGGCAGGCACACCGCGTTCGGGTCGCGCTCGTCGACCGCGCGCGCCAGCAGCGTCAGCGCGGCGTCCGGCTCGTCCAGCCGCATCGCCACCATCGCCAGCTGGTACGGCGAGACGTAGTGGCCCGCCCAGCGCGACTGCAGCTCGTTCACCGCGGCGCGGGCTTCGTCGTGCCGCCCGAGCAGGGCCAGCGCCTGCGCGATGCCGGCCGGGCCGATGCTCATGCGCGGATGCAGCTGCTGCACGCGCTGGTAGCGCTGCAAGGCCGACGCGGCATTGCCCTGCAGCAGGTCGACGTTGGCCAGCAGGGCCAGCGCGAGCAGGTTGTCCGCGCTCATGTCGAGCAGCGCATGCAGCGCCGCGGCCGCGCTGTCCCAGTCGCGCCGGTACAGGTGCAGCAGGGCCTCGTGCGCGCGCAGGCCCAGGTGCAGCGGGTCGAGCCGCCGGGCATGCACGAGCTCGGACTCGGCCGCCTCGAACTGGCGCCGCAGCATCAGGCCGAACGCATGCGCGTGGCGCACGTACGGCGACTGCGGCGCGCGCGCGAGCGCACGCGCGAACAGCGCCTCGGCGGCCGGCCAGTCGAAGCGGAACCGGTGCTCGAGCTGGGCGCACAGCACCAGCGCATCGGCATGCCCGGGATCGCGGCGCAGCGCCTCGTGCACGGCCGCCAGCGCATGGTCGACGCCGGGCCGCGGCGGCTCGATGTTGGTGGCCACCAGCTGCATCCAGGCCCTGGCGACGCCCGCATGCGGGGCGGCCTGCGTCGGATCGGCGGCGACCGCCGCCTCGAAGCGCTCGAGCGCCTTGCGGTGACCGGTCTCGTGGCCCTGGCGCAGGAAGTACTGGCCGCGCTCGACCAGCTCGGCCGCCAACGCCTGGGCGCTGTCCTGCGGCAGTCGCTGGCGCACGAACTGCGGCTGGTAGCTGCCTCGCGGCAGCTCGATGCGCAGCTCGGCGGTGCGGCCCTCGTTGTCGTAGTGGCGCTGCAGCCGCTGCCGCAGGCGGCGGGCCTCGACACGCACGATGCTGTCCTGTGCCGGGTCGAAGCTGGCGGCCGGGCGCTGGAACACCTCGATGCCCAGCATGGTCTCCTTCAGTCGCGCCAGGTCGCCGGCGAGGCTGTGCTCCACCAGGTGGCGCAGCAGGCGCTGGTGCGCGCTGGCCGCGGCGAATGCGGGCGAGGCCAGCACCTCGGCCAGCTCCGCGCGCACCAGCGCGGTCGGCGGGTCGTCGGCGGGCGCTGCGGGGTCGGCTGGCGAGCGTGACATGGCGGGCAGGTCCGAGTGTGCGATGCATGTCACCTCGGCGTCACCCCCAGTCGCTTGGTGCACGCGGTCGCGTCGCCGAAGATGGTTGCGTGCCCGGATGTTCCGCTGCAACGAGCCCCGAAAGGACACCCACATGAACCCGACCACCCTGCAAGCCACCATCGCTGCCAGCCCTGCCGCCGGCGCCTGGATGCCGTCCTGGACTGCCGACGCATCGGCCGACGACGGCGTGAGCTGCTGGGCGCCGGAGCAGTCCTTCAGCACGCAGTTCTGCTTCGCCTTCGAGCGGCCGCAGGACGCGCCGGCCGAGGGCAGCGCCGCCGACCTGCGCTCGGCCACGCGCATCGACGGCACCTACACCGTCGGCTACAACGCGGCCAGCGGCCTGCTGTCGCTGTCGGGCACGCTGCATGTCGACGGCGCGACCTACTTCGTCGACGACCAGCTGACGATCGACCAGGCCGCGAGCTACGACGCCTACCTGAGCGCGGGCGCAACCGACCGGCGCACGGCCCCGGCGGACGGGCGCCGCCTGACCGCCTGGTCCATCAGCGGCATGCCGGAACGCGGCGGCTCGTTGAAGCTGCTGGCCGGGCTCGCGGTGATGGCGCACCTGGGGCTGCGGCGGCACGACTGACGTCGCGTCGCGACCGCGCGTCAGGCCTTCAGCGCCACCAGCACCTCGTCGAGCATCTTCTTCGCGTCGCCGAAGAGCATGCGGTTGTTCTCCTTGTAGAACAACGGGTTGTCGACGCCGGCATAACCGGACGCCATGCTGCGCTTCATGACGATGGAGGTCTTGGCCTTCCACACCTCGAGCACCGGCATGCCGGCGATCGGGCTGGTCGGGTCGTCCTGAGCGGCCGGGTTCACGATGTCGTTGGCGCCGATGACCATCGCGACGTGCGTGTCGGGGAAGTCGTCGTTGAGCTCGTCCATCTCCATCACGATGTCGTAGGGCACCTTGGCCTCGGCCAGCAGCACGTTCATGTGGCCGGGCATGCGGCCGGCCACCGGGTGGATGCCGAAGCGGATGTTGACGCCCTTCTCGCGCAGGTGCTTGGTGATCTCGTAGACCGTGTGCTGGGCCTGCGCCACCGCCATGCCGTAGCCCGGCACGATGATCACGCTCTTGGCCTCCTTGAGCAGCTCGGCGGTTTCGGCCGCGCTCACCGGCACCACTTCGCCGGCCGGCTGCGCCGGGCCGCCTGCTGGCGCCGGCGTGCCGCCGGCGGTGCCGAAGCCGCCGGCGATGACGCTGATGAAGTTGCGGTTCATCGCCCGACACATGATGTACGACAGGATCGCGCCCGAGGACCCCACCAGCGCGCCGACCACGATCAGCAGGTCGTTGGACAGCATGAAGCCGGTCGCCGCCGCCGCCCAGCCGGAGTAGCTGTTGAGCATCGACACCACCACCGGCATGTCGGCGCCGCCGATGGCCATCACCATGTGCACGCCGAACAGCAGCGCGATGACGGTCATCACGATCAGCGGCGTCATGCCCGCCTGGATGTCCGGCGCGGCGATGAAGCGGCCGCCGAACCAGATCACCACCAGCAGCCCGGCCAGGTTGAGCCAGTGGCGCGCCGGCAGCAGCAGCGGCTTGCCGCCGATGCGGCCGTTGAGCTTGCCGAAGGCGATCAGCGAGCCCGAGAACGTGACCGCGCCGATCAGCACGCCGATGTAGATCTCGAGCTCGTGGATGGTCTTCTCGGCGCCGGTGAGCGGGTGCGAGGTGTCGATGTAGGAAGCAAATCCCACCAGGCACGCGGCGAGGCCGACGAGGCTGTGCATCAGCGCCACCAGCTCCGGCATCTGGGTCATCTTGACGACCCTCGCCGCGTAGAGGCCGATCGCGCCGCCAGCGACCATCGCGCCGACGATCCACGGGATGCCGGCCGCCGTGACGCGCGGGCCGAACACGGTGGCGAGCACGGCGATGGCCATGCCGATGACGCCGTACAGGTTGCCGCGGCGAGAGGTCTCGGGGTTCGACAGCCCGCCCAGGCTGAGGATGAAGAGGATGATGGCGGCGATGTAGGCCGCAGTGGCCAGGCTCGGGGACATCTGCGTTCTCCTACTTGCGGAACATCGACAGCATGCGCTGCGTCACGGCGAAGCCGCCGAACATGTTCACCGCCGTCAGCGCGATGGCGACGACGGCCATCCAGCGTATCCAGCTGCCGGGCGCCGCTCCGCCGGCCAGCGGCGGCGCGATCTGCACCAGCGCGCCGATGGCGATGATGCTGGAGATGGCATTGGTCACGCTCATCAGCGGCGTGTGCAGCGCGGGCGTCACGTTCCACACCACCATGTAGCCGACGAAGCAAGCCAGCACGAAGACGGTGAAGTGCCCCAGGAACGCGGCCGGCGCGTAGGCGCCGACGAACCAGAAACACACGGCGGCGACGGCGAACATGATGGCCAGCGTGCGGCCGGCCATCGGCTCGCTGGGCGCACCGTGGCCGTGCGCCTTCTTCGCCGGCGCTGCCGCGGCGGCGGCCGGCTTGGCCACGGGCGTGGCCGCCGGCTTGGGCGGGGGTGGCGGCCAGGTGATGCTGCCCTCCTTGATGACCGTCAGGCCGCGGATGGCGTCGTCGTCCATCGCGACGTCGATGGTGCCGTCCTTGCTCTTGCACAGCTCCTCGGTGAGGCGGAAGAGGTTGGTCGCATACAGCGTGGAGGACTGCTTGGCCAGCCGGCTCACGAGGTCGGTGTAGCCGACGATGGTGACGCCGTGGCGGACCACGGCCTGGCCCGGCTCGGTGAGCTCGCAGTTGCCGCCCTGCTCGGCCGCCATGTCGACGATCACGCTGCCGGGCTTCATGCTCTTCACCATCTCGGCGGTGATCAGCCGGGGCGCCGGCTTGCCGGGGATCAACGCGGTCGTGATGATGATGTCCACCTCGCGCGCCTGCTGGGCGTACATCGCGCGCTGCGCGGCCTGGAAGCCCTCGCTCATCACCTTGGCGTAGCCGCCGCCGCCCGAGCCTTCTTCCTCGTAGTCGACCTTGACGAACTCGCCGCCCAGCGACACCACCTGGTCGGCCACCTCGGCGCGGGTGTCGTTGGCGCGCACGATGGCGCCCAGGCCGACGGCGGTGCCGATGGCGGCCAGCCCCGCCACCCCGGCGCCGGCGATGAACACCTTGGCCGGCGGCACCTTGCCCGCGGCCGTGATCTGCCCGTTGAAGAAGCGGCCAAAGGCATTGGCGGCCTCGATGACCGCGCGATAGCCGGCGACACCCGCCTGCGAGGTCAGCGCGTCCATCTTCTGCGCGCGCGACAGCGTGCGCGGCAGCGAATCGATCGCCAGCACGGTGGCCTTCTTCGCCGCCAGCTGCTGCATCAGCTCGGGGTTCTGGGCCGGCCAGACGAAGCCGATCAAGGTGCCGCCTTCGCGCATCAGGCCGACTTCTTCCGCGCTCGGCGGGCGCACCTTGAAGACGATGTCCGCGCCCGCCCAGAGGTCGGCGGCGCTGTCGACGATGCGCGCGCCGGCGGCGCGGTAGCTGTCGTCGTCGCAGTTCGCGGCGTCGCCGGCACCGCTTTGCACCGCGACCGAGAAGCCGAGCTTGATCAGCTTCTCGACCACTTCCGGCACGGTCGCGACGCGTTTCTCGCCGGCCGCCGTTTCCTTGGGGACACCGATCAGCAGCGGCTGCGTGGCCGTCTTGGACTCGATTGGAACGCTTGTCGACATGGTGCAGACCTCCTCGTCGCAGGGACGGCCATTGGAACATCACGCGGCGGCCAGGCCGGTGTCGTGCGCGCGACACGGCCGCGCGGGCCGAAGCCGCGGCAGCTTACCCAAGCCCGATGCGCGGCCCCTGCCGCCTCGGGGACGTTCTACGATCGGGTGATGGTCTGCCCCCTGCTCACGTCGTTCGCTCCCCCCGAGGGGGGCTCAGCGCCCTTCGGGCGGCCGGGCGGGCGCTGATGTCAGCGCGTTGGAAACCCAGTGTCACGGTCGCCGCGGTGATCGCCGAGGGTGATCGCTTCCTGCTCGTCGAGGAGCACACCGCCGAGGGGCTGCGGCTGAACAACCCGGCCGGCCACCTCGACCCCGGCGAGACGCCCCTGGAAGGCGTGGTGCGCGAGGCGCTGGAGGAGACCGCCCGCAGCTTCGTGCCCGAGGCGCTGCTCGGCGTGTACCTCGCGCGCTTCCATCGTCCGGCCACCGGCGAGGACGTCACCTACCTGCGTTTCGGATTCAGCGGCACCGTCGGCGAGCCGATCCCCGGTCGTGCGCTCGACCACGGCATCGTGCGCACGCTGTGGCTTACCGTCGATCAGATCCGCGCGCGCCAGGCCGAGCTCCGCAGCCCGCTGGTCCTGCGCTGCATCGACGACCACCTGGCCGGCCGGCGCTTCCCGCTCGACCTGGTGCACGCCGATCCGTCGCTGCATCACCCCATGCGGTTCGGCTGATCGTCCCGGCAGGGACAATCGCCGGATGCACAAGAGAAGGGTTGTCGTCGGGCTGTCGGGCGGGGTCGATTCCGCGGTCACCGCCTGGCTGCTGAAGCAGCAGGGCCACGAGGTCGTCGGCATCTTCATGAAGAACTGGGAAGACGACGACGACAGCGAGTACTGCTCGTCGAACGTCGACTTCGTCGATGCCGCGGCGGTCGCCGACGTGATCGGCATCGAGATCGAGCACGTCAACTTCGCGGCCGACTACAAGGACCGTGTCTTCGCCGAGTTCCTGCGCGAGTACCAGGCGGGCCGCACGCCGAACCCGGACGTGCTGTGCAATGCCGAGATCAAGTTCAAGGCCTTCCTCGACCACGCGATGCGGCTGGGCGCCGAGAAGATCGCCACCGGCCACTATGCCCGCGTGCGTGAGGTGGACGGCGGCCGCTTCGAGCTGCTGAAGGGCCTGGACCCGGCGAAGGACCAGAGCTACTTCCTGCACCGGCTGAACCAGGCGCAGCTGGCGAAGACGCTGTTTCCGGTCGGCGAGCTGAAGAAGACCGAGGTGCGCCGCATCGCGGAGGAGATCAGGCTGCCGAACGCGAAGAAGAAGGACTCCACCGGCATCTGCTTCATCGGCGAGCGGCCGTTCCGCGAGTTCCTGAACCGCTACCTGAGCCACGAGCCCGGCCCGATCCGCGATGACCGCGGCCGCGAGCTCGGCCGGCATGTCGGGCTGTCGTTCTACACGCTCGGCCAGCGCCAGGGGCTGGGCATCGGCGGCGTGAAGGAACGCGGCGCGCCGCGCGGCGGGGGCGACCATGCGCCGTGGTTCGTCGCCCGCAAGGAGCTGGACACCAATACGCTGCGTGTCGTGCAGGGTCACGAGCATCCGTGGCTCAAGTCGTCGGCGCTGGAGGCCGACGACGTCAGCTGGGTCGCGGGCATGCCACCTGCCGACGGCCGCTTCGGTGCAAAGACCCGCTATCGCCAGGCCGACGCGGCCTGCCGCTTCGCATCCGGCGAGAAGCGCTTCACGCTGCGCTTCGACGAGCCCCAGTGGGCCGTCACGCCAGGGCAGTCGGCCGTGCTCTACGATGGCGAGGTCTGCCTGGGCGGCGGTGTCATCGCTTCTGCCGAGCCGGTGTGATCCGAAGGCGGCGGTTGCCGCGTAGAAGTCATCCAGCGGCTGTTGCCGCGTAGAAGCCAGCAAGCGGCGCTTGCCGCTCGTGTGTCGCGCCAGTGTGGGAACGAAAGAGCCAACGCATGCCGTCGAACGCCACCTCCTGCCCGCTCCGGTCCTTGACCGCCTTGCTCGCCGCCTTGCTCGCCGCGTTCGTGCTCGCGGCCTGCGCCACCCCCTCCGAGCCGCCGCCGACCAACCGCCGCGAGACGCTGCACGTGATCACCGCCGACGGCCAGCTGCAGCGCTTCAACGCCGGCCGGCCGCAGCAGGCGCTGTCGACACGGCCGCTCGCGGGCCTGCCGCCCGGTGAACGCCTGATCGGCATCGACTTCCGCGTCGCCCGCGGCGTGCTGTATGCGTTGTCGTCGGTCGGCCGGCTCTACACGGTCGACACCACCAGCGCGCAGCTGACGCCGGTCGGCGCGACGCCGATCGCCTTCGCGCTCGACGGCGAGCGCTTCGGCTTCGACTTCAACCCGGTCGCCGACCGCATCCGCGTGGTCGGCGACAAGGGCCAGAACCTGCGCCTGCACCCGGACACCGGCGCGGCGGTCGATGGCGATGCGGCGAGGGACGGCCTGCAGCCCGATCCGGTGCTGCACTACGCGCCGGGCGATGCCAACGTCGGCCGCCTGCCGCAGGTGGTGGCCGCGGCCTACACCTACAACAAACGGGACGACAAGCTGACGACCAACTACGCGCTCGATGCCGCCGCCGGCGTGCTGGTGGTGCAGGGCTCGCGCGAGGGCGCCACGCCCGCGGTGTCGCCGAACACCGGCCGGCTGACGACCGTCGGGCCGCTCGGCGTCGAGGCGATCCAGGACGCCGCCTTCGACATCGCCGACATCGACAACGCGGCGCTCGCCGCGCTGCGCATCGGCGAGCGCACGCGGCTGTACACGCTCGACCTGGCGACAGGCCGCGCGACGCTGCTCGGCACGCTCGGCGACGGCCGCCCCGTGTGGGGCATCGCGATCGAACCATAGGATGAGGCCCACCCCCGAAGCGGCCTCCGGCCGCCCCCCCCTCCAGGGGGCCGCCCCAGCGGCCCGGCGGAGCCGGTTCCGCGGCGCGCGCTTGGGAAGACACCTCGCCAGCGGGATGCTGGTGGCGTGCACGCTGCCGCTCGCCGCCGCCCCGCTCGAAGTGCGCGTGACCGATCCGGCCGGCAAGCCGCTCGCCGGGGTCGTGGTCTTCGCCGAATCGCCGGAGGCCAAGGCGGCGCTGAAGCCGGCCGCCGGGATCGAGATCGCGCAGACCGGCAAGCAGTTCGTGCCGCCGGTCACCGTGATCCCGACCGGCACCGCGGTGAGCTTCCCGAACCGCGACACGGTGCGGCACCACGTCTACTCGTTCTCGCCGGCGAAGAAGTTCGAGATCAAGCTCTACGTCGGCACGCCGGCGAACCCGGTGGTCTTCGACCAGCCCGGCATCGCGGTGCTCGGCTGCAACATCCACGACCACATGGTCGCCTGGGTGGTGATCGTCGATACGCCTTACTTCGCGCAGACCGGCGCCGACGGCAAGGTGAACTTCCCGAACCTGCCCGCCGGCGGCTACCGGCTGCGGGCCTGGCATGCCGGGCTGCCGGTCGGCGCCACGCCCACCGACCAGGCCCTGCAGATGGGCGCCGGTGCGCAACAGGCGGTGGTGACCCTCGCCGGTCCGAAGTGATGCCCCGCGACGACGACCGGCCCCGCTTCGGCCGCTGGCGCCTGTCCAGCCGCATCGCGGTCTTCTCGCTGCTGCTGCTGCTGCTGGTGCAACTGGCTGGATTCGCGGCGATCAACGCCAGCATCCGGCACAACGCCGAGGACCAGCTCGACAAGCAGCTCGACATCGGCGGCCGCACCTGGCAGCGCCTGCTCGACCAGCGGGCGGCGACGCTGAGGCAGGGTGCGGTGGTGCTGGCCGCCGACTTCCCGTTCCGCGAATCGGTGGGCACCGGGGACATCGCGACCATCGTCTCGGTGCTCGACAACCACGGCCGCCGCATCGACGCGACGCTGACCGCGCTGCTCGACACCGACGGCTCGGTGCGCGCGACCGGCGAGGCCACCGACCCCGCGCTGCTGCCGGTGCTCAAGCGCCTGGCACCGCAGCTGGCGCAGAAGGACAACGCGCTGGCCGCCGCCGGCGACCGCGCCTACCAGTTCGTCATCGTGCCGATGAAGGCCCCGGTGATCGTCGGCTACGTCGTGATGGGCTTCGTGCTGGACAAGCCGGTCGCCGACGACCTGCTGCAGGTCAGCGGCGTGCAGGGCACGCTGGTGCTCGAGTCGACCCCGGGCGCGCCGCGCGTGCTGCTGAGCAGCCTGCCGCCGTCGCTGCCGGCCGCCGACGTCGCGTCCGGCCCGGCGCAGGGGGCGCTGAAGCTTGGCGGCGCCGCGCACCGGGTGCGCACGGTGGCGCTGACCAGCGACACCGGCCAGCGCCTGTCGCTGCGCCTGAGCGGTTCGCTCGACGATGCGGTCGAGCCCTACCGCGGCCTGCAGCTGACGCTCGCCGGCCTCACCGTGCTCGGCCTCGCGCTGTTCGGCATCGGCAGCATCTGGACCGCGCGCCGCGTCACGCAGCCGCTGTCGGACCTCGCCGAAGCCAGCGAGCGCCTGGGCCGCGGCGACTACAGCGCGTCGCTGCAGCACGTCGAGCGCGACGACGAGGTCGGCGACCTCGCGAAGGCCTTCGACCACATGCGCATCAACATCGCCGCGCAGCAGACCGAGATCCGCCAGCTCGCCTACTGGGACCGGCTGACCGACCTGCCGAACCGCGTGCAGTTCCGCGACGCGGTGGCCTCGGCGATCGAGACCGCGCGCCCCCTCGGACATCCGGTCGCGGTGCTGATGCTGGACCTCGACCGCTTCAAGAACGTCAACGACGCGCTGGGCTATGCCAGCGGCGACGCGCTGCTCAAGGGCGTCGCGACGCGGCTGCACGAAGTCGCGCGCAGCGGCGACCTCGTCGCGCGGCTGGGTGGCGACGAGTTCGCGCTGCTGATGCCGAAGGCCGACGCCGCGCAGGCCATCGTGCTGGCCGAGCGCCTCGCGCAGGCCTTCGAGCGGCCGCTGATGGTCGACGAGCAGGCGATCGACCTGTCCGCCGGCGTCGGCATCGCCTGCTGGCCCGAACACGCGGGCGACGTCGACGGCCTGCTGAGCCGCGCCGAGGTGGCGATGTACGCGGCCAAGGCGCGCACCGCCGGCGCGCAGGTCTACGACCCGGCCAGCGATTCCAGCCGCGCGATGAACCTGTCGCTGCTGTCGGAGCTGCGCCATGCGCTGGAGCACCACGAGCTGCGGCTGTACCTGCAACCCAAGGTGCATGTGGCCAGCGGCCGGGCCGCCGCCGCCGAGGCGCTGCTGCGCTGGCAGCATCCGCAGCGCGGGCTGGTGCCGCCGGTGCAGTTCATCCCGTTCGCCGAGCAGACCGGCTTCATCCGCCGCCTGACCCTGTGGATCTTCGAGGAGGTGGCGCGGGTGCAGGCGCCGCTGCAGCGGCTGGGCGTGCAGCGGGTCTCGGTCAACCTGTCGACGCGCGACCTGCTCGACCCGGAGCTGCCGGACAAGCTCGACGCGCTGCTGCGCCGCCATGGCGCGGCGGCCGACGGCATCTGCCTGGAGATCACCGAGAGCGCGATCATGGACGACCCAGAACGTGCCGAGGCCACCCTGAACCGGCTCGCCGAGCGCGGCTTCAAGCTGTCGATCGACGACTTCGGCACCGGCTACTCGTCGCTGGCCTACCTGCGGCGGCTGCCGGTCGACGAGCTGAAGATCGACAAGAGCTTCGTGATGGGCATGGAAGGCGAAGAAGGCGACGCGAAGATCGTGCGCTCGACGATCGACCTCGCGCACAACCTCGGGCTCACGGTCGTCGCCGAAGGGGTCGAGAACGGCGCCATCCTCGATCAGCTGTGCCGGCTGAGCTGCGACGAGGCGCAGGGCTATCACATGAGCCGGCCGCTGCCGGTGCCGGAGTTCGAGGCCTGGGTGCGCGCCTGGGCCGCGCGGCCGCAGTCCGACGCGGCCGCGTCGATCGTGGGTTAGGCGTCCCGCTGCTCCGCGAGCCAGTCGCGCAGCAGCGCGGCGATGCGCGCCGGCTGCTCCATCGTCAGCAGGTGGCCGCACTCGGACAGGCGCTCGAAGCGCGCGTGCGGCACCGCGGCAGCGATCTCCTCGGAGCACTCGGGCGGCGTCAGCAGGTCGCTGTCGCCCACCGCCACCAGCAGCGGGCAGCGGATCGTCGCCAGCAGCGGGCGGCTGTCGGCGCGCGCCATCACCGCGCGGTTCTGCCGCACCAGCTGGTGCGGGCCGGCGCGGCGCACCATCGCCAAGTAGTCCGGCACCAGGCCCGGCTGCCGCTGCGGCGCGCTGGGGTGGAAGGCGAAGGGCAGGTTGGCGCGCAGCACCTCGTCCATGCGGCCGCTCTCGAACAGCACGATGGCGTCGCTGCGCAGCTTGATCGCCTCGGGCGTGTCGGGTCGCGCGGTGCTGCCCAGCAGCGCCAGCGCCTGCACCCGGCCCGGCGCCTGGCGCAGCACCTCCAGCGCCAGCATGCCGCCCATGGACGTGCCGGCCAGCCGCAGGGGCCCGTCGTGTTCGGACAGCAGCGCGGCGGCCATCTCGGGCAGCGTGGCGTGGCGGTTGTGCACGTCGGTGACGTGCACCGGGCCGTGGCCAGCCTCGGCCAGCGGTTCGGCGATGCCGCGCCACAGCGTGTCATCGCTGGCGAGGCCGGGCAGCAGGATCAGGGTCGACATCGGCCGGCAGTGTGCCAGCGCCTTTATTTGCTTTGCTTCTTTGCATAGCGCATAAAAGTCGCTTGCCGAGTTTTGATCGGCGCGAATAATGCGATTTCCGAATAAGAAACCGATCCGGCCGTGAATTTCCAGCAACTGCGCTCGGTGCGCGAAGCGGTGCGCCAGCGCTTCAACCTGACCGAGGTCGCCGCGGTGCTGCACACGTCGCAGCCCGGCGTCAGCCGGCAGATCCGCGAGCTCGAGGAAGAGCTGGGCATTCAGATCTTCGTGCGCGCCGGCAAGCGCCTGACCGGGCTGACGCCGCCCGGCGAGACGGTGCTGCCGATCGTCGAACGGCTGCTGCTGGAGGCGGCGAACCTGAAGCGCGCCGGCGACGACTTCGCGCGTGCCGGCTCAGGCGCCTTGACCATCGCCGCGACGCATTCGCAGGCCCGCTACGCGCTGCCCGCCGCGGTGCGCGACTTCCGCGCCAGCCACCCGCAGGTGCAGCTGCACCTGCACCAGGGCTCGCCGCAGCAGGTGGCGCGGCTGCTGCTCGACGGCGAGGCCGACATCGGCATCGCCACCGAGGCGCTGGACCAGCACGGCGAGCTGGTCGCGCTGCCCTGCTACCGCTGGACGCATTGCGCCGTCGTGCCGCCGGGCCATGCGCTGGCCGCCGATGCCGACGCCGGCAAGCCGCTGACCCTGCAGCGGCTGGCGCAGTTCCCGCTGATCACCTACGAGGCCGGCTACACCGGCCGCGCGCACATCGACCAAGCCTTCACGAAGGCCGGCCTGGCGCCCGAGGTGGTGCTGGTGGCGATGGATGCCGACGTCATCAAGACCTATGTCGAGCTGGGCCTGGGCGTGGGCATCGTCGCCGCGATCGCCTACGACGACGAGCGCGACCGCCACCTGCGCGCGGTCGACGCGCGCCACCTGTTCGCCGCCAATACCACCCGGCTGGCGCTCAAGCGCGGCAGCTACCTGCGCGACTACGTCTACGACTTCATCGCCACCTTCGCCGCGCCGCTGACGCGGCCGGTGGTCGAGCAGGCGCTGGCCGAACCCGCCGAACCCGCCGGCGACGACCCCGCGCTGTAGCGTCCGGCGCGGGCCAGCCCGACGGTCGGCGACACTCGACGCCGCCGAAGGAGGACGGATGACGCTCGACGAGTACGACCAGCACGACGCGACCGCGCTCGGCGCGATGGTGAGCAACGGCGACATCGCGCCGGAGACGCTGCTGGACCTGGCCGCGCAGCGCATCGCCGCCGGCAATCCGGCGCTCAACGCGGTGATCGCCGACGGCCAGGACTACGCGCGCCGCGCGCTGCAGGCCCGACGTGCCGCCGGCACCGAAGGCGACGGCGTCTTCGCCGGCGTGCCGGTGCTGGTGAAGGACCTGCTGGCCACCGTGGAGGGCCTGCCGACCTGGCATGGCAACCGCCTGCTGCAGCGCGCGCTGCCGCCGGCCTCGCACGACAGCGAGTTCATCCGCCGCCTGCGCCGCACCGGCGCGCTGATCGTCGGCAAGACCAATACGCCGGAGTTCGGCCTGACGCCGTTCACCGAACCCGAGCTGACCGGCCCGACGCGCAATCCCTGGGATGCGACGCGCACCGCGGGAGGCTCCAGCGGCGGCTCGGCCGCGGCGGTGGCGGCCGGCTTCGTGCCGCTGGCCACCGGCGGCGACGGCGGTGGCTCGATCCGCATCCCGGCCTCGTGCTGCGGGCTGTTCGGCCTGAAGCCCACGCGCGGCCGCGTGCCCAGCGGCCCCGACCTGGGCGACCTGTGGAGCGGCCTGGCGATCGAACACGGCCTGACGCGCAGCGTGCGCGACAGCGCCGCGCTGCTCGACGCGGTGGCCGGCGACGATGCCGGCCCGCCCTGCGCCGCGCCGCCGCAGGCGCGGCCCTTCGTCGACGAGGTGGGCTTCGCGCCCGGCCGGCTGCGCATCGGGCTGTGCACCGAACCGTGGCTGGGCCATGTGCCGGTCGACCGCGACTGCCTGGAGGCGGTCGAACGCAGCGCCGCGCTGCTGCGTTCGCTGGGCCACGAGGTTTTCGAGACCCGCGTGCCGGTGAACGGCCCCGCGTTCGCAATGGCCTTCCTGCAGGTGCTGGCGGCCAATGTACGCGGCGAGATCGAGGTCATCGCGCAGGCGCTGCGCCAGCGCCCGCGGCGCCAGGACTTCGAGGCCACCACCTGGGGCCTCGGCCTGCTGGGCCGCGCTCTGAAGGGCGACGAGGTGATCAACGCCCAGCGCACGATCCAGCTCACCGGCCGGCGCATCGGCGCGCTGTTCGAGTCGACGATCGACGTGCTGATGACGCCGACGCTGGCCAGCCCGCCACCGCCGATCGGCAGCCTGAAACCGACGCCGGCCGAGCAGCGCCAGATCGAGTTCATCGGCGCGATCGGCTCGCCCTGGCTGATGCGCCGGCTCGGCGCCTTCGAGCAGCTGGCGAACAAGGTCTTCGACTTCATCCCGTTCACCGCGGTCTTCAACGGCACCGGCCAGCCGGCGATGTCGGTGCCGCTGCACTGGAATGCCGCCGGCCTGCCGATCGGCGTGCAGTTCGTCGGCCGCTTCGGCGACGAGGCGACCTTGTTCCGGCTGGCCGGTCAGCTCGAACAGGCGCAGCCGTGGTTCGACCGCCGGCCGCCGCGGCCCGCCTGATCAGATCATCGCCGCCGGATCGTCCACCGGCTCGCTGAAGCGCGTCACGCGCCGCGGCTGCAGGTGCACGCGCTGGCCGGGCGCGAGCTGCAGCGCGTCGCGCAACTGCAGCCAGCGTGCACGCGGCAGCTCGACGTCGACCGGACCGGCGTCGTCGCGCTGCAGTTCCAGGCGCGTCACCGGACCCAGCGTCAGCACCTGCGACAGCGTGGCGCTCCAGGTGCCGTCGCCGGCGTGCTCGACGATGTCGAGCTCGTGCGGCCGCACGTACAGCGCCTCGCTGCGGCCGTGGAACAGGTTCACGTCGCCGAGGAACTGCAGCACGAAGGGCGAGGCCGGGTGGTCGTAGACCTCGTCGGGCGAGCCGACCTGCTCGATGCGGCCCTCGTTCATCACGACGATGCGGTCGGCGACCTCCATCGCCTCGTCCTGGTCGTGCGTGACGAAGACGCTGGTCACGTGCATCTCGTCGTGCAGCCGGCGCAGCCAGCGGCGCAGCTCCTTGCGCACCTTCGCGTCCAGCGCACCGAAGGGCTCGTCGAGCAGGAGGACCTTCGGCTCGACGGCGAGCGCACGGGCGAGCGCGATGCGCTGGCGCTGGCCGCCGGACAGCTGGTGCGGATAGCGGTCCGCCAGCCAGTCCAGCTGTACCAGCTTCAGCAGCTCCATCACCTTGGCCTTGATCTGCGCATCGCCCGGCCGCGTGGCCTTCGGCCGCACGCGCAGCCCGAACGCGACGTTCTCGAAGATGTTCATCTGCGGGAACAGCGCATAGTGCTGGAAGACGAAGCCGACGCGGCGTTCGCGCGCGGTGGCCGAGGTGGCGTCCTCGCCGTGGAACAGCACCCGGCCGGCGTCGGGCACCTCCAGCCCCGCGATGATGCGCAGCAGCGTCGTCTTGCCCGAGCCCGAGGGCCCCAGCAGCGCGACCAGCTCGCCCGACTCGACCGTGAGGTTCAGCTGGTCGCAGACCTTGAGATGGCCGAAGCGCTTTTCCAGGTCCCGGACTTCGATGCTCATGTCCCTAGCCCCCTTCGCGCGTTCCGCGCTGTCCCCCCGAGGGGGAGCGAGTCCGCTTCGGAGCGGCCGGGCGCGGACTCATTCACCTCGGCCTTCGCCGCCTGCATCTGCTGCTGCACGCGCCGCTCGACCGCGAGCTTGAGCACCAGCGTCACCAGCGCCAGCGCCGCGAGCAGCGACGCGACCGCGAACGCGGCAGCGAACTGGTATTCGTTGTAGAGGATCTCGATGTGCAGCGGCAGCGTATTGGTCTGCCCGCGGATGTGGCCGGAGACCACGCTGACCGCGCCGAACTCGCCCATCGCCCGGGCGTTGCACAGGATCACGCCATAGAGCAGCGCCCACTTGATGTTCGGCAGCGTGACGCGGCGGAACAGCTGCCAGCCCGAGGCGCCGAGCACGGTCGCCGCTTCTTCCTGCTCGCGCCCCTGCGCCTGCATCAGCGGGATCAGCTCGCGCGCGACGAACGGGAAGGTGACGAACAGCGTGGCCAGCACGATGCCCGGCACCGCGAAGATCACCTTCAGGTCGTGGTCGCGCAGCCACTCGCCGAACCAACCCTGCAGGCCGAACACCAGCACGTAGATCAGGCCCGCGATCACCGGGCTGACCGAGAACGGCAGGTCGATCAAGGTCAGCAGCACGCTCTTGCCCTTGAAGTCGAACTTCGCGATGCACCACGCGGCCGCCACGCCGAAGACGGCGTTCAGCGGCACGCTGATCGCTGCGGCGAGCAGGGTCAGCTGGATCGCGGCCCAGGCGTCGGGTTCGGTGATCGCGGCGACGTAGACCGCCACACCCTTCTTGAACGCCTCGTGGAACACCGCGGCGAGCGGGATGAAGAGGAACAGCGTCAGGAAGCCGAGCGCGATGCCGATCAGGAGGCGGCGCACCCACGGCGGCTCGGCCGTCGCGCGGCGCAGCACCGCGGGGGAGAACGGGCGGCCGTCGTCGGCCGCGGCCGACGGTTGTTGAAGGGCCAACTCTGCGCTCATGCCTGCCCCTGCCGACGCCGCGCCCAGCCCTGCAGCGCATTGATCACCAGCAGCATCCCGAAGCTGGCGCCCAGCATCACGACCGCGATCGCGGTCGCGCCGGCGTAGTCGTACTGCTCGAGCTTGGTGATGATCAGCAGCGGCGTGATCTCGCTGACCATCGGCAGGTTGCCGGCGATGAAGATCACGCTGCCGTACTCGCCGAGCGCGCGCGCGAAGGCCAGCGCGAAGCCGGTGACCAGCGCCGGCAGCACGATGGGCAGGATCACGCGGCGAAAGGTCTGCCAGCGGTTCGCGCCGAGGATCGCGGCGGCCTCCTCGTACTCGCTCGACAGGTCCTCGAGCACCGGCTGCAGGGTGCGCACGACGAAGGGCAGGCCGATGAACAGCAGCGCGACGAAGACGCCCAGCGGCGTGAAGCTGACCTTCACCGGCAGCCACTGCCCGATCCAGCCGTTCTGCGAATAGAGCGCCGTCAGCGTGATACCGGCCACCGCGGTCGGCAGCGCGAAGGGCAGGTCGACCAGCGCATCGACGATGCGCTTGAACGGGAACTCGTAGCGCACCAGCACCCACGCGATCACCGTGCCGAACACCGCGTTGGCCAGTGCCGCGAGCAGCGACGCGCCGAAGCTCAGCCGGTAGCTGGCGAGCACGCGCGGCGAGGCCACCGCGTCCCAGAAGGCCGGCCAGCTCATCGTCGCGGTCTTCAGGAACGCGGCCGACAGCGGGAACAGCACCACCAGGCTCACATAGGTCAGCGTCAGCCCCAGCGCCAGGTCGAAGCCGGGCAGCACGGTGTGGCGTCGCAGGAGGGCACGGGACAGCAGCATCGGGGATGTCGATGAAAAGCGCGATGCTAGGCAGGCCGGCCGCTGCGCCGAACGACGTTCTCGGCCCATCGATATTCGGAAAGCGACGAAGGCGCCGGGCGACGGGCGCCGCGTGGTCCCTGCCTACAATTTGCCGCGATGACTTCGAACGACCTGCCGGCGACCTGCGATGTGCTCGTGATCGGCGCCGGCCCCGCCGGCAGCGCCTGCGCCACCGCGCTCGCGCGCGCCGGCCGCGACGTGCTGCTGGTCGATGCGCAGGCCTTCCCGCGCGACAAGGTCTGCGGCGACGGGCTGATTCCCGACGCGCACCACGCGCTACAGCGCCTGGGCGTCGCCGGCGAGGTGATGGCCGCCGCGCAGAGCGCGCGCCATGTCGCCTGCATCGGCCCGCGCGGTGGCCGCATCGACGTGCCGGGGCGGCTCGCGGTGCTGCCGCGGCGCGAACTCGACGACATCGTCAAGCGCAACGCCGAGCGTGCCGGGGCGCGCTTCGCGGCGCCCTGGCGCTTCGAGGCGACGATCGACGGCGAGGGCGGGCGCACCGTCGGCGCGCGTCTGAAGCAAGGCGACCGGCGCCGTGAGCTGCGGGCGCGCTGGACGGTGCTGGCCACCGGCGCGCAACCGCAGGCGCTGATCGCCGCCGGCATGTGCGAGCGCCAGACGCCCAGCGGCGTCGCGCTGCGCGGCTACATCCGCAACCCCCGCATGCGCGGCCGCATCGAAGCGCTGGAGGTGGTCTGGCACAAGCGCCTGCGCAAGGGCTACGGCTGGATCTTTCCCGGCCCCGACGACACCTTCAACATCGGCGTCGGCCTCGCGCACAGCCATGCCAAGCGCGGCAACGGCCGCGCGACGATGGCCGACGTCAACCTGCGCGAGATGTTCGCCGCCTTCACCGAGGTCTACGGGCCGGCGCGCGCGCTGCTGCAGGGCGGGCAGTGGACCGGCGCGCTGAAGGGCGCGCCGCTGCGCTGCTCGCTCGAAGGCGCCCGGCTGGCGAAGCCCGGCCTGCTGGTCACCGGCGAAGCCGCCGGCAGCACCTATGCCTTCACCGGCGAGGGCATCGGCAAGGCGCTGGAGACCGGCCTGCTGGCCGCCGACGCGCTGCTGGCGACGGACGCCGATGACGCGCTCATCGCGCGTTATCAGGCGTCGATCGCCGCGCTGAAGCCGCGCTTCGACCTCTACGAACGCGCCAACCGCGTCAACGACCACCCGTGGCTGGCCGACCTGCTGATCTGGCGCGCCAACCGCAGCCCGCGCATCCTGAAGCGCATGGAAGGCGTGCTCGAGGAGACCGGCAACCCCGGCCACCTCGTCAGCCTGCGCGGCATCACGAAGCTGTTCCTGCCGATCCCCTGAGGACGCCGCCATGTGCCAGCTGCTCGGCATGAACGCCAACACGCCCACCGACGTGATGTTCTCGTTCACCGGCCTGGCCACGCGCGCGGCCGAGCACAAGGACGGCTTCGGCATCGCGTTCTTCGAGGACCGCGGCGTGCGCCTGTTCGTCGACCCGCACTCGGCGCTCGTGTCGCCGGTGGCCGAGATGGTGCGGCGCTACCCGATCCGGAGCGACAACGTCATCGCGCACATCCGCAAGGCGACGCAGGGCCATGTGTCGCTGGAGAATACGCACCCCTTCATGCGCGAGCTGTGGGGCCGCTACTGGGTGTTCGCGCACAACGGCGACCTGAAGGGCTTCGAGCCGCGGCTGCACGGCGCCTTCCGCGCGGTCGGCTCCACCGACAGCGAGCGCGCGTTCTGCTGGCTGATGCAGGAGCTGGCGAAGGCGCATGCCAGCGTGCCGTCGATCGCCGAACTGACCACCACGCTGCGCGAGCTGTTGCCGCCGATCGCGCGCCACGGCACCTTCAACCTGCTGCTGTCGAACGGCCAGGCGCTGTGGGCGCACGCGACCACCTCGCTGTACTGGCTGGAGCGCCGCCATCCCTTCGGCGCCGCGCACCTCGCCGACGAGGACGTGGCGGTCGACTTCGCCGCGCTGACGCAGCCGAGCGACCGCGTCGCGGTGATCGCCACCGAGCCGCTGACGCGCGGCGAGCCGTGGACCGCGTTCACGCCGGGCGAGCTGCGGGTGTTCGTCGGCGGCGCGGCGGTGGGCTGACGGCGCGGGACCCGACGGCCGCGCACCGGCCGCGCGCCGTCGGCGGCCGTCCATGTCGCCGGACCGGCCGTTCGCCCGATGCGGCCGCGGGCGCGCCGCTGCTGCGCCTAGACTGCGCCGCGATGTGCTCCGATGCCTCGATGCCTGCCCGCCCGACGCCCCGTCCGTCGCGCCTGGCGCGCTGGTGGTACGGCGACCTCGATCCGCTGCTGCGTGCCGAGGCCCAGGCGCTGGACCGCCGGCTGGTGCAGGGCGGCGTCGGCCTGTGGCTGGGCTTCACCGCGGGCTTGTCGGCGACCGTGCTCGGCCTGCGCGCCGCCGGCATGCCGTTGCCGTGGTCGGTGTCGATCGCGCTGCTGTTCGTCATCGGCAGCGCACTCGCGATGCGCCGCGCCTGGCTGCAGCCGGAGAAGTTCGAAGGCCGCACGCTGCGGCGCATCGGCTTCGCGATGGTCGTGGCGACCTATGCCGGCGCGATCGGCGGCATCCTGTCCGGGCTGTGGGCGCCGGGCACGCCCGACCGCGCGGCCCAGTTGGGCCGCGCGCTGTGGCGCGCGACGCCGGTGCAGCTGCTCGGCGGCATCGGCCTGCTGCTGGTGCTGTGGGCGCTGGCCTCGGGCCGGCGCGCGCAGATCCAGCGCGCGCTCGTGCAGTCCCAGCTCGAGGCCGAACGCGACGCCGCCGCGCGCCACGCGGCCGAGGCGCGGCTGAAGCTGCTGCAGGCGCAGATCCAGCCGCACTTCCTGTTCAATACGCTGGCCGCGCTGCAGCACTGGGTGGACACCGGCGACAAGCGCGCCGCGCCGCTGCTGCGCGCGCTGACGAGCTTCCTGCGCGGCTCGACCGAGCTGATGCTGCGCGAGCAGATCACGCTGGCCGACGAGCTGCCGCTGGCCGAGCACTACCTGGGCATCATGGTCTCGCGCTTCGGGCCGCGGCTGTCGTACCGCTTCGACGTCGCCGACGATTGCCGCGACCAGCCGCTGCCGCCGGCGCTGCTGCTGACGCTGCTGGAGAACGCCGTCGAGCATGGCATCGCGCCCCTGCTGCGGCCGGGCACGATCACGCTGCGCGCGCGGCGCGCGGGCAGCGTCTTCGAGCTGACGATCGCCGACGACGGGGTGGGCCTCGCCGCCGGCTGGCACGACGGCGTGGGCCTGGGCAACTCGCGGCTGCGGCTGCAGCACCGCTTCGGCGAACGGGCGCGGCTCGAAGTGGGCGAGGGCGCGCCCGGCACCATCGCCCGTCTGACCATCGACGGCACTGGCGATGAACAACGCTGATCGCATCGACTGGAGCCAGCTCTGGTACCCGGGGCCGCGGCGTGTCTTCACGGCCGCCGAGCTCGAACGCGCCGGCGGCGACCGGCCCAGCCGCACCTTCCTGATGATCCTGGCGGTCAACGCGATCGGGCCGGCGACGCTGGTGCTGCAGCTCGCGCCGGCGTCGGTGGTGTGGATGCTGGCCGCGCTGATGCTGACGATGACGGTGGTCGTCTGGCGCGTCGCGATGGCGCTGTGGCGCGGGCCTTCGCGCCGGCGCCTGCTGGAATCTTCGCTGGGGCTGGTCGGCTTCTTCCTCGTCGCCGTGCTGGTCGGTCGCGGCTCGGGCCTGCCGGTGGAAGACAGCCGCTGGCTCTCCAACGTCGTCGCCGGCAGCGTCGCGCTGGCCGCGCTGGCGTTGTGGTTCGTCACCTCGTTCCGCGGCCACCAGATCGAGGCCCGGCTGCGCGAGCTGGACGAGCGCGAACGCGCGATCGACATGGCGCGCCAGCTCGCCACCGCGCAGATCCAGCCGCACTTCCTGTTCAATTCGCTGGCGTCGCTGCAGCACTGGGTCGACTCGGGCGATCCACGCGCGTCGAGCCTGCTGCGCTCGCTGACCGGCTACCTGCGCGCGACCTTGCCGCTGTTCAAGCGCGAGAAGCTGACGCTGGGCGAGGAGCTCGACGCCGCCGTGCGCTACCTGGAGGTGATGCAGGCGCGGCTGGGCGAGCGCTTGCGCTTCTCGGTCGACGCCGATGCCGCGGCGCGCGCGCAGGCCGTGCCGCCGGGGCTGCTGCTGACGCTGGTCGAGAATGCGGTCGAGCACGGCGTCGGGCCCAGCCTGTCGGGCGCCGATGTACAGGTCGCGGCAAGGCGCGCGGGCGAGCGCCTGCTGGTGGAGGTGGCCGACAGCGGCGCCGGCCTGCCGCCGGCGGTGGCCGAAGGCGTCGGCCTCGCGAATTCGCGCGCCCGCCTCAAACAGGCCTACGGCGACCAGGCCCGTCTGCAGCTGCTGCCGCGGCCCGCAGGCGGCACGATCGCGCGCCTGTCGATGCCGCTCATTTCAGACGATATCGATTCCCCATGACCCACCTCACCGCCCTCATCGCCGACGACGAAGAAGCCCCGCGCGCGCAGCTGCGCGCCGCGCTGCAGCGGCGCTGGCCCGAGCTGACGATTGCTGCCGAGGCCGTCAACGGCGTCGACGCCTGGGACGCCTTCCTCGAGCACGAACCGGACCTGTGCCTGCTCGACATCCGCATGCCCGGGCTCACCGGCATCGAGGTCGCCGAGCGCATCGCCGGCCGCGCGCAGGTGGTCTTCGTCACGGCGCATGGCGACCACGCGCTGGCGGCCTTCGATGCCGGCGCGGTCGACTACGTGCTGAAGCCGGTCGACGACGAGCGCCTGGGGCGTGCGCTCGAACGCGTGCAGGCCCGGCTGGCGCAGCCGCCGGCGACGGCCGAGGCCGCGCTTCAGGCGCGGGGTGCCGACGCCGCTTTGCAGACCCTGCTGGCGCAGCTGTCGGCCCAGGTGCGCCGGCCCGCGCCGCCGGCGGTGATCCAGGCCGGCATCGGCAAGGAAGTGCGGCTGATCCGCGTCGACACGGTGGTGTACTTCGAGTCCGATGCGCGCTACACCCGCGTCGTGCACGAAGGCGGCGAGGCGCTGATCCGCACGCCGCTGAAGGAGCTGCTGGCGCAGCTCGATCCCGAGCGCTTCTGGCAGGTGCACCGCTCGGTGATCGTCAACCACCACCACATCGCCGCGGCGCTGCGCATCGACGAGGGCACGATGCAGCTGAGCCTGCACGGACGGCCGGAGAAGCTGCCGGTGTCGCGCCATTTCCAGGGGCGCTTCCGCGGGCAGTGATCGCAGGGCGCGGGCCGGGCGCCGGGCCGCCCCGAGCCGGCCCGTGCATCCCCGCGCGGGATCGGGCGCCGTACCCCGCGAACGAGGGGCGCCGTCTTGCGCGAAACTCGCCAGCTTCGTCCCGAACGATGCCGCCCGCCAATGCCCGCGTTGCCCACCCCCCGCTTCGACACCTTCTACCGCCATGCCGAGCTCGGCCAGCTGCTGCGCGACTATGCCGCCGCGCGCCCCGAGCTGATCACGCTCGAATCGCTCGGCCAGAGCCATGAAGGCCGCGACATCTGGATCGTCACCGTCACCAGCGCTGCCACCGGCAGCGACCGCGACAAGCCCGCGTTCTGGGTCGACGGCAACATCCACGCCGGCGAGCTGACCGCGTCCACCGCCTGCCTGTACTGGCTGCACCAGCTGGTCTCGGGCTACGGCAAGGACGCGCAGGTCACGCAGTTGCTGGACACACGCGCGATCTACATCTGCCCGCGCCTGAACCCCGACGGCGCCGAGCTGGCGCTGGCCGACAAGCCGCGCCACATCCGCTCGTCGACGCGGCCCTACCCGTTCGACGAGGACCCGGTCGAGGGCCTGACGGTCGAGGACATCGACGGCGACGGCCGCGTGCTGCACATGCGCATCCCCGATCCGCACGGCCCTTGGAAGTGCCACCCGGACGACGCGCGACTGATGGTGCCGCGCGAGCCCGGCGAATTCGGCGGCCAGTACTACCGCGTGATGCCCGAGGGCACGCTGACGCACTACGACGGCCTGCAGATCTCGGTGAACCCCAACCGCGAAGGCCTCGACCTGAACCGCAACTTCCCGTCGTACTGGCGCCAGGAGTTCGAGCAGCTCGGCGCCGGCCCGTACCCGACCAGCGAGCCCGAGGTGCGCGCGATGGTCGACTTCCTGTCCGGCCATCCGAACGTCGGCGCGGCGGTCAGCTTCCACACGCACTCGGGCGTGATCCTGCGGCCGATGGGCACGCAGAGCGACGACGACATGACGCCCGAGGACCTGTGGATCTACAAGCGGCTGTCAGCGCTCGGCGAGAAGCTCACCGGCTACCCGGCGATCAGCATCTTCCACGAGTTCAAGTACCACCCGAAGGAGATCATCACCGGCACGCAGGACTGGGTGTACGAGCACCTGGGCGCGCTGTTCTGGACGGTGGAGATCTGGGCGCCGAACAAGGAAGCCGGCATCACGGACTACGACTGGATCCACTGGTACCGCGACCACCCGCCCGAGGACGACCTGAAGCTGCTGAAGTGGAGCGACGAGCAGTGCGGCGGCAACGCGCACGTGCAGTGGTACCCGTTCCGCCATCCGCAGCTGGGCATGATCGAGCTCGGCGGCTGGGACCGGCTGAACTACTGGCGCAACCCGCCGCCGCACCTGCGCGAGCGCGAGGCCGCACGCTTCCCGGCGTGGCTGACCCAGCTGGCCTTGAGCCTGCCGAAGCTCGAGGTGCTGCGCACCGAGGTGCGGGCGCTCGGCCCGGACACCTGGCGCGTGCGCTTCGCGGTGGCCAATGCGGGTTACCTGCCGTCCAACGTCACCAAGCGCGCGATCGAGCGCAAGACCGCGCGCGGCGTGGTCTTCGAGCTGCACCTGCCGCCCGGCGTCGCGCTGGTGTCGGGCAAGCAGCGCATCGTCGGTCCGCAGCTCGACGGCCATGCGCCGAAGAACTCGCTGCAGGCCTTCCTGCCGAGCAAGGAGATCACCGCCGACCGCGCGGTGGCCGAGTGGATCGTCAAGGCGCCCCGCGGCACGCACCTGGCGCTGACCGCGAGCGCGGACCGCGCCGGCACGGTGCGCACGGAAGTGGCGCTGGACTGACGCCGAAAAGCACCGGCCCGGCGGCCTCCCATGACCCGCTGCCTGCTGGTCGACGACGACGCGGACATCCGCACGCTGCTGGTCCACTTCCTGCAGCAGCACGGCATCGCCGTCGAAGCGCTGGCCGACGGGGCCTCGTTCCGCCGCCGCGCCGCCGCGGCCGACGTCGACCTGCTGCTGCTGGACCTGATGCTGCCGGACGACGACGGCCTCGTGTTGTGCCGCTGGATCAAGCAGCAGCGGCCGGCGCTGCCGGTGATCATGCTGACCGCGCAGGGTGACCCGATCTCGCGCGTGCTGGGGCTCGAGATCGGCGCCGACGACTACCTGCCGAAACCGTTCGAGCCGCGCGAGCTGGTCGCGCGCATCCGCGCGGTGCTGCGGCGCGGCCACGCCGTGGCGGCCGCCAGCGGCGCGGTGGTGGCCTTCGGCGGCTGGCGCTTCGACCGGCTGCAGCGCGCACTGCGCTCGGCCGACGGCACCGTGGTGCCGCTGTCGGCCACCGAGTTCCGGCTGCTCGGCGCGCTGATCGACCATGCCGGCCAGGTGCTGTCGCGCGAGCGGCTGCTGCAGCTGACGCAGGGTGGCGCGGGCACCGCGGCGGCGTCCGAACGCAGCATCGACCTCGCGATCTCGCGGCTGCGCGGCAAGCTGGGCGAACGCAGCGGCGCGCCGCTGATCCGCACGATGCGCGGCGCGGGCTACCTGCTGGACGCGACGCCGGTCGACGAGCGCTGAAGTTGAGCATGTCCGCCCCCAGCGCACTTCGTTCGCGGCCCGCGAGGGGCGCCGTCGGCTTGGGGCGGCCCGGCGCCGACTGACGATGCGGCGCTTCGACACGTTGTTCCTGCGCCTGTTCCTGCTGATGTGGGCGACGCTGGTGGCCGCTCACCTGGTGGCTTATGCGCTGTCGGTGCCATTGACCGAGCCGGGCGGCGGCACGGCCCCGCTGCAGCGCCTGGACCCGGCGCGGCTGCCGGTGCTGCCGTCGCTGCCGCCGATGGGCGACCCGGCGGCGCGGCCGGGGCCGCCGCCTGGTCCGCCGCCTGGTCCGCCGCCAGGAGGGCGCGACGGGCCGCCGCCAGGCCCCGGGGGACCGCTCGATGCCCGTGCGGGTCCCCCGCCGGGCGGCCCGTCGAGCCGCGCCTTCCTCTGGCTCGACTACCTGCTGCGCGCCGCGGTCATCGCCTTCGGCGCCGCGCTGGGCGCGCGCTGGCTGGCGGCGCCGATGCGCCGCATGGCCGATGCGGCGCAGGCGCTGCAGCAGTCGCTGGCGCGCGGCGAGCCGCTGCCGGCCTTGGACGAGCAGCGCGGCACCACGGAAGTGCGCGAGACCGCGCGCCTGTTCAACCGCATGGCGCAGCGGCTGCGCGAGCAGTTCGACGCGCGCGGGCTGCACCTGGCGGCCGTGTCGCACGACCTGCGCACGCCGCTGACGCGGCTGCGCCTGCGCCTCGAAGCGCTGCCGCCCGGGCAGCGCGCGGCCGCCGCGCAGGACATCGCGGCGATCGATGCGCTGCTCGATGACACGCTGGCGGTGCTGCGCGAGCAGCGCGCCGGCGCGCCCGAACGCATCGACCTGCAGGCGCTGCTGCAGGCACTGGCCGATGACCTGGCCGACCAGGGCCAGCCGGTGGAACTGCAGGTGCCGGCCGAGGCGCTGCTGGTGCGCGCGCGACCGGTCGCGCTGCGCCGCGTGCTCGACAACCTGGTGGGCAACGCGCTGCGCCATGGCGGCCGCACGCGGCTGCATGCGCGGCGCGACGGCGATGCGGTCGAGCTGTGCATCGACGACGACGGCCCCGGCATCCCGCCCGAGCAGATCGCGCGTGCCTTCGAACCCTGGGTGCGCCTTCACGACCAGGGGGTCGGCCAGGGCCTGGGCCTGGCGATCGCGCGCGACCTCGCCGAGCGCGACGGCGCGAGCCTGGCGCTGGCCAACCGGCCGGAAGGCGGCCTGCGCGCCTGCCTGCGCCTGCTGCCGGCCTGAACCGCGCGGCCCCTGGGCGCGCCGGGCGCGGCGCTCCGCCGTTGCAACTGTGTCGGCGCCGACACATCGGATCGCCACGGCCAGCAACCGGCGCCGGCCACAGTGAGCGGCATCGCGGCCGTCGTGCCGTTCAACGCCCCCCCGGAGCCCGCCACATGCCCCGCCACGATCCCCAGGATGCCCACCACCTCGGCCTCGCCGCCGACCTTGATACGCTGCTGCGCCAGAGCGCCGACCGGCGCCGCCTGCTGCGCTGGCTCGGCGGCGGGGCCGGCGCCGCGGCGCTGATGCTGGGCGGCTGCGGTGGCGGTGGCGACGACGGCAGCACGACCACGACTGGCGCCGACACCGGCACCGGCACCGGCACCGGCACGTCGACGGGTACCGGCACAGGGACCGGGACGGGCACGGGCACCACCACCACCTGCAGCGTGATCCCCGAGGAGACGGCAGGCCCCTACCCGGGCGACGGCTCGAACGCCAGCAACGGCGGCATTGCCAACGCGCTGATGCTGTCGGGCATCGTGCGCAGCGACATCCGTTCGAGCATCGCCGGCGCCAGCGGCACGGCGGCCGGCGTGCCGCTGACGATGCGCCTGCAATTGGTCAATACCGGCGCGTCCTGCGCGTCGCTGGCCGGCTACGCGATCTACCTGTGGCATTGCGACCGCGACGGCTACTACTCGATGTACTCGGCCGCTGTCGCCAGCCAGAACTACCTGCGCGGCGTGCAGGCCACCGGCAGCGACGGCATCGCGGTGTTCCAGACCATCTTCCCCGGCTGCTACGACGGCCGCATGCCGCACATGCACTTCGAGGTCTACCGCAGCACCACCACCGCGACCAACTTCTCGAACAAGCTGAAGACCTCGCAGATCGCCTTCCCGACCGACGTCTGCACGACGGTCTACAACACCAGCGGCTACGCGAGCAGCCTGCGCAACCTCGGGCGCACCAGCTTCGCCAGCGACAACATCTTCAGCGATGGGTATGCGACGCAGCTGGCGACGCTCAGCGGCAATGCGACCGACGGGTACGTCGGCACGCTGCAGGTCGGCATCGCCGGGTGAGTGGCCCCCTACGCGCCTGCGGCGCGGTCCCCCCAAGGGGGATCAGTCCCTTGGGGCAGCCCGGCGGGACAGAGGCGCGCCGGACTGACGCGTCTTTCACGCGTCAGCTCAGGTCCGACGCCAGCTCGCCCGCCGCCAGCACGCGCTGCAAGGTCGTGCGCAGCCGGTTGGCGTCGATCGGCTTGGTCAGGAAATCGTTCATGCCGATTTCGGCGGCGCGTTCGCGTTCGCTGGTCAGCGCGGCGGCGGTCAGCGCGATGATCGGCAGCTGCAGCAGCGACCAGCGCTCGCGCAGCCGGCGCGTCGCCTCGTAGCCGCTCATGCCGGGCATCTGCACGTCCATCAGCACCGCGTCGTAGGGTTGGCCGGCTTCGACCGCCCGCTCGATCGCCGCCAGCGCCTGCGGGCCGTCGGCGGCCTGGCCGACCTGCACGCCCCACTGCTCGAGCATCGCCGCGGCGATCATCATGTTGACCGCGTTGTCCTCGACCAGCAGCACACGCGCGCCGCGCAGCGGGTCATGCTCGAAGGCGCCGTGCCCGGAGGACGCGTCGAGCTCGTCGATCGGCGGCAGCGGCAGTTCGGCATGGAAGCAGCTGCCGCGGCCGGGCTGGCTCTCGGCGCCGACCTGGCCGCCCATCAGCTCGGCCAGCTCGCGGCAGATCGACAGCCCGAGGCCGGTGCCGCCGAAGCGCCGCGTGATCGATTCGTCGGCCTGCGTGAAGGGCTGGAACAGGCGCTGCTGCATCGCCGAGTCGATGCCGATGCCGGTGTCGTGCACCTCGAAGCGCACCCAGTCGTCGAGCGTGTGGTCGGTGCGCTGATCACCATCGTCACCGCCGTCGTCGAGGCCGTGGCCGTTGTCGCCCGGCCGCGCCACCAGCCGCCGCGCCACCAGCCGCAGCGCGCCGTGGCTGGTGAACTTCAGCGCGTTGTGCAGGAAGTTGGCGAGGATCTGCCGCACCCGCAGCGCATCGCCGCGCACCACCGGCGCGAGGCCGGGATCGATCTCGACGCTGAACTCCAGCCCGCGGCTGTCGGCCAGCGCCGAGTAGGCCTGCTGCAGCGAGTGCAGCAGCTCCAGCAGGTCGAAGGGCGCGGCCTCGACGTCGAGCTTGCCGGCCTCGATCTTCGACAGGTCGAGGATGTCCGAGATGATGGCCGACAGCGTCTCGGCCGACGCGCCGATCTGCTCCAGGTACTGGCGCAGCCGGCCGGGTTCGACATCGGGCATGCGCGCCAGCCGCGCCAGGCCGACCAGTCCGTTCAGCGGCGTGCGGATCTCGTGGCTGGTATTGGCGAGGAACGCGCTCTTCGCGCGGTTGGCGGCTTCGGCCTCGTCGCGCGCGCGGGCCAGAGCCTCGGCGGCCTGGCGCTGCGCGGTGACGTCCTCGGCGATCCAGATCGTGCCGTTCTCGCCCGGCCGGTCGGGGTCGATCGCCTTCGCGCGCATGCGCACGGTGAAGGTGCTGCCGTCGCGGCGCATGGCGACGCGCTCGAACTCCACCTGCTCGCCGCGCCGCAGCAGCGGGGCGACGGACTGGCCGAGGCCCGCGTAGGCGTCGTCGCTCGGCCAGACGACGCGGCCGGGCTGGCCCACGAGTTCGCCCGGCGGCCAGCCGTACATCTGCTCGAAGCACGGGTTGACCATCACGAACTGGCGCTCGCGGGTGAAGGCGATGCCGACCGACGCGTTGTCGAGGATGGCCTCGCGCTCCAGCCGCGTGCGGGTGGTCTCGGTGATGTCGCGCGCGTTGATCACCAGGTAGCCGCGGCCGTCGCGCGCGAAGCGCGCCGCCGACACCAGCAGCGGCACGATCTGGCCGTCGCGGCCGACGAAGTCGACCGGCACGTCGCTCACCGCGTCGTGCTGCGCCAGCTGCTGCATCAGGTGCTGGCGGTCGTCGAGCGAGCGCCAGATGCCGATCTCCAGCGCGGTGCGGCCGACCACCTCGGGCTCGGTCCAGCCGGTCAGGCGCTCGAAGCTGGCGTTGACCATCTCGTAGCGGCCGGTCTGCAGGTCGGTCAGCGTGATGACGTCCGGGCTCATCGACACCACTTGCGACAGCAGCGCCTGCGAGCGCCGCAGCGCGCGCTCGGCGGCCTGTTGCGAGGTCTCGTCGACGTAGATCGACAACGTGGCCGGTTCGTCCTGCGCATCGGCGCGCACCGCGGTCTCGGTGACCTGCAGCGTGCGGCCGCCGCGGGTGACGATCTCGTCGTCGAAGGGCGGCAGCGCCTCGCCGGGCGCCAGCTGCGCGATGCACGACAGGCGTTCGCGCGCCCGCAGCGCACCATCGCCGGGCGGGTGCATCGCGGTCAGGTCGGCGCCCTGCATCGATTGCGCCGAGTCGAAGCCGAACAGCGCCGCGGCGGCCGGGTTGGCGTCGATCACCACGCCATCGCGGTGCAGCACCAGCGGCGAGGGCGTGCGCCTGAACAGCTCCTCGTGGCGCAGCTCGGTGGCCTGCAGGGTCTCGCGCGCACGGCGCTCGGCGGTGATGTCGCGCGCGGCGCCCCAGTAGCCGGTGAAGCGGCCTTCGGCATCCAGCCGCGGCTCGCCGCTGACGAGGAAGTGGCGCAGGTCGCCGTTCGGCGCGCGCCAGGTCAGCGCGACGTCGCGGAAGGTCTCGCGCGCTTCCATGTCGGCGCGCAGCGTGTCGAGCAGGTCGTCGTCGAACTGCAGCTCCGGCAGGTCCCAGGCCGGCCGGCGCGGCAGCGCGCGCAGTGCGACGAACTGGCCGTGCGCATCGCGCTGCGAGACGTGCGCCAGCCGCAGCTGCGCATCGGTTTCCCAGTAGGCCGACGCGGCGATGCCGAGCAGGCCGCGGAAGCGCCGCTCGCGCTCGCCGGCGTCGTGGCCGTGCGCGAGCACCAGGCGGCGGATCATGTGGCCGGCGCCGGCGCCGATGCCCACCGCGGCCAGCTGCACCAGGGCCCGCACCGGCAGCGGCGGCAGCGAATCGCCGCCCGGCGGCAGGAAACCGCTGGCCTCGGCGGCGATCAGCACCGCCAGCACGGCCGTGGCGCCGGCGGCGGTCATCGGTCCCTGGCGCCCTTCGGCCACCGCGCAGACCAGGCAGGCCAGCAGGCCGAAGAACAGCAGCCCGGGCGACTGCAGGCCCAGCCCGGTGGCCAGTGCCGCCGAGCCCATCACGACCAGCGCACCGACGGCCACTGCCAGCAGCGCGCGCTGCGCCTGCGCCGGGGCCAGCCGTGTCGCCGCGCCGCTGCCGACGGCCAGCACCGCGTAGCCCGCGGCCAGCAGCAGGCCGGGCGCGGTCAGCGCCTTCAGTCGCAGCAGGTGGCTGAGGAAGCCGACCACCGCCGCGGCCGCGGCCGCGATGAAGAAGCCGCGCAGGATCGCGGCCCGCAAGGCCTGGTGGGGAGGGTTCTCGGGCGGCACGCCTTGAAACTTCCGGGTTGTCGCGGCGCGAGTGTCGCAGGGATGCCGCGCGCCGGATGCCCGGGATTAGCCGGTCCGCACGAGCCGGGGCGTGATGATTTGGACGTTATGCCGGGGGGCCTTCGGCGTGCCGCCGGGCCTTCAGCGTGCCGCGGCGGCCAGCGTGCGGCGCGTCTCGTCGGCCGCGGCGCGCGCGGCACTGGCGAAATCCTCGCCCGACGACGCGTACAGGATCGCGCGCGACGAGTTGACGATGATCGGCCCGGTGCTCGCGCCGGCGGCATCGCGGCGCAGCCCGGCCTTCACGGTCGCCGCGGCATCGCCGCCCTGTGCACCGATGCCGGGAATCAGCAGCGGCAAGGTCGGCGCGATCGCGCGCACGCGTTCGATCTCGGCGGGGTAGGTCGCGCCGACCACCAGCCCGAGCTGGCCGGTCCGGTTCCACGGCCCGGCGGCCAGCCGCGCGATGTGCTCGTACAGCGGCGTGCCGTCGGCGAGGCGTTGCGCCTGCAGGTCGCTGCCGCCGGGGTTCGAGGTGCGGCACAGCAGGATCAGGCCCTTGCCGTCGTAGCGCAGGTACGGCTCGATCGAATCGAAGCCCATGAACGGCGACAAGGTCACTGCGTCGGCCTGGTAGCGCTCGAAGGCCTCGCGGGCGTACTGCTCGGCGGTCGAGCCGATGTCGCCGCGCTTGGCGTCGAGGATCACCGGCACGTCCGGCGCGACGCGGCGGATGTGCGCCATCAGGCGCTCGAGCTGGTCCTCGGCGCGCTGCGCGGCGAAGTACGCGATCTGCGGCTTGAAGGCGCTCACCAGGTCCTTGGTCGCGTCGACGATGCGGGCGCAGAAGTCGAAGGTGCGGCCGGCATCGCCCTTCCAGGCGCCGGGAAACTTCGACGGTTCGGGGTCGAGCCCGACGCAGAGCATCGAGTCGTGGCGGCGTTCGGCGGCGGCGAGGGCGGCGGTGAATTTCATCGGCGGGCGGGGGCTGGTGCGGGCGGGCGGGACCCCGATTGTCCCGCGCCAGAATCCGGGCCATGTTGATCCTGTCCACCGAGCGCCTGCACCTGCGCGAATTCGACGAAGGCGACGCCGGCTTCATCCATGCGCTGCTGACCGACCCGGCGTGGATCGCCAACATCGGCGACCGCGGCATCCGTTCGGAAGAAGACGCGCGCAGCTACATCCGCGAGCGCCTGGTCGAGAACTACCGGCGCTTAGGGTTCGGCTTCTGGGCGATGGCCCGCCGCGACGACGGTGAGCTGGTCGGCATGTGCGGCCTGACCCAGCGCGACAACCTGCCGGCGCCGGACATCGGCTATGCGCTGCTGCCGGCCTACCGGGGCTTCGGCTACGCGCGCGAAGCGGCCGCGGCCTGCCTGCAGCATGCGCGCGAGGCGCTCGGCATGCGCTGCGTGCTGGCGACGACGGCGCCGGGCAACGCCGCGTCGGCCAAGGTGCTGACCTCGATCGGCCTGCAGCCCGAGGGCCGGGTGCACAGCGAGCAGTTCGGCGAGAGCTGCCTGTTCGGCTGGCGCGCCGACGGCGACCGGACGGCCGGCTGACCGGCGCTCAGATCCGCCGGGCCAGCGTCTCGGCCAGGCCGGTGTAGCTCGCCGGCGTCATCGCCAGCAACCGCGCCTTGTCGGCCGCCGGCAGCGCGAGGCCCTCGATGAAACCCTGCATCAGCGCGCGCGTCATCGGCTGGCCGCGGGTGAACGTCTTCAGCTGCTCGTAGGGCTCGGGCAGGCCGTGGCGGCGCATCACGGTCTGGATCGCCTCGGCCATCACTTCCCAGGCCTCGTCGAGGTCGCCGGCCAGCGCGCCGGCATGCACCTCCAGCTTGTCGAGGCCCCGGGCCAGCGAGTCCAGGCCCAGCAGCGCGTAGCCGACCGCGCTGCCCATGTTGCGCAGCACCGTCGAGTCGGTCAGGTCGCGCTGCCAGCGGCTGATCGGCAGCTTCTGCGCCAGGTGCGCGAGCAGCGCATTGGCGAGGCCGAAGTTGCCCTCGGCGTTCTCGAAGTCAATCGGGTTGACCTTGTGCGGCATCGTCGACGAGCCGACCTCGCCCTCCTTCAGCCGCTGCTTGAAGTAGCCCAGCGAGATGTAGCCCCAGACGTCGCGCGACCAGTCGATCAGGATGGTATTGCAGCGGGTGAGGGCATCGAACAGCTCGGCCATGTAGTCGTGCGGCTCGATCTGGATGGTGTACGGGTTGAACTGCAGCCCGAGGCGCTGCTCGACCACCTTGCAGCTGAAGGCCTCCCAGTCGAACTCGGGGTAGGCGGCGAGGTGCGCGTTGTAGTTGCCGACCGCGCCATTCATCTTCGCCAGCATCGGCACCGCCGCGATGCGCTCGCGCGCGCGCTGCAGGCGCGCGACGACGTTGGCGACTTCCTTGCCGACGGTGGTCGGGCTGGCGGTCTGGCCGTGCGTGCGGCTCAGCATCGGCAGCGCGGCCTGCGCATGGGCCATCGTGCGCAGGCGGTCGATCACGGCGTCCAGCGCCGGCAGCAGCACCTGCTCGCGCGCGGCCTTCAGCATCAGCGCGTGGCTGGTGTTGTTGATGTCCTCGCTGGTGCAGGCGAAGTGCACGAACTCGGCCGCGGCCTCGAGGTCGGCATGGCCCTTGAACCGCTGCTTCAGCCAGTACTCGACCGCCTTGACGTCGTGGTTGGTGACCTTCTCGATGTCCTTGATCGCCTTCGCATCGGCTTCGCTGAAGCGCAGCACCAGCGAACGCAGGTAGCCGCGCGACACCTCGCCGAGGGCCTTGAGCTCGTCGAAGCCGGCGTCGGTCAGCGCGATGAACCACTCGACCTCGACCTGCACGCGGCGGTGCATCAGGCCGAACTCCGACAGCAGCGGGCGCAGCGTGCTCATGCGGCCGGCATAGCGGCCGTCCAGCGGCGACAGGGCGGTGAGGGTGGAGTGGTTCATGGCGGTCGCGCTGGGCTGCAAAGGCAAACGGCGGATTTTATTCAGCCGGGGCCGCGCGCGGCCGGGCGAGGCTCAGCGCTCGGCCGTCGCGGCCTGCATGCGCCGCACGCGCTCGGCATCCGGCGGATGTGTCGCCAGGCCGATCGGCAGCTCGACCGCGCCCCGCTGGTCGCGCTGCTGCAGCCCGCGCAGGCGCTCGAACAGCACCGCGAAGCCGCCGGGGTCGAGGCCGTTGGCGCGCATCAGCCGCGCCGCGTCGGCATCGGCCTCGAACTCGAAGCCGCGCGAATAGGCGGCCTGGCCCAGCAGCACCGGCGCGGCGGTCAGCAGCGACGAGAAGTCGCCCAGCACCAGCGAGGACACCGCCGTCAGCAGCCCCACCTGCACCAGCGACCGCATGCCGTGCCGATGCTGCACGTGGCCGAGCTCGTGGCCGAGCACGCCGATGAGCACGTCGGGCCGGTCGGCGAGCAGGTCGACCAGCGCATCGGTGACGACGATGTGGCCGCCGGGCAGCGCGAAGGCATTGGGGCCGAGGCCGCCTTTGTCGGGCGTGGCGCGGAAGTGCAGCGTCCACGCCGGCAGCGGCGTCGCGGTGCCGCGGGTGGGCGCGGCGGCGTGCGCCGTTTTCACCGCCGTTTTCACCGCCCCCTCGAAGCGCGCGCGCAGGGCCGCCTGGCGTTCGGGACTCAGCTTCGACGCCTGCAGGAAACGGCCCTCGAACTGCTCGAAGGCCAGCGCGCCGAGCTGCGCATCGACGCTCGCCGGCGTCAGCGCGACGAGGCCGTGCGCCGCGGCCGGCAGGCCCCAGCGCCAGCCGCCGACCATCACCCCGACGAACAGCACCAGCGCCACCAGCACGCCGCGCCAGCTCTGCATCCAGCGCGCGGCGAGGCCCTCGCGCAGGCCGCTGCGCGCCGCCCACGCATCCCAGCCGGCGGCATCGGCGCTGCTGATCAGGCCGTGGTCCGGCAGATAGGCCTGGCGTGCGCCGTGGCGCTGGCGCTCCGGCCAGCTGACGCGGCGCAGCGGCACCTGGCGCGCGATGCCGTCGCCGTCGATGTGCAGCAGGCGGCCCTGCACCGTCAGCCGCACCGGGTGGGCGCGGGCGCTGTGGCCGTCGAAGTAGTCGGCGGCGAGGGCCGGCGGCGCAGGCGCGTTCACCGCGTCAGAGGCCGATGTCGATGCCGAGCAGGTCGCCGGCGGCGTCGCCCGCGGCCTCGGGCGTGCCGCGGGCGATCGCCGCGGCGCTCCATTGCTCGATGTCGCCGGCGGCGTCGATGCCGACCGCGTGCAGGCGCAGCCGTGTCATCGCGACCACCGCGAACGGCCGGTACAGGCCCAGCGTGATCACCGTCAGCACCAGGTTCTTCAGCAGCATTCCCATCATCGCCAGCGTGCCCAGGCGGCTGCGGAAACGCAGGCGCGGCGAGCGGGTATGGCTCCAGACCAGGTTCTGCAGCCGGGCGACGCCCCACGACTGCGAGACCAGGAACATCGCCAGGTAGCCGGCCAGCAGCAGCAGCACGAACAGGCCCGAGTTGCGCAGCATCACGTCGCCGCCGATGCGCCCGGCATTCGACGGCGCGATCAGGAACAGCCCGGCGAACACCAGCGCCAGGGGCACCAGGCTGACCAGCAGCGTGCCGACCGCCCAGCCGTAGAACGAGCGCGTGCGTGCATCGAGCTCGGTGCGCTCGCCGGCCAGCTCGTAGTGGCCATGCTGGTAGCGCTTGATGCGCGCCAGCGTCCAGGGCACCAGCAGCATCAGCGCGACCGTGCTGAGGCCGGCGACCGTCAGGCGCAGCATCGACGGCTTGCTGCCCGGCTGGCCGACGCCGGCTGAGGTCAGCAGCATCACCGCCAGCGGCAACAGCAGCGGCAGCATCGCGCCGTAGGCGCCGGCCAGGTCGCCCGAGAAGCGCATGCGCAGCCCGCGCCAGCTGGTATTGGCCAGGCGGAAGCGCAAGGACGACTGCCACAGCGCCGGCCACAGCAGCGCGAACGCGGCACCGGCGATCGCGCCGGCCAGCGCCGAGAACTGCCCCGCGCCGACATAGACCGCGCCGAACACCAGCATCAGCACGTAGCCGCGCAGCATCTTCCAGGGGTCGCCGTGGAAGCCCAGCGCGTGGCCGCCGACCAGCGTATTGCCGTGGAAGTAGCGCAGCCGGCGCACCTTCGCGAACGGGTGGTAGAAGCCCAGCGTCACGATCGTCAGCAGCAGGTTGACGATCCAGATGCGGAAGTACTCGCTGCCCGAGCCGGTGAACTGCAGCGGCAGCGATTCGCCGCCATGGCGGGGCGCTTCGGCGCGCATGCGGGCGGCGGCCGGGGCCGCCGGGGCCGCGGCCATCGGCGGCAGCGGCATCGTGTTCTGGAAATCCATCTCTCCCTCCCCTGCGCCTTGTCCTGGCCGGTGGTGGCGCGTCGGCGCGGCGCGATTCTAGGAGGGCCCCGCGGGGCGCCGACTGTGCGGTCTGCACCTCGAATCGGGGGTGCGGGGTCTCGCGTCCTCAGAAGCAGGTCACGATGGCGTCGACCACGCGGTAGCCTTCGTCGACCACCGGCATCCAGCGCCACTTGTCGAACGTGGTGCACGGGTGGGACAGGCCCAGCACCACGCGGTCGCCGACCGCCAGGTCACCGAGCGTGCCGCGCAGGTAGGCATGCTGGTCGTTCATGCCGGGAATGCGCCAGTCCGACGGCACCGGCTGCAGCGCGCGGCTGCCGCGCCGAAGCCACTGCAGCGGGATCGGCATGCCGAGGTCGTAGGAGATGTCGCGCTTGCCGGCGGCCAGGATCGCGAGCCCCGGCTCGGGCAGCGACTGCACCGTGGCCCACAGCTCCATCGCCGGCTGCAGGCCCTGCGTGTCGTCGCAGCCGATGCGGCGGTTCACCAGCGAGACCAGGCGCGTGTAGTTGCCCTGGTCGTGCGTCACGTAGCAGCCCGAGCGCAGCAGGCCCAGCACCGGCCGCGCCAGCTGCGGCTTGAGTCCCGGCACGACGAGGTCGAAGATTGCCGAGCCGCCGGCCGACAGGACGATCTGGTCGCGCTCGAACAGGCGCTCGCGGTCGGCGCTCAGCACCACTTCCGTGAAGCGCTGCATCAGCGCGTCGGCGTACTGGCGGTCCTGCGCGTCGCCGGCCTGCGCGCCCAGGCCCTCGTAGCACTCGATGCCGGCCAGCGCGAGCGCGGGGCTGGCCTTGACGCGGCGGGCCAGCGCCAGCGCATCGTCGCGGGTGCGGCAGCCGGTGCGGCCGCCGGGCACGCCGACCTCGACCAGCACCTCGAACGCCGTGTCGGGCTGCAGCGCCTCGATCAGCGCCACCTGCGCGGCCGAGTCGACGAGGAACAGCAGGCGCAGGTCGGCGTGTCGCCGCTTCAGCCACTCGATCGACCGCAGGTCGGCTTCGGCGAGCACCTGGTTGGCGATCAGGATGTTGCGCGCGCCGGCCTCGATCGCCACCCGTGCCTGGCCGACGGTGGCCAGCGTCAGGCCCCAGGCGCCGGCGTCGAGCTGGCGGCGGAAGAGCTGGGGCGACATCGTCGTCTTGCCGTGCGGCGCCAGCGCGATGCCGCGCTCATCGCAGAAGCGCTGCATCCACCCGAGGTTGTGCGCCAGCTCGCGCTGCCTGATGACGGCCAAAGGCAGCGGCAGGTCGCCATCGATCACGCTCCAGCCCTGCGCGCCGATCTGCGAACGCGGCAGCGCGGGTGCCTGCTGAGGGAAGCCCTTGTCGGACGGGCCGAGCAGGGGGTCGAGGATCTTGTCGACGCTCATGACGGTTACGGCTCCTGAGGCGGATGCAGGCCGGGCGGCGGCCGGGAGTGCATTCTTTCAGGTGGCGGCTGCGGCGGGCGGATCGCCGCGACGCGCCGGTCAAGCGAAGCGCACCGTGCTCCTGGTGGCGTCCGGCGCGACGAAGCCCAGCAGCCGCAGCCCTTCGCCGCGCGCCTCGTCGCGTTCGGCGCGATCCAGCGTGCGCAATGGGCTGATGCACAGCGTCGCCGACGCGCCGTCGCGCTCGATGCGCCAGTGCGCCGCGACGAAGCCGTCGGCCAGCATGGTGGCGCGGATGATGCCGTTGTTCGTGAACACCCGGGCCTTGTGCGCCGGCGCCAGCACGCGGCTGCGGTCGTCGTGCGACAGCAGCAGGTTGTCCCACTCCGGCAGGAAGCGGATCGGCGCCGGCGTCTGCGCCGCCGGCCGCGGCGCGCGCGGCAGGTCGAAGAGCTCGCGGCCCTGCTCGTCGCGGAAGGTCTTCAGTCGCGGCCGCAGGCGTTCGAACACCGCGCCGAGGCCGGTGAGGCCGGACCAGACCATCGCGTCGCGCGGGCTGGCGGGCCCGAACGCGGCGAGGTAGCGCAGCACCAGCGCATCCGCCGGCGTGTCGGTGGCCAGGGGCCGCTTCAACCAGTCGTCCAGCAGCCCGAGCGGCGCGCTGCGGTGCTCGTCCCACAGCCCCGCCGGTGGCAGCTGCGCCAGCGCCAGTTGGGCGCGCGCGGCCTGCGCCAGCGCATCGGCCGGGCGGTCCGGCCAGGACCGCTGCAGCGCGAGGCCGAGCTGCGCGCCGTTCAGCGGTGCGGCCGCGAGCAGCGGCCGTGCGGTGGCGGCGACCTCGGCCTGCGTCAGGCCGGCCAGCGCCTTGCCGCGACTGGCCTGCACGCCGCGTTCGAGCACCGGCGTCAGCAGCGTGCGCCAGGCCAGCGCGTCGCGCGCGCTGACCAGGTGCAGCGTGGCGCGCATCAGCGCCAGCCGCACGACACGGCGCTTGATCAGCGCCGCCTGCAGCGCGCCGCGCTCGAAGCCCTCGAGCCGCGTCCACAGCCCGACATAGGGCGGGTTCGGCGCCTGCGTCTGCAGCCCGGCCAGCGCCTCGATGGCCTTGACCACCGGCAGCGACGCGCGCTGCAGCAGGTGCTGGCGCGCCAGCAGCGCGCGGTTCAGCGCGCGGCTGTCGAGGACCGAGACGCCCAGGGCGGCGGCCCGTTCAGACGTCGAACTTGACGCCCTGCGCCAGCGGCAGCGCGCGCGAGTAGTTGATCGTGTTCGTCGTGCGGCGCATGTAGGCGCGCCAGCTGTCGGAACCCGACTCGCGGCCGCCGCCGGTTTCCTTCTCGCCGCCGAAGGCGCCGCCGATCTCGGCGCCCGAGGTGCCGATGTTGACGTTGGCGATGCCGCAGTCCGAACCGCGGGCGGACAGGAAGGTCTCGGCTTCGCGCAGGTCGTTGGTGAAGATCGCCGACGACAGGCCTTGCGGCACCGCGTTCTGCAGCGCGATCGCCTCGTCGAACGACTCGTAGCGCAGCGTGTAGAGGATGGGCGCGAAGGTCTCGTGGCAGACCACCGCGGTCTGACCCGGCATCTGCACCAGCGCGGGTTCGACGTAGTACGCGTCCGGCTGCGCATCGGCGAGCACGCGGGCGCCGCCGGCGACCGTGCCGCCCTGTGCGCGGGCATCGGCCAGTGCGGCCTGCATGCCGTCGAAGGCGGCCTGGTCGACCAGCGGGCCGATCAGCACGCCGCTCTCGCGCGGGTCGCCGATCTTCAGGCTCTTGCGGGCGCGGTCGAGGCGGGCCACCAGCTCGTCGTGGATACTGGTGTGCGCGATGACGCGGCGCGTCGTCGTGCAGCGCTGACCCGCCGTGCCATAGGCGCCGAACAGGATGCCGCGCACGGCCATGTCGAGGTCGGCCGACGGCGTGACGATGATCGCGTTGTTGCCGCCGAGCTCGAGCAGGCAACGGCCGAAGCGCGCCGCGACGCGCGGGCCGACCGCGCGGCCCATGCGGGTGGAACCGGTGGCCGAGACGAGGGCCACCTTCGGGTGATCGACCAGGGCCTCGCCGGTCGCGGCGCGGCCGTTGAGCACCTGGCTCAGGTGCGCCGGGGCGTCGGCGCCGAAGCGCGTCACCGCGCGCTCGAAAAGCGCCTGCGTCGCCAGTGCCGTCAGCGGCGTCTTCTCCGACGGCTTCCAGACCACCGAGTCGCCGCAGACCAGCGCCAGCGCGGCATTCCAGGCCCACACTGCGACGGGGAAGTTGAAGGCCGAGATCACGCCGACGACGCCCAGCGGATGCCACTGCTCCATCATGCGGTGGCCAGGGCGCTCGCTGGCGATCGTCAGGCCGTGCAGCTGGCGCGACAGGCCGACCGCGAAGTCGCAGATGTCGATCATCTCCTGCACTTCGCCTTCGCCTTCGCTGGTCACCTTGCCGGCTTCCAGCGTCACCAGCGCGGCCAGCGTGGCCTTGTGCGTGCGCAGCTCGTCGCCGAACAGGCGCACCAGCTCGCCGCGGCGCGGCGCCGGCACGGTGCGCCAGGTCTCGAAGGCGGCGTGCGCGCGCTCGATCGCGGCGTTCATCGCGTCGGCGCCGGCGTCGGCCACGCGGCCGAGGATCTGGCCGTCGATCGGGGAGCGGGCGGAGATATTGCTGGCCGAGTCACCTTGGGCGAATGCGGCGGCGGGCACGCCGAGCGTGCTGAGCAATTGGGCGGGGGTCATGCGGTCCTCTTGGGAGTCAGCCAATGCTCTCGACTTGCCGCGACTGTTGATACGCGCTGCCGAAGCGATTGGCCAGGAAGGCCGGCAACTCTACCTGTTCCTGCCGGATGAAGCCGCGTTGCGGCAGCTTGCCCTCACGGAACAGATCGACCGCCGCGCAGATGCCGGCGGCGGTGGTGATCTGGATCGCCGACAGCGGGTTCTGCTCGTTGCGGTCGGCGAAGATCTTGCGCGCAAACACTTCCTGCAGCAGCGAGCCGTTCTTCATGCCCGAGACGGTGACGAAGACCAGCACCACGTCCTGCATCGTCGCCGGCATCGAGCGCCGCATCACGCCCTTCAGCAGCTCCTGGTCGCCCTTCAACTGCAGGTCGCCGAGCAGGAACTGCATCAGGTTGCGGTGGCCGGGGTAGCGCACCGTCTTGTAGTCGAGGCTGCGCACCTTGCCCTGCAGCGTCTCGCACAGCGTGCCCAGGCCGCCCGAGGTGTTGAAGGCCTCGTACTCGGTGCCGTCCAGCGAGAAGTGCTCCAGGCCTTCCAGCGGCAGCGCGTTGATCAGCTGCCCGTCGCTGATCGCCTCGCACGGATGGCAGTACTCGTTGATCAGCCCGTCGACGCTCCAGGTCAGGTTGTACTTCAGCGCATTGGTCGGGAAGGCCGGCAGCGCGCCGACGCGCATCTTGACGTCCTGCAGCGAATCGAAGCTCTTCGCCAGGTGGTGCGCGACGATGCCAATGAAGCCCGGCGCCAGGCCGCACTGCGGCATGAAGGCGGTCTTCGCGCCGTCGGCGATGCGCATGATCTCCTTGGTTGCCGCGACGTCCTCGGTCAGGTCGAAGTAGTGGCAGCCGGTTTCCAGCGCCAGGTGCGCGGCGGTGGTCGCCAGGTGGTACGGCAGCGCGTTGACGACGGCATCCTGGCCGCGCAGCACGGCGGCCAGCGCCATGCGGTCTTCGGTGTCGACGACCTGCGTCGAGATGCCGCGCCCTGCACAGCGCGCCAGCGCCGCCTCGTTGCGGTCGACCACCGTGACCTGGTAGTCGCCGCTGTCTCCCAACAGGCGGGCAATGGTTTGGCCGATATGGCCGGCGCCGAGCAGGGCGATGCGCATGGTTTGCACTCCGTGATGACAACGAATGCGCGCAGTCTAGGAATCCGGGCGGACGAAAGAAAGCGCGAGATCGTCGAAAAACAATAAGATGCTGCCGATTCGTCGGACAAGTTCGCCGGAACGACTGAACCATGGCGCTGGACACCATCGACCGGGACCTCATCACGCTGCTGCAGGCCAATGCCCGCGAGAGCACCGCCAACCTCGCGCGCAAGCTCGGCATCGCGCGCACCACCGTGGTCGCGCGGCTCGCGAAGCTCGAGCGCGACGGCGCGATCGTCGGCTACACCGCGCGCCTGGGCTCGTCGGCCGGCGCGCCGGCGGTGCAGGCGCACGTCGGCATCCGGCTGCAGCCCAAGAGCGGGCGCGACGTCGTGCGGCGCCTGCAGAAGCTGCCCGAGCTGCAGTGGCTGAGCTCGGTCAGCGGCGAGTTCGACTACATCGCGATCCTGAAGGCCGAGTCGACGGTGCGCCTGGACGAACTGCTCGACCAGATCGGCGAGCTCGACGGCGTGATCAAGACGCACACCTCGGTGGTGCTGGCGGTGCGCGTCGACCGCAACGGCTGAAGGCGGCCGGCCGGCGCCGAGGCTCATCACGAGTGACGAGGCCGCGGCCCCCTGATCGCATTGATCGCCGGGCCGCATCACTCCACAATGCGGCCATGCAGTCCCCTCCCATCGACGACGCGATCTCGCGGTCGCTGCTCGATGACATCGGTCGCCAGGGCAACGTGCGCAGTTTCCCGGCGCACGCGATCCTGATCAACGAAGGCGACGACACCGACTCGCTGTACATCGTGCTGCAGGGCCGCCTGAAGGCCTATGCCAGCTCGGAGGAAGGGCGCGACGTCGTGCTCGGCGAGATGGGCCCGGGCGAGTACTTCGGCGAGCTGTCGTTCGATGGCGGCAAGCGCTCGGCCTCGGTGATGGCGCTGGAGCCGACGACCTGCCGCGTGGTGCCCGGCGTGCAGCTGCGCCAGTTCCTCGCCGACCATCCCGACTTCGCGGTGCACCTGGCGCTGAAGTTGAGCCGCCTGGTCAGGCGCCTGACCGAGCAGGTCAAGAGCCTCGCGCTGCAGGACGTCTACGGCCGCATGGTGCGGGTGCTGATGGAGCTGTCCGACCCGGTCGGCGACGAGCGCGTGGTGCGCCAGAAGCTGACGCAGCAGGACATCGCCGACCGCGTCGGTTCGTCGCGCGAGATGGTGAACCGGGTGATGAAGGAACTGAGCACCGGCGGCTACGTCAGCGTGCGCGACGGCCGCCATGTGATCCACAAGAAACTGCCGGCGGCCTGGTAGGCGCGCCGGCAGCAGCGGGGGCGGTTCGACTCGCGCGCCTGGCGCGCGACCTCGCGCAGGTTGGCGCTCAGAAGATCGCGCCGAACAGCGGCAGCGCCATCAGCGGGGCGACGAGGCCGAAGCAGAGCACGAAGGCGGCGGTGCACAGGTTGTCGAAGAAGGCGTTCATGGCGATGTCTCCTGGTGTCTGGGGTCGAGGTTCAGAACAGGCCGCCGATCACGGCGATCGTCATGGCCGGAGCGACCAGGCCGAAGACGACGACGAGGACCGCGATGCACAGGTTGTCGAAGAAGGCGTTCATGGGGGCTCCTGCTGCTGTTGCTGTTGCCGGTACGACATTCGCGCCGGGCTGAGAACAATGTAGGCAGCAGGCCCCCGCATGCCGAGACGATTGCTGCAAGCGCCCGGAGTGCGGTTTGTCACTGTCGTTCGCGGCGACCGCTGACCGGCCGTGGGCGGGCGGGCGGCGATGCCGGCCGGCGCACAATCGCCGGCCTGATTTCCCGAGGAGCGCCGCACCGTGCTGATCACCATCGAACCCGGCGTGCGCCTGTTCGTCGACGTCGAGGGCCCCGGCTTCGTGCCCGACGGCCCGCGCCTGCGCGAGAAGCCGACGCTGGTGCTGCTGCACGGCGGCCCGGGCTACGACCACTCGGGCTTCAAGCCGGCCTTCTCGCGCCTGGCCGACATCGCGCAGATCGTCTATTACGACCACCGCGGCCATGGCCGCAGCGATCGCCGGTCCGAGGCCGAGTGGACGCTGGACACTTTCGCCGACGACGTCGTGCGGCTGTGCGATGCGCTCGGCATCACGAAGCCCGTTGTGCTGGGCCAGTCCTTCGGCGGCTTCGTCGCGCAGCGCTACATCGCGCGCCATCCCGCGCACGCAGCAAAGGTGGTGCTGTCGAGCACCTCGCCGCACATGGCGCTGGAGCGCAAGCTGGCGATGTTCGAGCAGCTCGGCGGGCCGGAGGCGCGCGCGGTGGCCGAAGCCTTCTGGACGCAGCCGAACGCCGAACACTGGGCCGAGTACAACCGCGTCTGCAAGCGCTGGTACAACACCCGCCCGCCCGCCGATTCCGACGCCGGCGAGCGCATCCTCTTCAACGAGGCGATCCTCTTTGCCTCGGCCGGCGGCGAGCAGCAGACGATGGACCTGCTGCCGGGCCTGCAGTACGCGCAATGCCCGGTGCTGGTGATGGCCGGTGCGATGGACCCGGTGTGCCCGCTGCAGGATTCGCAGGACATCTTCGCGGCGCTGCCGCCCGAGTGGCGGCAGCTCGCGGTCTTCGCCGAGTCGGGCCACGGCGCGTGGCGCGACGAGCCGGAGGCGGCCTTCGCGCGACTGCGCGAGTTCGTGCTGGCCTGAAGCGAGGAAGGCGGTCCGCGGGCCGCCTTCCATTCGCGTCGCTCAGGTCACTGGGAGAGCTTGAGCGTGTAGCCGCCCGAACCGCCCGAGTAGTAGTAGGCCCGCGCGTACACCGTGATCGAGCCGGTGCCGGTGTTCTTGTAGGTCACGGTGTCGACCAGCCCCGTGCTGCGGGTGCTGCTGGCGATGCGCGTGCCGGCGCTGTTGTACAGGTAAAGGTCGTAGTCGGCGGTCGACGGCGGCGTCAAGGTCGCGGTCAGTGTCTTGCCCGCTCCCAGCGTCACCGCGTAGTAGTCGGTGTCGCTCGACGACAGCGTGCCGTTGACCGTGGCCGGATTGGCCGTCGACGGGATCACCTGTGCGGCGCTGCGCGAGTTGTTGCTCTCGACCTCGGCGATCGTCGTGCCGCCGCCGCCCGGGTCGCCCGCCGCCGCCACGGCCGCCGCCGCATTGACGATGCCGGCGCCGCATTGCGAGCAGGTGGCCGGGAACGCCCGTGCCGTGCTCTTCAGCAGGCTCTCGACCTGGTCCGGCGTCAGGCCCGGGTTCTTCGACAGCATCAGCGCCGCGACACCGGCCACGTGCGGCGTGGCCATCGACGTGCCCTGGTAGTACGCGTAGTTGTCGCCGGCCGGAGCGCCGGTGCCGGCGTTCAGGGTCGACAGGATGCCGTCGGCGCTGCTGAAGCGCGTATCGCCGCCGGGCGCGGCGACGTCGACGATGCTGCCGTAGTTCGAGTAGTACGCGCGCCCGCCCGAGCGGTTCACCGCGGCGACCGTGATGACGCCGGAGCAGCTCGCCGGCGAGAAGTTCGCCGCGTTCTGGTTGCTGTTGCCGGCGGCGACAACGACCACCGCGCCACGACCGCGTGCGCCGTTGATCGCCGCCTGCGTCGTGCTGTCGCAGGCGCCGCCGCCGCCGAGCGACAGGTTCAGCACGCGCGCCGGGTTGGCATTCGCCGGCAACCCGGGCACGCTGCCGCCCGAGGCCCAGGTGATGCCGTCGGCGATGTCGCTGGTATAGCCGCCGCACTTGCCGAGCACGCGGATCGGCAGCACGCGCGCGTTGAACGCGACGCCGGCCACGCCCGATCCGTTGTTGGTCGCCGCGGCGATCGTGCCGGCGACGTGCGTGCCGTGCCAGGAGCTCGTATCGGCCGGCTCGCCGGCACCGCACTCGCCGGCAGCCACCGCGTCGCCCGGATCGCGGGCATCGCTGTCGCGGCCGTTGCCGTCGTTGGCCGTCGCCGTGTCGGCGATCATGTCGTAGCCGCCGACGATGCGGCCGCTGAGGTCGGCATGCGGGCGGTAACCCGTGTCGATCACCGCGACGACCACGCCGGTGCCGGTGGACGCGTCCCACGCGGCGGGCAGGTTCAGGCCGCCGGTGGGCTCGAAGTAGTGCCACTGGCTGGAGTACATCGAATCGTTCGGCACCAGCATCGGCTTCATCAGCCGGTCCGGCTCGACGTACTCGATGTCCGGGTCCTGTGCCTGCAGCTGGCGCGCCAGCGCCTGCAGGCTGTCGAGGCCGACGCGGCGGTCGAGCTTCATCACGTGCGCGTCGGCGCCGGTGCGGCGCAGCAGCCGCATCTGCACGCCGGCGCGGTTGGCGATCGCGTGGGCGTTGGACATCGCCATCAGGTCGCCGCGCAGGAAGGCCGTGCTGCCCTTTCGATATCGAATGATGAGCTGGTCGGTCGCCTCGATGCGCGACGACGCGGCCTGGCTCGATGCCGAGGTCAGCGCGGGCTGCGCGCTGCCGGCCATGGCCGAGGTGCTGAACAGTCCGGCCAGGCAGGCGGCCGTGACGAGGGATGCCAGTGGGAGCCTAGAGAGTTGGGTCTGTTTCATGGGATTCGACGGAAGTGAAAAGGGCTGCCCGGCCGCGGGATCGCCGCAGCCAGCAGTGCCATGCGCGGGCCGGGTGTCGTAACGCCCAAACTGCGCGGGGCGAATCCTGACTTGGCGGCTTCCGGCGACAAGCAGGGGGAACCCGGAAAGTGCTTGCCGGACGTAACCGCGCGGCGACAGCAGCAGCAGTCCCGATGGCCGATAAGGCTGACTTATGGCAGCAAGGCAAATCCCGATCGCGCCGGGTTGGGCGGAGCTTCTAGCATCGGGTCCTTCGTTTCCTCGTGCTCTTCACTTCAGCAACGAAAGGACCTCCCAGCATGCGCACGCTTCCCCGCCTGACCGCCATCGCCGCCCTGCTCGCCGCGCTGGTGCCGGCCGCCCATGCCCAGGGCACCGGCACGCTCGACAAGTTGAAGGCCAGCGGGGCGATCACCGTCGCGTACCGCGAGTCGTCGATCCCGTTCTCCTACCTCGACGGCAACGCCCAGCCCACCGGCTTCGGCTGGGAGATCTGCCAGCGCATCGTCGCCGAGGCGAAGAAGGCCACCGGCCGCGCGGACCTCAAGGTGCAGACGCAGTCGGTGACTTCGCAGAACCGCATCCCGCTGCTGGTCAACGGCACGATCGACATCGAGTGCGGCTCGACCACCAACAATGCCGACCGGGCGAAGCAGGTCGCCTTCGCGACCAACTACTTCTACACCGGCACGCGCTTCCTGGTGAAGGCGGACTCGCCGGTCAAGCAGCTGGCCGACCTGAAGGCCAGGAAGGTGGTGTCGACCACCGGCACGACGAACTACCAGATCCTTCGCCGCCTGAACAACGAGCAGGCCCTGAACTTCGAGCTGCTGGCCGCGAAGGACCACGCCGAGTCGGCGCTGATGGTGCAGCAGGGCCGCGCCGACGCCTTCGGCATGGACGACATCCTGCTGTACGGCCTGAAGGCCAGTGCGCAGAACCCGGCCGAGTGGGCGGTGGTCGGCGATGCGATCCAGGTCGAACCCTACGCGATCATGCTGCGCAAGGACGATCCGGCGTTCAAGAAGCTGGTCGACGACACGCTGGCCGGGCTGATGAAGAGCGGCGAGTTCGAGGCGCTGTACAAGAAGTGGTTCCAGTCGCCGATCCCGCCGAAGAACATCAACCTCAACGCGCCGATGAGCAAGGAGCTGCGCGACAACCTGAAGGCGCTGTCCGACAAGCCGGCGATGTGATCCGGGCACCGGTGGCCGCCTCTCATGGACGTTAGCGATTCGAGCCAGCTCGTGGGCGTGCTCGGCGGCATGGGTCCGGCGGCGACGCTGGACTTCCTGCACAAGATGCTCGCCGCGACCCCGGCGCGCTCCGACCAGGAGCACGTGCCGGTGCTGGTGGCGTCGATTCCGCAGGTGCCCGACCGCACAGCAGCGTTTCGCGGTGAAGGCGCGTCGCCCCTGCCGGCGCTGCTGGCCAGCGCGCGGCGCCTCGCCGAGGGCGGGGCGGGGCTGCTGGTGATGCCGTGCAACACCGCGCACCTGTGGTTCGACGAGCTGCAGGCGGCCCTGCCCGATCTGCCGATGCTGCACCTCGTCGATGCGGCCCTGGCCGAAGCCGTGGAAGTCGCCGGACCGTCGGCCCGCATCGGCCTGCTGGCCACCGACGCCACCTTGGCCGCCGGCCTGTACCCGAACCGCACGCCGGCCGGCAGTGCGCTGCAGTGGCTGATGCCGACGGCCGGTGAGATGCTCGACGCGGTGATGCCGGGCATCGTCGCGGTCAAGTCGGGCGAGCTCGAGCGTGGCGCCGGACTGCTGCGGCGCGCGGCCGACGCGCTGGCGCGGCGCGGCGCCCAGGCGCTGGTGCTCGGCTGCACCGAGATCCCGCTGGTGCTGACGCGCGACCGTTCGCCGCTGCCGGTGATCGATGCCACCGCGGCGCTGGCGCGGCGCGCGGTCGCCTGGTCGCTGGCGCGGCGTGCCGCATCGGCGCTGCCAGCCTGATCGGGCGTCGCGATGGCCGCTTCTCCCTCCTCCGGCGGCGGCCGGCATGTCTGCATCGTCGGTGCCGGCATCGTCGGTGCGGCGACGGCCTACGCGCTGGCGCGCGACGGCTGGCAGGTCTCGCTGGTCGATGCGCAGCCGGCACCGGGTCTCGGCGAGAGCCGGGCCAACGGTGCGCAGCTGAGCTACAGCTATGTCGAGCCGCTGGCCACACCCGATGCGCTGCGTGCGCTGCCCGGCTGGCTGCTGTCGGACGACAGCCCGCTGCGCTGGCGGCCACGGCCCGAAGCCGCGCACCTGCGCTGGCTCGCCGCGTTCGTCGCCGCCTGCCGCTGGCGCGAGGTGCATCGCACGACGGCGGCGCTGCTCGCGCTGTCGGGCCTGAGCCGCACGACCCTGCACCGCTGGCTCGCCGAGCAGCCCGGGATGGCGGCGCGCTGCCTGCATGCGCAGCCGGGCAAGCTGGTGCTCTACCGCGACGCCGCGTCCCGCGCAGCGGTCGAGCGCCAGATCGGCTTCCAGCGCCGGCTCGGCTGCGTGCAGCGCATCGTCGACGCCGACGAGTGCCGGGCGCTGGAACCGGCGCTGGGTGCGAGTGCCGGGGCGGGCGGCGGCGACATCGCCTTCGGCGTGTGGACGGCCGACGAGGAGGTCATCGACACCTCGCTGCTGGCGCAGGCGCTGGTCGAGGCCAGCGGCGCGGCCCGCCACTTCGGCGCGCCGGCCTTCGCCTTCGAGCAGCGCGGCGGCCGCATCGCCGCGCTGCGGCTGGAAGGCCGCACGCTGGAGGCCGATGCCTTCGTGCTGGCCGCCGGGCCGGCCTGCGCCAGCCTGCTGCAGCCGCTGGGCTGGACGCCGCCGATCGAGCCGATCCGCGGCTACAGCGTGACGCTGCCGGTGGTCAACGACGCGGCCGCGCCGCGTGCCAGCGTCACCGACAGCGCGCGCAAGCTGGTCTACGCGCGGCTGGGGCCGCAGCTGCGGATTGCCGGCTTCGCCGAGCTCTGCGGGGCCGACCGGCGCATCGACCCGCGCCGCATCGCCGCGCTGTGCGATGCGGTGCGCGCGACTTTTCCCGGCGCCTGCCGCTTCGACGATCCGCAGCCCTGGGCCGGCTTGCGTCCGGCGACACCCGGCGGCCGCCCGCTGGTCGGCGCGACGCGCTGGCCCGGGCTGTGGCTCAACGCCGGCCATGGCGCGCTGGGGCTGACGCTGGCCTGCGGGTCGGCGGCCTTGATAGCGGATGAAATGAGCGGCCGAGCGAAGCGGATCGACGACCGCCCGTTCACCTTCGCGGCCCAGGCGGCGTAGCGCCGGCGCGGGCGGCGGCCCGGCTCATCCGTCCGCCGTCACCGCCTTGAACGCCGCCAGGAAGTCGGCCACCGGCCGCGTCGAGCGCTGGCCCTGCGGCAGCAGCGCCCGCACCTCGACCGGCACCTCGGGCAGCAGCGTGCGCACGTGCAAGCGGTCGCTGGTGCTGGAGCGCGCGGTGAACGAGTCGATGATCGCCGGGCCGAAGCCCTGCTCGGCCAGCAGCATCGCGATGTGGTGGGTCTGCACGGTGATGCCGGCGCGCGGCGCCAACCCCAAGCGCGACCACTGGTCGGCGAGCGCCGCGCCGAGCGGGTCGCGTTCGTCGATGCGGATGAAGGGCGCGCGCAGCAGCTCTTCCAGCGCGACGGTCTGGCGGCGGTCGGCGCGCGGCGTGCTCACCGGCGCCACGCACACCAGTCGGCCGGTGGCCACCACTTCCTCGTGCAGCGCCGGGTGCGGCAGGCTGCCGTAGACGATGCCGACGTCGCCTTCCTGCAGCGCAATCGATCGAACGATCTCGCGCGTGTGCAGCGTCTGGATGGACACCGGCAGCTCGGGATGCTTCTTGCGGAATCTTTGCAGCGCCGCCGGCAGCGCATGCACGGCGAGCGAAGGCACGATCAGGATGCGCAGCTGCGCGCCTTCGCCCTGCCTCAGGGCCAGCGCGAGCCGGCGCACCGATTCGAGCTGCGACATCAGTCGCTGCACTTCGGGGTACAGCGCCTGCGCTTCGCTGGTGGCCACCAGCCGGTTGCGCTGGCGGGTGAAGAGGGCATAGCCCAGTTGCAGCTCGGCGTGCTGCAGCGTCTGCGTGACCGCCGGCTGGGAGACATGCAGCAGCCGCGCGGCGGCGCTGGCGCTGCCGGTCAGCATGATCGCGTTGAAGACCTCGATGTGCTTGAGTCGCATGCGCCGCAGCGTAGAGGCAGCGGCGCCGCGCGCCAAGCCTTGTCGAGGTCGCCGGTGCGTCCGGGCCGGGGCGAGGCGTCCGGCTGCCTACACTCCGGCTCCCATGCACTCCTCCACCCTGCAAACCGCCGACGGCCTTCCGCTGCACCTCAGTCACTGGCCGCTGGATGGCGGCGCACCCGCGCGCGGCACCGTGCTGATCGTGCACGGACTCGGCGAACATGCCGGGCGCTATGCGCATGTCGCGTCCCACCTCAATGCCAACGCCTGGAACGTGGTCGGCTACGACCACCGCGGCCACGGCCGCTCCGGCGGCGCGCGCGGCGCGCTGGCGCATGCCGACAGCCTGCTCGACGACCTCGCGCGGGTGATCGATGCGGTGAAGGCGGCGCACCCGGGGCCGCTGGTGCTGCTGGGCCACAGCCTGGGCGGGCTGATCGTCGGCCGCTTCGTCGCCGAGGGCCTGGCGGCGCAGCCGGCGGCGTGGTGGCGGCTGGTGGATGCGCTGGTGATGTCGTCGCCGGCGCTGGATCCCGGCATGAACGTGGCCCAGAAGGCGCTGCTCGCCGTGCTCGGGCCGCTGGCGCCGAACCTCGCGGTGAACAACGGCCTGAACCCGGCCTGGGTGTCGCGCGATCCGGCGGTCGTGAAGGCCTATGTCGACGATCCGCTGGTGCACGACCGCATCACGCCGCGGCTGGCGCGCTTCATCGTCGACGGCGGCGAGCTGGTGCGCCAGCGCGCCGGCGCCTGGACGCTGCCGACCGCGCTGCTCTATGCCGGCGCCGACCGCTGCGTCGCGCCGCGCGGCAGCGATGCCTTCGCGGCCGCCGCACCGCGCGGCGTCGTGCACAGCAAGCGCTACGACGGCTTCTCGCACGAGATCTTCAACGAGCCCGAGCAGCGCGAAGTGCTGGGCGAGCTGTCGCGCTGGCTGGTGCCGCACGGCGCGCTGAGCGCCTGAAACGAATGCCCGCGCTGAACGCCTGAAGCGAATGCGCGCGCTGAACGCCTGAAGGGCATGGACCTGCGGCGCCCACGGGCGGGCGCGCAGGCCTAAACTCCGCGATCCATCCCCTGAGGGCAGCCGGTGCTGCCCGTGGAGCCACAAGCACCATGAACGCCCGCGACCCGCTGCTGCCGCTGCAGCCCGACGAAGCCACCGCGCTCGGCACCTTCGCCGACCGCCGCTGGGACGAAGCCATCGTTCCCGCGCTGACCGAGTACATCGGCGTGCCCGCCAAGAGCCCGATGTTCGACAAGGACTGGCAGTCGCACGGCTACCTCGACAAGGTGGTGCGCGACGCGGCCGCGTGGGTCGAGAGCCGCAAGGTCGCCGGGCTGAAGCTCGAGGTCGTGCGCCTGGAGGGCCGCACGCCGGTCATCTACTTCGAGGTGCCGGCGACGAAGGCGGGCTCGACCGACACGGTGGTGATGTACGGCCACCTCGACAAGCAGCCCGAGTTCAACGGCTGGCGCAACGACCTCGGGCCGTGGACGCCGAAGTACGAGAACGGCCTGCTCTACGGCCGCGGCGGCGCCGACGACGGCTACGCGGTGTACGCCGCGGTGACGGCGATCGAGGCGCTCGACGCACAGGGCCTGCCGCGCCCGCGCATCGTCGGCCTGATCGAGAGCTGCGAAGAAAGCGGCTCCTTCGACCTGCCGGCCTACCTCGATGCGCTGCGCCCGCGCCTGGGCAACGTGAGCCTCGTCGTCTGCCTCGACTCCGGTGCCGGCAACTACGACCAGCTGTGGCTGACCACCAGCCTGCGCGGCCTGGTGTCGGGCGTGCTGAAGGTCGAGATCCTGACCGAAGGCATCCACTCGGGCGACGCCAGCGGCGTCGTGCCGTCGAGCTTCCGCATCCTGCGCCAGGTGCTGGACCGGCTGGAGGACAGCAAGACCGGCCGCCTGCTGCCCGACAGCTTCCACTGCGCCGTGCCGGCCGACCGCGTCGAGCAGGCGCGCGGCGCGGCCGCGACGCTGGGCGACGAGGTCTGGAAGCGTTTCCCGTGGGCCTGCGGCGCCGACGGCGCGAGCGCGCTGCCGACGACCACCGATCCGGTCGAGGCGCTGCTGAACCGCACCTGGCGGCCGACGCTGTCGGTGGTCGGCGTCGAAGGTTTTCCCGAGCTCGGCAATGCCGGCAACGTGCTGCGGCCGTACTCGGCCTTCAAGCTGTCGCTGCGGCTGCCGCCGCTGGTCGACGGCCACGAGGCGTCGATGAAGCTGAAGGCGCTGCTGGAGGACAACGCGCCGTACAACGCGAAGGTCACCTTCCATCCGGACGGCCGCGCCGGTGCGCTGGGCGCTAGCGGCTGGAACGCGCCGTCGCTGGCGCCGTGGCTGGAGAACGCGCTGAACGCCGCGTCGAACGCGCACTACGGCGCGCCGGTCGGCTACATCGGCCAGGGCGGCACGATCCCGCTGATGGGCATGCTGCAGCAGGGCTTCCCGCAGGCGCAGATGATGGTCTGCGGCGTGCTCGGGCCGAGGAGCAATGCCCACGGCCCGAACGAGTTCCTGCACGTGCCCTACGGCAAGCGGCTGACCGCCGCGGTCGCGCAGGTCATCGCGGCGCACCCCTGACGCGCCCCTGCCGCGCCCCTGCCGCGCCCCTGATGCGCGTCGGGTGCGCGCGCGACAGCGGCGCGCCGATCAGCGGCGCGCGACGTTGGACGAGTCGACGGCGCGCTGCACGGCGCGGCCACGGGTCGTGCCGTCGAACACCTCGCCCGCCGGCAGCAGCGTGCCGGCGGCGCGCGCGGCCAGCACCTCGGCCTTGACGGCCGAACGCGCCACGGCGTAGGTCGGCACCACCGACGGCGCGGCATCGCGCTCGCCGGCCGGCTGCAGCTGATGCAGCGCATGGGCGACCTGGACATCGGCCTTGACCTGGGCGCGCGTCATCGTCGATTGGAAGGGCGTGGTGTCGATGGTGGGATCGTCGGCCAGCGCGGCACCGGAAGCGAAGGCGACGGCGGCGGCGATCAGCAGGGAACGGGTTTGCATGACAAGACTCCTGAGGGGTGAGGCCGGGGCCGTGCGGCATGCATCGGCCTGGCTGAACTCTAGAAATCGGACCCTGTCGCGACGAGTGCGCACTGCGCTGGCAGCGAGTGACGGCCTTCACTCGATGGCGACGGGGTTCGGCCTGGGATGAACTCTAGGCATTCGCGTATTGCGAATAAATGCCGAGATGCTCAACAGGCCATTGCCGATCGACGAATAATCGTGGCCTGTCCCACCGCTGCTCGGAGCGCATCGATGGACCAACTCAAGGCGATGCGGGTGTTCGCCCGCGTGATCGACGAAGGCGGCTTCGCCGCGGCGGCGCGGGCGCTGGACGTGGCGCCCGCGGTGGTGACGCGGCTGGTGGCCGAGCTCGAGGCCCACCTCGGCGCGCGCCTGCTGAACCGCACGACGCGGCGCATCGCGCTGACCGAGGTCGGCGACGCCTTCCTCGAGCGCACCCGGCGCATCCTCGGCGAGATCGAGGAAGCCGAGGCGCTGGCCGGCGCGGCGACCAGCGATCCGCGCGGCCACCTGCGCGTGCTGGTGCCGCCGGCGCTGGCGGTGCACCAGCTCGCGAAGCACCTGCCGCGCTTCCACCACAAGTACCCGCAGGTCACCGTCGAGCTGCATTCGCCGGGGCCGGTCGAGACGCTCGACGAAGCCTTCGACCTGACGCTGTTCAGCGCGCGCCGGCCGCTGGCCGGCGGCGACTTCGTCGCGCGCCGCCTCGCGCGCACCGAGGTGATCCTGTGCGCCTCGCCTGAGTACCTGGACCGCCGCGGCCGCCCGCTGCACCCGAGCGAGCTGGCGCAGCACGACACGCTGCTGCCGCCGATCTCCGAGCTGCAACGCGGCATCGACTTCCACCGCGGCCACTGGGGCGACGACGAACCGGCCGGCGAAATGGTCACGCTGGTGCCGCAGCGGCCGGTGCTCTCGACCTCGCACACCGACACGATGTACGCCGCGGCCCTGCACGGCCTGGGCATCGCCGGGCTGCCGTCCTTCCTGATCGAGGACGCGCTGCTGGAACACGCGCTCGAACGCGTGCTGCCCGAATGGGGGCTGTTCTCGATGACCCTGTGGGCGGCGATGCCGACGCGCAAGCACGTGCCGGCGCGCACGCGCGCCTTCCTCGACTTCCTGCTCGGCGTCTTCGGCGGCGAGGACCGCGACCCCTGGCTGGCCGCCGCCGGCTGCGAGACGCGTGCGTACAGCGGCTGCGCGGCCGCGAAGGCCGCCGGCGAGCCGCCGCGTCAGCCGGAAGCCGGCACCGTCAGCGCAGCGTGAAGCCGGTGGCCGTCAGCGGCCCGGTCATCGGCTCGATCAGCCGCACCAGCGGCTTCAGCTCCGAGTAGCGCAGCGCGACACGCGTGGCGTAGGCGAAGAAGCGGCCGAGGTCGGCGCTGTAGCGCGGCTTGCCGTCGCGGTGCTTCAGGCGGCAGAAGATGCCCAGCACCTTCAGGTGCCGCTGCAAGCCCATCCACTCCAGCGCGCGCCAGCATTCGCCGAAGTCGTCGCCCATCGGGTGATCGCCGAAGAGGCCCGCCGCGCGCGCCTGCTGCCACCAGCGCACCGCCCAGTCGATCTCGCGCTCCTCGTCCCAGGACAGGAAGGCGTCGCGCAGCAGCGAGGCGATGTCGTAGGTGATCGGCCCGCGTACCGCGTCCTGGAAGTCGAGGATGCCGGGATTCGGCGCGGTGACCATCAGGTTGCGCGGCATCCAGTCGCGGTGCACCGCGACCGTCGGCTGCGCCAGCGCGCTCTTCACCAGCAGATCCGTGATCCGGGTCCACTGCGCGCGCTGCGCGTCGGTCCAGGTCAGGCCGTATTCGCGCTCGACGCACCAGTCGGGGAACAGCGCCATCTCGCGCTGCAGCAGTGCCTCGTCGTAGCCCGGCAGGCCGGTGGCGTCGACGCGCTGCTGGAACTGCACCAACGCGCCGATCGCCTCGCGCATCAGCCGGTCGGCGGCGGCGCCGTCGTCGCGCTGCACTTCGTCGAGGTAGAGCGTGCGGCCGAGGTCCGACAGCAGCAGGAAGCCGGCCTCGGCATCGCAGGCCAGCACCGCCGGCGCATGCAGGCCGGCGCGGCCGATGCGGCCGGCGATGTCGACGAAGGGCCGCACGTCTTCCTGCGGCGGTGGCGCGTCCATCACGATCAGCGAGCCGTTGGCGCCGTGCAGGCGGAAGTAGCGGCGGAAGCTGGCGTCGGCCGACGCCGGTTCGAGGCTCGCGAGCTCGAGCCGGTGCTCGGCGCACAGCGGCGTGATCCAGCGCAGGAAGGCGGCTTCGCGGTCGGCGCTGGGCCAGACGATGGGGGCAGGGGAAGCAGACATGCGAGGCCGGGCTCAGGCGCCGGGAGCGCTCGTGGATAATCGATCGATTCTACGAATCGGCCGCGCCGGGCCGCGCCGGGACCACCCCCGACGCCCGCCGTTTGCTGAGTTCCCGACGCGCGCCGTGGCGCGCATTTCATTGGTCGCGCGCCGTGGCGCGCATGTCGCGCCAGCCCGGATCGCCTTGCCCGCTCGTGCCCGTCCCCCGTTGCGCCGCCGCCGTCGCCTGAGCCTGCAGGCCGTGCCGCTGGCCGTGCTGGCGCTCGGCGCCGGCGCGCAGGCGCAGACACCCGCTCCGGCGGCAGCCGCCTCCGCCCCGGCGCCGGCCGCGTCCGAACCGCTGGCGCTGAAGCCGTCGACCTCCCTGGCGCCCCCGCCGCGCGGCGACCAGGTCCGCCAGCGCCCGGTGATCCTGCAGGCCGACGTGCTGCGCGCGCGGCCGGACCTCGACGCGATCGCCGAGGGCGACGTGCAGTTCCGCCGCGCCGGCACCTTCATCCGCGCCGACCGGCTGACCTACGACAGCCCGGAGGACCTCGCGATCGCGCGCGGCGGCGTGCGCATCGAGCGCGAGGGCAGCATCTACCGCGGCCCCGAGCTGCAACTGAAGGTGCAGCGTTTCGAGGGCTTCTTCCTGCAGCCGGAGTTCGAGTTCACGCAACTCGGCTCGGGTGGCCGCGCCGACCGCGTCGACTTCATCGACTCGTCGCGCTCGCGGCTGAGCAACGCGGTCTATTCCAGCTGCCCGCGCGACGGTTCGCAGGACCCCGACTGGCTGCTGACGACCAGCCGCATCCGGCTCGACATGGATGCCAACGAAGGCATCGCCGAAGACGCGGTGCTGCGCTTCCTCGGCGTGCCGATCCTCGGTGCGCCGATCCTGAGCTTCCCGCTCAGCGACGACCGCAAGACCGGCTGGCTGCCGCCGGACATCGGCCTGTCCAGCCGCAGCGGCTTCGAGTTCGGCGTGCCGTACTACTGGAACATCGCGCCGAACCGCGACGCGACCTTCACGCCGACCATCCTGACGCGGCGCGGCGCCGCCGGCTCGGCGCAGTTCCGCTACCTCGAGCCGCACGATCGCGGGCTGCTGCACCTGGACCTCCTGCCGCGCGACCGCGTTGCCGAACGTTCGCGCCATGCGTGGACCTTCGAGCACGACGGCGAGCGCCGCGACTGGCGCTACAAGGCGTTTCTGTTCCGCGTCTCCGACGACGCGTACTGGGAGGACTTCCCGAAGCAGATTCGCAGCTTCACGCCGCGCCTGCTGCCGATGGACTTCTCGGCCGAGCGCCGCTTCGAGACGCCGATCGGGCCCGGCCTGGCCTACACCCGCCTGCTGCACTGGCAGGTGCTGACCGCCAAGGACCCGACGGCCGGCATCATCGCGCCGTACCAGCGCAGCCCGCAGATGGGCCTGAAGCTCGAACCGGCGCTGCCGGGGCGGATCTACGGCGTGCTGGAGACCGAGCTCAACCGCTTCACGCGGCCGGAAGTCGGCGGCGTGCGCGACGACGAGCTCACCGGCTGGCGCGCGCACGCGCTGGGCCAGCTGAGCCGCCGCTTCGGCACTGCCGGCTGGTGGCTGACGCCGAAGGTCACGGTCAATGCCGCCAGCTACGCGACCGACCAGGCGATGAGCGACGGCCGCACGCATGCCAGCCGCGTGATCCCGACCTACAGCGCCGAGGGCGGCATGATCTTCGAGCGGCCCAGCCGCTGGTTCGGCCAGCCGATGCGCCAGACGCTGGAGCCGCGCCTGCTGTACTCGAACACGCCCTACCGCGACCAGAGCCGCCTGCCGAACTTCGACTCGGCCGACCGCGACTTCAACCTCGTCACGCTGTTCGACGACAAGACCTTCTCCGGCATCGACCGCGTCGCCGATGCCCACCAGCTCACCGCCGGCGTGGTCACGCGGCTGGTGCACGCGGCCAGCGGCGCCGAGCTGCTGCGCCTGGGCCTCGCGCAGCGGCTGCTGTTCCGCGACCAGCGTGTCACGGTGCCGCCGGCCGGCCAGCCGCTGACCCGGCGCGTCTCCAACGTGCTGCTCGACGGTGCGACCTCGCTGCTGCCGAACTGGACCTTCGACGCGGCGCTCGAATACAACCCCGACACCCGGCGCACCGTGCGCTCGAACGCCACCGTGCTGTACCAGCCGGGCCCGTTCCGCACGATCAGCGCGAACTACCTGCTGACGCGCGGGCTGTCCGAACAGCTGGCGATCGGCTGGCAATGGCCGGTCTACCGCGGCCAGGCCAGGCCGGTCGGCGCGTCCGGCGGCTGCGGCGGCACGCTGTATGCCGTCGGCCGGGTCAACTACAGCCTGCAGGACAGCCGCGTCACCGGCTCGATCGTCGGCGTGGAGTACGACGCCGGCTGCTGGATCGGCCGCCTCGTTGCCGAGCGCCAGTCGACCGCCAGCAACCGCGCGACCACGCAACTGTCGTTGCAACTCGAACTCGTCGGTCTGTCCCGCCTGGGCTCCAACGCGTTGCAGGTGTTGAAGGACAATATCCCCGGCTACCGCCTGCTGCGCGATCCGCACGGCGTGCCCCCTCCGATCTCCGCGCAGAGCGGCCCCTAAGCGGCCACACACCGCGGCCTCACAGCGGCCCCCATCCATGAACCAGCTTCACTCCCTTCTCCGAGCCGGTGCCCGCGCGACGCTCATGCTGGCCCTCGCGGCGGCGCTGCTGCCGGCGCAGGCGCAAGGCGCCCGCAGCGCCGCATCCGGCGCTTCGCGCAACGGCGACTACATCGTCGCGGTGATCAATTCCGAGCTCGTCACCGCCTTCGAGCTCGAGCAGCGCCTGGCGCGCACCCGGGCTGATGCGCAGCGCAGCAATGCCCGCCTGCCGCCCGACGACCAGCTGCGCCAGCAGGTGCTGGACGCGCTGATCGACGAACGCGTGCAGAGCACTTACGCGCGCGAGAACGGCCCGAAGATCGACGACCAGGAGCTCGAGCGCGCGGTGGCCAACGTCGCGTCGCAGAACCAGCTGAACCCGACGCAGCTGCGCGAGCGCATCCGCGCCGAGGGCATGGACTACACGCGCTTCCGCAACAACCTGCGCGACCAGATGCTGGTCGAGCGCGTGCGCGAGCGCGAGGTCACTGCCCGCATCCGCATTTCCGACGCCGACATCGACCGCGTCGTCGAGCAGCAGCGCAGCGAAGCGGCGGCGGACGTCGAGCTGAACATCGCACAGGTCCTCGTCACCGTGCCCGATGGCGCCAGCGAAGCGGTGGTGGCCGAGCGCCGCGCGCGCATCGAGCAGGCCGCCGCGCGCATCCGCGCCGGCGAGGATTTCGGCAAGGTCGCGCGCGAGCTGTCCGAGGACGGCAACCGTACCAACGGCGGCGTGATCGGCAAGCGTTCGGCCAAGCGCCTGCCGGACCTGTTCGTCGACGCGGTCAAGGGACTGTCGGCGGGCCAGGTCACGGCGCAGCCGGTGCGCAGCGGCGCCGGCTTCCACCTGCTCAAGCTCATCGAGCGCAGCGAGGGCGACGCGTTCAAGGTGACGCAGACGAATGCGCGCCACATCCTGATGCGGGTGTCGGACCGCTCGTCGCAGCAGGCGGTCGCCAACCGGCTGGAGCAGTTGCGCCGGCAGATCGAGCGCGGCGAGCGCAAGTTCGAGGATGTCGCGAAGGAGCTGTCCGAGGACGGCAGCGCGCCCAACGGCGGCGACCTCGGCTGGACCTCGCCCGGCAGCTTCGTGCCCGAGTTCGAGGAAACGATGAACAAGCTGCCGGTGAACGGACTGTCGGCGCCGGTGGTGTCCCGCTTCGGGGTGCACCTGATCCAGGTGGTCGGCCGCCGCGACGTCGCGGTCGACCCGAAGCAGGTGCGCGAACAGGCTCGCAACATGCTGCGCGAGCAGCGCTTCGAGCAGGCCTACCTCGACTGGACCAAGGACCTGCGGCTGCGCGCATACATCGAGATGCGCGAGCCTCCGCAGTGATGATGGCCCACCCCCGTAGCGACTTCGTCGCCTCCCCCTCAAGGGGGCGCCCCCAGCGGCCCGGCAGAGCCGGTTCCGCGGCGGCCGCTTGGGAAGACCCGCGTTGAACCAGCGTGCCTCGTTGCGGGCGCACATCCCGCGCAAGCGCTTCGGCCAGCATTTCCTGGTCGACGAGGCGCTGATCGACGCCATCGTGCGCGAGATCGCGCCCAAACCCGGCGAGCCGCTGGTCGAGATCGGTCCCGGTCTCGGGGCGCTGACACAGCCGGTGCTCGAGCGCTGCGGTGCGCTGACGGTGATCGAGCTCGACCGCGACCTCGCGGCGCGCTGGCGCCAGCGGCAAGGCGTCACCGTGATCGAGGCCGACGTGCTGACGGTGGACATCGGCGCATTGGCCGATGCCGCCGGCCAGCGGCTGCGGCTGATCGGCAACCTGCCGTACAACATCTCGACGCCGATCCTCTTCCACCTGCTGCGCTGGGCCGATCGCGTGCGCGACCAGCACTTCATGCTGCAGAAGGAGGTCGTCGACCGCATGGCGGCGGGCCCCGGCGGCAAGGATTTCGGCCGGCTGTCGGTGATGCTGCAGTGGCGCTATGCGATCGATACGCGGCTGGACGTGCCGCCCGAGGCCTTCGACCCGCCGCCGCGCGTCGATTCGGCGGTGGTGCGCATGGTGCCGCTGGCGACGCCGCCGGCGCTGGACGAGGCGCTGCTGTCGGAAATGGTGACGGTGGCCTTCTCGCAGCGCCGCAAGCTGCTGCGCCACACGCTCGGGCGCTGGCTGGAGCAGCGCGGCTTCGCCGGAACCTTCGACGTGCAGCGGCGCGCCGAGGAGGTGCCGGTGTCCGAGTACGTCGCGCTGGTGCAGGCACTCTGAGCCCGTGCTCTGAGCGCGTGCCCAAGCGAAAGCGGCCCCGCAGGGCCGCTTCTTCAGCGTGGGGCGCGCGCCGTCAGGCGGCGTTGAGCCACATCGCGGTGTCGAACGCGCTGCTCATCATCGGCATGTTCATGCCGAAGTTCGGGTTCACGCCGTTCTTCGACACCGCCTTCGGCGCCGGCTTCTCGGCCGGGACGGGCTCGGCGCGCTCCCAGGCGCTGACTTCGGCGCCGCGGGCGACGGCGAAGGAGTAGAAGCAGCGGAAGGGCACGCGGCGCTCGGCCCAGAAGTCGGCGGCGTCGCGGAAGACGTCGAGCAGCTGCTCGCGCGCCTCGCGGTCGAACTTCGCGCTGTCGGGCAGCTGTTCAAGCACGACGACGAAGCCCGGCTGGGACCCGGCGCGGTGCACGAGGTCCGTCATGCAGTCGAACAGCGCGTCCAGGTTCTTGCCGAAGTGGGCCGGGAACAGGAAGGACTCGGCAATCTTCTCCAGCACGTCCTGCTTCGATTGCGCATCGACCAGGTTGGCGTAGAGGAAATGCTGGCCCGCGCCTTCGGCAGCCTGCATCAGGTCTTCGACGCGATAGGCGCGAATGGCCTGGACGATGTTGGGACGGACGGTCTGCAGCAGCATGGTCGCGATCCTCCGAATGTCAGAACGTGGTTCTAGGTCTCGCCGATCACTGCGCGATGAGCTTGAAGCTCGCGTAGTGGTCGTCGGTGTAATAACAGGCTTCAGGGCGAATCGGTGGACTGCCGCCGCACACGATGCGCCGGGCGCCGCGATCACGCGACCCGGGTGTTCGCACCGTGTATTCACGGTAGTAGCCCCGCTCGCGCCGTGGCAGCAGCCGTTCACGATTGCCGAACACCGTGCCATCCTTGCTGTAAGGAAAGGGGCCGCCGGCGTGGATCAACCGATGCGTCTGCTGAGCCTCGGCCGGCAGGGCGGACACGGCGACCGTCGCCGCGTCCTCCACCGGTTTTTTGGCTTGGGACCCGCCGCCGGCGATTGCCGACAGCACGATCAACGAAGCGAGCCCTAACCTTCCGACTGTTGCTCTCATCGATGACCGACCGGCCCAAACCACGGGATTACCCTGAACTCTGAGGGCAGCATGGTACCGGAAGGCCCCCACGAACTCAAGCCGGCTGCCTCAATTTTGGGCACTGGCCAGTGGAATTGAGTGTGCGCTCACAATCGAGGAAACATCAGATATTCCGCCGTTTTCACGCTTGTCAAGAGCGAATGGGCGGAATGCTCGAAAACACCATCGCGGGAATCCGGGGGGATTGCACCACGATGGTGAATTGCGGGATCTGATACTCCTGCTGCGCCGCAGCAGGGCCAGGGTCAGCGCGCCGCGTTGGCGTCGGCGACGGTCAGCGCGGTCATGTTGACGATGCGGCGCACGGTCGCCGAGGGCGTCAGGATGTGCGCCGGCTTGGCCGCACCCAGCAGTACCGGGCCGATCGCGATGCCGCCGCCGGCCGCCGTCTTCAGCAGGTTGTAGGCGATGTTGGCGGCGTCGATGTTCGGCAGCACCAGCAGGTTGGCTTCGCCGGTCAGCGTCGAGCGCGGCATCAGCTCGGCGCGGTACTTGGCGTCCAGCGCCGCGTCGCCGTGCATCTCGCCGTCGACCTCCAGCCAGGGTGCGAGCTCGCGCACCAGGCCCAGCGCTTCCCGCATCTTCAGCGCCGAGGGCTTGTCGCTGGAGCCGAAGTTCGAATGCGACAGCAGCGCGGCCTTCGGCTGCACGCCGAAGCGCAGCATCTCCTCGGCGGCCAGCACGGTGATCTCGGCCAGCTGCTGGGCGCTGGGGTCGTAGTTGACGTGCGTGTCGACCAGGAAGACCTGCCGGTTGGGCAGGATCAGCCCGTTCATGCAGGCGTAGGTGCCGACGCCGGCGCGGCGGCCGATCACCTGGTCGATGTGCGTCAGGTGCTGCTGCGTCGAGCCCCAGGTGCCGCAGATCATGCCGTCGACCTCGCCCTTGTGCAGCAGCATGCTGGCGATCAAGGTCAGGCGCCGGCGCATCTCGATCTTCGCCAGCTGCTCGGTGACGCCCTTGCGCTCGGTCAGCTGGTGGTAGGTCTGCCAGTAGTCCTTGTAGCGCGGGTCGTCGTCGATGTTGATGACCTCGTAGTCCTTGCCTTCCTTCAGGCGCAGGCCGTACTTCTCGATGCGGCGGCGGATGATCGCCGCCCGTCCGACCAGCCACGGCTTGGCCAGGCCCTCGTCGACCACCACCTGCACCGCGCGCAGCACGCGCCGGTCCTCGCCCTCGGCGAAGGCGATGTTCTTGCGCTCGGCCTTCTTCGCGACGCTGAAGATCGGCTTCATCGTCTGGCCCGATGCGTAGACGAAGCTCTGCAGCTTCTCGCGGTAGGCGTCGTAGTCGGTGACCGGTCGCTGCGCGACGCCGGAGTCGGCCGCGGCCTTGGCGACCGCCGGCGCGATCATCATCATCAGCCGCGGGTCGAAGGGCTTCGGAATCAGGTACTCGGGGCCGAAGCTGGAGCTCGCGCCGCCGTAGGCATTGGCGACGACATCACTCTCCTCGGCCTGCGCGAGTTCGGCGATCGCATGCACCGCGGCGATCTCCATCGCGTCGGTGATCGTCGTCGCACCGCAGTCGAGCGCGCCGCGGAAGATGTACGGGAAGCACAGGACGTTGTTGACCTGGTTCGGGTAGTCGGTGCGGCCGGTGGCCATGATCGCGTCATCGCGCACCGACTTGACGTCCTCCGGCATGATCTCGGGGTTCGGATTCGCCAGCGCGAAGATCAGCGGCTTGGTGGCCATCGACTTGACCATCGCCGGCTTCAGCACGCCGCCGGCCGACAGGCCCAGGAACACGTCGGCATCGGCGATCACCTCGGCGAGCGTGCGCATCGAGGTTTCCTGCGCGAACTCGGCCTTGTCCGGGTCCATCAGCTCCGTGCGGCCCTGCCAGACGACACCGGCGAGGTCCGTGACCCAGATGTTCTTGCGCGGCAGCCCCAGCTTCAGCAGCAGGTTCAGGCAGGCCAGCGCCGCGGCGCCGGCGCCGGAGGTGACCAGCTTGATCTCGTCGATCTTCTTGCCGGTGACCTTCAGTCCGTTCATCAGCGCCGCGCCGACGACGATCGCCGTGCCGTGCTGGTCGTCGTGGAAGACCGGGATCTTCATGCGCTCGCGCAGCTTGCGCTCGACGTAGAAGCAGTCCGGCGCCTTGATGTCCTCGAGGTTGACGCCGCCGAAGGTGGGCTCCAGCGCGGCGATGATGTCGACCAGCTTGTCGACGTCCTTCTCGTTGACCTCGATGTCGAAGACGTCGATGCCCGCGAACTTCTTGAACAGCACCCCCTTGCCTTCCATCACCGGCTTGGACGCCAGCGGGCCGATGTCGCCCAGGCCGAGCACCGCGGTGCCGTTGGTGATCACGGCGACGAGGTTGCCGCGCGAGGTGTAGCGGAAGGCGTTCGCCGGGTCGGCGACGATCTCCTCGCAGGCCGCGGCGACGCCCGGCGAATAGGCCAGCGCCAAGTCGCGCTGGTTGAGCATCTGCTTCGTGGCGGCGATCGCCACCTTGCCCGGGGTCGGGAACTCGTGGTATTCGAGCGCGGCGCGGCGCAGTTCGGCGCGCTTTTCTTCGTAGCTGGGCATCGTCGGGACACTCCACGGGCAGGGGGGCACGGATTCTAGGAGTGTGGCCGTGCACGATGACCGCTCGCATGCGCGAAACTGCGTAGCGAAACCGTTCCGCAGCGCTTGACACTGGCGCTGCCATGAGAGACGACTTGCCACGCAGCATGAGCTTCGGCCCCCGACGCCGCTGGCGCCGCGCGCTGCTGTGGACGGCGCTGGTGATGCTGATGCTGGTGGCGCAGACCCTGCTCGTCGCGCTGACCGTCAGCTACGAATCGAGCCGCACGCAGGAGCTCGCCGAGGAGACCGCGACGCTGGTCGCCGCCGAGATCCGCCAGCGTGCGCAGCTGGTGCTGCAGGGCCTGCAGGCCCTGCACCGCCGCCACGCCGACCGCCAGGCCTGGCAGACGGAGGCTTCGGCGCTGCTGCAGACGCACCGCGAGATCGTGCGCATCGAGCGCCGCGACACCGGCCTGCGCATCGACGACGCGGCCGATTCGCCGTACCGCGACCCGCTCTTCAGCCGCTGGCCGCGCGCCGAGATGGACCTCGAGACGGAGGTTGCCTGCGCGTCGGCGCGGCGCACGATGTCGCCGGTGTTCTCGCGCAGCCAGTTCGTGCCCCAGCACAACGGGCTCGGGCTCGAGGTGGTCGATGTCTGCGTGCCGCTGCAGGAGGCGGGGCAACTCGTCGGCTTCGGCGTCGCCAGCATCGCGCTGACCGCGCTGCTCGACGAGCTGCGGCCGCCGGAGTTCGCGCGCCGCCACGAGATCTCGTTCGTCGAGGCCGACGGCACGCGGCTGGCGCGATCGGGCGCGGTGCGCGGCGCGGGCGTCTATGTGGCCGACCGCGTGGTCGATCTCGCCGGCACCAGCCTGCAGCTGCGCGTCGATGCGGTCGAGCGCCGCCCGAGCCTCATCCCGAACCTGGCGACCGCGCTGGTGCTGGGCCTGTCGCTGGGCCTCTTCGTCGTCGTGCTGCTGCTGGTGCGCGATGCGCGCCGCCGCGCCGCCGCCGAAGAGGCGCTGGCCGAGGCGCTGGCCTTCCGCCGCGCGATGGAGGACTCGCTGATCACCGGCCTGCGCGCCCGCGACCGCGACGGCCGCATCGTCTACGTCAATCCGGCCTTCTGCCACATGGTGGGCTTCAGCGTCGACGAGCTGAAGCAGGCGACCGACCCGCCGTACTGGCCGCCCGAACACGTGCCGCTGTACCGCCACCGCCAGGCGCAGCGCCTGGCGCCCGACTCGATCGCCGAGCCGGCACGCGAGGGCTACGAGACCGTCTTCATGCGCCGCAACGGCGAACGTTTCCCGGTGATGGTCTACGAGGCCCCGCTGGTGGACCGCAGCGGCCAGCACACCGGCTGGATGAGCGCGGTCGTCGACCTGTCGGCGCAGCGCAAGGTCGAGGACCTGTCGCGCCAGCAGCAGGAGCGGCTGCAGGCCACCGCGCGCCTGGCCTCCGTCGGCGAGATGGCGTCGCTGCTGTCGCACGAGCTGAACCAGCCGCTGGCGGCGATCGCCAGCTACGCGACCGGCTCGCTGAACCTGCTGGACGACACGCCGCAGACCAACCAGCCGTCGCTGCCGCCGCTGCCCCCCGAGGAGCTCAACGGCATGCTGCGCCAGGGCCTGCAGCGCATCGCCGAGCAGGCCGAGCGCGCTGGGCGGGTGATCAAGAGCGTGCACGACTTCGTGCGGCGCCGGCACCAGGCGCACGAGGTCATCGCCGCCGACGCGCTGATCGAATCGGTGCTGCCGCTGGTGCGGCTGCAGGCGCGCAAGAGCGGCGCGCGCATCGAGATCGACATCCCGCAGCCGGTGCCGCGGCTGAAGATCGACCGCACGATGGTCGAGCAGGTGCTGCTGAACCTGGCGCGCAACGGCATGCAGGCGATGGAGTCCGACGCGACGCCGCTCGAGCGCCGGGTGCTGACGCTCAAGGTACGCGTCGTGCAGGGCCGCTGGGCCGCGTTTTCGGTCAGCGACGCCGGCCCCGGCATCGCGCCCGAGGTCGGCCAGAAGCTCTTCACGCCGTTCTTCACGACACGCAACGAAGGCATGGGCCTCGGCCTGTCGCTGTGCCGCACGGTGATCGAGCAGCACGGCGGCGCGATCGACTTCGAGTCCGGCAGCGACGGCGGCACGACCTTCCGCTTCACGCTGCCGCTGGCGCAGACGCGGGCGGAAGTGCCGGCATGAGCAACGATGAGTGGCGTGTACCATCGGCCGCCATGCAGCCCGCAGCGCCGCCGCTCGGCATCCCGATGGTCTACCTCGTCGACGACGAGGCGGTGGTGCGCGATGCACTGGCCTGGCTGCTGCGCTCGCGCCGGCGCCTGTCCGAAGGCTTCCCGAGCGCCGATGCCTTCGAGGCCTGGCTGGCCACGCGCGACGTCGCCGGCGGCACCTGGCCCGATGCACCCTCCTGCCTGCTGCTGGACGTGCGCATGCCCGGCACCAGCGGCCTGCAGCTGTTCGACCGGCTGGTCGAGCGCGGCATCATCGAGCGCCTGCCGGTGATCTTCCTGACCGGCCACGGCGACGTGCCGACCGCCGTCGCCGCCGTCAAGCGCGGCGCCTTCGATTTCGTCGAGAAGCCGTTCTCCGACAACGCGCTGGTCGACCGCGTCGAGCAGGCGCTGCTGACCAGCGGCGAAGCGATCGGCAAGCTGCGCCAGCGCCGCCAGGTCGAGCGTTCGGTGGCCGACCTGACCGACCGCGAGCGCGACGTGATGTACCGCGTGATCGAGGGCCTGCCGAACAAGCTGATCGCCGATGCGCTGGGCATCAGCGTGCGCACCGTCGAGGTCCACCGCGCGCGCATGTTCGAGAAGATGAACGTGCGCTCGGCCGTCGAGCTGACGAACCTGCTGCGCGAGCACCAGTCCCCGGCCGGCTGAGCGCCCAGGGGCGCGCCCAGGCCGCTGCGAGAATGAGCGCATGGCGCTCGGCGAATTCGACCTCATCGGCAAGTACTTCCAGCGGCCGCCGAAGCGCGCGCTGCTCGGTGTCGGCGATGACTGCGCGCTGATCGCGCCGACACCCGGCATGCAGCTGGCGATCTCCAGCGACATGCTGGTCGAGGGCCGGCATTTCCTGTCGACGGTCGAACCCGCGCGGCTCGGCCACAAGGCGCTGGCGGTGAACCTGAGCGACCTGGCCGCCTGCGGCGCGAAGCCGCTGGCCTATACGCTGGCGCTGGCGCTGCCGCGTGCCGACGATGCCTGGCTCGAAGGCTTCGCCGAGGGGCTGCACGCCCTCGCCGATACGCACGACATCGAGCTGATCGGCGGCGATACGACGGCCGGGCCGCTGAACATATGCATCACCGTCTTCGGCGACGTGCCGCCGGGCCGCGCGTTGCGCCGCGATGGGGCGCGCGCCGGCGACACGCTGTGGGTCAGCCATCCGCCCGGCGGCGGCATCGGCGATGCGCGGCTGGCACTGGAGGTGTTCCGCGGCCGCGCGGCGGTGGCGGGCGAGGCGTTCGACCGGGTGCGCAGGGCGATGGAGCAGCCGCAGCCGCGCGTGGCGCTCGGCCTCGCGCTGCGCGGCATCGCGACGAGCGCGATCGACCTGAGCGATGGCCTGTGCGGGGACCTCGCGCACGTGCTGAAGCGCTCGGGCGTCGGCGCGCGCCTCGATGCCGATGCGCTGCCGACGAGTGCGGTGCTCGCGGCGCAGCCGTTGGCGCTGAAGCGCGAATGCACGCTGGCCGGCGGTGACGACTACGAGCTGCTGTTCACCGCGCCGGCCTCCGCCGATGCCGCGGTGCACGATGCCGCGGCCAGCGGCGGCGTGGCGGTCTCGCGCATCGGCCGCATCGAGGCCGGGCCGGGCCTGCGCGTGCTCGACGATGCCGGCCGTCTGCTGCCCGTCGGCGCGGGCTTCGACCACTTCAAGACGGCATGACGGCGCAATTGGCCTCCGCCCGCTTCATGCTCCGCCACCCGGCGCACTGGATCGCGCTCGGCTTCGGCAGCGGCCTGTCGCCGTGGGCACCGGGCACGGTCGGCACCTTGTGGGCCTGGGTGGCCTTCCTGGTGCTCGACCGCTGGCTCGATGACCTCGGCTGGGCCGTGCTGCTGGTCGCGAGCTTCGTCGCCGGCTGGTGGGCCTGCACGCGCACCGCGCGCGACCTCGACATTGCCGACCCGGGGTCCATCGTCTGGGACGAGGTGCTCGCGTTCTGGCTCGTGCTGTGGCTGGTGATGCCCACCGGCTTCGTCGGCCAGGCGATCGCGTTCGGTCTGTTCCGCCTCTTCGATGCCGCGAAGCCCGGGCCGATCGGCTGGGCCGACCGCCGCTTCAAGCGCCGGCCCGGCACGCCGATCGGCTGGCGTGAAGGCTTCGGCATCCTGTTCGACGACCTCGTCGCGGCGCTGTGCACGCTGCTGCCGATCGCGTTGTGGAGGATGGTGGCATGAACGGGCTGGTACCGACTCTGGCCGACCTGCTGCGCTCGCGCGGCGAACGTCTGGCGACGGCCGAAAGCTGCACCGGCGGCCTGATCGCCGGCGCCTGCACCGATCTGGCCGGCTCCAGCGACTGGTTCGAGCGCGGCTTCGTCAGCTACAGCAACGCCGCGAAGACCGAACTGCTCGGTGTGCCGGCGGCCCTGATCGACGCGCACGGCGCCGTCAGCGAGCCGGTGGCCCTGGCGATGGCCGAGGGCGCGCTCGCGCAGTCGCCTGCCGACTGGGCGGTCGCCGTGACCGGCATCGCCGGACCCGGCGGCGGCAGCGCGGAGAAACCGGTCGGCCTGGTGTGGCTGGCGTGGATGCGGCGCGGTGGCGCGGCGCAGGCTGAACGCCACGTCTTCCCGGGGGATCGCGCGGCGGTGCGTGCCGCCACGGTCGCGCGGGCGCTCGCGGGACTCACCGAAAGGATCACCGCCGCATGAACCTGCTGCTCGCCGGTACCTGGGACCCGGGCGAAGAAGACGCCTGGGCGCAGGCCCTGCGTGCGGCGCTGCCGAACCACCGTTTCGTGCAGCGGCGCGAGCACGCGCCGTCGATCGACGCCGCGATCGTCGCCAACCCGCCGCCTGGCAGCCTGCAGGGCCTGCCGTCGCTGCGGCTGATCCAGTCGCTGTGGGCCGGGGTCGACCGCCTGCTCGGCGATGCGACGCTGCCGGCGGGCGTGCCGATCGCGCGCATGGTCGACCCGGCGATGAACGCCGCGATGGCCGAGACCGCGCTGTGGGCCGTGCTGTCGCTGCAGCGTGACTTCTTCCGCTATGCCGCGCAACAACGCGAACGCCGGTGGCAGGTGCTGCCGCAGCGCCGCGCCGACGAGTGGTCGGTGCTGGTGCTGGGCTGCGGGCAGATGGGCCGCGGCGCGGCGAGGCGGCTGGTTCAGATGGGTTATCGCGTTGCCGCGTGGAGCCGCTCGGCCGCAGCGGCCGAAGCCGGCGTCGCGATGCACCATGGCGCCGGCGGCCTCGCGGCGGCGCTGCCGCGGACGGACGTGCTCGTGAACCTGCTGCCCCTAACGGACGAAACACGCGGCATCCTGGGCGCGCCGCTGTTCGACGCGCTGCCGGCCGGTGCGGCCATCGTCAACCTGGCACGCGGCGCGCACCTCGTCGAGGCCGACCTGCTCGCGGCGCTCGACCGCGGGCAGCTGTCGCACGCGGTGCTCGATGTCTTCGCGCAGGAGCCCCTGCCGTCGAGCCATGCCTTCTGGTCGCATCCGCGCATCACCGTGCTGCCGCACGCGGCGGCACAGACCGACCTGCGCAGCGCCGCGCGCATCGCGGCCGACAACATCGAGGCGCTGGCGGCAGGGCGGCCGCTGGCGAACCTGGTCGACCGCGGCCGCGGCTACTGAGCGCCGCGGCGGCTAGCCGTGCGGTTCGAGCGCCAGCCGCAGCAGCAGCGGCGCCTGGCCACGCTTCGGCGGCGGTGCTGCCACCGCCTGGGTCAGCAGCAGCGCGAGGCGCCTGATCGCGTCCCAGGGCTCCAGCGGCCAGTCCGGATGCTTCAGGCCCTTGATCACGCCGTCGCAGGTGCTCGCGGCTTCGACGAGGTGCGCGATCTGGTGGGCGCTGATCAGCGGCAGCACCCGTTCGAAAAGCCGTTCCTTCAGGCCCCAGACACGCGCCTCGCGCAACGCCACCGGCAGCGGCTTGCCACTGGCCATCGCGTCGTGCGCGGCCTTCAGCGACAGGATGTCGCCGGCCAGCGTCCAGTGCACTAGCACCGTCGCCTCGCCTTCGGCGCGCAGCCCGTCGAGCATGCGCAGCACGCGCGCGGTCTGCCCGGCCAGCACCGCCTCGCCGAGCTTGAAGACGTCGTAGCGAGCGACGTTGAGCACCGCGGCTTCGACCTGCTCGAAGCTCAGGGCGCCCGCGGGGTACAGCAGCGCGAGCTTCTGCAGCTCCTGGTGCGCGGCGAGCAGGTTGCCTTCGACGCGGTCGGCGAAGAAGGCCAGGGTGCGCTGGCCGGTCTCGCCGTCCTCGACGCGCTGGCCCTGCGCGGCCAGGCGCTGCGCCAGCCACTGCGGCAGCGCGCGGCGCTCGATCGGGTCGACGCGGACCGTGATGCCGGCGGCGTCCAGCGCGGTGAACCAGGCGCCCTGCTGCTGCTGGCGATCGAGCTTCGGCAGGTGCACGATGGTCAGCACGTCGTCGTTCAAGCCTTCGCAATACCGCTGCAAGGCCTCGGACCCGTCCTTGCCGGGCTTGCCGTTCGGGATGCGGATCTCGATCAGCTGCCGCTCGGCGAACAGGCTCATCGCCTGCGACGCACCGAGCACGCCGGACCAGTCGAAGTGCGCGCCGCTGACGGTGAACACCTTGCGCTCGCCATAACCCGCATTACGAGCGGCCGCGCGGATCGCATCGCCGGCTTCCTGCGCCAGCAGCGGTTCGTCGCCATGCACGGTGTAGACGGCCTTCAGCCCGCGGGCGAGCTGGGCGGCGAGCTGGTCGGGGCGCAGTTGCATGGTGCCGGCCTAAGCCTTCTTCACCTCGGCGAGGCGGCGCATCAGCAGCAGCACGATGTCGGTCTGCATCGCGGCATAGAGCTGCTGCTCCTCCTGTTCCTTCGCCAGCGCGAAGGTCTCGCTGTAGCTCATGTCGCGCGCCAGCTGCAGCGTGGTGTCGGGGATGTACTCGCGGCCGCCCGGGGTCGTCAGCCGGAACTCCAGCCGCACGCGCAGCTGCACGCCGCGCACCTGGCCGGCGGCGGTCAGCGCGGTGACGCTGCGCTCGCGCCGGTCGGCGATGGCCTGCAGCACGGCTTCGGCGCGGTTCGGGTCGGCGACCACCTCGACGGTCGGCTCGAGCGTGCGCTTGAGTTCGTCGGCCAGGGGCGAACGCGGCGCGAAGCCGACGAGCGCGAGCTTCGTGAACGGAAGCTCCGGCGCCCGCCGCAGCTGGAAGCCGCAGCCGGCGAGCGCCGGTGGCAGCAGGGCGGCGGCGAGCAGCGAGCGTCTGCGCATCAGACGACGACGTTCACCAGACGCCCCGGCACGACGACGACCTTCTTCGCCGGCTTGCCTTCACCGAACTTCGCGAACTCCGGCGAGGCCAGCGCGGCGGCTTCGATGGCCGCCTTGTCGGCATCGGCCGCGATGCGCACCGCGCCGCGCGTCTTGCCGTTGATCTGCAGCACGAGCTCGATCTGATCGAGCTTCAGCGCCGCCTCGTCGACCTGCGGCCAGGGTGCGTCGAGCAGCTCGCCCAGCTCGGCCGCGAAGCCGAGCTCGACCCACAGCGCCTGCGCGATGTGCGGGCAGCACGGGTACAGCGCGCGCAGCAGCACCGAGGCGCCTTCGCGCAGCGCGGCGTTCGCGCCGACGCTGCCGTCGCCCTTGAACGCCTCGAGCGCGTTCAGAAGCTTCATCGTGCCGGAGACGACGGTGTTGTACTGCATGCGCTCGTAGTCGAAGCTGATCTGCTTCAGCACCGAGTGCACCTCGTGGCGCAGCGCCTTCGCGTCCGCGGCCAGCTCGGCGGCCGCGATCGCGCCGGCCCCCTGGAGCAGCGCCGCGTTCTTCGCCGCGAACGACCAGACGCGGCGCAGGAAGCGGTGCGCGCCCTCGACGCCGGCATCGTTCCACTCCAGCGTCTGCTCCGGCGGCGACGCGAACATCACGAACAGGCGCGCGGTGTCGGCACCGTAGCGCTCGATCAGCGCCTGCGGGTCGACGCCGTTGTTCTTGGACTTGGACATCGTCGTCCAGCCCTCGTAGACCACCGGCTGGCCGTCGGCCTTCAGCACAGCCTTCAGCACGTGCGAGTGTTCGTCGCGCGTGATGTCGAGGTCGTGCGCCCAGTAGTAGTCCTTGCCGGCGCCCTCGTGCGTGCGCGAGAAGGCCTCGTTCAGCACCATGCCCTGCGTCAGCAGCCGGGTGAAGGGCTCGCTGACCTTCACCAGGCCCATGTCGCGCATCACCTTGGTCCAGAAGCGCGCGTACAGCAGGTGCAGGATCGCGTGCTCGATGCCGCCGATGTACTGGTCGACCCCGGGCCCCGAGGCACCGGTGGCCGTGCCGGGCATCCAGTACTGCGTGCCGTCGGCCACCATGCGCTCGTGGTCCTGCGGATCGCAATAACGCATGAAGTACCACGACGAATCGACGAAGGTGTCCAGCGTGTCGGTCTCGCGGCGCGCGTCCTTGCCGCAGGTCGGGCACTTCGCGGCGAGGAAGTCGGCGCGCTTGTTCAGCGGGTTGCCGCTGCCGTCGGGAATGCAGTCCTCGGGCAGCACGACCGGCAGGTCGGCTTCGGGCACCGGCACCGCGCCGTGCTCGTCGCAATGGATGATCGGGATCGGCGTGCCCCAGTAGCGCTGGCGGCTGACGCCCCAGTCGCGCAGGCGCCAGGTGATCTTCTTCTCGCCGATGCCGTTGGCCGCCAGCAGGCTGGCGACCTTGTCGACGGCGGCCTTGTAGTCCAGCCCGTCGAGCATGCCGGACTCGACGCAGCGGCCGCGCTGCTTGTCGGCGTACCACTCCTGCCACGCGTCGACGCTGTAGCTCGCGCCGTCGATCGCGATCACCTGCTTGATGCGCAGGCCGTATTTCTTCGCGAACGCGAAGTCGCGCTCGTCGTGCGCCGGCACGCCCATCACCGCGCCGTCGCCGTAGCTCATCAGCACGTAGTTGCCGACCCACACCTCGACCTGCTCGCCGGTCAGCGGATGCGTGACGAACAGGCCCGTCGGCAGGCCCTTCTTCTCCTGCGTCGCGAGCTCGGCCTCGGTGGTGCCGCCGTGCTGGCACTCGGCGATGAAGGCGGACAGCTTCGCATCGGTGGCCGCGGCGTGCGCGGCCAGCGGATGCTCCGGCGCGACGGCGCAGAAGGTCACGCCCATGATGGTGTCGGCGCGCGTCGTGAAGACCCACAGCCGGCCGCCGCCGATCAGCGCGCCGGCGGCATCGCGGATCTCGTGCGGGAACGCGAAGCGCACGCCTTCGCTCTTGCCGATCCAGTTCTCCTGCATCAGCCGCACGCGCTCGGGCCAGCCGGCGAGGTAGTTCGGGTCCTCGGGGTTGGCGACCGCCGACAGCAGTTCCTCGGCGTAGCCGGTGATCTTCAGGTAGTAGCCGGGGATCTCGCGCTTCTCGACCAGTGCGCCCGAGCGCCAGCCGCGGCCGTCGATGACCTGTTCGTTGGCCAGCACGGTCTGGTCGACCGGGTCCCAGTTGACGACCTGCGTGCGGCGCTCGGCGATGCCCTTCTCGAGCATCTTCAGGAACAGCCACTGGTTCCACTTGTAGTAGGCCGGGTCACAGGTGGCGACCTCGCGCGACCAGTCGATCGCCAGGCCCATCGCCTGCATCTGGCCCTTCATGTGCGCGATGTTCGAGTAGGTCCACTGCGCCGGCGGGACCTTGTTCTTCATCGCCGCGTTCTCGGCCGGCAGGCCGAAGGCATCCCAGCCCATCGGCATCAGCACGTTCATGCCCTTCATGCGCAGCTGGCGCGTGAGCATGTCGTTGATCGTGTAGTTGCGCACATGCCCCATGTGCAGCTTGCCGCTGGGGTAGGGCAGCATCGAGCAGGCATAGAACTTCGGCCTGCTCTGGTCCTCGGTGACGCGGTAGGCGTCCGTCGCGGTCCAATGCGCCTGGGCGGCGGATTCGACTTCGGCGGGGGCGTATTTCTCGTTCATGGGGCCGATTGTAGAAGTCGGCTTCCCACGCCCGGGCGTCCCTACGGTGTCTTGCCCGTCTCGGTGACGAAGCCGATGCGGCTGAGGCCGCCTTCCTGCACCAGGCCGATCAGCTCGGCGATGCGGCCGTAGGGCACGCTGCGGTCGGCGCGCAGCTGCACCTCGGTGGCGGCGTTGCGGATCGAGGCCTCGCGCACGCGCAGCTTCAGCTGGTCGGCGCTGACGGACTCGTCGCCCCAGAAGAGGCGCCCCTCGGCATCGACCGCGACAGTCACGTATTGCGCCGCGTCGCTGGGACGGGCGCCTTCGGTCTTCGGCAGGTCGAGCTTCAGGCTCGAGGTCATCAGCGGCGCGGTGATCATGAAGATCACCAGCAGCACCAGCATCACGTCGATCAGCGGCGTCATGTTGATGTCGCTCATCGGGTTCGATGCGCTGGCGCGCTGCAGGCGGCCGAAGGCCATCAGCGTCCGCCCGGCCGCCCGAAGGACGCTGGCGCCCCCTCGGGGGGCCGTGAGCGAAGCGAGCTGGGGGGCAGCATCGCGTCAACTATCGCGGGAGGGCGACTGGCTCTCGAGTGCCATCTCGCGCAGGTCGTGCGCGAAGCCCTCGAGCTCGGCCTCGCAGGCGGCGACCCACTTGCCGAACAGGTTGTAGGCCAGCACCGCGGGAATCGCCACCGCGAGGCCGGCGGCGGTCATGATCAGCGCCTCGCCGACCGGGCCGGACACCTTCTCGATGGTGATCGCGCCGGCGGCCGAGATGCTGACCAGCGCGTGGTAGATGCCCCAGACCGTGCCGAACAGACCGATGAAGGGCGCGGTGCTGCCGATCGAGGCCAGCAGCACCTGGCCGAACTGCAGGTGCGCGAGGCCGCGGTGCAGCGCGTCGCGCAACCGGCGCGTCAGCTGCGAGGCCAGCGCGCCGTGGGTCTCGAGCGTGCCGCGGGCTTCGTGCGGCGCCGTGGCGGCCAGCAGCGGCAGCAGCACCTGTTCGCGGTCCAGCGCGGAGAGCCGGTCGCGACCGGCATCGAGCGAGGGCGCGGCCCAGAAGGCCGGCACCGCGCGCCGGATGTCGTGGCGCGCACGCTGCAGGATCCAGGCCTTCCACAGGATCACCACCCAGGCGCTGATCGACATCGCCAGCAGCAGCACGGCCACCGCGCGGGCGATGCCGTCGCTCTGGGCCCAGAACTGGGTGAGGCCTTCCATCAGGCCAGTTGCAGCACGTCGGTCATCGTGAACAGGCCGCTCGGCTTGTCCGCCAGGAAGCGCGCCGCACGCAGCGCACCCTGCGCGTAGGCCACGCGGCTGCCGCTCTTGTGCGAGATCTCGATGCGCTCGCCGGTGCCGGCGAACAGCACCGTGTGGTCGCCGACGATGTCGCCGCCGCGGATCGCGGAGAAGCCGATCGTCGACGGGTCGCGCGGGCCGGTGACGCCTTCGCGCGCGAACACGCCGCAGGTCTTCAAGTCGCGGCCGAGCGCGCCGGCGATGACCTCGCCCATCTGCAGCGCGGTGCCGCTGGGCGCGTCGACCTTGTGGCGGTGGTGGGCCTCGACGATCTCGATGTCGTAGCCCTCGTTCAAGGCGCGCGCAGCCTGTTCGAGCAGGCGCATCACCACGTTGACGCCGACCATCATGTTCGGCGCCAGCACGATGGCAATGTGCTTCGCGTGCGCGGCGATCTCTGCCTTCTGCTCGGGGCTGAAGCCGGTGGTGCCGATGACGGCCTTGACACCGAGCGCGCGGCAGGCGGCGATGTGCGCCAGCGTGCCCTCGGGCCGGGTGAAGTCGATCAGCACCTGCGCCGGCGCGAGGCCCGCGCGCAGGTCGTCGGTGATCGCCACGCCGGTGGCCTGGCCGAGCGGCGCGCCCGGGTCCTGGCCGAGCGCCGGGCTGCCGGCGACGTCGAGCGCGCCGGCGAGGCGGCAGTCGGCTGCGCCGAGCACGGTCTCGGCCAGCATGCGGCCCATGCGGCCGGAGGCGCCGCTGATCGCGATGCGCAGCGGATCGTTCGCGGCCGCACCGCTCACGACGCCGGCTCCAGCGGCGGGTAGCTGCGCACGGCGCCGGCGGGTTCGACCGGTGCGCTCTCGTTGCGCGCGGGGCGCGGCAGCGCCTGCTTCTGCGCGTCGGTGAGCTCCAGCACCGGCGCCTTGCCGCTGGCCTTGGTGGTGCTGATCGACGCGACGAATTCGCGCTCAGACGGCAGCGCCGGCGCGTCGAGCTGCTTGAGCTGGTCCTTCTCGAAGATCGCGACCACCGAGCGCCGCTGCGGCTCGGTTCCCGGACGCTTGATCGTGAAGACGTAGTCCCAGCGATCGGCGTGGAAGATGTCGGCGAGCATCGGCGAGCCGAGGATGTCGCGCACCTGCTCCCGGCTCATGCCGGGCTTGACCTGCGCGGCCTGCTCCTGCGTGACGACGTTGCCCTGCACGATGTCGATGCGGTAGGGCGTGATCACGCCGAGGAAGTTGTTTTCCGAGGACTGCAGCGACGCGCAGCCGCCGAGGAGGGACAGCGCCAGCAGCAGCAGCGGTGCGCCGGCGCGGCGCGCGAGGATCGGAGGGGTCATGCGAGGAGGGCGGCGCCCGGTGCGACTGGTCGCAATACTGGTCGCGGTGGCGGGCGTCTGGATATGATGCGGCCGATTCTAGCGACCCGCCTTTCGCGGGCTCCCGGCTTCCACCTCCGCCCATGTCCCACGCCGACGACCTCAAGCACAGCGGCCTCAAGGCCACGCTGCCGCGCCTGAAGATCCTCGAGGTCTTCCAGCGCACCGAACAGCGCCACATGACCGCCGAGGACGTGTTCAAGGCGCTGCTCGCCGAAGGCGCTGACATCGGCCTGGCGACCGTCTACCGCGTGCTGATGCAGTTCGAGCAGGCGGGGCTGCTGTCGCGCAGCCATTTCGAGTCCGGCAAGTCGGTGTTCGAGCTCAACGAGGGCCAGCACCACGACCACCTCGTGTGCCTGACCTGCGGCCGCGTCGAGGAGTTCTACGACGCCGAGATCGAGAAGCGCCAGCGCGCCGTCGCGCAGACGCGCGGCTTCGACCTGCAGGACCACTCGCTCGCGCTGTACGCGGTGTGCAACAAGAACCCCTGCCCGCACCGGCAGAAGTAGGCTGACGGGTACCCGGCCGACGGTCCCGTCGGCCGACGGGCGCTCATTCGTCGCCCTGTTCCATCGCGCGCTGGTGGCGCTCGATGAACTCCTGGTAGGTGTCGATGCCGCGCAGCTGCAGGATGGTGTTGCGCACGGCGGCCTCGACCAGCACCGCGAGGTTGCGGCCGGCGTCGACGGTGATCACCACCTTGCGCACGGGGATGCCGAGGATGTCCTCGTAGAGCGGCTCGTAGGGCAGGCGCTCGAACTCGCGCTCCATCGTCTCCTTGCGCACGAGGTGCACGATGAGCTTCAGCCGCATCTTCCGGCGCACGGCGGTCTCGCCGAAGATCGCCTTGATGTCGAGCAGGCCGATGCCGCGCACTTCGAGCAGGTTCAGCAGCAGCTCGGGGCAGCGGCCCTCGAGCGCGCTCTGCGACACCTTGTAGAGATCGACCGCATCGTCGGCGACGAGGCCGTGGCCGCGCGAGATCAGTTCCAGCCCCAGTTCGCTCTTGCCGAGGCCGGACTCGCCGGTCAGCAGCACGCCGAGGCCGAGGATGTCCATGAACACGCCGTGGCGTGTGATGCGGTCGGCGAACAGCTGCGCGAGGTAGGCGCGCACGATGTCGATGACCTGGCCCGCGGACTCGGACGTCACGAAGAGCGGGATTTCCGCGCGGTCGCACATCGCCACCAGCCGGTCCGGCGGGGAGACACCGTCGGCGCCGATCAGCACCGGCGGCTCGAGCGTGACGATGCGCGAGATGCGGCGCTCCTGGTCCTCGACCGAGGACGACGACAGGTAGGCCACCTCGCGGCGGCCGACGATCTGCACGCGGTAGGGATGGATGTAGTTCAGGTAGCCGACAAGGTCGGCGGCCGACTGCGCGTCGCGCACCGCGGCTTCATCGAAGCGGCGCTCGGGATGCGCATGGCCGGCGATCCATTCCCAGCGCAGGGTCTCCCGGTGGGCCTCGAACAGGGCCTCGGCGCTGATCGAGGTGGGTTTCACCGGCTGATGAGGATCAGGCGACCGACTTCAGCGGCGCCCAGTCGGAGATCAGCTTGTGCAAGGCGGCGGAGTCCTCGGCGGCCTTCATGCGCTCGCGCAGCTCGCGGTCGGACAGCAGCTCGGCAATTTCGGACAGGATCTCGAGGTGGCGCTGCGTCGCGGCCTCGGGCACAAGCAGGAAGATCAGCAGGCTGACCGGCTCGTCGTCCGGGGCATCGAACGGAATCGGCTGCTGCACGCGCAGCACCGCGGCGAGCGGGTTCTTCAGGCCCTTGATGCGGCCGTGGGGAATGGCGACACCATGGCCCAGGCCGGTGGAGCCCAGCCGCTCGCGGGCGAACAGGTTGTCGGTGACAGTGGCCCGCGCGATGGCGTGCAGGTTCTCGAACATCAGCCCAGCATGCTCGAAAGCCCGCTTCTTGCTCGTGGCGTCGACGTTCACCAACACGTTGCTGGCGGGCAGGATGGCGGCGAGACGGTTCATGGCGTTCCCCCGGATCGCGGCGGCTTCTGGCTACGCAAACCGCGGGCTGATGACAGATCGGTGATTATAGAAATGCGTTGCTGCACTGCAGGGTTGACAGCTCCCGCGACTGCGGGATGTTGTCACGGCGCTGCAGCGATCAACGAAACGGCCCCGTTACGGGGCCGTCGGCATCGGGGGGCGGCGCTTCAGCCGCCGGGGCAAGAACTCACACCGCGCCGGCGTCCATGCGCTTGGTCGACTGGTGGTGGTGGTTCTGCAGCCGATCCTTGTGGCGGCAGACCTGGCGATCCAGCTTGTCCATCAGCTGGTCGATCGCTGCGTATAGGTCTTCGTGCGACTGTTCGACAAAGATGTCCTTGCCCTTGACGTGGAGGGTGACTTCCGCCTTCTGCCTGCGCTCCTTTTCGGTCAGCTTCTCGACTGTCAGCAGGATGTTGATGTCCACCACCTGGTCGAAATGCCGGGTGACCCGGTCTAGCTTCGTGAGCACGTACTCTCTCAGAGCAGGTGTCACTTCGAGGTGGTGTCCGCTGATCGTCAGGTTCATTCAGAACCTCCTTTGCACGAGGGTTGGCCTGGGTCGGGCAGCGGGGGCGCTCAGCTTCGACCAGCTCGGTGCCGCCCGTTGCGAGCCCAGTGTGCAACCGATGCGCGGCGCGTGACAAGGGGATGACCGGGTGTAGCATCCGGGGGTTTGCCGGGTGGGTGCACGCCGCGTCCCGGCACAACACCCTGCGCCCGAACGTGCCCAGGCCGTGAGCCCTGATGTGCTCGTTCCGCGGGCCCCGCGTGCCGCTCCATGCTGCGATGGCTGACGCGCTCGTTCCGTGGGCCTGACGTACTCGTGCGCATTCCCTCTGCCGGGAACGCACGAAAACGAGCTAAAGTGCGGAATCTGCAGTTAACGATTTGCGCTCGGTCGAGGCGCGGTCGACAACCCCGGGGCGCCGCTGATCGGTGCCGTCGCGGATCGATCCTGTCGGACCGGCCCTTCACTCCCGAAGCGAGCTCGATGAGAAAGAGCGCGACCAACGCCGATGTGCTGTCCACCCGCGAGGCTGCGGAACGCCTCGGCGTGGCGCTGCGCACCGTGCAGCTGTGGGTCGAAGGCGGCGTGCTGCCGGCCTGGAAGACCGCCGGCGGCCACCGCCGCATCTCGCGTGCCGCCGTCGAGAAGCTGATCGCCGAGCGCAACAACGCGCTGCATGGCGCCGACGAAGTCCCGGCCGCGACCGAAGCCGATGAGCGCCGCATGCGCATCCTCGTCGTCGAGGACGATCCCGACCTGCTGCGCCTGTTCTGCATGGTGATCGAAGGCTGGGACATCCCGGTCGAGCTGAGCACCGCCACCAATGGTTTCGAGGCGCTGCTGCGCATCGGCGACCGCTGCCCCGACCTGCTGCTGACCGACCTGAACATGCCCGGCATGGACGGGTTCCGGATGATCGATACGCTGAAGAAGCACCAGCAGGAACGCGAGCAGCTGCGCATCGTCGTCGTCACCGCGCTCGGTCCGGCCGAGATCGCCCACCGCGGCGGCCTGCCCGACGGCGTGAAGGTCTTCACCAAGCCCTTGCCCTTCGACGAGCTCGAAGCGCTGGCGCGCGAGCAGTACACCCGGCTCGCTGCGCCCGAACTGCAGTAGCGCCGTTTCGGCGCACCGCACCCGCTCGCGCGCCGGAGAAGCCGCATGCTGAACGTGTTCGTGCTGGCCAATGGCAGGCTGGTGCAGGAAGAGATCGAGGACGCCGCCGGCCTCGCGCGCGCGAGGCCCGTGTGGGTCGACCTGGAAGCGCCGTCGCCGGTCGAGAAGGGCTGGATCGCCGCGCGCTTCGGCGTCACGATTCCCGAGGACATCGTCGACGACGACCTGGAAGAGTCCGCCCGCTTCTACGAGGAAGACAACGGCGAGCTGCACATCCGCTCCGACTTCCTCATCGGTGGCGAGGACGCGCCGCACAACGTGCGCGTGGCCTTCATCCTGAAGGAGGGCGTGCTGTTCTCGGTGCATGCCGAGGACCTGCCGGTGTTCCGGCTGCTGCGGTTGCGCGCACGCCGCACGCCGGCGCTGATCGAAGACGCCAAGGACGTGCTGCTGAAGCTCTACGACGCCGATGCCGAGTACTCGGCCGACCAGCTCGAGGGCATCTACGACAACCTCGAGCAGGTCAGCGCGCGCGTGCTGAAGCAGGACGTCGGCGACCAGGCCGCCGGCGCCGCGCTGGCGGCGATCGCGCGCGAGGAAGACCTCAACGGCCGCATCCGCCGCAACGTGATGGACACGCGCCGCGCGGTGAGCTTCATGATGCGCAGCCGGATGCTCAATGCCGAGCAGTTCGAGGAGGCGCGGCAGATCCTGCGCGACATCGATTCGCTCGACTCGCACACCGCATTCCTCTTCGACAAGATCAACTTCCTGATGGACGCCACGGTCGGCTTCATCAACATCAACCAGAACAAGATCATCAAGATCTTCTCGGTCGCGTCGGTCGCGCTGCTGCCGCCGACGCTGATCGCCAGCATCTACGGCATGAACTTCAAGGCCATGCCGGAGCTGGACTGGTCGTACGGCTACCCGTTCGCGATCGGGTTGATGATCGCGTCGGTGGCGGCACCCTTCATCTACTTCCGCCGCAAGGGCTGGCTGCGCTGATCGCGCGTTCGCAGCGCCCCAATGAAAAGCGCGGTGAGGTGACTCACCGCGCTTTCGCTTGTGGAAGAAGCCGTGCAGCGCCCTGACGCGAACGAGGGAGGGAGGGAGGAGGAGGAGAAGCGCCTCAGGGTTGCACTCCGGTTGCCCGGAAGGCTGCACGGCTGAAAACTGGGTCGGATGTCGGCGGGCAAAAGCATCACGCGCGGCGAACCGATGGGGCATTGACACCCGTCATTGGAAAAGGTTCCGCCATCCGGCCGCCCGTCGTCTGCATCGAAGCCGAACAAAGGCTGCAAGACGAAAGCGGTTTCTGCGCGCAATACAGCGTGCGAACGGGCGAATTGACCCTGAAAGACGCCTGTAACGGTAGGCAGCCTAGAATGACCTGTTCTTCACAGGAAGCGCCATGCTCTACCCCGAACTTTTCAAGCAACTCGAGTCCGTTCGCTGGAACATGGATTCGGACATCGCCTGGGACAAGTTCGACGCCTCGCTGCTCAGCGAAGAGCAGGCGCAGACGGTGAAGATGAACGCGATCACCGAGTGGGCGGCGCTGCCGGCCACCGAGATGTTCCTGCGCGACAACCGCGACGACAGCGACTTCTCCGCCTTCATGAGCGTCTGGTTCTTCGAGGAGCAGAAACATTCGCTGGTGCTGATGGAGTACCTGCGCCGCTTCCGTCCGGACCTCGTGCCGACCGAGGAAGAACTGCACCAGGTCCGCTTCGAATTCGATCCCGCGCCGGCGCTCGAGACGCTGATGCTGCACTTCTGTGGCGAGGTGCGCCTGAACCACTGGTACCGCCGCGCGTCCGAGTGGCACACCGAGCCGGTGATCAAGCAGATCTACGAGACGCTGGCGCGCGACGAGGCGCGCCATGGCGGCGCCTACCTGCGCTACATGAAGCGCGCGATGGGCAAGTTCGGCGACGAGGCGCGTGCCGCCTTCGCGAAGGTCGGCGTGCTGATGGCCAGCGCGCGCCGCACCGCGCAGGCGCTGCACCCGACCAACCTGCACGTCAATACGAAGCTCTTCCCGCGCGACACGATCCAGAGCCGCCTGCCGGACCCGGCGTGGCTGGAGAACTGGCTCGACAAGCAGATCCAGTTCGACGCCGTCTGGGAGAACAAGGTCGTCGAGCGCATCCTGCACAACATGAGCCTGCTGATGGAGCGCAGCTTCGCGAGCGTGCAGGAGCTCAATCGCTACCGCAAGGAGCTGACGACGAAGCTCGCCGCGGCCGCCGCCCAGCGCGGCGCGGGCGGGGCCGAGCCGCAGCCGGCCTGAGCGGTACGCCCGGGCGGCGCGATCAGCGCGCCGGCCGGTTGACCACCGCGATGCCGATCGCGACCGCCGCGCAGGCGGTCACCAGCCGCGCCGTCAGCGGCTCGCCCAGCAGCCCCACGCCCGCCAGCAGCCCGAACAGCGGCGTCAGCAGCGTGAACGACGCCAGCCGCGTTGCCGGGTAGTGGCGGATGAGCCAGAACCACAGCAGGTAGCTCGCGAAGCAGACCACCACCGTCTGGTAGCCCAGCAGGCCGATGCCTGCGGCCGACCACTGCGCCGGCCAGCGTTCGCCGGCAACGAGCGCCGCGGCGCCGAGGGCGATGCCCGAGACCCCCAACTGGTAGAGCAGCGTCACCTCCGGCGCGGCGGTCGTCAGCCGGCTGCCGCGGATGACCAGCGTCGTGCCGCCCCACAGCAGCGCGGCCGCCACGCCCAACGCGTCACCCAGCCACTGCCGGTCGCCGACGCTCGGCGCATGCCAGCCTTCGGCGAAGGCCCAGGCGACGCCGGCGAACGCCGCTCCCAGGCCCACCAGCTGCACCGCGTCGGGCCGTTCCGTCCTGGCCACCAGCGGCATGCCCAGCGCGACGACGAAGGGCGCGAGGTAGATGAAGACGATCATGCGCGACGCCGAGGTGTACTGCAGGCCGACGAAGATGCAGCCGAACTCGACGGCGAACAGCAGCCCGGCGAGCAGGCCGCCCTTGAATGTGCCATCGCCGAAGTTCAGCGGGATGCCGCGCACGCGTGCCCACAACGCGACCAGCAGCGCCGCGCCCAACGAGCGCAACGCCGCCTGCGTCAGCGGCGGCACGTGGGCCAGGGTCAGCTTCGTGGCGACCTGGTTGAGGCCCCACAGCGCGCAACACAGCAGCAGCAGGCCGATGGCCAGGGCATCGAGGTGGGTCTTGCGTTCGGTCATCGTCTGACGAGCAAGGCCGCGCAGAGCAGCCCGGTGAACGATCCGCTGGCGTGCGCCCCGGGCGCGATCAGGATGTCCCAGCCCGGCACGCTGCGCAGCGGGCCGCCGCGCCACGGCGCCTCGAACCACAGCTTGAGCGCCAGGCCGGCGAGCAGGGCGACGCCGACCAGCCGCTGCAGCAGGCCGCGGATGCACAGCAGCTGCCAGGCGACAATCGCGACGCCGGCGTGCAGCACGCCCGACAGTCCGCCGTAGTGCGCGAGCGCCGGCTGCAGCAGCAGCGCGACGTGCGTCAGCGGCCAGGCCAGCAGCCAGGCCAGCGTCGCGCGGCGGCCGCAGCCGGCCGCGCGGCCGAGCAGCGCGACCAGCAGCAGCCCGAGCCCGTTGGCGACGAGGTGCAGCGCGCTCAGGTGCACGAAGGCCGCGGTCCACCAGCGCCAGGGCTGGCGCAACGCAAGGCCGGGCTGCCAGTCCCAGCGCGTGGACGGCAGAAACCACATGACGAGGCTGCCGGCCGCGAGCAGCGCGGCCAGCAGCAGCCACGACGATGCGCTCAGCCGAAGACGGCCCGCCACAGCGCGAGGATCGCGTCCCGCTCGGCCGCCAGCTGGGGCGCGGGAAACTGCGTCGTCTGTTCGTCCAGGCGGGCGCGGTGCTGCGCGCGCCGCAGCTCGCGGTAGGCGTCGGCCGCGGCGGTGCCGGTGCCGGCGGGCAGCAGCCCGGCGCTTTCCGCGCGTTGCAGCAGCGCGATGTTGCCGGCGTTGTCCAGCAGCGGCGGGTGCGCCGCGCCATGCGCGAGCACCAGGTACTGCACGACGAACTCGGCGTCCATCATGCCGCCGGCGCTGTGCTTGACGTCGAAGAGCCCGGCCTTCACCGGCCGTGCCTGGCGCACCTTCTCGCGCATGCCGACGACCTCGGTCTTCAGCGCCTCGATGTCGCGCGGCGCGGCGAGAACCTGGCGGCGCACCGCCTCGAAGCGTTCCGCCAGGTCCGGCGAGCCGGCGCAGAAGCGCGCGCGTGTGAGCGCCTGGTGCTCCCAGGTCCACGCGGTGTTGCCGCCGCGGCCGACCTGGTAGCGCTCGAAGGCGGCGATCGAGGTCACCAGCAGGCCCGAGTTGCCGTTGGGCCGCAGCGCGGTGTCGATGTCGAACAGCTCGCCGGCGCCGGTGCGCAGCGTCAGCCAGGTGATCAGCTTGCGCACGCAGTGGCCGTAGACCTCCTGCGCGCGGTCGGCGTCGGGCTCGTCGGCATCGTCGTAGAGGAAGACGACATCGAGGTCGCTGCCGTAGCCGAGCTCCTTGCCGCCGAGCTTGCCGTAGGCGATGACCGCGAAGCGCGGCGATTCGCGGTGGCGCTGCTTCAGCCGCGGCCAGGCCCAGCGCAGCGTGATGTCGACGGTGGCGTCGGCCAGCGCCGACAGGTCGTCGGCGACCTGCTCGACGGTGATCAGGCGCTCGACGTCGCGCACCAGCGTGCGGAAGACCTCGGCATGGTGCGCATGGCGCACGGTGTCGAGCAGCGACTCCTCGTCGGCCTGGCCACTGCGCTCCCATGCCGCGTGGCGTTCTTCCAGCGAGGCCAGGTACTCGGCGCGGTCGAAGCGGCTGTGCACCAGCCGTGCGTCGGCCAGCTCGTCGATCACGCCGGGATGGCGCATGAGGTACCGCATCGGCCACCGCGCCAGCCCCAGCAGCCCGAGCAGGCGCTTGAGCACCGAGGGCCGCTCGGCCAGCAGCGCGAGGTAGCTGTCGCGGCGCAGCAGCGGCTCGAGCCAGTCGACGAAGCGCAGCGCGGCATCGAGCGTGCAATGGCCTTCGTCGACGCAGGCCGCGGCGCGCTGGATCAGCTTGCCCAGCCGCAGCTTCGGCTCGTCGCGCAGGTTCTGCACGCGCGGCTGCGCGCACCACTGGCGCACGCGCTCGGCGAGCTCGGGCGGCAGCTTCTCGGCCAGCGCGTCGCTGTCCAGCGCCAGCGGGCCGTTGCCGCACTGCTTGCAGCCGCCCTTGCCGGCGTTCGGCGCGGGGGCCTGGCCGTCGTGCAGCAGCGCGTCGAACTCGGTGGCCACCAGCTCGCGGATCTCGCACAGCCGGTCGAGCAGCTCGCAGGCATCGGGCCGGCACGCGGCCAGGCCCATCGACTGCGCGATCCAGGTCAGGTCGCCGTCCTGCGTGGGCAGCAGGTGCGTCTGCTGGTCGTCGAGGTACTGGATGCGGTGCTCGACGCGGCGCAGGAAGGTGTAGCCGGCGGCGAGCTTCTCGGCCGTCTCGGGTGTCATCAGCCCGCGCGCGGTAAGCTTGCCCAGCGCCTTCAAGGTCGAGCGGGTGCGGATCTCGGGGTATTGCCCGCCGCGCACGACCAGCAGCAACTGCACGATGAACTCGATCTCGCGGATGCCGCCGCGCGAAAGCTTCACGTCGTTGGCGCGCTCGGGCCGGCCGGCGGCGCGACGCTGCGCTTCTTCGCGGATCTTGCGATGCAGCTGGCGCAGGCCCTCGAAGATGCCGTAGTCGAGGTAGCGGCGGTAGACGAAGGCCGTGACCAGCGGCCGCAGCGGCAGCGCGCGGCCGGTGATGACCGCCGCACGCGGCGCGACCACGCGGCTCTTCAGCCAGGCGAAACGTTCCCACTCGCGGCCCTGGACCTGGAAGTACTCCTCCAGCATGCCCATGCTGACCACCGGCGGGCCGGAATTGCCGTTCGGCCGCAGCGCGAGGTCGACGCGGAATACGAAGCCGTCCTCGGTGGTGTCGCCGATCAGCGCGTAGAGCCGCTTGGCCACCGCCGAGAAATATTCGTGCGCACTGCGGCCCGGCGTTCCGGCCAGGCCCGGCGTCTGGCCGTCGTCCTCGTAGACGTAGATCAGGTCGATGTCGGACGACACGTTGAGCTCGCGCGCGCCGAGCTTGCCCATGCCGATGATCCAGAAGTCGATCGACTTGCCGTCGGCGGTGACGGGCGCGCCGCTGCGGGCGTCCTCGTCGGCGCGGGCCTGCGCCAGCGCCAGCTCCAGCGTCGCCTCGGCCAGCGCGGTCATCGCCGCCGTGATGTCGGCCAGCGGCGCCTGCTGCTCGACGTCGAGCACCGCCAGCCGTTCGAGCACCAGCTGGCGCGCGACGCGCAGCGCCGACACGAGCGGGCGGCCGCCGGCTTGCAGCCGCTCGACCAGCGCGGTGATGGCCGCGGCATCGGGCAAACCCGCAGGCAGCTCGGCGAGCTCGGCCGCGTACCGGCGCCGGATGCGCTGCACGTAGCGGCTGTGCAGCGCGGAGGCCGCCAACGGAATGTCTGAGAGGTCGGAACCCATCGATCGCGCCGAAGTCTGTGTGCTAGATTGCCCCGATCGCCGGGGCGCTCCGGCGGCTCGATTGCTTCGTCATCAGCAGGCGTCGCTGCGTACTACAACCGACGTTCTCGCTGCTGGTCCCTCATTCATGTCGTCCTCGCCTCGCGCCGCCGAACCGTCGGCCGTCCTGCCGGCCAGCGCGCCGGCCCGCACGTGGCGTTGGTGGCGTGCCGGCCTGCGCTGGGGCGCCTGGGGTCTGTTCGCGGCGTGGACTTTATGCCTCGTCGCGTGGCTGACTCTGCATTGGGGGATTCTGCCTCGCCTGGACGACTGGCGTCCGCGCATCGAGGCGCAGGCCAGCCGCGCGCTCGGCGCGCCGGTCGAGATCGGCCGCATCGAGGTGCGCTCGTCCGGCTGGGTGCCGGCCTTCGAGCTGAAGGACGTCGTCCTGCGCGATGCCAAGGGCCGCGAGGCGCTGAAGCTGCCGCGCGTCGCCGCGGCGTTGTCGGTGCCCGCGCTGCTCGGCCTGCACCTGCGTTTCGAGCAGCTGCTGATCGACGATGCGCGGCTCGAGGTGCGCCGAGATGCGCAGGGCCGCCTCCATGTTGCCGGCATGGACGTCGAGGCCGACCATGTCGGGGGCGAGAACGGCCAGCAGTTCGCCGACTGGGTCTTCGAGCAGCATGAGTTCGTGATCCGCCGCGGCACCGTGCGCTGGGTCGACGAGCAGCGCGCGGCGCCGGCGCTGGCGCTGTCGGACGTGCAACTGGTGCTGCGCAACCGCCGCCGCACGCACGAGCTGCGGCTGGACGCGACACCACCGGCGGACTGGGGCGATCGCTTCAGCATCGTCGCGCAGGCGCGCCAGCCGCTGCTGTTCGCGCGCGCGGGCGACTGGCAGCGCTGGCGTGGCACCGTGCATGCCGATCTGCCGCGGGCGACGGTGTCGGAGCTGCGCCGCCATGTCGACCTGCCGTTCGAGTTGTCGCAGGGCAGCGGCGCGCTGCGCGCCTGGGTCGACTTCGACCAGGGCCTGGCGCGCGGCGCGACGCTGGACGTGGCGCTGAACGACGTCTCGGTGCGCCTGGGCAAGGGCCTGGAGCCGCTGGCGCTGGCGCAGGCGGGCGGCCGCCTGGTGGCCGAGCGGCAGGCCGACGGCGTGCGCTTCAGCGCCAAGGGATTCGGCTTCACGACCGCCGAGGGCCAGACCTGGCCGGCGGGCAACCTCGCCCTGTCGTGGCGGCAGCGCCAGCCGCAGCGCGCCAGCGAGCCGGCGGGTGATCACCCGATCACCGGCGGCGAGCTGTCGATCGACCAGGCCGACCTGGCGGTGACCGCGGAGCTGGCCGAGCGGCTGCCGCTGGGCAGCGGCGTGCGCCAGTTGCTGGCGCAGCTGGCGCCGCGGGGGCAGGTCAGTGACCTCGCCGCGAGCTGGCAGGGCGCGCTCGATGCGCCCGAGCGCTACCAGGTCAAGGCGGCTGTCAAGGCGATGTCGATCGCCGCCGCGGCGTCGGCGCCGGGCGTGGTCGGCCGCCCCGGCTGGCGCGGCGCGGACGTCGAATTCAGCGCCAGCGACAGCGGCGGCGAGGCCCGCCTCGCCCTGACCGACGGTGCACTGGAATTCCCGGGCGTGTTCGAGGAGCCGGTGGTGCCGCTGAAGCGCTTCGGCGCGCGGCTGCAGTGGCGCATCGAACGCCCGGCGACCGCCGACGCGGCGCCGCGCATCAGCCTGGACGTCGACGATGCGCGCTTCGAGAACGACGACGCGCAGGGCGAGTTGAGCGCGCGCTGGCACACCGGGGCCGGCACCGGGTTCGGCAAGGGCAACCGGCTGCCGGGCGCGCTGGAGCTGAACGGCAAGCTGTCGAACGGCCGCGCCACCGCCGTCGCGCGCTACCTGCCGCTCGGGCTGGGGCCGGGCCCGCGCAACTACGTGACGCATGCGGTGCAGGCCGGCCGCATCAACACCGCCACCTTCCGCGTCAAGGGCGACCTGTCGGACTTCCCGTACCTGAACCGCAAGGACGGCGAGTTCCGCATCGCCGGCCAGGTGCAGGGCGTGGCGCTGGCCTACGTGCCCAACCTCGCCGGCGGCGAGCCAACCTGGCCGGCCTTCAGCGACATCGCCGGCGAGCTGGTGTTCGAGCGCACCGGCATGCAGATCCGCCAGGCGCGCGGGCGGCTGTGGGGCATCGAGCTGCACGAGGTCAACGGCGGCATCCGCGACATGGCGACCGACCAGCGCACGCTGACCATCGACGGCCGCGCGCGTGGACCGGCCGCTGATTTCATGCGTTACGTCGTGGCGACGCCGATCGACGGCTGGATCGGCCATGCGCTGGCACCGGCCAGCGCCGCCGGGGCGGCCGAGCTGCAGCTGTCGCTGAACCTGCCGCTGACGCACCTCGACCAGTCGACGGTCAAGGGCAGCGTGATGCTGCAGGGCGGCGACGTGCGCCTGCGGCCGGAGACGCCGCTGCTGGCCGGCGCGCGCGGGCGGGTGGACTTCACGCACAAGGGCGTGCAGGTCACGGGCGCCACCGCCCGCCTGTACGGCGGCGATGCGCTGATCGACGGCGGCACGCAGCCGGACGGCAGCCTGCGCTTCCAGGCCAGTGGCCAGGCGAGCGCCGAGGGCCTGCGGCGCGCGCCCGAGCTCAGTGCCTATGCGCGCTGGACCGCGCGGCTGCAGGGCCAGGCGGCCTACCGCGCGCAGCTGGGCATCGTGCACGGTCACTCCGAGCTGCTGATCACCAGCGGCCTCGCCGGCATCGCGATCGACCTGCCGGCGCCGCTGCGCAAGCCGGCTGAGGTGATCTGGCCGCTGAAGCTGCAGACGTCGATAGCGCCTGAAGTGCGCGGCCAGGCCGGTGCGCCGTCGCGCGATGTGCTGCGCATCGAGCTCGGCAGCGTGCTGCAGGCCCAGTACCTGCGCGACCTGTCCGGCCCGTCGCCGCAGGTGCTGCGCAGCGCGCTGGCGCTGCAGGCGCCGCTGCCGGAGATGGCGCCCGGCGGTCGCGCGGTGCTGGAGCCGGCGTCGTTGAACGTCGATGCCTGGCAGGCGGTGCTTGGCGGTTCCGGCGGCACCGGCGGCTCAGGCGCCGCCGGCGCTGCGGGCGGCGGGCCGGGCGGCGCGATCGACAACGCCTACGTGCCGCAGTCGATCCACGTGAAGACGCCCGAGCTGGTCTTCGGCGGCCGCAAGCTGACGCAGTTGACGCTCGCGCTGAACCGCCACGGCAGCGGCGCCGACGAAGCCTGGCGCGCCCAGGTCAGCGCCGATCAGGTGCAGGGCCAGATCGACTACCGTGAGCCGCGCGGCCCGGCCAGCGCCGGCCGCATCCACGCGCGGCTCGCGCGGCTGTCGCTGCCCAAGGCCGATGCCGAGGGCGTCGAAGGCCTGCTGGAGCAGGCGCCGGCCAGCGTGCCGGCGCTGGACATCCAGGTCGACGAGTTCGAGCTGCGCGGCAAGAAGCTCGGCAAGCTGGTGGTCGAGGCGGTGAACCGCGGGGCGAGCGGTGTCGAGTCGGCGCGGGAATGGCGGCTGAACAACCTGAGCCTGCAGACGCCCGACGGCACGCTGCATGCGAACGGCCAGTGGGGCTATGTCGCCGGCGCGCCGCCCAACGCGCCGAACAGGCGCCGCATGGCGATGGACTTCCGGCTCGACATCGCCGACGGCGGCGACCTGCTCGAACGCCTGGGCTTCGGCCGCGTCGTGCGCGGTGGCAAGGGCCGGCTGCAGGGGCAGATCGGCTGGGCCGGGTCGCCGCTGGACTTCGACGCGCCGACACTCGACGGCCAGATGACGCTGGCCCTCGATGCCGGCCAGTTCCTGAAGGCCGACCCGGGCGCCGCGCGGCTGCTGGGCGTGCTGAGCCTGCAGGCGCTGCCGCGGCGCCTGGCGCTGGACTTCCGCGACGTGTTCCAGGAAGGCTTCGCGTTCGACAACGTCACCGGCGACGTGCGGCTCGAACGCGGCATCGCGCACACCAACAACCTGCGGCTGCGCGGCGTGCAGGCGGCGGTGCTGATGGAAGGCTCGGCCGACATCCAGCGCGAGACGCAGGACCTGCGCGTGATCGTCGTGCCCGAGATCAACGCCGGCACCGCGTCGCTGGCCTATGCCGCGATCCACCCGGCGATCGGGCTCGGCACCTTCCTGGGCCAGTGGCTGCTGCGCGGGCCGCTGGCCGAGGCCAATACCCGCGAGTTCCGCATCAGCGGCGCGTGGGCCGATCCGAAGGTGGTGCAGGTCGAGCGCAAGCCGGGCGAACCGGCGCCGTCGATACCCGCCAGCCCCGCGGCAGCGGCTTCGGCGCCGCCGCGCAATCCGTGAGGGCGGCGGTGTGCGCGCCGCCGCGCAGCCATTTGAACCTTTCGCGAGCCGCCACATGAAGATCGCCGCCCTGCAGATGGTCTCGACGCCCGACGTCGATCGCAACCTCGCCGCCGCGGCGCGCCTGGCCGCCGAGGCCTCGGCGGCCGGTGCGCGGCTGGTCGCGCTGCCCGAGTACTTCTGCCTGATGGGCCGCAACGACCGCGACAAGCTCGGCGTCGCCGAAACGCTCGACGACGGGCCGATCCAGGCCGCGCTGTCGACGATCGCGCGCGACCACCAGGTGTGGGTGATCGGCGGCACGCTGCCGCTGCGCACGGCCGATCCCGAGCGCGTGCGCAACAGCACGCTGGTCTACGCGCCCGACGGCTCGCGCATCACGCGCTACGACAAGATGCACCTGTTCAACTTCGACAACGGCCGCGAGCGCTACGACGAAGGCCGCGTGCTCGAGGCGGGCACCGAACCGGTGGCCTTCGATGCCGACGGCTGGCGCATCGGGCTGTCGGTCTGCTACGACCTGCGCTTCCCCGAGCTCTACCGTGCGCTGATGCGCCCCGCCTGTGACCTGATCGTCGTGCCGGCGGCCTTCACCTACCCGACCGGCGAGGCGCACTGGGAACTGCTGCTGCGCGCCCGCGCGGTCGAGAACCAGTGCTACGTGATGGCGCCGGCGCAAGGCGGGGTGCACGAGAACGGCCGCCGCACCTGGGGCCACACGCTGATCGCCGACCCGTGGGGGCAGCTGCTCGGCTGCCGCGACGAAGGCGAGGGCGTCGTGATGGGCGAGCTGTCGCGCGCGCGGCTGGACGAAGTGCGCACGCGGCTGCCGGCGCTGTCGCACCGGCGTTTGTGAGGTCCGCCGCCGCCGCCGGCGATGCGGGCGCCGGCGCCGGTGACGCGCCTTTGACGGGTTAGCGGTCCGGCAGCTCGGCGCGCCGCGGCAGGTCGGCGCCGCGGCGCGAGCAGGTGATGGCCGCGGCCTGGGCGGCGAAACGCAGCGCGCCGTCGAGCTCGTCGCGTCTCAGCGATGCCAGCGCCGCCGCGTCCAGGCGGTCGCGCTCGGCCAGCCAGGTCAGCAGCGCGGCCTGGAAGGTGTCGCCCGCGCCGACCGTGTCGACCAGCGCCACCGGCACGCCGGGCACCGCGACCGTCTCGCGCGCGGTGAAGCCGAGCGCACCGTCGGCGCCGCGCGTGACCACCACCAGCGCGGTGCCGGCGGCCAGCGCCTCGGCCGCGAAGGCCTCGGGCGTGCGGCCGGGGTGCAGCAGCGCGAGGTCCTCGTCGCTGATCTTCAGCAGGTGCGTGCGCGGCAGCATCCACAGCAGCGTGCTGCGCCACACCGCGAGGTCCGGCTCGACGTTGGCGCGGATGTTCGGGTCGTAGCTGATCAGGCTGCGAGGGTGCTCGCGCTCGACCAGCAGGCGCTGCGTCGATGCCACCGGGTCCACCACCATCGCGTAGGAGCCGAAGTGGAAGGCGCGCGCCTCGGGCGGCACCGCGTCCAGGTGCTCGGGCCGCAGCGCGCGGTCCGCCGCGCCGTGGCCGTAGAAGGCGTAGGAGGGCACCCCGCGCGCATCGAGGCCGACGAGGCTCAGCGTCGTCGGCGCGTCCAGGCGCGCCGCGCAGCGCGTGTCGATGCCTTCGTCGAGCAGCGCGCGCATCAGCCGCTCGCCGGCGAAGCCGGTGCCGATGCCGCCGAGGAAGCCGACCGGCTGCCGCAGCCGGGCCAGGCCCATGGCGACGTTGAACGGCGAGCCGCCGATGCGGCCGTCGAAGGCCAGGCCGGTGGCGGTGTCGCCGGTCGAGAAGACATCGAAGAGCGCTTCGCCGCAGACGATGAACATGACAGGGCCTCCGGGATAACCATTAATCAATCAACTTGATTTATTAAAGCATGGCGCCGAGAATTTCACCATCGGGTCCGACCCGGGCCCGCCGCACCCGCCCTACCCCGCTTGCCCTTCCAGGAGACCGCCATGCGCCGTTGTTTGCTGACTTCCCTGCTCGCCCTGTCCGCCACCGGCCCCGCGCTGGCCGCCGACGCGCCGGTGATCGGCCTGATCACCAAGACCGAGACCAACCCGTTCTTCGTGAAGATGAAGGAAGGCGCGGCCGAGGCCGCCAAGGCGCAGGGCGCCAAGCTCTTGACCGGTGCTGGCAAGACCGACGGCGACAACGCGGGCCAGGTGACGGCGATCGAGAACATGATCGCCGCCGGCGCGAAGACGATCCTGATCACGCCCAGCGACTCGAAGGCCATCATCCCGGCGATCAAGAAGGCGCAGGCCAAGGGCGTGCAGGTGATCGCGCTCGACAGCCCGACCGACCCGGCCGAGGCCACCGATGCGCTCTTCGCCACCGACAACTACAAGGCCGGCGTGCTGATCGGCCAGTACGCGAAGGCCGCGCTGGCGGGCAAGCCGGCGAAGATCGTGATGCTCGACCTCTTCCCCGGCCACCCGGTCGGCGCGCAGCGCCACAACGGCTTCCTGAAGGGCTTCGGCCTGGCGGCGCCGGACGCGAAGAGCAACGAGCTCGGCAAGGCCGCCGAGGTGGTCTGCATGGCCGACAGCTTCGGCGACCAGGCCAAGGGCCAGACGGCGATGGAGAACTGCCTGCAGAAGTCCGCCGACGTCAACGTGGTCTACACGATCAACGAGCCGGCCGCCGCGGGCGCGTTCAACGCGCTGAAGAAGGTGGGCAAGGACAAGGGTGTCGTGATCGTGTCGGTCGACGGCGGCTGCCAGGGCGTCAAGGACGTCGGCGACGGCAAGATCGCCGCCACCTCGCAGCAGTACCCGCTGAAGATGGCGGCGATGGGCGTCGACGCCGGCATGGCCTACGCCAAGGGCGGCAAGAAGGTCAGCGGCTACACCGACACCGGCGTCACGCTGATCGCCGCCAAGGCGGTGCCCGGCGTCGAGAGCAAGGACGTCGCCACCGGCACCTCGCTGTGCTGGGGCAAGAAGTGACCGGGGCCTGAGACATCATGGGCACCACCGCCGTCCCCCTGCCAACCGGCCCGCAGCACACCATGCGCACCCTGAAGGACAAGCTTCCCCCGCTCGGCACGCTCGGGCCCTTCATCGCGCTGCTCGCCGCCTGCGCCTTCTTCGCGACCCAGAGCGACCGCTTCCTCACCGGCGGCAACCTGTCGCTGGTGCTGCAGCAGGTGATGGTCGTCGGGGTCATCGCGATCGGCCAGACGCTGATCATCCTGACCGCCGGCATCGACCTGTCCTGCGGCATGGTGATGGCACTGGGCGGCGTCGTGATGACGAAGTTCGCCACCGAGCTCGGCCTGCCGCCGGCACTGGCCATCGGCTGCGGGCTGGCGGTGACGACGCTGTTCGGCCTGATCAACGGGCTGCTCGTCACGCGCATCAAGCTGCCGCCCTTCATCGTCACGCTGGGCACGCTGAACATCGCGTTCGCGATCACGCAGCTCTACTCCGGCTCCCAGACGATCACCGGCCTGCCCGATGCGCTGACCGCGCTCGGCGCCACCTTCTCGATCGGCGGCACCGAGGTCGCCTGGGGCACGCTGCTGATGCTGGCGCTGTTCGGGCTGACCTGGTTCGTGCTGCGCGAAACCGCGGCCGGCCGCCATGTCTACGCGGTGGGCAACAACGCGGAAGCGACGCGTCTGGTCGGCATCCCGACGCAGAAGGTGCTGCTCGGCGTCTACGTGGTCGCGGGGCTGTTCTACGGCATCGCCTCGCTGCTGTCGGTGGCGCGCACCGGCGTCGGTGATCCGAACGCCGGGCAGACCGAGAACCTCGACGCGATCACCGCCGTCGTGCTCGGCGGCACCAGCCTCTTCGGCGGCCGCGGCGTCGTGCTGGGCACGCTCGTCGGCGCGCTGATCGTCGGCGTGTTCCGCAACGGCCTGACGCTGATGGGCGTGTCGTCGATCTACCAGGTGCTGGTCACCGGCGTGCTGGTGATCCTGGCGGTGGCCACCGACCAACTCTCGCGCAAGGGAGCCCGCTGATGAACGCCGCATCGAACGCCGCGCCGCAGATCGTCATGCAGGCCCGGGGCCTGGTGAAGCGCTACGGCCAGGTCACCGCGCTGGACGGTGCCGATTTCGAGCTGCGCGCCGGCGAGATCCTCGCGGTGATCGGCGACAACGGCGCCGGCAAGTCTTCGCTGATCAAGGCGCTGTCCGGCGCGATCGTGCCCGACGACGGCGAGATCCGCCTCGACGGCCAGCCGATCCGCTTTCGCAGCCCGATCGACGCGCGCCGCGCCGGCATCGAGACGGTCTACCAGGACCTCGCGGTCGCGCCGGCGATGACGATCGCCGAGAACCTCTTCCTCGGCCGCGAGCTGCGCCGCCCCGGGCTGGCCGGACGCGTCTTTCGCATGCTGGACAAGAAACGCATGTTGCAGCAGAGCATCGAGCGCATGCAGGACCTGAAGGTCGGCATCCGCTCGATGACGCAGGCGGTCGAGACGCTGTCCGGCGGCCAGCGCCAGTGCGTCGCCGTGGCGCGCGCGGCGGCCTTCGCGCAGCACGTGGTCATCATGGACGAGCCGACTGCCGCGCTCGGCGTCAAGGAAGGCAACATGGTGCTCGAGCTGATCCGCCGCGTGCGCGACCAGGGCCTGCCGGTGGTGCTGATTTCGCACAACATGCCGCATGTCTTCGAGGTCGCCGACCGCATCCACGTCGCCCGCCTCGGCCGCCGTGCCGCGGTGCTGAACCCGAAGAAGATCAGCATGAGCGATACCGTCGCGGTGATGACCGGCGCGATGCGCCCCGAGGAGATTCCGTCTGAATGTCTAGCCCACTGACCGTGGTGGTGACCGACCCGGTGGCCGAGCCCCCGCCGCGCCTGCTGCCGCGGGGCTCGCGCCACGGCGGCCAGCGCCAGTACAACGAGCGCGTCGTGCTGCAGGCGATCCGGTTGCATGGCGCGCTGCCGGGGGCCGAGATCGCGCGGCAGACGCAGCTGACCGCGCAGACCGTCTCGATCATCACCAAGCGCCTGCTCGACGACGGCTTGATCGTCAAGGGCGCGCCGCAGCGCGGCAAGGTCGGCCAGCCGTCGGTGCCGCTGGCGCTGAACCCGGACGGTGCGTTCGCGATCGGCATCAAGGTCGGCCGGCGCAGCGTCGACGTGCTGCTGGTCGACTTCGTCGGCGCGGTTCGCGCGCGCTGGACGATGGACTACCGCTACCCCGAACCGGCGCAGCTGCTGGCCGAGATCGGCGCGCGGCTGCAGGCGATCCGCGCGCAGCTCGACGATGCGGCCTACGCCCGCGTGCAGGGCATCGGCATCGCCGCGCCGTTGTCGCTCGGCGGCTGGCAGACGCTGCTCGACATGCCGCCGGAGGTCGCCGCGCGCTGGCCGTCGACCGACCTGCGTGCCGAGGTCGCGCGGCTCACCGAGCTGCCGGTCGAGCTGCTGAAGGACACCGCGGCCGCCTGCGTCGCCGAGCTGGTGGCCGGCCGCGGCCGCAGCATCCAGAGCTTCCTGTACGTCTTCGTCGACACCTTCATCGGCGGTGGCCTGGTGATCGACAGCCACTTGCGCGCCGGGTCGCACGGCAACGCCGGCGCGATCGGCTCGCTGCCGCTGCAGCGCCACGCCAGCGGCGCCAGTCCGCGCCAGTTGCTGAGCGTGGCCTCGCTGGTCAACCTGGAACGCCTGTATGCCGACGCCGGCCTGGACATCGGCGCCGCGGCCGACGAGCGGGCGCTGCAGGCGCCCTGGGCGCCGCACACCGAAGCCTGGCTCGCCGACGCGGCCGACGCGATCGCCTTCGCGGTCAACGGCGCGGCCTGCCTGCTCGACCTGGACGGCGTGATCGTCGACGGCTCGTTCAGCCGCGCGCTGCAGGCCGCGCTGCTGGTCGCACTGGAGCGGGCGCTGGCCGGCTACAGCTGGGAAGGCGTCGACCGCCCGCCGCTGCTGCCCGGCACCATCGGCTCCGACGCGCGCGCGCTCGGCGGGGCGCTGCTGCCGCTGTACGCCAACTTCGCGCCGGACCGCGAGCTGTTCCTGAAGATGGCGATCGAGTGAGGCTTCAGCGCCGCCCGAACATCATCTGCCGCGCCAGCGCCGACTTCAGCGGCGGCAGCGCCTGCAGCGCCGCCAGGCCCAGCCCGCGCGCGGCCGGCAGCCCCGGCCAGCGCCAGGTGAAGCTGCGGGCGAGGAAATCGGTGGCGGCGATCGCCGCCCAGCGGTCCGGCGCGCGCGACCATTCGACGCGCCGCAGCGCGCCGGCGACGCTGGACGCGTCCCGCAGCGCCAGCACCAGCTCGAAGGCGTCGCGCAGGCCGAGGTTGAGGCCCTGGCCGGCCACCGGGTGCAGCGTCTGCGCGGCATTGCCGATGCGCACCGTCGCGCCGTCGACCAGCGTGCGCTCGGCGTTGAGCCCGAGCGGGAAGGGCTTCAGCGCGCCGATCGACAGCACGCGGCCGGCGGCCTCGGGCAGCAGGCTCTGCAGCACGACGAGGCGCTGCGCATCGTCGAGCTCGCGCACCGGGTCGTCGTCGCTGGGCACGCACCACACCAGCGCCGCTAGCGCCTGCGCGCCGTCGGGCTTCAGCGGCAGCAGCGCGACCGGCCCGTGGCGCGTGAAGCGTTCGAACGCCCGGCCCGCCATGCCGCCGTCGACCGCCACGGTGCCGACCCAGGCGGTCTGCCTGTAGTCGTGCCGCAGCGGGCCGCGTGGCCGTGGCGCGATGGTGGTGCCGGGCGGTTCGGCCGAGAACACGCCGCCCTCGGCGATCACCGCCAGGTCGAAGCGCTCGGCGATGCCGGCATCGATCTCGACACCGCCGTCCTTGGGCTGCAGCGCGGTGACCGGCGTGCCGAAGCGGGTGAAGAGCCGCTCGGGCGCCTGCGCGGCCACTTCGAGCCAGGCGCGCTGCAGCGGCGCGACCAGCTGGCCGTAGCCCAGCACCGCGCCGAGCAGCGGTACCGCCTCGTCCTCGGCACGGATGCGCACGGTGGCCTCCGCGTCGCCCAGGCCCAGGCGCTGCAGCCCGCCGGCGAAGGCCAGCGTCGGCGGCGCCTGCGACACATGCACCTCGAGGATCGGCTGCGCATCGGCCGCCGGCCAGGCCTGCAGCCGTTGCAGCAGCTGCACGCTGCCGAGGGACAGAGCAAGCGTACGCGGGTCGGCGGAGACGTCCTTGTCCACCGGACGGGCGTCGAACACGCTGATGCGGCTGGTCGGCAGGGTGCGCGCCGCGTGCAGCGCCAGCGCCAGCCCGACCGGGCCGGCGCCGATGACGGCAATGTTCAGGTCGGGGCTCATGTGGGGTTCGATCCGCGCCGGGTTGGCACGTATTATTCGCCGGCACCCCCGTTCCGCCGGGGTGTTGATGCAAGGAGCGTTGCCATGGGCCTGATGGACTTCATCAAGAAACAGTTCATCGACATCCTCGAGTGGACCGAGAGCCAGGACGGCGTGATCGCCTGGCGCTTCCCGATGGCGCAGAACGAAATCCAGTACGGCGCGTCGCTGACCGTGCGCGAGAGCCAGATGGCCGTCTTCGTCAACGAAGGCAAGGTGGCCGACGTCTTCGGCCCCGGCATGTACAAGCTGACGACGCAGACGCTGCCGGTGCTGACCTACCTCAAGAATTGGGACAAGCTGTTCGAGAGCCCGTTCAAGAGCGACCTGTACTTCTTCAGCACGCGCCAGCAGATCGACCAGCGCTGGGGCACCCAGCAGCCGGTGACGATCCGCGACAAGGACTTCGGCGCCGTGCGCCTGCGCGCCTTCGGCAACTACGCCTACCGCGTGGTCGACCCGAAGAAGTTCCACACCGAGATCTCGGGCACGCGCGACACCTACACGGTCGCCGACCTCGACGGCCAGTTGCGCGGGCTGATGCTGCAGCACATCAGCGATGCGGTCGCGCGCAGCGGCATCCCCTTCCTCGACCTCGCGGCGAACCAGATCGAGTTCGCCAAGCAGATCCGCGAGGCGACCGGGCCGTCCTTCGACGCGATCGGCCTGAAGCTCGAGGGCGTGACGGTGCAGAACGTCTCGCTGCCGGAGGAGCTGCAGAAGATCCTCGACCAGAAGATCGGCATGGGCATGGTCGGCAACGACATGGGCAAGTTCATGCAGTACCAGACCGCGCAGGCGATGCCCGAGCTCGCCAAGGGCGCGGCCTCGGGCGACGGCGGCGGCATGGCCGGCAGCGCGATGGGCCTGGGTGCCGGCGTTGCGCTGGGCCAGGTGATGGCGCAGAACCTCGCGGCCGGGCTGCAGTCCAGCCAGGCGCAGGGCGCAGCCGCCGCGCAGCCCGCCGCGATCCGCCCCGACGAGGTGATGGCCACGCTGGAGAAGCTGGCCGACCTGAAGGCCAAGGGCATCCTGACCGAGGACGAGTTCGCCGCGAAGAAGGCCGAGCTGCTGAAGAAGCTGGTCTGACGCACCGAACGTGACGGTCCACCATTCCCTGACCTGAGCCGGCGCGCGCGGCCTTGGCCACCGGCTCACAGCGCGTCTGGCGCGCGGCGTGCCCGAACTGCGGCGCGCCGGTCGAGTTCGCCTCGGCGGCCTCGGCCAGCGCGGTCTGCAGCTTCTGCCGCTCGACGCTGCTGCGTGACGGCGAGGCGCTGAAACGCATCGGCCAGAGCGCCGAGCTCTTCGACGACCACTCGCCGCTGCAGCTGCAGGCCGCGGGCAAGCTCGAAGGCCACGCCTTCACCATCGTCGGCCGCCAGCAGATCGGCTACGAGGGCGGCAGCTGGAACGAGTGGCACATCCTGCTGGACCAACCTGGCAGCGAGTCCGGCTTCACCAGCGCGTGGTTGTCCGAGGACAACGGCGCCTACGTCGTCGCGGCCGACCAGCCGCTGACCGGCCCGGTCCCGACGCCCGACGAGCTCTTCCCCGGCCAGCGCCGCGTCGTCAGCGGCGCGGTGTGGGACGTCGCCTCGGTGCAGCGCGCGAAGCTGCTGGCCGCCGAGGGCGAGCTGCCGGTGCCGCCGCGGCTCGATGGCGGCGAGTTCTTCGTCGCCGACCTGCGCAACCAGCAGGACCAGGTCGGCACGCTCGACTGGCGCGATCCGCAGCGTCCGAGCTGGACCGTCGGCCGCTCGGTGCGGCTGGCCGACCTGGCGCTCACCGGTCTGCGGGGCGAGAGCGAAAAGACGCTGCGCGGCAACGCGATGAACTGCCCGAACTGCGGCGCATCGCTGGAACCGAAACTCGACAGCACGAAGTCCATCGTCTGCGGCCAGTGCGAGGCGGTGGTCGACATCTCGAAGGGCGCCGGCGCCGACCTCGAGCACTACGTGCAGCAGTCGCACGGCACGCCGCCGCTGATCCCGCTGGGCCGCAGCGGCAAGATCGCGCTGGGGCCGGCCGGCACGCCGGCGATCGACTGGCAGGTGGTCGGCTACGTCGAGCGCATCGAGGTCGACGTCGAGGCCGGCGAGGAGCAGGCGACCTGGCGCGAGTACCTGCTCTACAACGCCACCGAAGGCTTCACCTTCCTCGTCGATGCCGAGGACGGCTGGAGTTATGCACGGCCGATCACCGGCGTGCCGCAGATCCAGGACCGCCGCGTGATCTGGCGCGGCAAGAGCTACGACCAGCTCTACAGCTACTCCGGCGCGGTGACGCACGTGCTGGGCGAGTTCTACTGGCGCCTTGCGCGCGGCGAGAAGACGCGCAACACCGATTTCGCCGCCGGCGCGCTGCGCCTCAATCGCGAACAGGCGGGCCAGGAGGTCACCTGGTCGGCCGGCGGGGCGCTCGATTCGGATGCCGTCGCCAAGGCCTTCGGCCTCGGCACGGCCGAAGCGCTGGCGATGCGCCGCGACACCAAGGCCTTCGCCAGCACCTCCGGCGGCGCCAAGGGGCTCAAGACCTGGCTGATCGTGTTCGTCGTCGCGATCGTGCTGTTCTCGATCATCGGCAGCTGCAGCAGCAGCAGCGACGACTGCCAGCCGCTGCGCGAGAACTTCGGCGAAGCCAGCGCCGAGTACCAGCAGTGCCTGCGCAGCCAGCGTTCGGGCGGCGGCTTCCGCACCGGCGGCGGTTCGTACGGCGGCTTCAGTTCGGGCGGCGGCAGCCACAAGTGATCGCGCCGGCACTCACCAAGACCACGGAAGGAGCGACAAGATGGGATTCGAATGGCTCAAACCCGCCATCGTGTTGGGATCGATCCTCTATGCCGTGATCGGCATCGCGGTGTTGTGGATCAGCTTCGTCGTCATCGACAAGCTCACGCCCTACAAGCTGTGGGAGGAGATCGTCGAGCACAAGAACATCGCGCTGGCGATCATCGTCGGCGCCAAGTTCATCGCCATCGGGCAGATCATCGCGGCGGCGATCCACGGCTGATCCGGCGGGTCAGGGCGCCTTGGCGGCCGGCGCTGGCGCTGGCGCCTGACCTTTCAGATGCTCGGCGAGGAAGGCCTCCAGCTCGCGGAAGAACTGCGTGCGGTGGCCCTGGTGGCCGAGGTCATGATCGCCTTCCTCCAGCGTCACCAGGCGATGCGGCTTGCCGGCCCGCTTCAGCGCGCTGGCCATCAGCTCGCTGTACTCGACGGGCACACTGCGGTCCGCCGTGCCGTGCACCAGCAGCACCGGGGCCTTGAACTGCTCGGCCAGGCGGCGCGGCGAGTTTGCCTTCAGCCGGTCGCTGTCGTCCCAGGTCGAGCCCACCAGGCGTTCGAACATCGCCTGGCCGTGCAGGTAGTTGCGGTACTGCGCGCCCAGTTCAAGCAGGTCGGTGATGCCGGCGAAGCTGACGATGCAGCGATACAGCCCGGGAGCCGTCGCGCCGCTCATCAGCGCGGCATGGGCGCCGAAGCCGCTGGCGACGATGCACACGCGGGTCGCGTCGACCCGCCCGGGCTGGGTCAGCCACTGCGCGGCGTCTGCGAGGTCGTTCTGCATCTCCGGTCCGACGCGTTGCAGGCCCAGGTCGTTCTGCACAACCCCGGTCGATCCGCGAGACGCGAGCTGCAGCACCGCGTAGCCACGGTCGGCGAGGAAGTGCGCCAGCGGGTTGAAGTCGATCGTGTCGCCGCGCGGCAAGCCGCCCTGCGGCAGGATCACTGCCGGAAGCGACTGCAGTTGACGTGCGCCCGGCGGCAGCATCAGGGCCACCGGCAGCAGCTCGCCGTCGCGTGTGGGAATCGTCAGCAGCGTCCTGCGCGCGAGCGTCCGGTCGCCGAGCTCCGGGTAGGTCTCCGCCAGCAGCGCGAGGTTGCCGGTGGCGCGCGTGCCGACGAAGTACTGCGCCGGCTGACCGTTGCCGGCCGACTTCAGAAGGTAGCGTGCGCCGTCGGCGCTGAACTGCAGCAGCTGGTTTCGGCGCTGGGGCAGGGCCTGGTCGATGGCTTGCAGCAGGCGCTTCGTGTCGGCGTCCCAGAAGCCGGCGGCGGCGTCGCCCAACACGTCGATGCGCACGCCGATGGCCTGTCCGGTCTTCGGCGCGGTCATCAGCTCACCGCGCAGGTCGAACCTCGGATGGCTCAACAGCAGCTGGCGCGTCAGGGCGTCATCGGTCAGGTTCACCTCGAACAGCGCGCGGCGGCCGTCGTGTTCGGCCGTGACGATGAGCTTGTCCGGGTCGGCACCGAAGCCCAGCGGCCAGACCGCGGTGCGGTCGAGCACGTCGAAGGTCCAGGCGGTGCGCCAGCGCGTGCCGTCGCGGTCGCTGACGAGGATGTCGACGCGCGCGTCGTGTCGCTTGATGCCCACGCGCACGCGGTGCGTGGCGTCCGTGATCCATTGCCGCACGCCGCCTCGCGCCGCGTGCACCGCGCTGCGCCGGCCGGTCTCGACATTGACGCGGAAGACCGTGGGTTCGATGGCGTGGTCCTCGACGAGCTGCAGCAGCACGTGCTGGCCGTCGTCCGGCAGCCAGTCGATGACCCCGTCCTGGTACTGCGCGACGTGCGCGAGGCGGTCGAACGACGGCGTGCGCACGAGATTCACCATGCCCGTGCCGTCGCGGCGGATCGAGAACAGGCGCGTCTCGGTGCTCTCGATCCAGCCGCGCCGGCCGGGATAACGCACGCTGACCAGCAGCCGTTCATCGTTGACCCAGCGCGCCCACGCGAACCGGAACTGCTTGTTGTCGCTCTTCAGCAGCGCCTTCAGCGGTCCGCCGCCTTCGAGCTCGCGCACGGCCAGCCAGGTGTCGGCGCCCTGGTTCAGCAGCACGGCGAAGCGCTGGCCGCCGGGCGCGAGCGTCACCCCCTCGACCATCGGCAGCCGCGCGAAGGCTTCGAGCGGGATCGGCGTCGCCGCTGCAGCGGCATCGGCCGCGTGCGCCGGCCCGCCGAGCGCAACGACAGCGGCGGCGGTCGCCAGCAGCAGCCTGGCGATCAGCGTGCGGATCATCGAATGTCCTCCCGTTTTCCGCCGCGGATGATAGGCGGCGCGGCCTGCTACGCTCGCCGCCACCGTGAGCCTTCCTGCCACCGCCACCGCCGCACCCCGCATCGCCCCGGGCGAGCTCGCGCTGCTGGCCTCGGTCTTCGTCGTCGCCGCCTGCGGCCTGGTCTACGAGCTCGCCGCCGGTGCGCTGGCGAGCTACCTGCTCGGCGACTCGGTGCTGCAGTTCTCCACCGTCATCGGCAGTTATCTGTTCGCGATGGGCGTCGGCTCGTGGCTGTCGAAGCATGTCGAGCACCAGCTGGTCGCGCAGTTCCTGCGCATCGAGCTGCTGGTGGGCCTGATCGGCGGGCTGATGCCGGCGGCGCTGTTCGCCGCGCACAGCCTGCTGCCCGCGGGCCATGCGCTGCCGTTCCGCCTGCTGCTGTACGGGCTGGTGCTGGTGGTCGGCATCCTGGTCGGGCTGGAGATCCCGCTGGTGATGCGCATCCTCAAGCGCCACTTCGCCGAACGCTACGCGCTGAAGGAGCTGGTGTCGCAGGTGCTGACCTTCGACTACCTGGGCGCGCTGGCGGTGTCGGTGGCCTTCCCGCTGCTGCTGGTGCCGCACCTGGGGCTGGTGCGCACCGGCGTCTTCTTCGGGCTGCTGAACGCGGCGGTCGCGGTGTGGGCGCTGTGGCTGTTTCGCGCCGAGCTGCGCACCTTGCGCGCGCATGCGCTGGCCTGCGCCTTCGTGGTGACCGCGCTGCTGGTCGCCTTCGCCTTCGCCGACCGCATGACCAGCTGGGCCGAGGACCGCTTCTACGGCGACCGCGTCGTGCTGCGGGAATCCAGCCCCTACCAGCGCATCGTCGTCACCTCCGGGCCGGCCGGCGTGCGGCTCTTCCTCAACGGCAACCTGCAGTTCCACTCGCGCGACGAGTACCGCTACCACGAGGCGCTGGTGCATCCGGCGATGGCCGCGCACGGCGCCCCGAAGCGCGTGCTGGTGCTCGGCGGCGGCGACGGCATGGCCGTGCGCGAGGTGCTGAAGTACCCAGGCGTCGAACGCGTGACGCTGGTCGAGCTGGACCCGCACATGACGCGGCTCTTCGCCGAGTTGCCGATGCTGCGCGCACTGAACGCCGATGCACTGCGCTCCCCCAAGCTCACCATCGTCAACACCGATGCCTTCGGCTGGCTGGAGCAGCATCGCGACATGTTCGACGTCATCGTCGTCGACTTCCCCGACCCCAGCAACTTCTCGCTCGGCAAGCTGTATTCGACGAGCTTCTACGAGCGGCTCGACCAGCACCTGGCCGCCGGCGGCTACGCGGTGGTGCAGACCACCTCGCCGCTGATCGCGCGCAAGAGCTTCTGGACCGTCGCGGCGACGATCGAAGCCGTCGGCCTGACCGCCACGCCATACCACGCGCACGTGCCGAGCTTCGGCGAGTGGGGCTTCATCCTCGCCAGCCGCCGCCCGTGGCGCGTGCCCGAGGCGCTGCCGCCGGGCCTGCGCTTCCTGGGGCCCGACACCGCCTGGCCCGCGCTGTTCCATTTCCCGCCCGACATGGCGCGCGTGCCGGTCGAGCCGAACCGGCTGTCGAACCAGACGCTGGTGCACACCTTCGAGGCGGAGTGGGGCAAGGTGCACGAGTGATCGGGCTGCGGCGGCGCGGCCTGCTGGCGGCCGCTGGCGCGGGTGCGCTGGCGGCGTGTTCGCCGCGGCCCCCGGGCCCTCAGGCGATCGCCGGCGCGCAGTGGCACGGCGTCTCGCACGCCCGCGGCCACCGCCTGCGCGAGGCCCGCCACAACGGCCTGCCGCCGGCGGCCATCACGCGCCGCACCGACGTGCTGGTGATCGGCGCCGGCATCGCCGGCCTTGCCGCCGCACGGGCCCTGCAATCCGAAGGCATCGCCGACATCGCACTGCTGGAGCTGGAAGACACGGCCGGCGGCAACAGCCGCGGCCACACGCTCGGCGCGCAGCGCTGCCCGCTCGGTGCGCACTACCTGCCGGTGCCGGGCGACGCCGCGCCCGAGGTGCGCGGCTGGCTGGCCGAGATCGGCCTGATGCGCCACCAGGCCGGGCGCTGGATCGCCGACGAACGCCACCTCGCGCACAGCCCGCAGGAGCGCCTGTTCATCGACGGCGCGTGGCACGACGGCCTGCTGCCGCCGGCCGAGCCGGGCTCGGCGACGCTGGCGCAGTACCGCGGCTTCGCGCAGCGCGTGGCCGCCGCGCAGCGGCTGGGCTTCGCGATGCCGACGCAGCGCGCCCCGTGGACGCCCGAGCATGCGGCGCTCGACGCGCTGACCTTCGACGCCTGGCTCGCGCGCGAAGGCCTGGCCGATCGGCGCCTGCGCTGGTACCTGGACTACGCCTGCCGCGACGACTTCGGCGCCGGCCTCGGCGAGGTCTCGGCGTGGGCGGGGCTGCACTACTTCGCGAGCCGCCACGGCTTCAGCGCGCCGGGGGAAGGGGACGGCGAACGCGATGCCGTCTTCACCTGGCCCGAAGGCAATGCCTGGCTTGCCGAACGCCTGGCCGCGCCGCTCGGCGAGCGGCTGCAGCCGGCGCGCACGGTGCTGCAGGTGAGCGAGACGCGCGAGGGCGTGCTCGTGCGCGCCTTCGACGAACGCGCGCAGCGCCATGAGGCCTGGGCTGCGCGCGCGGTGCTGCTGTGCGTGCCGCTGTTCGTCGCCGCGCGGCTGCTCGACGCACCGCCCGACGCGCTGCGCGAGGTGCTCACGCGCCAGGCCCATGCGCCCTGGCTGGTGGCCAACCTGCAGCTGAACGCGCCGCTGCTCGACCGCCTGATCGGCGCGCCGCCGGCCTGGGACAACGTGCGCTACGGCAGCGCGTCGCTCGGTTATGTCGATGCCGGCCACCAGCGCCTGGACCCGTCGCCGCAGCCGACGGTGATCACGCTGTACTGGGCGCTGCCGCGGGCGCAGCGCGGCGCGCTGCTCGAAGAGGCCGCGCCCGCGTGGGCGCAGCGCGTGGTCGACGAGTTGCGGCCGCTGCATCCGGACCTGCCCGACAAGCTCGAGCGCATCGTGCTGACCCGCTACGGCCATGCGATGAGCATCCCGGTGCCGGGCCTGCGCTCGTCGCCGGCGCTCGCCGCGCTGGCGCAGGCCAGCGGCCGCGTGCGCTTCGCGCATGCCGACCTGTCGGCCTATTCGGTGTTCGAAGAAGCCTTCACCCATGGCGACGGTGCGGGAACGAAGCTCGCGCGCTGGCTGCGCGCGGCCGCCTGATACGCTGCCGCCCCTTCCCACCCTTCACCCTCCACACACATGCGATACCGCCGCCTCGGCCGCTCCGGCCTGCGTGTGAGCGAGCTCTCGCTCGGCTCCTGGGTCACGTACCACAACCAGGTCGACGTCGACGCCGCGGTCGAGATGCTCGCCGCCGCGCTGGATGCCGGCATCAACTTCTTCGACAACGCCGAGGCCTATGCCGCCGGCCGCAGCGAGGAGGTGATGGGCGCCGCGCTGAAGCGCCTCGCTAAGCCGCGCCTGAACTACATCGTGTCGACCAAGTTCTTCTGGGGGCTGGACCGCCAGGGCGACGCGGTCAACCGCAAGGACACGCTCAACCGCAAGTACCTGATGCAGGCGATCGACGGCTCGCTGCAGCGCTTCGGCCTCGAGCACATCGACCTCGTCTACTGCCACCGCCCCGATCCGCACACGCCGATCGAGGAGACGGTGTGGGCGATGAGCGACATGATCACGCGCGGCAAGGCGCTCTACTGGGGCACCAGCGAGTGGTCGGCCGCCGACATCCGCGCCGCGTGGGAGATCGCCGAGCGCCACCACCTGCACAAGCCGGTGATGGAGCAGCCGCAGTACCACCTGTTCCACCGCAAGAAGGTCGAGCAGGAGTACGCACGGCTCTACGAGGACATCGGCCTGGGCCTGACGACCTGGAGCCCGCTGGCCTCGGGCCTCTTGACCGGCAAGTACAAGGACGGCATCCCGGCCGGCACGCGCGGCGCGATGGAGACCATGGGCTTCCTGCGCGAGCAGCTGACCGACGCGGCGAAGAACGCCGCGGTGCAGCAGCTGGCCGGCATCGCCGCCGAGCTCGGCGCGACGCCCGCGCAGCTGGCGATCGCCTGGGTGACGAAGAACCCGCGCGTCTCGACGGTGATCACCGGCGCGTCGAAGCCGGCGCAGCTGCAGGACAACCTCGGCGCGCTGGCGATCGCCGACAAGCTGACGCCCGAGGTGCTGCAGCGCATCGATGCGATCGCGCTGCCGCTGGTCGCGCCGTAGACCGCCGCCCCCGCGCGTCCTACACCGCCACGCGGCGCATCACCGCCCGGTGCTGCGCCGCGCTGCCCAGGCCCGCGCGCTTGAGCGCCGTGTTCAGGTGGCTCAGGTGCGCGTAGCCGGCGGCCTCGGCCACCTGCGGCAGCGGCAGCCGGCCCGCGCCCAGCAGCGCGCGCGCCTTCGCCAGCCGCCGCTGCATCACCCAGGCGTGCGGGCTCTGGCCGAAGCTGGCCTTGAACATGCGCAGGAAGTGATAACTCGACAGGCACGCGGCCGCGGCCAGTTCGTCGAGCGACGGTGACGCGCCGGCCGGCGCGGCTTCGATGCAGTCCAGCACGCGCCGGCGTGCGGCCGCCGACAGGCCGCCGCGCACGGCCGTGCCCGTCACCGGCCGCTGCGAATCGCCGTGCGCCTGCAGCAGCCGGGCCTGCATCTGCAGCGTCAGCTCCTGAAGCGCGAGGCCGGCGTCGGTGTGCGTCCAGTCGAGCGCGACGATGCGCCGGCCCAGGGCGGCCAGCACCTCGTCGTCGAACCAGATGCGGTCGCGCAGGCTCGCCAGCCGCGGATCGCGGTCGAACCACTGCTCGGCGGCCAGCGCCAGCGGCAAGGTCGGCAGGTACAGGTGCAGCAGCTGCAGCGTGCCGTGCACCTGCCAGCGCGACTGGTGCCCCGCCGGCATGCAGCACAGGCTGCCGGGCGCGCCGCGCGCCTGCGGCTGCTCGAGGCAGCGCACCTGCTCGCCGCCGTCCAGGTACAGCGACAGCGTGTGATGGCCGGGCTGCGCGTAGGCGGTCTCGGTGTCGGCATTGCGCCAGTGCACCAGCCAGGCGTTCGAATCACCCCCGAGCGCGACCGTGCGCAGCGGCGTCGCGCGCGAGCGCAGCAGCTCGCGGCAGACGGCGAACTCGGCGGCGGGCGGGGCAGGGGAGGACATCGGCGCGAGCTTACGCGTGCGGGCCGCGCGCGTGCCGCGCCTGCCGCACAAAACCGCAAGATCCTGCGATCCGACCTGGGCGGTGCGCCGCAGACTTCCGCGCATGACCACCACCGCCGGCCTCTACCTCGCCACCGTGCTGATCTGGGGCACCACCTGGATCGCCCTGAAGCTGCAGTTGGGTGTCGTGCCGGTCGCCTGGTCGATCGCCTGGCGCTTCGCGCTCGCGGCGGCGGTGCTGCTCGCCTGGCTGGCCTGGCGGCGCGAGGCCAAGGCGCCGCCGCGCAGCGCCTGGCCGCTGCTGCTGGCGCAGGGCCTGTGCCTCTTCTGCGTCAACTTCCTGTGCTTCCTGCACGCCAGCCGCTTCATCGCCAGCGGCCTGGTGGCGGTGTGCTTCTCGACCGCGCCGCTGTGGAATGCGCTGAACGGGCGGCTGTTCCAGGGCCAGCCCTTGAAGCCGCGGGTGCTGCTGGGCGCGCTGTTCGGGCTGGCCGGCCTGGCGCTGCTGTTCGGCACCGAGCTCTTCACCGGGCTGGGCGCGCGGGACACGCTGGTCGGCCTGGCGCTGGCGCTCGCCGGCACCTGCAGCTTCTCGCTCGGCAACCTGCTGTCCGGCGCGCTGCAGCGCCAGGGCCTGAAGCCGCTGCAGACCAACGCCTGGGCCATGCTCGCCGGCACCACGCTGGTCACGGCCTACGCGCTGGCCAGCGGCCAGCCGCCGGCCTTCGATGCCTCGTTCACCTACGTCGCCGCGTGGCTGTACCTCGCGATTCCCGGCTCGGTGATCGGCTTCACCGCGTACCTCACCCTCGTCGGCCGCCTCGGCGCGGACCGCGCGGCCTACTGCACGGTGCTGTTCCCGGTCGTCGCGCTGAACGTCTCGGCGTGGGTCGAGGGCTACCGCTGGACGGCCGGCGGCCTGGCCGGGCTCGGGCTGGTGGCGGCCGGCAACGTCATCGTGTTCTGGCGTCGTTCAGCGCCGCCAGCTGCGCCGGCGTCCCGAGGTTGTGCCACGGCCCGCTGAGCATCCGACCCGCCAGCCGGCCGGCCGTGGCGGCGTCGAACAGGAACTGGTTCAGCTTGGCATGCGCGCCGGGCGTCACCGATTCGACGAGCCGCCGGCGGACCAGCGCGATATTGGCGTAAGTGAGCGGCCGCGGGCCGCCCTCGCGATGCACGCGGTCGCCTTCCAGGCGGAAGTCGCCGGCGGCGTTGAAGTCAGGGTTCGGCACCAGCCAGATCAGCGCGTCGTCGGTGCCCGCGGCGAAGTCGGCTGCCAGCGCCGCATCGAAGACGAAGTCCGGGATCACGATGTCGCCGGAGACCACCCAGAAGCACTCGCCCAGCAGCGGCAGCGCCTTCGCGATGCCGCCGGCGGTCTCCAGCGCGCCGCCGTGGTCGCGGCCTTCCATCGAGTAGGTGATCGACGTCAGGCCGAAGCGCGTGCCGTCGCCCAGCGCGGCGGGGAACTGGTCTTCCAGCCACGCGCTGTTGATCACCACGTCGCGCACGCCGTCGCGCGCCAGCGCGTCCAGGTGCCACTCGATCATCGGCTTGCCGTGCACCGGCAGCAGCGGCTTGGGCGTGACGTCGGTCAGCGGCCGCATGCGCTCGCCGCGGCCGGCGGCGAGCACCAGCGCCTTCAGGTTCGCCGCGGCCATCAGGCGCGGCCCCGCTCGATGCGCTGGCGCTGCGTGGTGTCGGCCGCGAAGGCCTGCTCCAGCCGCTGCAGCAGCGCGTCGGCCCGGTGCGAGTTGTCGGCGCCGAAGTTGCAGACGTAGACGTCCAGCGTCACCGCGGCCAGCTCCGGCCAGGTGTGCACCGCGAGGTGCGACTCGGCGAGCAGCACGACGCCGGTGATGCCGCTGCCGCCGGCCGTCGGATCGAAACGATGGAAGAGCTCGCCGACCGGCGTCAGCCCGACCGCGCGCACGGCATCGACGCACAGCGTGCGCAGCGCGGCCGTGTCGGTCATCACGGGAAGCGCCGGGGAACAGCCCCGGAGGTCGGCGGTGAGGTGCAGGCCCTGCATGGGCGCGGATTATCGAGCCGCTAAAATCCGCGTTTCCCCCAGGTTCCACCCCCTCCCCCCATCGTTCGCCAACGAGCGGTGCCTCCACGCATGTCCTCGACCCTCAGCCAAGACACCTCCAAGGACACGACCCTCATGGCCAACGCGATCCGCGCGCTGGCGATGGACGCCGTGCAGCAGGCCAATTCCGGCCACCCCGGCGCGCCGATGGGCATGGCGGACATCGCCGTCGCGCTGTGGGGCCGGCACCTGAAGCACAACCCGGCGAATCCGCACTGGCCCGACCGCGACCGCTTCGTGCTGTCGAACGGCCATGGCTCGATGCTGATCTACGCGCTGCTGCACCTCACCGGCTACGACCTCGCGTTGTCCGAGCTGCGCAACTTCCGCCAGCTGCACAGCAAGACGCCGGGCCATCCGGAAGTCGGCATCACGCCGGGCGTCGAGACCACCACCGGCCCGCTCGGCCAGGGCATCACCAACGCGGTCGGCATGGCGCTGGCCGAGAAGTTGCTGGCAGCGGAATTCAACCGTCCCGGCCATGCGATCGTCGACCACCACACCTACGTGTTCCTGGGCGACGGCTGCCTGATGGAAGGCATCAGCCACGAAGCCTGCGCGCTGGCCGGCGCGTGGAAGCTGAACAAGCTGGTCGCGATCTACGACGACAACGGCATCTCGATCGACGGTCCCGTCGCGCCCTGGTACATCGACGACGCCGGCAAGCGCTTCGAGGCCTACGGCTGGGACGTCATCGGCCCGGTCGACGGCCACGACGTCGAGGCGATGGACCGTGCGATCGCCCGCGCGAAGCAATCGGCCTTGAAGCCGACGCTGGTCATCGCCAAGACGACGATCGGCAAGGGCTCGCCGAACCGCGCCGGCAGCGCCAAGGCGCACGGCGAGGCGCTGGGCGTCGACGAATGCAAGCTCACGCGCGATGCCCTGGGCTGGACGCACGAGCCCTTCGTGATCCCCGAGACGGCCTACGAGCTGTGGGACGCCAAGGCCGCCGGCGAAGAAGCCGAGACCGCGTGGGCCGCGCGCTTCGCGACCTACAAGGCCGCGCATCCGGAGCTGGCTGCCGAATTCGCGCGCCGCGTCGCGGGCGAGCTGCCGGCGAACTTCGCGCAGACCGTGGTCGATGCCGCCGTCGGCGCGCATGCCGCGGCGCAGACCGTGGCCTCGCGCAAGGCCAGCCAGCTGGCGCTGGAAGCCTTCACGAAGGCGCTGCCCGAGATGCTCGGCGGCTCGGCCGACCTGACCGGCTCGAACCTCACCAACACCTCGTCGACGCCGCCGCTGCGCTTCGATGCCGACGGCCAGCCCACCGTCGATGCCAACGGCCGCCTCGGCCGCCACATCAACTACGGCGTGCGCGAGTTCGGCATGGCCGCGATCATGAACGGCGTCGCGCTGCACGGTGGCCACATCCCCTACGGCGGCACCTTCCTGACCTTCAGCGACTACAGCCGCAATGCGATCCGCATGGCCGCGCTGATGAAAACGCGCGTGATCCACGTCTTCACGCACGATTCGATCGGCCTCGGCGAGGACGGCCCGACGCACCAGAGCGTCGAGCACGCGTCGGCGCTGCGCCTGATCCCGGGGCTGGACGTCTGGCGCCCGGCCGACACCGCCGAAACCGTCGTCGCCTGGGGCTGCGCGCTGCAGACGAAGAACCGCCCGTCGGCGCTGCTGCTGTCGCGCCAGAACCTGCCGTATGCCCCCAAGGCGACGTCAGGCGCCGCTCCCGATGCCAGCGGCCTCGACGCCATCGCCCGCGGCGCCTACGTGCTCGCCGAGCCGGCCGAGGTCGGACTGAAGCAGAAGGCGCGCGCGGTGATCATCGCCACCGGCTCCGAAGTGCAGCTGGCGCTGCATGCGCAGGCCGAGCTGGCGCAGGTCGGCATCCCGGTGCGCGTGGTGTCGATGCCCTCGACGACGGTGTTCGACCGCCAGGCGGTGGCCTACAAGCGCAGCGTGCTGCCCGACGGCCTGCCGCGCATCGCGGTCGAGGCCGGCGTCACCGACTACTGGTGGAAGTACGGCTGCGCCGCGGTGGTCGGCATCGACACCTACGGCGAAAGCGCGCCGGCGCCGGCGCTGTTCAAGCACTTCCACCTCACCGCGGAGAACGTCGCGGCGACGGTGCGCCGCGTGCTCGGGCGCTGATCTGCGGCAAGCAACGCCCTGAAGACCTCGACTTCGTTCCGTCGCGGTAACCGCCACCGGCCACAATTTCGCACTCACCCCTGGAGAGACAGATGACCCTCAAGATCGGCATCAACGGTTTCGGCCGCATCGGCCGCATGGTGTTCCGCGCCGCGGTGCAGAACTTTTCCGACATCGAGGTCGTCGGCATCAACGACCTGCTGGAGCCGGACTACCTGGCCTACATGCTGAAGTACGACAGCGTGCACGGCCGCTTCAAGGGGGACGTGGCGGTCGACGGCCATACGCTGATCGTCAACGGCAAGAAGATCCGCCTGACCGCGGTAAAGGACCCGGCCGAGCTGAAGTGGGGCGAGGTCGGCGCCGAGGTGGTGGTCGAGTCGACCGGCCTCTTCCTGACCAAGGAAACCGCGCAGAAGCACATCGACGCCGGCGCCAAGAAGGTCATCATGAGCGCGCCGTCGAAGGACGACACGCCGATGTTCGTCTTCGGCGTCAACGACAAGACCTACGCCGGCCAGGCGATCATCTCGAACGCCTCGTGCACGACGAACTGCCTGGCGCCGGTCGCCAAGGTGCTGAACGACGCCTTCGGCATCAAGCGCGGCCTGATGACCACCGTGCACGCCGCCACCGCGACGCAGAAGACCGTCGACGGCCCGAGCAACAAGGACTGGCGCGGCGGCCGCGGCATCCTCGAGAACATCATCCCGTCGTCGACCGGCGCCGCGAAGGCCGTCGGTGTCGTGATCCCCGAGCTGAACAAGAAGCTCACCGGCATGTCCTTCCGCGTGCCGACCTCGGACGTCTCGGTGATCGACCTGACCGCCGAGCTGGCCAAGGAAGCCAGCTGGGACGACATCTGCAATGCGATGAAGGCGGCGGCCGCCGGCCCGATGAAGGGCGTGCTGGCCTACACCGAGGACAAGGTCGTCGCCACCGACTTCCGCGGCGAACCCTGCACCAGCGTCTTCGACGCCGAGGCGGGCATCGCGCTCGACAAGACCTTCGTCAAGGTCATCGCGTGGTACGACAACGAGTGGGGCTACTCGAACAAGGTGCTGGAGATGGCCCGCGTGATCGCGGCGCGCTGATCGAGCACTTTTTGGCCTGACACGGCGGCGCGTTGCGCTGTCGCACGGGGTGGCGAGCGGACTCTGGCTAGAGTCCCGCCACCCCGATTTCATGAGGACGTACAAGGATGAGCCAGACCCCGATCCTGTCCCGCGCGCCGCTGGCCGTGCTGTTCGCGGCCGTGCTCGCGGCGGGTTGCGTGACGACCGGCAGCAAGAGCGACTCGGCCAGCGCGCCCGCGCCCGCGCCGGCCCCGGCGGCCACCACCGCGAAGGCGCCCGCACCCGCACCGGCGCCCGCCACCAAGAGCAAGGCCGGCCTGAACGACCGCGGCGAAGTGGTCGATTCGTCGAAGGTCGAAGCCGGCAGCGGCCAGCAGGTCAAGGGCCTGGGCGGCTGGGAAGGCGAGATCACCGGCAAGCCGGCGCCGGGCAGCAAGTTCACGAAGCTGCAGATCGGCATGTCGATGCGCCAGGCGATCGACCTCGCCGGCCAGCCGACCGACCAGGGCGCCTACGTCACCGGCAAGGCCTGGATCCCGTTCTACTTCGGCAGCGACCGGCACCGCTACGAGATGGTGTTCAAGAACCAGGGCCGGCTGATCTTCGCCGGCGGCTCGCTCGGCGACTACACCGGCGGCAACCTGATCTGGATCATCCACAACCCGAAGGAAGGCGGCTATCGCTGACCGGCGGCGCCGGCAGGGGCCGTCCGTGCGGTACGGCACGCCTTGCCGGCCGGGACGCGGCGGCGTTGCGCTTCTTCACCGGGGCTTTACCGCGTTGACCTAGCATCGCGCACACCGTTCACTCGCCGGGCCGCCGTGGCGGCCCGCGTCCTCTTGCGATGAAGCTTCGCTTGCCCCGACCCTTGCTGCTGCTGCCGGCCCTCCTGGCGGCGCTGGTGTCCGTGACCGCCGCCCCGGCGACCGAACCGGGCCCGCGCGGGCGGCGCGAGGCAACGTCGGCCGACGTCGAGGACGCGTCCAACGCCCGCGTCATCGTCAAGTACCGCGCCGACGCCACGTTGATGCGCGCGCTGTCCGCCCCCTCGGCCCCCTCGGACACCTCGGCCGGCACGTCGACGGCGGTGCGCCCGCGGCATGCTGCCGCGCTGTCGCGGCGCCTGTCGGTGCCGCTGGACGACGGACCGGAGCTCGGTGCGCGCATGCAGGCGATGCGCGGCCGCGGGCTGTCGTCGTTGCAGCTGGCGGCCCGCCTGGCCGCGCAGCCGGAGGTCGAGTGGGCCGTGCCGGACCAGCGCCGCCGCCTGCTGGCCGTGCCGAACGACCCCTATTTCGGCGCCAACCAGACCTCGATCACACCGGCCGTGGGCCAGTGGTACCTGCGCGCGCCGACATCCACCGCGGTGTCGGCGGTGAACGCGGTTGCCGCGTGGGACATCACCACCGGCTCGGCAAACCTGGTGGTCGCGGTGCTCGACACCGGCGTGCGCTACGACCATCCCGACCTCGCCGGCAAGCTGCTGCCGGGCTACGACTTCATCGCCGATACCGACACCGCCAACGACGGCAACGGCCGCGATGCCGACGCCAACGATCCGGGCGACTGGACACCGGCCGGCGAGTGCGATGCGGGCGATCCGGCCTTCTCGAGCAGCTGGCACGGCACGCAGGTGGCCGGCTTGATCGGCGCAGCCACCGACAACGGCCAGGGCATCGCGGGCACCGGCTGGAACGTCAAGGTGCTGCCGGTGCGCGTGCTCGGGCGCTGCGGCGGCTACGACAGCGACATCCTTGCCGGCATGCGCTGGGCCGCCGGCCTGTCGACCGACCCGGTGGCCAATGCCAATCCGGCGCGCGTGCTGAACATGAGCCTCGGCTCGGCGGGCAGCTGCCCGGCGTCCTACCGCGACACCATCGCCGAGCTCAACGCGGCCGGCGTGGCCGTGGTGGTGGCCGGCGGCAACGACACCGGCATCGCGGTCAGCACGCCCGCGAACTGCGCCGGCGCGATCGCGGTCGCCGGCATCCGCCACGCCGGCACCAAGGTCGGTTATTCGAACGTCGGGCCGCAGATGAGCATCGCCGCCCCGGCGGGCAACTGCGTCAACCTGTCCGGCGCCTGCCTGTACCCGCTGCTGACCACGAGCAACAGCGGCAGCACCAGCCCGGCGTCGAACATCTACAGCGACAGCTTCAACTACTCGGTCGGCACCAGTTTCGCGGCGCCCATCGTCGCCGGCACGGTTGGGCTGATGATGTCGCTGGACCCGACGCTGACGCCCGCGCGCGCCAAGGCGACGCTGCAGGCCACCGCGCGGCCGTTCCCGACGACCGGCGCGGATGCCACCGTCACCGCCTGCCATGCGCCGAACGGCACCGAGCAGATCGAGTGTTATTGCACCACCACCACCTGCGGCGCCGGCATGCTCGACGCCGGGGCCGCGGTGGCCAAGGTGCAGGCCGACGGCGCGCCGGCCCCGACGGTGCGCATCGGCGTCTCGAACGCCACGCCGACCGCCGGCACCAACGTGACGCTGAACAGCACCGGCACCACCGCCGGCACCGGCCGCACGATCGCGCGCTACCAGTGGACGATCACATCGGGCGCCAGCATCGCCGTCTTCACCGGCTCGACCAGCGAGGCGGGCGCGATCCTGTCGACCACCGGCGCCGGCACGGTCACCGTGCAGCTGACGGTCACCGACAGCGCCGGTGCCAGCAGCGCGGCGCTGACGACGATCATCGTCTCCGCGCCGGCGACCCCGTCGACCGGCGGCGGTGGCGGGGGCGGTGGCGGTGGGGCGCTCGGATTCGGCTGGCTCGCGGGGCTGGCGGCGGCGCTGGCGCTGCTGCACCTGCCGGCGCGGCGCGCCCGCGGCTGAGGCCCCGGGCGCCCAGGCCCGGTCACGTCAGGAAGACGCTGCGCGCGAGGCGGGCGGCGTCGCTGCGCGCGGCGCGGCAGCGGACGGTGGCATGCGGGCCGCGGCCGGCCCCGGAGCCGCCGAGGCGGCTGACGAGGCCGGCGCCGCGGCGACCGCCGCGCTGCAGGCCACAAAGCCGTTGAGGCCCGGGCCCAGCTTCAGCGCCGCGAGCTTGTCGCGCAGCGCCGGATCCACCGACGGCAGCCGCAGCGTCACCGCCGGCGTCGGCGGCACCATCGTGATGACGCGCGCGGTGCGCAGCCCGCGCTGAGACAGCCGGCCGAGCTCGGCTTCGGCGGCGGCCTTGTCGTCGAAGCGCGCGATCACCAGCCCCGGCATCAGCTCGGGCGCGTTCTTCATCGGCTGCGCGTCGATGCGCAGGCGCTTCAGTTCCTCGATCTTGCGGTCCTGCGTCTCGTCGTCGGCGTAGCGGCCCATGTAGATCAGGAAGCTGCCCTTGCGCTCGCTGGCCACCGTCTGCCAGCCGCCTTCGGCGATGCCGGCCTGCACCAGCAGCTTCCCGGCCGCGGCGACAGCCGCCGGCGCGAGCGGGCCGGCCTCGAGGCAGACGCCGGTGGGTGCCGCCGCACTGGCCGCCGCCGCGGCGTCGCTGGCCGCCTGGGCACGGGCTTCGGCGGCCATCGCGGCGCTGGCCGCGGCCGGCTTCAGCAGCGTGACCCGCTCGGCATTGACCTGGCGCTGCAGCCGCTCGGGCTCGCGCTGCGCATCGCCGCGGCGTGCGCCGACGCCGTCGAAGGCTCCTTGGGACCAGGCGAGGACGAGGGCATTGGCCAGCAGCAGGAGCAGCACCAGCGCCCTCAGCATGCGGGCGCCTCCGGTCCGGGTGCCGCGCCGCCGCCCTCAGGCGCCAGCCGCACGCTGATCACTTCGCCGCTGGACAGGCGCTGGCGCGTGCCGCCGACCTGCAGCAGCAGCGCGCCGTCGGCGTCGATGCCCTCGGCCACGCCTTCGGGCACCTCGGCGAAGTTGGTGAACACCGGCCTGCCAAGCAGCGCATCGCGCCGCGCGTAGGCCGGATGCAGCGGCGCGAAGCCGGTGCGTTCGAACTCGACCAGCGTGCGCACCAGCGGTTCGGCCACCAGCGCCAGCGCCGCCGGCGCGTCGATCTCCGGCCGGAATTCCTGCAGGCAGGCATAACCCCAGCTGAGGTCCTTCAAGGCCTGCGGCTGGATGTTCAGCCCGATGCCGATCACCGCCATGCGGCGCCGGCCGACCGGCACGGTCTCGATCAGGATGCCGCCGAGCTTGCGCCCCGGGCCGTCGCCTTCGAGCAGCAGCAGGTCGTTCGGCCATTTCAGGCCGATGCGCGGCGCCTGGCCCGGTTCGAGCGGGTCGAGCGCGTCGGCCACCGCGACGCCGACCGCCAGCGACAGCCCGGCCCAGTCCGGCGGCTCGAGCGGCAGCGACAGCGAGAAGGTCAGCGACGCACCGGGCGTCGAGTACCACGGCTTGCCCTGGCGGCCGCGGCCGCGGGTCTGCGCTTCGGCCACCAGCAGGCAGGGCTGCGTGTCGCCGGAACGGCGGCCGTGCGTCTGGGCCGACGCGGCCTCGTCGTGCGCGCCGGCGCGGCGGGCGCGTTCGAGCAACTGCGTATTCGTCGAGTCGATGCGCGCGACCATCTCCACCGACAGCCCGGGCAGCAGCGGGCTCAGCCGCTGCCACAGCGCCTCGGCGCCCCAGTGCAGGTGGTGGGTGTCCGACATGTCGCGAACCAAAGCGGATGCGCTCAGCCGAGCTTCTGTCGCTTCGGGGCGAGCATCGTGCCACGGCAACGCGCGCTGCCGCAATGGCAGGCGAACTGGCGCTTCAGCGCCGGCGTGTAGCGCTCGTCGATCACCAGCCCATAGTCGTAGAACAGCTCTTCGCCGGGCTTGATGTTGCGCAGCGCCTTGATGAACACGCGCTCGCCGTCGTCGTCGGCCTCGCAGTTCGGCGCGCAGGCATGGTTGATCCAGCGCGCCGCGTTGCCGCCGTATTTCGCATCGATGACCCGGTCTTCGTCGATGTGGAAATAGAAGGTGTGGTTGGGGTCGCTCGGATCGTGCGGATGGCGGCGCAGCGCCTCGGGCCAGGTGATGATCTCGCCGGTGTACTCGATCACCGTCTCGCCCTTCTTCAGGGGCCGCCGCGCGAATACGCCCTTGCCGTGCACGCCGCTCTTGCGCACCTGGATGCGGCGGCCGCCGGCCGGGGCGTCGGCCTCGGCCGCGTGCCCGCTGCCCTTGCCCGCGGCCTGCCGGGCCGATCCCGTGGTGGGCTTGCCGGCGGGCTTTGCGCTGGGCTTTGCGCCGGGCTTTCCGGCGGGCTTTCCGGTCTTGGGGGCGGCGGCTTGCGTGCTCGGCTTCATTCGGTAAAGTGAATTCATGGGCGCGCGCACGTGTACGTGTGTACAGGCGTGCGCGCGCGAAGACACGGATTGTAGGCAGACCGCCTTTCCAGACCTTTCCCCGGATCCATGAGCAAGACCCTGATCATTGCCGAGAAGCCCAGCGTTGCGCAGGACATCGTGCGTGCGCTGACGCCCGTCACCGGCAAGTTCGAGAAACACGCCGAGCACTTCGAGAACGAGACCTATGTCGTCACCAGCGCGGTCGGCCACCTCGTCGAGATCAAGGCGCCGGAGGAGTACGACGTCAAGCGCGGCAAGTGGAGCTTCGCGCACCTGCCGGTGGTGCCGCCGCACTTCGACCTGGCGCCGATCGACAAGGCCAAGACGCGGCTCAACGCGGTGGTCAAGCTGGTCAAGCGCAAGGACGTCACCGCGCTGATCAACGCCTGCGACGCGGGCCGCGAGGGCGAGCTGATCTTCCGGCTGATCGTGCAGTACGCCGATGGGGGCAAGACGCCGCTGAACAAGCCGGTGAAGCGGCTGTGGCTGCAGAGCATGACGCCGCAGGCGATCCGCGAAGGCTTCGAGCAGCTGCGCAGCGACGAACAGATGCTGGGCCTGGCCGACGCGGCGCGCAGCCGCTCGGAGGCCGACTGGCTGGTGGGCATCAACGGCACGCGCGCGATGACGGCGTTCAATTCGCGCGACGGCGGCTTCTTCCTGACCACCGTCGGCCGCGTGCAGACGCCCACCCTGTCGATCGTCGTCGAGCGCGAGGAGAAGATCCGCAAGCACGTCGCGCGAGACTACTGGGAGATCAAGGCCGGCTTCGCCTGCGCCGCCGGCGAGTACGAAGGCAAGTGGTTCGACCCGAAGTTCAAGAAGTCCGACGATCCCGATGCGCGTTCCGACCGGCTGTGGGACGAGAAGACGGCCAACCAGATTGCCGACGCGGTGCTGGGCAAGACCGGCACGGTCAGCGAGGAATCCAAGCCCAGCAACCAGTCGAGCCCCGGGCTGTACGACCTGACCACGCTGCAGCGCGAGGCCAACGGCCGCTTCGGCTTCTCGGCGAAGACCACGCTGTCGCTGGCGCAGGCCCTGTACGAGAAGCACAAGGTGCTGACCTACCCGCGGACCGACTCGCGCGCGCTGCCCGAGGACTACGTCGGCGTCGTGAAGAAGACCTTCGAGATGATCGCCGGCGAGGACCTGCCCGGCCCGTTGCGCGAACTGGCGCAGCATGCCGCGAAGGGCCTGAAGGAAGGCTACGTCAAGCCGATCAAGCGCGTGTTCGACAACAGCAAGGTGTCGGACCACTTCGCGATCATCCCGACGCTGCAGCCGCCCAAGAGCTTGACCGAGGCCGAGGCCAAGCTCTATGACATGGTCGTCAAGCGCTTCCTCGCGGTGTTCTTCCCGCCCGCCGAGTTCCTGGTCACCACGCGCATCACGACCGTCGCCGAGCACCAGTTCCAGACCAACGGCAAGGTGCTGGTGAACCCGGGCTGGCTGGCGGTCTACGGCAAGGAGGCGCAGGACGAGGACGCCAACCTCGTGCCGGTGCAGCCGAACGAATCCGTGGCCAACGAGCACATCAGCGTCAATGCGCTGAAGACCAAGCCGCCGGCGCGCTACAACGAAGGCACGCTGCTGAGCGCGATGGAAGGCGCCGGCAAGCTGATCGACGACGACGAGCTGCGTGCCGCGATGCACGAGAAGGGCCTGGGCACGCCGGCGACGCGCGCGGCGATCATCGAAGGCCTGATCATGGAAAAGTACATGCTGCGCGAGGGCCGCGACCTGATCCCCACCGCCAAGGCCTTCCAGCTGATGACCCTGCTGCGCGGCCTCGACGTCGAGGACCTGACCAAGCCCGAGCTCACCGGCAACTGGGAATACCAGCTCGCCGAGATGGAGCACGGCCGGCTGTCGCGCGACGCCTTCATGAAGGAGATCGCGAAGATGGCCGAGCGCATCGTGCGCAAGGCCAAGGAGTACGACCGCGACACGATTCCCGGCGACTACGCGACCTTGAAGGTGCCGTGCCCGCAGTGCGGCGGCGTCGTCAAGGAGAACTACCGCCGCTTCACCTGTACCGGCAGCGACGGCGCGAGCGAAGGCTGCGGCTTCTCGATCACCAAGATCCCCGGCGCGCGCAGCTTCGAGCTGCACGAGGTCGAGACCTTCCTGCGCGACAAGAAGATCGGCCCGCTCGAGGGCTTCCGCTCGAAGGCCGGCTGGCCGTTCACCGCCGAGCTGCGCCTGGTCTACGACGAGGAGATCGCCAACTGGAAGCTCGAGTTCGACTTCGGCGAGGACCAGAAGAACGCCGAGGGCGACGGCGAGCCCGTGGACTTCAGCGGCCAGCCCTCGCTGGGCGCCTGCCCGAAGTGCAAGGGCCACGTGCACGAGTACGGCGCGAACTACGTCTGCGAGCACGCGGTCGGCGCGCACGTGACCTGCGACTTCAAGACCGGCAAGATCATCCTGACGCAGCCGATCGCGCACGAGCAGGTGAGCAAGCTGCTCGCCACCGGCAAGACCGACCTGCTCGACGGCTTCGTCTCCAACCGCACCAAGCGCAAGTTCAAGGCCTTCCTGGTCTGGGACCCGAAGGAAGGCAAGGTCGGCTTCGAGTTCGAGCCGCGCGGCGCGAAGGTTCCGGCCGCGAAGAAGACCGCGGCGGCGAAGAAGGCGGTGGCGGCGAAGTGACCGCCGCCTCCTGAGCATGGCCTCGCCCGTGCAGCCGCGCGGCGAGACGAGCTGCGTGCTCGACGTCAGCGTGGTGCCGAACGCCAAGCGCACCGAGGTCGACGGCCTGCACGACGGCGCGCTGCGCGTGCGCCTGGCGGCGCCGCCCGTCGACGGCAAGGCCAACGCGCGGCTGCGCGACTGGCTCGCGGACGAGCTCGGCTGCCCGAAGCGCGCGCTGACGCTGCTGCGCGGCGAGACCGCGCGGCGCAAGCAGCTGCAGATCGACCTGCCGGCGGCGGCCGTCGATGCCTGGGTGGCCGCGCAACTCGCGCGTTAGCTCGACCCCGCTCGCCTGATCACCGCATCGCCTCCCGGCTCAGGGCCTCGATCTCGGCGCTGACCTCGACCAGCCGTGCCGCGACCACGCCGAACTCGCGCCCGGCGTCGCCCGCGCGTGCGGCGACGATGCGCGCGTTCAGCGCGACGAAGTGGGCCTCGCCGGCGATGCGCTCGATGCGCCCGATCAGCCCGGCCTGGTGCGCCTGCGCCTGCGCGGCCGCGTCGCGCGCGAGCGTCTCGTACAGCTGCGTCAGCCGGTTCAGCAGCGCCAGCACCGGTGTCGCCAGCGCGACCAGCCGGCCCATCGCGGGGCGCGCGAGCGCCGGATCGGTGCGCAGCGCCTCGGCGGCGAGCGTGGCGAAGTCTCGCACCGCGGCATCGACGCTGGGGCTGCCGGCGCCGGCCGAACAGGCGGCCAGCGCCAGGCGTAGCGGCGCGGGCGGCGGCGGCAGCCCGTCGCCGCCGTGGGTCAGCCGCTGGTGGGCGGCGTTGAACTGCTGCAACGCATCCTTGGCGGCGATGCGCGCGGTGGCGTCGCCGCGGTCGGCCAGCAGCGTCATCAGCACGATGCGTTGCGACAGCATGCGCTGCCGTCCGGCCAGGTTGATCAGCGCCGACCATTGCTCGGGCGCCACCGCCGGCGCGACGCCGTCCCTGGCCGTCGCGGGCGGGGCCGTGGCTGCGCTGCCCATGGTCTGCTCCTGAAGCCTGTGCCGGCGAAGCCTCGCAAGCCCCGTGCCGGCCGGGGCGGCCGCAAATGCGGGCATCATCCACCAGCCTATGTCGCTGCTCGTCTTCCACAAGCTGCTGGCGATCTTCGTCACCGTCGCGCTCGGCTGGATCGCCGGGCGCCTGCGCTGGCTGGGCGAGGGAACACCCGGCAGCGACCCGGCGCGCACGCTGGCCAACGCGGCCTTCTACATCTTCGTGCCGGCGCTGCTGTTCCGCACCACCGCGCGGCTCGACCCGTCGCAGATGCCGTGGGCCTCGATCGTCGCGTTCTTCGTGCCGGTGGTGTTGATGCTGCTGGCGGTCTACGGCGTGCTGCGCTGGCGGGTGCGCGGCCAGCCGGCGGGCGACGACCTCGCGGCCCACGAGCGGGCGGTGGCCTCACCGTCGACCCGCGCGATCGCCGCCACCTTCGGCAACTCGCTGCAGGTCGGCGTGCCGTTGGCCGCGGGCCTGTTCGGCGAAAAGGGCCTGGCGATCCACATCGCGTTGATCAGCCTGCATGCGCTGATCCTGCTGTCGGTGCTGACCGCGCTGGTCGAGATGGACCTGGCCCGCGCACGGGCCCGCCACGAGGCCACTGCCGGCCTGCTGAAGACCTTGCGCGCGACGGTGCGCAACACGCTGATCCACCCGGTGGTGCTGCCGGTGCTCGCCGGACTGGCCTGGAACGCCACCGACTGGCCGCTGCCGGGGCCGCTGGACGAGACGCTGGCGCTGCTGGGCACCGCGGTGGCGCCGATGTGCCTGGTGCTCATCGGGCTGTCGCTGGCGTACGGCGGCATCGGCAACCGGTTCAAGGGCGCGATGGCCATCAGCCTGCTGAAGCTCATCGCGCTGCCGGCGCTGGTGCTGGCCGTCGCCAAGGGCGGCTTCGGCCTCGCCGGCCTGCCGCTGCAGGTCGTCGTGATGATGGCCGCGCTGCCCACCGGCAGCAACGCGCTGATCTTCGCGCAGCGCTACCGCTCGCAGGAGGCCGAGGCGACGACGACGATCGTCGTCTCGACCTTCAGTTTCGTGTTCACTGCACCGCTGTGGCTGATGGTGCTGGGAGCCCTTGCATGAGCGCGCCCGGCCGTTCCGAAGCGCTCATCCCGGAGCGCGCAGCGCGGAGGGTTTGGAAATGACGGATCTGTACGACCTGCGCGCCGCGGACGCCATCGACGGCGAAGCGCTGCGCGAGGCCTTCAATGCCGCCTTCGCCGACTACCTGATCGGCCCGATGACGGTGACGCCCGACAGCTGGCCGCTGCTGCTGGCTCGCCAGGGCGCGCAGCTGGCCGCCAGCCGCGTGGTGGTCGATCGCGACGGCCGCGTGCTGGCCTTCGCGCTGATCGCGCCGATCGGCGCGGGCCGAAGCCGGCTCGCGACGATGGGTGCGCGGCCCGACGCGCGCGGCGGCGGGCACGCGCCGCGGCTGCTCGACCGGGTGGTGGCCGAAGCCGAAGCGCGCGGCGAACGCACGATGGAGCTGGAAGTCTTCGCGCGCAACGAACGCGCGCTGGCGCTGTACCGCTCGCGGGGGTTCGAGCCGGTGGCCGAGCTGCACGGCTACACCCGGCTGCCGGGGGCGGCCGGCGCCCCGGTGGAGGACCGCATCGACGAGTTCGGCCTGGCCGACGCGGTGGCCTGGCTCGAACACGGCGGCATCGAGGGCCTGCCGTTCCAGCAGACCGCGCCGTCGATCGCCGCGCTGAACGGGCCAGGCAGGGGCCCGCTGAAGGCCTGGCGCTGCGCCGGCGCGCAGGTGATCTTCAGCGATGCCGACCCGCAGCGCGTGACGCTGCAGGCGCTGGTCGATGCCGACGTGCGCCAGCACGGCGCCCGCCAGCTCGCGCGGGCGCTGGCAGCGCACTACCCGCAGGCGACCCTGCGCATGCCGCAGCTGCTGCGGCCCGACCGCGGCGGCGATGCGCTGGCCGGCGAGGGCTGGCAAACCGAGCCGCTGCACCAGCTGCTGCTGCGGCGAACGCTGGTGCCCAAGCGCGCCGCGGGGTGATCTGGGAAAATCCGCCGCATGCAACACCATGGTTTTGGCGGGCGGGACGAGGGCTGACATGACGAACGACATTCCCGCCTACATGGCCCACGTGGGCACCGCGGCCCGTGCCGCGGCCACCCGCATGGCCGCCGCGCCCACCGCGGCGAAGAACACCGCGCTGCGCGCGCTGGCGCGCCGGCTGCGCGAAGCGGTCGAGCCGCTGCAGGCCGCGAACGCGCTGGACCTCGGCGCCGCGCGCGCCAACGGCCTGGCCGAGCCGATGGTCGACCGCCTGAAGTTGAAGCCGGCGGTCATCGAGACGGTGGCCGAAGGCTGCGAGCAGATCGCCGCGATGCCGGACCCGATCGGCGAGATCACCGGCGTCAAGCGCCGGCCCTCGGGCATCAGCGTCGGCCAGATGCGCGTGCCGCTGGGCGTGTTCGGCATGATCTACGAGAGCCGGCCGAACGTGACGATCGAAGCCGCCTCGCTGGCGATCAAGAGCGGCAATGCCTGCATCCTGCGCGGCGGTTCCGAGGCGCTGCAGAGCAACCTCGCGCTGTGGAAGCTGGTGCAGGCCGCGCTGCTCGAAGCCGGGCTGCCCGCCGAGGCCGTGCAGCTGGTCGAGACCACCGATCGCGCGGCGGTTGGCCGGCTGATCGCGATGCCCGAGTACGTCGACGTCATCATCCCGCGCGGCGGCAAGGGCCTGATCGAGCGCATCAGTGCCGAGGCGCGCGTGCCGGTGATCAAGCACCTCGACGGCAACTGCCACGTGTTCGTCGATGCCGAGGTCGACCTCGAGCTCGCGGTCACGGTGACCGACAACGCGAAGACGCAGAAGTACAGCCCCTGCAACGCCGCCGAGTCGCTGCTGGTGCATGCGGCGCAGGCGGCAGCGTTCCTGCCGCGCATCGGCGAGCGCTTCGCGGCCAAGGGCGTCGAGATGCGCTGCTGCCCGCGTGCGAAGGCGGTGCTGGCCGCGGTGCCCGGCGCGACAGTGGTCGACGCCACCGAGACCGACTGGTCGACCGAGTACCTCGCGCCCATCATCAGCATCAAGGTGGTCGATTCGCTCGACGAGGCGATCGCGCACGTCAACCGGTACGGTTCCCACCACACCGACGCGATCCTGACGACCAACCATCCGAACGCGATGCGCTTCCTGCGCGAGGTCGACTCGGCCAGCGTGATGGTCAATGCCAGCACGCGCTTCGCCGACGGCTTCGAGTACGGCCTGGGCGCGGAGATCGGCATCAGCACCGACAAGTTCCACGCCCGCGGGCCGGTCGGCCTGGAGGGGCTGACGTCGATGAAGTGGATCGTGCTGGGCCAGGGCGAGGTCCGCACTTGACGTCGGCGCCGTCCGCGCAAGACCCGCGCACGGCGATCGTGCTGTTCTCCGGCGGGCAGGACTCCACCGCCTGCCTCGCCTGGGCGCTCGAGCGCTATGCGCGCGTCGAGACCGTCGGCTTCGACTACGGCCAGCGCCACCGCATCGAGCTGAAGTGCCGCACGCGCGTGCGTGCCGAGATGGCCGCGTCCTTCCCGCATTGGGCCGAGCGCCTGGGCGACGACCATCTGTTGAACATGGCGCTGCTGGGGCAGATCTCGGACACCGCGCTGACCGACCAGCGCGCGATCGAGCTGCAGGCGGACGGCCTGCCGAACACCTTCGTGCCCGGCCGCAACCTGCTGTTCCTGACCTTCGCCGCGGCGCTGGCCTATCGGCGCGGCGGATCGGTGCTGGTCGGCGGCATGTGCGAGACCGACTACTCCGGCTACCCCGACTGCCGCGACAACACGATGAAGGCGACGCAGGTCGCGCTGTCGCTCGGGTTGGCCACGCCGATGACCATCGAGACGCCGCTGATGTGGCTGGACAAGGCCCGCACCTGGGCACTGACCGAGGCGCTCGGCGGCGCCGCGCTCACCGAGATCGTGATCGCGCACACCCACACCTGCTACCTCGGCGTGCGCGGCCAGCGCCACGACTGGGGCCACGGCTGCGGCACCTGCCCGGCGTGCCGGCTGCGCGCGGACGGGTACACGGCGTGGCGGCGGGAGCTGGGCGGATGAGCGCGATGCCGTGGTGGGCCTGGGTCGCCCTCGGGCTGCTGTTCTTCTGGATGCTGGGCGCGCACAACCGCGTCGTCTCGCTGCGCACCGCGATGATCCAGGCCTGGACGCAGTGCGACGGCGTGCTGCAGGCGCGCCTGCAGGCGCTGGCCGCGTTGCGCGCGGCGGTGGAACCGCGGCTGGCCGCGGAACAGGCGGCGCTCGACGCGGTGGCCGGCGCCCATGCACAGCTGGCCGCCGCGGCGGACGCGATGCGCCCGCGCCCGACCGACGAAGCGGGCCCCGCGGCGCTGGCCCGCGCCGAGGCCGCGCTGGCGCCGGCGCTGGTGCGGCTGGCCGCGCTGATCGAGCAGCATGCCGACTGGCGCCACGAAGAGGCGGTCGCGAAGCCGCAGCAGGTGCTCAAGGAGCTCGCCCCGCGCTGGCAGTTCGCGCGCCAGATGTTCAACGACGCCGCGGCGGCCTACAACGCGGCGATCGACCAGTTCCCGACCCGGCTGCTGAAGCGGCTGTTCCGCTTCCGCCGCGCCGGCAGTTTCTGAGCGACACTCGTCGCCCTCTGCCGCCCCGGAGGAAGACGCGATGAGGAGTTGGGTACCTGGCCTTGCCGCTGCGTTCGCACTGGTGCTGCCGGCCTCGGCCGCGCTGGCCGCCGACGACGTCCAGCAACTGCGCACCGCGGCGCTCGCCGCCACCTGCGCGAACTGCCACGGTACCGCGGGCCAGGCGCTCGACAGGAGCGCCGTGCCGGGGCTCGCGGGCCTGTCGCAGGCGTATTTCCTGGCGCAGATGAAGGACTTCCGCAGCGGCGCCCGCACGCCCACCGTGATGCACCAGATTGCCAAGGGTTATTCCGAGGCGCAGATCGAGCAGCTGGCCGCGTACTTCGCGGCCCAGCCCAAGCGCTGAACGGGAGGCGACGATGAACCCATCACTGAATCTCCTGGCCGGCCATCGCCGCGACTGGCTGCGCGGCGCCGCGGCGCTCGGCGGCACGGCGCTGTTCGCCGGCTGCGCCTCGACCCCGGCCATCCCGGAGCGCACCCGCGTGCTGGTGGTCGGCGGCGGTTATGGCGGCGCCACGGCCGCCAAGTACCTGCGCCTGTTCTCCGGCGGCAAGCTCGACGTCGTGCTGGTCGAGCCGAACGAGGCCTTCGTCAGCTGCCCGGTCAGCAACCTCGTGCTCGGCGGCAGCAAGACGCTGGCCGACATCACGACACGCTACGACACGCTGGCCTCGCGCCATGGCGTGCGGGTGATCAAGGACACGGTGGCCGCGATCGATGCGGCGAAGAAGACCGCGACCCTGGCCTCCGGGCCGACCATCGCCTGGGACAAGCTGGTGCTGTCGCCCGGCATCGACCTGATGTTCGACAGCGTCGCCGGGCTGCGCGCCGCGCAGGCCGAGGGCCGCATCCTGCAGGCCTGGAAGGCCGGGCCCGAAACGGCCGCGCTGCGCCGCCAGCTGGAAGCGATGCCCGACGGCGGCGTCTATGCGCTGGTGGTGCCCGAGGCGCCCTATCGCTGCCCGCCGGGGCCGTACGAGCGCGCCTGCCAGGTGGCCGCGTATTTCAAGGCCGCGAAGCCGAAGTCCAAGGTGCTGATCCTCGACGCCAACCCCGACGTCACCTCGAAGGGACCGCTGTTCAAGAAGGTGTGGGCCGAGAGTTACCCCGGCTTGGTCGAGTTCCGCCCGCAGCACAAGGCGACCGCGGTCGATGCCCGCACGAACACAGTGAAGTTCGAGGTGCAGGAAGACGTCAGGGCCGACGTGCTGAACGTGCTGCCGCCGATGCGCGCCGGTGCGATCGCCGTCCAGGCGGGCCTCGCGAACATGAACCAGCGCTGGTGCGGCGTGAACTACCAGACCTTCGCATCGACGGTCTCGCCGGACATCCACGTGCTCGGCGACTCGATCCAGATCGCCCCGGCGATGCCCAAGAGCGGCCACATGGCGAACAACCACGCGAAGGTCGCCGCGGCGGCCATCGTCGCCGAGTTCGCCGGCTGGGAGATCAACCCGGCGCCGATGCTGACGAACACCTGCTACAGCTTCGTCGACGCGAAGCGCGTGATCCACGTCGCCAGCGTGCACGAGTACGTCGCGGCCGAGAAGACGTTCAAGACGGTCGCCGGCTCCGGCGGCGTGTCCACCGGCCCGACCGAGCTCGAGGGCGACTACGGCTGGAACTGGGCGCGCACGATCTGGGCCGACATGCTCGGCTGAGCGCCAACGTCCGAAGGACGCGTCAGTCGGCGTCGAGGAACAGCGCGTCGAGCCGGCCGCTGGCCAGCTCGGCATCGAAGGCCTCGCCGATGCGGCGGATCATCTGCTGGCAGTCGGGCGGGTGCGCCACCGCGCCGCGCGGCGCCGGGCCGTAGAGGCCGACATGGCGCTCGTGCAGGCCGAGCGCCAGCACGTGGCTGCAGCCGGGCAGGCGGAAGGTGTCGCCGCCGGTCATCGACGGGTCGATCCAGTCCGGCGCCACCTGCGCGCCGAAGCGCTCGGCCATGAAGCGCACCAGCGCGTCGCCCATCTCCGGCCGCACCGGCGCGACGCGGTACTCGACCTGCTGGCCGAAGTCGACGAAACGTCCCCGCCACGGCAGCGGCCTCGCGTCCGGAGCCGGCTCGAGCCGCTCGCGTCCATCGGCATCGCGCGTCCAGCGGAAGTGGTGCCGCACCCAGTCGGCGGTGAAGTCGTTGGCGTCGATGTAGCGGCTGCGGGCGCGCGACACGCGCAGGCCGCTCGCGTCGCCGCGGGCGATGTCGACGACGATCAGCCCGTCGTAGCGCCGGTCCTGCGCGTCGCCGCTCTGGTAGGCCGGCACGACGTAGGCGCTGCGGCCCGGCGACAGCAGCACCGCGCCGCGGCCACCGCCGTTCAGGCCCGCCAGCGGGTCGCTGCTGCCGGCCCGGATCCACGGCCGCACCGGATGCACTGCCAGCGTCTGCACGTCCAGCACGTGGCGGTGACCGAGCTTCAGCCAGCGGGCATCCCGAACCACCGTGTCGTCCGGCGTGACCTTCTCGATGCCGAAGCGCCGTGGCTGGTCGGGCTGGCCGTCGGGCGCCGCGTCCAGTCGCTGCAGCTCGGCGATGTCGGTGCTCGGCTCGCCGATCGAGCGCACGACGAGCTGGCCGTCCTGCTCGGTGATCAGGTGGAAGTCGGTCGTCGAGACCAGCAGCGCCGGCTGCGGCGCATCGACCAGGCGCAGCACGCGCCAGAAGCGCAGAAGGGTCTGTTCGCCCACCGGCACGGCCACGTCCTGCCCGCGCCAGCGCACGCGGAATCCGGTGACTTCCATCGTCTCGAACGGATTGCCGCCGTTGTTCGGGAAGGTGCCGGTCGAGATGCGCCGGCCCTCGGCGACGATCTGAAACGGGCCATGCTGCAGCGTCTCGTGCGCGAGCGGCTCCGCGGGCGCCTCGGGCGTGCGGCTGACCCACACGATCAGGGCCAGCAGCATGAGGCCGCCGGCGATCCACCACGGTGCGCCGCCCATCGTCGAAGCAGACCCCACGGCGGCGGCTCAGAGCCCGGCCATCAGCGCGTCGCGGATCGTGCCGTCGCTCAACATGCCGGACGCGCCGTGCGCGTAGGCGCAGTGCATCTCCAGCACGCCGCCGGCGAAGGCGATGTGGCGCTGCGCCGGCTCGGCGACGTTCTTCAGCTTCACCAGCTTCAGCGTCTCGCGCACCGCCTCGCGGCCCATGTCGTCGATGCAGATCGTGCGCAGCGCCATGTTCAGGCGATGGCAGGAGAGGTTGTCGAGGAAGTTCAGCGCCGACGCATCGTTCTCCAGCGTCGCCCAGTCGACTTCGTAGGGGATCTCGCGGCCGCAGATCTCGGCGATCTCGCGGCTGCGCGCAGGCAGCGTGTTGTCCTGAAGGTCCTGGATCTTGCGGCGTTCGGCGAGGCCCATCGGCAGCTCCGGCATCGTGGAAATGCCGGGCAGTGTCGGCGCCGGGCGTTGCAGCGCCGCTGCGCCCCGCGCGCCGCGTGTTTCATTCGTTCGCGCGCGGCCGCGCGCTCAGCACATCACCGACGCGGTGGCCACCAGCTCGTCGAACAGCGCCATCGAGGCCTTGCCGGAGACGCTGTACGGATCGAGCGTCGCGGTGGCCGAGTACTTCAGCAGCAAGGCCGGGTTGAGCCGCGCCATGTTGACCTGGCCCATCGACCAGCCTGCGAAGCGGCGCTCGCCGATCTCTTCGTAGTTCAGCAGGATCAGGTCGCCATGGCGCGGATCGGCGGCGATGCGGCCGTAGAGCCGGCTCACCGCCGAGCGGCCGCCTTCGAGCGCCTGGATGAAGATGCCGCCGGAGTAGCACAGCAGCCCGGTGATGCCGTGCTGGGGGTTGTTGAGCTTGCTCTGGCGCAGGATGTTGTGCAGCTCGTCCTGGTCCAGCGTCGGCACCGCGCGGCTCGCATACATCAGTCGTACCAGCATCATCGTGGCCTCTTCGATCGCTCGCGCGTTCAGTTGCCGGACTTCTTCGACAGCAGCGCCAGGAATTCGCGCCGCAGGTTCGGGTCCTTCAGGAAGGCGCCGCGCATCACGCTGTTGGTCATCGACGAGTCGTCGTCCTTGACGCCGCGCCAGTGCATGCAGAAGTGGTCGGCCTCCATCACGATCGCCAGGCCGTCGGGCTTGACGCGCTCCTGCAGCGCGTCGGCCAGCATCACCACCGCCTCTTCCTGGATCTGCGGCCGCGTCATCACCCAGTCGGCCAGGCGCACGTACTTCGACAGCCCGATCAGGTTCGAGTGTTCGTTCGGCAGCAGGCCGATCCACACCTTGCCGAGGATCGGGCACAGGTGGTGCGAGCAGGCGCTGCGCACGGTGATCGGCCCGACGATCATCAGCTCGTTCAGGCGCGAGAAGTTCGGGAACTCGGTGACCGAGGGCGGCGGCACGTAGCGGCCGCGGAACACCTCGTCGATGAACATCTTTGCGACGCGCTTGGCGGTCTCGTTGGTGTTGTGGTCGCTGTCGGTGTCGATCACCAGCGCCTGCAGCACGTCCTGCATCTTCGCCTCGACCTCGCGCTTGAGTTCGTCGAGCTCGCCCGGGCGGATGTGCTCGGCGATGTTGTCGTTCGCGTGGTAGCGGCAATCGGCGCCGATCAGCCGGTAGCGGATGCGTTCGGAGGCCGGCAGCCGCGACAGCTCCTCCTCGTTGCGAAAGATCGGCAGGGTGTCGGAGGTCGGCATGGCAGTGCGCGGCACGGTTCGGGGAAGGGCGCATTGTGCGCCGCGGGGGCGAAGCCTGCAGGGCAGGGGCCTGCCCGCGTTCCCGGGGGATAGACTGACCGCGATGAGTGCTTCCCCGGGTGCCTTGGGGCCGCCGCTGGCCCGCCTGCTCGACCAGACCGCCGACGCGGTGGCCGCCGTGCGCAGCGGCCGCTCGCTGACCGAGGTGCTCGCGCGCTGCCCGGTCGACCTGAAGCCCGGCACGCAGGCGCTGGCCTTCCACGTGCTGCGCTGGTGGGGCGGCGCGCAGGCGGTGCGGGCGAAGCTGGCGCCGAAGGCGCCGCCGCCGAACGTCGATGCGCTGCTGTGCTCGGCGATCGCCTTGCTGTGGCCCGGCAGCGGTCCGCCGTATGCCGAGCACACGCTGGTCGATCAGGCGGTGACCGCCGCACGCCAGCGCACGCCGGCGGCGGCCAACTTCATCAACGCGGTGCTGCGCCGCTTCGTGCGCGAGCGCGACGCGCTGGTGGCCGCGGTGCAGTCGCAGCCGGTGGCCGCGTTCAACCACCCGCTGTGGTGGATCGAACGCATCAAGCAGGACTGGCCGCAGCAGTGGGCCGCGCTGCTGACCGAGGCCAACCGCCATCCGCCGATGGCCTTGCGTGTCAACGCGCGGCGCGGCACCGCCGCGGCCTACCTGTCGCGGCTGGTCGCGCAGGGCCGCGGGGCCCGCGTGGTGGGCGAACAGGCGCTGGTGCTCGACAAACCGCTGCCGGTGCAGGAACTGCCCGGTTTCGCCGAGGGTGAGGTCTCGGTGCAGGACCTGTCGGCGCAGCGCGCCGGCCCGCTGCTGCTGGGTGAAGGCTCGCAGCGGTTGCCGGCGGGGGCCCGCGTGCTCGACGCCTGCTCGGCCCCCGGCGGCAAGACCGCGCAGCTGCTCGAGCTGGCCGACCTCGACCTGACCGCGCTCGACAGCGACCCGCTGCGCCTGGCGCGCGTGCAGGAAACGCTCAACCGGCTGCAGCTGAAGGCCCACCTGCAGGCCGCCGATGCGCGCGAGCCGGCACGCTGGTGGGATGGCCGGCCCTTCGACGCGATCCTGCTCGACGCGCCGTGCACCGCCTCGGGCATCGTGCGCCGCCACCCCGACGTGCGCTGGCTGCGCCGGCCGGACGACGTGGTCGCGCTGGCGCGCATCCAGGCCGAGCTGCTGGACGCGCTGTGGCCGCTGGTCAAGCCCGGCGGCCGGCTGCTGTACGCCACCTGTTCGCTGTTCAGGCTCGAAGGCCAGCAGCAGATCGACGCTTTTTTGCAACGCCACGGCGCCGACAAACCCTGGCTCGACCCCGCCTCGCCGGGACATCTGCCGGGCCTGCCGGACAATGGCCAGAGGCCCGGACTTGCAGACGAAACAAGCGGTGACGGCTTCTTCTACGCGCTGATCCACAAGCCCTGAGCCCGCCGGGCTGCCCCTCTGGGGTCGACCGGAGGCCCAGCCCGAACGTCCTGCAGAGAATCCCGCGCCCCGATGCGCCGCACCATCGCCCCAGCCCTGTTGCCGCGCTTCCTGACCAGGCTGGTGTTGTGGGCCGCATTGATCGTCGGCCTCGGCGGCATGCCGCCGGCGCGCGCGCAGGGAGTCGACCTCACCAGCCTCGAGGTCACCCGCACCGAGGGCGCGCTGACGCTCGAGTACGCCGCCCGGCTGACCCTGTCGCATGCCATCGAGGATGCGCTGCAGCGCGGCGTGCCGATGTACTTCACCGCGCACGTGACCGTGCTGCGCAGCCGCTGGTACTGGCGCGACGAGCGCATCGCCCGCATCGCGCGCACCTGGCGCCTGTCCTACCAGCCGCTGACGGCCACCTGGCGCGTCAGCCTCGGCGGCCTCGCGCAGAGCTTCCCGACGCTGGCCGAGGCGTTGGCGCCGATGTCCCGGGTGGCGGGCTGGCGCCTGGTCGAAGCCGAGAAGCTCGAGCCGGCGGAACGCTACTACGTCGAGTTCAGCTTCCAGCTCGATAACAGCCAGCTGCCGCGGCCGATGCAGCTCGACCTCGGCCAGGACTGGAAACTCGGCATCGAGCGCAGCGCGCGGGTCGAGTGACGGACGGGCAGCGGCGATGACGAAGTCGGCCCGCTGGGCGCTCGCGGTCTCGCTGGTCGTCGTGACCGGCCTGTCGCTGCTGCTGGTCTACCTGCTGTCGATCGGCACCGCGGGGCGTGCGGTCGAGCGCCATTTCGTCTGGCTGTTCTGGGCCAACGTGGCCGTCGGCGGGCTGCTGCTGGTGGCCATCGGCGTCGCCGCGCTGCGGCTGGTGGTGCGGCTGCGCCAGCGCAAGTTCGGCAGCCGGCTGCTGGCGAAGCTGGCCGGCATCTTCGCGCTGGTCGGCGTGCTGCCCGGGCTGCTGATCTATGCCGTGAGCTACCAGTTCGTCGCCCGCAGCATCGACAGCTGGTTCGACGTGCAGGTGGCCGGCGCGCTCGATGCCGGCCTGGCGCTGGGCCGCGGCACGCTCGATGCGATGGCCGGGGACCTCGCGGCGAAGACCCGCAGCACCGCCGAGCGCCTGTCCGACACCCGGGGCGCGATCGGCCCGCTCGCGCTCGAACGTGTGCGCGAACAACTCGGCGTGCGCGATGCCGTGCTGCTCGGCGCGTCGGGCCAGGTGCTCGCCAGCGCCGGCGGCAGCGCCGGGGCCATCGTGCCCGAACGCGCCCCGACCTCGCTGCTGCGCCAGGCGCGCGCCGCGCGCAGCGCGAGCCACCTCGAAGGTCTGGACGACGAGCCGCAGCCCGGCGGGCGGCCCGAGGCGCGGGTGCGCGCCGTGGCGCTCGTGCCCAGCAACGACATCAGCCTGACGGGGGGCGAGGACCGCTTCCTGATGGTCGTGCAGCCGGTGCCCCAGGCCCTGGTGGCCAATGCGCTGACGGTGCAGGGCGCCTACCGCGAGTACCAGCAGCGCGCGATCGCGCGCGACGGCCTGCGCCGCATGTACATCGGCACGCTGACGCTGGCGCTGGTGCTGTCGGTGTTCGGCGCGCTGCTGCTGGCGGTGATGCTGGGCAACCAGATCGCGCGGCCGCTGCTGCTGCTGGCCGACGGCGTGCGCCAGGTGGCCGACGGCGACCTGACCGCCAAGCCGGTGTTCGCCTCGCGCGACGAACTGGGCGGGCTGACGCGTTCGTTCGCCGAGATGACCGGCCAGCTCGCCGAGGCGCGCGCGCAGGTGCAGCGCGGCGTGGCGCAGCTCGAAGGCGCGCGCACGCGGCTGCAGACCATCCTCGACAGCCTGACCGCGGGCGTCATCGTGTTCGACAAGCGCGGCCTGATCGACACCGTCAACCCCGGCGCCACCCGCATCCTGCGCCAGCCGCTGTCGGCCTACCGCGGCCGCGCGCTCGACGAGGTGCCGGGGCTCGCGGAGTTCGCGCAGGCGGTGAAGCAGCGGGCCGAGCTGCACAGCGAAAGCCCCGAGGCCGGCGAGCGCGATCACTGGCAGGACGCCTTCGAGCTGAAGGTCAGCGCGCAGGACACCGTCAACCTGCTGCTGCGCGGCGCGTCGCTGCCGGCCGGCGCGCGGCTGCTGGTCTTCGACGACATCACCGAGATCGTCTCCGCGCAGCGGTCGGTGGCCTGGAGCGAGGTCGCGCGCCGCCTGGCGCACGAGATCAAGAACCCGCTGACGCCGATCCAGCTGTCGGCCGAGCGCCTGCAGCACAAGCTGGAGGCCAAGCTCGAAGGCGCCGACCAGTCGATGCTGCAGCGCTCGGTGGCCACCATCGTCGCCCAGGTGCAGGCGATGAAGCAGCTGGTCAACGAGTTCCGCGACTACGCGCGCCTGCCCGCCGCGCAGCTGCAGCCGCTGGACCTCAATGCGCTGGTCGGCGAGGTGATGGCGCTGTACGCGTCGACGCACGAGCAGGGCCACCTCGATACGCGCCTGGAACCCGTGCTGCCGCCGATCCTGGGCGACCCGACGCAGCTGCGGCAGGTGATCCACAACCTGGTGCAGAACGCGCTCGACGCGGTGGCCGAGCGGCCCGACGGCCATGTCGTGCTGGCCACCGAGGTCGCGCGCAACGAAAGCGGCGCACCGCGTGCGGTGCGCCTGAAGGTCACCGACAACGGCGCCGGCTTTGCCGACAAGGTCCTGAAGCGCGCCTTCGAGCCCTATGTCACGACCAAGAGCCGCGGCACCGGGCTGGGGCTGGCCGTGGTCAAGAAGATCGCCGACGAGCATGGCGCACGGGTGCGCATCGCCAACCTGCACGTGGGCGACGAAACCGCGGCCGAGGCGACATTGGCGGGCCTGGCCCCGGCCACCGAAGGCGCTGCGGACGAGGGCGCGGTCATCGGCGCGCAAGTTTCGCTATCATTTTCCCGCTTCGCCCCTGCGCCCAACGTACCTGCCGCGGCCTCGACGCCGGCCGGCAGGCCTTCAGAACACCCACCAGGCGCCGGGCGCTGGTCCTGACACCGGCCACCACCAGGGGCTTGTAGCACTCGCATGGCAACGATTCTTGTAGTGGACGACGAGCTGGGCATCCGCGGCCTGCTGTCGGAAATCCTGTCCGATGAAGGGCACACCGTCGAGCTGGCCGAAAACGCCGCCGACGCCCGTGCCGTGCGCGAGCGCCTGCGTCCGGACCTGGTGCTGCTGGACATCTGGATGCCCGACGTCGACGGCATCAGCCTGCTGAAGGAATGGGGCGCCGCCGGCATGCTGAGCATGCCGGTGATCATGATGAGCGGCCACGGCACCATCGACACCGCGGTCGAGGCCACCAAGTACGGCGCCACCGCCTTCCTCGAGAAGCCGATCACGCTGCAGAAGCTGCTGCGCGCGGTGGAGCAGGCGCTGGTGAAACCCTCGCCGCGCGCCAACGCCGGCCTGCCGCCGGGCGTCTATCGGCCCGAAGCGGCGCTCGGCGCCGCCGACCTCAACGGCCTCGTGCCGCCCGGGCTGCCGAGTGCGCCCTCGCTGCCGCTGGGCCCGCAGCCCGAGCAGCTGTTCGACCTCGACCGCCCGCTGCGCGAGGCCCGCGACGCCTTCGAGAAGAGCTACTTCGAGTTCCACCTCGCGAAGGAGAACGGCTCGATGACGCGCGTGGCCGAGAAGACCGGCCTGGAGCGCACGCACCTGTACCGCAAGCTCAAGCAGCTGGGCGTGGACCTCTCGCGCAACAAGCGCGGCGGCGTGATCTGACGGGGCGGTCCGAGATTCCGGCTATACTCGCCGGCTCGACAAGTTTCGAGGCCTGGTAGCTCAGTTGGTAGAGCAGCGGATTGAAAATCCGCGTGTCGGTGGTTCGATTCCGCCCCAGGCCACCAACAGGCGTCCGGGAACGTCCGAAGACATCCGGTAGTGACAAGAAAGCCCTAGAGAATCAACGCTCTAGGGCTTTTTTCATGCCCGCGAGCGTCCGAACGCATCCGGTTGAAGCCGGGGAAACTTGGGGGCAAGATCGGGGGCATACCGGCCAGCTGCGCAGATTCCGCGGGGATGTGCCCCCGGCACGGTCCGAGCCGTCGTTGTTGCCCCCGATGCCAACCGACAAGCTGACGGACACCGCGATCAAGAAGGCCAAGCCCATCGACAGGCGGATCAAGGTCTCGGACGGCGGCGGTCTCTACCTCGAGCTCTGGCCGAACGATGCGCACTACTGGCGCCTGAAGTACCGCATCGGCGGCGTCGAGAAGTGCCTCTGACTGTGCTGCGCCGGATCGAAGGCCGCGGCGCGATCGAGACGGCGCGTCGGGCTCGGGAGAACTGCTCGCAGTTTTGCGAGCGGCAGCCACTCAGCCGGGCCAGCGTGTACGTGGTCCGCGGCGAGCGCCACCACGACAGGCCCATGTCCGAAAACACCGTGAACGCGGCGCCGCGTGCCATGGGATTCCTAGCAGACGAAGTAACCGGCCACGGGTTCCGAGCGACGACCCGCACGATCCTGGCCGAGAGGCTTGAGTTCGACGAAGCGGTGATTGAGGCGCAACTCGCTCACAGCGTTAAGGACAGCCTACGTGGGGCGTACAAGAGAAGCGAATATGTCGACCAGCGCCGCAAGATAATGCAGGCGTGGGGGGACAACCTGGGCATGTTGCGAGGCGGTGCTAGTCACGCACGGTAGGGCTGCTATGCGAGATCCAAGTGACAAACTTCATCCGAGCGCGGCTTTCGGTCTGGTCCGGCTCGTCCTGAGTAGCTTGGGCTTCGTCAGGATTGATGAGGACCGCTACAGACGCATTGAGGCCGCACGAGATGCATTGACCGCGGCGGTCGCGTCGGAGCAAAAGTTCGATCTTGTTATTGAGAACTACCTGGAACTAGAGGAGACGCTTCTTTCGCTCGCTACGAGACACATGGTGCTCGGAGGCCAGACAGCACAAACGATCTGGGTCGAGAAGGATCTGCTAAACCGGCGAATGCTCAACCTTCTTGCTGCGGCGCGCGCATACACGGATCAGGTTAGACAGCATGTCGATGTCGTTCCGGGTTTAAGCGAAAGGACAAAGACCGCGCTTAGTCAGCAATATGACGGCCGTCTGGGCTTTCGCACGATGGAAGCGCTTCGCAATTACGTTCAACACCGCGACGTTCCGGTTCACTCCTATGCGGTGCTGAGTAAGTGGATCGAAAACCGGACCAAGCTCGGCTACTCAATGGCGCCTGCTCTGATGCCGAAGGAGTTGAAGGGCGATCGACAGTTCAAGCAAAGCGTTCTTTCAGAGCTGGAAGCTCTGGGAGAACAGGTCCCGTTGATGCCGTTAATCCGCGAGTACGTTGAAGGGTTGAGTGCCGCGCACGAAACCGTGCGCGATGGCTTGAAGGCGCCTTGTGAGGAGTGGGAGGCTGTCTTCTCTGCCGCCAAGGCGGACTACTCCCGCGAGAACGAAGGGGAGTCATCAATCATCGGTCTTGCTGCCGTCGAAAGGAGTGAGGAGGGCAAGCTCCTGCGCCCCGTGTACGTGCTTGATCGGCTCGCCGAGTACCGAGGGCACCTTCTGAAGAAGAATGCTTCGCTGGTCAACTTGGCGCGTCGGTTCGTCAGCAGTGACTCAACGATCGTTGAGTGACGCTCGTTGTGTCAGGGTCTTGTGGAAACCAACGGTCGAGCCCGGCGCGCCATGTCGGAAACACGAACCTTGTGAATGGCGCTGCCCCGATCCGGGTCCGCGGCCACGCGGCGATCGCCGATGCCGCTATCGCGCGCCGTTGGCAAGCTCATCCGTTGAGACCGTGTCGTGGCTGAACGCCGGCACTTGTCGGCTGGACAACTTGGCCAGCGCCGTCGGGTGATTGATGTCGAGCTACTTTACAAAGTACGTAACTAAGATCGGCTAAGCCTTTGATACATAAGGGTGGAACGTCGCGTGCTTCAACGGGGTCAATGACATCACTGCCTTGCGGTTATCCCCTACAATGCTGCGTCGCAGCATCGTGGAACAATGTGAAACACTGCGATGCCATCAAGTTTCGGAGCTGAGTGCCGAACAGATGCGAATACAACGAAGGAGCGGGCAATGGAAAACGATCGCTGCCTCCAGAAGAGCGAAAAGAACGTCGACGACATCGCTGATCTCTCTGCGGCCACCTTGCAGTACGAGCGCTATCTGCAGCTCCAACTCCTGGCGAACGCCGACGAACGCGGCCCGGTCACTGAGCAGCGGCGCGCGGACTGGACCCATCCGATGGGTCTTGTAATGATGGCTTGCTGAGGTGGCAGCCTGGACAGCCCTGCTTAAAGAAGCGAACGCCGTCCCCCCTCAACAGCGGGCGGCGTGGTTCGAGACCCGCCTCGGTCAAGCCCTGGCAGACATCTCGTCGCTGCGATCAGGGCGGCACGTTCTGCTTTACGCAACTGCGTTCTTGCAGAAACCACAGCTGCCCTCGTTCCAGGTCGCACTGACCTCCGAGGAAATCAATGGGTTCATGTCATGCATGTTTGGCATGAACGTCCAGCGTGGGCTAACCCTCATCCTTCACACGCCGGGGGGCCAGACAAACGCGGCTGAGACGGTCGTTCAGTACTTGCACAGCAAGTACAACGATATCGAGGTCGTCGTTCCAGCCTTCGCGATGTCGGCCGGAACAATGATCGGCCTTGCCTCCAACCGGTTGATCATGGGTCGCCAGAGCCAAATCGGCCCCATCGACCCGCAAATGCCGATGAACGGCAAGTTCGTTTCAGCTCGGGCCATCGTGGACCAGTTTGAGCGCGCCAAGAAGGAGATTAGCGCCGATACAGGGCTCGCCCACGCGTGGGCCCCAGTTCTGGCGTCACTTGGACCGGCGCTACTCGTCGAGGCCCAGAACGCACTGGACTACGGTGAACGGATGGTTCGTGAGTGGGCGGAGGCGCGCATGTTCGCTGGGCAAACGGACGGGCCAGCGAAGGCTGCTGCGGTCGCCCAATTCTTCAACGATGCCGGAACCCACAAGAGCCACGGTCGCAGGATAGGTCGTGACGAAGCCGCGGCGCAGGGTGTCGTGATCGAGAGTCTAGAGGCATCGCAGGACCTACAGGACAAGGTGCTGACGGCGTACCACCTGGCGACCCTGATGTTTGAGCAGACGCAGGTCTGCAAGATGATCTGGGCCGACCATGGTCAGCAGTGGATCAAGAACGCTTAGAGTTCCTGCACATGCAAGAACCTCGGGCAACATTGGGGGAAGGCAGGCGTGGTCAGGGCATGAAACGCAGGAAATGCGCCACGTCCCGCTGAACTTTGCCTAGAGGCCCAGCCACCAAGATTCCCGTTGTAGGATGAACATCCAGCCCAACCCTCACCGGTTGGGCTTTTTGCTTTGTGGGCCGGGGACCCAGCGGCGCCTCAAGAACGGCGCGCGTCACGGGCAGGGTTGGGGCGCGCTGATCCCGGACGGGCGAAGGTGCCCGGCAGCAACCAGTTGGGTTCTTGTTTCTGTCGATCGCCTTGGCCACCGCAGCTCCTCACCCCCCGAAGATCCCCGCCGGCGTCTGGGTGCTGGGCTTCGTCAGCCTGCTGATGGACGTCTCGTCCGAGATGATCCACAGCCTGCTGCCGCTGTTCATGGGTAAGCGCTCCTCCAGACACGTCCCTTGCGGACGTGTCTATTTGGCGCTAGGAGGCGTGAGCCGCCAGGGCAGCAGGGCTTCGAAGTCGTCGGCGGTCTTGGCCTTGGGCAGCTCCACCAGGAGCGC
>NZ_JARGNB010000039.1 GCF_030167915.1 Aquabacterium humicola | reverse complement strand
TCGAGACGTTCCTGGGCAACGGAGCGCCCAGCACTGCGCTGGCTAACGCGCTGGCCAACGGCAAGGCGAGCAAGGCCGTACAGCACACGGTCGAAGGCTCGGGCGTGAGCTACACGCTGAGCTGGGACGCGAGTGGCAACCTCACCATCACCGAGGCGCGCTTCGGCAAGAGCGTGGTGTACCAGGTGGGGCAGGTGGCTGCCGCAGGCCTGAGCGCGGACTCCACCGTCGGTGCGGTGCAGGACTTCGTCGGCGCACTGCCGGCCACAGCGCTGAAGAGCAGCAGCTGGACGCTGGTGGGCAGCAACGGCCGCACGTACAGCGCGATGCAGTCGGCTGCGGGCGACATGACGCTGACGGTGAGCGGCTTCGACAAGACCGAGGTGCTGCAACTGGCGCAGTCGGTGGCAGTGGCCGCCGGTGGCCTGGACACGGTCGCCGAGATCGAGACGTTCCTGGGCAACGGAGCGCCCAGCACTGCGCTGGCTAACGCGCTGGCCAACGGCAAGGCGAGCAAGGCCGTGCAGCACACGGTCGAAGGCTCGGGCGTGAGCTACACGCTGAGCTGGGACGCGAGTGGCAACCTCACCATCACCGAAGCGCGCTTCGGCAAGAGCGTGGTGTACCAGGTGGGGCAGGCTGACGCTGCAGCGCTGAGCGCGAGCTCGAGCGCCACGGACGTGCAGAACTTCGTCAATGCACTGCCGGCCACCGCGCTGAAGAGCAGCAGCTGGACGCTGGTGGGCAGCAACGGGCGCACGTACAGCGCGGTGCAGTCGGCCGCGGGCGACGTGACGCTCACGGTGAGCGGCTTCGACAAGACCGAGGTGCTGCAGCTGGCGCAGTCGGTGGCCACCGCCGCTGGTGGCCTGGACACGGTTGCCGAAATCGAGACCTTCCTGGGCAGCGCCAACCTGACCGCCGCACTTGCCAACGGCAAGGCGAGCAAGGCCGTACAGCATTCGGTCGAAGGCTCGGGCGTGAGCTACACGCTGAGCTGGGACGCGAGTGGCAACCTCACCATCACCGAAGCGCGCTTCGGCAAGAGCGTGGTGTACCAGGTGGGGCAGGCTGACGCTGCAGCGCTGAGCGCGAGCTCGAGCGCCACGGACGTGCAGAACTTCGTCAATGCACTGCCGGCCACCGCGCTGAAGAGCAGCAGCTGGACGCTGGTGGGCAGCAACGGGCGCACGTACAGCGCGGTGCAGTCGGCCGCGGGCGACGTGACGCTCACGGTGAGCGGCTTCGACAAGACCGAGGTGCTGCAGCTGGCGCAGTCGGTGGCCACCGCCGCTGGTGGCCTGGACACGGTTGCCGAAATCGAGACCTTCCTGGGCAGCGCCAACCTGACCGCCGCACTTGCCAACGGCAAGGCGAGCAAGGCCGTACAGCA
>NZ_JARGNB010000038.1 GCF_030167915.1 Aquabacterium humicola | reverse complement strand
TGGTCGCGTCCCAACCCGTGGTGTAGGTCCACAGCCCGGACAAGGCTGAGACGCACGGTACTCAGCGCGCCACAGCGGGCAGCCGAGTGGGGGCAGTATCGGTGAGGGTCTGCAGGCCTTCAAGCTGCATGTAGCGCCGGTTCAAGCTCCACTCGTCGTTCTGCTCGAGCATCATGGCTCCGACCAGCCGCACGATGGACTTGTCGTTGGGGAAGATGCCCACGACATTGGTGCGACGCTTGATCTCGGCGTTCAGTCGCTCCAGTGGATTGGTGCTGTAGATCTGCGTCCAGTGCGCGCGAGGGAAGGTCATGAAGGCGAGCACGTCGTTCTCGGCCTCGTCCATGAGCGCACCGAGCTTGGGGAACTTGCCTCGCAGCTGGTCGGCCACGGAGCGCCATTGCGCGCGTGCGGCGTCGGGAGTGTCCTGGACGAACACCGTGCCGATCGCGGCCGAGACCATGCGTCGCTGGGTCTTGCCTGCATGCGCCAGGGCGTTGCGCATGAAGTGCACGCGGCAACGCTGCCAGGTGGCCTTGAGGACCTTGGCCGCCGCGGCCTTGAGACCCTCATGGCTGTCGCTGATGACGAGCTTGACGCCGCGAAGTCCGCGGCGATTCAGGCTGCGAAGGAACTCGGTCCAGAAGGGCTCGGCTTCGCTGGCGCCGACCTTCAGACCCAGCACCTCGCGCTGCCCGTCGGTGTTCACGCCGACGGCCACTATCACCGCCACGCTCACGATGCGGCCGGCCTCGCGCGTCTTCACGTAGGTCGCGTCGATCCACAGGTAAGGCCAGTCGCCCTCGACCGGGCGGTTGAGGAACGCGTTGACGCGCTCGTCGAGCTCGGCGCACAGCCGGCTGACCTGGCTCTTGGACACGCCGCTCATGCCCAGCGCCTTGACCAGGTCGTCCACCGAGCGCGTGGAGATGCCCTGCACGTAGGCCTCCTGGATCACCGCGGTGAGCGCCTTCTCCGCCGTGCGCCGTGGTTCCAGGAACCCAGGGAAGTAGCTGCCTTGGCGCAGCTTCGGGATCTTCAGCTCCACCGAGCCGGCGCGGGTGTCCCAGACGCGGTCGCGGTAGCCGTTGCGGCTGTTGAGCCGCTCGGCGCTCTTCTCGTCGTATCCGGCGCCACAGCGGGCCTCGACATCGAGCTCCATCAGGCGCTGGGCCATGAACTGAACCATCTGGCGCAGCACGTCGACGTCGGCTCCCTTCTCGGCCAGTTCAGCCAATGCCATAGTGGGGGTGGTCATCGTGGTTTCCTTCGCAAGGATCAAGGGTGGACTTCGCACCTCAACCCTATCCGGAATCACGATGGCCACCCCTCACGGGGCGGCCGCCACAGCTGCGCGGCTGGCGCCGCTACGCTGTGGTTGGACTTACACCACTTCCTGGGACATCAACGA
>NZ_JARGNB010000037.1 GCF_030167915.1 Aquabacterium humicola | reverse complement strand
CGGCCGAGCTGGGTGATGTCTCGTTCTCTGCCGTTCAGCGCGTCTGGCGCAAGCATGGCCTGCAGCCGCATCGGCTGGAACGGCACATGGTCTCCAACGACCCGGACTTCGAGACCAAGGCGGCCGACGTGATCGGGTTGTACTTGAATCCGCCCGCGCACGCTGCCGTATTCTGCGTGGATGAGAAGACCGCGATTCAGGCGCTCGACCGCAAGGACCGCATGCTTCCGCTGTCGCCGGGCCGTGCGGAGAGCCATGGCTTCGAATACAAGCGCAACGGCACGCTGAGCCTGTTCGCGGCGCTGAACACGGCCACCGGAGAGGTGCTGGGCAAGACCGCTGCGCGGCACACCAGCGAGCTGCGGATTTCAGCGATCGGGGACGCCTGTTTCAGGCTGATCGTGGACGGCGAATCGGTGCCGTGGATGACGCGCTGGGAGCGCGCGCAAGTACTCGGTTGGAATGTAGCTCAATCGTCCACGATCAGCCTGAAACGTGCTGTCGTAGTCCCCGCGACAGATCGGTTTGCGGTTGATCTGATCTTCAAACTTCAGGCCCCTGCCAGGCCGCCGGAGGCCCCCCGGACCGAGCATGTACGCATGCGCGGTCCAGCGTGAAGGTGAGGTGCTCGAGGTGAGGTGCTCGAGGTGAGGTCTCACGGCTCCGCATGGCCTTCGTTGTCGCGCAGTGACTTGGTGCCCTTGAGCTCGATCTTGTGGCTCGAGTGGACGATACGGTCGAGGATGGCATCGGCCAGCGTCGGGTCGTTGAGGTAGGTGTGCCAGGCCTTCACCGGCAGCTGGCTGGTGATCAAGGTCGAGCGCGTGCCGATGCAGTCGTCGAGCAACTCCAGCAGGTCGTTGCGTTCGGCCGGGCCCATGGGGGATATCGCGAAATCGTCAATCACCAGCAGATCGAGCTTGGCCAGCTGAACCAGCCGGCGGGCGAAGCTGCCGTCTCCATGAGCGACCTGCAGTTCGTCGAACAACCTGGCCGCCCGCACGTACAGCACCGAGAAGCCGCTGCGTGCGGCCTGATGCGCCAGCGCACATGCCAGCCAAGTTTTGCCGCAACCGGTGGCCCCGGTGATCAGCAAGTTGCGCGCGTAGCACAGCCAGTCGCCGCCGGCCAGCGTGGTGATGAGGGCGCGGTCGAGCGATCGGCTGGCGCGCCAGTTGATGTCCTCGATGCAGGCCGAGCTGACCTTGAGCTTGGCCGCCTTGAGCAGCCGGGCCACGCGACGATCGTCGCGCCAGGCGACCTCGCTCTCACCAGCAGCGTCGGGCGGTCTTCGAAGGACAGCGCCGCCGCGGCGGTGCTCGTGGCCTGCTCCTCGATGGCGTGGACCATGCCGTCCAGGCGCAGGCCGCGCAATTGGTCCAGGGTGTGTTCGTTCAACATCGGCGTGTCGTCCTTCGACGGTTGGGGGTCAGTGGTAGTAGTGGGGGCCGCGCACGTTCTCGTGCTCGATGACGGGGCCGGCCGCGACGGGGAACAGCGAGGGTTGGCGGTCCAGGCCGCACTTGAGGATGTTGGTGACGCTGCGCAGCGTGGGCGCACGGATGGCCATGGCCCGCGTGCAGGCGGCCTCGAGCCGCTCGGCGGAGTACTTGCGCACCAGGGCCAGCAGGCCCAGGCAAGCGCGGTAGCCCTGCTCGGGGTGCGGACGGCGTTCGAGCTGCCAGGTCACCACCGCGGCGGTGCTAACCCCGATGCGCTGGCCCCACGCGATGAGCTTGGCCGGCGTCCACTCCCGGTGTGCGCGGTGCGACGCTGGCATGTGCTCGGCCACCGTGGTGAAGTCACCGCGCACGGTGCTCACGACGTGGCCGGCCACGCGCTGATTCGACGCGAAGCACTCCAGCAGGTGTAAGCGCTCCTCCAGACACGTCCCTTGCGGACGTGTCTATTTGGCGCTAGGAGGCGTGAGCCGCCAGGGCAGCAGGGCTTCGAAGTCGTCGGCGGTCTTGGCCTTGGGCAGCTCCACCAGGAGCGC
>NZ_JARGNB010000036.1 GCF_030167915.1 Aquabacterium humicola | reverse complement strand
CGTTCGTGCCGGTGCAGATGGAGCCGGTTCGGTCGGAGCCGGCGATGCCGTCGCTCAACGTGCAGGCGCGCCTTCCCAACGGGGTCGTGCTGGACCTGGGTGGTTGCGACCTGCAGCAAGCGGGCCAACTCATAGAGGCGCTGGGGAGGATGCGGTGTTCCGCCTCGACGAAGGGTTGAAGGTCTACCTGCACCGGGCGCCGGTGGACTTCCGGCTGAGCATCAACGGCCTGGCTGCCCTGGTGGAGCAGGCGCTCGGGCTGAATCCGTTTGCGGCGTGCGTGTACGTGTTCAGCAACCAGCGTCGCAACCGCGTGAAGATCCTGGGCTGGGACCGCAACGGCTTTTGGCTGCTATTGAAGCGGCTCGAGCAGGACCGCTTCATCTGGCCGAGCGAGGCTGCCGTGCCGACGCTGACGGTGGAGCAGCTGCACTGGTTGCTCGAGGGCATCGACATCGGCGTTGTCCAGCGGCACCCGAAGCGTCTGTACGATCGGGTCGCCTGACGACGTCGGCCGAACTGGTTTAGTGCGGAGAATACGAGTAGTGCGCACGTCCCCGTCAGGCAAGAATCTGCCTCGATGGTTCGCATGCCCACCGCCGACGAGTTCGCCGCCCTGCAGCAAGCGCTGGCCGACGCCGTTGCGCTGCGCGATGAGGCCGTGCAGCGCAGCGAGAAGCTGGTCGGCGAACTGCGCGTGGTGCGCACCGAACGCGACCTGCTCCAGGAACAGCTGAACAGGTTCACGCGGCGGCTGTTCGGCGCCAGTAGCGAGGCCGGTGGCACGCACCAGAAGGACATGTTCTTCAACGAGGCTGAGGCCGAGGGTGCCAAGGCCGAGCCGACGGTTGAAGAACGTCCCGACGACAAGACGGTGGACGTCCCAGGGCACAAGCGCGCCAAGCGCGGCCGCAAACCGCTGGACCCGGCGCTGCCGCGCGAAGTAGTTCGCCATGAGTTGCCCGAAGGCGAGCGGGTCTGCCCGCACGACGGCGCTGTGTTGCGCGAGATCGGCGTCGAGACCAGCGAGCAGTACGACATCATCCCGCAGCAGGTGCGCGTCATCCGCCATGAGCGGGTGAAGTACGCATGCCCTTGCTGCGACGGCGGCATGCGCCTGGCGCCCAGGCCACCGCAGGTCATCCCCAAAGGCCTGTTCACCGAGAACGCGATTGCCTGGGTGATCAGCTCCAAGTACCTGGACGGGCTGCCGCTGTACCGGCAGGCCGCGCTGCTGGGTCGATTCGGCGGCACCGACGTCTCGCGCAACACGCTGGCCGCCACGGTCGTGCGCTGCGGCCAGGCGGTGCAGCCGGTGATCAATCTGCTGCGCGACCTGTTGCTCGACTCGCCGATCGTGTTCGGCGACGAGACTGAGGTCCAAGTGCTCAAGGAAGCCGGCCGCAGCGCCCAGGCCAAGAGCTACATGTGGGTGCAGATGACCAATGGCTCCGGCAAGGACGGCACAGGACCGCCGATCCGGCTCTTCGCGTACGCGCCGAGCCGCAGCCTGCAGACGGCCAAGAGGTTGTATGCCGGGATGCGCTCGGGCGCGGTGCTGATGAGCGATGGCTACGACCCCTACGCCTCGATCGCGAGCGAACATCGCCTCGTGCATCTCGGGTGCTGGGCGCACGCGCGCCGGTACTTCCACGAGGCACTGCAGGCGTTGCCGAAGGACAAGCGCGGCGCCGAGCAACTGCCGGCGCGATTCATCGCGCTCATCGGCAAGCTCTACCGCGTTGAGGCCCGGGCTCGCGAACGCCAGTTCGACGTGCAACGGCTGCATCGACTGAGGCAGAAGTACAGCGTCAAGGTCCTCGGCGACATCGAGAAGCTGCTACTGCAGCACCTGCACAGCGTGTTGCCGAGCAGCCTGCTCGGCAAGGCACTGCACTACCTGTCGTCGCAGTGGGCGAAGCTCAAGCGCTACGTGGACGACGGCAGCTTGCCGATAGACAACAACGCCTGCGAAAACAGCATCAGGCCGTTTGTCGTCGGGCGGCGCAACTGGCTGTTCTCTGACACCGTTGCAGGAGCCAACGCGAGTGCAAACCTGTACTCGTTGCTGCAGACATGCGCTGCCAACGGCATCGACGGCTACCGATATCTCGCCGCGCTCCTGGTGGAGCTGCCCAAGGCCAAGACCGCCGACGACTTCGAAGCCCTGCTGCCCTGGCGGCTCACGCCTCCTAGCGCCAAATAGACACGTCCGCAAGGGACGTGTCTGGAGGAGCGCTTAC
>NZ_JARGNB010000035.1 GCF_030167915.1 Aquabacterium humicola | reverse complement strand
CGTTCCCTGTAGGTGAGTTGGTGATACTCCATGCTGCAACCCTTCCTGCCCGAAGAGAAGCGGCTAGTCTCCAACTCACCGCCCCCCTTCGCAAAGGTGTTGCACTTCGCCTGGCAATCCGCCCGTCGATTGGCAACGCCGGCGCTCGCAGCCTCGCTTCACTCAGGCCGGTCTTGTCGTTCTCGCGGGTACAGTGCTGGCAACACTCCTCCAAGCTACACCGTATGCTCAATCGCGCAGTTCTGATCGTTCGCCCAGCCCGGCCATTTCTTGACTGGGCCGCCTCTCTGGACGATTCTGGTCTCTTGCCATCCGCCGACGGCGAACAGACTGTCTATCTTGTCCCAGAGTACGAGTCGGAAGCCGAGCAACGCCAGGTGTTGCAGGAGGTCTTCGCCGAGGTCTTCGAACGCGAGCTGTTCGGTTGGCATACCGATGAGTCCGCATGGCCTGAGCGCAGAACGTTGGCAATGTTTCGCAAGTGGTTCGTCATCGAAATGCACTCCACTGTCGAAGATCTCTGCGCAAGCCCCATCGAAGACGATGACCTCGACGACGACGCCTAACCCTTCGGTCAACGCGACGGCCATCGGCGTAGCACTTGGCCCGCGAGGCAGCCGTGCATATCATCCGCCTCGCGGGCCAAGCGCTACGCCGCTGTCCGCGCGTTACCTCAAACGTTAGGCCTCACTCGGAGACCGCCATGGCGATCCACAGCTTTGAAATCATTTCGGTGCCTGTGAGTGACCAGCAACGGGCAAAGCTCTTCTATCGCGATGTCTTGGGCTTCAGCCTGATTCGCGAAGAACCTATGGGGCCGGGCATGAGTTGGATTCAGCTTGCTCCCCAAGGGCAAAACGTTACGATCGCGCTCGTCACGTGGTTTGACACCATGAAACCAGGCGGGCTCCAAGGTGTAATGGTGAACACTGAGGACATTGATTCCGAGCATGTGGCACTGAAGTCCCGGGGTCTGGACATTGGAGAAATCAAACAAGAACCTTGGGGGCGCTACGCCATGTTCACTGATCCCGATGGCAATGGTTGGATACTTCGTCAACCACCCACGGGCGCGTAGCTTTGCCGCTTTCGTGCTCGAACTGCACCGCGCTCCCTCGCGGCGAACTGAGGCCTAACCCTTCGGTCAACGCGACCCGTACCAGCAGGCCTCTTGGGGCGCGAGGCTCCTCAGGCCTATCATCCGCCTCGCGCCCCAAGCGTCCTGCTGCCACGGGCGCGTTACCTCAAACGTTAGGCGTCATGTCCCTCACGGCCCGCTTCCCGTCTTCGGACTCGCGCGTAGCGCTCGCCAAGCGACTCGGCCTCCCATACTCGAGCGAAATGCAGGATTGGGAGTGGGAGGTCGCTGATCGAGACAGGTTTGCTGAGTTCATCGCCTGCTATGACGCAGCAGAACTGACTGAGGGGGAACGCTTCTCACTCATGGAAATCTTGGTCCAGTGCGTCGAGGACCTCCACCACACGCCCGGCTTCGCCCTTGCTCGTCAACAACTCGAACAACGCCTCTCCGCCAGAATGACATTGCATCGACCAACGGTGCAATATTGGGCTCTTCAAGACAACGCCCGCTCGGCGGAGCAGTTCTACGTCACGCCGCTCATGCGTCAGCTTCTGGTTCAAGTAGGCGCCGCATCTGGCAGTCGCAATGACGCCTAACCCTTCGGTCAACGCGACCCGTGCCAGCAGGCGCCTTGGGGCGCGAGGCTTCCAGGGGTATGCTGCGCCTCGCGCCCCAAGCCTCCTGCCGGCACGGGCGCGTTACCTCAAACGTTAGGCCTCACCCCCAAGACTCGGGGGCTGACGCCCCCGAGAACAGCCCAAAGACATGTGTCCATCGCTGGCAAGATGCGGGGACCTATGGCAACCTTGACGTACAAAGCACGTTAGGCGGCGCAGGCAGACACGGAGCGAATCAGCCGTTGAGGCTTAACACCAGAAGACACAACGCATCGTGCAGATACTGAAAGCACTGATCTTCAGTGGACTCGCGCTCGTGTGGGTGTGCATGGTGGTCTTCATGGTCACGATGCTCGTCCTCACGGTTCGCTGGAACAAGAGACAAAAGCAGCCCGAAACGCGCCTACCGTTCAAGTGGCACTACCCGCTCACTTGGCCGGCTGTCATCGTCCAAGACAGCACCTGGTCGTTGCCAAGAGATCGCAAGACCGCAAAGGTTGCTCGCGTCACCGGTCTAGTCTCCATTCTTGCGTTCGCGGCGCTCTCCACCTGGGCCATCCGAACCGGCCACTGGTCGTAACCGTCTCGACTACCGGCGCCGCCTAACCCTTCGGTCAACGCGACCCGTACCAGCAGGCGTCTTGGGGCGCGAGTCCGACCGGCCTATCATCGGCCTCGCGCCCCAAGCCCCCTGCTGGCACGGGCGCGTTACCTCAAACGTTAGGCCTCACGACATGCTCCCACGCGTTGCGCTGGCGCTTCTCACTTCTGTCGCTTCGACTACCGTTCATGCGCAGGGGTTTGCGGGCACTTGGGACATCGACCTTCGAAACGCAGAGCAACGCAAGAATGGGGTTCAGTGCGGAGGCGCAAGCTTCGAACTCTCCCAAGAGGGCAATCGAATTCGTGGCAGCCACACTATGGTTACCGCTGGCTGCGGGCGGCAGAACGAAGGGGGACCAGAGACCGTAAAGGGTGTAGTTCTCAATGGCAAGGCGGTGCTGGTAGTCACCAGCACTCGGAACAGGGCCGTAGTCATGGGCGTCGCACAAGTCAAGAACGGAAGACTTCAGTGGCAAGTTCTGGAAGAAATCAGAGCAAGTGAGCAAGAAGGCGATTCCCCGCTCATCCTGCACTCCGGGGTGCTTCTTCGGCGGCGCCAGTGACAATGCGCGCCCCTGCTTGCCAAGCGCAGTGAGGCCTAACCCTTCGGTCAACGCGACCCGCACCAGCAGGCGCCTTGGGGCGCGAGGCCGGTCAGGCCTATCATCGGCCTCGCACCCCAAGCCCCCTGTTGGCACGGGCGCGTTACCTCAAACGTTAGGCCTCACGAATTGCCAAACTAAGCGCAACACCACCGAGCATACGCCTCGTTAGGCGTGTCGAATCCGAGAACCTTTCTCGGCCTGTCGTTGAGCTCTC
>NZ_JARGNB010000034.1 GCF_030167915.1 Aquabacterium humicola | reverse complement strand
CTAACGTTTGAGGTAACGCGCAGACGACGGCATGGTGCTTGGCCCGCGCAGCACATGATAGTTTGCGGTGCTGCGCGGGCCAAGTGCCATGCCGTTGGCTGTCGCGTTGACCGAAGGGTTAGGCGTCAGCGCCTCCCGGTACGCTTAGGAATCACGTCGAGGTACGAACGCCGTGGCGGTGGCGTGCACCGCGAGTTTCCCGTCTGCACCCCACAGCTTGGCCTCAAGGAACACGAGTTGCCTGCCAGCCTTGATGATGGATGCCTCACCTCGTGACTCACCCAGCATCATTGGTGCTACGAAGGTGCTCTTGATCTCAACCGTGGGTAGCCAGGCTCGCGTTTTGGCATAGGCGGCGATTGAGACCAGAGCATCGACCATGGCAACGGCGAAGCCACCCTGAACATTGCCGTGGTAGTTCTCGAACGCCGGCTGAGGTGCGAAGCGAAGAACCACGCGACCGATGTCGAAGTCGGCTTCCTCCACCGACAAGGGAATCAGCGCCGCACAGTCAGACTTGGGCTGACTGTCCAGGAGGGCTTGGAGCTCTGCGGCCTTGGACATGGTGGTGCTTCTGACGCCTAACGTTTGAGGTAACGCGCGACCGCCAGCGGAGCGCCAGGGCCGCGAGGCAGATGATATGCCTGGGTGCCTCGCGGCCCTGGCGCGTAACTGGTGGACGTCGCGTTGACCGAAGGGTTAGGCCTCAGTCGCGTTCCCACGGAGGGTGACGTTCCGGCGAGTCGCGCTGGTTGCCCCAAAGTAGCATGACGACCGGCCGAAGACGGAGGGTTAGTGTTTGGACTTCCTGGGTATGGAATCGGACTTGGATTTTCTCGTCCCTCTCGCCGTCTTCCTCGGTGTTCACCACCTCTACCGCGCTTACGTCTTCTAGTGCGAGGCGAATGTGGCGCGCAGGCTTCTTGGTGAAAAGGCTGACATTGACTTCTCCCGCGAGCGGAAGAACAGACAAACCGATTCGCTCGTCCTCTGTCTCGAACTCCACGTCGTACTTCAGCACGCCGTGCTCAGGATGCTCCGCCTCGATCCGAGGATCGCAGTTGAAGGCCTGAGCCAGTGAAGCGATGGACGGTAGAGTCTGCATTTCTGAGGCCTAACGTTTGAGGTAACGCGCGACCGCCAGCGGAGCGCCAGGGCCGCGAGGCCGATGATAGGGCTGAACGGCCTCGCGGCCCTGGCGCGTAGCTGGCGGGCGTCGCGTTGACCGAAGGGTTAGGCCCGGTTGCTCGTGCAGGCCTTGAACACCACGGGTTTTGAGCAGCAGCGATGCCCGTAGCGGCACGGCTGCCAGGGACGATGCGTGCTTGAAGTGCTCGGGGTAGATGACAACGAGCATGGCAAGCGTGGTTCTTGAACTCTGGCTGCCCGTGCGTACCGAGGCCCGCAGGGAGAGGGTCGTTCTTGTCTTTGGTGCGGCCTGGGCAGTGCTTCGATCGCTCATCGGACGGGTAGCCCGGGGCAGAGCGGGGGCCTGTCCTTTCCTTCCAGAGCCTCCCCCGACGCTGCAGGAGTATTCGGGAGTTCCATTGCTGCACCGGAGTGACGATGACCGCAGTCTTGCGGTTCTTCTGGCAGCGCAACGAGTCGCGAGGGCCGTGGAGACCCGGGCCTAACGTTTGAGGTAACGCGCCCGTGCCGGCAGGACGCTTGGGGCGCGAGGCCGATGATAGGCCGGGCGGCCTCGCGCCCCAAGGGGCCTGCCGGTGCGGGTCGCGTTGACCGAAGGGTTAGGCCTCACTGCGACGCGCGACTGAGTAGACGCCTCTGGCCAGATGACAAGAGCAGTCCGTCATTACCTCCTCAGATGGCCCCGGCGTCGGAAAGACCGAAATCTCTGAGTGGCAAACTGGGCAATTGAGAACTTGTCCGGTTCCCTGCTGGAACGCGATGAGGGCTTCTGCAACATGGTCGCCGACCTTCGACAACGAGGCGATCTTGGCCTTGCGTGCCTTCTCGCTGGCGGGTGCGTCAAGTAAGGCGCGTATGAAGCGGAGGCCGACGACAGGAACTGCAATGATAACGATCAAGAGAATGGCGATGCCCTCGATTAGACCAGTGCCTCCGCCCCATGCGCCCTGGCCTTGTGCCATAGGGATCGAGGGCAGCGCTATCAGCGAAATGGAGACATTCCTAGCAAGGCGGGTCATCGGAGTGAGGCCTAACGTTTGAGGTAACGCGCCCGCAGCGGCAGGGGGCTTGGGGCGCGAGGCGCAGGATAAGCGAAGGCGCCTCGCGCCCCAAGCGGCCTGCTGGTGCGGGTCGCATTGACCGAAGGGTTAGGCGGCATTGTTAGCGGCGGACCACGAGACCGCGGGTTTGATAACTGATTGCCCGCGGTTGCTCGCAAGGAGCTTGTGTCGGGTTCTCTTCTTGCGAACAGCCGGGTTGCCTCCCATGCGCTGCGAACCCTGCGCCGCGCTTGCGCGGTGCCCACCGAACTGACTGCGCGGCGCAGCACGCCTGCGCGAAGCGCACTTGTTAGCCTGACCTTGCTGATTCCGCCAGAGGGAACAGCCTGTGCGTATGGCTTTCCACCTCTTCGCAGTTTGGTCGGCCGCGGCAGACGTGGTCCTTGTCTTCATGCTCGGTGTTCGCAAGGCCGAGTCTTTGGATCTCATGCTCGGTGCATCCAAGGCGGACCAGACGTTCGCGCTGGGGCTGTTGCATGCCGCCTAACGTTTGAGGTAACGCGCCCGCGGCAGCAGGAGGCTTGGGGCGCGAGGCCGATGATAGGCTGGGCGGCCTCGCGCCCCAAGACGCCTGCTGGTGCGGGTCGCGTTGACCGAAGGGTTAGGCGTCACGCGCGGCGCCACTCGCCGCGCCGGGCGCAGGACGGCTACCGAACTCGCGGATGACTTCGATGGTGCCGACGATGTTGGTGTTGAGCTCGCTCAGGCGCTCGGCTGGCACCCACCACTCTGTATGCATGCCTGCGCCGACTTGCTGTAGCGGAAACTGGGCCATGAATTCCGAACGAACGCGGAAGCGGGTGACGCAGCCGTACCCGCTGGCTGGGACGTTCCAATCTCGTGCAATCTGGACCGCGTACTCCTCGTTAGTTACCGGATAGAAGATGGGTTGATCCGGCAACCGAGGTGGCCAGGCGCTAAAGCCCGCGCGTTCAAGAAGCGCAAGCTCCTCAGGACCGGTTGGCCGATAGAGCGTGACGGTTTCGACTTCTGTCATGTCGTATGGCTGTGCGACGGAGTGCCCGAGGGGTTGTGACGCCTAACGTTTGAGGTAACGCGCCCGTGCCAGCAGGAGGCTTGGGGCGCGAGACACAAGATAGACCTGGGTGTCTCGCGCCCCAAGACGCCTGCTGGTACGGGTCGCGTTGACCGAAGGGTTAGGCGTCATTCGCGGCTTGGCAGACATGTTCTTGGAGGTGGTTCAGGAGCGCAAGAAAGACTGAACGATCAAAGTAGTTGTTCAGGCGCTT
>NZ_JARGNB010000033.1 GCF_030167915.1 Aquabacterium humicola | reverse complement strand
ACCAGTCGCTTGGCCAGGTCCTCAGTATCGAAAGCCTCTGACATAACGATCCCACGTAAGGTACATGGGTTCGTAGGCTCTCAGTTGCCTTCGCGGGAATCAAGGACGTGGTTGCTCGATCGCTTACAGCGAACTTGGCAACGACACCGGGATGATCAGCCAAAGGATCGGCCAGGCCGTCCGCGAGCCCGGGGCGAAGGAAGTCGACTTCTCCAAGCTCACAACCTTCGGCTGGGAGTACTTCTACTTCTTCAAGCCGGGAACACCGAGGGCCACAATCTGCGCGTTCATCCGAGCAAGCCGGAACAACTGTGGCCGAGTTGTTAGGTATGAAGCCGTTCCTTCCACCCACGTTGCCTTGTTCTTCGGTCTCAACGGCAACCTCACCCATACAGAACTCCATGCTCTGGCAAACGGAGAGTTCGACTTCGACTTGCCACCAGACGGCATCTCCAAGACAGCTGCTGTCTTTCGCATACGCCGGAGCACAAGCGCGGGAGGCGAACGCGTCATTCTCGAAGTCAAGTGACGCCTAACCCTTCGGTCAACGCGACCCGCACCAGCAGGCGTCTTGGGGCGCGAGGCCGCCCAGCACTATCATCGGCCTCGCGCCCCAAGCCACCTGCTGGCACGGGCGCGTTACCTCAAACGTTAGGCGGCACGCGCAAGAACCCGTGCGAGCCTCCGGTCCGCCTTGCGAGCACCCCGCAGTTCAAGACCGCATCTGCAACGGTCGCCCAAACTGGGACGAGTTCAAAGCCATGTGCACAGGCTTTGCCCTCTGGCGGAGCTCCTTGATCGGGCTCACGAGTGCGCTTCGCGCAAGCGTGCTGCGCCGCGCAGTCAGTTTGTCGGGCACCGCGCAAGCGCGGTGCTGCAAGTTCGTATCGCAGGGCGCAAGACCGTGCGCCTTCGGAGGGACCCACTGCTCTGGCAATCCGCAGCGGCTGGTCATCATCGGCACTCAGCCCCGTCAAGCCCGCGGTCCCGCAGGCTGCCGCTCAAAGTGCCGCCTAACCCTTCGGTCAACGCGACGCCCACCAGCTGCGCGCCAGGGCCGCGAGGCAGTCAAGGCATATCATCTGCCTCGCGGCCCTGGCGCTCCGCTGGCGGCCGCGCGTTACCTCAAACGTTAGGCCTCGGGTCAGCACGTACACCACGACTCGTGGCGCTGTCAGAACAGCCGCTCACTTCGGCCTCCATCACGTCGGTCGCCAGATGAACAGCCGAATACCATTCTGGGCACGTGCAGGCGCCGCACCGGAGCGCTCGGACAACGTCGGGCAAGACAAAGCTCGTCCGCAAAGCGTAGGCCGGCACGTCAAGACATTGGCGGTCGCCACCGCTCGCGGGTTGGAGCGCAAGGCACCCGACGTCACGAGCCACTCAAGGCTTGTCGAGGTCTCTGGCAACAAGATCATCGGTCGTCCCTGGCAGCATGCACATCAGCGACCTTCAAAGCTTCAAGCCCCGGGGCCATCAGTCTTCGCGGTGTTCACGTACTGCACCAGCTCCGAGGCCTAACCCTTCGGTCAACGCGACCCGCACCAGCAGGCGCCTTGGGGCGCGAGGCCGTCCGGCACTATCATCGGCCTCGCGCCCCAAGCCCCCTGCCGCTGCGGGCGCGTTACCTCAAACGTTAGGCCGCACAAACACCCATCCCGCATCGTCAGCCACTTCCTCCGCGCCTGAGTTTCAATGCTCATCAAGCACCATGTCGAGTATGTCTTCCCCATCAAGGGAAAGTTGCACGTCCCGGATGTGATTGGACTAGCAGCATCACATCGCCTCAAACCTGGCGCAATCCTGCAGTGCACCTTCGAATCACCAACGGGGGAACAGTACGAAGTGCAAGGCAAGGTCGCCTTTGAGTTTGTCAACTACAAGGGTCGTGTCGACAACCCGGATCGAATAGGCGGAAGTCTCATCTTTGCCGAAAGGCCAGGCGGTCATGTGCCTCAAGGCTGGACGTTGTTCGTACTGCTCGAAGAATAGGCTGGCTGGCTCCGTTCGCCCGTCCGTGGCAGGCCATCACCCATCGGTCCCGGGCACAGAGTGCGGCCTAACCCTTCGGTCAACGCGACCCGTACCAGCAGGCGTCTTGGGGCGCGAGACACCCAGGTCTATCATGTGTCTCGCGCCCCAAGCCTCCTGCCGGCACGGGCGCGTTACCTCAAACGTTAGGCATCAGGTGGAGCGGCCGTGCCACTGCAACGCATGTTCAGCGGCGCTATCGCGCCGAGCATCTGAACAGCCACCAGTTCTCTGAGCGCCATGCCAACTCAGGCCGGAACCTGCAACGCCTTGCGGAAGGGTTCCGCTCAATGAGTTGTGGTCGGCACCAGAGCTCACGGCTCCAGCGCCTCCCGCTCCCTTCCAGTCAGTCCGTCGGGCGCTGCGCGTCGGAAGTCCCTTCTAGTGGCTACCACCCCGTGGCGCAGCGCAGAGGGCAAGGCCCAAGGCCGGCCAGGTCCGCAGCGCTTGCCACCGTCGGTTTCAGCCAGTTCGTCCGGCGCTGCGCGTCGGAAGGCCCTACCAGTGGCTACCACCCCGTGGCGCAGCGCAGAGCGCAAGTCCGAGGTAGCTCGTGGCATGTAGCACCTGCCTTTGCCGTCAACCCGGCTGCTGCCTAACCCTTCGGTCAACGCGACCCGTACCAGCAGGCGTCTTGGGGCGCGAGGCCGGCCAGCCTATCATCGGCCTCGCGCCCCAAGCCTCCTGCCGGCACGGGCGCGTTACCTCAAACGTTAGGGCGCATCAACTGCCTATGCACATTCGAGGAGTCGCTCTTCTGCTGATCGTGGCGCTGTGCGGCTGCGCGATCGACCGCGGACCGCTCAAGCTGCCCGATCCGATCCCTCTCATAACACCTGAGACCGGAAAGGCAGTCGTCTACCTCCTACGAGTGCCGCATGAGTCCTTTGACATAGTCGTCCAGCTAAACGGGGTGAAAACGGCGACCCTTCCAAAGGAAACGTTCACCGCTATCGCTTTGGCGCCCGGTCGACACGAGCTCTTGGCCATTCATCCAAACGCTTCGGTTCACTCGGCTGCCGCACTCATCACAGTAGCCGCCGGTGAACGACGGTTTCTTTATACGTCCGTACCCACCAAGGGCGAGGTCCGCGCCACGTTCGCACCCATCGGCACAGCCATTGTTCCGGTCTTCACTCCTGGCCCGGTGAACGCTGGTGCACGCAGGTGGGTTGAGGCCAGTGAGTTCGATGCACAGGGTCTGTTCTCAGTCCTTAGGCCCGTTGGCGCAGAGGCAAATGCGCCCTAACCCTTCGGTCAACGCGACCCGTACCAGCAGGCGTCTTGGGGCGCGAGGCCGCCCAGCCTATCATCGGCCCCGCGCCCCAAGCCCCCTGCTGGAACGGGCGCGTTACCTCAAACGTTAGGCTTCACGATGCCCCACGCCCAAGAGCCTTCCCCCGCCGAGCGAGTGCTTCTACGGTCGTGGCGAGCGGCGCAGGGCGCGTCACCGGAAGACATTGCCCGCCTCTC
>NZ_JARGNB010000032.1 GCF_030167915.1 Aquabacterium humicola | reverse complement strand
CCCGCAGGCTGCCGCTCAAAGTGCCGCCTAACCCTTCGGTCAACGCGACGCCCACCAGCTGCGCGCCAGGGCCGCGAGGCAGTCAAGGCATATCATCTGCCTCGCGGCCCTGGCGCTCCGCTGGCGGTCGCGCGTTACCTCAAACGTTAGGCCTCGGGTCGGGAAGTCCGCCACGACTCGTGGCGCAGCAAGAAGAACCGCATGCCTTCCGCCTTCATCGCGTCGGCCATCGGGGGAACAGCCGAATACAGGCACTTGCAGGCGCTGCTGCAGGACGCTCCGGCCGCATTGGTCAAGAGCAAATCCGTCCGCAGGGCGCAGGTCGGCACATCAAGACAAGGGTGGTCGCCGCTGCTCGCAAGTTCGGATCGCAGGGCGCAGCATGAACTACCGCTCACTTCAAGAGCCAGCACTTTGCTTATCGCTTCTCTCCAAGTGTCTGGCAACAAGATCATCGGTCGTCTCTGGCATCTCGTGCGTCCAGCGGACGCAGCGCAGCATCAAGGTTGCCTCAGTTCGTGCGGTGTTCACGGTCGCCACCTCGTCCGAGGCCTAACCCTTCGGTCAACGCGACGACCACCAGCTACGCGCCAGGGCCGCGAGGCCGTCCAGCACTATCATCGGCCTCGCGGCCCTGGCGCTCCGCTGGCGGTCGCGCGTTACCTCAAACGTTAGGCATCAGGTGGAGCGGCCGTGCTACTGCAACGTAGTTTCAGCGGCGCTGTCGCGCCGAGCATCTGAACAGCCACGAGTTCTCTGAGCGCCATGCTAGCTCAGAGCCCGAACCCGCAGCGCCTTGCGGAAAGCTTCCGCTCAATGAGTTGTGGTCAGCGCCAGAGCGCACGCCTCCAGCACCTCCCGCCCTCCCTTCTAGTCAGTTCGTCGGGCGCTGCGCGTCGGGAGGCCCTGCCAGTGGCTACCCCCCCGTGGCGCAGCGCAGAGGGCAAGGCCCCAGGCTGGCCATGTCCGCAGCGCTTGCCACCGTCGGTTCCAGTCAGTTCGTCGGGCGCTGCGCGTCGGAAGGCCCTGCCAGTGGCTACCACCCTGCGGCGCAGCGCTCAGCGCAAGGCCGGGGTGGCTCGTGGCATGGAGCACCTGCCTTTGCTGTCACCCAGGCTGCTGCCTAACCCTTCGGTCAACGCGACGCCCACCAGCTACGCGCCAGGGCCGCGAGGCCGTCCGGCCTATCATCGGCCTCGCGGCCCTGGCTCTCCGCTGGCGGTCGCGCGTTACCTCAAACGTTAGGCGGCACGCGCAAGAACCCGTGCGACCCTCTGGTCCGCCTTGCGAGCACCCCGCAGGTCAAGACCGCGCCTGCGCCGGTCGCCCAAACTGGGACGAGTTCAAAGCCACGTGCACAGGCTGTGCCCTCTGGCGGAGCTCCTTGATCAGGCTCACGAGTGCGCTTCGCGCAAGCGTGCTGCGCCGCGCAGTCAGTCTGTCGGGCTCCGCGCAAGCGCGGTGCTGCAACTTCGTATCGCAGGGCGCAAGACCGTGCGCCTTCGAAGCGAAGCACTGCCCTGGCAGTTCGCAGCGACTGGCCGTCATCGGCACTCAGCTCCGTCAATCCCGCGGTCCCGCAGGCTGCCGCTCAAAGTGCCGCCTAACCCTTCGGTCAACGCGACGCCCACCAGCTGCGCGCCAGGGCCGCGAGGCAGTCAAGGCATATCATCTGCCTCGCGGCCCTGGCGCTCCGCTGGCGGTCGCGCGTTACCTCAAACGTTAGGCCTCATCCCAGCCTTCACCGAAATGCGTATACGCGACCAAGTCATCACGCCAATTCTCGGCAATCTGCCACTGTTCACGCTTTCGTGGGCTCTTGTTGCCGTTCTGGCAATCGTCACAAGTGACCCGAAATGTCATTACCTATCTCTCGGCAGTTCGGAATTGATGATCCAGGTTGCGCTCGGCCTGCCCTTCAAGAGCCTTATAGTCTGGCTAACTGCGTTCTATCTGGTAGTCGGAATCCTGTACTCCCTTACCGGAAAGCATGGTCGCATGGTTGAGATCCAAGACAAGTTTCTGCGACCAATCGTTGTCCCCGTCTTGTTTCAACTCGCCGGACTTGTCGGGGGACTTCAAGCAGAGAGTAGCTCCTTGCTGCGCGGCATGGTTAGTAGCGCTGCCATCGGCATCCTCGCGCTCGTCATGTACAACGTGGCTCAGTTCTTCGAGCAGAAGAACGCCCAACTCAATGAGGCCTAACCCTTCGGTCAACGCGACCCGCACCAGCAGGCGTCTTGGGGCGCGAGCCACCCAGGTCTATCATGTGTCTCGCGCCCCAAGCCTCCTGCCGCTGCGGGCGCGTTACCTCAAACGTTAGGCCTCGGGTTGGCAAGTCCGCCGCGACTCGTGGCGCCACCAGAAGAACTACACGTCTTCGGCCGTCATCACATCAGCCGCGAGGCGAACAGTTGATTGCAAGCACAAGCACTTGCGTCGGTTGCCTCCGAGCGCTTCGGCCGCGGCAGTACAACTCCAGCGGCCTGTCTTCAGTGGCGGGTCGGTACGCACGCGCGAGAGGACGACCGCCGCTGCTCGTCGTTCGGTGCGCCAGCTCAAACCTTCACGAGTTGGTTGCCAGCTCGCGGCAAGGCTCTGGCAACAAGACCATCGGTCGTCCCTGGCAACTCGCGCGTCCAGCGTGCCAGCTCAGCAGCAAGGTTGGGGGGCCCAGTTCGCGCGGTGTTCACGGTCGCCACGTCGTCCGAGGCCTAACCCTTCGGTCAACGCGACGCCCACCAGCTACGCGCCAGGGCCGCGAGGCAGCCAAGGCATATCATCTGCCTCGCGGCCCTGGCGCTCCGCTGGCGGCCGCGCGTTACCTCAAACGTTAGGCCGTCACGAATTGCCAAACTAAGCGCAACACCACCGAGCATACGCCTCGTTAGGCGTGTCGAATCCGAGAACCTTTCTCGGCCTGTCGTTGAGCTCTCGCTCGATCGCGTCGCACTGACGCTGTGTCACTCCTCTGAAGCACATGCCTTTGGGCAAGTACTGCCGGATCAGTCCATTCGTGTTCTCGTTCGTCCCCCTCTCCCACGAGTGATACGGCCGTGCAAAGTAGATCTGAATTCCGAACTCCTCCTGCAGTTGCTTGAACCCGTGGAACTCCGTCCCGTTGTCCAGCGTCAGGCTCTTCATCTTCAGCAGCCCTAGCCTGATCTGCCTGCTCAGCGCCTTGTTCACCTCGCTGGCCTGCCTGGCCGGCAGCTTGATGATCCTCGTCCAGCGCGTCATCCTCTCCACCAGCGTCAGCAGGCAGTGCCGGCCGTCCTTGCCCATCACCGTGTCGCCTTCCCAGTGCCCAAACTCCCGCCGCCGTGACACTCGCGCGGGCCTCTGGCTGATCGGTGTCTTGCCCCTCATCCTTCCTCGGTGATCTGCCACTCGGTAGCCCTTGCGGTAGCGCCTGCTCAGCTGCCTCGTCCTCTGCCACAGCGAGCCTCCCGCGGCCCTATCCCGGCGCACCCAGCGGTAGATCGTCGTCGTCCCTATGCTCAACTGCCCGACCTTGCGCAGCCTTCGGCTGATCTGCTCCGGGCTCCACCGGCGCTTCATCAGTTCGTAGACCAGCTCCACCTGCGCCACTTCGAACTGCGTCCCCTTGCGGCTGCGCCAGCGCCTTGCCCTGGCGTAGCTGTTGGCCTTGTCTACCCGGTAGCGCCCGTCACTGCTGTCCGCGTTGCGCCTGAGCTCCCGGCTAATCGTCGATGGGCTTCTCCTGAGCATCCTGGCGATCGCCCGCACGCTCTTCCCGCTGGACTTGTGCCTCGCGATCAGATAGCGTTCCCTGTAGGTGAGTTGGTGATACTCCATGCTGCAACCCTTCCTGCCCGAAGAGAAGCGGCTAGTCTCCAACTCACCGCCCCCCTTCGCAAAGGTGTTGCACTTCGCCTGGCAATCCGCCCCTCACAACCCCTCGGGCACTCCGTCGCACAGCCATACGACATGACAGAAGTCGAAACCGTCACGCTCTATCGGCCAACCGGTCCTGAGGAGCTTGCGCTTCTTGAACGCGCGGGCTTTAGCGCCTG
>NZ_JARGNB010000031.1 GCF_030167915.1 Aquabacterium humicola | reverse complement strand
TCGCAGTGTAGAAGGCGTTCGCCGCCAGCCGAAGAAGTGCCTTCTTCGACTTTAATCTTCGTAGGGGCGTGGCCTGCGAAGAACATGCGCGTCTTGCCTGCGAGGCCTAACGTTTGAGGTAACGCGCGGCCGCCAGCGGAGCGCCAGGGCCGCGAGGCCGATGATATGCCGGGCGGCCTCGCGGCCCTGGCGCGTAGCTGGTGGACGTCGCCGTTGACCGAAGGGTTAGGCCCGGGAGCACGTGCGGGCCGTGGACACCGCGGGGATTCAACAGCGCAGCGCGCAGCGACGGGGTTGCCACAGACCGGTGACGTATGCCCCCGGACTGCCGCCGGTGATGGCGAGCGTACCGCCGCAGAACTTGGTGGGCAGCGTGGCTTGCGCTCGGAGCATCGAGCTTGCGCTGGACGCCCTTGTCTTGGAGCCGCGCAAGACGCGCACCGACCACGCGTACGACCGGACCTGCATCTGAGTCTTGCCAGGGCCTTGCGAGACACGCTGCTCGCGTATTCGGCTGTTCAGCTGCTGCCCTGCGCTATCGGCGGCGCAGGACCGGGGCCTTCTTGCTGCGCAACGAGTTGCGCGGGTCTTGCTGACCCCGGGCCTAACGTGCTTTGTACGTCACGGATGACGCTCGAGTTGCGGGCATACCACGGCGAATTTTCAGCATGTGGGACGGATGACGGCCGGAAGGCCAGTGATCCACCGGATTGTGTAGGGGAAAGTCTGGTGCCCCTACCCCTCGTGGGATTGCCCTTCTGCGCATGCCGTGCGGGTGGCGTGTGAGGCCTAACGTTTGAGGTAACGCGCCCGCAGCAGCAGGTGGCTTGGGGCGCAAGGCCGATGATAGGCTGGGCGGCCTCGCGCCCCAAGGCGCCTGCTGGTGCGGGTCGCGTTGACCGAAGGGTTAGCCGTCACTTCCAAGTAGCCTGAACTTGGCAAGTGGAGTCAACACCCCTGAAGTAGACGGCCAGGGAAGTTCGTGCACGCACAAAGCGAGTTATCTCCGTGCCCTTGCCTACCATGTTGCGCTCGCTCTCGCGACCTACCAGTTGCCAGCGTTGTTTGAGCAGGGCCTGCTCTAAGCCGCCCAGGGCAGCACAAGGCGCGTTGCAGGTATACATAACCCGACCTCTTCCGGACGTCCGACAGTCATCAACGGACAGTGTAGATTCGGTTGTTGAAAGGACAGACTGAAGGTCCTCGCGCAGGGCCAACGCCTCCTTGCTAGGACGCTCGGTCGTGACATAGTTGAACACGATGTAGATCAAGCCCGCGCAAATGACGGACCAGGCTGGCCATTGGACGAATCGCAGTACTCTTGCTCCGAAAATTTCGGTGGACTGTGTCATTGGCGCGGCGTCGTGACGGCTAACGTTTGAGGTAACGCGCCCGTGCCGGCAGGAGACTTGGGGCGCGAGGCCGATGATAGGCCGGGCGGCCTCGCGCCCCAAGGCGCCTGCTGGTACGGGTCGCGTTGACCGAAGGGTTAGGCCGCACTCGCTGCCTGCAGAAGCTCTGCGCGGCGCGGCTCCAGGTACTGGCAGAGCAGTTCGAAGATTGCTTCAGACGGGGGTGTCTGATAGAGATACAGATCGGAGGCGCGCTTGGTGATGGCTTGGAGCATGTCGACAATCTTCTGGTCGTAGAGTGTGGACGACGAGACTATCGAGAACTCTTCGACCGAGGCCATCGGCTGCCGCAGCATCTTGTGAGTGACACCGTAGTGGCGCATGGTGGCCTCGATATCGCGCAGCGTTGCCGCCGTCGACGTCGCACCGATCACTTCGAAGGCTTCGATAGTAGCAAGTAGGTTTTTACCCGTCAGGTTTTCCAGAAACCCGGTTATGCCATTCATCAGGACTTCAGTGTCGAAGTCGCTGACCAAGATGAGCACTTTCAGCGGGTCAGGCAGAGCGTTCACCTTCTCGCGCAGGCCTGCCAGCGGCGGCTCATACATCTTGCCTACAAGCGCTTCGACAACGTCGGCGATGGAAAGGCCCGCGAGGGGGTCGTGATTCTGCATCTGTGCGGCCTAACGTTTGAGGTAACGCGCCCGTGCCGGCAGGAGGCTTGGGGCGCGAGGCCGATGATAGTGCTGGGCGGCCTCGCGCCCCAAGGCGCCTGCTGGTACGGGTCGCGTTGACCGAAGGGTTAGGCGTCGTCGCCGCTCACTTTGACATGCCGATAAGCCAGGGGCGGACTTCGACGAGGAGCGTGCCGTCCTTGACGGCCGGATCCTCCAGGGCGAAGCGCTGGACTTCCTCCTCCGAGATACCGGCCACCGGAATCATCATGCCACCGCCCGCAGCATCGAGGTGGGGGCCACCGAGTTCGAGCTTGCCCGAGATCAGCCACTGGCGATAGTGTTGGACATGCTGCATGACGCCGGGCTGCTCAAACATGCTTTTGCCTTGCTGCCAGGCGGGGCCCGGGCGATGGAAAACGACGTAGCGTGTGTCTTTCATGGTGGCTGAGATCGGTTGAGCGAGGGCTTTGCCGGTGAACTGAGTTGCCGCTGCGGCTACGGACAGCAGAGACAGGACTCTGCGCCGGACGGCGCGGCGCGATTTCGTATGCGGCCTAGTCACTCTTCGACGCCTAACGTTTGAGGTAACGCGCCCGTGCCAGCAGGAGGCTTGGGGCGCGAGGCCGATGATAGACCTGAGCGGCCTCGCGCCCCAAGGCGCCTGCTGGTACGGGTCGCGTTGACCGAAGGGTTAGGCCGCATTCTTAGCGTTGGGCAGGGAGAGCGGCTTTGGCTCGCGCCATCTCGGTGTAGCGATCGATTGCAGATTGCATGGTTGAAGCTAGCCGTTCGGTGGTTGTGGAGCGCAGCGACTTCAATAGCCAACTGCAGTATCCGTGCGGTTCAAGCTGCTTGACCGCCTGTAGTTGTCGCTCTCCAAGCTCGACAATCATTCGATCAACGTTCGCAGCGACCTCTTGAGGTACATCCGCAGGTAGCTTCGTAACGAGGGGAGCGGCAGCTTCTGCGAACTTGACTTTGAAGACCTCGTATTCGGCCGCAAGTGCTTCCTGAGTCTCTGGTGCCGCATCTTTACAGTACTGGATCAGCTTCGCCGGCGGCTCAGTCTGCATGCGGAGGAATAGGTCCGCTGAGGTACCACCATAGGCCGCTCCGGAAGCGCTTGCAAAGATCAGCGTTGCGTAAGCGACGAAAGGTTTGAGGAGTGGCATGGTGGCTTGTATGCGGCCTAACGTTTGAGGTAACGCGCCCGTGCCGGCAGGACGCTTGGGGCGCGAGGCCGATGATAGGCTGCACGGCCTCGCGCCCCAAGAGGCCTGCCGGTACGGGTCGCGTTGACCGAAGGGTTAGGCGTCGTCGCCGCTCACTTTGACATGCCGATAAGCCAGGGGCGGACTTCGACGAGGAGCGTGCCGTCCTTGACGGCCGGATCCTCCAGGGCGAAGCGCTGGACTTCCTCCTCCGAGATACCGGCCACCGGAATCATCATGCCACCGCCCGCAGCATCGAGGTGGGGGCCACCGAGTTCGAGCTTGCCCGAGATCAGCCACTGGCGATAGTGTTGGACATGCTGCATGACGCCGGGCTGCTCAAACATGCTTTTGCCTTGCTGCCAGGCGGGGCCCGGGCGATGGAAAACGACGTAGCGTGTGTCTTTCATGGCGACTGAGATCGGTTGAGCTAGGGCAATGCCGGTGAACTGAGTTGCCGCTGCGGCTACGGACAGCAAAGACAGGACTTTGCGCCGGACGGCGCGGCGCGATTTCGTATGCGGCCTAGTCACTCTTCGACGCCTAACGTTTGAGGTAACGCGCCCGTGCCAGCAGGAGGCTTGGGGCGCGAGACACATGATAGACCTGGGTGTCTCGCGCCCCAAGACGCCTGCTGGTGCGGGTCGCGTTGACCGAAGGGTTAGGCCTCAGTTCGCACCCGCGCCGTTGGGAGCCTTGCAAGCACACGCTCGAGGAGAAGGCTAGCTTGCTTACCTGCGACAGACCAAACCAGCTCTTCAGGTAGCTCGCAGGGAAGAAACTGCTGGCCGATAGGGAACTGCTCGCTTGTCAGGTCGATCTCCGTTCCGCTGTCCAGCCGGTTCCACGCGTGACGTTGTTTCGGTTGGGTGTTTGGAAGTACTTCTGCATGCACGATCTCGCCACCGAGCAACGATTTGATTACGAAAGCCGTGGAATAGCACTGTCCTGCGGCCGGAGCGGACCTGTTCCACGCTGGTGGACTCCATGCGGTCTCTGCGCACCACTCGGCACGGATGATCTGTTCCAGTTGCTGGAGGGAGAGGGGCATAGACGATGAATAGTCGCGCTGCGATGTGCCCTGAGGCCTAACGTTTGAGGTAACGCGCGACCGCCAGCGGAGCGCCAGGGCCGCGAGGCCGATGATAGTGCTGGGCGGCCTCGCGGCCCTGGCGCGCAGCTGGAGGGCGTCGCGTTGACCGAAGGGTTAGGCCTCATTTCACACCCTTTTCATGAACGGCCTTTTGCCCCACATGGCGACGTAGAGCGCTCGCAGGTTCGCGGGAACCCGCTTCCAGCCACTCTTCTTGATCTTCTCGTCTTTGACGTCCCACATCAAGGACTCGACGTATGCGACGTCAATGCAGCGGAGGGTGAACTCATCGCCCTGAGCAAGGAGCCGTGATAGCAAGTTGAGGTGGGCGGTTGCCTTTGTGAGATCGCCGCGCTTGATGGCGTCTGTCGTGAACTGAGAGAAGCGCTCGACCCATGTGTGATAGGCATTCACGTAACCATCCCTCGCAAGCGCCTCATCAATTTCCGCTGCTTCTGCTGGGAATTCCGCACGAATCTTCTCGACGATGCGGAGAGCAGCGAGATGTTCGGGATCGGCGGACATGAGGCCTAACGTTTGAGGTAACGCGCCCGCAGCGGCAGGAGGCTTGGGGCGCAAGGCCGATGATAGTGCTGGGCGGCCTCGCGCCCCAAGGCGCCTGCTGGTACGGGTCGCGTTGACCGAAGGGTTAGGCGTCACTCTTTGCGTGGTGCCGACCCAAGATCGGAAGGTCTCGTACCGAGTACGTGAGGCCCGGTGGAATGGCGCTCTCCGCACAGGCTTGCCTCTTCTTCCCCTTGATGAACTCCTTGGCTTCGGCAAGGGTCTTCGGGTATGGGACCCTTACTTCGCCTGAGCCGGAACGCTCATACACCGAGTAGAAGAAGAATCCATGCTCAACGAGGAAGCGCACCTTGGCCCATTGGATCAGGTCCCGAGTCTTCGGCGCCTTAAACTTCCGGGACAATCGAGTGAGATTTCCAGAACACTGTGGGCAAGTCCTCGGGGCAGCACTCATTGGCTTCCTGAATGACTTCCGACAGGCGAGACAGACGTGAGGGAAGAGATACGACTGTGCGTCACCCTCTTTGGGGAAGTACTTGTGGTGCTTGAAGCGCGTCATGACGGGCGGATTACCAGGCGAAGTGCAACAACTTTGCGAAGGGGGGCGGTGAGTTGGAGACTAGCCGCTTCTCTTCGGGCAGGAAGGGTTGCAGCATGGAGTATCACCAACTCACCTACGGGGAACGCTA
>NZ_JARGNB010000030.1 GCF_030167915.1 Aquabacterium humicola | reverse complement strand
TCAACGACAGGCCGAGAAAGGTTCTCGGATTCGACACGCCTAACGAGGCGTATGCTCGGTGGTGTTGCGCTTAGTTTGGCAATTCGTGAGGCCTAACGTTTGAGGTAACGCGCCCGTGCCGGCAGGACGCTTGGGGCGCGAGGCCGATGATAGGCTGCACGGCCTCGCGCCCCAAGAGGCCTGCTGGTACGGGTCGCGTTGACCGAAGGGTTAGGCCGCACTCTTTGGCGTGGACTGCGGCTATGGACGCATGACCCGGACGAGGCGATTTACCACGTTGTCGCCGCAGGGGTACCCTGGTGATAGCGCAGTTGCCAGCGGCCCTCTACGTTGAGCCAGAGCGACGAGCGAAGAGCGTGCAGAGACAGGAAGCCAGATGAGCTACGGTGTGCAGAGCGATAGGTGAGAAGGGCAGCGCCAGGAGCCAACAACGTTGCTTCGAAGTTGCTCGACTCGACCGTGGGACTCGATTCGCTGGTGGTCAAGTACGAAACGATGGTTTCCCGGGTGTAGCTGGCGCCCGACCGACCGACTTCCACGAAGTCCGGATGAAGAAGCTGTTCCAGCCGTTCGCGTGAGCATCGCACCCCGGGATGGTGAAGCTCTACTTCCAGGGCCTGAAGTTGCTGGACGAGCGACTGCATGCGGTAGTGGCTGTGCGGCCTAACGTTTGAGGTAACGCGCCCGTGCCGGCGGGCGGCTTGGGGCGCGAGGCAGATGATAGACCTGGGTGCCTCGCGCCCCAAGACGGCCGCTGGTACGGGTCGCGTTGGCCGAAGGGTTAGGCCTCACTCTTCTTGCACTGCGTTGCAGGGGCGGCGGTACCTGACATGCCCTACGACGGCTGGTCTTGAACTTCCCGAGGCGGGCTCGACCAAACGAGATTCACCGACTTGCACTTCGGGCAATCGACTACTGCTCCAGGTGGCAGGACGGAGCCACACCGATGGCACGCCCCACTGGTAGGGGCCAAGTGGAGGTATGTCGCCTTTGCCTCGCCGACTGTGCAATTGGTGAGCTCGAGCAAGGCCTTCGCGAAGAGGGGAAACTGATTCTGCCCGTGGAGTACGCGGAGTTGCGGCTGGTCCAAAGCATGGACATCGATCAGGTTGAACAGGCAACCGCACTGAACACAGCGAGGTGAGCGGCGGTTGACCTCGGCGACGGTGAGCATGTGAGGCCTAACGTTTGAGGTAACGCGCCTGTGCCGGCAGGACGCTTGGGGCGCGAGGCCGATGATATGCGGGGCGGCCTCGCGCCCCAAGAGGCCTGCTGGTACGGGTCGCGTTGACCGAAGGGTTAGGCAGCGGCCTGGTTGACGGCAAAGGCAGGTGCTCCATGCTGCGAGACACCTGGGCCTTGCGCTCTGCGCTGCGCCACGGGGTGGTAGCCACTGGCAGTGTCTTCCGACACGCAGCGCCCGACGAACTGACTGAAACTGACGGTGGCAAGCGGTGCAGACGTGGCCGGTCTGGGCCGTGCCCTCTGCGCTGCGCCGCGAGGTGGTAGCCACTGGCAGTGTCTTCCGATGCGCAGCGCCCGACGAACTGACTGCAAGGTAGGGTGAAGAACGCAGGAGCCCTGCGCTCGGAAGCCGACGAGAACTCCTTGTTCAGGCTCCATTCATGCAATGACGCTCGGACGACTTGTGGCTGTTCAGGTGCTCGGCGCTAATGCGCCGCTGAACTTGCGTTGAAGTAGCACGGCCGCTCCACCTGATGCCTAACGTTTGAGGTAACGCGCCCGCGGCAGCAGGTGGCTTGGGGCGCGGGGCCGATGATAGGCTGGGCGGCCTCGCGCCCCAAGACGCCTGCTGGCGCGGGTCGCGTTGACCGAAGGGTTAGGCCTCGCTCGATGAAGCGGACCCTCCGGCGGTGAACGTCGAGGCTAGAAGCCCGCAAGGAAGCTCTTTACGTCCGCGACGGTTCGAGGACGGAACCCGGGACCACGCCAGCCTGGGTAGAAGCCGAGACCTGCGCTGACGAGCAGTTCCACCTTCTTCCACTATCGGCGATCGCTCTGGCGTGGCGCCTTGAAGTCGTGACCCATTGGATGCAGGCGACTTCCGCAGTGCGGACACGTAGTTTCTCTTCGTGCAGAGCTCTGAAATGCGCCGTATGGCGACTGTTTGCTCCAAACCCGATGCTGGATGCTCTCCGTTCCACGTAGCTTGAAAGACTTGCGACACGCGAAGCATGCGTACTTGTCTTTGAAGCTCAGTGCGGGAGTGTCGATGCGTCGGATGAGGGGTGACATGGCGGGGCGGATGCGAGGCCTAACGTTTGAGGTAACGCGCGACCGCCAGCGGAGCGCCAGGGCCGCGAGGCCGATGATAGTGCTGGGCGGCCTCGCGGCCCTGGCGCGCAGCTGGTGGGCGTCGCGTTGACCGAAGGGTTAGGCCTCACTCTCGCTGCAGGACCTGCAGGATGAACGGTGTCTTGGTCTCGGTGTAGGCGGCGCGATCGTCGTGGAATCTGGCAGCCAAGGAGCGCTTGAGGTCCGCGTACTCTTGTGCGAGCTCTCGCTGGGCGGCCAATCTATCGCGAAAGAGGATGTGCTTGTGCCAGAAGGCTCCGTTCCGCTTGACAGCGTGAAGATGGAACTGTCGAGGGCGAGTGCTGGGGAATGCGAAGAACCTCCGGTCCGGGATTTCTTGTTCGTGCTCCGGCATGTACTGGTAGCCAAGGTCGGCGAGAGTGGGTATCACCGCTTGCGCCTCTTCGAGGGAGGGCGCCCCGAGCATCAGGTCGATCATTGGCTTTGAAGGCATACCCGGGATCGCGGTACTGCCTACGTGTTCGACGACAAAGTCACTCGGCAAAGCGTCCAACAAGCGCGAGCGCTCGGCGATGAACGATAGGCGCCAAGCGGTCGAATACGGCGCGAGAACGATTGGTGCGCGGTGCTTCACGTGTGAGGCCTAACGTTTGAGGTAACGCGCCCGCAGCGGCAGGAGGCTTGGGGCGCGAGGGCGATGATAGTGCTGGGCGGCCTCGCGCCCCAAGACGCCTGCCGGTGCGGGTCGCGTTGACCGAAGGGTTAGGCAGCGGCCTGGTTGACAGCAAACGCAGGTGCTCCATGCCACGAGACACCTGGGCCTTGCGCTCTGCGCTGCGCCACGGGGTGGTAGCCACGGGCAGTGACTTCCGACGCGCAGCGCCCGACGAACTGACTGAATCCGACGGTGGCAAGCGCTGCAGACGTGGCGGGTGCTGGGCCTTGCCCTCTGCGCTGCGCCACGGGTTGATAGCCACTGGCAATGTCTTCCGATGCGCAGCGCCCGACGAACTGACTGTTGGGACGAAGTTCAGGCTCCAGAGATAGGATGACTCTCGGACAACTCGTGGCTGTTCAGGTGCTCGGCGCGAAGCGCCGCTGAACTTGCGTTGCAGTAGCACGGCCGCTCCACCTGATGCCTAACGTTTGAGGTAACGCGCGACCGCCAGCGGAGCGCCGGGGCCGCGAGGCCGATGATAGGCTGAACGGCCTCGCGGCCCCGGCGCGTAGCTGGTGGGCGTCGCGTTGACCGAAGGGTTAGGCCTCAGCCGGCCTGCGACGGACGACGGGAAGGAACCTGTCCGGCGGCCGCCAGGAGATCGACGCTGTGCTGCAGGTTGACCAAGAGCGAGGCGCGATCGACGATGGGCTCGACGAGGCGAATATGAAACCAACCGATGAGATTCGGCGCAGCCGGTCTTTGCTGCTCATGAAGCGCTGAGCCCGCCTTCTGGAAGAAGAGCATTGCGTGCCGGCCATCAGGTGTTTGCACTGCAGCTACTGCACAGTGCGCGGACATGTACTCAGGTATGACGACGCACTGCCAGCCGTTCGGAACTGCGTCAGTTAAGACGGGGCAGTCTTCAAGTTCACCTACGGTTGCCTTCGGACCTGCCGCGATGGCTTGCATCCACGCGGTGAGCGGCGGGGGATCGCCCTGCTCCAGCGTTCCGGGTGAGTACAGGAGCCAGTTGGCGTGGGGTGCTGGCATCTGAGGCCTAACGTTTGAGGTAACGCGCCCGTGCCAGCAGGAGGCTTGGGGCGCGAGGCCGATGATAGGCGGGACGGCCTCGCGCCCCAAGACGCCTGCTGGTACGGGTCGCGTTGACCGAAGGGTTAGGCGTCACCGCGTGAGAACAACCTAGTGAGCCAGTTCTTCTTGATCGGTTGGTGCGGCAGAGGTGAGACACCCAACTTGACCAGTTCTTCCTCAAGCGTAGCAAGACCTACTTGGCGTGCAGCCTGGATTGGTGTGGCGCTGTCGAACTCAGAAGGCAGGTTCGGGTTCGCACCGGACTGAAGCAGGTAGCGCGCAACCTCTTCTTGCTTGGCAAGGATGGCCGCGACCAGCGGGGTAGACAGGAACTCCGGGTGTGCGTAGTTGATATCTACGCCGGCCTTGACGTGATATTGGACAAGCTCAAGGTCACCCGCGACAGCGGCGTCGAACATTTCCTTCCAGTTGCCTCCGGACACGTGAACCTCATGAATCGTGGTGACGAACCAACTGTACGGTCCTCGCGCTCGGCAGTAGCAAGGCGGGGCACATGCACGCACCTGGAGGCCTGGTGTGACGCCTAACGTTTGAGGTAACGCGCCCGCGGCAGCAGGGGGCTTGGGGCGCGAGGCACATGATAGACGTGGGTGCCTCGCGCCCCGAGTGGCCTGCTGGTACGGGTCGCGTTGACCGAAGGGTTAGGCGTCACTCCCTGGGCCGAGCGGCAGACGTGGAAGGATCACTCCTGCAGGGCGTGTTGCTGAGGTCCTGACGATGGTCACGAAGGGGCAAGGCTCAGAGCGTCCAAGAACGACTGCAGCGCTCTTGAAGCGGCGAGCTTGAGGTGTTCCTTCCTGCGAATCAATCGGTATGCGAGTACAGGGAGGAGGATCACCGCGAAGAAGAGACCTTCCAGGAACATGATCCAGATTGTTCCTGTTCTCACCCACACTGAGATGGTCGGTCCGAGGAGACAAGAGGCAATGAGCAGGGCGTTCAGTCCAAGGAGGATGATCGAGGCCTTGCGACCGAATGCAAGATCTTGCATTTCAGGATTTGCGTCGGTGGGGATTGGCCGGGGACGCTGCATGTGACGCCTAACGTTTGAGGTAACGCGCCCGTGCCGGCAGGACGCTTGGGGCGCGAGGCACACGATAGGCCTGGGTGCCTCGCGCCCCAAGGGGCCTGCTGGTACGGGTCGCGTTGACCGAAGGGTTAGGCCTCAGGTTTCCCGCGACTCGTACTCGATGCCACCTATGTACTTGAAGAGCGTGTTGTACAGCCAGCAGCCAACGGCAACTGAGAGATAGCCAAACACGAGATAGAAGATGGGGAAGATCACCACCATGAGGAATGGCGGACCCGAGCCCTTCGGTGCGGCTGCGATGCCAAACAGCATGAAGGGAAGTACGAAGACCAGTGATCCGACAGTCATGAGGATGGCAAAGACCTTGCCATTCTGATGAGGCGACAGGCGGGCAACTTGCTTCTTCATCACAGACCTCCTTCGGACGACTCGCATCATAGGCGACGCGACGCTGGTCTCCATAGACCGCAGACGTTCGCAGAATCACAAGGTGCCTCGCCAGCGGCGCGGAGTTGACGGCTCCGAAGGCGAATCTGAGGGGCGGATTGCCAGGCGAAGTGCAACACCTTTGCGAAGGGGGGCGGTGAGTTGGAGACTAGCCGCTTCTCTTCGGGCAGGAAGGGTTGCAGCATGGAGTATCACCAACTCACCTACAGGGAAC
>NZ_JARGNB010000003.1 GCF_030167915.1 Aquabacterium humicola | reverse complement strand
CTGCCTCGCCTTCGCGCAAGACCGCCAAGATCTGCGCTTCCGTGAACCTGGACTTCCTCATCGCTCTTCCTCGAAGATGCGGAAGTCTCCATTTTCAAACTGTCCCCTCAGCGGGGGAGCTTACGGATGTACCGGTAGATCGTCTCCTTGCTCATCATGCGCTGCCCCCGCAGCTTGCGCCGCCCGTCGATCTGCCCAGGGCTCCATTTGCGTTGCAACTGCTGCACCACCTCAGCCCACTCCTCCGGGCTATATTGGCTCTTCTTGCGGCTGCGCCAGCGTCGGCTCAGCGCTCGCTCGTGCGCTTTCTCCGCGCGATACCACCCGTCGTACTTGCAGCGGTTCCTGTTGAGCTCTCGGCTCACCGTGGCTACCGACCGATCCAGCGCCAAACCGATCTGCCTCAGGCTGCACCTCTGGCGCACCATGCTCGCAATGACGTATCGTTCGTCCTGGGAGAGTTGGCTGTACCCCATTTCTGTACCCCTTCTTGCCGGTTGAGGTCAGGAAAGTGTGGCTACTCTCCCAACCTTTCTGAAGAAGGTGCTGCACTTGGTCTGGCAAACCGCGACGCCTAACCCTTCGCTCGAGCGGACGGCCAACGGCATGGCGCCCTGGCCGCGAGGCGCTGAGGTACATGTTGCACCTCGCTGCCAGGGCACCACGCCGCTGTCTGCCGCTTAGCTCAAACGTAAGGCGTCAGAATCAACCTCCCCTCGTAAGGCCTGCCCATGAAAGTCTTCCTAAGCTGGTCCGGAACAAGAAGCCAGCGCGTCGCCACTGCGCTTCGCGACTGGCTTCCGAACGTTCTCCAGGCAGTCTCGCCTTGGCTTTCGTCGTCTGACGTACAAGTCGGAGCACGATGGGCGAATGAGCTAGATCTGCAACTCCAAGAGTCGCGCGTCGGCATCATTTGCCTGACACCCGAAAATCTTGCTGCGCCGTGGCTGCTGTACGAGGCGGGCGCGCTGTCGAAGGCAGTCGAATCGGCGTTCGTCTGTCCATATCTCATTGGTTTTAAGCCATCTGAGCTCTCAGGTCCGCTCGTTCAGTTCCAGGCTGCCACTTCCACCCGTGACGGAACACATGACCTTGTGTGGATGCTGAACCGCGCATTAGGCAATCAAGCCCTCGATGAGAAAGTTCTTGACCGTGCCTTCCAGCTTTGGTGGCCTGGCCTCAGCGCCGAACTGGACCAGATACAAAAGGCGCCCATCGGCACAAAGCAGTCAGAACCCAAGCAAGTCATGAACGCTTCGGGCCTCGCAGACCTTGCCGGAAGGCTCCCGCCGTCAGAGGCGTTGGAACTGCTAAATCAGGTTGTAAGTCGCCTTACGGGTAGCGCATCCTCGGTACATTCGCCAGCGGATCCGAACCGCCCAACCGAGCGGGTATTCATAGTTCACGGCCACAACCATGCAGTTAAGGAGTCGGTGGCTCGGTTTGTCGAGAAGCTCGGCCTTGCGGCGATCGTACTGCACGAACTACCAAATGAAGGTCGGACCACAATTGAGAAGTTCGAGTCGCATTCTCAAGTCGAATATGCAGTCGTACTACTGACCGCGGACGATGAGGGCTCCGTCAAAGGAGCGAGCGACACGGGAGCTAGAGTCCCTCGCGCAAGGCAAAACGTAGTCTTCGAACTGGGATTCTTCTCTGCCAAGCTCGGACGAAGTCGGGTCGCCGTCCTCTACGAGGAAGGCGTCGAAATACCCAGCGATTTCAGCGGCATCTTGTACATCCCCATCGATCGGCCTGGGAACTGGCGCTTTCAATTGGCGAAGGAACTCAAGACCGCCGGCCTACGCGTCGATCTAAATGCCGCACTGTGAAGAGTGAGAAGAAGCAACCTTGAAGTCCCAGCCCACGCCACTGACGCCTCTAACCCTTCGTTCGAGGCGAGGCCCAACGGCAAGCCACCAGGCTCGGCCCAAAGGTGCGGTGTACATTTTCTGTGGCCCGGGCCTGGCGGCTTGCCGTTGGTCCGCCTCAACTCAAACTACAAGGGCTTCCCCGTCTGTCAAGCAATAGCTTGTATTTGACGCGTCCAACCGGAGCGCCAGTTTGATGATCCAGGACCACCCGAGGTGACGTTGAACGCGTTGCCGGCACAAGAGAAGCGCACTGCCAAACTACAACCGGTCATGTTGCCAGCCAATCAAGTGCTGCGGACCCTGATGAAAGACGCGCGTCGGGGCTCCATTCGTTATCTACATCTAGCTAGCGGGTCGCTGGGAGAGAACACTGGGCGGGGTGGTTATAGCTGGAACGGACATCGTACTGGAGAAGGCGTGTTGGCATGGGCGGTCCGCAGTTGGCGTTCCGCTCTGGTGCGCTGCCACCCGATCGCTCGCCTCGCACTCGAGCGGAATCGAGGCTTCCGATATGCGTGCATTTCCGCGCCCTGCGGCTTCAGGACGACCTGCCGCGGCAGCGGCATGCTGCTCAATCCCACTGGGTGAACTCGGCACCGTGGTGCGCACTCGTTGCCGTCAGGTACTCAGATAGTGCATCGTCGTCCAAGCGGCCAGCCGCCGACACCGACTCGAGCAGAGCCACGATCGGCGTCATGTCCTTCATGCATGAAGCCGCAGAGCGGTTGGGGACGATCAGGTAAGCGGTCTTCTTTAACTGCCTTCGGCGGAGAGAAAACCTTTCGCCGGTGACCTCGATTGCCTTGCCTTGGTGCTTAAAGTACCTTCGACCCTGGATGGCCGAGTCCATGTATTGCCCATCGAACAGGGTGGCGGTGTCGCCATGCTCCTTGTCTGGAGGTTGACGGGTGACCGTAACCCCGTCCGCGTCCACCCATTGGAACGGCTGGTCAGGCTTGGCAAGGAGGATGAAGAAGCTCCTGTACGGGCGAACTGGATCGCGGTAGGCGATGAGGTTCTCTATCAAAATCTCATCGACGCCATTGAGCAACCAGCGCCGATCCTGAAGCTGTTCGAGCCTGGGATTCGTGTCGTTGCCGCCGTTCATGTAGACGCAGCAGAACTCCTCGGACCTGCATTCCCTTGAGAAGTTCGCGATGAACTCCTCAATGTCGCTTTGACGAGTCGAGTACCAGACCCTGTCGATCTTCTCGTAGGACATGCAGATGGCCCGATCGAGGTCAGTTCCGCGCAAGACGGCGTCGCGGGAAGGACGCAGGGCTTCTGCGATCAGGTCGCGCACCGCAGCGACGCTCTGCGGTCGCGTCGAGGCCTCGTCGCGAAGGCAGGCGTCCACGACCGCGTCAAGCATGCGCAGGCCGGCAGGAGACTCCGGATCTGACAGCCGCTTGCGGCCGACGCCTCGATGCGTGCTCCCCGTGAGGTACCACTGCATAACCTGCCCGAGGGCGAAAAGGTCGTTGGCTGGAGCGGGCTCATTTCCTGGCACGGCCTGCTCCTTCGGGCTGAACAGGTAGTTTCCGAGCCGCTCGCCTTGGCGCGTCTCGGCCTCGTGCGGCAAATCGTCCGGAAAATGGGCAATGCCGAGGTCCCCGATCACGAAGGCACCAGACTGCTCGTCCAAGAACACGTTCTCAGGCTTGAGGTCTCGATGGATGACTAGACCTGCGTGCAGATGGTCCAACCCATTCAGCAGGTCCATGAAGAGCTTGACGGCCTGCTCGGCCCGCTCCGCCTCACCCAATGCGCTGGAAAGGGGGCCGTGCCTCTTGAGGCTGGGCCCGTACAGACGCATGACGATCAGCGAGAAGTCGCGGTCGCCGAGCGTGACGCGGTCGAAGTGGTAGTTCCGTGCGACGTTTGGGTGCGTCGAAAGCTGCGCAGCGCTGAAGAACTCATCCTTGAGGCGCTCCAGCTTGCCGCGATCCAGATGCTCCAAGAACTTCACGGCGAAGGACAGTCGGCCCTTCTTGAACCTCAGGACGTGTGCGTTACCTCCCTGTCCGATCACCGCCTCGAACGTGAAGTCGCCCACGTCCGTGGTCAGCGTGCCGTTGTTCTTGAAGTGTTCGACAAGATTAAAGTTCGACACTGACGTCCCCTGAAGTGCTATCCCGGCGAGCGCCATTCTCGCCGGGCGGGGCGGGCGAGGCGTCGAGCCGGCCGTCGCGACTGGTTGCACGGGTGCGTTCTGCGGGTCGCGCACTTATCCCATGGGCTGCGGCTCAGGGTGTTCGAGGTACAAGACGCAATCGGCCCGCGCGACGGGCGACCGGCACTTCAAAGCGATGAGCTTGGTACAGTGGATGTCGATTGCGGCTCGGTTGCCGCCGAACACCTCATGCACAAAGAGTCGTTGGCGAGTCCGTAGACCTGACCGGCGACGCCCGAGTGACCGGTGACAAGAGTGCCGCCGTCGATCAGGGCGGCGATATTCGAGCGACTTGTAGTCGGGGCAGCTGCGGTTCGGGCCGTCGAGCGCGAGTGACTGGGACCAGTCTCGAGTCCGCTTCTAGGCTGTGTCAAGGCTGCGCGCAGGCCCCGGCGGTCGACCGACCACTTTCTAGAAGCGGCGCCGCGCGGCGCCTACGGCCAGAGGTGCCCTCGCCAAGGCGCGCTGAAGTCCGCCGCTGCCAGAGTCCATGCGTCGAACAGGCGCGCTGCCTCGGTCCCGACAAGACTACGCAGACCTACGCAGTGGTTGATGCTGCACAACTTCCCGCATGGCCTGCGCAATAGACTGATCGGACTGAGTTCTGTGATTTTGACTCCGGACAAGAGGCTACAGCGATGAAGGTAATTCCGCGTGTCCTGCTCAGCCTGGCGCTGGCCCTGCCCCTTGCGGCGTGGTCGGCGCTGGTCACGATCGGAAGCGGCCAAATGGTCGCCAACGGCCCGAGCTACAAGCTCATTTGGGACAACGACAACAACGGCAAGTCGTTGGTGTGGCTGGACTTCACCGTCAGCAGCCAGAACCCAACCCTTTCGTGGTGGCACCCAGGTGCGGTCAACGCATCGCTGGTCTACACCCTCGATCCGAATTACGCGATAGCCTGGACCGATGCGGCTTGGCGACAACCCGGTGACGCAGGGGTTCAATATTGCCAGTGCCCGTCCACCTCCGAACTGGGGCACCTCTTCTACGTCGAATTTGGCCTGACGGCTCCGCTGGTCAATGTGCAGAACCCCTACAACATGGTGACGGCTGCCGAGCTGAATGCGGGGGAATTCGACAGCCTCCTTCCCATGAATTACTGGCAGGCGACGGAATGGCCGGGTTCATATTTCCACATGGGTCGCGGCCATTCGGTGCCGACTGGCTGGATCGAAGGCCCCTTCGCGGGCATCGCCGTACGTGAAGGCCAAGTGTCGATAGTGGCGCCAACATCGGAGCCATCGACCGTCCTTCTGATGGCGTTGGCACTTGCCGCGATGCGTCTGCGCTGGCGGCGCTGATCACGCGCTCGAGTCCCCCGACTACTTCGACTCCAGGTGTGTCAGCGGATTGTCGAAATCGAAGCCAAACAAGCGCGGGTTCTCGCCGATCACCGCAGCCGATATGATGTAGAACACGTAGTCGTACGTCTCTTGCGGAATGCGATCTCGGTATTTGGTTAGCAGTTGCCAGAAATTGCGTTCACGCGGATTGACCGGCATGCTTTGAATCAGCCGAATCACGCGGTCTTCGCCCCAGTTGTACGACGCCATCACCAGCAAGCCCGAGCCTTGGGCCTCGGTGGCGTACAGGTCCTGCAAATAGCGTGCGGCGGCTTTGGTCGCGAGATCCCAGCGGTGACGGTCATCACTCGTATCAGGACGCCGCAATTCCACCAACGGTCCGATGCGCAGCCCATACTTGGTCGCGGTCTGCGGAATGAATTGCCACATGCCTTTGGCGATGCCCATTCGAGTCGGTGGCCCGCTCGCGAATGGATCGAAATCACTTTCCTGCAGCGCCAAATAGAAGAACTGTGGCGGTAGATTGCGCGCCAGCAGCTCTTCGCTGATCTTTGCAGTGTAGCCCTTCTCTTGCGCCGTCCTGATGCCTCGCGCATAGCGCTGGGACGCACGCCACTTGTCGATATAGCTGCGCACTTCGTCCGCAAACCCGGCGGGCATCGTCAGTTCGCATTCGCCGAAGATGCGTGCGACGCGCAGGATCAAGCGGTCCTGTTCGCTCATCTTCGGGTCGTAGGTCTTGAGCGCCGACATGAAACGGTCGTACTGTTGCTCCAGATTCGTGCGACGCACGTGGTAGCTACGCAACTCGGTGAGTGCCGCGGTGTTGCTGGTATCGGCCAAGCGCTTTTCAAGATTCGCAATATCGACATCGAGCGACTTCATCGTGTAGAACAGCTCTTGTGCCAGTTCTTTGCGCTCGTTGAGCTGATGGCGTTGGTAGGCCGCGAACGATGCAATGCTCAGCACCAACAGCGTCAGCGACGCAATCACGATCGCCTGCGTGCGCCTTTGCTTCGCGCGGATCACGCGATACGCGTTGCGTATCAGCATCGTGTGCTCTCCGGCGGGTCGATCATCGCCGCGGTCATCGAAGTAGTGCTTTTGCAGTTGCGCGAGATGCTGCTCTTGGGTCTGTGCGGCAGGCGCGGGGGGCGGTTGAACCGCGGTCGCAGGGGACGCCGCTCTCGTGGGTGCGGGCGCCGGCGCGCGCGCTGATACGGATATGGGTGCTGGGGCAGGTGCAAATGCAGCGCGCACCGCCGCCGCTGCGTCTGATGCGGGAGGTCTGGTTTGAACCTCGAACCTCACTGCAGGCCCATCAAGACCCAGTTGCACCGTGATGGCATCTTGCACGGGCACCTCGTGCATCCGCTGACCGCCGACCAGCAAGCCATTGCTGCTGTTGAGGTCAGTGATCCACCATTGCCCGTGCTTGAATTGCCCCTGCGCATGCAAGCGACTCACGGACGAATCGTTGATGCTGACTTCACACTCCCCGGCACGACCGATGCGAAACGACTGCTGGAAACGCAAACGCACCGCTTCCCCCGCCGCGGTGTCAAACGACACCCGCAGCGACACAGGTGCTGCAGCAGGGATGGCCATCTCGCAAAGTCTACATCTGGGGTTTGCGCTCCACGCGAGCGTCGGCGGCGCGCTGGCCGCCTTCGGTGCCAGCTCGTTCTGGTGATGCCCATGATCCGCCCCGTCCCCGAAGACACGATCACGCTGCGGCCGCGGCAGGCGTCCGATGCGGACGTGCCCTCCAGCGACCTGGCCATCGCCGGGCGCTCCGCCGCGCAGCCGGTGGCCGGCGTGGTGCTCGAAGCGGCGTTCGAGTGCGACGGGCGCTTCGTGCTCTTCCTCACCGACGACATCCCGTTCGAGGAGTCGCTGCGCATCCATCTGCTCGGCGCGGATCTGCAACTGCTCGACTCGGCCACGCTCGGGTCGATGTACAGCACCGGCCGCTTCGAGCTGCTGGGCCTGCAGCAGCCGGGCACCGTGAGGTTCCGATTCTTCGGCGATACCGACTGGGTCGTCGAAGTGCTCGACGCGCCCGCGTCGCGCATGCCGTTCTTCGGCGATCCGCGCGGCGTGCACCGCCCGTTCGGCTTCGTCCGGCACTTTAAGGTGCATGGCGATCCGCAGCCGGAACGATCGGGCTGAACAGCCGCAGCACGACACGGCGCGGCCAGGCGCGCCGTCGGCCCCACACGTTCAGTTGTCGGGCGCTCCGCTCGCGATCCACGACTTGATGCGCGCGATGGTGTCCGCATCGAGGAAGGGGCCGCCCGCCGGCATGCGCCCGCCGACGATGTTGGTGCCTTCGAGCTTGCGGATCAGGTAGCTGTTGACCGCATCGCCGGGAACGACCCGCTTCGCGCCGGACATCTGGCGCGAGTCGACGTTCACGAGGTTCGAGAAGGCATTGCCGGCCGTGAGGTTCATGGCGGCCGGCAAGGAACTGCCGCCACCCGTGTGGCAGAAGGAGCAGCGCGGCGTGAAGACCTCCGCCTGCAGTTGCGACAGCAGCGCGGCTTGCTTGATGCGCGTGGCCGAGCTCAGCACGAAGGTGTAGGTGGCCGCGTCGGTGATGGCGAGCGTGGCCCGGTAGGTGTCACCGCCCACGGTGACCTCCGGAATCGTCAGCACGCCCGATGCCGCATCGAAGCTGATGTTCGTCGAGCCTGCGGCCTGTGACAGTGTGGCCTCGCGCAGCCTGAAGGTGAACGTGGCGGGGTCGACCAGGTCCAGCATCACGTTGACATAGGTGCTGGTGCCCACCTTCACGTCGGGCAGGGTCAGCACCCCGCGGGCGCTGTCGAAGGTGGCGCTGAGCGCCCAGGCGTTGCCGAGCGGCACCGCCAGCATCAGCAGCGCCAGGCGCCGCAGCCAGGAGTGAATTCGAAAGGTCATTGCATTCCCCGCAGGTGAAGTCCAGGTTGTCGTGAGTGCCAGGCAACGCGCAAAAGGTTGCGAGCGGGACGAACGAGGCGCCAGGTCGGCAATATCCTGCTGGTTCAACCCCAGCGCCCGTTTCGTGGCCCCCAGCCACCCCGCAGACCGCACCTTGCCTCGAACGCGTTGCGCCCAACAATTCCAAGGGAGATTCGATGAACCTGTTCGCTGAGCTGATGCCCCTGCTTTCCGCAGCAGGCCTGGCCCTGTTTGTCGGCGCGCTGCTGACCGAGGCCATGGTGCTCGTGCCGATGTGGCGCACCTTGCACCCCCAGGAGTTCTACACGCTGCATGCAGCGCACGCCCATCGCCTGTACGCGTTCTTCGCGCCGCTCACCGTGGGCGCCACGCTGCTGGCAGTGGGTTCGGCCATCACCGCCGTTGCCACGGGTCGGCCGCAAGGCGCCGCGTCGGTTGCCGCTGCGGTTCTCGCACTGGTCATTCTTTCAACCTACGTGCTGTACTTCCAGCGCGCCAACGCGAGCTTTGCCGCGCAGAGCATCCCGCACGACGCCCTTCCTGCGGAGCTGGCGCGCTGGGCCGCCTGGCACTGGTTCCGCACGATCGTCGGCCTCGTGGCGCTGGCCGCGGCACTGCTGGCGCTGCGGGGCGGCGCAAGCCCTCCGTGAAGCGGTGCCTGACCTTACGTCAGGCAATCTTCGACAACTGTGCTTCAATGGGTGCTCTTCCCCATCCCAAGAGGTGCAGGCCATGTCACGCAAGACAGCGTACCAATCACCTCCAAGAGGAAGCGTCTCCGCAGCGAAGACCCAGCCGCTCAAGGCGCGCGGCGGCACCGACGACGCGTGGAAGTTCGGGGAAGAAACGGAGATCACCGCCCCGGTGGAAGAGCGTCCGATGGTGCAGGAACTGTGGGCGCTGCTCACTGAAGTCAGGACGGCCGCCTTCTTCGTCGAACCGCTGGAGAAGCGCCTGCCCGTCGTCCAGCGCATCAGCCAGCTCCACGAAGTGCTTCTGCGATCGAGGGCCGTCAAGGGCTATGTCGGCGGAACGGAATCACGCCAGGCAAGGCGCCTTCTCGAGTCGTACGGCCAGAAGGTCAAGCCGCACGCTCACCCAGCCAAGGCCTGAACCGGACCGGCGGGCTCGTCCGTCACAGCGACTTCAAGCGGCGTCGCGCCGCGTTCCCGCCCTTCAAGTCGAAGGGTCGACGACCTCGATCATGAAGTCCGGGTCGAAGTGCGCGTTCTCGTTCACGCCGGCCTTCGCATAGCCGCGCGAGTTGCAGATCACGCGCGTTCCCTGCAGCTGGTAGTCGAAGCTGTCGTGCGTGTGGCCGTGGATCCACCAGGCCGTGCGGTGGCCGCCGGCCAGGTGGTCGGCATCCGAGACGAAGCAGGCGTTCAGCGGCGAGCCGGCGAAGCGCGGGTGGATGCTCTGCCGCGACGGCGCGTGGTGGGTGATCACCACCGTGGGCCCGGCATGCGGCGCGTCAAGGCGGCGGTTAAGCCAGGCGGCGTTGCGCTCGAAGAGCGCGGCCGAGTCCGCGGGCGTGAACAACGCCGGCTCGGCGTCGCGGACGCGAATGCGGCTGAAGTCGCGCATCAGCTGCTGCGCCGCGGCGACGGCGGCGGCCTGTTCGTCGCCGACACCGAACAGGCGGAAGTCGGTCCACAGCGTGCTGCCGAGGAAGCGCACGCCGCCGAGGATCACCTCGTCGTTGTCGAGCACATGCACCGGCGTTCCGGCGCACAGCTGCTTCAGCTCGGCCACGGCCCCGTCGAGGCTGCTGCCGTAGAACTCGTGGTTGCCGGGCACGTAGAGCACCGGCTTGTCGAAGCCCAGCGCCCAGGCAACTGCTTCGCGCGGGCGGGCGATGTCGCCGGCCAGGATCACCGCATCGGCGTCGTTGCGCGGGTGCGCCAGGCCGCTGACGCCCAGGTGCAGGTCGGACAGGATGTTGAGCTTCATGACAGGGCGAGTATGCCGAGCCCGTGATCACAATCGCGCGATGGCCTCGCCCCCCGCGCACCGCATCATCGCCGCCCACGAGCATCGCGTGCCCAAGCCCTTCCGTGCTTTCGCGGTCCGCAGCGACGAGCGCCTGCATGCCGACGAAGCACGCGCGCCCTACGGCCGCGTGCATGTCGTGCACACCACGTTCCTCGATGCCGAGGCCCTGGCGCGGCTGACGGCGCAGGGGTATGCGCGCGTGCGCATCGAGACCTTCTCGGACATCGACTACGCCACCACCACGCTTGAAGAACTGGCCGCGGCCGCGCCCCGCGTGCCCGATCTGGTCGGCAGCATCGCCGCGTCACTGCAGTTGACGGGCGTGCTGGGCGACGACCCGGCCACCTACCGCCGCAGCGTCGCCACCCGCATCGACTACCTCGCCTGCTGCGGCGCCGGCTTTCACAACGACGTCGCCCGGCATTGGTCGCGCTGCCTGTTCTGGGTGCTGGCGCTCGATGTCGGCGACGTGGAATTCGTGATGCCGCATGCCGGCGTGCGCATCGGCCTGGCGCCGGGCGACCTGGTGGTCTTCGACCAGACGATGGCGCACGGGCTGTGCCGGCCGGCGGACGGCGGGCAGGCCGTCACCGCGTCCTTCGATGGCGGCGAGCAGCGCCGCCAGCTCTTCCTGACCGGCGAGCTGCTGCTGTCCGATGCGCAGTGGGCCGCGCTCGGTGCGCCATGGCGGCCGCTGGCCGAGCATGCAGACCGCGGCGCGCTCGACCTGCGGGTGGCGGAGTTCGACGAGCGCACCGGCGCGGTCAAGCGCCTGAGCGCGCTGCGGGAGTGCATGAAGCAGGCCTAGTGTCGTGAGGCCTGCGGTCGCCGCGCGGTTCGGACGCAGTCAGTTCGGCATCACCCGGAACCACAGCTGGTCGTAGTAGATGATGCCGCCGACGCCGCTGGTCGGCGCGCCGAAGCCCACGAAGACGCGGTCGGTGAAGGTGCCGGTCCAGGGCTTGTACCGGCCGGTGCCGCCGGCGATCACGCCGTCGCCGCCACCGGCGATGACCACCAGCGCGCCCTTGTCGGCATGCAGCGGCGGCTTCAATGCCGGGTCCATCGGCGCGCCGCAGGTGCCGTTCGGGCCGGAGACGACGTGCAGGTCGCCGTCGTCGAGCTTGAAGGCGATGAATTCACTGAAGCACAGCGACCCGCCGGCGCCATACGCGAAGGCCTTGCCCCACACGGCCGCCGTGCCACGCTGCACGCCGGTGGCGGCGTACACCGGGAATTGCGTGGTCGGGAAGCAGCTGCTGTCGCACCAGCCCGTGAAAGCGGGCGTCGCGGGCATCGCGCCGACGTTGGCCGCGGGAATGCCGTTGAACACCAGGTCGAGCGCCGGCGCCGCGGTGGCCGTGCCCGGCCAGGCCGCGGCGAGCGCGAGGATCGAGGACGCCAGCACAGGGGAAAGCTTCTTCATGGCCCATTGCCTTTTTCGAAAGACGACGTGGACATGAACCCGCGAGGGGCACCGACGGCGCTGGTGGAGGGCCCGTCCACACCTGCCCCCAGCAGGGGTGTGTACACGCGCCGTGCGGATCGGCCATGCTCCTCTTCCCGCCCCTGTGCATCGGCGCACGACGCGTCGGCAAACACGCCGTCGAACCGGGGCGCGCCGGCGCCACGCCGGCCGACACAACAATCGAAACCCGCCTGCGCGGCCGCGACACCACGCTGATACCGGGCTCGCCGACAGTGCACGGCATCGGCCGCCAGGCCTTGTCGCCGCGCCCCGGCGCCCCGCATGAACCCGATCTCCGTCGCCCTGCTCGCCAGCGTGTTCAAGTTCGGCGGGGCCGCCGTCGGCCTGCCGTCACTGGTGGTGCTGGTGCTCTACGCCATTCACACGGTCAGGCAGCGGCTCGCCACGCCGACACCCGAAACCAACTTCGGCGACAACCCCGACGGCGTGCTGCTGGTGCTGAAGGGCATGTCGCAGGTGATCAGCACCGCGGCGAACCTCGCCGGGTCGATCGCGCAGATCGTCTTCGACATGGCGGCGGCGGCGGCCGGCGCGGGCCTCGTGCTGGCGATCACCTGCTGGCTGACCGGCCGCGGCCTGCAGGCCGACGCCACCTGGGCGCGCATCACCGCGTCGGTGCTGCTAGCGGGCGTGGTGCTGGTGGCCCTGGTGCTCGTGCTGTCGTTGGACAGCATCGGCCGGCTGGCGCCGCTGGCGGTGATCGTGCTCGGTGCGCTCGCGCTGCACGCGCTGTGGTTCGGCGCGCGGACCATCGCCTCCTGAACCCCACCGGATCGCCCTGATGAACACCTCGCTGCAACTCGCCGCGCGCCACTTTCCCGCACGCATCGCCGACCTCGGCTTCACCGCCGAGCTGCCCGCCGACTGGGTCAGCCATGCGCTGCCCGACGAGGACGTCGACCTCGCCGACCCCACCGCCTTCGTGCCGCTGGCGGTGGTCACCGCGCCGCACGCCGCGATCGTGTTCGCGTTCGCTGCGCGGCCGGCGCATGGCGAGGGCACGCTGCACGACTGGACCTGGTACCACCTGAGCCAGCAGCCGCTGCAGCCGCGCGCCGTCGGGCGCGATGCGGTCGCCGGGGTGGCCGCCATGTGCGGTGAAGCGGTGCAGCCCTCGGAGCTCGGCCCGATGGTCGTGCGCTTCGCCTTTCTCGAAGACGGCGACCGCCTGGTCCACTTCTCGCTGAGCGCGCCCGAGCTGTTCGCCGACAGCGTGCGCGACGCGTGGTTTGCGCTGCTGCGCTCGTTCACGCTCGAAACCCCGAAGGGCTCGCGCTTCGCGCTGGAGGCCGATCCCGAGCGCGGCGCGTAGACGCCCGGCGGGCCGGGCTATCGCTTCGGCAGCGTGATCGTGAAGCGCGTGATGCCGTCGGCCGACGCCACGGTCACGCTGCCACCGTGGGCAAGCACGATCTGGCGCACGATGAACAGCCCCAGGCCCAGGCTCTCGCGCTCGTCCTGCGAGCCCGCCGCCGCCTGGCGGCGCAGCGGCTCGAACATCGAGTTCATCAGCTCGTTCGGAATGCTGGGGCCGGTGTTCTCCACCACCAGCTGAACCTGGGCCTCGTCGCCCTGCAGGTCCACGCGCACGACCCCCTGCGGATCACCGTAGCGGACCGCATTGACCACCAGGTTGCTGACCACCTGCTTGATGCGGGAAGCGTCCCAGCTGCCCTGCGCATCACCCTGCGTGACGAACTCGATCGACGCCGCGGGCAGTGCCGCGCGCAGCAACTCGACCTCCTCGAGGCACGCCGTGCCCAGGTCGACCGGCTGCGGCGTGACCCGGATGCCCACCTTGAGCGACACGCGGTTGAAGTCGAGCAGGTCATCCAGCAGCTGCTGCATGCGCTCGCCGCCGCGCATCAGCCGATCGGTGTGCACGCCCACCGGCGTGCCGGCGCTCAGCGCGGAGATCAGCTTCGACGTCAGCAGGATCGCGTTCAGCGGGCTGCGCAGGTCGTGGCCGAGCACGCCGAGGAACACGGCACGCCAGCGGTCGACCTCGATGGTGAAGAAGTCCACCGACTCGGTGATCGCCTGATCGATGGCCTCGTTGAAGCGCACCGTGTCTTCCATCGCGTCCGGCCCGAACTCCGCCACGTCGCCCCACAAACTCAGCACGCTGGTGCGCAAGGCGCGGTACTCGGCCACCAGCTGCCGGATGCTGAAGCCGCCCAGCGCGCGCAGCACGGCATGGGTCTGCGCCGCAGTCTCGGCGGCCGCCCTCATCACGGGCGCCTCGCCCTTGGACTTCGCCGACCCCTCCTGGCGGGTCTGCGGCGTGCGCAGATCCTTGGCGATGGCCTGCAGGATCTGCTCGGCATGGTCGCGCAGCCCGGCCGCATCCATCCCGGCCGCGGCCGGCGTCAGCGACGAGGCGAACGACTCCCACTGGGCCAGGATGGCCGGCATCCGGGCGTCGATGAAGTCTGCGAGCCGCATCGTCGGTAGCCTTTTCTTGCGAAGGCACCCCTTGCGGCAACAACGGCCGATGCGAGGGGAGGCTCCGGGGTGAATCGAGGTGCAGCGGCGCACCGTGCGACATCCGGCCTGTGAGGGCAAGAATCAGGCCTCCCCCCGGCCGGGCGAGATCGGTCAGCCAAGGTCAAAACGGCGACGGCGCCCGGCCCAGGTGCGCGTGCATCGCGAACAGCGCGAAGTTGTCGGCGTTGTGCATGCGCTGCGCGTGCGGCAGGTCCAGCGCGCCGCCCAGCTTGCCGTGGTCGACGATCTCGTGCACCTTCTCGTCGTCGACGAAGTGGAACAGCTCGTGGCACAGGATGCGCAGGTAGCGCTCCGGGGCCTCGTCGTCGAGCAGGTCGCACAGGTAGATGTGGCCGGCCAGGATGGGGGCCGGGCTGGGTACCGTGTGCCGCGGCGTGTAGGCGAAGAACTTCGCATCGGTGCGGTCGGCGGCGAACAGCGGCATGCCCATCGGCGTGCCGTGGATCTCGCCCAGCCGCACGGCGATGGTGCTGGCGACGCGGCGGCAGATCTTCAGGATGAACTGCAGCTCCGCGCGTGTCACCACGGCGGGCTGCGAGCCGAATGCGAAGTAGCGGTCGGCGATGCGGAACGCATTGCGCGGGCCCAGTGCGTCGCGCCAGGAAGCCGTTGTCGACGAAGGTGACGGCCGCGGTGGCGGTGGCGATGGCGTCCATCGCGGCGTCGCGCAGCTTCGGCAGGTGCTGGTTCGCGCGCTGGATGCGCTTCTTCAGCCGTTCATCGCGTGTGGCATCGGGTGCGCCGGCCGCCTGCGGCCCGAAGGCGTCGACCAGGGTCTGCAGCTTCGTGTGGGTCGGGCCCCCGGGCATCACCACGCCATCCTTCCAGCCGAAGTGCTTGAGCTGGAAGGCCTCGATCGCCGCGATGGTCTTGTTGCCGCAGTCGCCGTCCACGGCCAGCAGCTTGGTGGGTCCGCCCATCGGGGCCGGCACGCGGTTCAGCGCCGACTGCACCGCCGTCACGTCGGCGGCGCGGTTCATCTTCTTGCAGCCGACGGGGCCGACCAGCGCAAGCGACGCCGGCGCGTCGCTGCCGATCGGGCAGGTCAGGCAACCCTGGCGGGTGTGCACGCGTGCCAGCATGAGGAGCCGCCTTGCCGAAACTGCCGTGAGGCGATGCATCGATGCTAGGCAGCGATCGCGTCCGGCGCCAGCCGTCGGGTGTGACGTCTTCAACGCTCGAAGCGCGGACTCCCTAACTCGAAGTGCCCGCCGTCCTAGCATACAAAAAAAGCGGCCATCCGAAGATGGCCGCTGCGCGAGGCGTGGCGTGCTCAGGGCAGGATCCAGTCCGCGCCCGGCCCGCCGATCTTCAGATCGAAGCCCGGCCCGCCGATCACGACATCGTTGCCGGTGCCGCCGCGCACCACGTCGTTGCCGGTGCCGCCGCTGACGAAGTCGTTGCCCGCGCCGCCATTCATGCGGTCGTTGCCGGCGTTGCCGAACATCAGGTCGGTGCCGCTGCCGCCGTTCATCGTGTCGCGGCCGCGGCCGCCGTGCATCACGTCGTTGCCGGCGCCGCCGTGCATCCAGTCGTTGCCCGCGCCGCCGTCCAGGTGGTCGCGGCCGCCGCGGCCGGCGATGACGTCGTTGCCGCAGCCGCCGTCGAAGTGGTCGTCGCCGTTGCCGCCGATCATCACGTCGTTGCCGCAGCCGCCGTGGGCGGTGATGTCGGCGTTGACGTTGGCGTCGACGACGATGGTGTCGTTGCCGCAGCCGAGCTGGAAGTCGGTGTTCTCCAGCTGCTGCTTGGTCATGTACTGGGTCTGGCCGTTGACGGTCACTTCGTACAGGCCCAGCAGGCCGGCCAGGCCGTCGGCCTTCGCGATGTGCACGTTGTCGTCGCCGCTGGTGCCGTAGACGGTGTTGGTGGGGGTGGTCGGGGGGATCGGGAACATGATGCGGACTCCTGGTGATGGGTGGTTGCTGACGCGACACGCTGACCAGTCACTGGGGAAGTTCGCGTCTCGCTGGGCTCCATTGAAGACATTGCGGCGGGCGCCGCCAAGACGGGACCGTCGGCAGCTGGGTGCGCTCCCAGCTGGGGTCGCGCCACGTTGGGAACGCTCCGGTCCGTGACTTCCGCAACGACCGAAATAGCGCTTCGGTGCAACTCAGGGTCGACCGCCAAGCACCTTCCGATGGAGCCGACCATGAACACCGCCAGCCACCACCACGCCGCCCGCCACGACAGCGCCCGCTTCGAGCTGTTGTTCGTCTCGCTGTTCGACGAAGGCCGCGGCTACGCCTTCCCCTGCGACGCCGAGGGCCGCGTCGACCTCGACGCGCTGAACGAACGGCTGCGTCTGAACTACCTGTACGTTCGTAAGTTGATCGGCCGGGACTTCAGTGCCCCGGCGGTCCGCCCGACGCTGCAGTGACCGTTTGTTTGAACCCGCCGCGCCCCTAGTGCAACTGAGGGGGTGCGTGCAGCGGCTGGGCTATATTGATCCGACGCCATCGTCAGCCGCCGCACGCCATGGACAACGACCGGGTGAAGGTACTGCTCGAACGCATCGGGCGCCAGGACCAGGCCGCGTTCCGTGAGCTCTATACGGCGTTCAGCCGCCGCGTGCATGCGTACGTGCTGAACATGCTCAAGGACTCGGCCCGCGCCGAGGAGGTTCTGGTGGACACGATGTACGAAGTCTGGCGCGCCCCGGCGCGCTTCCGCGGCGAGTCGCAGTTCAGCACCTGGCTGATCGGCGTGGCGCGCAACAAGGCGCTGATGGTCTACCGCGGCCGCCGCGCCGACGAAGTGCACGACGACCTCGACGACATCGCCGAGACCACGCCGTCCGACAGCCCCGATGCCTTCGCGCAGGTGGCCGCGAAGCAGCGCACGCAGGGCGTGCGCGCCTGCATGGACAAGCTCTCCGACGAGCACCGCGAGTGCATGCACCTGGTGTTCTACGAGGGCTACTCGCTGGCCGAGGTGGCCGAAGTGCAGAACTGCCCCGAGAACACGGTGAAGACGCGCCTCTTCCATGCGCGCCAGAAGATCAAGGCCTGCCTCGCGCGCCTGGTGCAGCGCGAGGGTGGGGCGCTGCCGGAAGGGGCAGTGTGATGAGCAGTCTTCGATTCCAAGAGCTGCTGCCGTTCTACGTCAATGGCAGCCTGCAGGGCGAGGAACGCGCGTGGGTCGAGCAGCACATCGCCGAGAACGCCGATGCGCGCACCGAGCTCGAGCAGGTGCGCGCGCTGCAGCAGACCATCGAACACAGCCTGCCCGACGTGCCGGCGACGATCGGGCTCGATCGCGTGATGACGCGCATCCGTGCCGATCAGCCCGGGCTGCTCGATCGGCTGGCCGCGCTGCTGGGTCTCAGCGGCGGGCTGAAGCCGGGCATGGCCTTCGCGGGCCTGGCGATCATCGCGGTGCAGGCGGGCGTGATCGTCAGCCTGGTCGGCGGCGCGCGCACGGCCACCGACGACGACATCACCGGCCTGCGCGCGCCGAAGGCCACCGCGGTGAACGACGGGCCGCTGCTGAAGGTGAACTTCGCGCCGGACGCGAAGGAAGCCGAGATCCGCCACCTGCTGGTCTCGGTGCAGGGGCGGCTGGCCGGCGGGCCGGGGCAGCTGGGCGACTACTACATCGCGGTGCCCGCGGGCCGCGAGGCGGCGCTGGCCGAGCAGGTGCGCAAGAGCCCGATCGTGCAGGCGGTGTCGCTGGCGCCGGGGCTGCCGCCGCGCGACTGATCGCCCATCGACTGCCATGGCCGCCATCGATCACCTGACACGCCGGCGCCTGTTGCAGCAAGGGGCCGGCTGGCTCGGTGCGTCGGCGCTCGGATTGCCCGCCGCGCTGGCGCAGCAGCGCTCCGACCGCCGCATCGCGCTGGTCATCGGCAACGGCGCCTACCGCTCGACGCCGCTGAAGAACCCGGTCGGCGATGCCGAGGCCGTGGCCGGCAGCTTGAAGCAGCTGGGCTACGAAGTGATGCTGCGCAAGGACACCTCCTTCGTCGACCTGATCGAATCGCTGCGCGACTTCTCGGTGCGCGCCGCGGCGCACCCGGTGCGCGTGCTGTTCTACGCCGGGCACGGCATCCAGGCGCGCGGGCGCAACTACCTGCTGCCGGTGGACGTCGAGCCGCAGAGCGAGGACGAGATCGCGGCGAAGGCCGCCGACGTCGGCCAGGTGATCGACCGGCTCGGCGCGCTGAAGCACGGCCTGAACATCGTCGTGCTCGACGCCTGCCGCGTGAACCCTTTCGCCGGCGGCGTGATCGTCGGCCCCGACGGCCGGCGCCTGAAGTTCCGCGGCGTCGCGCGCACCGGCCTCGCGCCGCTGGATGCGCCGGTGGGCACGCTGGTGGCCTTCTCCACCGCGCCGAACGGCGTGGCGCTGGATGGCGCCGGCAGCGCGCACAGCATCTACGCCCGCCACCTGCTGCAGCACCTGCCGACGCCGGGGCTGCCGGTGGAGCAGCTGTTCAAGCGCGTGCGCATCGGCGTGGCCGACGAGACGCAGCGCGTGCAGGTGCCCTGGGAATCGTCGAGCCTGACGGCCGATTTCTGCTTCAAGGCCGGACCGCAAGGGCAATGCGGGTGATGGCGCCGCGGCGGGGATGGCCGGAGAATGCCGCCAGCCTCGCGCGCAGGCCTTGCCGCGGGGCGCCTCCATGAGCCCGCCGGGCCGCCCCAAGGGCGAATACCGGAGGGCGCAGCCCGAAGGCACGCAATGAGCCACCGCCGACGCTTGCTCACCTGGCTCGGCCTCGCACCTGCCGCGTGGCTCGCGGCGCTGCCGCGCGCGCTGCACGCGCAGGGCACGGCCGCAGGCGGCGCGCGCCGCGTCGCGCTGGTGATCGGCAACGGCCAGTACGCGCAGTCGCCGCTGGCGAATCCCGAGAACGACGCGAAGCTGGTCGGCAGCACCCTGAAGGCGCTGGGCTTCGAGGTCGACCAGCACCTGAACCTGAAGGCCCGCGAGTTCAAGCGCGTGCTGCGTGACTTCGGCCGCCGCATGGACGACGACGATGCCGCGTCGGTGTTCTTCTACGCCGGCCACGGCATGCAGATCGACCGCCGCAACTACCTGCTGCCGGTGGACCTGAACCTGCGCGACGAAGGCGAGATCAAGGACGAGGCCATCGACATCGAGGACGCGCTGCTCGCGCGCATCGACCGCGTGCGGCCACGCGCGCGCATCTTCATCATCGACGCCTGCCGCGACAACCCGTTCACCGCCGCCGGCAACCGCACGCGCAGCATCCGCGTCGGCAGCGGGCTGGCCGAGATGGCCGCGCCGGGCGCATTGATCGCGTTCTCCGCCGCGCCCGGCCGCACCGCGGAAGACGGGCCACCCGGCAGCAACAGCATCTACACCCGCCACCTCGCGCAGGAGATGCGCGCCGAGGGCATCGAGGTCGAGGAGATGCTGAAGAACGTGCGGGTGAAGGTGCTGCGCGATACGCAGGAGCGGCAGATCCCGTGGGTCAACACCTCGATGGTGGTGAACTTCGTATTCAACCCGGGCAGCGGCGCGGTGGCGGCGGCCTCGTCGCGCAGCCCGGGCCCGAAGGCGCCGGTGGTGGAGGCGTCGGTGGCCGGCAGGCGCACGCTGCGGCTGGCGATCCGCGCCGAGCGCAGCCTGAACACCGACCGCTCGCAGGCGTCGGCCTCGCTCGCGCTGCGCGTCTACCTGCTGCGCGACGCCGCGGCCTTCCAGCGTGCGAGCTTCGATGCGCTGTACGACCACGACGAATCCACGCTCGGCAGCGCGCTGCTCAAGCGCGAAAGCCTGCACCTGCGCCCCGGCGAGACGCGCGAGCTGGTGCTGCCGCTGATGGACGACGCGCGCCATGTCGCGGTGTTCGCGGCCTATCGCGAGCTCGAGCGCAACCAGTGGCGCAGCGTGCTGCCGCTGCCGGCCGACGAGGCGATGCCGCCGGCGCGCCTGGACGCCCTGGCACGGCAGGTGCAGCTCGGATGGGTCCAGAAATGACCGGCGGCGGCTGACACCGATGGCCAAGGTCAGCGCTGCCGCGGCGATCCGGCGCCAGCCGGACGTGGCGCCCCCGTCGTCGCTGCTGCCGATGCCGCCGCTGCCGGGAGCACCACCGCCGTCGTCCGAGGAAGACCGCCTCGCCCGCGCGCTGCACGACGCCGCGCGGCCCTTGATCGCGCTGGCCAGCCAGCTGCGCCGCGCGATCGTCGACGACCCCGAGGGCATGAAGCCGGCGCTGGCCGATGCGGTGCAGCGCTTCGAGCGCGCGCTCGCGTCCGCCGGCTGGGACGAGCGTGGCATCTCCGCGGCCAGCTACACGCTGTGCACCTGGATCGACGAGGTGGTGGCCGACACGCCCTGGGGCGCGGGCGGCGCCGGCCTGCTCGAACGTTTCCACGGTGAGCGCGGCGGCACCGACCGCCTGCTGCGCCTGCTGTCGCACCTGGCCGAACGCCCGCAGGAGAACCGCGCGCTGCTGGCGCTGTTCCATGCCTGCCTGAGCCTCGGCCTGCACGGCCACCTGCAGGACAAGGCGCGCCAGCTCGAGAAGCTGCGCAAGCGCGTCTTCCTGGCGCTGCCGACCGCCGACCTGCCGCTGTCGCCGCCGTGGCAGCCGGCCGTCAAGCCCGGCGTGCCGCTGTGGCGGCGCCGGCTGACGCTCGGCGCGCTGGTGCTGCTGGGGCTGGTGACCCTGGGCGTCTACACGACGAGCCAGCTGCTGCTGGCATCGCAGGTGGACGAGGTGTTCGCCTCGATGCAGCGCCTGTCGCCCGAGACGCGGCCGGCGCCGGCCTCGGCGCCGGGCGCCGCGGCGACACCGGCGGTCGATGGTCCTGCACGGTTGCGGCCGGCGCTGGCCGCCGAGCTTGCGAAGGAAGGGCGCATCGTCGTGCGCGACGAGGCGCACCGCAGCACGGTGTCGATCCCGGCCGAGCTGCTGTTCGATGGCGGCGGCACACGGCTGCTGTCGTCGGCGGCACCGCTGCTGGCGCGCATCGGCACGACGCTGGCGGTGCACCCGGGCAAGGTGGTGGTGATCGGCCACACCGATGGCAGCGATCGGCGCAGCGCACGGCTGCCGTCGGCCTGGCACCAGTCCTACGAGTGGGCCCGCGAGACCGCGGCAGGGCTGGAGCAGACGCTGCCGGCGCATCGCCTGGCGGTCGAAGGCGCGGCGGACCAGGACGGACCAGGCCCGGACGCCGCCTTGCCGCGGCGGCGCATCGACATCGTGCTCTACCCCTGAACGCCGATGAGCCCGCTGCTGCCGCGCGTCCAGATCGTCGCCAACATCGCCGGCGCCGCGCTGCTGGTGTGGCTGGCCGCGCCGTTGCTGGCCATCGGCGGCCGCCATCCCTTCGATGGCCGCGCCGAACGGGTGGTCCTGCTGCTGGCCATCGCCGCCACGGCCGGCCTGGCGCTGCTGCTGCGCCGGTGGCGCCGCAAGCGCCTCAATGACCGCCTCTTCGCGCAGCTGCAGGCCAGCGACGACGCGTCCGAAGCCCTGAGCCAGCGCTTCGCCCAGGCGATGCAGCTGCTGCGCACCGGCCTCGGCGCCGGCAGCGCCACGGCACCCGCGCACTGGTGGCAGCGGCGGCGACAGGTCTACCAGCTGCCCTGGTACCTCTTCATCGGCGCGCCCGGCGCCGGCAAGACCACCGCGCTGCTGAACGCCGGCCTGCGCTTCCCGCTCGCCGAGCGGCTGGGCGTGGCGCCGGTGGCCGGGGTCGGCGGCACGCGGCAGTGCGACTGGTGGTTCACCGACCAGGCGGTGTTCATCGACACGGCCGGCCGCTACACCACGCAGGACAGCCGTAGCGACCAGGATGCGTCCGAGTGGCGCCTGTTCCTGCAGTTGCTGCGGCGCTACCGCGCGGAGCAGCCGATCAACGGGGTGATCGTCACGGTCAGCGCGCCCGACCTGCTGCAGGGCGGCGCCGAGCTCGCGCACCAGGCCGCCGCGGTCGACCGCCGGCTGCAGGAGCTGCGCACGCAGCTCGGCCTGAGCTTTCCGGTCTACCTGCTGGTGACCAAGGCCGACCTGCTGGCCGGCTTCATCGAGTGCTTCGGCGACTTCGACCCCACGCAGCGCGAGCAGCCCTGGGGCGTGACGGTCGAGCTCGAGACGCCGGCCGCCGGCGTGCCGGACACCTTGGCCGCGCGCCTGGCCGAACTGCCGGCGCGCATCGCCGCGTCGGTGCCGCAGCGGCTGCAGGCCGAGCCGCTGCCCGAGCGGCGCTCGGCGATCCACCACTTCCCGGCGCAGATCGAGCTGCTGCTGCCGGCGCTCGACGCCTTCCTGCAGCGCGCCTTCCGCCATGCCGCCGACGCGCCGGTGCAGCAACTCCGCGGCGTGCACTTCAGCAGCGGCACGCAGGAGGGCAACCCGATCGACCGCGTGATCGGCGAGCTCGGCCGCAGCTTCGGCTTCGCGATCAAGCCCACCGAGCCGGCGCCGGGCCGCGGCAAGGCCTTCTTCCTTGCCGGCTGGCTGAAGCGGCTGGTGATCGCCGAGGCGCCGCTGGCGGGCCTGAGCCTCGCCCGCCGCCGCCGCCGCCGGCGCACCGAGGCGCTGGCCGGCAGCGTCGCCGCGCTGGTGATGCTGGGCGCCTGCGCCGGCTGGGTGCACAGCTACCGCAATAACCGCGACTACGTGGCCGCCGTGCGCGAGCGCGTGCAGCGCGTGACGCAGGAAACAGGCCCCGCGCGCGATGGCCGCATCGACCGCCTGCTGCCGCTGTACGCGCTGCTGCAGCAGCTGGCCGCGAGCGGGGCGATCGATCCCGACAGCCCCGACGGCGTGCCGTGGAGCCATGGCCTCGGCCTGTTCCAGGGGCCGCGGCTCGCGCGTTCGGCCGAGGCCACCTATCACCGCGTGCTCGACCGCACCTTCGCGCCGCTGGTGGTCGAGCGCCTGACGCAGGCAGTGCGCCAGGAACGCGACCCGGCCACGCGCTACGAGGCGCTGCGCGTTGCGCTGATGCTGGTGACGCCGGGCCGGCTGCAGCGCGGCGAGGTGCAGCGCTGGGCGGCGATCGCCTATGCCGCGCCGGGCGGTGCGGGCGCTTCAGTGTCCGGCAGCGCCGGCACCGCCTCCGGCAGTGCCGCGGTGGCGCCCGGCGCCGGCGAACAGGAGGAGTGGCTGCGCCACTTCGACGCGCTGCTCGAACGCAACGCGGTGCTGGAGGCGATGCGGCTCGACGAGGCCACGCTGCAGGCGGCGCGCAGCGCCCTGGCCGCCGTGCCGCTGGAGCAGCGCGTGCACGACCGGCTGCTGCGCCGCGCGCGCGAGCGGCTCGGCAATCCGCAGTCGCTGGCCGAGCTGGCGAGCCCGGCCGCGGTGCTGGCCTTCGCCCCGGCCGATGCCGCGTCGGCCCTGCCGGCGATCCCCGTCGCGTTCACCCGCGAGGCCTGGCGCACCCTGATCGAGCCGACGATCGAGCCGACGATTGCCGAGCTGGCCGACGAGGCCGAGTGGGTGCTGGGCGAGCGCTCGCCGGCGCTGCGCCAGCTGGCCGCCGACCGCGCCGCGCGCGCGCCGATCGCCCGCGCCGTGGGCCAGCGCCACGCGCAGGCGACTATCGCCGCGTGGGACCGGCTGCTCGGCACGCTGGCGCTGCAGGCACCGGCCGATGCCGATGCGCTGGCGCGCTTCGCCACCGAGCTGGCGGCAGCGGAATCGCCGCTGCAGCAGCTGCTGCGGCGCATCACGACCGAGTTCGCCCCGGCGCCCGCCGCGACGACGGCCTCGCCGGCCGCGCAGGCGCTGGACGCCGCCCTGGCCGCTCACTTCGCGAACTTGCGGGAGTACGCCGCCAGGTCGTCGGCCGCGATCGACCGCCTGCTGGTGCCGCTGCCCGTCGCGCTGAAGACACCGGCCGGCCCGCGCGCGGCGGAGCTGCTGAGCGACCTGCGCTCCGAAGGCGCCGCGGCGCCGCCGCCGCTGCGCGAGGTGTGGACCGGCCTCGCCGAGGCGCTGGCCGGCGCGCAGAAGCAGGCGCTGGAACGCCAGCTCGGCGGCAGCCTGGCCGAGCTGGCGCAGACCTGCCGCCGCCTGACGTCCGAGCGCTTCCCGTTCGCGCCGAACGCGACGCGCGACCTGCCGTATGCCGACTTCGCGCGGCTGTTCGGCCCGAAGGGCCTGTTCGACAACGTGTTCCGCCACCAGCTGGCGCAGCGGGTCAACAGCCAGCAGCGGCCGTGGACGCTGATCGACGAGGCCGGCGCGCCGCCGCAGGCGCAGGCCGCGCTGCGCGCCTTCGAGACCGCCGAGGACATCCGGCGCCTGTTCTTCCCCACCGGCCGCAGCCTGCCGCAGCTGCAGCTGCAGCTGACGCCGCGCGCGATGGACGGCGAGCTGCTGCTGTTCAGCCTGGATGTCGACGGCCAGCTGCTGCGCTACGAGAACGGCCCGCGCCGGCCGAAGGCGCTGCTGTGGCCGGGCCCCGCGGCGACGCAGAAGGTGGTGCTGCGCATCCTGCCGGCGGGGCCGAGCGGTGTCGGCGCGGAGGTGCACGAGGGTCCGTGGGCGCTGCTGCGCGTGCTGCAGCGCCACGGGCTCGCGCGCGGCGACGCCGCGCGCAGCGCGCTGGCCCGCGTGGAGGTCGACGGTCGCGCGCTGCAGCTGGACGTGCAGGCCGAGGGCGCGGCCAACATCGCGCTGCTCGGCGAGCTGTCGCGCTTTCGCTGCCCGGAGCCGTGGTGAGGCCATGAACGTCGCCGCTGCGCACGACCGCTCGATCGGCTGGTACGGCAAGCTGCCGTGGGTCGGCGACTTCGTCGGCCAGGGCCTGCCGTGGCAGCGCCTGTGGGACGCGTGGCTGCAGCGCTGCCTGCCGGTGGCCGAAGCGGCCGTCGGCGGCGGTGGGGCGCTGCGCGAGCGCGTGCGCGGCATGGCCCCGTGGCAGGGGCTGTTGCTGCCGGCGGACGGCCAGGCGCGGGGCTGGTGCGCCATCGTCGCCGGTTCGAGCGACCGCGTCGGCCGCGTCTTTCCGCTGATAGTGGCCGAGGCCGTGCCGCGCGCGACGCTGGAGAACGCGTCGCTGGTGCGGCTGCAGGCGCGCATGCTGGGCCTGAGCGACTGGCTGTGGGACGCCACGGCCTTCGAGTCGCTCGAAGAGTTCGAGCAGGGCGCCGCTTCCTGGGCGGCGAGCGAGTGGCCGCCGGTCACGCAGCCCGGCGGCGCGTCGGCGATCACCGAGCGCGTGGCCGACCTGCGCCGCGCCTGGCCGCGCGCGGCGTCGTTCTGGTGGCCGACCGAGCCGGTGCCCGACGTGCGGCAGCCGGTGGCCGAATCGTGGCCGCCGTCCCAGGGCCTGCTGCTGCGCATGCTGGCCGACGGCGGCGCGTGAAGCGCCCCAGGGCACGCAAAGCACCCGAGGCCTCCGAGGTACCCGAGCTGCGCGCCTGACGAGCGGGGCACGCGCCGTCGGGCGGCCGGCGCTCAGTGCGGCGGCGAGCCGATGCCGCCCGGCTGCCGCGCCCGGGCCTCCGCGGTGAAGGCCTCGTAGGCGCGCACGAATTCGCGGCCGAAGGCGCTGTCGAAGGTGTCGTCCAGGTGCTCGACGAGGCTGGCATGGGCCTTCTGCAGGCGCTGCCAGAGCTGCGCCTCGCGCAGCGCCGGCATCACGCGCGCGACGCCCTGCGGCGGATCGGCCGCGGCCTCGATCGCGTCGGGCCCGAGCTGGCGGATCAGGTCGAGCATCGCCGCGCGCATGCCGGCGGCCATCGCCAGCTGGTGCACGTGCAGGTCGTGGTGCGCTTCGCGCAGCGCGTCCAGCGGTCCGAGGAAACCGGGGCGGCCACCGGCTTCCAGCAGCTGCTTCAGCGCTTCGCCGCCATCGGGCGCGAACTTCAGCAGGTTGTTCTCGCGCGCGGTGACGCCGGTGCCCTTGGTGCGCAGGCTGCGCTTGGTCAGCGCGCGGGCGCGCAGCAGCTCGACCAGGCCCTCGGTCGACGCCCGCAGCAGCGCGCCGAGGTGGGCGAGGGTGACCGCGTCGACAGTGAACGGCGTCGCCGGGTCCAGCCCGGCGCCGTGCAGGAAGGCCTGCGCCAGCGCCTGCGCATCGGCCTGCGCGGCGGCGGCGGCCTCGGCGGCCATCGCCTCGGGCGGCGGGCGCTGCATCAGCATCGTCGGCGGGAAGGCCGGGTCCGGCGGCGTGGGCCCGGCCGACGCCACGGTGCGCGGCTTCGCGCCGGAGGCCAGGTCGGGATCGCCCAGCGCCGGCAGCGGTGACTCGGGGCCGAGCGGGTCGGGCACGGTGTCGAGGTTGAACCAGCGGTCCAGGCGGGCCGGCTGGGAGGGCCGCGGCGGAATGGGGGGCACTGGGGGCACCGCGGGGATCGGTGGCACGGGGGGCACCGCCGGCGGCTGCGCGGCCGCCGCGGCCGGCGGTGGCATCACCGCTGGGCGGGGCGCGGCGATCGTCGCGTCCAGCAGGGCGGCATGCGGGTCCGCCACGGCGGTCGCCACCGGCTCGACCAGCAACTCGAAGCCGCCGATGCGCAGCCGGTCGCCGGGCTGCACCAGCCGGTCGTGGCTGGGCATCAGGCGCTCGTCGTTGATCGTCATCGGCGAGATCGTGCTGAGGCAGCGCAGCAGCGCCAGCCCGCCGGGCTCGGGCGCGATCCACGCGTGGCGGCGCGAGACCAGCCGCAGCGGGTCCTCCAGCACGACTTCGCAATCGAGGGCGCGGCCGATGGTGGCGCCGGCGGGGCCGACCGCGTGATAGTCCTGGCCGGCGGGGGCGTCGTCGGGACGCCGCAGGATGCGCAAGGCGATCATGGCGGCAATTTGAACCGGATCGCGGCCGGCCGCAACCCATGACCCGACGTCGACGGAGCACCTTCGAGGAGATCGGCATGCCGGCTTCATGCGCTGATGGGGTTCAACCGGTTCGCACCCGCCCACTTCGTTTGTGGGGGGTGCTGGCTGCAATGGCGTGCTGCGCTGCGGCACACGCGCAGACCACGCTGCATTTCCGCGAGGGCCAGCGCATCGATCCGCAGCAGGTGCGGCAGATCCTGGCCAACGATGCGGACAAGCGCGGCCGCACGCGCTCGATCCGGCTGCTGGATGCGCCGGTAGCCGACGCACCGGCCGTCGCCGCGCCGGGCGACGACCGCGCGGCCAGCGTGCTGTCGCTGCCGGTGCAGTTCGAGTTCGACTCGGCGACCATCCTGCCCGAGGCCCGCGAGCAGCTCGACGCGATCGCCGAGGGCATCAAGCTGCTGCCGCCCGGCCGCCGCGTGGTCATCGAAGGCCACACCGATGCGGCCGGCTCCGAGGACTACAACCAGCAGCTGTCGCGGCGCCGTGCCGCGGCGGTCAAGCAGTACCTGGTGCAGCGCCACGGCCTCGAGGCGCAGCGCATGCGCGAGATCGGCCTCGGCGAGCGCCAGCCGCTGGACGGCGCCGACCCGTTCGCGCCCGACAACCGGCGCGTGCAGTTCCGCGGCGGGTGACCGCCCGGCGCACCGGCTCGCGAGCCCACCGCCCGACGAACATCGGCTTCCGCGCCGGACGGCCCGCGCGCCCCGACGGGTTCCCGCTTGACGATTGGTAGCCAAACGGCTACCGTTGCCAACGGGAAACCAAATGAAGCCGAACCACCTCGCCGTCGCTGCCGCGCTCGCCGATCCCACGCGCGAGGCCATCGTGCAATTGCTGGTCGAGCGCGAGCATGCCGTCGGCGAGATCGCCGAGCGCTTGCCGGTGGCCCGGCCCACGGTGTCCAAGCACCTGCGGCTGCTCGAGAGCGCCGGCCTCGTGCAGTTCCGCAGCGAGGGCACGCGCAACGTCTATGCGATCCGGCCCGAGGCCCTGGCGGAGCTGCGCGACGAGCTCGACCGCATGTGGTCGCGGGCGCTGGCGCGGTATGCGCTGGTCGCGCGCAACACCGACCCGGCCGGCAACAAGAAGAGGACCTGAGCATGCCGACGTCCATCACCGCAACCACCGACACCACCGACCGCCTGGCCCCCGTGCACCACCGCATCGAGGTGCCGCTGCCGCCCGCGCAGGCCTTCGAGCTCTTCACCGCGGGCATCGCGCGCTGGTGGCCGATGGTCTCGCATTCCTGCAGCGCCGAGCGCGATGCGCGCGTGGTGTTCGAGCCGTTCGTCGGTGGCCGCGTGATCGAGACCGCCAGCGACGGCCGCCAGCACACCTGGGGCACGCTGACCGCCTGGCAGCCGCCGGGGCACTTCGCGATGACCTGGCACCCGGGGCGCCCCGAAGCCGAGGCCACGCGGCTCGACGTGCGTTTCCACGCCATCGACGGCGGCTGCGCGATCGAGCTGGCGCACGATGGCTGGTCGCAGCGCGGCGACGGGGCCGAGGCGCGTGAAGGTTATGCACGAGGCTGGCCGCGGGTGCTGGCCGAGCTCGAACGCATCGCGAAGGAGACCGCATGAAGAAGACCGCGCTGATCGCGGCGCTGCTGGCCGCGCTGGGTCCGGCGGCGCCCGCCGGGGCCGCCGAACGGGCCGTCGAGAAGGAAGTGGTCGTGCCCGCGGCGCTGCCGGCGGTGTGGGAGGCCTGGACGACGAGCCGCGGCATCACCAGCTTCATGGCGCCGCATGCGGTGGTCGAGCCGCGCGTCGGCGGCGCCTTCCACATCCACTTCGCGCCCGACGCGCCGCCCGGCCAGCGCGGCGCCGACGACATGCGCTTCATGGCGCTGCAGCCGATGAAGATGCTGTCGTTCGACTGGAACGCGCCGCCCAGCCTGCCGCAGGCACGCGCACAGCGCACCTTCGTGATCCTGCGCTTCGAGCCGGTGACCCCGACGAGCACCCGCGTGCGCCTGCACCACACCGGCTGGGGCGACGGCGGCGAATGGGACGAGGCCTACCGCTACTTCGACCGCGCCTGGGGCGCGGTGCTCGGCAAGCTGGTGCAGCGCTTCGAGCAGGGGCCGGTGGACTGGGGCCGGCCGGTGAAGTTGCCGGTGGCGCAGTGACGGACAGGCCGTCTGCTGAACCCCATCGCGGATAGTTCTTGGTCCCACTGGGTGACGATTCGTAATAGCTCGCGATGGCGCGTTCGAACTTACCCCCAATCCAACCGAGCCGTGCGAGCCGTTGCCGATGCCCGACCGTCACCCAGACGGTCGAAGCGGCCGTCAATCCGAGGCAAACCAAGGCGACGGCCAGCAGCACACCCAGGTAGGTGAATCCCGGTGCGCTACCTCGTCGGACAGGGCGATGCCGGACGATCGCGATGCCGCGGCGTACGAAGATGGCGAGCTCGCCGCGGCCTGGCGCCGAGCCAATAGGGAAAACTGGAGAGCAACATGAACACTCCCGATGCCTCGATAGAGCAGCGGTTAGCGTTGATTGAGACGCTCTTCGAGAAGTCCGATTTCTCGGCCGTTCTGCAGATTTGCAACGACATCATCGAGCTGGACGATGGCCACTTTGAAGCGCATAGCGAGCGCGCCCGAGCAAATCAGCGGCTAGGCCGTTTGGGCGATGCGATGAGTGACCTCCAAGTGCTGATTGATCTGCGCCCTGACTCACCGACGGCATATCTCCGGCGAGCTGCATTGAACATGGAGCTCGGCCATGATGCGCTTGCCGTCATGGATCTTTCTAGAGTAGTCGAGTTGGGCGATGGCTACTACCTCAGTACGGCCCATTTCTATAGAGCCATCGCTTATCACAACATCGGTGACAAGGAAGCCTCGAGACGAGACGCGACCTTGCTTCCGAATGACTTCCGATTCTTCGTAAAGACAAAGGATCACGGAACCCGGCAGCTTTCGCGACAAGAAGTTCTTGATCTCGCGTCGTAGTGCGGTTGCGCAGGACCTCCGTCCGGCCTGCTGGGGTGGCTGGATGCGGCGTGCCAGGCATGGCCGCAGCCGTCGCACAAGACCGCGCTCACATCGTGAGGAAGGGCGCGGCCGCCTCCAGCAGCGCCTGCGGCGCCTCCTCCGGGATGTAGTGCCCGCACGGCAGCGCGGCGCCGCGCACGTCGGCGGCCACGCGCTGCCATTCGGCCAGCGGATCGAAGCAGCGCTGCACGATGCCGTTGGCGCCCCACAGCACCAGCAGCGGCGCCTGCACCAGCCGGCCGGCGTCGCGATCCTCGCGGTCGTGCTGCAGGTCGATGCCGGCGGCGGCGCGGTAGTCCTCGCACAGCGCGTGCGCGGCGCCGGGCAGGCGCAGGCAGCGTTCGTATTCGGCGAGCGCGCGCGCATCGAAGGGCGCCATGCCGGCGTGGCGGCTGCCCATCACGCCGCGCAGGTAGGCCACCGGGTCGGCTTCGAGCAGGCGTTCCGGCAGCGGCGTGCGCTGGATCAGGAAGAACCAGTGCCAGTAGGCGCGCGCGAAGGCCTCGGTGGTCTGCGTGTACATCGCCAGCGTCGGCGCGATGTCCAGCAGCACCGCACGCTCGACCGCCGCCGGGTGGTCCATCATCAAACGGTGCGTGACGCGGGCGCCGCGGTCGTGCGCCAGCACGCGAAAGCGCGGGTGGCCGAGTTGCTGCATCACGCGCAGCACGTCGCGCGCCATCGTGCGCTTGCTGTAGTTCACGTGGTCCTCGCCGCCGGGCGGCTTCGACGAATCGCCGTAGCCGCGCAGGTCGGGCATCACCAGCGTGAAGCGCTCGGCCAGCGCCGGCGCGACGCGGTGCCAGATCGCGTGGGTCTGCGGATGGCCGTGCAGCAGCAGCAGCGGCGGGCCCGCGCCGCCGGTGCGCACGTGCAGGCGCACGCCGTCGTCGACGTCGAGGTCCCGGGTCGGCCAGCCGGGAAAGAGCGGGCTGCTGTCGTCCATGGCGTCAGGCCTCCGTTCGTTCGTAGACGCTGCGCGTGCCCTCGACACTCGGGCGCAAGTCCATTCGCTTCAGCCACTCGTCCAGCCGCGTGAAGCGCGCGAGCATCGCCCGGCCGTCGGGCGTCAGCGCGAAGTAGCGCAGCATCGGGAACAGGTGCAGGTCGGCCAGCGTCGGCGACGGGCCGAGCAGCAAGGGCTGGTCCGGCGTGGTCAAGGCCGTCAGCGCGGCCAGCGCCCGTTCGCAGGACGGCAGCGCATCGGCGATGCGCGCCTCGTCGGGCGCGCGCCCGCTGCGCGGGGCGCTGATGCGTTCGACGAACACGCCCCACACCAGCGGCCGGTAGGCGTAGGCATCGAGCAGGCCGACGATCTGGTTCATGCGCGCACGTTCGCCCGGCGTCGCCGGCTGCAGCGGCGGGCCGTCGAAGGCCTCGTCGACATAACGCGTGATCGACGCGGTTTCGTAGAGCATGAAGCCGCCGTGCCGCAGCACCGGGATGCGGCCGAACGGATGGCGCACGACGTGCTCGGCCGGCACGCCGGCGGGGCCGAAGATCTCGACCTCCTGCAGCGCATAGGGCACGCCCTTTTCCTCCAGCGCCAGCCGCGCGATGCGTGTGTAGACGCTGCGTTCGAGACCGTACAGCTGGACAGGCAGTTCGGGGGCCGGCATGGGCGGTGGTGGAGATGCTGCGGCGACGATGGGGATGATAGGCGGGCCGCTATCCAAGGCGCGCGGACGGGCGTACGCTGCGGCGAGCCCGTGTTCGCGCCCCGATCCATGAAGCTTCGCCCGCCCGCATCGACCGAATCGACCGAATCGAATTCGTCCACGCCGCAGCCGCTGCGGCGCCTGCTCGTCGCCGGCTCGCTGCTGCTGGCCGCGCGGGCCGTCTGGCGCCCGGCGATCGCGCAGGGCAAGCTGCGGCCCACGCCGTCGCAGACCGAGGGCCCGTTCTATCCCACCACCTTGCCCGACGACACCGACAACGACCTGCTTCGCCAAGGCCAGCGCAGTTATGCCCATGGCCTGCCGGTGTGGCTGGAGGGCACACTGAGCGACGTCGACGGCCGCGCGCTCGCCGGCGGCACGGTCGAGATCTGGCAGTGCGACCACGCCGGCCACTACCACCACCCCGGCGACGGCGGCAAGGCGGACCTCGACTTCCAGGGCTTCGGCCGCGCCGAGGTCGATCGCGACGGGCGCTTCCGCTTCCGCACGATCCGGCCGGTGGCCTATGTCGGCCGCACGCCGCACATCCACGTCAAGGTCAAGCTCGGCACGCGCGAGCTGCTGACGACGCAGCTCTACGTCGCCGGCGAACCGGGCAACGAGCGCGACGGGCTGTGGCGCCGGCTGAACGCCGCCGAGCGCGCGGCGCTGACCCTGCCGTACTCGGCGGGCGCCCAGGGGCTGCAGGCGCGCTGCAGCCTCGTCGTGCAGACCTGATCCCGTGCGTTCAGCGCTGCGCCGCGGCCACGGCCGCGTGCGCCGCGCTGGCCCGCGCGACGACCGCCGGCCCCGGCTGCGCATCGGCGACGATCGGCTGCTCCAGCGCCGCCTGCAGCCAGTCCGGCAGGAGGATCACCGGCCCGATGCCAGCGCCGGGCGGCATCAAGGCCGGCACCTCCTGCGCGAAGGTGAAGGCATGCGTCGGGTCGTACTTGCACTTCACCGCGTAGAGCCCGGCCTGCGCGTCGCCCCAGTACGCGGCGGCGTAGTCCGGCTCGTCGCGGCGCGGGTAGTTCTGGTAGATCTCGCCGTTCCACGCCGGCTGCATCAGCGCCATCCATTCCTTCAGGAAGGCCTCGGCCGCGGGCTTCTCCGCTTCCGAGTACCAGAACACGTCCATCACCGCGTTGTACGCGGCCTGGCGGTGCACGAAGGCATTGCCGGGGGCGGGGTACGCGGGGTAGGCGTTGATCGCGCCGCCGTAGAACTCCATATAGAAGTAGGTCACCCAGTTCGGCGCGCGCACGAACTGCTGCAGCAGCGCCAGCCATTGTTCGGGCGGCACGGCCGTCGACGTGACGTAGCGCGAGGCCTTGTCCTCGCTGGGCATCGGGCTGTCCGGCGGCAGGCAGGGCATGCCGTAGGGCACGTTCAACAGGTCGTGGTTCAGCGCGAAGAACGTGTCCATCTTGGTCCACTGCACGATGCAGCCGGGCAGCGCCACCAGCGGCGCGATCGCCGCCTGGCCGTCGGCCTCGCTGCCGACGTACAGGCCGCGCACCATCAGGTACGGGTACTGCGGCCCGCTGGTCGACAGCCCGCCCTCGACGCCCGGCTGGTAGCACAGCGAGACCTGGATGTTCAGCGCCGCGGGCAGGTTGGCCAGCATGTACTGCGACTGCAGCGCCATCATCGCGCCGGTCGCGTTGGCGAAGTCGGCATCGGTCTGCAGCGCCCAGATCAGCGCCCAGCCGAAGCAGTCGCCCAATGGCCGCAACTGGTAGCGCACCGAGAGCAGCACGCCGAAGTTGCCGCCGGTGCCGCCGCGCATCGCCCACCACAGGTCGCTGTTGACGCTGTCGCTGGCGGTGACGATGGTGCCGTCGGCCAGCATCACGCGCATGTCGACCACGTTGTCGCAGTTCATGCCGAAGGTGACCGACGTGAAGCCGTAGCCGCCGCCCTGCAGGTAGCCGCCGATGCAGACGTCCGAACACTCGCCGCCCGGCACGTGCAGGCCGGCCGCGGCGAGCACGCCGTCGAGCTTGCTGAACGGGCAGCCGGTGCCGACGGTGGCAATCTGCGTGGTGCTGTCGATCGTCACGTCGTTCAGCGCGCTGACGTCGATCAGCACGCCGTAGCCGGCCGAGAAACCCGCGGTGCAATGGCCGCCCGAGCGCACGGTGAAGGGCAGGATGAACTCCTGCGCCAGTTGCAGCGCGATGGCCACGTCGTTCTCGACCGCGCAGTAGATGATGAAGATCGGATAGGCCTGGAAGGCCGGGTTGAAGAGCTGCCGGTCCTGGTTGTAGTCCGGGTCCCAGGGCATCACGATCGTGCCCTGCAGGTCGGCCTGCGCGGCCTTCAGCCGTGCGCGCGGAATGCGCTCGAAACAGCTGTCTTCCAGGCGATCCCAGTGCTCGAACTTCGCGCGGTCGCGGCGGTGCTTGCGCGTGAACTGGTGCAGCATCGGTGAAGACTCCCTCGTCGACTTCGTTGATTGAAGCGCCGCAGCCTAGGGGAAGCCCCGAGGTCGCGCAATCGTCGGCATCCGCCGTCAAACGGCGCAAAAGCGGCACAGTTCGCTCGGCGCCGGCGTGGCCGGGCCGATATCATCGGCCGGACTTGCGGCCCCACGAGGGACCGGCGATCACCCACGGAGTCGGATGAGAGAGCGTCGCGAGGACTCGATGCAGCAGCCACCGGATGCGACGCTGGGCGCCGCGTCGGCCGCGCTCGACGACGGCCGCGTGCAGGATGCGCGCGCGCTCGCGCAAGGCGCGGTCGACCGCGCCCGCGAGACGGCCGACCTGCCGCTCGAAGCCCGCGCGCTGGCCTGCCTGGCGCACTGCGAACGCATCGCCTCGCGCCTGCGCCTGGCCGCGGCGGCTGCACGGCGCTCGGCCCAGCTCTTCGAGCAGCTCGGCGACGTGCAGGGCGAAGTCGGCGCGCTGATCACGCTGACGCACGTCTGCATGCTGCTCGGCCGCAACGACGAGGCGGTGGAAGCCGCGCTGCTGGCCGTCTGCCTCAGCGACGCGCGCACGCCGCAGCCGCAGACCGTGCTCGCGCACAACTGCCTCGGCCTCGCGTATTCCTGGAGCGGCGATCACGAGCGCGCCGACGCGTCGCTGGAGATGGCGGTGCAGGCCGCGCGCCGCTGCGTGCCGCCGGTCAGCGTCTACCAGCCGCGACTGAACCAGATCTTCGTCGAGGCCTCGCGCTTGATCGACGAACGTTTCCAGACCGGCGCGCTGCCGCCGCTGGAGCGGCTGGGCACGCTGCTCGACGAATGCCTGGCGCTCGAACGCGCCGGCGCCGGCGTCGGCATGCTGCCCGGGCTGCGCGCGATGGCGCGCACGATCTCGCTGGCCTCGACCGCGCTGCTGCAGGCCTGGCGCGGAGAGCACGCGGTGGCACACGCGACGATCGACGCCGCGACGCAGTCGCTCGCCAGCCCGCTGACCTGGCTCGACTGCTTCGTGCGCTGGTGCGCGGCCGAGCTGGCGTGGTCGCAGCGCGACTGGCCGGCCACCGAGCAGGCGCTGGCCGAGATGAAGGCGATGGCGCTGGCCGTCGAACACGAACAGCTCGCCTGCCGCGCGCACCTGCTGCTGGCGCAGGTCTACGAGCTGCAGGACAAACATGTCGAGGCGCACCGCGAGCAGCGCGCGCTGCGCCTGCGCGAACGCCGCGCGCTGGCCGACGGCCTGTCGAGCCGCGAATCGCTGGTGTCGTGGCAGCTCGGCGCGCGCCAGAGCGAACGCCACCTGCAGCAGGCGCTGAGCGCCTCGAAGCAGTTCGAGCGCTGGTCGCTGGAGGACGCGCTGACCGGCCTGGCCAACCGCCGCCATTTCGAGCAGACGCTGGTCGACCGCCTGCCGGCGTGCATCGCCGCCGGCCGGCCGCTGTCGGTGGCGATGGTCGACGTCAACCGCTTCAAGTCGGTCAACGACCGCTACACCCACCGCGTCGGCGACCGCGTGCTGAAGACCATCGCCGCGATCATGGCCGCGCAGGTGCGCGAGAACGACCTGCCCGCACGCTGGGCCGGCGACGAGTTCGTCGTGCTGTTCGACGGCACCGGCGCGCAGCAGGCGCACCAGGTCTGCGAACGCATCCAGCAGGCCGTCGCGGCGTTCGACTGGGAATCGATCGCCCCGGGGCTGCGCATGTCGGTCAGCATCGGCGTCAGCGAGGCGCGCGCGGACGACACGGCCGAGGCCGTGGTGCATCGCAGCGACGAGGCGATGTACCGCGAGAAGCAGGCCGGCCAGGCGGTGGTGCGGCCAGCGTCGGCGCCGTCGCGCTGACGTCTCCCATGCCCGCGCGCTCGTAACAGGCGCGCCGCGTCCATCCCCGCCGTCGCCCGGCCCCGTCGCGCCGTGACCGGTCCGCCACCGGTTCGCCGGGGGCGGCGACGGGGGCACACTGCGGGCATGCTGGCCACTGCGACCCCCGCCCCGTTGATGCCCTTGCGCGACTGGTCGCGCCTCGTCGCCTGGCGGCGCGTGCGCTTCGTGCTGCTGCTGTCGGTGCCGTTCAGCCTGATGAACAGCGCCACCTCGGCGACGACGCCGACGTGGATCTGGTTCATCCGGGTGGCGATCACCGGACTGCTCGCATTGATGGCGTTCGGCGTGTTCGAGCAATGGCCGGCGACGCTGCCGAAGCGCCTGGCGCGCTGGGTGCTGCAGCTGGTCGCCCTGGTGGTCGCGGTGCCGATCGGCGCGGCGATCGCCTACTGGGTGACGACCGGCGAGCTGGCGTTCTGGCGCGAGCCGCTGCGCCTGACCGGCTACCGGCACATCTTCTTCCAGGGCATCCTCTTCGGCCCATGGATCGCGCTCGGCGCGATGGTGCGGCAACGCGAGGCGCTGGCCCACGAGCAGGCGCTGGCCTTCGCGCTGGAGCGCAGCCAGTTCGAGCGCCAGGCGCTCGACGCGCGGCTGAAGCTGATGCAGGCGCAGGTGCAGCCGCACTTCCTGTTCAATACGCTGGCCAACGTGCGCGCGCTGGTGCGCACCGGCTCGCCGCAGGCGCCGGCGGTGCTGGACGCGCTGATCAACTACCTGCGCGCCGCGGTGCCGCGGCTGGACGAGACCGCCAGCACGCTCGGCCACGAGCTGCAGCTGGTGCGCGCCTACCTCGAGCTGATGCACATGCGCATGCCCGACCGCCTGCAGTTCGCGATCCATGCCGATGCCGCCGCCGAAACGCTGCGCTGCCCGCCGATGACGTTGCTGACGCTGGTGGAGAACGCGGTGCGCCACGGCATCGACCCGGGCGAGGAGGGCGGTCGCATCGAGGTCAGCGTGTCGCTGCGCGACGGCCGCTGCATCGTCCGCGTGACCGACACCGGGGTCGGCCTGCAGCCCGCGGCCGACGGCGGGCTCGGCACGGGCCTCGCCACCCTGCGCGAACGCCTGCAGCTGGCCTTCGGCGGCGATGCGCGGCTGAGCCTGACGGGGCTGGTGCCGCAGGGCGTCGCGGCCGAGATCGAGTTCCCGGCGCAGCCGGTGCCCGTCGCATGAGCACCCCGCCGCGCCACCCGACCGCGCTGATCGCCGACGACGAGCCGCTGCTGCGCGACGAGCTCGAGCTGATGCTCGCGCAGTCCTGGCCCGAGCTCGAGGTGGTCGCGCAGGCGCGCAACGGCCGCGAGGCGGTGGAGCTGTTCGAGCAGAAGCGGCCCGACATCTGCTTCCTCGACGTGCACATGCCCGGGCTGTCGGGCGTCGAGGCGGCACGGCTGATCGGCCGGCGCGCGCACCTGGTCTTCGTCACCGCCTTCGACCAGTACGCGTTGAAGGCCTTCGAGCATGGTGTGCTCGACTACCTCGTGAAGCCGGTGGAGCCGGCACGGCTGGCGACGACGGTGCAGCGCCTGCGCGAGCGCCTGGCCGACGCGCAGCCGGCGCTGGCCAGCGAGACGCTGCTGCAGCAGCTGGCCGCGGCCTTGCAGCGCGGCGCGGCGCCGGCGAGCGCGGCCGCGGCGACCGCGGCGCCGTTGCGCTGGATCCGCGCCACCGTCGGCTCGACGCTGCGGCTGATCGCCGTCGACGACATCGACTTCCTGCGCTCGGACGAGAAGTACACGCTGGTCGCCTGGCGCGGCGACGACGGCAAGCCGGCCGAGGCGCTGCTGCGCACCCCGCTGAAGGAACTGCTCGGGCAGCTCGATGCGACGCACTTCGTGCAGGTGCACCGCTCGGTCGTCGTCAATCTGCGCTCGATCAGCCACGTCAACCGCGGCGAGAACGAGACGGCGGACGTGCATCTGAAGGGCCGCCGCGAGGTGTTGCCGGTGAGCCGGACCTTCCTGCATCTGTTCAAGCAGATGTGACGGCGGCGGCTCCGCCGCTTCGATTGGGGATGAGGCGGCTCGCCCGCCTCGGACGTGTCACCGTCCTCCGGCACAATGCGCGTCGCGCAAAGGACCGCCGGGCACACGGCGCCAGCGCATTCTTCGGATCGACGAGCCAGGGAGGTTTCATGGATTCACTGAGGGCGATCGGCGTGCTGATCGCCGTGGCGCTGGGCATCGGGTTGGCCGGTTGCGCGACGCCGGAGCGCGTGGCGCTCGCGCCCGTGCAGCGGGCGGCCATCGCCGAGCTGCGCACGCACGTGGCGGTCGCGCCGACCGAGGCTTCCCCGACCCCGAGCTCGATCTCGCCGCTCGATGCCGCCGAGCATCGCCGCGCGTTCGACGATGCGCTGCGCCGCGAGTTGCCCAAGTACCCGATCCGGCTCGGCGCGATCACCGCGGCCGCGCAGGCGCTCGATGCGCCCGAGCGCGCGCGCCTGTTCGGCGAGCTGAAGCCCGCGCAGGCGCTGCTGCTGATCGAGCCGCAGGCGCGCTTGTCGGCCGACGCGCGCACGCTGGAAGCCGACGCGGTGGTGTCGCTGTGGACGCGCGAGGCCGGTGAACGCCGGCCGGTGCAGCGCGTGCTGCTGCGCTACCGCTCGCAGCCGCTGGGCAGCGGCGGCGCGGCCTCGCTGGCCGGGTGGTCGGCCGACGACGGTGCGGCGCTGCACGCGGCGCTGCGCGAATCGGTGATCGAAACCATCGACATGGTGCTGCTCGAATTCGACCTCGCGGTGCCGCCGGTGCTGACCGAGCCGCCGCGGGCCTTCGCCGTGAACCTCGGCGGCGCACCCGGCGCCGTGCGCGGCCAACTGCTGAAGGAGACCGCCAGGCGCGCCACCGTGCTCGGCGAGGATGGCCGCCTCTACTCGCTGCCGAAGCCGTTGAGCGCCACCGCCGCCAACGCCAACACGGTCACCGCCGCGCGCTGATCGACGCGCCGCGCCGCCGCGGCGGTCGATCACCTGCCCGGCCGCCTGGCCGGCCGCGGTTCAGCCGGGAGAACAACTGAAACCGGCGCACTGGCGCGCCGAAGAACGGCTGCGACGCGTGGCCGACACCATGCGGGTCATCATGTCCATGACCCGCGCCATCGCCCTCGTCCTCGGTTCCTTCGGCCTGATGGTGGCCGTCGCAGCGGCCTGCGCGCTGTTCACGCTCGCGCTCACCGGCCGGCCCGACCGCGACGGCGGCAAGACGCTGGGCGCGGCGATGCTCGGCCTCGGCCTGCTCGGCGGGCTGCTCGTGGCCTACGTCAGCGCGCTGGCGTCGGGCGGCTTCGCCGGCATCGCCGACCAGGTCGCGCCGGCCCCGCTGCGCTGGGCGCTGGTGCTGGCCGCGGTGACCAGCGCCGCGGTGGTCGCGACGATGTGTGCGACGCTGCGCAGCGAATCGCCCGGCGAAGTGCCCTGGGTGCTGCTGCCGCTGCGATCGTGGGCGCACTGGATCTGGCTGCCGGGCCTCGTCGCCGGCGCCGTGTTCGGCCTGTACCCGGCGCTGCGCGAGGCGCTGCCCTCGCGCAGCTGGCAGATGCCGCTGCAGGGCCTGGGTGCGCTGTCGCTGCTGCTGGCCACCGGGCTGCTCGCGCAGCTGGCCTTGTCGATCGCCGACCACCGCGCCGTGCGCGCGCAGGCGGACCTCGACTTCCATGCCCGCCGCGACGCCAGCATCCTGCAGCAGGTGCAGCAGGCCGATCCGCAGCGAGATTTCCTGTCGCTGCTGCCGCAGAGCTCGCGCGACGAGGTGCCGGAGATCCGCGCGCTGGCGATCGCCAAGCTGCGCAGCCATCCCGACCTGGACGGCGCACTGGCCGGCGTGCTGCGCGGCGCATTCGCCGACGAAGCCTTCACGTTCCTCGAAAGCAACGAGCCGGTCGACGCGCGCGCGCTGGCGCCGGTGGTGCGCGAAGGCATCGTCGCCCACGCCCGCGCCTTGCGCGAGCAGATGGCCGGCACGCACACGCTGCGGCCCGACGACTACCAGTACCCGGTGCTGCGCATCCTGGCCGTGGCCGATCGTTATGCAAGTTATGGCGTCGACTACCGCCCGGCGCTGCGACAGGTGCGCGATGCCTACGACACCCCGCGCGACTACGCGCAGCCGACGCCGAAGATGAACGGCCAGCGCGCGGTCGACGACTGGCTGCGCCGGCACTGAACCTCACGACGCCTCGAAGGACCCACCATGACGCTGTTCTGGACCCTGTGGAGCATCGACGCCTTGATGGCGGCGATCCTGGTCGCCTTCTTCGTCATCGGCCTGGCCGACGGCAGCGTGTCGTCGTTCAACATCGTCCTGTGGCTGGGCATGCTGGGCGCTGCAGCCGGGCTGCTGTGGGGCAGCCACGCGCTGCAGGCCGCCGGGCACCACGCGCTGGCCCACGGGCTGCTCGCCGCGGTGGCGGTGCCGGGTGTGCTCTTCGGCCTGCTGCTGCTGATGGCAGTGGTGCTGAAGCCGCGCTGGAACTGAAGCAGCCGCCCCGTCAGCCGCTTGCTCAGCCGCCCGGTGCCGCCCCGTCGGCGGCGATGATCGCGAAGGTGGCGTGCGCGGTCGCCACCGCGTTGTCGTCGACGCTGAGGACCGCCTCCAGGCTGGCCAGCGTGCGGCCCCGGTTCACGATGCGCGAGCGGCACTGCAGCGTGCCGCCGCGCACCGGCCTGAAGTAGTTGATCTTCGCCTCCACCGTCGCACAGCGTTCGCCCCGCGCCAGCGCGCTGAACAGCGCCGCCCCCATGCCGGTGTCGGCCAGCGTGAACAGCACGCCACCGTGCACCACGCCGCTCGAGTTCAGGTGCAGCGGCGCGATCACCAGCGTCAGCAGGCTCGCGCCGTCGCGGACGTCCGCGATCTCGGCGCCGACATGTTCGACGAAGGGCAGGCGCATGGTGGGACTCGGAATGGCTGGAAGAGGCGGATTGTGTGCGCACGATCGGCCGGCCGATGTCCACCGCGCGACGCGCGGCGCCAAGGCCCCGCTCCGCCGAGATCGCCGGGCCCTCTCAGCCGTGCTGAACGAAGTGCGGCGGCAGAGGTCGTGCGCCCAGCACGCGTCCCAGTGCTGCGGGCCGCAGGTCGATGCCGGCCAGTGCGGTCAGCGGAAACCACTTGAATTCCAGGATTCGCCCCTCTTCCTGGCCACGATGCGGCACCTGCTTGTCGAGGATGGGCGATCCGGCCGGCAGCGTCGCCTCGAAGTACAGCCCGACCTCATGATGGGCCTGGCCGCCATGGTCGAAGAAGTTCTCGCCGGTGCACAACAGGCGGCCGCATTCGATCGCGACACCGAGCTCTTCGCGGAGCTCGCGAACCACCGCTTCGCCGGCTTGCTCCCCTGCGTTCACCCGCCCGCCAGGCACGGCCCAGAACGCATCGCCGGCCAGCCGGTGAAGCAGCAACTGATCGTCGTCGATGATCACTGCCCCGACGCGGTACTGGAAGCGATGCGAGCCGATGCGAACGGAGATCATCGCGGGATCAGACCTCTGACTCCGGCACCATCACCCGTGCGACGAACACCGACGATTGCTTCATTCGCTGCTCCCGCTGCATGGACGCTCTTATCGAAGGCTATCCACCCAACCTGCACGCCAGCACCGCCCACAGGAAGCTTCTGCCGAAGCGGTCCGAGCCCGGAGGGTGCTCCTCCATCGGCGTGACGTCCAGCACGTCGAAACCCCGCGACCAGATGTCCCGCAGCTGCCGTTCGGTGTAGCCCAGCCCGCCGCCGACGTGGCCGCGTTCGAGCACCTCGTCGTCGGTCAAGCCACTGCCGCCTTCGGGCCTGAAGCACACCAACCCGAAGTGAGCGCCCGGCTTCAGCAGTCGCGCGACCAGGTCGACGTAGGACGTCCGCCGATGCGGCGGCAGGTGGTGGAAGCAGCCCGAGTCGTAGACGAAGTCCGCGTCACCATCGACCGCGGGGTCGAGGTCGAAGACGGATTGCTGCGCCAGCCGCACGTCGAGGCCGCTGGCGGCAATGCGTTCGCGTGCCCAGGCCACCGCCGACGGCGAGTAGTCGACCGCGCGCACCCGGAAGCCGGCACGCGCCAGGTGCAGTGCGTTGCGCCCGTGGCCGCAACCCAGGTCCAGCGCGTGGCCCGGCGCGATGCGCCCGGCCCGCAACCAGCGCACCAGGTTCTCGTCGGGCGCATCGACGAAGAACGGGCAGGCCCGGTCGCGGCGTTCGTAGAACGTCGCCCACTTCGCCTGTTCCGGCCGCCCGATGCGCTCGTCGAGCGCCGCACTCCAGGGATTGTGCGACTCCGTCATCGGCACCTCATTTCTGCGGGGTTCCGCTCGCCTTGCGCGTCATGGACAGCCGGACCGCCCGCAGCAGCGACTGCTGCTGGGCCGCCGTGTCGACCGGCCAGCGCGCGAAGCCGGCGCCGTTCACCTTGGCGTCGGCGAACAGGCCGGCCGGGTCCTCGTGGAAGTGCAGGAACGCCGTCGAGCCGCGATAGAAGATGCCGGGCTTGCGCTCGATCAGGCCGGGCAATGCGCGCAGCTGCTCGAGCAGCGCGCTCAGCTCGGCGAGGGCCTCGGGACTGGCGTGCTTCATTTCATCGGCCGCCGCCGTTGACGGTTCGCTGCTTCTCGATGGCCAGCAGCGCCGCAGCGAGAAATGCGCCGTGATCCGTGCCTGCTGCATCGATGTCGGGACTGATGCCTATGCCGTCGACGGCAACCGCCGACGGAGGCTCCCAATGAGCACTCGTGTACTTGATCCCTCCGCCGTTGGGCAGTAGCGAGATCGTCTGAATGCTCGCGAATCCGCCGCTTCGGCGACCCACGACGAGGCCGCGACCGTGGTCCTTGATCGCTGCGACGATCAACTCCGCGCCCGCGGCGGTCGCCTCGTCGATCAGAACGGCGAGTGGGATTGTCTTGATCGCTGGTGGCAGGTCGGCCAGGCTATCGACCTCGTTTCGGCGCGTGTAGTACTCCGGGCGCGCCATGAAGCGCAGATTGCTTGCGATAGCGGCGTGGCTTCGAAGGGTAGCGATCAGCTTGGTGGAATCGAGGAAGATCGAGGCGTGTCCGACGGCCGACTGAAAGAGCCCGCCCGAGTTGCCGCGGAGGTCGAGAATGAGGGCACTGGGCGGGGCAGTTCGCCACTCGGATGCAATGAAGCCCGCTGTCTGCGCCAGAGTGGCCTCTGCCAGGTCCGGCACGCGAAGCCACAGGACTCCCGGGGCCGGATGTTGGACGGTCACTGCACCGGCGTCCACGTTCGTGGCTGCGGAGCGCACTGTGAACGAAAGCCGCTGTCCGGCTCGCCCAACAACGATCACCACGGCTGCCTCCGACCGATCCGACAGGAGCTTGTGGACTCGCCAAAGCGGCAGTTTGTCGATGCGCTGCCCGTCGATTTCGATGAGCCGGTCTCCGAAGTGCAGCCCTGCGGATGAAGCGGGGCTATCCGGGAGAGGCAGAACGAGGACATCGCCACGTTGTCGGCGAAGTGAAATTCCCAGCGCCTTCGCCCTCGTGCGCGATCCCTGGCGAAAGGCGGCAACGTCCTGCGGGCCGATGTACTCGCCAAGATCAGGGTCAATGGCCTGCACCAGTTGCTCGATTGAACGCGACGCAGATTCCGCGTCCGTCAGGGGCCGGAAAAAGTTTGACTTGAGAATGGATATGGCGGCTGCCAGAGATGCAGCCTCGTCCCCCGGGGGCGGCGCGTCCGTCGACTGCGCAAGGCAGGTACTCGCGGTCAGCAAGGAGAGGGCAAGGAGGCCGAGGAGTCGCATGGCTTGCATTGTCTGTGCCTCGCGCGGCCCAGCTAGCCAGCAGACGCTACCGCGCGCGCGCTCACGCCTTGCACACCGTGTACCCGTTGTCGAAGATCACCCGCCAGCGCCCGTCGCCGCCGAGCTGCCAGGTGGTGAAGAACTTCGCGAAGACCTTGCCCGACGGGTCCATCACCGGGCCTTCGGTATAGCCCAGGCGGCCTTCGCCGGACACCTCCGCGAGCTCAGGCTTCCACGAGAAGGGCGCCGGGCCGGGGGCGTAGAAGCGCGTCCAGTGCACGACGATCGCGGCCTTGCCGCGCAGCGGCTTGCCGCCATTGACGAACACCGCGTCGTCGGCGAGGAAGCTGCCGAAGCCGGCGAGATCGCGCCGCGCCATCGTGTCGGCGAATGCGGTCTCGGCGGCGCGCACCTGCGCCAGCAGCTCGTCGGGCGATGCGGTGGCGCGCGGCGTTGCGCAGCCGGCGGCGGCGAACGCGGGCAGCGACGCGGCGGCGATCAGGGCATGGCGGCGGTCGGTCATCGGTCGGGTCCTCCTGGCGTTAGGTCGAGTGTGCCTCGCCGCTGGCGTGGGCCGAGTGTGCATCGCCGCTGGCGGGCGTCACCCTGGTGTCAGCCCCTGCTGCAGCAGCTCGACGAAGGCCCGCACGCGTGCCGACAGGCGCAGCCGCTCGGGATACACGGCATAGAGATCGGCCTCGGGCGTGTCCCATTGCGGCAGCACCTGCACCAGCCGCCCGCTCTTCAGGTAGCGCGCAATGTCCCATTCGGCGCGCATCAGGATGCCGTGGCCCTCCAGCGCCCAGTTGACCGCGATCTCGCCGTCGTTGGTCGCCAGGCTGCCGTGCACCTTGACGGTTTCCGTGCGGCGCCGCGCGCCCTTGCCGCTGGCGAGCCGCCAGGTTCCGTAGGCCTCGTCGCCCTGGCGGATGCCGATGCAGTCGTGCTGCGCCAGGTCCTTGGGCTGCTTCGGCACGCCGCGGCGCTGCAGGTAGGCCGGCGCGGCGCACAGCAGCCGGCGGTTCGGCGCGATGCGGCGTGCGATCACCCGCGTGTCCGGCGGCGCGCCGAAGCGCACGCAGACGTCGAAGGCGTCGTCGGTCAGCGGCGGCGGGTTCACCGACAGCTGCAGCTGCACCTGCACGTCCGGATGGCGCTTGACGAAGCGCGAGATCAGCGGCGCGACATGGCTGCGGCCGAAGCCCAGCGTCGCGTTGACCCGCAGCAGCCCCTGCGGCCGCTGGTGCGACTGCTTCAGCAACGCAGCGAGCTCGTCGATGTCGTCCAGGATGCGGCGCGCGCGCTCGACCACCAGCTCGCCTTCGGGCGTCAAGCTCATGCGCCGCGTCGTGCGGTTGACGAGCACGACGCCGCTGCGCTGCTCGATCTGCGCCAGCCGCTTGCTCACCGCCGCCTTGCTCAGGCCCAGCTCGCGTGCGGCCGCGCTCAGGCTGCCGCTGCCGGCGAGCGCGACGACGAAACCGAGCTCGGCGGCCTGGATGCCGGGCTGACTGCCGCCGGAATGACTGCTGGCCATCGTTCACCTCAGGTTGACGATGCATTCACTTTACGCGCGATCCGGCACCGGCTGTCGTTCCTACAGTGGGCCATCGTCCATCCACCGCAGCGGCCCGACGGCTGCGCGGCCACTCTCACTCCACGAGGCCAGCACATGAACACCCCTTCGGCGAAGAAGATCTACCGCATTGCCGCCATCCCCGGCGACGGCATCGGCAAGGAGGTCGTGCCTGCGGGCCAGCGTGTGCTGCAAGCGCTGGCGGCGGCCGACGGCAGCTTCGCCTTCGAGTTCGAGGAATTCGGCTGGGGCGGCGACTGGTACCGCGCGCACGGCGAGATGATGCCCGCCGATGGCCTGGACCAGTTGCGCGGCAAGGACGCGATCCTGTTCGGCTCGGCCGGCGATCCGCACATCCCGGACCACATCACGCTGTGGGGCCTGCGGCTGAAGATCTGCCAGGGCTTCGACCAGTACGCCAACGTGCGGCCCACGCGCATCCTGCCCGGCATCGACGCGCCGCTGAAGCGCTGCAAGCCCGAGGACCTGAACTGGGTGATCGTGCGCGAGAACTCCGAGGGCGAGTACTCCGGCGTCGGCGGCCGCGTGCACCAGGGCCACCCGATCGAAGCGGCGACCGACGTGTCGATCATGACCCGCACGGGCGTCGAGCGCATCCTGCGTTATGCGTTCAGGCTCGCGCAGTCGCGGCCGCGCAAGCTGCTGACCGTCATCACGAAGAGCAACGCGCAGCGCCATGCGATGGTGATGTGGGACCAGATCGCGCAGGAAGTGTCGGCCGACTTCCCGGACGTGACGTGGGACAAGGAACTGGTCGACGCGGCGACCGCGCGCATGGTCAACCGCCCGGCGAGCCTGGACACCATCGTCGCGACCAACCTGCATGCCGACATCCTGAGCGACCTCGCGGCCGCGCTGGCCGGCAGCCTCGGCATCGCCCCGACCGGCAACATCGATCCGGAGCGCCGCTATCCGTCGATGTTCGAGCCGATCCACGGCTCCGCCTTCGACATCATGGGCCAGGGCCTCGCGAACCCGGTGGGCACCTTCTGGTCGGCGGTGATGCTGCTGGAGCACCTGGGCGAACACGCCGCGGCGAAGAAGCTGATGGCGGCGATCGAGACCGTCACCGCGACGACCGCGCTGCACACCCGCGACCTCGGCGGCCGCGCGACGACCGAGCAGGTCACGCAGGCGGTGTGCCGCCAGCTGGCCGCGTCGATCGGCTGATAGCGACCCGCGGACCCAAAGGAGACACCCCATGCGCAAGACCTTAAACCCCCGCCGCGGCGAGCTCGCTGCGGCCGCGCTGGCGCTGACGCTCGGCGCCCTGGCCACCGCGAGCACCGTGCACGCCCAGGCCTGGCCGAGCAAGCCCGTCACGCTGGTCGTGCCGTTCCCGGCCGGCGGCACCACCGACGTGCTGGCCCGCGCGCTGGCCGACCGCCTGCAGCCGGTGCTCGGCCAGCCGGTGATCGTCGAGAGCAAGCCCGGCGCCGGCGCGACGCTGGGCGCCGACCTCGTCGCGAAGGCGAAGCCCGACGGCCACACACTGCTGATCGGCGCGGTGCACCACACCATCGCCAGCAGCGTCTTCAAGAAGCTGCCCTATGACTTCCAGAAGGACTTCGCGCCGGTCACCACGATCGCGATGGTGCCCAACGTGCTGGTGATCAACGCGGCCACGCCCGCGAAGAGCGTCGCCGAGCTGGTGGCGTACGCGAAGGCCGCCAAGGACCCGCTGAGCTACGGCTCGAACGGCAACGGCACGGCGCAGCACCTGATCGGCACGCAGTTCGAGAACCTGACCGGCGTGCAGCTGCTGCACGTGCCCTACAAGGGCAGCGGCCCGCTGACCACCGACCTGCTCGGCGGCCAGGTGGCGATGTCCTTCGACACCATCACGCCGGTGCTGCAGCACATCAAGGCCGGCAAGCTGCGCGCGCTGGCGGTAACGACGGCGAAACGCTCGTCCGCGCTGCCCGACGTGCCGACGCTGGCCGAAGCGGGCCTGAAGGGCTTCGACATCGGCACCTGGTTCGGCGTGCTGGCGCCGGCCGCGACGCCGAAGGACGTTCTCGTCAAGCTGCAAACCGAGATGACGAAGATCATCCAGTCGCCGGAGTTCAGGAAGCGCATGGACGAGATCGGCGCCGAGCCGATCGGCGACAGCAGCGAATCGATGGCGCGTCGCATCAAGGACGAGACCGAGAAGTTCGCGAAGCTGGTGAAGGACGCGAAGGTGATCATTGAGTGATCGATGCCGAGCCCGCCCCGGTCGCCCCGGGCCGTGCGGGCTCACGGATTCAGCAGCACCGCGGCAGCGGCGAAAGGAACGACGCCGCCGTCGGTGATCGACAGGTACAGCACCTGGAGGTCGAGGCTGCCCGTCGGCGTGAGGAAGTGGAAGTCGTCGATGTAGCCCTCGGCGGTGTCGTTCAGCGGCTCGCCGTTCGGCCAGACGAAGACCAGTCTTCGCGCCTGTGCCACGGCTTCCCAGTCCTCGAACTCCAGGATGCCCGCATCGCCGCCGCTGGCACCGTCGCCATAAACCAGCTTCTTCGGCCCGACGAAGGGCAGCGGGCTGCCGGCGAGCCGACCGGCGGTGACCGACGGGTCGCCGAAGTACAGCTTGTAGCGGGCGCCGCCGATGTGCATCGGCACTGCGGCCTGCGCGCTCTTGAAGGCCTTCGGGCAGCCGGAGGCGTCGAGTTGCGGCACGAAGCGCGTGCCGTTCCACAGGGCATAACCCTGATTGTGAGTGGCCGTGGTGCAGCCGTCGACGCGGTCGATCGTGAAGACCATGAAGCCGCCCGCGGCCCCGTCCCAGCGCCAATCGGTGAGCGTCGGCCAGCCGACCTTGTTCTGGCGCACCGCGCGCACCTTGGGCACCGGGTTGAGCGCATCGCCGTCGACGCCGAGCACCAGCGTGGCTGCGCAGGGGCCGGCGGCGGCGTAGTCGGCGCTGGTCGAGCAGGTGGTGGGCGTGCCGCGGTTGAAGTCGCGGCCGAGCCAGCCGTCGACGCTGTCGACCGCGTAGATGCGTGTCTTGCCGTCGGCATCGTTGCTCTCGAAGAACAGGCGCACCTTCGCGCCCAGCGCGGCGGCGAGCGGCACACCCTGGCCGGTCATGATGCTCTTGATGCCGCTGGTGGCCGAGGCCGGCGAGCGCAGCCCGCTGGTCGTCGCGAAGCTGGTGAAGCCGGCGAGGTAGCTGGCCGGGTGGGCGGCGGACACCACGCCGCTGCTGGCCACCGACTGGCCGCTGACGCCCATCGGCCCGTAGTAGAGCTGCACCGTGTCCGCCGCCGCGCCGGCGCCCGGGCCGAAACGCGTGGCCGACAGGCGCGCGTTGCCGTCCGCCACCGGCCTGCCCAGGCCCGCCACGGTGTTGCCGCTGCCCTGCAGCTGCCAGACTTCCGCGGCCGTCGTCGTGTGGACCGCCGCGGCGCTGCCGGCGCGATGGCAGGCCGCATCCGCGCAGGCCTTGACGACCACCGCGTAGCCCGTCGCGGCCTTCAGCGCCGTCAGCGTCACGCTGCGTGCGCCGGCGGCGGCGGTCGCGCTGATGCGCGTATTCATCAGCGCCTCGGTGGCGGTGATCTCGTAGTGATCGACGGTGTAGTCCGTCGGCGCGGTCCAGCCGACCTGAAGGCGGCTCGACGAGCCGAAGCTGGCGCCGCCGACGGTGCGCACGTCCACCGCCGACAGCTTGACGGCGCCCGGTGCGGTGAGCGTGGTGCGCAACGCGACTTCCTGCACCGAGGACGCATCGACCAGGAAGGACTGGAGGTCGCTGCTGCTCAGCGCCGCCGCGAAGGCGCGGGTGGAACCACCGACGCTGAATTCCAGGTAGGGCAGGACCAGCCGGAAGCCAGCGCCGGTCGCCACCACGCTGGCCGGGTTCTCGGCCGCCGGGAGCAGCGCGACCGGCTGAACCGAACCGGCCTCGACCGCGAAGGCCTGCAGGTTGCTCGAGCCCAGGCGGGCCGCCCAGGCCTGCCGCGTGCCGCCGCTGGCGACCTCGACGTAGGGCAGGGTCAGCGTGTAGACGCCGCCGGCAAGCTCCAGCCGCGGCACCGGCTGCGCGGCCGCCGCGGCCGCGAACAGCGCGCACGGGGCGAGCCAGGCCCTCGCGATGAAGGGCGCGCCAGGGCGCACGAACAGCGGCAGGCGGAGCGGCTTGTGCATGTCGCAGGCTACTGCGAACCGTCTGGCAGCGGTGCATGCCGCCGCGCGCCGGCACGCCAACATTGCACACGCTCCGGCCGGTGCGGCCTCAAGTTGCGCCCGCGGCCCGGCGATATCGAGGGGGATGCCGGGCGGTGGACCCGGTGGCGGAGCGACCTCATGCGTGCAGTGCTGGCCGGCCTGGTGGCCATGTTCGCGGCCTGGCCGGCCTGGGCCGGCATCGATGCCTGGACCAGCCTGCCCAGCCCCGGTGGCGGCAATGCCACGCTGATCAACGTGATCGCCGCCAGCCCGGCCAATGCGTCGACGCGCTATGCGGCGACCCAGGCCGGCATCTACGTCTCGCGCGACGGCGGCCAGAGCTGGAGCCGCAGCAACACCGGCATCACGCCGTCGCCCGCCGGCTACTACTCGGTCACCGACCTCGCGGTGGCCGGCTCCAGGCTGTACATCACGCCCTCCTTCCTGCAGAAGAGCATCGACGGCGGCGCGTCCTGGCAGCGCACCGGCTGGGTCAGCGAGAACCCGTTCGCCCTCGTGCTGGCGGCCGACCCGAAGAACCCCGACGTGGTCTACGCCGGCGCGAACGCGGGCGTCTACAAGTCCAGCGACGGCGCGGCGACCTGGCAATACCTGTCCGGCACGCTGACCGTCAGCGCGATCACCGTCGACCCGGGCAATCCGCAGGTCGTGTTCCGCGCGGTCTCGTCGGGCATCTTCCGCAGCACCGACGCCGGCAAGACCTGGAGCCAGGTCAGCACGCAGCTGACCAGCGTGAAGACGATCGTCGTCGATCCGAAGAACTCGATGAACGTCTACGCCGGCACCAATGGCGCGGGCGTCTACAAGAGCAGCGACGGCGGCAATACGTGGCAGGCGATCAACCGCTGCATGCCGCAGGGCCGCTGCGCGCCGCTGACGATGGACGCCGTGTGGGTCAAGAGCATCATCGTCGATCCCGGCAACCCGGCCATCGTCTACCTCGGCGCGACCGAGGGGCTGTACCGGTCCACCGACGGCGGCGCCAACTGGACCGAGGCCAACAACGGGCCGCTGGGCGTCAACGCGATGATGCTCGACCCGGTCAACCGCGACACCGTCATCGGCGCCTGGGGCGGCCAGCTCCACAGCTACACCTTCGGCGCGCCGAGCGACTTCGACCGCATCTTCAACTGGGCCGAAGCCGCGTACCCGCAGTTCTTCGCGCCGGCCGGCGCGCAGACGCAGGTGGTCTCCGGCTACAACGCACGTTATTACGCCGGCACCAAGGTCTACCTCGGCGAGCAGGGCGGCCAGGTGGTCGTCTACGGCGACGTGTTCGGCGGCCTGCTCTTCGTCGGCACGACGGCGGACCTGCTGCCGCTGGCGGCGGCGGCGGGCTACTGAGCGCGGCCGGTCACGCGCCGATCGCGGAAAATCGCCGGCTCAGCGGCCGCTCCGGCCGCCCCGACTGCTTCCGACGACCATGACCGATTCCGACGCCAGCACCCCCGCCGCCCCGGCAACCCGACCGCCGCTTCCCGACCACCTTTCGGTCGACCCGCGCAGCCCGCACCACGTGGCCGCCGTGTTCGAGCACGACATCGGCATCCGCTTCAACGGCAAGGAGCGCCACGACGTCGAGGAGTACTGCGTCAGCGGCGGCTGGATCAAGGTGCCCTCGGGCAAGACCAAGGATCGCAAGGGCAACCCGCTGCTGATCACGCTGAAGGGCGTGGTCGAGGCGTACTACCGCTGAGCCCCTCGGCCGACGGGTACGTCGGCCGATCCCCCGAGGCAAGGCGGGCCGGCTTGGTGCGGCCCGTCGCTCGCTCCGCCTCGTGCCGGCTCACTGCGGCACGAAGCCCGTGGCCTTGATGATGCGCGCCCAGGTCGCCGTGTAGGCGCGCTCGCGCTGGCCGAGCTGGTCCGGCGTCATGTGGCCCACCGTCAGCCCCATCGCGGTCAGGCGATCGCGCAGCGCGGGCTTCGCCAGCACCTTGGCCACGGCCGCCGAGAACGCGTCGATCGCCGCGCGCGGCGTGCCGGCGGGCGCGAACAGGCCGTAGTACGGCACGTCCTCGAAGCCGGCGAGGCCGAGCTCGGCGAAGGTGGGCACGTCGGGCATCACCGCCTGGCGCGCGCCGCCGAGCACGCCGACGACGCGCAGCTTGCCGGCGCGGTGGTTCTCGATGAAGTCGGGAATGCTGCCGACGCCGGCGGCGATCTGGTTGCCGAGCATGTCGGCCATCATCGGCGCGCTGCCGCGGTAGGGCGCGGCGACGAGGTCCAGCTTGTACTTCTCGGCGATCAGCTTGACCAGGAACTCCGGCACCGAGGCCGGCGCCGGCACGCCGACCGCACCCTTGCCACCCTGGCCCTTGACCCAGGCGACGTACTCGTTGAACGACTTGGCCGGCGTGCCGCCGGAGACCGCGAACGCGTTGACGAAGGTCGCGAAGCCGACTGCCGGCACGAAGTCGGTCGCCGGGTCGAAGCCGGGCGACTTCACCACCTGCGGCAGGATCGAGATGCTGTGGTCGTGCGACAGGAAGAAGGTATTGCCGTCCGGCGCCGCCGCCTTCAGCGCCTGCGCCGCGAGCTGGCCGCCGGCGCCCGGCTTGTTCTCGACGATCACCGTCGCGCCGCCGAGTTCGTCCTTCAGCGCCTCGGCCAGCAACCGCGCGATCGCGTCGGTGCCGCCACCGGGTGGAAAGCCGACCAGGATGCGCAAGGTGCGGCCGCTTTGCGCGAGCACCGCGCTCGGCGCGATCGAGGCCAGCAGGCCGGCAGCGGCGCCGGCGCGCAGCAGCGCACGGCGGTCAGGAGAGATGCTCATGGCGGTGGGCGACGAAGAGTGGTGTGAACGCGCGAGCTTACAAGACGCTCTCTGCCATGGCGCCCATCGGCGCAGCGCCTACCAAGGGCGTCTCGCCGCCGACGTGCGGGTCCCGAAGCCTTTCGACGACGTGCGGTTCGAGGACCTCGGCCACTAGCGAGCGCCGCCTGCCTGCTTGCCGAACGACTGCACCAGCAGGGCCCACACCAGCGCGCCGAGGCACAGCGCGAGACCCACCGCGACTGCCGCCAGCGCCGGCTTGCCGCCACCGGGCGCCGTGCCGTCGAGGGCCGCGATCAGGCGCGGCAGTTGCAGCAGGCCGATGGAGGCAGCCACGCACCACACCGGCAGCAGCAGCGCCAGCTGGCCGACGCGCCGCCAGCGCTGCTTGATCGCCTGCGACACGATCGCGACCAGAAAGGCGAGCGGCCACGCGCCCAGGAAGACGCTGAAGACGATGGCGATCACGAAGGCGGGGGAGGACATGCGCGGGTCGGTCTCAGCCGTCGCGGTAAGGGTGCCGCGCGAGCACCGCGGTGATCTCGCGGCCCGCGCGTTCGGCATACGCCGGATCGAGGCGGCCCATCAGCTCGAGCTTCTTCGCGAACGCGAGCCGCCGGCAGTCCTGGCCGGCGATGCGATGGCGCAGCTCGTGCGCGAAGGCCATCTGGCTCGAGACATCGTCGAAGATCCAGAACAGCAGCTCGTCGAGCGCCGGCGTGCGCCGGTGTTCCTGCTCGATGCCGCGCTCGACCACGACGTAGTGGTAGGCGCCGCCGTGCACTTCGATGTGCGGATGGGCGCCGTCGCGCGTGCGGCCATAGGTCGGCAACGCAGCGGCCGGCGCATCGATGCGCGCGGCCAGCGCCGCGACCCGGGCCTCGATCTGCTGCAGCGACTCGATCATCGCGGCTGCATCTGCGCCGAACTGAGCACGCGGCGGCCCGGCGTGCCCTGCGCCAGCGCGGCGATCATCGAACGCGCGACATCGTCGGCCCGGATCGGCCGCACGCCTTTCGGCACCAGGCCCATCACCGGTCCGAGCAGCCGCAGGGCCCAGACCTCGCCGGCGCGTTCGGGCTGGCCCAGCGAGGCGCGGTCACCGGCGAGCAGCGAGGGCCGCGCGATCACCAGGCATTCGTAGCCGAGGTCCGCCAGCGCCGCTTCGGCTTCGCCCTTGACCCGGTTGTAGAACACCGACGAGCTGGCATCGGCGCCCAGCGCCGACACCACCGCCAGCCGCGTCGCGCCGGCCGCTCGCCCTGCCCGCGCGGTGTTCACGACGGCATCGAAGTCGACGTGGCGGAAGGCTTGCTGCGAGCCGGCCACCTTGATCGTCGTGCCGAGCGCGATGAAGACGTCGTCGGTGGCGGGCAGCGTCGACGGCGGCTGCGCGAAGTCGATGAGGTGCGGCTGCAGCTTCGCATGCGCCGGCAGGCCGGGCAGCGCGCGCCGCGCGAGCAGGTCGACGTGCTGCCAGCGCGCATCGTCGAGCAGCCGCTGCAGCAACGCGCGCCCGACCAGCCCGCTGGCGCCGGCCAGCCAGGCGCGTCGGGGGTCGACAGCAGCGGGGGAGCGGGCAGTTGCGGCCACGCGTGCACTGTAGCGGGAGCGCCGCGGCTTCAGCGGCTGTCGATGCGGCCGCGCAGGGCCGGCGCCGCGGCCGGTGCGTCCAGCGCCTCGCACAGCTGGCGCGCCTCGAGCGCCGGCACGCGGCCGGCGCCGAGCAGGCTTTCGGCGCGCTGGCGCGCGGCGTCGTCGGGCCGGCCGGCCGCACGCGCCCAGGCGATGTGCTGCACCAGCAGCATCGCCAGCATCTCGGTGGGCAGCTCGGCCTGGATGTCGACCTCGGCCAGCCAGCCCGCAGCTTCGTCGACCGCACCGTCGGCCAGCGCCGCGGCGGCGCCGACCCAGGCGAGCAGCGCCTTGTCCTCGAAGCGGTAGCTCACCGAGCGATCGATGCCCGCCATCAGCGCGCGCGCGCCGGCGGCATCGCCGCGCGCCAGGGCCAGCCAGGCCCGCTTCGCGATGAGCATGCTGTGCATGCCGGCGGGCATCTCGGCATCGACGGCCGCCTGCATTTCGTCGAGCAGTTGCTGCGCCGGTTCCAGCCGGCCCACCTGCAGGTAGAGGTCGACCACCATCAGCAGCGACATGCGCAAGGTGCCCGCGTTGTCGAGCCGCCGCGCCAGCGCGAGCAGGCGCTGCGCGGCGGCGTCGGCCTCGGCGACCTGGCCGCGCAGGTACTGCACGTAGTAGCGGGCCTGCGCGAAGGCCTGCTCCGCGAGCGCGTGCTCGAAGCCCGGTGCCAGCGCCTCGCCTTCCTGCAGCAGCGCCAGCGCGGCCTCGGCATCGCCGGAATCGGTGTGGATCTTCACCAGGTTGAGGATCGCCGAGCGCTGTGCCGGCACGTGGCGGCAGGCGTCGGCGACACGGCGTGCGCGTTCCAGCACCGTGCGCGCGGCGGCGCGGTCGGCACGTGCATGCAGCAGGCACACGCCGAGCAGGGTCAGCGACTCGGCCAGCAGGCCGGGATCGTCGGCCGCCTCGGCCGCCGCGGCGCCGCGCCCGGCCAGGCCCTCGGCCGCCTGCGCATCGCCGCGGACCAGCGCCAGCCGTGCCGCGCCGTCCAGGGCCTGCGCCAGCGCACGCTGCGCGTCGGGCGCACTTTCCAGCAACGTGAAGGCGGCCTGGTCCAACGCCTGCGCCTCGTCGTGGCGACCGCGGCGGCGCAACACCTTGCTGCGCAGGTTCAGCGCCCGCGCGCGATCGACCGCCGGCGCCTGGGCGAGGTCGGCGCCCAGCGTGTCGAGCAGCGCCAGGCAGTCGTCGCCGCGCTCCTCGGCCGACCAGGCCTCGGCCCGCGCCAGCAGCGCCGCAAGCCGCTGCGCCGGCCCGGCGCGCTTGGCGGCGGTGACGGCCGCATCGACTTCGGCGACCGCCGCCGCGCGGTTGGCCAGGCGGTGCTGCAGCCGCGACAGCGCGAGCCGCACGCGCACCTCGTCGTCCGGCGACGGCTTGTCGGCCAGCGCCTGTTCGTACTGCTGGCGGGCTTCGGCCAGCGCGTGCACGTGCCAGGCCGCGTCGCCGGCGCGCAGCCGCCAGCCGACGGCCGCCGCGGCATCACCCGCCTGCTCGTGCTGCGCGGCGATCAGCGCCGGCGCGGCACCGCGTTCGGTGAGCCGCTGCGCAAGCCGGGCGTGCAGCCACTGCCGGCGCGCGGGCGACAGGCTCTCGGCGAGCGACTGGCGCACCAGGTCGTGCGCAAAACGCAGGCCGCCCGCCGGCCCCGGCTCCGCCAGCACCAGGCGCGCGGCCTGCGCCAGCTCGAGCAGCGGCACCGCGTCGGCCGCCGTCGCCGGCCCGAGGCCTTCGAACAGCGCCGCGTCGAACGGACCGCCGGCCAGGCTCGCCGCCTCCAGCAGCCGGCGCGTGCCATCGCCCAGCGCCCGCACCCGCGCGCACACCGCCTCGCGCACGCTGGGCGGCACCGGCAGCTCGGCGTAGTCCTGCGTGCGCTCGTCGAAAGGTGTGCTCCAGCCGCCGTCGGCGTCCTCGCGCAGCAGCCCTTGCTCGAACAGGAAGCGCAGGGTCTCGAGCAGGAAGAAGGGGTTGCCGTCGGTGGCCTGCTGCAGGCGGCGCGCAAAACGTTCGCCGGCGGCCGACCCCGACAGCGCCCGCACCAGCGCCAGCGCCTCGGCCTCGTCGAAGCCCGGCAACTCGACCAGGTCGGCGCTGCCGCCATCCACCTCGCGCCGCATCTGTTCCAGCAGCGGCAGCGGCAACTGGGCGCTGCGGTAGGCGACGATGCAGGCCACGCCCGAGCCGGGCGCGCCCAGCGAGCCGAGCAGCGCGGCGCTGTCGGGATCGCACCATTGCCAGTCGTCGAGCACCACCACGTTGAAGTTGTCCTGCAGCTGGCGCCGCAGCGCCTCGGCGCAGGCGGCCTCGAGCCGGCGACGCGCCTCGGCCGTGGCCAGCGCGTGCGGCGGCGGACCGAACTCGGGCATCAGCTGCGCCAGCTCGCGCTGCACCCAGTCGGGCAGCACCGCGTCGGGCGCGGCGTCGCGCAGCGAGCGCAGCGCGCGCACCGCGGTGGAGTAAGGCTGGCCGCCGTCGTGCGCCAGGCAGGCGATGCGCAGCCAGGCGCCGTCCGCGGCCGCGCACTCGCAGGCCAGCCGGGTCTTGCCGACGCCCGGCACGCCGGCCAGGTAGACCCGTCGCCCGGGTCGGCACGCAGCGCGCAGCGCGGCCTGCGCGGCGCCGCGGCCGACGAAGGGCGAGCGCTCGGCGAGCAGGCTGCGCGCGGTGGCCGGCGCGGCCGCGGGTTCGCTCGGCGGCGTCGCCGGCAGCGGGGCGACCGGCTCGCTGCGCAGCTGCCGCACCAGCTGCTGCACCGCCGGCGACGGCGCGACGCCGAGCTCCGAGCGCAGCGCCTCGGCGCTGCGCTCGTACAGCGCCAGCGCCGCCGCGCGTTCGCCGGTGGCGGCCAGGCGCTGCATCGCGGCCCGCAGCGCCGATTCCTGGCACGGGTCTTCGTCCAGCGCCTCGCGCCACAGCCGCAACGCGCCGTCGCCATCGCCCTCGGCCGCGCGGCGCTCGGCTTCGGCCTGGCGCGCCTGCTGGCGCCGCTGCAGCAGGCCGTGGCGCTGCTCGGCCAGCCACTGGTCGAAGGCCGGACCGGCGACCCCGTCCAGGCCTTCGAGCACGGTGCGCGCGGCGATCGCCAGCGCGCCGGCGGCGTCGCCATCGGCCAGCGAGCGGCGGAAGCGCCGCACGTCGACGACGACCGCGGCATCGAGCACCAGGCTGCCATCGGCATCTTCGGACACCGGCAGGCCGAACTCGCGCAGCCGGAACAGGTCGCGCCGCAGGTTGCGCCGCGCCGCCGCGCTGTCGATGTCCGGCCAGAGCCAGGACGACAGCCGGTCGCGCGGGCAGCGCGGCTCCAGCGCCAGCACCGCGAGCACCGCCAGCGCCTTGCGCGAGCCGAGCGAACACGGCCGGCCCTGGCGCGCGAGGCGCGGGTAACCGAACAGCTGCAGCTCGAAGGCGGACAAGGCGGTGGCGGGCGACGGTCAGCCCGGCAGGGTGGGCGGCAAGCATGCCGCGCGAAGGCGGCGGCGCGCAAGCGCACGACAGGGGATGGCGCCGTGCGGCCAAGCCGCCCGGGAACGGCCGGCGGCTGTCGCCTCGGCGCTTGACAGCGAGCTGAAAGGGCCGCCGTCTATCATGCGGGCCCCTCCCGTTGTCCCCGATCGCCGACCGTCATGAGCACTGCCACGCCCCGCATCCCTGCCACGCTGATCGCCGGCGACGGCATCGGTCCCGAGATCATGGACGCCACGCTGGCCGCGCTGGACGCGCTGGACGCCCCGTTCGACTGGGACCACCAAACCGCGGGCCTGGGCGGCATCCAGGCGGCCAACGATCCGCTGCCGCCGGCCACGCTGGATAGCATCCGAAAGACGCGGCTGGCGCTGAAGGGCCCGCTGGAGACGCCCACCGGCGGCGGCTACCGCTCGTCGAACGTGCGCCTTCGCGAGGCCTTCCAGCTGTACGCCAACCTGCGCCCCGCGCGCACGCTGATCCCCGGCGGACGCTACGACGACATCGACCTCGTCGTCGTGCGCGAGAACCTCGAGGGCCTGTACATCGGCCACGAGACCTACATCCCGATCGACGGCGACCCGCATGCGGTGGCAATGGCCACCGGCGTCAACACCCGCCAGGGCAGCCTGCGCCTGCTGCGCTACGCCTTCGAGCACGCCATCGCCACCGGCCGCAAGAAGGTCACGCTGGTGCACAAGGCCAACATCATGAAGGCGCTGACCGGCATCTTCCTCGAGACCGGCCAGCAGCTGTGGGAACGCGAGTACAAGGGCCGGATCGAGCTCGACAGCGTGATCATCGACGCCTGCGCGATGAAGCTGGTGCTGAACCCGTGGCAGTTCGACGTGCTGGTGACGACCAACCTGTTCGGCGACATCCTGTCCGACCTCACCGCCGGCCTCGTCGGCGGCCTCGGCATGGCGCCGGGCGCCAACATCGGCGCCGACGCGGCGATCTTCGAAGCCGTTCATGGCTCGGCGCCCGACATCGCCGGCAAGGGCATCGCCAACCCCACCGCGCTGATGCTGGCCGCGGCGATGATGCTGGACCACTGCAAGCTGACCGACTCGGCGACCCGCCTGCGCCGCGCGATCAGCGAGACCTTCAACATCGACCAGGTGCGCACCGGCGACCTGAAGGGCAGTGCGAACACTGCGGCGTTCACGAAGGCGGTGGTGGCGCGCATCAAGGGCGGGGCGTAGGCGGCGGGGCGCCGGCCCTGCACGCCGTCCGGATTCGGATTGGCAATGGGCCGGCTGCACACGGAGCAAACGCATGCCCGACCCCGCCTGCCTCCACTTCCTCTGCGGCAAGGCCGGCGCCGGCAAGAGCACGCTGGCGAAGGCGCTGGCGGCGCAGCACCACGCGGTGCTGATCAGCGAGGACGTCTGGCTGGCGCGGCTCTTCGGCGACCGCATGACGACCTTCGATGACTACCTGGTCTACGCGAAGCGCCTGAAGACCGTGACGGGGCCGCTGGTGATCGACCTGCTCGCCGCGGGCAACAACGTCGTGCTCGACTACCCGGCGAATACGCGGGCGTCGCGCGCGTGGTTCCGCTCGCTGTTCGAATCCGCCGGCGCCGCCCATGTGCTGCACCACGTCGACGTGCCGGACGACATCTGCCTGCAGCAGATCGGCCGGCGCAACATCGAGCGGCCGGAAGGTTCGCACCACCTGACCGAAGAGACCTTCCGCCACGTGACGTCGTTCTTCGAGGCGCCGGCGCCCGACGAAGGCTTCTTCATCGCGCTGCGGCGACCGGCGCCGGGCTGAGCCCCTCCCGTCAGAACGGCGCCAGCGACCGGTCCCTGAGATAGCCTTCGGCCGTCAGCTTCGCCACATCCGCATCGGCCGAATGCGTGCCGGGGCCGTTCTCGAAGCCGCCGACCAGCCAGCGGCCCTGCCACGGGGCGATGCTGCGCAGCTGGTTGTGGCGCGGTCCCGCCAGCGCGGTGGCGCGGGTCGCGGGGCCGCCGGTGGCCGGCACGAAGGCCAGCAGCGGCAACAATTCTTCCGAGATGCCGCCGCCGCAAGTCGGGCGACTGAACGCCCGGCCTGTTCACAGGCTGGCGTCGTACTGCGCGAGGGCGCGCTCCGCGCCGGGCCGGTCGCTGCGCCGCCATGCCGCGCGCAACGCTTCGACATCGAACGGCACGCGGCGGAACTCCAGGGCCGGCCGGCCCTCGTGCAGTCGCAGCACCGCGTACTCGGCCCACGGGTCGAGCCGGATCTCGGGTCCCGCCTGCGCGTGCCGATAGGCCACGCCGACGCTGCCCGGGTTGAAGAAGAAGCCGTCGCGCAGGCGGCGAATGAACTGCAGGTGCATGTGGCCGCCGGCGACGATCGCGTCGGCCCAGGGCGCGAGGTGGCGCTGGAACTCCTCCTCGGGCGTCGTCGGCAGCAGGAACTGGTCGAAGTCGGTCGGTGAACCGTGGCAGGCCAGCAGCCGGTGCGTGCCGCCGAGCGCGATTTCGACGGTCGGCCGGAAGGCGCCGATGAACGCGCGGTCTTGCGCATCCAACTGGTCCAATGTCCATTGCCGGGCGGCGTCCAGCGCGGCGAGCCGCTCGTCTTCGAAGTCCTCGGTGCCGGTCATGCGGCCGCTGAGCAGCCAGGCGTCGGCGTTGCCCATCACGATCGGACAGCCGAGCTCGCGCAGCCGCTGCACCGTCTGCGCCGGCTGCACGCCGCCCTGGATCATGTCGCCGAGGCACACCAATTGCGTGATGCCTTCGCGCCGCAGTTCGTCCAGCACCGCATCGAGCGCGACGAGATTGGCGTGCACGTCCGACAGCAACGCGAGCTTCATGGCGATTCCTCCAGCGGCTGCGCAATGGCAGCGTTCAGAACGGCGCGAGACTGCGGTCCCGTAGATGGCCATCGGCCGTCAGCTTCGCCGGATCGGCATCGGCCGAGTGCGTGCCGGGCCCGTTGTCGAAGCCGCCGACCAGCCAGCGGCCCTGCCAGGCGCTCAGGCTTCGCAGCTGGTTGTGGCGCGGGCCCGCCAGCGCGGTGGCGCGGGTCGCGGGGCCGCCGGTGGCCGGCACGAAGGCCAGCAGCGGCTGCGCTTCTTCCGAGATGCTGCCGCCGCTCGGGTTCTGCCAGTAGCCGGTGGCGCCGGCCAGCATCAGCCGGCCGTCGCCGGTGGGTGCGACGTCGAGGATCACGTCGCCGCGGTCGAAGTCCAGCACCTGGATGCTGCCGCCGACACCGTTGGCCGGCACGCGCGCGAGCCAGCCGTCCCAGCCGAAGCCGTCGGCGCGCAGCTCGGTGCGCACGCGGCCGGCCACCAGCAGCTGGTCGCCGGCCCAGCGCAGCACGTGCACTTCGGAGCGCTGCAACGTGTCGAGCACCGTGGTGCCCAGGCGCTGGCCCTGCGCATCGAGGCGCGTCGCCAGCACGCCGTGCTGCGGCAACGCCGCGGCCGGCTCCTGGAAGTGCTCGGCATGGCCGGCGCCGAGCTCGGTCAGGTACAGGTTGACGGCGATCGCGCTGCGGCCTTGCGCATCGACGTCCAGCGTCAGCTTCCACTGGTTGTCGAGGCTGTTGAACGGATCGAAGGTGCCGGAGGTCAGCCCGAGGCCGCCGATGAACACGCCCGGCTCGACCAGCCGGCGCCAGGCGCGGGTGAACTGGCCGTTGCCGGCGTGCGCCAGCCGGTGCGCCACCACCGCGTTGCGGCCGGTGCGCACGGCCAGCACCAGGTCTTCGCCGAGCGGCGCGATGCGCACCGCGTCGCGCGTGGCCTGCGGCAGCAGCGACTGCGAATCGCGGATGACGATCGGATCGCCGACGAACGGATCGGTCGCGGCCTGCGGATCGGTGAAATCGGACTCGCCGATCAAGGCGCCGTCGGCACCCCGGCGCTGCAGCTTCAGCGCCTTGTCGGTCGCCAGCACGACGCTGATCTGGCCCGACGGATGCACCGCGACGTCGATGAGCGACCAGCCGCCCGGCGCGGTGATCGGCGCGCCGGCACTGCGCCCGTCGGTCGAGACCTGCAGGCGGCGGTCGGGTGTCGTGACGTTCTCCAGCGCGCGCAGCTTCTCGGTCAGCAACACCCAGCCGCTGCCGTTGGCGCGCACCTTGACGGCGGCGACGCCCGGCGTCGCGACGGCCACCGGCGCCGGCGGCGGGGGCGGGTTGCCGGCGCCGCCGCCACCGCCGCCGCCGCAGGCGGTGAGGGCGACGGCCGTCGCGGCCATCAGCAGCGCGAGGCGTCGGGTCGACGGAGAGCGCGAGATAACGTGCATGGGGAGCGGAGGGTGGTCGGAAAGCCGAGCAGCATAGTCGTTGCCACGGCGGCGCGCCGCGGTGCTGCGACGGACTGCCGATCCGGCGGGCCGGACGGCGTGCCGGCCGCTGCTTCACAAACCCGGCACGCCATGTGCTTGCACGGGGCAGCCGCCGGCCGCGGCGATCAGATCCTGCAAGGGCTTCCTGCCCGCGGGGCCTGGCGCGGCCGGGGCTGATCCGTGGCAAGACGGGAGCGGGTGATGGCGAAGGACGACGTCAGGGTGGTGGTGGTCGATGACGAGCCGGATGCGGCCGAGGCGCTGCAGACCCTGCTCGAGCTCGACGGCTACAACGTGAAGGTGGCGCACGATGCCATCGAGGCCTTCGACACCATCGCCGCGCACTCGCCGCACTGCGTGCTGCTGGACCTGGGGCTGCCCGAGATGGATGGTTGCGAGCTGGCGCGCCGGCTGCGCCAGCGTTACGGCCCGGAGCTGACGCTGCTGGCGGTGACCGGGTGGTCGCGCGAGGAAGACCGGGAGCAGGCGGAGCTCGCCGGCGTCGACTACGTGCTGGTGAAGCCGGTGCAGCCCGAGATGCTGAGCCGCTTCTTCCCGCGCGTGGAGTGAGCCCGGGCCGACGCGGTGGCATGCGCCTTGCCTGCTGCCGTTTCGGCGCTTTTCTTCGGAGCCTGGCCATGTTGAGCAGTGGTTCATCCGGGTCCTCGTCGCGTGATCACCTGCGGCTGGTGCCACCGGCGCGATCGCCGTCGGAAGGGTCGCCCGAGCTCGGTCGTGACTGGCTGGAAGCCTGCCGCGAGCGCGTGCAGAACCGCCTGGCCCGCGCCAGCGGGCCGCTGCAGCCGCTGCAGGGGCCGGTGGGCCTGGACGAGGACGCGCCGGACAGCCGCCTCGACGGCTGGCCCGACCGCCTGGCCAGCGCCTGGAGCGCCCTGCGCGCGTGGCGCCACCCGGAGGCCGGCGAGGCCCTGCCGACCGTGCAGCACGAGCAGCTGCGCCTGCCTGCCCGCGTGACGCTGCCGCAGCGGCGGCGCTGATCCGGGCGGCGAACCAGGCCGCCGAACCGGCGGCCACACCGGCGGCCAAACCGCCAGCAACACCGGCTGCGAAACCGGATTGCATGTCCGACGGGTTTGCAGCAAAGATTACCGGCGTTTGCAAAGGCTTGCGCTTGCGCCGATTGGCGGCGACCCTTGTCGGTCCCGTCGCATGCGGGCCAACCCGCAGTCCGCCATCGCCGGCGTGACCGATTCCCTGCCCCGGTCAGTGGCATGGAAGGTGCTGACGCAGCCCACCCTCAAGGCGCCTTCCTCTGGACGTGGAGGGCCGACAGGAGCAGCGCATGACCGTCATGGAATCGCCCACCCGGGTGGGCCCCGCCGATGAACTGCAGGTCCTGCTCAGCGCGCTGGTCGCACTGCGCAAGGGTGACGCCAGCGTGCGCCTGCCGCTGCACTGGCCGGGGGTCGCGGGCCGCGTGGCCGATGCGTTCAACGACGTCGTCGAGCAGAACGCCGCAATGGCCGAGGAACTGGCGCGGCTGCGCCAGGTGGTCGGCAAGCAGGGCAAGCTGAAGCAGCGCGCGAGCCTGCGCGAGGCACGCGGCTTCTGGAGCGAATCGATCGACAGCATCAACTCGCTGATCGACGACCTCGTGCACCCGACCTCGGAAGTGGCGCGGGTGATCGGCGCGGTGGCGCAGGGTGACCTGTCCAAGAGCATGGCGCTGGAAGTCGACGGCCGGCCGCTGGAAGGCGAATTCCTGCGCGCGGCCGAGACGATCAACAAGATGGTCGACCAGCTCGGCAACTTCTCGGCCGAGGTCACGCGGGTGGCGCGCGAGGTGGGGACCGAGGGCAAGCTCGGCGGCCAGGCGACGGTGAAGGGCGTGGCCGGGACCTGGAAGGACCTGACCGACTCGGTGAACTCGATGGCCGGCAACCTGACCGACCAGGTGCGCAACATCGCCGACGTGACCACCGCGGTGGCCAAGGGCGACCTGTCGAAGAAGATCGAGGTCGACGTCAAGGGCGAGTTCCTGACGCTGAAGAACACCATCAATACGATGGTCGACCAGCTGCGCTCGTTCGCGTCGGAAGTGACGCGGGTGGCGCGCGAGGTGGGCACCGAAGGATCGCTGGGCGGCCAGGCGCGGGTCGAGGGCGTGTCGGGCACCTGGAAGGACCTGACCGACTCGGTGAACTCGATGGCCGGCAACCTGACGAGCCAGGTGCGCAACATCGCCGACGTCACCAAGGCGGTGGCCGCCGGCGACCTGTCCAAGAAGATCACCGTCGACGTCAAGGGCGAGATCCTGGAGCTGAAGAACACCGTCAATACGATGGTCGACCAGCTGCGTTCCTTCGCCGCCGAAGTGACGCGGGTGGCGCGCGAGGTGGGCACCGAGGGCAAGCTCGGCGGCCAGGCCGACGTGCAGGGCGTTGCCGGCACCTGGAAGGACTTGACGGAATCCGTCAACTTCATGGCCGGCAACCTGACTTCGCAGGTGCGCAACATCGCCGAGGTGACCACCGCGGTGGCCGCAGGCGACCTGTCGAAGAAGATCACCGTCGACGTCAAGGGCGAGATCCTCGAGCTGAAGAACACCATCAATACGATGGTCGACCAGCTGCGCTCCTTCGCGGCGGAAGTGACGCGCGTCGCGCGCGAGGTGGGCACCGAAGGCAAGCTCGGCGGCCAGGCCGACGTGCAGGGCGTGGCCGGCACCTGGAAGGACCTGACCGACAGCGTGAACTCGATGGCGTCGAACCTGACGTCCCAGGTGCGCAACATCGCCGACGTGACGAAGGCGGTGGCCGCGGGCGACCTGTCGAAGAAGATCACCGTCGACGTCAAGGGCGAGATCCTCGAGCTCAAGGCGACGATCAATACGATGGTCGACCAGCTGTCGTCGTTCGCCGCGGAAGTGACGCGGGTGGCGCGCGAGGTCGGCACCGAAGGGCGGCTGGGCGGCCAGGCGGAAGTCAAGGGCGTGTCGGGCACCTGGAAGGACCTGACCGACTCGGTGAACTCGATGGCCGGCAACCTGACGAGCCAGGTGCGCAACATCGCCGACGTGACGAAGGCGGTGGCCGCGGGCGACCTGTCGAAGAAGATCACCGTCGACGTCAAGGGCGAGATCCTGGAGCTGAAGGCGACGATCAATACGATGGTCGACCAGCTGCGATCCTTCGCCGCCGAAGTGACGCGCGTCGCGCGCGAGGTGGGCACCGAGGGCAAGCTCGGCGGCCAGGCCGACGTGCAGGGCGTGGCCGGCACCTGGAAGGACCTGACCGAGTCGGTCAACTTCATGGCCGGCAACCTCACTTCGCAGGTGCGCAACATCGCCGACGTCACCACCGCGGTGGCGGCGGGCGACCTGTCGAAGAAGATCACCGTCGACGTCAAGGGCGAGATCCTCGAGCTGAAGAACACCATCAATACGATGGTCGACCAGCTGTCGTCGTTCGCGGCCGAGGTGACGCGCGTCGCGCGCGAGGTGGGCACCGAAGGCAAGCTCGGCGGCCAGGCCGACGTGCAGGGCGTGGCCGGCACGTGGAAAGACCTGACCGAGTCGGTGAACTCGATGGCCTCCAACCTGACCTCGCAGGTGCGCAACATCGCCGACGTGACCAAGGCGGTGGCCGCGGGTGACCTGTCCAAGAAGATCACCGTCGACGGCAAGGGCGAGATCCTCGAGCTGAAGAACACCGTCAATACGCTGGTCGACCAGCTTCGATCGTTCGCGGCGGAAGTGACGCGCGTGGCGCGCGAGGTCGGCACCGAGGGCAAGCTCGGCGGCCAGGCCGATGTGCAGGGCGTGGCCGGCACCTGGAAGGACTTGACGGAATCCGTCAACTTCATGGCCGGCAACCTAACGTCCCAAGTACGCAACATCGCCGAGGTCACCACCGCGGTGGCCGCGGGCGACCTGTCGAAGAAGATCACCGTCGACGTCAAGGGCGAGATCCTCGAGCTGAAGAACACCATCAATACGATGGTCGACCAGCTGCGCTCCTTCGCGGCGGAAGTGACGCGGGTGGCGCGCGAGGTCGGCACCGAAGGCAAGCTCGGCGGCCAGGCGGACGTGCAGGGCGTGGCCGGCACCTGGAAGGACCTGACCGACAGCGTGAACCTGATGGCGTCGAACCTGACCAGCCAGGTGCGCAACATCGCCGACGTGACCAAGGCGGTCGCGGCCGGTGCGCTGTCGAAGAAGATCACGGTGGACGTGAAGGGCGAGATCCTCGAGCTGAAGAACACCATCAATACGATGGTCGACCAGCTCTCGTCCTTCGCCGCGGAAGTCACGCGCGTGGCGCGCGAGGTGGGCACCGAAGGCCGGCTCGGCGGCCAGGCCCAGGTGCGCGGCGTGTCGGGCACCTGGAAGGACCTGACGGACAACGTCAACTTCATGGCCGGCAACCTGACGTCCCAAGTACGCGGCATCGCCAAGGTGGTGACCGCGGTGGCCAACGGGGACCTGAAGCGCAAGCTGACCGTGGAGGCCAAGGGCGAGATCGCGGCGCTGGCCGAGACCATCAACTCGATGATCGACACGCTGGCGACCTTCGCCGACCAGGTGACGACGGTGGCGCGCGAGGTGGGCGTCGAAGGCAAGCTCGGCGGCCAGGCCAAGGTGCCGGGCGCGGCGGGCACCTGGAAGGGCCTGACCGAGAACGTCAACGAGCTCGCGGCCAACCTGACGACGCAGGTGCGCGCGATCGCCGAGGTGGCGACCGCGGTGACGCAGGGCGACCTGACGCGTTCGATCACCGTCGAGACGCAGGGCGAGGTGGCGGCCCTGAAGGACACCATCAACGAGATGATCCGCAACCTGAAGGACACCACGCAGAAGAACACCGAGCAGGACTGGCTGAAGACCAACCTCGCGAAGTTCAGCCGCATGCTGCAGGGCCAGCGCGACCTGGTGACCGTCGGCCAGATGATCCTGTCCGAGCTGGCGCCGGTGGTCGGCGCGCAGCAGGCCGAGTTCTACGTGATGTCCACCGGCGGCGAACAGCCGCGGCTGATGCTGCGGGCCAGTTATGCGTCCGGCGGGCAGGCCGCGCACGGCAAGGAAGTGGACCTGGGCCAGGGCCTGGTGGGCCAGTGCGCGCTCGACAAGCGCAAGGTGCTGCTGACCAACATCCCGTCGCAGGCCTTCCGCATCGCCTCGGGCCTGTCCGAGAACGCCGCGATGGACGTGCTGGTGCTGCCGGTCATCTTCGAGGGCCAGGTGCGCGGCGTGCTGGAGCTCGCGTCGCTGGACCACTTCAACCCGGTGCACGAGGCCTTCCTCGACCAGCTGACCGAGTCGATCGGCATCGTGATCAATACGATCGAGGCCAACACCCGCACCGAAGACCTGCTGAAGCAGTCGCAGTCGCTCGCCGAGGAGCTCGGCAGCCGGCAGGAAGAGCTGCAGGCCACCAACCAGGAGCTGCAGAACAAGGCGCGGCTGCTGGCGCACCAGAACCAGGAGGTCGAGCGCAAGAACGCCGAGGTCGAGCAGGCCCGCCAGGCGCTGGAGGAGAAGGCCGAGCAGCTGGCGCTGACCTCGAAGTACAAGAGCGAGTTCCTGGCCAACATGTCGCATGAGCTGCGCACGCCGCTGAACTCGCTGCTGATCCTGTCGGACCAGCTGTGCAAGAACCCCGACGGCAACCTGAGCCCGAAGCAGGTGGAGTTCTCGAAGACCATCCACTCGTCGGGCAACGACCTGCTGATGCTGATCAACGACATCCTCGACCTGTCGAAGATCGAGTCCGGCACCGTCGCGGTCGACATCAGCGAGCTGCGCCTGGACGAGCTGCACCGCTCGATCGAGCGCGGCTTCCGCCACTTCGCCGAATCGAAGCACGTGGACTTCGTCGTGCAGCTGGAGCAGCCGCTGCCGAAGACGCTGATCACCGACGTCAAGCGCCTGCAGCAGATCATCAAGAACCTGCTGTCGAACGCCTTCAAGTTCACCCATGTCGGCCAGGTCAGCTTCACGATCGCGCAGGCCACCAGCGGCTGGTCGCCGGACAACGAGGAGCTGAACCGTGCGTCGCAGGTGATCGGCTTCTCGGTCGCCGACACCGGCATCGGCATCTCGCAGGACAAGCAGCAGATCATCTTCGAGGCCTTCCAGCAGGCCGACGGCTCGACCTCGCGCAAGTACGGCGGCACGGGCCTGGGCCTGGCGATCAGCCGCGAGCTGTCGCGGCTGCTCGGCGGCGAGATCAAGCTGGTCAGCGCGCCGGGGCAGGGCAGCGTGTTCACGCTCTACCTGCCGCAGACCTACAGTTCGCCGCGCGCCATGCGCCACGGCCGCAACGCGCCGGAGGCCGACGGCAGCGACGAGCGTTCGCGCCGCAAGCGCAAGACCGCCGAGGCGGCGGAGACGGCGCTCGCCGCCGCGACCCGCGCCGAGGTGCGGCGCGAGGAGACGATCCCCGCGGTGTTGCCGCGCTACCCGGACGATGCGGCGGCGGCCGGCGCGCCGGTGATCTTCGCCAACGAGGCCGGCGACGACCGCGACGAGATCAGCGCCGGCGACCGCGTGCTGCTGATCGTCGAGAACGAGCTCGGCTTCGCGAAGCTGCTGCTGGAAGCGGCGCGCCAGCATGGCTTCAAGGGCCTCGTGACCGGCACCGGCGCCAGCGCGCTGACGCTGACGCGCGAGTTCCATCCCAGCGCGATCACGCTGGACATCCACCTGCCGGACATGGAAGGCTGGCGCATCCTCGACCGCCTGAAGACGGACCTGGTGACGCGCCACATCCCGATCTGCGTGGTGTCCACCGACGACGCGCGCGACCGTGCGCTGCAAGCCGGCGCGATCGGATTCCTCGCCAAGCCGCTGCAGTCGGCCGACGTCGCCCATGCGGCGATCGAGCAGCTCTACCGCTACGTCGACCGGCCGGTGCGTCGCCTGGCGGTGGTGATGCCGCCGTCGGCCGTGCGCAGCGAGCTGCTCGAGGGCCTGGACAGCGGCATCGAGGCGATGGTGGCCGACGATGCCACCGCGGCCCGTGCGCTGCTGGCCAGCGCGGACTGCGTGGTGGCCGACGCCGCGATGGCCGACTTCGGCCCCGAGGACATCCTCGACGCGATCGCCGAGCGCCGCGGCGTCTGCCAGCTGCCGGTGGTGCTGTACCACGCGCCGGAGGGCGCTGCGACGGCGGGCGACGGCGCCAGCGGCTGGGGCGGCCTCGACGGCAGCGTCTGGGCGCGCGAGCCCGGCGGCTTCGGCCTGCGCGTCGCCGATTCGCCGCAGGCCCTGCGCACGCACGTGGCGTTCTGGCTGCACCGCAGCCCGGCGACGCTGTCCGACGGCGAGCGGCGCGAGATCGAGGCGGCGCTCGAGGCCCAGGCCGGGCTGAAGGGCCGCAAGGCGCTGATCGTCGACGACGACATGCGCAACATCTTCGCGCTGGCCACCGTGCTCGACGAGGTCGGCATGATCATCGTCTCGGCCGACAACGGCCGCGACGCGATCCGCCTGGTCGAGCAGGACCCCGAGATCGACATCGTGCTGATGGACATCATGATGCCGGAGATGGACGGCATCGCGACGATGCAGCAGATCCGCAAGCTGCCGCGCGGGCGGGAGCTGCCGATGGTCGCGGTGACCGCGAAGGCGATGAAGGGCGACCGCCAGAAGTGCATCGAGGCCGGGGCCTGGGACTACCTGTCCAAGCCGGTCGATCCGATGCACCTGCTCGGCGTGCTCAGGGGATGGTTATGCCGGTAATGGCCCACCCCCGAAGCGTCCTTCGGCCGATGCCCCCTCGGCCTTCGGCCTCTCCCCCTCAAGGGGGCAACGCCAGTGGCCCGGCAGAGCCGGATCCACGGCGTTCGCTTGGAAAGGCCCGCGTGGAGTCGATGCCATGACATCAACTGCAAACAGCGAGCTCGAGAAGGCCAACATCCTGATCGTCGACGACCTGCCGGAGAAGCTGCTGGTCTTCCGCACCGTGCTGGAGGAGCTGCAGCAGAACCTGGTCTTCGTGCGCTCGGGCGCCGAGGCGCTGCGCGAGGTGCTGCAGCGCGAGTTCGCGGTGATCCTGCTCGACGTCAACATGCCGGACATCGACGGCTTCGAGACGGCGACCCTGATCCGCCGCTACAAGCGTTCCGCGCACACGCCGATCATCTTCATCACCGCCTACGCCGACGAGCCGCAGACCGTGCGGGGTTACTCGCTGGGCGCGGTCGACTACATCCTGTCGCCCGTGGTGCCGGAGGTGCTGCGCTCGAAGGTGCGCGTCTTCGTCGAGCTGCACGCGCTGCAACGGCGCATCGCGCAGCAGGCCGACGAACGCGTGGCGCTGGCCGCGTCGGCCGCCGCGCTGCAGGTGGCCGAGGAATCGACGCGCCGCTCGGCCTGCCTGTCCGACCTGAGCCATGCGCTGTCGGGCCTGCTCGACGTGCGCCTGGGCCTGCACAAGCTGCTCGGCATGGTGGTGCCCGAGCTCGCAGCGCAGGCCACCGTCGTGCTGTTCGACGAAGCGCGGCGGCCGCAGCGTATCGTGCACCGCAGCACCGGCGAGCTGGCGGCGGTGGACGTCGAACCGGCCTCGCTGGCCGAGGCCGACCGCGCGCGCTTCGCTGCCGCGGTCGAGGCGCCCACCGACGATGCCTTCGTGCTGCGCGACGGCGAGCGCCCGCTCGGCGTGCTGCTGACCGCCGGTACCACGCCGCTGGGCAGCGCGGTGCTCGACGAAGTCGCCACACGCGCGGCCATCGCCTTCGCCACCGCGCAGCTGTACCAGGACCTGCAGGAAGAGATTGCCGAGCGCCGCCGTGCCGAGGTGCGGCTGGAGGAGGCCAACCGCCGCAAGGACGAGTTCCTGGCCATGCTCTCGCACGAGCTGCGCAACCCGCTGGCGCCGATCGCCAACGCCGTCGAGGTGATCCGCCGCATCGGCGGCCACGATGCCAAGCTGCGCTGGGCCACCGACATCACCGACCGCCAGGTGCGGCAGCTGACGCGGCTGGTCGACGAGCTTCTCGACGTCGCGCGCATCAGCCAGGGCAAGATCGTGCTGCAGAAGACGCCGCTCGACCTGTCCGCGCTGATCGTGCAGAGCGTCGAGCTGCATCGGCCGCAGCTGGCCGCGCGCCAGCAGTCGCTGACGCAGGGGCTGCCGTCGCAGCCGGTGTGGGTGCAGGGCGATGCCGCGCGGCTGCAGCAGGTGATCAACAACCTGATGAGCAACGCGATCAAGTACACGCAGGACGGCGGCAACCTGCACATCTCGCTGGCGGTGGAGCAGGGCCGCGCGGTCGTCACCGTGCGCGACAACGGCATCGGCATCGAGGCCGCGCTGCTGCCGCGGGTGTTCGACCTGTTCGAGCAGGGCCCGCGCACGCTCGACCGCAACCAGGGCGGCCTGGGCGTCGGCCTGACGCTGGTGCAGCGCCTGGTGCGGCTGCACGGCGGCCATGTCGAGGCCTTCAGCGCCGGCCCGTCGCGCGGGGCCGAGTTCCGCGTCTACCTGCCCTGCCTGCAGGCTGTCGAGGACCTGCCCGCGCCCGAGGCGCCGCCCGCCGGCGACAGCACGCCGCGGCGCCGCATCCTGCTGGTCGAGGACAACGTCGACGTCGCCGACACCACCGCGCTGATGCTGACGATGAGCGGCCACACCGTGCGGGTGACGCGCGATGGCATGCAGGCGCTGTCCACCGCGGCCGAGTTCGCACCCGAGATCGTGCTGCTCGACATCGGCCTGCCGCTGCTCGACGGCTACGAGGTGGCACGGCGGCTGCGCGCGCTGCCGGCGCTGCAGCGCGCGCGCATCGTCGCGCTGACCGGCTACGGCCAGCCGGCCGACCGCCAGCGCGGCCGCGAGGCCGGCTTCGACGCGCACGTGCTCAAGCCGGTCGACCCCGCGGTGCTGGCCGCGCTGATCGACCGCGGTCCGCTCGGCGACGACGAGCTGGCCCGCCCGGCCGGCAGCGATGCACGCGACGGCGGCGACAGCGGACCGGCGACGCTCTACACCTTCAGGCGGCCCTGACCGGCGTGCCCGCTCCGGGCGCGTCGATTGCCGGGCCGGCGCCATGCGCACCGATTCCGCCCTGCTGTCCCGGCCCGGCATCGACGATCCGTCGACGCTGCCGCCGCCGTCCACCGTGCCGCGGGAGGGCAACCACCTGCTCGACGTGTCGGCCCTGTGGGACGACACCTGCCAGCGTTACCTGGGCGCCAAGCATGCGTGGCTGCAGGCCGCCGGCTGGCGCCACACCATCATCGCGCCGCAGGGCCACGGGCACGGCGTCGTGTCCTGCGCCAGCGTGCCGGCGCCGTGGTCGGACGGCCGGCGCATCGTCGTCGATTCGGGCCGTGCGCAGCGCCTGATCGAGCGCGCCGAACCCGACCTGATCGAGGTCGCCGACACCGGCATGCTGGGCTGGGCGGCGCTGGCGGCGGCGCGCCGCCTGCGCGTGCCGGCGGTGGCCTGCTGCCTGTACGAACTGCCGACGGCGCTCGGCGGCTGGTTCGGCCAGCACACCGGCTCGGCACACGTCGCGCGCTGGGTCGAGCAGGGCACCCGGGCCTACCTGCGGCGCTTCTACCGGCAGTTCGACCTGGTGCTCGCGCCCAGCGAAGCCACGCTGCGCGCGCTGCAGGCGCTGGGCCTGCCCAACGTGCGGCTGCAGGGCCTGGGCGTGCACAGCGCGCAGTTCACGCCGCGCCTGCGCGAGCCGGCATGGCGCTGGCAGCTCGAGCGGCTGCTCGGCGCGCCGCCGGGCTGCAAGCTGCTGCTCTACGCCGGCCGCTTCGAGGCCGACAAGCAGCTGGCGCTGCTGGCCAAGGCCGTGCACCGCCTGGGACCGCGCTGCCTGCTGCTGGCGGTCGGCAGCGGCCCGCAGCCGCCGCAGGGCGAGCAGGTGCGCGTGCTCGCGCCGCAGCCGGAACACCGCCTCGCGCGGCTGATGGCCAACGTCGATGCCTTCGTGCATGCCGGCGAGCGCGAAACCTTCGGCCTGCCGGTGCTCGAGGCGATGGCCTGCGGCACGCCGGTGATCGTCAGCGGCGGCGGCGCGCTGCCGGAGCTGGCCGAAGGCGCCGGCCTCGTCGTGCGTTCACATGGCGCGGCCGACTGGGCGGCGGCGATGGCGGCCGTGCTGCAGGACGAGCCGACACCCTGGGCCGCCGCGGCGCGCACGCGGGCGGTCGCGCGCGACTGGGCGGTGGTGATGGCGCAGTGGGAATCGCGCTACCTGGCGCTGCTGCTGGAGCGCGAGGGGACGACGCTGCCGGGGGTGGCGCTCGCCGCCGGCGAACGCATCGCCGCCTGACGCGCCCTTGGCGGGTTAGGCGTCCAGCTGCGCGGTCGGCACCGGCTTGCGCTGCACCGGGTCGTAGAAGAACTGCTCCTCGGCGATGCGCTCGCCGTCCCAGCGCTGGTAGGCGAGCTCCTCCATGCGCGTGGACGTGCCGTCGGGCCAGTCGAAGCGGAAGATCCAGCGGATCACGACATGGTCGCCGGCGACGAACACCGGCCGCACGCAGGTCGACTCGATGCGCGTCGCGCGGCCGGTGACGCGGCGCTCGTTGGCGACGTGGTGCTCGCGCCCGACGCGCGGCGGCTCGTGGTTCTCGCGCATCGACGCGCCTTCGGTGTAGTACTCCAGCACCGCTTCGACGTGGGCGTTCGATTCGACGCGGGCGATGAAGGCTTCCAGGGTCTGGGGACTCGGCATGGGATTCGTCTCCGTGGCAATCCCGCAGCTTCTCACGGGCCGCGCCATCCTTGGCAGCGACACTGATCTCGCCTGCCATGACCAGATCGCCTGACGCAACCGAAGTGACCTGCCGCAAGCGCCGCCAACACGCCGGCTGGTAGCCTCGCCCACCCATGGCCCCGTCCGACGCGCCCGACCCGCCCGACCTCGTCGATGACAGCGAGGATGCCGAACACACGCCGGCGCAGCGCGCCGCCGCCGCGGCGCGCAGCACCGGTGTCAGCATCGCCGTCAACCTGGTCCTGACGGCGGTGCAGATTGTCGTCGGCGTGCTGGCGAAGTCGCAGGGGCTGATTGCCGACGGCATCCACTCGCTGTCGGACCTGGTGGCCGACGGCGTCGTGCTGCTGGCCAACTACCACAGCCGCAAGGATGCCGACGCCGGCCATCCCTACGGCCACCAGCGCTTCGAAACCGCGGCCTCGCTGGTGCTGGGCGCGCTGCTGCTGGCCGTCGGGGCGGGCATGCTGTGGTCGGCCTTCGTGAAGCTGGAACAGCCGTCGGCCGTGCAGCCGGTGCACGTGGCCGCGCTGTGGGTGGCCGGCGCGGCGCTGGTGGCCAAGGAGCTGCTGTTCCGCTACATGCTGGCGGTGGCCAAGCGGGTGCGCTCGGGCATGCTGGTCGCCAACGCCTGGCATGCCCGCTCGGATGCAGCCTCGTCGCTGGTGGTGGGCATCGGCATCGCCGGCAACCTGGCCGGCTACCCGATCCTCGACCCGATCGCCGCGGCCATCGTCGGCTTCATGGTCGCCAGGATGGGCTGGAGCTTCGGCTGGGATGCGCTGCACGACCTGATGGACCGCGCCATCGACGACGAGGAAGCCGCCGCGATCCGGCGCACGCTGGAAGGCACGCCGGGCATCCACGGCGTGCACGACCTGCGCACGCGCAGGATGGGCGACATGATCGTCGTCGACGCGCACATCGAGGTGGAGGCCACCCAGAGCGTCGAGGACGGACATCAGATCGCCGTCGAGGCGCGGCGCCGCGTGATGCAGCGGCACCGCGTGCTCAACGTGATGACGCATGTCGACCCCTGGCGGCGGCCCGACGCCGACCACGAGGGCCCGCCTTCCTAGCGGACGAAGCGAGCGGCCTGGGCGCCGCTCAAGGCACGAAGCGGTAGCCGATGCCGGTCTCGGTCAGACGGAAGAATCCTTCTGAGACAGACTTGCAGGAATGCAGGTTGCGGCTGAACCCACGTTCTACGTGTAAATTGCCCCGGTGATGAAGATCGCCGTCGTGGCCACGAATCGGACGCGGGGCCCACATGACTGCGCATGGGCTGCACCCGGTGCCGGAGGCCTGCGGAGGTTCGGTTTCATCGCCCTCGATCCTTGTCGTGCTGATCGGTGGGCACAGGTTCTCGCGGCGACCGAGGAGTGGCGGAGGTCCCTGCCGCTGGCAGCTGGTGTCGCGGGCAAGGAAAGCGTCCCAGAGCGGCGGCCTCGAGCAGGCACTCAGGTACTCCGCTCCACTTATGCCTTCCTAACGCCGACCCTGCTAGCGTCGACTGCAACGGTTGCTCGCATCGCGAGGCCCGTCCGCACATGGAACCACCGATGACCCCGCCAACTCCCCCTCGGGCGCTGAGGAGTTCCGTCTCGCGCCTGCTGCTGCCGTTGCTCGCATGGATCGGTGCGTGGACGGCGATGCTCGCCCTCGACGGATACGTGGACCTTGCCAACCTCGCGATGGTGCTGGTGCTTGGGGCCGCCGTCGCATCGCTGTGGCTGCCGATCTGGGCCTCGCTGGCCATGTCCGCCGCATCGGTCACCGCATTCAACTGGCTGTTCGTGCCCCCGCGCTACACGTTCTCGGTCGACCTGCGGCAGGACGCCTTGCTGCTGGCCGCGATGCTCGTCGTTTGTTGGATCGTCGCCGGCGTGATGGCTCGCCAGCGCGTGCTGGCGGACGCCGCACGGCAGCATGCGCGCCGGACCGAGCAACTGCGCAGCTTGGCCCAGGCGCTGCGCGACACCGACGATCCGACCCGGCGCGCCGACATCCTTGCCACGACGCTTGCGCAGTTGCTGGGGAAGGCGCCGCTGATGTTGTTGCTCAAGGATGCGCTGCCATCGAGCGACGACGACGATGCTGCGCTGATCGTGGGCTCGCCGACAGCGCACCAGCGTTCGGGACTCTGGCATTGCACGAGGCGGGCCCAGCCGTTCGGGCCGGGCACCGGGCGCTATGCAGAGCTGCCGGAGTGGTACCTGCCGTTGCGAGGCCGCGCGCGGGCGTTTGGTGCAGTGGCGATCGAGCTCGACGACCCGGTGGCGGCGGACGACGAGATGCGCGCGCAGGCACAGGCGCTGTGCGATCAGATGGGCGCCGTGCTCGAGCAGGTCCAGACGCAGCGTGTCGCCGACGCGGCCCGCCAGGCGGCGCAGACTCAGGGCGTGCGCAATGCGCTGCTGGCGGCGATCTCGCATGACTACCGCACGCCGCTGGCGACGATCCTCGGCTCGGCCTCGTCGCTGCTCGAGCAGGGCGACCGGCTGGCGCCCGAGCAACGCCAGAAGCTGGCGCGCGCGATCGTCGACGAGTGCGGGCAGCTCAAGCGCCTGACCGACAACACGTTGCAGCTGGCGCGGCTCGATGCGCCCGGGGTGCAGCTGCGCACCGATTGGGAGTCGGCCGAGGAGATCGTCGGCGCGGTGCTGCGCCGCGTGCGCACGCACGACCATGCGCGGCGCGTGAAGGCGCGGCTCGAGCCCGGCCTGCCGCTGCTGCGCTGCGACGCACTGCTGCTGACGCAACTGCTCGAGAACCTCGTCGACAACGCGCTGAAGTACAGCGACGGTGCGATCGAGCTGCTGGTGCGGGGCCAGGCGGACGGGGTGACGTTCGCGGTGCGCGATCGGGGCCCCGGCGTGCCGCCGGCCGAGCGCGAGCGCATCTTCGAGGTGTTCCAGCGCGGTCCGCCCAACGCCAGCGACGCCGCACGCCGCGGTGCGGGTGTCGGCCTCGCGGTGTGCCGCGCCATTGCCCGAGCGCACGGCGGCGAGCTGACGCTGCGGCCGCGTGGCCATGGCGGCGCGAGCTTCGAGTGCCGGCTGCCTGCCCTGGAAGCGCCGCCGCCGCGGCCCGGCAACGGCCAAGTCGAAGAGGAAGAGCGCTCTTGAGCCTGCAAGTCCTGCTCGTCGAGGACGATCGCGAGCTTCGCTCGATGCTGAGCGACGCGCTGCGCGTCGAAGGCTACGTGGTCTACACCGCGGCCAGCCTGTCGGAAGGCTTCGCGCTGCTCAACGGCCGGCGCGCCGCCGGCGATGCGGCGCAGGCCCCCGGCGACCGCCCCGGCCTCGACCTGGTGCTGCTGGACCTGGGCCTGCCCGACGGGGACGGCGAAGCACTGCTGGCCGCGCTGCGGCGGCGTCACGGTACGCCGCTCATCGTCATCTCGGCGCGCGAGAGCGACGGGCAGAAGATTCGCCTGCTCGACGCCGGGGCTGACGACTACCTGGTGAAGCCGTTCGGCGTCGGCGAGCTGCTGGCTCGCATGCGCGTCGCGTTGCGCCACCGGGGCACGCTGGTCGCTCCGGCCGTCACTCACTACGGCCATACCGGACTGGAGATCGATATCGCAGCGCATGCGGTGCGGCTTGACGGTGCTCCGGTGCACCTGACGCCGACCGAGTTCAAGTTGCTCGCACGGCTCGTGCGCAGCGCGGGCCGCGTGGTCACCCACCGTCAGCTCCTGCAGGACGTGTGGGGACCGGAGCACGTCGAGCAGACCCACTACCTGCGGCTGTACATGGCGCAGCTGCGCGCGAAGTTGGAGGCCGACCCGGCCGATCCGCAACGGCTGCTGACGGAGCCGGGCGTCGGCTACCGGCTCGCCGAGCCGCCCGGCTGATCAGCGGCAGGGCTGCGGCGTACCAGGAACACTTATGCGTTCCTGATGCCGCCAACGGCATGCTGGCCGCCTGTTCACGGCTCACCCTCACCAATGACCACGGCCAACACTGCCGATCACGCGCCACGTCAAGGCACCGCCGCGCTGACGCTGGCTGCGCTCGGCGTCGTCTACGGCGACATCGGCACCAGCCCGCTGTACACGATCAAGGAGGTGTTTCTCCCCGCCACCGGCGTGCCGATCGATGCGCAGCACCTGATCGGCGCCTGCTCGACGATCTTCTGGGCGCTGATGCTCGTCGTCACCCTCAAGTACGTGATCCTCGTGCTGCGCGCGGACAACCGCGGCGAAGGCGGGGTGCTCGCGCTGACCGCGCTGGCTGCGCACGCGGTCCAGCACAAGCCGGCGCTGCGGCGCGTGCTGCTGATCCTCGGGCTGTTCGGCGCGACGCTGTTCTACGGCGACGGCGTGATCACCCCGGCGATCTCGGTGCTCGGCGCAATGGAGGGCCTCGAGGTCGTCGCGCCAGGGCTCGAGCCCTATGTCGTGCCGGCCGCACTGGCGATCCTGGTCGCGCTGTTCGCGGTCCAGCGCTTCGGCACCGCACAAGTCGGCAAGGCCTTCGGTCCGATCATCGTGCTGTGGTTCGCCACGCTCGCCGTCAGCGGCATCGTGCACATCGCGCGCGAGCCGGCCATCCTGGCCGCGCTGAACCCGCTGCACGCCTGGCAGTTCCTGTCGACGCGTGGCTGGCACTTCTTTGCCGCGGTCGGGGCGATCGTGCTCGCGATCACCGGCGCCGAGGCGCTGTACGCCGACATGGGGCACTTCGGGCGGCGCCCGATCCGCCTGGCCTGGAGCGGCCTGGTGTTGCCATCGCTGGCCCTGAACTACCTCGGCCAGGGCGCGCTGCTGCTGGCCGATCCGACCGCCGCAGAGAATCCCTTCTTCCGCCAGTTCCCGTCGTCGTGGGTACCGGCCGCGATCGTGCTGGCCACTCTGGCGGCGATCATCGCGTCACAGGCGGTCATCTCGGGCGCGTACTCGGTGACCAAGCAGGCGATCCAACTCGGCTTCCTGCCCCGTATGGCGCTGCGCTACACGTCGGCCCGGGAGGCCGGCCAGATCTATATGCCGGCGGTCAACTGGGCCTTGCTGGCCGGTGTCGCGGCGGTCGTGACGGCCTTCGGCAGCACATCCGCCCTCGCCGGTGCCTACGGCATCGCCGTCACGCTGACCATGGTGATCACGACGGCGCTGACGTACGTCGTGATTCGTGAAAGCTGGAGGTTGCCGCGCCCGCTGGCGATCGCCTCGACGAGCTTCTTCCTCGCCATCGATCTGGTGCTGTTCATCAGCTGCGCGGCGAAGTTCATCGACGGCGGCTGGTTCCCGATCGCGCTGGGCCTGGCCTTGTTCGCGCTGATGAGCACCTGGGCGCGCGGGCGCAGCCTGCTGCTGCAGAGCCTGCGCAGCGACGGCGTGGAACTGCAGGACTTCGTCGACTCGCTCGATCCGGCGAGCGTGTCGCGCGCCGGCCGGACCGCGGTCTACCCGGTGGCCGACGCGCAGACCGTTCCGCAGGCGTTGCTGCACAACCTCAAGCACAACCAGGTGCTGCACGAGCGCAACGTCGTCCTGACGGTGAACTTCCGCGACGTGCCGTGGGTTGGCCTGGACGACCGCATCGAAGTCGCGCCGCTGGGGCGCGGGTTCTGGCGCGTCACGCTGCACTTCGGGTTCATGCAGTCGCCGGACGTGCCGAAGGCGCTCGCGCTCGCCGAAGCGCACGGCCTGCAGGTGCCGCCGTTCGAGACGAGCTACTTCCTCAGCCGCGAAACCGTGGTGCCGACACGCGGCACCGGGATGGCGGGGTGGCGCGAGCGGCTGTTTGCCGCGATGAGCCGCAACGCGAGCAGCGTGGCCGAGTTCTTCAGGCTGCCGGACAACGCGGTGGTCGAGCTCGGATCGCGTGTGCAGATCTGAGCCAGAGCACGGCGAACAGCGCGATGCAGGCCAGGTCCATGTCACACCCTTCCATCTGGATTCCGATGGCCGGGATACCAGGAACCGGCGTCTCAAGATGGCGATAAATGACCGGGGTCGCGCATCAAGACAACATCAAGCCACCGCACGGAGCGGCCGCGATTGCGCGATGTCAAGGCGCCGCGGGCGGCCGTCTGACGACGCTTAATCCGGCCTTAAGCCCGGGGGCCGACGATACCGGCCGATGCCCGCCTCCCCGTTCTCCGCGCCGCTGGCGCCCGAAACGCCCGCCCGGCCTGCCGGCAGCACGTGGCTGCCGTCCTGGTGGCGACGCCGGCTGCGCCTGTCGAGCGACCAGCTGCTGCTGGCGGTGGCGCTGTATTTCGCGCTGGCCTGCAACACCCGCTTCCTGGCCGATGCGCTGGCCGGCCGGACGGCGTCGCAGCCGGGCACCTGGGGTTTTGCGCTCGCGCTGGTGACGATGCTCGCCGCGCTGCACGCGCTGCTGCTGGCGCCGCTGCTGCACCGGCGCCTGGCGCGGCCGCTGCTGGCGCTGCTGGTGGTCGCCGCGGCGGTGGCCGGGCATGCCATCGACCGCTTCGGCAGCTACCTCGACCCGACGATGCTGCGCAACGTGCTGCACACCAACTGGGCCGAGGCCCGCGAGCTGCTCGGCGCCGACCTGCTGGGTCACCTGCTACTGACCGCCGGCCTGCCGCTGCTGCTGCTGGCGCGCGTCGAGCTCGTGGTGCGGCCCTGGCGGCGCGCGTTGGCCGCGCGCGCGGCGCTCGCGGCGCTGGCGCTGCTGGCGCTGCTGCTGCCGCTGTGGGCCAGCTTCGGCGACGTCGCGGCGCTGATGCGCAACCAGCGCGAGCTGCGCTACCGGGTGACGCCGGCCAACCTGCTGTACTCCGCCGGCCGCGCGCTCGCGACGCCGGCGGCCGCCGCGCCGGCCGCGCGCCGGGTGGTCGGCGCCGACGCCCACCGCGGGCCGATCGCCGCCGCGCGCTCGAAGCCGCTGCTGCTGGTGCTGGTGGTCGGCGAGACCGCGCGCGCGGCCAACTGGGGGCTGAGCGGTTATGCCCGCCAGACCACGCCAGAGCTGGCGGCGCTGGACGTGCTGAACTTCCGCGACGTGCGCGCCTGCGGCACCAATACCGAGACCTCGCTGCCCTGCATGTTCGCGGCGATCGGCCGGCGCGACTACGACGAGGCGCGCATCCGCGGCAGCGACTCGCTGCTGCACGTGGCCGCGCGCGCCGGCGTGCAGGTGCGCTGGATCGACAACCAGTCCGGCTGCAAAGGCGTCTGCGAAGGCCTGGCGCAGCAGCGGCTCGACGCGGCGTCGCAGCCGGCGCTGTGCGACGGCGACCGCTGCCTCGACGAGGCGCTGCTGCCGGCGCTGCAGGCCGGGGCCGATCCGGCGCGCGGCGACCAGCTGGTGGTGCTGCACATGCTGGGCAACCACGGACCCGCGTACCACGCGCGTTATCCCGCTGCGCTGCGCCGCTTCGAGCCGGCCTGCGAGACCCCGGAGCTGCGCCGCTGCAGCCGCGAGCAGATCGTCAACGCCTACGACAACGCGCTGCTCTACACCGACCAGGTGCTCGCGCAGACCGTGCGCTGGCTGGTCTCGCAGCAGGCGCGTTTCGACACCGGCCTCGTGTACCTGTCGGACCACGGCGAATCGCTGGGCGAGAACGGCCTGTACCTGCACGGGGTGCCCTACGCCATCGCGCCCGACGTGCAGACGCGGGTGCCGATGGTCTGGTGGCTGTCGCCCGGGCTGCTGGCCAGCACCGGACTCGACCGCGGCTGCCTCGCGGCGCAGACGGCGCGGCCGTGGACGCACGACGACCTGTTCCACACCACGCTCGGGCTGCTGGACGTGCGGACCACGGCCTACGAGCCGGCGCTGGACATCGCGGCGCCATGCCGGCACTGAGCCCGGCCGCCCCGCCGCCGGGAAGCGCCGGTCCGTCCGCCGCCGCAGGGCGCGACGCGGCGATCGCGCTCGTCGCCGCGCTGCTGATCGGCGCCTGGGACCTCGCGGGCGTGGACCTCGCGGTGATGCGGCACTTCGGCTCGGCGCACGGTTTCCCGTGGCGCGAGCACTGGCTGCTGTCGACCGTGCTGCACGACGGCGCGCGCGGCGCCGGCTGGCTGGCCGTCGCGGCCCTGGCCGCCAACGTCTGGAAGCCGTGGCCATTCGCACGCGGCCTCAGCCGCAGCGAACGCCTGCGCTGGCTGGCCGCCACGCTGTCGTGCGCGGTGGTGGTGCCGCTGATGAAACATGCCAGCGCGACGAGCTGCCCGTGGACACTGGCCGAGTTCGGCGGCACCGTGCTGCGCCATGTGCCGCACTGGTGGCCGGGCCGGGTCGACGGCGGACCCGGCGGCTGTTTCCCGTCAGGCCATGCGTCGACCGCCTTCAGCTTCGTCGGCGGCTGGTTCGCGCTGCGCGGCCATGCGCCGCGGGCCGCGCGGCGCTGGCTTGGCGCCACGGTGCTCGCCGGCCTGCTGCTGGGTGGCGTGCAGGTGGTGCGCGGCGCGCACTTCCCGAGCCACCCGCTGTGGACGGCGTGGATCTGCTGGACGCTGAGCGCGGCGCTTCACCACGGCACGCGGCGATTCGCGCCGCAGCAAGGCCTGCGGCGCTTCACGGCGCGGGCGACCGCTCAGGCCGGCACCGGCGCGGGCAGCCGGTCGGAGGGCAGCAGCGCGGTATCGTGCGGCGCCAGCGCGAGCTTCACCGCGTGATCGGGCTGGTCCGATGACCGCCGCGTCCGGCGGCCTTCGCTGCATAACACGCGATGTCCGCGGCCTGCTTCCAGTGGTCGGTGTCGGTGATGTCGTCCTCCAGCGGCGCCACGCCGACGCTCGCGCCCACGTGCAGCACGCGCTGCTGCCAGGGCACCGCCAGGCGCACGATCGCGCGCCGGATCTCGTCGGCGACGCGCTGTGCGCCGTCGCCGCCGCAGCGCTCGAGCAACACCGCGAACTCGTCGCCGCCGGTGCGCGCGACCAGGTCGCCCGCGCGCACGCAACCGGCGATCGCCGTCGCCACCGCCTTCAGCACCTCGTCGCCGGCGGCATGGCCGGCGTGGTCGTTGATCGGCTTGAAGCGGTCGAGGTCGATGGCCACCAGGGCCGTCCGGGCGGGCGGCTCATCGCCATCGGCTGCTAGCGCGCGGGCCTCGAACAGCTGCGCCAGGCGCGCGTCGAGGGCTTCTCGGTTGGCCAGGCCGGTCAGTGCGTCGTGGGTCGCCGACCACTCCAGCCGGCGCAGCGTCTGGCGGTTGCGGGCCTCGAGCTCGGCACGGTCGATCGCCGCCTGCTTCAGCACCGCGGCCAGGCTGCCGATCTCGCCGCGTGCGGCGGGCCAGCCGGCGCCGGGCGGCAGCGCGCCGTCGAACAGCAGCCTCGCGCGGCGCTCCAGTCGCGCCAGCGGCCGCAGCTCGAGTCCGATCAGGCCCAGGATCATCAGCGCCATCGCGGCCAGCAGGCCGCCGCCCCAGGCCAGCGCGAAGCCGCGCGCGGCCTGCAGCGGCGCCAGCAGCTGGTCTTCCGGCAGCGCGCGCCACACCACCCAGTCGGGGCCGGCGACGCCGGCGGCGGTGACCAGCGCGCCCGGCTGCTCGAAGCTCAGTCCGGCCGGCTCGATCGGACGGCCGGCGGCCACCCAGCGCGCATGGGCCTGCGCGAAGTGTGGTTCGTCGGCCAGCGGCTTCAGCAGCCGCGTCGAATCCGGGTGCACCAGGATGCGGCCCTCGCCATCGGTGACGACCATCAGCGCGCGGCCGTCCTCGCGCTTGAAGTCCACCAGGTCCGCCAGCAGCTCGCGATGCACCAGCTGCACGGTGCCGACCATCACGCCGTACACCCCTGAGGCGTTGGCCAGCGGCTGCGTCAGCACGACGATCGGCTCGCCGGTGCCTTCGTCGCCTTCGGGCGGCGCGCGCCGGCTCATCCTGCCGGGCAGCGGCGGCGAGATCAGCGGGCGGCCTTCGGCGACGGTCTGGCGCAGCTGGTCGCTGTCGCCCAGGTACAGCGGCGCGCGGTGCAGGCCGCGCGCATCGTGGCGCAGCCGCGCGTGGCCGTCGACGCCGGTGACCGCGAGCTGGTGGAACATCGACAGCAGCAGCGGCTGGTCGGCGAAGAATCCGAAGAGCCTCGTATCGTCGTCGAGCATCCGGGCGTCGAGCCGGCCCGCCACCGCCTGCAGCGCACGCTGCTGCTCGATCACCCGGCGCGACAGCACCGCGGCGGTCTGCGCGGCATCGCCGATCTCGTAGACCCGCTGGGCGTCGACCGTGTCCTGCCCCGCGCGCCCGAGCAGCGCCGCGCCCAGCGCCAGCAGCCCGAGCGTCAACGCCAGCAGCGTGCCGGCGGTCAGGCGCCACTTCAGCGACTGCAGCGCCGCGGCGAAGGCGGCGCGGCGGGACGCCGCCGGCGGCGGCGGCGAGGGCAAAGGCGAAGGCGCAGGGTCCATGTGAGTCGGGTATCGACGGGCAACGGGCAGCCGTTGAGGCTGGCCGACCTTGAAAGCTGTCAATTTCACACATTTATCACTTTTGTCTGTTCGGCGAGGCAGGCCGGGATGCCGCACTGGCGTTGCGCTCCAATACGGCGATGACGATCCTGACCACCGCGCGGCTGCGCCTCGAACCCTTCGCCGACGCGCACCTCGATGGGTTGCAGCGCATGAACAGCGATCCCGAGGTGATGCGCTACCTGGGCGGCCGCGCCGAGACCCGCGAGGAGACCCGGGCGGCGATCGACCGCGTCAAGGCCCGCTGGGCCGAGTGGGGCTACTCGTGGTGGAGCTTCTTCGAGCACGACGGCGGCGAGCTGGTCGGCGCCGGCTGCATCCAGCACCTGGGGCGCGAGCGCAGCAACCCGCTGGAGATCGGCTGGCGGCTGCGCCAGGACCGCTGGGGGCGCGGCCTGGCGTCGGAGGCCGCCGAACGCATGGCGGCGTTCGCCTTCGACGACCTCGCCGCACCGCTGCTGGTCGCCACCTGCCATGTCGACAACGCGGCATCGGCCAGGGTGATGCAGCGCCTGGGCATGGTCTGGCGCGGCGTCGAGCAGTGGTACGGCGAGGACGCGGCGGTCTACCAGATCGATCGGGCGGCGTGGCTGCGGCGCGCCACGATGCGGCGATGACCGTGGCGATGACCGCGTCGATGACCGCACCGATGCCCGCGTCGTCGACGGTGTAGGGATGGCCGCGGCCTGCCGGCCGCGCGCCAATGCCGGACTTCATCCACCCGATGGGAGCTGACGATGCCCGCTTCGAAGGTCCAGCCGATTCCCGATGGCATGCACAGCCTGACGCCGCACCTCGTCTGCGACGGTGCCGCGAAGGCGATCGAGTTCTACAAGCAGGCCTTCGACGCGGTCGAGGAAAGCCGCCTGCCGGGGCCGGACGGCCGCCTGATGCACGCGCAGCTACGCATCGGCGACTCGCCGCTGATGCTGGTCGACGAGTTCCCGGAGATGGGCGCGCTGGGCCCGAAGAAGCTCGAGGGCAGCGCGGTGACGCTGCACCTGTACGTGCCGGACGTCGACGCGACCTACGCGCAGGCCGTCGCCGCCGGCGCGGAGCCGACGATGCCGGTCACCGACATGTTCTGGGGCGACCGCTACGGCCAGGTCAAGGACCCGTTTGGCCACCGCTGGTCGATCGCCACGCACATGCAGGACCTGACGCCGCAGCAGATCGCCGAGGGCATGAGGACCATGCCGGAAGGCGGTTGACGCGGCACGCGGTCGCCGCGGGCGGTCGGCGGGCACGCATCAGCGCCGCCACCACCACCGCGCCAGCAGCGCGACGAGGCCAAGCGCGATCCAGCCGACCGGCGCCGGCCCGCGCAGCCCGACGTGGCCGAGCAGGCGCGCGAAGCTGGTCGTGCGCCACGGCTCGGGGTCGGCGGCGCGGCGGTTGCGCGGTGGCCGCGGCGCCGGCGCCTGCTCGTGCTTCCACCATTCCGCCTCGCAGACGTCCAGCAGCGGCGCCAGCGCCAGCAGGCTGGGCACGACGACCAGCTGGCCGCAGCGGTCGCAGTCGGTGCGCCGCGTCGGCTCGATCGCCTGGCCGCAGCCGGCGCAGTGCCAGGCCGCGAGCCGGCCGTCCGGGGTGGGCAGCGGTTCACCGGGGCGTGGCCGCAGCGCGGCGGCCAGGCGCGGCGGGTCGATCATCACCAGCGGGCTGCTGCAGTGCGTGCAGGCCTCGCCGTCGCTGTCGGCGAGCGGCGCGCCGCAATTCAGGCAGCTCAGGGGCGGGCCGGCAGCCAGTGCCGCGCGCTCCGGCGGCAGCAGCGGCCGCACCAGCCCACGCTCGGCCAGCAGCAGCGCGAAGCTCTGCAGGTGGCCATGGCCGTCGGCCTGGCATTCCAGCGCGGCGAAGCGGCCGAAGCGCGTCAGGTTGTGCACCGGCTGCAGCGGCGCGCGGCAGCGCGGGCAGCCCAGCGGCCGGCCCTGCCACGGCGCTTCGGCCGCCGGCGCGCGTTCCAGCCGCCGCAGCAGCTCGATCCAGCCCCGCCCGGCGAGGTTCACCGACTCCAGCGTGTCGAACCACACCAGCCGGCACGGCTCGCAGAGGTCGACCACCACCTGCCGGCCGTAATGGCCACGCAGCGTGAACAGCCGCATCGGCCGCGCGCAGTTGGGGCAGTCCACCGGCTCGGCCGGCACGGCAGGAGCATCGGGTGTGCCGAAGGGATCGGGCATCGGGCAGGGGTCGCGGCGTGTCGGCGGAAGGCCGCATTGTCGGCCGCGGCGGGGCACGGGCACATGCCTTGCCGATCCGGCGCATCCGCACGCTCGAGCACGCTTGAGCACGCTTCAGCAGGGGACGCCATGCCGCTCGACGACACCACGATCGACAGCCTGCGCCGGCAGCTCGATGCCCGCGAGGCCGAGCTGCAGCGCGAGGTGCGCGAGGTCGACGCCGATGACGACGCGCCGAGCAAGAACCCGCACAACCAGGTCGAGGACGCCGGCGAACTGGGCGAGCAGGAACGCCGCGAGACCGTGCGCCACGCCGAGCGCGAGCGCGACATCGAGGAGCTGCGCCAGATCGAGGCGGCGCGCCAGCGCATCGCGCAGGGCAGCTACGGCGAATGCATCGACTGCGGCCGCGACATCCCGCTGGCGCGGCTGCAGGTGCAGCCCTGGAGTGCCCGCTGCGCGCCGTGCCAGACGCAGGCCGAGAAGCACCCTCCGACGGCCCAGGCGTCCAGCGTGCCGCGCGCGCGGCCTTGATCGGCGTTCGGGCGACCTTCGCCCGATGAACGGGCTGTGCGACGGAGTTAGGCGGGTGTCGAGCACCTCGGCGATGCGCGCTGCAGCCTCCTGCACACGCCCCTCGGAGCCGCTGCTTGCATTGCAGCGCCCAACCCCTAGACTGCGCGAACGCCACCCCACCCCTCCGGCAGTCGACCGAGGCGCGGTGCCGACACCATGCGTGATCGTCCAACCGCCGCCTCCGTTGCGAGGTACGACCTGCTGGCTCGCGAACTCGAGCAACAGATCGCCGCCGGGGTGCTGCGCCCCGGGGATCGCCTGCCTTCCGTGCGCCAGGCTTGTGCCAGCCGGGGCTTGAGCCCGAGCACGGTCTTCCAGGCCTACTACCAGCTCGAATCCCGTGGCCTGGTTCGCGCGGCACCCAGGTCGGGTTACTTCGTCACCGCACGTGCCGACGGCGTGCTGCTCGCCGAGCCGCAAACTTCGCAGCCCCAGTCCGGGTCCCAGCCCGTCGAGATCAACGACCTGATCTACGCGTGCCTTGGCGCCGCGCGCGCTCGCGACATCGTGCCCTTCGGTTCCGCGTTTCCGAGCCCCACGCTGTTTCCTCTCGATCGATTGCGCCGCGCGCTGGTTTCGAGCACACGGCGGCTCGAACCCTGGAGCATGGTCGAGGACCTGCCGCCAGGCAACCTGCGCCTGAAGCGTGAGATTGCCAAGCGCTACCTGCGTCAGGGTCTGGCCGTGCCCACCGACGAGATCGTGCTGACCCACGGCGCGATGGAGGCGTTGAACCTGTGCCTGAACGCGGTGACCAGGCCGGGTGATGCGGTGGTGGTCGAGTCACCGACCTTCTACGTGGCGCTGCAGGCGCTGCAGCGCCTGGGCCTGCGCGCCATCGAGGTGCCGACCCATGTGCGCGAGGGCATCGATCTCGGCCGCCTGGCAGAGGTGGTCGAGCTCTACCGCCCAAAGGCGTGCTGGCTGATGACGACGTTCCAGAACCCGCTCGGCAGCCTGATGCCCGAGACGAAGAAGCGCGACCTCGTCGACCTGCTCGCCCGCCACGAGCTGCCGCTGATCGAAGACGACGTGTATTCCGAGCTCTACGAAGTCAACGCGGCACCGCTGCCAGCCAAGGCCTACGACCGTCGCGGCCTGGTGCTGCACTGCTCGTCGTTCTCGAAGTGCCTGGCCCCTGGCTACCGCGTCGGCTGGGCCGCACCCGGGCGGTGGGCACGCGAGGTCGAACGGCTGAAGCTGATGACGAGCCTGTCCGGATCGATCCCGGTGCAGGCGGCGCTGGCCGAGTATCTGCAGGAAGGCGGCTACGACCGCCACCTGCGCAGCCTGCGCCAGTCTCTGCAAGTGCAGCGCGACAGCCTCTTCGACGCCGTGAACCGGCACTTTCCGGACGGAACGCGGGTGGTGCGGCCGGCGGGCGGCTACTTCGTGTGGGTCGAAATGCCCGCCGGGGTCGACGCGATGGCGCTGCACCGTGCCGCGCTGGCACAACGCATCAGCCTGGCCCCGGGGCCGATGTTCTCGGCGCGTGCCGAGTTCCAGCACCACATCCGGCTGACCTGCGGCCAGCCCTGGGACGCGACGCTCGAACGCGCCACGCGCACACTGGCGCGGCTGGTCGACGACGCAGCACGCTCAGGCACAACTGCGCAAGCATCGATCTGATCCGGTCTCCCGGGCCCGCAACTGCTCACGCCGTCACTCCAGGCTGCCCGGCAGAGTGCGGGCATGTCGATATTCACGCCGCCCCGCCCATGCCCCACCGCCACGCCGCGCTGAAGTTGGTGGCGGCCAACCCCGAGCCACCCAACGTCGAAAGCGCCCTGCATGAGGTTCTGGACCGGCTGGGGCCTTCCATCTTCGCCGGCCTGCTCGACACCGAGGGTGTGCTGCGCTATGCCAACCGGGCGGCGCTGCAGGCCATCGGCAGCACGCTGGAGCAAGTGGTCGGCACGCCCTTCGAGTCCACCCCCTGGTGGCAGGCCTGCGAGCCGTCGCAGCGGCGGCTGAAGCAGGCGCTGGCAAGCGCCTTGCGCGGTGAGGCCTCTCGCTTCGACGTGCGCCTGGCCACCAGCAGTGGCGCGATGCTGGCGATGGATTTCTCGCTGCTGCCGCTCTACGGCGCAGACGGCCAGGTGGCCTGGCTGATCCCGTCGGCGCGCGACGTGACCGAACGGGAGCAGGCACAAAACCAGCTGTTGCTGACCCGCCATGCCGTCGAACAGGCCAACGACGCGTTGTTGCAGGTCGGGCCCGACGGCGCCTTTCGCGATGCCAATGCGGCTGCCTGCCGGCTGCTCGGCCTGGAACGCGAGCAGCTGCTGCGGCTGCGGGTGCCCGACATCGACACGCAGATCGACGACGCGCAGTGGCCGGATCGCTGGCGCGAGTTGTACGAACGCGGCTGCTTGCGTTTCGAGACCAGCGTCCGCCACCAGGAGGGCCACGAGATTCCGGTCGATGTCTCCGTCAGCTTCGTCACGAGCGACGGTGAGATCTTCGCCCATGTCTGCATCGACGATCTGCGCGAACGCCGCGCCGCGGAGCGCCGCATCCGGCAGCTGCAGCAGTTCGACGAACTCACCGGGCTGCCGAACCGCCAGTTGCTGTTCGAACGGCTGGGCGCGACCTTGCAGACCAGCACCCAGACCGCGGTGCTGGTGCTGGAGCTCGACCGCTTCAAGCGCATCAACGACGGCCTCGGCCATCACATTGGCGATGCGGTGCTGCGCGAGGCGGCCGAGCGCATCGCCGCCACCGTGCGCAGCACCGACCTGGTGGCGCGCCGTGGCGGCGACGAGTTCGTGATCGTGATGCCGGCCCCGTCGGTGCCGGCGCTGCACACGGCGCAGGCCCTGCTGGAAGGCATCGCCCGACCGATGTCGATCGAGGGGCACGAAATCCACGTCACCTGCAGCATCGGCATCGCCGCGGCACCCGCTGACGGCGACCGCTCCGACATCCTGCTGCGCCGCGCCAACTCCGCGCTGCACCAGGCCAGGCTGCTGGGCCGCAACCAGGTCAGCGTCTATGCCGGCGCGCCGCATGACGACGACCCCGAACGGCTGGCGCTGGAGGCCGCGCTGCGCCATGCCGTGCGCGACGAGCAGCTCGATCTGCACTACCAGCCGCAGATCGATCTCGTGCATGGCCGCATCGTCGGCGTCGAAGCCTTGCTGCGCTGGCAGCACCCGACGCTGGGTCGCATCGCGCCGGATCGCTTCATCCCGATCGCCGAAGAGACCGGCCTGATCGTCGTCCTCGGCGACTGGGTGCTGCGGCGCGCCATCGAGCAGGCAGCGGCCTGGCAGCGTGCGGGGCTGCCACCGCTGCGCATGGCGGTCAACCTGTCGGCGCGCCAGCTGCTGCAGCCGGACCTCGCGCGGCGCATCGAAGGCCTGCTCGCCGCGGCCGGCCTCGACCCGCGACTGTTCGGTGTCGAGGTCACCGAGAGCATGCTGATCGCCAACTTCGATCAGGCGGTGCAGCAGCTTCGATCGCTGCGTGCGCTCGGCGTCGAGATCTCGCTCGACGACTTCGGCACCGGCTACTCGAGCCTGAGCTACCTGCGCCGGCTGCCGGTGGACGTGGTCAAGATCGACCGCTCGCTGGTGCCCGACGTCACCGCGCCGGCGGCGGACGTGTCGATCACGCGCGCCATCATCACGATGGCGCACCAGCTGCAGATGAAGGTGCTCGCCGAGGGCGTCGAGAGCGAAGGCCAGGCGGCGCTGCTGGCGGCCAACCAGTGCGACCAGATGCAGGGCTACTGGTTCAGCGCCGCACTGCCGGCGCCAGCGCTCGAGGCGATGCTGCGCGATGGCCGGCAGATCGATCCGGCGCTCCTGGGCCGGCGGTCGCGGCAGCGCACCCTGCTGCTGGTCGACGACGAAGAGAACATCCTCGCTGCGCTGCGCCGGCTGCTGCGTGCCGAAGGCTGGCTGGTGCTCAGTGCCACCAGCGCCGAGCAGGCGCTGCAGCTGATGGCACGGCACGAGGTCGACGTGATCCTGTCCGACCAGCGCATGCCGGGCATGACCGGCGTCGAGCTGCTGCGCCGGGCGAAGGCGCTGTACCCGGACACGATCCGGCTGGTGCTGTCGGGCTACACCGAGCTGCAGTCGATCACCGACGCGATCAACGAGGGGGCGATCTACAAGTTCCTCGCCAAGCCCTGGGATGACGAGCAGCTGCGGGCCCACCTGCGCGAAGCCTTCGGGTTGAAGGAGATGGGCGACCAGAACCGCCGCCTCGACCGCGAAGTGCAGGTCGCCAACCGGGAACTGGCCGAGCTGAACGGGCGGCTGCAGTCGCTGCTGAGCGCACAGCGCGAACAGAACCAGCGCGAGGTCGGCAGCCGCGAGGCGGCGCAGGAACTGCTGGATGCCGTGCCGGTGCCCGTGTTCGGCATCGACGACGAAGGCCTGCTGGTGTTCGCCAACGCACCGGCCCAGGCGCTGTGCGGACGGGGGGGAGACTTGCTGGGTGCGCCTGCGACCGAGCAGCTGCCGCAGGCCTTGCGGCAGGCGCTGCAGGGCGATCCCATGCTGGTCACGCTGGCGGAGCGCCGCTGGTGGGCGATGAGCCGGGTCTTGAACGGCAACGCCCGCGGCCGCCTGCTGGTGCTGCTGCCGCAAGCCGGGGCTTCGACGTGAGCGCCCCGGCCGTTCCCGACACGCCACCGGTGGTGCCGGTGGCGCTGACGCACCTGTTTCGCCACAGCCTGCGCGACGGGCGCGTGCATCCGCTGCTGCATGTCCTGCAGCGCTATCGCCAGGAGCCGCCGCGATGACCTCACCCACTCCCTCACGAAGGAACTCCCGATGAAACACCTCAGCCGCCTGAAGATCGGCCCCCGGCTGATGCTGGGATTTGCCAGCGTGCTCGCATTGACCTTGGTCATGGGCATCTTCTCGATCGTCAGCCTGGGCAAGGTCAACGATGCGACGGGCGAGTTGGCGACCAACTGGCTGCCCGCCACGCGGCTGCTGGGGAAGTTCGGCCAGCAGATCGCCACCGTGCGACGCGTCGAAGCCCGCTACATCATGACCAACAGACCGGAAATGGCCGCAGCCCAGATCCAGCGGGTCGAGGAAGTCCTGGGGATGGCCGATGTGACATGGAGGCAATACCTCAAGACCATCACGACGGCGGACGAGAAGCAGCTTGCCGGCGACATCGAAGCGGCGCTGGCGAGCTACAGCACCGCCGTCAAGACGCTGGTTGCGATGAACCGCTCGGACCCGGGCTTCTTCGACGCGGGCCGGACCCACTACGACATCACCTCGCGCCCAGCCTTCGATGCCCTCTCGAAGGCCCTCGACGCCGACATCGAGTTTCAGATCAAGCGCGGCGATGAAGCGTATGCGAGCTCGCAAGAGGTGTTTGCCAGCACCCGAAACGCGGTGATCGGTCTGCTGGTTGCCGCACTGGGCATCGGTGCCGCGTTGGCTCTGTTCCTCACGCGTTCAATCACCGAGCCGATTGCAAGGGCGGTGAAGGTGGCCGAGACCGTGGCCGCCGGCGACCTGACGTCCGACGTGCGCGTCCACAGCACCGACGAAACGGGGCAACTGCTGGCGGCACTCAAGAAGATGAACGACAGCCTGGTGTCCATCGTCAGCCAGGTCCGGGGCAGCTCGGACTCGATCGCGACCGGCTCGACGCAGATCGCCACCGGCAACGCCGACCTCAGCCAGCGCACCGAGGAGCAGGCCAGCAACCTGCAGCAGACGGCAGCATCGATGGAAGAGCTCACCGTCACGGTCAAGCAGAACGCCGATACCGCGCGCCAGGCCACCCAACTCGCCGGCAGCGCGTCGGATGCAGCGGCTGAGGGTGGGCGCGTGGTCGGTCGGGTCGTCGCCACGATGGACGACATCGCCCAGTCGTCGCGCAAGATCGCCGACATCATCGGCGTCATCGACGGCATTGCCTTCCAGACCAACATCCTGGCGCTGAACGCAGCTGTCGAAGCGGCGCGCGCAGGTGAACAGGGACGCGGCTTCGCCGTTGTCGCGAGCGAGGTCCGAAGCCTCGCGCAGCGCTCCGCAGGCGCGGCCAAGGAGATCAAGACGCTCATCAGCGAGAGCGTCGACAAGGTCGAGAGTGGCTCCAGGCTTGTCGACGAGGCCGGTCAGTCCATGGCCAACATCGTGAATCAGGTCAAACGCGTCAACGACCTCATCGGCGAGATCAGCTCGGCGAGCATGGAGCAGAGCACCGGCATCGGCCAGATCGGCGACGCAGTGATGCAGCTGGATCAGGTCACGCAGCAGAACGCCGCGCTCGTCGAGGAAAGTGCCGCGGCTGCGGAGAGCCTGAAGCACCAGGCCGGGCGGCTGGCCCGGATGGTCTCCGTGTTCCGGCTCTCGGGCAGTGCCCAGGACACGATCGTTCCCGCCGCTGCCGCGACTTCGCGGCCGACGGCGACCGCAGGCAGCGCCATCGCCAGGAATCGCTCCGATGACCACGGCCCTTCGGCAGATTGACCGCGACGAGCTGCTCGCCGCGCTGCGCGACCTGCCCCCGCTGCCTTCGGTCGTGCTCGAACTGGTCGAGTCGCTCGGCCACGAGGAGCTCAGCGCCGCGCAGTACGCGGCCAAGATCTCGCGCGACCAGGCATTGGCCGCCAAGACGCTGCGGCTGGCCAACTCCTCGTTCTACGGGCGCGGCCGGCAGGTGCGATCGGTGGCGGAGGCGATCGGCGTGCTGGGCCTGCGCACCGTGCGCGGTGTCGTCACGGCGGCCGGTCTGTCCGGCAGCTTTCGGCGGCACCCCGGCTTCGACCACGACGCCTTCTGGCGCCACTCGATCGGCAGTGCCCTGTGCGCTCAGACGCTGGCCGGTGAACTGCGGCGGGAAGACGCCGACATGGCGTTCACGGTCGGGCTGCTGCACGACATCGGCCGGCTGGCGCTGGCCAGCGCGTTTGCGCCGGCCTATGCCGAGGCCGACCGGTGGCGGCGCGACAAGGACTGCCCCGCCTCCGAAGCCGAGCGCGCCGTGCTCGGCATCGATCACGCCGAGGTCGGCGGGCTGATCGCACGGCAGTGGAACTTCGCACCGGCCATCGTCGATGCCATCCGCGAGCACCACGCACCTGCGGCCGACGCCGGGCTCACGCTGACGGGCATCGCCCATGTGGCCGACGCCATCGCCCACGCCCTCGGCCTGGCCGGTGACCCGGACGAGGCGGTGCCGACGCTGGTGCTGCCGGTCTGGGCCGCCTGCCGCCTGGACGACGCCGCCTGCATGCGGGTGTTTGCGCAGACCGAGGTGCAGTTCCAGACCCTCTGCGAAACGCTGCTTCACTGAAGGCCATGACCGATTCCGAACTCATCTCGCTTCAGCGCGCGAACGAGGACCTGCGCGCGCTCAATCAAAGCCTGCGCAGCGCGCAGGACCAGCTGCTGCAGTCCGAACGGCTGGCATCGATCGGGCAGCTCGCCGCCGGCGTGGCGCACGAGATCAACAACCCGATCGGCTATGTGTTCTCGAACTTCGGCACGCTGGAAGCCTATCTCCTGCGCCTGTTCGAGATGCTCGAAGCCTACGAGCAGGCCGAGACGGCCCTGGCCGACAGCGCCATCGCGGCCCGGCTCGCGGCCTTGCGTGCGCGGGTCGAGCTCGACTACCTGAAGCAGGACATCCCGATGCTGATGGGCGAATCGAAGGAAGGCCTGTCGCGCGTGCGCAAGATCGTCCAGGACCTGAAGGACTTCTCGCGTGTCGACACCCACCAGGAGTGGGTCTGGGCCTCGCTGCACCAGGGCATCGACTCGACGCTGAACATCGTCGCCAACGAGATCAAGTACCGGGCCGACGTGAAGCGCGAGTACGGCGCCCTGCCCGACATCGAATGCCTGCCGTCGGAGCTGAACCAGGTGTTCCTGAACCTGCTCGTCAACGCGGCCCATGCGATCGGCCCGGAGCGCGGCCTGATCGTCGTGCGCAGCGGCGACGCCGGCGACAAGGTCTGGGTCGAGGTCGAGGACAACGGCAGCGGCATCGCGCCCGAACACCTGGCGCGCATCTTCGACCCCTTCTTCACCACCAAGCCGATCGGCCGCGGCACCGGCCTCGGCCTGTCGCTGTCCTACGGCGTCGTTCAGAAGCACCAGGGCCGCATCGACGTGCGCAGCGAACCGGGCCGCGGCTCGTGCTTCCGCGTCACGCTGCCGGTGCGGCGCGCGGTGGCCGAAGGGGCTGCGACATGACGGCGGCCAACCCGGCCTGGACCCTGCTGGCCGTCGACGACGAGCCGAACATCCTGGCCGCGCTGCGGCGGCTGTTCCGCCCCACGGGCTGGCGCATCCTGACGGCCGGGCATGCCGAAGAGGCGCTGGCGCTGCTCGCCGCCGAACCCGTCGACGCCGTCCTGTCGGACATGCGCATGCCGGGCATGGACGGCGTGCAGCTGCTCGAACGCATCAGCCAGGGCTGGCCGCGTACCGCCAGGCTGCTGCTGACGGGCCAGGCCGACCTGGGCTCGACGATCGCCGCCATCAACCGCGGCCGGCTGCACCGCTACATCACCAAGCCGTGGAACGACGACGAGCTGCTGCTGACGCTGCGCCAGGTCGCCGAGCGGCAGGCGCTCGAAGCCGACAAGCAGGCGCTGGAGCGGCTGACGCAACAGCAGAACGACGAGCTGAAGGCGCTGAACGCGGGGCTGGAGGCCCGCGTGGCCTTGCGCACGGAGGAGCTGGCCGCCGCCAACGACCGGCTCAAGCGCAACTACCTGACCTCGATCAAGGCCTTCACCGCGCTGATCGAGCTGCGTGGCAGCGCCCAGGTCGGCCATGCGCGCCAGGTTGCCGAGCTGGCGCGGCGCATCGGGCAGGCGATGACGCTGGATGCCGGCACCGCGCACGATCTGGCGATTGCCGCGCTGCTGCACGACATCGGCCACATCGGCCTCAGCGATGCGCTGCTGGCGCGGCCGCTGAACCGGCTCGACGGCGACGAACTGCGCCGCTACCGGCTGCACCCGGTGCTCGGCGAGCAGGCGTTGCTGGCCAGCGACGACATGCAGGGCGTCGCCCCGCTGATCCGCGCGCACCACGAGCGCTGGGACGGGCAGGGGTTCCCCGACGGCCTGCGCGGCGCGGCGATCCCGCTCGGTGCCCGCATCCTCGCGGTGGCCGACGCCTTCGAGGACCTGCGCAGCGGCCGCATCGACGGGCAGGCCCTGAGCACGCCCGATGCCCGCCGCACGGTGCTCGCCGGGCGGGGCAGCCAGTTCGACCCAACGGTCGTCGATGCCTTCGCGAGCCTGTTCTCGGCCGCGCCCCTCCAGCCGAGCGTGAAGACACTGCGGCTGCGCACCTTGGAGCTGCACGACGGCCAGACCCTGATGCGGGACTTCGTGTCCCCGGAGGGCGTGCTGCTGCTGTCGGCTGGCCAGCGGCTGAACGACGACCTGATCGGCCGCATCCGCACCTTCGAGCGCAAGCACGGTCTGGCACTGACGCTGGACGTTCAGATGCCGCAGGAGGGCGGCCGGTGAAGCGCCTGCTGATCGTCGACGACGAGACACCGGTGCTGCACGCCCTGCGCCGGATGCTGCTGCGGCACTTCAGGCCGCAGCAGCTCGACGTGGAGGTCTGCGCCGACCCGCTGCAGGCCTTGCAGCGTCTGCAGCAGGCGCGCTTCGACGTGCTGATCAGCGACTACCGCATGCCGCAGCTGGACGGCGTGACGCTGCTTGCCCACGCCAGGGAGCTGGACCCGCGCACGGTGCGCATGATGCTCAGCGCAGCGGCCGACTTCGGCACCGTGCTGGCCGCGGTGAATCGGGCCGGCGTCTTCCGCTACATCCCGAAGCCGTGGAGCGAGCCGCAGCTGGTGGCAGACCTGGGTGCCGCACTGGCCTTCGACCCCTGCGCCGTCCCGAGCGCCGACGAGCTGGAACGGCGCCGGCTCGAGGCGCTGGAGCCTGGCATCACGCAGGTCGAATGGGGCCCGAATGGCGAGGTGCTGATGCCAGGCCACCTGCCGACGCGCCCCGGCGAGTTGTGAGCCAGCCGCGGCGCAGGCACCGCACCCCTTGGGTGAACCATTCAACGCATGGAAAGTGTCGGCGTTTCCCTGTCAGGGCGCAGAATGCGCGTCAACCAGGGCCGGGAGAGCGCCATGCCGTCACCTCGTCGAAGCTCGGTCCCGTTGCTCCAGGAAACGCGCGAGCATTGGCCGCTGATGAACCACTACGAGCGATTCGAGCACGTGGTCGCATTCATCCTGAGCCTGATCATCGCCGTGGTCATCGCGCTCGCCATGCTCCAGTTGCTCGCGCGCGTGGTGCCCGTGCTGCTCAGCGGCGCGATCGATCCGCTGGACCACGAAGTATTTCAAGGCTTGTTCGGGATGATCATGACCTTGCTGATCGCGCTCGAATTCAAGCATTCAATCATTCGGGTGGCGCTGCGCCGCGAGAGCATCGTTCAGGTCAAGACGGTGGTGCTGATCGCACTACTGGCCCTGTCGAGGAAATTCATCGTTCTGGACAGCAAGGCCACTGGCGCGGAGACCATTGCCGCACTGGCATTTGCCACGCTGGTTCTGGGCGTCGTCTACTGGCTGCTTCGCGAGCGCGAGGATCGCCTGTCACCATAGATCCACTTTTCCATGGAGCAAGATCATGAAGATGCGGCGAGTCAGCACAGGTCACAACGCAGCGGGCAGGGCGATCGTTGTGAGCGATACCGAAGTCGAGCCCGACACGATCGCTGCAATGCGAGGCTCCGAGTTCCACAAGCTTTGGGGCGCAGACAGTCCGCAAAGCTTCCCGGACGATGGCTCGCAGCCGGTGGCGCCGGCCTACTTCCCGCCGCTGGGCGGCTATCGTTTTGGCATGTTCACACTCATGCCGCAGACCGCCTCTCAACCTGAAGGCGACCCGCGAACACACATGAATGAATTCAAGGCAAGGTTGCCGGGGCTGGCCGCACACATGGAGCACAACGCGCAAGGCATGCACACGAGCGACACGGTTGACTTCGAATACATCGTCTCAGGCGAGGTCTGGCTGGAGCTGGATGACGGCGCTTCGGTGCTCCTTCGTGCCGGCGACACCGTGGTGCAGAACGGCACCCGCCACGTTTGGAGAAACAAGAGCGCCGAGCCATGCCAGGTCGTTACGTTCATGGTGGGCGTGACTCGCCATCCTTCCGGAATGGAGATCGCGCGCTTGTCACGGTCCAGAGCCAGTGGCGCGGGTGCCTGACCGCCCGAGGGTTACTTCAGCACCGACGGCAGCCAGGTGGAGATGGCCGGCACGTAGCTGATGATGAGCACATCGAGTGTCAGCACGGCCAGGTACAGGCACACCGGCCGTGTCAGCTGGCTCATGCGCAGGTTGGCCACCTTGCAGGCGACCACCAGGTTCACGGCCACCGGCGGCGTCAGCATGCCGATCGCGACGTTCACGATCATGATGATGCCGAAGTGGGTCGGGTCGATGCCGAAGGTCGCGGCCACGGGCGCGAGGATCGGCGCCACCAGGATGATCGTCACCAGCGCCTCCAGCAGCGTGCCGACCACGAACAGCAGCACGTTCACCAGCAGCATGAACACGATCGGGTTGGTCGAGAACGACCCGATCGCCTTGCCCAGGTTCTGCGGCACCTGCTCGATCGCCAGCACGTAGCCGAAGATGGCGGCATAACCGACGATCAGCATGATCAGCGATGTGGCGACCATCGACTTCGAGAAGATCGGCAGCAGGTCGCTCCACTTCAGCTCGCGGTAGACGAACTTGCCGACGGCGAAGCCGTACACCACGGCGATCACCGATGCCTCGGTCGGCGTGAACAGCCCGGTGTAGATGCCGCCGAGGATGATGACGGGCATCAGCAGCGCCCAGAAGGCGTCGACGAAGGCCTTCCGCAGCTGCGACAGCCATTCGCGGCCCGACACGACCGGCACCAGGTCGAAGCCCTTCCAGCGCGCCACGACGACGATCGTCGCGACGAGCGACAGGCCGATCATCAGCCCGGGAAGGAAGCCTGCGATGAACAGGCTGCCGATCGACACGTTGGCCACCAGGCCGTAGACGACCATCGGGATCGACGGCGGAATGATGACGCCGAGTTCACCGGCGGCGGCGCAGGTCGCGGCGGCGAACGGCTTGGGATAGCCCTTCTTCTCCATCGCCGGGATCAGCGTGGAGCCGATGGCCGCGGTGGTGGCGGACGACGAACCGGAGATCGTCGCGAAGAACATCGATGCCAGCACCGACGCCGAGCCCAGCCCGCCGCGGAACCAGCCGACCAGTGCATTGGCCAGCGCGATCAGGCGGCGCGAGATGCCGCCGGTCTGCATCAGGCTGCCGGCCAGGATGAAGAAGGGCACGGCCATCAGCGCGAACGAGTCCAGCGCCTCGTAGACCGACTGGGCCAGGTTGACGACCGGAATGCCTTTCACGTACAGCGCGATCAGCGAGGCGAAACCGAGACAGACCGCGACCGGGACGCTGAAGAACAGCAGGACGACGACGGCGATGAGCAATGCGGTGATCATGATCTTCAGGCCTTTCGCTCGGCGAGCGCCAGTTCGGCGTCGTGCAACGCCTCTTCCATCTCGTAGTCGATGACCTCGAGGATGTCCTTCTTCTCCAGCACGGTCTCCAGCAGCAGCACCACCGCGTTGACGATGGTCAGGGCCGCGCCGACCGACATCGACGAATAGACCCACAGCATCGGCACGCCGAGCACGGGCGCCGTCTCGGACTGGCCGAACTCGGCCCATTGCAGGCCGACGTAGAAGATGCAGCCGTAGAACACCAGCGCCATCCCGTGGGCGGTGAACTTGATGGCGCGCCCGGCGACCGCCGGCACGGCCTGCACCAGCGCCTCGACCGCCAGCGCATCGGCACGGCGGGCGACGATGGCCGCGCCGATGAAGATCGCCCAGATCATCAGGTAGCGCGAGAGCTCTTCGGTCCACGGGACGCTGAACTGGATGTTGAGCTTCGCGAACACGAAGCGAACCAGCACCTGCACGAAGATCAGGAGGGTCATCGCGGCGAGGGCGATTCCGACCAGGACCTCCAAGGCCTTGTTGGCCTTGTCGACGATCCGGATGAGCGACCGCATGGAGCCTCCATGTGTGTGTGAGAACGACCGGCGGATGCTAGGAGTTGCCTCCCGCGTCCGTTAGGACGAATCCGCGTTCTTCTTGCACTTTCTGCCGCGGCGCGGCTTTCGGCACCCCGGCAGCTCATCCGTGCGCCGGCGAATGTCCGGCCAGAAAGTCCAAGCATTGCGCCGAACCGTCCTAACGCCTGGCGGGCCCCGGTTCCTACATTCACTCACCCCCACCGATCACTGATCAGGAGACTTCGTGAAAACCATCCTCCAAGCAAGCTTGACCGCCATCGCCTTCGCTGTGCTGCCCGTGCATGCCCAGACGCTCGAGCTCAACGTCGGGCACACGCTGGCGCCGGACAGCCACTACCAGGTGGCCACGACCCGCATGGCCGAGCTGGCCGCGAAGAAGTCGAATGGCCAGATCAAGATCAATGTCTTTCCCCAGTCGCAGCTGGGCGGCGAGGTCAAGATGATCCAGGCCGCGCGCACCGGTGGGCTCGACATGTTCATCACCGCGCAGGCGCCGCTGGTCAACACCGTCAAGGCCTACAGCCTGTTCGACATGCCTTACCTGTTCGACAGCGTCGACCAGGCCAACAAGGTGCTGTCGGGCCCGGTCGGCAAGGAATTCCTCGACATGCTGCCCAAGTACAACCTGGTCGGCCTGGGCTTCCTGTCGGTGATGGAGCGCAACGTGTTCTCGTCCAAGCCGATCAACAGTGGCGCCGACATGGCGGGCATGAAGCTGCGCGTGATGCAGTCGCCGGGCTACGTGAAGGCCTACGAATCGTTCGGCGCGCAGCCGACCCCGATGGCCTATGGCGATGTCTACATGTCCCTGCAGCAGGGCGTGGTCGACGGTGCGGACACGTCGCCCGACCAGTTCGTGATGGACAAGTTCGTCGAAGTCTCGAAGTTCTACAACCTGACCAAGGTGCACTACCTGCCCGCGCTGCTGATCGTCAGCAAGCCGAAGTGGGACAAGCTGACGCCGCAGCAGCAGGCCATCGTGAAGTCGTCGGCCGACGAGGCGCTGGCCGACAGCCGCGCGTACTACAAGAAGTCCTATGCCGACTCGATCGAGCGCATGAAGAAGGCCGGCGTGACCGTGGTCGAGCCGAACCTGGCGCCGATGAAGCAGACCAGCAGCAAGGTGGATGCGGACCTGCTGGCGAACATCCCGGACGGCAAGAAGCTGTACGACAAGGTCCAGGCCGCGAAGAAGGGCTGAGGGAACCCGCCATGGTCAAGCGCCCCCACATGGACTGCTACGCGATCGGCGACCACGCCGAGTTCGCGAAGACGGTGACCGACTTCGACGTCTATGGATTCGCCGGCATCGTCGGTGATTTCTTCGGCGTGCACGTCAACGAGGAATACGCCAAGACCACGCGCTTCGAGCGTCGCATTGCGCAAGGCGCGTTGTCGGTCGGATTCCTTTCCACGGTCATGGGATTGATGGCCGCGAAGGCGCCGAACCCGGGCGCCGTGTCGTACCGCTACGACATCACCTTCAAGGCGCCGGTCTACATCGGCGACACGGTGACGGCCCGCCTGCAGTTGGCCGAGAAGGACGAGGAGCGCAACACCTGCGTCTTCGCCGCGACGGTGACCAACCAGGCCGGCACCGTGGTGGCCAGCGGCACGACCTACCTGAAGGTGCTGTGACGTGACCGAGCCGATGTTGCTGACGGAACGGGTGGGCGCGGTGCGCCTGCTCACCATCAATCGCCCCGACAAGCTGAACGCCTTCGCGCCCGGCCTGCTGGGGCTGATGGACGCCGCGCTGGACGCCGCCCATGCGGACGCGGACACGCGGGTGGTGGTGATCACCGGTGCCGGCGCGCGCTCGTTCGTCGCCGGCAACGACGTGGCTTCACTGGCCGCGCTGGACCCGGTGGCGGCCTACCGCGACATGGAGGCCGGCCACCGCCTGATGCAGCGCCTGCACGAATTCGCCAAGCCCACCATCGCCATGGTCAATGGCTATGCGCTGGGTGGCGGCTTCGAGCTGGCGCTGGCCTGCGACTTCATCGTCGCTTCCAGCACCGCGCGCTTCGGCTTTCCGGAGATCGCGCTCGACACCATGCCCGGCTGGGGCGGCACACAGCTCGCCGTCGTGAAGATGGGCCTGGCGCGCGCCAAGGAAATGGTGCTGACGGGCCGCCACTACAAGGTGGATGAATGCCGCGAGTTCGGCTTCATCACCCGCGTGGCGGAGCCGGCAGCGCTGCGTGACGAGACCCTGGCGCTGGCCGAGTCGCTGGCCGGGCACCACCCCTTCGCGCTGGAGATGGCCAAGCGCGCGGTCAATCGCGCTGCCGAGTTGCCGCTGCAGGCCGGCCTGGCCTTCGAGGCGACCAGCTACGCATTGAACTTCGGCACGCCGCATGCGCGTGCCGGCTTCCACCGATTCCTGAGCAAGTGAGACCGTGATGGCGCATTGGCTGAACGACGAACACACGATGATCCGCGACGCGGTGCGCCGCTTTGCCGAGGACCACGTGGCCCCGATTTCCGAGCGGCTGTGGGAAGAAGAGGGCTTTCCGTACGAGACCTGGAAACAGGCGGCGGAACTGGGCTTCACCGGCCTGCCGTATCCCGAGGCGTATGCCGGCGGCGGCGGCTCGTGGCTGTCGTTCGTCATCGTGCTGGAAGAACTGGCGCGGGTGGATTGCGCCATTGCCAATTCATTGATGGCCAATTCATCGGTGGCGAGCCTGCTGTCCAATTACGGCACCGATGCGCAGAAGCGCCAATTCCTGCGCCCCATTCTCGACGGCACGCGCATCGGCGCCATCGGCCTGACCGAGCCCAATGCCGGTTCGGATGCCGCGAACATCTGCACCAAGGCGACGCTGGACGGCGATGAATGGGTCATCGACGGCGCCAAGACCTTCATCAGCAACACGGGCACGCGGATCACCGGACCGGTGGTGATCGCCGCCGTGACCGGCGCCCGCCCGGACGGTCGCAAGGAGATCTCCAGCTTCATCGTGCCCACCGGCACGCCGGGCTTCGGCACCGGCCGCAAGCTGAAGAAGATCGGCTGGCGCGCGTCGGCGACGCACGAGCTGTTCTTCGAAGGCTGTCGCATTCCGGCTGCGAACCTGCTGGGCGAGCGCGGCGCGGGCCTGCGCCAGACGCTGGCGCAGATCAGCACCGGCCGCATCCTGATCGGCGCGCTGGGCCTCGGCATCCTGCAAGGCTCGATCGACCGCTCGATCGCCTACATGAAGGAGCGGCGCGCCTTCGGCAAGCCGCTGACCGAATTCCAGGCGCTGCAGTTCAAGGTGGCCGACATGGCCACGCATGCGCACGCCGCGCGGCTGATGCTGTACGACGCCGCCGCCCGCAAGGACGCGGGCCAGCGCTTCGACCAGCAGGCCTCGATGGCCAAGCTGTTCACCACCGAACGCGCGATGGAAGCGGCCCACCAGGCAGTGCAGATCCATGGCGGCTACGGAATCATCAGCGAGTACCCGGTGTCGCGCGCATTCGGCGACGCCAAGGTGCTGGAGATCGTCGAGGGCACCTCCGAGATCCAGCGAATGATCATTTCGCGAGAGCTTCTCGCGGGATGACCCACCCCCGAAGCGCCTTCGGCGCCTCCCCCTCAAGGGGGCGACGCCAGTGGACCGGCAAAGCCGGATCCACGGCGTCCGCTTGATAGTCCATACGACCAAGGAAGAACATCATGCTCGAAGGCGTCAAAGTCCTCAGCTTCACCCACTTCCTGCAGGGCCCGTCGGCCGTGCAGATGCTGGCCGACGTCGGCGCCGACGTCATCAAGATCGAGCCACCGCAGGGCGCCTTCGAGCGCGGCTGGGCCGGCTTCGACGCGTTCGCCGAGGGCGTGTCCATCTTCTTCCTGCTGGGCAACCGCAACCAGCGCGGCATTCAACTGGACCTTCGCCATGAGAAGGCGAAGGAGATCGTGCGCCGCCTGGTCGCAGAAGCCGACGTGCTGGTCGAGAACTACCGCCCGGGCGTGATGGCCAAGCTGGGTTTCGGCTACGAGCAGGTCAAGCTGCTCAATCCGCGCCTGGTGTATTGCTCCTGCACGGGTTACGGCTCCACCGGTCCCTACCAGAAGCGTCCGGGACAGGACCTGCTGCTGCAGGCGATGAGCGGCATGGCGATGTTGTCGGGCGATGGTGAATCGGCGCCGACGCCGGTCGGCTCGGCCGTGGTCGACCAGCATGCCGCGGTGTTGGCCGCTTTCGGCGTCGTCGCTGCGCTGCAGGAACGCGAGCGCACCGGCCAGGGCCGCATGGTCGAGAGCAACCTGCTGAATGCGGCGCTCGACCTGCAGATCGAGCCCTTCACCTATTACCTGAACAAGGGGCCGCTGTGGAAGCGCAGCAGCCCGGCCATGGGCAGCCGGTTCCATCCGGCACCCTACGGCGTGTACCGCACGGCCGACGGCTGGATCGCGCTCTCGCTGACCACGACGGCCAAGCTGGCGGCCGCGCTGGACCGCCCCGACCTGGCGAAGTACGACCACCCGAAGGACCCCGTGCGCCACCGCGAGCAGATCCACGCCATCGTCTGCGAAGCGCTGCGCCAGCGCAGCACGGCAGCGGTGATGGAGGCCTTCGACGCGCAGGACATCTGGTTCGCCCCGGTCAACGACTACCAAGAGGTCGAGGCCGATCCGCAGGTCCGGCACAACGAGATCATCGTCACCATCGACCACCCGGACGCCGGCGCGGTGAAGCTGATGGCGCACCCGGTGCGCTACGACGGCAAGGCGCCGCCGGTGCGCCGGCTGCCGCCGCGGCCGGGCGAGCATACCCGCGAGGTGCTGGTCGAGGCCGGCTATTCCGATCACGAGATCGACGCGCTCGTGAGCGAAGGCGCGGCCATGGCACACGGGGAGGCGAAGCGATGACCGCCACGATCGAGGTGCTGACCTTCGACGACGTGCCGATCGGGCGCAAGCACACGATCGCACGCACCATCAGCGCGGCCGACGTCGATGCCTTCGCGCATTTGTCGGGCGACCTGAATCCGCTGCACATGGACGAGGAATTCGCCAGGCGCACGCCGTTCAAGCGCCGTGTGGTGCACGGCATGCTGACCGGCGCGCTGGTGTCCACCACGCACACGCAGCTGACCGGTCCGGGCTTCGCCTACGTCGGCCAGGAACTGCGCTTCATGGGCCCGGTGTTCATCGGCGACACGCTGAACGTGGAAGTGACGGTGGTCGGGAAGAAGCCGGCCAAGCGCATCCTGATTCTCGACACCATGGTGCGCAAGCAGAGCGGCGATGCCGTGCTCGTCGGCCTGTCGGCGCTGAAGGAACTGCGGTTTGCCTGATGCCCGCCGCGAGGCCCGCCGCGAGCGCTGGATCGTCGCGCTGCTGCTCTACACGGTCGGCATCTGGGGTGCGAACGTCGTCATGATGAAGATGATGACCGAGCACTTCCACACCGTGCACCTGTCGGCCATCCGCATGGCCGCCGCATTCGTCTGCATCGCGGCGATCTGCAAGGCCACCGGCCGGCACATTCCGCGCCCCACGCGCAGCCAGCTGGGCTGGGTGGCCGCCGCCGGCGCGCTGATGATCTATGCGCACCAACTGATGTTGACCCAGGGCCTGGCCTGGTCCACCGCCACCAACGGCGCGCTGGCGCTCAGCCTGAACCCGCTGCTGTCGGTGCTGCTGGGCGCGCTGCTGTTCGGCGAGCGGCTGCGCCTGGCCGGCGCGGCGGGCGTGCTGCTCGGCCTGGTCGGTGCGGCCATCGTCGTGCTGAGCCGCAGCGGCGTGGACCTGCGCTTCAACGGCGCCGGCGACGCGCTGCTGATCTGCGCGATGGTGGTCTACGTGGCCGCAGGCGCGTGCATCCGGCGCGTGACGGACAGCCTGCATCCGCTGGTCATCGGCTACTGGATGCACTTGATCGGCGCCGCGATGCTCATCGCCCACGCTGCGTTCACACCCGCGTTCTGGGACAGCGAGGCCTGGTTCCCGGGCATCGCGCCGTGGGTGCTGATCGCGGTGTCTGCGCTGTGCTCGACGGCGCTGGGCAACCTGGCGTGGAACTACGGCATCTCGCGGCTCGGGCTGGGCCGCACGTCGATGTTCATCAATCTGCTGCCGATCTCGGGCCTGGCTTGTGCGGCGCTCTTCCTCGGCGAAGTGCTGCGGCCGGAGCACGCCATCGGCTTTGCGCTGGTGCTGTGCGGCACCTGGCTGGCGGTGCGCAAACGCGCGACGCCGCCGCCTCCTTCTCCCTCCTGAGGACTGAATCGAATGAAATCCACTGGCATTCAATGGACCGGCGTCTTTCCCGCAGTGACCACGCAGATGCGCGAAGACGGCACGCTGGACCTGGAGGCGACGCGGCGCTGCGTCGAGCGGCTCATCGCCGGCGGTGTCAGCGGCCTGGTGATGATGGGCATGGTCGGCGAGAACAGCTCGCTGCGGTCCGACGAAAAGCTGCAGGTGCTGCAGGCGGGCCTGGAAGCGGCCGCCGGCCGCGTGCCCGTGCTGTCCGGCGTGGCCGAATTCACCACCGCCGCCGCGGCCGCCTACGCCCGCGACTGCGAGCGCATCGGCGCGCAGGGGCTGATGCTGTTCCCGGCCATCGGCTACAAGAGCGACGCCGACGAGACCGTGGCGCACTACCGCAGCGTGGCCGGCGCCAGCGGCCTGGCCGTGCTCATCTACAACAACCCGGTCGGCTACGGCGTGGACGTGACGCCCGAAGTGCTGGCGCGGCTGGCCGATTGCCCGACGCTGGTCGCGATCAAGGAAGAGTCGTACGACGTTCGCCGCGTCACCGACATCCACAACCTGCTCGGCGATCGCTATGCCGTCGTCTGCGGCGTGGACGACCTGGTGCTGGAGAGTGCCGTGCTGGGTGTGACCGCCTGGGTGTCCGGCATGGCCAACGTCTACCCCGAAGCGTCGACGCGCCTGCTGCAGCTGGCCGCGCGCGGCGACTGGGAGAAGGCGCGTTCGCTGTACCGCGTGCTGACGCCGCTGTTCCACCTGGACACCGAGGTGAAACTGGTGCAGTACATCAAGCTCGCCGGCCAGTTGAAAGGCCAGGGCCGCGAATGGGTGCGTGCCCCGCGCCTGCCGCTGGTGGGTGAGCAGCGCCAGCGGGTGGAGCGCATCGTCGCGGAGACTGACCGCCGCTTGGCCACGCTGGCCGATTGAGACATTTCTGGAGCACACACGATGGAAACGACCGTCCCCTTGAGCAGCGCCGACTTCCTGCCGGCCGATGGCTTCACCGGCACGCTGGTGGGCCGCGCCTGGGTTCCCGGCGCCACCGCCGGCCCGTCCGTGGTTGCGTTCCGCAGCGACGGCGTCTTCGACCTGAGTGACACGGTCGCGACCATGTCGGGCCTGCTCGAGCGCGACGACCCCGCCGCGCTGGTGCGCGGCTGCGCCGGGCGGCGCATCGGCGGGCTCGACGAGATCCTCGACAACACCGCACGCGCCCGGCGCGACCCGCAACGGCCGTGGCTGCTGGCGCCGTGCGACCTGCAGGTGGTGAAGGCGGCCGGCGTGACCTTTGCCGCCAGCCTGCTGGAGCGCGTGATCGAGGAGCGCGCGGGCGGCGACCCCGCGAAGGCGCAGGTCATCCGGGGCCGCGTACAAGACGCGATAGGCACCGACCTGAAGGCGGTGCGCCCCGGCTCGGCGCAGGCCATGCAGCTGAAGGCGGTGCTGGTCGAGCAGGGCATGTGGTCGCAGTACCTCGAGGTCGGCATCGGCCCCGACGCGGAAGTCTTCACCAAGGCCCCGGTGCTGTCCGCCGTGGGCACCGGCGTCGAGATCGGCATCCACCCCGCATCCGTCTGGAACAACCCCGAGCCCGAAGTGGTGCTGGCCGTCGACAGCCGCGGCCGCATCGCCGGCGCGGCGCTGGGCAACGACGTGAACCTGCGCGACGTGGAAGGGCGCAGCGCCCTGCTGCTGGGCAAGGCGAAGGACAACAACGCCTCGTGCGCCATCGGGCCCTTCATCCGCCTGTTCGACGACAGCTTCTCGCTCGACGACCTGCGCCGGGAAGACGTGGCGCTGGCCGTGCAGGGCAGCGACGGCTTCGTGATGGCCGGCGGCAGCACGATGCGCGAGATCAGCCGCGACCCGCAGGACCTGGCCGATCAGACACTGGGCGCCAACCACCAGTACCCCGACGGCTTCATGCTGTTCCTGGGCACGCTGTTCGCGCCGGTCCAGGACCGCGATGCGCCGGGCCGCGGCTTCACCCACCACCTGGGCGACGTGGTCACCATCCGCAGCCGCCACCTCGGCGTGCTGCGCAACCGCGTCAACACCTCGGACCGGGTCGCCCCCTGGGACTTCGGCCTGCGCGCCTTCATCGCCAACCTCGCTGCCCGCGGCCTGCTGACCGACGGCCGGCTCTGACTGGATACCTGACATGCAAATGACCGGACACATGCTGATCGGCGGCGAGGCCGTGTTCGGCCTCGACGCCACCCTGCACGCGCTGCACGCCGTCACCGGCGAGCGCCTGCCGCCGCAATTCGGCGGGGGCGGTGCGACCGAGGTCGACCGCGCCTGCAAGCTGGCGGCCGCCGCTTTCGACAGCTTTCGCGAGACCACGCTGTCGCAGCGCGCCGACTTCCTCGAAGCGATCGGGCAAGGCCTGGTCGACCTCGGCCCGGCCCTGATCGAGCGCGCGGTGGCCGAGAGCGGCCTGCCGCAGGCGCGACTCGAAGGCGAGCGTGCCCGCACCGTGGGCCAGCTGAAGCTGTTCGCACAGGTGGTGCGCGACGGCCGCTGGCTGGACGTGACGATCGACCCCGCGCTGCCCGACCGCGCGCCGATGCCGCGGCCCGACCTGCGGCTGCGCAACATCGCGATCGGCCCGGTCGCGGTGTTCGGTGCCAGCAACTTTCCGCTCGCGTTTTCCGTCGCCGGCGGCGACACCGCCTCGGCCCTGGCCGCCGGCTGCCCCGTGGTGGTCAAGGCCCACCCCGGTCACCTTGGCACCTCGGAGCTGGTGGGCCGCGTGATCCAGGCCGCGGTGCGCGCCGCCGGCCTGCACCCGGGCGTGTTCTCGCTGCTGGTCGGTGAAGGCAATGCGATCGGCCAGGCGCTGGTGCAGCATCCGGCCATCCAGGCGGTCGGCTTCACCGGCTCGCGCCACGGGGGCCTGGCGCTGTGCCGCATCGCCGTGGCCCGGCCGCAGCCCATTCCCGTGTACGCCGAGATGAGCAGCATCAACCCGATGTTCCTGCTGCCTGCCGCGCTGTCACGGCGCGCGGACACGCTGGCGCGGGGCTATGTCGATTCGCTGGTGCTCGGAGCGGGCCAGTTCTGCACCAACCCCGGCCTGGCCATCGGCATCGCTGGCCCCGAGCTCGACCGCTTCGCGGCGCTGGCGGCCGAGGCGCTGGCAGCGAAGGAGGCGGCCGTGATGCTCACCGCCGGCATCCATGGCGCCTATTGCACCGGTGTTGAACGGCTGGCCGGCGTGCCGGGTGTGCGCAGCCTGGCGCGCGGTCGCACGTCGGACCAGCGCAGCCACGCGCAGCCGGCGCTGTTCGCCGCCGATGCCAGCCGCCTGCTGGCCGAGCCGGCGCTGCAGGACGAGGTGTTCGGCCCCAGCGGCCTGGTGGTCGCCTGCCGCGACTTCGACGACATGCTGCTGCTGGCCGAGCGGCTGGAAGGCCAGCTGACCGCCACGCTGCAGATCGACGCCGAAGACCACGATGCGGCCCGCCGCCTGCTGCCGGTGCTGGAACGCAAGGCCGGCCGCATCCTGGCCAATGGCTTTCCGACCGGCGTGGAGGTGGCGCAGGCCATGGTGCACGGAGGGCCATTCCCGGCCACGTCCGACCCGCGCAGCACGTCGGTCGGTGCACGGGCCATCGAGCGATTCCTGCGGCCGGTGTGCTACCAGTCATTGCCGCCAGACCTGCTTCCACCGGCCTTGGCCGACGGCAATCCGTGGACGCTGCCGCGACTGGTGGACGGAAAGGTGGAAGTGAACTGACTTCCGAGGGAAACAAAGGGCATTCGGGCCGTCGGAAACGGATGTGCTGGCCGAAGCGTCCAATCGACGCCATGCAGTACCGGCCCCCGGCCGCCATCTCCCCCCAATGCTCAGTCCTGTTTGCTGCCAGCTTCCTGTCTTCCGAATCCAGAATTTCGGCGAATCGGTGAAGTCCGTGCACTTCGACTTCGCCCGGTTGCAGAACCGGATGTCGATGCTGCCGTACCCCCACCGACACGACTTCTATCACGTGGTGTGGGTCACCCACGGCAGTGGCCTGCACATCATCGATTCCGAGCGCTACGAGGTGAAGGCGAACAGCCTGTTCTTCATGTCGCCCGGCCAGGTGCATGACTTCCAGCTGTCCGACGACGCCGAGGGCTACACCATCAACTTCAGCGCCGAGTTCTTCGCGCTGCAGCTGAAGAACAAGAACAGCCTGAACGAGATCCCCGTCTACGACATCGAGCAGCCGATCTCGGCCGTGTACCTCGACGCACCGCAAGCCGAAGAGCTGGGCAAGCTGATCGATGGCATCGCCGATGAATACGAAGGCGAGCAGGCCAGCCACCGCGATGCGCTGCGCTCCTACCTGACGGTCTTCCTCATCAAGGCCTCGCGCATGGCCGAGCCGGCGGCCAACGGCGACCCGACGCAGCGCAGCGTCGCCGTCACGCGGCGCTTCAAGGGCCTGCTGGAGCAGCACTTCCGCACCCTGACCCAGGTGCCTGCCTACGCCCGCATGCTGCGTGTGACCGAACGCGCGCTGAACGAGTCGACCCGCCGCGCCGCCGGGGCCACCGCCAGCCAGCTGATTCGCGAGCGCGTGATGCTGGAGGCCAAGCGGCTGCTGCTGCATTCCGACGCGGCAGTATCGGAGATCGCCGACCAGCTGTCCTTCGAGGACCCGGCCTACTTCAGCCGCTGCTTCAAGAAGCACACCGGCCGTTCGCCGGTGGACTACCGCCAGGGCCTGGCCAAGCTCCACACCTGAGCCCGCTGGCGAGCCGGACGCAAAAGTCCAAGTACTCCGTCGCTTCGTCCTAACGCCGGACAGACGCACGCTCCTACGATCTGGCCGACCGCAGCAGTGCCCGTGCCCACGGGCCGAAGGAGCCACGATGACCGTCGACCGTTTTGCCTCGGCGCAGCAGACGCGCCTGTTCAAGGACACCCTGGCCCGGCTGGCCGAGAAGGTGACCGAAGACGAGCCGACGCTGGGCGTCGAATTCCCGCACGTCACCGCCCCCGACGGCCGCTGGATCACGCTGCCGGCCTCGCTGTCGGCCGGCTACAACGGCGCCGCCTGGAGCCACGGCAACTGGCTGTGCGGCTTCTGGGTGGGGCTGCTGCTGGTGTCGTACCTTCGCACGGACGACAAGCGCTACCTGATGTGGGCGCGCGAACGCATGCGCCTGGTGGCGCAGCGCGCCGACGACCCCAACACCCACGACATCGGCTTCATCTTCGACAGCAGCGCCATCCCGGCTTTCCACGTGACCGGCGACCCCTGGTATGCCGACATCGCGCTGCGTGCTGCCGACCGGCTGCGCGCGCGCATCGTCGGCACCCGCAGCGGCAGCTACCTGGCGTCATGGGGCCCGCTGGACGACCCGCGCGGGCGCTGCAGCTCGGCCATCGACACGATGGCCAACCTGTCGCTGCTGTACTGGGCCAGCCGCCACAGCGGCGACGGCAGCTACCGCCTGGCCGCGGAAGCCCATGCGCAGATGACGGCGACCGCCTTCATCCGCCCCGACGGCTCCACCTACCACGCGGTCGAGTACGACACCGACAGCGGCGAGCGCCGCCGCGGCTACACCTTCCAGGGCGCCGCCGACGAATCGTTCTGGTCGCGTGGGCAAGGCTGGGCGATCTACGGCTACGTGAACTCCGCGCGCGAGACCGGCCAGCTGGCGTTCCTGCAACTGGCCGAGCGCCTCGCGCAGGCCTACATCCAGCGGCTCGACGGCCGCCAGGTGCCGCCGTGGGACTTCGACGCCACCGGCGATGACGCGCGCATCAAGGACACCGCCGCCGCGGCCGTGGTGGCTTCGGCACTGATCGAGATGGGCCGCATCCACCCGGACCGGGACTCAGGCGCCGGCTGGGGCCGCCGCGGCTGCGCGATGCTGGAAGCGCTGTGCCGCGACGAGTTCGCGAGCGAAGCCGGGCACCGCGGCCTGCTGAAGCATTCCTGCTACTCGAAGCCGCACAACGAAGGCGTGGACAGCGCGACGATGTTCGGGGACTTCTTCTTCGCGGAAGCCTTGTGCCGGGTGGCGCTGCCGGGCGGGCTGCGGCCGGAGCTGGCGGTGGCGTTGCGCTGAGCGCGACGCGGCGCCAGGGGCCTTGTAGGATGGCCCCCACGGGTTGCGTTCATCAAGACCGGGGCCCACCGCTGAAGCAAGACGGGGAACATGAAGATCGCCACCTTCAACGTCAACGGCATCACCAGCCGCCTGCCGCGGCTGCTCGAATGGCTCGCCGAGTCGCAGCCTGACGTCGCCTGCCTGCAGGAGCTGAAGACCTCGGACGCCACCTTCCCGCAGCAGGCGATCGAGGACGCCGGCTACGGCGCGGCGTGGCACGGCCAGAAGGGCTTCAACGGCGTCGCGGTGCTGGCCCGCGGAGCGACGCCCACCGAGATCCGCCGCGGCCTGCCCGGCGACCCCGACGACACGCACAGCCGCTACCTCGAGGCCGAGGTCAACGGCGTGACCATCGCATCGATCTACCTGCCCAATGGCAACCCGCAGCCGGGGCCGAAGTTCGACTACAAGCTGGCCTGGTTCGAGCGCCTGATCCAGCACGCGCAGTCGCTGGTCGGGCGCGGCACGCCGGTGGTGCTGTGCGGCGACTACAACGTGGTGCCGACCAACGACGTCGGCGACATCTACTCGGCGAAATCCTGGCTCGACGACGCGCTGCTGCAGCCCGAGAGTCGCGACGCCTGGTTCCGCTTGCTCGACCAGGGCTGGACCGATGCGATCCGGCACCTGCATGGCGCCGAGCCGATGTACACCTTCTGGGACTACTTCCGCAACCGCTGGGCCCGCAACGCTGGCCTGCGCATCGACCACCTGCTGCTGAATGCGCCGGCCGCCAGGCGCCTGCAGGCCGCCGGCGTAGACCGCGAAGTACGCGGCCGCGACAAGCCCAGCGACCACGCGCCCGCGTGGGTCGAGCTGGGCTGAGGGCACGAGGCGCGGGCCGCATCGGGCGCACTGAGCGACAAGGAGCCCGGCGATGATCAAGGCGTTCTTGTGGCTCCTGCTGACCGCCGCGATGGCCTGCCTGCTGCCCCGGGACGCCTTGTCCCAGCAGGACACGGCGGTGCGCCGCATCGGGATCGTGCTGCCGGGCCGGCCGCTCGCGCCGGACGCGCCGCGGCCTGCCCCGAGCGAGATGGTGCGCGCTTTCCGGGAGGCGTTGGCCAGCCACGGCTACGTGGTGGGAAAGAACCTCGCGATCGAGTTGCGCATCGGCGAGTACGAACAGCTGCCCGCGCTGGCCAAAGAGCTCGAGCGGACGAAGGTGGAGGTGATCTGGGTCATCGGCACCCGGGCCGTGCGCATCGTCCAGGCGGCCGTCAAGCGCACGCCGCTCGTGATGTATTCCTGCGATCCGTTCGAGCATGTCGCGAAGCTCTCGCGGCCGGGCAGCAACGTGACCGGTACGACCTGCATGACCACGGAACTGAGCCCGAAGCGGCTCGAGCTGCTGAAGGAACTGCTGCCCGCAGCGCGGCGGGTGGTGTTCTTCGGCGATCCCGAAGATGCGCCGCTCGGCTGGCGCCTGACGCGGGACGCCGCGCCGAAACTCGGCCTGTCGGTCCAGATGGTTCCGTACAAGGACCGCGACGGCATCCCGGCGGCGCTCGAGAAGATCGCGCAGATCAAGCCGGACGCCGTGTTCGTGTACCCGGACGTCATCCTGGGCGGCCAGGCGGGCCAACTCGCGCAGTTCTGGCTCGCGCACGCGCTGCCATCGATGAATGCCTTCCCGGCCTTCGCCGACGCCGGCGGCCTGATGTCGTACGGCGCCGTCTCTGACGAAGTCGGCGCCATGATGGGCACGCAGGCGGCGAAGATCCTCGATGGCGCCCGGCCGCAGGATGTCCCGGTGCAGCGGGCCACGCGGTTCCACCTGGTCATCAACCTGCGGACCGCGAAGGCGCTCGGCGTCAAGGTGCCGCAGTCGCTGCTGCTGCGCGCCGACCGCGTGATCGAGTGACGACCCGGCGACCACACGGGACCGCTGGCCGCGCCGTGGTGGCGCTGGTGGCGATCGTCACGCTGTGCGCAGCGATCGGCGCGGCCGTGATGTTCGGCTGGCGCACGATGCAGCGCACCGAGTTCACGCCGCCGCGGCGCGAGGGTCCGCCGGCGCTGGTGATGCACGAAGGCCGCGCCGCGCTGTGGCTGATGGTGAAGCTCGAGGAGCGGCGCAGGTTCGGCCGCAGCCGCTACAACACCCGCTACCACCTCGAGCTGCGTGCGCACGACGGCGACAGCGGCGAGCTGCTGTGGACGCGCCGGCTGCGCTCGCTCGACGAGAACCAGGACGGCAGCGGCGCGCGGGGGCGCATCCTCGGCCAGCAGGGCGACCGGGTTTGGCTGTTCGTGCACGACACGCCGGTGGCCGTCGCCGCGTCCGACGGCACGGTGAAGGCGACGCTGCTCGACGTGCTGGCTGCGAACCCGGCGCTGCAGGGCGTGGTGACGAATGCGCTCGACAACGTCGCCTTCGACGACGGTCTGGTGCTGGTCACCGCCGATGCACGCCGCCACCGCATCGCCGCGCCGCCGGCATTGACCGCCGCGCCCTACGAGCCGGCCAGCGAACAGGCCTTCTCCGACCTGCGCTTCCGCGCCTCGCGCTGGAACGGCGGCTTCGACCACCACAACTTCCTGACGCCGCAGGCGCGGACCGGCACGGGCACCGGCGGCTGGCTCGGGCTGTTCACGCCGGCCGAGGCCAAGGCCGCCGCCGACGATCCCTGGGGCGATCACCTGAAGCAGCCCGACCGCACCTGGCGCAGCACCGACCGGGAAGCGCGCCGCAGCCTGTGGAATGCCCGCTTCGGCCGCACGCGGGAATTCAGCGAAGGCTCGCACGAGCGCATCGTCGCGCTGACGCCGCTGCCGCAGTCGCCCGAGTACCTGCAGGGCGGCTTCCTGCGCGAGGCCGGCCAGCCGCGGCCGCTGCTGCTCGACGACAGCGCGCTGTTCGTCGTGCACCGCACGCGCACCGATGCCGCCGGACGCGCGGTGCTGACGCAGCTGGTGATCGACCGCGAAGGCGGCGCCAAGCCGGGCTGGAGCGCGACGCTGCCTTTCACCGAGCTGCGCAACCGCTGGCAGCTGCCGGGCCGGCTGCTGATGTTCGGCACCGCCGAGATCACCGATGCCGAGGGGCAACGCCGCCACGAGGAGTCGCTGGCCAGCGTCGAGCTCAGGAGCGGCCGGCTGCAGGGCTGGTTAATCGAGCGCGACTCGCCGCTGGTGGCCTTGCGCGCACCGACCGCCGCGAAGTAGGGAACAGGGAAGGGCCACCGGCCCGCCCGCCCTCCAGTTGACGCGGATCAATGTGGTGCGCCGCCCGCGCGCCGAAGATCAGGCTCACCCATTCCGGGAGCCACGACCATGAAGTTCACGTCGGATGTCGCCGAGGCCGGCGCGATCAGCGCCGCGGCCAAGCTTGCCCCTGCGCCGTACCACACCTCCGCGCCGACACCGCCACCGCAGCCGCAGCAGCCCGAGAGCTGGTTCGACGCGCTGCGCCATGCCTTCGACCTCGACCTCGGGCTGGACAGCACCGCGGGTCTGCAGGCCCTGCTGCCGCTGGCGCTGCCGGTCACGCTGTTCAAGGGCGCGCAGCTGCTGTCGCGCACCCAGCCGGCGCAGCGCCACTGGCTGCTGCTGTCGGGCCAGGTCGCGATGGGCCTGGCCGAGCGCGGCCGCATCACGCAGCAGACGCGCGAAGTGCGGCCGGGCCAGTGGATCGACCACACCAGCGCCTGGCTGGGCGACGGCGGCTACCTGGAGGACGCGCTGATCGAACACGACGGCCTGGCGCTGTCCTTCGCCCATGCCGACCTGCTGCGCTGCGGGCTGCGCCATCCCGAGCTGCTGGCGCTGGCCGCCGGCGCGATGGCCACGCGCGTGCGCGACATGCTGGGCGCCGAGCTGAGCCTGATCCGCCAGAGCGCCGAGTCGCGCTTCGCCGGGTGGCTGCTGCAGCATGCCGAGACGCCGGTCGCCGGCGTCGCCACCCCGCTGCCGCGGGTGGTGCTGCGCCAGCGCAAGCGCGCGATCGCCTCGCAGCTGGGCGCCACGCCCGAGACCTTCTCGCGCGTGCTGCGCCAGCTGGTGAACCGGGGCGCGGTGCGCGCGCGCGGCTACACGATCGAGTTGCTCGACCTGGACCAGCTGCACACGCTGGCGACCGCCGGCGCCACCCGACGGCGAACCTGACGCCGCGCCACACCTTCCGCTTCCAATGACCACGCTGGCCTGGGACGACCCGGCGCAGCTCGGCCGTTTCACGCGCTGGTCCGGCGCCGATGCCGAGCGCCGCGCCGAGTCGAGCTTCATCGTCGAGGGCATGTACTGCGCGGCCTGCTCGGTGCAGATCGAGGACGCGCTCGTGCGCGTGCCCGGCGTCGAGCGCGCCGACGTCAACGCCGGCACGCGCCGCGCGCGCGTGCGCTGGGACCCCGCGCGCACCGCCGCCTCGGCGCTGGTGGCGGCGATCGAGGGCGCCGGCTACCGCGCGCTGCCGGCGCAGGCGCTCGAAGCCGAGGCCGCGCGCCGCGCCGAGGCGCGCACGATGTTGTGGCGGGTGTTCGTCGCCGGCTTCTGCATGATGCAGGTGATGATGTACGCGACACCCGCGTACGTCGCCGGCCCGGAGGGCATCAGCCCCGACATCGCGCGCCTGCTGCAATGGGCCAGCTGGCTGCTGAGCCTGCCGGTGCTGCTGTTTTCGGCCACCCCCTTCCTCAAGGGTGCTATCGGCCAATTGACGCGGCGACGCATCGGCATGGACGTGCCGGTGGCGATCGGCATCGTCGTCACCTTCGCCGCCAGCACGATCGCCGCGTTCGATCCCGGCGGCACGCTGGGCAGCGAGACCTACTTCGACTCGATGACGATGTTCGTCTTCTTCCTGCTCGCCGGCCGGGCGCTGGAGCTGCGCGCGCGCCATGCGAGCCTGGGCGTGCTGGAGGACCTGATGGCGCGCCTGCCCGAGAGCATCGAGCGGCTCGACGACCAGGACCGCGGCGAGCAGGTGCCGGTCAGCGCGCTGCGCGCGGGCGACCGCGTGCGCGTTCGGCCGGGCCAGGCCTTTCCCGGCGACGGCGCGCTGGAGGGCGGCAGCACGCTGGTCGACGAGGCGCTGCTGACCGGCGAGTCGCACCCTCTGCGCCGCGGCGCCGGCGATGCGGTGCTGGCCGGCAGCTTCAACCTGCAGGCGCCGGTGGTGCAGCGCGTCGACGCGCTCGGCGACGACACGCGTTATGCCGGCATCGTCGCGCTGATGGCGCGCGCCGCGAACGACCGCCCGCCGCTGGCGCTGGCGGCCGACCGCATCGCCGGGCCCTTCCTCTGGGCCGTGCTGCTGCTGGCCGGCGGCGCTGCGCTCGCGTGGTGGTTCATCGATCCGACGCGCAGCGTGTGGGTCGCCGTCTCCGTGCTGATCGTCACCTGCCCCTGCGCGCTGTCGCTGGCCACGCCGTCCGCCTTGCTGACCGCGGCCGGCACGCTGGCCCGCAACGGCGTGCTGGTCCAGCGCCTGGCGGCCTTCGAGGCACTGGCGCACGCCGACGTCGTGGCCTTCGACAAGACCGGCACGCTGACCGAGGACCGCATCGAGCTCGCGTCGATCGAGCCATCGCCCGGCTGGCGGGCCGACGAGGCCCTGGCCGCCGCGCAGGCCCTGGCCGCGGCCTCGCTGCATCCGGTCTCGCGCGCCATCGTGGCCGCGGTCGAGCGTGACGGCGGCGCGCCGCTCGCCCTGCATGCGCTCGAGGAAACCGCCGGGCAGGGCGTCACGGGACGCGACGAGCGCGGCCGCTGCTGGCGGCTGGGCGCCCCGGCCTTCACCGGATGCGAAGAGCTCGACAGCCTCGACGACGGCGGCGTGCGCTGCACGCTGTCGGTCGACGGCGCGCCCGTTGCGCAGCTGCGTTTCGACGAACGGCTGCGGCCCGATGCACGCGCCGCGATCGCGCAGTTGCACGCGCAGGGCGTGCGCACGCTGCTGATCAGCGGCGACCGGCCCGAGGCCGCGCAGCGCGTGGCGCGCGCACTCGGCGTGCAGGACGTGCATGCCGGCGCGTCGCCCGAGGCCAAGCTGCGCATCGTCGCCGAGGTGCAGGCCGCAGGACACCGCGTCGCGATGGTCGGCGACGGCATCAACGACGGCCCGGTGCTCGCGCGCGCCGACGTGTCGCTGGCGATGGGCCACGGTGCGCCGCTGGCACGCGCGCAGGCCGACTTCACCTTGCTGCAGGGCCGCCTGGCCGACCTGGTGGCCACGCGCGCGCTGGCACAGCGGGCGCTGCGCGTGCTGCGCCAGAACCTCGCCTGGGCCGCGGCCTACAACGCGGTGTGCGTGCCGCTGGCGCTCGCCGGCTGGCTGCCGCCCTGGGCCGCGGGGCTCGGCATGGCGATGAGCTCGCTGGTGGTCGTTCTCAACGCGCAGCGGCTGCGCCGCCTGCGCTGAACCGGACTGAATCGAATGGACATCCTCTTCCTGCTGGTACCGGTGTCGGTGATCCTGGTGCTGGCCATCATCGTGGTCTTCGCGTGGGCCTTGCACGGCGGCCAGTTCGACAACCTCGAACGCGAGGGCGAACGCATCCTGATGGATGACCAATCGAACTTGTCGGGTATGGGTTCGAAACTTGCGCACGATCAACCCATGACCCTGCGGGCTTCCGAACAATCCGGATGCTGAATTCCGAAAGCCCGATGCGATGAATCCCTCCCCGACAACATCACCGGTCTACAACGACAACGCCGTTCGCCAGTTCACCATCATGTCGGTGGTGTGGGGCGTTGTCGGCATGGCCGTCGGCGTGTTCATCGCCGCGCAGCTAACCTGGCCCGAGCTCAACCTGGGCATCCCGTGGCTCAGCTACGGCCGCCTGCGTCCGCTGCACACCAACGCGGTGATCTTCGCGTTCGGCGGCAGCGCGCTGTTCGCCACCAGCTACTACGTCGTGCAGCGCACCTGCTACGCGTCGATCTTCCTGCCGAAGCTCGCTGCCTTCACCTTCTGGGGCTGGCAGGCGGTGATCGTCGCCGCGGCCGTCTCGCTGCCGCTGGGCTACACCTCCGGCAAGGAATACGCCGAGCTCGAGTGGCCGATCGACATCCTGATCACGCTGGTGTGGGTGTCCTACGCGATCGTCTTCTTCGGCACCATCGCGACGCGCAAGATCCGGCACATCTTCGTCGCCAACTGGTTCTTCGGCGCCTTCATCATCGCCGTCGCGCTGCTGCACCTGGTCAACAGCGCCGCGGTGCCCGCCGGCTTCATGAAGAGCTACTCGGCCTACGCCGGCGTGCAGGACGCGATGGTGCAGTGGTGGTACGGCCATAACGCGGTCGGCTTCTTCCTGACCGCCGGCTTCCTCGGGATGATGTACTACTTCATCCCGAAGCAGGCCGAGCGCCCGGTGTACTCGTACCGCCTGTCGATCGTGCACTTCTGGGCGCTGATCTTCACCTACATGTGGGCGGGCCCGCACCACCTGCACTACACCGCGCTGCCCGACTGGGCGCAGTCGATCGGCATGCTGTTCTCGCTGATCCTGCTGGCGCCGAGCTGGGGCGGCATGATCAACGGCGTGATGACGCTGTCGGGCGCGTGGCACAAGCTGCGCGACGACCCGATCCTTAAGTTCCTGATCGTCGCGCTGTCCTTCTACGGCATGTCGACCTTCGAGGGCCCGATGATGTCGATCAAGACGGTCAACGCGCTGTCGCACTACACCGACTGGACCGTCGGCCACGTGCACTCCGGCGCGCTGGGCTGGGTCGGCCTGATCTCGATGGGCAGCCTGTACTACCTGATCCCGCGCATGTTCGGCCAGAAGCGCATGTACAGCGTGCGGGCCATCGAGCTGCACTTCTGGATCGCCACCATCGGCATCGTGCTGTACATCGCCGCGATGTGGATCGCCGGCGTGATGCAGGGCCTGATGTGGCGCTCGGTCAACCCGGACGGCACGCTCGCCTACAGCTTCGTCGAGAGCGTCAAGGCCACCTTCCCGTTCTACGTCGTGCGCACGCTCGGCGGCCTGCTGTACCTCGGCGGCATGCTGATCATGGCCTGGAACACCTGGAAGACCGCGCGCGCCGGCGCCACTGTCGCGCTGCCGGGCACGCCCACCGCGCTGGCCAACGCCTGAAGCCCTCCGGCGGCCCGCTGCACGCCGGCGGCCGCTCCGAACACACGATAGGAACCCACCATGTCCTCACCCGGCGCCCCCGCCGCGTTCTCGCACGAACGCATCGAGACCAACAGCGTGCTGATGATCGCGCTGATCGTCCTGACGCTGCTGTTCGGCGGCCTGGTCGAGATCGTGCCGCTGTTCTTCCAGCGCAGCACGACGCAGCCGGTGGCCGGCTTGCAGCCTTACACCCCGCTGCAGCTGGCCGGCCGCGACATCTACCTGCGCGAGGGCTGCTACAACTGCCACTCGCAGATGATCCGTCCCTTCCGCGCCGAGACGCTGCGCTACGGCGCCTACTCGGTGGCCGGCGAGTTCGTCTACGACCACCCCTTCCAGTGGGGCAGCAAGCGCACCGGCCCGGACCTGCACCGCGTCGGCGGCCGCTACTCCGACGAATGGCACCGCGTGCACCTGACCAACCCGCGCGACGTGGTGCCCGAATCGAACATGCCCGCGTACCCCTGGCTGGTCAACGCGCAGGTCGACCCGAAGGACATGGCGCCGCGCATGAAGGCGCTGCGCACGGTCGGCGTGCCCTACACCGATGCCCAGATCGCCGCCGCCGGCGACGAGGTCAAGGGCAAGACGGAGCTCGAGGCGCTGATCGCCTACCTGCAGGTGCTGGGCACCGCGCGCAAGTAATCCGAAGGACCCGCGATGGACATCGACGTCAACACCCTGCGCTCGGCCGTGACCCTGGTCTCGCTGCTGGTCTTCGCCGGCATCTGCATCTGGGCCTGGTCCCGCCGACATTCGGCGCGCTTCGACGAAGCCGCGCGCCTGCCCCTGAACTCCGATTGAAGGCCAGAAGATCATGAGCGACTTCGTAAGCGGTGGCTGGTCCACCTACATCGCCGTCGTCACGGCGCTCAGCATCCTGGCCTGCCTGGTGCTGCTGATCGTGGCCAGCCGCACCAAGACCATGGCCGCGGACAACACCACCGGCCACGTGTGGGACGACGACCTGCGCGAGATGAACAACCCGCTGCCGATGTGGTGGGTGGGCCTGTTCGTGCTGACCATCGTGTTCTCCGCGATCTACCTGGTGATGTACCCGGGCATGGGCAGCTTTGCCGGCAAGCTCGGCTGGACGCAGGACGGCCAGTACCAGGCCGAGATGACCAAGGCCAACGAGGCGCTGAAGCCGCTGTACGCCCGCTTCGATGCGATGAGCGTCGAGCAGCTCGCGGCCGACGGCGCCGCGCTGCGCGTCGGCGAGCGGCTGTTCGTCAACAACTGCGCCCAGTGCCACGGCTCGGACGCGCGCGGCAGCAAGGGCTTCCCCGACCTGACCGACGGCGACTGGCTGCACGGCGGCGCGCCGGACAACATCATCCAGACCATCGCCAAGGGCCGCGTCGGCACGATGCCGCCGATGGCCGCCGCGGTCGGCTCCGCCGACGACGTGCGCAACCTCGCGAACTACGTGCTGAGCCTGTCGGGCAGCCCGCACAATCAGATCCAGGCCCAGCTCGGCCGCGCGAAGTTCGCCGCCTGCGCCGCCTGCCACGGTGCCAAGGGCCAGGGCAATACCGCGCTCGGCGCGCCGAACCTGGCGGACAAGGTCTGGCTGCACGGCTGGGGCGAGGAGGCGGTGATGACGATGGTCAACAAGGGCAAGACCAATGTGATGCCGGCCCACGGCGACAAGCTGACGGCGTCGCAGATCCGCGTGCTCGCGGGCTACGTCTGGGGCCTGTCGCGCGGCAGCACCGGGGCCCAGTGACCCCCTGACGCCGAAGGCGGCGGCCGCCAAATACGCCGCCTCCGGCTTCCGCAGCGCGCAGCGAGTCCATGAACAAGAGAACCGTCATCCCGATCCAGCCGGTCGCCGCCACGCCCGAAGGCGCGGACGCCGAGCTGGTTTCGCTCTTCGAGCGCACCAGGAAGCTCTACCCGCGTTCGGTGTCCGGCTGGTTCAACGGCTGGCGCTGGGGCTTCGTCTGGCTCACGCAGCTGATCTTCTACGGGCTGCCGTGGTTGCCGTGGAACGACCGCCAGTCCGTGCTGTTCGACCTCGCGACGCGGCGCTTCTACATCTTCGACCTGGTCCTGCACCCGCAGGACTTCATCTACCTGACCGCGCTGCTGGTGCTCAGCGCGCTGGGCCTGTTCCTGTTCACCGCGGTGGCCGGCCGCCTGTGGTGCGGCTTCGCCTGCCCGCAGACCGTCTACACCCAGATCTACATGTGGGTGGAGCAGCGCTTCGAGGGCGACCGCGTGGCGCGCATGCGCCGCGACAACGGCCCGTGGACGTTCGACCGCGTGTGGCGCCGCGCCGGCAAGCACGCGGTGTGGATCGCCATCGGCCTGTGGACCGGCTTCACCTTCGTCGGCTACTTCACGCCGATCCAGGGCCTTGCCGCCGAGGCGCGCACGCTGTCCTTCGGCCCGTGGGAATGGTTCTGGGTGCTGTTCTACGGCTTCGCCACCTACGGCAATGCCGGCCACATGCGCGAGCAGGTGTGCAAGTACATGTGCCCGTACGCGCGCTTCCAGAGCGCGATGTTCGACCACGACACGATGATCGTGAGCTACGACGCGGCGCGTGGCGACCCGCGCGGCGCGCGCTCCCGCAAGGCCGACCCGAAGGCGCTGGGCCTGGGCGACTGCGTCGACTGCACGCTGTGCGTGCAGGTCTGCCCCACCGGCATCGACATCCGCGACGGCCTGCAGTACGAATGCATCGGTTGCGCCGCGTGCATCGACATCTGCAACGGCGTGATGGACAAGCTGGGCTACCAGCCCGGGCTGATCCGCTTCTCGACGCAGAACGGCCTGGCGAACGGCTGGAACCGCGCCCAGATGATCCGCCGCGTGCTGCGGCCGCGCGTGCTGATCTACGGCGCGATCCTCGGTGCGATCAGCATCGCCTTCGTGACCAGCCTGGTGCTGCGCAGCCCCTTCAAGGTCGACGTGATCCGCGACCGCGGCACGCTGGCGCGCATCGTCGACAACGGCCGCGTCGAGAACGTCTACCGCCTGCAGGTCATGAACGGCACCGAGCGCATGCAACGTTATGCCGTGACGGTCGACGGCCTGCCGGGACTGGCCGCGGTGAACGCCGCGCCGGTGGAGATCGGCCCCGCGCAGGCGCGCTGGGTGCCGGTGCGCGTGCAGCTGCCCTTCGAGGAAGCCGGCAAGTTGAAGCCCGGCAGCTCGCACCCGATCCACTTCACGATCCAGCGACAGGCGGCCGGCGACGATCCGGCCCGCGACGTGCGCGAACGCTCGACCTTCCTCGTGCCGCGCTGACCTCTCCTCGACATTCCACCGGGACACCGCCATGCCCACCACGATGACCCTTCGCCGTCCCGCCGATCCCGATCCGAGCACCGTCCGCCCCTGGTGGCGCGAGCCGATGATGTGGCTGGTGATCGGCGGCCCGCTCGCCGTCGTGGTCGCCGGCTGCATCACCGCGGCGATCGCGATCAGCGCGCCCGACCCGGTGCTCAAGCCCGACGCCGCCGCGACGACCGAGCTGCGGCCCGCAGTGCAGGCGCGCAACCATGCCGCCGCACCGCTGCCGGCGGGCCAGGACGCTGCGAACAAGCGTTAGGCCGCTGCCGCGCACGACCCTGCGCCAGATTCACGTGCCGGATGCACGCGCCGCCGGACCCGCCCGACAACACCACGAGAGAGACATCACGATGAAACAGCGCCTGATGTGGATCGCCTGGCCCGCCTTCCTGACCGCCGGCGTGCTCGAGACCGTGGTCTTCGCGCTGGTCGACCCGCAGGCGCTGCATGGCTTCGACGGCGAGCCGATCGAGCTTTCGCGCTCGGCCGTCTACACGCTGACCTTCTTCGTCTTCTGGGCCGCGACGATGCTGTCGAGCGCCTTGACGACGCTGCTGGCCGCGTCGCCCTTCGAGATCAACCGCTGCCCGCTGCCGGTCGATGGCCGGCCGGACGGGTGTCCCAAGCCGGCGCCGAACCGGCGCTGACGGTTCGCCGCGGCGCCGGCGCGTGCAGGGCGTCACGCTGCGCCGCCGCAGCCGCCCCCAGCGGGTCGACCGGCATTGACGGCACGCAAACCATGGCGCCCGCCATTGGACTGCAATTGCAGATGAGGGGCGGCCGTGGGGCCTGCCGGAGCGCAACATGAGATCCGTGCCGCTTGGCCCGGATGGCGAAGAACTGCCGGACGGCCACCGCTGCCCGGATTGCGGCGGGCCGATCGAACGCCTGCATCGCCATGCGTTGGACCGCTGGGCCAGCGTCTTCCGCTCGGTCCACCGCTATCGCTGCCTCGATGCGGCCTGTGCCTGGGAAGGGCTGGTCGGCCGCCTGCCGTTGGCGGCAGCGGCCGCGACGCCGCCGGTGCGCGCCTCCTGGCGGGCGCGGCTGGTCTGGCTGGCGGCCGGCGTCGTGCTGACGGCCGCGGCGGTGCAGGGCGTGCGCCTCGTGAAACACGCGACGGCGCCGCCACCGGCGGCGAAGCCGGTCGCGAGTGCCGCCGAGACGGCGCGCATGGCGGCGCCCGGCGTCGACGTCGAGGGGCCGCTGCTGCCCGCCAGCGACGCCCGCGCCGCGGCCAACACCACGCCGCTGACGCTGCGTCGCCACTGCGCCTGGGGCACGCCGGGCGCGGACCGCTACCGCGGAACCGTGACGCAGGCGCTGACGGCCGCGCGGCTGCCGCCGGAGGTCGTGCGCACGGTGGCCACGATGGCCGAGCGCGGCGACCTGCAGACCCAGGTGCAGATCAGCCGCGATGGGGTGCGTACCGCCGACGGCCAGCGCAGCTTCCCGCCGCGCCTGCGCGCGATGGGCTTCGGCCGCACGCTGTGCTTCGGCACGCGGGTCAACTTCCCGGCCGGCCACGTCGAGCCGGCGGCGCTGTACGAGGTGCGCGATGACCAGGGCCGCCTGCACACGGTGATGGTGCCGTACGTCTGCGGCAACGTGGCCGTGCTGGGCGAGGAGGCCGACGAGGACGAGCAGGGCGGCGGCGGCGGTGGCGGCGGGCGCACGGTGCCCGAGCCTGCCGGCTGGGCGCTGGTGCTGGCCGGCCTCGCGGCGCTGGCCTGGACACGGCGCGGCTCAAGCCGGCGCGCCGATGGCCGAAGAAGCGGCGTGGCATCCCGAGGTCCCCGATGATCCTTCGCCCGCTGATCCTGGTGTCGGCGCTGGCCGGTGCATGGCCGGGCGCCGCCACGGCCGCCGAGAAGGGCGCCGAAAAGCGCGTCGAGAAGCGCCTCGAGAAGCGCGCCGAGAAGAGCACAGAGCAGAGCGCCGAGCGCGCCGAGTCGTTCGTGCAGCAGCTCGCCGCGCTGATCAACGACTACCGGCGCCAGCACGGCCTGCAGGCGCTGCTGCCGGCGGCCGAGCTGGTGTCGCTGGCCGATGAGCACAGCGAGGCGATGGCCGGGCAGCGCGTGCTCACGCACGAGGGCTTCCGCGACCGCTACGCGCGTTCCGGCAGCAAGGTCTGCGTCGAGAACCTGGGCTGGAACCACCGCAGCCCGCAGGCGCTGCTGGAAGGCTGGCGCCAGTCGCCCGGCCACCACCGCAACCTGCTGAACCCGAAGGTCGAGCGCGTCGGCATCGCGGCGCGCGAGCGCTTCGTCACCTTCTTCGCCTGCCGCTGACGCCCCGACGCGCTCAGCGCTTGGGCTTCTTCCGGTCGTCGAACTTGCGCCAGTAGCGGAACTCGTCCTCGTGCACCTCGATGTCGAGCTCGAGGATGCGCGCCTGCAGCCGTTCCTGCACGTCGGCCACCGCGCGGTTGTAGATCACCGGGCCGATCTCCTCGACGAAGAAGTTCAGCAGCGCGCCGGCTGCGATGTTGCCGATGCGCTCGTCCATGTTCTCCTGGAAGTAGCGCTCGATCGACTGGATTGCCTCGGTGCGGGCTTCCTTGGGCAGTTCGATGGCCATCAGGCGATCTCTCCAACGCCGGCCGCGCACCAGCCGCCTCCGCGCATGCGCTGCCGGCACTCGGGCTTCAGCTCGCTCGGCCCGTCGTCACCGAGCAGGGTGCAGGGGTCGTACCAGATCTTGGTGCGGCTCGAGCCGCGAAGCTGCGGCAGCTCGCCGCCGAACTCCGGGTTGTCGGGGCAGCGCTGGTGCCACAGCGCCCAGCGGTCGGGCACTTCATCGAAGCACAGCACTTCCTTGATGCCGCCGTTGCAGTTGGTGGCGACGACCAGCACCGGCCCCGGCAGGTCCGGCCGCGGATCGGCCACCTGCATGACCACGTCGTGGTGGAACTCGCCCTGCGTCCAGTGCGCGAGCACGCGGTAGCCGCCATAGCGCCGGCGCATCGTCTGCAGCAGGCTGCTGAGCTCGGTGCGCGGCGTCAGGAAGGCGAGGTCCATGGGTCACGAGTGTCGCAGGATGTCCGCCACCCGTGCGCGCAGCCGGGGCACCAGGTCCTGCTCGAACCAGCGATTGCGTGCCAGCCAGCGGTTGTTGGTCGGGCTCGGGTGCGGCAGCGGCATCAGTGCCGGTTGATGGCGCTGCCCCTGGCGGACCGCGGCGGTCAGGCCGTCGGATTCGTCGGGCAGGTGGTGGGCGAGGGCGTACCGCCCGATCACCAGCGTCAGCTGCAGCTGCGTCAGCGCCTGCAGCAGCGGCGCGCGCCAGCGCGGCGCACATTCGGGCCGCGGCGGCCGGTCGCCGGAACGGGCCTGGCCGGGATAGCAGAAGCCCATCGGCAGGATCGCGAAACACGTCGGGTCATGGAACTGCGCCCGTGTGACGCCCAGCCAGTCGCGCAGCCGATCGCCACTCGCGTCGTCGAACGGCACGCCGCTCTCGTGCACCTTGCGGCCCGGCGCCTGCGCGGCGATCAGGATGCGCGCCGATGGATGCAGCTGCAGCACCGGACGGGGCTCGTGCGGCAGGTGCTCGGCGCAGTGGCGGCAGGCGCGTACGTCGGCGAGCAGCGTGGTGATGGGGACGGTCGTGCGCTCGGACAACGAGGAATGCGTTCAGGAAGAGGCCCCGCATGGTAGTCAAGCTCGTCGAGCTGTTCGAACCCGCGCCCGAAGGCGGCGGTGATCGGTAGCGCGCCGCTGTCTTCAGGCGCGCCTCACCACTGCCCGCTGATCGCCATGCGCCAGGTGCGCGGCGCTTCGGCGTGCGTGTACAGCGCCGACTTCTCCACCGGCCGCAGGTTGCCCAGGTTGTCGACGCCGACGCTCAGCTCGAGGCCTTCGGCCAGCGTGCGCGCGGCGTAGGCGCCGGACAGCGTCAGCGCCGGGGCGCGCTGCGCCGGGCCGCTGGTGGCCGGCAGCCATTGCGGGCCGCTGCGCTCGATGCGCAGGCCGGCGCGCCAGGCCTGCCGCTGCCAATCGAGCCGCGCGCTCGCCGAGTAGCTCGGCCGGCGTTCGAGTGCCCGGCCCTGGCCGTCCTCGGCCGACAGCTTGCTCGCCGCCAGCTGCGCCGTGAAGCCTGCGCCCAGCGGCTGCACGAGCGAGGCCTCGAGCCCGCGCAGGCGGGCGCGCGAGATGTTTTCGTAGGTGTAGGTGCCGGTGCCCGGCACGCTGCCCGGGCTGACCAGGCGAACGTCGATCAGGTCGGTGACGCGCTGCTGGAACAGCGTCAGCTGCGCCTGGCGCGCGCCCTCGGCATAGGCCAGCACCACCTCGCCGCCGCGGCTGCGTTCGGGCTTCAGGCCCGGGTTGCCGAGAAAACTGTTCGGGCCTTCAGGCCGCGCGCCCGGCACGATCTGCTTCAGGTTCGGCGCCTTGAAGCCGCTGCTGACGCCGCCCTTGAGCGTCCATTGCGGGCCGCCGCGCCACACCAGGTAGGCGCGCGGGCTGGTGCTGTTGCCGTAGAGCGAATGGCGGTCGTGGCGCACGCCGAGCGTCGCGTTCAGCGTGGACCGCAGCGCCCATTCGTCCTGCAGGAAGAGCGAACGGTGCTCGGCCAGCGACTCGCCGCCCGGCAGGCCCGGATCGGCCAGCAGCTCGTTGCGCGCCTCGAAGCCGGTGGCCACGGCGTGGCTGCCGCGCGCGATGCGCCACTGGCCTTCCAGCACGCGCTCGGTCAGGCGCTGCGGCGGGTTGATCGCCACGCCCGCGCTGCGGCGGTTCTCGACGTCCAGCCGCGATTCATAGGCGCGCAGCTTCGCCGACTGGCGGTCGTCGTCGAAGTCGCCGCTCCAGCCCAGCGAGGCCAGCGAGCGTTCGAGTGCGTTCACCGTCTCGTGGTAGCGCTTGCGCCCGCTGCGCTCGCGGGCATCGGCCACGCGGGTTTCCTCGCCGGCCCGCAGGTCCAGGTCGATCCGCTGCGTGCCGGTCGGGCGCCAGCCGAGGCCCATCCAGACGTCGGACTTGCGGTGGCCCTCGAGCTCGGAGATGCGCGGGTCCTCGATCGATGCCAGCGCGCTGCGCCGCGAATCGGCGGCACCGGCGACGAGGCTCAGTCGTTCGGCCAGCGGCCCGTCGATGCGCAGGCTCGCGCGCTGCGAATCACCGCCGCGCTGGCCGCTCGCCACGCCACCGTCGACCCGCGCGCCGGTGCGCCAGCGGTCGCCCGCCGGCCGGGTGATCACGTTGACGACACCGCCCATCGCTTCCGAGCCGTACAGCACCGACAGCGGCCCGCGCACGACCTCGATGCGCTCGATGTCCTCGACCGGGATCCAGTCGTACTGGAAATCCGAGTGGCCGACGATGCCGTCGCTCGCGCCGACGCGGCGGCCGTCGATCAGGAACAGCGTGTGCTTGCTGTCCAGGCCGCGCAGGCCCAGCACCTTGCGGCCGCCGATGGTGCGGCCCTGCAGCGTGATGCCGGGTTCGCCGCGCAGCGCGTCGAACAGGTCGTCGGCCGCGCGCGCCTCGAGGTCGCGCCGCGTCACCACCGACAGCGCCGCCGGTGCATCGAGCGCCAGCATCGCGTGGCGGGTCGCGGTGACCACGACGGTGGGCGTGGGCAGTTCCTGCGCCCGCGTGGCGAGCGGCAGCGTGGCGAGCAGTGCCGCGCAGGCGAGCGCGACGGGGGAGTGGAGGGTGTTCATCGTGCCGCGAGCATCACCGCCCGCCCACCGCCGGACCTTGCACTAAATCGAAGCGGCCCCCATGCCTGCCAGTCGTCATGCGCGCAGTTGCGCTGGATCAACGGCGGTCCGTCATCTTGTCGCGCAGCATCACACCGTTAAGACAGTTCAAGGAAATGGCGCGCATTGGCGCCAAACATCACGATTGATGGCTGCGGCCGCGTGCATTGCCCCTGTTCAACACCGAGAAGGAACCACCATGAACGCCTCGAGGTCCCCGTTGCGGCGAATCCGCGCCGCCGCGATGTTGCTTGCGGCCGTGCCGCTGGCGCTGTGGGCACAGCAGACGCCGCCGAAGCAGCACGCCACCGAGCCCGAGATCAAGTACCAGGGCGCCGCCTCGCCGCTGGCCGGCGAGCCGATGCACCAGGCGACGAACCCGAAGGCCCCGCCGATGACGCAGGCCGAGTTCGACCGTGCGCGCGCGCTGTACTTCGAGCGCTGCGCCGGCTGCCACGGCGTGCTGCGCAAGGGCGCCACCGGCAAGCCGCTGACGCCGGACCTCACCACCGCCAAGGGCACCGACTACCTGAAGGTCTTCATCGCCTACGGTTCGCCGGCGGGCATGCCGAACTGGCAGACCTCGGGCGAGATGGACGAGAAGACCGTCGACCTGATGGCCCGCTACATCCAGCACGATCCTCCGACCCCGCCCGAGTTCGGCATGCCGCAGATGAAGGCGACGTGGAAGGTCATCGTGCCGCCGGACCAGCGGCCGAAGAAGAAGATGAACGACTACAACATCGCCAACATCTTCTCGACGACGCTGCGCGACAGCGGCCAGGTCGCGCTGATCGACGGCGATACGAAGCAGATCATCAACATCGTCAACACCGGCTACGCGGTGCACATCTCGCGCCTGTCGGCGTCAGGCCGCTATCTTTACGTGATAGGTCGTGACGCGAAGATCAACATGATCGACCTGTGGATGGCCAAGCCCGACAACGTGGCCGAGATCCGCGTCGGCCTCGAGGCGCGTTCGGTCGACACCAGCAAGTACAAGGGCTTCGAGGACAAGCTGGCGATCGCCGGCGCCTACTGGCCGCCGCAGTTCGTCATCATGGACGGCAATACGCTGGAGCCGAAGAAGATCGTCAGCACCCGCGGCATGACGGTCGATACGCAGGAATTCCACCCCGAGCCGCGCGTCGCCTCGATCGTCGCCAGCCACTTCAAGCCGGAATTCGTCGTCAACGTCAAGGAGACCGGCAAGACGCTGATGGTCGACTACTCGAACATCGACGCGCTGAAGATCACCGAGATCGGCTCGGCCCGCTACCTGCACGACGGCGGCTGGGATTCGAGCAAGCGCTACTTCATGGTGGCGGCGAACAACAGCAACAAGATCGCCGCGATCGATGCGAAGGACGGCAAGCTGAAGGCGCTGACCGAGGTCGGCAAGATCCCGCACCCGGGCCGCGGCGCGAACTTCACGCACCCGAAGTTCGGGCCGGTCTGGGCCACCAGCCACCTCGGCGACGAGACCATCGCGCTGCTGGCCACCGACGACAAGCGCAAGGACGCCTTCAAGGTCGTGCAGTCGCTGAAGGCCCAGGGCGGCGGCTCGCTGTTCATCAAGACGCATCCGAAGTCGAGCAACCTGTGGGTCGATACGCCGCTGAACCCCGATGCGGCGATCTCGCAGTCGGTGGCGGTGTTCGACATCAAGAACCTCGACAAGGGCTTCAAGGTGCTGCCGATCGCCGAATGGGCGGGCCTGAAGGACGACGGTGCCAAGCGCGTCGTGCAGCCGGAATACAACCGAGCCGGCGACGAGGTCTGGTTCGCCGTCTGGTCGGCCAAGGACAAGCAGAGCGCGATCGTCGTCGTCGACGACAAGACGCTGAAGCTGAAGGCCGTGATCAAGGACCCGCGCCTGATCACGCCGACCGGCCACTTCAACGTGCACAACACGCAGCACGACGTCTACTGAACAACAGGGAGGAAAGGGACATGGGCATGAAGCACCTCGCACGCGCCGCGGCGCTGGCCACTGGCCTCGGGCTGGCGGCCTTCGCACCGGCCGCGCAGGCAGACACGGAGGCCGACCTGAACAAGGCCGGCTGCATGGCCTGCCATGCGAAGGACAAGAAGCTCGTCGGACCGGCGTTCAAGGAGATCGCCGCGAAGAACAAGGGCCAGGCCAACGTCGTGGCGACGCTCGCCGACAAGGTGCGCAAGGGCGGCAAGGGCGTCTACGGCCAGATTCCGATGCCGCCGAACCCGGTCGAGAAGATCGGCGACGCGGAGCTGAAGATGGCGGTGGAGTGGATCCTCAAGCAGTGAGGCCGTCCGCTCCTTGAAGGCCGTCATGGGCACCCGCCGGCGCCGCGTGCTCGCGGCGCTCGGCGTGCTCGCCGCGCCTTCGGTCGCCCTGTCGGCCGCCGGATCGGCTGCCCGTTTGGCTGCCCCAACGGCCGCCGATCTGATCCCGCACGCCGGTGCCGCCTCGGGGCGCACCGGCGTGATCGCCTGGGGGCCGGCCGGCGCGTGGCTGGCGCTGCCCGGTGGCCGTGTGCTGCACTGGCCGGATGCGCTGCTGCCGCCGCAGCCGGTGGCCGGCGGCCTGTGGCTCGCGCGCCGCGATGGCCGCGTGCAGCGTCTGGCGCTCGACGGCTCCGATCTGCGCAGCATCGCGCAGTTCGACCCCCCGGCGGCACCGCATGCGCTGGCCGTCGCCGACGACGGCCGCTGGTGCTTCGTCGCGGCCGGCGAGCAGCTGATCGCGCTCGATGCCCAGGCGCGCCTGCAGCGCCGCTGGGCCGGTGAGGACCTGCTGCGCCGGCATCGCGGCCGCGCGACGGCGTTGTTCGCGCATGCCGGCCGGCGCAGCCTCATCGCCGCTTGGCCGGCGCTGGGCGAGTTGTGGGAAATCCCGCTCGACCCGGCCGCGCCGCCGCACTACGACGGCCTGGTGCACGACTGGCGCTTCGGCGAAGGCATCGCGACCCCCGGGCTGCTCAGCGTGCGGCGCAGCCCGCTCGGCCGGCCGATGGCCGACGTGGCCTTCGCCGATGCGCGGCTGCCGTGGCTGGCCGGCGTGCGCGGCGACGAGGTCCACATCCTGCACCTCGACGTGCGGCGGCGCATCGCGACGCTGCCGCTGCCGGGGGCGCGGGTGCCCGCCGCGCTTTGGCGGCCGGGGCCGGCCGGCGCCGCGGCACGCGGCCGCTGGTGGCTGCCGGCCGGCGACACGGTGCACGAGCTGGATGCCCAGCGCTGGACGATCGAGGCGGGCACGCGGCTGCCGGGTCCGGTGCGCCAGCTGGTCGCGGTCGGCGACGACGCGTGGGCGCTGGTCGACGCGGCGCAGCCGCTGTGGCGACGCGGTGCCCGCGACCTGCAATGGCAGCCGCTGGCGGTCGACGCCCGCCGCATCACCACGCTCGCCGCGGACCCGGCCAACGGCCACGCGCTGCTGGCGAGCGCCGGGCCGGCCGCGCTGCTGCGGGTGGATGCCGAAGGGCGGCCGGTCGAGCGCTGGCCGCTAGGCGATGAAACGAGCGTCCATGGCTTGATGGCCTGGTAGGCCGAGCCGGGTCAGGACCCGTACGCCGCCAGTCGCTGCACGTCGAGGATCAGGATGTCGCGGCGGTCGACCTCGATCAGCTGCGCCGCCTCCAGCTCGTGCAGCACGCGCGAGAAGTACTCCGGCGTCAGCGACAGGCGCGAGGCGATCGTCGCCTTGCTGACCGGCAGCGACACGGTGACCGCGCCGCCACCGGCGGCATCGTGGGTTTCCTGGTCGCGCAACAGGTAGCCGATCACGCGCTGCACGCCGCTCTGCAGCGCATAGGCCTGCACGTCGTGCACCAGCCCGTGCAGGCGCCGCGACAGCCCGGCCAGCATGCGCAGCGCGAAGCGGTCGTCGGCCTGCAGCTCGGCCATCACCGCGTGGCGCTGCACCGACAGCAGCAGCGAGTCGGCCAGCGCCTGCGCGTTCACGACGCAGGGCTTGCCGAGGAACATCAGCGCCTCGGCGAAGCTGCCGCCGGGGCCGATCAGCTCGATCACCTTCTCGTGGCCATCGGGCGACAGCCCGAACAGCTTGACCTGGCCGGTGACGACGACGTGGAACGCGTCGCACGGATCGCCCGGGTGCAGCACCACCTCGCCTCGGGTGTAGCGGCGCAGCTGGCAGCCGCTGGACAGGCGTTCGAGCTCGGGCCGCGCGAGGTCGCTGAACAGCGGCAGCCGGCCGAGGAACTGCGGGATGTCGAAAGCACGGGGGTCCAGCATGGAAATTCAACCTTCTCGAGAGTCGGGAGCGGCGAGGGCGAGCCCGGCCAGCAGTGCGAGGCCGGCGGCCGCGCCGGCGTTGTGCAGCCACACCAGCACCGGCGCCGCCGCGCCGGCCAGTGCCGCGACGCCGAGCAGCGGCTGCAGCAGCACCAGCACCAGCAGCGCGCGCGCTTCCGCGGCACGACCGCCGTGGCGCTGCGTCCAGCCCAGCCACAGCGCGGCCGGCAGCGCGGCCAGCGCCAGCAGCAGGTGCAGCAGCGGCGCGGCGGCGAACGCGTCGGCCCCGGACAGCGCGCCGAACACCGCCTGCAGTGTCCACAGCGCCAGCGTGATGCGCGCCAGCCGCTGCGCCGCGGCAGGCAGCGCGGGCACGCCGCGCAGGCCATTCCACAGCGACCACACCAAGGCCAGCATCGCGAGGCCGCCGATCAGGTTGCCGATGGTCACCCCGAGGCGAAACAACGGCGCGTCCGCAACGAGCCCCGGCGCACGGGTGACCACCCCCAGCAGCGCCAGGCCCAGCGCCAGGCCGAGCAGCGCACGGGCCAGCGCGGCGACCCGCGCGAGCCCGCGCGTGCGCAGCACCAGCACGATCGCCGCGATCAGCACCAGCGTCGCGCTGAGGCGGTGGGTCAGCCGCGCCGCCTGCTGCAGCGCATCGGCCGCGCCGGGCACCACGATCACCGAGGCCATCGCGCCGCCGCGGCAGGCCGGCCAGCTTTCGCAGGGCAGGGCCTGCGACAGGCGCAGCCAGGCGCTGGCGACCACCACCAGCGCCATCGCCGCCACCGCGGCCAGCGCAAGCGCGATGCCGCGCGGGGGCGTGCAGCGGGGGACTGCGGTCGACAAGCTGGCGTCGGGCATGCCCGAAGTGTCGGTGCACGCCGGTTCGCGGAGTTGATCTGCTTCAAGTCACATTTCTTCGCGGACTTCCAGAATGCCCAAGCAGCGCACTCGGATTCCCGAATCGCGCACTTCAGGAGCCCCGCGATGAACACGCACGACGACGACGAGAACGCTCCGGTGCCGTGGATGCAGCGACTGCTGGACAACCCGTTCATGCTGCTCTTCCTCGGCGTGCTGATCCCGATGCTGGTCTACAACGTGTGGGGCGTGATCGACATCCTGACCCTGCCGGTGGCCAAGTGAGCCGGGCCGAACCAACGAGGAGCACCCGATGAGCGCCATCCTGCCGCCGTCAGAACGGCTCTGGTACAAGCACCCGATCGACCGTGTCGAAGGCACCTGGATCGTCATCGCGCTGACCTGGTGCCTGGTGATGTTCGCGATGATGGTCGGCTGGCACATCTGGGGCCGCCAGAACCTGTCGACCGAGACGTACCGAACGACGCCCGAGCAGTTCACCGCGAAGGCCCAGGCGGTCGTCGACAAGTACACCGTGCGCACCGAGACCGACCTGAAGATCCCGGTCGTCGCGCCGCCGCCCGGCTCCGACGTCTACCTGCTGGCGCGGCTGTGGCAGTTCTGGCCGATCCTCGAGCTGCAGAAGGGCAAGACCTACCGGCTGCACCTGACGGCGATGGACTACAACCACGGCTTCTCGCTGCAGCCGGCCAACATCAACATCCAGATGGTGCCCGGCTTCGAGCACGTGGTCACCGTCACGCCGAACCAGTCGGGCACCTACTCGGTGGTCTGCAACGAGTTCTGCGGCATCGGCCACCACCAGATGGTGGGCCGCCTCTACGTCAAGTGAAGGTGGGAGCACGGACATGAGCAACACCACCTACCGCACCTGCCCGCGATCGGGGCTGCAGTTCGAGCGCAACGCCGAGACGCTGATGAAGGTGAACGCCTTCGTCGCCGTCGTCTGGCTGCTGTTCGGCGGCGTGCTGGCCATCGGCGTCGTGCTGACGCGCTGGCCGGCGATCCACTGGCTGCCGGCCGAGCAGTTCTACATGGTGCTGACGGCGCACGGCATCGACATGCTGATCTTCTGGATCATCTTCTTCGAGGTCGCGGTGCTGTACTTCGCCTCGTCGACCCTGTTGCGATGCCGGCTCGCCACGCCACGCATCGCCTGGCTCGCGTTCGCGCTGATGCTGATCGGCTCGGTGCTGAACAACGTCGCGGTGTTCCGCGGCGCGTCGAGCGTGATGATGACCTCGTACGTGCCGATGATGGCCGAGCCGAACTTCTACCTCGGCCTGATCCTCTTCGCCGTCGGCGCGCTGATCGCCTGCTTCGTCTTCTTCGGCACGCTGGTGATCGCCAAGCGCGACAAGACCTACCAGGGCTCGGTGCCGCTGGTCACCTTCGGCGCGATCACCGCGGCGATCATCGCGGTGTTCACTATCAGCTCCGGCGCGATCATCCTGATCCCGACCTGGCTGCTGTCGCTGGGCGTGATCGACAAGGTCGACGCGCTGGTCTACCGCACGATCTGGTGGGCCTTCGGCCACTCGTCGCAGCAGATCAACGTCGCCGCGCACATCTCGGTGTGGTACCTCGTCGCGGCGATCGCCTTCGGCGCCAAGCCGATGAGCGAACGCGTCAGCCGCACGGCCTTCCTGCTCTACATCCTGTTCCTGCAGCTCGCCAGCGCCCACCACCTGCTGGCCGACCCGGGCCTGTCGACCGGCTGGAAGGTGATCAATACCAGCTACTTCATGTACTTCGCGGTGCTGGCCTCGATGCTGCACGGGCTGACGATCCCCGGCGCGATGGAAGTGGCCCAGCGCAACAAGGGCTTCACCAAGGGCCTGTTCGAGTGGCTGCGCAAGGCGCCCTGGGGCAACCCCACCTTCTCGGGCGTGTTCATCGCGATCATCGGCTTCGGCTTCCTCGGCGGCATCTCCGGCGTGATGATGGGCACCGAGCAGCTGAACATGATCATCCACAACACGGTCTACGTGCCGGGCCACTTCCACGCCACCGTGGTCGTCGGCACCACGCTGACCTTCATGGCGCTGACCTACTACCTGATCCCGGTGCTGTTCCGCCGCGAAGTGGTATGGCCCGGCCTGGCGAAGTGGCAGCCCTACCTGTTCGGCTTCTCGATGTACTTCTTCTGTCTGGTCATGATGGGCGCGGGCACGCTGGGCGTTTCGCGCCGCCACTGGGACATGGCCTTCCAGGGCGCACCGCTGGCCTACGAATGGCCCGGGGCGGCCTACCTGATGATGGGCCTGGTCGGCATCGCCGGCATCGCGGCGATCGCCGGCGGCGCGATCTTCGTGCTGGTCACGGTCGGCTCGCTGCTGCTGGGCAAGCCGCTCGAGGCCGGCGCCACGAGCCCGAAGTTCACGCCGATCCCGCGCACCGCACCCAGCGTCGCGGCGCAGACCACCGGCTCGATGGGCTTCGCGGCGCCCGGCACCTTCACGCTGGCGATGGTCTTCCTGCTGGCCTTCGTGCTGTACTACTTCATCAACTGGAAGTACCTGTCGACCCTGTGGGGCCTCAGCTGAGGCCACGACGCGTCGCGTCAATCAGGTCGAACAGCCGTTCCTAACCGCCAAAGGAAACGGACCATGAACACGCCGCGCGCCGTCCCGCGTGCCTCCCCCGGGGCCGCCGCGGCGGCGCCTGCCTGGCGCACCGTGCTGGGCGTGTTCAAGCTGCGCATCGGCGTGCTGATCATGCTGACGGCGCTGGCCGGCATCGCGGCGACGCCGAACGGCACGCTGGCGGCCTGGCAGGTGGTGCTGGTGGCGTGCGCGGTGCTGGTCTCGTCGGCCGCCGCGGGCGCCTTCAACCAGCTCGTCGAGGCCGACAGCGACCGCCGCATGGCGCGCACGCGCACACGCGCCTTCGCCAGCGGCGCGCTGCGGCCCGGCCCGCGCTGGCACGGGCTGATCGCCGCGCTGCTGGCGGTTGCCGTCGCCGCGACCTGGGCCGCGACCAACGGCCTCGCGGCGCTGTTCCTGGCCGCCGGCGCATTGACCTACGCGGTTGTCTACACCCTGCTGCTGAAGCGCCGCACGTCGTGGAACATCGTGATCGGCGGCGCCGCCGGCAGCTTCGCGGTGCTCACCGGCGCCGCCGCGGCCGATCCGTCGCTGTCGCCGCAGGCACTGGCGCTGGCGCTGACCCTGCTGCTGTGGACCCCGCCGCATTTCTGGAGCCTGGCGATCGCCTGCCACGACGACTACGCCGCCGCCGGCATCCCGATGCTGCCGGTGGTGGTCGGCATCCCGCGCGCGGCGCGCATCGTGCACGGCCATGCCTGCGCGATGGTCGCCGCGTCGATGCTGCCGCTGCTGCCGTGGACCGGTGGCAGCGCCGGCGCCGCCTACGCCATCGGCGCGATCGCCGGCGGCGCGTGGCTGCTGCTGCGCACGCAGGCCCTGGCGCTGGAACCGAAACGGCCGCGGGCGATGGCCGCCTTCTTCGCGTCGATGGTGCAGCTGTCGCTGCTGATCGTCGGCGTGGCGGTCGACGCCGCGCTGCGCTAGGGCCTCCAATGGCCGCGTCTTTCGGGCGCCAGCTGCGCCGGGCCGCGATGGCGGCGCTGCTGGCCGCGGCACTGCCCGCAGCGACGCCGGCGGCGGCCGCGGGCGCGCCGCGGCTCGACCAGCGCGCGGCGATCGAGGCCAGCCAGGCGGTGATCGGCACGCAGCCGCCGGACTTCGTGATGCTCGACCGCGCCGAGGCGCCGGTGCGGCTGTCGCGTTTCCGCGGCAAGCCGGTGCTGGTGAACTTCATCTACACCGGCTGCTTCACCGCCTGCCCGCTGCAGACGCGCACGCTGGCCGATTCGCTGGACGGCCTGCAGCGCCTGCTCGGCGCCGACCGCTTCCACGTGGTCAGCATCGGCTTCAACCAGCCCTTCGATTCGCCGCCGGTGCTGCGCGCGTTCGCCTCGCAGCACGGCATCGACATGCCGAACTGGGAGTTCCTGGCGCCGAAGACGTCCGACATCGTCGCGCTGACGCGCGCCTTCGGCTTCGAGTACACGCAGACGACGGACGGCTTCGAGCATGCGGTCGCGGTGACCGTGCTCGATGCCGAGGGGCGCATCCGCGCGCAGGTCTACGGCGAACGCCTGACGGCCGAAACGCTCGGCCAGCCGCTGCGCGACGCGCTGCTGGCGGCGCCGCCGGCGCGCACGCTGCCGACGCTGGACGAGCTGGTCACGCGGGTGAAGATCCTGTGCACCGTCTACGACCCGGCGACCGGCCGCTACCGCACCGACTGGAAGCTGATCGCCGAGCTGATCGCCGGCCTGGCCTTCTTCGCGACCGTCGGCGGCTGGTTGTGGCGCGGCCGTCGCGGGCCGACGCCCCCGCCGGCCGCATCGTGAGATGGACGGGCTCGCCGCCTGGCGCCGCGCCGAGCGCGGCGTCGACCGCTTTTTCGGCGCCACCGCCAATCCGCTGAGGCAACCGGGCACGCTGGCGATCCTGGCGCTGGCGCTGCTGGTGGGCAGCGGGCTGTGGTTGTACGCGGTGCTCGACACGTCGGCCGACCGCGCCTATGCGTCGATCGATGCGCTGGCGCCGTACTCGCCGGGCGGCCTGCTGCGCAGCCTGCACCGCTACGCGGCCGACGCGCTGGTGCTGTTCACCACGCTGCATGTGCTGCGCGAGCTGCTGCACCGGCGCTGGCGTGCGGTGCACCGCTTCGCCTGGTTGACCGGCGTGGTGCTGCTGCCGCTGCTGGCGGCCATCGGCATCGGCGGCTTCTGGCTGCACTGGGACCGGCTCGGGCAGTTCTCGGCGCTGGCCACCGCCGAGTGGTTCGACGCGCTGCCGGCGCTCGCGCAGCCGCTGGCGCGCAACTTCCTCGACGCGGCGTCGGTCGGCGACCGGCTGTTCTCGCTCTTCGTCTTCATGCACCTCGGGCTGCCGCTGCTGCTGCTGTTCGCGCTGTGGTTCCACGTCCAGCGGCTGTCGCAGGTGGCCTGGTGGCCGCCGCGATCGCTGGCGCTGGGCACCACGGGCAGCCTGCTCGCGCTGGCGCTGGCCTGGCCGGTGCGCGGCCAGGGGCCGGCCGAGCTGGCGACGGTGCCGGCATCGCTGGCGCTCGACTGGTGGCTGCTGTGGCTGCACCCGGTGGCCGATGCCCTGTCGCCCGCCGCCGCGTGGGCGCTGGTCGGCGCCGGCCTGGCCGTGCTGTTCACGCTGCCCTGGCTGCTGCGCGGCCCGGCGCGTGCGCCGGCCGCGGTCGTCGACCCGGCGCACTGCAATGGCTGCCGGCGCTGCGTCGCCGACTGCCCGTACGCCGCGATCACGCTGGTGCCGCATCCGCTGCGGCCGTCGCGGATGCTGGCGCAGGTGGACGCGGACCTGTGCGCGAGCTGCGGCCTCTGCGCCGGCGCGTGCCCGTCGTCGGTGCCCCGTCGCGGCGGCGCGCCGATCGCCACCGGCATCGACCTGCCGCAGCGGCCGATCGCGGCGCTGCAGCACGCGCTGCGCGCGCTGCTCGACCGCCCGCCCGGCCTTGTCGTCTTCGCCTGCGACCATGCAGCGGTGCCGGCGGGCGCCGACGTGCTGACGCTCGAATGCAGCGGCCAGCTGCCGCCGTCCTTCGTCGACCAGGCGCTGCGCGAAGGGGCCGGCGGCGTGGCGATCGTGCATTGCCGCGACTGCGTCTGGCGCCTGGGCGTGCGCTGGACCGCCGAGCGCCTGGCCGGCCAGCGCCCGCCGCGGCTGGCGTCGCGCGTGCCGCGCGAGCGGCTGTGCCTGGTCCCGGCCGATACCGGCGAAGACGCGCAGGCCGCCGCGGCCATCGCGGCCTTCAAGGAAAAACTGCTGCAGATCAAAGCCCCGACCTGAACGCCCCACGAAGATGCCTCATGGATGAATCTTTGCGTTCATCGACGCCGACCCCGGCGCCCGACCCCGCACCCGACCCGGTGCCAGGTCGTGCCCCCGACCGCCCGCGCGGCCTGCGCGCCTGGATCGGGCAGGGGCTGCTGTACGGCGCCTTCGCGGCGGCCGTCGGCGTGTTCTCGCACTGGCCGGTCTACCACCCGCTGCCGCCGGACACCGCGCTGGTCAAGCTCAGCTTCGTGCATGCGGGCCAGCCCGCGGGGGCCTGCCGGCGCCTGTCGGCCGAAGAGCTCGCGCGCCGCCCGCCGAACATGCGCGCGCCCGTCGAATGCCCGCGCGGCCGCGCGCCGGTGGTGGTGGAGCTCGACATCGACGGCCGCAACCAGGTCAGCGCCGAAGTGCCGGCCTCGGGCCTCGCGCACGACGGCGCGTCGGCGCTGTACCGGCGCCTGGTGGTGCCGGCCGGCGAGCGGCTGCTCGCGGTGCGCCTGCGCGACGACGGCCGTGCCGAAGGCTTCGGCCATGTGCTGGAGCGCCGCGTGACGCTCGCGCCGTCGCAGGTGCTGGTCATCGACTTCGACGCCGAACGCGGCGGCTTGATCGTGCAATGAACACCACCACCTCCTCCACGGCCTTTCCGCTCGCCGGCACGGCGCCGATGCCCAGCGCACCGGCGCAGTTCGCGCTGCCGCTGCCCGTCGAGCGCCAGGCGCTCGCGCAGGGCTGGCTCGCGCTGGCGCTGCTGGCGCTGGTCGGCTCCGGCCTGTTCTCGGTGCTGCTGGTGCTGGCGCGCACGCCGGTGGTCAACGCCTGGCTGCCCGGCACCGACTTCTTCCGCACCGCGCTGGTCGTGCACGTCGACCTCTCGGTGCTGGTGTGGTTCGTCGCCATCGCCGGGCTGCTGTGGAGCTCGCAGATGCGCACGCGCCACGAGGGCATCGGCTGGGGCGCCCTGGCGCTGGCCGGCGCCGGCGCCGGCATGATGGCGCTGGCGCCGTTCGCCGATCCCGGCACGCCGGTGATGGCCAACTACATCCCGGTGCTGGAGTCGCGCCTCTTCCTCGCCGGCCTCGGGCTGTTCGGCCTCGGCACGCTGCTGCTGGTGCTGCCGGCGCTGGTCTCGCCGCTGCGGCGCGACCGGCTCGACGGCGCGCACGCGCTGCGCTTCGGCCTGCAGGCCGCGGCCATCGCCACTGCGGTGGCGCTGGGGGCCTTCGCCTGGTCGCTGGCCGTGGTGCCGCGCGCGCTCGACAGCCGCGCCTACTGGGAGATCGTGTTCTGGGGCGGCGGCCATGCGCTGCAATTCGCGTGGACGCTGCTGATGCTGATCGGCTGGCTGTGGCTGGCCCACGCCGCCGGCGCGCGCGTGCCGCTGAGCGCCCGCATCGCGCTGGGCCTGTTCGGCATCGCGCTGGCGGGTGTCGCGGGGACGCCCGCGGCCTACCTGCTGCACGACGTGCTGAGCCCCGCGCACCGTGCCCTCAACACCTGGGGCATGCGGGTCGGCGGCGGGCTGGCGATCCTGCCGGTGGCGCTGGCGGTGGCGATCGCGCTGCTGCGCCAGCGGGCTATCACGCCAGAGGCGCGGCCACTGCGCGCGGCGCTGGTCGCCTCGATGGGCCTCTTCGCCGCCGGCGGACTGATCGGGCTGGCGATCAACGGCAGCAACGTGCGCATCCCCGCGCACTACCACGGCTGCATCGTCGGCGTCACGCTGGCGCTGATGGGGCTGGTGTTCCACCTGCTGCCGCGCCTGGGCGGCCAGGCGCCGCGCGGCCGGCTGGCGGTGATGCAGCCGCTGCTGTACGGCGCGGGCCAGCTGATGCACATCATCGGCCTGGTCTGGTCCGGCGGCTACGGCGTGCAGCGCAAGGTGGCCGGGGCCGAGCAGGTGCTGCGCACGCCGGGCGAGGTCTTCGGCATGGGGTTGATGGGGCTGGGCGGCGCGGTGGCCATCGCCGGCGGGCTGCTGTTCGTCGTGGTCGTCTTGCGCGCGTGGCGTGCGCCTGCGAAGTGAAACCAACTCTCCCACCGGCGGCTCTCGGCCCAATGCGGTCATGCATGCAAGCACCGAGCGCGCCAAGGCCACTGGGTGCCCGGCTCCGCTCATGTCCCCCGGGCCGTGCGCCGCTGATACGCCTCAGGCTGGATCTCGGCCGGCCCTCCTCCTTGACTTCGCTACGCCGGGCACCCAGCGCCCTTGGTCGAAGCGAGACCGTGGCATGCGACGGCCTGCCAGGGCGGTGCGGATCAGGACGGCGGGGCGCTCTGTGGAGCGAAGTCAAGGAGGAGGGCCGGCCGAGCACGACCCGGGGCGTATCGATGCAGCCCGGCCCGGGGGACATGAGCGGAACAGAGCGCCCCGCCGGCCTGATCTTGCGCAGACTTCCGCACACCGCGGCCAACGGCCGCTCAGGGCCGAGAGCGGCTGGTGACGCCGCGGAGCCGTCGACATGATGCGAAGCCTGCTGCGCGCCGGCTTCATGCATGCCGAAGCGCTTTTCAACCGCGCCTTCGGCGACCGGCTGAACCCGCTGTACCACCTCGGCGCGATCGCCTTCTGGCTGTTCTGGGTCGTCGCCGGCAGCGGGCTGTACCTGTACATCTTCTTCGACACCAGCGTCGCCGGCGCGCACGCGTCGGTGCAGGCGCTGGCCACGCGCCAGCCCTGGGCTGGCGGGCTGCTGCGCAGCGTGCACCGCTACGCCTCCGACGCGATGGTGATCGCGATGCTCGCTCACCTGATGCGTTATTGGGCCTTCGACCGCCTGCGCGGCTTCCGCGCCTGGTCGTGGCTGACCGGCGTGGTGCTGCTGTGGCTGGTCGGCATCGCAGGCGCCAACGGCTACATGCTGCCGTGGGACCGACTGGCGCAGTTCGTCACGCAGGCCAGCTTCGAATGGCTGGACGTGCTGCCGGGCCTCGGCGGCACCCTGGTGCGCAACGTCATCGCCGACGAACGCGTCAGCGACCGCTTCTTCTCGCTGCTGGTGTTCATCCACATCGGCGTGCCGCTGGTCACGCTGTTGCTGATGTGGGTGCATGTGCAGCGCGTGCCGAAGGCCGAAACCCAGCCGCCGCGGCCGATCGCCATCGCGCTGGCGGTCATGCTGCTGGCGCTGGCGCTGCTGCAGCCGGTGATCGGGCAGGGCGGTCCGGCGCACCTGGCCGACGTGCCGGCCACGCTGGCGCTCGACTGGTGGCTGCTCGGCCTCTATCCGCTGGTCGAGGCCTGGGGCCCGGGCACGCTGTGGGGCGCGGTGCTCGGCGCGACGCTGCTGCTGCTGGCCGCCCCCTGGCTGCCGCCGCGCCGGCGCGGCGCGGCGCTGAACATCACGCTCGGCGAGCGCAGCTTCCCCGCGCGCAGCGGCGAGACCTTGCTGGAAGCGGGCCTGCGCGCCGGCGTGCCGCTGCCCTACGACTGCCGCGCCGGCGGCTGCGGCGTGTGCGTGTGCACCGTGCTGCAGGGCCGCGTCGACCCGGGGCCCTACCAGCCGGCGGCGCTGACCGACGCGATGCGCGCGCGCGGCCAGGTGCTGGCCTGCTGCGCGACGGCGCTGGAGGATTTGGCGCTCGAGCTGCCGCCGCCGGCCGGGGCCGACGCACCGCAGCGCCACCGCGCGCGCATCGATGCGATCGACCGACTCGCGCCCGACGTGCTGCGCCTGTGGCTGACGCTGGAAGACGGCGCCCGCATCCACTTCGCCGCCGGCCAGTACCTGAACATCGTGCTCGAGGACGGCGAGCGCCGCGCGTACTCGTTCGCCAATGCGCCGCACGACAACGAACGCATCGAGCTGCACGTGCGCCGCGTGCCGGGCGGCCGCTTCACGACCCGCGCCTTCAAGCACCTGAAGCCGGGCGACATGCTCGACATCGAAGGTCCGTTCGGCCGCTTCACGCTGCAGGACGGCCACCGGCCGATGCTGTTCATCGCCGGCGCCACCGGTTTCGCGCCGATCAAGAGCATCGTCGAGGACGCGCTGGCGCGCGGCATCCGGCGGCCGATCGCGCTGTACTGGGGCGTGCGCAAGCGCGAGGACCTGTACATGCCCGAACTGCCCGAGCGTTGGGCGCGCGAGCATCCGCAGCAGATCCGCTTCGTCGCCGCGCTGTCCGAGCCGCCGGCCGACGGCAGCTGGTCCGGCCGCACCGGCCTCGTGCACGACGTGCTGCTGCAGGACCTGCGCAGCCTGAAGGGTTACGAGCTCTATGCCTGCGGCTCGGTGGCGATGATCGACAACGTGCTGCCGCGCCTGCTGGCCAGCGGGCTGGACGAAGCGCATTGCCACTCCGATGCCTTCGTGCCGGCGAACCGGCGCGGTTTGCCGGTGGTGCGCTGAGGCGGCGGCGGCAGCGAGGCGCCGGCGCACCGCGCCGCTGCATCCTGGAAGCGCTTCAAGAATGCGCAGGCATCAGGCCGCGGGCGGATCTCGCTGGACGCCGCGAACGGCCCAGGCGCGCGCGTCCAGCGTGAAGCCGCGGCCGTCCGGCGACAGCGTCGAGCGCAGCGTGTCCCGCAGCACCGACCGCTGCTCGTCGGACAAGGACGCGACATACGCCGGCGCCGGCCCCTGACCGCCGAGAAAGGGCTGCCAGTAGTCGTCGAAATCGTCGAAGCGCGCCTGCAGCGCCAGCGGCGCGACCGCCACCGAGCCGAGGCCCGCATCCTCGAAGGCCGACTGCAACGCCGCGGGCCGGCACAACGGGAAGCGCACGCCCTCGTGCAGGCCCGCTGCGGCCGGGTCGAGGCGGACCGCGGCATCCCAGAATTGCCGGATCACCGCCATGCCGTCGGCATAGTCCCAGACATAGGCCGCCACGGTGCCTCCGGGGACCACGACGCGGGTCATCTCGGCGAGCGCCGCGCGCAGGTCGGGCACGAAGTTCAGGACCAGGCCGGAGACCGCCAGGTCGCAGCACGCGGGCTCGAGCGGCAGGTGCGCCGCGTCGCCCGGCAGGAAGGCCATGCGCTCGCCGAGGGTCTGCTGCGCCAGCTGCCGGAAGCCGTCGGAGGGTTCGACGCCGGTCACCCGCGCCGGCCGGCAGCGCTCGAGGATCGCCGCCGACAGCGCGCCGGTCCCGCAGCCCACGTCGACCCACGACCGGCCGGCCGGCGCGCCGAGCCAGGCCAGGAAGAGCGGTGCCACCTGGCGGCTCCAGCGGCCGATGTAGCGTTCGTAGGGACTGCCACGTTCCCAGTAGTCGGCGGCGCTCGGCGTGTTCATCGACGTGCTCCCGGATCGGGTGGCCGTCCGGTGCTTGTCCGGCACTCGACGTCGACCGCCGCCCGTTCAGCCTCCTGCGATGATGCGGCCCTCGTCAATCACGTGGGAAGGCCCATGAAACCATTTGCAGCGACCCTGCTCGGCCTGCTGCTCGCCGTCGGCACCGGCGCGACGGCGGCCGATGCGAACGAGCGCAAGTTCATCCGCCAGGGCATGGGCGAGGGCGAGGTGCTGTTCAAGATCGGCAAGCCCGACCACGAGGCCATCATCCGCAGCGTCAAGGGCCAGGCCGAAGAGAAGGCCTGGACCTACTTCCCGCACTGGCAGGACCCGCAGACACTGACCGTCATCACGCTGCGCGCGGGCGTCGTCGCGTCGATCGAGCGCAAGATCAGCCGCTGATCCGCGGCGCGGCCGCGCCGCCGCTCACACGCCCGGCGCGTTCACCAGCCGCTTGAGCCCCTCCTCGTCGAGCACGCGCACTTCGCGCTGCTTGACCTGCAGCAGGCCTTCCTCGTGGAACTTCGAGAAGGTGCGGCTGACGGTCTCGAGCTTCAGGCCCAGGTAGCTGCCGATCTCCTCGCGCGTCATGCGCAGCACCAGCGCGGTGGGCGAGAAGCCGCGCGCCTGCAGGCGGCGGGTGAGGTTGAGGATGAAGGTGGCCAGGCGCTCCTCGGCGCGCATGCTGCCCAGCAGCAGCATCACGCCGTGGTCGCGCACGATCTCGCGGCTCATGATCTTGTGGAACGCGTGCTGCAGCTCGACCACCTCGCGCGACAGCGCCTCGAGGCGCTCGTAGGGGATCACGCAGACCTGGGAGTCCTCCAGCGCGATCGCATCGCAGGTGTGGCGGTCGTGGCTGATCGCGTCCAGGCCGAGCAGCTCGCCGGCCATCTGGAAGCCGGTGACCTGGCCGGCGCCGTCTTCCGACGCGACGCAGGTCTTGAAGAAGCCGGTGCGCACCGCGTAAAGCGCGGCGAACGGGTCGCCGGCATGGAACAGCGCGCCGCCGCGGCGCACGCGCCGGCGCGTGCTGACCAGCGTGTCCAGCTTGTCCATGTCGGCGCGCTGCAGGCCCAGCGGCAGGCACAGCTCGCGCAGGTTGCAGCTGGAGCAGGCGACCTGCAGCTCGCGCATGGACCGGGCCTCGCAGGAACGTTGATTCGGATCGCGCACGTCGGTGGAAGTGGGGTGGGCGGCCGCCACGGCGGCGGTGTGCTTGTCAGCTGGGCGGGGATCGAGCATGAGTCACCTCAATGATGAGTTTGATTGTCATCAGCGCTCGTCGTCGGGCTTTGCGCTGCATCAAGTCCGGCGACCATGCGCCGAGTCAAAGTGGCGCCATGACGACGCTTGCCCAGCCGCCCCTGCGCGGCGACCAGATCGCCCGCTTCGATGTCGCGGGCCCGCGCTACACCTCTTACCCGACGGCCGATCGCTTCGTCGACGCCTTCGATGCCGACGCCTACCGCGCCGCGCTGGAGCAGCGGGCGGCCGGCATCGGCGTGGTCGGCGGCGCCCGTGCGCCGCTGTCGGTCTACGTGCACATCCCGTTCTGCGAATCGGTGTGCTACTACTGCGCCTGCAACAAGGTCATCACCCGCCACCACGAGCGCGCGGCCGAGTACCTCGATGCGTTGGAAGCCGAGATCGCGCTGCACACCGCGCAGCTGGGCACCGGCACGCCGCTGTCGCAGCTGCACTTCGGCGGCGGCACGCCGACCTTCCTGTCCGATGCCGAGCTCGAACGCCTGATGGGCGCGCTGCGCCGCGCCTTCCGCTTCGACGCCGACGGCGAGTACTCGATCGAGGTCGACCCGCGCACCGTCACCGCGGAACGACTGCAGCACCTCGCGTCGCTGGGCTTCAACCGGCTGAGCCTGGGCGTGCAGGACTTCGACCCCGCCGTGCAGAAGGCCGTGCACCGCGTGCAGCCCTACGAGGATGTCGAGAAGCTGATCGCCGCGGCACGCCGCCTGGGCAGCTTCCGCTCGATCAACGTCGACCTGATCTACGGCCTGCCCAAGCAGACGCCGGAGTCGTTCCAGCGCACGCTGCAGCAGGTGAACGTGCTGCGGCCGGACCGCATCGCGCTGTACGCCTACGCGCACCTGCCCGAGCGCTTCAAGCCGCAGCGCCGCATCGACGCGGCCGACCTGCCGGCGCCGGAACAGAAGATCTCGATGCTGGCCGCGTCGATCGACGCGCTCGGCGCGGCCGGCTACGACTACATCGGCATGGACCATTTCGCGCTCGCCGGCGATTCGCTGTCGATCGCCAAGCGCCAGGGACGGCTGCACCGCAACTTCCAGGGCTACAGCACGCAACCCGACTGCGACCTGATCGGCCTGGGCGTCTCGGCGATCGGCCGCATCGGCGCCACCTTCAGCCAGAACGCGAAGACGCTGCCCGAGTACTACGACGCGGTGCACAACGGCCGCTTCCCGGTGGTGCGCGGGCTCGCGCTGCAGCGCGACGACCTGATCCGCCGCGCGGTGATCATGGCGGTGATGTGCCAGGGCCACGTCGTCTACGAATCGATCGAGTCGGCCTGGCTGATCCGCTTTGCCGACTACTTCGCGCCCGAGCTCGAGCAGCTGCGTGCGCTGGCGCAGCAGGGCCTGGTGGTCTTCGAGGACGACGGCCTGCGGGTGACGCCGCTCGGCTGGTACTTCGTGCGCGCCGTCGGCATGGTCTTCGACAAGTACCTGCAGGTCGAACGCAGCCGCACGCGCTTCTCGCGCATCATCTGACGGACCCGTCGAAAGAGGCGGCGATGGTGCTGACCGGGCTGATCGCCAGCGGTCTCGTGATGGGGCTGGCCGGCGCGCCGCACTGCGTGGCGATGTGCGGGGCGGCCAGCGCCGGTATCGGCTGCACGCGGCCGCGCCTGTGGAGCTTCCAGGCCGCTCGTTTCGCGAGTTATTCAGTCCTGGGCGCCGCGGTCGCCTCGTCGGCCGCGCTGCTGGGCGCCGGCGCCGACCGCATCGGCCTGCTGAAGCCGTTCTGGGCGATGCTGCACGTCGCGCTGGTGGTGCTGGGCATCAGCCTGCTGTGGCGGGGCCGGCAGCCGGCCTGGCTGGATCGCGCGTCGCAGCGTGTCTGGCAGGCGCTGCGCATCCGCACGCTGGGCTGGGGCGAGGACCGCGGGCCGCTCGTGGCGTCGGCGATCGCCGGCGCGCTGTGGTCGCTGCTGCCCTGCGGCCTGCTGTATTCGGCGCTGATGGTCGCGTCGCTGGCACCGTCGCCCTGGCAGGGCGGGGCGGTGATGGCCGCATTCGCGGCCGGCTCGGGCGTCGGCCTGCAGCTCGGCGCGCGTCTGCTGCAGCGCTGGTGGCCCGGTGGCGTGGCCGGCCGCGGCGGCGCGGCCGCGGCGGATGGCCGCTGGGGCGTGCGGCTGGCCGGGCTGGCGGTGGCCGCCGCATCCGCCTGGGCGCTCGGCCACGGCCTGTGGCAGGACGTGGCGCGGCTGGTCTGCTGAGGCGCCCGGTCTGTCGAACTGACTTGGGAGGCCGGGACGGACTCCTAGCCGAGCCCGACGGGCGCGGGCACGAGGCGCACGATGCGCGAGAACAGCGCGTCGTACGCGGCGTCCGGCTTCAGGCCGGTCAGCGGATCGCGGTTGGCGCCGAAGGCGATGTCGAGATCGGCCCAGTCCTCGCGCGTCAGCACACGTTCGGCCAGCGGCAGGATCTCGCGCTCCTCCAGCGTCATGTGCGACAGGTAGAAGTCGACGTAGCGCTCGGCGGCCAGCTCGAAGTCGTCGCGGCGCGACTCGCCCATCATCTCGAAGGCCAGCAGCTTGTGCTCGAGCTCTCGGATCTTGGCTTCGCCGCGCGCATGATCCTGGTCCAGGTGGTCCAGCAGGTCGCGCGCCAGCGGCGTGCGGGCGCGCAGCTTCGGGAACAGCAGCTCGGTCTCCTTGCGGTGGTGGCGCTGCTCGGGAAACTCGTCGAGGTAGAAGAGCATCGCGCGCAGCGCGTCGAAGTCCGGCGGCAGGCCCTCGCGGCGCTGCCGGCCCAGCAGCAGCACGACCGAGCGCAGCATTGCGGCCAGCGCCTGGTGTTCGTCTCGGATGATGCGCAGCGCGGCTGTCATGCCGGTCTCCTGTCGGTTCGGGTCAGCAACAGGCCGCAGCGTCGCACGGGGCCGGCAATGGGGACTTGCCGAAGATCAAAGCGCAGATTGCCGGGTCCGCATTTGACGCCGCGCAAGGGTTTTGCGATTCGGCGGCCCTAATCTGGCGCCGCTGGAACGCTGGCCCGATGAACTTCGCCACCCCTCCCCGACAGCCGGGCAAGTCCCCCCTGACCGCCGCCGACGCACGGGCCGTGGCCGACATCGCGCGCCGCCTGGCCGAGGCCGAGGCGGCCGGTGCCATCCGCCCGCTGCTCAAGGGCAAACACCTTGCGCTGCTGTGCCCGGACGCCGACTGCGCCGCCGCCGAGCGCTTCGCCGACGCGGCGACGGCGCTGGGCGCGCGGGTGTCGCGCCTCGATCCCGAAACGCTGAAGGCGACCGGGGAGCCCCAGGCCCGCGACGCGCTGGCGCTGCTGGCCCGCCTGTACGACGCGGTCGAGTGCGACCACGTCAGCGACGGCCTCGTCGATCGCCTGCGCCGCACCGCCGGCCTGCCCGTGTTCGACGGCATCGCCGACGACGACCATCCGCTGATGCAGCTGGCGGTGCACGGCGGCGTGCCGGATGCGGCCGAACGCCAGCGCCTGGTCCAGGCCCTGCTGGTGCACCGACTGGCCTGAGGGCCTCCGGCCACACGCGCTGGCCACACGCATCGGCCACACGCGCCGGCCCCGAGCGGCGAGCTGGCGGCAATAATCGCCTCAAATCGGTCAATCCAGTAAAACCGGTAACACTAAACTCCGGGGCTACGCCGTGCTGATCTGCCCGAGGAACGAGCCATGACGCCCAACACGACTCGCGTGCTGGTCATCGACGACCACCAGTTGACCCGGTCGCTGCTGCGTTCGCTGCTGCGCGAGGCGGGCTACACGACGCAGCGCGAATGCGGCGAAGCGCTCAGCGGCATCAAGCTCGCCAACCACTTTCGTCCGCACCTGATCTGCCTGGACGTGCAGATGCCGAAGATGACCGGCATCGACGCCATCGCGGCGCTGCGGGCCGCGGCACCGGACGCGGCGATCGTGATGGTCACCGGGTCGGCCGACCGCGACACGGTGGTCAGCTGCATCGACGCCGGCGCGAACGGCTACATCATCAAACCCTTCAACGGCGAGACGGTGCTGCGGGCCGTCGAGGCGGCGCTGTCGAAGGCCAGCCCGGCCGCCGCCTGAACCGGGCTCCGGGTGCCCACGCCGGACCTGCCGATGCGGCCCGCGGTTCTGCCGGTCCGGTTGCTCGCCGAGGTGTCGGCGATCGTGGCGATCGCCGTGGCCGCGGTGGCCTGGCTGCTGGCGCCGGCGGGCGCGCTGTCCGCCATCGTCGGGGCGCTGCTGGTCGTGCTGCTCGCGGCGCCCGCGATCTACTGGCGCAACATGCAGACGCTGCGCCGCGCGGCGTTGCCAGCCGGCCCGCCGCCCGCCGCCGCCGCCAACCTCGTCAGCCCGGAGCGGCTGGAGCGGCGCCGCCGGCGCGCGATCTTCGCCACCGCCGCCGCGCACCTGAGCGGTGTCGCGCTGACGGCGCTGGCCGGCTGGTACGTCGACGGCCAGATGCGGGCCGACGCCCGGCAGCACTTCGAACGCCTGGCGGAGCGGGTGGCGCTCGAGGTGCAGCGGCGCTTCGCCGACCCGGTGCACGCGCTGAAGGGCGTACGCGCCAGCATCGCGCTGACCGGCTCGACGAGCCCGGCGCAGCTGCGCGCCTACCTGCGGGCGCGCGACTTCGAGCGCGACTTCGCCGGCGTGCAGGGCGTGCTGTTCGCCGAAAGCACCGACGCGCTCGCGCAGGCCGTCGACGGCGGCGACGCCGCGCTGCTCGACGGCGCGGCGCTCCCGGGCGCTGCCGGCGCGGCGGCGGACTACGCGATCGTGCTGCCGGTCTACCGCGGCGCCGCGCTGCCGGCGACGCCCGGTGAGCGCCGGGCCGCGCTGATCGGTGTCGTCGCCGCACCGGTGAAGGTCGACGCGCTGCTGCAGGGCGTGGCGAAGACGCTGGGCGACACGGTCGCGTTCGAGCTGCACGATGGCAGGCCCGGCGCCGGCGCCGGCCGCGGCGGAGCCGAGCGCCGCGACCGCGAAGCAGCCGAACGCCGCCAAAGCGGCGGTGCCGCGCGCCCCGAGCCGGCGCTGCGGCAGGCCCGCACGCTGCAGATCGGCGGCCGGCCGCTCATCCTGGACGTCAGCACGACACCCGACTTCGAGGCCGCGCTGGACCGCGGCCCGCTGGGCGCGGTGGTGCTGGGCGGCGCGGTGCTGAGCTTCCTGCTCGCGCTGGTGGTCTGGGCGCTGTCGTCGGCGCGCATCCGCGCGCAGACCTTCGCCGAGCGCATGACCGGCGACCTCGACCGCCTCGCGCAGGTGGTGCGCCACACCGACAACTCGGTGGTGATCACCGACCGCGCGCAACGCATCACCTGGGTCAACGAGGCCTTCACGCACATCACCGGCTATGGCGCCGACGAGGCGCTCGGCCGCACGCCGGCGCAGTTGCTGGGCAACGGCCAGGCCGAGCCCGCGGTGCTGCAGGCGCTGGCCGACGCGGTCGCCGGCGGGCGGGCCTGCAACGTCGAGGTGCTCAACCGCACGAAGGACGGGCGGGCGTTCTGGCTCGACCTCGAGCTGCGGCCGCTGTTCGACACCGAAGGCGCGCTCGCCGGCTTCATGGAGATCGGCCGCGACGTGACCGAGCGGCACCGCGCCGCGCAGCAGCTGGAGTCCGCGCTGCGCGAGAACTCGGCGCTGCTGGCGATGATCGACCAGCATGCGCTGGTCGGCATCTGCGACGGCCGCGGCCGCCTCACGCACGTCAACGACGCCTTCTGCCGGGTCAGCGGCTACACGCGCGAGGAGCTGATCGGCCGCAGCCACCGCCTGCTGGACGGCGGCGTCGAGCCGCGCGAATTCTGGGAGCCGGTGTGGGAGGCCGCCGCGGCAGGACGCTCCTGGCGCGGCGAGGCGCGCTGCCTGAGCAAGGACGGCGCCACCTACTGGGTCGACACCACGATCGCGCCGATGCTGGACGCGCAGGGCCGGCCCGAGCGCTTCATCACCATCCGCAGCGACATCACCGCGAGCAAGCAGGCCGCACGCGAGCTCGCGATCGAGCGCGAGCGCCTGCAGCAGGGCAACCGGCTGCTGCAGGTCATCCTCGATCACCTGCCCTGCGGGCTGAGCGTGTTCGACGAGCACCTGAACCTGATCGTCGCCACGCCGCAGTTCCGCAAGCTGCTCGACCTGCCGGACGAGATCTTCGCCAGCCAGCCGGTGCCGCTGGAGCGCATGGCGCGATTCAATGCCGAACGCGGCGAGTACGGGCCGGGCGACGTCGACCGCATCGTCGCGGAGATCCTCGACCGTGCGCGGGCGCCGACCGCCTATTCCGTCGAACGCCAGCGCGGCAACCTGACGCTCGAAGTACGCGGCATGCCGATGCCCGGCGGCGGCCTGGTGGCCACCTACACCGACATCACCGAGCGCAAGCACTTCGAGGCGGTGCTGGCCGACAGCGCGCACATGATGCGCCTGGTCACCGACAACATCCCCGGCCGCCTGGCCTACTTCGATCGCGAGTACGGACTGACCTTCGCCAACCGCGCGACGCTGGCGTTCTTCGGCGGCGACGCCTCGACCCACACCGGCCGCAGCTTCGACGACCTGGTGGGCCCCGAACGCGGCGACCACGGCCGCCGCGCCGAGCGCGCGCTGGCCGGCGAGGCGCAGACCTACGACGTCGAGAGCCGCAGCGCCGACGGCGAGATGCACTACGCGATCGTGCATCTGCTGCCCGACCTGCGTGACGGCCGGGTGCAGGGTTTCGTCGCGATGGCCACCGACGTCACCCACGTCAAGCGCGCAGAGCGCGAGATGCAGCGCGCCGAGGCGCTGCTGCGCGGTGCGATCGACGTCGTCAACGAGGCCTTCGTGCTGTACGACGCTGACGACCGGCTGGTGTTCTGCAACGACAAGTACCGCGAGCTCTACGCCAGCTCGGTCGATGCGCTGGTGCCGGGCAATACCTTCGAGCAGATCCTGCGCACCGGCGCCGAGCGCGGCCAGTACCCCGACGCCGTCGGCCGCGTCGACGACTGGGTGCGCGAGCGGCTGGCGGTGCACCAGCGCAGCGGCGTCTCGCTGGTGCAGCGCCTCGACAGCGGCCGCCACGTGCGGGTGGTCGAGCGCCGCATGGCCGACGGCCACATCGTCGGCTTCCGCATCGACATCACCGACCTCGTGCGGGCCAACGAAGCCGCCGAGGCGGCCAGCCGGGCCAAGAGCAGCTTCGTGGCGAACATGAGCCACGAGATCCGCACGCCGATGAACGCGGTGCTCGGCATGCTGACGCTGCTGCGCCGCAGCGGCCTCGGCGTGCGCCAGCTCGACTTCGCCGACAAGGCCGAGCGCGCCGCGCGGGCGCTGCTGCGCCTGCTCGACGACATCCTCGACTTCTCGAAGGTCGAGGCCGGCAAGCTCGAGCTCGACCCGCGCCCGTTCTCGATCGACCGCCTGCTGCGCGACCTCTCGGTCGTGGTGTCGGCCAACCTCGGCGCCAAGCCGGTCGAGGTGCTGTTCGAGGTCGATGCCGGCCTGCCGGAGCAGCTGGTCGGCGACGACCTGCGGCTGCAGCAGGTGCTGGTCAACCTGTCGGGCAACGCGATCAAGTTCACCGAACGCGGCGAAGTGGTGATCAGCGTGCGCCAGCGGGGGCGCAGCGCGTCGGCGGTGCGGCTGGAGATCGCGGTGCGCGACACCGGCATCGGCATCGCGCCGGCACAGCAGCAGCACATCTTCAACGCCTTCGCGCAGGCCGAGGCGACGACGACGCGCCGCTTCGGCGGCACCGGGCTCGGGCTGTCGATCTGCCAGCGCCTGGTCGCGCTGATGGGCGGCGAGATCCGGCTCGACAGCACGCCCGGACGCGGCAGCCGCTTCAGCTTCGAGCTCGAGCTGCCGGTGGCGGCGGAGGCCGCGCCGGTCGCCGGCCAGGCCCTGCACACGCTGATCGTCGACGACAACCCGGTCGCGCGCGAGGTGATCGCCGAACAGGCCCGCGCACTCGGCTGGACGGTGGACGTCGCCGACAGCGGCGCGCAGGCGCTCGAGCAGCTCGATGCGATGCAGCGGCAGGGCCGCGCCCATGACGCGATCTTCGTCGACTGGTCGATGCCCGGGCTCGATGGATGGCAGACCAGCCGCCGCATCCGTGAGCGGCAGCAGCCGGGCCAGGCGGTGCCGATGCTGATGATGGTGACCGCCCACGGCCGCGACAAGCTGGCGCAGCGCACGCGGCAGGAGCAGACGCTGCTCGACGGCTTCCTGGTCAAGCCGGTGACCGCGTCGATGCTGCAGGACGCGGTGCGCGACGCGCGCACGCCGGGCAGCGGCCTGCCTGCGCCGGCGCGTCCGGCCGAGGCCCGGCTGCGCGGGTTGCGGCTGCTGGTGGTGGAGGACAACCTCACCAACCAGCAGGTGGCCGAGGACCTGCTGGCCGACGAGGGCGCCATCGTGCACCTGGCGGCCGACGGCGAGCAGGGCGTCGCCGCCGTCGCGGCGGCCGACCCACCCTACGACGCGGTACTGATGGACGTGCAGATGCCGGTGATGGACGGCTACGCCGCGGCCGCGGCGATCCGCACGACGCTGGGGCGCACCAGCCTGCCGATCATCGCGATGACGGCCAACGCGATGCCCGGCGACCGCGAGGCCAGCCTGGTCGCCGGCATGAACGACCACGTCGGCAAGCCCTTCGACCTCGACGAGCTCGTCGCCGTCGTGCTCCGGCACGTCGGCGGTGCCGCCGCGGCGCCCGCGCAGGCGGCGCGGACGCGCCTGCCCGACGCGCTGCTGCAGCGCGCCCAGGCGCTCGGCGTCGACCTGCAGCAGGCGGTCGACCGGCTCTCCGGCAAGCGGGCGGTCTGGCGGCGCAGCGCCCGCTCGTTCGCCGCCGAGCTGCCCGGGCACCGGCTGCAGCTGGCGGCGCTGCTGCAACGCGGCGAACGCAGCGAGGCCGCGCGGCTGCTGCACACGATCAAGGGCGTGGCAGCGACGCTGGGCGCCGATGCGCTCGCGGCCTGTGCGGCCGACGGCGAGGTCCGGCTGGGCGAGGCCCGGTTGGGCGATGTCCGTCTGGGCGAGGCCGCGCCTGACGGCATGAGCGCCCGGCTGGCCGAATCGATCGACACCGAGATCGCCCGGGCGCAGGCGGGCCTGCAGGCGGTGGCCGACCTGCTCGACGACGGGCAGGCCGGGCCCCCGGCCGCGGCGCCCGATCCGGCCGCGCTGGCCGCCGGTTTGCAGGCGCTGATGCCGCTGCTGGCCGAAGGCGACATGGTGGCCACCGACGTGTTCGCCGACCTGCAGGCCGCGCACGAGGCGACCTGGGGCGAGGCGATGCAGCCGCTGGCCGACGCGATGGCGCGGCTCGACTTCCCGGCCGCGCTGTCCGACTGCGAACGCCTGCGCGCGCAACTCGCCCCCGCCAGCAGCGGCCCGGCCGTCGCCGCCGTGCACTGACACCGCCGGGCCGCGGGGCCCGCGGGCGCCTACCCGACGCGCCCGAGGTGCGCCGGCGACGTCGGACGGGGCCGACAACGCGATGCGGCGCTCTCCTGCGACCGGGACGGGCGCGCCGCGTCCAGCATGCGGTCATGAAGTACCTTGCCCGACGCTGCCTGACCCTGCTGTTCGCTGCCGCCACGGCCCTGGCCGCCGGCGCCGCGCAGGCCGATCCACCGACACGCGTGATGCGCCTGTCGCAGGCCGACGGTCCGGTGAGCTTCCTGCCAGCCGGCACCGACGACTGGCTGCGCGTATCGCCGAACAGGCCGCTGGTGCCCGGCGACCGCCTGTGGAGCGACGACGGGGCGCGGGCCGAGCTGCGCATCGGCAGCTCGGCGCTGCGGCTGGACGAACGCACCTCGGTCGCGCTGCTGAACAACGTCGACCGCATGACGCAGCTGCAAATGACGCAGGGGACGCTCACCGTGCGGGCGCGCCAGATCAGCCGCGACCGGCCGATCGAGATCGCCACGCCGAATCTGGCCTACCGCGTCGTGCGTCCGGGCAGCGTGCGCATCGACGTCGACCCCGAGGGGGGCTGGACCGAGATCACGCTGCGCAGCGGGCAGGGCGACGTCTACGGCGAAGGCCGCGGCTTCGTGCTGAACGCCGGCGTCACCTACCGCTTCTGGGGCACCGACCTGCGTTCGCAGGAACGCTACGCGCTGCCGGCGCGCGACGCCTTCGACCGCTGGAGCGACGAACGCGACCAGCGCTGGGACCGCGCGAGCTCCGCACGGTACGTGTCGCCGGAAGTCGTGGGCTACGAAGACCTCGACGATCACGGCCGCTGGCAGGTCGTCGCCGAGCTCGGGCCGGTGTGGATGCCGAGCGCCGCGCCGGCCGGCTGGGCCCCGTACCGCGACGGCCACTGGGCCTGGGTCGAGCCGTGGGGCTGGACCTGGATCGACGATGCGCCCTGGGCCTTCGCGCCGAGCCACTACGGCCGCTGGACCCGCGTGAACGAGCGCTGGGCCTGGGTGCCGCCGCCGCGGCGCCTGCAGCCGGTGTATGCGCCGGCGGTGGTGCAGTTCGTCGGCGGCGCCGGCGTCAGCGCCAGCTTCTCGATCGGCGGCGTCAGCGCGGTCGCGTGGTTCCCGCTCGGGCCGTCGGAGGTCTATCGTCCGATGTACACGGCCAGTCCGCACTACCTGCAGCAGGTCAATACGACCAACACGGTGATCCGCACCACCAACGTCACCAACATCATCAACATCATCAATGCGCCGGTGACGAACAACACCTTCGTGCACCGCCGCGAGGGATCGATCGTCGCGATGCCGGTCAATGCCTTCGCGCAGGCCCGCCCGGTCGGTCCGGCTGCGCTGCCGGTGCCGCGCGAGCTGGCACTGCGCCTGCCCACCAGTGTCGCGCGCAGCGCGCCGGTCGCCCCGCAGGTGGCCAGCATCGCCGGTGCCGCGCCGCGCTCCGAACGGCGGCCGCCGCCGGCCGCACTGCAGCGGCCGGTCATCGCCCGGGCCCAGCCGCCGGCCATCGCCGTGCCGAGCTTCGGCACGGCCGTGCCGGCGTCGCCGCGCGAACCCGCCGGTCGCACCGCGCCTGCACCGCGCACGCCCGCGACGGCGGCCGCGCCAGCGCCCGAGGTGCGCGTGGTGACCGCGCGCGCAGCACCGCTGCCGCCGGCGCCGATCAAGCCGACGGGTCCGGACCGCGCGGCCGAACGCCGCGGCGCCCCGGCCGAGCGTCCCACCGCCGCCGCCCCGGCGCCGGCCGCCGAACGACGCGCCGAAGGGCCGCCGCCGGCCGCGCCGCGCGAGATCGTGCCGCCGCGCGCGCCCGACGTGCCCGTGCCCGGCCGCACGCGCAGCGAACAGCCGGCGAGCCGGCCCGCCGACATGCCGCCGCCGCCTCGCCAGGCCGAGGTGAAGCCGCCGCCGCGGCAAGCCGACGTCACGCCGCCGCGGCAGGCCGACGTCACGCCGCCGCGCCAGGCCGATGTCACGCCGCCGGGACGTGCGCGCGAAGTCGCGCCGCCGGGGCGGCAGATCGCGGCCACGCCGCCGGTGAAGCCGGATGCCGACGCGTCGCCGGCGGAACGCCGCGCGTCGCCCGCGACGCCCCCGCCACCGTTCGCACGACGCGAGGCCGACAAGCCCGCCCCGGACAAGCCGGCGGCCACCCCGCCCGGACGCCAGCCCGCGGCCGCGCCGCCCGAGCGCCCGCCGGCCACCACGCCGCCGCCGCGCCAGGCCACGGCCGTGCCGCCCGCGCGTGAAGACCGGCCGGCACCGCCGACCCGAGAAGCGAAGCCGGCGCCGCCGACCCGCGAATCGCGCGAGGAACGCCGCGCCGACCGTCCGGCCGCCGCCCCGCCGCCGCCGCGCGAGCAACGCGCCGACGCGCCGCCCGATGCGCGCCGCGCACCGCCGGCCGCCGCGCCGCGCAAGGCGACGGCCGCGTCCGAGCGCGCCAGCGAGGCCCGCCGCGCCGCCTTCGAACGCGCGCCGAAGAGCCGCGAGCCGAATCCAGGTTAGCCGGCAGGCCGACCTGACGCGTTAAGCGCAAAACGGGCCCGCCTGGCGGGCCCGTCGCTTGCCGCCACGTCGCCATCCACCAACCCAGGGGACTTCCATGCGCAGACTGTTCGCCTCCATTACCGCCGCCGCGCTGCTCGCCGCCGGCGCCCTTCCTGCCGGCGCCATCGGCGTCGCTACGCCGACCACCTTCACCAACCTGGTGTGGAGCGCCAGCTTCAACGCCTCCGGCCTGACCAACTGCACGCAACTGGTCTTCGACGCCACCGGCGACTACTACAACAGCGGCTCGCTGGTGGTCTACGGCGCGCTGAACTGCAGCAACGGCGCCTACGGCATGACCGGCAGCCTCTACACCGCGGTCGACGACTCGCTGAGCATCACGATGCTGATCGCCGGCTACACCGTCGCCTGCCCCCACGTCGTGAACTTCAGCGGGAACTGCACCGTGTACGACGCCAACGGCGTCTCGCGCGGCAGCGGCCAGATCATCCTGCAGTGAGCCGCGCCGCCGCGCTGATCGTGTGCTTCGCCTTCGCCGCGGCGGCCTGCGGCGAAGCGAAGCACGAGCCGGTGAAGGTGATCGCGACGGCGCGCGACCGCGCGCCGTCGCCGGAACCGCCGCCGACGGCCACGCCCCCCACCGTGCAGCCTGAATCCGCGCCCCCGATCGCGACGGCCGCGTCCGTGCCTGCCCGCCCGACGCGCTCGGCGGCCGCGTCGGTGCCCGTGCTGCCCGGCTTCAACGACCGCCCGCCGCGCTTCATCCAGCCGGGCGAGCCCACCGGCAACGACGCCTTCCGGCGTGCGTTCGCCGACCGCGCGGCCTCCCGGCCGCGCTGAAGACCCTCCGCCCGCCGCGCGCCGCCACCCCGTGGCGGCAGGCAGCGTCACGACTTCCCGACGCACCCCGCGCGGCGTTGCCGACGGCCCGGCAAGGACTTCCCGACGCCGGCCGTCGAGCACGCCCCGACACCGCGTTGCGAGCCTGTCCGCGACTTGCATCACGAACCGTGAACTAGCTTGCACGCCGGACCAGCATGAGCACCTTTATCACTTTCTAACCCTCAACCCGGGCGTGCCGCGGGCGAAAACCCGCTCAACATGGAAGCCACGCCGCCACCCCGCGCCCCGGTCGCCCTGCCGCTGATCGTGCTGGCCGCCGGGCTCGCGTTGTCGCTGTTCCTCGGCATCGCCGCCCGGCTGGAAATCTGGCGCGGCGCGAACGAGCGCTTCGATGCGGTGGCGCTGGACCTCGCCCGCAAGATCGAAGGGCGCTTCGACGACTACACCGCGGTGCTGACCGGCGTGCAGGCCCGCTTCAATACCGAGCAGGCGGTCAGCCGCGAGGACTTCCGGGACTACGTCGCCGGCCTGAAGCTCGAGCGCAGCTACCCCGGCTTCCAGGCGGTGAATTTCGCCGCCTACCGGCGCGACGGTGACACCGAGCGCTACGTGCTGACGCTGATCGAGCCGCACGCCGGCAACGAGCACCTCGTCGGCAAGGACCTGGGCGCGATGCCCAATCGCGGCACGGCGCTGGAGCAGTCGCGCGACACCGGCGGGCTGGCCTCGTCGGGCCGTCGCATCCGCATCGGCAACCAGGCGTCGGACATCGGCCTGGCGATGCGGCTGCCGGTGTACCGGCCCAACCAGCCGCTGGAGTCCGTCGAGCAGCGCCGGGCCGCCTACATCGGCACGGTCGGTGCCGGCTTCCGCGTCGCCGGCATGATGGGCGACGTGCTCGGCCATGGCACGTCGCCGTCGTTGCGGCTGCGCCTGGTCGACGCCGGGCCCGGCCCCGGTGCGATGGGCACGCGCGTGGAGAGCCACTTCGTGCAGGCGCCGCGCGGCGACCGCAGTCAGCTGCTGTTCGACAGCGCGGCGCCGGCCGGCAGGCTGCCCGATGGCGTGCCCTCGGCGGCGGTGGCCGCCTCCGTGCCCTCGGCGACCACCGCACAGGCCGCCGCGCCGCGCGCGCTGCCGCCGCCGCGCATCGAACGCACGCTGCGCTTCGAGCTCGGCGGCCACTCGTGGCTGGTCGAGGTCAGCGACGACGAGCATGTGGTCGTCGGGCGCATCGATTCGCATGTCTGGTGGCTGATCATCGCCGCCGGCGCCATCATCAGCGCGCTGCTGGCCGGCATCGTCTACTCGCTGGCCACCGCCCGCGGCCGCGCGCTGGCGCTGGCGCTGGCGATGACCGAGCACCTGCGCAGCAGCGAGCGGCAGCTCGAGGAAGCCCAGCGCGTGGCCAACCTCGGCAGCTGGGTGCTCGATACCCGCAGCGGCGCGCTGCAGTGTTCGGACCAGGCGCGCGCCATCCTCGGCCTCGCGGGCGATGCGCCGGCGGACCTGCGATCGCTGCTCGCGCGCATCCCCGCGTCCGAAAGGCCGGCGGTCGAACAGCGCATCGCCGAGGCCACCTCGTCCGGGCAGCGCATCGAGTTCGAGCACCACCTCGCCGGCACCGGCGACGGCCCGGAGCGCTGGCTGCACGTGATCATCGAGCCGACACGTTCCGGCGCGCACCTGCTGCTGCGCGGCGTGGTGCGCGACGACACGCAGCGCCTGAAGGCCGCGCTGCTGCTGAAGCTGGAACACGAGATCGCCGGCCTGCTGCTGGGCGACGGCGAGCCGAAGTCGGTGATCGCGCAGGCGCTCGAGGTCGTCTGCCAGCACTTCCGCTGGGACTGCGGCGCGATGTGGCGCGTGCGCGAGGATGCCAAGGCGCGCTGCCTGGCGACCTGGCACCGGCCGGGCCAGCCGGCGGTCGACGAGTTCGTGCGCATCAGCCTCGGGCTGGAGTACCGGGCCGACGAAGGTTCGCTCGGCCGCGCGTGGTCCGGCGGCGAGGCGCTGCGCGTCGATGGCCTGGTGCACCGCGACGACTTCACCCGCGATGCGCTCGCCGGCCGCGCCGGCCTGTCAGTCGGGCTGATCGTGCCGATCGTCGCCGCCGGCACGATGACCGCGCTGGAGTTCTTCAGCCGCGACCCGCGTGCGAGCGACGACGATGCGCTGGAGACCCTGCGCACGGTCGCGCAGCAGCTGGCACAGTACGAGCACCGCAAGCATGCCGAGCAGCGGCTGCGCTTCGTCGCCAACCACGACCCGCTGACGGGGCTGCACAACCGCGCGTCGCTGCAGCGCGAGCTGCAGCGCGCGATCAAGCGCAGCAACCGCAACCGCCGCCGCTTCGCGGTGATGTTCATCGACCTCGACCGCTTCAAGCACATCAACGACACGCTGGGCCACGGCGTCGGCGACCTGATGATCCGCGTCTGCGGCGAACGCCTGGCCGGCCTGCTGCGCGAGGACGACACCGTCGCGCGCTTCGGCGGCGACGAGTTCGTGCTGCTGCTGGAGAACCTGTCCGGCGCCGGCGACGCGGCCTCGCTGGCGAAGAAGGCGCTGGACTGCTTCGCCGAGCCGTTCTCGATCGAGGGCCACGAGCTGCACATCAGCGCCAGCATCGGCATCAGCGTGCATCCGGAAGACGGCGCCGACGCCGAGACGCTGGTGAAGAACGCCGACACGGCGATGTACCAGGCCAAGGACAAGGGCCGCGGCACCTACCGCTTCTACGCCGCGCAGATGAACGCGCAGAGCGCCGAGCGGCTGATCCTCGAGAGCGGCCTGCGGCGCGCGCTGGTGCGCGACGAGCTGCAGCTGCACTACCAGCCCAAGCTCGACCTGCGCACGCAGCGCATCGTCGGCGTCGAGGCGCTGATGCGCTGGCGCCATCCGACGCTGGGCGGGGTGTCGCCGGCGCAGTTCATCCCGATCGCCGAGGAGACCGGCCTGATCGAGACGATGGGCCAGTGGGCGCTGCGCCAGGCCTGCCAGGACGCGATGGCCTGGCGCCGCCAGGGGCTGCCGGCAATGCAGATGAGCGTGAACCTGTCGCCGCGCCAGCTCGGCAGCCGCACGCTGCTGGATGAGATCGCCGAGATTCTCGACGCCTCGGGCCTGGAGCCCGGGCTGCTCGAGCTCGAGATCACCGAAGGCGCGGTGATGAAGAACCCCGAGCACGCGGTGCGCGTGCTGGAGGCGGTGCGCGCGATGGGCATCGGCCTGGCGATCGACGACTTCGGCACCGGCTACTCGTCGCTGTCGTACCTGCGGCGCTTCCCTCTGTCGACGGTGAAGATCGACCGCTCGTTCATCAACGACCTGTCCGAGGACAGCGACGCGCAGGCGCTGACCGACAGCATCATCACGCTGGCCCACGGGCTGCGCATGCAGGTGGTCGCCGAAGGCGTCGAGACGATGACCCAGCTGGACCACCTGCGCAGCCGCGGCTGCGACGTGATCCAGGGCTACCTGCTGTCGAAGCCGCTGCCCGCCGACGAGCTCGCGCGCTTCGTCGCCGGCCACCTTCCGCAACAGCAGTCCCTGCAGATTGCCGCGCCGATTGCCGCCTAGGAAGTAACAGGCGATCTCCCTGGCATGCCCGTCGGACCGCAAGCGGTCCATCCACCCTTCCCAGGAGCCTTCATGACCCTTCCCACCCACGGCAGAACGCTGGAGCAGACCATCGCCGCGATCGAGGCGCTGGACCTCGGCATGATCAAGTTCAAGGCCACGCGCCGCGAGGACGGCTACGGCTGGTCCGACCAACACGCCGACCGCATGGAGGTGGCCTACAAGCGCTACCTGATCCTGCACGCGAAGTACCCCGACATGCAGCTCGCGCCCGAGCAGGACGTCGACCGCTTCTGGCACATGCACATCCTGGACACGCGCAAGTACGCCGCCGACTGCCAGGCCACCTTCGGCTACTTCCTGCACCACTTCCCGTACCTCGGCCTGCGCGGCGAGGGCGACGAGCGGGCGCTGCAGGAGGCGTTCGACACGATGCAGCGCCTGCTGCAGCAGGAGTTCGGCGAGCCGGCCGGGGCCGTGGCGCGCGACGCCGCGTGGTGCTCGGTGGAGCCGACGACGAAGAGCGCGGCGTGGTGTTCCGTCGAACCGACGACGAAGAGCGCGGCGTGGTGCTCGGTCGAGCCGACGACGAAGAGCGCCGCGTGGTGTTCGGTCGAGCCGACCGGGAAGAGCGCCGCGTGGTGCTCGGTCGAACCGACCGGGACGAGCGCGGCGTGGTGCTCGGTCGAGCCGACCACCCAGGGCACGGCGCCGAAGCAGGTCGCCGAGGTGCACTGACCCGGCGGTCAGCCGCCCAGGCGCTCCCAGGCGCGCGCTGCCCGCTGCGCACGCGCCGCGCCGGCGACCTGCAGCAGCGCGGCGTCGCGCGGCCAGCGGGCCGCCACCGCATCGCCGGCCGCCGCGAAGCGCTCGCCGGCCTCGGCGAACAGCGGCGCCAGCCACTGCAGCGCGCCGGCCAGCGCCACATGGGTCGTCGCCGCCAGCGTTTCGGCCGCGGCCAGCTCGGCCAGCAGCGCCAGCGCGGCCACCAGGCGCTCGGCGAAGGCGGAGGGCCAGGCGCGGGCGCGTGCCTCGCGCAGCAGCCAGGCGCCGATGGCCAGCATCACGTGCACGTCCTCGACGGTGCGGAAGGGCTTGACCACGGCTTCATAGCCATCGCCCGGCAACAGCGCCGAGGCCGAGACGCGTACATCGGTCAATAGCACACCGGCATGCGGCACCTCGGGCACGAAGCGGGTCGGCGGCATCGGCTGCAGCTGCACGCCGGGCGTCGCGCTCTCGACGCGCACGACCCGCAGCGCCGGCCGCCCGGCCGGTTCGGCGCCGGCCGGCGACCACGCGCCGACGACCAGCAGCGTCGCGCTTTGCGGCCCCAGCGTGGTCCAGCGCTTCTCGCCGTCGATGCGCAGCATCCCGTCGGGCTGCGGCGCGATGCGGGTGGCGATGTCGCGCGGGCGGTTGCCGCCGGCCTCGGTGACGCACAGCGCAGCCAGCCGTTCACCGGCCAACGAAGGCAGCAGCGCGCGCAGCGCAGCCTGGTAACCGCCGGCGAAGGCCCAGCCGATGCGGTCGGCGGCCCAGCCGCAGCGCAGCGCCAACGCCACCGGCGAATCGGCGGTGGACTGCAGCGCCTGCCAGTGCGGCCACCAGGCCGCGAGGTCGTCGAACGGCGCGGAGGCGCCGGCGGGTGGCGTGTGCAGCAGCTCGGCCAGGGTGGCATGCATGGGCCGATCGTAGCGGCCGGGCAGCGCGGCCGGCTGTCGTCGACGCGTCAGGCGGCCGGCGCGGCGTCAGGCGGCCGCTGGCGTTGCTTCAAGCGCGGCGGGCACCGTGGGCAGCTCGCCGCCGAGCAGGCGCTCGATCAGCTCGCGCACGCTGCGGATCTGCGTGCCGAACGGCAGCGCGCCCGCGCCGCGGAAGAACAGCCCGCGCCGCACGTCGCCCTTCAGCGCGGCGGCCAGCTGCTGGTCGATGCAGAACTGGCCCCAGCCGACCTTGCCGTCGCGCAGCCCGCATTGCGCGAGGCAGTCGAAGGCCTTGGTGCAGCGGGCCTTGACCTGCGCCACCGCCTGCAGCTTCGGCTCGGCCTTGAGGTACGCCTTCAGCCACGGCGTCGCCACCGCGCGCGCGGGCAGGCCGGCGACGCTGGTGAACTCGACGATGTCTGCCGGTGTGGCCTCGGCCAGCACCTGCTTGAAGGCCGGGTCGGCATCGCCTTCGGTGGTCACCGCGAACGCGGTGCCCAGCTGCACGCCGGCGGCGCCCAGGCCTTGCAGCCGGCGGATGTCGTCGACGCTGCCGATGCCGCCGGCGGCGATCACCGGGGTGTTCTCCAGGCCGGCCGCGCGCAGCACCGCCAGCGTCTCGGGCACCGAGCGTTCGAAGTCGAAGCGCGGGTCGTTGACGTCCTCGACGCGCGCGGCGCCGAGGTGGCCGCCGGCCAGGCGCGGGTGCTCGAGCACGATCGCATCGGGCGCGCGCTTGCGGCGCTCCCACTTGCGCACCAGCAGCTGCACGCCGCGGGCATCGCTGAGGATGGGGACCAGCGCGGTCTCGGGGTGGTCGGCGGCCAGGTCGGGCAGGTCCAGCGGCAGCCCGGCGCCGACGACGATGGCATCGATGCCGGCGGCCAGCGAGCGCTTCACGTAGGCCGCGTATTCGCTGACCGCGCGCATCACGTTCATCGCCAGCAGCCCGCGGCCCTGCGACAGCGCGCGCGCGGCCGTGACCTCGCGCTCCAGCGCCTCCAGGTTGGCCGCGTCGATCGCCTGCTTGGCCTCAGGGCCGACGCCGAGGCCGCGCGTGCGCTCCATCAGGTCGGGATGGTGGCGGCGCAGGTCGACCGAGGACAGCGTGCCGACCGCGCCCTGGGCGGCGACGCTGCCGGCGAGGCGGTGCGCCGACACGCCGACGCCCATGCCGCCCTGCAGGATCGGCAGCAGCGTGCGGCCGCGCAGGCGCAGCGGTTGGAGGCCGCTGCGATCGAGCAGCGCGGCGAGTTCGAGAGGAATCACGGGGCGTGACTCTAGGCAGTCGACCCCAAGGTGTTCCTGACGCAGATCAAGGCGGATGCAGAGAAGCGATCAGGTCGGCCGCCCGGTCGGCCGATCAGGTGGCGAACGCCCAGTTCGCCCGATCAGCGCGGCCGGTCGGGCGGGCCGGCACCCAGCCGCTCGGCGATCGCCTGCACGCCCAGCCGCGGGCTGGCCAGGACGTCGATGCCCAGGTCGGCCAGGCGATCGGCCGCCGGCGCCATCGAGGCCTGCGCGAGCACGACGACGTCGGCGTCGCCGCGCTCGGTGCGCACGCACGCGGCGATGCGCTCGTGATAGCGCGCGATGTCCCCGGCCTCGAAGCAGGCCCACGCCCCCTCGGCGAGCACGCAGCGCGGCGTGATCGCGCGGCCGGCCACATCAGCCGACTCCTGCAGCAGTGCGGCCGTCGGCGCCAGCGTGCTGTCGAGCGCGGCGACCACCAGGATGCGCGGGCCGCTGGCCACCGCGCGGTCGGCCATCGCGCGGTCGATGCGCGCCGTGATGAAGCGCCCGTCGGTCGGCGTGCGCTCGGCCAGGCCGCCGATCGTCGAGCAGGTGCAGACCACCGCGCCCGCGCCGTGCGCCTGCGCGGCGGCCCGCATGGCGGCCTGCACGCGTGCGATCAGCGCGGCATCGCCGGTGCCCGCGTGCCGCGCCTCGGCGAGCAGCGTCTCGTCGACGACATGGTGCGCGTCGCAGCCCGGCGCGAGCTCGGCGGCCAGCGCGGTGAAGGTCGGCACATGCACCGGCGCGGTGTGCAGGAAGACGAGGGACGGGCGCATCGGGCGAGTATGCGGCCGGCCGGGCGCATACTGGACCGCATGCCCGCTGCCTCGACAACGCTGTCGCTGGTCGACCTGCGCGCGCCGGACGCCGAGGCGGCGCGGCGCATCGGCGAGGCCTGCCGCGCGCAGGGCTTCTTCTACCTCGTCGGCCACGGCCTCGACGAAGCGCGCGCGCAGCGGCTCGAGGCGCTGAGCCACCGCTTCTTCGCGCTGCCCGACGAGCTCAAGCAGCAGTGGTCCATGGACAAGGGCGGCCGCGCATGGCGGGGCTGGTTCCCGCTCGGCGGCGAGCTGACCTCGGGCCGGCCGGACTGGAAGGAAGGCCTCTACCTCGGCACCGAGCTGCCCGACGACGACCCGCGCGTGCGGGCCGGCGAACCGCTGCACGGCCGCAACCTGCTGCCCGGCGACGACGTGCTGCCCGGCTTCCGCGACACGGTGCTCGACTACATCGCGGACGTCACCGCGCTCGGCCACCGCGTGATGGCTCTGATCGCGCTGTCGCTGGACCTGCCGGCCGACTATTTCGCCGCGCGCTACACCGCCGACCCGCTGGTGCTGTTCCGCATCTTCCAGTACCCGAGCCGCCCGGTGCCCGACGGCCTGGACGTGCGCGACGGCGTCGGCGAGCACACCGACTACGGGCTGCTGACGCTGCTGCGCCAGGACACGGTGGGCGGCCTGCAGGTGCGCACGCCCGGCGGCTGGATCGACGCACCGCCGCTCGCCGGATCGCTGGTCTGCAACATCGGCGACATGCTCGACCGCATGACCGGCGGCCTGTACCACAGCACGCCGCACCGCGTGAAGCTCAATGCCAGCGGCCACCACCGCCTGTCGTTCCCGCTGTTCTTCGACCCCAACATGGCCGCGCGCATCGAGCCGATCCGCAGCGCGGCGACCGACGACCACGCGACGCGCTGGGACGGCGCCAGCGTGCATGCCTTCGACGGCACCTACGGCGACTACGTGCTGGCGAAGGTCGGCAAGGTGTTCCCCCAGCTGAAGCAGGCGGTGCTGCCGACGCGGTCGGCTTGAGCCTGCGCAAAGCGGCCGCGGCGCGCGGCGCCGGCGCGGGCGACCCGGCCGCTACGATGGGGTGGTTGACGTTTCGCGTGAACTGCCGATGCGTGCGCTGCACCATGCCCTGCTGCTGATCGTGCTGGCGATCGTGCTGGGAGGCGCCGGCGGCTGCAGCGGGCTGCCGCGCCATCAGCCGGGGCCGGTCGAGCAGGCGCTGCAGGACGTCGCCGACACGCCGCTGGGCCGCTTGGCGGCCGCCGCCACGCCGGCCGGCCAGGGCGGCGATGCACGCTCCGGCTTCCGGTTGCTGTTCGCCGGCGAGTCGGCCTTCAATGCCCGCATCGCGCTCGCCGGCCGTGCCACCCGCTCGCTCGACGTGCAGTACTACGTGCTCGCCGGCGACCGCACCGGGCGCGGCTTCCTGCGCGAGCTGCGCGACGCCGCCCAGCGCGGCGTGCGCGTGCGGCTGCTGGTGGACGACCTGTACGCCGCCGGCGACGAGGACCTGCTGGCCGGGCTGGCGGCGCATGCCAACGTCAGCGTGCGGCTGTTCAACCCGCTGCCGGTGCGGCTGCCGTCGGTGGGCGTTCGCCTGCTGCTGTCGCTGCCGCAGCTGCAGCGCATCAACCACCGCATGCACAACAAGCTCCTGATCGCCGACAACAGCCTGGCGGTCTCCGGCGGTCGCAACGTGGCCGACGAGTACTTCATGAACAGCCGCGAGGCCAACTTCGTCGACCTCGACGTGCTATCCGCCGGCCCGGTGGTGCGCGAGCTGTCCGCCGTGTTCGACCGCTACTGGAACAGCGACCGCGTCTACACGCTGCAGCAGCTGCTCGCGCGGCCGCTCGTCGCGGCGGACCGCGAATACTTCGACGAGGCGGTGCGCGACGCGACGGTCCGCCTGGGCGAGCGCCAGCACGACCAGTTCGGCCAGCCCAGCCTGCTGCGCCAGTTCGAGCAGGGCCAGCTGGTGCTGCAGGGGGCACCGGCCCGCGTGCTGGCCGACGATCCCGACAAGGCCGCAGACGAGGCACCGGGGCGGCCGCGCCTGCCGACGGTGTCGGACCAGACGCTGGCGCTGATGGACTCGGCGCGCGACCAGGTGCTGGTGATGTCGCCCTACTTCATTCCCGGGGAACGCGGCATGCAGCTGATGCGCCGGCTCGCGGCCGAGCTGCCCGGCGGCGTGACGCTGCTGACGAACTCCGCCGGCGCGACCGACGAGCCGCTGGCCTACGCCGCGTATGCACGTTATCGGCCGGCGCTGCTGGCGGCCGGCGTTCGCATCCACGAGCTGAGCCCGACGCTGGCGCGCGACGCCGGCCGCATCGACGACTTCCGCCGCAGCACCGGCCGCCTGCACAGCAAGACGCTGGCGGTCGACCGCCGCTGGCTCTTCGTCGGGTCGATGAACCTGGACCCGCGCTCGGCGCGCGCGAACACCGAAGCCGGCCTGGTGATCGACAGCCCCGCGCTGGCGCAGCAGGTCGTCCGCGTGTTCGACGAGGCCATCGCGCTCGGCAGCTACCGGCTGCGGCCGGCCGACCGCGGCATCGAATGGATCGAGACCGACCGGCAGGGCCGCCAGACCGTGCATGCGCACGAACCGTACGACAGCGTCTGGCAGCGCCTGAAATCGTGGCTGCTGGGGCTGTTCGTGCCCGAGCAGTGGCTGTAGCGGCGCTTCAGCGCACGGTGCGCACGAGCCTGCGCAGCTCGCCGCGGTAGGTGTAAAGGCCCAGCGGGGGCCGGACGCGCTCGCCGCGTTCGTCGAAGGTGATGGTGCCGGTCAGGCCGGTGAAACCCGCGGTGGACGCCAGCGCCTCGAGCACGCGCGCCGGCTCGGCCGTGCCGGCGCGCTGCATCGCGTCGGCGATCAGCAGCACCGCGTCGTGCACGTGCGCGCCGTAGAAGCGGGGCTCGGCACCGAAACGGCGGGCATAGGCGCCGACGAACGCGGCGATCGCCGGGTCATCCCCCCCGGGCATGCCGCCGGGCAGCGCGCACAGCACCTGATCATCCATGGCCGCGCCGATCGCATGATAGGAAACAAGGTCCGGCGTGCAGGGTCCGTCGCCGGTGATGAAGCGTGCCCGCAGCCCGCGCAGGTTCATCTGTCGCAGCAGCTGGCCGGCCTGCGGATCGAAGCCGCCGAACACCACCGCGTCGGCCGCGCGCTCGGCGGCGGCCTCGAGGAACTCGCCGAAGTCCTCGGCATCGGGCTCGATGCGGCGCTGCTCGACCACGCGGGCGCCCGCGGCGCGCACGGCCATCGTGAACTGCTCGGCGAGCCCGCGGCCGTACACCGAACCGTCGTCCAGCACGGCGAAGCGCCGCAGGCCGAGCTGCTGCACGGCATGCAGCCCGAGCAGCTGCGCGACCTGGCGGTCGTCGGCCACCAGCCGGAAGCTGGTGGCCGGCCCCTGGCGCCGGAGCTCGGGCACCGTCGCCGACGGCGCGATCAGGGCAATGCCGGCCTCGGCATAGAGGCGGCCGGCCGCGATGGTCGTCCCCGATGTCATGTGGCCGACGACGGCGGACACCCCGGCCCGCAGCAGCGCCTGCGCGGCACGTCGGGCGCCGGCCTCGGTGTCCTGGTCGTCGTCGGTGACGAGCTCGAAGTGCGCCTGCCGGCCGTCGATGCGAAGTGAGGTGGTGTTGAGTCGCTCGATCGCCAGCCGCGCGGCGTTCTCGCTCTCGATGCCGACCACCGACGCCCAGCCGCTGGTCGTCGCCGCATGCCCGATCTTCACCGTCAGCACCGGCTGCGCGGTGGCGGTGGCCAGCCAGCAGGCGGCCAGGCCGGCGGCGCGTCGTGCCCAGGTTCTGCCGAATGCCATGCAGCCACTATGGCCGCGGGCCGCACGGCGCCGCTTGACGCAGCGCAGTCCGGCGATCAGCGCGCCGGCCGTCCCGCACCTCCGGAGCGCGGCACACGTTCGCTGGTCGCGTCGATGCCGCGGCAGGTCGTCAGGATGTCGCGCACCATGGCCATCGACACCGGCTTGACGAGATAGAGGTCGAAACCGGCCTGGCGGCAGCGCAGCTCGTTCTCGGCGCTGTCGTGACCGGTGAGGCAGACGATGGTCGGCGGGTCGTCGTCGCCGAGCAGGCGGCGCAGCGACTGCATCAAGTGGCTGCCGCTCTGCTGGCCGAGGAACAGGTCGACGAAGATCACCTGCGGCCGCTGCTCCATCGCGACGCGCAACGCGCCGACCGCGTCGTAGGCGACCCGCGGCTCGCAGCCCATGTGGGCGAGCAACTCGGCCAGCGAGTCGGCGAAGTCGCGCACGTCGTCGACGACGAGCACGCGCAGGGTCCGTTCGGCAATCGGCATGGCGGGCGGCGGGCAATCGGCATGCCTCGATCGATGTGCGGCCGGCGCCGCGCGCGGGCGGGCCGGCACGCCGAATGCCCGCATCCGGGAACCACTGTCCGACCGAGGAGAAACGTTCGCATGAGCAAGATCGCTTCCCGCATCAGCGGCAAGATCTACCGGTTCCACTGGACCGAGGGGCCGACGAAGGGCCAGGTGCATGAACACCTGTTCCACAAGGACGGCACCGTGGAATGGCACGGCCTGCCGGCCGAGGGTGACCGCAGCGGCACCGCTGACCGCGCGCCAGCGCAGGCACAGGCGCCGAAGGCCGAACGGCCGCCGTACCTCGCCGCCGACGTCGGCGAGGATGTGGCGCTGGTGTCCTACCGCTCGCCGGACTCGGGCTTCACGCTGACGGTCGCGCTGAACTTCTTCGACGAATCGGTGACCGGCGTCGCGTCGAGCCAGGACAGCTGGGTGCCGGTGAAGGGCACCTTCGAGATCGGCGACTGATCAGTCCAGGCAGCGCCCTTCGCGCCCACCGCGCCCGCCATCCAGCGGGATCGGCGCTCGACTGTACGATCGCCGCTCCGAAGGCTCCGCAGATGGAGGATCGCATGATCAAGGTTTCCGTGATGTACCCGAACACGCCCGGCGCGCGCTTCGACCACGGCTACTACCGCGACCGGCACATGCCGATGGTGGCGGCCCGGCTGGGCGACGCATGCCGCCGCTGGACGGTCGACAAGGGCCTCGCCGGCGGGGCCCCGGGGCAGCCGGCGCCGTTCGTCGCGATGTGCCACCTCTACTGCGACTCGGTCGAGGCCTTCAACGCCGCCTTCGGCCCGCATGCGAAGGAGATCATGGGCGACATCGCGAACTACACCGACCTGCAGCCGCAGCTGCAGATCAGCGAGGTGGTGGTCGAGTGACCGGCCGCCGGCGCTGCGCTCACCAGCGCGGCGCGATGCGCTCGCCCGGCAGGATGGCGTAGGGATCGCCCCAGCCCGGCAGCGCGCGCAGGCGGTCGAGCCACGCGCCGATCTGCGGGAACAGCGCCGGCACGTCGATGCCGCTTTCGTCGACCGGGAAGAACAGGTAGGCGCACAGCGAGAAGTCGGCGATCGTCGGCGTCTCGCCGACCATGAACGAGCGGCCCGCGAGATGCTTGTCGACGATGCCGAAGGCGCCGTCGATGCGCCCGCGCAGCCAGGCCATCACGGCCGGGTCGGGCGCGGTGGCGCCGAAGGCCTTCATGAAGCGATAACTCGCGAAGTAGCTGGTGAACTTGTGGTTGTCGAAGAACAGCCAGCGCAGCACCTCGACCTTGTCGTCGTCCGTCGCGCCGCCGTACGCGCCGTGCTTCGCGGCCAGGTAGCTCAGGATCACGCCGGACTGCGTCAGCCGCTTCGGCCCGTCGTCGAGCACCGGCACCTCGCCCATTTCGTTGGTCGCCTCGCGCCAGTCGCCGGTGCGGGTGACGCCGTTCATGTAGTCGACGTGCACGGCTTCCCAAGGCACGCCGAGCTGGCGCAGCAGGAGAGCGACCTTGAAGGTATTGCCGGACTGGCAGAAGCCGTGGAGCCTGTACATGGTGGCAGCGGGGGTTCGGTGGCGGCGGGACGCCGAGTATGACGTCGGCCGCGTTGAGGCCGCGCCCGCGCCTTCAGCGCCGGATCAGCTCGACGCCGTCGACCGTCATCTTCCAGTCGTCGCCGTGCTGCTGCTGCGGCGGCCGGCTGACGATGAAGCGGGTGCTGATCGGGCCGATGCCGACGTCGAAGTGGTCGCCGTCGAAGCCCTTGATGGGACCGTCGACCGCCGTCGAGCTGCGGCCCTCGAAACGCTTGTAGCGCACGCGGCCGTCGGCATCGATGACCAGTTCCATCGAGCGGTCGGGCTGCGGCGCCGAGCGCCAGATGCCGATGTAGGCGGCCTTCTCCGGCGGCACCGGCTGGCCGCAGGCGGCGAGGACGAGCGCCGCCACGAGCGGGGCGGCGAAGCGCATCGACAGCGATGGACGGGACATGCGGCACTCCGGAAGCAGCGCCGGTTGTAGCAAGGGTGCGTATCAGCGCCGTTTCGCGCCGCGGGCGCCTTGTTGCGCCGCGCGTCGCGAGGGGATCAGGGCGCGAACACGATGTGGCGCACGACCTCCGGCCGGCCGTCGATGCGCGCGAGGCGGCTGTCGGCGCCGAAGTGCAGGTCCACCGGGTGCTCGTGCAGCCCCGTCCAGTAGCGCCAGACCGGCCCGTCCAGGTCGCGGGTGTCGTTGCGCGAGGGCAGGCCGAGCGACATCAGCACCTGGTCGCGCGTCATGCCGGTGCTCACGCGGCCCGCACGGACCGCCAGCCGCGTCAGGTCCGGCCACTGCTCGAGCCGGTTGCGCGGGTCCTCGGCCACCGTGATGCGGCGCAGCCACTGCAGCGTATCGTCCTCGGTGGCCGCGGCATCGTCGCGGAAGGCGACCTCGTTGCCGCCGACGGTGCCGTAGACGTAGTAGCGCTTCTTGATCGTGGTCAGCTGCACCGGCTCGCCGGCGGGGATCAGCGTGCCGCCTTGCACGTTGTTGCTGGAGATCCAGCCGTGTTCGGCGCGCAGGTTGCAGCAGGTGTAGCCGGTGATCGGCGGCTGCATCGGCGTGGAGCAGCCCGACAGGACCGCCGCGGCGGCGAGCAGCATCGTCAGCGGCGCATGCGCCGCCCTTCGTTTCTTCATGGTGCCTCCCTCGTGGACGGGCAGAAGTCTACGAGGACCGGCAGGGCGCGGCGGCCCGCCGCATCCCCCAGGGTGGGGGATCGGCCGCCGTCAGCCCGCGGGCAGCGCGGGCGCGAACGCGTCGTCGATCTCGTTGAACAGCGCGGTGTCGCCATTCACCGGGAACGGCCCGTCGCCGCTGTGTTCCGCGCGCGAGGCCGGCACGAAGCTGCCGCTCTTCATGTCGAAGACATGCACGTCGCCGTCCTCGATCACGTAGTGCCAGCCGTGCAGCGCGAGCGCACCCCGCTCGACGCGGCGGCGCACCATCGGGTAGTCCATCAGCCGCTCGAGCTGCAGCACGATCGCGCGCTGCTCGGTGCGGCGCAGCGATTCCGGCGTCGGCCGCACGGGCAGCACGGCTTCGCGCGCCAGCTCCAGCCACGCGCCCAGGTTGACCGCCTCGGGCGACAGGTCCTCGTACAGGGCCTTGATCGCGCCGCAGTGGCTGTGGCCGCAGACGACGATGTGCTCGACGTGCAGGTTCAACACCGCGAACTCGATCGCCGCCGCGGTGCCGTGCAGACCGCCGGTCCAGCGCGGCGCGCCGGCGCCCGCCGCGTGGACGCCAGCATCCGATCGCGGCGGCGGCGCGGGCGTGAAGTCGTCGGCCGGCCGGCTCGGCTGCAGCGTGCCGCAGCACGGCGGCACCAGCGCGCCGACGTTGCGCACGATGAAGAGCTCGCCGGGGCCGGCGCCGGTCAGCAGGTAGGGCACCAGCCGCGAGTCGGAGCAGCCGATGAACAGCGTCGTCGGATGCTGGCCGTGCGCGACCAGGTCCTCGAAGCGCTGGCGATGACGCGGGAAGGTGTCGGTGTGGAAGCGCTTCAGTCGCGCGAGCAGCTGGTCGTCCATGGCGCGCGCGGGAGGTTCAGCCATTCAGCGGTCACTGCACCAGCGGGCTGTCGCTCGCCTCGAGGTCCACGCCTTCGAGCTCGGCGTCGGCCGCCAGGCGCTTCAGGTACTGCCGCATCGCGGTCGCGAAGCTCTGCCGGCGCAAGGTGGCCGCGACGGCGCTGGCCACCGCCTCGTAGGGCGGCTGCTGGCCGGGCTCGCGCGCCAGCACCTCCACCACGTGCAGCCCGTGGCGGCTGTGCACCAGCCGCGGCAGCACGCCGATCTCGCTGTGGCCGAAGAGCTCGTGCGCGAACTCGGGCGCGCAGTCGTCCGCGTTCAACCAGCCCAGGTCGCCGCCGTGCCCGCCGCTCGGGCAGTTCGACTGCGCGGACGCACGCTGCGCGAACAGCGCCGGCTCGGCCCGCACCTCCAGCAGCGTGCGTTCGGCCTGCGCCCGCAGCGCGCCGATGTCGACGCCCGGCGTGACGGCGAAGAGGATGTGGCGGGCCTGCACCCGTTCGCCGACGGCATAACGCGCAGGATGCGCGGCATGGTGGCGGCGGCAGGCGGCGTCGTCGGGCTCGGGCACCGCGAGCTCGTCGTCCAGCAGCCCGTGGATCGCCGCGGCGGCGGCGGCGCTGATCACGCCGTCGGCCGGCGCCGGATCGTCGCCGCGCAGCCGGCCCAGCGCGATCGCGCGTTGCCGCAGCAGCTCGGTGCAGGCGCGCTGGCGCAGCTCGTCGTCGCCGAGCTGTTCGCCGTCGGCGTGCAGCGGGACCCGGCCGACGCGGGCGACGGCAGGGGGCAGGAGGTTCGTGGCGGTGCGAACGGCGTTCATGGCGAGACCTCGATCAGGCGGTGCGGCCGGCCGACGTGCGGGCCGTCGCGGGGGCGGACTCGCGCACCGGTTGCGCCACGGGGCGCGGCGCCGCGGCCTGCGGCACAACACGTGACGGCAGCGCACCTTGCGAAGCCGGCAGGCCCAGCCGCCGGCTGCGTGCCAGCTGGTACGGGCGGACGATGTAGGCCAGCGTGCCGAAGCCGCTCCACACGTGCACCAGGCGGGTGAACGGGAAGACCAGGAACACCGACATGCCCAGCACCATGTGCAGCTTGAACACCCAGCCCGCGCCGTCGAGCAGCTCGACCGCGCCGGTGCGGAAGGTGACGATGCGCTGCGCCCATTCGGCCAGCTTCATCATCATGCCGCCGTCCAGGTGCTGCGCCGACAACGGGATCGTGCCCAGGCCCAGCGCCAGCTGCACCCACAGCAGCGCCAGCAGCACGATGTCGCTGGTCTTCGAGGTCGCGCGGATGCGCGGGTCCGACAGGCGGCGGTGCAGCAGCAGCGTGATGCCGATGAAGCCCAGCGTGCCGGCCACGCCACCGGAAACCATCGCCATCAGCTGCTTGCCGCCGGCGCTGATGAAGGGCTCGTACAGGAAGTGCGGCGTCAGCATGCCCACCGAGTGGCCGACCAGCAGGAACAGCACGCCGATGTGGAACAGGTTGCTGCCCCAGCGCAGCGAGCCGGTGCGCAGCAGCTGCGACGAGTCGCTCTTCCAGGTGTACTGGTCGCGGTCGAAACGGATCAGGCTGCCGACGACGAAGACCGCGAGGCAGATGTACGGGTAGAGGCCGAAGAGGAAGGTGTCGAGCGCTTTCATGCGGCGGCTCCGGAACGTTGGGAGGCGGGGGAACGGCGGACCACGTGCACCGGCTGCGCCTGGTTCGGGGCAGCCTGGCCGGCCGAGCTGCAGCCGTTGAAGGCCTCGGGCTCGGCCCAGCTGGCATCGAGCGGCTCGTCGGCCTCGGGCGCGGACCGGCGCGCGACGGCATGCGCATGCTCGCCGGCGACATCGAGCACCGCGGCGAGCACGCCCGCGTAGGCACTGCCGCGCTCGGCCAGCGCGTCGTGCACCGCGTGCAGGATGTGCGCCATCTCGCCGAGGAAGCTGCGCGCGGTGGCGGCGTCCTGCGTCGAGGCGAACTCCAGCACCGCGGGCAGGTAGTCCGGCAGCTCGCCGTCGGCGAGCAGAAGGCCGGACTTCGCGTACATCTGGCCGAGGTCGATCATCGCGGGGCCGCGGTCGCGCGAGTCGCCGTGCACATGCTCGAACAGATGCAGCGAGGTGCGGCGGCCGCGATCGAAGGTTTCGACGTAGGCGGCCTGCAGCGCCAGCGGGTCGACGGTCAGCAGCTCGCGCACCAGCGTGACGAGGCCGGCCTGCGCGGGGGCGCTCAGGCCGGTGCCGTCGGCCAGCAGGTCCGCGATGGCCGGGGCCTGCGCGAGCAGCGCATCGTCGGGGTAGCTCAGCAGCCGCGCGAGCGCGCGCAGCGTGTGGCGATGGGGAATGTTCATCGTGCGCCCCTTCAGATCGTCGCCTGGATCGGGATCGTGCGGCGCTTCTTGGCGCCGAACAGGCTCTGCTCGGTCGCGCCGTCGGAACAGCCGTTGCCGAACGAGAAGCCGCAGCCGCCGCGCACGTCGAAGGCGTTCTCGGCGTACTCGCGGTGCGTGCTCGGAATCACGAAGCGGTCCTCGTAGTTGGCGATGGCCATCACGCGGTACATGTCCTGCACCTCGGTGGCCGTCAGCCCGACCTGCCTGAGCACCTGGTGGTTCTCCACCTTGTCGACGTGCTTGCCGCGCTGGTACGCGCGCATCGCCAGCATGCGTTCGAGCGCGCGCACCACCGGCGCGGTGTCCCCCGCGGTCAGCAGGTTGGCGAGGTAGCGCACCGGGATGCGCAGCTGGTTGACGTCGGGGATCTCGCCGTTGACGCCGACGTGGCCGGCCTGCGCGGCCGAGGTGATCGGCGACAGCGGCGGCACGTACCAGACCATCGGCAAGGTGCGGTATTCCGGGTGCAGCGGCAGCGCCACCTGCCAGTCGACCGCCATCTTGTAGACCGGGCTGTTCTTCGCCGCTTCGAGCCAGGTGTCGGGGATGCCGTCGGCGCGCGCCTGCTCGATCACCTTCGGATCGTGCGGGTCGAGGAAGATGTCGAGCTGCGCCTGGTACAGGTCGCGGTCATGCTCGGTCGACGCGGCTTGCTGGATGCGGTCGGCGTCGTACAGCAGCACGCCGAGGTAGCGGATGCGGCCGACGCAGGTCTCGGAGCACACGGTCGGCTGGCCGGCCTCGATGCGCGGATAGCAGAAGATGCACTTCTCGGCCTTGCCGGTCTGCCAGTTGTAGTAGATCTTCTTGTACGGGCAGCCCGAGACGCACATGCGCCAGCCGCGGCACTTGTCCTGGTCGATCAGGACGATGCCGTCTTCCTCGCGCTTGTAGATCGAGCCCGACGGGCACGACGCGACGCAGGCCGGGTTCAGGCAGTGCTCGCACAGCCTGGGCAGGTACATCATGAAGGTGTTCTCGAACTGGCCGTAGATGTCCTTCTGCACATCGTCGAAGTTCTTGTCCTTCGAGCGCTTGGCGAACTCGCCGCCGAGGATCTCCTCCCAGTTCGGGCCCCACTCGATCTTCTCCATGCGCTGGCCGGTGATCAGGCTGCGCGGCCGTGCGGTCGGCGCGGCCTTCGATTCGGGGGCCGACTGCAGGTGGTCGTAGTCGAAGGTGAAGGGTTCGTAGTAGTCGTCGATCTGCGGCAGGTTCGGGTTCGCGAAGATGCGCATCAGCAGCTTCCACTTGCCGCCCTGGCGCGGCTCGATCGAGCCGTCGGCGTTGCGGATCCAGCCGCCGTTCCACTTGTCCTGGTTCTCCCACTCCTTCGGGTAGCCGATGCCGGGCTTGGTCTCGACGTTGTTGAACCAGGCGTATTCCATGCCGGGGCGGCTGGTCCAGACGTTCTTGCAGGTGACCGAACAGGTGTGGCAGCCGATGCACTTGTCCAGGTTCAGCACCATGCCGATCTGTGCGCGTACTTTCATGGTTAGCTTCCTTCTTCGTGCGTCAGGGCATCAGGCGTTGGCAGGGGCCGGCACCGGCTCGTCGTCGAGCCAGTCCACCTTGTGCATCTTGCGCACGACGACGAACTCGTCGCGGTTGGTGCCGATGGTCCCGTAGTAGTTGAAGCCGTAGGACAGCTGCGCGTAGCCGCCGATCATGTGGGTGGGCTTCAAGACGATGCGCGTCACCGAGTTGTGGATGCCGCCGCGCTGGCCGGTGATCTCCGACCCCGGCGTGTTCACGATCTTCTCCTGCGCGTGGTACATCATCACCATGCCCGGGTTGACGCGCTGGCTCACCACCGCGCGCGCGGCGATCGCACCGTTGACGTTGTAGAGCTCGATCCAGTCGTTGTCCTCGATGCCGGCTTTCTTCGCGTCGTCCTCGGACAGCCACACCACCGGGCCGCCGCGGTTGAGCGTCAGCATCAGCAGGTTGTCGCTGTAGGTCGAGTGGATGCCCCACTTCTGGTGCGGCGTGATGAAGTTCAGCACCACTTCCTTCTCGCCGTTGGGCTTGCGGCCCTGGATGTCGTCGATGGTCTTCAGGTCCACCGGCGGGCGATAACTCGTGAAGCCCTCGCCGAAGGCGATCATCCAGCGGTGGTCCTGGTAGAACTGCTGGCGGCCGGTGAGGGTGCGCCAGGGGATCAGCTCGTGCACGTTGGTGTAGCCGGCGTTGTACGAGACCTTCTCGCTCTCCAGCCCGCTCCAGGTCGGCGACGAGATGATCTTGCGCGGCTGCGCCTGCACGTCGCGGTAGCGGATCTTCTCGTCCTCGCGGTGCAGCGCCAGGTGCGCATGCTCGCGGCCGGTGGCCTTGGACAGCGCCTCCCAGGCCTTCACCGCGACATGGCCGTTCGTCTCCGGCGCCAGCTGCAGGATGACCTCGGCGGCATCGATGTCGGTCTCGATCTTCGGCCGGCCCTGGCTGGTGCCGGGCATGTCGACGGTGCCGTTGAGCTCGGCGAGCTGCTGCACCTCGTCGTCGGTGTTCCAGTTGATGCCCTTGCCGCCGTTGCCCAGCTTGTTCATCAAGGGGCCGAGGGCGGTGAAGCGCTTGTAGGTGTTGGGGTAGTCGCGCTCGACCAGGGTCACCTGCGGCGCGGTCTTGCCGGGAATCAGGTCGACCTCGCCGCGCTTCCAGTCCTTCACGTCGAAAGGCTGCGCGAGTTCCCCCGGGGTGTCGTGCATCAGCGGCGTGAGCACCACTTCCTTCTCGACGCCCAGGTGCCCGATGCAGACCTCGCTGAAGGTCTTCGCGAAGCCCTTGTAGATCTCCCAGTCGCTCTTCGCCTGCCAGGCCGGGTCCACCGCGGCGCTGAGCGGGTGGATGAACGGATGCATGTCGCTGGTATTGAGGTCGTTCTTCTCGTACCAGGTCGCCGTCGGCAGCACGATGTCCGAATAGAGGCAGGTCGTGCTCATGCGGAAGTCCAGCGTGACCAGCAGGTCGAGCTTGCCTTCGGGACCCTTCTCATGCCAGCGCACTTCCTGCGGCTTCGCGTCCTCGGAACCGAGGTCCTTGCCCTGCACGCCATGGCTGGTGCCCAGCAGATGCTTCAGGAAGTACTCGTGGCCCTTGCCCGACGAGCCGAGGATGTTCGAGCGCCAGACGAACATGTTGCGCGGCCAGTTGCGCGGGTCGTCCGGGTCCTCGCAGGAGAGCTTCAGCGCGCCGCTCTTCAGCGCGGCGGCCACATGCTGCTTCGCATCGCCGCCCGCGGCGGCCACGTCCTTGGCCACCTGCAGCGGGTTGGTCTGCAGCTGCGGTGCGCTCGGCAGCCAGCCCATGCGCTCGGCGCGCACGTTGTAGTCGATCATGCTGCCGCCGAAGTCGAGCTTGCTGGCCAGCGGCGACAGCACTTCCTCGACGCCCAGCTTCTCGTAGCGCCACTGGTCGGTGTGCGCGTAGAAGAACGAGGTCGAGTTCTGCTGCCTCGGCGGGCGTACCCAGTCGAGCGCGAAGGCCAGCGCGGTCCAGCCGGTCTGGGGCCGCAGCTTCTCCTGGCCGACGTAGTGGGCCCAGCCGCCGCCGGACTGCCCGATGCAACCGCACAGCATCAGCATGTTGATGATGCCGCGGTAGTTCATGTCGCAGTGGTACCAGTGGTTCATCGCCGCGCCGATGATCACCATCGACTTGCCGTGCGTCTTGTCGGCGTTGTCGGCGAACTGGCGCGCGACGGTGATCACCTGCTCGCGCGGCACGCCGGTGATCTTTTCCTGCCAGGCCGGCGTGTACGGCGTGTCGTGATCGAAGTCCTTCGCGCCGTCGCCGAATCCGCGCTCGACGCCGTAGTGCGCGGCCAGCAGGTCGAAGGCCGTGGCCACCAGCGCCTCGCGCTGCTCGCCTTCCTTGCCCAGGCGGATGCGGCGGGCCGGCACGGTGCGCAGCAGCACGTCGCCCGGCTGCTTGTTGGCGGTGAAGTGCGGCGTGTCGATGCCCGCGAAGTACGGGAAGCCGACCACCGGCGTCTCACGGCCGTCGGTCACGGCGTCCAGCACCGACAGCTGCAGCTTGACGTCGCTGTCGTGGCGCGCTTCCTTGGCCTCGAGGTTCCACTTGCCGGCGTCCTCGCGGCCCTCGGCCCCCCAGCGGAAGCCGATCGAGCCGTTCGGCAGCACGACCTTGCCGTTCTCGTCGAACGCCACCGTCTTCCAGTCGGCGTTGTTGTCCTGGCCGAGCTGGCCGTTGAAGTCGCTGGCGCGCAGGTAGCGGTCGGGCACCTGGATCACGCGGCCGTCGGGCAGCGTGTGCTCCTTCAGCTGGATCAGCAGCGGCAGGTCGGTGTAGCGGCGCGCATAGTCGTCGAAGTACGCGGAGCGCTTGTCGAAGTAGAACTCCTTCAGGATCACGTGGCCCATGGCCATCGCCAGCGCGGCATCGGTGCCCTGCTTGGGGTGCATCCACAGGTCGGCGAGCTTGCTGACCTCGGCATAGTCCGGTGTCACCGCGACGGTCTTCGCGCCCTTGTAGCGGACCTCGGTGAAGAAGTGCGCGTCGGGCGTGCGCGTCTGGGGCACGTTGGAGCCCCACGCGATGATGAAGGTGGAGTTGTACCAGTCGGCCGATTCCGGCACGTCGGTCTGCTCGCCCCAGGTCTGCGGGCTCGACGGCGGCAGGTCGCAGTACCAGTCGTAGAAGCTCATGCAGACGCCGCCGATCAGCGACAGGTAGCGCGAGCCGGCGGCGTAGCTGACCATGCTCATCGCCGGGATCGGCGAGAAGCCGATGATGCGGTCCGGCCCGTGCTGCTTGATCGTGTGCACGTTGGCCGCGGCGATGATCTGGTTGACCTCGTCCCAGGTGGAGCGCACGAAGCCGCCGAGGCCGCGCTGCTTCTGCCACTCGCTGCGCTTGGCCGGGTCGTTGACGATCGCCGTCCAGGCGTTCACCGGGTCCAGCGTCGCGCGCGCCGCGCGCCAGTGCTTCAGCAGCCGCGCGCGCACCATCGGGTACTTCACGCGGTTGGCGCTGTACAGGTACCAGGAATAACTGGCGCCGCGGGCGCAGCCGCGCGGCTCATGGTTCGGCAGGTCCCAGCGCGTGCGCGGGTAGTCGGTCTGCTGCGTCTCCCAGGTGACGATGCCGCCCTTGACGTAGATCTTCCACGAGCACGAGCCGGTGCAGTTGACGCCATGCGTCGAGCGCACGATCTTGTCGTGGGCCCAGCGCTGGCGATAGGCGTCCTCCCAGGTGCGGTCTTCGGCCGTCGTCTGGCCGTGGCCGTCGGAGAACGACTCCTTCGGCTGGTTGAAGAAGGTCAGGCGGTCGAGGAAGTGGCTCATTCTTGAACTCCGGAATCGGCAGCAGGCGCAGTGTGTTTGTCGTGCGTCAATGCCGATGCAATGCGGCGAATACGTCCAGCAACAGTGCGTGAATGCTCGGTAAACCGATCGCGTTCACGCACCGAGCGTGTTGTCAGCAGGGCATCTCCGCGCCCTTGCGGCTGTAGAAGAACCAGGTCATCGCGACGCAGGTGACGTAGAAGGCGATGAAGCACCACAGCGCCGCGTCGGGGTTGCCGGTCATCGCGATCGAGGTGCCGTAGCTCTTCGGGATGAAGAAGCCGCCGTAGGCGCCGACCGCCGACGAGAAGCCGAGCACCGCGGCCGCTTCCTTGTTGGCGTCCTTCACGGCCTGGTCCTGCGCGGCCTTGGCCTGGCCCTTCGCGGCGCGCTGCCGCTCGGTCAGGAAGATGATCGGGATCATCCGGAAGGTGGAGCCGTTGCCGATGCCGGCGGTGGCGAAGAGGAACAGGAAGGAGATCAGGAAGCCGGTGAAGTTGCCGCCCTGGCCGTTGTGGGGCATGAACTGCAGCACCGCCACTACGCCCAGCGCCATCCCGATGAAGTTCCAGAAGGTCACGCGCGCGCCGCCGAGCTTGTCCGACAGCCAGCCGCCGACCGGGCGGATCAGCGCGCCGACCAGCGGGCCCAGCCAGGCGTACTGCAGCGCGTTGACGCCGGGGAACTGGCTCTTGATCAGCAGCGGGAAGCCGGCCGAGTAGCCGATGAAGCTGCCGAAGGTGCCGAGGTAGAGCCAGCACATCAGCCAGTTGTGCTTGCGCTTGAAGATCACCGCCTGGTCGGCGAACGAGGCCTTGGCTTCGGCCAGGTCGTTCATGCCGAACCACGCGGCCAGCGCGCTGGCGGCGACGAACGGCACCCAGATGTAGCCGGCGTTCTGCAGCCACATCACCATCGCGCCACCGGCCTTGGTGACCGCCTGCGGCGGGCCGCCGAGGTCGCCGAAGACGCTGGCGCCGATCACCATCGGCACGACGAACTGCACCAGCGAGACGCCGAGGTTGCCGAGGCCCGCGTTGAGGCCGAGCGCCGTGCCCTTCTGGTCCTTCGGGAAGAAGAAGCTGATGTTGCTCATGCTCGACGCGAAGTTGCCGCCGCCGAAGCCGCACAGCAGCGCCAGCAGCACGAACACTTCGTACGGCGTGCCGGGGTTCTGCACCGCGAGGCCGATGCCGATCGCGGGCAGCAGCAGCGAGGCGGTGGAGATGGCCGTCCAGCGCCGGCCGCCGAAGATGGGCACCGCGAAGGAGTAGAAGATGCGCAGCGTCGCGCCGCACAGCGCCGGCAGCGAGGCCAGCCAGAACAGCTGGTTGGTCGAGAACCGGAACCCCACTTGAGGCAGGTTCACGACCACCACCGACCACACCATCCAGACGGCGAACGCGAGCGTCAGCGCGGGGATGGAGATCCAGAGGTTGCGTTGCGCGATGGACGCGCCCTTTGCGCTCCAGAACGACCGGTCTTCCGGGTTCCAGTGCGCAATCATCGATGTGGAGGTCATCAGAGGCTCCAGGTGTTGTATGCGGGGGGGGGTTCAGGCCTTGACGGGCACCGCGGCCGCGACGGCGGTGTGGTGCATGACGTCGGTGCGGCGCACTTCGGTGAAGTACATCCAGATCAGCGAGACCCAGACGACGCCGTACATCAGCATGAAGGCCGAGGAGCGCACGCCGGTGAGGTCGAGCAGCGCGCCGAACATGATCGGCAGCACGAAGCCGCCCAGGCCGCCGGCCAGGCCGACGATGCCCGAGACGGTGCCGATGTTGTGCGGGTAGTCGTCGCTGATGTACTTGAAGACGCTGGCCTTGCCGAAGGCCCAGGCGACGCCGAGCACGAACATGATCGCGGTGAAGCCGACGACGTTCAGGCCGATGTGGAAGCTCTTCGGGCCGTTGACCGTCAGCACCGTGAAGTCGGTCTGCGGGTAGCTCAGCAGGAACAGGCAGATCCAGCTGACCCACATCACCCACCAGGTGATCTTGTGCGCGCCGTGCTTGTCCGACAGCCAGCCGCCGATCGCGCGCAGCACGCCGCCGGGCAGCGAGAAGCAGGCGGCCAGCAGCGCAGCGACGCGGATGTCGAGGCCGTACTCGCCGACGTAGTACTGCACCATCCACAGGCTCAGCGCGACGTAGCCGCCGAACACGATGCTGTAGTACTGGCAGTACTTCAGCACCTGCGGGTCCTTGAGCATCTTCAGCTGGTCGACGAAACGCACGTGGCTCGGCACCTGGTGCGCAGGGTCGTGCGCGCTGAACATCCAGAACAGCAGCACGGTGCCCAGCATCACCGCGGCGTAGACCTGCGGCACCATCGTCCAGCCGAAGGCGACGACGATCGCCGGCGCGAGGAACTTGTTGACCGCGGCACCGGAGTTGCCGGCGCCGTAGACGCCCATCGCGAATCCCTGGCGGTTCTTCGGGAACCAGCGCGCGACGTAGGGCGTGCCGACCGAGAACGAACCGCCGGCGAGACCGACGAAGAGCCCGATCGTCAGGAAGTGCCAGTACTCGGTGGCGTACGACATCAGGAAGATCGCCGGCACCGTGGCGGCCATCAGCAGCGCCATCACGATGCGGCCGCCGAAGCGGTCGGTCCAGATGCCCAGCGGCACGCGGATCAGGCTGCCGGTGAGCACCGGCATCGCGGTGAGCAGGCCGAACTGCGTGGCGTTGAGGTTGAGCGCCTTCTTGATCGGGATGCCGATGACGCCGAACATCATCCAGACCATGAAGCAGACGGTGAAGGCGAGGGTGCTGACGATCAGCACCGAGATCGCCTGGCGCTGGCGCGAGGCCGGCGCGGCGGTGGTTGTTGTCGGGGCGGACCGTGCCGGCAGCGCCGACGCGGTCGAGACAGTGGAAGCCATGACGGGACTCCTGTGGACCATGCGGTCACTATCGGCGTCATGCTCCTGGCGCGGCATCCTTCGGTGGCATGCGCGGGCACGGCGGAAGAACGATGCCGGGCGCCCGGCGCATCGTTCCGATGGACGATTCACGACCATGCTTGCGCACGATCAAGGAACCTCGCCCGACGGCCTCGGACAATGTGCGACCGGCCTTGCCCGGCTGCGCCGGATGAAGCCCGCGACTATCGTTTTCGGGCAGCGCCGTTGATGCGCATCAAGGGGTCCACGGTGGCCCCGCCGCGAGCCGGCCTGGCGCCGTGCAACCCGCCACGGATCGGCCCCGCAATCTGAGCTGGTCGCTCATTTCTGATCGCATCGGTCCGAAGATGATTGCACCTGAGCGATCGAGCGAACCATGCGCCTCAACCAACCCGTGACCCAGCGTGAGTACGAGCTGCCCGAGGGCGCCACGCTCATGTCGACGACCGACCTCAAGGGCCGCATCGTCTACGCCAATGACGCCTTCGTCGAAGCCAGCGGCTTCACCCGCGAGCAGCTGATGGGCCAGCCGCACAACATCGTGCGTCATCCGGACATGCCGCGCGAAGCCTTCGCCGACATGTGGGCCACGCTCGAACGCGGCGAGCCCTGGACGGCGCTGGTGAAGAACCGGCGCGCGAACGGCGACCACTACTGGGTGCGTGCGAACGCCCTGCCGGTGGTGCGCGACGGCCGCCCGGTGGGCTACATGTCGGTGCGCACCAAGCCCACGCGCGACGAGGTCGCGGCGGCCGAGCGGCTGTACCGCGACTTCCGCGAAGGCCGTGCCGGCGCGCGGCGGCTGCAGCGCGGGCTGCTGTTCGCCGGCGGCGTGCGCGGCTGGCTGACGAACTGGCGCCGGACCGTGTCGGTGCGCGCGCGCATCCGCCTGACGATGGCCGGCATGGCCGCGCTGCTGGCCGCCGGCGGCTTCGTGGCCGCGTCCGGCGGCGCCGGCGCGGCCGTGTTCGCGGCGCTGGCCGCGTGCGTGGCCGTGGCCGGCTCGGCCTGGCTGGAGCAGCAGGTCGCGCGGCCGCTCGAACGCGTGCGTGCGCAGGCCCTCTCCGTGGCCACCGGCGCCAGCCGCGACGTGCTGTGCATGGACCGCGTCGACGAGATCGGCCTCGCGCTTCGTTCGGTGAGCCAGCTCGGCCTGATGTTCCGCTGGCTGATCGACGACGTCAGCACGCAGGTGCAGTCGGTGCAGACGGCCGCCACCGAGATCGCGCAGGGCAACCACGACCTCAGCGCACGCACCGAGCAGGCGGCCGCCAGCGTCGAGCAGACGGCGTCGTCGATGGAGCAGATGACCGCCTCGGTGCGCACCAACGCCGAGACCGCCGGCGAGGCCGACCGCATCTCGGGTGCCGCCAGCGCGGCCGCCGGGCGCGGCGGCGATGCGGTGCAGCAGGTCGTCGTGACGATGGGCGAGATCGCCGACAGCTCGCGCCGCATCGCCGACATCGTCGGCACGATCGACGGCATCGCGTTCCAGACCAACCTGCTCGCGCTGAATGCGGCGGTCGAGGCGGCGCGCGCCGGCGAGGCCGGCCGCGGCTTCGCGGTCGTCGCCGGCGAGGTGCGCACGCTCGCGCAGCGCAGCGCGCAAGCCGCGCGCGAGATCAAGGCGCTGATCGCCGCGGGCGTCGACAAGGTCGAGGCCGGCGGCCGCCTGGTCGACGGCGCGGGACGCACGATGCAGGACATCGTCGCGCAGGTCGGCCGCGTGTCGTCGCTGATCGGGCACATCAGCGCGTCGACGCGCGAACAGGCCGACGGCATCGCGCAGGTCGGCCAGGCGGTCGGCCATCTCGACCAGGTGACGCAGCAGAACGCCGCGCTGGTCGAGCAGAGCGCGGCGGCCTCGCTGAGCCTGCAGCAGCGCGCCGAGCGGCTGGCCGAGGCGATCCAGGCCTTCCAGTGACGGCGCGCCGCGCCTGCTGGAGCCGGGCGCTCAGCGGCGCGGCGAGCGCCCCGGCCGGTGGTTGAACAGCAGCACCGCGTTCACGCACAGCGAGCCGACCACCGAATAGGCGACGCGCGCCGGGTCGACGACCGCGAACGCCGCCACGACGATGGCCGCGTCGATCGCCATCTGCACCGCGCCGGCGCGCACGCCGAAACGCCGCTGCAGCGCGAGCGCCAGCACGTTGATGCCGCCCAGGCTGGCGCGGTGGCGGAACAGCACCAGCAGGCCGATGCCGATCAGCGTGCCGCCGGCGATGGCCGCGTACATCGGCTGCACATGCTGCAGCTGGATCAGCCGCGCGACGGCCTCGACACCCGCCGACAGCGCGCCCACCGCGAGCAGCGTGCGCAGCGTGAAGCGGCCGCCCATCTCGCGCCAGGCCAGCAGGTAGAAGGGCAGGTTGACGACGAACAGCGCCACGCCCAGCGGCCAGCCGGTCGCGTAGCGCAGCAGGAAAGCCAGGCCCGGCGTGCCACCGGTCAGCAGGCCGGCGCCGGACAGCAGCGACAAGCCGAGCGACACCACGACGATCGCGGTCGCGAAGGCCTGCAGGTCATCGAGCAGCGAAGGCGGCGCGGGGCGCCAGGAGGCGCTGGCCACGGGTTCGCGCAGCGCCGTCGGAGAAGCGGACATGGCCTGCAGTGTCGGGGCGAAGGGGGCCGGCGCGCCTTGCGCCATGTCAAGGGACCTGTCGCACGGGCCGGCGGCCCGCGCCGCGCCTGGCGTCACGCGCCCGGCTGCGGCGGATCGGCGGCATCGCCGGGCATGCGCGCACCGCGCCGGCGCGCCATGTCCTCGCCCATCTCGCGGCGCAGGGTCTCGTCGAGCGCGGCGCCGAGCAGCGGATGCACCGTGCCCTCTTCGAGCGCGATGTGCGCCCGGTAGCGGTCGGCGAACTCGCGCCAGCGGGCCTCGCGAGGCTCACGCGCGCTGTCGGGCAGGCGGCCATCCTGCACCGCGTCGAGCTCGCTGCGGATGCGCGACCACGCGGCCGACAGGCTGCGGTGCTCCTCGAACAGCCGCAGCGCCAGCGCATGGCGGCCCAGGCGGCCGAGCAACGGCAGCACGTGGCGTTCCTCGTCGTCGTGGTGGTGCACCGCGGCGACGTCGAAATAACGCTTCAAGTCGATGGCCGCCTGCCGGGCCGACGCATCGGCGCCGGCATCGACCAGGTGCGCGGCCAGGCGCTCCAGCAGCGCCAGCATGCGCAGCACGCGCTGGTGGCAGGCCTCGAGCATCTCGACCGGCTCGTCGAAGCCGGCGCTCGGGCCGGGGAACAGGGGCAGCGGGGCATTCATCGCGGGGTCTCGGTCGAGGACATCGTGTCAGAAAAGCGAAGACCGCATCAGGCGCCGGGCGACCCGGCGGCGATTGCAGGCCGCGCGCTGCGCGCCTGGTGGTCGGCGAGGAAGACCGCGGCCTGCACGCGCGAGGCGAGCTTCAGCTTGCGCAGGATGTGCTGCACGTGGATCTTCACCGTGGTCTCGGCGATGTTCAGCTCGCGCGCGATCTCCTTGTTGCTCGCGCCGCGCGCGATCTGCTCGAGGATCTGCTGCTCGCGCGGCGACAGCGCGGCCAGCGGATCGGCCGGCGGCGGCGGCTCGGCGGCCTCCGTCGGCGCCGCGGCCGCCCCGAGGGCACCCTGGTGCTGGGCCTGGAAGGCCAGCACCAGCTTGCTGGTCAGCTCGGGGCTGATGACCGACTCGCCGCGCATCGTGCGGCGGATGGACTGCGCGAGCACGTCGCCGTCGACCGTCTTCAGCAGGTAGCCCTGCGCGCCGCGCTGCAGTGCCGCGGAAAGGTCCTGCTCGTCCTCGCTGACGGTGAGCATCAGCACGCGGGTATTCGGCGCCACCTCGCGCAGGCCGGCCAGCGCATCGATGCCGAGCACGCCGGGCAGGTGGTTGTCGAGCAGGATCACGTCGGGCTGCAGCGCGGCCGCGGCGCGCTGCGCCTGGCCGGCATCGGCCGCCTCGCCGGCGACGGCCAGGTCCTCGTACTGCGACAGCAGCGCGATCAGGCCGCGCCGCAGCAACGTGTGGTCGTCAACGACCAGCAGCCTGATCGGCGAGGCGGGCGGGCGGGGAAGGTCCATCGATGTCCTCGGCAAGGGGGGAGGTGGCCGGCGCCGGCAGTGTCAGCACGACGCAGGTGCCGCCGGTGCCCGAGCGCCATTGCAGCGTGGCGCCGATGCGCTCGGCGCGCTCGCGCATGATGGCCAGGCCGACGTGCGTCGCCGGCCGCAGCGCATCGGCATCGAAGCCGCAGCCGTCGTCGCGCACCTCGAAGCGCCACACCGGCGCCTGCTGCACGTGCACGCTGACGGCCGATGCATGCGCATGCTTGCGCACGTTCGACAGCGCTTCCTGCACGATGTGCAGCACCTGGATCTGCACGTCCGCCGGCAGCGGCACGCCGTGGCCGACGCTGTGCAGCTGCGCCGGCACGTGTGCCTGCAGCTCGAACTTCGACAGCGTCTGCCGCAGCGCGCTGACGATGTCCTCGCTGCGCGTGCGGGTGCGGAAGTGCAGCAGCAGCTCGCGCACGTCGGCGTAACTTTCCTGCACGCCGGACTCCAGCTCGCCGAGGCTGCGCTCGACCGTCGCCGCGTCGTTCTGGCGCCAGCCCTTCTTCAGCAGCGCGACCTGGATCTTGAGGAAGGCGAGCGACTGCGCGATCGAGTCGTGCAGCTCCTGCGCCAGCAGGCTGCGCTCGCCGGCGACGGCGGCCTCGCGCTGCAGCTCGGCCGCACGCAGCGCCTCGATGCGCGCGGCGAGGTGGCTGGCGAGCGTGTCGTACAGCGAACGTTCCTCGCCGGCGAAGGCGCGCGGCTCCCGGAACAGCAGGTCGATCTCGCCGAGCACGCGCGCATGCAGGCGCACCGGCACCGACAGCAGCGTGCGGAAGCCGTGGGCGCCGCAGCGCAACGCGTCCTTGCTGCCGGCCGGGACGTCGGCCGGGGCGATCGGGATCACGCGGCTCTTCGCCCCGTGCGCGGGCTGGCCGCAGTGACAGCCGCCGGTGGGCAGGCACTGCTCGCCGGCGGCGATGGCGTCGGGCAGGCCCTCGGAGGCCAGCATCAGATAACGCTGGTTGTCCTCGTCCGACCAGCGCACCACCACCGCGTCGGCCTGCGCGATGCGCCGCAGCAGCGGCGCGAAGCCCTCGGCCAGCGGCTGCAACGCGTCGGCGCGCGCGATGAAGGCGCTGACCTCGTACAGCGCGGCCAGCCGCCGCCGCTTGATCTCCAGCCGGGCGGTCTTCTCCTCGACCTTGGCCTCGAGCTGCGCATACAGCGCCTGCAGGTGCGCCGCCATCGCGTTGAAGGCCTGGCCGACGTCACCGAACTCGTCGGCCGACGGCTGCTCGACGCGCGCGGCGAAGTCGTGTTCGCCGAAGCGCGCCACCGCACGCTTCAGGCGCTGCAGCGGCTCCAGCACGAACAGGTGACCGATGTAGAAGGACGCCACGGTGGCGCCGATCGCCAGCGCGACCAGCGCGAACTGCACGCCGCGCAGCACAGCGGTGCGCTGTGACAGCTGCTGCTCGATGTCGCCGACGAAGCCGTCGATGCGCTGCACGAAGTTGTCGACCTCGGCCAGCGCGGGCGCGGCGGCGCCGGCGCCCGGCGCGGCAAGCCACTGCGCACGCAGCACGGTCCAGCGGCGGCGCAGCTCGTCGAAGCGCGCACGGGTGTCGTCGTTCCACGGCACCATCAGCGGCCGCGCCGGGTCGCCGCTGCGCAGCAGCTCCAGGCTGGCATCCATCGCCTCGGCCGCCTCCAGCCGCGCGGCGGCCGGCTCGGGCGCCTGCAGCAGCAGCACGAAGCGGTAGGTCTGCATGCGCATGCGGCCGGCCTCGTTGACCGCCGCCGCGCCCCCTTCGAGCTGCCAGGACACCCACAGCGTCAGGCCGATCGACGCCAGTGCCGCCGCCAGCAGCGCGCAGCCGGTGACGAAGAGCTTCGAGGCGAGGGGCCAGCGGGCGGAGACCATCGGCGCCACTGTAGGGGTCGGCCCGCGCGGCGGACTTGAGCGCCGTCAAGCGGCGCGCCGCGCCTGGCCGGCACCGCCGCGTTGCGCCCGGCCGGCACCGGCCGCGCTGTACTTCAGGCCGTTGCGGACGACGGGCTGTCCGCGACCGGGCCCGCGGTCGTGCGGGCCGGCGGCACCAGCAGCACCGGCACCGCGCTGCGCCGCGCGACGCCTTCGGCGACGCTGCCGAGCATCGCGCGCGACAGTCCGCGGCGCCCGTGCGTGCCGATCACGATCAGGTCGCAGCCTTCGCGCGCGGCGATGTCGACCACGGTGTCCGGCAGGTCGAGCACCGCGAACACCACCTTGCTGTCGGCGGCCACGCCGGCGGCGCCGGCTTCGCGCACGGCCGCGGCCAGCATCGCGTCGGGCCGGTGGGCGCGCGACTCCTGCTCCTGCGCCAGCATCTCGTAGCTGGCGAACTCGCGCAGCTTCGGGAAGTCGTCGATCACGTGCAGCAGCAGCAGCGAAGCCGACTGCGAGACGGCCAGGCGGATGGCTTCCTCGAGCCCGCGCTGGGCGGTCGGGCTGCCGTCGATCGGAACGAGGATGCGCGAGGTCATGGGGTGCTCCTGGATCTGCCGTTCCAGTCTAGGAACGCGGCCGCATCGCGGCTTGCGCTGCGTCAACCGGCCGCCCGGGGCGCCTCGGAAGAATGGCCTGGCATCCCGTCGATGCGCCGATGAGGGCCTTGTCGATGACCTACCGCAGCCTGCTCGTCCTGCTGGACCAGGATCCCCGGTGCGCCGAGCGCATCGAGCTCGCCGTCGCGCTCGCGCGCGGCTTCGACGCCCACCTCGTCGGCCTCGCCCCGACCGGCCGCCTGCAGTTCCCGGTGTTCGCCGAAGCCGGCGTGCTCGGCGGCGAACTGATCGACCGCGCCTGGGCCCTGCTGCGCGAGCAGGCCGACCATGCCGCGGCGCGTTTCCGCCAGACCTGCCGCCGCGCCGGCCTGGCCTCGATCGAGACGCTGGTGGTGGAGGAGGACACGGCCCAGGCGCTGGTCCGGCATGCCCACTGCAGCGACCTCTGCCTGCTGGGCCAGCCCGACCCGTCGCGGCCGCAGCACCTGCTGGAGCGCGACACGCTCGAACAGGTCCTGCTGCACAGCGCGCGGCCGACGCTGGTGGTGCCCTACGCCGGCGCCTTCGCCGGCGCCGGCCGGCGCGTGATGGTGGCCTGGGACGACAGCCGCGAAGCCACGCGCGCGGTCAGCGACGCGCTGCCGCTGCTGCAGCGCGCGCAGCGGGTCGACCTCGTCGCCTGGTGCGAAACCGGCGACGCCGAGGCCGCGATGCGGCCGCGGCTGGGCGCGCTGCAGCGCTGGCTGCGCTGGCACGGCGTCAGCGCCGAGCCGACGGTCGAGTGCACCGAGATCCCGATCGCCGAATCGATGCTGTCGCGCGCCGCCGATGGCGATGTCGACCTGCTGGTGATGGGCGCCTGGGGCCATACGCGCTTCAATGAACGGCTGTTCGGCGGCGCGACGCGCGGCCTGCTGGCCTCGATGACCTTGCCGGTGTTGATGTCGCACTGAGCCACCGGAACGAACACGAAAGGATTTCACCGTGAACCGCCCCGAAGCCGCCGCGTTCGATGCGGCCGATGTGCGCCGCCGCCTGCGCGAACGGGCCGACGAACTGGCGCTGGAGCTGGCCGCCGTCGCGCCGGGCGACGCCGTGGCCGGCGCGCACGAGGTCGGCGACCTGAAGGACCTGGCGGCCAGCGAGGCCGAGGAGCAGGTGGCCGACGCCGGCGCCGAGCGCGACCTCGCCGAGCTGCGCGCGGTCGGCGCCGCGCTGCAGCGGCTGGACGACGGCCGCTACGGCCTGTGCGTCGACTGCGGCGAGCCGATCGATGCCGCGCGGCTGCGGGCGCAGCCGGCCGCGCCGCGCTGCATCGCCTGCCAGCGCAGCGCCGAGCTGCATCCGCGGTGAGCGCGCGACCGACGCCGCACCTCGCGATCGCACCCGACGTGCCGGCGCCGCCGCCGGCGGCCGACGTGCAGCTGTCGCCGGCGCTGCAGCGCTTCGGCGGCGGGCTGGCCTTCTCGCTCGGGCTGCTGATGGTGGTGGTGGCCGGCGCCGAGCTCTTCACCGGCAACAACCTGCTGGTGATGGCCTGGGCCGACGGCCGCATCGGCTGGCGCGACGTGCTGCGCAACTGGGCGGTGGTGGGCGCCGCCAACGCGGTCGGCGCGGCCGGGCTCGCGCTGCTGGTCGCGCTGTCGGGCCTGGCCGATGCCGGCGACGGCAGCCTGGGCCGCACGACGCAGCGCATCGCGCTGGCCAAGGCCGCGCTGCCGCTGGACGAAGCCTTCGTGCGCGGCGTCCTGTGCAACCTGCTGGTGTGCATGGCGGTGTGGATGAGCCTGGCCGGCCGCAGCGTGGTCGACAAGGCGGTGGCGGTGGTCTTCCCCATCACCGGTTTCGTCGCCGCCGGCTTCGAGCACTCGATCGCCAACCTGTACTTCTTCCCGCTCGCCGCGCTGCTGGGCGCGCCGCTGCCGGCCGGGGCGGCGCTGGCGCAGCTGGGCGCGGTGGTCGCCGGCAACCTCGTCGGCGGCAGCGTGCTGGTGGCGCTGGTCTACTGGCTGATCTACGTGCGCCCGGCGCGCCGCCAGGCCGGCTGACGCAGGGCCTGGCCCGCACGTTGCAGGCCCTCTGCGGCCGGCGATTGATCGGCCGCAATCGAACGCCGCGCAGCGCGGTCCATAGTGGCCTTCAAGCGGTGGTCCGTCGTGCTGCCGCACCTGCATTGCAGTGCACTGGAGGACAGGTCATGCGGTACTTCCTGATCCGTTGGCTGGCGTTCCTGACGCTGGCCGCCTGCAGCGGCTTCGTTTCGGCGGCGCCGCTCATCAGCCTGGACCTCGTCTCGCCGAAGCAGCGCCTGTCCGCCGGGGAGATCTTCTACGTGACGGTCGAGATCTCCGGGCTGCGCACCGCCGGGCTCGACGCCGTGGTGGGCGCGTTCGACCTCGAGATCAGCTTCAACGGCGGCGACGTGACGGCGCTGGACACCGGGCCGCCCGCGGGCTTCGGCAGCGCGCTCGGCGATGCCGCATTGGGCGAGGCCTTCGGCTTCATGGACTTCAGCACGCCCGGCGTGCTGCGCATCGCGCAGACCAGCCTGCTGGACGAAGCCGCGCTGACGCTGCTGCAGTCGGACAGCTTCATCCTCGCGACGCTCGGCTTCCAGGTCGGCGACGAGCCCGCGCACACGCTGCAGAACTTCGTCATCTCGCAGTTCGACCTCGCCGATGCGTTTGCGCTGCCGATCACCGATGACGCCGGCAACCCGGTGCCGGTCCAGACCGGCGTGCTGACGCTGCAGGTGCCGGAGCCGCCGACGTCGGGGCTCGCGGCGCTCGCGCTGCTGGCCGCGCTGGCCCTGTCGCGGCGCGCGCACCGCGCCGCCGCGACGTCCGGCCGCGTGCGCGCGGCGCTGCTGGGCGCGCTGCTGTGGCCGGCCGGCCTGGTGGCGCCGGCGCAGGCGGCCGAAGTGCCGCCGGCCAAGGCCGCGCAGGCCACGTTTGCCGGCGCCTCGGCATGGGCGGTTCGCGAAGACCGCAACCACGCCGCCTATGCCAAGGCGCTGGTGCTGAACGCGCTGTGGGACACCAGCCCGGCGCTGCGCGCCAATCCCGGCGCGATGGCGGCGGCGGTGCAGCAGAAGTGGGACGAGGCCGCACCACGCGACGAGCTGCTGGGGCGCAAGCTGATGCGCGCCGTCTCGGCCGGCGCGCAGGCCCTGGGCCGCGAGGGCCGGCCGGCGCTCGAGAAGCTGCTCGACAAGGCCGTCGCCGCCGCGCTGCCGCCCGTCGATGAAGCGCTGCTCGACAAGGGCGGCCGCGCGCTGAAGCACAAGCGCGGCCCGCTGTCGCCGATCGACGCCTCGCTGGCGCTGGAAGACGAGTTCCACAAGCTCGCGCAGCGGTCCGGCGACCGCCGCTTCGTGCAGGCCTACAACCAGACGGTGGGCAGCAGCCTGGGCGTGCACCTGGGCCTGAGCGAAGCCGCCACGCGACAGCAGCGGCCGACGTACAACGCCGCGCTGGAGGCCAATGCGGACGTGCGCGCGATGCGCAACGCCAAGGGCGGATTCACGATCGGCGCGCCGCAGGCGGTGAACGCGATCAAGGTCCAGATGACGGACGTCGCGAAGATCCCCGAGGGCGTGAAGGCCGACATCGGCACGCTGGTGCCGCTGCAGTCGGACATGGTGGCCTACATGGGCAATGCCGCGCTGCGCAAGACCCAGCGCGACCGCCTGAAGCAGGCCGCCCTGGTGCATCGCCAGAAGCTGGACGCCGCGCGCGCGGCCACGCACCTGCTGGGCGTGCCGCTGGCCGTCGACAACCCCAAGCTGGCCAAGCAGGTGGGCGTGCTCAAGCGCGCCCATCACCGCGCCGCCGAGTCATCGATCGGCTATGCGCAGGGCGTGGCCGACCTCGGCAAGACGCCCGACCTGCCGCCGGCGAGCGCGCGCATGGCCGCCGCGGCACACGCCGGGCAGATGCTGGGGGCGGCGGCCGAGCTGTTCTCGCTGTATGCGAAGCAGCAGGCGCCGGATGCGTCGATCGCCGGCCATGTGAAGGGCCTGGGCCAGAAGATCCGCACGGTGCCGCCCGAGCTGAAGCTGCACCACGACCGCATGGACCGCGTGCTCGCCGGCATCTACCACGACCTCGACACCGAGCTCGGCAAGCTCGAGCTCGCCACCGCGACGATCCAGCAGAAGGTCGGCGAGATCCAGAACCACCTGTACGCGATCGAGGACCGCATCAGCAGCCTGGAGCGCCATCTCGTGGCCATCCTGCAGGAATCCGCGCTGCAGGCCTTCCTGGTCGAGCACGACACCGCGCTCGGCTACAAGGCCCGCACCGGCCTGACGATGACGCTGCCGGCCTTCGATGCCTACCAGGTGCTGTTCCGGTCGTGGTCCGACCAGGTGCCCTGCAGCGCCACGTTCGTCGCGCCGCCGGCCGGCGCCTACACCCCGGCGGTGCTGTACGAGCAGCTCGTCGAGAAGGGCCACACGCTGGACGAGAACGTCGACTTCCTCGTGAAGTACGCGGACGCCGTGCTCGGCAGCGCCGGCCCGGCCGAGGGCTGCAGCGGCAGCGGGCGCCTGCCCAATCCGCAGGTCTGGCTGCTCGGCGCCAACGCCTACGTGCAGCTGGCGCGCGAGAACCCCTGGTATGCCGCGCGCACCGAGCGCAACAACCCGCAGGCGCTGGCGTCCGTCGTCGCCACCGGCACGGTGCTGCGCGACGCGCTGCAAAGCCTGGCCTCCGGCGATGCCGCGACCGGGCGACGCGGCGTGCTCTTCCATGCCATCGACGGCTACGGCGGCCGCACTGCCCAGCTCTTCGCCGCGCTGGCGGTGCCGGGGCAGGACCTCACGCCGCTGGCCCGCCAGGTGAGCGGTTACCACGCGCTGCTGAAGGCGGCGATGTCGCTGGGCCTGCCGCGCTCGCTGGCGGAGACCGACTACCTCAACGCGCTGATCGCCGGCGAGCAGGCCCTGCCGAGCGGCGATGACATCCTGCGGCTGGTCGGCGAAGGCGTGCCGCCGGCGACCCTGCAGGCCAGCACCGAGGCACGCCGCAGCGCGCTGCGCGCCGAGCTGGTGCAGGCCTTCCAGGGGCTGGACAGCGCCGACTTCGCCGAGCTGCACGCGGCCGTGCAGGGGCTGCTCGACGAGCTGGACCATCGGCGCACCGCATCGCCGGCGCTGGCGCTGGGCGACTTCTACAGTGCCCGCCCCGGCGCACCGCTGAAGGTGCCGGTAGGCGGCGTGCTCGCCAACGACGCCCGCCCGTTCCCGGCGGACACGGTCAACAACGCCGTGCGGGCGCGCCTGTGGATCGGCCCGGCGCAGGGCACGCTGACCTGGCCGCGCTCGAACGACGGTTCGTTCGTCTACCTCCCGGCGGCCGGCTTCAGCGGCCAGATCGGCTTCACCTACAAGGCGTCCGACGGCGTCGTCGACAGCGAGGAGGCGACGGTGACGATCCGCGTCGGCGACTACGGCGACCTCAACGGCGACGGCCGCGTCGACTCCACCGACCTGTCGCTGCTGATGGCGCTGATCGGCAAGGAAATCGACGACGCCACGCTGGAGAAGGCGGACCTCAATGCCGACGGCGTGGTCAACGCGCTCGACGCCAAGGCCCTGACCTGGATCTGCTCGAAGCCCGCGTGCGCGCCCTAGACGAACCCGAGCCGGTCAGCGCCGCGGGAGGCCGCCCGCGCCGCGCGCCCTCAGCGCAGCGCCGAGCGCACCCAGGCGACGAGCTGGCCGGCGGCCATCGCGCCGCTCTGGCGCGCGATCTCGCGCCCGCCGCGGAACAGCGCCAGCGTCGGAATGCTGCGGATGCCGTATTGCGCGCTCGTCGCCGGCGCGGCGTCGGTATCGAGCTTGGCGAAACGCACGTCGGGCAGCTGCTGCGCGGCGGCCGCGAAATGCGGCGCCATCATCTTGCAGGGGCCGCACCAGTCGGCCCAGAAGTCGACCAGCACCGGCAGCTCGGTGCCGTCGACATAGGGCCCAAAGGACGCGTCCGTCAAGGTCACCGGCGCCGCCGGCATCAGCGCGGCGCTGCAGCGGCCGCAGCGCGGGTCGTCGTGCAGGCGTTCGCCGGGCACCCGGTTCTTCGTTCCACAGTCGGGACACACGAGTTGCATGCGCGGCTCCTTCCGTCTACCGTTCCGCCATTCTTCACCATCCCGCCACAGCCATGTACGAACGCATCCTCGTGCCCATCGACGGCAGCAGCACCTCGCGCCGCGGCTTCGACGAAGCGCTGAAGCTCGCGAAGCGGCTCGGCACGGCGCTGCACCTGCTGAACATCGTCGACGTGCCGATGGTCTACGGCGACGTGTCCGGCACGCTGCCGCCCGAGGAGCTGCTGGCCGGCTGGCAGGCCAGCGCCGAGCAGCTGGTGGCCGACGCCATCGCCGAGGCGCGTGCCGCCGGCGTGCAGGCCGACGGCATCGTGCGGCGCGACCCCGGCGAGCGGGTCTGCGACGTCATCGTGCAGGAGGCCGTCAAGAGCCAGGCCGACCTGATCGTGATGGGCACGCACGGCCGCCGCGGCCTGCGCCGCCTGGCGCTGGGCAGCGACGCCGAGCTGGTGCTGCGCGGGACGCCGGTGCCGGTGCTGCTGGTGCGCGATCCGGCGGAGTGATCAGGCGCAGGCCTGCGCCCACAGGAAATCGACCACCGCGGACTCCACCGACTCGACCTCTTCCGGCGTGGCGCCGGCGAAGCCGTGGCCCACGCCCGGCAACGCGTGCAGCTGGTGCGCGACCCCCTGCTCCCGGAAGCGGTTCGCGAGTGCGTCCGATTCCGACGCCGGCACGTCGGTGTCGGCGCGTCCATGCACCAGCACCGTCGGCGGAAATCCGGCATCGATGTTCCGCAACGGGCAGTACGGTTCGAACCAGGCGGCCTGCTCGGGCCACGCGTGGCCGGTCACTTCCGGCAGCCACAGCCCCTGCTGGCGGCAGTACAGGTAGAAGCGCGATCGATCGGCGCCCTCGGCCGTCGGCACCGGCGTCAGGGCCAGCGATGCCAGCGCGTCGGCCCGTTCGACGAGCGGTGCGGTGCGGTAGTGCGCGCTCGGCTCGGCCTCCCACGGGGCGGTGATGTCCCCGTAGCCCCAGAACGACGCGATCGCGCGCGGGCGTGGCGTGAACCGATGCCCGGCCAGCAGCGCCAGGTAGGCCCCGGCGGACGCGCCGGCCGCGCAGGCGCGGCTCGGATCCGCGCCGCAGTGCGTCGGGCCGGCCTCGTGCAGCCACCGCCAGGCCTCGGCGACGTCGTCGACGATGGCGGACAGCTTCGTCTCGGGCGCGAGCCGATGGTCGATCGAGACGATGACGAAGCCCCGCTGGAGCAGCAGGCGCGCGAACGAGGGCCGCGGCGAGATCGTGCGCGAGCCGAAGATCAGCCCGCCGCCATGAATCCACAGCACGCAGGGCTTGAGCCGGTCCGGTTCGGCTCCGAGCACATCCGCCTCGATCGGCAGGCCCTGGGCGGTCTTGTAGACGTGGGTGCGGCGCTCGTTCATCGCTTGGGGTCCCCTGTCGCGCCCGACGGGCGCGGTGCGCCGTCATTGGAGCACCGCGGCGTCAGGCCGACAGGCCGATGGGCCCCCGGTGGCCCTCAGCCCGGCAGCCGCGCCCGCATCGCCGCCACCAGCGGCGGAATCGCCGAGGGCGGGAACGGCGAGACGCTGCTGACGTTGATCTCGCACAGCACGAAGCGCTCGCCGCCATCGGAAGCGGGTTCGCCGAAGAAGAAGTCGCAGTCCCACAGCAGCGGCAGGCGGTCGGCGGCCAGGCCGGCCGCTTCGCGCAGCTGATCGATCCAGCCGCCTTCGAGGCGCTGCCGCAATGACTGGAACGCGGGCTCGTCGGGGCCGTGGTACAGCCGCGGGCCCGGCAGCGGCTCGCTCGGGTGCAGCGCGTTGACCGCCTGGTGGCCGAAGCCGGCGACGCGGTCCTCGACCAGGTAGGCGCGCAGCATGCCGTCGGCGATGCGAGGCTGCCAGGCCTGGTCGATCAGATGGCCGCCGTGCTGGGGCTCGAAGTACGCGGCCAGCAGCTGGCGCAGCGCGGACCAGTCCATCAGCGCCTCTTCGCTGCCGCGCTGCGCGGGGCGCACGCGCAGGCGCTCGTCGCCGCTGCGTTCGATGCGCCAGACGCCGATGCCGCTGTGGCCGCGGTGCTGCTTCAGCACGCGCGGGCCTGCGGCCAGCCGCGCAGGCAACTCGGCCTCCAGCTGCGCGAGGCTGCCGATGCGGTGCACGTCGCTGCCGAAGGGCAGGTCACGGGTGGCGAGCAGCACGTCCTTGGTGCCGAGCGCGAGGATGGTGTCCGGATGCGCGCTGACGTGCACGCCGGCGGCGGCGACGCGGCGCAGCAGCGCGTCCAGCGCATCGCGGCGGCGGCCGCCTTCGATCGGGTTGCACCACACCTGCACGACCTGCACCCGCGCCAGCTGCGCCGCCACCTCGTCGGCGAAGTCCTCGTGCCACACCGCCGGCTCGGCGGCGATGCCGGCGGCGGCCAGCGCGTCGAACAGCGCAGCGAAGCGGCTCTCGGCCGGATCGGCGCGGTCGCGCATCGCGCGGTCGCCGGGGTACAGCAGCGCGATGCGCCGTGGCGCCTGGGTGGCGGTCACTGGGTAACCTCCGTGCTGCGCACTGCGGTGCGAGCCCCCTTCGGAACGGCCGGGCGGGCGCTCATGACGCCGCTCCCGCCGCCTTGGCCACCACCGGCCGGCCGGCGCTCGTCCAGCCATCGATGCCGCCGACCAGGTAACGCGCGTCCACGCCCGCCGCGCGCAGCCGCAGCGCGGTCGAGCGGCCGACCTCGTGGCCGTAGATGCAGTAGACGACCACCGGCCGCCCCGCGGGCAGCTCACCGGCCCAGTCGTCGACGCGCGCCGGATCGCACCAGCGCGCGCCGGGCAGCATGCTGCCGGCCTGCTCGAAGACGCCGGCACGCCGCACGTCGAGCACGGCCGCCTGCGCGCCGTTGTCCGACAGCTCGCTGGCGTCGCAGCCGGCGCCATCGCTCGCCTCGTGCACCGCCTGCTGATAGCGTTCATAGGACGCGGCCCAGTCGGGCGCCTTCGTGCGCTCGATGACGGCGATCTCCGCACCGGCCGGCGTGCCGTCGCCCGACCAGCGCAGCGCCAGCCGCGCGGCGTCGGCGCGGAACTCCAGCAGCAGCCGACCCGCGCCGGGCGCGGCACCGAAGGCGACGCAGGCCTCGCGGAAGCGATCGACGCTGCCGAAGCTGGCGGCCAGCGCCAGTGCGAAGGCCGGGGCCATCAGCGCGTTGCGCTCGTCGGCCAGGGGATCGTAGGGGCGGGCAGTGTGCATGGTGACGCTCCTTCAGCGCAGGAAAGTGACGGCCAGCCCGGCCACCGCGCTGCCGGCCAGCAGCGGCAGCACGCCGAGCTTGAATCGGAACAGCGCGACCGCGGCGGCCACGGTGATCGCCGCGGCGGCGACGTCGAAGCCGGCGGCGAAGCCCTTCGGCCACCAGACGTGCCAGGCGAAGAACAGCGCCAGGTTCAGGATCACGCCGACCACCGCGGCGGTGATCGCCGACAGCGGTGCGGTGAAGCCGAGCCGGCCGTGCGTCGCCTCCACCGCCGGGCCGCCGGCGAGGATGAAGACGAAGGAGGGCAGGAAGGTGAAGAAGGTGACGACGCTGGCCGCCAGCGCACCGCCGGCGAACAGCGCATCGGGCCCGGCCACTTGGCGAAGCCAGCCGCCGACGAAGCCGACGAAGGCCACCACCATGATCAACGGGCCGGGGGTCGTCTCGCCGAGCGCGAGGCCGTCGATCATCTGCGGGCCGCTGAGCCACTGGTGCTGCTCGACCGCGCCCTGGTAGACGTAGGGCAGCACCGCGTAGGCGCCCCCGAAGGTCAGCAGCGCGGCCTTGGTGAAGAACCAGCCCATCTGCGTCAGCGTTGCCTGCCAGCCTTGTGCGGCGACCAGTGCCGCCATCGCCCCGGCCCACAGCGCGAGGCCGATGCCGAGCACACGCGCCAGCCGCCGGCGGGAGAAGCGCGCATGCGGTGGCGTGGGCGTGTGGTCGTCGATCAGCGCCGGGCCATAGCCGGCCTGCGCGCCGCCATGGCCGCCGCCGAGCGCGAACACCGACGGCCAGCGCTTCGCGCCGACGTGGCCGATCAGCGCCGCGGCGACGACGATGGCCGGGAAGGGCGCGTCGAAGGCGAAGATGGCGACGAAGGCCGCCGCCGCGATGCCCCACATCCACCGGTTCTTCAGCGCCCGCGTGCCGATGCGGTGCGCCGCATGCAGCACCAGCGCGGTCACCGCCGGCTTGATGCCGTAGAACACGCCGGCGACCACCGGCACGTCGCCGAAGCGCAGGTAGATCCAGCTCAGCGCGATCAGGATGAACAGCGAGGGCAGCACGAACAGCGCGCCGGCGACGATGCCGCCCCAGGTGCGGTGCATCAGCCAGCCGATGTAGGTGGCCAGCTGCTGGGCCTCGGGGCCCGGCAGCACCATGCAGTAGTTCAGCGCGTGCAGGAAGCGGTTCTCGCTGATCCAGCGCCGGCGCTCGACGAGCTCGCCGTGCATGATCGCGATCTGCCCGGCCGGGCCGCCGAAGCTGATGAAGCCGAGCTTGAGCCAGAAGCGCAAGGCCTCGGCGAAGCTTACCGGCGCGGGCGGCTGCAGCGCGGGGGCGTCGGTGCCCGGCGGCGCGGCGGCTGGATTGGTCGCTGACATCATGGGTTAGGCATCGTTGAAGCGCCGGGGGCGGCGTAGAGGGCATCGAAGACCGCGCCGGCGGCGGCGGCCAGCTGGTCGTCGTCGGCATGCACGGCGCGCAGGCCGGCGAGCACGGCCTCCAGGCCGGGCGCTTCGGGCACCGGGATGCCGCCGACATCGAGGTAGTGCACCGCCTGGGCGATGCGCTGCAGCTTCGCATCCCCGTCCAGCCCGAAGCTGGCGGCCAGCACCTCGAAGCTGACCAGCGCGCCGACGTGGGTGAAGCGGGCGCCGTCGTAGTCGAAGCCCAGCACGCCGCGCGGCGCGCGGGCCGGGTCGTCGAGCCAGACGAACGTGGGCTCGGCATCGATGAAGCGGCGGATCAGCCACGCGCAAGCCAGGCGGTCGACCCACGGCCGCGCGCGCGTGGCCCAGCGCCGGCCCTGGTGCTTGCGCACGTCCAGCCGCACGAGGCCCTGCGCGGCCTGCGCCAGCGGCTCGCCCTTCGAGAAGCGCCCATCGAGCGCCCGGCGCAGCGCGGCGAGGTGCGCCTCGGCCTGCTCGCCGGCAGCGCCCGGGTAGTAGTCGATGCGCTGCAGCGCGGCCAGGGCGTCGGCGCAGGTGCGCAGGCGGCGGCGCGCGTCTGTCTCGTCCAGCGTCTCGAGCTGCGCGGCGAACTGATCGGCCTCGCTGCGCCACTGGGCATACGCGTCGCGGCGGCTGAACAGCGCCTCGATCTCGATGCGCTGCGTCTCGCCTCGTGGCGCCAGATCCATCAGCGTCGCGCTGCCGCCGTGCTCGCGCACCTCGTCGGCCAGCGGCTCGAACAGCGCGGCCTGCGCCTGCGGCAGCAGGTAGGCGCCATCCCGCAGCGCGGCGCTGCCGACGGCCTTCAGGCCGCGCCAGACGCGCAGCCGCACCGCGTTCGGCTGCGTCGGCAGGGTGAGGAAGAGCACGGCCCACATGCATGAAATATATGCGTCACTTTGAGAAATAGCAATTTCATTCTTTACAGCCGGGCCGCCAAGCGCTGAAATCGGCCGGTGACGGGTCGACGTCATGCAGCGAGGTCGGACCATGAAGACGCGGCGCCACGGGGCAGCGGGTCTGTTCGGGATGCTGCTGTGCCTGTGCGGCGCGGGCGTGACGCCGGCGCAGGAGACGCTGCCGACGATCACGCTGTACTACAACGACCGGCCGCCCTACCTGGTGCCGGCGGCGGACGGCTCGGCCTCGGGCCTCACCGGGTCTCCGGCCGCGGCGGCCTTCAAGGCCGCGGGCATCGCCGTCCAGTGGGCCAAGGTGCCGACCAACCGCCAGCTGATGAGCATCCGCCGCGACGCCGGCCCGGAATGCGGCATCGGCTGGTTCCGCAACGCCGAACGCGAGCAGTACGCGAAGTTCACGAAGGCCATCTACCGCGACCTGCCCACCGTGGCGCTGGCCAGCCGCGACTTCAAGGCCGTGCGCGAGGGCTCACGGCTGGAAGACGTGCTGGCGATGAAGGGCCTGCGCGTGCTCGCCAAGGACAACTACTCGTACGGGCCCACGATCGACGCTCTGCTGGCGCGGCTGAAGCCGACGATCATCTACACGACGAGCGAGAACTCGGCGATGGTCGAGATGGTGCGCTTCAACCGCGCCGACTTCATGTTCGTCGCCGAGGAGGAGGCCGCCTACCTCGTCGAGGAAGCCGGCCTGAGCGCGCGCGAGTTCCACCTGATCCGCTTCGCCGACGTGCCCCGGGGCGAGCGCCGCCACATCATGTGCAGCAAGCAGGTGCCGGACGAGGTGATCGCGCGGCTGAACCGGGTCATCACCTTCGAGTGACGGCGGCGCGGCGGCGCCGGGGCCTGTCGGTCGGCGCGTTGCGCGCCATCAAGCGCTCGACCCGCGGCGGCGCTAGCCTGCGCGGGCACGCTCGACGAGGAGCCCGCCATGCTGCCCTTCACCCGGGCGCAGTTCTTCGACGTCTTCGCCAGCTACAACACCGCCGTGTGGCCGGTGCAGGCCCTGGCCTACCTGCTGGGCCTGGTGGCGCTCGCCGCGCTGGCCCGCGGCGGCAGGCACGCGAACCGCGCCGTGGGCGGGGTCCTGGCCCTCCTGTGGGGCTGGACGGGCCTGGTCTACCACGGGCTGTACTTCTCGTCGATCAACCGCGCGGCCCTGCTGTTCGCGGCCCTGTTCATGCTGCAGGCCGTGCTCTTCGTGCAGGCTGCGGTCGTGCATGACCGCCTCCGGTTCGCCAGGCCGTCGACGCCCACCGCCTGGGTCGGCGTTGCGCTGGTCGTCTACGCGCTCGTGCTGTATCCGCTGATCGGGTTGTGGACCGGGCATGCCTATCCCGCGCTGCCGATGTTCGGCATCACCCCGTGCCCGCTGACGCTCTTCACCTTCGGCCTGCTGCTGCTCACCATCGGCGCGGTGCCGTGGTGGGTGCTGGTCGTGCCGGTCGCGTGGTCTTTGATCGGCGGCAGTGCGGCCTTCCTGCTCGCCGTTCCGCAGGACGGGGTGCTGCTGGCCAGCGGCGTGCTTGCGCTGGCCCTGCTGCGGACGCGTGACCGACGCGGTAGCGTCAGTGCGCAGCGCGGCTGAGGTCGCCGCCGACCCGCGCAGGCACGTCGGCGGGAGCCATCTGCGGCATGCGCCGGCATTCGTCGGCGCAGGCCTTGCAGGCCGTGGCGCAGCGCTGGCAGTGCTCGTGCGCGTGCTTCATGCACTCGGTGCCGCAGGCATCGCACAGCTCGGCGCACCAGCCGCAGATCTGCGGCGCGAGCTCGCTGCCGCGCTGCATCGCGGCAGCGGCCAGCTGGCACATCGCCGCGCAGTCCAGGTCCAGGCGGATGCAGCGGGCCATCGCCTGCACGTCGGGTTCGGCCAGGCAGGCGGCCGCGCAGTGGTTGCAGGCGGACGCGCAGGAATCGCAGGCTTCTATGCAGGTGTCGTGGAGTTCGTGGGCCATGGTGTCGCTCCTTTCGTCGAGGACGATGGCCTCCGGGCAAGGCCGGTGCCTGCTCGGCGCCCGGGCATCGGATTGGCTCGGCGCAGTGCGCCGGATGGCGCTCCGCGGGTGCGCCGGATGGGCGCTCCACGGGTGCGCCGGATGGGCGCGGCGCGGGTGCGCCGAGGGCCACGCCCGCGACCGATCAGCCCTGCAGCGCGCCGACGAAACGCAGCGAAGCGTCGCGGGGCTGGGCGGGGTCCGGCGTCTCGGCCGACAGGCCGCAAGCCAGCGCCAGCGAGCACATGTTGCGGTTCTCGCGCAGCACGTGCCCGACCAGCCGCTGCGTGCCACGCGCGCACAGCGTGCGCCGCAGCTTGTCCAGCAGCAGCCGGCCGAGCCCCCGGCGCTGCAGGTCCGATCGCACGATCAGCGCGAACTCGGCCTCGACGTTGTCCGGGTCGCACACCGCGTGCGCGATGCCCAGCAGCGGCTCGGCGGCGCCGCCGTCGAGGTCTTCGGCGACGAAGGCGATCTCGCGCGCGTAGTCGATCTGCACCAGCCGTGCGAGCTCGCTGCGCGGCAGCTCGCGGCGGCTGCTGAAGAAGCGCAGCCGCAGGTCCTCCGGCGCCAGCGTGGCCAGGAACTCGCGGTGGCGCGCCTCGTCCTCGGGCCGCACCGGGCGCAGGCGCACGCGCCGTCCCTGCCAGACCACCTGCTCGGCCAGCTCGCCCGGGTAGGGCAGGATCGCGAAGTGCGCGCGGCCGGCCGGCGCCCTGGCATCGATGCGGATGCGCGCATCGAGCGCGACCACGCCGTGCTCGTCGGCGATCAGCGGGTTGATGTCGAGCTCGGCCACGGTGTCGAGCTCGGCGACGAGCTGCGACAGCGCCACCATCACGTCGGCCACCGCGTCGCGCGCGGCGGCCGGGCGGTCGCGCCAGCCGGCCAGCAGCCGCGCGATGCGGGTGCGCTCCATCAGTGCGCGCGCCAGGGGCCGGTTCAGCGGCGGCAGCGCGAGCGCGCTGTCGGCCAGCACCTCCACCGCGGTGCCGCCGGCGCCGAACAGCAGCACCGGGCCGAACACCGGGTCGACCGAGGCGCCGCAGATCAGCTCGTGCGCGCGCGGCCGGCGCAGCATCGGCTGCAGCGTGAAGCCGTCGATGCGCGCCTGCGGCTGCGCCTTCTGCACCGCGGCCTGCATGCGCGCGGCGGCGCGGCGCAGCGCGTCCGCATCGCCGATGTCCAGCGCCACGCCGCCGACGTCGGACTTGTGGCTGATGTCGCGCGAGCGGATCTTCAGCACCACCGGATAACCGATGGCGCCGGCCGCGTCGACCAAAGCGTCGACGTCCGGGCCCAGCGCGCGCGTGGGCAGCACCGGGATGCCGAAGGCCGCCAGCACCGCCTTGGCCTCGTGCTCGGCCAGCAGCGTGCGGCCGTCGGCGACCGCGGCGGCGATCACCGCGCGGGCGGCGGCGACGTCCGGCGCCGGCCCTTCCGGCAGCGCAGGCGGCGCTTCCGTCAGCAGGGCCTGGTTGCGTCGCCAGGTGCGCAGCAGGCCGAAGGCGCGCACGGCGTCCTCGGGCGTCGCGTAGTCGGCGATGCCGGCGGCTTCGAACTGCCGGCGCGCGTCGGCCACCGCGCCGTCGCCGAGCCAGCAGGCCATCACCCGCTGCGGCGCCGCGCGCACGATGGGCACGCAGGCGCGGGCGATCGCGTCGCTGGGCACGATGGCCGTGGGCGCGTGCACGAAGAGCAGCGCGCCGGCGGCGGGTTCGTCGGTCAGCGCCTGCAGCGCCGCGGTGTAGCGCTCGACCGGGGCGTCGCCGATCAGGTCGACCGGGTTGCGGCGCGACCAGTTGGCCGGCAGCACGGCGTCCAGCCGCGCCCGCACCGCGTCGCCCAGCGGCGCCAGCGGGATGCCGGCACTGCCGGCGGCGTCGGCCGCCATCACGCCGGCGCCGCCGCCATTGGTGACGATGGTCAGCGCCTCGTCGCGGTTGTCGCGGAAGCGGGCCAGCGTCTCGGCGGCGGTGAACAGCTCGGCCAGCGTGTCCACGCGCAGCAGGCCGGCGCGGCGGATCGCCGCGTCGATCACCGCGTCGGCACCGGCCAGCGCACCGGTGTGCGAGGCCGCGGCGGCCGCGCCGTCGCTGGAGCGGCCGGCCTTGACGACGATGACCGGCTTGTTGCGTGCCGCCGAGCGCGCGGCCGACATGAACTTGCGCGCATCGGCGATCGATTCCACGTACAGCAGGATGGCGCGGGTGCGCCCGTCGCTGGCCAGGTAGTCGAGCAGGTCGCCGACGTCGACGTCGGCCTGCTCGCCCAGCGACACCATGCAGGACAGGCCGATGCCGCGCGAGCGCGTCCAGTCAAGCACCGCGGTGACCAGCGCGCCGGACTGCGACACGAAGGCCAGTTCGCCCGGCAGCGCGCCGGCATGGGCGAAGCTGGCGTTCAGGCCGGCATGCGGCGCCAGCAGCCCGAGCCCGTTCGGGCCCAGCACCCGCAGCAGCGCCGGCCGCGCCGCGTCGAGCATCGCCTGCTTCTGGGTCGCGTCGAGCCCGGCGGTCATCACGATCGCCGCGCGGGTGCCGCGCCGCGCCAGCTCGGCGATCACGCCCGGCACGGTGGCCGGCGGCGTGCAGACCACCGCCAGCGCCGGGGCCTGCGGCAGCGCCTCGACCGACGGAAACACCGGCACGCCGTCCAATTCCCGCCGCGACGGGTTGACCGGCCACAGCGGGCCGCGCAGGCCGCCTTCGCGCAGGTTGCGCCAGACGGTGGCGCCGACGCTGCCGGGGCGGTCGGTGGCACCGATCAGGGCCACCGAGGCGGGCGCGAACAGGGGTTCGAGGTTGCGAATGCTCATGGAACGCAAGGCTAGGGGGCGACCCGATGGGCGCGCTTGACGTGGCGCAAGCAGCCGCCTGCCGCGTGCTGTTACGTTGACGATACCGTGTGTTCACACAGCGTTTCCGAGCGACATCGGGCATTGATCGGCCGTTGCCCGCCGCTTCCTACAGTGACTCCATCGACGAACGACCCCGTTCCACCCCGACAGAGTCCCCAGGAGCCCGACATGCTGAACACCGCCACCGCCGTCACCACCCGCCACCAGGCCGTGATCAGCCAGGCCGCCCTGCAGGCGATGGGCCGTGACGAGCGGGCCCCGGCCCCGCGCCGCGAGCGCTTCGACGCCGTGCCGATCGCCGCGATGCTGGAGACCCTGAACGAAGCCCTGCAGCCGCAGCGCCGCATCGTGCGCGCCGGCGACCGCATCTGCCAGGCCGGCACCGACTTCGGCGCGCTGTACGTGCTGAATTCCGGCGTCGCCAAGGTCGTCAATCTGGCCGCCGACGGCCGCGAGCAGGTGGTGGGCCTGAAGTTCCGCGGCGACTGGCTGGGTTTCGACGGCATCGCCACCGGCTGCTACGGCTGCGACGCGATCGCGCTGGACACCGGCGAAGTCTGGGTCATCCGCTACGACGCGCTGCTGGCCGCCTGCGCCACGCGCCCGGCGCTGCTGGCGCTGCTTCACGGTGCGATGAGCCGCGAGATCGCCGGTGACCGCGACTCGATGATGTCGGTCTGCACGCTGCCGGCCGACGCGCGTGTCGCCGAATTCCTGCGCCACTGGGCCGAAGCGCTGGAGCAGCGCGGCATGCGCACCGACCAGATCACGCTGCGCATGACGCGTGCCGAGATCGGCAACTTCCTGGGCATGACGCTCGAATCCGTCAGCCGCGCGCTGTCGCGCCTGGCCCGCGAAGGCCTGATCGCCTTCGCCGAGAAGGGTCGCCGCGACGTGCAGATTCCCGATGTCGGCGGGCTGGCCGGCTTCGTGCAGCGTTACCTGGCGCCGGCCATGGTGCAGTGATCGGGCCTCGCGCCCGGTAAGATCCCGCCCGCCATGCACCGACCGTCCGCCCGCACATCGCCCGCCGCTGCCGCGTGGCTGATGCTGCTGGTCGGGGTGCTGGTCCTGAAGGCGGCGGTGCCGATGCTGGCCAGCCTGGCCGCCAGCCGGCAGGACGTGTCGATGGCCAGCGTGTGTTCGGTGTACGGCGTGCGCACGGTGGCGCTCGGCGACCATGATTCCGCACCGGCCGCCGCCCACGGCGCATCGGACGCCTGCGCGCTCGGCGCGCTGGTGGCCGGCCCGGCGCCGGTGGATGCGTCGGCCGTCGCGCTGCATGCGCCGGGCGCGGCGCGCACCGAACGTATCGCCCCGCCCGCGCCGGCCCCGATCGACGCGCACCAGCGCTGGCTCGTCGCGCGCCTGCACGCGCCACCCCTGTCCGCCTGATCGTCCCGACGACGCCGCAGCCTGCGCCCCGCGCACGGCCGGCCTTGCACCGAGCGGCCCGTTCGCGGGCACTCACGCTCAGACATCAGGAATTTCCGATGAACCCCGTTCTCCGCCTCGCGGCCGCGCTGGCCTGCGCGAGCCTTGCGACGCCGCTGCTGGCGCACACCACCATCCAGGTCCAGGCCGCCGAAGGCCAGACCACCTACAACCACATCGTCATCGGCCACGGCTGCACCGCGGCCGACGGCACCAGGCTGCCGGTGATCGCGCAGAGCGTGCTGTTCCCGACGGTGCGGCCGGTCTACAGCACCACCGGCACCGTCTCGGGCAACCCGGCGGTGGTCTCGCTCACCAGCTTCGCCAACATCGCGCAGCTCATCCAGAGCAAGGACATCTTCAGCCGGCAGCGGGAGAAGCTCAACGCCGCCGGCCAGGTCATCGGCTTCGAAGGCAGCGAAGGTTCGCTGGACCCGAGCCTGCACGGCCTGGTGCCGTTCCGCACCGCCGGCATCACCTTCCCGGCCGACTCCTGCGCCAGCAAGCTGGTGGTGCGGGTGGCGATCGCCGACATCTGCCAGCGCAACGGCCTGCGCAACCTGTGGATCCCCGCGCTGACCGCGAAGTACGCCGATCCGAACGTCGACGGCATCGGCTCGCCGGCCTCGCTGACCTTCAACCGCGACCTGGCGAAGAACCCGCTGCCGGCCAGCTGCGGCGCGGGCTACACCTTCACGGTGTCGCCATCGGCCGAGGACGTCGACGCCAACCTGAAGCTCGACGGCTACCTGAACTGAACGCGAGGCCCCGACGATGAACTCCCCGATGCCCCGCGCACTGCGCCGCGCCGCGCTGGCCGTGTCGACCGCGGCCCTCACGACCGCCGCCGGCGCCCACAGCTTCGTCTTCACGCTCGGCGACGCCGCCGCCGCCACCCACTACTTCGGCGTCATCTGCTCCGGCGAAGGCGGCAACGACACCGACCACCTGTTCCTCGAACTGCGCACCACCACCTCGAACGCGCCGGCAGTCAGCGCGCAGGTGATCAAGGGCCCTGTTGCCACCAACACCACCGATCCCGTCGGCGGCGACGTGGCCTTCAGCCCGGCCACGCGCACGCGCGGCGGCAACGGGCTGTACCAGGTGCTGATCAACAAGGCCGGGCCCGGCGTCGTGACCTTCGCGGTGAACGCGCACTGCCTGGACGTCACCGGCACGCAGCACACCGGCACCGATGGCGTCGTCTACCAGTACCAGGACCGATGAGCCCGCGCGGCCGCCCGAAGGGCGAACTCCGCAGGGCGCAGCCCGAAGGGGTCCCGGTGAGTCCGCAACGTCCGACGCTGCTCGCCGCGGCCCTGCTGTGCGCAGCGCTGGGCGGCTGCGCCACCGTCGAGCCCTGGGACCGCGGCGTGCTGATGAAGCCGCAGATGGCCTCGGACCCGCAGCCGATGCGCAGCGCCTGGCGCGCCCATGTCGAGAACAGCCGCCAGGCGGCCCCGGCCGCGCGGGCGGCCGAAGGCGCGGCGTGTGGCTGCTATTGAGCGCACCGGCGGCGCGCTGGAGGTCCTGACCGCCGCGGCGCTGCTGCTGCCCGGGCTGGCCGGCAGCGCGCACGCGCAGTCGGCCGAGACGCCGAGCGTGGCCGTGCAGTTCAGCCGTTACCGGGATGCGCCGCGGCCGGTCGCCGACGCGCCGAACACGGCCCGCCCGCTCGGCGCCGTCAGCCTGGTCTTCAAGGCCAGCCGGCGCCTGCCCGACGGCGACGGCCTGAGCATCACGCTGAGCCAGGACACCTGGTCCGGCGCGACGCCGATCGCCGCCGCGCCGCGCTCGGCCGCGGGCAACCGCCCGATCCTCGGCACGGGCGCCGGCGGCGCGTTGCTGGTGGTCGGCGCCTCGCCGATGTTGACCGGCTCGGTGCTGCTCGACCGCGCCCGCCGGCCGGTGACGGTCGACCCCGCCAGCGGCCGCCTCGTCCGCGACGACCAGGTGGTGCACACGCTGGCCAGCGCGTCGCCCGAGACCCGCCAGCAGCTGGATGCGCGTTGGTCGCACCGCCTGGAGGAGGGCGCCTCGGGCCTCGGCGGCGGCAGCTGGAGCTGGGGCGGCGGCCTGTCGGACGAACGCGACTTCCGCTCGCGCTTCGTCAACGCCGAGCGCCGCGTCGACCTCAACGATGCGCTGACGACGCTCACGCTCGGCGCCAGCCGCACCCGCAGCGAGATCGCCGCGACGCTGGACCACGACGCCGCGCCCTACCTCACGAAGACGCTGCAGGCGGGCCGCCTCGCGAACCGCGGCGGCCATGCCGTGCTGCAGGGCCGGCGCGACGAGGCGTCGTTGAGCGCCGGCCTGTTCCAGGTGCTCGGCCGCGGCGCGGTAATGGAAGGACGCGCGACGCACACGCGGCAGCGCGGGTCCCTGTCCGACCCCTACCGCGCGACCAGCGTGATCTTCGCGCCCGGCCTCGCCGCCGCCGGCAGCGATCCGGTGCCCGGCAACCTGCAGGCGCTGCTCGAGCAGCGGCCCGATACGCGCCGGCAGACCAGTCTCGACGGCAAGCTGATCCTGCACGTGCCGCGCCTCGACGCGGCACTGCACCTGGGCGCCGGCCACTACCGCGACGACTGGGGCCTGCGCGCACGCCGGCTCGAAGCCGAATGGTTCCAGCCGCTGCCGCAGCTCGCCCGCGGCGCGCTGGCGAGCGCGCGGCTCAAGCGCTACACGCAGGGCGCGGCGGCCTTCTACACGCCCTACCTGGTGTCCGCGCAGGCGTATCGCCAGGTCAGCATCGGCCCCGACGGCCAGCCGGTCGTGCGCAGCTTCGACCCGGCACAGCTGCCGGCGCACTTCTCGAGCGACCCGCGCTTGGCCGCCTTCCGCGCGACGACGATCGGCCTCGGGCTGTCGATGCCGATCGGCCGCGACCTGACCTTGGAGCTCGGTGCCGAGCGCACCCGCCAGGCCGGCGTGCTCGACGGCGGCGCGGCCCACCGCTACACCACCGCGCATGCCGGCCTCGGCATCAGCTTCGACGACGCGGCGGCGAGCGCCCGCGCGCAGGCGTCGCCGGCGGCCGCCCACGCCGCACGCGCCGGGCACGAGGGCCACGCCGGGGGTGGCGGCCACGGCGCCGTCGTGCCGGCCGGCCTGACGGTGCATGCACCCGGCCCCGCCGGCAGCATCATGCTGGGCTATCGCATCGGCCTGCAGCGCGACGGCGGCGCGCCGCGGCGCGGCACCGCGCCGACCGACGACGCCACGCTGACCGCGACAGCCTGCGCACCCGCCGTCTGCGCGACGCGCCCGGTCGCGATGCGCATGACGATGCACATGCTTCACATCGGCTATTCGGTCGACGATGCGTTCGGCCTGATGGTGATGCCGCAGTACATGACGATGCGCATGGACTCGCGGCTGCTGCCGTCGTCGACCCCGGCGGATCCGGCCGTGCACTTCGGACGTCATGAATCCGGCGCGGTCGGCGACACGGCGCTGCTGGCGACGGTGGCGCTGAACGCGACGCCGGCGTCACGCTGGCTGCTGACGTTGGGCGTCAGCGCGCCGACCGGCAAGACCGACCTGCGCCATCGCCGCAGCCACCAGGCCGACGGCGGCGCGATGGACATCGCGATGCAGACCGGCAGCGGCACCTGGGACCTGCTGCCCGGCGTGGCCTGGCTGGGACAGTCGGGGCGCTTCAGCGGCGGCCTGCAGCTCGGCGGCACCAGGCGCCTCGGCACCAACGCCGATGGCTACGCGCTCGGCGACCGCTGGCAGGCGGCCGGCTGGGCCGGCTGGCGCATCGCCGCGCCGCTGACCGTCACCGCGCGGCTGTCGCGCACCGTCGACGGTGCGATCCGCGGCGACCGCCGCGACGCGCACCCGACGTGGTCACCGGCGGACCATATTCGGAACCACGGCGGCCGCCTCGACGAGCTGGGCCTCGGCCTGGCGATCGACCGCCTGCCCGGTGCCTACGCGGGCACGTCGCTGTCGCTTGAATGGACGCACGCGCTTCGCCACGCGGTGCGCGGCGTGCAGCTGCCGCGGCGTGGCGGGCTGGCGCTGAACTTCAGCCACCACTTCTGACGGGCGTTGTGCCCCGGTGCGGGCTCAGAAGCTGTGAATGAATCCGGCGCGCCCGAGCAGGCCGCGCAAGCGGGGCCAATCTAGGCGCAAAGCGCAGCCATGGCTCGAGCCATGGCGAGCATTTGCAACGACGAGTGTCCCCGTTTGGGCGGGCTGAGCGGGTGTGTCGGATTCGTTCACAGCTTCTCAGGCCAGGCGGCGCTTCAGCAGCCGCAGCAGCCCGCCGAGCACCGGCACGCGTTCGTACACCTGCGACGCGGCGTCCCAGTAGTCGCGGTGCGCGCGGATGCGGCCGTCCGCGGCGAGATGCATCAGGCTGCTGCCGTGGATGCGCCAGGGCTCGCCGTTCGCGCGGCGGAAGTGGAAATCCCAGACCAGCAGGCAGCGCGTGTCCGCCGCCAGCACCTCGGTGACCTCGAAGCGCGGCTCGGCCAGCGTGTCGAACATGCGCTGGTAGACGTGGCGCACCGCGTCGAGCCCGCGCACGTCGTTGAACGGGTCGCTGAAATGCGCGTCCGCGGTGTAGACGTCGCCGATCGAGGCCAGCGACGCCGGCGTCAACGTCTCGAAGTAGCGCACGATGCGCTGCACGTGCGGCGCGGCGGTGGCGGGTGCGGGCATCGTCGGGGGGCCTGTGAGATCAGCTGCCGGTGGCCCAGCGCACCGCGCGGAAGTAGCCGGCATGGCCGAAGTGGTTCAGCAGTTTGAGCCACAGCGTGAAGCGCGCGGGGAAGTGGATCTCGAAATGGCCACGGCGCCAGCCGTCGACGATGTGGCGCGCCGCCTCCTCCGGCGTCAGCAGCGCCGGCATGCGGAAGCCGTTGCGCGCCGTCAGCGGCGTGTCGACGAAGCCCGGGTTGATCACCGAGACGCCGATGCCCCGCGGCCGCAGGTCCAGGTACAGCGTATCGGCCAGGTGCTGCAGCGCCGCCTTGGTCGGCCCGTAGGCCAGCGCCTGCGGAAGCCCGCGGTAGCCGGCCACGCTGGCCACCAGGCTCAGGTGGCCCGAGCCCGCCGCGCGCAAGGCCGGCAGCACCGCGTTCAGCAGATGCAGCGCGCCGGCGTAGTTCACCTGCAGGTGCTGCAGCGCGTCGGCCAGGTCGAAGTCGTCCACGCCCATCGCGCGGTAGTGCGCGGCGCAGTAGACGACGAGGTCGAGCCGCCCGTGCCGCTGCAGCAGCTCGTCGGCGACCCGCGCGACCGCGGCGGCATCGGTCACATCCAGCGGCGCCGCGATGCTGCCCGGATGCCGGGCCGCGAAAGCCTGCAGCGCCGCGGCATTGCGGGCCGACAGCACCACCGTCGCGCCGGCCGCGTGCAGCCGTTCGGCCGTGGCGCGGCCGATGCCCGACGAGGCACCGACCAGCCAGGCCACGCGGCCGGTCCATTGCTCGATCGGCGGGTTCATCGCCATGCGCGTCTCATGGCCGGCTGAAGGACAGCAGGACCTCGCCCACCGGCAGGCCGAACTTGCGCATCGTCGCCTTGTTCAGCAACGTGCGCTCGTCGATCAGGAACATCCAGTCGTCGAACTGGATGTCCCAGTCGCGGCCGTCGACCGGGATGCGCAGCGTGTAGGTCCAGCGGAAGGCCGGCCCGGCCTGCTCGCCGCGGGCGATGCCGACCACGTCGTCGGCGGTGCCGCTGTAGCGGCCGTCCGCCTCGCGGCGCAGCGTCCAGATGCGGCGCTGGCGCTCGCCGTCGGCGAACTCGAAGTGTTCGTCGAGCCGGCCCTCGTCGCCCTGCCACCGGCCGTCGATGCGCACGACGAAGCGGCGCGTCACTTGGCCCCGCCAGTCGAGCAGCATGCCGTGCGCGGTGACCGGGCCGTCGAAGTAGCGGCGCAGGTCGAGCACCGGGCGCTGCTGCGCATGGTCGGCCAGTTGCGGACCGGCGCAACCGGCCAGCAACCCCGGTGCCAGCACGGCCGACAGCGCGGCGCCGAGCGCGCGGCGCCGGCCGGGCCAGCCCGGCGGGGGGGACATCGTCGATGACTTCACGTGCGTTCCTCCAATCGATCGCGCCAGCGCCACAGCAGCGCGAAGGCGCCGAGCTTGAGCAGGCAGGGCAGGCCGGCATAGACACCCCCCAGCGCATCGAGCGCACGCTCGTCGCGCGTGCCCGGCGCGTAGCCCAGTGCGCCCAGCAGGGGCAATGCAGTGGCGGCGGCCAGCGCCAGGTTCAATTTCGTTGCCAGCGTCCACCAGCCGGCATAGGCACCGGCAGCCCGCGGCTCGGCCCGCTGCACGCAGCCGGCGAGCAGCGCGCCGGGCACCACCAGGTCGGCGCCCAGCGCCAGGCCGGTCGCCACGCAGACGGCGACGAAGGCGACACCCGCGCCGGCCCCCAGCGCCGGCGTGGCGCAGAAGGCGGCAACCGCCAGCAGCATGCCGATGCCCCAGGCGGCGATCAGCCCGCGACGGCGCACGAGCCCCAGCCAGAACGGGATCGATGCGAATGCACAGCCGAAGTACGCGGCCAGGAACAGCGGTTCCCAGGCCGGCAGTTGCAGCCGGTCGCGGATGAAGAACAGCACCAGCGCCGCCGGCAGCGCCGCCGCGATGCCGTTGGCGACGAACACCACGAGCAGCGAGCGAAACGCGCGGTCCCGCCACGGCGCGCGCCACGACGGCGCGCTGGCGCCGGCGCTGCGCGGGGCGGCACGCGGGAACGGCGAGCGCGCCAGCGCGGCGAGGCCGAGCGCGAGCGTCGCGGTCAGCACGCACCAGCTCGCCGCCAGCCCGGCCAGCGCCGGCAGCAAGGTGGCCGCCAGCACGCCGACGAGGCCGAGCCCCTCGCGCCAGGCGACGATGCGCGCCCGCTGCGGCGCATCGCCCCCGAGCCGCGTGCCCCAGGCCTGGTGCGCTATCGCCAGGCCGCTGAAGGCGAGCGATGTCGGCAGCAGCGCGAGCGCGAGCCAGGCCACCGCGGCCTCGCCCCGCAGCGGCGGGAAGAACAGCGCCGCGGCGCCCGCGGCCAGCAGGACCGCCGCAGCGGCCAGTGCCGGCAGCACGCGGCGGCCGCCGTCGCGATCGAACAGCGTGTCGGCGGCGCGGCCGATGAAGGGGTCGGCCGCGGCGTCGACCAGGCGCGTGGCACCGAGCGCCAGGCCGACCAGCGCCACCGGCGCAGCGAGCTCGCCGGCGTAGAGGGCGGGCAGCTGCACGTACAGCGGCAGCGCGACGAAGGCCACCGGCAGGCCGAGCAGCCCGTAGCGCAGGCCGTCGCTGCTGCCGAAGGCCGCCGGCGCGCCAGGCGACGAGCGGTGGACGGTCATCGTCATGGCCTGCCCGCGGCGCGGCCGAGCAGCGCGTCGCGCAGCGCCGTGTCCCGCGTCGCTTCGGCGAGCCAGATGCCGAAGAAGGGCCGCGCGAAGGCCGTGTCGTCGATGGCGGCGGTGTGCTGGTCGTTGAAGTAGAAGCGCACCGGGCGGCCGGGCAGGTGCAGTGCGCCGAGGCGGTCGCCCGGCCGCACGTCGCGCAGCGCCTGCAGCAGGGCGGTGCGCCAGGCCAGCGCGCGCGCCTCGTCGACCCCCTGCAGGCGCCGCATCTCGAGGATCGAGCGCTCGGCGATCGTTTCGGCCGCGATCGCGCGCCGGTACTGCAGCTCGAGCACGAAGGGCTGCTCGGCATAGCGGCCGGCATCGAAGGCCGGCAGCGCCCACAGCCGCGCGTCGTAGAGCGCGAAGCCGAAGATCCGCAGCGTGGCCTCGCCGCGCAGCTGCGCCTGCGGCAGCGCGTCGCGCACCGCCGGCGGCGGGGGCGATGCCAGCGCCGCACTCGCGGCCAGCAGCAGCCCCACCGGCCACGCGACTGCGAGCGCGGCGCGCTTCATGCGCGGCGCAGCGTGAACTGCACGACGTCGGTGTCGCCGACAGCGAAGGCCGCCTCGCAGGTCGCGAGGTAGTAGTGCCAGGTGCGCTCGAAGCGCTGGTCGAGCCCCAGCGCCGGCAGCACCGCGCTGCGCGCCAGGAAGCGCTCGCGCCAGCGCCGCAGCGTCTCGGCATAGTCGGCGCCGAAGTGCAGCGTGCGCTCGACCTCGAAGCCGGCCCGCTCGGCCTCGGCTCGGAAGACGCTCGCGCTCGGCAGCCGGCCGCCGGGGAAAATGGTCTGCTGGATGAAGTCGGTCGAGCGCACGTAGCGGTCGTAGAGCGCCTCGTGCATCGTGATCGTCTGGATGCAGGCCCGCCCGCCGGGCTTCAGGCTGCGGCGCAGCACATCGAAGTAACTGCGCCAGTAAGCGGCCCCGACCGCCTCGAACATCTCGATCGAGATCACCGCGTCGAAGGGCCGGCCTTCCGCCAGCGCTGGCAGGTCGCGGTAGTCGGCGTACTGCAGCCGGCAGCGCTGCGCCAGACCGGCGTCGGCGATGCGCTCGCGGCCCCAGGCCAGCTGCTGGCGCGACAGCGTGATGCCGGTGACCTCGGCGCCCGTCTCGCGCGCCGCCAGCTCGGCCAGCGCGCCCCAGCCGCAGCCGATCTCGAGCAGCCGGCCGCCCGGGGCGATGCCGCATTCGGCGAGCGCGCGCCGCATCTTCAGCCGCTGCGCGTCGGCCAGCGAGCGCGTCAGGTCGCCGTCGAACCAGGCGCTCGAGTAGCTCATGGTCTCGTCGAGCCACTCGCGGTAGAACGCATTGCCGATGTCGTAGTGGGCGTGGATGTTGCGTTCGCTGCCGCGCCGGGTGTTGCGCTGCGCCAGCGCGCGCAAGCCGTGCAGCAGCTTCGCCGGTCCGCGGCCGTGGATCGCGGCGTCGAGCACACCGCGGTTGGCCAGCAGCAATCGCAGCAGGGTGGCGGGTTCGGACGACTGCCACTCGCCGGCGATGAAGGCGTCGGCGAAGCCGATGTCGCCGGCGGCGAGCACGCGGCCGAAGACCCGCCAGTCATGCACCACCAGCCGCGCGACCGGGCCGTCGCCGCTGCCGAAGCATTCGCGGCGGCCGTCGGGCAGCGTCAGGTCGAGCAGGCCGCCGCGCAGCCGCGCGAGCATCGGCAGCAGCAGGCGCGCGGCCAGGGGCGGGCGGGCCGCGGCACGCCGCAACGAAGGGAGGAGCCAGGAAGGGTTCATCGCGTGACGGCCGGTCCGCGAACCGGCGTGTGGTGGAAGAAGGGCACGCGCTTCAGCGCCAAGCGCAGCGCCTGCCAGTGGATGCGGGCCAGCACCTGCAGGCCGGCCCACGGCGTGCGCCAGGCGGCACGCCGTACGGCTGCTGCATCCAGCGGCGCGAGCCGCCCGCCGAGCCGCGTCTGCAGCAGCGGGCCGGACGCGTCGTCATGGTCGACCTGCAGCTGCACCGCCGTCGGCCCGCCCTCGGCCGACCGGTGGCGGCGGGCGTGGAAGCGGTAGCGCCCTTCGAGCGCGCAGAAGGGCGAGACGTGCATCACCTTGGCGGCTTGCGCCTGGCCGCCGGCCTCGAGCGCGTCGCCCGGCAGCAGGTAGCCGTGGCGTTCGCCGAAGGTGTTGTTGACCTCGGCGAGCATCGCCGCCAGCGAGCCGTCGGCGCGTTCGGCCCACCAGAAGCTCACCGGCTTGAAGACGCGGCCGAAGATGCGCGGGTAGGTCAGCAGCCAGGCCTCGCCGGTGGCGTCGTCGATCCCGTGCTCGGCGAGCAGGCGATCGAACCAGGCCAGCGCGTCGGGGCCGCCATCGCCATGGTCGGCATCGTGGAAGGACAGCGCCGCGCGCCGGTTGCGGGCCAGCGCGGCGCAGGGCAACGCGCGCAGGCGGCGCATCGGCAGCATCAGGAAGGTGGTGGGGTAGGCGAAGGCGTGCGTCACCGGGCGCAGCCGGCGGTGCCAGACGCGGCCGGTGCCGATCAGCGCGACCGCCTTGCCCGGCGCGGCCGTCTCCGTCATGCGGCCTCCCTGGTCGGCTGCGCCAGCTGGCGCAGCAGCGCATCGGCCACCGCCAGGCCGGACGCCAGGCCGTCCTCGTGGAAGCCGTAGCCGGTCCACGCGCCGCAGAACCAGCTGCGCCGCTGCCCTTGCAGCCGCGGCAGCGCGCGCTGCGCGTCGATCGCTGCCTGGTCGAAGATCGGGTGCGCGACGGCATAACGTCCGATGACGCCGGCCGGTTCGCGCAGCGGATTCAGCGTGACGATCACCGGGCGCTGCCAGGGCAGCGGCTGCAGCCGGTTGATCAGGTAGTGCAGGCAGATGCCGCCGTCTTCGCCGGCGGGTCGCGCATCGTGGTTCCATGCCGCCCACGCGCTGCGCCGGCGCGGCAGCACCGAGACATCGGTGTGCAGCACCGCGAGGTTGGTCTGCGTGCGGATCGCGCCGAGCAGCCGGCGCTCGTCGGCGCTGGCATCGTCGCCCAGCAGCTGCAGCGCCTGGCCGGCGTGGCAGGCGAACACCAGCTCGTCGAAGCGTTCGGCGCCGGCGGCCGTGCTCACGCGCACGCCGGCCGTGCCGCGCTGCACCGCGAGCACCGGCATCTGCGCGCGTGCATCCGGCAGCGCCGCGACGATGCGCTCGACATAGCGGCGCGAGCCGCCTTGCACGGTGCGCCACGGCGGCCGGTCGGCCAGCTGCAGCAGCCCGTGGTTGTGGCAGAAGCGGATCAGCGTGGCGACCGGGAAGCGCAGCATCTGGCCGGGCGGGCAGGACCAGATGCAGCCGACCATCGGCAGCAGGTACCAGTCGACGAAGGGGCGGCCGTAGCGCCGCTCGCGCAGGAAGTCCTCGACCGGCTGGGCCAGTGCGTCGACGTCACCTTGCGCGGCCAGCGCCGTGGCCTCGCGGTTGAAGCGCAGCAGGTCCGCCAGCATGCGCCAGAAGGGCGGCCGCAGCAGGTTGCGCTTCTGCGCGAACACGGTCGCCGCCGACGAGCCGCTCCATTCGAGGCCGAGCGAGCGCACCTGCACGGAGAACGACATGTCCGACGGCGCGGTCTCGACGCCGAGCTCGGCGAACAGCCGTGTCAGCAGCGGATAGGTGCGCTCGTTGTAGACCAGGAAGCCGGTGTCGACGCCGTGCGTGACGTTGTCGAGCGTGACATCGACGGTGTGCGCATGCCCGCCGAATCGCGCGGAGGCCTCGAACAGCGTCACGCGGGCGCCGCCGGCATGCAGGGTTCGGGCGGCGGCGAGGCCGGCGATGCCGGAGCCGATGACGGCGATGCGCTTCATCGTGGGTGCGTCGGGCCGGTGGGACCGAGGTGCGTGAACTGATCAGTTCAGTGTATGACTATTCGGTTCATACTGCAACCGACTTGGTTCAATTTGCGTACATGACGGTATGAACACGCCTACAATCCCCCCGATGGAACGACCCTCATACAAGGAGCAGGTGCAGCGCATGCGCGAGGACGTCGTGCTCGCCGCGGTGAACCGCCTGCTGGTCAGCAAGGGCTACGACCTGATGACCGTCGACGAGGTCGCCGCCGAGGCCGGCATCGCGAAGGCCAGCCTGTACAAGCACTTCAGCTCGAAGGAACAGCTGGCCGGCGCGGCGATGGTGCGCCTGCTGCAGCGCGCGCTGGAGTACGTCGACGGCCTGCGCGCGCGCGGGCCCGATGTCCCGGCGGTGGAGCAGCTGCGCGAGGTCGTGCGCTGGGCGCTGCGCGTGCAGCTGGCCGGCGAGATGCCGACGCTGCCGTCGCAGAACTCCAAGCTGACCGCGGCGCTGATGGGCAACGGCGACTACATGGACCGGCTGATGGAGCTGAGCGACAAGCTCGGCGAGTGGATCGGCCGCGCGCAGCGCGACGGTGCGATCGACGACACGCTGCCGCCCGAGCTGGTGCTGTTCACGCTGTTCGCGCGCGCCTGCGACCCGGTGCTGGGCCTGCTGAAGTCGCAGGGCCAGCACGACGACGATCAGATCGTCGACTGGATGACGCGCACGACCTTCAGCGGCCTGGGCGGCCCCGCGCGCACGGGGCGGCGCGCACCCTGAACACCGGCCCCCGCGGCGCACCGATGACGCTGCACCGCGTCGAGTTCCGCGCGATGGGCACGGCCTGCGAGATCCAGGTGGCCGCCGCCGATGCGGGTGCTGGCGAGGCCGTGCAGCGCGCCGTCGACGACGTGCACCGCCTCGAGGCGCGCTACTCGCGCTACCGCGACGACAACGTGCTTTCCGCGATCAACCGCGTGGCGGCTGCCGGCGGCGCGGTGGAGGTCGATCACGAGACCGCGGCGCTGCTGAACTATGCCGACGCCTGCCATGCGCAGAGCGGCGGCCTGTTCGACATCAGCTCGGGCATCCTGCGCCGCGCCTGGGGGCGCTTCGCCGACGGCCGCCTGCCCGACCCGCACGAGGTGCGGCGCTGGCTGCCCCTCGTCGGCTGGCAGCGCGTGCGCTGGCAGGCGCCGCGGCTCGAGTTTCCGCAGCCCGGCATGGAGCTCGACTTCGGCGGCATCGTCAAGGAATACGCGGTCGACCGCGCCGCGGTGATGCTGCTGGAAGCGGGCCTGCGGCATGGCTTCGTCAACCTCGGCGGCGACATCCGCGCGATCGGCCCGCAGCCCGACGGCAGCCCCTGGCGCATCGGCCTGCGCCATCCGCGCGAGCCGGAAGGCCTGCTGGCGACGGTCGCGTTGTCGCAGGGCGCGATGGCCAGCAGCGGCGACTACGAGCGCTGCATCGTGATCGACGGCGTGCGCTACGGCCACATCCTCGATCCGCGCAGCGGCTGGCCGGTGCGCACGATGGCCGCCGCCACCGTCGTCGCGCCGCTGTGCGTGGTGGCCGGCAGCGCGTCGACGATCGGCATGCTGAAGGACGCGGACGGACCCGCGTGGTTGGCCGCGTCGGGGCTGCCGCACCTGTGGGTCACGGTGGATGGCCGCTGCGGGGGCACGCTGGCGGACACGCCGGACGCACCCGACGGCGCCGACTGAAGGCGCCGCGCGAATCTGGGTCTCGCTAGCCCGGTGCGGCCGCAGCACGCCGCCGCCGCGGCTTCACCGGGCAGGGCGCGAAGTCGCGCGCGCAGGCGCCACTGTCGGCCAGCCGCGCCATCTCCGGCGGGATCGTTTCGGCCAGCCACGACATCAGCGTGCGCACGCGCGCATTGCCGCGCACGTCCGGGTGGTGCAGCAGCCACAGGCCCATCGCCGGGCCCTCGATCGGCGGCGTGATGCGCACGAGGCGCGGCTCCTGCGCGGCGGCGAACATCGGCAGCACCACCGCGCCGGCACCGGCCGCGGCGGCTTTCAGCATCGCCGGCAGCGAATCGGCGCGCAGGCGCGGCTGCACCTCGGGCAGCGCCGCCGCGAACCAGCGCGCGATCTCGGTGTAGGCCAGGCGTTCGTCGAAGCCGACCCACGGCAGCTCGGCGAGCTCGGGCACGCCACGGCGCGCCGGCACCAGCGCGCGGGTCGCATAGACCGCGTAGCGCATCTCGGCGACCCGGCGGCCGACCATGCTCTCCGGCGGCGTGTGCGTCGCCCGCAGCGCGAGGTCGGCCTCGCGCCGCGTCAGGTCGACGGTGCGGTTCGACACGTCGGCCTCGATCTGGATGCCGGGGTGCTCGGCGAGGAAGCGGGTCAGCAGCGGCGGCAGCAGCCAGCCGGCGAGCATCTCGCTGGTGGCGATGCGGATCACGCCTTCGACGCGCGCATCGGCGCCGCTGATCGCGCGTTCGGCGGCCAGCGCCGCGGCTTCCATCTCGGCGGCCGCGCGCGCCATCGCTTCGCCCTGCGCGTTCGGCGCCCAGCCGGTGCGCGCGCGCTCGAACAGGCGCGCACCGAGCCGCGCCTCGGCCTCCTCGATCCGGCGGAACACCGTCGAGTGCCGCAGCTCGAGCTCGCGCGCGGCGCCCGCCAGGCTGCCCGAACGCGCCACCGCGAGCACCGTGCGCAGATCGTTCCAGTCCAGCACGCTGCCGGCCGGCCCTGTGCGTGCATGCAAGTTCTTCTTGCCCACTTCGTGAATTTCCTTGTGCAGATGCGCATCGTAAGGTAGCGGCCGTTCCACTTCTTCACGAGAGGCCATGCCCATGAACCGATTCGACAACAAGACGCTGCTGGTCACCGGTGGCACCAGCGGCATCGGCCTGGCCACGGCCCGGCGGCTGGCCGGCGAGGGCGCGCGCGTGATCGTCACCGCCTCCCGCGCATCGTCGCTGGATGCGGCACGCGCGGTGCTCGGCGACCGTGCGCACTACCTGCTGAATGACGCGGGCGCTCCGGGTGCGGAAGACGCGCTGGCCGAGGCGATCCGGCGCGTGACGCCGCGGCTGGACGGCGTGTTCTTCAACGCCGGCTTCGGCCGCTTCGCGCCGCTCGCCGACGTGTCGGCCGACGACTTCGACGCGCAGTTCGCGGTCAACGTTCGCGGCCCGCTGCTGCAGGCCAAGGCGCTGGCGCCGCTGCTGGCGGACGGCGCGGCGCTGGTGATGAACACCTCGATCGCCCACGAGAAGGGCATGGCGACCCTGGGCGTCTACGCCGCCACCAAGGGCGCGCTGCGCACGCTGACGCGCGTGCTGGCCAACGAGCTGGCGCCGCGGCGCATCCGCGTCAACGCGGTGAGCCCGGGGCCGATCGAGACCGGCTTCTTCGACCGCATGGGCATGCCGGCGGCGGACCAGGCCGCGCTCGGCGCGGCCATCGTGCCCTCGGTGCCGCTGGGGCGCTTCGGCCAGCCGTCGGAGGTGGCCGCGGTCGCCGCCTTCCTGCTGTCGGACGACGCGTCCTTCGTCACGGGTGCGGAGTACGCGGTGGACGGCGGGATCGCGCAGGTCTGACGCACCCGCTGGCGCCCGCGGCCATGGCGGCCAGCGGGTACGCGTCCTTCGTGCGCTAGCCGGCGATGCGCCTCAACAGGCCCAGCAGGCGATCGAACGTCTGGCCGTACGGCGGCAGGAACAGCTTCGTGCCGGCGAAGCGCGACTGCACGAACACCGGCTTTTCCTTGCTGAAGGTGCGGAAGCCCCATTCGCCGTGGTAGCTGCCCATCCCGCTGGGTCCGACGCCGCCGAAGGGCTGCTCTTCCTGGCCGAGGTGCCAGATGCAGTCGTTGATCGTCACGCCGCCGGCATGCGTCTCGTCGAGCACGCGGCGCTGCACCGCGGCATCCCGGCCGAACCAGTACAGCGCGAGCGGCCGGTCGTGCTTCGTCACGTAGGCCAGCGCCTCGGACACGTCGCCGTACGGCACGATCGGCAGCAGCGGGCCGAAGATCTCCTCGCGCATCACCGCCATGCGGTCGTTGACGTCGAGCAGCAGGTGCGGCACGAGGCGGTTGTCGGCCGGTTGTTCGTCGTGCGTGGTGACGATGCGCGCGCCCTGCGCGCGGGCGTCGTCGATCAGCTGCTGCAGCCGCGCGCGGTGGCGCGGCGCGACGATGCTGGTGTAGTCGGGGTTGCCGGCGATGCGCGGGTACATGCGGCGCATCGCGTCGGTCACGCCCTGCACCAGCGGCTCGACCAGCTCGCGCGGCACCAGGGCGTAGTCGGGCGCGACGCAGGTCTGGCCGGCGTTGAAGAGCTTTCCGAAGGCCAGGCGCTCGGCGGTGAGCTTGAGGTCCGCGCTGCGGTCGATGATGGCCGGTGACTTGCCACCCAGCTCCAACGTCACCGGCGTCAGGTTCTTCGCCGCGGCCTGCGCGACGAGGCGGCCGACCGCCGTCGAGCCGGTGAAGAACAGGTGGTCGAAGGGCAGCTCGGTGAAGGCGCGGCCGACCTGCGCGTCGCCGACGATCACCTGCATCTCCTCGGGCGCGAAGTGTTCGGCGATCAGCTTCGCCATCAGCGCCGAGGTCCTCGGCGTCAGCTCCGAGGGCTTGATCATCACGCGGTTGCCGGCGGCGAGCGCTGCCACAGCAGGGCACAGCGCCAGGTTCACCGGGTAGTTCCACGGCGCCACGATGCCGACCACGCCCAGCGGCTGGCGGATCAGCCGGTTGTGGGCCGGCAGGAAGTGCAGCTGCGTCGGCACGCGGCGGGCCTTGGCCCAGCCGCGCAGGTGGCGCAGCGCATGCCGCGCCGCCGAGACGACCGTGAAGATGTCGGCCAGCTGGCTTTCCTGGTGCGCGCGGTGGCCGAAGTCGGCGGCGATGGCGGTGGCCAGCGCGTCGGCGTTGTCGCTGACCAGCCGATGCAGGCGCTGCAGCCGGTCGCGCCGCACCGCCACGGTCGGCATCGGCTCGGCGGCGAAGGCCGCGCGCTGGTGCTCGAGCGCGAGCCTAAGGGTTTCTTCGAGGGTCTGGTGCATGCGGCCTCCGGTGCGCGGCGGACCGCGCGACATGGCTGGCGAGTGTGGCCGATCCCGGTACGCCTGCGTACCAGGGGGACCCCACATTAGAGTGGCATCCCTGCGCCGCGGTTCGCCACGTCAGGGGGCGTGCAGCCGCCGCTGCCACGGGCGATCGCCGGGCTATGCTTTGTCGATGCCCGCCCCCCCGTCCCGTCGTCGTTCACCGGCCGCGCCCATCACGGCCCGCACCCCGGCACGCGCGCGTCGTCCGGGCCGGCAGGCCGTCGTGCGCTTTCGCCTGCGCATCACGGTCGGGGACCTGATCGCCATCGGCCCGGGAAAGATCTCGCTGATCGAGGCGATCGAGCAGACCGGCTCCATCACCGCGGCCGCCAGGCGCCTGGACATGTCGTACCGCCGCGCCTGGTTGCTGCTGGACGAACTGAACCGGTCCCTGCGGGCGCCGGCCGTCGAGTCCGCCAAGGGGGGCGCGCTCGGAGGCGGCAGCACGCTCACCGACACGGGGCGCGCGCTGGTCGCGCTGTACCGGCGAATCGAGCAGACCGCCGAGCAGGCCTGCCGCGGCGACATCGACCGGATGCTGGAACTGCTCGCCCGCTGACCGGCCGCATCCGCGACCGACCGCCCCCGGACCCTCCCGTTCGCCAGCGCAGCGGCGTGCGCCGCTACCGCAGCACCGCTGCGCTCTTGACCTGCACCCACATGGGCCGGCCCGGTTCGATCTGCAGGAGCCGGCACGAGCGGCGCGTGACGCGCGCGACGATCGGCGTGCCGGCCATGTCCAGCCGGACCAGCACCTGACCCGGCTTGCCGGCATCGGCCAGTTCGACGACGCGGGCCGGCAGCACGTTGAGGATGCTGGTCTGCTCGGGCCGGTGGCTCGCCAGGCTGACGTCGCTGGCCCGCACGCGCACGCGCAGGCGTTGGCCGACGGGTTCGCGGCAACGGCTCACCTGCAGCGAACCGCCGCGGAAATCGAGCCGGGTCAGGCCGTCGGCATCGTCGTGCTCGGCCACCTCGGCGTCGATCACGACGCTGGCGTCGTCGGCGAACGCCGCCGACAGGTCCAGCCGTGCCAGCGTCTCGTGCAGCCCGCCCTGCGCCACGACGCGCCCGTCGGCCAGCAGCACCACATGGTCCGCGAGCCGCGCCACTTCGTCCGGCGAGTGGCTGACGTACAGCACGGGGATGTCGAGGTCGTCGTGCAAGCGCTCCAGGTAGGGCAGGATCTCCTGCTTGCGCGCCACGTCCAGCGCCGCGAGCGGTTCATCCATCAGCAGCAGCCGGGGTCCGACGGCCAGCGCCCGGGCGATGGCCACCCGCTGGCGTTCGCCGCCCGACAGGCCGCCGGTGGCCCGGTCGAGCAGCGGACCGATGCCCAGCAGCTCGATGGCCGCGAGCTCGCCGCCGTTGCGCGACGCGTCCGGCACGCGCTTCAACCCGTACGCCAGGTTGCCGCGCACCGACAGGTGAGGGAACAGGCTGGCCTCCTGGAACACATAACCGAGCGGACGCCGGTGCGTGGGCAGGAAGTGCGCATCGTCCTGCCACCGCTCGCCGTTGACCGACAGGCGACCCCGCGCGCGCTCCAGCCCGGCGATGCAGCGCAGCAGGGTGGTCTTGCCCGACCCCGAGTGGCCGAACAGGGCCGTGATGCCCCGTCCCGGCAAGGCCAGGTCCACGTCGAGCGTGAAGCCGGGAAAGCCCAGCTCGAAGCGGGCCTCGATGCCCGGCGGGCGGTCGTCGCGCAGGCGGCCTGTCGGGGCGGGGCCGGTGCTCACGCCCTGGGCCTGCCCGGGTTGAAGACGTACAGCGCCAGCAGCACCGCGAACGAGAACACCACCATGCCGCCCGCGAGCCAGTGCGCCTGTGCGTATTCGAGCGCCTCGACGTGGTCGTAGATCTGCACCGAGACGACACGCGTCTTGTCTGGAATGTTGCCGCCGATCATCAGCACGACGCCGAACTCGCCGACGGTGTGCGCGAAGCCGAGGATCGCGGCGGTGACGAAGCCGGGCCGGGCCAGCGGCACGGCGACGCTGAAGAAGCGGTCCCACGGTCCGGCGCGCAGGGTCGCCGCGACTTCCAGCGGGCGCTCCCCGATCGCCTCGAAGGCGTTCTGCACCGGCTGCACGACGAAGGGCAGCGAATAGAAGACCGAACCCACCACCAGGCCCCAGAAGGTGAACGGCAGCAGGCCCAGGCCGAGCCACTGGGTGAGTTGCCCCACCGGCCCGTTCGGGCCCATCGTGACCAGCAGGTAGAAGCCCAGCACCGTCGGCGGCAGCACCAGCGGCAGCGCCACGACCGCGCCCACCGGCGCCTTCCACCAGGACTTGGTGCGCGCCAGCCACCAGGCGATGGGCGTGCCGATCAGCAGCAGCAGGATGGTCACCACCGTCGCCAGGCGCAGGGTCAGCCAGATGGCCCCGAGGTCGGCGTCGCTGAAGGCCATGCGCTGTTGCCGCCGCTGTGCTCAGCGTGTGTAGCCGAACGACCGGATCACCTGCTTCGCCTTGTCGCTCTTGAGGTACTCGAGCAACGCGACGGCCGCCGGGTTGCCCTTGGCCGACGTCAGCACGACGGCGTCCTGCCGGATCGGTTCATGCAGGTCGGCCGGAACGATCCAGCCCGAGCCCTCGACGATCCGGCCGTCCTTCATCACCTGCGACAGCGCGACGAATCCGAGCTCGGCATTGCCCGTGCTGGCGAACTGGAACGCCTGCGCGATGTTCTCGCCCTGCACGAACTTCGGCTCGACGGCGGCCAGTGCGCCCAGCTTGGTGAGCGTCTCGATCGCCGCCCGGCCATAGGGCGCCGTCTTGGGGTTGGCGATCGCCAGCTTGTTGAACGTTCCGCTGCGCAGCACGGCCCCCTTGGCGTCGACGAAACCCGGCCTGGCCGACCACAGCACGAGGCTGCCGATGGCATAGGTGAAGCGGCTGGACGGCTCGGCGAAGCCTTCCTGCACCAGCCTGGCAGGCGTCTCGTCGTCGGCCGACAACAGCACGCCGAACGGCGCGCCGTTCTTGATCTGCGCATAGAACCGGCCCGTTGCACCGAACGCCAGCCTGGCCTTGTGGCCGGTGTGCTTCTCGAACTCGGCCGCGATCGCATTCATCGGTGCCGTGAAGTTCGCGGCCACCGCGACGTCGACCTCGGCGGCACCGGCCACGCCGATGGCCCACGCGGCGAGCACGATGGCGCAGCTCGCCTTTCCGATCATCGGATTCTTCGCACGGGCCGCCGGCAACGATGCATCCACGATCGACATATCTTTCGGAATATAACGCTGGGCGAAGCGATGGCCCGCTGGAGCCCTTCGCTGCCGCCGACGCTCAGGCGCCGTCAGCCCGTGCGCAGCGCGCGCGCGATGGCCGCGGCGAGCTGCTCTCGTGTATACGGCTTGCGCAGAAGCTCCCACGGCGGCGGCTTGGCGCCGGTGGAGGCCAGCAGGTCGGACGAGTAGCCCGACATCAGCAGCACCGGCAGGTCGGGGAAGCGCTGCTGCGCCTCGGTCGCGAGCTGCGTGCCACGCATGCCGGCACCGAGCGCGATGTCGGTCAGCAGCAGGTCGAAGCGGGCGTCAGGGTCCAGCGCCAGCAGCGCCTGCTCGCCACTGGTGGCGATTGTGACCTCGCATCGCAGCAAGCGCAGGAAGTGCAGCACGACGGTGCGCACCTCGACGTCGTCCTCCACCATCAGCACGCGCAGGCCCTCGGGCACCGCCTGCGCGCCGCCGGCCTCGTCGACCGCGGCGTCCGCCTGTCGCGCCGGCTGCGGGATGTACAGCGTCAGCGTCGTGCCGACGCCGACCCAGCTGTCGATGGCGATCGCGCCGCGCGACTGGCGCACGAAGCCGTAGACGGTCGACAACCCGAGCCCGGTGCCGCGGCCGGCTTCCTTGGTGGTGAAGAAAGGCTCGAAGGCGCGTTCGCGCACCTCGTCGGACATGCCCTGGCCGGTGTCGGCGATGGCGATGGCGACAAAACGGCCATCGGGCGTGCCCATCGGATCGAGGTCGTGCCGCAGTTCGGCCGGCAGGCCGTCGACCGGCGTCGCGCGAAAGCCCAGCGTGCCGCCGTCGGGCATCGCGTCGCGCGCATTGATCGCGATGTTCAGCAGCGCCGACTCCAGCTGGCCCGGGTCGGCCAGAGCCGGCGGGCAGTCGGGGGCCACCTGCACGTCGATGCGGATGCGCTGGTCGACCGTGCGGCGCAGCATGTCGGCCAGCGCGGTCAGCATCGCGCCGACGTCGATCGGCGCCGGCTGCAGCACCTGGCGGCGGGAGAAGGCCAGCAGCTTGCCGGTCAGCTCGGCGCCGCGGCGCGACGCCCGGCCGGCGGCGGCCACCAGCTGCTGGCCGAAGGCATCGTCGGCCAGTGCCGGCAGCTCCTCCAACACCTGCAGGTTGCCCTGGATCACGGTGAGCAGGTTGTTGAAGTCGTGCGCGATGCCGCCGGTCAGTTGGCCGACGCTTTCCAGCCGCTGCGCGTGGTTCAGCGCCTCCTCGGTCTGCGCGCGCTGCAGCGTCGTCGTCAGCAGGTTCGACAGCGACTGCAGGAAGCGCACCTCGTCCTCGCCGAAGCGCTTGGCCGCGCGCGAGCGCACGGTCAGCGCACCGATCGTGCGGCCACGCTCGGACAGCGGCACAGCGACCGCGCTGACCAGCCCGGCCTCGAGGTAGGCCGGCGGCACGGCGTAGCGCTTCTCCTCGCGGTAGTCGGCGACGATCACCGGCTCCCCGTGCGCCAGCACGAAGCCCGGCGGCGTGTCGGGCCGGTTCGCCACGCGCGTGCCCAGGCCTTCGGTGGGCAGCATGCCGATGCCGCCGGCGAGGCGGAACTCCAGCCGGTTCGGCTCCAGCAGGTACACCAGCGCCATCTCGGCCTCCAGCGCCTGCGCGGCCATCGCCGGCAGCTGCTGCAGCAGGGCCTGCGGATCGCGGGTGTCGACGGCCAGCCGGCCCAGCTGCGCGACATGCTCGGCATACCGTGCACGCTGCAGCGCCTGCCTGACGCGCGGGTAGGCACCGATGTCGCGGATCGCGGCGACCACCAGCGGCAGGCCCGCGCTCTGCAGCGGGCTCAGCGCGATCTCCACCATCACCTCGCTGCCGTCGCGCCGCCTGGCGACGAGTTCCATCTGCGTGCCCATCGGCCGCGGTCGGGGGTTGTGCGCATAACCTTCGCGGTACGCGGCGTGGCGCGGGCGGATGCTGTCGGGCACCAGCGCGTCGACGTTCATGCCGACCAGCTCGGCCGCCTCATAACCCATCAGGCGAGCGGCCGACGGGTTGGCCATCACGATGCGGCCCGACGCGTCGGCGACGATCAGCGAATCGGGGTACGCGGCGAACAGGGTGCGGAAGACCTGGTTGTCGTCGATGCCGGGCGGCAGCGCCGGATCGGGCACGGGCTCGATCGGCGGACCGGCGCTGTGCTGGGCCATGGCGCGTCCTCTAGAGATGGGTCACTGGCGGCACGAACAGGTAGCCGGCGCCGCGCACCGACTTGATGATCTGCGGGTCCTCGGCATCGGCCTCGATCTTGCGGCGCAGCCGGCCCACCTGCACGTCGATCGTGCGGTCGAAGGGGCCGGCCTCGCGGCCGCGGGTGTGCTCGAGCAGGAAGTCGCGCGACAGCACGCGGCCCGGGTGCTGCGCGAATGCGCACAGCAGGTCGAACTCGCCGGTGGTCAGCGCGATCTCGCGGCCCTGCGCATCGTTCAGCCGGCGCGCGGCGGTGTCGAGCTCGAAGCCGGCGAAGCGCAGCCGGCTGCGCGGCGGCAGCTCGGCCCCCGTTGGCGCAGCGGGCACGGCGGCCGGTGAGGGCGCCGGCATGGGCGCTTCGGCGGCCGGGGCCAGGCGGCGCAGCACGGCCTTGATGCGGGCGAGCAGCTCGCGCAGGTCGAAAGGCTTGGTGACGTAGTCGTCGGCGCCGACCTCGAGGCCGACCACCTTGTCGATCGCGTCGCCGCGGCCGGTGACGATCACCAGCCCGCAGTGCCAGTGCTCGCGCAGCTGGCGCGCGATCGAGAAGCCGTCCTCGCCGGGCAGGCCGAGGTCCAGCAGCACCAGCGCCGGCGGGTCGGACTGCATCAGGCTCATCAGCGCCGGCCCCTGGTGCACCTGGCTCACGCGGAAGCCTTGCATCGTCAGGTAGTTGGCGAGCAGCTGCGTGATGTCCGGCTCGTCGTCGAGCACGGCGATGTGGGTGGCGGCGGCAGAGGGCACGGGCGGCATGGCGCGTCGGAAGGTGGCAAGGGTAGCAGCTTGCGCGCGCGCCTTGCGCTAGCTCAAGACCGCGGACCCGGCCGCGTCGGACCATGCCGCGCATGACGACTTCCCGACGCCTGCTGCTGATCCAGGGTCATCCCGACCCCGCGGGCGGCCACTACCTGCACGCGCTGGCCGAGGCGTATGCCGACGGCGCGCGCAGCGCCGGCCACGAGCTGCGCATGCTGTCGGTGGCGACGCTGGACTTCCCGCTGCTGCGCTCGAAGGCCGAATGGGACGACCCGGCGACGCTACCGCCGGCCCTGAAGCCCGCGCAGGAAGCGATCGAGTGGAGCGAGCACCTGGTGTTCTTCTTCCCGCTGTGGCTGGGTGGCATGCCGGCCCTGCTGAAGGGGTTTCTCGAGCAGGTCGCGCGGCCGGGCTTCGCGCTCGCCCAGCCGCCGGCCGGGCACCTGCCGCGCAAGCTGCTCGGCGGCCGATCGGCGCGCCTGGTCGTCACGATGGGCATGCCGGCGGCGGTGTACCGCTGGATCTACCGCGCGCACAGCCTGAAGGCCCTGGAGCGCAACATCCTCGGTTTCGTCGGCATCGGGCCGATCGACGAGACGCTGATCGGCATGGTCGAAGGCAAGGACAGTGCCCGGCGCCGCGAGCTCGACAAGCTGCGTGCGCTCGGTGAACGGGGGCGGTGAGGGGTATGCTCGGGCGACCGGGTGACCGCCTACCGCCTTGAACGAGCGTCCCGCCAGTCCCGATGAACGGCGCGTGCAGTGGCTGCGCGCGCTCGGCCTGCTGGACCAGGTGGACGATCCGCCGCTGGACCGGCTTGCCCGCATGGCCGCCCGGGCGCTGGGCCGGCCGATCGGGCTGGTGACCTTCATCGACGAGGGGCAACAGATCGTGCGCGGCCGCCACGGCTTCGCCCGCCGTACGACCACGCTGGCCGAGTCCATCTGCCGCTACACGCTGCCGTCATCGCAGCCGCTGGCCATCGGCGATGCCAGGGCCGATGCGCGCACCAGCGACAACCCGCTGGTGACCGGCGCGGACCCCATCCGCTTCTATGCCGGCCACCCGATCGTCTTCCACGGCTGCGCCCTGGGCGCCGTCTGCGTGATGGACCACCGGCCAGGCGAAGCGGACGAGGACGGCATCGGCGCGCTGCGCGACCTGGCCGGCGCCGTGGCCGACCTGCTCGAGCTGCGTCACCAGCAGGCGCTGCTCGGGGCGGAGCAGCTCAAGCAACGCGAGCTCGCCGACGCGCTGGTGCAGGCCGAACGGTCGCGCCAGGCCAGCGAGGACCGCTACCGGCAGCTGTGGGAGACGACCAACGACGCGGTGCTGGTCATCGGCACCGACAACCGCATCCGCTTCGCCAACCCCGCCGTCGAGGCGCTGTTCGGCCATGCCCCGCAGTCGCTGTGCGGGCAGTCCCTGCAGGTGCTGCAGCCGCCCGCGCTCGCGGCGGCCCATGCCGCGGGCCTGGAGCGCTACCTGCGCAGCGGCGAGCGGCGTCTGAACTGGCGCGCCGTCGAGACCAGCGCGCTGTGCGCCGACGGTTCGCAGCGGCCGGTGGAGATCGCGTTCAGCGAGATCCACGTCGACGGCGAGCGCCTGTTCGCGGCCTACATCCGCGACCTGAGCGACCGCCGCCGCGTCGAGGAGGAGCTGCGCATCAGCGAGGACCGCCTGCGCCAGGCGCAGAAGATGGAAGCCATCGGCGTGCTCGCCGGCGGCATCGCGCACGACTTCAACAACGTCGTGGCCGGCATCCTCGGCAGCGTCGAGCTCGCGACCCAGGACCTCGCGGCGGGACGGCCGGTCGACCAGCGGCTGCAGCAGATCCGCCGCGCCGGCGTGCGTGCGCGCGACATGGTGGCCAAGCTACTGGCCTTCGCGCGCCGGCAGCCGCTGCGCCTGGCGCCCTGCGTGGTGCAGCCGCTGGTGCACGAGGCACTCGAGCTGCTGCGCGCCACCTTGCCCGCCGGCGTGCAGCTGCAGGCCGAACTGCCCGCCGAGCCGCTGTGGGTGCGTGCCGACGCGACGCAGGTGATCGAGGTGCTGATCAACCTGTGCACCAACGCCTGGCAGGCGCTGGACGGGCGCAGCGGCCTGATCCGCATCGGCGCCGCGGCGGAGCCGCAGGGCGGCGACCAGGTGCACCTGTTCGTTGCCGACGACGGGCCGGGCATCGACCCCGTCGTCAGCGACCGCATCTTCGAACCCTTCTTCACCACCAAGCCGTCCGGCCAGGGCACCGGCCTCGGGCTCGCGGTGGTGCACGGCATCGTCAGCGCGCACGGCGGCCGCATCCGCATCGACAGTGTGTTCGGCCGCGGCTGCACCGTGCACCTGTGGCTGCCGGCCGCCCAGGCCACCGGCGAATCCACCGCGCAGGCGCCGGCCGCCGCCGCGGTGGGCGGTGCCGGCCGGCACGTGCTGTTCGTCGACGACGACGAGGTCATCACGACGGTCGGGCAGGAGCTGCTGCAGCGCGCCGGCTACGAGGTGACCGCGCTGAACGACCCGCGCGCCGCGCTTGAGCTGGTGCGGCGCGACCCGCGTGCGATCGACCTGGTGGTCACCGACATGAACATGCCCGAGCTGTCGGGACTCGAGCTGCGGGCGCAGCTGCGCGCGCTGCGGCCCGACCTGCCGGTGATCGTCAGCTCCGGCAACCTCGCCGGCGACGAGCACCCGCCGCAGAGCGGGCCGACGATGCGCAAGGAGCACCTCGTCGACGAGCTGCTGCCGCTGGTGGCCAGCGTGCTGGCGGGCCGCCCGGCCGGGCCGTCGGGCTGAAACGGATCGATCAGTTCGGCGATGACGCCGGCGCGGACGCCGGCAGGCCGACCTTGCGCGCGGCGGTGTCGACCGCCCGGCCGGTGGCCTTGGCACCGCGTTCGACGCCACTGGCGGCCGCGTGGGCGCCCCGCTCGACACCACGGGCGCCGGCCTTGACGCCGCGCTCGACACCGCTGGCCGCGGCCTTGGCGCCGCGCTCGACCGCCTTCGCGCCGCGCCGCACGCCACTGGCGGCGGCATCGACACCGCGGGCCACGCCGCTGGCGGCGGCCGTCGCGCCGCGTTCGACCGCGTCGCCGACGCGGGTCGCGACGTCCGAGGCCTTCTGGGCGACGTTCTGCGCGACGGTCTGGGCCTGCGCGCCGGGCGCGGTGCCGGCCAGCAGCAGGGTGGCGAGCAGGGCCAGCAGGCGCGACGACAGGGCGGGGCGGTGCTTCATGGCGCGCATTGTGAAGCGCCCGCGCGTGCCGGCGCTGTAGGACGGCGCCTCACGCGGGCCTCCGGCATCAAGACGGTTGCTCAGGGTAACGGGGCCTCCGGCCGATCGCGCGCCACCAGCGCGAGGTAGGGCGCGATGCCGTCGGCGCCGAGCGGCTTGACCATCACCCGCAGCGTGTTCAGCCGTCCGCCGGTGTCGACGTCGCGCCTCAGGCACACCTCGGTGAAGCCGCAGCGCTGCCAGAAGCGTTCGGCGCGCCCATTGCCCGCCACCACGCCCAGGCGCAGCCAGCGCGCGCCCTGCACGACCGCCCAGGACTCGATGGCATCGAACACCGCTCGCGCGATGCCGCGGCCGTGCAGTGCCGTGGCCAGCAGCATCAGCGTCAGGTGCCAGACGCCGGGCGCCATGAGGTCGGAGACGACCACGACGACGCCCTGCAGCCGGTCGTCCGCATCGAACAGCCCCGCGCACCAGTGGCGGGTGTAGCTCATCGATGGCGGCGGGCGCTCGTCGAATTCCTGCTGCGCCTCGTCGGGCAGCGCATCGCGGTGGTTGACGATCCGGAAGTAATCCGGGTTGGCGTCGAACAGCGCCTGCAGGCGGGGCACGTCGGCCGGTTGCAGCTCGCGGGCCTGCAGGCCGGCGGCTTCGAAGAGGGGCGGGGAAACCATGGGCCCATTCTTGCCTCGGGCACCGCGCTTGCCCCGAAGCATCGAGTTTGCTTTGTTGCAGGAGCCGCCGATGAACCGCGACCAGACGCAGCGTCCGAAGGACGACCCGCACGACGCGCCGGAGAGCGGCGACAAGCCCGACGCCGCGCGCCCGGGCCAGGCCCCCGACGTCGCCCGTTCGGGGGAGGCACCCGACGCTGCCCGCGCAGGCGAGGTGTCCAAGCGCCGCACCGTCGAACAGCAGGAGCCGCCCGCGCCGCCGTCGCGGCGCAAGCGCGACCCGGAAGGCAGCACTGCGCCGGAAGACAACGTGTCGCACGCGCCCGAAGGCGGCGACCGGCTCGAAGGCGGGCCGCTCGGGCGCTAAGCTGCGGCTCGCGCCGGGACCGTCGTTCCGGCTGGGAGTCGCCATGAGTTCGAACCTGCGCGTGGTGCTGGTCTTCAGCCGCGACGACCAGGCCTGGATACGCCGCGAACAGATCAACGTGCCGCAGTTCTGGCAGGGCCATTCGGTGCCGCCGGCGCAAGGCGACGTGATCCGCGTCGGCGGCCGCCAGTTCCTGATCCAGGGCCGGTTGTGGGAACACGACGGCGCGTCGACCATCCTGCGCCTGTTCGTCGGCAACGCGCATGCGGAGAGCGACACGGTGTTCGGCTGAGACCGCCGCGCGCGGCCACCGCCCCTGCCGGACCCGCGGATCAGCGGCCGGAACCAGGGCCGGAACGAGGGGCCGGGATATGGGCCGGAATCAGTGACCGGCCCGCGGCTGCGCGGCCAGGCCGAACACGACAGCGGGCCTGGCATCGAGCGACAGCCGGTACTGCAGCACCGGACGCGCCGAGCAGCGTTCGTAGGGCACGACATGCATCGCCGCGCGGGCCGTGAAGCCGCAGGCCTCGAGCAGCTTCGCCGAGGCGTGGTTCTCCGGAAAGACCCAGGCGCTGAGCTCGTTGAGCTGGTGTTCTTCGGCGGCGCGGCGCAGCGCGGCGACCAGCGCGCGCCCCAGCCCCTGGCGCTGCCGGGCCGGCGCGACGAAGAAGCGCAGCTCGCCTTCGAGCAGGAAACCGGCGCCCGCGATCTCGATGCGGCCGTGCTGCGGGCAGCGAAGAACGAGGTGCGCAGCCGCCGGATTCGCCTGGCACGACTGCCACTCGCCCAGCAGGATCTCCCGTGCATGGCGCGGCGCCAGCACCGCGCCGAAGTAGCCGCGCATGACCTCGGGCTTGACGATCAGCGCGTCGAGCTCGCGCAGGTCGGCGGCCGTGGTGGGGCCGATGTCCACAGCGGCGGAACGGCGACGGGAGGCCTTCACGCGGCGATTGTGAAACGCTGCTCGCCACGGCAGGGGTATGGGATCGTTTCAGCCGGCCCGCGGGCTATGCTCGATCGCTCCTTGTCCCCGGCCTCCTGCGTCCCCGCCATGCCCAGCTTCGCCGCCACCCAGCTCGCGCGCGCCGCGGTCGCGCTTTACGACCTGCGCCTGGGCCATGACGCGATGTCCTGGGCGCTGGACCAGGCGATGCACACGCGGCGGCGTGGCGGCGCTGCTGCAATCGCTGATCGACACCGACCTCGGCGGCGACCACCACCGGCTGGCCGAAACCGCTGTGCACCACGTCGGCCTGCGCGGGGCGTCGGCCGATGCCGCCGCCGCGCTGGTGATCGCGCGGCTCGATGCGGCCGGCGCCGGCCACGAGGGCGAGACGATGCTCGCGCTGCTGGCCGAACTGGCGCAGGCCGGCGGCCATGCCGACCCGGGCATCGCCGCCGCCGCCCGCGCGTTCGTGCGGGCCACCGATGCCGCGCTGGCCCATGCCGCGATCGACGGCAGCACCGACATGGCCGTGCATGGCGCGGCCTCGCAGGCGCTGAGCGCGACGGTCGATGCGGCCACCGGCACGCTGCGCCTGACCGGCGGCCAGAGCGTGCGCATCGACCTGACGGACCCGTCGCGCGGGATCGTCGGCATCGACCTCGACGGCGACGGCGTGATCGAACGCGACGGCGTCGAATCGATGCCGGCCGATGCGCCCGGCGGCTTCGTCATCGTCGACGCCTATCCGCGCAATCCGCTGGACCACACCGACACCGTCCACAACTACATCGGGGACATCTGGTTCGACGGCACCAGCCACCAGGGCAGCGGCGGCCACGCCACCGCGCTGCCGATGGTCGCCGGCGGCAGCGGCGACGACACGCTGCGCGGCGGCGCCGGCGCGCAGCAGTTCTTCGGCGGCAGCGGCCGCGACCGCATCGACCTGGGCGAGGCCGATCGCGCGCGCGACGTGCTGGTGCTGCGCGACGCGGACGAAGGCGGCGACATCGTCTTCGGCTTCGAACCGGGCATCGACCGCGTGCGCCTCGCGGCCGCGCTCGACGCGCAGCTCGACGATGTGCGCGCGGACGGCCGCCTCGCGTGGTTCAGCACCGACACCATCGGCGTCACGCGCCAGGCGGTGGACCTGCGGGTGAACGAAGCCATCGCCGTGGCGGCGCGCGACGCGCACCTGCCGGTCGAGGCCCTCGCCGACCTGACGCAAGTGGCCGCCGCGCTGACGCGCGCCGTGTCGCTGAATGACGCGGCCGGCGCTGACGCGTTGTTCAGCATCGCGGCCGACGATGCCGACAACGTGAGCGCGCTGCTGCTCTGGCGCGATGCCGACGGCGACGACGCCATCGCCGCGGCCGAGCTGGTGCTGCTGGGCGTCGTCACGACGACCGGCGGCTTCGTCGGCAACGCCGACATCGTGATCGGCTGACGGCCCGGGCGGCGCGCGGGCGCCGCTTGCTCGTGCAGGGCGGGTCGCCGGCCGGCGCGACGCCGGCGGCTCCCCTGAATTGCTGTTGCGCCGCGCCGCGAGCGACTCCACGATGGCGGACTGCTTCCTGCCGAAGGACCGACATGCCGCCGTTCGAGCGCCTGACCATCGCCCAGTTCGCCGCCGTGCTGGCGGCGTTTCCCATGCGGCGGCGCATCACCGCCGTGCACATGCACCACACCTGGCGGCCGAACCATGCGCAGTGGCGCGGCCACGACTCGATGGTGGGCATGTGGCACTTCCACACGCACGAGCGCAAGTTCTCCGACATCGCGCAGCACCTGACGATCGATCCCGAAGGCTTCGTCTGGACCGGCCGCGACTGGAACTCGGCCCCGGCCAGCGCCGTCGGCCACAACGGCAATGCGGTGGCCGGGCCGTTCATGTTCGAGACCGTCGGCGACTTCGACATCGGCCGCGACCTGCTGCAGGGCGCGCAGCGCCGCGCGGTGCTGGACGTGATCAAGCTCGTGCAGCAGCGTTTCGGCCTGGCGCCCGAGAGCCTGCTGTTCCACAACCAGCTGTCGGGCAAGAGCTGCCCGGGCAGCGCGATCGACCGCGAGGCCTTCCTCGACGAGCTGCGCGCGCACGCGCTGCAGCCCGTCGCCGCCGCGGCCCCCGCGGCGCCGCGCTCGCGCGCCCGCGGCGGCGCGGCGCGCGCGCTGCTGCCGCTGCCCGAGCACGCGCTGGCCGGCGCCGACCTCGTGCAGCGCACGCTGGCGCGCATGAATGCGACGCCCGCCGCGCCGGCCCACGACGACGAATGCGCCTGCGGACAGGTCGATGCCGTGTCCGACGCCAGGGCCGCGCGCGCCGCACGCCGCGATGCGCCGCTGACGCCCGAGGACATCGACCGGCTGCGCCCCCACGTGATCAACCTGCGCATGGGCCGCTTCTCGTCGCACGGCCTGATGACGACCAACGAGGCCGACGTCGACCGCCTCGTCGGCGAGCACCTGCGCGCCGCGGCCGAGGCCGCGCAGGCGCAGGGCGAGACGCTGCGCGTGGTGCTGTTCGCGCATGGCGGGCTGGTGTCCGAAAGCGCGGGCCTGGGCGGTGCGCTGGGCAAGCTGCCATGGTGGCGCGCCAACAACGTCTACCCGATCCACTTCGTCTGGGAGACCGGCCTCTTCGAGACGCTCGGCAGCATGCTCGAGCGCGCCCGCGGCCGCGTGGCGCCGCGCGGCGTGCGCAACTGGTTCAGCGACCACATCAGCGACCCGGTGCTCGAGGCCGCGGTGCGCGCGCTGGGCGGCGAGCGCGTCTGGGCGACGATGAAGCTCTCGGCGCGCCAGGCCAGCGAACAAGGGGGCGGCGCGCACTACTTCGTGCAGCGCCTGGCCGAGCTGATGGCCCGGGGGGTGCCGCTGGAACTGCATGCAGTGGGCCACAGCGCCGGCGCGATCTTCCATGCCGAGCTGCTGCAGGCCGGCGGCGCCGCCGGCTGGCCCGCGCTGCGCAGCGTGCAGCTGCTGGCGCCGGCGATCCGCTGCGATGCGTTCTCGGCGCTGGTCGCGCCGCTGGTCGGCGCCGGCATCGATGCGCTGACCGTCTTCACGATGAAGCGCGACTTCGAGCGCGACGACAACTGCGCGGGCGTCTACCGCAAATCGCTGCTGTACCTGGTCAGCCGCGCCTGCGAGAGCGACGACGACGCGCCGGTGCTGGGCCTGGAGGACAGCCTGCGGGCCGATGCCGCGCTGGTGCAGCTGTTCGGCCTGGGCATGGCGCCGCCGAACCCGCGCGCGCAGATGGTGTGGTCGAAGAGCCCGATCGCCGACGGCCGCAGCGCCAGCCACGCGGTGAGCCACGGCGACTTCGACGACGACGCGCCGACGATGAACTCGGTGATGCGCCGCGTGCTCGACCTGGCGGACGCCGATCCGCTGCCGCAGCCGTATCCGGCCGGCGCCTCGCGTGGCGCGCGGTCGTGGCTCGACGAAGTCGACTGGCCGCCCGAGCTGCTGAGCTATGCGGCGTGGCAGCCGCCCACGCCGCCCGCGCCACCCCGTCCGCCGGCGCTGCCGGCCTCCATGCCATCCTCGCCGGCGCTGCTGCCCTCGGCGGGCGGGCGCCGGCTCGCGCTGTGCATCGGCATCGACGCCTATCCGACGGCGCCGCTGTTCGGCTGCTGCAACGATGCCGAGCGCTGGGCGCGCACCCTGGCCGGCTGCGGCTTCGCGGTGGAGACGCGCCTGGACGTCGACCGGGCCGCGATGGTCGGCGCGATCGAATCGCTGTTCGGGCGCGCCGTCGCCGGCGACCAGCTCGTGATCCAGTTCGCCGGCCACGGCACGCAGGTCGACGACCTCGACGGCGACGAGCTCGGCGGCGACACGCCGGGCCTGGACGAAGCCTTCTGCCCGCTGGACTTCGAGAGCGGCGCGTTCTTCATCGACGACGACCTGGGCGCGCTGATCGACCGCCTGGCGCCCGGCGTGGCGCTGACGCTGTTCATCGACTGCTGCCACTCCGGCACGATCAGCCGCCTGGGCCGCGGCGCCGCGGACCGCCCGCCGTCCGCCGATGCGCGGCCGCGCTTCGTTCGCGCCACGCCCGAGCGGCGCGATGCGCACCGCGCCTGGCGCGCGCAGCATGCCGCGGCCGCTGCCGGCGCGCGCAGCGGCGGCAGCAGCACCCGGAGCGAGCTGCTCTTCAGCGCCTGCCGCTCCGACCAGGTGGCCTGGGAGAGCAACGGCCAGGGCGAATTCACGCTGCATGCCACGACGGTGCTGGCGGGCAGCGGCGGGCGCCTGTCGCCGCGTGAGCTGCAGCAGCAGGTCGAGGCCGCCTTCGGCGCGCAGCCGCGCCAGCAGCCGCTGCTCGACGGGCCGGCGGCGCGGCTCGACCAGCCGCTGTTCGGCCGCTGAACGGCGCGCTCCATGGCGAACCCTCGCAGCGTCGACCTCTCCACCCGGCTGGCGCGGCCGGTGGCGCAGAGCCACGAGCATCGCCGCGGCGAACCGCCGTGGCGGCGCCTGCATGTCTTCACCAGCGATCCGATCGCCAAGCGCATCGAAGGCCGCACGGCCATCGCCACGGTGCCGTACGAACCGCTCGCGGTCGAGACCATCGACGGCGTGCCCTGCCTGTGCGGCAGCGTGTTCGAGCTGTGGATGCAGGACGCCGCCGGGCGGCTGCTCGCGCCGCCGCAGCTCGACGAGCCGCACCAGCTGCTGCAGGACGGCTACCTGCCCTCGGAGACCAACCCGCGCTTCCATGCGCAGATGGTCTACGCGGTGGCGAGCCAGGTGCATGCGGCCTTCCGCCATGCGCTCGGCCGCGAACCCGGCTGGTCGTTCGCGCGCGGCCATGGCGAAGCGGCGCGGCTGCGCGTCTTCCCGCTCGGCACGGACGAGGAGAATGCGTGGTACGACCCCGACGCCGGTGAGCTGCGCTTCGGCTACTTCCAGCGCAAGCAGCAGGGCTGGATCCTGACCGCGCTGTCGCACGACATCGTCGCCCATGAGCTCACGCATGCGCTGCTCGACAGCCAGCGCCCGCACTTCATGTCGCCGACCTCGCCCGACGTGCCCGGCTTCCACGAAGGCTTCGCCGACCTCGTCGCGCTGTTCCAGCACTTCGAGTACCCCGAGGCGCTGCGCAACGCGCTGCGCCAGTCGCGCTCGGTGGTGGTCGCGCGCGAGCCGGACGACAAGGCCTCGGAATGGCTGTGCTGCATCGCGCGCCAGTTCGGGCAGGCCGACGGCCGGCCGGCGCTGCGGCGCGCGGACCGCACCGACCTGGTGTACTCGTCCAAGCTCGAGGAGCACGACATGGGCGAGGTGCTGCTGTCGGCCGTCTTCGATGCCTTCGACAACGTGTTCCGCCGGCGCACCGCGCGCCTGCGCCGCCTGGCCACCAACGGCAGCGGCGTGCTGCCGCAGGGCGAGCTTGCCGGCGAGCTGCTCGATGCGCTGGCCGAGGAAGCCGCGGCGCTGGCGCGCCAGTTCTGCGCCCTCGTCGTGCGCGCGATCGACTACTGCCCACCAGCCGACCTGCAGCTGGGCGAGTTCCTGCGCGCGATGGTCACCGCCGACGCCGAGCTCAACCCCGGCGACCCGTGGTCGATCCGCGAGACGCTGATCGACGCCTTCCGCGTGCGCGACATCCTGCCGCGCTACGTCTTCAGCCTGTCCGAGGACTCGCTGCTGTGGCTGCCGCCGCGCATCTCGCTGCCGCCGCTGCCCGAGCTGAGCTTCGCGCAGACCCGCTTCGGCAGCGCGCCCGGTCGCCCGGTGCCCCCGGGCGCCCTGCGCCGCCAGGCCGAGGCGCTGGCGCGCTGGCTCGAGCAGCCCGGCGCCTTCGAGGAGATCGGCCTCGTCGCGCAGGACGACCCGCGCCTGGCCAAGCATGGCGCCCGGGTGACGCGGCCGGAGATCAGCACGCTGCAGACGACCCGCCGCGTCGGCGCGGGCGAGGAAGTCCGGTTCGAGACGGTGTCGGTCGTCACGCAGCAGGTCCATGTCGCCAAGTCCGGCAAGAAGCCGGCCTTCAGCTTCGTCGGCGGTGCGACGCTGCTGTTCTCGCCGCAGGGCGAGCTGCGCTTCGCGATCGGCAAGAGCGTGCTCGGCGAGCGGCGCATCGAGCGCCGGCGCGAGTTCATCACCGGCGGCTCGGCGCTTGCGTCGCGCTACTGGAGCGAGCGTGACGGCACGATGCAGCTGACGCGCAACTGGCTGCGGCGGCTGCACGGCGGCGAGGCGGACGCAAACGCCTGACGCGGGCGACGCGCCCCCGCCGTGGCCATGGCGTGTCAGCGCCCCGCCAGCCCCACCTCCGGCAGCGCCGGCCGGTTCGCCAGCGCCCGGCGCATGATCTCCTCGACATGCGCCTTGTCCTGCGGCGGCAGCTCCAGCCGCGGCGGGCGGGTGCGCCAGGTGCCGCGGCCCATGATGTGCTCGCACAGCTTGATGCACTGCACGAGGTCGGGGCGCGCGTCCAGGTGCAGCAGCGGCATGAACCATTCGTACAGCGGCATCAGGTCGGCGAAGCGGCCGGCCTTGGCCAGGCGGAACAGGGTCTCGCCTTCCTTCGGGAAGGCGTTCGACATGCCCGACACCCAGCCCTGCGCGCCCATCGCGACGCTTTCGACCACCACGTCGTCGAGGCCGGCGAACAGCACGAAGCGGTCGCCCACCATGTTGCGCGTGTCGATGAAGCGGCGGGTGTCGCCCGACGAGTCCTTGAAGCAGACGATGGTCTCGCAGTCGGCCAGCGAGGCCAGGATGTCCGGCGTCACGTCGTTGCGGTAGATCGGCGGGTTGTTGTAGACCATCACCGGCAGGTCGGTGGCCTTGGCGACGCTGCGGAAGTGCGCCGCGGTCTCGTGCGGCTTCGACGAGTACAGCAGCGCCGGCATCACCATGATGCCGTCGACGCCGATGCGCTGCGCCTCGCGCGCGGTGTCGATCGCGAAGGCGGTGGTGAACTCGGCGATGCCGCAGATCACCGGCACGCGGCCTTTCGAGACCGCGCGGCCGGCTTCCATGATCTGCACCTTCTCGCGCGTCGACAGCGAGCAGTTCTCGCCGACGGTGCCGCAGACGATGAGGCCGGAGACGCCGTCCTTGATCAGCGCGTCCATCACCCGGGCGGTGGCGTCGACGTCGACCGACAGGTCGGGGCGGAACTGGGTGGTCACGGCGGGGAAGACGCCGCTCCAGTGGACTTTCTGGGTCATGGTGACTCGTTCGTGGAGAAGGGGTGGACAGTGCAGCCGGGATCAGAGGCTCGCGCCGGCCTTGCGCAGTTCGGCGATCGCCGGCGCCTTCGGCAGCCACAGCTTGTCGAACTCGGCGATGCTCGCGGCGACGCTGGTCGCGGGCTCGACCTTCATCGGGATGCCGGTGGCCTTGAACTTCTCGATGTGGCCGCCCTCGGTGGCGACGATCTCGTCGATCTGCGCGTTGAGCGCCTTGCGCACCAGATCCTGGATCAGCGCCTTGTCTTTGTCGGCGAGCGTCGCCCATACGCGGCCGGACACCAGCGGCGCGAAGGGCATGAACAGCGCGTTCATCTGCAGCATCGCCTTCGAGACCTTGTCGAAGCGCGCGTTCCACGAGAACTCGAGGTCGGCCTCCAGCCCGTCGACCTGGCCGTTGGCCATCGCGTCGAAGACCTGCGGCGTCGGGATCGGCGTCGGGGCCGCACCGAACGACTGGTAGAAGTCGCGGTACACCGGCGTCGGGTTGATGCGAAGCTTCATGCCCTTCAGGTCGGCCGAGCTGTTGATGTCCCTGGTCGCGAAGACCGCGCGCATGCCGGTGATGCCCCAGCCCAGGCCGATGGTACCGGTCTCGCGCGGCAGCGCTTCCAGCAGCTTCAGCGCCGCCGGGTGCCGCACCAGCTTCGCGACGTTGGCCGTGGACCTGACGAGGTAGGGCGCGTTGATCGCCGCGACGCTGGGCACGCGCGAACCGAGCTCGGCGGCCTGGATCCAGCCCATGTCGAGCGCGCCCGACTGCAGCTGCTGCATCATCGCCGACTCGTTGCCGAGCTGGCCCGAATGGAACACGGTGGCGCTGAAGCGGCCGCCGCTTTCCTTCTTCAGGTCTTCCGCGAAGTGCAGCGCGGCACGGTTCCACGAATGGCCGGCCGGCGTGATCAGGCCGATGCGGAACTCCTTGGCCTGCGCGCGCAGCAGCGGCGTAAAGCCGAGGGAACCGGCGGCGGCGGCCGAGCCGAGGAAATCGCGACGAGAAATCGGACGGCGGGAGAGGGTCATGGAAAGACTCCAGGCGGGGGGAGGGGACAGGGAAGGCACTACTTCAGCAGCCCGAGCGACAGGCTGGGGAAGATCGACAGCAGCACCAGCGCGACGCAGCAGATCAGGAAGAACGGCAGCGTGACGATGAACATGCGGCCCGGCTTGGCGCCGGTGACAGCGGCGGCGACGAAGAAGCTCAGGCCCACCGGCGGTGACATCAGCCCGAGCACGAGGTTGACGACCACGACGACGCCGAAGTGGCGCGGGTCGATGCCGTACACGTCGGTGGCGATCGGCAGCAGGATGGGCACCGTCATGATCAGGCCCGGAATGCCGTCGATCACCGTGCCGATGACCAGCAGGATCACGTTGGTCAGCAGCATGAAGCTCACCGGGTCCTTGGCGACGGTGCGGATCCACTCGGCCGCGGCCTGCGGCACCTTGCCGAAGATCAGGATCCACGAGAACACCGCGGCGGCGGCGACCAGGAACAGCACGATGGCCGAGTAAATGCCGGTGCGCACCAGCAGCTCGGGCATGCGGCGCAGGTCGAATTCCTTCGTGACATAACGTCCTATCAGCGCGGCCCCGAGCGCACCGACGGCCGCCGCTTCGGTGGGGTTGGCCAGGCCGGCGAGGATCGAGCCGACGATGACCACCGGCAGCAGCAGCGTCGGGCTGGCGGTGAGCACGGTGTGCGCACGCTGGCGCAGCGTGCGCTGCTCGCTGCGCGGGTAGTTGTAGAAGAAGCCCATCGCCGCGATGACGATGAAGAACAGCACCGTCAGCAGGATGCCGGGCAGGATGCCGGCGATCAGCATGTCGCCCACCGCCACCTGCGCCAGCACGCTGTAGACCACGAACATCACCGACGGCGGGATGATCGGCCCCAGCATGCCGCCGTAGACCGTGATGCCGGCGGCGAAGGTCTTGTCGTAGCCCTGGCGCTCCATCTCCGGCACCATCACCTGCGACATGATGGCCACCTGCGCGGTGGCCGAGCCGATGATCGACGACACCAGCATGTTGGCCAGGATGTTCACGTAGGCCAGGCCGCCGCGCACCGCGCCGACGAAGGCCATCGACAGGTCGACCAGCCGGCGGGTGATGCCGCCGCTGTTCATGATCTCGCCGATCAGGATGAACAGCGGGATCGCGATCAGCCCGTAGCTGTCGACGCCGCCGAACATCTGCAGCGGGAAGGACTGGAACAGCACCGGGTTGCCCGACGCCAGGATGTAGACGATGCCCGCCAGGCACAGGCAGATGCCGATCGGCACGCCGATCAGCAGGATCGCGAGGAAGAACGCGGTGGTCAGCATCGGGTGCGTCCTTCAGTTCACGACCGCTTCGGCGTCGGCGCTCGGGAAGCCGACGTGGCGGCGCCGCTCGTGCCAGCCGAGGTCCTCGATCAGGTTCGCCGTGGCGTGCAAGGGGAGCGTCGACGCGAACAGCGGCAGCACCAGCATCAGCACCCAGGTCGGCCAGTTCAGCGTCTGCGTGCGTTCGGTGTAGAGGAAGTTGAAGGACCGGGCGGCGTACTCCCTGGCGTCGAAGCCCTGGCGCACGATGCCGACCGGGTCCATCCAGATCCAGCACATCCCCACCAGCGCCAGCGCGAAGACCAGCACGCCCGTGCCGGCGGCCAGCTTGAGCCGGCGCGCGCCGGCCGGGCCGAGGCGCTCGGACAGCAGCGTCACCGCGAAGTCCATGCGCAGCCGGCACATCGCCGAGCCGCCGATGAAGGCGAGCCAGACCACGGTGTAGACCGCGGCCTCGTCGATCCAGTAGATCGGCGCGCCGGCATACCGCGTGGCGACGTTCACCAGGATCAGCGCCAGCAGCAGCCACATCAGCCACAGGATCGCCTGGCGTTCCGCGCGCAGCACCCAACCGGAGGCATCGAGCACCAGGCCGGACAGCCGGCGGCGCGGTCTTGGTGCGGTCGAATCGTCCATCTCGGTATGCATCACAGATATTCGAAATATATTAGCGCCATGCTAGCATCCGTTGCAAGCGCGATGCCAGAGTCAATTGCGCAGGGTTTGCCCGAACTTCCGAAGAGAACCGACGTGATCCCGAAGAAGAAACCGATCGCGGCGCCTGCGCCCAGGCGCCGCGACGCCGACGTCGCCTACGACGCCATCGAGTCGCTGATCTCGACGATGGCGCTGACACCCGGCAGCCCGATCGTCGAAGGCGAGCTCGCCGAGCGCATCGGGCTCGGCCGCACGCCGGTGCGCGAGGCGCTGATGCGGCTGATGTCGGTCGGCCTGATCGTGCAGCAGCCGCGGCGCGGGCTGCTGGTCTCGCCGATCGACCTGGCCAACCACCTCGACGTGATCGCCACCCGGCGCGCGCTGGAACGCGTGATCGCCGCCTGCTCGGCACGGCGAGCCAGCATGGCCGAGCGCGAGCAGTTCGTCGTCTGCGCCGACCGCATGCTCGCGGCGGCGAAGCGCGACGACCTGAACCGCTACATGCAGGCCGACCACGAGCTCGACCTCGTCAACCATGCGGCCTGCCGCAATACCTCGGCCGTCACCGCGGTCGTGCCGCTGGTGATCCAGTGCCGGCGCTTCTGGTATGCCTACCAGCATGCCGGCGAGATCAAGGAGGGCGCGCGCTGCCATGCGCTGCTGGCGCGCGGCATCGCCACCGGCAGCGAAGCCGACGCCATCCAGGGCGCCGACGCGCTGCTCGACTACCTCGAAGCCTTCACCCGCCGGGTCATCAACAATTGAGCATCGCGGCGCCCCATGCGGCCCGCGTCATCCACCCCCTGCCCCCTCTCCCCATGATCACTCCTGCCTATCCCTCGACCCAACTGCTGATCGCCAACCAGTGGTGCGATGCCGCCGACGGCCGCACGCTGCCGGTGGTGAACCCCGCCAGCGGTGCCGAGATCGGCCGCCTGGCGCGCGCCGGCACCGCCGACCTCGACCGCGCGCTGGCGGCGGCGCAGAAGGGCTTCGAGACCTGGCGCGCGACCCCGGCGATCGAACGCGCGAAGCTGATGCGCGCGGCCGCCACGCTGCTGCGCGAGCGCGCCGGCGAGATCGCCGCGCTGATGACGCAGGAGCAGGGCAAGCCGCTGGCGGAAGCGAAGGTCGAGACGCTGTCCGCCGCCGACATCATCGAGTGGTTCGCCGACGAAGGCCGGCGGGTCTACGGCCGCATCGTGCCGCCGCGCAGCCTGAACGTGCAGGCCCAGGTGCTGAAGGAGCCGGTGGGCCCGGTGGCGGCCTTCACGCCGTGGAACTTCCCGATCAACCAGGTGGTGCGCAAGCTCAGTGCCGCGCTGACCACCGGCTGCTCGATCCTGATCAAGGCGCCGGAGGAAACGCCGGCGTCGCCGGCCGCGCTGGTCAAGGCCTTCGTCGATGCCGGCGTGCCGGCCGGCGTGATCGGGCTGGTTTACGGCGACCCGGCCGAGATCTCGTCCTACCTGATCGCGCACCCGGTGATCCGCAAGATCACCTTCACCGGCAGCACGCCGGTGGGCAAGCAGCTGGCGGCGCTGGCCGGCCAGCACATGAAGCGGGTGACGATGGAGCTCGGCGGCCACGCGCCGGTGATCGTCGCCGAGGACGCCGACATCGGCCGCGCGGTGAAGGCCGCCGGCGCGGCCAAGTTCCGCAACGCCGGCCAGGTGTGCATCGCGCCGACGCGCTTCCTCGTGCACGACTCGATCCGCGAGGAGTTCGTGCGTCAGCTGGTGGCGCACACCCGCTCGCTGAAGGTCGGCGACGGCCTGGCCGAGGGCATCACGATGGGGCCGCTGGCGAACCCGCGGCGCCTGGTCGCGATGCAGGCACTGACCGAAGACGCGCTGCGCCACGGCGCGACGCTGGCCGCGGGCGGCGAGCGCATCGGCTCGACGGGCAATTTCTACGCGCCCACCGTGCTCACCGACGTGCCGCTGTCCGCCCGGGTGTTCAACGACGAGCCCTTCGGCCCGATGGCCGCGGTGCGCGGCTTCCAGACGCTGGACGAGGCGATCGCCGAGAGCAACCGGCTGCCGTACGGCCTGGCGGGTTACGCCTACAGCCAGTCGATCAAGACCATCCACCAGCTGTCGCAGCGGCTGGAGGTCGGCATGCTGTGGATCAACCAGCCGGCGCTGCCGGTGCCCGAGCTGCCCTTCGGCGGCGTCAAGGATTCGGGCTACGGCAGCGAGGGTGGCCCGGAGGCGCTGGAGGCCTACCTGGTCACCAAGACGGTGGCGATCACCTGCGACTGAAAACCCCGCCGCCCTTTTTATCGCAAGCGAAGGTAAGCCGCGGCGGCCCGCCCGGGGCGGCGTCGCACTACATCGGCTAACAGGCCGCTCGGCCTGCACGCTAGCGTGCTGCATCTGTCGACTTGCGGCCGCTCGATGAACGCTCCCGATCCGCTGCCTCCGATGGCCGATGGTGCGGTCCCGCCCGGCCATCGGCTGGGTCATTTCGAAGTGCGCGGCACGCTTGCCGCGGACGAGAACGACGTGGTGTACCGCGCCTGGGACCTGGAGCTCGGGATCCCGGTGGCCATCAAGGAGTACCTGCCGCGGCGCCTGATCCGGCGCACGCCGGGCTTTGGCGTCGAAGCGCTGGACGTGGGCGCCGGTGTCGCGTTCGAGGCCGGCCGCGACGCCTTCGTCGACGAAGCGCGGCAGCTGGCGCGCTGCGACGACGGTTCCCTGCTGCGCGTGCGCCACCTGCTGCGCGCGCACGGCACGGTGTACCGCGTGATGCCGCTGTACGCCGGCTGGCCGCTGCTGGAGCTGCGCCACGAGATGGACGCGCCGCCGGACGAGCCGGCGCTGCGCCGGCTGCTGCTGGAGCTGCTGGACGCGCTGTCGTCCTGGCATCGCGTGGCCGGCGCGCATGGTGGCGTGAACCCGGCCCGCATCCTGCTGCTCGATGACGACCGCGCGCTGCTGCTGGGGCCGCGCGGGGTCCGGCCGGACCCCACCGGTGGCGCGCCCAAGCCACCCGTTCCTGCGCTGCCCGAGCGCTTCATGGCGCCGGAGATGCGCGTGCCGTCGGCCGCGGCGCCGAGCGGCCCCTGGTCCGATTTCTACTCGCTGGCCCAGGTCGCCAGGTTCTGCATCACCGGGCTGCTGCCGTCGGTGCCGGGTGCCTCGCCGGTCGAACCGCTGGCGCAGATCGTGCAACGGCGGGCGGCCGACGCGCCCCCGGTGCGCTACGACGAGGCCCTGCTGCGCGCGCTCGACGCGGCGGCTTCGCCGGACATCGCCCGCCGTCCGCGCACGGTCGGCGAGTTCAGGGAGTGGCTGCTGCACGGGCCGCCCCGCGAGCCCATGGAGGCGCTCGAACCGGCCGCGGCCCCGGCGCCCGCGGCGCCGCCGGTTGCGTTCGCGGCCGCGGCCGTGGCTGTGCCGCCGGCGAACGAAGCCGCGCCGGAGACGGCCACGATCGACCTGATCCGGCGCGCGGTCGACGCCGTCGCGGAACGCGCCGAGTCAGCGCCGCGGCCCGCGGCCCCCGTGCCCGCGCCGGCGGAGCGGCCGGTGCAGGCCGATCCGCGGCCGATGCCGGCGCCGGCGACATGGTCGCGGCGACCGTCCCGGCGCCCGTGGTGGCTGGCCTTGGCCACGCTGCTGCTGGCGGCCGTCGGCTATGGCGCGGCGGACGAAGGCTGGTGGATGATCTGGCGCGTCGAGCAGCAAGCCGCGGGGCCGGCGGCCGCGCTGGTCGGCGCCGCGCCACCGGCCGAGGTTTCCGCGGCGGCCTTGCCGGCCCCGGTCATGACGTCCGAAGTGAACGGCCAGCAGAGCGCCGCCGCCGCAACGTCGACGACCACGCCGCCCGACGCACGCGCCGAGGGCGCCCCGGCCGCGGGGCCGGTCGACGCGGCCGCGTCCACGCCGGCCGCCGAAGCGCCGGCCGCAGGGCCGACACCGGCCGCCGACGCGCCCGCCGCAGCGCCGACACCGGCCGCTGCCGCGGCGCCCGACCCCGTGCCCGCTTCGCCACCGGTGAAGCAGCCCGTGCGCAGCGCCGCGGACAGCCCGCGGCAGGTCTGCGGCGAGCGCACGCCGTTCTCGCTCTATCGGTGCATGCAGCAGCAATGCGCTTCCGCGGCGTGGAAGCGGCATCCGCAATGCGTGCAGCTCAGCGCCGACGACCGCGTCGACTGATCGCCGCGCCGCGCCCGGTTCACCGCGGGCCGGTTCCGCGCGGCGGCAGCGAGCGCGTCTCGCCGATCGCCATCAGCCAGCACTGGTCCTCGGACAGCCCACGTTCCTCGCGCAAGGCCTTCAGCACGCGCGGCGGCTCGTCGAGCGCTTCGTCGCTGAGCGCGAAGGTGCCGCAGTGCACGCCGAGCATGCGCTTGGCGCCGACGTCGGCGCAGACCTTCAGCGCCTCGTCGACGTCGACGTGCTGCGCCGACATGAACCAGCGTGGCGCGTAGGCGCCGATCGGCATCAGCGCGATGTCGAACCCGCCGCCGGCCGCCTCGTGCTGGCGCGGCGCGAAGTGCTCGCGCACGCGGACGAACTCGCGCGAGTAGCCGGTGTCGCCGGGGTAGAAGAGGTGGCAGTCACGGGCCAGCACCGCGTAGCCGCCCCACAGCGTCAGCTGGCGGTCGTTGATGCCCCGCGCGGACCAGTGCTGAGCCGGCAGCAGCACGACCTCGGCCCCGGTGCCGGCGCCGTGATCGACCGACACCGACTGCCACCAGTCGAGCTCGGCCACGCGGGTGATGCCCCGCGCCGCCAGCCAGCGCTTCAGGCCCAGCGGCACGACGAACAGCGGCGGTCCACCCGCCTGCGCGGCCAGCGCGCGGACCGACGCATCGTCGAGATGGTCGTAGTGGTTGTGCGAGATCAGCACCACGTCGACATGCGGCAGCTCGTGCGGCGCCAGCCCGGGCGCCTGGTGCCGCTTCGGCCCGACGCCGGGCAGCGGCGACGCGCGCTCCGAGAAGATCGGGTCGGTCAGCAGGCTGAGGCCGCCCAGCTGGGCCAGCACCGTCGCGTGGCCGGCCCAGGTGATGCTGGGGCCATGGCCCGCCGGATCATGGGCATGGCGCGCCGCATAGCCATGCAGCCTGGCCAGATCGGGCCGGGCGGTGGGAATGGGGTCGCTGGGCGGCCGCGGCAAGCCGTCGCGGCGGGCCTCCAGACGCCAGCGCAGCACCTGCGCCAGCGACTTGCTCACCTCGTCGCCGCCCGGGTTGCGGAAGCCGTCGGGCCGGTGATGCGGCTTGGCCGGGTTGTAGAACGGGTTGCGGGGCATGGGCGGTCCGATGTCGAGGCGACAGCGCATTTCACCGCAGGCCGGCGGGCAGTGCCCGCGCCGCCGGCTTCCCGTCGAGCGGTCGGATGCGCTTAAGCGGACCTTAACCGCCGGCCCCAACACTGGGCCGCTGCGGCGATGCCGTGTGGAGAGCCCCGTGGACCATGCCCTTGCAAACCGCCGCCTGGCCGCTGCCGGGCTGTTCGTCGCGCTGGGTCTGCTGCCGGGCGCTCGGGCGGTCGCGCAGGCGCTCGGCAACGCTTCCGAATCACGCTGGCTCCTGGGCGCCGCCATGGTCGGGACGCCGGAGTACCCCGGTTCGGACCGGCAGGTGCTGAAGACCCGCCCGCTGCTGGCCGCTCGTTTCGGACGTTGGCGCTTCAGCACCGGCGGCGCAGGGGCGCTGCTGGACTTCGGCGGCGCGGCCGCGGGACCCGGCGCCTCCGCCGAGCTGATCGAGACCGACCGCCTGCGCCTCGGACTGTCGTTGCGGGTCGACTCGGGCCGCCGCGCCGCCAGCTCGGACTACCTGCGGGGACTGCCGGACGTGGAGCGCACGCTGCGCGGGCGCCTGTACGCTGCCTACAAGCTGGGGACGCAGTGGAGCGCCGGGGCCAGCGTGTCGCAAGACCTGCTGGGGCGCGACGGCGGCGCCGTCGCGAGCCTGGGCCTCGGTTACACGCTGCGCCTGAGTCCGCGCACCGAGCTGTCGGCCGGTGCCGGCGTCGACTTCGGCGACGCGCGCCACCTGCGCAGCTACTACGGCATCACGCCGCAACAATCGGCCGCCGTCGGGCTGCCGTCGTTCATGCCGGGCGCCGGCGGCAAGGACGTGCATGCCGGCGGGGTCTTCACGACCGCGCTCGACGCCGACTGGGTGATGTTCGTCGGCGGTGGCAGCTCGCGCCTGATCGGCGACGCCGCGCTCAGCCCGCTGGCGAGGTCGACCCGGGCCTGGGGCCTGAGCGCGGGCCTCGCTTTCCGCTGCTGCCGCTGACCGGGCGGCCGGCCCCTGTTCTGGGTGATCGCGCAGGCGAATGGACGGTAAGTCGGGCCAGCCATGTAGTCGACATAAGAAATATTGCTCATGTTCTGAAAGCGCGTTCATGGGGAGGACCCGGCCCCGGCCGGGCAGTGCGATGGCCGACAATCCGGCCCTGGCGCCACCGACCACCGCCGTTTCCCGTGACCCTGCTTCCACCGTCTTCGCTTTCCCGCCGCCGCCTGCTGCAGGCCGGTGCCATCGCGGCCGCCGGCCCGGCCCTCGGCGCGTCCGCCTTCGCGGCCAACGCGCCCCTGCAGGTCGGCGGGCTGCCGGTCACCTGCAACCTGACGCTGCCGGTGGCCTGCATGGCCAAGGCCGCCGCGGGCGGGCCGCTGTTCGAGTTCAGCAAGTACAACGGCTGGCCGGAGATCAAGGAATCGCTGATGGCCGGCCGCATCCAGGCCGCCTACATGCTGGCGCCGCTGGTGATGGACCTCGCGGACAAGAAGATCCCGGTGAAGATCGTCTCGCTCGGCCACCGCTCGGGGGCGGTGATCATGGTGCGCACCGACTCGACGATCCAGAAGTTCCGCGACCTCGCGGGCAAGCGCATCGCGATCCCCAGCCGCTTCGCGGTCGACTTCCTGTTCCTGCGCAAGATGCTCTCGCGCGAGAACATGACGCCCAAGGACATCGTCATCGTCGAGATGGCGCCGCCGGACATGCCGGCCGCGCTGTACGCCAAGGCGGTCGACGCCTACTGCACCGGCGAGCCCTTCGGCGCGGCCGCTCAGCGTGCGGGTTATGCACGCCCGTTGCGCATGACGCGCGACGAGTGGCGCAACTACATCTGCTGCGTGCTGACGGTGCGCGAGGAGCTGATCGCCAAGGACCGGCCGCTGGTGCAGGAGCTGGTGAACTACGTGCAGGGCGCCGGCATCTGGCTCGACCAGAAGCAGGACAACCGCAACAAGGCGGTGACCATCGCCGCCGGCCGCAAGTTCTTCAACCAGGACCCGAACATCATCCGCTTCGTGATGGAGAACCCGACCGACCGCGTCACCTACGGCGACCTGCGTATGATCCGCAGCGAATTCGAGGAACTGATGCAGCTGTCGATCGAGGCCGGCACGCTGAAAAGCCCGGTGGCCTACGAGAAGTACATGGACGAGAGCTTCGTGAAGGCCGCGCGCGCGGCAGCGATCAACCTGTGATGCGCCGCCGACTGCTCGCCGCGGCCCTGTTCGCCGCATGCTTCGCCGCACCGTTCGCGCCGACGGGCGTGCGCGCCGCGCCGGCGCCGACGCTGAAGGCCGGCGTCTTCGAGCCCGCCGCGCCCGCACCCGCCTTCGCGCTGCGCGGCTCCGACGGCAGCGCCGACCTCGGCCCCGCGCGCTTCAAGGGCAAGGTGCTGGTGATGTCCTTCGGCTTCACGAACTGCGCCGCGGTCTGCCCGACGACGCTGGCCACCTTGGCCGAGGCCCGCCGCGCGCTCGGCCCGGCCGGTTCGGACGTGCAGGTGATGTTCGTCACCGTCGACCCCGAGCGCGACGATCCGAAGACGATGAAGGCCTACGTGCAGGCCTTCGATGCCGGCTTCGTCGGCGCCACCGGCACGCCCGAGGGGCTGGCCGAGGTGCGCAAGCGCTACGGCGTCAGCGCGACGAAGGTGCCGATGGGCGCCGGTTACGCGGTCGACCACACCTCGTCGGTCTACCTCATCGACCGCGCCGGCAGGTTGCGCGCGATGATGCCCTACGGCCGAAGCGCGAAGGACTACGTGCACGACCTGCGCATCCTGCTGGGGCAGTGAGCACCGCCCGGCCGCTCCGAAGGTGCTCGCTCCCCCTCGGGGGGACGGGCCGCAGGCCCAAGGGGGCCCTGTGAGGATCATGGGCCTGTCGTCGCGGCGCCTCGCGCTGCTGCTGCTCGTCGTCGTCGCGCTCGTCGGCGGCACGCTCGGCTGGGCCGCGCTGGCGCCGATCGCGCTCGACGACCGCGACGAACCCTTCGAGATCCCGAAGGGCACGTGGGCGCGGCGCATGGCCGGCGACAAGGTGGAGATCCTGCCCGACACGATCCGCCTGACCCTGGGCCTGAACGACGTGCTGCTGCTGCGCAACCGCGACGAGGTGCCGCAGGTCTTCGGCCCGGTGCTGATCATGCCCGGGCAGAGCTTCCGGCTGCCATTCGAGACCGCGTCGACCTACAGCTTCGCCTGCACCGCGCATGCCAGCGGGCAGATGAGCGTGATCGTCGATCCGGCGCCGGAGTCAGGCTGGCCGCGGCTGCAATGGCGCGCGCAGCGCCTGGAGCGCCGCTGGCAGGCCTGGATCGCACGCGGCAGCGAACCGACGCTGAACCTCGTGCGGATGAAAGACAAAGGAGATCCTTCTCAGTGATGGACCTGACAGAACGCGTGCGGCGCATCGTGCCGCCGCTGATCGTGATGGCGATCGTGATCGCCGTGTGGTGGGGGGTGGTCGTGCGCACCGAGAGCGCGATCTTCCCGACGCCCTGGCAGGTGGTGACCGGCGCGGCCGAGCTGGTCGAGGACGGCACGCTGTGGGAGCACATCGGCGCGTCGCTGACCCGCGTCGGCATCGGCTTCGGCCTGGCGCTGCTGGTCGCCGTGCCGCTGGGGCTGTGGATGGGCTGGGTCGGCGGTGCTTACCGCACCTTCAACCCGATCTTCCAGATGCTGCGGCCGATCTCGCCGATCGCGTGGATCCCGATCGCGATCCTGTGGTTCGGCGTCGGCGACGTCTCGCCGGTGTTCCTGATCTTCATCTCGTCGGTGTTCCCGATGATCGTGCAAACCACCGCCGGCGTGCACACCATCGAGCGCCGCTACCTGCGCGCGGCGGCGAACTTCGGCGTCTCGCGTTCGGTGCTGTTCCGCCAGGTGGTGATCCCGGCGGTGCTGCCGGAGATCATCGTCGGCATGCGCATCGGCATCGGCGTCGCGTGGCTGGTGGTCGTCGCGGCCGAGATGATCGCGCTGCGCTCGGGCCTGGGCTACCTGATCATGGACTCGCGCAACGCCGGCAACCGCTACGACCTGGTGATCGCGAGCATGGTCATCATCGGCGCCATCGGCCTGCTGCTGGATACCGGCACGCGCCTGCTCGAGCGACTGAAGACCGTGAGGTGGCGCTATGTCCGCTGAAATGACCACCCCCGGAGCGCCTGCGGCGCTGCCCCCTCGAGGGGGCGCCGCCAGCGGCCCGGCTTCAGCCGTTCCGCGGCGGCCGCTTGAGCAATCCCCCAAGATCGACGTGCGCTCGCTGCGCAAGGCCTTCGCCACCGCGAAAGGCCCGCTGCCGGTCGTCGACGGCGTCGACTTCTCGATCGCCGACGGCGAGTTCGTCGCCATCGTCGGCCCGTCGGGCTGCGGCAAGTCGACCCTGATGAACATCGTCGCCGGCTTCGAGCGGCCCGATGCCGGCGAGGTGCTGGTCGACAACGAACCGCTGCGGCGGCCGGGGCCGAAGGGCATCGTGATCTCGCAGCACGGCTCGGTGTTCCCGTGGCTGACGGTGCAGCAGAACCTGATGTTCGGCCTCAACGGCCTCACGCACGGCGACCCGGCGGCGCAGGCCGCGCTGGCGGACCACTATGCGGCGATGGTCGGCCTGAAGGGCTTCGAGCAGGCCTACCCGCACGAGCTGTCAGGCGGCATGCTCAAGCGCGCCGAGATCGCCCGCGCGCTGGTCGTCAAGCCCGACATCCTGTACATGGACGAGCCGTTCTCGGCGCTCGATGCGCTGATGAACCTGCGCATGCGCAACGAGCTGCTGCGCGTGCTGTCCGAGGAGCGACACACGGTGCTGCTGATCACGCACGACGTCGAGGAGGCAATCTACCTCGCCGACCGCATCCTCGTGCTGTCGCCGCGGCCGGCGACGATCCAGGCCCGCTTCGCGGTAACGCTGCCGCACCCGCGCCGCCTCGGCAGCCCGGAGGCCCAGGCACTGCGCGAGGCGGTGCTGAAGGAGCTGGGGCTCTAACGGACGATCGCAGCGGCCAGCCTCATGCGCCGGGCGGCCCGGCCGTCAGGCCGGCTGCGCCACCAGGCTGGTGACGCCGTTGAGCAGCTGGATGCCGGCCTGCAGCACCGGGCCGGCGAGGCCGTCGTTCATCAGCGGCTGCATCGGGCCTTCGCCGAAGTACAGGCCATCGCTGACGATGAAGTTCAGGCGCACGTGCACCTGCGGCGCCGCACCGCGCGGCTTGTCGCTGGGGCCGATGCGGTCGACCACCGCCTGCGAGGCCGCCAGCAGGCGCTCGACCGTCGGCTGCAGCAGCGCGTTGCGGCCTTCGACGATCGTCGAGTGGCCGGTGTTGTGGATGAAGCGCACGCTGCCGTCGCGGAACGCGGCCAGCGTGTCCTGGCGGCCGCCCTGCATCGGCACCTCGAGCACCACGCCAAGCAGCTCGCGCGCCGGCACGCGCTGGCCCAGCGCCTGCAGGCGGCGGTACGCCATCGCGGCGACGCGGGCCTCGGTGTCCGGCGCGGCGGCCAGCGCACGCAGCGCCTGCACGTCGGCCGGCTGCGCCGTCAGCGTGCGCGCCCAGGCGGCGGTCGCGCCGGAGGTCAGCAGCGACAGGTCGTCGCAGAACAGGCCGTTGTAGAGGAAGTCGAGCGCGGAATCCTGGTAGGGCGTGTGCATCGCGGGCTTTCGTCGGCCGGTGGCCGCAAGGTGAGGTGTGAAGGCCTCATGCTCGCGGGGCGGCGTTTCGGACGCGCTTCCGGGGTCGTCGCAATCGTTGCAGCCGGATCGCAGGCGCGGCCCGGACCGCTCGACCAGGACCGCTCGATCAGGACCGCCCGTTCAGCGGCTCGATCAGGACGGCTCGGCCGCCATGCGCGTCATGCAGCGCTGCTGGCGCTCGTCGACGCGGTGCGCGAACCATTCGGTCGTCAGTGGCCGCGTGATCTTGGGGCTCTTCAGCGCGATGCGCGGGATCACCGCCCGCGGCAGGCGGCGGCCAGTGGCGCTGTCGGCCAGCTCGAAGACGCCGCGGTAGAAGGCGGTGTCTTCCAGCGCCCGCGAGTCGCCCTGCTCGAGCGCGCGCCGGATCGCGCCGTCGCCCAGGCCCAGCCGGCGGCCGAGGGTGCGCGCCGCCAGCTCGGTCGCGCCGGGCTTGTCCGTATCGCGGCCGGGGGCGACGAGGTCGCCGTCGAGCGCCAGCGGAATGCCCGATGCGGCGCTGATCGCGGCCTGCAGCGCGGCATTGCGGCTGGCCAGGTGGCCGGCGTTGAAGTCGGCATAACGGAAGATCAGCGCGTCGTAGGCGGCGTCGTAGTCCAGCAGGTGCGCGACGCCGAAGTACAGGCCGCCACGGCGGGTGAACACCTCGTCGCGCACGCTGCCGTCGTTCGGGTAGGGGTAGGGCCGGCGCTTCGCATGCTGCTCGGCCCAGGCGATGCTCACCTGCATCGGCCCGCCGGTGCGCACCGGGTTGTAGCGCCCGAAGAGGCGCTGGCCCATCGGGAGGCGCTCGATCAGGTCGTCGAAGATGCGGCTCAGCTCGCCCTCGGTGGTCGCCGCGTCGATGCGCTCGGCGTAGCTGCGGCCGTCGGGCGAATCCAGCTTCAGCGCGGTGCGCACGACGATCGACGGGATGCCCAGGCGCTCGGCCTTGGCATCGATCTCGCGCCAGGCGATCGTCGCCAGCCCCGGCACACGCGGGTTCACCTGGAAGCTCGATTCCTGCTCGGTGACGGCCAGTGCCGCGCACAGGTGCGCCCGCGTCAGCGGGATCTCCAGCGAAGCCAGCGCGGCAACCGTGTCGGTGGCCCAGCCGCGGCGGTCGGCCAGGCGCTCGGGCAGCGCGCGGATGGTGAGCGCACGGGCGTCGTCCGGCGTCAGCACCGGCACCGCGGGCTTCGACGGCTCGGTGGCGCAGCCGGCCAGCAGCGCGGCCGTCGACACGCCCAGCAGCGCCCCGATGCTTAGGAGGCGGCGCGCGACGGGAAGCCAGGGCAGGGCGGCCATGCCGCCATCATGCCGCGGTCGCGGCGCGCTCGGTCGGTGTTCTAAGGCTCAGGCGCTGCGGGCCGGCAGCTTGTCGAGCTCGGCCGCGCCCGGCCACTGCGTCCAGGCGCGCAGCGCGTCTTCCATCGCCACGCCGTTCGCGCCCAGCCAGGCCGAGGCCGCGGGGCCGGCCTTCGCGCCGTACTCGCGGTGCGACGCCACCAGCACCAGGCCGACGCCGTCGCGCAGCACGAAGCGTGCGAACACCGCCTCGATGAAGCGCGGGTCGCCGAGCGCGGCGGCGACGAAGTGCTCGGCCGGCTGCTGCGCCGTGCGCGGGCGCGAATCGGTGCGCAGGATGCGGCCGTGGCGCTGGTAGTTGCCGACGACGCGGTTGGCCACCTCGGCCAGCTGCTCGCCGGTGGCCGCGCCGCGGTGCACGTTGATCGTCAGCATGTCGCGCCAGGCCTGCAGGTCGGGCTGGTCGGCCGGCGTGAACTCGTGCTGGCCGTCCTTGGACCAGCGGTGCAGGTAGTCGGTGCCGCGCAGCCGCAGCGTCATCGGGCCGGCGGCCGCGGCCGGCGAGGGCGGCAGCATGGCCACGGGCGCGGCCAGCAGCGGCAGCCAGCGCAGGAAGGTTCGACGGGGAAGCATGGCGGAGCGGTCCTCGGTGCAGCGCGATGCCCACGATGCTCGCGGCGCCGCGTTGGCGGGCCGTTTCACCCGCCGTCCGGCCGCGTTTCGTTGGTTGATTTCCGAAGGCCTTGGCGCGCGCAGGGCCAAGCGCCCCGGCCCGCACAATCGGCCGCCATGACGACGACCTCCCATCCCCTCGACCGCTTCCCGATCACCCGCCAATGGCCGGCCGCCCACCCGCAACGGCTGCAGCTGTACTCGCTGCCGACGCCCAACGGCGTCAAGGTGTCCATCCTGCTGGAGGAGCTCGGGCTGCCGTACGAGCCGCACCGCATCGCCTTCGACCGCAACGAGCAGCTGTCGCCGGCGTTCCTGTCGCTGAACCCGAACAACAAGATTCCGGCGATCATCGACCCCGACGGCCCCGGCGGCCGACCGCTGGCGCTGTTCGAGTCCGGCGCGATCCTCTGGTACCTGGCGGAGAAGACCGGCCGCTTCGTGCCGGCCGATCAGATGGCGCGTTACGAGACGCTGCAGTGGGTGATGTGGCAGATGGGCGGCGTCGGGCCGATGTTCGGCCAGGTCGGCTTCTTCCACAAGTTCGCCGGCAAGGACTACGAGGACAAGCGCCCGCGCGACCGCTACGTCGCCGAATCGGCGCGGCTGCTGCGCGTGCTCGACGAGCGGCTGGAGGGCCGCGCGTGGATCATGGGCGACGAGTACACGATCGCCGACATCGCCGTGCTGCCCTGGGTGCGCAACCTGGTCGGCTTCTACGGCGCGGCCGAGCTGGTTCAGTTCGACCGCTTCAAGCAGGTCGGCCGCGTGCTGGAGGCCTTCCTGCAGCGGCCGGCGGTGCAGCGCGGGCTGACGATCCCGGCCGCGCCTTGAACTGAAAGGGCCGCGCCCTCGGAGAGGAGGCGGCCGGCGGCGCGGACGGATGCGCGTTCAGTTGTAGCGCCAGGTCGAGTCCTTGTAGCTGCCGTCGAGCATGCGGTAGCGCAGCTGGATGCTGCGGTTGCTGGTGCCGTCGGCGGTCAGCGCCTTGAAGCTCGCCCCCTGCGGCGCGATGGCCTGCGCGGTGGTGGCGCCACGCGCAACGAAGACCACCGAGTCGTTGACCACCTGGCCGCTGGCACTTGTGTAGACACCGGCCGAGGACACCGTCTCGGAGAACGGGTTGGCGCTCCATTCCAGGTTCATCGTCGTCAGCGCCTGGGCCTTCGGATCGAACGGGTCGAGATAGCCCAGCGTGGCGGGCGTCAGGTTCTCGATCCACTGCAGCGTCCACGCCGAGATCGCCTGCGTGATCGGCGTCAGCATGGTCTTGGAGTCGATGTAGCGCGGCGCGATCTCGCCGTCATAGAAGTACTCGACGCTGTAGGTGTTGCCGGCACCCAGCTGCGTGAAGTCGATGAAGTTCGTCGAGCCGATCGGGAAGCCGTAGTCCAGCGGGTGCGCCCAGGTCATGAACTGCGTGTTGTTGCCATTGCCGTTGTTCGGATTCGGACGCACGGTGGTCGCGGCGGCACCCGTCAGGCCCAGCGAACGCTGCAGCAGGAAGACGTTGCCGTCGTTCGTGAAGGTCGCGACCGCCGGATCGGTGTTGCCGTTCTTGTTCTTGATGCCCAACCAGGTCTGGTCGGTGATGAAGGCCGGGTTCGGCCGCGTCAGCACGACACCGGGCGGCGGCAGGCCCGGACCCGTGACACGCGCCGCGCGCAGGCCGATGCTGTTGGGGCCGTCCTTGTTGATGTAGATCTCGATGCCGGTGTCGAACCGGCTCAGGCCCGCGAGCTGGAACGGCGGCGTGCCGGGGTTCGGCGCGTACTGCACGCCGCGGCGCACGAACGAGCGGATCACCGCGTCGATCACCGAGCGGTTGCCATGCAGCCACCAGTCGCTGGGATGCGCGGCCGTCGCGCTGCCGGGCAGCTTGCGTGCGACCTCGACCGTGTTCAGCGCGATGCCGTTGGCATCGAGGAAGCGGAAGTTCAGCACCGCGATGTCGTTGTCGGCCGCGCTGGTGTCGTCGCGGTAGAGCATGATCTCGGGCAGCGAGAAGGTCGCGCCGGTCATCGCGCTGTCACGCAGCAGGCCATAGTGGCGCTGGCCCGCGCGGTAGCCGGAGTTGCGGTAGTCGGCATGCCAGTGGTTCTGGCACGCGGCGCCGAGCAGCGTGACCTCGGGGCCGCCGCTGGTCGCCGGGATCGACGTGTCGGTGGCCAGCACGCGCTGGTTCACCGGCACCGCGAAACAGGCCCTGAACGCATTGGCCATCATCTGCATCGTGCTGCCCAGCGCGAGTGCGCCGGCGCTCGGCGGCGGCAGCACCGCACCCGGCGCGAGACCGGCCAGCGGCACGCCCGTCGGGTTGTCGATCGTGCCGATGTGGTTGACGCCGGCCACCGAGCTGAACTTCAGCATCTCGATGACGTGGTCGGCGGTGTTGCCGGGCTGGCTCGGCGTCGCCGCGACGATCGGCGTCGTGAACGGGTCGTAGCCTGTCGGCGCACCGACCGCGGCCAGCACGCCGGCCAGCTGCGCCAGCACGTTGGCCTTGATGGTGGCGAGCTTGGCGAGGTCGATCAGCGACGGGTTGTCGAGCAGTGCCAGCGCATTGCCGTTGGGTGCCAGCTGCGACACGATCGCGTTGGTCAGCGGCGTGGCATTGGCCACCAGCGCGCTGCCCGAGGGCGGCAGGGCTTCGACGATGCTGACCATCGGCGCATAGGACCCCTGCGGATCGCCGACGACCACCAGCAGCGGCGCCACCAGGCCCGTTCGCACGGTGCAGGTGAACTGCCCGACGCCGCTGGTGTAGATCGGCGCTTCGTAGCAGGCGTTGGCCTTCGCGGTGTCGATCACCGTGACCTTGGCGTTCGCCAGCGCGGCGCCGACCGCGGCCGTGCCCTGCACCACCGGCGCGACGGCGAAGTGCCAGCTCATGCCGGCCAGCGACAACGGCTTGCTGCGGTCGTGGCGGATCGTGATGGTGTCGGCGGGCGTCGTCTTCTGGCCCGCTGGCAGCACGCCGGCGACGACGACGGGCTCGACGATCTGCGTGCCGGCACCGACGCCGACCAGCTCGACCGTCACGCCGGCCAGCGCCGCGCCGCCGTTGGCGATGCGCAGCCGGTAGTCGTACTCGTAGACCGTGCGCGTGACGCGCCGCTCGGCTTTCAGCACCAGCGCATCGACCTGCACGCCGGCCAGGCCGTTGCCCGAGCCGACGGCCAGCGCGCGCATGCGCGCCGTCTCGGCCTGCGGCGCCGCCGAGGTACCGGCGCCGCCGCCGCAGCCCGCGGTGATCAGCAGCGCGCCGGCGCCGGCCAGCGCGAGCCAGCGGCGCCGCCGGCTCAGCAGCAGCGCGACGCCACCCGCGGCCAGCATCAGCAGCCAGGTGGCCGGTTCCGGCACCGCGGCGAACTGCGTCGTGCCGGACTCGAGCACCTCGAAGCTCACCGGGTCGACGATGTCGAAGGCCTGCGCGCCGGGCGTGCCGGCGCCGGCCCAGGTGAAGCTCACCGAGAAGCCGCCGAGCGAATCGCCGGCGAGCAGGCCGCCGGCCAGCGCCAGGCTGTCGAAGAAGCCGTCGGCCGGGATGCCGCCGTCGGGCTGCACGACCAGCGAGTCCCAGCCGGCCGGCGAACCGGCGACCGCCAGATTGCTGGTCAGCGCGAGGTCGAAGTGGATCGTGAACTCGAGCAGCTCGCTCACCGAGCCATCGTTCTTGACGACGTAGTCGTAGCGCCAGTCATCGCCGCCGAGCGACGTGACTTCGTACTGGACGACCACCGCGGCCAGCGCCGGTCCGGCTGCCAGCAGGCCGAGCACGCCGCCCAGTGCACAGACCCACGCCGCCAGCGCGCGTCGCCAGCCTCCGACGAACTGCCGCGCCGCTGCCGGCGCCTTCACATGCCCCGCTCCGAACCGACCCATGGCCCACCTCCTGTAGTTGGCGGGCAAGCCTATCGATCGGGTCTGGCGCGGACATCCTGAATTTGAACGAGGCCGGTCCCCAGTTTTGGGGACGATGCCCGCGACGGGCCGCGCTTCAGGCGGCGGTCTCGCAACCGGCGCCGGCGGCCAGCGAAGCGGCCAGCGGCAGCGCCATCGCGTCGGCCACGGCGGCCGCGTGCGTGATCGGGCCGAGGTGGCCGGCGCCTGCGATCTGCTCGCGCTGCACGCAGGGCAGCAGCGTCGCCAGTCGCTCGGCCACCGCGCGCGCGCTGGCGCGCGTGGCGCTGCCGTGCAGCAGCCACACCGGCATCTGCAGACGTTGCCACAGCCGGTTGTCGGCCCGGGCGGCGAACAACGCGTCGAAGTGGCGCGGGATCGTCGGGATGCGGTGCACGATGGTGGCCTGCTGCACTTCGCTCATCGCATGCCAGGCGCCGGCGCCGCCCCAGTAGGCGACGAAGACCTGCGCCGCCGTGGCCAGCTCGCCGGCGCGCACCAGCGCGGCCACCGACCGCGCGATGTCGCGGATCTCGTCCAGCGCCGGATCGACCGGCGCGCCGGCTTCCGGCGCGAGCAGGCCGACCAGCACCGGCTCGTAGACCGTCAGCGAGCGCACGAGCTGCGGATGGCGCAGCGCGATGCGCAGCGCCACCGCCGCGCCGTAGGAATGGCCGACGAGGTGCAGGCCCTCGCGGGCGAGGCCCGGCCGCTGCGCCCGGGCCAGCGACATCACGGCGCCGGCATCGACATCCAGCGTGCTCGCGACACCGGCCGGCCACGCCGGGCTGCGGCCATGGCCGTACAGATCAGGCGTCAGCACTTCCGCGCGGTCGGCCAGCCGATCGCCCAGCGCGCGCCACTGGCCCTGGCTGCCGGTGGACGAATGCAGGCAGACCACGAGCGGCCCGTCGCCGCGGCGCTGGCAGGCCAGCGCGGGCCGGTCGTCATCGGCCGATGCGGGGGTCGTGTCGGGCAGCGGCTCGGGGCGGGCGAGGGGGGCGATCAGCGTGGACATCGGTCGGTGGCGGCAAGGCGAGGTGCAATGCCTCGCAGCATCGGCGGCCGCCGTCGCAGGCGCGTATCGCGCCGCCGGCGCGAACGCTTCGTTGGTTGCACGCGCCGCGCGCGGCGTTTCAATCGTTGCGGCCGCTCGCCATCAGCAGGGCCAGCCGGACCGCGCCGACGGCGGCCGCGGCGACCAGCGTCGCGAACAGCACGATCGAGGCGAGTTGCCAGGCCCTGGCCTGCGGTGCCAGCCCGGCATCGGCCCCCGCTGCCAGCGCCCCGGCACCGAAGATCAGCGCGACGACAAGTCCGGCCGCCAGCGTGCGCAGGTAGGGACGCGCGACGGCGCGGAACCGGCCGAGCCCGAAGCGCCGGCTGCGCACCGCGGCAAAGGCGGCCGGCGGCATCGAGAGCACGAAGGCATACGCCGCGTGCTCGAGACCGAAACCAAGCGCCGCACCGGGCGAGGTGGCGAGCGCCTGGCCGGCGCCTTGCGCCAGGCCGAAGCCGATGGCCGTCAGTCCCGACAAGGCCCCGCCCGCGGCCATGACGCGCACGGCCGGCCGCTTGGGCAGGGCCTGCGGCCCGGATGCGAGACGTCGCGCGACCTCGGTGCGCAGCGAGCGGAAGGTGTCGTCGTCGTCCGGGTCGATCCCCTGCGCCAGGGCGATGCCGTGCAGCGCACCGAAGCCCAGCGCCGGCCGCGCGCCTTCGACCAGCAGCGACAGCAGGCGGCCGCGGGACAGCGCGATGTCGGCCTCGTCGGCGACGAAGGTGGACACGCGCGAGCGCGCCGTCCACAGCACGAGCACCAGGTCCGCGGCGTCCAGCGCCTGCTGGATCTGCAGCCGGAACGGACCCGCGGTAGCCAGCTGCCGGTCCCACCACACCTCGTGCCCATCCTGCGCCAGCGCCGCCGCCAGCGCGCGCGCGAGCGGTCGGTCGTCATGCGCGTAGGAGATGAACAGCCGGGCCATCGCCTGCTCGGAAGCTTTCTCAGGCCGCCAGCGTGCGCCGCTTGCCTTCCAGCGTCAGCCGGAAGCGCTCGGTGGCCAGGCGCAGCTGCTCGTGCTGCTCGACCATCTCGTCGAGCGCCAGCAGTTCGCCGGCCGCCTCCGGCGGCGGGATCTCCGGGAAGCGCCTCAGCAGAAGCCGGCGCTGCCGCATCACCTGTCCCAGCCGCAACCGATCCTCGTCCGGAATGACGACGTCCAGCCGCGAGTCGGCCCTGCTGACGATCTCCAGCACATCGTCCGCGCCCCGTGCGATGCCTTCGACCTCGCGCTGGATCGCGCCCCACGCGTTGCGGCGTTGCTGCGGCGAATCGAAGCCGCCGGCACGCGCGCGCCGCGCGTAGCCGCGCAGGTCCTGCACGAAGACGGCCTTCGGCCCGAGCAGCCCGTCGAGCGCCTGCGCGAGTTGGGCGATCTCGTGGCGCAGGGCGGTGCGCACGTCGGCATCGAGGGCCCCGACTTCGATGCCGTCGACGCGGTAACCGGTGTCGGCGAAGAGCCTGGCGACGGCCTGCAGGTAGCGACCCATCGCGACGAGGGTGTCCTGCGCGCCCTCGGCGCGCGCCGACGACCACGCCGCGGTTCCCAGCACAGCGACACCCACCAAGGCACAACGGCGCGACGGCATGGGCAGCCCCCCGGACGATGAGCGCGAGTTTGCGCCCCGTGCGCCATGACGACAACGCGCCCGCCCTGCGCCCCGTCCTTGATTCGAGGGAGGTCAGTGCGCGCGCCGCGCCCGTGACGCCAGCCCCATGCCCACCAGCGACAGCGACGCCGCCAGCGCCAGCCCGGCGGCGAAGGCCGCCCGCGGTGCCTGCGGCTGCAGCGCGGCCAGCAGCGCACCGGCGAAGGCCAGGCCGACGGCGGAGAACAGTGAATCCGCCAGCTGCAGCGCCGACGACGCGCGGCCCTGGGCCTCGGCCGGCGCGAAGCGCAGCGCCAGCACCGACAAGGTCGGGAAGCTCAGGCCGATGCCGGTGCCGGCGATCACCCAGCCGGCCACCGTCACCGCCACCGCGGTCGCATCCGGCAGCGCCGGCAGCAGCGCCAGCACGACGACCAGCGTGCCGCCGCCCATCATGCCGAGCCCGGTGCGCAGCCGGTGCACGCAGGCCGCGTCGTCGCGGGCGCGACCCTCGCGGCCCTGCCACCAGGAGCCGGCGCTCCAGCCGAGCGCGCCGAGCGTCAGCACCAGGCCCGCCTGCACCGCCGACAGGCCGCGCTCGGTGCTCAGCAACAGCGGCAGGAAGACTTCCGCGGCGAAGAAGTTGGCCGCGACCAGCCCGCGCAGCGCGACCACCGCCGGCAGGCCGGGTGCACCGCGCAAGGTGCCCGCCGGCAGCAGTCGCGGCGCGAACAGCGCGAGGCCGGCCAGCGCCAGCGCGCCCAGCCCCAGCGTGCGCCAGGCGAGCGACTGGCCGCCGGCGTACAGCAGCGCGGCGCTGACTGCCGCGCCGACGGCGGCGACGATCTCGCGCCTGGCGGGCGCACGGGCGTCGCGCGCCGCCGGCGCCGCGGGCAGCGCGGCCAGCCCGCGCTGCAGCAGCAGCCAGGCCGGCACGGTCAGCAACGCGGCGGCCAGGAACACCCAGCGCCAGCCGAGGTGGCGCGCGATCAGCCCGGCCAGCGCCGGCCCGACGATCGCCGGCACGACCCACGCGCCGGCAAAGGCCGCGAAGATTCGCGGATGCAGCGCGGCCGGATAGTGCCGGCCGACCACCACGTACAGCGCCACCGACATCAGCCCGCCGCCGCCGCCCTGCAGCGCCCGGCCGGCCACCAGCCAGCGCATGTCCGGTGCAAAGCCGGCCAGCACGAGGCCGAGCACGAAGAGCGCGGCGCCGGCGGTCATCGGCGTGGCCGGGCCGGCGCGGTCGCACCAGTGGCCGGCCGCCACCATGCCGACGATGCCCGCAGCCACCGCGGCGCCGAAGGCCGCGGCGTAGAGGCTGCTGTCGTTCAGCGCCGCGGCGACACCGGGCATCACCGTGGCGACGGCGAGCTGCTCGAACGCGAGGATCGAGATCAGCGCCAGCATGCCGATCGACGCGGCGGCGAAGGACGGGGAGAACACGCCGGCGGGCGGGGTGGGCAAGGCGGTTTCTCGGCTCGTGAGGATGGTGCTCATGGCGATGATCGGCGACGGCGCGGTGCTTGACGGTGAACGACGATGCCGCGAAGCTTGCAACCTCAACTTAACTTCAGGTCAAGCGGGACGTCCCGGGCCGGGACCCGCGCAGTGAATTGCCGAACGAATTGTTGACCGTGGGCCAGATGGCCGAGCGCAGCGGCGTCGCGGTGTCGACGCTGCATTTCTACGAGCGCAAGGGGCTGATCGCCTGCCACCGCAGCGGCGGCAACCAGCGCCGCTACCGGCGCGACACCTTGCGCAAGCTGGCGGTGATCCGCATCGCGCAGCGCATGGGGCTGCCGCTGGAGATCATTCGCGACGCGCTGTCGCGGCTGCCCGACGAACGCGCGCCGACATTGGCCGACTGGCGGCGCCTGTCCACCGCCTGGCGCGCCGAGCTCGACGAACGCATCGGCCAGCTGCAGGCGCTGCGCGACCAGCTCACCGATTGCATCGGCTGCGGCTGCCTGTCGCTGCAGCGCTGCCGGCTGCGCAACCCGGGCGATGCGCTGGCCGAGCACGGCGCCGGGCCGCGGCGGCTGATCGAGCACGACGCCGACGGGTCGCCCGGTGCCTGAAGCGCGCGGCCCGCTGCCTGCGCGCGGGGCGCTGCCGTGGCTGCTGGGCTGGACGGCCCTGCTGCTGGCGGGCGGCTTCGTCATCGTGCGGATGGACATCGCCGAGCGCCGCGAGGCCTTCCAGGCCGACGCCCGCATCGCGCACCGATTGCTCAGCCAGCGCATGGTGCAGCACGACGCGATCGTCGAGACGCTGGTGCTGCTGGGGCCGTCTTCGGCGGCCGACCCGCAAGGCGCGGAGCGCCGGCTCGGCGCGATCTACCCACAGCTGCTCGCGGTGCATCGCCGCCGCCCCGACGGCGCCTGGCCCGATGAAGCGCTGCGCGAAGCCGAGGCACGTTCGCGCGCCAGCCGCCACGCCGAGGTCGCGGCCTTCGATGCGGCCCAGGGCCGCTACGCGCTGGTGCTCGCCGGCGAGCCGGACAGCGTGGCGCTGCGCATCGACCTGCAGCGCACCGTGCCATGGGACACCTGGCCGCTGCCGCGCGCGGGGCCGGTGCAGGTCGCGCTGCAGCACGGCGCGCAGCGCGTGCTGCTGCAGCCGGGTGAACCCGTCGCGTCGCGTCCGGTGGGCCTGACCGGCGGCTTCAGCTTCACGAAGGCGCTGGCCAGCCCGGGCCAGCCCTTCGAGCTGCAGCTGCAGCGCGCGACCGGCCCGGCGCAGTGGCCGTGGCGGGGGCTCGCCGCGTGGGCAGCGCTGAGCGGGCTGGCGCTGGCGGTGCTGGCCACGCGGCGCGCACAGCGGCGCGAACGCGACCGCGCACAGGCGCTGCTGCGCCTGGAGCAGACGGCGCGGCTGGGCACGCTGGGCGAGCTGGCCGGCGGCATCGCGCACGAACTGAACCAGCCGCTGGCCGCGGTGCTGGCCAACACCCAGGCGGCGCGGCGCCTGCTCGACGATCAGCCGCCCGAACTGGCCACCGCGCGCGACGCGATGGCCCAGGCCGCCGCGCAGGCGCGCCGCGCGGCCGACGTGCTGGCGCGGCTGCGCCGGCTGGTCGAGGCGCCCGATGCCGCGCGCCCGCAAACGCCGGTGCTGCTGCAGGCCGTCGTGCGCAACGCCGCCGCGCTGCTGGCGCCGGAAGCGCGCCGGCGCGGCATCACGCTGGTGATCGAAGGCGACGCGCCGGCGGTGCTGGGCGATGCGGTGGCCGTCGAGCAGATCGTGCACAACCTCGCCGCCAACGCGATGCAGGCGCTCGAGGCGGTGCCGGCGTCGGAACGGCGGCTGGTGCTCGGCGTACGGCGCGACGGCGCGCGCGGCCTGCTCAGCGTGCGCGACAGCGGCCCCGGCATTCCGCCCGACGCCTTGCCGCTGATCTTCGAGCCCTTCTACACGACGAAACCCGGCGGCCTGGGCCTGGGCCTGAGCCTGTGCGAATCGCTGGCGCGCGCGATGCACGGCACACTGGCGGTCCGGCCGGCGCCGCCGCGCGGCGCCGAGTTCGAGCTGGCGCTGCCGCTGGCGGCCGCGCCGGCGGACACCGCGTCAACTCAGGACAAGACGTGAACCCCACCTCGCCGCTGATCCAGCTCGTCGACGACGACGACGCCGTGCGCGACGGGCTGGCGCTGCTGATCGGCACCGTCGGCCTGCGCGTGGCCGCGTGGTCGCATCCGCAGGCCTTCCTCGACGGCTTCGACCGCGAGTCGATCGGCGCGATCGTGCTCGACGTGCGCATGCCCGGTGCCAGCGGGCTCACGGTGCTGGAGCAGCTGCAGGCCGCGGGCATCGACCAGCCGGTGATCATGCTGACCGGCCACGGCACGGTCGAGATGTGCCGGCGCGCGTTCAAGGCCGGTGCCGCGGAGTTCCTCGAGAAACCGGTGGACGACGAACGCCTGCTCGAGGCCCTCCACGACGCCGTGCGGGCGCATGTGAAGGTGCGCGGCCGCAACACGGCCGACCGCGAGGCGCGAGAACGTTTCGCCAGGCTCTCGGATCGCGAGCGCGAGGTGCTGTCGCTGGTGGTCGCGGGCCTGACGAACAAGGAGATCGCGCGGGCGCTCGCGCTGTCGCCGCGCACGGTCGAGACGCATCGCGCGCACCTGTCGGCCAAGCTCGAGTCGCCGACGCTGGCGCAGCTGATCCGGCGTTATGCGGCGCTGGCCGAAGCGGGGGAGGGTGCCGCCGGGGGTCCGTAGATCTACGGAGGGCCGCGCGTGCGCGCCCGCATGTCGGGACGGCGCGCGAATTCCTAGAGTGCCGGGCACGGCCGGACCGCGGCCGCCTTCCCAGACAGGACACAGGATCAACGTCGCCATGAAGACCATCACTTCCGTTCCGCTGCTCACGCTCGCGCTGCTGGCCACCACCTTGCAGGCCCAGGCCCAGACGGCGCTCGTTCGCACCGAGAAGAACATGTCGCTGGAGCTCGCCAACCAGATCGCCGCCCAGGGTGTCGCCGCCTGCGGCGCCAACGGCCACGCGGTCGCCGTCGCGGTGGTCGACCGCGCCGGCACGCTGCGCGCGCTGCAGCGCGCCGACAACGCCGGCCCGCACACCGTCGAGGCCAGCCTGCAGAAGGCCTTCACGTCGGCATCGGCGAAGAACACGACGCTCGCGATGATGGACACCGCGCAGAAGAACCCCGGCGCCGCGAACCTCGTGCACCTGCCGGGCTTCCTGCTGCTGGGCGGCGGTGTGCCGGTGAAAGCCGGCAGCGAGGTCATCGGCGCGGTGGGCATCGGCGGTGCGCCGGGTGGCCACCTCGACGAGCAGTGCGCCGTCGCCGCGCTCGACAAGGTCAAGGACCTGCTGAAGTGACGCCGCGCCTTCGCATCGCTGCGCTGCTGCTGGGGCTGGGGCTGGGGCTGGCCGCGGCGCTGCCGGTCCGTGCGCAGGTGCCGCCGACAGCCGACGAGGCCGCGGCCTACACCGGCCTGCATGTCGCCGCGCAGCGCGGCGACGGCAAGGCCATCGAGCGGCTGATCGCCACGTCGCGCGAAACGCTGAATGCGCGCGACGCCCACGGCCGCACGCCGCTGCACGTGGCCACCTTCGCGCGCCGGCACGACGCGATGCGCGCGCTGCTGGCCGCCGGCGCAGACCACGCGGCGCTGGAGCACGGCCGCTACGACGCCGTGACGATCGCCGCGGTGGCCGACGACGAGCCCGGCCTGCGCCTGCTGCTGGCCGCGGGCGCCAGCGCGAAGCTCACCACCAGCCGCTACGACGGCACCGCGCTGATCGCCGCCGCGCACCTCGGCCACGACGGCATCGTGCGCCACCTGATCGCCGCCGGCGCGCCGCTGGACCACGTCAACAACCTGCACTGGACCGCCGTGATCGAGGCCATCGTGCTCGGCGACGGCGGCCCGCGCCACCAGGCCTGCCTGCGCGCGCTGCTCGATGCCGGCGCCAGCACGCAGCTGGCCGACCGCGCCGGCCGCACGCCGCTGCAGCTGGCGCGCGAACGCGGCCACGCGGCAATGGTGCGCATGCTCGAAGCCGCCGGCGCGCGCTGAACACGCCGGCGCAAGCAACCCCCGTGCCGTCGCGCCCGATGGGGGCAAAGGGGGAGAGGTGCTTGCGTTGGGTCAATACTTCCAGTATTCTTGAACTATGGATGAACAAGCCGTCGTTCGCGCCCTCGCCGCACTGGCCCAGCCGCTGCGCCTGCAGGTCTTCCGCGCGCTCATCGTCGCCGGCGCCGAGGGCCTGACACCGGGCACGATGGCCGAGGCGCTGGACGTGCCGCAGAACTCGCTGTCCTTCCACCTGAAGGAGCTCAGCCATGCCGGCCTGGTGACGCAGGAGCGCGCCAGCCGCCACATCATCTACCGCGCCGCCTTCGAGCAGATGAACGCGCTGCTGCGCTACCTGACGGAGAACTGCTGCCAGGGCGCGGCCTGCGTCCCCGAGCGCGGCCTGAACCGGTCGTCCTGCGCCTGACCTCGCCCCGGCCCGATCCACGATGAAAACCATGGTCCGCTTCCTCACCCGCCACCTCTACCTGCTGGCCGTCGCCGGCGGCGCCGCGTCGTTCGCCCTCGGCCTGCGCCTGGGATGGCCGCTCGAGGCCGTCGTGCTGGGCTGGAGCCTGCTCGTGCTGGCCGCCGGCATCGTGCTGGAACGCGTCGCGCCCTTCGATGCCACGTGGCGCCAAACGCGCGGCGACACGGCCACCGATGCCACCAGCGCGGCGCTGCTGATCGGCGTGGTCGATCCGCTGCTGAAGGCCGCGCTGCCGGTCGCCGTCATCGCGCTGCTGGGTGATCGCGCGGCCGGCTGGTGGCCGCAGGACGGGCCGCTGGCGCTGCAGATCGCGGCCGCGATCCTGTGGATCGAGCTCGCCAAGTACACGATGCACCGCCTGCACCACGAACGCCCGCTGCTGTGGCAGCTGCATGCGCTGCACCACGGCAGCGAGCGCCTGTACTGGCTCAACAACTTCCGCTTCCACCCGCTGAACCACCTGTTCAACACCGCGGCCAGCCTGCTGCCGCTGTGGCTGCTCGGCGCCCCAGAGGTCGTGCTGCTGGGCGCCACCGCGTTGACGCAGCCGGTGCTGATGCTGCAGCACGCCAATGTCGACCTCGCCAGCGGCTGGCTCGACCGGCTGCTCAGCACCAACGCGGTCCACCGCTGGCACCACTCCACGCAGCCGCACGAGGCGAACGCGAACTACGGCAGCGCGCTGCTGCTGTGGGACCACGTCTTCGGCACCTACCGCGTGCCCGCCGGCCGCGGCCGCCCCGAACGCATCGGCCTCTTCGGCGACGGGCGCGGCTTCCCGGCGCGCGCCTCCTACTGGCGCCAGCTGATCGGCGCCTGGCAACCCGCGTGCTGCCGCAGCTGACCATGGCGGCCGGTCTTCGTCGAAAGCTCGCCGCCGAAGCGCTCGGCACCGCCTTGCTGCTGGCGGTGGTGATCGGCTCGGGCGTCATGGCCGAGCGACTCGCCGGCGGCAACACCGCGCTCGCGCTGCTGGCCAATGCGCTGGCCACGGTCGGCGGCCTGTACGTCCTGATCGAGGTCTTCGGCCCGATCAGCGGTGCCCACTTCAATCCGGCGGTGAGCGCGGTGATGGCCTGGCGCGGCGAACTGCCCGGGGCTGCGCTGTTGCCCTACGCCGTTGCGCAGCTGGTCGGCGCGCTGCTCGGCGCCTGGCTGGCGCATGCGATGTTCGACCTGCCGATCCTGCAGCTGTCGAGCAAGCTGCGCACCGGCCTCGGCCAGTGGATCGCCGAGGCCGTCGCGACCGCGGGCCTGCTGCTGGTGATCCTGCGCGCGCCGGCCGGCCGTGCGCCGGCGATGGTGGCCGCCTACATCGGTGCGGCCTACTGGTTCACCGCATCGACCTCGTTCGCGAACCCGGCGGCGGTGTTCGGCCGCATGTTCAGCGACAGCTTCGCCGGCATCGCCCCCGGCAGCGCGCCCGGCTTCGTGCTGGCGCAACTCGCGGGTGCGGCGCTTGGCGCGGCGATCCACAACCTGTTCGAACCGCGGCTGCATCCCGCCGGGCATCCGAACCTCATCGAGGCCTCCGGCGAGCCAGGCCATCCCCCCGCAAAGTGAGCGTCCCATGTCCCTGATCACGATCTATCACAACCCCGCCTGCGGCACCTCGCGCAATACGCTGGCGATGATCCGCAACAGCGGCGTCGAGCCCGAGGTCATCGAGTACCTGAAGACGCCGCCGAGCCAAGCGCGGCTGGCCGAGCTGGTCGCCGCGATGGGCATCCCCGTGCGCCAACTGCTGCGCCGCAAGGGCACGCCGTACGACGAGCTCGGCCTCGACGATGCGAAGTGGACCGACGAGCAGCTGCTCGAGCAGATGGTGCAGCACCCGATCCTGATCAATCGCCCGATCGTCGTGACCCCGCTCGGCACGCGCCTGTGCCGGCCCTCGGAGCGGGTGCTGGACATCCTGCCGTCGCCGCAGCAGGGCGCGTTCACGAAAGAGGACGGCGAGCCGGTGATCGACGCCCAGGGACGGCGCATCACCAAGGCCTGAGACTCCGCGCGCGGCTCGAACGCCCGCGCTGGCCACCACCCAGTTGCGATTGACAACCGAAATGAAGAAGTGCATCGTGCGGCCATATAGTTGCTATACACATCCAAATGACCGCATCGAATCCTCCGGCCGGTGCGCTGCTGCGCGAGGTGGCGCGCCTGTACACCCGCGCGCAGCGGGTGGTCGCCGACTGCTGCCGCACCACCAGCACGCAGTGCCACCTGCTGACCGAGCTGGGCCGCGCCGGTCCGCTGCCGCTGTCCGAGCTGGGCACGCGGGTGTGCCTGGAAAAGAGCTGGGTGTCGCGCGCGGTCGACGCGATGGTCGAGCGTGGACTGGTCACCAAGGAGCCGAACCCGAACGACGCAAGGAGCTGGCTCGTGACGCTCACCGCCGATGGCGCGCGCACGGTCGCCGAACTGAACCGCACGCTCGATGAGCATGCCGACCAATTGCTGGGTTCGCTGAGCGAGCGCGAGCGCGCCGCCGTGCAGAACTCGCTCCTGCTGCTGATGAAGGCCCTGCGTGACGACACCGCAGCCAATTGCTGCCTGCCCACCGGGCCCCGAAAGGAAATGACGCCATGTCGATGAATCAAGCCCTCCGCCTGCGCCAGGCGGGTCCCTCGGACTGGCCGGCGGTCGAGTCGCTGCTGAGCGCCAATCGCCTGCCGCTGGACGGCGCGCGCGAGCACCTGTCGACCTTCGTGCTGGCGCTGTCCGGCGACGAGGTGGTCGGCTGCGCCGGCGCCGAGCCCTACGGCGACGTCGCGCTGCTGCGCTCGGTGGCCGTCGCACCCGGCCTGCAGCGCCAGGGCATCGGCGCACAGCTGCTGTCGCTGCTGATCGGCGAAGCGCGCCGGCGCTCGCTGAAGTCGCTCTACCTGCTGACGACGACGGCGCGCGACTACTTCGCGCGCCTGGGCTTCGAGCTCGCCGATCGCGCGAGCGCCCCGGCGGCGCTGCTTCAGTCGGCCGAGCTCCGCGGCGCCTGCCCGGACAGCGCCGACTTCATGGTGCTGCCGCTGCAGCCTCAAGCGCTCGCACCCACACGCATCGATGCGCTGCCGGTGGCGGTGCTCGGCGCCGGACCGGTCGGCCTGGCCGCGGCGGCGAAGCTGATCGATCGCGGCCTGCCGTTCTTCGTGCTCGAAGCCGGCGATCGGGTCGGCGCGAACCTGATCGACTACGGGCATGTGCGGCTGTTCTCGCCGTGGCAGTACAACATCGACCCGACGATGGCCAAGCTGCTCGCAGCGACCGGCTGGACGGCGCCCGAGCCCCAGGCGCTGCCGCTGGCGCGCGAGGTCGTCGAACGCGTGATGCAGCCCTTCGCGGCGCTGCCCGAGGTCGCGCGTGCGCTGCAGCTGCGGACGACCGTCGTGTCGATTTCGCGCGAAGGCTTCGACAAGGTCAAGAGCGCCGGGCGCGAGCAGGCGCCGTTCGTGATCCGCGCGACGCGCGATGGCCGCACGATCGAGCTGCGCGCCCGCGCCGTCATCGACGCGACCGGCACCTGGGGCACGCCGAACCCGGTCGGCGCCAGCGGCCTGCCGGCGCTCGGTGAACACGAGCACGCCGACCACATCTTCTACGGCATCCCCGACGTGCTCGGTGCCGAGCGCGCGCGCTACGCCGGCAAGCGGACGCTGGTGGTCGGTGCCGGCCACTCGGCGGCCAATGCGCTGCTGGCGCTGGCCGAGCTGGCGCAGGAAGCGCCCGGCACGCGGCTGGCGTGGTCGGTGCGCTCGCCGGTGCTGACGCGCGTGTTCGGCGGCGGCGATGCCGATGCGCTGCCGGCGCGCGGCGCGTTGGGGTCGTCGCTGCGCCGGCTGCGCGACGGCGGCGGCCTCGAATTCCGCGCCGGCCTGCGCATCACCGCGATCGAGCACGACGGCGGCCGGCTGCGCATCGTCGGCGTCGATGCCGACGGCCGGCCGCAGCAGCTCGACGGCATCGATGAAATCATCTGCGCCACGGGCCAGCGGCCCGACCTGTCGCTGACCAGCGAGCTGCGGGTGAAGCTCGACCCGTGGCTCGAATCGAACGAGGCGCTCGGCCCGCTGATCGACCCGAACCTGCACAGCTGCGGCACCGTGCGGCCGCATGGCCACCGCGAGCTCGCGCATCCGGAGCCCGGGCTCTACACCGTCGGCGTCAAGAGTTACGGCCGCGCGCCGACCTTCCTGATGGCCACCGGCTTCGAGCAGGTGCGTTCGGTGGTCGCGGCGATCGCCGGTGATCTCGAGGCGGCGGACCGGGTCGAGCTCGACCTGCCGGAGACCGGCGTCTGCAGCGTGGCCGGCAGTGCGACCGAGGGCCTGGGCGACGGTGGCTGCTGCGGCGACACGACGCCCGCCGGCACCGGGGCGGCGGTCCGGGCCAGCGGGTGCGGAACGAGCTCGTGCGGGACCGCGCCGGCGTCGACGTCGGCACCGGCACTTGCTCCGGCACTTGCTCCGGCACTTGCACCGCTACCCGCTGTCGCGGCTGCGGGCTGCTGCGGCGGCCCGGCGAAGGCCGACCAGACGGCCTGCTGCGCGCTGGACGAGCAGAAGAAGGCCGAGGGCGAGACCGGCTGCGGATGCGGCGAACCGAAGCCCTCCGCCACGCCGGCCGCGACCCCGTCCGCCCGGCCGGCCACCGCCACGGCCTGCTGCGGCTGATCCGATGCCGCTCGGACGTTCCGGCACCGTCGCTGCGCTGGGCGCGGCGCAGACGCTCGCCTGGGCGTCCACCTACTACCTGCCGGCCATCCTGGCGGCGCCGATGGCGCGCGACCTGGGCGTGTCGATGCCGACGGTGTTCGCCGCCTTCTCGGTCGCGCTGGTCGTCTCGGCGCTGACCGGCCCGCGCTCGGGCGCGGCGATCGACCGCTGGGGCGGCCGGCCGGTGCTGATGGCGACCAACGGGATCTTCGCGCTCGGCCTGGCCGCGCTGGCGGCGGCGCAGGGGCCGGTGGGCCTCTTCGCCGCGTGGATCGTGATCGGCCTCGGCATGGGCAGCGGCCTGTACGAGGCCGCCTTCTCGACGCTGGTGCGGCTGTACGGCCGCGACTCGCGCAACAGCATCACCGGCATCACGCTGATCGCCGGCTTCGCCAGCACCGTCGGCTGGCCGCTGTCGACCTGGCTCGAAGGGGCCTTAGGCTGGCGCGAGGCCTGCCTCGCCTGGGCCGGCCTGCACCTGCTGCTGGGCCTGCCGCTGAACGCGCTGCTGCCGCGCCCGCCGGCCGAATGCGCGCCGATGGCGGCCGAGCCGGGTGTCGCCGCCGCGCCCGCCACCGCGCCGTCGTGGCGTGCTGCGGTGATCCTGTCCGCGGTCTTCGCCGCCACCTGGTTCATCTCCACCGCCATGGCCGCTCACCTGCCGCGTTTGCTGCAGGCGGCCGGCGCCACGCTGGCCACCGCGGTGTTCGTCGGCGCGCTGATCGGCCCGTCGCAGGTCGGCGCACGGCTGCTGGAATTCGGCCTGCTGCGCAAGGTGCATCCGCTGCTGTCGGCGCGCATCGCCGCCGCGCTGCATCCGCTGGGTGTGCTCGCGCTGGTGCTCGGCGGCGCGCCGGCCGCCGCGCTCTTCGGCGTGCTGCACGGCGCGGGCAACGGCATCCTGACCATCGCCAAGGGCACGCTGCCGCTGGTGGTCTTCGGACCGCAGGGCTACGGCCACCGGCAGGGCTGGCTGATGCTGCCGGCGCGCGTCGCGCAGGCGGCGGCGCCGTGGCTGTTCGGCATGGCGCTGGACCGCTGGGGCGCCGGCGCGCTGGCGCTGTCGGCCAGCATCGGCGCGCTGGCCTTCGCGGCACTGTTCCTGCTTCAGGCCAACTGGTCCCGCGAACCCTCTCCACCCCAGGTTGCACGCCCATGATGATCCGCAGCGTCTCCCCCGCCGATGCCGACGCCATCGCCGCGATCTACCGCCCGATCGTGCTCGAGACGACGATCTCGTTCGAGTGGGTGCCGCCGACGGCGGACGAGCTGCGCGCGCGCATCGCGAAGACGCTGGCGAAGTACCCCTGGCTCGTCGCGGCGGACGAGGCCGACGGCGCCGTGGCCGGCTTCGCCTACGCCGGCAGCCATCGCGACGCGCCGAGCTACCAGTGGTCGGTGAACACCTCCATCTACGTGCGCGACGACCGGCGCGGGCAGGGCCTCGGCAAGCGCCTGTACGAAGCGCTGCACGCGCAGCTGGTCGAGCTCGGCTACTTCCGCGCCTTCGCCGGCATCGCGCTGCCGAATGCGGCGAGCGTCGCGCTGCACGAATCGGTGGGCTACCGCGCGCTCGGCGTCTACGAGCAGGTCGGCTTCAAGTTCGGCGCCTGGCGCGACGTCGGCTGGTGGAGCAAGGGGCTGCAGCCGCCGGTGGCCGATCCGCCGCCGCCGCGCCGGCCCTCGGCGCCGGCGTGAACACGGTCGCGCACGCGATGCCTGGTACTCGTCTCCCCTAGGCGGCCGGCGCTGCGCTGCCGCGCCGGCCGCGGTACTCGGTCGGCGACATGGCATGCCGTTCGCGGAACGCCCGGTTGAACGGACCGATGGAGCCGAAGCCAGCCTCCAGCGCAAGCGTCAGGATCGGCATGCGGTCGCAGGCCGGATCGGCGAGCCGCCGTTCGACCTCGCGCAGGCGGTACTCGTTGACGAAGGCCGGGAAGTTGCGGAAGCCGAGCCGGCGGTGGATGAGCTCGCGCAGGCGGTACTCCGGCAGCCCGCAGCGTTCGGCCAGCGCGCCGATCGCGAGCGCCGGCTCGTGGTAGAGCTGATCGACCACCATCAGGCGCTGCAGTCGATCGACGACGCCGTCCTCCGCGTCGACGGCGCGCCGCGCGGGCTCGCGGCGCGCGGGCGGGGCGTCACTGCGATCGGGCAGCGGCTCGCTGCGCTCGGTTAGCGGCTCGCTGCGCTCGGTTAGCGGCTCGCTGCGCTCGGTTAGCGGCTCGCTGCGCTCGGTTAGCGGCTCGCTGCGCTCGGTTAGCGGCTCGCTGCGCTCGGTCAGCGGCTCGCTGCGCGGGTCACTGGGCTCCGGCGGCCCGGCGCCGAACAAGGCCTGCGCCACCTCGTTCCGGATGCCCAGCATCAGCGCCAGCGCCGCCGCCATGGCGGCGGCGATCACCGCGACATTCAGTGTGTCCAGCCACGGCAACGGCGCGCGGCCGAGCAGCCAGAGCTCGACGCCGAGCACCACCAGCCCGTGCACGCCGATGTAGGCCAGCAGGGCACCGCGCAGCACGCGCCGCGGCGGCACGAGGTCGCCGGCGCGGCCGCGCCACAGCTGCCACAGCGCGGCCATCACGAAGGCCGCGCCGATCGCCTTCTGCGCGGCGTGCGGTGCGAAGGCCAGCAGTGACGCGTCGGCCGGGACCGGCGGCGGCAGCAGGCCGGTGGCCAGCAGCAGCAGCGTCGACGGCAGCACCAGCGCCGGCAGGTCGGCGCGGTCATCGAACACGTTGTGCACCAGCCACCAGAAGGCCACCGGGAAGACCAGGGCCGCGACCGACAGCGGCAGCAGCGCGGCCACCGGCCAGCCGGCCGCCAGCGGCTCGCCGCGCACCAGGTAGGCCGCCAGGCAGGCCAGCAACGGCCACAGCGCGAGCCGGGCGCGGCTCGGCAGCCGCAGGCTGCCGAGCAGCAACGCGAGCACCAGGCCGACCGCGAGGCCGCGCAGGGCAGGACTGAAGGGATCGATCATGGGGCCGACGTTCGTCGTCGCAGGGCGGCCGTGTCTCGCCGGATTCTGCAATCGCGCGCCGATTCGAGAAAACGGCGCATGGCGTCGAGGCATCGGCGCGACGGCGGCGCCGGCGCCGGCCAGAGTCCCGCTCGTGCAACCCGAGGAGCCCGACCATGACCGATCCGACCTGCCCCTTCGACCTGGCCGTTCGCGCCTGGCCCGCGATCTGGTTGATCGACCTGATGCGCTACCTGATCCCGGCCTCCGCGGTCGCGCTGGTCCTGGCGCTGCTGCCGGCGGCGGCGCGGCTGTCGCGCCAGGTGCGCGCGCGCGTGCCGGCGCCCGGCCAGCGGCGTCTGGAGTTCCTGCACTCGATGCTCACCGTGCTGGTGTTCTCCGCGACCGGCGCGCTCATCGTCGCCGGCGTGCACGCCGGGGTGCTGCGGCTGTACACCGACTGGGCGGCCTTCGGCGCGGCGTACGGCCTGGCGAGCTTCGTCGTGCTGGTGCTCGCGCACGACACCTGGTTCTACTGGACCCACCGCCTGATGCACCGGCCGGCACTCTTCCGCTGGCTGCACCGCACGCACCATCGATCGGTCGCGCCCACGCCGTGGGCGGCCTACAGCTTCGCGCTCGGCGAGGCGGTGGTGCAGGCCGTGTTCCTGCCGCTGGCGCTGTGGGTACTGCCGCTGCATCCGGCGGTGGTCTTCATGTTCCTCGCCCACATGATCGTGCGCAACGTGCTCGGCCATGCCGGCGTCGAACTGCTGCCGCGCGCCTGGCTGGCGGGCTGGTGGGGCCGCTGGTTCACGACCACGCTGCACCATGACCTGCACCACGCGCAGGGCGGCCACAACTTCGGCCTGTACTTTCGCGGCTGGGACCGCCTGTGCGGCACCGAGCATCCCGACTATGCGCAGCGGCTGGAACAGCTCGTCCGCCGCCCTAAGATGGCGGCTCCGCTCCCGAGCCCCTGAACGCCATGCCCCTCGCCCGCTGGCTTCTGCTTCTCGGCCTCCTGTGCGCGCCGCTCGTGCGCGCGCAGGACACCGTCGCACCCGACCCCTGGCTGCCGATGGCCCGATTCCTCGGCGAGTGGCAGGGCACGGCCACTGGTCAGGCCGGCAGCGGCACGGTGGCCCGCCGCTATGCGAAGGTGCTCGGCGGGCGCTTCATCCACGAATCCAACACCAGCACCTACCCGCCCCAGGAGCGCAACAAGAAGGGCGAGGTGCACGAGCACACCGGCATGTTCAGCCACGACAAGGCCGGCCAGACGCTGGTGCTGCGGCAGTTCCATATCGAGGGCTTCGTGAACACCTACCGGCAGGTGTCGCCGCCCGGCGCCGACCGGCTGGTCTTCGAGAGCGAACACTTCGAGAACTTCGACAAGCGCTGGAAGGCGCGCGAGACCTACGAGTTCAGCGCCGACGACCGCTTGATCGAGGTCTTCGAGCTGGCGCCGCCCGGCAAGCCGTTCCAGGTCTACAGCCGCACCGAGCTCCAGCGCGTGCGCTGAGTTGTCGCTGCCCAAGGAGCCGCGGATGAGTCTGCCCCACCGGTCGTGCCTGCGCGCGGCGTTGATCGCGCTGTGGTCGAGCGTGCTGCTGCTGTGCCCGCTGCGCGGCCTGGCGCAGCTGCAGCAGGAGCACGATCCGTCGCTGCTCGCCAAGCTGCGCGACGGCCGCTTCGAGCAGATCAGCATGAGCCCGGCCGGCCGCCTCGACCTGGCCGCGGTGGTGAAGGCGCTCGGCGACTCGGGCTGTCGTTTCGAGCTGCAGTCGCCGACGCCCTTTCCGGTGCTGCTGCAACGCCTGCTGCAGGGCGTCGATGGCTGGAGCCTGGCGCTGATCCGGGCCCATGCGATGTACGCCCGCACCGTCACGATGCTGGCCGAGGGCTGCAAGTCGCCGACGGTGCGCGCGGTCGCGGCCAACACGGTGCGCCTGCTGGAGCGCCCCTTGCCGACGCCGCGAGACGAGCTGCGGCGACACGAGGTCGCGCCCTGGCATGGGGTCTACCTGGAGACCTACCGGCTGAGCCCGGCGCAGCAGGCGCAACTGCGTGGCGAGCTGGAAGGCCAGGAAGTGCTGGTGTGCTGGTACCGCAACGACGACCCGGCCACCAACGACTTCGTGAAGGAGGTCCGGCGCCTGGGCTGGTACCGCAGCGCGCCGATGCGCGCGGCGGCCTGGAGCCGCACGCTGTCGCAGCCGACGCCGCATCCGCTGGCCCGCCTGGGCACGCGGGCGCTGGTGGACTGCCCGCCCGACCTGCGCGCCTTCGAAACCGCGCCGGCTCAGAGCGCGCCGCGGCCCGCGTCGCCACCCGACCCATCGGCAGACCCCGCCGGACCCGCCAGGCCGCCGCTGCCCACGGGCGATGTGGATCAACGCCGGCGCGAGGTCGCCTGCCACCTCGCGCGCCAGCATGCGGCGGCCGCCGAACGCGACATCGACGCGGCGGCGGCGCGCGGGCGCGCGCCGTCGGCGTATCAACAAAAGCGCCTCGAAGAGCAGCGCGAGCGGATGCGCACGTACTGCCCGTCGTGAACGCGGCGTGCCGCGGGGGAGACCCCCGGCCTCAGGCGATCTCCTGCAGCACGCGCTGCAGCAGCTCGTCCTCGTGCTGCGCGAACGCGGCGCTGCCGTGGCGGCGCGGGCGCGGCAGCGCGAGGCGGCGGTCGAGCGCGATGGCGTGGTCCCCGATCAGCAGCACGCGGTCGGCCAGCGCGACGGCCTCGCCGACATCGTGCGTGACGAGCAGCGCGGTGAAGCGGTGGCGCTGCCACAGCCGTTCGATCAGGCGCTGCATCTCGATGCGCGTCAGCGCGTCGAGCGCGCCGAGCGGCTCGTCGAGCAGCAGCAGGCGCGGCGCATGCACCAGCGCGCGTGCCAGCGCCACGCGCTGGCGTTGGCCGCCGGACAGCACCGCCGGCCAGTCGTGCGCGCGGTCGGCCAGGCCGACCTGCGCCAGCGCCTCCTGCGCGCGTTCGCGCACGTCATCGCCGCTCAGACCCAGCGCGATGTTGTCGATCACGCGCTTCCACGGCAGCAGGCGCGCGTCCTGGAACATGATGCGCAGCGCCTGGCGCTGTGCCGCCAGCGGCGTGCCGTCGGCCAGCGCCAGCGTGCCGGCGTCCGCCGTCTCCAGCTGCGCCAGCAGCCGCAGCAGCGTGCTCTTGCCGCAACCGCTGCGGCCGACGATGGCGACGAATTCGCCCGGGGCGATGTCCAGGTCGATGCCATCGAGCACGACCCGTTCACCGTAGGCCTTGCGCACGCCACGCAGCTGCAGCGCGAGGCCCGGCTGCGGCAACGTGCCGCGCTGCACGATCGCGGGGCTCGTCGGGCTCGTCGGATCGGCGGCCGCGGCGTCGGCGTGGTCGGCCAGCAGCGCCGCGCGGTGCAGTTCGAGCGCCAGCGGATTCATCACGTCACTCACCATGTTGGAAGTCCTCGTTGCATCAGGCTGCTGCCTGGTAGCCCGGGTGCCAGCGCAGCCACCAGCGTTCCAGGCCCTTGGCGGCCAGGTCGGCCAGCTTGCCGAGCGCGGCGTACAGGCCGATGCCGACCAGCACGACGTCGGTCTGCAGGAACTCGCGCGCGTTCATCGTCAGGTAGCCGATGCCGGCCTGCGCCGAGATCGTCTCGGCGACGATCAGCAGCACCCACATCAGGCCGAGCGAGAAACGCACGCCGACCAGGATCGACGGCAACGCGCCGGGCAGGATGACCTGGCGGTACAGCGACCAGCCCGACAGCCCGTAGCTGCGCGCCATCTCGATCAGCCCGCGGTCGACTGCGCGGATGCCGTGGAAGGTGTTCAGGTAGATCGGGAAGAAGACGCCGAGCGCCACCAGGAACAGCTTGGCCGACTCGTCGATGCCGAACCACAGGATCACCAGCGGGATCAGCGCCAGCGCCGGGATGTTGCGCACCATCTGCAGCGTGGTGTCCAGCAGCGTCTCGGCGCCGCGGAAGCTGCCGGTGACCAGCCCCAGCGCCAGCGCCAGGCTGCCGCCGATCGCGAAGCCGAGCGCCGCACGCTGCGTGCTGATCGCCACGTGCGTGGCCATCTCGCCGGAGGCCGCGAGCTGCCAGAACGCCTGCAGCACCGCGAGCGGTTCGGGCAGCACGCGCGGCGACAGCCAGCCGGCGCGCGACGCCAATTCCCACGCCAGCAGGATCAGCAAGGGCAGGGCCCACGGTGCGCCGCGGCGGGCCAGGCCCAGGAGGGGGGCGGGAAGGGTCATCGCCGTCTCCTTCAGCTGGCCGCTGTCTTCGGCAGGTAGGTGTTGGCGACGATCTCGCCGAACGGACCCGAGAGCGCGGGCTGCGCCAGCTTCTCGCGCACGGCCAGCGGCAGCAGTGGGAAGACCAGCTCGGCGAAGCGGTAGGCCTCCTCGAGGTGCGGGTAGCCGGACAGCACGAAATACTCGAGCCCGAGGTCCGCGTACTCGCGGATGCGCGCGGCCACCTGTTCCGGGTTGCCGACCAGCGCGGTGCCCGCGCCGCCGCGCACCAGGCCGACGCCGGCCCACAGGTTGGGCGCGACCTCCAGGCCCTTGCGGATGTCCTTCGGGTCGTACTGCCCGCCATGCAGCGCGGCCATGCGGCGCTGGCCGACCGAATCCATCTGCGCGAACTTCTTCTGCGCGGCGGCAACGGTGGCCGGCTCCAGGTGCTGCACCAGCTCGGCCGCGGCGTCCCACGCGGCTTCTTCGGTCTCGCGCACGATCACATGCAGGCGGATGCCGAAGGTCAGCGTGCGACCGTGGCGTGCCGCGCGCGCTCGGATGTCGGCCACTTTCTGCGCCACCGCGGCCGGCGGCTCGCCCCAGGTCAGGTAGGTGTCGAGCTGCGCGGCGGCGAGCTCGTGCGCCTCGGGCGACGAGCCGCCGAAAAACAGCGGCGGGTAGGGCGCCTGCAGCGGCGGGTACAGCAGGCGCGCGCCCTCGACGCGCAGGTGCTTGCCGGTGACGTCGAGCGGCTCGCCGCCGTGGCTGCGCGCGAGCACCTCGCGCCAGATCTGCAGGAATTCGCCTGACAGCTCGTAGCGCTCGGCATGGTCGAGGAACAGGCCGTCGCCGGCCAGCTCGTCGGCGTCGCCGCCGGTCACCAGGTTCACCAGCAGGCGGCCGCCGGACAGCCGATCGAAGGTCGCGGCGATGCGCGCCTGCTGCACCGGCAAGGTCAGCCCGGGCCGCAGCGCGACCAGGAACTTCAGCCGCTTCGTCGCGTCGATCAGGCTCGCGGCCACCGTCCACGGGTCCTCGCAGGAGCGGCCGGTGGGGATCAGCACGCCTTCATAGCCCAGGTTGTCAGCGGCCACCGCCACCTGCTTGAAGTAGTCGAAGTCGGCGTGGCGCGCGCCGCGTGTCGTGCCGAGGTAGCGGCTGTCGCCGTGCGTCGGGATGAACCAGAGGATCTTGAGGCCCATGGGAGGTCCTTGTTCGTTGGAATGCTTTTCAGCGCGCGGCCTGCGCGAGGCGCGCGCGCGGCTGCCACACCGCGTCGGCGACGCGGATCGGCTTCGGGATCAGCCCGAGCTGCGCGAAGGTATCGGCCACCTGCTGCTGCGCGGCGACCATCTGCGGCGTCAGCGGCCCGACCGGCGAGGGCTGGCGGCGCTCGAGCACGCGGTGCACCGTCGCCAGGCTCAGGCTCGCGAAGTCGGCGAAGCGCTGCGCCGCCTCCTTGCGGTGGGCCTGCACGAAGGCATCGGTCTCGCTCAGCGCGGCGAAGAGCTTCTTCACCACGTCCTCGCGTTCGGCGAAGGCCCGCGACGCGAGGTAGAAGCTGTTGTTGCCGGTCAGCCCGCGGCTGGTGGCGAGCACGCGCACGTTGCCAGCGATCTCGGCGGCCGCGTAATACGGGTCCCAGATCGCCCAGGCGTCGACCGCGCCCTTCTCGAAGGCGGCGCGTGCATCGGCCGGCGGCAGGTAGACCGGCTGCACATCGCTCCACTGCAGCCCGGCCTTCTTCACCGCCTGCACCGCGAGGAAGTGCGCGCTGGAGCCCTTCTGCGCGGCGATGCGCCTTCCCTTCAGGTCGGCCAGGGTCTTCAGCGGGCTGTCGGGCCCCACCAGCACCGCGGAGCTGTCGGGCTTCGGCGGCTCGGCGCCGATGTAGACGACGTCCTTGCCGGCGGCCTGCGCGAACACCGGCGGCGAGTCGCCGACCGCGCCGACATCGACGCTGCCGACCGCCAGCGCCTCCAGCAGCTGCGGGCCGGCCGGGAACTCGACCCACTTCACCGCGGTGCCGGGCAGGTGCTTGTCGAGCAGCTGCAGGCTCTTCAGCAGCGCGAGGTTGATCGAGCCTTTCTGGAAGCCCACACGCAAGGTCGGCAGCTCGGGCAGGGCGGCTTGCTGCGCCTGCGCGAGGCCGGCCCCACTGCCGATCGCGGCCGCACCGAGCAGCAGCGCCTCGCGGCGGGTAATGCGGAAGCTGATGTCGCTCATCGCCGCCTCACTTCGTGGCCTGCGCCGTCACCGCCGCACCCGGCAGCGCATCGGCGATGCGGATCGGCTTCGGGATCAGCTTCAGCTCGTGGAAGGCGTCGGCGATCTTCTGCTGCTCGGCGCCCACGGCCGCGGTGACCGGCACGACGCCGAACTGGTAGCGCTTCAGGCTCAGCTCGACCACCTCGACCTCCAGCCCCTGCAGCGGCGCGATCAGCGCGGCGGCCTGCGCGAGGTGGGCCTTCAGCCAGGCCGCGCGCTCGACGCTGTCGTCGAACAGCGCCTGCACCACCTGGGGCCGCTTCGCGGCATAGGTGCGCTCGGCGAGGTAGTAGGCGTAGTTGTTCACCAGGCCGCGGCCGTCGGCCAGGATGCGCGCCTGGCTCTGCTTCTGCACCGCGGCGAGGAACGGGTCCCAGATGACCCAGGCGTCGACCGCGCCCTTCTCGAACGCGGCGCGCGCATCGGCCGGCGGCAGGAACACCGGCGTGATGTCCCCGTACTTCAGCCCCGCCTTCTCCAGCGCGCGCAGCAGCAGGTAGTGCACGTTGCTGCCCTTGTTCAGCGCGACCTTGCGGCCCTTCAGCTCGGCCACCGACTTCAGCGGCGAGTCCTTCGGCACGACGATGGCCTCGGCCTCCGGCGCGGCCGGGTCGTTGCCGATGTAGACGAAGTTCGCGCCGGCGGCCTGCGCGAAGATCGGCGGCGCCTCGCCGACGAAGCCGACGTCGACCGCGCCGACATTGAGGCCTTCGAGCAGTTGCGGGCCGGCAGGGAACTCGACCCACTTGACGGCGACGTTCTGCGCCGCGAGCCGCTTCTCCAGCGTGCCCTGCGCCTTCTGCAGCGCCAGCAGGCTGGCCGACTTCTGGTAGCCGATGCGCAGCAGCTCGCTGCCTTGCGCGGCGACGATCGAGGTGGTGGCCAGCAGCGCGGCGGCGGCGAGCCAGGATTTCAGCGAAGCAGTCATCAGGCGGGTTCCAGGGCGAGGGGGGAAGGGGTGGGAAGCAGGCCGTGCAACGCGCGCTGCAGGCGTTGATCGAGCTCGGAGGCCAGCCGGTACTGGCCGCTCACATCGAGAGGCAGCAGGCTGTCCAGCACGTAGACCGCATCGCCGATGTGGCGCGCACCGAGCGCGGCGAGCACCGGCTTCAGCGCATAGTCCAGCGCCAGCAGGTGGCCCGGCGAGCCGCCGGTGGCGATCGGCAGCACGCGCTTGTCGCGCAGCGCGTCCGGCGGCAGCAGGTCGAGGAAGGTCTTCAGCAGGCCGCTGTAGGCCGCCTTGTAGATCGGCGTCGCCACCAGCAGCAGGTCGGCCGCCAGCACCTGCTCGATGGCGGCGGCCAGCGCCGGATGGCGGGCATCGGCGTGCAGCAGCGCCTCGGCGGGCAGCTCGCGCAGCACGATGTGATGCGACGTGCGGGAGGGGCGGCTCAGGGCCGCGGCAGCGCGCTGCAGCAGCCAGCTGGAACGCGAGTGCGCAGACGGGCTGCCGGCGAGGGTGACGAGGTGCATGGCGGGCGTTCGCGGATCGGGAGTGGCTTCACGATACGCAGCGCCTGCAGCGGGGGGAACGAAGCGAATCGCGGCTGCTCATGCGGCCGGACGGCGTATCGATATGCGCCGATCGAGGACCGCCGATGCCCGATCGCGCCGTCGTCCTACAGACAACCGCCGAACACGCGCGCACGCTGCCGCGAGGAGACCCAGGCCACCGATCGATGTCGCTGCGAGAGTTCATCTCCACCCGCACGCTCGTGCGCACGCTGTCCGCGCTGCGCAACACGGTCGTCTACAGCTGGTCGGAGGTCGCCGAGCGCCTCGGGCTCGCCGAGGACCTGTACGAGAACCCGCTGCACCGCGAGCTGGCGCGGCCGGTGAGCGTTCTGCTGATTGGCGCCGGCCACCGCGGCTCGATCTATGCCGACTACGCGACGAAGAGCCCGCGCGAGATGCAGGTGGCGGCCATCGCCGAGCCGAACCCGCGCCGCCGCGAGCACCTGGGTGACCTGCACCGGGTGCCGGCGGAACGCCGCTTCCACAGCTGGGAAGAAGCGCTGCGCCAGCCGCGCCTGGCCGACGCGGTGATCATCGCGACGCCCGACCAGCAGCACACCGCGCCCTGCCTGCAGGCGATGGGCCAGGGCTACCACGTGCTGCTGGAAAAGCCGATCGCGCCCACCGAATCGGAGTGCCGCGCGATCCTGGCGGCCGCGCAGGCCAAGCGGCGCATCGTCGGCGTCTGCCACGTGCTGCGCTACACGCCGTACTTCCGCGAGCTGAAGGCGCTGATCGACGCCGGCATGATCGGCCAGATCGTCAGCGTGCAGCACCTCGAGCCGATCGAGCACGTGCACATGAGCCACTCGTACGTGCGCGGCAAGTGGCGCAGCAGCCGCTCGGCCACGCCGATCATCCTGGCCAAGAGCTGCCACGACACCGACATCATCCGCTGGCTGGTGAACGCGCACGCCGACAACGTGCACTGCTTCGGCAACCTGAAGTGGTTCACCAACGCCAACGCGCCGCCCGGCAGCACCGAACGCTGCACCGACGGCTGCGCGGTCGAGGCGACCTGCCCGTATTCGGCGCTGCAGATCTACTACCGCGACCGCAAGCGCCTGTACGTCTTCGACCTGCCGCCGAAGGAGCGCGACTGGGACCCGATCATCCTGCAGGCGCTGAAGGAGACCGACTACGGCCGCTGCGTCTACCGCATGGACAACGACCAGCCCGACCACCTGACGGTGAACATCCTGTTCCGCAACGGGGTCACCGCCGGCTTCTCGATGGAGGCGCTGGTGTCCTACGAGGGCCGGCACACCCGCATCATGGGTTCGATGGGCGACATCGTCGGCAACATGGAGACGTTCACGCTGACCACCTTCAAGGGCGGCACGCGCCGCACCTGGAGCATGAAGACCGATGCCCACGGCGGTGGCGACCACCGGCTGGTGCAGGACTGGGTGCAGGCGGTGGGCCAGCGCAACCCGGCGCTGCTGTCGTCGTCGATCGAGGACTCGGTCGAGAGCCACCTGATGGCCTTCGCCGCCGAACGCAGCCGGCTGAGCCGCACGATCGAGGACGTGCGGCTGTAGCGCTGCTCGTGTCGTGCGGGCAGGGCATCATCGGGCCGATGAACGATGCCCTCGCCCACGCGATCGAGCTCGCGCAAGCGCATGAAACGCCGTGGCCGCGCGACCCGTTCGCCGCACCGGCGCCCGGCCAGCAGCCCTGGGGCGTGCACCACGACGACCCGCCGCCGTACAACCGGCTGTTCGGGCCGGTGCATGCGCGCGGGCCGCAATCGGGCGTGCTGCTGCAGCACGGCCGCGAGCTCGCCGCCTGGGGCGAACCCGAGCGCGCGGATCTGACCTTCAGCGTCGCCAAGACGTACCTCGCGCTGATCGCCGGCATCGCCGACGCGCGCGGCCTGCTGGTGCTCGACCAGCCGGTGCACCAGGCCCTGCCCGGCATCGGCTTCGACGACAACGCGCACAACCGCGCGGTCACGTGGCGCCAGCTGCTGACGCAGACCAGCGAATGGGAAGGCACCTGCTTCGGCCTGCCCGACACGGTGGACCGCTGGCGCCAGGTGGCGCAGGATCCGCGGCCGGCCGGCGGGCCGAAGGGCGGGGCTCGCCCGCTGCAGGCGCCCGGCACGTACTGGGAATACAACGACGTGCGCATCAACCAGCTGTCGCTGGCGCTGCTGCACCTGCTGCGCGAGCCGCTGCCCGCGCTCTTCCTGGAGGCGCTGCTGCGGCCGCTCGGCGGTGGCGAGGGCTTCGCGTGGCGCGGTTACGACGCGTCCTGGGCCGAGGTGCCGGGCCTGGGCCGCGTGGCCTCGGTGCCGGGTGGCGCGCACTGGGGCGGCGGCGTGTCGATCAGCGCGCGCGACCAGGCGCGCATCGGCCAGCACCTTCTGGACGTGCTGGCCGGACGCACTGGCGGTCGCACTGACGGTCGCACGGTGGGGCCGGTGAGGCGCGAATGGATCGCCGCGATGGCCGAACCGTGTCCGGTCGCGCCGTTCTACGGCCGCCTGGTGTGGCTGAACCGCGGCGGGCGGGCCTTCCCCGGTGCGTCGGACGACGCGATGATGATGCTCGGCGCCGGCGGCCACACGGTGTGGGTCGATCCGGCGCTGGACGCGGTGGTGGTGCTGCGCTGGCTCGACCCGGCGTGGTCGGGCGCGGTCACCGCGGCGATCGGCGCGGCGCTGCGCGGCGAGGCCGCCACGCGATAGCGCCGCGCGGCAGCGCCGCGCTGGCCGCTCATCATTGCTGATAGAAGTAGTAGCAGCCGATCAGCGTCTTCGGCCCGCGGCCACCGTTCTCGGTCATCGTCAGCGCGGTGCGGCGCTCGCCGAGCTTCATCTCGCAGGCCCAGGCGCCCTCGCTCTTCTCGCATTTCATCGGCCGGCCGATCGCCGCTTCCATCGCGCGCTGGGCGGTGGCGGCATCGGCGTTCACCTCGACCGAGAAGCCCAGCGCCATGCCCACGCTCTGCGGATAGACCACCACGCCGGGCAGCCCGAAGACGGTGAAGGCCTGGCGCGGCTTCCAGGCCGGCGAGCGCGGCTCCTGCTCGAAGCGCGGCAGGAACCAGTCGCGGAAACGCGCCGCCACCGCGTTGTCCTGCTTCCAGTCGAGCCAGGACTGCTGGCAGGCGGCCAGCTGCTCCAGCGGCGCGTCGTCGGCCGCTTCGGCGGACGGGGCGGCCACCAGCAGCGCGGCAGCGCCCACGAGCAGCAGCGACGGAATGAAGGGCAGGGTGCGCATGGCAGGGGTGCAGCGGGTGCGGTGGCGGTCGAAGCACGCAGTCTGCGACGCGCCCGTTGCAGGCCGGTCTCGACGGCCCGCGCACCGCGTTTCGTTCGTTGCCGCGGCCTTTGTCGCAAGCGGAGGTAAGCCGCCTTCGGCCGCTGCCCGGGGGCGCCGCGGCGCCGGCACAACATCGGCTAACAGGGCCGGCGGCCGCTGGGCTAGCGTGCCGCGCCATGGGCATCCCTTTCCCACAAAGACGCGACGATGACGCGCCGATGATCCGCCGACGACGTTGCCGATGAAGGCCTCCGATCCCGCGACCCACCCGCTCGACGGCGTTGCGCCGCCCGGCCATCGCCTCGCCAGCTTCGAGCTGCAGCGGGTGGCGCACCGCGATGCCGACCATGTCGTGTACCAGGCCTGGGACCATGCGCTGCGCATCCCGGTGGCGGTCAAGGAATACCTGCCATCGGCGCTCGCGCGACGGCGCGACGACGGGCAGGTCGAGCCGCTGCCGGACCGCCCACCGGCCGACTTCCGGCGCGGCCTCGATGCCTTCATCGACGAAGCACGGCTGCTGGCGCGCTGCGACCACCCGTCGCTGGTCCGCGTGCACCAGCTGCTGCGCCTGCACGGCACCGCGTACTGGGTGATGCCGTGGTTCGCCGGCCGCACGTGGCGCCAGGCCCGGCACGACCGCAGCACGCCGCCCGACGAGGCCACGCTGCGCCGGCTGCTGACGGCGCTGCTGGGTGCGCTGGAGGCCTTCCAGCGCCTCGGCGGCGTGCACGGCGGCGTCAACCCGTCGCGAATCCTGCTGGGCGACGACGGCCGGGTGCTGCTGCTCGGGCCGACGTTGCGGCGGCCCGATGCCGGCGCGACCCGGCTTGTGGACCCGCGGCCGGCCGAGCCGGGCTTCCTGGCACCGGAGCTGCTGCAGCCCTCGGCCGAGCGCCGCACCGGGCCGTGGACGGACTTCTTCGCGCTGTCGCGCACGCTGCGGTTCATGCTCACCGGCCTGCTGCCGCCGCCCGACGGCACGGCGCCGGAACCGCTGGCGGCCACCATCGAGCAGCTGTACTTCGACCTGCCGCAGCTGCGCTACGGCGAACGGCTGCTGCAGGCGCTGGACGCCGCCGGCTCGCCGGAGATCGACGAGCGGCCGCAGACGGTCGCCGAATTCCGGCAATGGCTCGCGCAGGGCGTGAAGCCGCCGTCGATGCGGCCGGCGCCGGCCGCGGCCGACGTCCCGCCACCCGACGCCCCGGCCATCCCCGGGCCACCCGCGCCCGCCGCGGGACCCATGGCGACCGCCGCGGCACCGGTGGCGACCGCCGCGGACGAAGAGGCCGTCGACCCGGCCACCGTCGATCTGATCCGGCGCGTGCTCGAGTCGATCCCGGAGCGCGACGAGCCGGCCGCGGCGGTCACACAGGCCGCGGCACCGGCGCTGGACCTGCCCGATCCGCCGCTGCCGGCGCCCCCCCGGCGCCAAGTCACCGGCGCGCGCGTGCTGGCGGGTATCGCGCTCGCCGGTGTGGCGGCGGCGCTGGCCTGGTCGTGGCGCCCGCCATCGACGCCGCCGGCGTCGCAGCCGGTGGCATCGGCTGCGCCCGCGGCGCCGACGCCGACCACCGCCGCGCCCGTGGTCGCAGCCGCGCCCGCGCCCGAACCCGCGCCGGCCCCGAGCCCGCCACCGCCCGCCGCCACGGTCGCCCCGGCCGCGCCGGCTGTGGCCACGACGCCGCCCCCCGCCACGCCGCCGGCCCCAGCCCCCGTCGCGCGGGCCGGCGCAGCGGTCGAGCCGCCGCCGCCCGCCCGCAAGGCGACCGGCCCGCGGCAGTCGTGCGGCGGGCGCAGCGACTTCGCGCTGTACCGCTGCATGCAGCAGCAGTGCGCGAAGGCGCGCTGGCAGGCGCACCCGCAGTGCGTGCGCCTGCGGGCGACGGACCGGGTCGGCTGACGCGCGCACCGGCCGCGCGCGCCCGCGCAGCGCCGGTGCGGGGCATGGCCCACCGCCGACGGGCCATGGCCCGTTCGGGCGATGCCGGCGGCAAGCCGGCTTCCTAGAGTGCCTGGCATCGTCACCGAGGACTTTCCGATGCACTCCCGACTTGCCCGATGGGCCATCACCACGCTGCTGGCCGCCGCCTTGTCCGCCTGCGGCGGCGGCGATGACAGCGCCGCGCCCGCGGTCGCCACCCCTGCCACCACCCTTGCCGCCACCCCTGCCGTGGCCCAGGCCGCGGCGACCGCACTGGCCGCCGCCGGCGGCGAACGCCGCCAGGCGCTGGCGGCCGCCCAGGCCTCCGCGAGCCTGACGGTGCACGACCCGCTGGCCGCGGCCAACCAGCTGATGGACTTCGCCGAGTCCAGCTTCCCGCAGCACTTCCCGGGGCATGCGGCCACCGGGTCGCTGGCGCCGTTCGCCTACCGCCACTACCCGGCCACCGGCGTCTACCTGGGTGTCGTCACCGACGACGGCCCCTATGTGCGCAACGGCGTCTACGTGATGGGCGGCGCCTTCGGCAACGACCCGGTGCACGTCGGCGCGCTGACCGACTTCATCGTGCCGACGGCCGCCGGTGCGCGCAGCACGCCGGCCGCCGACAAGCTGCAGGTCGTGCAGGGCAGCCACACGACGCTGCGAGTGAACGTCGAGCGCTTGAACGGCTTCGCCGGCCCGGTGCAGCTGTCGCTGTCGGGCCTGCCGGCCGGCGTCAGCGCGGCGCCGGTCACGGTGGCCGCCGGCGCGCCCTTCGCCGAATTCACCATCGCCGCGCAGGCCGCCGCGCCGCACACCTTGCCGACCACCGTGCAGCTGAACGCCAGTGCCGCCTTCGGTGCCCGCACCGCCGTCGCCACCGGCCCCCTGACGCTCACCGTGCGCGGCGTGCCGGGGGCGATCGACACCTCCTTCGGCGGCGGCGCGCAGGTCACGCAGGTCGCCACCAGCGAGGACTATGCGCATGCCGTCGCGGTGCAGGCCGACGGCAAGGTGCTGACCGCGGGCACCACCGCGATCAGCGCCGGCACCGTGGTCGCGCTGACCCGCCACGGGCGTGACGGCGGGCTCGACCCGGCCTTCGGCAACGGCGGCAAGGTCGTCACCCAGGTCGGCGCGCGCGGCGACAGCGCCCGGGCGATCGCCGTGCAGGCCGATGGCAAGATCGTCGTCGCCGGCTGGACCGACGCCACCGGTGTCGATGCCAATTTCCTGGTGCTGCGCTACCGCGCCGACGGCACGCTGGACCCGGCCTTCGCAGATGGCGGCCGCTTCATCCTGCCGATCGGCGCCGGCAACGGCACCGACCGGGCCTTCGCGGTCGCGATCCAGGACGACGGCAAGATCGTCGTGGGCGGCACCACGCTGACCAGCACCAGCATCACCGGCCAGGACTTCGCGCTGATCCGCCTGAACACCGACGGCACGCTGGACAGCGGCTTCGGCCAGGGCGGCAAGGTGGTGACGCCGATGACGGCCAACAGCGGCGGCGACATCGTCTACGCGCTGGCGCTGCCGGTGATCGACGGCCAGCAGCGCATCCTCGCGGTCGGCGGCGAAGGCGACTTCCATGCCGCGCGCTACCTGCCGAACGGCACGCTCGATGCCAGCTTCGGCAACGGCGGCAAGGTGGTGGGCCTGTTCGGCCGCAACATCGGCGCCGCGCGGTCGGTCGCGCTGCTGCCCGGCGGGCGCATGGTGCTGGCCGGCGGCATCTACAACGACTTCGCCGCCGCACAGCTGACGGCTGCGGGCACGCTCGATCCGAGCTTCGGCCAGGGCGGCCTCGTCACGGTGGCTGTGAACCCGACGAACTGGGACAACGCGACCGCGGTGGTGCGCCAGGCCGACGGCAAGCTGCTGCTCGGCGGCTGGAGCTACCGCGACAACAGCTCGGCCGGCGACTTCGTCGCGGTGCGCCTGCTGCCGGGCGGTGCACTCGATGCGCTCTTCGGCGAAGGTGGCATCGCGATCCGTCCGGTGGCCGCCGGCACCAAGGCCGACAGCGCACGTGGCCTGGTGCTGCAGAGCGACGACCGCGTGCCCACGGTGCGCGCGATCCTGGGCGGCGAAGTGAGCGGCAGCAACAACGACTTCGGGCTGCTGCGCCTGTGGCTGTGATGCCGCGCTGACCCGTGGCAGGCGCCCGCTGCTGCAGCGGGCCTTGCATGGGCGCAGAGGCGAGTGGAATCGGTCCTTGCGGACGGCCGCCGCGTCGCGGCGGCTCCCGCAGGCGCAGCACTATCGCACCCGTCACCCATTCGCCTCTGTGGGGCAGCGCACACGCCGGATCTCAATTTCATTCGCCGCGATCCTAGGGGTATGCATCTGCGTTGAATGCGCCCACCGTGAGTTCTCCATAACAGGGGAATGCCATGGGAATCAGATGGGCGAGCGGTCCCGCCTTCATGGAAGCAGGCCATGAAGCACGCTGGTGGGTCTCGGGCTTTCATTCCGATCCGACCGGGGTGCTGGTGGGCGTCGAACCCGCCAACACCTCGTCGTTCGGCACCATCTCGTCCAGGGACCAGGGCAGCCAGCAGCCCAGCATCGGCGAGGCCTCGAACGGACCCGATCCGTACGCGCGCTTCTTCCTGACAGCCACGGCCTATCAGAACACGTCGTTCTACATCCTCGGCCATGAATGAGGAGCCGGCCATGAAACTCGCCGTCTACGCGGATTCCACGGGACACATCGCCGGACTTGCGGTGTGCCGCATCACCTACAGCAGCGATCCCGCGAATCCCAGAGAGATCTCGATGCGTGCCGAACCGCTCGACAAGCGCGGCAGGAACGGCAGCAGCTTCAGGACCCACCTGGTGGACATGCCCCCTCATCTGGCGCAGAGGTCCGATGACGAATTGGGCGAGACGCTGCAGGAGATCCACAAGACGATGCGCCTGGATCTGACACGGGCCATCCCGTCGCTGCTGGCCTGCGGCGAACCGATCGTTCCCGCGCACCACGACCCCGCGACCAGCCGCGTCGAGCAGGAGAACCAGCAGTTGCGCCGGACCGTCGTCGAGCAGGCGCTCGAACTTCAACGCCTGAGGGAGGGGGCTGCACCGATGCGGCCCCCGTGCTCGACCACGCGCTGACGAAAGCAGGCCATCGCGCGGCAGGTGCCGGATCTCCGGGCTTGCTCAGGGCAGCGTGCAGGTCCCGCTGCCGCCGTCGCGCACGTAGTAGTCGACGGAGAGGCTGCCGTTGGCCGCGGAGATCACGTTGAGGCCGGCGCGCAGGAAGACCGGGGTGTGCGGCCGGCTCGCGCTGAGTTGCGTCAGCGGCGTGCCGTTGACCGACACGTTGAGCAGGAAGCCGCCGTTGTCGAAGAGGTGCACGTAGGGCTGCGCGAGACCGGTGGCGCCGTTGAGCGCGCAGCCGGGCGTGACCGTGGCGTACGACTTGCCGCTGGCGGCGTATTCGAGCGTGCCGTCGGCGCTGAACCAGTTGCCCGAGGTATCGGGTGTGGCGCAGAAGCCGGCCGGGACGGTGAAGCGATAGCTGTCGGCCGTCTTGCGGCTCGGCGCGACCACGACCAGGTGCGAGCCGTCGGACAGCCAGACGGTCGCCGAGGGACTCTCGGTGGTGACGGTGCCGACGGGCGCGCCGTCGAGCGACACGCTGGCGGTCGCGCCGCGCTTCGGATTGAAGAGCCCGGCTTCGACGGCCGGCGTGCGCAAGCCGGTGGTGGGATGGGCGGTGCACGACACCGCGGTCGACGCATAGGTCTTGCCGCTGGTGCCGATCTGGACGCTGGTCTGGGCGGCGGCGCCGACGGCGAGAACCGACGGCAGCGCGGCCGCGGCGAGCAGCAGGGGAGTGGAAAGTCGCATGGGGGTGCCTCTCAGGATTGCGGGGTCAGGCGTTCAAATCACGATCCGACGCCGAAGTCGGTCCAGTCGATCGCCGGGACGCCGACCAGCGTCGCGAAGGCCACCGCGGCCGTCGCGCCGCTGCCATCGGCGTCATAGGACAGCGTGCCCTGCAGCGGGTCGTAGACGAGGTACTGGGTCGGCGTGGTCGCCGCGCTGCCGAACGCCAGGTTGTCGGGCGTGACCTGCTGCGGGCCTGCGAACCGGCTGAAGATCGCCGGGGCCAGCACGATGGTGTCGACACCGTGCTGGAAACCGACGATGCGGTCCAGGTTCTGGGCCGCCTGCAAGGCGGTGTCGAAGACATGGCGGTCGGCGCCGGTGCCGCCCATCAGCGTGTCGTTGCCGAGGCCGCCGGACAGCGTGTCGTTGCCGGCGCCGCCGATCAGGTTGTCGTCGCCCGCCTGGCCGAGCAGCACGTCGGCGCCGCGGTCGCCGCTGAGCACGTCGTTCCAGGGGCTGCCGACCAGCGTGTCGGCCTTCGCTCCGCCGGTGAGCGTGAGGCCCGCGCCCAGCACCTCGCTGCCGACCTGTTCGGGCGTGCCCATCGCGTCGACGTAGCTCGCGACCACGGTGATGCCCTTGCCGGCCTCGGCCGCGGTCAGCGTGAAGGTCGGTCCGGTGGCCAGTTCCACGCCGTCCGCCAGCCAGTGGTAGGTCACCGCGGCCGCGGCCATGCCGTCGTCGTCGGCCAGCGTGTGCTGCGCCTGCAGCGCGCGCCCGGCCACCGCCGCGCCCTGGATCGTCACGCTGCCGGTCGGCGCATCGTTGACGTTGGCGACCACCTGCGCTGCGCTGACGAAGTCGGTCGTGCCGCCCTGGCTGTCGGTCGTGGTGGCAAGCACCCGCAGCTGGTGGCCGACGTAGCTCTGGTCGGCGGGAATGGCCAGGCTGGCGGCGTGCGCGCCGGCGATGTCGGTCCAGCCGCCGGCGCCGTCGATCTGCCACTGGAAGCTCGCGCCGAAGCTGCCGTCGGCGTCGCTGATGCCGGCGGTGCTGGCGAAGAGGGTGGCCCCTTCCTGCACGGTGCCGCCGATCGCCAGTGCGCCGGTCGCCTCGTGGTCGCCGGGCAGCACGATGAGCAGCTGCGTCGCGTCGAGCAGGCCGCCCTGGCCATCGCTCACCTGGTAGCTCAGCTCGATCGGGCCGGCGTATCCGGCCGGCGGTTCGATCGTGAAGTGGCCGTCGCCGTGGTCGGTCACGCTGCCCTGGTCGGTGCCCAGGCCGGTGACGGACAGCGCATCGCCGTCGGCGTCGCTGAAGCCGGCCAGCAGCGTCGCGGCGGCGAGGTCGTAGCCGGTGTCCTGCAGCGCGGGCGGCAGCTCGGCGCTGGCGCTGCCGGTCGGCGCCTGGTTGACGTGCAGGCTCAGGTCGGCCAGCGTCGTCGACAGGCCGCCGTTGAGGATGTCGGCCCACACGGCCTCGATGTCGGCGACCGTCGTGGCCTCGAAGATGTTCCAGTTGCGGTCCTGGATCTCGGCCACCACCGGATCGTCGGCCGGCAGGCCGAGGATGGCGGCAATCTGATCGAGGTCCGTCAGGTCGAGCGTCGCACCGGCCTGGCCGGCGAAGACCACCGCCTGCGCCGTCGCTAGGGCCGTCTGGTCGCCGGACAGCGACGCCAGCACCGCCACCTGCACGGCCAGCTTCTCGACCGCGAACGCGGCGGCGTCGAGCGGCGGCACGTCGGGCGGGCCGGACTGCAGCGCCTCCCAAGCGTCGTGGTGCTTCAGGTCGATCGGCGGATCGATGCCCAGCACCTGGTTGATGGTCTGCGCCGCCAGGTTGGGCGAGACGCCGAGCGTGATCGCCTGCGCCAGCAGCGTCGTCAGCGGGTTCATCACGCTGGCGCCGGCCGGGGTGGCCAGCACGATGAGCTCGACGCTGAAGTCGCCGTCGTCCGACGACACGAAGGCCTTGCCCTCGCTCAGCGCCTGCTCCGCATGGCCCTTGCCGTCGATGAACGAGGCGCCGGCGCGCAGCATCAGCCCGTCGTCGGCGGCGCCGACCACGTAGCTGCTCTGGTCGGCACCGGCGATGGGCGTCCAGGTGGCGCCGTCGTCGGCCGACGACGCCCATTGCCAGGTCACCGCACCGGCCACGCCGTCCGCATCGCTCACGGTGGCGCTCAGCGTCTTGCCCGCGGCGGCGATGCCGGTGACGAAGACCGTGCCGGGCGTATTGGCCGGCGGCGTCACGCCCGGATCGGTGACCGGCAGCAAGCTGCCGTCCGCGGCGATGCCGAACAGGCCGTCGCTGAACTTGGCCTGCTCCATGTTCAGCAGCGTGTCGATGCCGTCGCTGCCGCCGGGGCCGGCGCTGACGCTGAAGCCACCGCCGGCCGGCGCGACCGTGTAATCCGCGCTGCTGCCGGCGTAGCAGGCCGTGTCGATGCCGCTGCCGCCATCGAGCAGGTCATTGCCGGCGTCGCCTTCGAGCTGGTCGTTGCCGCTGCCGCCGTAGACCTGGTCGTCGCCGGCGCCGGCCACGACGATGTCGTCCCCGCCGCCCGCATAGGCCGTGTCGTTGCCGGCCTTCAGGTCGAAGTACTCGTCCTGCGCACTGCCGGACACGCTGTTGTCGCCGTCGTCGCAGCCGGTGCCCGGATTGACGACACCGGAGCCCGGGATGTTGCCGGCCGTCAGGTTGGCGATGAACAGGCCGCTGTCGTAGATGTGGTCGCCGGTGTCGGCGATGCCGATCTTCAGGTGGTTGACGACGCCGCCCGGCAGGATCGGCGCGACGATCTTCAGCACGTGGCTGACGCCGTCGTACTCGATCGGCAGCGCGGTCGCCGGGTTCTCGTTGTCCTGGAAGTAGCCGGCGGCGAGGTTCGAGCCGATCACGCTCAGCGGGTGCATCGGGTCGTGGTTGAACAGCGCGACGTTGACGCCGTTGACCAGCACCACCGCGGCGTCGACGAACTGGTCGACCCACTCGGGATACTCGTCGGACCCGAACACCAGGTCGAAGCTGATCGACGTCGCGGACAGGTCGGTGACGGTGAAGTCGAAGGACAGGGTCGTGGCGTCGAAGGACTGCGTCTTGAACACCGCGTTGACGACCGCGTCGATGTCGGCATCGCCGTTGTAGAAGGTGCCCGGGCCGCCGCTGTTGTCCTGCCCGAACCAGGGCATCGTGTTGGCGGTTCCGGGCGTGGTGCCCGAGGTCAGCAGCAGCCCGGCGCCGATGCCCAGCGCGGCGAGCGAGCCGTCGTAGAAGTTGACGCTGCCGCCGGCACCGTCGCCCGCGTGCACGAGCACGATCGACGCGGCATCGATGGCCAGTCCTGCGCTCGGCGACAGCGCGGCGACGAGGGCGGTATCACCCGCTCCGTTTCCGGTATAGGGTGTGAAAGTGGCCATGATCATCCTCCTGGCGGTGCGGTGAGTGCCAGGTACGGGGTTCTACGCATCGAACATAAATCGAGGCTTAACAATGCAAGCCCCAGCGCGGCCCTCGGTTATCCCGGCAGGTGCGCCGACACCTCCAGGCCGCCCAGCGCCGCGGAGCGCCGGAAGGCCAGCTGGCCGCCCGCGGCCTCGACGATGTCGCGGGCGATGGCCAGCCCCAGGCCGTGGCCCGGCACGGACTCGTCGGCGCGCTGCCCGCGTGCGCCGAGCGAGGCCAGCAGCTCGTCGGCACAGCCCGGCCCGTCGTCGGCGACGACCAGGTCCAGGCCGTGCTGCAGCCGCAGCTCGATCACGACGCGGCGCGCAGCCCACTTGCAGGCGTTGTCCGCCAGCGTGCCGATCAGCTCGAGCAGGTCCTCCCGTTCGAACGGCAGCACGCCGGCGGGGGCGTGCCATTCGATCACCGGCGCCTTGTCGCGGTGGATGCGGCCGAGCAGCTCGACCAGCGCGGGCATCTCGGCGCGCGGATCGAAGCGGGTGCCGGCGCGCTGGTCGCCCGCCAGGCGGGCGCGCTTGAGCTCGCGCTCGATGCGCGTGCGGATCGCGTCGGCCTGCTGCCGCATCTGCCGCTGCAGGTCGGCATGGGGCGCCAGGCGCTCGTCGTCGAGCAGGCGGAACAGCCCGGCCAGCGGCGTCTTCAGCGCATGCGACAGGTTGCCGATCGACGTGCGGGACTGGCGCAGGCGCGTCTCGACGAACGCCATCAGCCGGTTGATCTCGTCGATCAGCGGCTGGATCTCCGCCGGCGCGCCCTCCAGCGCCACCGGCTCGCCGCCGGCCGGCAGCTTCAGGATGGCGTCGCGCACCGACTCGATCGGCGCCAGCGCGCGGCGTATCTCGCGGGCCTGCAGCAGCAGCGCGGCGAGCAGCACCCCCAGCGACGCGCTGAAGAACAGCAGGCGGAACTCCCGCAGCTGGTGGCGCAGCGCCGTGAGGTCCTCGGCCACCGCCAGCGCCACGGGCCGGCCGGCGACGTCGATGCGCCGCGTCAGCACCAGCAGCGGCTGGCCGCGCGGCCCGTCGATGCGGTCGACCGCGTCGCGATCGGCGGGCGGCGGCTCGAACGGCGGCACCTCGCCGAACGATGCCGAACGAAGCAGCTGCGCGCCAGTGCGCAGCACGAAGTAGTGGCCGGAAAACGGCTGCTCGTAGACCACGCCCGCCCGCCGCGCATCGACCTGCAGCGCGCCCTGCGCGTCGACCGACAGCGTGGTGACCAGCGAATCGGCGTCGTGCTGCAGCCGCGTGGCCATCTCGCTCTCGCCGACGTGCACGATCATGCGGTCGGCAATCAACCATTGCGCCGCGAAGCCGCCCAGCAGCACCAGCACGATGCGCCCGAGGCGGCGGCGCAGCGAGACCGCGGGCCGCGGACCCTCCCGGCGCGCCGTGGGAAGCGCGCCAACGACAACCGGCGAGTTCATGGCTCCCCGTCGAACACGTAGCCCTGGCCGCGGCGCGTCCTGATCAGGTCCTTGCCGAGCTTGCGCCGCAGCCGGTTGATGTACACCTCGATCACGTTGCTGTCCGGGTCGGCGTCGAGCTCGTAGAGGTGTTCGCCGAGCCAGGCCTTGGACAGCACCTTGCCGGGCTGGTGCATGAAGCAGCGCAGCAGCCGGAACTCGAGGGCGGTCAGCGGCTCGACACGCGCGCCGTCGATGATCGCGCTCTGGTGCTCCTCGTCGAGCTCGACGCCGCAGCTGCCCAGGCGCGGGTGGCGCGCCGCGCCGCGCCGCAGCAGCGCCGCGACGCGGGCCGCGAGCTCCTCGAAGTGGAAGGGCTTGCCGAGGTAGTCGTCCGCGCCGGCCTTCAGCCCTTCGACGCGCTCGTGCCACTGGTCGCGCGCGGTCAGCGCGATCACCGGCAGGACCTGGCCGGCAGCGCGCCAACGCCGCAGCACCTCCAGGCCGGGCAGCCCGGGCAGGCCAAGGTCGAGCACCGCGGCGTCGTAGCGTTCGGTGGCACCCAGGAACTCGCCCTGTTCGCCGTCCGCGGCGGTGTCGACGGCATAGCCCAGGCGCTCCAGGTCGCGTTTCAGCGTCGAGCGCAGCAGGTCGTCGTCCTCCACCAGCAGCAGGCGCATGCATCGATTCTGGCCAGCGCCTGCGGCCGGCGCTTGACGGATGTCAGTCGCCGCGCGGCCCCCGGCCAGGCCGACGCGCGGCCGCTGCACGCGGCGTCACGCGGCGTCACGCCGACGGCGGACGATCACCTTCGGCCGAGACCGGCGCCTGCTGTTGCAGCCGCGCGCGCACCGCCTCGATGTGGCTGCGCAGCGCATACAGCTCGTCGGCATGGCTCAGCGGCACGGCCACCTGCCCGACATGGCGCTCGATCTCGTCCAGCTCGGCCAGCAGGTCCTCGGTGCGGCGCTGTCCCCGCGCGTGCTCGACGTCGCGCAGCCGGCCGTACCAGCGGAAGACGCGCGAGCGCACGCGGAACTCGTACATCGGCGGCACGATGCGCGACAGCGGGATCAGCACCGCGCCGATGGCCAGCAGCACGACCCACATGCGGTCGGCCAGGTTGGCCAGCCAGAACGGCAGGTAGCGCTGCAGCCAGGGCACGCCGTTGCGGTAGATGCGCTGGGCTTCGGCCGCGACGGGGCGCTCGTTGTTGGCCGCGTTCGGGAACTCGCCCTTGCGCTGGAACCAGCCGGCGCCGCCGTGCACGCGCTGCGCCGCCTGCACGAACAGCTGCATCAGCGCCGGGTGCAGCGATTCGCGCGCCACCAGCGTCGCGGTGGGCGCGACCAGGCGCACATCGGCCGGCGGCTGGTCGCGGGCCAGGTCGATCACGCCGCGCGGCAGCACCACCGGGCTCATGAACGCGAAGCGGCGGGCATAGGCTTCGGACTGCGCGAAATCGAGCAGGCGGATGCCGGGCGTGGCCAGCAGCATCTGCACCATCGACGACTCGGGGGCCGAGCACAGCACCAGCGCATCGAGCCGGCCCTCGAGCAGGTCCACCACGGCCGGCGTGGTCGACTGGCGCGACAGCGCGATCGTGGCCGGGTCGATGCGGTTCGCCTCCAGCAGCAGCTGCACCAGCGGGGGCACGCCGCTGCCGGGTGCGCCGATGTTGAGCTTCCAGCCGGCCAGCTGCGTCAGGTGGCTGATCGACGGCGCGCGCGCCAGGCGCCGCGCCGAATCCTCGCGGTAGAACAGCCACACCGGTTCGTAGAACAGGCTGCCCAGCGAGACCAGGCCCGCGTCGGCATCGCGCGCGGCGTCGCCCGCCGGGTCGGCGCCGCCCTGCACGAAGGCGATGTCGACGCCGGAGCGTGCATCGCGCAGCAGCGCCAGGTTCTCGGCCGCGCCCTGCGTCGGCCGCAGCTCGACGGTGATGCCGTGCCCCGCCAGCCAGGCGGCGTAACGCTGGCCGAATTCCGCGTAGGCGCCCTGCGCGATGCCGGTGGCCAGCACGACGCGGCGCGGCGGCTGCGGCTGCAGCACCAGGTAGGCCGCGACCAGCAGCGCCGCGCCGAGCAGCAGCAGCGGGCCGGCCGCCAGCAGCAGGTCGCGCCAGTGCGACAGCGCGCCGGGAATCGCGGCCGGCAGGCCACGGATGCCAACGCGCAAAGTGCTCGGCCTCGGTGTCATCGGGATGGCGCGCTGGCTGCGGCACCGGCCGCGGCACCGGCGCCCGGCAGGCTGGCCGCGGCCGGCGGTGGTGTCGCCCCGGCGCGTGGGCCGGCGGCCAGGCCCAGCGGCAGCGAGACGACCCGGCCGTCGCCGCTGCCGGCCTGGGCCTCGGCCGTGCCGAGCTGCAGGCGTTCGGCCGCCACGCCGCGGCCCGCCAGCTCGGCGCGGATCGCCGCCGCGCGCGCTTCGGCCAGCCGGCGCAGCGCGGCGTCGTCGACCACCTGCGCGGCCAGCAGCCGCTGCAGCAGCAGCGCTGGCAGATCGGCACCGCGCAGGCGCTCGGCCTCCTCGGGCGACAGCGGCGGCGGCGCGGTCTTCAGCAGGTTGCCCAGGCGGGACAGCACCTGCGCGCCGGCGCCGGCCGGTGGCGGCGCCGGGTTGGCCTGCGCGTGGCGCTGCTGCAGCGCCTGCAGTTCGGCGGCGCCGAAACGCTGCGCGAACAGCTTCTCCAGCGCCGCGCGCGTGGCCGGCTCGGCGGTGCTCACCGGACCGGGGTCCTCGCCCTCGGCGAGCGCGCGGCCGGCGGCCTGCGCCAGCGCGCGCCGCAGCGCCAGCTCGCGCAGCGCCTGCGCATCGGCCTGGGCGTCGAAACGCGGCTGCACCGTCAGCGCCAGCCCGGGCCGCTTGGCCAGCCCACCGGCCAGGCGCTGCAGCTTCTCGCGCTCCGGCGGCAGCAGCTCGCTGCGCCCGACGTCGAAGCCGATGGCCTCGGGCGCCTGCTCACCACCGCCGAACAGCGCCCCCAGCGCGCGGAAAGGCGCCGTCACCAGCTTCGTCAGCAGGCCGAGGATCGCCTTGCCGATCAGCGCGCCATAACTGAACTTCGGATCGTCCAGGCTGCCCGAGACCGGCAGCCCGAGGTCGATGCGGCCGTCGGCGTCCTCCAGGATCGCGATGGCGAGCTCCAGCGGCAGGTTGCTCGCGTCCGGGCTCTCCACGCGCTCGCCGAGCGTCAGCTTGTCCATCACGATGCGGTTCTCGCCGGCGAGCTGGCGGCGGTCGAGCTTGTACTGCAGGTCGAGCGACAGCTTGCCCGAGGCGATGCGCCGCCCGGCGAAGGTGGCCGAATAGGGGGTCAGGTTGGCCATCTCGACGTTGCGGAAGACCACCGTCAGGTCGGTGTAGGCGGTGGGGTCGAACAGCCGGATCTGCCCGGCGGCACGCGCCAGGCCGAACTCGTCGACGCGGCCGTCGAGCTCGACCTGCGCCGGCGCCGGCCCCTGGTTGTTCAGCCCGACCAGCTGGCCCTGCAGCTGGTGGATGCGGGTGCCGAAGGGCAGGGCCAGCGAGAGGTCGGCGAAGTCGACGCTGCCGCCGGCGACGCGGATGCGATCGATCGCGATGCCATAACGAGAATGTGACGCGGCCGAGGGTGGTGCGGCCGCCGCGCCACCGGGCACTGACGCGGCCGGCGCCGGTGCCGAGGCGGCCGGCGCCTTTGTCGCGGGCTTCATCACCTGCGCGACGTTGACGCTGCGGTCCTTGGCGATGATCAGCTTCGCGCCCAGGCCGTCGATCCGCAGCTCGCCGATGCGCAGGCCCTGCGGACCGAGCGCGAGCGTGTCGCTGTGCAGCCGCTCCCAGCCGACCAGGCGTTCGCCGGCCTCGTCCAGCCGCAGCGCGGCGACGTCGAAGCGGCCGTCATAGCGCCAGCGGGACGGATCGACGCGCAGCCGGCCGCGTGTCGACGCGCGCCCGCTGGCCAGTGTCAGCGTGGTGGCCTGCGCGACATAGGGCTGCAGCGGGGTCAGCGCGAGGTCCTGCAGCGTCAATTGCAGGTCGGCCGAGGGCGCGCCGGGCACGAGGCGGCCGCGGGCCTCGAAGCGGCCGCCCGGCGGGGTGCCGGGGCGGCCGGCGCCGTCGATGCGTAACTGCAGCGCCACCGGCACCGCGGCGGCGAGGTCCTCGCTGAGCGCCTGCGCCTCGGCCTGCAGGTCGCGGATCGCCAGCGCGACGGCCGGCTGCACGCCGTGGTCGGTGAGGCCGATGCCGGCGTCCTGCACCTGCAGCTTGTCCAGGCGGAAGCGCCAGGGCGCTTCGGCGGCCTCGGCGGCCTCGGCGGCTTCGGCGGACGCCGGCCCGGCCGCGAGCGCCGCGGTGCGCCGCCAGCGTTCGGCCAGCGCGATGCGGCCGTCGCGGCCGCGCGCAACCTGCACACGCGCGCCGCGCAGGGTCAGCGCGCCGGCCAGCACCCGGCGCTCGTGCAGCGACAGGCTGGCGCCGTCGAGCGCGGCCGAGGCGAGTTCCAGCCAGGGGGGCGCATCGGCAGCGTCGCGCAGCCGCAGTCCGGTGAGCTGCGCGCTCAGGCCCTCGACGTCGAGCGTCGGTGCCGCTGCGCTGCCGACGCGCGCGTTCAGGCGCAGGCCGACCTGCGCGGCGTCCAGCACCACCTCCAGCGGCGTCGCGAAGCCGCGATCGGTGAACTGCACGCCGAGGCCGCGCAGGTCGACCTGGCCGAGCCGCAATTGCCAGGGCGGCGCGGCCGGCGACGCGGCAGCCGGCACCGAGGCGGCGGTCGCCGGGGTCGCCGGGGCCGCCCGGGCCGCCGGCACCGAGGCCGCCGAAGCAGCCGCGGCAGCCGATGCCGCCGCTGCGGGCGCCGGTGCTTGCGCCCGCAGCCAGTCCTGCACGTCGAACCGGCCGTCGGCCGCCCGCACGAGCGCCAGGCGGCCGGGACCGATCTCCACCTGCTCGAAGCCGGCCTCGCGCTTGCCGAGGTCGAGCCGTCCGCCGCGCAGCACCACCGCGTCCAGCGCCAGCGTCGGCTCGGCGGCCCCGGCACCGCGCAGGGCCAGCTTCGTCAGGCGCGCCTCGACGCGTTCCAGCGCCAGCTCGGTGCGGCCCTGGGCATAACGCGCGTTGTACGCGAGCCGCAGCGCCGCTTCGCCCTGCGGCGGGGCCATCTGCAGGCGGCCGCGCAGGTAGGGCCACAGGCGGTCGAGCAGCAGCGTGTCGAGCGTGAGCTCGCCGCTGGCGGCGACCGGGTTCAGGCCGAAGCTGCCGCGCCAGCGCAGCTCGGCGCCCAGGCCCGTGCGCACCGACAGCGTGTGGTCGCCGCGGTCCTCCGGCAAGGTCGACAGCCGATGCAGCTCCAGCGCCAGCGCGTCGGCGCGCGTGCGGAAGCCGCCGCCGACCTGGCGGTCCTCGAAGTCCACCGCGCCGCCCGTGATGGCCAGGCGCCGCACCAGCAGTCGCGGCGGCGCCGCCTCGGGCGGCGCGGGCGGTGCCGCCGGATCGGACCAGGCCTGCGCGAAGTCCAGCCAGTTCAGCCGGCCGTCGGGTCGCAGCTCGACGCTGACCACCGGCGCATCGATGGTCAGTTCATCGAACGTCCAGGCGCGGCGCAGCAGGCCGGTGGCATCGAGGTCCAAGGTCAAGGCGCCCAGCGCCAGCAGCGGCCGGCCGCCGGGCTCGCGCAGCGCCACGTCCTGCAGCGTGGCGGACAGGCGCAGCGGATGCAGCCGCGCCTGGCCGATCGCCAGCTGGTAGCCGCCGTGCTGCGCCACCTGGCGCGGCAGCGCCCACCTGACGAGCGGGTCGAAGACCAGCCAGGCGAACAGCAGCCACGCCACGAACAGGCCTGCCAGCACCGTGGCGCTGACGGCCATCGCACGTGGGACGCGAAGCTTCATCGGAGCACGGCAGGCAACTGAGGATCGCCTTGATCCTCGCACGTTCCGCGCACGTTCCGCGTAACGACAGGTCGGCGTGCCGTCGCCGGCCCGCCGACCGTTCAGCCGCCGCCGAAGCGCCCCATCAGCGCCTGCTGCGCCGACGGGCCGTCCGGGTCGTCGATGCGCGTATAGGTCCCGTCGGAGGCCTGCACCCAGGCGTCGCGCCGGTCGTGCAGGTAGGGCACCAGGCACTCGTCGATCACGCGCTGCCGCATGGCCGCGTCATTCACGCGCCAGGCCACCTCGATGCGGCCGAACATGTTGCGGCCCATCCAGTCGGCGCTCGACAGGTAGAGCACCTCGTCCTGCTCGCGCGGACCGAAGCGGAAGTACATGACGCGGGTGTGCTCGAGGAAGCGGCCGACGATGGAGCGCACGCGGATGCGGTCGGTGACGCCCGGCAGCCCGGCCGGCAGCATGCACGCGCCGCGCACGATCAGGTCGACCTGCGCGCCCGCCTGCGCGGCGGCGGCCAGCGCGCCGATCAGGCGCGGTTCGGTCAGCGCGTTGATCTTGACCACCACCCGCGCCGGCTGGCCGTCGGCCGCGGCCTGGGCGACGTCGGCCAGGTGGCCCATCAGCCCGCGGTGCAGCGCGAAGGGGGCGGTCAGCAGCGCGCGCTGCGGCCGCACCCGGGTCAGGCTGGTCAGCTGCAGGAACACCGAGTCGGCGTCGGCGGTCAGGTCGGGGTCGGCGGTCAGCACGCCGATGTCGGTGTAGTGCTGGGCCGTCTTCGAGTTGTAGTTGCCGGTCGACAGGTGGGCGTAGCGGCGCAGCGCCGGCCGCCCGTCGGAGCCCGGCTCGCGCCGCGTGATCAGCATCAGCTTCGCGTGGGTCTTGAAGCCGACGATGCCGTAGACCACCTGGGCGCCCACCGCCTCGAGCCGCTCGGCCCAGTTGATGTTGGCCTCTTCGTCGTAGCGCGCCTTCAGCTCGACGACCACCGTCACTTCCTTGCCGCGCCGCGCCGCGTCGATCAACAGGTCCATCAGCACCGACTCGTTGCCGGTGCGGTAGATCGTCAGCTTGACGGCCAGCACGTCGGGGTCGTGCACCGCCTCGCGCAGGAACTGCACCACCGGCTCGAAGCTCTCGAACGGATGGTGCAGCATCACGTCACCGTCGTGCAGCTGCTCGAAGATCGACTTGCCGATCACCAGCCGGCGCTTCGGCCACGACGGCTCGTAGCGCGGAAAGCGCAGCGGCGGCGCATCGACCTGGTCGATCAGCTCGTTCAGGCGGCCGAGGTTGACCGGCCCGTTGACGCGGTAGAGCGCGGCCTCCGGCAACCCGAACTGGTCGAGCAGGAAGCGCCACAGCTCCTCGGGGCAGCTCTGCACCACCTCGAGCCGGATCGCCTGGCCGTAGTGGCGCGTCGTCAGGCCGCTGCGCAGCGCCTGGCGCAGGTTGGCCACGTCGACGCCATCGACCTCGAGGTCGGAATCCCGCGTGACCCGGAACTGCGAGAACGACACGACCGGCCGGCCGGTGAACAGCCGCTCCAGGTTCGCGCGGATGACGCTGGTCAGCAGCACGAAGGCCTGCACGCCGGGGGGACACAGCGCCTGCGGCAGCCGGATGACGCGGGGCAGGGCGCGCGGCACCTTGACGATGGCGATCGAGCTGTCGCGCCCGAACGCATCGCGGCCGCCCAGCCGCACGATGAAGTTCAGCGACTTGTTGGCGACCTGCGGGAAGGGATGCGCCGGGTCCAGCCCGACGGGCACCAGCAGCGGCCGCACGTCGCGCTCGAAGTAGGCGTCGGTCCACTGGCGCTGCGCTTCGTTGCGCTCGGCGTGGTTGATGATGACGATGCCCTCGCGCTGCAGCGCCGGCATGATCTGGTCGTTGAGGATGCGGTACTGCTCGTCGATCAGCGCGTGGGCTTCGCGCGCGGCCTCGCGCAACGAGGCACGCTGCTCGCTGTCCGGCGGCGACGGGCGCGAGCTCTCCAGCGCGTCCGCGAAGCGCACCTCGAAGAATTCGTCGAGGTTGGACGAGACGATCGTCACGTAGCGCAGCCGCTCGAGCTGCGGCACGTCGTCGCGGCAGGCCTGCGCGAGCACGCGCCGGTTGAACGCCAGGATGGCCCGCTCGCGGTTGAGCAGCGGCGGCATCGCGATGCGGGGTGCGGCGCTGACGGCGGCAATCATCGAATCAGTTTATGACCGGCATGCGACAGCCGCGTGACAGCGGCCGGGTGGCGCGGCCTGCGGGCTGCCCGGGGGCGGCGGGCAGGGGCGGCGGCCGATCACAATCGATGCTTTCGACCGGGGCAGGGCGCATGCGCGAGTTCGAGATCAAGTTCCAGGTGCCGGAGGCCGCGCGGCTCGCGCTGGGCAACGAACTGCGGCGCCGCGGCGCCCGATCGATCGCTCTGGCCGCGCTCTATTTCGACACCGCGGACGGCCTGCTCGCGCAGCACCGCGTCGCGCTGCGCCTGCGCAAGGAAGGCCGGCGCTGGGTGCAGACGCTGAAGGCCGCCGGCGGCAGCGCGCTGGACCGGCTGGAGCACAACGTGCCGATCCGGGTGGCGGCCGGCACGCGGCCGGTGCCGGTCCTGGCGCGGCACGACGGCACCGAGGTCGGCCGGCGCCTGCGCGAGGCGCTCGGCGACCGGCCGGAGGACGCGCTGATCGAGCGTTATGCCACCGACGTGACCCGGTTGGCGGTGCGCCTGCAATGGCCGGACAGCGAGGTCGAGGCGGCGTTCGACATCGGGCAGGTGCGGGCCGGCGATCGTGCGCTGCCGATCTGCGAGCTCGAGCTCGAGCACTGCGCCGGCGGTCTGCACGAGCTGTTCGAGCTGGCCCGGCTGTGGCGCGGTGCCGGGCAGCTGTGGCTGGATGCGCGGCCGAAGTCGCAGCGTGGATCGCAGCTGGCCGAGGGCCTGCTGCACGGCGCCGCGGTGCCATCGCGCCTGCCGCTGCTGGATGCCGCGATGGACAGCGAGGCGCTGGTGCGCGCGGTGGTCGACACGGCGCTCGAGCAGGTGCTGGCCAACGCCAGCGAGCTGGCCGCCGGCAGCACCGACGAGGGCCATGTGCACCAGCTGCGCGTCGGCCTGCGCCGGCTGCGCATCGCCCTGCAGGAGCTGGGCCCGCTGGCGCAGGGCATCGACGCCGCGTGGGCTCCAGCGCTGGCGCAGACCTTCGGCCGCCTGGGGCGCCTGCGCGACGATGCGACGGTGGCCCGCGCGGTGCACGGGCTGCTGGAGGGCGCCGGCGCGCCGAAGCTCGCCTGGCCGGTGGAGACGACAGCGGCCGATGCCGCCGCGATCGTGCGCGAGGCGACCTTCCAGGACACCCTGATCGGGCTGCTGCGCTGGACCTCGAGCGCGCCCGGCGCGGCGGCGGCGTTGTCCGCCGCGGCGGCGCGCACGCAGGTGGCGCGGCGCCTGTCGACGCTGCACAAGCAGGCGGCCCGCGCCGGCCGGGATTTCGAGCAGCTGCCGTCGGAGGAACAGCACCAGGTGCGCAAGCGCCTGAAGCGCCTGCGCTACCTTGCGGAGTTCGTCGCCTCGCTGTGGCCGCGCAAGCCGGCCCGGCGCTACCTGAAGCGGCTGGCGCCGGCGCAGGACGCCCTGGGGCGCCACAACGACATCGTGGTGGCGCAGCAGAAGTTCCAGGCCGATGCGCAGCACGACCCGCTGTCGCTCTTCGCCGCCGGCTTCCTGCGCGCGCACCAGGCGGTCACCGCGGGCGCGGCGGGCGCAGCGCTGCGCAACGTCGAGCGCACCCGGCGCTTCTGGAAGCGCTGAGGCGGGTCGCGTGCCGCGCGGCCCGGCGCCCGGCCCGCACACGGCCCGCACACGGCCCGCACACGGCCCCCTCGGGGAAGTCACCGTTGGGCGCTGCCGCGGTTGCGCGCAGGATCGACGGTGGCCGCTCGTCCCGGCACCGGAACGAGGCCCTGAACAGGAGTCGAACGATGCGTACCGTGATGTTCATCAGCCTGCTGCTCGTCGCGACCCCCGGCTGGGCGGCCGATCAGACCTGCACCAAGGCCGCCGAGGAGAAGAAGCTGGCCGGCGCCGCGCGCACCGCCTTCCTCAAGAAGTGCGAGAAGGACGCCGCTGCCAAGTGCGAAGCCGCCGCCGCCGAGAAGAAACTGGCCGGCGCCGCGAAGACGTCGTCGGTGAAGAAGTGCACGAGCGAAGCGATGGGGGGCGGCTGGGAGCCCTGACGAGCCGGGCCGCCGCGGTCCTGCCCCGCCCAGGGCGCCGGTGCGTGGGGCTTCTCAAGTGTGCTGGCCTGGCCGGTCGGCGTTTTCCGCGGGCGCCCGCTCGCGCCGCAGCGCATGCCACCAGTGCCGGGCCTGCGTGGTCGCAACGTAGGCGTGGCCGTCGGGCACCCGCAGTTCCACCTCGGTGCCGCGTCCGTTCCCGCTGCGCACCTCCAGCTGCCCGCCGATGACGCCGGCGCGCTCGCGCATGCCCGGCAGCCCGAAGTGGCTGCCCGGCTGCTGGCCCTCGAGCGTCGCTGGTTCGATGCCCTTGCCGTCGTCGACGATCGACAACCGGAACTGCCGCGCGCCGTAGTGCAGCGTGACCGTGACGTGCCGTGCCTCGGCGTGGTGGAAGCTGTTGCGCAGCGCCTCGCCGGCGATGCGGCACGCTTCCTCGCGCACGAGCGGGTTCAGGCCGCGCGACGCGCCGTCGACCGCGACACCGACGACGGGCGCGGTGCCTGCATGCTGCTTGGTCAGGTCGGCGCCGATCGCGGCGATCGCCTCGGCGAGATCGTTGACCTCGACGGTGGAGGCCCGCAGGCCCTGCACGGCGTCGCGCCCTTCGGCGATCGCCGCCTCGGCACGGTCCAGCGCGAGCTCGAGCCGCTGCTTGGCGTCGAGCGGCCGCTCCGGCAGCACGTTCATCGCCGCACGGAACCACAGCAGCGAGGCCTGGTAGGTCTGCAGCAGCGTGTCGTGCAGGTCGCGCGCGATGCGCGCACGCTCGCCGAGCCGCGCATAGAGCGCGATCTCGAACCGGCGGTGCAACTGGCGCACGCGCAGGCGGTACGCGAGCCAGAGCGCGGTGAGCAGCACCGCGGCGGCGAGGATCCGGAACCACCAGGTCGCGTACCAGGGCGGCGGAACGTGGATCTTCAGCGCCATCGCGCTGTCGTTCCAGTCGCCCCGCGCGCCCCGGGCCTGGACCAGGAACGTGTAGTCGCCGGCCGGCAGCATCGTGTACGTCGCGCTGCGCCGGGCGCTGTCCGTCTCGTTCCACTTCGCTTCGAAGCCTTCGAGCCGGTACCGATAACGAGTGCGCTCCGGATCGACGTAGTTCAAGGCGGCGAAGTCGAACGACACGATGCTGTCCGATGCCAGCGCCAGCGATGCCGCGGACCAGATGGGCTGCTTCAGCGGCCCGCTTCCCGGCAGCACCGGCTCGCCGAACAGGCGGAAATCGGTGAGGAACACCGGCGGCGCGCGCCCGCGCTCGACGACCTGCCCGGGGGAGAACGCCACCAGCCCCTTCTGCGAGCCGAAGAACATCTCGCCGCTCGTGCTCCTGACGGCGACCACGGGGTTGGCGAAGCGATCGGTCAACAGGCCGTCCGAGGCGTGATAGTTCGTGAAGGACGCGGCCCGCGGATCGAAGCGCGACAGCCCGTTCGGGGTGCTCAGCCACAGACGTCCGTCGTCTTCTTCGAGGATGCCGAGCACGGTGTCCGCGGGCAGTCCGGAGCGCGCGCCGAACGACGTGAACGTGGCGTCGCGCGGATCGAGCTTGCCCAGGCCGCGGAAGGTCGCGGCCCACACCGTGCCCGCGCGGTCGACGTGCACCGAATTCACCCGGTTGTGGCCCGGCGGATGCGCTGCACGCAGCTCGGCATCGAAGACCCGGAAGGTGCCCGCGCGCGGATCGAACCGCTGGACGCCGCGCGAGGCCGTCGCCAGCCACAGGGCGCCGCTCGCGTCCTCGGCGATCGAGCGGTACTGGACCAGGCCTTTTGGTTGCGGCCGGAAGGTCGTGAAGTCCTCCGTCGCGGGCTCCCAGCGGCTCAGGCCGAAGTCCGTCGCGATCCACAGGCTGCCGCCACGATCGACCCGCAGCGCCGTGATCCGGTTGTGGTTCAGCGATCGCGCATTGGCGGGCTCGTGCACGAAGGTCGTGTACCGGCCCGCACGGGGATCGAAGCGAACGAGACCGTTGCCGTTCGTGCCCAGCCACAGGTGGCCGGAGGTGTCCTTCGCGATCGCGCTGACCCCCTGGTTGAAGACCGGCTGGTCGATGCGCACGACCTGGTCGGACGTGCGGTCCACCCGGTTCAGGCCGCGGTCCGTGCCGATCCACAGCAGGTCGGGATCTTCGGCGTAGGCCGCGGTCACCGCGCCCTTGCCGAGGCTCTGCGGGACATCCTCATGGTGGCGGTAGGCGCGGAAGCGCGGACGCTCGGTGTCGAAGCGGTAGACCGCCCCTGACTTCGTCGTCGACCAGAAGCGCCCCTCGCGATCCCTGAACACGCCGATCACGAGGTCGTCACGCAGGCCGTCGGGATCATCCGGGTTGCTCTGGTACCAGACGGCCTGCTGGCGATCCGGCGTCAGCTTCACGAGGCCGAGCTTGTTGGTGCCGAGCCAGAGCGCCCGGTCGTGATCCTCCTGGATCGAGACCACGCCGGACGAGGCGTTCGGCGCCAGGCCGCCGTTCCGGAACGCATAGACCGTCACCTGGCCGCTGGCCACGTCCACCGCGGCCAGGTCGCCGCCGGAGGACAGGCCGAACCACAGCGTTCCGCCGCTGTCCTGGAACGGCCGCGATGGAAAGCCGGTGCTGACGAAGCGGCGTCCCGAAGATGTCTGCAGCCTGTCGTGGCGGATGACCTTGCCCGAGCGCCGGTCGAAGGCGTAGAGCCCCTCGCTGCTGGTGATCCACAGCGTGCCGTCCTTCGCGGCGAGCATCGCGATGACGCGCGTCTCGCCGACCCCGGGCGTGTAGCGCGGCCGATGGCACGTCGTCTTCGACGTGACCGGATCGAGCGCCGTCACGCCGTCGTCCGTCGCGAGCCAGATCAGGCCCTCCTGGTCCTCGACGATGTCGTGGGCGATCGCGACAGTGCCGCAAGCCTCGTTCGGCGACCGGTATTGCGTGAAGCTGCCGGTCTCGGGGTCGTACCGGTTGAGGGAGTCGTCGGCACCGATCCACAGCCGGCCCGCGCGGTCGGTGGCCAGCGAATGGCCGATGATGTGGCCGACGCTCTGCGACCGCTGTCCCTCCGGCACCTTCATGAAGCCGTAGCCGTCGTAACGCCGCAGGCCGTCGGCGGCGCTCAGCCAGAGAAAGCCGTACCGGTCCTGCGCCAGCCGTTGCAGCGCGAGCGGCGGGGAGGGCGCGCGCAGCGCGTGGAAGGGGATAGGGGCGCCCGCGACGAGCGCAACCTCGACGACGGCGATGTCCTGCGATCGGGCGAACCCGCAGGTCGCCAACGAGGCGACCAGGGCCGGGAACAGCGCAACGAAGCGACGGCTCCACGTCTTCATACACCGGACCTCTCCGCCCTCAGGTGGCGCGATGGAATTCTAGGTCGCTGCCGGTCGAACCGCCCCCGGATTGTCGGGAGTACAGTCGGCCGGCACTGGCCCTTTCGGAGCCCGCGTACGGGCGCTTCCGACCCGGCGAGATCGGCGAATGACCGAAGACTTGGCACCCATCAAGGTTCTCTGCGTCGACGACCACCCGATCGTGCGGCAAGGCATCGCCACGCTGCTGGGCGCGGAGCCGGACATGGCCTTCGTGGCCGAAGCGTCGAACGGGCGCGAAGCGATCCAGCAGTTCCGCATCCACCGCCCGGACATCACGCTGATGGACCTGCAGATGCCCGGCATGAGCGGGCTCGAGGCGATCAGCAACATCCGCGCCGAGTTCCCGGACGCACGCATCCTCGTGCTCACCACCTATGCCGACGACGCCAATGCGCAGCGCGCGCTGCAGGCCGGCGCGTGCGGCTACCTGCTGAAGAACGCGTTGCACCGCGAGCTGCTCGAAGCCATCCGCACCGTGCACAACGGCCGCAAGGCGCTGCCCTCGCAGGGGTCGTTCGAGCTGGCCGCGCAGGTGGCGGACGCGGGCCTGCTGCCGGCAGAGATCGGCGTGCTGCGGTTCATCGCCGAGGGCCCTGCCTACCCGGAGATCGCCCGGGCGCTGGGCGTCAGCGTAGAAGCGGTCGAGGACCAGGTGCAGAGCATCCTGTCGAAGACGAGCGCCGGGGAGGGCCCGCCGGCCGGGCAGGATGCTTCCGAGGGCGGGTTGCTGCAGGCCGAGCGCGCCGCGCGCTTTGCCGCCGAGCAGGCCAACCGCGCGAAGAGCGAGTTCCTGGCGAACATGAGCCACGAATTGCGCGCACCGCTGCATGCTGTGCTGGGCTACGCGCAACTGCTGGCCAAGGACGCCGGCCTGAGCGCGCGGCAGGAGCGCGGCTTGAACACCATCCAGGAGAGCGGGGCCCAGCTGCTGTCGCTCATCAACGACATCCTCGACCTGGCGCGCATCGAGGCGGGCCGCACCGAGCTGAACCCGGTGCCGCTGCCGTTGCCCACCTTCCTGCAGGCGGCGCTTGAACTGATGCTGGTGAAGGCCGAGGAGAAGCGGCTGGCCCTGGTGTTCGAGGCCGGCACGGGCCTGCCGAGGTTCGTGGTGGCGGACGAACGCCGGCTGCGCCAGGTGCTGCTGAACCTGCTGGGCAATGCGATCAAGTTCACCGACCGCGGCACCGTGACGTTGCGGGCCTCGGCCGAGCCGCAGGGCCCGTCGCAGGTGTTGCTGCGGCTGGTGGTCGAGGACACCGGCGTCGGCCTGCGCCCCGAGGACCTGGAACGCATCTTCCTTCCCTTCGCGCAGGTGGGCGATGCCGATCGCCGCAACGCCGGTACCGGGCTTGGCCTGGCGATCACGCGCGCGCTGGTGAACGACATGGGCGGACAGGTGCGGGTGAGCAGCGAACCGGGCCGCGGCACCCGGTTCGAGGTGGACCTGCCGTTGCCGGTGGCGCCGCTGGCGCAGGCCCCCGGGCACCTGTCCGCCGTCGCGCGCTACGCGGGCCCGCCGCGGCGAGTGCTGGTGGTCGACGACGTCGCTTCGAACCGCGCTTTGATGTGCGACTTCCTGAGCAACGCCGGATTCGAAGTGGCGCAGGCGGACGACGGCGGCCGGATGCTGGTGACTGCGAAATGCTTCCGGCCGGACCTGATCCTGATGGCCATCGCGGTGCCGCCGGTGGACGCCGTGGAGGCCACGCGCCGATTGCGGCGCGATGCCGATCTGGCCGCTGTGCCGGTGATCGCGGTCTCGGCCTCGACCACCGCCGCGGACCGTGCCGCCTGCCTGCAGGCCGGGGTCAACGTGTTCCTCACCATGCCGGTCTCGCTGGAGACGCTTCAGGCCCACATCGGCACGGCGCTCGGCTTGCGATGGATCGAGCCGGGCGAGGGCGGTTCATGTTGAACAGTTCGCGCACCGTCGTGCGACCTGTTCAATCAACCTGGACACGCCGCAGTCGAAGCGCGTTGCCGATGACGCTGACCGACGACAGGGCCATCGCCGCAGCGGCGACCACCGGCGACAGCAGCACGCCGAAGAAGGGATACAGCACGCCCGCCGCGAGCGGGATGCCGGCCACGTTGTAGGCGAAGCTCAGGAAGAGGTTCTGCCGGATGTTGCGCATCGTGGCGCGCGAAAGCGTCCGGGCGCGCAGCAGGCCGGTCAGGTCGCCCTTGAGCAAGGTGATGCCTGCGCTTTCCATCGCGACATCGGTACCGGTGCCCATCGCGATGCCGACCGTGGCCTGGGCAAGGGCAGGGGCATCGTTGACGCCATCACCGGCCATGGCGACGACACGACCTTCGGCCTGCAGTCGCTTGACCACCGCGGCCTTGTCTTCCGGAAACACCTCGGCGACCACGTCGTCGATGCCGAGCTGGCGCCCAACGGCGTCGGCGGTGGTCCTGCCGTCGCCTGTCAACATCACGACGCGCACGCCGGCCGCCTTGAGGCCGGCCAGCGCCTGAGGCGTGGTCGCCTTGATGGGGTCGGCAATGGCGACGAAGCCTGCCAGCCTGCCGCCGATGCCCACGAAGATGACCGTGGCCGCCGCCTGTCGCTGGGCTTCGGCGGAGGGTGCGAGGGACGCCGCGTCGATGTCGTGTTCGGCCAGGAACCTGGCGCTGCCGGAGACCACGACCTGTCCCTCGACCGTCCCCATGACGCCCTTGCCGACGGGAGAGTCGAAGTCCGTGACGGGGGCGAGCGGAAGCTTGCGCGCCTGGGCGTCCATCACGATGGCCATCGCCAACGGATGCTCGCTGGCGCGCTCGACGCTCGCGAGCCTTTGCAGGACATCTTCCGCAGTGAACCCGGGGGCCGGCTCGATGTGAACGACCTTGGGTCGTCCTTCGGTCAGCGTTCCCGTCTTGTCGACCACCAGCGTATCGACCTTCTCCATCTTCTCGAGCGCCTCGGCGTCCCGTATCAGCACGCCATGCTGGGCGCCCTTGCCGACGCCCACCATGATGGACATCGGCGTGGCCAGGCCGAGCGCACAAGGGCACGCGATGATGAGGACCGCGACTGCCGTGATCAGCGCATAGGTGAATGCCGGCGAGGGCCCCCAGACCAGCCACGCGATGAACGTCAGCACCGCCACGAGGATCACCACCGGCACGAACCAGCCGGCCACCTGGTCGGCCATTCGCTGGATGGGCGCACGGCTGCGCTGCGCGGCCGCCACCATGTGCACGATCTGGGAAAGCAGGGTGTCGGCGCCCACCTTCTCGGCCCGCATCACGAAGCCGCCCGTCTGGTTCATCGTGCCAGCCGTGACCTTCGAGCCCGCTGCCTTCGCGACCGGGATGGGCTCGCCCGTCACCATCGACTCGTCGACGTTCCCCTTGCCCTCGGTGAGCTCGCCATCCACCGGCACCTTCTCGCCGGGGCGAACCCGCAGCAGGTCGCCAACCTGGATGCTGTCGACCTGGACAGTCTCGTCGTGGCCCTGCGCATCGACCTTCACCGCCGTCTTGGGCGCCAGTCCGAGCAGCGCCTTGATGGCACCGGACGTCTTCTCCCGCGCCCGCAGCTCCAGCACCTGGCCCAGCAGCACCAGCACCGTGATGACCGCCGCGGCCTCGAAGTACACCGCGACCGCGCCGCTGTCGCCGCGAAGCGCCGGAGGGAACAGCGCCGGCATCAGCGTCGCGACGATGCTGTAGAGCCACGCCGCACCGGTGCCCAGCGCAATCAGCGAGAACATGTTCAGGCTGCGGTGCTTCACGGAAGCCACGGCTCGCGTGAAGAACGGCCAGCCCGCCCAGAGCACCACCGGGGTCCCCAGGAGCAGCTGAACCCAGTTCGACGTCTGCTGCGCGATGAGGTGGTGGATGTTGAAGAGGTGCCCGCCCATCTCGAGCGCGAACACGGGCACCGTCAGCGCGGTGCCGATCCAGAACCGCCGGGTCATGTCCCGCAGCTCGGGACTCTCGCCTTGTTCCGCCGTGGCGACCAGCGGCTCCAGCGCCATGCCGCAGATCGGGCAATGGCCCGGGCCCCTCTGGCGCACCTGCGGGTGCATCGGGCACGTGTACTCGACCTGCCCTGGGTCCCCCTGGGTCAACGGCTGCGGCGCGGCGGGGGCGTGGTGACTGTGGTCGTGATGGGCGTGGTGGGCGTGGTCGTGCTGGTGATGCTGGTGGTGCCGGTGGTGCTGGTCGCTGGAGGACGATGGCATGACGCGTTCTCCTGTTCCTGATGCAGTCTCGCCCTTCCCGTTGTGGGAAGGTCAAGAGCCGTGGCGGGCCGACCCTAGCGAGCTGTCATGCCTCGCGCAATCCAGAGGGCCAACCCGGCGAGGCAGGCCCAGCAGAGCCAGAACAGCGCCCGCTCCCACCACAGGGCCGGCCCTCGGCGGGCCTCCAGGCGGTACTTCAGCGACATGCCGATGCCGTGAACGACCAGGCCGCCCACGAGCAGCGGCACCGCGTACGTGCGCAGCCATTCCGGCGCCACGAGGGCCAGCCCCGCACCCAGGACGATGGCGCCGAGCCCCGATGCCAGCTCGGCCGCCTTCACGGACCGCGCGAACCCGGCGCTGTCCACCGCCTACTGCTGCTTGTGCATCTTGCCGTGGTCGTGCAGCGGCTTCTTCCTGGCGGCCGATGCCGCGGGGCCGGGCATGTCTGCGCAGGCCGAGGACTTCGGCGTGGGCGTTCCCTTCTCGGCACCGTGGTCGTGTCGGGCCTTCTTCTGGCAGTCCATCATCGGTGCGCTGGCGGAGGGCGTGGGGGCCGCTGGCTGAGCGAACGCCGAGACGGCAACGATGGCCACCGCGCCAGCGGCAAGGAGTCGAGCGAAGAACATGAAGGTCTCCAGGTGAATGGGGCGAAGTGCTGGCCGGTGCCTGCTACTTCGGTTGAGGGTCCTTTGACTGTTGCTGATCATGGTGGCCGTGGCCGTGCCCGTGCCCGCCGTGGAAGAAGTGCATCAGCGGGCACGCCAGGAGAAAGAGGTAGGGCACTGCCTGGGACACATGGGTCAGGTGCTCGGTCAGCAGGTAGTACGCGCCGACCAGGCCGGCAACAACCATGAACAGTCCGAACGGCGAGCGCCAGCGGGGACGGTTCGGCGATGCGTCTTCAACCACGTTGGGCCTCCTGCGTAGAAAGGCGCCCCGGCGAGGGACAGCGGCGAGATGGCACGCCCATTGTTGGACTGTGAATCGGGGCCGGACTTGACGGCGGACAAGCGAAGAACGAGGCGTCAGCTAACAGTAATTTGACATAATCAATATTGGCGATGCTCGCTGTGTAGGAGCAAAGTTCTAACGTCGCGTTTGGGCAAAGTTCAAACGTCGCATATTGGGCCGCTTCCAGGGAGCTGGGAGCACGGCCATGGCGGGTGCGACAGGTTCATCGGTGGTGATCACCATGACGATGCGCGACGTGGATCGCCTCAAGACGATCCAGGCGGTCGAGGACCGCATGCTTCGAGTGGGCCAAGCGGCGCGGCGGCTTCGGTTAAGTCGCAGGCAGCTTGAGCGGCTGTTGTTGCGGTACCGGGCCGAAGGCCCCATGGGCGTGGTTTCACGCAACCGTGGGCAGCCGAGCCACAACCAGCTCGAGCCTGGCCTCGCGCAGCGCGTTGTGAGCTTGATCCGGCAGCGCTACGAAGACTTCGGGCCGACCTTGGCGTGCGAGAAGCTGCGCGAGTGCCACGGCCTGGCGCTGAGCAAGGAGACCGTCCGGCAACTGATGATTCAGGCAGGTCTCTGGACACCGCGCCGTCAGCGACCGCCGCAGATCCACCAGCCGCGCAACCGTCGGGCGTGCCTGGGCGAACTGATCCAGATCGACGGCAGCGACCATCACTGGTTCGAGGACCGCGCGGCGGCATGCACGCTGCTGGTGTTCATCGACGACGCGACGAGCCGGCTGATGCAGCTGTACTTCGCGCCGACCGAGACCACCTTCGCGTACTTCGAGGCCGCGCGGGCGTACCTCGAGCGCTACGGCAAGCCGGTGGCGTTCTACAGCGACAAGGCCTCGATCTTCCGGCCCACGCGCGACTCGACGGAGTTCGGCCGCTCGGCCACGCAATTCGGGCGCGCGCTGTACGAGCTCAACATCGACACCTTCTGAGCGAACTCCAGCCAGGCCAAGGGCCGCGTGGAGCGCGCCAACCTCACGCTGCAGGACCGGTTGGTCAAGGAGCTGCGGCTGCGGCGGATCTCCACGATGGAGGCAGCCAACGCCTTCGCCCCGCACTTCGCCGCCGACTTCAACGCCCGCTTCGGCAAGGAGCCGCGCAGCGCGTTCGACGCCCACCGGCCGGTGCGGCGCGACGAGAACCTGGACGAGGTCTTCACGTGGCGCACGCAGCGCAAAGTAACGCAGTCGCTGACGCTGCAGCACGAGAAGCGCATCTACCTGCTGGCCGATTCACCGGACAACCGCAAGCTGATCCACCGCTACATCGACGTCTGGGAGTACCCGGACGGGCGACTGGAGATCCGGGCCGATGGCCGAGTGCTGCCCTATGAGCGCTACGACCGGCTGTCGACCCTGGATTCCGGCGCGGTGGTCGAGAACAAGCGCCTGGCCAGGGCGCTCGAAGTCGCCAAGGCCATTCAGGAGCAGCGTGACGACTGGCGGCGCAGCGTGGTGTCTCGAACGCACCGCGGCGAGCCGGCCAATGCGAACCACGCCGAGCGGCGCCCCGGCACCAAGACGCAACGCGCCTTTACGGCACAGGACATTCGCAATGTCGTAGAGCAGGTCTGCTCGGGCAAGAAGCCGAAACCGACGTTTGCGCCGCGCAAGCCGAGCCCTGCCCTCACCGCGCACTGAACACGGACTTGCCCACCGTCGGCGTTTGCGTGGCTGACCGCCACGCCGCCGGTGGACAAGGTCCTGCACCGAGCGATGCGCTCATCCCCGATGCGACATTTCAACTTAGCCAGCAGGGCGACATTTCAACTTGGCCTTGACATATGTTGTAGATCGGTGGTGATCACCATGACGATGCGCGACGTGGATCGCCTCAAGACGATCCAGGCGGTCGAGGACCGCATGCTTCGAGTGGGCCAAGCGGCGCGGCGGCTTCGGTTAAGTCGCAGGCAGCTTGAGCGGCTGTTGTTGCGGTACCGGGCCGAAGGCCCCATGGGCGTGGTTTCACGCAACCGTGGGCGGCCGAGCCACAACCAGCTCGAGCCTGGCCTCGCGCAGCGCGCTGTGAGCTTGATCCGGCAGCGTTACGAAGACTTCGGGCCGACCTTGGCGTGCGAGAAGCTGCGCGAGTGCCACGGCTTGGTGCTGAGCAAGGAGACCGTCCGGAAATTACGACCGGCTGTCGACCCTGGATTCCGGCGCTGTGGTCGAGAACAAGCGCCTGGCCATGGCGCTCGAAGTCGCCAAGGCCATTCAGGAGCAGCGTGACGACTGGCGGCGCAGCGTGGTGTCTCGAACGCACCGCGGCGAGCCGGCCAATGCGAACCACGCCGAGCGGCGCCCCGGCACCAAGACGCAACGCGCCTTTACCGCGCAGGACATCCGCGCTGTCGTCGAAGAGGTGTGCTCGGGCAAGAAGCCGAAACCGACGTTTGCGCCGCGCAAGCCGACCCCTGCCCTCACCGCGCACTGAACACGGACTTGCCCACCGTCGGCGTTTGCGTGACGGACCGCCACGCCGCCGGTGGACAAGGTCCTGCACCGAGCGCTGCGCTCAGCCCCGATGCGACATTTCAACTTAGCCAGCAGGGCGACATTTCAACTTGGCCTTGACACGCTGTAGCGGCTGATCAGCAATGTCCGGAATCGACCGCCGCCTGTCCGCATCCGGCGTTCCCCGACTGGCCGATCGGCCGTAGCCTGCGTGCTCCCAGAACCTCCACCGGGATCGCTCCGATGCTTCAGCTCCGACCCAACTGCGAGTGCTGCGACGCCGATCTGCCGCCGGAATCCACCCAGGCGCGCATCTGCACCTTCGAGTGCACCTTCTGCGCCGACTGCGCGGACGTGCGCCTCGCCGGCGTCTGCCCGAACTGCGGCGGCGAGCTGCTTGCGCGACCGCGCCGTCCGCCGGGCGCGCTGCTGAAGTACCCGGCTTCCACGCAGCGCGTGAACAAGCCCGGCGGATGCGCCGGGACCGGCCGGCCGTAGCGGCCGGCTCGCCGTCTTGAACGCTGGCTAGGCGACGCCGCACGCGGCCCGATAACGCGGCTCGTTCTCCAGGATGTGCTCCGTCAGCATCGAGGCCGCCTTCGCGGCCTCGCCGGCCTTGACGACATCCACCAGCACCTGGTGGCTCGGCACCGCGTTGCCGATGGGGGAGCGGTAGCGCAGCGCCACCAGCTGGGACCGGATGACCTCGTAGCCGGCGCGCAGGTACTGGTTGTCGCAGTACGTGAAGAACAGGCCGTGGAAGACCATGTCGATGCCGGCCAGCGCCTGCAGGTCGCGCAACTTCTCGGCCTTGCGCATCTCGGTCACCGCGCGCGCCATGTCGGCCGCCAAGGCGTCGGCCTTCGACAGCATCGCCTCGCGCAGCGCGGCCGTCTCCATCATCACGCGGTAGCGGCAGAGGTGGGTCACCTCGGCCGGCTCGAGCCGGAAGACGAAGGTGCCGCGCTGCGGGTGGATCTCGACGAGGCCATCACGCTTGAGCCGCAGCAGCGCTTCGCGCACCGGCGTCTTGCTCACGTCCATGCGCTGCGCCAGCTGCGCCTCGGACACCTGCTCGCCGAGCTTGAGCTCGCCACGAACGATCGCCTCGCGGATGCGTTCGCAGACCCGGTCGGTGAGCAGCTGGGGACGTTCGAGGGGCAGCGGAGCGTTCATGGCGGCCTGTGCAGTTGGTGACGGAGTCTAAAGGAAAACCCGGTACATACCATCTGCCATATCAGATATCGTTGAATCCATCGAAGGACCTGCCGTGCTCGACATTCCCTCCCCCGCTCCGGTCGCGTCAGCCGCGGCATCCCGCTCCAGCGGCGCACGCATCGACGCCGCCTTCTGCGCCGTCAATCGCTGGCTGCTGATCACGCTGCTGGCGGTGATGGCCGCGCTGGTGATCTCCAACGTCTTCACGCGCTATGCGTTCGCGCACTCGTTCCCGTGGGTCGAGGAGGCAACGCGCTACATGATGATCTGGACCACCTTCCTCGGCGCCGGCCCGGCACTGCGCGTGGGCGGACACATCGCCATCGACAGCCTGCCTTCCGCGCTGCCGGCGGCGGCCGCCCGGGCGCTGCGCGCCGGCATCGTCGGCGTCATCGGCATCACCCTGCTCGCGATGGCGTGGCTGGGATGGGACTACGCGTCCTTTGCGTGGGAGCAGGAATCGCCGGTGCTCGGCTGGTCGCTCGGCAAGGTCTACCTGGCCCTGCCGGTGGGCGCCGCGGTGATGCTGGCGCACCTGGCTTTCGTCAGCCGCCGCTGGGTGTCCAGCGGCGAATGGGAACGCGTCGAGGGCTTCGACCCTCAGGCGCTGTGACAGGGCGCCCGACATGACCGCCGCACTCGCCATCGCATTCATCGGCCTGATGGCCATCGGCGCCCCGATCGCCTTCGCGATGCTCGCCGCCGGCGGCGTCGCGGTGTGGATGAAGCCGGGCATGACGCCGCTTGTGATCATGCAGAACCTGTTCAGCGGGCTGGACAGCTTCCCGCTGCTGGCGATTCCATTCTTCATCCTGGCCGCCGAGCTGATGTCCGGCGGCGCCCTCACCGACGTGTTGCTGCGCTTCGCCGCGCGCCTGGTCGGGGCCCGACGCGGCGGCCTGGGGCACGCCAACATCCTGACGCTGACGTTCTTCTCCGGCATCAGCGGCTCGGCGCTGGCCGATGCCGCCGGACCCGGCGCGATGCTGATCCGCATGATGAAGAAGGCCGGCTACGGCGATGCCTACGCCGCCGCGCTGACCGCATCGACCGCGATCGTCGGGCCGATCATTCCGCCGTCGATCATCATGATCATCTACGCGCTGACCGACAACAGCGTGACCGTGACCGGCCTGTTCCTGGCCGGCGTGGTGCCGGGCCTGCTGATCGCGCTGTCGCTCGCGGTGGTGAACCATGTGATCAGCGTGCGCCGGGGCTACCGTTCGCCACCCGAGCTGCTGGACCTCACGCCGCTGCTGCACCTGTTCCTGCGCGCCCTGCCGGCGCTGATGTTGCCGGCCATCATCCTCGGCGGCATCCACTTCGGCATCTTCACGCCCACCGAGGCATCGGCTGCCGCCGTGGCCTACGCCCTCGTCGTCGGCCGCTTCGTCTACCGCACGCTGCACTGGCACATGCTGCCGGCGATCCTGTTTCGCACGGCCCTGATGACCGCGTCCATCCTCTTCATCGTGGCGACGTCGGCGGTCTTTGCGTGGGTGCTCACGGTCGGCCAGATCCCGCAGCAGGTGGCGTCCTGGATCGCCGCGCTGCAGCTGTCGCCGGGCCTGCTGCTGCTGGCGATCAATGTGCTGCTGCTGCTGGTGGGCATCTTCATCGAGCCGCTGCCGGGCGTGATGATCATGGTGCCGATCCTCGCGCCGCTGGCCGAGGCCGCGGGCCTGAATCCGCTGCACTTCGCGATCGTCGTCATCGTCAACCTGACGCTCGGAATGATCACGCCGCCCGTGGGCGGTCTGCTCTTCGTCACCTCGATCGTCTCGGGCGTGAAGATGGGCCCGATGGTGCGCGAGGCGAAGCCGATGCTCTTCGCGCTGCTCGTCGTGCTGGGGCTGCTCACCTACGTGCCCACCCTGTCGACGTGGCTGCCCGGCCTGCTCGGCTACCGCCACTGAACCGATCCCCCCGAAGGGGGCCTGCGGCCCCTCTTTTCATCGTCCAACGAAGGATCATCGTATGCGCCTGCGCCGCCTGCCTTTCCTCGCCGCCCTCGCCGCGGCCACCTTCGCGATGCTGCCCGCGCACGCGCAGAAGGTCATCAAGTACGCCCACTTCCAGCCGGCCAAGCCCGACCAGCCGAAGCACGTCGCGGCGCTGGCCTTCAAGGAACACGTCGAGAAAGCCACCAACGGCGCGCTGAAGGTCGAGATCTATCCGGCCGGCCAGCTCGGTCCCGCCCAGCAGGTCATGGAGGGGCTGCGCCTCGGCTCTGTGGAACTGGCGGTCGTGCATGACGGCGGCATCGTCGGCGTCTACAAGACCTTCAACATCTTCGGCGTGCCCTATCTCTTCAGCGACCACGCGCACGCCTACGAGGTGCTCGACGGCCCCTTCGGCAAGGAGCTCGCCGAGGACATGCGCAAGAAGACCGGCATCCGCCTGATGGCCTACGCCGACAACGGCATCCGCCACTTCACGAACAGCAAGCGCGCGATCCGCACGCCCGACGACATGAAGGGGCTGAAGATGCGCGTGCAGCCCAGCCCGGTGTTCGTCAAGCTGGTCGAGTCGCTCGGCGCCAGCCCCACCGCCATCGACTGGGGCGAGCTGCCCGCCGCCCTGGCCCAGGGCACGGCCGACGGCCAGGAGAACGGCGTCACGAACATCCTGGCGGCCAGCCTCTACCAGCACCAGAAGCACGTGACGCTCGATGGCCACGTCTACAGCCTGCACGCCTACCTGGTCAGCGACCGCTTCTTCGGCACGCTGAGCGACGCCGAGAAGAAGGCGGTGACCGAGGGCATCGAGAGGGCCAAGAAGATCCACCGCGACATGACGCGCGAGCAGGACCTCGCGGCCAAGGCCGTGCTGTCGGCCAAGGGCATGACGGTGACCGAGATCGACGCCAGCGAGCGCAGCCGCTTCCGCCTGATGTCGCAGCCGGCGGTGCGCCGCTACCTCGAGGCCGAGGTCAGCAAGGAGTGGACCGACAAGCTGGTCCAGGCAGCAGTCGCCTCGCGCAAGTGAGCCTGGCCATGCACTCCGATTCGCGCGTGTCCGCGGCCGGCAGGCGCGCCCGCGTCGTGGCGCTGGACGACGGCTACGCCGCCTACGACCAGGAGACGGCGCTGCTCGAAGCCGCCAACGCCGCGTTCGAGCTGCGGCCCTGCCGCGGCGACGCGGCGCAAGCCGAGCAGGCGGTGCGTGGCGCCGATGTGGTGCTGGTGCGCGAGTCGCCGCTGCCGCGGCGGGTGATCGAGGCGATGGACCGCTGCCGCGCGATCGTTCGCTACGGCATCGGGGTCGACAACATCGACTTGGGGGCGGCGTGCGAACGCCGGATCATGGTGGCCAACGTACCCGACTACGGCATCGACGAGGTCAGCACGCAGGCCGTGGCGCTGGCGCTGGCGGTGGCGCGCCGCGTGCGCCTGCATGACGGCGAGGTGCGCGCCGGCCGCTGGTCCACCGGCGTGCTGCTGCCGATGCACCGGCTGCGCGGCCGCACGCTCGGGCTGGTGGGCTACGGCCGCATCGCGCGCATGACGCACGAGAAGCTGGCCGGCTTCGGCTTCGCCCGCGTGCTGGTGCACGACCCGCATGCCACGCTGCCGCCCGGCGTGCAGGCTGCCAGCGTGGACGAGGTCTGCAGCGAGGCCGACCTGGTCTCGCTGCACGCACCGCTGACGACGCACACGCATCACCTGATCGATGCGCGCCGGCTCGCGCTGATGCGGCCCACCGCCATCCTCGTGAACACCGCGCGCGGCGGGTTGGTCGACCTGGACGCGCTGTACGACGCGCTGGCCGCGCGCCGGCTGCTCGGCGCCGGCCTGGACGTGTTCGACCCCGAACCGCCCGACCGCACGCACCCGCTGTTCACGCTGGACAACGTGGTCGTCACCAACCACGTGGGCTGGTACAGCGAAGAGTCGATGCGCGAGCTGCAGCGCAAGGCGGCCGAGGAGGCCGTGCGCGTGCTGCGCCACGAGACACCCCGCCACTGGGTCAACCGCTGGTGAACGCCTTCTTCTTCGAACGACATCCGGGAATCACGACATGCATGAACTGATCGAATCCTTCGGCCTCGTGGCCGTCGCGTCGGTCGCCGACGCCGTCGACAAGGTCTGCGGCCGCCGCGGCTACCTTGACAGCTGCATCAAGCCGCGCATCAACGACAAGCGCATCTGCGGACCCGCCGTCACCGTGCTGGAGGCCGCCACCGACGAGTTCGTGCCGCCGCAGCACGCGCTGGACCTGATCGACGAGGCCGCGCCCGGCAGCGTGATCGTGATCTCGATCGAGGGCGGCGAAACCGACGTCGCGGTGTGGGGCGGGCTGATGACGGCCGGCGCCGTCGCCAACGGCCACGCCGGCGCGGTGCTCGACGGCGCGGTGCGCGACCTGACCGAGATCCGCCGCGACTACGGCTTTCCGGTGTATGCGCGCGACGTCAGCCCCGGCACCACCCTCGGCCGCTACCGCACGGTGGCCTCGCAGGTGCCGGTGCGCGTGGGCGGCGTGATGGTGCATCCGGGCGACATCATCGTCGGCGATGTCGACGGCGTCGTGATCGTGCCGAAGGCCCAGGCCGCCGAGGTGCTGCGCGTCGCGCAGGAGATCGATGCACGCGAGCTCGAACAGGCCAAGCTCATCATCGCGGAGAAGGCGCTGCGCAAGGGCCTCGCGAAGTACGGCCGCATCTGACGATGGTGCACGGCATGGTCGACATCGTCGACATCGTGGCGCTGGGCGAGCCGATGGTCGAGTTCAACCAGACGCGCGACGCCGGGGGACGGATGTACCTGCAGGGCTTCGGCGGCGACACGTCGAACTTCGCGATCGCCGCGGCCCGCCAGGGTGCGCGGGTGGCCTACGTCAGCGCGCTAGGCGACGACCCCTACGGCCGCCTGCTGCGGGACCTCTGGGACCGCGAGGGCGTCGACCACCGGTCGGTGGCGACCGACGCGGCCGCGTACACCGCGATCTACTTCGTTTCGCACGACGAGCGCGGCCACCACTTCACGTTCTTCCGCCAGGGCTCGGCGGCCAGCCGCATGACGCCGGCCACGCTGCCGCGCGAACGGGTGCGCAGCGCCCGCGTGCTGCACCTGTCGGGCATCTCGCTGGCCATCTCGACAGGCGCCTGCGATGCCGCGTATGCCGCGATCGACGAAGCCCGGTCGGCCGGCGTGCAGGTCAGCTTCGACACCAACCTGCGGCTGAAGCTGTGGTCGATCGACCGCGCCCGCGCCGTGATGAACGACGTGATCGCACGCTGCGACATCTGCCTGCCGAGCCTCGAGGACATCACCGCGATCACCGGCCTGCACGACCCGGACGCCCTGGTCGACCATTGCCTGGCGCGCGGCGCACGCATCGTGGCGCTGAAGCTCGGCGAGCGCGGGGCCATCGTCGCCGATGCGGCCCGGCGCATCCGCATCCCGGCCCACCCGTGCCGCCCGGTCGATGCCACCGGCGCGGGCGACACCTTCGGCGGCACCTTCGTCGCGCGATTGGTGGCCGGCGACGAACTCGAGCAGGCCGGCCGCTATGCGGCCGCCGCGGCCGCCCTGTCCACCGAAGGTTACGGCGCGGTGGCGCCGATCCCCCCTGCCGAACGCGTGCGCGTAGCGCTCGCCGCCCCGGCGCACTGAACCACGGAGAAATGAATGACGCATCGCATCGCTCGCTGGGCGCTGGCCGCGCTGTCCGCCGCCGCCCTCCTTCCCCTTGCCGTCGCCGCCGCGCCGAAGCTCGAGGTCGTCGCGGAGTGGAACCGCCTGTCCTACGACCTCGGCGATGCGGCGGCCGAGAAGGCCTACGAGGACCAGCAGGTCTGGAAGAAGGTGCTGATGCAGGGGGCCAAGGTCGACAGCCGCGGCAACATCTACGTCAGCACCGCCCGCTGGGGCGGCAAGGAAGTGCCGGCCACGCTGTCCAAGCTCGTCAAGCGCGGCACCGAGTGGAAGCTGCAGCCCTTCCCCAGCCGGGCGATGAACGACATCGCCAACCCGAAGGGCCTGAAGGCGGTGCTGGGCTTCGAGATCGATCGCCATGACGTCATGTGGATCCTCGACCAGGGCCACGTCGCCGGCGCGCCCTCGGGCCCCGGGGACGAGAAGCTGATCGGCTGGGACCTGAAGACGGGGCGGGAGGTCGCCCGCTACGAGTTCAGCGACGCCGACAGCGACAAGAAGTGTTCGTTCCTGAACGACGTGGCGGTCGACAACGATGCGGGCGTCGTCTACATCAGCGACTCCGGCATCTTCTGCGACCCGCTGAAGGGCGGCCTGCTGGTCTACGACATCAAGTCGAACAAGGCGCGGCGCGTGCTGTCCGCCCCGGAGTGGGTCAACGACGAGGCCTTCGCCTTCCAGATCCACGGCCGCGACGTGCTCAAGCCCAAGGAGGGCAAGCCCAACCCGATGCGCACCGGCGCGGACGGCATCGCGCTGTCGGGCGACAAGAAGACGCTGTACTGGACCAACCTGACGGGCCAACGCCTGCTGGCGCTGCCCACCACGCTGATCCGCGACTTCTCGAAGACCGAGGAGCAGGTGAAGCAGGCGGTTCAGGTGGTGGCGACGCTGCCGTCGAACACCGATGGCATGACCGCGGACCGTGCGAACAACCTCTACATGACGGCGCTCGGCAAGAACGGCATCATGAAACGCGACGCGAAGACGGGAACCATCACCATGCTGGCTTCGAGCGACGAGATCTCCTGGCCCGATACGCTGGCCTGGGGCCCCGGCGGAGCGCTGTACCTCGTCAGCAACCATCTGCACCTGTGGGTCGACGGCGACATGGATTTCGACCGGCCGAAGGTGCCCAACTTCCGCATCTATCGGCTGCCGCTCGGCGCCCGTCCCTATCACGCCAAATGAGCGCACACACCACCACGGCTCGGCGGCACGTCCTCGTCGTCGGCGGCACCAGCGGCATCGGCGCGGCCATCGGCGCCGCGTTCCTGGCCGCCGGCGACGGGGTGATCGTGACCGGCGCGACCAGCGGTGAAGTTGACGCGGCCGCAGCGGATGCCACGCTGGTGGGCGCCTCCCGGGCCGTGCTGGACGTGCGCGACGGCGACGCCGTCGACGCGCTGGTCGGCGGCCTGGCCGCGCTGGACGTGCTGGTCAACTGCGCCGGTGTGATCCGGCGCGGGGCGGAACACGATCCGGCCGTGTTCGCGGACGTGGTCGACATCAACCTCGTCGGCACGATGCGCTGCTGCAGCGCGGCGCGGCCGCTGCTGTCGAAGCGCCGCGGCTGCATCGTCAACACCGCGTCGATGCTGAGCTTCTTCGGCGGCGGCCTGGTGCCGGGCTACAGCGCCAGCAAGGGCGGCATCGCGCAGCTGACGAAGAGCCTGGCCATCGCCTATGCGGCCGAAGGCATTCGTGTCAATGCCGTGGCGCCAGGATGGATCGCGACGCCGCTGACGCAGGCGCTGCAGGACGACCCGGCCCGCTCGGCCCCGATCCTCGCGCGCACGCCGATGGGCCGCTGGGGCACGCCCGAAGACATCGCGGGCCCGGTGCTGTTTCTCGCCAGCGACGCGGCGCGTTTCGTCACCGGCGTGGTGTTGCCGGTCGACGGCGGTTACCTGATCACCTGAGCCCTGTCACGGAGTGCCCATGAACCTGCCCGCACCGACCCCCGACGAGAAGTGGCAGCCCTACCGGCTGCCGATGCCCAAGGAGTCGCCCCCCGAGCTGCTGGTGCCCGACGTCATCCCCCAGGACGAGCGCATCTGGGTGCCGGTCGACGACAACGTGTGGTTCCGCCCGCTGTGCCTGTCGGCCTCGCGCGGCTACTGGATGAACCTGCTGCGGGTGCGGCGTGCGGGTGTGCTGTCCCGGCACCGCCATCCGCAGCCGGTGCACGGCTTCGTGCTGAAGGGCGAGTGGCGCTACCTCGAGCACGATTGGGTGGCGCGCCAGGGCGGCTATGTCTACGAGGCACCCGGCGAGACGCATACCCTGGTGGTCGACCCCCATGTCGACGAGATGATCACGCTGTTCCAGGTCAACGGCGCGATGATCTATTGCGATCCCGACGGCCGTTGTACCGGCTACGACGATGTGTTCACGCGCATCGACCGGTGCCGGAGCCACTACCGCGCCGTCGGGCTGGGCGAGGGCTACGTCGACCAGTTCATCCGCTGACCCGGCATCGCCTCAACGCTGCCCGAACTGCAGGCCGTCGAACAGGTTCTTGAACTCGCGGGGCTGCGAACGCCAGTACTGCTTCGGCGCCGATACGCTGGCGCCGAGCGTCGCCGCCGCGTGCCACGGCCAGCGCGGGTCGTACAGCATCGCGCGCGCGAGCGACACGGCGTCCGCCTCGCCGTTGGCGATGATGGCTTCGGCCTGCGCCGCCTCGGTGATCAGCCCGACCGCGATCGTCGGCAGCCCGACCTCGGCCTTCACCCGCTGCGCATACGGCACCTGGTAGCCGGGGCCGAGCTTGATCGCCTGCTGCGGCGACACGCCGCCGGTGGTGACGTGGATCGCCGCGCAGCCGCGTGCCGCGAGCGCCTTCGACAGGGCGACGGTGCCCTCGATGTCCCAGCCGTCGGGCACCCAGTCGGTCGCTGAGATGCGCATCCACACAGGACGCTCCGATGGAAAGTTATCGCGCACGGCGTCGAAGACCTCGATCGGGAAGCGCATGCGGTTCTCGAGGCTGCCGCCGTAGTCATCGTCACGATGGTTCGCCAGCGGCGACAGGAACTGGTGCAGCAGGTAGCCATGCGCGGCGTGCACCTCGATGCCGTCGAAGCCGAGCCGCGCGGCCCGGCGTGCGGCGGCGGCGAAGTCCTCGCGCACCTGGTCCAGGCCGCGCCGGTCGAGGGCGACCGGCGGCCGTTCGTCCGCGGCGTGCGGCACCGCGGAGGGCGCGACGGTCGACCAGCCGCCCGGCTCGTCCGGCCGCACCTGGCTGCCGCCTTCCCACGGGGCGCGGCTCGAGCCCTTGCGGCCGGCGTGCGCCAGCTGCACCGCGAGCTTCATCGGTGAGTACGCCCGCACCGCCGCCAGCACGCGGGCCAGCGCCGCTTCGTTGTCGTCGGAGTAGAGCCCGAGGTCCTGCGCGCTGATGCGGCCTTCGGGCGACACCGCCGTCGCTTCCAGCGTCAGCAGCGCGGCGCCGGACAGCGCCAGGTGGCCGAGGTGGATCAGGTGCCAGTCGGTCGCGTTACCGTCCACCGCCGAGTACTGGCACATCGGCGCGATGGTGATGCGGTTGGGCAGCTGCAGCGCGCCCAGCTGCCAGGGCGTGAAGAGGTGCGGTGGGGTGCTCATCGGTGATCGGTCGCCATCGGGGGCGCGTGTGCTCAAAGGTCCCGCGCCGCGCCTGCCGCGCGGCCGAGCATGAAGGAGAAGTACGGCACCACGCAGTCGAGGTGCCCGGCCGGCCGGGCCGCGCAGTCGGTCAGGCTGACGCTGGTCGAGCCGCGGGCGCGCATCGTCGCGAGCGTGCGCGCGGACACGCTGTAGGCCACCGTCAGGTCGTCGCGGCCGTGGTGCATCAGCACCGGGAAGCGCGGGCGCCAGTCATGCACGTTGCTCGAGGCGTCGAGCGCTGCCGTGTCGTCGGCGAGGTACAGGTCGATGAAGGACGCGTCGAGCGTGACGTCCGCGTCGTCCGGCAGGATCTCGCGCACCAGCGCTTCGCGCAGCAGCGTGCGGGTCGTGGTGCTGAGGTTCTTCAGCACGCCGGGCCAGGCCACCCAGCGCAGCAGCTCGCTGCGCGTGCGCACCAACGCCAGCGCGCCGTCCAGCGTCGCGGTGACGCTGTAGGGCCCGGCCCCCGGGGCGACGCCGACCAGGTTGGCCAGGTGCGGGCTGCCTTCGGCTTCCATGGCGCGCAGCGCGGCCACGGTGGCATAACCGCCCTCGCTGTAGCCGGCCATGAAGAGCTGGCCGTTGTCGGCCACGCCGGCCGACTGGCGCCAGGTCTTCGCGGCGGTCAGCAGGTCGACCACCGCCGCCGCGGTCGGCGCCGCCTGCAGGTAGGGGTGCGGATGGCCCTTTGATGCGCCGTAGCCCACGTAGTCGGCGGCCAGCACGATGTAGCCCTGCGACGCGAGCAGCACGGCGGCCTCGGTCTCGTCGGCGGTATTGCTGGGCGCCTCGGCATCGCGGAACAGCGTGCCGTGCTGCCACGACATCACCGGGCTGGGCCGGCCCGCCGGTTTCACCGGCACGGCCGCCAGTGCCGAGGCGAGCACGTCCTGACCCTGCCCATCCTTCGTCACGTAGGTCAGGCGGTAGGTGGTCACCGGGTAGCGCGCCAGCACGCCGAGCGCCGGCACGGTCTCGAGCACCGCCGACATCGCCGCGACGCCGACGGTGCGGATCGGCGTCGCCGACTTCAGCTCGCCGGGACCGCTGACGGCGGGCGCGGTGGTGGGCGCGGTGGCGGCCGTGGTGGCGGCCGTCGGGGCGGCCAGCGCAATACGTTCGGGCACTGGCGCCGCCGTCTCGCCGCCGCCGCAACCGTGCAGCAGGCCCAGGCAGGCGGCCGCCGCGATCAGGCGGGATGCAGGAAACGAGGCACGGCGACGGGCGGAGGGCGGCACGGGCGGTTCGATGGCGGGCGGACCCGCGATTGTCCCCATCCCGGCGCGGCCCGCTGCCGCGGGGTCAATCCGCCGCGCGCTTCAGCCTCTTGCTCAGCGCACCCCCGACATGTCCGGCAGCCGGTGCGCGATGCCCTTGTGGCAGTCGATGCAGGTCTTCTCGCCCCTGGCGAGCAAGGTCGAGTGCGCGTCGACGGCGCGTTTGCTCTGGCGCGTGAAGTCCATCGACTCGAACTGGTGGCAGTTGCGGCACTCGAGCGAGTTGTTGGCCTTCATGCGCTCCCACTCGTGGGACGCCAGCTGCAGCCGCATGTCGGCGAACTTCTCCGGCGTCGAGATGGTGCCGAAGACCTTGCCCCAGACCTCCTTGCTCGCCTGCATCTTGCGCGCGATCTTGTCGGTCCAGTTGTGCGGCACGTGGCAGTCGGCGCACTTCGCGCGCACGCCGCTGCGGTTGGTGAAGTGGATCGTGCCCTGCAGCTCGGCGTAGACGTTGTCGCGCATCTCGTGGCAACCGATGCAGAAGGGCTCGGTGTTGGCAGCCTCCAGCGCGGTGTTGAAGCCGCCCCAGAAGATCACGCCGCAGACAAAGGCGACGATCGTCAGGAAGCCCAGGCTGTAGTAGCGGCTCGGCCGCCACAGCACGGTCCAGTAGCGGCGGACGAAGCTGCGCAGGCGCGGCAACATGAGCTAACGCTTCTTCGCAGCGGCCGCGGGTGCGGACGCAGGCGGCGCATAGAGCAGCGTGTCGACGTCGACGAATCGGTTGTTCACCAGCGGCTTCAGCTCGGCCTGCGTGACGTGGCACTGCAGGCAGAAGTAGCGCCGCGGCGACAGCTCGGCCAGGAAGTTGCCGTTGCGGTCCTGGAAGTGGGTGACGCTGATCATCGGCGCCTGGCTTTCCTGCGTGCGGGCGCGCGAGTGGCAGAACATGCAGCGGTTGGCATTGCGGTCGAGCTGGTAGCCCTCGATCTTGTGCGGCACCACCGGCGGCTGCATCGCGTAGGCGCGCTGGCGGCGCACGTCGCTGTTGTCGGGGCTGGTGATCGGCGGCGGCGTGGTGGTCTCGGCGATCGGCGCGCCGCGCAGGCGGTCGGTCACGTCGACGGCCCGCGCGGCGCCGGCGGCGGCCAGCACAGCGAGCGCCACCGTGGCGGCGAGGCACGCGGCTCTCATGCGGTCCTCCTCATGCCTGCACCTTCTTCAGCGCGACGGCGCACTTCTTGAAGTCGGTCTGCAGCGAGATCGGGCAGGTGGCGTCCAGCGTCACCTTGTTGATCAGCTGGCTGGCGTCGAACCACGGCACGTAGACCAGCCCGCGCGGCGGCTTGTTGCGGCCGCGGGTCTCGACGCGCGAGCGCATCGAGCCGCGCCGCGACGCGATCTCGATCATGTCCCCGCGGCGCATGCCGAGGGCCTTCGCATCCTCCGGGTGGATGTAGCAGACCGCGTTCGGGAAGGCCCGGTACAGCTCCGGCACGCGCCGCGTCATCGAGCCGGAGTGCCAGTGCTCGAGCACGCGCCCGGTGCACAGCCAGTACGGGAAGTCCTTGTCGGGTTCCTCGGCGGCCGGCTCGTAGGGCAGCGCGTAGATCACCGCCTTGCCGTCCGGATGGCCGTAGAAGCGCACGCCCTCGCCCTTGGGCACGTACGGGTCGTAGCCCTCGCGGTAGCGCCACTTGGTTTCCTTGCCGTTGACCACCGGCCAGCGCAGCCCGCGTTCCTCGTGGTAGGTCTCGAACGAGGCCAGGTCGTGGCCGTGGCCGCGGCCGAACTGCGCGTATTCCTCGAACAGGCCCTTCTGCACGTAGAAGCCGGCGGCCACCGCATCGTCGTTCGAATAGGCGCGGTCGGTCTGCGCCAGCGGGTAGCTGTCGACCACGCCGTTGCGGAACAGCACCTGGTACAGCGTCTTGCCGCGGTATTCGGGCTTGGCGGCCAGCAGGGCTTCGGGCCACACCTCTTCCATCTTGAAGCGCTTGCTGAACTCCATCAGCTGCCACAGGTCCGAGCGCGCATCGCCGGGCGGCTTGACCAGCTGGTGCCAGAACTGCGTGCGGCGCTCGGCATTGCCGTAGGCGCCCTCCTTCTCCACCCACATCGCCGCGGGCAGGATCAGGTCGGCGGCCATCGTCGTGACCGTCGGGTAGGCCTCGGAGACGACGACGAAGTTGGCCGGGTTGCGATAGCCGGGCAGCGCCTCCTGCAGGATGTTGGGCGCGGCCTGCATGTTGTTGTTGACCATCACCCAGTAGGCGTTGAGCTTGCCGTCCTTGAGCATGCGGTTCTGCAGCACCGCATGGAAGCCCGGCTTGTCGGGGATGGTGCCGGGCGGCAGCTTCCAGATCTTCTCGGCCTCGGCACGGTGCTTCGGGTTGGTCACCACCATGTCGGCCGGCAGCCGGTGCGAGAAGGTGCCCACCTCGCGCGCGGTGCCGCAGGCCGAGGGCTGGCCGGTCAGCGAGAACGGGCTGTTGCCCGGCGTCGATATCTTGCCGGTCAAGAGGTGCAGGTTGTAGAGCAGGTTGCTGCACCAGGTGCCGCGGGTGTGCTGGTTGAAGCCCATCGTGAAGAAGGACATCACCTTGGTCTTCGGATCGGCGTACAGTTCGGCCAGGCGCTGCAGGCGCTCCTTCGGCACGTTCGCGAGCTTGGCGACGCTGTCGAGCGTGTAGGTGGAGACGAACTTCGCGTACTCGTCGAAGGTGGCCGGCCGGCTGCCGCCGACGTCGCCCACGTTCTTCGCCTTGCGCTGCAGTTCGTGCTCGGGCCGCAGGCCGTAGCCGATGTCGGTGTTGCCGATCACGAAGCGGGTGTGGCGGTCGACGAAGCCGCGGTCGACCTTGCCGCTCTTGATGATGTGGTTGGCGATATAGTTCAGGATCGCCAGGTCGGTCTGCGGCTTGAAGGTCAGCGTCAGGTCGGACAGGTCGTAGCAGCGGTGTTCGTACACCGACAGCGTGGCCACCTTCACATGCGGCGCGGACAGCCGCCGGTCGGTCACCCGCGTCCACAGGATCGGGTGCATCTCGGCCATGTTCGAGCCCCACAGCACGAAGGCGTCGGCCTGCTCGATGTCCTCGTAGCAGCCCATCGGCTCGTCCATGCCGAAGGTGCGCATGAAGCCGGCGACCGCGCTGGCCATGCAGTGGCGCGCGTTGGGGTCGATGTTGTTCGAGCGGAAGCCGGCCTTGAAGAGCTTGGCCGCCGCGTAGCCTTCCCAGATCGTCCACTGGCCCGAGCCGAACATGCCGACGCCGCTGGGGCCCTGCGCCTTCAGCGCCTTCTTGAACTGCTCGGCCATCACGTCGAAGGCCTGGTCCCAGGACACCGGCTGGAACTCGCCGTTCTTGTCGTACTTGCCGCCGGCCATGCGCAGCAGCGGCTGCGTCAGGCGGTCCTCGCCGTAGAGGATCTTCGACAGGAAGTAGCCCTTGACGCAGTTGATGCCGCGGTTCACCTCGGCCTGGATGTCGCCGTGCGTCGCGACGACCTTGCCGTCCTTGACCGCGACATTGACGCCGCAGCCGACGCCGCAGAAGCGGCACGGCGCCTTCGACCACTGCAGCTGCGTGCGCGACGAGTCGGTGACGACGTTGGCGGCCGCCGCGATCTGCGGCAGGCCGGTGGCCGTGGCGCCGCCGGCGACGGCGGCGTCCCGCATGAACTGCCTTCGACTGGTCATCCGGGACTCCTGCGTTGTACTTCGTGCTGATCGAGGAGCCGCGACCGATCCGCGCGGACCGCGCGTCAGCCGGGCAGATCGCCCGTTATCAACTGGTACATCCAGACCAGGAAGCCATAGCCACCGACCACCATCACGGCAAGCAGCGGGGCCAGAACGATCGTCAGGAACAGGAAGGTGCGCAGCTCCTCCTGTTGCGTGGAGGGGCCGGGCTGGTCAGGATTGGCGGCGGGTTCCATCCTTCTTCTTCGCCTTCTTCTCGTGCTTTGTCTCTCCGGGCGAATCTATCGTGCGCTTCGGGACGCGCATCGCTTCAACCCTGCTGTCGTCAGGGGCTGAAGCCGAAGGTGGCTGCTGCCACTGCCACGCCCCGAAGGCCAGTGCCGCCGCCAGCAGCGCGACGGCCAGCGGGCGCCGGTCGGACTTCGCGAGGTCCGGCCCCGGGCCCTCGGCCGTGCCGCTGAGCATCGGCCGCGCCGCATTGCGGCGGCGCAGCGCCGAGAGTGCGGCGATCGCGCCCAGGTGCAGCAGCACCAGCGCCAGCGCGGCGTTGGCGAAGAACTCATGCACCTCCTCCAGCCAGTCGCCGCCCCATTCCTCGAAGGTGGCATAACCCGACAGCGCCAGCGGTGCGGCCAGCGCCAGCAGCGCCGCCATCGACAGGCCCAGCGCCAGCGCCGCGCTCTTCTGGAGCCGCGGGCCGGACAGCGACCACTGAGTCCGCGGCCCGGACAGCGACCAGCCCGCGAGCAGGTCGCGTCCCCAGGCCGGCAGCGCGGCCACCCGGCGCCACAGCAGCGACAGGCGCGCCTGCGGGGGTCCGAACAAGCCGTACAGCACGCGGAAGGCCAGCACGCCTGCCATCGTGTAGCCCAGCGTCACGTGCAGCGCGCGCCAGGACTCGGAGTCGCCGCTGAGCCAGGCGCCGGTGAAGGTAGCGGCGAACAGCCAGTGCGCCATGCGCGTCGGCGCATCCACCACGCGGCGCGTGCGCGCAGGCGCGGGCGACGCGGTGGCGCCGAGAGTGGCGCCGGCGGTGGCCGCGCCGGCGGCGGAACGGGGGGCGTTCATCGTCGGTTCCTTGTCGAGGTCAGTCGCGCCAGGCGCGGCGCTGGCGGGCATCGAGCCCGGCCGGGAAGCGCAGGCCGTGCTCGTCGTAGTCGCCCTCGTCGGCGCGCGGATGGCAGGCCGCGCAGTTCGCGGCGCTGCGCACCGCGGCGTGGTTCCACACGGTGGCATCGATGCGGCGATGCTTGCGCTCGAACCATGCGCTGCGCGTGATGCGGTCTTCGGGCGGCGCCTCGGGCCCAGCCTTCACCCACGTGCGCCAGCCGCCGGCCATCGCATGCGCCTGCAGCCAGGCGTCGAGCTGTTTCACGGTGTCGGCATCGAGCGAGGCATCGGTGCCGTAGTGCCGGCCGAGGCCGGTCATGATGCGGTGCCAGGACGCGGCCGGCAGCATGCGCGGCGCGTACAGCGTGTGGCAGGCCGCACACTCCTGGCGATAGGCGGGCGGCACGGCAGCCGGCAGCGCGGGCCCGTCGGCCCGGACCGCGAAGGCCGCCGCGAGCAGCGGCGGCAGCAGCAGCAGGCGGATCGTCTTCATGGCTTCAGCGACAGCAGCCAGGCCAGCACGTCGGCCTTCTCCGCCGCGCTGCACTCGCGCTTGAGCACGTCGTTGCAGTTGCGGCGGAACCACTTGTCGACCCGGGCCGTGTTGGTGAAGGCGGTGGGGTTGGAAGCCGGCGCCAGCGGTTCGATGCGCTTGCCGGTGCCGTCATGCCGGCCCGCGCCCAGCGGCGAGGCGCCGTGGCAGGACGCGCACGACCACTGCCCGCCGTGGCGGGCGGCGAAGAACTGCCGGCCGCGCTCGGCATCGGCCGGTGCGCCAGCCTCGCCGGCGAAGCGCTGCAGCTGCTGCTGCGGCGTGGTGTCAGCGGCATGCGCCGCCGCGGCGGCAAGCAGGGTCGCGAGGGCCAGCATGGCCAGCGGCCGTCGGGCGCCGGTCGGGAGAAGTCGTCGGGTCGGGGTCGTCATGGCTTGATGCGGGTCAGTCGATCGGTGGCGTGTGAAGGCATTCTTCGAAGCGGCGCTGAACCGGCGCTGAAGTGCTCGTTCACCTGCCGTTCATCTGCCGACCCCACACTGCCTGCATGCACCTGCACCGCCTGTCCGTCCCCGTCGCGCTGCTGCTGGCGGCGGCCGGGGCCCTCGCCTCGCCCCCCGGCGAACGCGACCACGAGCGCGACCACGACCGCGCCCGCGCCGCCGCCGCGGCCGGCGAGGTGATGCCGCTGCCGAAGCTGCTGGAGACCGTGCGCCGGACGTTTCCCGGCGAGGTGCTGGAGGTGGAGCTCGAGCGCGAGCATGGCCGCTGGGTGTACGAGCTGCGCCTGCTGCAGCCCGATGGCCGGCTGCTGAAGCTGCACGTCGATGCACGCAGCGGCGTGCCCCTCGAGCGCGACGATCGCGCCACGCGGCGTGCCCCCGCGGCGCCGGACGCCGGCGCGCGATGACGCGATGAGGCTGCTGCTGGTCGAGGACGAACCCGCGCTGCGCACGCCGCTGCGCGCCGCGCTGGAGCGCGCGGGCTATGCGGTGGACGAGGCCAACAACGGCGGCGACGCCCTGCACCTGGGCGATACCGAGCCCTACGATGCGGTGGTGCTGGACCTCGGCCTGCCGCAGCTCGACGGACTGACCGTGCTGCAGCGCTGGCGCGCGGCGGGGCGCACGATGCCGGTGCTGATCCTCACCGCGCGCGACCGCTGGCACGACAAGGTGGCCGGCATCGACGCCGGCGCCGACGACTACCTCGCCAAGCCCTTCCACACCGAAGAGCTGCTGGCCCGGCTGCGCGCGCTGATCCGGCGCTCGCAGGGCCAGGCATCGTCGCTGCTGCACTGCGGGCCGGTGTCGCTGGACACGCGCTCGGGGCGGGTCGCGATCGACGGCGAGCCGGTGAGCCTGACCTCGCACGAGTACCGCCTGCTGGCCTACCTGATGCACCGCCCGGGCCGCGTCGTCGCGCGGTCCGAGCTGTTCGACCACCTGTACGCCGGCGAGGTCGACCGCGACTCCAACACCATCGAGGTCTTCATCGCGCGCCTGCGCCGCAAGCTGCCGCCGCAGGCGATCGAGACCGTGCGCGGGCTGGGCTACCGGCTGGTGCCGCCCGCCGCGGGATGAGCCAGACGCTTCGGCGGCCACGCTCGCTGCGCTGGCGCATGCTGGCCGCGACGCTGCTCGCGCTGGTGCTGGCGCTGGTGCTGTCGGGCGGTGCGCTGGCCCGGCTGTTCCGGCAGGAGGCGATGCGCCAGTTCGAGGCGACGCTGGCCGCGCAGCTCGACCAGCTGACCGCGCGCTTCGACCTCGATGCCGAAGGCCGACCGCAGATCGACGAGGCGCGCCTGACCGACCCGCGCTGGTCGCGCCCGTACTCCGGGCTCTATTGGCAGATCGACGCGGCCAGCGGCGTGCAGCTCGAACGCGCCGTGCTGCGGTCGCGTTCGCTGTGGGACACGGCCCTGCAGGCGCCGGCCGATGCGATCGCCGACGGCGCGCTGCACCTGCACACGCTGGCCGGCCCCGAGGGCGCCGAGCTGCGGGTGCTGGAGCGCACGGTGCGGCGTGCCGACGCGGCGACCGGCGCGCAGCGCTCCTGGCGGCTGCTGGTGGCCGCCGACACCGCGCCGGCCCGGGCCGCGGCGCACCGCTTCGACCGGGCGCTGGGCGCCTCGCTGCTGGCGCTCTTCGCGCTGCTGGGCATCGCCGCGCTGGTGCAGGTGGCCATTGGCCTGGCGCCCTTGCGCACGCTGCAGCGCGCGCTGCAGGCCCTGGACGGCGGCGCCGCGCAGCGGCTGGACGGCCGCTTCCCGGCGGAGCTGCAGCCGCTGGTGGACCATTTCAATGCGGTGCTCGACCGCAACGCCGAGATCGTGGCCCGCGCGCGCACGCAGGCCGGCAACCTGGCCCACGCGCTGAAGACGCCGCTGGCCGCGATGGCCCAGCAGGCCGACGCCGCCGGCCGCGACCCCGCGGCCGCCGCCGACCTGCCGGCGCTGGTGCGCGAGCAGGTGGCGCAGGCGCGCCGCCATGTCGACTGGAACCTGGCGCGCGCCCGCGCCGCGGCGGCCCAGGGCCTGCCCGGTGTGCGCACGGCGCTGGAACCGGTGCTGCGTGACCTGGTCCGCGTGCTGTCGCGCCTGCATGCGGCGCGCACGATCAACCTGCATGTCGATGCGCTGCCGGTGGACGCGGCCTTCGCGGGCGAGCAAGAGGACCTGCAGGAGATGCTGGGCAACCTGCTGGAGAACGCCTGCCAGTGGGCGCGTTCCGAGGTGCGGGTCTCGGTCTCGCCGCAGGCCCCGGGCCGGCTGGCGATCACGATCGAGGACGACGGGCCGGGCATCGAGGCGTCGCGGCGGGCGCAGGTCCTGGCGCGCGGCGCACGGCTGGACGAGTCGGTGCCCGGCAGCGGGCTGGGGCTGTCCATCGTCAAGGAGATCGCCGGCCTGTACGGCGGCTCGCTGACGCTGGAGCGCGGCACGGCGGGCGGCCTGCGCGCGGTGCTGGTCCTGCCCGAGGTACCCTTGCCGCTGCGATGAACGTGCTCTTCATCATGGCCGACCAGCTGCGCTGGGACCACCTGTCCTGCAGCGGCCATCCGTACCTGCAGACGCCCAACCTCGACGCGCTGGCGCGCCGCGGCGTGCGCTTTTCCAACGCCTTCGTCACCAGCGGCGTCTGCGGCCCCAGCCGCATGAGCTTCTACACCGGCCGCTACCCCATCAGCCATGGCGCGACCTGGAACCGCGTGCCGCTGTCGATCGGCGAACGCACACTGGGCGAGTACCTGAAGGGCCACGGCCGCACGCTGGCGCTGGCCGGCAAGACCCATGTGATGCCCGACCGCGACGGCCTGGCGCGGCTGGCGATCGACGGCGGCAGCGAGCTCGGCACCTTCCTCGAGCGCGGCGGCTTCGTCGAGATCGACCGCTACGACGGCCACCATGCGCCCGGCGACGAGAGCGGCTACCCGGCCTTCCTGCGCGCGCAGGGCTACGACGGCGCCGACCCCTGGAGCGAGCACGTGATCGCCGCGATCGACGCCGGCGGCCAGGTCGTCAGCGGCTGGCACATGCGCCACGTGCACCTGCCGGCGCGCGTGCAGGAAGCGCATTCCGAGACCGCCTACATGACCGACCAGGCGCTGCGCTTCATGCGCGAGCAGGGCAGCCGCCCGTGGGTGCTGCACCTGAGCTACGTGAAGCCGCACTGGCCGTACATGGCGCCGTCTCCCTATCACGCGATGTACACGGCCGAGCAGTGCCTGCCGGTGGTGCGCAGCGAGGCCGAGCTGCGCGACGCCCATCCGGTGCTCGCCGCCTACCGCCAGCAGGAGGAATGTCTCAGCTTCCAGCGCGACGACTGCATCCGCACGGTGCGCCCGGCCTACCAGGGGCTGATCCGGCAGCTCGACGACCACCTCGGCCGGCTCTTCGACGCGATGGAGCGGCAGCACCTGCTGCGCGAGACGCTGGTGATCTTCACCTCCGACCACGGCGACTTCCTCGGCGACCACTGGCTCGGCGAGAAGGAGCTCTTCTACGACACCGTGCAGCGCGTGCCCTTCATCGTCGCCGACCCGCGCCCGGCGGCCGATGCCACGCGCGGCCGGGTCGACCCGCGCTTCGTCGAGGGCGTGGACCTCGTGCCCACCGTGCTGGACTGGCTCGGCGTGCCGGGCGACAACCACCGCATCGAGGGCCGCAGCCTGCTGCCGCTGCTCGAAGGCGACGCGCCGCCGTGGCGCGACTTCGCCTATTCCGAGCTCGACTACAGCTTCCGCCAGGCGCGCCTGCTGCGCGGCAAGACGCCGCAGCAGGCGCGCGCCTTCTCGCTGCGCACCGAGCGCTGGCGCTACGTGTACTGGCTCGACGAGCCCGAGCAGCTGTTCGACCTGCAGGCCGACCCGCAGGAGATGCAGGACCTCGGCCGCGAGGCCGGCCACGACGCGGTGCGCGCCGGCCTGCGCGAGCGGCTGCTTCACTTCCTCGCGCAGCGCAAGCACCGCACGACCGTCAGCGATGCCGTCGTCGAGCAGGGCACCAACCGGTACAAGCAGGCCGGCGTGTTCTTCGGCCAATGGTGAACCCCCAATGGTGAACCCCCCATGGTGAACCCCCAAGGAGATCCGCGATGACCCCTGTTCCGAGCCGCCGCCACCTGCTCGCCGTGCCCGGCGCCGCCGCGCTCGCGGCCGCCCTGGCCGCCTTCGCCGGGCCTGCCGCCGCGCAGGACGGCACCGTGCGCATCGTCGTCGGTTATCCCGCCGGCGCCACCTCCGATGCGCTGGCGCGCGTGCTGGCCGAGCAGATGCAGCGCACGCTGAAGCAGCCGGTGATCGTCGAGAACAAGGCCGGCGCCGGCGGGCGCATCGCCAACGAGCTGGTGAAGGCCGCGCCGGCCGACGGCAGCACGCTGCTGATGACGCCGGTGGCGACGATGGCCATCTTTCCGCATTCCTACGCCGGCCAGCTGCGCTACGACCCGTTCAAGGACTTCGCGCCGGTGGCGCACCTGTCCAACTTCCAGATCGGGCTGGGCATCGCCGCGACGGTGCCGGCGAAGACGCTGCCCGAGTACGTCGCCTGGGTGAAGGCCGATCCGAAGGCCAACGGCTTCTACGCCTCCGCCGCGCCGGGCAGCATCCCGCACTTCTTCGGGGTGATGTTCGCCAGCAAGGCCGGCGTCACGCTGACCCACGTGCCGTACAAGGGCACGGCCGCGGCGATGTCGGCGATCGCCGCCGGCGAGGTCGGCGCAATCTCGACGGTTGCCGCCGACATCCGCGCGCTGGTCACCGGCGGCAAGGCGCGCCTGCTGGCGGTGGCCGGCGAGCAGCGCGACGCCAGCTTCCCCGACGTGCCCACCTTCCGCGAGCTCGGCTACGACCTCGTCGCCAAGCCCTGGTACGGCCTCTTCGCGCCGGCCGGCACGCCGGCCGCGGCGGTCGACCGGCTGGCGAAGGCGGCGATGGCCGCGGTGAACGACCCCGGTGTGCACAAGCGCCTGGTCGACATGGGGCTGGAGCCGACCGGCCAAGGCCCCGACCGGCTGGCCGCCGCGCTGAAGGACGACTTCGAGCGCTGGGGGCCGCCGATCAAGGCCTCGGGCTTCAAGGGCGACTGAACACTCGTGAACCAGCTCTTCGAATCGCTCGGCCTCCTCGGCTGGAAGCCGGCGCTGTCGATGCTGGTGCTGCCGCCGGTGCCGCTGCTGGCGCTGATCGTGCTCGGCGTGCTGCTGTCGCGCCGGCACCGGCGCTGGGGCGCCGCGCTGGTGCTGGCCGGCAGCGGCGGGCTCTGGGCACTGTCGACCCCGGCGTTCGCGGCCGCGCTGAAGCAGACGCTGACCACGCCGCCGCCGGTGCTGGCCGAGGCCGACATCGCCGCGCTGTCGCGCACGCCGCAGGCGGCCATCGTCGTGCTCGGCGCGGGACGGCGGCTGGGCTCGCTGGACTACGGTGCGCCGGACCTGTCGATGCTGACGCTGGAGCGCCTGCGCTACGGCCTGTGGCTGGCGCGCCGCACCGGCCTGCCGGTGGCCTACAGCGGCGGCGTGGCCCATGCCAGCCCGGCCGGCGACAGCGAGGCGGTGATCGCGACCCGCGTGGCCGAGCGCGACTTCGGGCAGCGGCTGCGCTGGACCGAGGGCCTGTCGCGCGACACGAACGAGAACGCCCGCCGCACGGTGCCGATGCTGGCCGCGGCCGGCATCCGCCACGTCGTGCTGGTGACGCACGACTTCCACCAGCAGCGTGCGCTCGCCGCCTTTCGCCGCGCCGCGGCGCATGAACGCCTCGCGCTGACGCTGAGCGCCGCGCCGATGGGCGTCAGCCGGCCGGGCACCGGCGAGCTCGGCGACTACCTGCCCTCCGGCGAGGGCCTGCGCCTGGCCACCATCGTGCTGCACGAATGGCTGGGCCGGTTGGCCGGAGCCTGAAGCGCCGGTGGTCGCCGCTCACGCGGGCTGCACGCGCTCCAGCGCAAGCCGGCCGCGACGCGCCCGCAGGAACAGGCCGGCGACGATCGCCAGGTTCAGCAGGTTCCAGCCGATGCCGTTGACGAAGGCCATGCGGTAGGACCCGGTGAGGTCGAAGATCGCGCCCGACAGCCAGCCGCCCAGTGCCATGCCGACCAGCGTGCCGAGCACGATGGTGCCGACGCGCGCGCCCGCCTCGCGCACGGCGAAGTGCTCGCGCACGATGATCGCGTACGAGGGCACGATGCCGCCCTGGAACAGACCGAACAGCGCCGAGACGACGTACAGCGAGCCGAGGCCGTCGAAGGGCAGGAACAGCAGCAGCGCGATGCACTGCAGCGCCGAGCCGAGCAGCAGCGTGCGCAGCCCGCCGATGCGGTCGGCGACCCAGCCCGACGCGAGCCGGCTGACGATGCCGAAGCCCAGCATCAGCGACAGCATCTGCGCGCCGCGCGCCGGCCCGTAGCCGAGCCCGGTGCAGTAGGCGACGATGTGCACCTGCGGCATCGCCATCGCGACGCAGCAGCCGATGCCGGCAACGAACAGCCACGCCTGCGCGCGGCCCGGCGCCAGGCCGAAGGGGCGGTCCGGCCCCTGCCCGCTCGACGACGACGCCGCCATCGCCGGCGCCGGCTGCACCGCGGGCGGCCGCTGCCGCAGCAGCAGGCTCAGCAGCGCCATCGCCAGCCCGGTGGCGAGGCCGAAGACCACGTAGGTCGGCCGCCAGCCGTGGGCGTCGAGGCCCCACTGCACCAGCGGCGGCCAGATCGCGCCGGCCAGGTAGTTGCCGCTGGCGCAGACCGCCACCGCGATGCCGCGGCGCCGGTGCCACCACAGCCCGGTGTCGGCGATCAGCGGCACGAACGCGCTGGCGACACCGAGCAGGCCCAGCAGCAGCGCATGCGCCAGCGTGAACAGCACGATGTGGTTCGACACGCTCGCCAGCACGAAGCCGGCGACCACCGCCGCCGCGCCGATCTGCACGACGCGCGCGATGCCGTAGCGGTCCGCCCAGCGGCCGCAGAGCACGCCGCCGAGGCCGAAGCCGATCATCGTCGCGGTGTAGGGCAGCGAGGCGCCCGAGCGCGAGACCCCGAACTCGCCCTGCACGACGGTGAGCACGACCGGCAGCACGTACATCGCGGCATTGCCGAGCGTGGCGACGGCCAGCACCACCAGCAGCCGCCAGGCCGCGGTGCGGGAGTCGATCAGGGCCGGGTCGGCCGGGGCGGTCGAGGACTTCACCGCGCGAGAGTCTAGGGCCACCGCCGCTTAAGGTCCGCTTCATCGTCAGCGACGAACATCGACCGCGTCGTCCGGCGCCCGTGGCTGCCGGTTTCCCGAACGCACCAGGAGCCGGCTTGTCGGCCTCATGCCTTTCGCGGCCGCCGCTGAGCGCGCCCCCCCTTGACAGTGCACCGTCGCCCGCTGCCGGCGAGCGCTCAGTGCTGGCCATCGTCGATCGCGCGCATCCGCGCCGGGCGGCCGTCGAGGCCTTCATCCAGGACGTGTATGCCGCGCGTTATGGCGCCCGCGTGCGCGAGTTCATGCCCACGCTGGTGGCCACGCTCGATGCCGACGGCGGGCTGCTGGCCGCAGCCGGTTACCGCGGCGCGGGCGCACAGGCGCTGTTCCTCGAGCGCTACCTCGCGCGACCGGTCGAGCAGCTGCTGGCGCCCGACGCCCGGCGCGCACCGGCGCGCGAGCGCATCGTCGAGGTCGGCCACCTCGCGGCCGCGCAGGCCGGCCAGGGCCGGCGCCTCGTGCTGCAGCTCGGCCCGCACCTGGCGAACGAAGGCTTCGAGTGGGTGGTCAGCACGCTGACCGAAGAGCTGCGCCAGCTCTTCGCGCGGCTGGGCCTGGCCTCGGTGGCACTGGGCATCGCCGATCCGACGCTGCTCGGGCCGCAGGCCGCTGACTGGGGACGTTATTACGAGCACCGCCCGCTGGTGCTCGCCGGCCAGATCGCGACCGCGCTGCCGGTGCTGGCGCGGCGACGGAGCGCGGCATGACCGCCGCCCACCCCCCCGCACACGCTGCCGCGGATCGCCCTGTGCTGGACGACGGCCGTCGGGCCTGGTCGGCCGCGGCGCTCGCGGCCGCCGTCGCGGAGGCCGCCGACGGGCTGCGCGCCGACGGCACGCGCGTGCTGGCGACCGCGCTCGACAACGGCACGCCCTTCGTCGTGCTCGACGAGGCGGCCGCGCAGGCCGGCGTGGTGCACGTGCCTTTGCCGCTGTTCTTCACGCCCGACCAGCTGCGCCATGCGCTGCAGGCGGCGGGCGTCGACAGCCTCGTCGTGGCGCCGGCCTTCGCGGCGCGCTGGCCGGTGCTGCCGTGGTCGCCGGTGACGGTCGCGGGCGAGACGCTGATGCGCGCCGCGCTGCCGGCCCGTGCCGTGACGCTGCCGCCGGGAACCACCAAGATCACCTTCACCTCCGGCACCACCGGCGCGCCCAAGGGCGTCTGCCTGTCGGCTTCGGCGCTCGACGCGGTGGCCGACGGCCTGGTGCAGGCGCTGGCGCCGCTGCAGATCGCACGCCACCTGAACGCCCTGCCCTTCGCGGTGCTGCTGGAGAACATCGCCGGCGTGATGGCGCCGCGGCGCCACGGCGCCACGCTGCTGGTGCGGCCGCTCGCCGAACTGGGGCTCGAAGGCTCGTCGCGCTTCGATGCCGCGCGCTTCGCGGCCGCGGTGGACGCGCTGCAGCCGCACAGCCTGATCCTGCTGCCGCAGATGCTGCGCGCCTGGTGCGGCCACCTCGCCCAGGCCGGCCGCCGCGCGCCGGCGTCGCTGAAGATCGTCGCCGTCGGCGGTGCCGCGGTCGGTGAGGACCTGGTGCGCGCCGCGATGGCCCTGGGCATCCCGGCGTGTGAAGGCTACGGCCTGTCCGAGGGCGCCTCGGTGCAGACGCTGAACCTGCCCGGCGCGCAGCGCCCCGGCAGCGCCGGCCGGCCGCTGCCGCATGCACGCGTGCGGGTGAACGACGGCGGCGAGATCGAGATCGCCGGCAGCCTGTTCAGCGGCTACCTCGGCGACGATCCGGGCCGCGGCGCGCACGAACCGTTGCCGGCGGGCGCTGCCGAGCCGCTGCCGACATGGTGGCCCACCGGCGACCTCGGCGTCATCGACGAGGACGGCTTAGTGCACGTGCACGGCCGGCGCCGCAACGTGCTGATCACCGCTTTCGGCCGCAACGTGTCGCCCGAGTGGGTCGAGACCGCGCTGCGCGGCCAGCCGGCCGTCGCGCAGGCGGTGGTGCTGGGCGACGGCCAGCCCGTGCTCGCCGCGGTGCTTTGGCCGCTGTCTTCGGACGTCAGCGATGCCGCGCTGCGGCAGGCCGTCGACACGGCGAATGCCGGGCTGCCCGACTACGCCCGCATCGGCCGCTGGGTGCGCGGCGTCGCGCCCTTCGACGCCGCCAGCGGCTTCGCCACGCCCAACGGCCGGCCGCAGCGCGCGGCCGTGCTCGCCGCCCATGCCGCCGCGCTGGGCCTTCCCTCTCCTGTTGCCCCACCTGCCGCCATGCGCTTTCACGACCGACTGCTCGCCGACACCGCGGCCGCCCGCCAGGGCCTGCTCGCGACGCCCATCATCCAGGGCGCGCTGGCCGGCCGTGTCTCGGTGGCCAGCTACATCGCCTTCCTGACCGAGGCCTACCACCACGTGCGCCACACGGTGCCGCTGCTGAAGGCGGCACGCGACGCCCTGCGCCCGCACCAGGCCTGGCTGCGCGACGCGCTCGACGAGTACGTCGACGAGGAGGCCGGCCACGACGAATGGATCCTGAACGACATCGCCGCCTGCGGCGGTGATGCCGAGGCCGTGCGCCATGGCCCGCCCGGGCATGCCACCGAGGTGATGGTGGCCTATGCCTACGACACCATCGCCCGGGTCAACCCGGTGGCCTTCTTCGGCATGGTGCACGTGCTCGAGGGCACCAGCGTCTCGCTGGCGCTGATGGCCGCCGACGCGATCCAGAAGCCGCTCGGCCTGCCGGACTCGGCCTTCAGCTACCTGCGTTCGCACGGCACGCTGGACCAGCAGCACACCGCGACCTTCGCGCTGCTGATGGACCAGATCGACGATGCGCGCGACCGGGCCGACATCGTGCATGCCGCACGCGCCTTCTACCGCCTGTACGGCGAGGTCTTCCGCGGCCTGCCGCTGCCGCAGGCCGCCGAGGAGCTCGCAGCATGAGGCTTGCCGACGCGCGCGTGCTGCTCACCGGCGCCTCCGGTGGCATCGGCCGCGCCGCCGGCGCGGCGCTGCAGCAGGCCGGCGCCGCGGTGCTCGGGGTCGGGCGCGCGCCCGCCGGGAGCGGACCCGAGGCCTGGCTGCAGGCCGACCTGACCCGCCCCGAGGGCATCGCCGCGGTGGCGGCCGCGGCGGCCCGCTGGCAGGCCAACGTGGTCGTGATGGCGGCCGGCGTGCCGGCCTTCGGCCCGCTGGCGGAACAGTCGCCGACGGCGCTGCGCGCGGCGGTCGAGACCAACCTCGTCGCGCCGATGCTGCTGGCGCAGGCGCTGCTGCCGCAGCTGCTGGCGCAGGAAAAGGCGCAGCTGGTCTTCGTCGGCTCGGCGCTCGGCCGCATCGGGCTGCCGGGCTTCAGCGTCTACGGCGCGAGCAAGGGCGGCCTGCATGTCTTCGCCGAGGCGCTGCGCCGCGAGCTCGCCGGCGGCCCGGTGATCGTGCAGACGCTGGGCCCGCGCAGCACGCGCACCGCCTTCAACGGCCGCGCCGTCGACCACTACAACACGGCCACCGGCACCGCGATGGATCCACCGCAGCGCGTGGCCGACGCGCTGGTCGAGCTGATCCGCAGCGAACGGGCCGAGCGCTTCATCGGTTATCCGGAACGCCTGGCGGTGCGACTGAACGGCGCGCTGGGCGCCGGCATGGACGGGGCCTTCACCCGCCACCGCCGCAGCCTGGCCGCCGCCACGCTGAAACCCGCATCGAAAGGACAGGCATGAGCACCTCCCGAATCCTCCGCCTTGCCGCCGCGGCGGCTTTCGCCCTCGCATGGGCGCTGCCTGCCGCCTTCGCCGCGCCGGTCGACGACGCGGTGACCGAGCTGCAGCGCGACTGGGAAGTCATCCGCTACCAGACGCCGGCGCCCGAGCGGGAGAAGCGCTTCGAGGCGCTGGCCGCCCGCGCGCAGAAGGTGGCCGAGGCCTTTCCGGCGCGCAGCGAGCCGCTGGTCTGGCAGGGCATCATCGTCAGCAGCTGGGCCGGCGAAAAGGGCGGCATCGGCGCCCTCGGCCTGGTGAAGCAGGCCAAGGGCCTGTACGAGCAGGCGATCCGCCTCGACGGCAACGCGCTCGACGGCTCGGCCTACAACAGCCTGGGCGTGCTGTACTACAAGGTGCCGGGCTGGCCGCTCGGCTTCGGCGACAAGGACAAGGCCCGCGAGCTGCTGCAGAAGGCGCTGGCGATCAGCCCGCAGGGCATCGACGCGAACTTCTTCTTCGCCGAGTACCTGGTCGAGACGCGGCATGCCGACGAGGCGATGCCCTACCTCGAGCGCGTGCTGCAGGCGCCGCCGCGGCCGGGCCGGCAGATCGCCGACAGCGGCCGGCGCGAGGAGGCGCGGGCGCTGATGGCGAAGATCCGCTCGAACTGACGGCCTCGGGCGGCGCCCGACCTCATGCCGGCGCGTCCCCGGCCAGCCGCAGCGCGGCCACCACGCCCTGCCCGCCGGCGCGCGGGCGGTAGTCCAGCCGCAGGCCGTGCAGCTGCGCGATGCGCTGCACGATCGACACGCCCAGGCCGCTGCCGGACTCGGCCTGGCCCTCGCGGCGGTGGAAACGTTCGCCCAGGTGCAACAGCACCTCCTGCGGCAGCGGCGGTCCGTCGTTCTCGACGCTGAAGCCCGCGCCGTCGAAGCGCAGGCCCACCGCGCTGCCCTCGGGCGCATAGCGCACCGCGTTGTCGAGCAGGTTGCGCAGCAGCACGACCATCAGGTCGGCATCACCCTGCAGCGCGAACGGCGGCGTGCCGGCCGGCGGCCAGTCGCAGGCCAGCTCGATGCGGCGGCGCTCGGCCAGCGGCAGCACGTCGCTCATCGCCTGCTCGACCAGCCGCGGCCAGTCGATCGGCGTCGAGCGCGGAAGGCGGTCGGTGGCCTCCAGCCGCGCCAGCGCCAGCAGCTGCGACACCAGGCGGTCCATGCGGTCGAGCCCGGCGCCCAGGCGGGCGACCGCACGGCCGCGCTCGGCCTCGTCGCGGGCCTGGCGCAGCACGTCCCACTGCGCACGCAGCACGGCCAGCGGCGTGCGCAGCTCGTGCGCCGCATCGGCGGTGAAGCGGCGCTCGCGCGCCAGCGTGGCCTCGATGCGCGTGAACAGGCCGTTCATCGCCTGCAGCAGCGGCCGCAGCTCGGCCGGGGCCCGTTCGGCGGCCATCGGCTGCAGCGCGTCGGCGCCGCGGCCGTGCACCTCGTCGGTGATCTGCCGCACCGGCGCCAGGGCCTGCCGCACGGCCCAGGCCATCGCGATCATCAGCAGCGGCAGCACGGCGAGCCAGGGCACGATCTGGCTGGCCAACAGGTTGCGCACCAGCTCGTCGCGCTCGTACTCAAGCTGGCCCGCGGCCACCAGCCATTCGCCGTGCGGCGACTGCAGGTAGTACACGCGCCAGCGGTTGCCGTCGAGCGTCAGGTCGACGAAACCGGTGGCGTCGCTGCGGCGCGGCAGCTGCACGCCCTCGCGGTCGACCATCAGCAGCTTGCCTTCGGCGTTCCACACCGCGACCGCCAGGTCGCGCAGGTCGGCCTCGCCGCTGGCGTCCGGCGGCGGCGCGGGCGCCCCGTCGATGCGCACCCCGGCGAGCGTCGACTGCACCTGCCGCGCGAGCCGGATGATCTCGGAATCGAACAGCTCGTTGACCTCGTGCCGGGCGCGGTCGGCGGAGGCCAGCAGCGCCAGCCCCCAGACCAGCGGCGCGCACAGCAGCAGGTAGACGAGCAGGCGGCGCTGCAGGCTCACGCGGCCCCCTTGGGCCGGCGGCCCGTGGCCTCGGAGGCGCCGACCGCCTCGCCCAGCGCATACCCGACGCCGCGCACCGTGCGCACGATGCCGGGATGGATCTTGCGGCGCAGGTGGTGCACGTGGACCTCGAGCGCGTTGCTCTCGGGCTCGCTGCCGCTCCAGTCGTACAGCTTCTCGAGCAGGACCTCCTTCGACAGCACGCGCTGCGGGTGCGACATCAGCACCTCCAGCAGCGCCAGCTCGCGCGCGGTGAGCTCGACCTCGCGGTCCTGCCAGCGCACGCGCCGCGCCGCCGGGTCGTAGTCGAGCGCGCCGTGCGACCACACCGCCTGCGCGCGGCCGGCGGTGCGGCGCAGCAGGGCCCGCAGGCGGGCGGCCAGCTCGTCGACCGAGATCGGCTTGATCAGGTAGTCGTCCGCGCCGGCGTCCAGCCCCGCGATGCGCTGCTCGACACCGTCGCGCGCGGTGAGGATCAGCACCGGCAGCGTGCTGCCGCGCTCGCGCCAGCGGCGCAGCCAGGTCATGCCGTCGGCGCCGGGCAGGCCGAGGTCGAGCACCATCGCGTCGTAGGGCGCGGCGGCGATCGCCGCATCGGCCTGGGCGCCGTCGCGGAACCAGTCGACGCCGTGCCCGGCCTGGCGCAGGCCGAGCGCGAGTGGTTCGCCCAGGTCGGGGTCGTCTTCGATGATGAGCAGGCGCATGGCAGCACGGAATCTAGCGCGTGCCGATGAATCCCGGCTTGCGGGGGCGCGGACTGACGTGCATCAATCTCCATCAGTGGTCGCTGATGGACGATTCGACCAGTCAACCAAGCAGGAGGTCTGCATGAAGGTCAACGTGGGGTCCCTCGACCGGGGGCTTCGAATCGTCGCCGGCCTGGCGCTCATCGCCCTGGCCGTCACCGGCACCATCGGTGCGTGGGGCTGGATCGGCGTGGTGCTGCTGGCCACCGGCCTGTTCCGCTTCTGTCCGGCGTACGGCCTGTTGGGCGTCGACACCTGCCCGGCCTCCGCCGGCCGCAAGCCGTGAGTCCCGTGAGCGAGGGCGGATTCAGCCTCGAGCTTCGGCAGCAGTCGGACTTCGCCTTCGAGGTCGACTTCCGCGACGCGGCGCTGCCGCCGCTGCACACCGACGAGCCGCCACCGCTCGGACAGGGCACCGGGCCCAACCCGGCGCGCCTGCTGGCCGCGGCGGTGGCCAACTGCCTGGCGGCCAGCCTGCTGTTCGCGCTGCGCAAGTTCAGGAATCCGGCCGAGCCGCTGCGGGCGGTGGCCACGCTGTCGATGGCGCGCAATGCGCAGAACCGGCTGCGCATCGCCCGCATCGGCGTCGACCTGCACCTCGGCGCGCCGGCGCACGACCTGCATGCGCTCGACCGCGTGCTCGGCCAGTTCGAGGACTTCTGCATCGTCACGCAGAGCGTGCGGGCCGGCATCCCGGTCGACGTGCGCGTGATCGACGCCGCCGGGACGGTGCTGAAAGGCGCCGATGCCGCGGTGGCCGAGCCGGTGCCGGCCTGAGTCGCGGGACACGCTGGGCGGATGCGGGCGCTGCACATCCTGCTGGTGGAAGACGACGCCGACCTCGCGCAGGCGGTGGCTGCCCATCTGCGCGCGGCCGGCCATGCCGTGACGAGCTGCCGGCACGTCGGCGATGCGCGCGCCGCGGCGGCGGACCTGGTGCTGCTCGACCTCGCGCTGCCCGACGGCGAAGGCCTGGCGCTGCTGCGCGAATGGCGCTCCGCCGGCGACCCGCGCCCGGTGATCGTGCTGTCCGCGCGCGAGCAGCTGTCCGACCGCCTGCGAGCGCTGCGCGACGGCGCCGACGACTACTTGGTCAAGCCCTTCGACCTCGACGAGATGCTCGCGCGCATCGACGCCGTCGCCCGCCGTGCCGGCCGGCCGCCGAGGCAGGCGCTGCGCATCGGCAACGTGCTGCTCGACCCGGCCGCGCGCCACGCCAGCCGGAGCGGCGCGCCGATCGACCTGACGGCGATGGAGTGGTCGGTGATCGCGTGCCTGGCCGGGCGGCCCGGCCGCATCTACGGTCGCAGCGACATCGAGCACGCCCTCGCCGCCGCGGGGCTCGGCGATGCCGACAGCAATTCACTCGAGGTGATCGTCAGCCGGCTGCGCAAGAAGCTCGGCCCGCGCGCGATCAGCACGCACCGTGGACTCGGCTATCGCCTCGAGCTCCCTTCCGACGCCGCCTGAGGCCGGGCGCCGCTGGAGCCTGCAGCAGCGGCTGTGGCGGCACCTGCTGGCGCTGCTGGTCGCCGGCTGGCTCGTCGCCGGAGCGGCGGCCACGGCCGGCCTGATGCACGAGATCAACGAGGTGCTCGACGGCGCGCTGCAGCAGACCGCGTCGCGGCTGCTGGCGATGCCCGACGCGGTGGCGTCCGGCCCGACGGTCGCGCCCGGTACCTGGCCGCCCGGCGAACACGGCGACTTCGTCAGCTGGCAGCTGTTCGACCGCGACGGCCGGCTGCGGCTGCGATCGGCGCGCGCACCGGACGCACCGATGGACCCGCGCGGCAGCGACGGCCTGCACGACCGCGGCCCGTGGCACGTGCTGACGCTCACTGCCGCCGATGGCCGCCGCGTGCAGGTGGCCGAGACGGTGAGCCACCGGCGCGAAGTGCTGTGGCACGCGCTGCGCTGGCTGCTGCTCGCGCTGCTGGCGGCACTGCCGGCGGTCGCGCTGCTGCTGCGCTGGCTGATCCGCCGCGCCTTCGCCGACGTCGAGCACGCCCGCCATGCGCTGGAAAGCCTCGACGTCCAGCGCCTGGAACCGCTGGCGCTGCCCCATCTGCCCGACGAGCTGCAGCCGTGGTTACGTGGCACCAACGCGTTATTGACGCGGCTTCGGCAGTTGATCGAGGCCGAACGCACGCTGGCGCTGCACACCGCGCACGAGCTGCGCACGCCGCTGGCCGCGGCCCGGGCGCAGGCCCAGCGGCTGGCCGCCGTGACGCCCGACGACGCCGCGCGCGGCCATGCGCAGGCGCTGGTGCGCCAGATCGACCGCCTGACCCGGCTCGCGGCCCGGCTGCTGCAGCGGGCGCGGCTCGAATCGGGCGTCGCGCTGCGGCGCGAGCCGGTCGACCTGGCCGAGCTGGCACGCCTGGTCGCCGACGAGTTCGACGCCGAGCGCCGCGCCGGCCGGTTGCAGCTGCAGCTGCCGGCGTCGCGCGTGGTCGTCGAGGGCGACCTCGATGCGCTGGCCATCGCGCTGCGCAACCTGATCGAGAACGCGCTGCGCCACGGCGGCGCGGCGGCGCAGGTGGACGTCATCGCGGAAGCCGGCCCGCCGGCGCGGCTGGTGGTGCAGGACGACGGCCCCGGCGTGGCGCCCGACGTGCTGCCGACGCTGGTCCGGCGCTTCGAGCGCGGGCACGCGGCGCGCGAAGGCAGCGGCCTCGGCCTGGCGATCGTCGACGCGATCGCCCGGCAGGCGGGCCTGCGCCTCGTGCTGAGCTCGCCCGTGGCGCTGGGCCGCGGCCTGCGCGCCGAGCTGCGGTTCTGAGCCGCGCTCCCGGAACCGCACACGCCTCATACAAAACGTTTCGCGCGGCCGCCCTCGCCGTTCAGCTTCGGTTCATCGCGGTGCAGACGATGCGTCGCACGCCGCAGCATCGCGGCGCGGGACGTCGGAAGGAGAGAAGCGAATGCTCAGCTACACGCTGAACGTCAACGGCAAGGATCACGTCGTCGAGGTGCGCAGCGCCGAGATGCCGCTGCTGTGGGTGCTGCGCGACCTGATCGGGCTGACCGGCACCAAGTACGGCTGCGGCATCGAGGTGTGCGGGGCCTGCACCGTGTGGGTCGACGGCGAGCCGAAGAAGTCGTGCGACATGGACGTGTCGTCGGCCGCCGGCCGCCGCATCACGACGATCGAGGGGCTGTCGCCGGACCGCAGCCACCCGGCGCAGGTGGCGTGGATCAAGCACCAGGTGCCGCAGTGCGGCTTCTGCCAGTCGGGCGTGCTGATGCGCGTGGCCGGGGCGATGCGCGCGGGCCACCACGGCAGCGAGATCGCCGGCGAGATCGAGAACGTCTGCGTCTGCGGCACCTACCAGCGCATGAAGCGTGCGCTGGCCGACCTGTGAAGGAGGCGGCGATGCAGGACATGCTCCCCACGCTCGACCGCCGCGGCTTCCTCGGCACCGGCGGCGCCCTCACGCTGGGACTCGTGCTGCCGGCGGCCAGCCGCCTCGAGGCGGCCACCGATCCGGCGCCGACGCAGGTCAACGCCTGGCTGACGATCGGCAGCGACGACCGCATCACGCTGGCGATCGGCAGCTCCGACATGGGCCAGGGCTCGTTCGCCGGCCTGGCGCAGGTGCTGTGCGAGGACCTGATGGTCGACCCGGCGCGCGTGAAGCTGGTGCAGGGCGGGCCGACGCTGAAGACGCCGGCGCCGGTCGGCACGGCGATCAACACCGTCGGCAGCGGCGTCACGCGCAACAACTTCTGGCGCCTGCGCGATGCCGGCGCGATCGCCCGCGAGACGCTGGTGGCGGCGGCGATGGCGCAGATCGGCGATGCCAGCCGCTCCAACTACACCGTCGACAACGGCGTGATCCGCCACGGCCCGAGCGGCGCGACCCGCCGCTACGGCGAGGTGGCGGCGGCGGCCGCGTTGCTGCCACCGCCGGCATCGGCCGCGCTGGTGCCGGACGCGCAGTTCCGCTGCATCGGCAAGACCTTCGCCCGGCCCGACATTCCGCCGAAGGTCGACGGCAGCGCGGTCTACGGGCTCGACGTGCGCGTGCCCGGCATGGTGTACGCGGTGATCCGCCACTGTCCGAGCATCGGCGGCCGGCTTGCGGCGACGCCGGCCACGCCGGCCGGCGCCATTGCCGTCGTGCCGACGCAGGTCAAGCCGGGTCTCGGCCGCGGCGCCGAGGCGGTGGGCAACGTCAACGCGGTGGCGGTGGTGTCGACCAGCACCTGGGACGCCTGGCAGGCCGCGCGCCGGCTGTCGGTGAAGTGGACGCTGCCCGCCGACGTCGCCGCGCTGAACAGCGCGCAGTTCATGGCCGACGCGCAGGCGCTGATGACCGGCGCGAAACCCTACGTGGCCGGCGCCGCGAACCCGCCGGGCACGCTGTACACGGTCGAGCGCAGCACCGCCGACGCGGCGGCGGCGATCACGCGCGCGGGCAAGGTGGTCGAGGCCACCTACGCGCTGCCCTACGTCGCGCATGCCTGCATGGAGGTGCTCAACTGCACGGTCGACTACCGCGCCGGCGAGCGCTGCGAGGTGTGGGCGCCGACGCAGTCCGCGCGCGGCGCGCTGTCGCTGGTCGTCGCGCTGACCGGGCTGGCGCCCGAGCAGATCGTCTTCCACACCACGTACCTCGGCGGTGGCCTGGGGCGCAAGGCCGAGCAGGACTTCATCAGCCAGGCGGTGCAGGTGGCGATGGCGCTGCAGCGGCCGGTCAAGCTGATGTGGCCGCGCGAGGAGGACTTCGCGCACGACCAGTACCGGCCGATGGCGCTGGTCAAGGCCCGCGCCGGCCTCGACGCCGGTGGCGCGATCGCCGGCTGGACCTACCGCAACGTATCGCCGTCGATCCTCGCGCAGCGCGGCGCCGTGCTCGGCGCCACCGGCGACAGCCAGGGCTACGAAGGCGCCCATGCCCTGCCCTACAGCTTCGGCGCGCGGCTGACCGAGTACGTGAGCCATCCGTCGCCGGTGCCGGTGGGCTTCTGGCGCTCGGTCGGCGCATCGATCAACACCTTCGCGGTGGAGTCGATGATCGACGAGCTCGCCGCGGCGGCCGGGCAGGACCCGTACCAGTTCCGCCGCGCGCGCCTGACCGATCCCCGCTGGATCGCGGTGCTGGAGGCGGCGGCCGCGCTCGGCGGCTGGTCGACGCCGCCGGCCGCCGGCCGCGCGCGCGGCATCGCGATCGGCAGCGCGTTCAACAGCATCGTCGCGCAGGTGGTCGAGGTCGGGAAGTCGAGCAGCGGCCAGGTCCGCGTGCTGAAGTGTGCCGTGGCGATCGACTGTTATCTCGCGGTCAGCCCGGGCTCGGTGGAGGCCCAGCTGGTCGGCGGCGTCGTGCACGGCCTCAATGCCGCGCTCTACGGCCGGCAGACCTTCGTCAACGGCTCCGCGCAGGTGAAGAACTTCAACGCCAGCCGGATGATCCGGCTCAACGAGATGCCGGAGGTCCGGGTGACGATCCTGCCGGCCCCGGCGCAGGCCGACCGCGCGGTGGCGATCGGCGGGGTCGGCGAGCTCGGCGTGCCGACGCTCGCACCGGCGCTGGCCAACGCCTGGTCGCGCCTGACCGGGCAGCGCGTGCGCACGCTGCCGTTCTACCCGACGGCGACGATGGGCGACTGACGGTCACCGGGCGGCCGCGCGCAGCGGCCGCGCTCAGGTCTCCAGCACGTAGCGGCCGGGTGCGGCGCCGAAGGTCGCGCTGCCGCGCGGCGCCGTACGCGGCACCGCCACCGGCCGCGACGAGTGCGCGGCCAGCCACTGCTGCCACAGCGGCCACCACGAACCCTCGTGGTCCTGCGCGAGCGCGAGGAACTGGTCCGGGTCGACGTAGCGACCGCCGGCCGGGCGGTCGAGCACGCGGTGATGCCCGCGCGACGCCTCGCCGCGCCGCGGCGGGTTGACGACGCCGGTGTTGTGCCCGCCGCTGGCGAGCACGAAGCGCGCGTCGGCATCGCACAGCAGCATCAGCTTGTAGACCGACCGCCACGGCGCGACATGGTCGAGCTCGGTGCCGAGCGCAAACACCGGCACGCGGATGTCCGACAGCGCGACCGGCCGGTCGGCGACGCGGAAGCGCGCCGCCGCCAAGTCGTTGCGCAGGAAGAGCCGGTGCAGGTACTGCGAGTGCATGCGGTAGGGCATGCGCGTGGCGTCGGCGTTCCAGGCCATCAGGTCGCTGACCGGTGCACGTTCGCCCATCAGGTAGTCGCGCACCGCACGCGACCAGATCAGGTCGTTCGAGCGCAGCAGCTGGAAGGCGCCGGCCATCTGGTCGGCGCTGAGGTAGCCGCGGTCGAACATCAGGTCCTCGAGGAAGGTGACCTCGCTGTCGTCGATGAACAGCGCGATCTCGCCGGGCTCGCTGAAGTCGGTCTGCGCGGCCAGCAGCGAGACGCTGGCCAGGCGCTCGCTGCCGTCGCGCGCCAGCGCCGCGGCGCCGATGGCCAGCAGCGTGCCGCCGAGGCAGTAGCCCGCCGCATGCACCGGCCGGCGCGGCACGATGGCCTCCACCGTGCGCAGCGCCTCGAACAGGCCCAGCTGCAGGTAGTCGTCGAGGCCGAAGTCGCGTTCGGCGGCGCCGGGGTTCTTCCACGACACGCAGAACACGGTGTGGCCCTGGCCGACCAGGTACTCGATCAGCGAGCGCTGCGGCGCCAGGTCGAGCACGTAGTACTTCATGATCCAGGCCGGCACGATCAGCACCGGCTCGGGATGCACCTTCGCCGTCGTCGGCGTGTACTGAATCAGCTCGGCCAGCGCATTGCGCATCACCACGCGCCCGGGCGTGCAGGCCAGGTTCTCGCCGACGCGCCAGGCGTCCATGCCGGCGTAGGGCCGCCCGGCGATCCGGCGCTGCACGTCCTCCCACCAGTGCTGCGCGCCTTGCATCAGGCTGCCGCCGCCGCTGGCGAGCGCGCGCTGCAGCGCCGCCGGATTGCTCGGCACGAAATTGCCCGGCGACACCAGGTCCAGCAGCTGCCGTGCGACGAAGCTGACCACGTCCTCGTGATGCCGCGACACGCCACGCACGCCGGTGGTCGCGTTGTGCCACCACTGCTGGGTCAGCAGGAAGGACTGCGCGAGCGCATTGAACGGCCACTGCTGCCAGGCGGGATCGTCGAAGCGGTGGTCCTGCGGCAGCGGCTCGATGCAGCGCGCGGCCTCCGAACGCATGGCCTGCGGCAGGTACAGCGCCAACCGCAGCGCCTTGCGCCAGGCCTTGTGCACGAGTTCCACCTGCTTGGCCGGCGACAGCGCCAGGTGGGCCAGCCAGTCGGTCTGCGCCAGCAGCAGCGCCGCGGGCGAGACGCCGGCACTGGCGCGGCCGATCTGCGCATGCAGCCAGCGGTCGAAGCCTTCGTTGGGCAGGCTGACCGGCAGCTGCAGATCGGGCGGGTCGGGGAGTTCGCTGGCGGACCGGTCGGGGGAAGCACGCATCGGGTCGGTGTTCGTGAGGGCAAGCGCTATGCTCGCGCCCGCCCGCGACAGGCACCTTGCGCCAGCGCAAGGGGGCGACCGCGGACCGCGGCGCGTGAGCGACCCCGCGTGGCGTGAGCGGCCCGCGGGCGCGTGCACGCCGCGCCGGCCGGGCGCCGCCTTCAGTGCAGCGGCCGCAGGAAGTTCTGCACCGCGAAGCGGCCGATCTGCTCGCCCAGGCGCAGGCCCTGCACCGTCGCGAAGCGGAAGTGCAGGCCGGCCTTCACGCGCGAGTCGGCGTTCTCCTTCGCGGCGTCGCTGAAGCTCGCGAAGCTGCGCGTCGCATGGCCCGGCAGCGCGGTCGGCGAGGCGAACTCGAAGCCGATGCGGTCGCGGCCGAAACCCTCGGCCAGTGCCTCGGCCGCGGCGGCGCCGAGCGCACTGTGCGTCGACGGATGGTCCTGCACCGGCGGCGTCGGCAGCAGCGGCGTCCAGCCGGCGTCGGGCTGCGTCGCGGCATTGCCGTCGCTGGCGGCCAGCCGGATCGCCGTCACCGGACGCCAGAAGTTGTAGTGCATCTTGGAATCCCAACCCGCGATGTACGCGTCCGCCATCACCGCGTTCAGCAGCGCGAAGGTGCGGGCGCGGTCCCACAGGTTCTGCTCGCGTTCGCGCGCGACGGTGCGTGCGATGCGGTTCCAGCCGGCGTCGGAGAACTCGTACCAGAAGGCAGCGTACTGGGTCTCGTCGGCGCTGCGCCTGGCGTTCGGCTGCTGGCTGCCGGACAGGCGCACCTCCTCGAAGGCGGCGGTGTACTCGGCGCTGTCGAGCTTCGGCGGCGGTGCGACGCGGAACTGCGACGCCGCCGTCAGCGCGAAGGTCTTCACCTGCCGCCAGTGCGGCGCGGCCAGGAAGTCGAAGCCCGGCGTGTAGCGGTACTCGCCGGCGCGCGTGCCGGGCGCGTAGCTCTCCTTGGCCTGGCTGCCGTCGTTGCTGCGCCGGTTCATCACCGCCGCGGCCGCCTGCGTGCCGACCTGGCGGCCCTGCGTGACGGCGGCGCCGCTGCCGGCATCGTGCAGGGTGGCGCCGCGCAGCGACTGCAGCATCGCCGCCTGCTTCGGGTACAGCGCCAGCAGCACGTCGTGCGCGGCCTCGACCGCGGCGACCGCGGCCGTGCCTTCGTCGTCGGCCGGGCGACGGCCCTTCGGTGCAGGGGACGCGGCGGTCGCCGACTTCACGGCATAGGTGTCGTAGCGCGGCTGCACCGCGTTGACGGCGTCGTGCATCGCCAGGTGCATCATCGCCAGCGCGCGCGAGGCGGCCATCGGGTCGGTATAGCCGTCGGCGGCGGTGATCACCTGGTGCGCGGCGGCGTTCCAGTCGATCACCACCTGGTCGCAGCGGTCGCCGCACCAGCGCGCGGCCTGCGCCGGGGTGGCGCAGGCGAGCAAGGCGGCGGCGGGCAGCGCGGTCAGCAGGGCGATGCGCGCGAATCGGTCGGGACGGATCATGAAACTCTCCAGTGCATGAGGGGTGGGGAAGAAGGCGGGTTGGCGGCCATCGTTCGGCGGTCGATCAGCCGTCGATGAGCTTCAGGTGCCACTCGAAGCTGGCCTTGGCGACGATGCGTTCGTCGGCCGTGCCGGCGGCGATGCGCGCGCTGACGTCGACCACCGCGGTGGCCCGGCCGTCGCGCTCGAGCGCCGCGATCACCGCGGCCGGCTCGTCGGCCAGCGCGGCCTGCGCGATCAGCTCGCCGCGCGAGGGCTTCAGGTAGCTGATGCGGGCATCGCGCACGACGAAGCGCGTGCGCAGGATCACCGGCAGCAAGGCGCCGGCGAGCGCCGCGCCGGACGCGGACTCGCAGGCGGAGAACAGCGCGCCGGCGTGCAGCGTGCCGTGGTGGTTGGCGAGGATCGGCTGCTCGGGCAGCCGGGTGGTCGCGCCGCGGGCGTCCACCGCGTCGAGCGCGAGGCCGATCACGCGGTGGAAGGGCACGGTGCGTTCGATCTGCGTGCGGATGACTTGGAACACGGCGAGGGTCTCCGGGGTGGGCATGGCGCGACTGTGCGCAGGCAGCGTCCGCCGGGCGTCCGCCGGCGCGCGACGCACCCGCAAGGCCTCGGCAGAATCAGCCGCATGACGCCGGATTCATCGAGCCCACCGCGCGAGACCGCCGCCGAGCTCGTGCTCGCCTGCACCGGCTACCCGGTGCTGACGCGGCGCGGCCAGCCGCTGCCGCTGAACCTGAAGCGCGGGCTCGCCTTGCTGGTGCACCTGAGCGAGCTGCAGCGCAAGGCCGCACGCCCCTTGCTGGCCGCGCTGCTGTGGCCGGACGCGCCGGAAGACACAGGCCGCGGCCGCCTGCGCCGCCTGTGCCACGAGGTCAATGCCGCGCTCGGCATCGAGCTGCTGACGGGCGACGCCGATGCGCTGTGGCTGGTGGACGATGGTGCCGGCCTGGCCACCGACGTGCAGGCCGTGCGCCGCGCCGCGATGCAGCTGCTGACCGGGACCGGCGCGACCGAGTCGCTGCTGGCGATCGAGCGGCTGTGCCGGCCCGATGCCGCGTCGATCCTGCACGGGTTCGACTGCGGCTCCGATGCGTTCGAAAGCTGGCTCGCGCAACGGCGCTCGGAGCAGCAGCGGCTGGTCACGCGCGCGCTGGCACGCGGCGGCGAGCAGCTGCTGGCGATCGGGCAGCCGGCGCTGGCGGCCGAGGTCGCCGCCGCGCTGGTGCGGCTCGATCCGCTGTGCGACACCGGCCATGCGCTGCGGCTGGCGGCGCAGGGCCGACTCGGCGATGCCGCGGCGGTGGAGGCCGCTTACTTCGCCTGTGCGGAACTGCTGCGCGAGGAGCTCGGCATCCGCCCGTCCGCGGGCATCGAGGCGGCGTATGCCGAGGCGCGCGCGCGGCTGTCGCGCCCGCCCGAGGACGACGAGCCGGCCGCCCGCGCGCTGCCGCCGATCCGCTTCGCCGATGCCGACGGCGACGCGGTCGCCTACCTCGAGCTCGGTTCACCCGCGGCACCGGGCGGCACGATGGTGGTGCTGTTCGGCCTCTGGTCGCACCTGGAGGTCGCCTGGGAGCAGCCGGTGATCCGCGCCACGCTGGACCGGCTGGCCCGGCGCTTCCATGTCGTGCTGATCGACCGCCGCGGCGTCGGCCTGAGCGACCGCCCGGCGCTGGACGCCGCCGCCGGCGCGCTCGACATCGAGGCGGTGCGGCACGCGCTCGGCGTGCCGCGGCTGTGGCTGTTCGCGAACTCCGTCGGCGGCGCACTGGCGATCGAGTACGCGGTGAACCACCCGGAGCGGGTGCGGGGCCTGATGCTCTACGCCACCGGTGCGCGCGGCACCTGGGCGCCGGACTACCCGTGGGCGATCACGCCGGCGCAGCTCGACGCCTGGGTACAGCGCGTGCAGTCGTCCTGGGGCGCGGCGGTCAGCCTGGAACAGTTCGCGCCCTCGGTGGCGCAGGACCCGGCCGCGCGCGACTGGTGGGCGCGGCTGCTGCGCCAGTCGGCGACGCGCCAGGGCGCGGCGAGCGTGCTGCGCACGCTGGCGGCGATCGACGTGCGGCCGCAACTGCCGCGCCTGCGCGTGCCCACGCTGGTGGTGCAGCGCGAGGGCGACCGCATCGTGCGCGCCGCGGCCGGCCGCCACCTGGCCGATCACATCGCCGGCGCGAAGTTCATCCTGCTGCCCGGCGCCGACAACCTGATGTGGTTCGGCGACACCGAAGCGGTGATCCACGAGGTCGAGGGCTTCGCCGACAGCGTGGTGCGCAGCGGCTGAGGCGCGCGCGCGGCGGCGCCGGCCGGGCTGGCGACGAAGCGCTGCACCGCCTGCAGCACGGCGTCGCTGTCGCCGTGCCACAGGAAGTGATCGTCCCCGTCCAGCAGCGCGAGCCGCGCGCCGGGAATGGCCGAAGCCAGCAGCTCGCCGGCGGCGCGCGGCACGACGCGGTCGCCGCGGCGCTGCAGCACCAGCGTCGGCACGTCGATCTCCGCCAGCCGCGGCAGCAGGTCCATCGCGACGTAGGCCTGCAGCATCTGGCGCACGCCCAGGCGCGTGCCGGCGTTGCGCAGCAGGCGGGCGTACCAGTCGGCGACCCACGGATCGTCGGCCACCGACGGCGCGAAGCGGCGCAGGCCGGCGTCGCGCTGGGCCGGATCGGACAGCAGGTCGGCCCAGGCCTCGAGGCTCTGCGGCGTCAGCCCCCAGGGCAGCGCCGCGCTGTGGCGGCCGCCCGGGCTGGTGCCCCACAGCAGCAGGCCGGCGCAGCGCTGCGGCCGCTGCAGCGCGAAGTGCAGCGCCAGCGTGCCGCCGACCGAGGAGCCGAAGAGCCACGCGCGCGGCACCCGCAGCCGGTCGAGCACCGCCTCGATGTCGTCGGCCGCGGCCTCGGCATCGGGCTCGACGCCGACGCGCTCGGACAGCCCGGTGCCACGGCGGTCGATCATCACGACGCGGTGCGTGCGCGCCAGCGCATCGAGCATCGCGCGGGCGCGCGGCTCGTCGAGCGCGACCTCCAGGTTGCTCATCAGGCCCCACAGCACGACGATGGTCTCGCGGCCGCTGCCCCACGCGGCGTAGGCCACCTGCCCGTGCGGCGTCGGCGCGAACTCGATCGCCAGCCGCATCGGCGCGGCGCGCGCGGCACCGATGGCTTCGGCGTAGGCCGCTTCCAGCCGCGGCGAGGGCCGCACGCCGAGCTCGTCGCGCAACTGCTGCGCGCACGCAAAGTACGCGTCCTCGACGCCGGAGGCGTCCCGGCACAGCGCGCGGGCGGCCATGCGGGCGGCCCAGGCGCTTTCGTGGCACGGCTCCAGCCGCAGCAGCGCCGCCGCGGCCATCTCGGCCAGCGCGGCATCGCGCTGCTGCACGGCGGCCTCGGCGGCCGCTTCCAGCGCGCGCGCCAGCGCCGCCTGGTGCGCCGAACGTCCGGCCATCACCTGCTCGTCGAAGGCCTCGACGCCGAGCGTGAACCCCTCCAGCCAGCCGGCGGCCGTCGGCTCGGCCAGCGGCTGCAGCAGTGCGCGGTCCAGCCGCGGGGCCGCTGCCAGCCGTGCGAGCGCCGCGCGTGTCTGATCCAGGTCGCTGGAGCAGGGGTCGGCCAGGCGCAGCGCGTCCGGCGTCGCCTCGATGGCCGCGACGCCGAGCGTGCCGTGCAGCTCGTGCACCAGCCGGCGCAGCCGCGCACGGCCGGTGCCTGGCGCGGCATCGGGCCACAGCAGCGTGGCCAGGCTGTCGCGGCCGACCGGGCGGTGCTGCGCGGCCGCCAGCGTGGCCAGCAGCGCGAGGCCGTGTTTCAGGCCGACGAAGACCGGGCGGCCGGCGACGTCGATGCCCGGGTAGCCGTGCAGGCGCAGGTGGATCGCGGGAGGGGTCGAAGCATTCATGGCCTGATGGTCGCGAAGCGGGCGCGGCGCGGCGGTGAGACGGGGTAAAAAATGAAGGGCGGCCGGCGCCGCCCTCCCGTCCTGCGCGGCCGCGCAGCGCTTCACGGCAGCTCGAGCCGCATCACGCCGCCCTTGTACAGACCGAGCTCGTAGACGCTGCGCCCGCCTTCCACCGTCACCGCCATGCTCCAGACGCCGCCGAAGAGGCGGTTGTCCGGATGCTGGAGGCGGCGCCAGCTGCGGCCGTCGTCGTCGCTGACCTGCACGACCAGCGGCTGCGGATCGTCGAAGTTCTTGCTCCAGCCGGCGGTGACGAAGCGCGACGGCCGCTGCGGGTCCTGCAGCACGTCGAAGTGGAAGCGGTAGTCGGCGTCGAGCAGGCGGGTCCAGCGCGCGCCGTTGTCGATCGTCTGCACCAGCCCGCCCTCGCCGCCGACGATCACCCGCTGCGGCTGGCCGGGCACGAAGCGGATCCCCTTCGTCACGCTCGGGTTGGGCATCAGGCCGGGATAGCTGTCGAGCTGGCCGGTGCCCGCGCGCCGGCGCAGCAGCACCGACCCTTCGATGGCGTCCTGGCCGCCGTACCAGATGTCGCCGCTGGCCGGCTCGACCGCCAGCGCATCCTTCGGCTGGCCGAAGGCCTGCCACTGGCCCGACAGGCGGCGCCAGTGGCGGCCACGGTCGGTGGATTCGGCCAGCACGTCGGTGCCGGTGGCCAGCAGGCGGCCGGTCTCGGCCTGCAAGTGCAGCGCACGCACTGGCTCCGGACCGTCATCGCCGCCGAAGTCGTGCGCCAGCGCGTGCCAGCTGGCGCCGCCGTCGCGGGTCTCCAGCAGCGCGTGCGCGGGCACGGAGTCGTTGCGCTGCGCGGCGACCAGCAGCGTCTGCGCATCGATGACCACGAGGTCGAGCACCGTGTGGTTCGCCGGCCCCAGCGCCTGCCAGGCGGCGCCCGGGCGCCGGCGCCACACGCCCTGGTCGGTGCCGGCGTAAAGCGTGGCCGGCGTGTCGCCGCCGGCCTTCAGCCGCCGCACGATGCGGTCATCGAGCCCGTTCGGCGTGAAGCGCGGCTCGGCCGGCGGCGGCGGCATCGGCGTGCCAGCGTCGCCGCCGCCGCCGCAGCCGGGCAGCGCGACAGCGGGCAGCAGCAGGCCGGCGAGCAGCGAACGGCGGCGCGGCGAAGCGAGCGATCGGGTGGTCGTCTTCATGCGCCGATCTTGCCGCAGGCCGCCATCACCCAAAGAACGCGGCATCGATCACCCCGGGCGTGCCGGGGATCAGCACCTCGCCGGACAGCAGCACGTCGCTGCCCGGCCCGCCGATCAGCACGTCGAAGCCTGCGCCGCCGTCGAGCGTGTCGTTGCCGGCACCGCCGATCAGCACGTCGTTGCCGTCGCCGCCGTTCAGGACCAGCGTCAGCGGCACCGCCGGCGTGCCGTTGCCCAGCACCACGTCGTTGCCGGCGAGGCCGTTGAACTGCAGGCGGTCGGTGCCCGGCTCGAAGTTCAGCACCACGATGTCGGCGCCGAGGCCGCGCAGCACGAGCGCCCCGTTCTCCAACACGATCGCCACCGCGTCGTCGCCCGCGGTGCCGTTGACCACCACGACGTCGGCCTGGCCGTCGCCGCCGCCGGCTGCCGCGAGGTCGATGCGCACGGTCTTCACGTCGGTGCCGGCGAGCGGGTTGACGGTGATGCGGTCGCTGCCACCGAGCGCGCGCAGGTCGACGGTCTCGACATCGTCGAGGTCCATCGTGATCGCGCCGACGTCGCGGGTGAAGAGCACGCGGCCGCCGTTGGCCGACACGGCGAACTGTTCGGCGATCGCCGACCCGTTGAACAGCAGCGCATCGGCGCCGTCCTGGCCCTCGACGGTGTCGCTGCCGTCGCCCGGGTCCCACTGGAACACGTCGTTGCCGGCGCCGAGGCGGGCGCTGTCGCTGCCCTGGTTGCCGTCGATGAAGTCGTTGCCGTCGCCGCCGATCAGCAGGTCGGCGCCGTTGCCGCCCAGGATCGTGTCGTTGCCCGCGCCGCCGTCGATGGTCAGCTGCGCCAGCGCGGCCAGGTTGCCGGTGGCCGAGAAGCGGTCGTCGCCGCCGTTCATGTTCAGCACCACCTTCTCGATCGTGCCCATGTCGATCTCGAAGGGCGCGACGTCGGTGCGCGCGAACAGCATGCGCGTGCCGTTGGCCGTGAGCGTGAAGGTCTCGGTGCCGTTGCCGCCGTTGACCTCGCCGGTGTCGGTGCCGTCGCCGCCCTCGAACACGTCGCTGTCGTCGCCCGGGTTCCAGATCAGCCGGTCGTCGCCGCTGTCGCCGAACACCTGGTCGTCGGCATCGCCGCCGGTCAGCGTGTCGTTGCCGAAGCCGCCGAACAGCAGGTCGTTGCCGCCCTTGCCGAGCAGCGTGTCGTTGCCGTCCTGGCCGAACAGCAGGTCGGCGCCGGAGCCGGCCGTCAGCACGTCGTTGCCGAAGCCGCCGAAGAGCTGGGCCTTCGGCAGCGCGCCGTTGACCTCGCTGATCGTCACCACGTCGTTGCCGCCCTGGCCGAAGACCTGGATCTGCGCGGTGTTGGCGACGGTGGGCGTGCCGCCGAGCACGGCGACGGCGCCGCCGTTGACCAGCAGCTTGCCGGCGGCGTCGCGGCTGATGGTGATGGTGTTGTCCAGAGAATCGCCGGGCACCGACAGCGTGCCCAGGCTGAACGTGGCGGTCACCGCCAGCGCGCCGACCTCGGCGTCGCCGACGGCGCGGCCGTTCGCCGCGCCGGCGCGCGGCATGGGTTTCAGGATCGTCATTCAAATGCTCCTGCAGGAAAGGAAGGACGCGTCGTTCGCGGGTTACGCCATGCGGTTCGCGCGCTCGCGCCGCAGCGCGTCGGCGAAGAGCTTCTGGCCGTCGCGCGCGGCGGCCTCGATCAGCGTCAGGTCGATCAGGTCGCGCTGCGCGTGGCTGCCGCCGAAGCGGTGGGACTGGCTGCGCAGCGGGCGCAGCAGGCGCACCGCGTCGCCGAAGCGGCCCTGCGAGAACGCGCGCACGGCGGCCGTGCCGTCGAGGCCGACCTCGCGCAGGAACATCGCGTTGTCGTCGCCGGCATGCAGCGCACGCGCCTGGGTGGCGAGCAGGCGCTCGGCCTCGGCTTCGCGGCCGGCACCGCAGAAGGCCATCATCGCGTGGAAGTCGTTGAAGGCGTAGTTGCCGGCCTCGGCATGCGCGGCCCAGCGGTCGGCCAGCGCATGCCAGCGGCTGCCGACGTCGTGGCCGCGCAGCTGCAGCCGCCACAACAGGGCCGACGCGTCGATCATGTCGATCGCCACCGACGACTGGCCGGCCAGCACCCGCTGGTCGAGCAGCGCGAACACCTCGTCCATCTGGTCCAGGCCCATGTGGAACAGCGCCAGGTGCCACCAGTTGTGCACCGCGAAGTAGCTGCCGTCGGTCCATGCGGCGGTGTCGCGGCGCAGCCAATCGATGCCGTCGCGGCGCCGGTTCTGCATCTCCATCACGTGGGCCACCGCATGCCAGGCCCAGTTGTCCTGGCGCTCGAGCTCCACCGCGCGCCGGCCCATCGCCTCGGCGCGGGCGTAGTCGCCCATCTCCTCGAGGCCGAAGGCGTACATGCCGAGCAGCGCGTGGAAGCCGGGCATGCCGGGTTGCCAGGCGTCGTAGACCCGGGCCATGCGGTCGCGCAGCATGCGCGAATGGCCGCAGAAGAAGTCGATCGCATGGCCGGCCTGCAGCGCGACGAGGTCACGCGGCCAGCGCACCGACAGGTCTTCCAGCGCCAGGCCCGCGGCATGCCAGCGGCCGTCGATCACCAGCGCGATCGCCGCCAGGTGGGCGCGCTCGCGTTCGGTGGCCGGCAGCGCCTTCGCGGTGGCCAGCGCGCGGCGCGCCTCGGGCAGGCCGGCGGGCTCGGTGCCGAGCAGGTTGAGCCAGGCGTAGAGCGCGTGCGCCATCGTCATGTCCGGCGCCTCGGCCAGCGCGGCCTGCACCGCGGCGACCGGGTCGCCGACGTAACACTGCATCGCGCGGCAGGCCTGCTCGTAGTGGTCGACGGCGCTCGCGGTCGCGCCGCTCAGCGCCAGGTCGTGGACATCGTGGAGGGTGGTCATCGGGAAGGTCCTTTCGTTGGAGAAGCACTCGGGCGGTGGCGCCTGCAGGCTCGGCAGAGGCGGCGGCACCGTGGAGCGGCACGATGCCGGCGCAGCGTCCGCCCGGCGTCCGCCGCGGCGCCGGCGTCACCGGCCGGTGCCACGGACGGCGGGCGGACGGTCGATGGCGACAGTGGCGCATCGACCCTCTTCAACGCTGTCCACCATGTGCTTCGAATCGATCTCCTGGGGCGTCACCGCCGGCATGGTCCGGCGCTCCGATGGACCCGGCGCTGTCCGTCTCCCCGCTTGCTCCGGCCTGGTCCGGCGCCTCGCCGCGTTGCGGCTGTGCCTCGCGGTCGGCGCCGCGCAGCTCGGCGCCTGCGCCGAACCGGCGGTGCCGCCGCCGCAGGAGACGCCCCGGCCGGTCGCCAGCGCCCCGGCCGCCGCGCCGCCGGATCCCAGCGACCACTGGTGCGACCTGCGCACGCGGGTCTGCCGCTGAGCCGCGTCGGAAATGGCTAACGCGTGATCAGTGCGTCCGCCAGCTGCAGCACGCGCAGCAGCGCGAGCTCGTCGTCGAAGGCCTCGCCTTCGGCGCGCAGGGCCTCGCGCGCGGCCGGCGGCAGCTTCACCGCCAGCCGCAGCGACGCCTGCTCGTGGGCCGCCCGCGCGTGGGCATGGCGCGGCTGGCCGTTGCGCCGCACGGTGGCATCGGCCCAGCCGGCCAGGCGTGCGCCCAGCGCCGGCTCGCCGCAGTCCAGCGCCCACCATGCGAAGTGGTCGGCGCACCAGGCGTGCGCGCCGGCCACGCGCAGCAGGGTCACCGCCTCGCGCACCGCGGGCGCGGCTTCGGCACCCTGCCCGGCCTCGATGCGCGCCAGCGCCAGCAGCACCGGCCGGGTCCAGAGCTCGCGCAGCAGCCCGGCCGCGCGCACCTGCGCGACCATCGGCTCGAGCACCGCGATCGCGGCCGCCGGCCGCTTCAGCGCCAGCTCCGCCAGCGCGACGTGGTAGCTCGCGCCCCAGGCGCGCAGCGCGTCGCCGGCTTCGGCCAGCAGCGCGGCCTCGAGCTGGAAGCGTTCGCGGTAGCCGGCCCAGTCGCCGGCACGGGCCTGCGCCACCCCTTCGGCGCGCAGCCGGGTCAGGCGCATCGTGGCCGACCACTCGGGCCGCTCCAGCGCACGCAGGCGCTGGAACAGCGGCTGCCAGTCGCGCTGCGGGTCGATGCGCCGGCCGTGCTGCGCGACCAGGCCGAGCAGGCGGTAGGCGCTGGCGTGATCACCCAGGCGCTCGAACAGCTCGGCGCCGCGTTCGGCCGCCGCGACCGACTCGGCCACCGGCGCGGTGGGGTTGACGAGACGGAAGGCGACGGCCTTGCAATAACGCGCCAGCGGCTCGTCCGCCAGGCCCGGCGCTTCGCCCAGCGGCCGCACGCGCTCGAGCCACGGCGCGGCTTCGCGGTCGAGGTTGGCCGCGGCCCAGAACGGGCCGGCGGCACTGGCCAGCGCGAGCAGCCGGTCCGCCTCGGCCGGCTGCCGTGCGGCCCACTGCAGCGCTGCGCGCAGATCGTGCAGGCGCGGCCACAGCGCGTCGACCCACGGCCCCAGCGCTGCATGGAGGAATCCCTGCTCGGCGGCGACGAAGCTGCGCACCAGGTGGTCGGCCAGGCGGCGCATCACCGCGTCGTGCTCGGCGGCGGCCTCCAGCTGCTCCAGCGCGTAGGCGCGCGCATGCACCAGCAGGCGGTAGCGGCGTTCACCGGCACCGCCGACGGGGTCGAGGGGCCGCAGCAGCGAGCGGGCCACGAGGTCGTCGACCGCATCGAGCACGGCCCACTCGTCGATCGACTGGTCGGCGGCGACGGCCTGCGCATCGTCGAGCGTGAAGCGGTCGGCAAAGATGCCGAGGCGGCGGAAGACCACGCGCTGCACCTCGTCGAGCAGCTCGTGGCTCCAGGCGAGCGTCGCGCGCAGCGTCTGCTGGCGCGGCGGCGCGTGCGCGGGCCCGCGGGTCAGCAGCTGCAGCTGGTGGTCCAGCCGCTGCAGCACGCCGGCCAGGCCCAGCGCCGGCACGCGCGCGGCGGCGAGCTCCAGCGCCAGCGGCAGGCCGTCCAGCCGGTGGCAGATCTGCCGTGCGAGCGACACGTCCGCCGGCGAATCGAGCTCGATCTGCGGCGCGACGGTGCGCACCCGCGCCGCGAACAGCGCTTCCGACGGCGACCGCTGCGCGGCATCGGGCGCCGCGTCAGCGGGCGACAGCGCCAGGCCATCGAGCGCCAGCACGGCTTCGCCCGCGATATCGAGCCGCACCTGGCTGGTCGCCAGCAGCGCCACCTGCGGCGCGGCCGCGGCGATCGCCGACAGCAGCGCCGCCGCTGCCGGCAGCAGGTGCTCGCAGTTGTCGAGCACCAGCAGCAGTTGCAGCGGCCGCAGCGCGCGGGCGATCCCGGCCGCATCGACCGGCCGCGGCCCGGCGGGCAGGCGCAGCGCATGCGCCACGGCCGCCGGCATCGCGTCGGGCTCGGTCAGCGCCGCCAGCTCGACCCACGCCACGCCATCGGGCCAGCGGCCGCGCTCGGCGTCGGCCGCGGCGGCGGCGAGCCGCGTCTTGCCGATGCCGCCCGGTCCGGTCACGGTCAGCAGCCGTCCGGCGGCGAGCGCCGAACGCAGCCGCGCGAGCTCGGCCTCGCGGCCGAACAGTCGGGACGGGTCCGGCGCGGCGGGCGGCACGGCGGGCGGCGCCGCGTCCGGGCTGTCGAGCAGCGGCCAGCCGAGGCGATAACCGCGGCCCGGCACGGTGACCACCGCCTCCGGCCCGAGCAGCTTGCGCAGCGCCATCACCTGCACCTTCAGGTTGTCGTCGATGACGACACGGCCGGGCCAGGCGCGTTCGAACAGCGCATCGCGCGAGACGACCGCGCCGCCGGCCTCGGCCAATGCCAGCAGCAGGTCGAAGGCGCGTTCGCCCAGGCGCTGCGGCACGCCGTCGGCGCACAGCTCGCGCGATGCGGGGCGCAGCTCGAAACGATGGAAACGGAAGGTGGGCGCGGGGGTCATGCGGAGCGGCCGGCCAGAAGTGGCCGGTAGGTGTTGTATCGCGTCCGGCCGGCCCGGTGGTGGCCGGCCGCGCGACGAGCCCCCACCTACGGCCTGCGCCGCGCGACGGATGCACCCGCGCCGCAATCCACGCCGCGGCCCGCCCGCGGCCCGGGGTTACGGCAGCGTCCCGGTCGGGCGCAGGGGCCCTGCCCGTGCACCGACCGTCGGCATGGACGCTCCGGTCCGCCGTCAGCAGGCCGCTGCCGCGGACATGCCGGCGACCTGTCGCGCGAAGGCGACGAGGCTCGCGGCGCAGCGCGCCGGCTCTTCCCAGTGCAACGCGTGGCCGGCGCCGGCCCAGCGTTCGATGCGCGCCTGCGGCATCGCCCGCTGCAGTCGCTCGGCATCGGCGACGGGCACGTAGGCATCGGCCTCGGCCACCACCAGCAAGGCCGGCACCTCGATGCGGTGCAGGCGGTCGCAGAAGTCGTCCTCGAGCAGGCCGGCGAAGGCCTCGCGCCAGACGGCGGCCGGCACCTTCAGGCTCTCGTCCACCATGCGTTCGACGAGGCCAGGCGCCGCGGCGCGCGCCAGGGTGCCGAGCTGGAAGTCCTCGACCAGCGCACGCGGCACCGGATCGGCGAGCGGCTGCACGGCCTCGGCGACCCACTGCAAGAGCTCGGGCTTGTCGCCGTAGCGCGCAAAGGTGCCCAGGCCGACCAGCCCGCGCACGAGGTCCGGCCGATCGGCGGCCAGCCGCAGCGCATGCGTGCTGCCCATCGAATGCCCGACGACGATCACCGGCGGCAGCGCCAGCGCCTCGATCAGCGCGACCAGGTCGGCGACGAAGTCATCGGTGCAGTAGCCGGTGGCCGGCTTGTCGCTGTCGCCATGGCCACGCTGCGACGGCACGATCACCCGCCACTGCGGGCCCAGGTGGGGCAGCACCGGTTCGAACGAACGCCAGGAATCGGTGATGCCGTGCAGCAGCAGCAGCGGCAGGCCGTCGCGCGGGCCCTGTTCGAAGACTTCGAGGTGGAGGCGGTCGGCCAGCGCGACGCGGCGCAGCGACTGCGCAGGCACAGGGGTCGTGGCAGGAGTCATGGCAGGAGGCCGCGCAGGCGGCGCGGAGGCAGTGGCATGAGCCGCCACTGTGCAAAGGCACCGTCCTGCCGGCGTCCGCCCGGGCCGGCGACCTGCGACGACCGCCCCGCGGCGCGGCGTGGCGCAGCGCGCGCCGAAGCCGCGCCGGGCGGGCGATCTATCGCGTCGTGTCGGCCAGCCGGCCCGGGGGCGGACTCCGTCGTGCGCCGGTGAAGCGGCGCGTCGTCACCGCGCCCAGCCCCAGCAGCGCCAGCGCGATCAGCAGCAAGGTGGCCGGTTCGGGCACCGCCGCGGGGTCGACCACGATCGGCGCGAGGCCGGTGCCGGGGCCCTGCGGTCCGAACGACGGTCCCCAGTCAGCGGGTGTGGAACCGGCGCCGGGCAGGCCACCGCCGGCGGCCGGGTCCGGCCCGTCGAACAGCTGGCCGACCGGGTCATCGATCGCGGAACCCGGGTGGCCATGCCCCGGCGTGACCGGACCGCCCCAGTCGAACGGGGAGTGACCGCCGCCTCCGCCGCCGCCCGCGCGGCCCGGCCCGGCGACCGGGATCACCGGCCCCGACGGTCCCGTCGGACGGCCCGGCAGCCCGATCCTCGGCGACCCTGAACCGCCCGGTCCGGCCGCGGCCACCGGAGAGCCGGTGAACGGGCTCCAACCGCCCGGGGAGCCGCCGCCACCACGCTTGTGCGGCTCGACACGAACACCCGGGTTGCCGCCCGCGCCCGCGGGCAGGACTTCCGGCTCGGGCGTTGCCGTGTCCAGCGCGTCGAGCGGCGCCATCCACGGCGCCGCCGCCGTGACGATCGGGCCGCTGGCGACCGGCACATCCGCCGCACCGGCCGGCAGATCGCCTGGCAGTCCGCTGGCCAGAGGAAGTTGCTGCCGGGCCTCGGGATCGACCAGCGCTGCCAGGATCGGCCGCGCGTCGTACGCGGGACGCGCACCCGGGGCGCCGGCCACGGCCGGCAGGCGCGGCAGGCGATCGTCCGCCCCAGCGCTCGATGCATCGCCCTCCGACGGGACGTCGTGGGGCGCCAGGATCCACGCCAGCGCACCGCTCAGCGAGCGGCCGCGGGCGGTGGAGCCGACCGCGCCGGTGCGCAGGCTGTCGTCGCCGGCCACGTCGATGCCGAAGTCGGCGCTGCCGGCGTCCAGGAAGCCACCGGCCCAGGCGCCCAGCCCGGACAGCTCGACGCCGTAGATCGTGACGGCCTCGTCGCCATTGGCGGTGGCGACGACGACGCCGCCGCCGCTCGGATCGAAGACGATCTCAGGGGGTGGTGCCGCGTCCGGCGTCGGCAGCACGCCGCGCGCCAGCAGGCCGCCGATCAGCAACAGGCTCGCGCCGACCGTGGCACGGAAGGTCCAGATGTTGAGTGGCTTCATGGCTTTGCTCGCGTAGTCGATGAACGATTGGGAAATCAATACAAACCGCTACTGCGCATCAAATAAGCAATTGCCGCGCCAATTGAAGAATAGTCAGTGAGAACAATGGCTTGAATTCATGCACTTTCAGAAGGGATTTGAAGCGTGTAAAGCCACTCGACGGGTGTGACGATGCGTGCCCGCAACAGGCACGCCGATTGCCCTATCGAGTGGTTTGGCCGCGTCATTGGCGCAATGGGCGCCTGACGGCCCAATGACGCGGCAATTCGCGCTTGCTATCGCAATGAATTGCTTTGCAATTCGTCAGTGCGCGTTGAATCGGGAAACCAGGTGTTAACGCACAAGGTCGCCAGGGTTCCCTGTGGCGCCTGAACCGGCCCCTTCAAAACGCTCGCGCCAGGCCGCCTCCACCCACGCCAGCAAGGCTTCGCGGTCCAGCCGCTGCCCGGGGCTGGTGGCCGCGTCGATCAGGCGTTCGGTCAGGGCGCGCAGCACGCGCTCGCCTTCCCAGCGGGTGCCGGTGAGGTAGCGCGCCTGCGGCTGCGGTTCTGTCAGCGCCTGCAGCACGACCGCCGCCACCGCCTCCGGCGATGCCGGCTTGCGGTGGATCGCCGATTCGGGTGCGTCGGCCGAGTCGGGCGCATCCGGCGCGGCAGTCGCCTCGAAGGCCTGCAGCACGCGCAGCGCGTCGGCATCGAACGGCGGCGGCGTGGCGCGCAGCCGCGCCGCATTGGCCGCGCCGGCGCTGGCGCCGATGCGCGTCGCCACCGCGCCCGGCTGCACGATCGCCACGTGCACGCCATGCGGCGCGCACTCCTGCCGCAGGCAGTCGCTGTAGGCCTCGAGCGCGAACTTGCTCATCGTGTACGGGCCGTACAGCGGCTGCGTGATCGAGCCACCCATCGAGCCGACGTTGACCACGCGGCCGCGCGCGGCCAGCAGCGCCGGCAGCAGCGCGCGCGTCAGCCGCATCAGGCCGAAGACGTTGGTCTCGAACAGGCGCTGCATGTCGTCATCGCGCCAGGCCGCCAGGTGGCCGAGCTCGCCGATGCCGGCGTTGTTGACGAGGCCGTCGAGGGCTTCGAAGCCCCCGTCGTGCAGGACCGCCAGCACCGCGTCGGGCGCGGCCGGATCGAGCAGGTCCAGACGCAGCGGCGTGACGCGCGGCAACTGCGCGAGGCGGGCGAGGTCCTCGTCGCGGCGCGCGCCGCCGATGACGTGGTGGCCGGCCTGTGCGAGCGCCTGCACGACGGCCCAGCCGATGCCGCTGCCGGCGCCGGTGACGAGGTGGATCGGAGGTCGGTCGGAGGCGCGGCGGGTGGGGTCCATGCGCCGCATTCTGGAGGGCTCGGGCGGCGCGGTGGCGAAGCCGTGGCCGGCGGGCGCCAAGGGCGCCGTCGAAGGCCCGCGCCGCGCGGCGCTCACAGCGAGCGCATCAGGCCCCCGTCGACGCGGATGTTCTGCCCGGTGATGTAGCCCGCGCCGTCGCTGGCCAGGAAGGCGATGGTCGCCGCGATCTCGTCGCTGGTGCCGTAGCGCTGCATCGGCACCGATCCGCGGCGCTCGTCGGTCGCCGGCAGGCTGTCGATCCAGCCCGGCAGGATGTTGTTCATGCGCACGTTGTCGGCCGCGTGCTGGTCGGCGAAGAGCTTGGTGAAGGCCGCCAGCCCGGCGCGGAACACCGCCGAGGTCGGGAACATCGCGCTCGGCTCGAAGGCCCAGGCGGTCGAGATGTTGACGATCACCCCGCCCTTCTGCTGCTTCATCACCGGCGTCACCAGCCGCGCCGGCCGGATCACGTTCATCAGGTAGATGTCCATCCCGGTCGCCCACTGCTCGTCGGTGAGTTCCAGCACGGGCCCGCGCGGCCCGTGGCCGGCGCTGTTGACCAGCACGTCGATGCGCCCCCAGCGCTCGAGCGTCGCATCGACCAGGCGCTTCAGGTCGTCGTTCGAACGGTTCGAGCCGGTGATGCCGAGGCCGCCCAGTTCAGCGGCCAGCGCCTCGCCCTTGCCCGACGACGACAGCACCGCGACGTGGAAGCCGTCGGCGGCCAGGCGACGCGCCGCGGCGGCCCCCATGCCGCTGCCGCCCGCTGTCACGATCGCAACTTTTCCGGTCATGTTCGCTACCTCCTGTACGAGAGCAGCTTACCGCCGTCGTTCGTCGCGTCGATACCGTGGCTCGTCGCTTACAGCTGTCGGCACGGGCGGCGCGGGCAGACAGTGCGTTCACCGCGATTCGCCCCGGCGACGCGGTACCGACAGTCGCGATGTCAGCCGTACGCCCCCTCAGGAGCCCTCAGATGAACACCAAGACCTTCCGCCTGGCCGCCCTGTGCACGCTGCTGCTCGCCGCCGGCGCAGCGCAGGCCGACACCCTCTGCAAGAAGCCGCCGACGCGCATCGACCGCCGCGCCTGCGAGGCCGCGAAGCAGAGCCCGCAGGCCCTGCGCCTGTACCTCCAGCGCATGAGCTGGCTGCACCACAACCTCAGCTACTACGACTATGTCGACGAGGCGACGCAGGCGAACTGGGACCGCGCGGCCACGCGCCTGGCCAGCGGCGAGGAGTCGGTGGCCGAAGCGCCGGCCACGTCCTTCAGCCGTTAGGTGGCACGAGGGGCCGCGGCTCCTCGCCACCGTCTCAGGCTCACCACGCCGCCAGCCGCGCGTGCAGCGCGCGCTTCGTATCGTCGTCGGCGAAGCTCGCGTCGATCGACGTCGCGGCGACCGCCCGCAGCACCGCGTCGTCCCAGCCGAAGTGCTGCGCGCACAGCGCGTACTCGCGCGGCAGCGTCGTCCGCAGCAGGCTCGGGTCGTCGGTATTGATCGACACCGGCACGCCGGCGCGGCGCAGCGCATCGATCGGATGCGCGGCGAGCGTCGGGTAGACCTTCAGCGTCAGGTTCGAGCTCGGGCAGATGCCCAGCGGGATGCGGCGCTCGGCCAGCAGGTCGACCAGCGCCGGGTCCTCGATCGCGCGCACGCCGTGGTCGATGCGGTCGGCGTCGAGCAGCTCGATCGCGTCCCACACGCCTTCCGGACCGCTCGATTCGCCGGCATGCACCGTGCGGCGCAGGCCCGCCGCGGCGGCGCGACGGAAGGCGTCCGCGAAACGCGGGCCGGTGCGGCCGGCGGTGGCCTCGTTGCCGTCGACCGACAGCGCGACGACCCGCGGATGGCGCAGCCGCGTCAGCAGCTCGACCAGCTCCACCGCCGCGTCGGCCGACTGCGTGCGCAGCAGGCTGATGCACAGGCCGACCCGCGGCAACCCGTCGGCCTCCGCCGCGCGGAAGCCGCTGTCCAGCGCATCGAGCATCTCGGGCAGCCGGCCGTGCCAGGCCGGCCAGTGCGTCGGGTTGACGATCAGGTCGGCGTAGCCGGTGCCGTCGTCGGCGAGCCGGCGGCAGACGCCGTGGGCCAGCTGCGCGAGTCGATCGCGCGTGCCTGCCAGCGCGCAGGCCCAGTCGAGAAATTCGAGGAAGTCCGCGAGCCCCGCGAACTCGAACAGCCGTTCGACCGGTCGTGGCATCGGGACGCCGGCCTGCATCGCCCACTGCGCCAGCAAGGCCGGCTCGAAGGTGCCTTCGAGGTGCACATGGATCTCGGCCTTGGGCAGCGTTTGCAGGCGCTCGGTCGTCGGCGTGTTCATCGTCGCGATTGTTGGGCCCGGCGCCGCAGGCGACATACCGCCTGACGCATGGCGCCATGCGCCGATGCCGATGCCGCGGCAGTGCCCGGCATGACTGTATGCGTGTACAGTTCCCGGCGCACCGCCATGACCGACGACACCCCGCTCGAACCCTGGATCCGCGTCGGTCGCGACCGCGACGGGCGCGAAGAACGTGTCGTGCGCTCCAGCGTCGCGGTCAGCTTCGGCTCGCCGGCGCAGGATTCGGGCGTCTCGCGCATCGACCTCAACGACGTGCTGATCCGCCATCCGCAGGCCAGCTTCCTGATGCGCGCGGCCGGCGACGCGATGCGCGGCGCGGGCATCGATGCCGGCGACCTGCTGCTGGTCGACCGCTCGATCGCGCCGCAGCACGGCCATGTCGTCATCGCGGTGGTCGGCACCGAGTTCGTCTGCCGCCACCTGCTGCGCCACGACGGCTTGTGCCTGCGCGCGGCCGACGAGGCCGTCGCCGACATCGTGCCGGGCGAAGGCGAGGAGCTTCGCGTGTGGGGCGTGGTGACCACGGTGATCCGCTCGCTGCCGGTCTGAAACCGCCCGGGTTCCGCGATGTACGCGCTCGTCGACGTCAACAACATGTACGTCAGCTGCGAACGCGTGTTCGCGCCGTCGCTGGTCGGCCGGCCGGTGGTGGTGCTGTCGAACAACGACGGCGCCTGCATCGCGCGCAGCAACGAGGCCAAGGACCTCGGCGTGCAGATGGCCCAGCCCTGGTTCCAGGTGCGGCACCTCGAGCGCAGCGCCGGGCTGGTCGCGCTGTCGGCGAACTTCGAGCTCTACGGCGACATGTCCAGCCGCATGATGAGCCTGGCCCAACTGCACGCGCCGCGGCAGGAGGTCTACAGCATCGACGAGTGTTTCCTCGATTTCGACGGCGTGCGCGGCGACCTGGTCGCGCGCGGCCGCGCGCTGCGCACGCAGGTGCTGCGCTGGACCGGGCTGCCGACCAGCGTCGGCTTCGGCGCGACGAAGACGCTCGCCAAGCTGGCGAACCACGTCGCCAAGACGGCCGAGCGCAAGCCGGGCTCCTACCCGCGTGCGCTGGCCGGTGTCTGCGACTTCGGCGCGCTCGATCGCGCCGCGCTCGCCGAGGTGATGCGCCGCACCGAGGTCGGCAACGTCTGGGGCATCGGCCGCAAGACCAGCGCGAAGCTGAACGAGGGCGGCGTGCGCACGGTCTTCGACCTGATGCAGGCCGACACCGCGTCGCTGCGCCGGCAGTTCAGCGTGGTGATCGAGAAGACGGTGGTCGAGCTGCGCGGCACGCGCTGCCTGGAGGTCGACGATGCGCCCGAGCCCAACCAGCAGATCATGTGCTCGCGCTCCTTCGGCGAGCCGGTGACCGCGCTGCCGGACCTGCTGGACGTGGCCAGCCAGTTCGCCTCGCGCGTCGCCGAGAAGCTGCGCCAGCAGGACGGTGCGGCCGGCGCGGTGCACGTCTTCATCACCACCAGCCCGTTCCGCCGCCAAGACCGCCAGCACAGCCCGAGCCTGACGACCCGCCTGCTTCGCCCGAGCGCCGATACGCGCACGCTCGTCGCCGCCGCCACGCGCGCGATGCAGGCGATCTACCGCCCCGGCTTCAACTACGTGAAGGCCGGCGTGATGCTGGTGGACCTGGGCCCCGCCGGGCAGCCGCAGGGCGAGCTCGATCTCTTCGCCCCCGCCGGCCAGGGGGGACCGGACGATCCGGTGCGCCGCACGCCCGAGCGGCTGATGCAGGCGCTGGATGCGCTGAACCAGCGCTTCGGCCGCGGCACGCTGAACGTGGCCAGCGCGATGGAGCCGCCGGCCCCGGCGGCCTACCACGCGAAGCGCGAGCGCATGTCGCCGCGCTGGACGTCACGGCTGGACGACATTCCGCACGTGCACTGAGGGCGCCGCCGCCGGATCGCGGGGGTCGCCGGCCCGGGTGAGGGCCCCGGCTGCGGCGACAATCCGCGCGCCGCTGTCGCCCTTCCCCGGAATCCCGTTCGCATGCTCTCCACGTTCCTGGCGCGTTATGACACCCTGGCCCTGCGGCCGCCGCCCACCCCCGACACGCCGGCCGACCGCCGCACCTGGAGTGCCCTGCAGCAGGACGTGCAGCGCCGCGTGATGGCCTGGTGCCGGCGCGGCGGCGGCGACGGCGTGGTGCCGCTGCTGCAGCCCTGGGGCCGGCCGTGGATCGAGCAGCCCTTCGCGGTGGCCGAGTTGACGCGGTCGCTGGGCGCCGACACCGATGCCGTGGTGCAGGACCTCGCGCTGCAGCTCGACGGCACCTGGACGATGCTGGCCGCCGGCGGCCGCTGGGCGCAGCGCCTCCTGCGGCTGCGCGTGAAATGGGCCGAATGCCTGTGGTGGCGCCGCCGCGCCGGCGATGCGCCGTGGGACTGCGGCTACCTCGACGACCGGCCGGATGCGCTGTCCGCGCTGGCCCGCTTCAAGCCGCGCCGCCCGACGCTGGTGATCACGCAGGGCCTGTCGAGCTTCTCGCTGCAGCAGGCCGTGCAGGCGCTGACCGAGCGCCAGCGCAGCTTCCGCCACCCGGTGCGGCTGCTGGTGGTGGCCTGATCGAGACGATCGTTCAGTGCCGGGTGCCGGCGGCCCAGGCCTCGAGGCTGGCCGGCGGTGCGGGGAAGGCCGCATCGGCGCCGCGCGCGATCTGCACGCGGTCCTTGCCGGCGCGCTTGGCGGCATAGAGCGCCTCGTCGGCCAGGAACACGAGGTCGGCAGCGGTGCCGCTGCCGCGCCCGTTCGTGCTGGTGGCCAGGCCGACGCTGGCCGTCAGCGCCGCGACCCCCAGGAAGCGCAGGTCCAGCGCGGCCAGGTCGAGGCGCAGGCGCTCGGCGATGACCTCGGCCTGCGCGACGCTGGTGCCCGGCAGCAGCACGGCGAACTCCTCGCCGCCGTAGCGCGCAGCGAGGTCGCCCGCGCGCTGCGCGACGTTGCCGATCACCCGCGCGACGCGTCGCAGCACGTCGTCCCCCGCCGGGTGGCCGAGCGTGTCGTTGATCGCCTTGAAGTCGTCAAGGTCGATGACCAGCAGCGCCAGCTCGCTGCCCTCGCGCTGCGCGCGCCGCACCTCGAGGTCCAGCGCCTCGTCGAAGCGGCGGCGATTGGCCAGCCCGGTCAGCGCATCCTGCGTCGCCAGCGCTTCCAGCCGCGCCTGGGTCTCGTGCAGCGCCTGCTGCTGGCGCTTGAGCACCGTGATGTCCACGTGCACGAAGCTGCCCAGGCCGTCGGCCTCGGTCGAGCGCTGCTCGATGATGCGCACCCAGCGGTTGCCCGGCAGCGGCAGCTCGAAGGGCGCGCCGGAGAAACGCTGGTGCTCGCGCAGCGTCTCCAGCGTGGTGCGGCACAACGCGCTGTCGGCTTCGGCGCCCCAGGCATGGCGCACGATGGCCTCGAAGGGCTGGCCGCGGGCCTGCCCGAGGGAGACCAGACCGTAGAGCTTCAGGAAGGCTTCGTTGGCCCACAGCGCCTGGTCGGCCGGGTCGACGATCAACACCCCGTCGGGCAGGCGTTCCAGCACCTTCGCCGCGTCGGGCGGCTGCGGCGTCCACACCGGCGCGCGCGGCGCGCCGACAGGGGCCACGCTGGCCGACGCCGCGTCGCCCACCTTGCGCCACACGCGTAGCCGGCCGAACGGCCCCATGTCGACCGACGACACGCGCACCCGGACGCCGCGGTGGTCGAACTCGTAGGGCCGGCGCTGCAGCCGGTGGCGCTTGACGCCTTCGTCGATGTAGCGCTGGATCTGCGGCAGCTCGTCGGTCTTCAGCCGTGCGAGATAGAAGCGCAGCAGGTTGTCCGCGTAGTGCTCGCCGACGTGCACCGCACCGCGGTGCTCCGGAAAGAAATCGAGAAAGGTCTCGTTCCAGGCCAGCGTGCAGTCGTCGGTGTCGAAGGCGCAGAAGCCCACGTCGAGCCCGTCCAGGGCGGCCGCGACGGCTCGAAGGATGGTTTCTCTCACGCGGGCGCTCCTACTTCATCGGTTTTATCATTTTAAGCGAATACGCCGACTGTTGCGGAGAAAGTCCGAGCGATGGAGTTCACGTTTCCGGCGCTGAATGACGGCGCGCCACGCCGGATCGTGTCGAAGGCCGGCTGACGCTCGGCCTACTTGCAGCGCCTGGAGGGCCTCAGGCCTTGTCGGCCTTCAGCCATTGCGCCAGCGCCTCGGCGACGATCGCATTGATGCCGCCTTCGCGGCCGACCGCGCGCTCGCGCACTTGGCCGAGCAGGTCGGCCGGCAAGCGGCAGGCCACCGGCACCAGCTTGACCGCCGGCGGCGCCTGTTCGCTGGCGCGCTTGGCCGCCACCTTCGCCGAGCCTTGTGCGAACCGCTGCGGAACCCCGGCGGTCTTCATCCGGCCGTCGAGCTTCTTGGCCAGGTTCTTGACCATGTCGGTCTTCTTCAAGCTCATGGGGTGCCTCTGCGCCGGGGGGAGGCGGCATTGTCCACGTCAGCGGGGACGGCCCGTCGTGTTCAGGCCTTCTTCGGCCGGTGCAGCGCGCAGAGCTTGTTGCCGTCGGGGTCGCGCACGTAGGCCAGGTGCAGGCCGCCCAGGTTGCCGTCGCGCAGGCCCGGCGGGTCCTCGATCGACGTGCCGCCATGCGCCACGGCGGTGTCGTGGAACTGCTTCACCTGTTCGGGCGAGCTGCACTTGAAGCCGATGGTGCCGCCGTTGGCGGCGGTGGCCGATTCGCCGTTGATCGGCTCGCTGACGCAGAAGCTCACCCCGTCGTGCCGGTAGAACAGCCGGGTCTGCCCGGTGGCGTTCTGGTTCCGGTACGGCTCGCCGGCGCCGAGCACGCCGAGCACCGCGTCGTAGAAGCGCTTCGAGCGCTCGATGTCGTTCGATCCGACCATCACGTGGCTGAACATTCACGGGTCTCCGTTGTCATTCGGCGCAGATGATAGGTCCGGGACAGGTCCCGGCGCGGCGCGGCCGCGGGGCTGCGCCGAGGGCGCTGCCGCCGCCCTGCGCCTGCGGGTTTCTGCCGACGCCGCAAGCCCCCGGGCCCCCCGCCCGAGAGGGGGCTTCCGGCCCGCCCCCCTCCCTAGAGTCTGCGCACCCCACCGGCTGCGTTGCGCCACGCGCCGGTGCCCTGCACAACAAGCGGAGACTCCATGCGCCGAACGCCCTGCCCTTCCCTGGCCGCCCCCCGCCGCATCGCGCTCGCTGCGGCCCTCGCTGCCTTTGCCCTCGCGCCGGCACACGCCTTCGAGTTCGACCTCGGCCACCCGGACCTGTCGCTGCGCTGGGACAACTCGCTGCGGCTGAACTACGCGCAGCGCGTGGAACAACGTGATCCGAAGATCGGCAACTCGGCGCTGTCCGACGAAGGCACCTGGCGCTTCGACAAGGGCGACGCGGTCGCGCAGCGCTTCGACCTGCTGAGCGAGCTCGACCTGATCTACAAGAAGCAGCACGGCCTGCGCATCAGCGCGACGGCCTGGTATGACGGCGCGTACTCCGGCGCCAGCCGCGGCAACCCGAACGCACCGCTCGCCAACATCCCCAGCTACGTCGGCAAGCAGTACTCGTCGACGACCAAGCGCCTGTACCGCGGCGGCTCGGGCGAGTTGATGGATGCCTTCGTCTTCGGCGCCGTCGACCTGGGCGACGTGCCGCTGCGCGCCAAGCTCGGCCGCCACACCGTCTACTGGGGCGAATCGCTGCTGCTGGGCGGCAATCTGCACAGCGTGGCCTATGCACAGAACCCGCTCGACCTGCAGAAGGGTTTCGCGACGCCCGGCACCGAGGCCAAGGAACTGTTCCGGCCGCTGAGCCAGCTGTCGCTGCAGGCGCAGGTCAGCGACACCCTGTCGATCGCCGCGCAGGCGCTGCTGGAATGGGAGCCCTTCCGCTACCCCGAGGGCGGCACCTACCTCGGCCCGGTGGACTTCGCGTTCAACGGCCCCGACCGCCAGTTCCTCAATGCGCAGCTGGGCTTCGCCTACCGCGGCGCGGCCTCGGAGCCGAAGCAGCGCGGCGAGTGGGGCGTGTCCGCGCGCTGGAGCCCCGACTGGCTCGACGGCACCGTCGGTCTCTACTACCGCAACTTCGCCGACAAGCTGCCGCAGACCTTCATCACGCAGGCCGCGCCGGCGAACAACAGCCGCTACACGCTGGTCTACGCCGACCGCATCGACCTGCTGGGACTGAGCCTGGCGAAGAACATCGCCGGCATCAGCGTCGGCGCCGAAGTGTCGATGCGCCGCAATACGCCGCTATCGTCCCAAGTGCTCGGCATCGCGCCGGGACTGCCGGCCCGCGGCGAGACCAAGGGTCCGCGCGGCGACACCTGGCATGCGCTGGTCAACGGCCTGGGCGTGATCGGCAAGACGCCGATGTTCGACGCGGCGAACTGGAACGTCGAACTCGTCGCCGCCGGCTGGCGCAAGGTGCGCAGCGGCGAGAACCTGTTCTACGCCGAAGGCTTCGCGCCCTGCAAGGGCCGCGACAAGTGGGACGGCTGCATCACGAAGCACTACCTCGGCATCGGCGCCGGCTTCACCGCCAGCTGGTTCCAGGTGCTGCCGGGCGTCGACCTGTCGATGCCGCTGACGTATGCCATCGGCCTGAAGGGCAACGCACCAACCGTGTTCGGCGGCAACGAGAAGAACGGCAACTACAGCGTCGGCCTGGGTGTCGACGTGCAGCAGAAGTACCGCTTCGACCTGAAATACATCGACTACGTCGGCCGCTACCGCGACAACGGCACGGCCGTGACGACGCAGAACGGCTTCACGACCTTGCTGCGCGACCGCGGCTTCGTGAGCCTGACCTTCAAGACCAGCTTCTAAGGAACGACGATGAACGGGCAATTCAAGCTTCACCGCCTCCTGGCCATCGCCGCCGCGACGATGGCCGTCTCGACGGCGCACGCCGCCGTCAGCGCCGACGAGGCCAAGGCGCTCGGCAGCACGCTGACCGCCATCGGCGCCGAGAAGGCCGGCAACAAGGACGGCACGATCCCCGCGTACACCGGCGGCCTCACCGCCGCGCCGGCCGGCTACAAGGCCGGCGACGGCGTGCGGCCCAATCCCTTCGCCGCCGACAAGCCGCGCCTTCAGATCGACGCCAAGACCATGGCCGCGCATGCCGACAAGCTGACCGAAGGCACCAAGGCGCTGCTGCAGAAGTACCCGAGCTACCGCGTCGACGTGTACCCCACGCACCGCAGCGTCGCATTCCCGAAGTTCGTCGCCGACAACACCGCGAAGAACGCCGTGCGCGCGAAGACGGTGAACGACGGCCGCTCGATCGAAGGCGCGCACGCCGGCTTTCCGTTCCCGATCCCGAAGGACGGCTACGAGGCGATGTGGAACCACCTGGTGCGCTTCAACGGCCAGGCCTACGAGGCCAAGTACCGCAACCTGAGCGTCGATGCCAGCGGCCGCGCCACCTTGGCCACCGAAGGCATCAGCGTGCAGGAATATCCGTTCTGGGACGCGACGAAGACCAGCGCCGACACCTTCTGGCGCATCAAGCTGACCTACACCGGACCGGCCCGCCGCGCCGGCGAGGCGCTGATGCTGGTCGACCCGCTGGACATCGGCGCGAAGGACCGCCGCGCCTGGAGCTACCTGCCCGGCCAGCGCCGCGTGAAGGTGGCGCCGGACCTGTCGCACGACACGCCGAACCCCGGCACCGCCGGCGCCACGACCTTCGACGACACCTTCATCTTCAACGGCTCGATGGAGCGCTTCGACTTCAAGCTGATCGGCAAGAAGGAGATGCTGGTGCCCTACAACACCTATGCCGCGGTGTACCAGGCGAAGCAGGACGAGCTGCTCAAGCCCAACCACCTGAACCCGGACCTGGTGCGCTGGGAGCTGCACCGCGTGTGGGTGGTGGAAGCCAAGCTGAAGGACGGCAAGCGCCATGTCTACGGCAAGCGCACCTTCTACCTCGACGAGGACTCGTGGGCGGCGCTGGCCAGCGACGAGTACGACGCGCGCGGCCAGCTCTACCGCACCGGCTTCGCCTACATGGCGCCCAGCTACGACCTGCCCGCGCCGTACACCGACATGTTCGGCCACTACGACCTGGTGTCGCGCGTCTATTCGCTGACCGGCTTCATCGCCGAGACCGGCGGCCTGCGCCACACCAAGCCGCTGCCGGACCGCGAATGGTCGGCCGATGCGCTGGCCGGCGCCGGCATCCGCTGACGCCTGAAAGACGCGTGCCCATGAGCGTCCGCATGCCCCTCCTGACCCGCCGCCGCCTGCTCGCCCTGCCCGCCGCGCTGGCCGCGGGCGGCGCCTTCGCCGGCGGCGTGCGCGACGTGCTGGACACGCCAGCGCTGCGCAGCCCGCTGGCCGAACGCAGCCTGCTCAACGGCCTGGCCCGCGCGGGCGACCGCCTGGTCGCGGTCGGCCAGCGCGGGCATGTGCTGGTCAGCGCCGACGGCGGTCGCAGCTGGCAGCAGGCCGAGGTGCCGGCCAGCTCGGACCTGGTGGCCGTGCACTTCCCGACGCCGACGCAAGGCGTCGCCTGCGGCCACGACGGCCTGGTGATCGGCAGCGCCGACGGCGGCCGCAGCTGGAAGCGACTGCTCGACGGCCGCCGCGCCGGCACGCCCGAGAACCCGTGGCTCGATTGCTGGTTCGCCGATGCGCGCACCGGCTTCGTCGTCGGCGCGTTCGGCGACATCCAGCGCACGAGCGACGGCGGCGCGAGCTGGCAGGACGCCAAGGCCTCCGTCGACAACCCGAAGGGCCTGCACCTGTACGCGGTGCGCGGCATCGGCGCCGACGTGTGGATCGCCGGCGAGCAGGGCCTGCTGCTGAAGCTGGACCGCGAGGCCCAGCGCTTCAAGGCGGTGGAGCTGCCGTACAAGGGCACGCTGTTCGGCATCGTCGGCAACGAGCGTGCGCTGCTGGTGCACGGCCTGCGCGGCAGCGCGCTGCGCTCCACCGACGGCGGCCGCAGCTGGCAGGCCGTGGCCACCGGCCTGCAGGTGGGCCTGCCCGCCGCGACCCTCGATGCCCACGGCCGCTTCGTGCTGGTCAGCCAGGCCGGCCATGTGCTGGTCAGCGCCGACGACGGCGCCAGCTTCGCGCCCGTCGCCAACCAGCGCCCGCTGCCCGCCGCCGCCGTGGCCGCCGTGCCCGGCGCGCTGGTGCTGGCCGGCCCGCGCGGGCTGCAGTCGCTGCCCCTGGCCTGATGGGCCGGTCGTCACCTCCGGCCTGAAAGGACTCCCCATGCATGCGCCCACCGCCAGCGACACGCTGGCCGCGCCGCCGACCCTGGCCGACTTCGGCCCCCGCTCCGGCTCGCTGCTCGAGCGCGGGGTGTTCAACCACCGCCGCCTCGTGCTGGGGCTGTGCGCGATGCTGACGATCGTGCTGACGCTGATCGCCGCGATGCGGCTGACGCTGAACGCCAGCTTCGACAAGATGATCCCGCGCAGCCATCCGTACATCCAGAACTTCCTGGAGCACCGCGACGACCTGCGCGGCCTGGGCAACTCGCTGCGCATCGTGGTCGCCGCGCGCGAGGGCGACATCTACCAGCCGAAGTACGTGGAGACGCTGAAGCGCATCCACGACGAGGTGTTCCTGACGCCGGGCGTCGACCGCGCGTGGGTGAAGTCGCTGTGGGCGCCGGGCGTGCGCTGGACCGAGGTGACCGAAGAGGGCTTCCGCGGCGGCCCGGTGATGCCGGACAACTACGACGGCTCGGCCGCCGCCACCGAACGCCTGCGCGGCAACATCGCGCGCGCCAACCTGGTCGGCAGCCTGGTGGGCAAGGACTTCAGGTCCAGCATGCTCGTCGTCCCGCTGCTCGACCAGGACCCGGGCACCGGCCAGCGCATCGACTACCGCGCGCTGTCGCGCGCGATCGAGGCGATCCGCACGAAGGCCGAAGGCGAAGGCCAGGTCAGCGTGCACGTCGTCGGCTTCGCGAAGCTGGTGGGCGACCTGATCGAGGGCCTGAAGCAGGTGGCGCTGTACTTCGGGCTGGCGGCGCTGGTGGCCGCGCTCATCATCCAGGCCTATACCCGCTGCCTGCGCAGCACCGCGCTGGTGCTGGCCTGCTCGCTGGTCGCGGTGGCCTGGCAGCTGGGCCTCGTCGCGGCGCTGGGCTTCGAGCTGGACCCGTATTCGATCCTCGTGCCCTTCCTCGTCTTCGCCATCGGCGTCAGCCACGGCGCGCAGAAGATGAACGGCATCATGCAGGACATCGGCCGCGGGGCGCATCGCCTGGTGGCCGCGCGGCTGACCTTCCGGCGCCTGTTCCTCGCCGGGCTGACGGCGCTGCTGGCCGACGCGGTGGGCTTCGGCGTGCTGATGCTGATCGACATCCCGGTGATCCGCGAGCTGGCGCTGGCCGCGAGCCTGGGCGTCGCGGTGCTGATCGTCACCAACCTGATCCTGCTGCCGGTGCTGCTGTCGTACGTCGGCGTCAGCGCCAAGGCGGCCGAGCGCGCATTGCGTGCCGAGAGCGGCGCCAACGGCGGCGCATTCCTGCAGCGCGTGTGGCGCGGCCTCGAGCGCTTTACCGAGCCGCGCTTCGCGTGGGCCGCCATCGCCGCGGCCATCGGCCTCACCGCCTTCGGTGTGATCACCAGCCAGCGCCTGGCCATCGGCGACCTCGACCCCGGCGCGCCCGAGCTGCGCGCCGACTCGCGCTACAACCGCGACAACCAGTTCATCAATGCGAGCTATGCGTTGTCGTCCGACACCTTCGCGGTGATCGTGAAGACGCCGAAGGAAGGCTGCCTGCAGTACGCCACGCTGATCGAGACCGATCGCCTGGCCTGGGCGCTGCAGCAGGTGGCGGGCGTGCAGACCACCGTGGCGCTGACCAACGCGGTGCGCCAGATCACCGCCGGCAGCAACGAAGGCAGCCCGAAGTGGCTGACCATCGCGCGCAATCAGGACGTGCTGAACTACGGCGCGCAGCAGGCCAGCGTCAACAACCCCGACCTCTTCAACACCGAGTGCTCGGTGATGCCGGTGATCGCCTACCTGGCCGACCACCGCGCCGAGACGCTGGACCGCGTGGTCGCCGCCAGCGCCGACTTCGCCGCCGCGCATTCGACGCCGGAACGCCAGTTCCTGCTGGCCGCCGGCTCGGCCGGCATCGAGGCCGCCACCAACATCGTCGTGCGCCAGGCCTGGACGCAGATGCTGCTGTGGGTGTATGCCGCGGTGATCGTGCTGGCCTTCATCACCTTCCGCAGCTGGCGCGCGGTGGTCATCGCCGTGGTGCCGCTGGTCGTCACGTCGGTGCTGTGCGAGGCGCTGATGGTCGCCTTGGGCATCGGCGTCAAGGTGGCCACGCTGCCGGTGGTGGCGCTGGGCGTCGGCATCGGCGTCGACTACGCGCTGTACCTGCTGAGCGTGCAGCTCACGCAGCAGCGCCAGGGCGTGCCGCTGCGCGAGGCCTATGCGCAGGCGCTGAAGTTCACCGGCAAGGTCGTCGCGCTGGTGGGCATCACGCTGGCCGCCGGCGTGCTGACCTGGGCGCTCTCGCCCATCAAGTTCCAGGCCGACATGGGCATCCTGCTGGCGTTCATGTTCCTGTGGAACATGGTGGGCGCGGTGGTGCTGATCCCGGCGCTGTCGGCGGTGTTGATGCCGCAGGCGAAGCCGGGACGCCAGGCGGGCGCGATCGCGGCCGCGGCGACCTGAGTTGTCGCGGTGCCGCCGGCCCGGCGCTTCAGCGGCGATTCGGTGCGCGGCGACTCAGTGGCCGAAGAACTGGAACAGCGCGGGCGCCAGCGCCTTCGCACTGACGTCATGCGCCTGCCCGGTGATCACCTGGCGCCGGGCGCCCGGAATGGCCGCGGCGATCCTGTCGGCTGTCCGGCGCATGAACGGCATCGGCCCGACGCTGGCGCCGCCGTCCATCACCAGCGTGGGCGCCCGGACCTGTCCGGCGATCGCCACCGGCACCGACCGATCGTCGCCCAGCACGGCATTGTCGTAGGCCAGTGTCGGCGCCATCGCCATCATCCCGGCCCAGGCGGGCGAAGCCTTCAGCTTCGCAACCGCCTCGTCGGGCGCGCCCACGAACTTCATGAAGGCCGCGATGGCCTCGGCCCGGCGGTCGGCGGCGAGCAAGGTGTCGAGCCGGGCCCGGAACGCCTGCCACTCGGTGGCCGCGCCATCGGCCTCGCTGTAGGGTGCCTCGTAGAGCGCCAGCTTCCTGACCTTGCCGCCCAGCGCCGACGCGGCCTGCAGTGCCAGCGCCGCGCCCGAGGACTTGCCGTAGACATAGGCCGAGCCACCGGCAGCGTCGATCAGCGCCTCGAGGTCCTCGATCTCACGCTGCACCACGTAGGGCGGGGTGTCGGTGCTGCCGCCGCGGCCGCGGCGGTCATAGCTGTAGACCGTGTACCGGGTGGCCAGTAGCTGCGCGAGCTCGACAGCGCCGGAGCGGTCGGACAAGGCACCGCCGACCAGGATGAGCGCCGGGCCTCGGCCCCGCTTGTCGTAGGCGAGGCGCGTGCCGTCGTGCGATGTCAGCGTGTGGGCGGACCGGGCCTGCGCCCTGGCCGGCCCTTTGGCGAAGTAGGCCAGGGCCACCAGGCCAGCCACGCAGGCCGTCTTGAAGAGGAAGGGGGCCGCCCGAGTCGCACGCATCCGGTGTTCTCCTGCTTGCAATCCGAAACGGCGAGCAATCGACGTGCCGGACGACCAGGCCCGTGTCCTCCCGCCACTAGCCGATGAAGACCAGGGGTGGCATCTAGCTGCTGTCGCGCTCCCTGCGCGCGGCATGGAGGCGGCCCCATGCCGCGACGATCTCGCGGTGCCAGGGAATGTTCTGCAGGAAGGCCTGGCGCAGCGCGGCGCCGCCCCATCGTTCGATGGCGTCGGCCTGCGCCATCAGCGCGGTGTTCGCGCGCTGCAGCCAGGCCTGGGCGCGCGGGGCGCTGGTACACGCCAGCACCCGATGGCAAGTGAGCTCGATCAGGCGCGGCTCGCCGCTGCGTTCCACCAACGTGCTGCCGGCGTCGGCGTCGTCCAGCAGCGGCTGCAGCATGGCCTGCGCAGCGGCGCCGTCGCCGTCGGCCAGCGCCACGCGCGCCAGGCCGGCGCCGGCGTCGTGCAGGCTCGGATCGCCGATCTCGCCTGCCAGTGCGTGCGCCTGCGCATAGGCCTGTCGCGCTTCGGCGCGCCGGCCCAGCGCCGCTTCGGCGTCGCCCAGCCGCAGCGCCGCCGTCACCGCGGTGCTGCGCGCCTTCGATGCGTGCGCGAGGTCCAGCGCCTGCCGGGCCAGCGCCAAGGCCTCCGCCTCGTGGCCTTGCCACAGCGCCAGTGCCGACAGATGGCCGAGCGCCGTGGCTTCGATGGCGCGGTCGCCGTTGGCGCGCGCCAGCTGCAGTGCCGCCTCCAGTTCCGACCGCGCCTGCGCCATGTCGCCCAGCCGCAGCCAGCCCATGCCCAGGTTCGACAGCCCGATGGCCTCGTTGACGCGATCGCCGGTCTCCCGGTTGATCTGCACGGTCTGCCGGGTGAGGTCGTGCGCGCCCGGCGCATCGCCCTGCTGGCCGGCGACCATCGCCAGCGTGCTGAGCAGCTTGCCCTCGACCCCCCGCAGGGCAAGCCGGCGCGCTTCGCCCAGGCCGCGCAGCGCGATGGCGCGGCCGTCGGCGACGTCGCCCTGGAGCACCCGCGCCGAAGCCAGGCCGTTGAGCATTCGCAGCCGCAGGTCGTCATCGCCGGCCCGCTCGGCGCAGGCCATGCCGTGCCGGGCCGCGAGCACCTGCGCCGCCCAGTCGGCCATGCGCGCCGCACGGTTGCAGCGGCGCCGCGCCACCTCGGCGCGCCGCCGGTCGTCGTCCAGCACGTCCGCCAGGCGGTCCAGCGCGTCCAGATCGGCCGTCTGCTCGTCGCGGCGGGCCTGCAGGAAGAGCGTTGCCTCGCGCACGCCCAGCAGGCGCCAGCGCAGTTCGGCCTCGGCCCGCTGCAGGGCGGGCCCGGGTTCCCCCAGCTGCACCAGCGCCCGGCCCACGTGCGCCAGCACGCGGTCGTGCGCGAATCGCTGCCCGGCGTGCTCGGCCGCACGGGCGTGGAACTCGGCGGCGTTCGGCCCGTCTTCCGCCTGCTCGAAATGTTCGGCCGCCAGACCCAGCAGGTCGCCCGAGCGCAGGCCGCCCTGCGCGGTCAGGTTTGCCAGCCACTGCGCCACCCGGGCGTGGCCGTCGCGCTTGTGGCGCTTGAGCACGGTGTCGTAGGTGACCTGGTGCAGCACCTGATGGCGGAAGGCGTACTCGCGCAGACCGTCGAGCGCTGCATCGGCGCGCGGCAGCGTCAGCTCGCGCCGCACGAGCGCGGGCAGCTGCCCGGTCGCCTCGGCCTCGATGGCGGCGAGCGCCTGGTCCCAGAACACCGCGCCGACGACGCTGGCCTGCTGCAAGGCGCGTTTCTCCGGCGCCGGCAGCCCGTCGAGCCGCGTCTGCAGCACGCCGGTGAGCGTGGGCGGCACATGGGTCACCAGCAGCCGATCGGCGTCGACCTTCCAGGGCCGCTGCGGGCCGCCGGTCTCGATGGCGCCCTGGTCGATCAGCATCCTGACCAGCTCCTCCATGTAGAACGGGTTGCCCTCGGCGCTGCTGGTGAGCAGCTCGCGCAATGCGGCCGGGATCCGGGGCAGCTTCTGCAACAGCTCGTCGGCCAGCAGCCGGCTCATGTCCTTGCCGAGCGGATGCAGGTCGATGCGCTGGTGCACCCCGTCGGCGATGCGCCAGCCGGCCCCGCGCTCGAAGAGCGTCGGCCGCGTGAACGCCAGCACCAGCAGCGGCACGTCGCGGTCGACCTCGACCAGGTGGTCCAGGAAGTCCAGGCTTTCGCCATCGGCCCAGTGCAGGTCTTCGACCTGCAGCAGGACCGGGCTTGCGTCGCCGGAGGCGATGCGGCGGAACAACTGTGCCGCGGCGTGGAAGGCACGGTTCCGGATCTGCCGGGGATCGTCGAGGATGCCGCGGAGGTGGCGGCTGTCGCGCCACTCGATGCCGATCAGGTGGCCCAGCAGATGGGCGTGGGCCTCGGCGAGGTCGGGGCCATCGTCGTGCACGAAGAGCGGCACGATGCCGTCTTCCATCTTCCTTCTCGCCGCTTCGACACTGTCGTCGTCGGCAATCTGGAAGCGCCGGGCGACGATGTCGCGCAGCAGGCCATAGGCCTGGGTGCCGGTGGACGGGGTGGCGCGGCCGCGCAGGCGCAGAAAGCGTTCGGGGCGGGTCTCGCTCCAGGCCTCGAACTCGTGCAGCAGACGGCTCTTGCCGACGCCGGCGTCGGCGACGACCGTGACGGCGGCGAGCCGGCGCTGCTCGAACAGGCGCCCGAAGGCGGCCTGCAACTGCGCGAGCTCGGCGTCGCGGCCGATCATCTTCGTGACCACGCCCTCGATGCCGCGTGCGCGGATCCGGTACTGGCGCGGCCTGGCTTGCCGCACCAGATAACTCGTCATCGGTGCGTCCAGGCCCTTGATCGCCAGCGGCGCCTGGGCGTCGACGTCGAACATGCCGCGTACCTGGTCGAAGGTGTCGTGGCTGATGCGCAAGGCCCCGGCCGGCGCGGTCTGCTCCATGCGCGCGGCGATGTTGACCGCGATGCCTCGGATCGTGCCTTCGGCATCGACCCCGCCGCCGAGCAGCACGCCGCCGGTGTGGATGCCCACGCGCACATCGAAGCCGGCGTGACCGTGGCGCGCCTGCACTTCCGAGCCGAGCAAACGGCCCAGTTCGAGCAGCGCCAGCCCGCAATGCACCGCGCGCTCCGCGTCGTCTTCGCTGGCGCCGTCGGCGCCGAAGGCGGCGAGCAGGTTGTCGCCCGCGTACTGCAGCACCTTGCCGCGGTGGCCCCGGACGACGGCGGTGGCGCGAGCCAGCGCGTCGTCCATCACCGTGCTGATCGCCTCGGGGTCCAGGCGCTGGCTCAGCGTGGTGGAGCCCACCACGTCGAGGAAGAGGATCGAGACCTGCTTGAGCGTCTGCGCGGGCTCGGCCGGCGCGGCCGCAGTGGCCGTCAGGGCGGCGAGCCTGGCGCGCAGCGCGGCCCGCATCGTCTCCACCGCGAGCTCACCCAGGGCCGCGCGCTGCGCCTCGAGCGCCACCAGCGCGGCTTCGAGTTGCCGCTGCTCCTCGGACATCGGCTGGCAGGATACCAACGCCGTTGTCCGAACGGCGGTGCGACCGGTTTCAGAACGTCGGCGCGGCGGTCGGCTCGCCTGTCGGCAATCCGACCGTCGAGGCCGATGGCAGCGACGGGTCGGCGTTGCCGGACGGGAAGGCCGGCGCCACGGCCCTCGGCGTCGCCGGCGCGGTGGACAAGGTCGACGTGGTGACGGCCCCGAGCGCGAACGAGACCAGAGCGAGCGCGATGAGCAGCGAGAGGGGGCGAGCGGCGATATGCATGGTGGCTCCAACGTGGACGGACGTCCTGTCCGTGCAGCGCACTGTGCAGAGGGCCGCGTTCCACCGGCGTTCCCCGCGCCGCATGCGGGCCCACGGCGCACGCCGGGGTCGGGCCTACGCCGGTACCGCCCCCGCCGTCGCCACCGCCCCGAAGAAGGCCGCCGGCGGGATCGTGCCGGCGTTCATGCGCACGAAGCCGTCCATCGCCTCGCGCTGGCCGGCGATCGCGCCGAGCAGCGCCTGCATCGGCGGCGGCGGCGGTGCCAGCGTCGCGAGCTCGCAGGTCATCTCGTACATCGGCAGCGATGACTCGTCGCGCTGCGCGGTGGACGCGGCCATCGCCTCGTCGACGTCGCGGCGACCCGCGAGGGCCTCGTCCAACGCCGCGGCCACGCGCTCGGCGTCGACGAAGGCGTCGCTGATGCCCTGGGCGGTGATCGGGTCCTTGGTGTAGCCGGCGTCGCCGACCAGCACCCAGCCCGGACCCCAGGGCCGGCGGAAGAAGTTCTCGACCGAGGCACCGGCGATGCGGCTCTCGCGGCGCGCGCCGCCAAGCCGTGCGGCGAATGCCGGCGACAGCGCCAGCGTCGCGAGGTAGTGGCGTTCCAGGTCGGCCTTGTTCGCCTCGAACTCCGCGCGCGGCCAGCCGGCGATGACCAGTGTCTGCCCGTCGTGCGTCGGCGCGGCGGCAAAACCGCGCTGCGGGCGGATCGTCGTCTCGAAGCGGCCGCGCATCGGCAGGCCGCTCCAGTAGGCGTAGTAGCCGCACAGCAGCGGCGGGCGCTCGTTGTACCGCGGCGCCTCGACCTGGGCGGCGATGACCGAGTGGCGGCCGTCGGCGCCGATGACGATGCGCGCGGTCTCGCTGACTTCAGCCCCCTGAGATTCGTGGCCGCGCACGCCGACCACGCGGCCGTCCTGCCACAGCAGCGCGTCGACGGTGAAGCCCTCGCGCAGCGTCGCGCCGGCCGCGACGGCGGCGTCGACGAGCAGCTTGTCGAGCACGGTGCGGCGCGCACAGAAGGCCACCGGCGATGCATCGGTGCCCGGCGTGCCTTCGATCGTCACCGGGCCGAAGTCGAAGGCGTACGTGGCGATCGGCGGGCACCCGCTGGCGGCGAGCGCGTCGCGCAGGCCCCAGCGCGCCAGCGCCGCGACACCACGCGGATGGATCACGTGCGTCGAGATGGTGTCGCTCGGGAAGCTCGCACGATCGACCAGCAGCACGCGCCATCCGAGGCGCGCGAGCAGCATCGCGGTGGGGGCGCCGGCGCAGCGCGCGCCGACGACGATGGCATCCCAGTTCATGGCAGCTCCTTGCAAACCGGCGCGCACAGGCTAGGCGCGGCGCGCCGCGCCGGGAATCCGTCACAGGCGAAATGGGCTGTTTCCGCGCGGGAAAGAATGGCACGATGCCGCGATGGACCGGGTGCACTCGATGCAGGTGTTCGTCCGTGTCGCCCAGCACCTGGGCTTCGCGGCCGCCGCGCGCGAGATGCAGCTGTCCGCCGCCGCCGTCACGAAAGCGGTGAGCGCGCTCGAAGCCGCCGTCGGCACGCGGCTGCTCGACCGCACGACGCGCCGCGTCGCGCTCACCGAGGCCGGCCGCATCTACCTCGAACGCTGCATCGAGGCGCTGCAGGCGCTCGAAGACGCCGATGCATCGCTGGCGGAACTCGCCCGACAGCCCGCCGGCACGCTGCGCGTGACGGCCCCGCTGGACTTCCGCGAGAGCCTGATGCCGGTGGTCGCCGACGTGATGGCGGCCAATCCCGCGCTGATCGTCGACCTGCGCCTGTCGAACCGCGTGGTCGACCTCGTCGAGGAGGGCGTGGACCTCGCGGTGCGCGCGGCGCATGCGCTGGACGGCCGCTACGTCGCGCGGCAGATCGCGCGCACGCGCCTGGCGGTGTTCGGCGCCGCGGCCTACCTGCGCGCGCAGGGCCGGCCCGCGCATCCGGACGAACTGTCGGCGCACCGTTTCCTCGTCTTCACCGAGCCGCGGCCGATGCTCGAGCTGCCGTTCCGCCGCGACGGCGAGGAACGCCGCGTGCACTTCACGCCGACCTTGCTGTGCAACGACGGCGACGCGATCCGCATCGCGCTGCGCCGCGGCCTCGGGCTCGCGGTGGTGCCGAGCTTCCTCGTCGCGCCGGACCTGGCCGACGGCGTGGTCGAGCCGCTGCTGACCGACTGGACATTGCCGGCCTTCGGCGTGTTCGCGGTCTATCCGCACCGCCGCTTCGTATCACCCAAGGTACGCGTGCTGCTCGACGCGCTGGCCTCGCGCTTCGGCGACGGCACGGCCGACCCCTGGTGGCCAAACCCGCCCTCGGCGCTGAACCACCCCGCCCCATAGCTCCGCCGGCCCGTTCGTCGCCCGCTCGATGGGCATCGTGCGGCAGGCCGCTTCCGCCGCGGCGAAGAGCCACGTCGGCCGCCTCGTGGCCCCGCTGAAAGCACACAATGCACCCGATCAACCAGACCAGCATCGCATGGCGCTCCACATCGACGTGCCCGCAGCCGGCTCGCGCGGCCGCATCGCCGCGCTGCATCGGCAGATCCGCGCCGCGATCCTCGACGGCCGCCTGGCCGGCGACGTGCGGCTGCCCACCACGCGCGAGCTCGCGGCATCGCTCGGCGTGTCCCGCAACACGGTGGTCGCCGCCTACGAGCACCTGACCAGCGAGGGTTACCTGGTGTCGCGCCGGCGTGCGGGCACCTTCGTGGCGCCACGCACGCCGGCGCCGCGGGCGGCGGGGGACCCCGGGCGCAGTCCGTCGCTGGGCGCGCTGCCGCAAGCCTGGCGCGCGGTCGCGCCGTGGGCGGGCGAAGCGATGTCCGCCGGGCCGCGCTTCGATTTCCGCGTCGGCCTGCCGGACCACTCGCAGCTGCCGTGGGACGTGTGGCGCCGCCTCGGCGTTCGCGCGCAGCGCGACTTCGCGCGCACGCCGAGGGCCTACACCGACCCCGCCGGCGAGCCCGCGCTGCGCGAAGCGATCGCCGCCCATGTCTCGGCGTCGCGGGCGGTGGCCTGCGGTGCCGACGACGTGGTGATCACCTCCGGCGCGCAGCACGCGTTCTCGCTGCTGGCCGACCTGCTGGTGCTGCCGCAGCAGACCGTGGTCGCCGTCGAGGACCCGGGCTACCCGCCGCTGCAGGCGGCGATGGCCTTCCGCGGCGCCCGGCTGCACCGCACGCCGCTCGACGACGAGGGGCTGCGCATCGACCGCCTGCCGGCGTCGGCAACGGTGGTCTGCGTGACGCCGTCGCACCAGTTCCCGGTCGGCACCGCGATGTCGCTGGGTCGCCGCACGCAGCTGCTCGCGTTCGCGCGGCAGCATCGTGCGGCCATCATCGAGGACGACTACGACGGCGAGTTCCGCTTCGGCGGGCGCCCGCTCGATGCGCTGCATTCGCTCGACGACCGCGGCGCGGTGTTCTACGTCGGCACCTTCTCGAAGGTGCTGTTTCCGGCGCTGCGCGTCGGCTTCGTCGTGGCGCCGGCCTGGGCGCGCGAGCGCCTGGCCGCGATCCTGCACGCCACCCAGGGTGCGCCCGCCCTGCTGAGCCAGCTGACGCTGGCGGCCTTCATCCGCGAAGGGCATCTCGGGCGCCACGTGCGCCGCATGCGGCGCGTCTACGAGGCGCGGCGCGACAGCCTGCTGCGCGCGATCGAGCAGCACGCCGGCGGCCTGCTGATGCCGCTGCCGTCGGCGGCCGGGCTGCATGTGAGCGCGATGCTGGCGCCCCCGCTCGAGGCCGGGATCATCGCGCAGCGCGCCGCGGCCGCGGGCATCGCGGTCGAGCCGCTCGACCGCAGCGGCCGGCGCCGCCCGCGCTACAACGGGCTGACCTTCGGGCTCGGGCTGATCGGCGACGAGCAGGTCGCCGCCGGCATCCGCGCGCTCGCGAAGCTCACAACATCAGCTTGACGCCGAACGCCGCCATCAGGGTGGCGCAAGCGCGGTCGATCGGCCGCCGCAGCGCCAGGTAACCGCGGATCACGCGCGGCGTCGAGAACAGCCACGCGGCCAGGCCGTACCACAGCAGCGCATCGACGAACACCAGCACCACCGCCGCGATGCGCAGCGACGGGCTCGCATCGGCCGGCACCAGCAGCACGAAGATGCTGGCGAAGTAGGCCAGCGACTTGGGGTTCAGCAGGCTGGTCAAGAGCCCTTGCAGCAACGCCTTGCGGGCCGGCCGCGGCGGCGCCGGCGCCGTGGCGACCTCTGAAGGCGGCCCGCTGTGCGAGCGCCACAGGCGCACCGCGATGTAGAGCAGGTAGGCCGCGCCGGCGATGCGGATGGCCGTCTGCAGCGACGGCAGCACCTCGAAGATCGTCGTCAGGCCGCTGACGGCGATCAGCGCCCACAGCGCGCCGGCGGCCGCCAGGCCCAGCGCGATCAGCAGCGCGCCGCGCCGGTCCTGCTCGGCCGCCGCATGCACGACCAGCAGGATGTTCGGACCCGGGCTGACGATGGCCAGGCTGTCGATGACGAACAGCGACAGCAGGATCAGCACGTCGTGCATCAAGACCTCTCCCAAGTGCGATGCCGTCGAGCATGGCACGGCGTACGGTCCTGCCGAAGTACCACAAGCCGGGGAATCAGCGGGTCCAAAGTCCTGCCCTCGCACCGGCCCGCGCGCTCGCACAGTGAATGAAACAGCCCTGATACGAGGGTGATACGGACGCCGCCTAGCATCGTGTGCATCGCGTTCCCAGCCAGGAGGTGTCCATGCCCGCCACCCTCATGTTCGGCTCCATGGGTCCGGCCGTCACCCAGCTTCAGGAAGGCCTGAACAAGCTGGCCAGCCAGCTCGCCAGGCTGGTGCCGGACGGCCAGTTCGGCGCCAAGACCCGCAGCCGGGTCGTCGAGTTCCAGCAGGCCAACCGGCTCGCGCCGGACGGCGTCGTCGGCCCGATGACCTGGGAGATGCTGCTGAAGCTGCTGCAGCAGGTGGCCCAGGGTGGCGTGCCGCCGCTGCCCGGCCTGCCCGCCAGCGGCTTCGACGTGCTGCGCCCGCTGGTGCTCACCATCGCCAACCAGCACCTCGGCGCGGTGGACTTCTCGCAGCGCGTCGCCGGCCGGCCGCGTGGCCTCGACTTCCTGATCGAGATGTTCCGCTTCGCCGCGGACGTGTCGCTGACCGAGGCCAACTTCCGCAAGGGCGGCACCGGCGACTGGCACTGGAAGCCGTGGATCGGCCTGACCAGCCAGGAGAAGAGCTGGTGCGGCATCTTCGCCGTCTACTGCTACCGCAAGGCCGGCGCGCTGGTGCGCTGGGACCTCGGCATCGGCGGGCCGGTGGGGCCGATCAAGATGTCGAGCTGGAGCCCGCAGTTCGTCGCCAACATGAAGCCGGCCGACATCGGCTGCGTCGCCACGCAGAACCACCACTTCCTGATCGAGGAGATCGGCACCGGCGCCGCGCCGGCCCTGACCACCATCGACGGCAATACCGACTGGGGCCGCATCCAGCGCCGCACCGTGCACAAGGTGGGCAAGGACAACTTCAACTACTACCGGTTCACGGGCTGAGCGGCTACTCCGGCTTGAAGTCGATCGACTTCAACAAGGCGCCCACCCGCTCGTAGTCCGCGCGCAGCGCCTTGCCCATCTCGTCGACGCTGCGCGGCTGGCCCGGCTCGAAGCCCACCTCCGCGAGCCGCTCCTTCACGCCCGGCTGCGCCAGCGCCTTCAGCGTCGCCTCGCGCACCCGCTGCTGCAGCGCGGCGGGCACGTCCGGCTTGCTCCACAGGCCCATCCAGGCCACCGCCTCCAGCTGCGGATAGCCCAGCTCGGCGAAGGTCGGCACGTCCGGCAGCAGCGCCAGCCGCTTCGGCGTGCTGACGGCGAAGGCCTTGATGCGGCCGCCCTTGAGCAGCGGCAGCGAGGTGGCGACGCCGTCGAACATCAGCGGCACGTGGCCGCCCATCACGTCCTGCAGCGCCGGCGTCGAGCCCTTGTAGCCGACGTGCACCAGCTCGATCTGCGCGGCCTTGTTCAGCTGCAGGCCGATCAGGTGCGACAGCGTGCCGGCGGTGTACGACGCCACGTTCAGCTGCCCGGGTTTCGTCTTCGCGTAGGCGATCAGCTCGGGCAGCGTCTTCGCCGGCACCGCGGGGTGGCCCACCAGCACCAGGCCACCGCGTGCCAGCTCAGCCAAGGGCACGAGCTCCTTCGCCATGTCGAGCTTGCTCTTCACGATGTGCGGGATCTCGCTGACGAGCGAGTTCACCGCCACCAGCAGCGTGTGGCCGTCGCGTGGCGACTGGCTCAGCTCGTTGACGGCCAGGATGCCGCCGGCGCCGGGCTTGGGCTCGACGATCACCGGCTGGCCGATGTCCCGGGCCAGGTGGTCGGCCAGCAGCCGCGCCAGGATGTCGGCCGAGCCGCCGGGCGGGCCGGCGACGAGCAGGCGCACCGGCTTGTCGGGCCACTTCGGGCTCTGTGCCGCGGCGGGCAGCGGCAGCAGCGTGCTGCAGGCGGTGGCCAGCGCGGCGGCGAAGGCCAGCCGGCGCCGGGTGCGGACGGAGTCATTGGGGTTCATGCAAGCCTTCCTGGCGGGAAAGGAGGGGATCACGGCAGCCAGCGCACGAGCGCCAGCACGAGCAGGGCGAGAAACACCGTCTCGCCGAGCATCAGCGCCACCGGCTTGAAGCCGACGGTCGCCAGGTCCTTCAACTGGGTCTTCATGCCGATCGCGGCGATGGCGGCCACGAGGCACCAGCGCGAGACGTCGTTGCCGAACGCGGTGACCGCCGGCGGCAGCCAGCCGGTGCTGGCCACGCCGACCAGCACCGCGAAGCCGACGACGAAGCCCGGCAGCAGCGGCGGTCGCGGGCCGGCGGCAGCCGCATTGCCGGCAGCGTCGGCCGGGCTCTGCCGCTGCGTCAGCAGCACCGCGAAGACGATCACCGGCAGCAGCATCGCCACCCGCATCAGCTTGACGAAGGTGGCGACGTCGCCGGTCTGGTGCGACAGGCTGTAGCCCGCGCCGACCACCTGCGCGACGTCATGGATGGTGCCGCCGAGGAACACGCCGGCCGCGCGCTCGTCCAGGCCGAAGGCGCGCACGACCATCGGGTAGACGATCATCGCCAGCGTCGACAGCGCCGACACGCCCACCACGGTGAACAGCGTCGCGCGCTCCTTCTGCGGATGGGCGGGCAGCGCGGCGGCCAGCGCCATCGCCGCGCTGGCGCCGCAGATCGCGGTGGCACCGCCGCTGAGCAGCCCGAACAGCGTGTTGAAGCCGAGCGCGCGCGCGGCCAGCATCGACAGCCCGATCGTCAGCACGACCGAGACGAGCACGATGCTCACCGGCGTCACGCCCAGCTCGGCGATCTGCGCCAGCGTGATGCGCAGGCCCAGCAACGCGACGCCGATCCGCAGCACGGTGCGGGCGGTGAACTCGATGCCGGCGGCACAGGGCGCGTCGGCCGCCGCCGGGCCGCCCCGGGGCGGCTGGTCCTCCTCGAGCGGACCGGCCCGCAGGGCCGCTGGCGACTGCGACAGGAAGTTCATCGCCAGCCCGAGCAGCAGCGCGAACAGCATCACCGGCGCGCCGTAGTGCTGCGACAGGAAGGTGGCCGCCGCGGCGACGACGATGCTGGCGAGCACGCCGGGGAACAGCGTCTGGCCGCGCACGCGCCAGGCGCCGGGATCGAGGGTGGCGCTGGGGGCTGTCTTCATGGGTTGCCAGCGTACGCGCAACGGCCGCCCCGACCCCCCTGCCGAAGAGGGGGCGAAGGCGATCGCCGCACCAGCGTCAGGCCGTCGCCAGCAGGTGCTCGCCGAACTGCTCGCGCAGCCGGTTCTTCTGCACCTTGCCGGTGGCGCCGAGCGGGATCGACTCGACGAAGACCACGTCGTCCGGGGTCCACCACTTGGCGATCTTGCCCTCGTAGAAACGCAGCAGGTCCTGCCGTGTCAGCTGGGCGTCGGGCTTCTTCACCACCACCAGCAGCGGCCGTTCGTCCCACTTCGTGTGCTTCGCGGCGATGCACGCGGCCTGCGCGACGCCGGGATGGGCCAGCGCGATGTTCTCCAGGTCGATCGAGCCGATCCACTCGCCGCCGGACTTGATGACGTCCTTCGCGCGGTCGGTGATCTGCATGAACCCGTCGGGATCGATGGTCGCGACGTCGCCGGTCGGGAACCAGCCCTTGCCGTCCGCATGCGCCAGCGGGTCGCCGCCCTCGCCCTTGAAGTAGCGCGACACCACCCACGGCCCGCGCACCATCAGCTCGCCCGAGGCCTGGCCGTCGTGCGGCAGCTCGCGGCCATCGTCGCCGACGATCTTCATGTCGACGCCGAATACCACGCGGCCCTGCTTGGACTGCACGGCCAGGCGCTCGTCGTCCGGCAGCGCGAGCTGCCTGGGCTTCAGGGTGCAGGCGGTGCCCAGCGGGCTCAGCTCGGTCATGCCCCAGGCATGCAGTACCTCGACGGCGTAGCGCTCCTGGAAGGCGCGCATCATCGACGGCGGGCAGGCCGATCCGCCGATGATGGTGCGGCGCATCGTCGTGAACTGCAGGTTGTTGGCCTCGACGTGCGCCAGCAGCCCCTGCCACACCGTCGGCACGCCGGCGCTCATCGTCACGCCCTCGGTCTCGAACAGCTCGTGCAGGTTGCGGCCGTCGAGGAAGGGCCCCGGGAACACCAGTTTGGCGCCGACCATGCAGGCGATGTACGGCAGGCCCCAGGCGTTGACGTGGAACATCGGCACCACCGGCAGCACGGTGTCGCGCGCCGAGCAGCTGAGGCCGTCCGGCAGCGCCGCGGCGAAGGTGTGCAGCAGCGTCGAGCGGTGGCTGTACAGCACGCCTTTCGGGTGGCCCGTGGTGCCGGACGTGTAGCACAGCGACGACGCACTCTGCTCGTCGAACTCGGGCCAGGTGAAGTCATCGTGCTGCGCGTCGACGAGGTCCTCATAGCACAGCAGGTTCGGGATGGCCGACTGCGCCGGCAGCCGCGCTCGGTCGGTCATCGCGACGAAGGCCCGGATCGTCTTCACCCGCGGCGCGATGGCCTCGATCAGCGGCAGGAAGGTCAGGTCGAAGAACAGCACCTGGTCCTCGGCATGGTCGGCGATCCACACCACCTGGTCCGGGTGCAGGCGCGGGTTCAGCGTGTGCAGCACCGCGCCCGAGCCGGACACCGCGTAGTACAGCTCGAGGTGGCGGTAGCCGTTCCAGGCCAAGGTCGCCACGCGGTCGCCGAAGCCGATGCCCAGCGCCTTCAGCGCATTGGCCATCCGGCGGGCGCGGCGGCCCAGGTCGCGGTAGGTGCAGCGGTGGAGGTCGCCCTCGACGCGGCGCGAGACGATCTCGCGGTCGCCATGGTGGCGTTCAGCATGGGTGAGCAGGCTGGAGATCAGCAGCGGCTGCTGCATCATCTGTCCGAGCATGATGGACTCCGTTGGAATGAGACGTCAGGCGGCCGCACGCTGCGGCAGCGGGGAAGCCGGCGCAGCGGCGCATGCGTCGAGCGCGGCGGCGGTCTCGGCCGTGGCGTCCGCGCAGCGGCGCAGGTCGCCTTCATAGGTCGCCGTGCCCCGCCAGAAGGCCCCGGCGGCCAGCACGCTGAAGGCCGGCATCACGGCGAGCGCGGTGTTCAGGTCGAAGCGGTCGGACAGCAGGCCGGCGATGAACGGACCGGCGGCCAGGCCGAACAGGTTCTGGAACAGCGCCAGCACCGAGGCGCCGGTGGCCCGCACGCCGGGATGCACGACGTCGATGACGATGGCCGACACCGGGCCGACGCTGCAGGTCATCAGCAGGCCGCCGACGGCGATCAGTGCGTACTGCTGGCCGGCGGTCAGCAGCACGCCGAGCTTCGGCAGACCGAAAGCCGCCACCAGCACCACCAGCGACACCAGGCACAGCGTCGCCAGCAGCTGCAGCTTCGCGCGCGGCCGGCGGGCACCGGCGCGGTCCACCACGGCGCCCCACAGCACGCTGCCGACCGCGCCGCACAGCACCACGCCGGCGGCCATCACCGCGGCGCGCGCTGGCTCGATGCCGTGCACGCGGTTGAGCCAGCTCGGCAGCCACGACCACACGGCCGAGACCACGACCAGCTGCGCCGCGCCGCCGATGCACACCCACAGCATCGTGCGCGACTGCAGCAGGCGCTGCGCGATGGCGCGCATCGTCGCGGTGGCCGACTGCGTCGCGCGCTCCAGGCGCGGCGTCAGCGCCACCGTGCGGTAGTCGCGCACCTTCAGGTACAGCAGCGCCAGCAGCAGCCCCGGCACGCCGACGACGCCGAAGGCCGCCTGCCAGCCCCAGCGCGCGGCGATCAGACCGCCCAGCATCACGCCGAGCACCGAGCCGATCGAGGCCGACGCGAAGAAGCCGGCCAGCAGCGCACCGCGCAGCCGCGCCGGGAAGTGGCTGGCGATCAAGGCCGCGCCGACCGAGCCGTAGCCGGCTTCGCCGAGGCCGACCATGGCACGCGCGGCCAGCAGCTGGCCATAGCCGCGCGTGAACATGCAGGAGATGGTGGCCACGCTCCACACCGCGGCCATCGCGACGATGCTCTTGACGCGGCTGGCGCGGTCGGCGAACAGCGCCACCGGCAGCGCGCCGAGCGCGACGGTGATCGACACCACCGAGACCAGCGCGCCGAGCTGCTTGTCCGACAGCCCCCAGTCGCGCTTCATGTAGGGGAACAGCGAGACGATGACCTGGCGATCGACGTAGTCGACCACCATCAGCCCCAGCGTCATCGAGAAGGCGAACCACGCGGCGCCGCGGCCGTGCAGGTACTGGTCGGGGTTCGGGCGGCCGGGTGCGTCGTGCAGGTTCATCGCACGCTCCTTTCGGGCGTTGGCAGGCGGGGCGGGCTCAGGGCACCAGCACGGTGGCGCCGGTGGTGCGGCGCGATTCGAGCGCGCGGTGCGCCTCGGCCGCGTCGGCCAGCGCGAACACCTGGCTCGGCTCGCTGCGGATGTGGCCGGCCCTGACCAGGCCGAACAGCTCGTCGGCCATCGCCAGCATGTTGGCGCGCGGCATCGCGTAGTGCACCATCGCCGGCCGCGTGACCCACAGCGAGCCCTTCATCGCCAGCTGCATCGTGTCGATCACCACCGGGCCCGAGCTGGTGCCGTTGCTGACCAGCGAGCCGCGCGGCTGCAGGCTGTTCAGCGAGGCTTCCAGCGTGTCCTTGCCGACCGAGTCGTAGACCACCGGCACGCCGCGGCCTTGCGTGATCTCGCGCACCTGCTTCGGGATCTCGCGCGCCAGTTCCTCGGGCGTCAGGCCCCCGGTGACGATCACGTGCGCGCAGCCGTGGGCCCGCGCCACGGCCGCCTTCTCGTCGGTCGACACGGTGCCGATCATCGTGACGCCGAGCGCGCGCGCCCACTGGCAGGCGACCAGGCCGACCCCGCCGGCCGCCGCGTGGTACAGGATGGTCTCGCCGCCGGACAGCGGGTAGACCTGGCGGAACAGGTACTGCGCGGTCAGGCCCTTCATCATCAGCGTGGCGGCCGTGCTGTCGCTCACATCGGAAGGCAGCGGAATCAGCACCTCCGCCGGCATCAGCCGCACGTCGCTGTACGCGCCCTGCGGCCCCAGCAGGTAGCCGACGCGGTCGCCGGGGCGCACGCAGTCCACGCCCTCGCCCACCGCCTCGACGAGGCCGACCGCGTCCGAGCCCAGCCCGTTGGGCAGCGGCATCGGGTAGCGTCCGGTGCGGAAGTAGATGTCGATGAAGTTCACCGCCACGTAGCTGTGGCGCACGCGCGCCTGGCCGGGGCCGGGCTCGCCGACCTCGACGGTCTGCAGCGTCAACACCTCGGCACCGCCGGTCTCGTGCAATCGGATGGCGTGGGCCATGGTCTCGTCTCCTGGAGTGTTCGGTCGTGCTCAGGCCGTGGCGGCCGGCACGTTCGTGAAGTGCTCGATGAACAGCTCGGCCAGCGGCCAGCGGCCGTGGCCGGAGGCCGGGTTCAGGTGGCCGACGTGGCCCATGTCGACGAGCCGGCTGTTCCAGCACCACGCCAGCTCGGCGGTGCGCTCGAAACCCGCCAGCGGGTCGTTGCGGCTGGCGATCACCAGACTGTCGAAGGGCAGCGGCACGCGCGGCACCGGCAGCCAGCCGCCGGCGCGCAAGGCGGCGAGCGTCGGATAGCCGTCGGGCAGCGGGCGCTCGAAATCGGGCGGCGTGGCCAGCAGCGCGCCCTGGATGGCGCGTGTCGTCTGCCGCGCCCAGTGCGCCACCATCACGCAGCCGCCGCTGTGGGCGACGATGATCAACGGGCCGTCGATCGAGCACGCCGCCGCGTCGATCGCCGCGACCCGCGCCGCGCAGTCCAGGTCCTCGCGGCCCATCGGCGGCACGCTGACCACCGGCCGGCCGGCGAGCGCCAGGTCGGCGGCCAGCAGCGTCTGCCAGTGGCCTTCGACGTGATCGCGCAGCCCCGGCACGATCAGCACGGTCGGCTGGCGGGCCATGGTCACGCCACCTGACGCAGGTAACCCTGCTGCCGGCCCTTCGGGTTCGGCGCGAAGCCGTTGGCGGCCAGCGTCTCTTCGACGCTGTCGTAGAACACGCCGATCTTGCAGATCTCGCGCGCCTCCTTGCCGGTGGCCACCTCGCGGCCGAACTCGCGCGCGATGCGCACCAGCTGCTCGATCTGCTGCACCGTGCCCATCTTCGCGGTACGCGCCTGGTTCCACAGGTTGTCCTCGATGCCGCAGCGCACGTGCAGGCCGAGCGCCATGCCGATCATGTTGATCGGCAGCACGTTGCGCATGCTGCTCTCCACCGTCAGCACCGCGCCGTCGGGGATCGCGCGCAGGAAGTTCGACAGGTTGTAGACGTTCGGCGCGTCCATGCCGCCACTGATCGCGACCCAGTTCATCACCAGCGGGCCCTTGTAGACGCCGCGGCGCATCAGCCGCTCGACGGTCTCGTAGCTGTTGATGTTGTAGAACTGGAACGCGCTCTGGATGCCGCGCGCCGACAGGCGCTTCACGTGCTCCTCGATGAAGCCCGGGCCCGAGGGCACGACCATCTCGCGGTAGGCGGCGCGGTTCTGCGGCTCGGCCAGCGAGGTGCCGGCGACGTCGGCGGCCTCCATGTGCTCGAGCACGTTCATCTGCGTGGTGTTGACGGTCACCGTCACCTGGTCCGGCTTCGGGTCGAGCTCGGCCAGCATGTGGCGGGTGTCGTCGCTGAGCCACTTGGCGTCGGCGCCCTCGCCTTCCGGCGCGAACGAGATCGAGCCGCCGACCTGGATGATCATCTCGGGCACGGCCTTGCGCACGCCGGCGATCAGCTCGTTGAACTTCGACAGCCGCTTGGACCCAGAGCCGTCGAGCTCGCGCACATGCAGGTGCAGCACGGTGGCGCCGGCGTTCCAGCAGTCCACCGCCTTCTGCACCTGTTCTGCCATCGTCACCGGAATGTCTTCGGGGAAGTCCGAGGGGATCCACTCGGGGCCATAGGGCGCGGCGGTGATGACCAGCTTGTCCTGGTTCTCGGGGAACAGCGATCCGTCGAGGAAGTTCATGGTGGCTGCGTCTTTCGGAAGTTGGGGTTCGGGGAGGGAGGCGTCAGAACGGCGTGTCGCCGACGATGCCCGCACGTTCCATCTTTCGGTGGCACGGCGGGTAGTCCATCACCGCGTAGTGCTGGGTCGATCGGTTGTCCCACATCGCCACGTCGTTGCGGCGCCAGCGCCAGCGCACCTGGTACTCGGGGATCAGCGCCTGGCTGACGAGGTACTGCAGCAGCGCCGGCGCGCCGTGCGTGTAGTCCTGGCCGACGCGCACGTTGGCCGGCGTGTGGAAGTTGGTGAAGTGCGTCGTGAAGGCGTTGACGAACAGCACCTTCTCGCCGGTCTCGGGATGCGTGCGCACGACCGGGTGTTCGGCATCCGGGAACTGCGCGTGCAGCGCCAGGCGCTTGTCGACCGGCATCGCGGCGCCGAAGCTGGCCTCGATGCTGTGGCGGGCGCGCAGGCCGGCGATCTGCGCCTTCACCGCGTCCGGCAGGCGTTCGTAGGCCAGCACCATGTTGGCCCACATCGTGTCGCCGCCCACCGGCGGGCATTCGACGCAGCGCAGCACGCAGCCGAAGGGCGGCTTCTCGCGCCAGGTGGCGTCGGTGTGCCAGGCGTTCTCGTAGCGGTCGTTCGGCGTGTCGGGCGACTTGTAGATGCGCACCAGCCCCGGATGCTCGGGGTCGCTGCCGGCCACCGGGTGGTCCTCCAGCTCGCCGAAGTGGCGCGCGAAGGCGACGTGCTCGGCACGGTGAATGTCCTGGCCGCGGAAGAACAGCACGCGGTGCTTCAGCAGCAGCGCGCGGATCTCGGCCATCGTGCCGGCGTCGCGCGCGGCGGCGCCCAGGTGCACGCCGGACACTTCGGCGCCGATCGCGCAGGTCAGCGGTTCCGCGTGCATCGAGCCGAGCGAGGCGGCGCGCACGACCGCGGGCATGGCAGAGGCGGCGATGGCGGCCGGGGCGGTGGAGGAGGACATCACGCGGGTCTCCGGATTCGAGGGGTTGATGTCATCGTAGGAAGACACCCCCTGCCGGACCCCCCCATCGCGGAGGGGGGGTGCGGCGCTCGGCGTGCGCTCCCGAACAGACCCGCGGCGGCGTTGCGGCGCACAGTCGCCCATTGCAGCAGTGAGGCGGCCATGTCGCGAACACCCCGCAGGACCACCGACGAGCGCCAGGACGCGGCCGCGCAGGAGCTCTTCACCAGCGAAGGCGCACCCGCCGCGCCGTCGGCCGCCGACGACCAGGAACGCCGCATGAAGACGCTGCTCGTCAGCTTCGACGGCGCGCAGTACCTGTACAACGGCTTCCGCTACGACCACCTGGCGGATGCGATGGCCTATGCCAGCCTGATGGTGTCGCGACCGCAGTTCGAGCGCAGCAACACCTTGCTGGCGCCCGCGGCCTTCAGCCCGCCCACCGATGCGCAGCGGACCCTGATGGGCACGCTCGGCGTCGAACTGGTCGATCGCATCTACCGCTTCGAAGGCTACCGCTACGACCGGCTGTCGGATGCCCTCGCCTACGCCCGGCAATCACAGGCGGCGCCGCGCCGCCCGGACGCCGAATGACGGCCGGGGCGGCACGACGTGCCCGTGGGCGGCCCGCCGCAGACTAGATCCATGTCAAGTGCGGCGGCCCCCCAGGCGAGAGGGGGGCCGCCGGCGTTGGCGGCGAACGACGCCACGCCGCCCGGCGCGCCGGGCCCGACTGCCGAGAACGCCGCTTTGCGGCAAGATGCTCCGGATGGCCCCCAGCGACCGCAGCACCGAAGAACGGCGGCTGGTGCGCGCGTGCTCGGCCGTCGGCCTGCTGGCGCTGCTGGCGCTGCTGGCGCTGGCCGTGATGATGGCCGCGCCGCCGTTCACGCAGTGGTCGCACGAAGGCACCAGCATGCTGTCGGTGCACCTGGCGCTGGAGCTGGTGGCGGTGGTGGTGGCGGCGCTGATCGTCGCCGTCGGCTGGCATGCCTTCGAGGGCGATGGCGCCGGCGCCGGGCATGTGCTGATGGCCGGCTTCCTCGTCGTCGGGGTGTGCGACCTCGTGCACGCGCTGACCTACGCCGGCATGCCGCCGCTGCTCGGCCCGGCCTCGACGCCGCGGGCGATCTTCTTCTGGCTGATGGGGCGCAGCGCCGAGGTCGCCACGCTGGCCGCGCTCGGCTTCGGCCTGCGGCTGCCGCGGCGTCCCGCGCTGGTCGGCGGGATCGCCGTCGCGGCCGCCCTCGTGGCCTGGGGTTCGTGGACGCCACTCGCCTTCCCGACCACCTTCGTCCCGGGCCAGGGCGTTACGCCGTTCAAGGCCGGTTACGAGGTGGCGCTGTGCGCGGCCAACCTCGCCGTCGCCGTGCTGCTGTGGCGGCGCGCGCGGGCCGGCGGCCGGCCGCAGTACTACCTGCTGGCCACCTCGGCCTTCGTCGTCGGCATCGGCGAGCTGGCGTTCACCGCCTATCTCGAACCGTCGGACTTCGAGAACATCTTCGGCCACCTGTTCAAGCTGGCCGGCTACGCGCTGCTGTACCGCGCGACCTTCGTCGCCAGCATGCGGCGGCCGTTCGACGCGCTGCGCGACAGCCGGCGCCGCATCGCCGAGCGCGAGCAGCAGCTCGACGCGGTGGTCGGCGGCACGCTGGACGCGATCGTCACGGTCGACGCCGGCCAGCGCATCGTCGTCTTCAACCGCGCCGCCGAGGCGCTCTTCGGCCTGTCCGCCGAGGCCGCGATGGGCGGTCCGCTGCAGCGCATGCTGCCGCTGGCGACGGCCGACTGGCTCGACGCGCTGGTGGCGTCGCCGGCGACGGCCGACGGCGCGGGGCGCCGCGTGCGCATCGAGGGCCGGCATGTGTCGGGCGACGCGCTGCCGCTGGAGCTGTCGCTGAGCAGCGTGGGCCGCGGCGCGCAGCGCCTGACCACCGCGATGCTGCGCGACCTGCGGCCTCAGCAGGCGGTCGAAGCCTCGCGCCAGGCGCAAGCGGCGGCCGAGGCGGCCAGCCGCGCCAAGAGCGCCTTCGTCGCGCACATGAGCCACGAGATCCGCACGCCGATGAACGCGGTGCTCGGCTTCCTGCAGCTGGCGCAGCGCGGCGACCTGCCCGGACCCCAGCGCGCGCACCTGGCCCGCGCGACGCTGGCCGCGCAGACGCTGCTGGGCGTGATCGACCGCATCCTCGACTTCTCGAAGATCGAAGCCGGCCGGCTGGAGCTCGCGCCGACGCGCTTCGCGGTGTCCGAGCTGCTGGCGCACGTCGAGGCCATCGTCGGCGTACTGGCGCGGCAGAAGGCGCTGGACTTCGTCGTGCGGGTCGCGCCCGACGTGCCCGCCTGGCTGCTCGGCGACCGCCAGCGCCTGGCCCAGGTGCTGGTGAACCTGTGCGGCAACGCCGTGAAGTTCACGCAGGCCGGCCAGGTCGAGCTGAGCCTGTCGGCGGCGCCGGCCGACGGCGGCCGCGTGCTGCTGCGCGCCGCGGTGGTCGACACCGGCATCGGCATCGCGCCGGACCAGCTGGAGCGGCTGTTCCGGCCCTTCACCCAGGCCGACGAGTCGACGTCGCGGCGCTATGGCGGCACCGGGCTCGGGCTGGCCATCAGCCGGCAGCTGGTCGAGCTGATGGGCGGCCGCATCGCGGCGTCCAGCACGCCCGGCGCGGGCAGCGCGTTCAGCGTCGAGGTGCCGCTGCAGGCGGTGGCCGCGCCGGCGGCCGGCGAGTTGGCGGACGCCGCGCACGCCGACCCGGCGGACTGGGCGCCGCTGAGCGGCCGGCATGTGCTGCTGGTCGACGACAACGAGCTCAACCAGCTGCTGGCCAGCCACGTGCTGCGCGAGCTTGCGCACATGCGGGTCAGCGTGGCCACCAGCGGCGACGAGGCGCTGCGGCTGCTGGCGTCGACGCCGGTGGACCTGGTGCTGCTGGACGTCGAGCTGCCCGGCATGGACGGGTTCGAGGTCGCGCGGCGCGTGCGCGCGCAGCCGCACCGGCCGGCGCTGCCGATCGTCGCGATGACCGCACACGCCACCGACGAGGTGCGCCGCGCCTGCCTGGCCGCCGGCATGAACGACTACATGACCAAGCCCTTCGATGTCGATGCACTGCTGCGCACGCTGCTGCGCTGGCTGCCGGCGGCGCCGCCGGCCGTGGCCGCGTCTTCGAAGGGTTAGCCGCGGCCGGCCGCGGGCGGCGTCAGTCCGCCGCCGCCAGCAACCCGAGCAGCCGTGCGCGCTGCACCACCTGCTTGCGCGTGCCGGCATCGAGCTTCGCGAACAGGTTCTTCATGTGCCACTTGATCGTCTCCTCGCCGACCTGCATCGCCAGGCCGATCTCCTTGTTCGACAGGTTGCGCGCCAGCAGCGCCAGCACCTCGCGCTCCTTCGGCGTCAGCGCCAGGCTGGGCGTGGCGCGCAGCGCCGCCGCGGCCGCGGGGACCGGCGGCGGCGCGGCCGGGGCCGCGGCGGCCGGCGGCTCTGCACGCTGGCCGGCCACCCAGCGGCCGAGGTCCGGATGGGCGTCGGTGAAGACGCGCTGCAGCCCGTAGGCCTCGGCCAGGTCGGTGGCCTCGCGCAGCAGCGCCTCGGAGCGTTCGCCACAGCGGTCGAGCGCGAAGGCGCGCAGCCCCAGCAGCTCGATGTGCAGGCGGCCGAGCTTGAGCGCCTGCGCCGCGGCGTCGGCGCGCTGCAGCGGCTCGAGCGCGGCGCGCCAGGCCTGCGCGGCGATGGCCACGTGCGCGGCCGCGGCCTCGCGCAGCTGCTCGACGCTGCGGCGCCACAGCCGGCCCGCCGGCATCGCCGGATCGGCCAGCAACGCGTCGATCTGCGCCAGCGCGGCGCGGCAGCTCTCGGCCCGGTAGCGGCGCGCGTGCAGCCGCGCCTGCTCGGCGAGGCTGGCGATGCGCAGGCGCGGCAGGCGCCGCGCGACGGCCACGGCGTCCAGCGCGGCCAGCAGTTCCAGCGCGCGGTGCTCGGCCCCGTCGGCGGCGGCGATGCGCGCGAGCGTTCGGAAGGCCAGCAGCACGGTCTCCGGCAGGCCGCTGCGCTCGATCACGTCGAGCCGGTTGGCCAGCAGCGCGACGGCCTCCGCCGGCCGGTCGCGTTCCCACAGCGCGGCCGCGCGCAAGGTGGCCAGCATGCAGGCGAAGACGCTGCGCCGGCCGAGGTCGGCCTCGGCGCGCGCCAAGGTCGGCAGCAGCAGCTGCTCGGCCAGCAGCGCCTGCCCTTCCCACAGGTAGCTCAGCGCGACGATGAAGTCGCGCCAGCGGTCGACGTAGGCCAGTGCCGGGCCGTGCTCGAAGACCGGCGCGGTCTGCTGGCGCAGGCGCGCCAGCGCCGGCTCGCCTTCGATCAGCGTGCGGAAGGCGGTGCGGTTGGCATGCACCTGCAGCAGCACCGGCCCGCGCAGCGGCGGCGCGTCCGCCCACGGGTCGTGCAGCGCGGCGAAGCGGTCGGGATCGTCGGCGAAGACGGCCGCGCCGCTCTCGATCAGCGCGCATTCGCAGCGCAGCGCGTCGTCGACCTCGGGCTGCGCGAGGATGCGCGCGACGAAGCGGCCGGCCTCGGCATGGCGGTCGCTCAGGCCCAGCGTCCAGGCCGCGGCCAGCAGCAGACGCGGGCGCCGGTCGAGCTCGGCCTGCGGCAGGCGCTGCAGCCAGTCCAGCACCGCGCCCTGGCGGCCGCGCGAGACCAGCGAGTCGTACAGGCTGCGCTCGGCCAGCACGTAGGCCTGCTCGGCGCGGCCGGCTGAGAAGGCATGGCGCGCGGCGTCCTCGATGAAACCCTCGGCGGCCAGCCAGTCGGCGGCCGCGCCGTGCAGCGCCGCCTGCTCGTCCGCCGGCAGCGCGGCGAAGCGGCGCCGCAGCAGTTCGCGCGCCAGCGTATGCAGGCGCAGCCAGTCGCCCTGCTCGGCCACCGCGAACACCGGCGTGTCGCGCGCCAGCCGCGCCAGCCGCGGCGCGGCCGGCTCGCCGGCGAGCGCGCTGCACAGGTCGGGATGCAGCAACTCCAGCGGCGCGATGCGGGTCAGGAAGGCGACATCGTCGTCGGCCAGGTTGGCCAGCAGCAGCCCGACCAGCTGCTCGTGCAGGGCGCCGCCGCTGCCACCCTGCACGCCAGGGCCGCCGATCGAGGCCAGCACCGTGCGCGCATCACCCGCCGTCGCCAGCGCCGCGAGCACCAGCTGCAGCCCGAGCGGCCAGCCTTCGGTCAGCTCGTGCAGCCGCGCCGCGTCGTCGGCCGCCACCTGCCCGCCGCCGCGCTGGCGCACCAGGTCCAGCGTCTCGGCCAGCTCGAAGGCCAGCTGCGGCGGGCCGAGCGCGACGCAGTCGCCGTAGGCCACGAGGTCGTCGAGCCCGAGCCGGCAATCGATGCGCGCGGCGACCACCGCGCGCAGGTTGGGCGGCGCGTTGCGCAGCAGGTAGGCCAGCACGTCGCGCGTGGGCTCGGGCAGGCGGTCGGCCTCGTCGATCACCAGCACGGTGTCGAGCGCGCTGTGCGCGAGCTCGGCGAGCCAGGCGGTGACGGCCTCGAGCCCGGTCAGGCCGCCCGCGCCGCCCTCCAGCACCGTGTGGCCGAAGGTCGGACGGCCGGCGCCCGCGCGCAGCGCCAGCGTCAGCCCGCGCAGGAGGCGCGGCGGGTCATCCCGTTCGCCGGCGGTGAACCACGCCACCACCGTGCCGTGCGCCAGGTGCTCGCGCCGCCACTGCGCCAGCAGCGAGGTCTTGCCGAAACCGGCCGGCGCCTGCACCAGCCGCACCGGGGCGTCGCGCCAGCGCGGTGCGTCGGCCGCCAGCCGCGGGCGGGCCAGCAGGTGGCGCGGCACGCGCGGCGGCGCGATCCGCAGCAGCAGGTCGTCATGGGCGCCGGTGGTGCCGGAAGGAAGGAGCGTGGCCACGGTCGACGGCCATCGTAACCGCCGCGCCACGCGGCAGCGGCCGTCGAGGCAGGCGCGCAGGCCGCGCCGGGATCGGACCCGGTCAGGCCGAGCGGCGCGCGCGGTACAGCATGTCCAGCGTGATGTGCCGCACCTCGAGCTTGCTCTGCTCGATGTGCGCGCGCAGCAGCCGCTGCGCCTCGTCGCTGCGGCGCCGCGTGATCGCGCGCAGGATGCGGGCGTGTTCGTCGTAGGTCGCGTCGATGCGCGCCGACTTCGTGAAGTCGAGCCGGCGGATGATGCGGATGCGCTCGGTGATCTCGCGGTGCACGCGCGCCATCTCGCGGTTGCCCGCGCCCTGCACCAGCAGCGCATGGAACTGCTCGTCGAGGCGGCCGACCTCGGCGCCGTCGCCCAGCCGTTCGGCCGGCGGCGCGAGCCAGATGTCGGCCAGCACCTGCAGCGCATTGCGCTGCTCGGCCTTCTCGCACAGCTGCTGCGCGGCATGGCATTCGAGCAGCACGCGCAGGTCGTAGAGCTCGTCGAAGGTGTCGAAATCGAGCGGCGCGACCTGCCAGCCCACCTTGGGCAGCACCTGCAGGAAACCCTCGCGCTCCAGCCGCTGCAGCGCCTGGCGCAGCGGCGTGCGGCTGACCTTCAGGCGCAGCGCGAGCTCGCTCTCGCTGCAGCGGTCGCCGGGCATCAGCGCGAAGTCGAAGATCATCTGCTTCAGCTGCGCATACGCGGCGTCGGCCAGCGTCGGCGGCTCGTCGCCGCCGGTCGCGGCCGCGCCGCTGCCGGGGATCTTCGCGAGGTTCGTGGCCATGGGAAAGCCGATGATACGAGGCGCTAGGCCCCGAACGGGATCATGCCGACGTGGGCCGCGACGATCTTCCAGCCGCCCGGCTCGAAGCGCACCCAGACCTGGCTCTGGAAGCCGCGCAGCACGGTGTCGCTGCGCACGAACTCGACCTGCGCGACGGCGCAGTCGGGGCCGAAGGCATGCACGCGCAGGTTCTCCAGCCGCCGCGTGAAATCGGGCGCCGGGCTCGCGGCGCGGAACGCCGCCTGCTCAGCGAAGCCGTGCTGGCGGTCGGCGATGCCATAACGCGTCAGGCGATCGTCCTCCCAGAAGAAGCCGTTCAGCGTCTCGAGGTCGTGCGCCATCAGCGCGCGCTCGTAGGCCTCGAAGCAGCGGCGCACGTCGGCGACGACGTCGGGCGCGTCGACCTGCTGCGGTGTCATCGCGCCGCCAGCCAGGCGCGCCAGCCGCCGAATCCGCTGATGTCGGCCGCGCGCTGCAGCGCCGCCGGCTCGCAGATGAAGCCCTTGACCCAGCGGCCGTCGGCGAGCTCGACCGAGCCGAGCCCGAGCGGCGGCGGGATCAGCGCCAGGAAGGAGCCGACCGCGTCCTGCGGCATCTCGTAGACCTCCAGCGCGATCGCATGGCCGGCCTCGCCGTCGGCCACGCGGGCCAGACCCGGCTTCGGCGGCTGGGTGTCGGGCAGCGCATGCAGGCGGTAGCGCGGCGCCGTCGTCGTGCGCTCGATCAGCCGGCAGCCACGCTCGCGCAGCTGGCCGTGCAGCGGCAGCCCTTCGAGGTGCGCACCGACGACCGCCAGCGGCAACGTCGCCGCGGCGCGCGGCTGCGCACCCGGCAGGTGGTCGGCGGGCAGCGGCTCGCGCAGCCGCGCGCCCAGCGGCAGCGCCCGCGCCGCCTCCCAGCGCGCGCCGAGCGCGGCCAGCGCCGCATCGGCGCCGCCGGGCGCGATGAAGGTGACGCCGAACGGCAGCCCCTGCGCCGTGAAGCCGCTCGGCAGCGCCAGGGCCGCCAGGCCCAGCAGGTTGACGAAGTTGGTGTAGCGGCCAAGTTCGCTGTTGCGGCGCACCGGGTCGGCGGCGACCGCCGCGCGGGTCGGGCAGGTGGGCGCGGTGGGCACCAGCAGCACGTCGATGCGCTGCCACAGCGGCGCCAGCTGCGCGCGCAGGATTTCGAGACGATAACGCGCATCGAACGCGGCCGCGGCGTCGAAGCGGCGCGCCGCGGCGATGACCTCGCGCACCACCGGGTCCATCGCCTCGGGCTGTTCGTCGAGCAGCGTGCGCACCACCGCCTGGCGTTCGGCGACCCACGGCCCGTCGTAGAGCAGCCGGGCGACCTCGAACAGCGGCTGCATGTCCACCGGCTGCGGCTCGAGGCCCCACGCGCGGCACTGCGCCAGCGCGTCGTCGAAGGCGCGGTGATAGCCCAGCGCCGCATCGCACGCCGGCTCCGCCGGCACGCCGATGCGCAGCGTGCGGCCGTCGCCGAACCAGGCCGGCCGCGGCGGTGCGTGCTGGAAGCGCGGCTCGTCGACCTCGGGCCCCTCGATGACCGCCATCACCTCGGCCGCGTCGGCGACCGTCAGCGCGAACACCGAGACGACATCGAGCGTGCGGCAGGCCGGCAGCACGCCGGCCATCGGCACCGCGCCGGGCGTGGGCTTCAGGCCGACGAGGTTGTTGAAGCCGGCCGGCACGCGGCCCGAGCCGGCGGTGTCGGTGCCGAGCGCGAAGGCCGCCAGCCCGCGCGCGACCACCGAGGCCGAGCCCGAGCTCGAGCCGCCGCTGACGTAGGCCGTATCGAAGGCATTGGGCACCTCGCCGTAGGGTGAGCGCGTGCCCACCAGGCCGGTCGCGAACTGGTCGAGGTTGGTCTTGCCGACCAGCACCGCGCCGGCATCGAGCAGCCGGCGCACGACGGTGGCATCCCGTTCGGGCACGTGCGCGAAGGCCGGGCAGGCGGCCGTGGTCGGCAGGCCGGCGACGTCGATGTTGTCCTTCACCGCGAAGGGCACGCCGTACAGCGGCAGCGCGGCGGGCGACGAGTTGTCGAGCCGGCGCAGCTGGGCGTCGACGAAGGCCTCGTCGCAGCGGTGGAGCCAGGCCGGGTCGTCGGCGCGGCGGCGTGCGAGCAGCGGTGCGAGCAATGCGCGCGGCGAGGCACCGCCGGCATACGCGCGGCGCCAGTCGGCGATGGTCAGCGGCGGGATCACGGGGTCTCCTCCAAGGGGCGGCGCGCGGCGGCGGCCAGCGCGCCGGTCAGCGCCGCCGTGGGGGCGGTCCAGCCGACGATGCCGCCCTGCGCGGTCAGCATCGCCAGCGTCGCCGCCTTGAACGCGGGGAAGTAGCTGGCGGTCGCGTCCTCGACCAGCAGGCACTCGTAGCCGCGGTCGTTGGCCTCGCGCATCGAGGTCTGCACGCACACTTCGGTCGTCACGCCGGCGAAGACGAGGTGGCTGATGCCGCGCCGCTGCAGCTCGGCCTGCAGCGGTGTCGCGTGGAAGGCGCCCTTGCCGGGCTTGTCGATCACCAGCTCGCCGGCCTGTGGCGCCAGCGCCGGCACGATCGCATGGCCGGGCTCGCCGATGACGAGGATGCGGCCCATCGGCCCGGCATCGCCGATGCGCAGGCGCGGCGCCCCGCGGTTGCGCTTGGCGGGCGGGCAGTCGTGCAGGTCCGGCGCATGGCCTTCGCGCGTGTGCACGACGAAGCCGCCGGCCGCGCGCCAGGCATCGAGCAGCGCGCGCACGGTCGGCACGATGGCCTGCAGCGGGCGCACGTCGTTGCCCAACGATTCGCCGAAGCCCCCGGGCTCGACGAAGTCGCGCTGCATGTCGATCACGACCAGCGCGCTGCGCTCGAGCGGAAAGCGCCAGGCGAAGGGCTGCGCCGCGGGCAGCTCGACCAGGATTTCAGGGCGTGCGCTCATTGGACCACCCTCCGCACTGCGTGCTTCGGGATGAGCCCTTCGGAACGGCCGTGCGAGCTCATGCCGCAGCCTGCCGCGCCGCGTGCGCCTTGCCGCCCATGAACGCGCCGAGCTCGTGCCGGTCGGCGCCGGGCCCGGCGACGTCGTGCACGATGCGGCCCTCGCTCATCACGACGATGCGGTCGGCCAGCGCCAGCAGCTCGTCGAGGTCCTCGCTGACCAGCAGCACCGCGGCGCCGCGGTTGCGCGCGGCCATCAGGCGGCCGTGCACCTCGGCGACGGCGGCGAAGTCGAGGCCGAACACCGGGTTGCTGACGAGCAGCAGCGCGGCGTCGCCGTCGAGCTCGCGCGCGAGCACCGCGCGCTGCACGTTGCCGCCGGACAGCGTGCGCATCGGTGCCGACTCGCCGGTGGTCTTGACGCCGTAGTCGGCGATCCAGCTGCGCGCGCGCTGCCGCAGCCGGCGCCAGCGCACCCAGCCGAAGCGCGCGAACGGCGCTTCGTCGAACTGCCGCAGCGCCATGTTCTGCGCGACGCCGAGCTCGGCGACGCAGGCATTGGCCAGCGGCTCCTCCGGCAGGCTGCGCACCTTCAGCGCGCGGTTCTCGCGCCGCGTCGCGCCGAAATCGCGGCCGGCGACGCGCACGCGGCCGGCGTCGCGGCGGCGCTGGCCGGTGAGCGCCTGCATCAGCTCGCGTTGGCCGTTGCCGGAGACGCCGGCGATGCCGACGATCTCGCCGCCGCGTACTTCGAGCGTCAGCGAGCGCAGCGCCGGCTCGCCGCGGTCGCCGGTGACGGTCAGGCCCTCGATCGACAGCACCGGCGCGGACGGCGCGGCGGACGCGTGGGGTGCACGCACCAGCGGCGCGGCCGCCACGCGGCCTTCGCCGACCATCGCCTGCGCCAGCGAGGCGGCCGTGGTGCCGCTGACCGGCCCGCTGGCGACGAGCCGGCCCCGGCGCAGCACGCTGACGTCGTCGGCATGCTCGGCCACCTCGCGGAACTTGTGCGTGATCAGCACCACCGAGCAGGCGCCGCCGTGGGCGCGTGCGCGCAGCGCGCCCAGCACCTCGTCGGCCTCCTGCGGCGTCAGCACCGAGGTCGGTTCGTCGAGGATCAGCAGCCGCGGCTTCAGGAACAGCTGCTTCAGGATCTCGAGCTTCTGCTTCTCGCCGGCCGAGAGGTCCATCGGCGTGGCGTCGAGGTCGAGCGTGAACGGTGCGCTGCGCATGAAGTCGTGCAGCTCGGCGCGCGCGCGTTTCCAGTCGATCAGCGCCGGCAGGCGACCGCGCGCGAGCAGCAGGTTCTCGGCCACCGTCATGCCGGGCACGACGGTGAAGTGCTGGTAGACCATGCCGATGCCGAGCGTGCGCGCGACGGTCGGCGAATGGATCGCCTGCTCGCGCTGGTCGACCATCACCGCGCCGTCGTCGGGCCGGTAGTAGCCGACGATGCACTTGACCAGCGTGCTCTTGCCGGCGCCGTTCTCGCCGAGCAGCGCGTGCACGCTGCCCGGCCGCACCGTCAGCGACACGCCGTCGAGCGCGGTGAACGCGCCGAAGCGCTTCGTCAGGTTGAAGGTTTCCAGCGTCAGGCCGCCCATCACGTCATCTCGCGCCGGAAGACTTCGAGGGTGTGGGCCTTCACGCGCACGAACTCCGGGTCGGCCACCGCTTCGGGCTGGCGCGGGCGGGGCAGGTCGAAGGGCACCAGCTCGGCGATGCGCGTGGGCCGCCGCGTCAGCAGCAGGATGCGGTCGGCGAGGAACACCGCGTCTTCCAGGTCGTGCGAGACGATGACCATCGTCGTGCCGGTGGCGACATGCGCTTCCTGCAGCTTGGCGCGGATGAACAGCGTCATCTCGAAGTCCAGCGCCGAGAACGGCTCGTCGAGGAACAGCACCTCGGGCCTCGTGGCCAGCGAGCGCATGATGCACACGGTCTGCATCTGCCCGCCGGACAGCTCGTACGGATAGCGCCTGAGGTCGAAGCGGATCTCGAACAGCGCCACCAGCTCGTCGACGCGGCGCTTCACCTCGGCGGCCTTCAGGCCCTGGCGCTTCAGCGGGTAGGCGATGTTGTCCCAGGCGGTGATCCACGGGAACAGCGCGTCGCGGTAGTTCTGGAACACGTAGCCGATGGGCGTGTCCTTCAGCGACTTGCCGTCGAAGAGGATCTCGCCGGCATCGGGCTGCACCAGGCCGGCGATCATGTTCATCAGCGTCGACTTGCCGCAGCCGTTGGGGCCGAAAATCGAGACGATCTTGCCGCGCGGCAGGTCGAGGTTGAAATGGCTGTACAGCGGCACGCCGGCGAAGCTCTTGGAGAGGCCGCGGATCGTCACGTGCGTCTGCGGCGCCGCCGGCAGCGTGACCACCGATTCGGGCAGCGGGAGGGGCGGCAGCACCGCCGCAGGGATTGCAGCGCTCATGCCTTGCCGCTCCAGTGGATCAACTTCTTCTCGGCCAGCAGGAACAGCAGGTTCAGCAGGTAGCCGAGCGCGCCGGTCACGAGGATCGACGTGTACATCTCCTTGACGTTGAACACCTGCTGCGCATCGATGATGCGGTGCCCCAGGCCGCTCTCGCTGCCGATGAACATCTCGGCGACGATGACAATCACCAGCGCCATCGACACCGCGCTGCGCAGGCCGACGAAGGTCTGCGCCAGGCTTTCCATCAGCAGCACGTCCTTGAAGACATGCCACTTCGACACGCCCATGATCTGCGCGGCCATCACCCGCGTCTTCTTCGCGTTCATCACGCCGTAGGCACTGTTGAACAGCACGATCAGCGCCGCACCGAAGCTGGCGATGGCGATCTTGTTGATGTCGGTGATGCCGAAGATCAGCAGGAACAGCGGGATCAGCGCCGACGAGGGCGTCGAGCGGAAGAAGTCGATCAGGAACTCGACCGCGCGGTAGGCGCCCTCGCTGCTGCCGAGCATCACGCCCAGCGGCACGCCGATGGCCACCGCGATGCCGAACGAGGAGACCGTGCGCACGATGGTCGCCCACAGGTCGCCGAAGATGTGGCCGCTGACGAACACGCCGGCCATGTGCGCCAGCGTCTCCATCGGCGGCGGCAGCAGCACCGCCTTGACCCAGTGCGCCGAGATCATCAGCTGCCACAGCCCGAACAGCAGCAGCGGGCCGATCAGCGGCAGCCAGCGGCGGTGGAAGACGAACGCGCCCATCGCGGTCAGCCCGCGTAGATCAGCGACTTCACGTCGAGCCGCTTCGCGAAGATCTTGCGCTCGGTGAAGACGTCGAAGAACTTCTGGAAGTGCTCGATGTCGCTGGGCTTGAACTCGTTGTAGAGCGTGAAGCCGGCCAGCGGCACTTCCTTGGCCAGCGCCTCCTCGATGGCGGTGAAGCCGTCCATGTGCTTGCGCGCCTCGACCGGGTTCTTGCGCACCCAGTCGACCGCCTTGGCGTAGGCCGCGACGTAGCGCTTCGCGAGCTCGGGCTTGTCCTTCAGGAAGGCGGTGCTCACGCTGGCCGAGCCGCCGAACCAGGGCGCGTCGTGGTCGCCCAGCACGTACTTCGAGATCACGCCGGGCTCCAGCACGCGGGTCAGGCCCTTCAGCCGGCCGGCGGTGCCGGTGGGCTCCAGCGTGTAGGCCGCGTCGATCTGGCCGGCGGCCAGCGCCGGCACGTGCTGGCCGATCGGCAGCTCGATCACCTGCGGGTTCGGGATGCCGTTCTTCTCGAGGATGATCTTCGCCAGCGTGACGTTCTGGATGCCGGGGCCCGAAGCGACCTTCTTGCCCGCCAGCTCGGCGATCGACTTCACCGCCGAGTCCTTGGGCACGACGAACTCGTCGAGGATCAGCGTGCGGTTGCTCGGGTTGCTGCAGATGATCTTGAAGAGGTTCGGGCTGGTGATCTCGGCCAGCGCCAGCGCGGCGGACGCGGTGCCGTTGGCCGAGCCGTGCACGCGGCCGGCGATCATCGCCTCGGCCACCTGCTGGGCGCTGGCGAACTTGGCCCCCTCGACGTTCAGGCCGGCTTCCTTGAAGAAGCCGCGCTCGAGGCCGGCATACAGCGGCAGCCCGGAGGCGATCGGCCAGAACCCGATGACGATCTTGTCGTCGGCGGCGAGCGCCCGGCGGCTCAGGCCCATCAGCGCGGCGGACGCGGCGCCGGCCTTCAGCACGGTTCGGCGGGAGGGATCTGAACAGTCGGCGGAACGGTCGGCGGAACGGTCGGTCATCACAACACCTTCGGGGTTAGAGCGCGTTCAGCGCCTCGATCACGGCACGGGACTCGGAGACGGCGCCGAACACGCCGCCCTGCATCTGGATCATCTTCAGCGCGGCCTCGTGGTTGCCGCGGTCGGTGGCACCGGTGCAGTCGGACAGCATCACGCACTCGAAGCCGCGGTCGTTGGCCTCGCGCATCGTCGTGTGCACGCAGACGTCGGTGGTGATGCCGGTGAGGATCAGGTTGCGGATGCCGCGCGTGTGCAGGATCAGCTCGAGGTCGGTGGCGCAGAACGAGCCCTTGCCGGGCTTGTCGATGACCGGCTCGCCGTCGACCGGTGCAAGCTCGGGAATGATCTCCCAGCCCGCTTCGCCGCGCACCAGGATGCGGCCGCAGGGGCCGGCGTCGCCGATGCCCGCGCCGATGCGCTGCGAGCGCCAGCGCTTGTTCGCCGGCAGGTCCGCGAGGTCCGGCCGATGGCCCTCGCGGGTGTGGATCACGTGCAGGCCCTTCGCGCGCGCGGCGGCCAGCAGGCGGCGGATCGGCTCGATCGGCGCGCGGGTCAGCGACAGGTCGTAGCCCATCCGGTCGACGTAGCCGCCGTAGCCGCAGAAATCGGTCTGCATGTCGATGATCACCAGCGCGGTATTGGCCGCGCGCAGGTCACCGTCGTAAGGCCAGGCATAGGGTTCGGAGGCGATGGTCGGCATGCGAGGTCCTGTCGCGTGAGGTCGGCGGCGAGTCAGCGGGAGACACCCAGTTCCAGCGGCGCGCCTTTCAATGCGCGCCGCGGCGAACAGGTGGCGACGAGGATGCCGAGCGTCAGCACGTACGGCACCGCGTTGAACAGGTAGTAGCCGCCGCCGATGCCGACCGACTGCAGCGCCGGCCCGATCGCGCCGGCGCCGCCGAACAGCAGCGCCGCGCCGAGGCAGCGCCACGGCTGCCAGCGCGCGAAGATCACCAGCGCCACCGCGATCAGCCCCTGTCCCGACGACAGGCCTTCGTTCCAGCTGCCCGGGTAGTACAGGGACAGCGACGCGCCGCCCAGGCCCGCGATGAAGCCGCCGGCGCTGGTCGCGGCGATGCGCACGCCGTTGACCGAATAGCCCAGCGCGCGCGCCGCGTCGCTGGAGTCGCCCGCCATGCGCACCACGAGGCCGAAGCGCGTATTGGCGAAACCCCAGGCCAGCAGCCCGGCGAGGGCGAGCCCGAGCGGGAACAGCGCGTTGATCGACAGCGCACTCTGCACCGCGGGCGAATCGCTCCACGCGCCGAGCGGGATCGACGGGATCTGCGCCGCCTGCGGCTGGATCAGTGGCTTGCCGAGGTAGAACGCCAGGCCCGCGCCGAGCAGCATCAGCGCGATGCCGGTGGCGATGTCCGACACCCTCGGCAGCGAACACAGCAGCCCGTGCAGCAGCGCCAGCGCCGCGCCGCTGGCCCCGGCCAGCAGCACGCCGAGCCACGGCGAGCCGGTGGCGTACGAACCGGCGAAGCCGGCCATCGCCGAGAACACCAGCACGCCTTCGAGGCCGAGGTTGATGCGGCCGGAACGTTCGGTCAGGCATTCGCCGAGGCTGACGAAGAGGAACGGCGTGCCGACGCGGATGGCGCCGCCGAGCATCGCGAGCAGCAGGTCGATGAGTGCGGCGCCGTCCATCGAACGTGCTTCAGACCGCGCGGCCCATGCTCGCCGCCAGGCGCAGCCGCCCCAGCGCCGGCACCGGCAGGTCGAACAGGCGCCCGCGCAGCGCCTCGGCTGCCAGGATGAAGACGAAGGCGAAGCCCTGCAGCACCAGCACCGACGCATCGGGCAGGCCGAGCCGCCGCTGCAGCAGGCTGCCGGCCGCCGCGAAGCCGCCGAACAGCAAGGCCACCGGCGGGATCGCCCACGGGTTGTGGCGCGCGACGAAGGACACCAGGATGCCGGTGTAGCCGAGCCCGACGATCAGCGACGCGTTGGCCGAGGTGTGCACCGCGGCGACCTCGATCGCGCCGGCCAGCCCGGCGCAGGCGCCGCCGAGCGCGCAGGCCAGCACGATCAGCCCGTCGGTCGGCAGCCCGACCAGCCGTGCCGCGCGCGCGTTGCCGCCGACCACGCGCAGCGCGAAGCCGGAGGTCGTGAACGTCAGCCACAGGCCCGCCGCCAAGCACAGCGCGACGCCGATCACCAGGCCCCAGTGCACGTCGCCCAGCAGGCTGTCGGGCGCCGCGGCGCCCATGATGGGCCCGATGCGCAGCGCTTCGGGCAGCGCATGGGTCGACGGCTTGTTCAGGCTCGCCGGGTCGCGCAGCGGCCCTTCGACGAGGTGCTTGAACAGCGCGATCGCGATGTAGCCGAGCAGCAGGCTGGAGATCGTCTCGTTGACGCCGCGCCATTGCCGCAGCGCGCCGGCCAGCGCAGCCCAAGCCGCGCCCAGCACGGCGCCGGCCAGCAGCACCAGCACGCTGCCGCTCACATCGGACGGCAGGCCGACGAGCATGGGCAGCGCCGCGCAGCCGAGCGCGCCCAGCACCAGCGCGCCCTCGCCGCCGATCACCGTCAGCCCGGCGCGCGCCGGCAGCGCGACGGCGAGCGCCGTCAGCATCAGCGGCGCCGCGCGCTGCAGCGTGTTCTGCCAGGAGAACGCGTCGCCGAACGCGCCCTTCGCCAGCAGCGTCCAGGCCTCCCACGGGCTCGCGCCGCCGAACCAGACGAAGACGCCGAACAGCAGCAGCGCCGCGGCGATCGCGCCGGCGGGCAGCAGCACGCTTTCGGCGGCGGCGTGCCAGGAAGAGGGGGGTGGCTTCATGCCAGGGCAGCGTCAGGCGTTACGAAGGTCTGATGGAGATCGCGTCGCGAGCGCCCGAGGCTGCGTCGAGAAGCGCAGCCGTACTCCGGTACGGCGAGCATCGCAGGCGCAGGATCGGGTCGCGCAGCAGCGAGATCCATCAGACCTTGCCGATCACGCCGTCGACGAGGTAGTTCATCGCCTCCAGCGTCACGTCGGTCTGCTTCAGCACCGTGCCCTTGGGGATCACCACCTTGCCGGTGTTGTCCTTCAGCTCGCCGGCGAAGATGTCGAAGGTGCCGGCCATCATCTTCCGGCGCACGTCCTCGGCCTGCCTGCGCGCAGCCTCGCCGACCATCGATCCGTACGGCGAACTCTTGACGAAGCCGTCCTTGAGCCCGCCGCGCACGAAGTTCGGATGCGGCTGGCCGGCATGGGCGGCGTCGATGATCTGCTTGTACGCGGTGATCCAGTTCCACTCGGCGCCGGTCAGGTAGGCCTGCGGCGCGAGCTTGGCCTGGCTGGCGTGGTAGCCGCAGACGAACTTGCCGCGCTTGGCCGCGGTCTCGACGATGACCTTCGGCCCGTCGACGTGCATCGTGAACACGTCGACGCCCTGGTCGGCGAGCGCATTCGTCGCCTCGGCTTCCTTGACCGGCATGCTCCAGTCGCCGGTGAAGATCACCGAGGTGGTGATCTTGGGGTCGACCGAGCGCGCGCCGAGCGTGAAGGCGTTGATGTTGCGCAGCACCTGCGGGATCGGCTTGGCGGCGACGAAGCCGAGCTTCTTGCTCTTGCTCTGGTGGCCGGCGATCACGCCGTTGAGGTACTGGGCCTCGTCGATGTAGCCGAAGAAGCTGCCGACGTTCTTCGGATGCTTGCCCTCGCTCCACAGCCCGCCGCAATGCGCGTAGCGCACGCCGCTGTTCTTCGGCGCCAGCGCGAGGATGTGGGGATCGAAATAGCCGAACGAGGTCGGGAACAGCAGCGAGGCGCCGTCCTGCGCGACCATGCCCTGCATCGCCTTCTGCACGGCATTGGTCTCCGGCACGTTCTCCTCCTCGACCACCTTGACGCCGGCGAACTTGCGCACCTGCGCCGCGGCCTCGGCATGCGCCTGGTTGTAGCCGTAGTCGTCGCGCGGGCCGACGTAGATGAAGCCGACGGTGATCGGCTTCTGCGCCCAGGCGGCGAGACCGGTCGACGCGGCGGCGAACGCACCGGTGCGGAGGATCCAGTCGCGACGGGTGCTGGCAAGGACGGTCATCGAAGGCTCCTGCGGGTCGGGAAAGGCGGGCGGCGTGCCGGGCCCGCGTCTGGCACGCCGGTTGGTGTTCTAGTCGGTATACAAGCAAGCGACGGGCCAACTCCAAAGCCCCGCCACCGCCCCGCCGCAGCCCCGTGGCCGGGGTGCTTTCCCCCGGTGGCGTGCCCGTCGGCGTGCATCGATGCACTGTCGCGGGGAGCGGCGCCGGCGCCAGCACCGGGCTGGTGCACGGGCCGCCGGCCCCGATGGCCGACAGACGCGCGCCTGTCCACCCGGTTGATTCCCGATCGCCGCGGCCCGCCTGCTGATACAACCTCGAAGCTCCGACCCTCCCGCCGCGGCTGGCTGCCCGCCCGCGGCGGCCTTGCCGTTCCATGCGACTGTCGACCCGCCTGCTGCTGCTGATCGCCCTGGCCTTCGCCGCGTGGTCGCCCGCGTGGGCGCAGCAGGCGCTGGTGCTCGACGACGCCGCCGGCCGCATCGACGGCTGGCCGGCCGTCACCGTGCTGGCCGAGGCCGGCGGCGTGCCGCTGACGCTCGCGCAGGCCCGCGCGGACGCCGCGCGCTTCGCGCTGCCGGGCGGCGCACGCGGCTCGCTCGGCCTGCAAAAGACCGCCGTCTGGCTGCGCCTGGCGCTGCGCGTCGCGCCGACGTCGGACGGGCGCTGGGTGCTGGACATCGACTACCCGCCGCTCAACCGCGTCGACGTGCACGTGGTCGTCGGCGAGCAGGTGCAACGCTCGCTGACGCTGGGCAACCTGCAGCCCTATGCCTCGCGTCCGCTGGCCAGCCGCACGCTGGCCGTGCCGCTGGACCTGCCGCCCGGCGGCACGGCCGAGCTGTGGCTGCGCGTGCAGACGCAGGGGGGGCTGATCCTCCCGATCACGCTGGCCAAACCCGCGGCATTCCATGCCCGCGCGCTGCACGAGCAGTTGCTGCAGGGCGTGCTCGGCGGCCTCGGCCTGTTCCTGATCGTCTACAGCCTGATGCAGTGGGTGGCGCTGCGCGAGCACCTGTTCGGCAAGTACGCGCTGCTGACGACCGCCAGTGTCTTCTTCTCGCTGTTCCAGTTCGGCATCGGTTCGCACACGCTGTGGCCGGACCAGCCATGGATCGAGCGCCATGCCGGCAGCGCGCTGGCGCTGCTGGCCTCGGCGGGGTCGTCGCTCTTCGTCGAACATGCGCTGCGGCCGCACCGCTGGGCGGGCTTCGCGCCGCTGATGAAGGGCATCGCGGCGCTGCTGGTCGTCGCGGCGGCGGCGCACCTGGCCGATCTGCTCGACGTGCACCAGGTCAGCGCGATCGTCGGCACGCTGGGCCTGCTGCCCTCGCTGCTCGGCCTGCCCGGCGCGGTGGTGCTGGCGCGGCGCGGCGATCCTGTCGGCTGGACGCTGCTGCTGGCGTGGATCGGCTACTTCGTCTCTACCGCGGTGATGGTCGGGCTGATCCAGGGCCGCATCGACGCCGGGTTCTGGAGCCTGCATTCATTCCAGATCGGCGCGACGCTGGACATCCTGCTCTTCATGCGGGTGATCGCGCTGCGGCTGCAGGCGGTGCAGTCGGCCGCGCGCCGCGCGACGCAGGAGCGCGAGACGCTGCTGTCGCTGGCGCACACCGACCCGCTGACCGGGCTGGCGAACCGGCGCGGCCTGTTCACCGCGCTCGACCGCGGGCTGGCCCGGGCCTCCGAACAGCACCAGCTGGCGGTGTTCCTGCTCGACCTCGACGGCTTCAAGGCGGTCAACGACCGCCACGGCCACGAAGCCGGCGACGAGCTGCTGGTGGCCGTCGCGCGCCGGCTGCAGGCGCGCGTGCGCAGCGCCAGCGGCGACCTCGTCGTGCGGCTCGGCGGCGACGAGTTCGTCATCGTCGTCGAGGGCCTGCGCGGCGAGGCGCAGGCGCGCGAGATCGGCGAACACCTGCGGCAGACCTTCGACGCGCCGTTCGCGATCAGCGGCGGCGAACCCTGCGTGCTCGGCACGACGGTGGGCTTCGCGCTGGCGCCCGGCGACGGCGCGACACCGCCGGTGCTGCTGCAGCGCGCCGATGCGGCGATGTACCGCGGCAAGCAGTCGGGCGGCGGGCAGATCGCGCGCTGGGAGCGGGCGGCGGCAGGCGGGCGGACCTAGCGTCCGGAGGGCGTGTCCATCGCCGTGGTCCCGGCCGGTGCCGATTGCGATTTCGCAATCGGCGCAGCCGGGCGGTTCCTAGACTGCCGCGAGCGTGATCCCCAGGAGCCTGCCATGCTGCGAGTTGCCAGCAACCGCGCCGCGCCGCGCATCCACCCGCGACGGCATGCCGTGGCGGTGTCATTGGCCGCCGCGGCCGGCCTCGCCACGCTGGCAGGACCGGCGCAAGCGGCCACCTTCAACGTCGCGGCCGGCGATGTGTCGGCCCTGGCGGCGGCGATCATCGCCGCGAACGACCATGCCGACTGCAGCAATCGCATCGTGCTGCCCGCGGGCACCTGGACGCTGCCGGCGCCCTGGGCCGGCGCCTATGCCACGCCGCGGACGGGGCTGCCGCTGGTCCGGCTGGACAACACCGAGTGCGGCGGCTCGCGCGAGCTGATCATCCAGGGCACCGGGGCCGACTTCACGGTGATCCGGCGCGGCGCCGGCGCGCCGCGCTTCCGGCTGCTGTCGGTGACGCCGGGCGGCTTCGAACCGCCGGGCGGATTGAAACTGGTCAACCTGAGCCTGCGCGGCGGGGACCTGTTCCCGGCCACGCCGGACGAGTTCTACGGCAACGGCGCCGCCATCCTCATCGACTCGTCGACCCTCTCGCTCGACGGCGTGGCGCTGACCGGCCACCGCGCCACGCAGGGCGGCGCGATCGACGCGCAGTTCACCCGCGTGTTCATCAAGCGCAGCCGGCTGGAGGACAACAGCGCGGCCCGCCAGGGCGGCGCCATCATCGGCAGCGGCGCGTTCGAGATCGAGCAGTCGAGCCTGTCGAACAACACCGCCGGCTCGATCGCCGTGACCGGGGCGAGCAACCAGGGCGGCGGTGCGATGCTGTGGGAGTTGCACGGCCCCAGCCGCATCGCCGATTCCACGCTCGCCAACAACCGCACGGTGAACCACCAGCGCAATGGCGGGGCCCTGGACATCTCGATGTCGGGCGCTCCGCTCGAGATCGTGCGCTCCGAGCTGCGCGGCAACCGCGCCAGCGGCAGCGGCGGCGCCATCGCCAGCGAGCCGTTCTTGTGGCTGGCCAGCAGCACGCTCAGCGGCAACGCGGCGGCCGTGCGCGCCGGCGCCTACTTCGGCGCCGAGCTGCTGCTGTCGAACGCGACGGTCGCGACGAACCTGGCACCCGCGGGCGACGCGGCGATCGTGGCCACGGTCCTGACAGCCCGCAACAGCCTTGTCGCGGCGACCCTCGGACCCACCGGCACCGGCACCGGCGCGAACTGCAGCGCCGACACCGGCAGTGCATCGGAAGGCTGGAACCTCGACAGCGACGGCAGCTGCCACTTCGCCGCGGTGGGCGACCTGGCCGGCTTCGATCCGTCGACGGTGATCGACCTCGTGCCCCGCAACTGGGGCGGCATGACGCTGGCCCATGCCCCGCTGCCGGGCGGCCTGGCGGTCGACCGCGTGCAAGGCGGCGGCTGCCACGACGGCACCGATCAACGCGGCCTGCCCGGCATGCAGGACGGCGACGGCAACGGCACGGCGCGCTGCGACGTCGGCGCGATGGAGTTGGCGCCGGCGCTGCTGACGATGAAGGCGGTGGCCGATACGACGGTACGCACCGACCTGGACGTCCGCCGCAACGACAACTACGGCCTGCAGGACACGCTGCTGGCCGGCAGCGGCCGCGGCGGCGACGGCCGGCCGCCCGGCGCACCCGATGCGATGCGTGCACTGGTGCGCTTCGATCTGTCGGCCATCGCCGGGCTGAAGCTCACGGCGGCGACGCTGGAAGCCGCGCTGCACAGCTTCGACGGCGCCCCGGCGACCAGCCTGCTGACGCTGCAGGCCCACCGCGTGGCCGCCGGCGTGCCGGCGTGGGTCGAAGGCAACGGCTACGAAGGCCTGAAGCCGCTGGGTGCGCCGGCCAACCTGAGCGACCCGGACGGCGCCTTCGGCGTCGCGTGGGCCGGCGCCGGCAGCAACCCCGATCCGCAGGCCGCGAACAACACGACGCAGCCGGCATTCGATGCCGCGCCGCTGGCCGGGCAGCCGATCGCGCGCGAACCCTCGGTGTATCCGGTCACCTCGATCGGATCGACGCTGCGCTGGCACGTCACCGCGGCGGCGCAGCAGTGGATCGACAACAAGGCGAGCAACGGGGGCCTGGTGCTCGTGGCCCCGACCACGGACGGCAGCTTCCGCGGCGCGCGCCTGGGCTCGCGCGAAGGCGAGCTCTACAAGCTGTCCGGCTCGGTCGGCGGCCCGCGGCTGGCGCTGAGCTGGACGATGGGCACGATCACCGGCGACCTTACCGGCGGCGGCTGCGTCGACAGGCGCGACCTCGACCTCCTGATGACCGTCGTGCGGGGGCAGGCCATCGCTTCCCCGGCGCTTCGGGCCCGCATGGACCTCAACGGCGACGGCCGCGTCGACGTGATCGATGCGCGGCAGCTCGCGCTGATGTTCACCTATCCGCTCGGCGCACCATGCTGAGCACTCGAACGATCGAACGATCGAAAGGGCGCACCATGAAACGGCTGCTGACGTGGATCGTGTTCTCGCTCGCCGCGATGTTCGGCGCAGCGGCGCTCGCCGCCCCCGTGCTGACGGTCGAGCGCGTCGGACCGCCGGTGATCGGCCTGGGCGGCAGCGCGCAGTTCGAGCTGCGCCTCAGCGGCCTGACCGACGAAATCCTCGGCGGCTTCAGCATCGACATCGGCTTCGATCCGGCCGTGCTCGCGTTCCATCCGGCCGCGAGCCTGAACCTGCAGTTCGACGACTACCTGGGCATCCCGGACACCGAGACGGTGGGCATTGCCGAAGTCAGCGCGCCGGGCGTGCTGCACGTGGACCAGGTCTCGCTGCTGGAGGTCTCGTCGCTGTTCCTGCTGCAGACCGACCCGAACGGCCAGGTGCTGCCCAGCCTGCGGCTGGCGATGCTGAGCTTCGACGGCCTGGCCCGCGGCACCAGCCTGGTCGAGCCGATCATCGGCAGCGCGGTCTTCGTCGATTCGATCGGCCTGCCGATCGACGTGCCGCTGGCCACCGGCGCGGTCGTCAGCGTGCCGGCACCCGGCACGCTCGCGCTGCTGGCGGCCGCAGCGCTGGCGCTGGCGGCCAGCGGCCGCGTGCGCCGGCCTGCCGGTCAGGCCGCCACCGCCTGCAGCATCGGCGCCAGCCGCTGATCCAGTACCGCGGCCATCAGGGCGGCGGGCGGATCGCGCGCTGGGCGCGCGCGGTTCCTAGCGCACGAAAGCAACGGCCACGACAACGGGGCAGTGCCCGGTGGTGCGCCCCGTCAAGGCGGCACCGCGACGCCGCGCAGGCCGACGCGGTCGACGGCCCGCTGCACCAGGCCGCGGCGCTTGGCGTCCTCGACGAAGCCGCGCAGCCAGGCCAGACCGGCCGCGCCGCGGCCCTTCGGCAGCGCCAGCGCCTGCTGCTCGGTGCCTGGCCTGCCATCGAGCACACGCGCGCCGGGCACGCGCGGCGCGATGTTGTACAGGTTCGTCTTCTGGGCGGCGATGACGTCGGCGTCGCCCATCACCACCAGGTCGATCAGCGTCGACAGGTCGCGCCCGCGCAGCACGGTGGCCCGCTTCAGGTCGCGCGCGATGGCCAGGTCGGATGCGCTGCCCTCCACCAGGGCCACGCGCACACCGGGGCGATCGACATCGCCGACCGCCTCGATGCGCGAGCCGGCGCTCACGAGGTAGCCGTGGTCGACCTCGAGGTGCGGTTGCACGAAATCGAACACCGATTCGCGCGCGCTGGTCACGCCCAGCGACCCGATGTCCCACTGCCCGGCCTGACCGGCAGCGACGTAGGCCGCCGGGTTCGGGTAGACGATCGGCTCGAACGGCACGCCCAGGCGCGCCGCAAGCGCGCGGCCCAGGTCATGCGAGACGCCGCGCAGCTCGCCGGAATACGGGTCCCGGAGCGCGTGCACGGGAACGCTGATCAGGCCCACGCGCAGCGCCCCGGTCGGCGCAAGCGCCCGGCGCACGCCCTCGTCGGGATCGGGCGGCGCCATCGCGCAGGCCGCGGCGAGCAGCGTGACGGCGGCCGCGGCGGCCGCGACGGCGAAGCGCATGGGCCCCATGGATGACGTCTCCTGCATCGGGCGGGGCCATCCGCCGGCCTGCACGCCGTCAGATCGGCACCGCCTCCATCGCCGGCACCAGCGTCGGGGCCAGCAGCTGGTCCAGCAGTTCCTGGCCCGGCGTCGGGATGATCGGCGCGCCGGCCAGGCCGCGCAAGCGGTCGAAGGCGTCGGCCAGGCGTTCGCCGCGCAGCACCGGGCCATGCGCCGACGCCACGGTACGCGCGCCGAGCGCCTCGACCGCGTCGACATGGCGGCCGTAGGTCGAGCGGTCGAGCCACGCGTGCCACGGCGACACCGCGCTGTTCAGCGCCGGCATCACGTTGGCCAGCAGCTCCGGCGGCAGCTCGTCGGCGTCGAGCGAGCCGGGCGTGAAGCAGGCGAACGAGTCGACGATCCACATCGCCCGGGTCTTCGAATCGATGATGCCGCGCGAGGTCGGGCCGTCGAAGATCGGCGGGCGGAACAGGTGCAGCGTGCGGTCGCCGGCATCGAAGTGGCCGCCGGGCTCGATCCAGCGCATGCGGTGCAGCGGCAGCGCGGGCTTCTCCAGCGCCAGGCGCTCGACGGTGAAGAAGTTGGTCACCAGCGTCGCCTTCGGGCAGCGCTCCAGCACGTCCATCAGCGCGCCGGTGTGGTCGCCGTCGTCGTGCGACAGGAAGATCCAGCGCACGTCTTCGGGCTCGACGACCGAGAAGGCCTTCTCGAGCCAGCTGTCGCGGTGCAGCGGCGCGCCGGTGTCGACGATCACCGGCTCGCGGCCGCGGATGACCATCGAGTTCACCGGCAGCAACAGGCCGTCGGGGCCGGGGGCGAAGTGCGGGATCAGGAAGGTGTCCGGGGCGATCAGCTCGGGACGCGGGTCGGGCAAGGCAGTCGGGGCGGGGTTCATCGGGAAGGTCCTCACGGCGGGGGGTTGCGGGTGAGGTCATCGTGCCGACGGAGCTCCGGCGGGGGATCGCCCGAGTGGGCCATCGCGGGCCATCGCGGCGGCACGGCGACGGGCCATTCGCGATCGCGGCAGGGGCCCGCCAGGTCGAGCCGACCTACTCCAGCACCCGGTCCGCCCGCAGCAGCACCGCATTCGGCACCGTGATGCCCAATGCCCGCGCGGTGCGCAGGTTGATCATCAGCTCGAAGCGCGTCGGCTGCTCGACGGGCAAGTCGCCCGGATGCGCGCCCTTCAGGATTCGACCGACCAGCCTGGCGGCGCGGATGAATTGTTCGTCCCAGTCGAACCGGTAGGCGACGAGCACGCCTTCGCTCAAGTTCTCGGCCACCAGCGGCAGGCGCTGCTTCAGCGCAAACGCGGCCACCTGCCCGACCAGCAGGTTCAGCATGTAGTCGTCCTGCACGAGCAGGCCGTGCACGTTCGCCGTCGCCACTTGATCGAGCACGCCGGCGAGCTGGTTTCGTTCGCGCACGTCGAACACGCTGAGCTGCAGCCCGAGCGATGCGCTGGCGGACTGCAGCAGCCGCAGCGGCGCCGCCAGGTCGGCCGCGGCGCGGTTGGTGATCACCGCCACGTGCGTGACCTTGGGCACCACTTCCTTCAGCAGCGCCAGCCGCTTCAGCTCCAGTTCCGGGCCCAGGATCGACAAGCCGGTGATGTTGCCGCCGGGCTGGCGCAGGCTGCGGATCAGGCCCTGGCCTACCGGATCGCTGACCCAGAGAAAGACGATCGGAATCGTCCGGGTGGCCCCGGCCGCGGCGCTGACAGTCGGCGTGTCACCGTTGGCGATGATCAGGTCGACCTGGCGCGCCACGAGCTCGAGCGCCAGCTTCGGCAAGGCCTGCCACTGATCGTCGGCCCAGCGCTCCTCGATCTCGACCGTGAAGCCCTCTGTGCGGCCGACCTCGCGCAGCTGCCTATGCAGGTCCTCGACCAGCGGCGCATACCGGGTGCTCTGGCTCAGCAAGCCGATCACGACCTTGCGCTCCAGCCGTTGCGCGACTGCCGCGAGTGGCCACGCCAGCGTGCCGATGCCCGACGCGATGCAGTGTCGGACGGCCGCGCGGCGTCGCATCAGGCGGGTTCCCGGGCCAGCGTCGCCAGGAACTGGTGCACGAACGCGATCGCCATGCTGCCCTCGCCCACCGCGGCGGCGACGCGCTTGACCTGGCTGGCGCGCACGTCGCCGCAGGCGAAGATGCCCGGCACGCTGGTCTCCAGCAGGTAGGGGTCGCGCGGCAGCGACCAGCGGCCGGATTTCGCGGCGGCCTCGCCGGTCAGCACGTAGCCGCGCGCGTCGCGGGCCACCGCATCGGGCAGCCAGTCGGTCTCGGCGTCGGCACCGATGAAGACGAAGACGCCGCCGGAGTCGATGCGCTTCGTCTGGCCGCTGGGACGGTCGAACAGGTCGATCGCATTCAGCAGTTTCTCGCCGTGCACCGCGCGCACCTCGCTGCGCAGCGCGACGTGGATGTTGGGCTTGCCGCGCAGCTGCTCGACCAGGTAGTGCGACATGCTGGCTTCCAGCGCGTCGCCGCGCACCACCAGCGTGACCGTGCGCGCGTGGTTGGCGAAGAACATCGCCGCCTGGCCGGCGGAGTTGCCGGCGCCGATCAGGTGGATGTCCTGCCCCTGCGTCGCGCCGGCCTCGCTGCGCGAGGCGCCGTAGTAGACGCCCTTGCCGAGCAGGCGATCGAAGCCCTCGGTGGCCAGGCGGCGCCAGCTGACGCCGCTGGCGACGATGATCGAACGCGCGCGCACCGGCTCGCCGCCGTCGAGCTGCACCACCTTCTCGACCGGATCGATGCCGACCACGCGGCGCGTGACCATGATCTCGGCGCCGAGGCGGCTGGCCTGCTGCAACGCGCGGCGCGCGAGCTCCTCGCCGGAGACGCCGGTGGGGAAGCCCAGGTAGTTCTCGATGCGCGACGAGGTCTCGGCCTGGCCGCCCGGCGCCTCGCGCTCGATCACCAGCGTGCGAAGGCCTTCGGAGGCGCCGTAGACCGCCGCGGCCAGCCCCGCCGGGCCGGCGCCGATGATGATCGTGTCGTAGTCGCGGCTGCGCGGGGCGGTCTGCAGGCCGAGCTTGCCGGCGACGTCGCGGATCGTCGCGCGCAGCAGCACGCTGCCGTCGTCGCACCGCAGCGCCGGCAGCTGGTCGTCGGCCGGCGGGGTCCCCGGCCAGCGCCGCGCGAGCTCGGGGGCGTCGGGTGTCAGCCAGTCGTGCGAAATCTGGTTGCGGGTGAGGAAGCTGCGCAGCTCGCGCACGCCGTCGTCCCAGCGCTGGCCGACCATCAGCGCGCGCACCTGCGCCGGCGCGGTGGCGATGCCGCGCAGCCCGCCGATGCGCTCGCTGGCCACCGCGGCGACATGCGTCAGCACCTGCGGCGCGGCCGCGGCCAGCGTGTGGAACTGGCGCGCGCTGATCTGCATCACGCGCGACGGCTCGGTGGCGCGGTAGCTGCCCTGGAACGGCGTGCCGAAGGTGATCGGCACCTCGCCGAAGGTTTGGCCCGGCGCGCGCGTGCCGATCACGCGCTCGATGCCGTCGATCAGCTTGGTGACCTCGATGCGGCCGGACAGCACGACGAACAGCGCCCGCTCGGCGCCTTCGTGCACCGCGTACTCGCCGGCGGCCAGGCGCACGTCGGCCGCGCCCTGCAGCAGGCGGTCGAGGTCGTCGGCGGGCACGCCGGCCAGGAAGGCGACGGGCGCCAGGTCGTCGCGGCCGATCATCGCGAAGACCTGCCGGGAGAGCCGCCAAACCAGCGCGCGATGCGGCTGGCGCCGAAGCGCACCTTGTCCTCGCGCAGGGCCACGTCCGGTTCGTGATAGGTGCCGGTGGGCTTCGGGCCGGAGAAGAAGTCGACGTCGACGCGGCCGATGCGGCCGCCACCGAACTCGATGTAGCAGGTGCCGGCGCCGTCGTAGAGCCGGCCCTCGCCGTCGCCGCGCAAACGCGCGATCAGCGCCGTCGCCACCGCCTTCGCCTCGCCCTCGGCGAACACGCCGGCCTTCGGCGTGCCGGTGTTGGCGATGTCGCCGACCGCGTAGACGTCGGTGAACTTCGTCTGCAGCGTGCGCGGGTTCACCGGCACCCAGCCGTCCTCGGCCAGGCCGGCGGCCTCGACCACCTGCGGTGCGCGGTGCTTCGGCACGCCGAGGAACAGGTCGAACGGCAGCTCGCTGCCGTCGTCGAGCATCGCGACGCGCTGCGCGGCGCTGACCGCGGTGACGCGCCGGTTCGGCATGAAGCGGATGCCGCGCTCGGCGAACGCGGCCAGCAGCGCCTTCGAGGTCTCGGGCGACGGCGGCACCGGGCTCGGCAGCGGCAGCACCAAGGTGATCTCGCACTGCTCGCGCACGCCGCGCGTGGTGAGCATGTCGTGCAGCATCAGCACGCACTCGCTCGGCGCCGGTGGGCACTTGTAGGGCGCGCCGCAGACGCCGACCACCACGTGCCCGCGCTCGAAGCCCGGCAGCACGTGGTGCAGGCGCGCGGCGCCGGCGACCGAGTAGAACTCGTCGACGTCGACGAGGCCCGGCGTCGCCGCGAAGTCGTAGTCGGCGCCGAGCGCGATGACCAGGATGTCGGCGTCGTGCTGGCCGGCGTCGGTGATCACGCGCTTCGTCAGCGGGTCGATCGCGGTCACCGTTTCGCGCAGCAGCCGCACGCCCGGCTTCGTGAAGTGGCGGTACGGCAGGCGCACGGCGTCCAGCGTCGTGCGGCCGAACATCACGTCGAGCTTCGAGTAGCCGAAGACGAAGGCATCGCACTGGTCGATCAGTGTGATGGCCACCTGTTCGCCGAGCGCGTCGGACAGCAGCGTGCAGAGCTCCAGGCCGCCGAAGCCGGCGCCGAGCACGGTGATGCGTGTCTTCATCGAAGTCTCTCCTCGTGGACCGGAACGGATGGCATGCGGGTGCTGCGCGGCCGACGGACGGCGCCGGGATCAGGACGGCTGCCGCGTCGTGCGCAGGTAGGGCTTGATGGTCTTGTAGCCGGGGAAGATCCTGTCCGCTTCCTCGTTGCTGACGGCGGTGGTGATGATCACGTCCTCGCCCTGCTTCCAGTTCACCGGCGTCGCGACGCGGTGCTTGGCGGTGAGCTGCAGCGAATCCAGCATGCGCAGGATCTCGTCGAAGTTGCGGCCGGTGGTCATCGGGTAGGTCAGCATCAGCTTGATCTTCTTGTCCGGGCCGATCACGAACACCGAGCGCACGGTCGCGTTGGTGGCGGCGGTGCGGCCGTCGGCGGCCGTGTCCTCGGCCGGCAGCATGTTGTAGAGCTTCGCCACCGTCAAGTCGCTGTCGCCGATCATCGGGTAGGTGACCTTCGCGCCCTGCGTCTCCTCGATGTCGCGCGACCAGGCCTCGTGCTGGCCCACCGGGTCGACGGACAGGCCGATCAGCTTGGCGTTGCGCCGGGTGAACTCGGGTTCGATGCGCGCCATGTAGCCGAGCTCGGTGGTGCACACCGGCGTGAAGTCCTTCGGGTGCGAGAACAGGATGGCCCAGCTGTCGCCGATCCATGCGTGGAAGCGGATGCGGCCTTGGGTGGTGTCGGCGTCGAAGTCGGGGGCGATGTCGTTGATGCGCAGGGACATGGAATGCTCCTTATGTGGGCAAGTGGGCGGGGGAAATCGGGAAGGCTCGGGGGGCAGCGTGTCAGGCCAGTGCCGCGGCCGCGTGCTCCAGGCTCGGCACCTCGGCCAGCACGCCGGCCCAGATGCCGGGCGCCGCGGCGGCACGGGCGATCGGCAGGTAGCGCCGCCACTGGTCCGGCTTGCAGACCGCCTTCAGCGCCTGCACGAAGACGCGGGTCGCGCCGACCGGCGTGTTCTTCGTGCTGCCGTGCCGCGACAGCGACTGCACGCCATGCGCGACGAAGTGCTCGAAGCCGCCGTGCGCGATGCCGGCGCTGACGCACCACGACGCGAACAACGGCGCCTTCGGCGCGGGCAGGCGCGCGACCAGCGGCATCATCACGTCCTCCTCGTGCTGCAGGTGCGCCTCGGCGGCGGCGCGGTAGGCGGCGAAGGCCTCGCGCAGCGCGGCGGGGCCGGTGTCGATCGCGCGGCTCACCGCGGCCTGCAGCCGATGCTCGTGCGCGTGCTCGGCGCGGAACAGCGCGGCACCGGCGGCCCCGTCGAAGACCTGGTCGAGCAGCGCGGTGATGCCGCCGCCGGCGCCCTCGACACCGTCCTCCATCGCCGCATGCACGTCGATGGCGTCGACATAGGCCCGCCAGGCGGTTGCGAACGCGGTGGTGTCGCCGGCCCCGGCCAGCGGCGCCAGCACCCGGGCCAGATCGTTGCGCAGCACCTCGTGGTAGTTGCGCATCACGGCGGGAACGGAGACATCGGGTTCGGTCATCGCGGGGCTCCGGTGGAGATCGCCGTGGGCGTCGGCGGGCAGTGCCTGCATGATCGGCGCGGGCCGGTCCGGGCGCATCTTCAACGTTGTTAAATCGGCGCCGCGTCCTGCCTTAAGCTCGCCGCCGGCGAACAACACGGCGGGGCGGGACTTGGCGGACAGCGGACACCTCGAGCACATGCCGGCCCGGCCGCTGCGCTTCGGCCCCGGCGGCCGCTTCGAGCTGCGCCCGGCCGAATACAAGCTGCTGGTCGACGGCCAGCCCGCCGCGCTCGGCGCCCGCGCGCTCGACGTGCTGATCGCGCTGGCCGCGCGCCCGCACCAGGTGCTGACCAAGAGCGAGCTGCTGGCCACCGTGTGGCGCGGGCTGGTCGTCGAGGAGAACAACCTGCGGGTGCAGGTCAATGCGCTGCGGCGCCTGCTGGGCGAGGACGCCATCGCCACCGTGCCGGGCCGCGGCTACCGGCTCAGCGTGGTGCTGCAGGCGCCGCCGCAGGCGTCCACCGCCGCGACGGCCGCTGACGCGGCGCCCGCCCCACCGCCCGGCGCGCCGCGCCTCTACGGCCGCGGCGCCGACCGCAGCCACCTGGCCGCCCGGCTGCGCGACGGCGGCGGCTGCACCACGCTGCTGGGCATGCCCGGCGTCGGCAAGAGCAGCCTCGCGCGCGACACGCTGGCCGGCTGGACCGGCCCCGGCGCCTGGGTCGACCTCGCGCCGCTGACACAGGCCGAGCAGCTGCCCGGCGCGATCGCCCGCACCATCGCCCGCGCGCTCGGCCTGCAGCTGGCCGACGGCGAGGGCGGCGACCCGGTGGCGCAGGTGCGCCGCCAGCTGCCCAGCGGCGGCGACCCCCTGCTGCTGGTGCTGGACAACGCCGAGCACCTCGCCGAACGCTGCGCCGTGTGGGCCGCGGGTCTGGCCGATGCGCCGGGGCTGCGCCTGCTGGTCACCAGCCAGCGGCCGCTGGGCGTCGCCGGCGAACGCCTGCTGCGCATCGAGCCGCTGGCCGTCGAACCCGCCGGCGATGCCAACGACGGCGCGCTGGCGCTGCTGCTGGACCGCATCGCCGCCGCCGACAGCCGCTTCCAGGTGGCGCCCGACGCCCGGCCGCTGCTCGCCGCGCTGGCGCGCCAGCTCGACGGCCTGCCGCTGGCACTGGAGATGGCCGCCGCGCGCGTGCCGCTGATGGGCCTGCGCGCGGTGCACGACGCGCTGGCCGAACGATTCGCGCTGCTGTCGCGCGGGCGCCGCGATTCGCCGGCACGGCATCGCACGCTGCACGACGCGCTGGCCTGGAGCGTCGGCCTGCTGGGCGATGCGGAGCAGCGCCTCTTCCGCATGCTGGGCGTGTTCGCCGGCGGCTTCACGCTGGACCTGGCGGTCACGCTGACCGCGGACGAGGACATCGGACGTTGGGACATCGTCGACGGGCTGGCGGCGCTGGTCGAACGCTCGCTGGTCGGCGTCAGCGGCGACGACCCGCCGCGCTACCGCCTGCTCGAGACGATGCGCGCCTACGCGCTCGATTCGATGACCGCCGACGAGCAGCGGTCGGTGCGCCGCCGCCATGCCGCGGCGGTGCTGGCGCTGCTGGTGCGCGGCGAATCGGATGCGCAATCGCTGGCCGAGATGGACAACGTGCGCGATGCGCTGCAGTGGGCCCGCGAGCATGAGCTCGCCACCGCCGCGCAGCTGAGCGCGCGCGCCGCGCAGTTGGTCGGCTTCACGCCCTGGCGCCAGGAGGCCACCGACTGGATGCTGCAGCTGCAGCCGGCGATGCAGGCGCACGGCGACGCGCTGCCGCTGCCGACGCAGGCCCAGTGGTGGTCGGCGCTGGCCTACCTGCTGAACGTGCGCCGCGACCCGGCGGCGGAGCCGGCGGCGCAGCGGGCCGTCGCGCTGTGGCGCCGGCTGGACCAGCCGAACGAGCTGCTGACCGCGCTGATCCACCGCGTGCGGTCGATCGGCGAGGCCGGGGCCGCGCTCGACGCGGCTTGCGCCGAGCTGCAGCAGCAGCACGCGGCGGCCAGCGGCCTCCCGCCGCGCACCGAGCTGCGCGTGCACGGCGCGCTGGCCGAAGCGGCGCGCGTGCGCGGCGACCACGTCGCGCTGCTGGCCTGCCGCGAGCAGGAGCTGCGGCTCGCGCGCGAACAAGGCTGGAATGCGATGGCGCAGGCGGCGGAGACCAATGTCTGCGCCGCGCTGATCGAGCTCGGCCGACATCCCGAAGCCGCCGAGCGCGCCCGCGCGCTGCTGCAGCGCATCGAGGACGCCGGCGCCGACGACAACGCCAACCGGCTGTGGGCGCTGTACATGCTGGGCGAGGCGCTGCTGCCGATGCGCGCCTTTGCCGAGGCGCGTGCCGTGCTGCCGCAGCTGCTGGCCGCGGAGCGCCGCTTCGGCACCGGCGTGGCCTGGCGCTGGATCCTGTCGCTGGTCGAAGCGCAGCGGCACTGGCGCAGCGCCGGGCGGCTGCTGGGCTTCGTCGCTGCCCGGCGCGCACTGCGCCAGGACGCGGTATCGCCCGATGAGCAGCAGCTGTTCGATCGCGTCGCCGGCGCCGTGCAGGCCGCGCTGGGCGCGGAGACCGCCGCGGCGCTATCGTCTGAAGGACGCGGCCTCGACGAAGGCGCGGCGGCGGCGCTGGCGGTCGCCACGGTCGACTGAACGCCGGCTTGCGGTCAGCCCGGCGGATCGTCGAAGGCCAGCAGCGTGCCGTCCACGCCGCCGAGCACGATCCGGCCCGCCACCGCCGCCGGCGCCGCGACCTGGCCGAACAGGAAGGCGCCCGGCGACGCGGCCGGCGCGCGCCACTGCCAGACGATGCGGCCGTCGCGGCGGTCGAGCTTCGCGAGGCCCGACTGCTGCGGCAGGAAGTGCGCCGCACGCCGGCGTGCGCCGGACAGCGACGCATAGACCCAGCGCTCGGTGACCAGCGGCCGCTGCAGCACCCAGCCGCCGACAAACGTGCGCCAGTGGTGGCGGCCGGTCGCGACATCGAAGGCCGAGACGAGGAACAGGTCGCCCGAGCCGATGTAGCCGGTGTCGCCGTGCACGACGGCCGACGACTCGATCCACGAGCCCCACCACGGCTGGCTCCACACCGGCTCGGCGCGGCCGGGCAGCAGCGCGTTCAGGCGGCTGCCGCGGTCGCCGACGATCAGCCGCTCGCCGGCGACCGCCGGCGTGCTGACCACCGGACCGCCGGTCTTGAACTGCCAGCGCTCGCGGCCGCTGGCGCGATCGAGGCCGTGGACCACGCCGTCGCGCGTGCCGAACACCACCCCGTCGCCCAGCACCGCCGCGCTGCCGCGCACCTTGCCGGCCGCGGCGAAGCGCCAGCGCGGGCGGCCGCTGTCGGCATTCACCGCATGGAAGCCGCCGTCGCCGGCGCCGATGTAGAGCACGCCGTCGTGCAGCACCGGCCGCGGGCCGGCATGGTCGTAGTCGAAGACGAAGGGATTCGGCGGCACACGCGGCACGCGCGCATCGCCCAGGTCGTGGCGCCAGGCTTCCTTGCCGCTGGCGCGGTCGAGCCGGTAGAGCCAGCCGTTGTCGCAGGCGAAGAACACGGCTTCGTCGGTGACGGTGGCCTCACCGTGGATCGCGCGGCCGGCGGCGAAGGTCCACGCGAGCGTGCCGCTGCGGGCGTCCACCGCGGCCATCACGCCATCGGCATTGCCGACGTAGACACGGTGGCCCTGCACCGCGGCCGGTGCGTAGATCGCGCCGCCCAGGCGCAGCTGCCACGCCGGCTCGGGGCCGGCGGGCGGCAGCGGCCGCTGCGGCGCCTGCGGCAGCGCATCGACGCGCCCCATGAGAAGCGGCTCGTCGGCGAGGCCGGTCACGCGCAGGCCGTTGGCGGTGCGCTCGATCGCCACGCCGTACTGCTTCAGCGTCCAGCGGCCTTCGCCGTCGGCCTGCAACGGCGGCAGCGGCACGCCGTAGAAGTTCACCAGATCGATCGTGTAGCGGGCCTGCAGCGTGCCGTCCGGGCCGCGCTCGAGCGCCAGGCCGATCGACGCGCGGTTGTCCGGCGGACCGGCGCTGGCGAGCCAGCGGCCGTCGATGCCGTCGGCGGCGGCCGGCACGCCGCGCACGCCGGCGGCCAGCAGGACGCCGGCGGCCAGGCAGCTGCGGCGCTGCATGCGCATCAGCCCGGCACGAAGGCCGGCGCGAGGGCCGGCGCGAAAGCCGGCATCGAAGGGCGGCGCGTGACGATGGCGGTCTCCGGCGAACGGCGATGCCGCGGATGATAGGCGCGCAAGGTTTGCGATTCGCAAGCGCGGTAGGCCGGGGCCTACCCCGCCATCCGGTGATGCGGAAGCTGCGTCGGCCTGCCCGCCGACGCCGCGGGCACGCCCGTCTCTCTACGCTTCGGTGATGTCGGGGCCGCAGTCCGCGGCCCCGCGACCCACCTGTGTTTTCAAGGAGACCCGAGATGAACAAGTCCCGTGACCTGAACAAGTCCGACCTGACCGACGCCGTGGAAGACCACCCGGTCGCGACCGGTGTCGGCGCCGTCGCCGGCGGCGTCGCCGGCGGCGTGATGGGCGGCGCCGCGGCCGGGGCGGCTGTCGGCGGCCTGACCGGCCCGGTGGGTGCGGCCATCGGCGCCGCGGCCGGTGCGATCGCTGGCGGCCTGATGGGCGCCGGCGCCGGCAAGGCGCTGAATCCCACCGCCGAGGACACCTACTGGCGCGAGAACTACACGGCGCGCCCCTACGTGACCGGCGACGCCAGCTACGACGACTACGGTCCCGCCTACCGCTACGGCGTCGACGCCTATTCGCGTTACCCGGGCAAGAGCTTCGACGAGGTCGACGACGACCTGAGCCGCGAGTGGAGCACCGCCCGCGGCACGTCCAGCCTCGACTGGGACCGCGCGAAGCACGCCACGCGTGACGCGTGGCATCGCGTGAGCGATGCGGTCGAACGCGCTACCCCGGGCGACTCGGACCGCGACGGCAAGTAAGTTCGCGAGCCGACTGAAGCAGCGCGCCCGGGTGTGCAGTGGCACATCCGGGCGCGTTCTCGTGCGCCGGAGTCAGCCAAGGCCTGGCCATACGCGCATGATGTACCAGGCTGCGTGAGCTACCAGCAGCGCGGCGACGATCAGCGAGGAGCCGAAGCGCTTGTGCGGCCACTTCACGTAACAATCGAACGCGAGCCCCAATGCAAGGAAGGCGACGAAAGTGGCCTCCAGCAGGGCCGCCTGCAGCAGGACCGGGCTGCCCGTCTGCGTCGAGAACCAGAGGCCGCCGCCAACGACGGCGACGAGCCATGGCAGGACGATCAGCCACACCCATCGGTGAAGTTCGAAGCCAGGTGGCTTGACTTCGCGTGCCCTGAGCTCGGACAGCAGGCTGCGCAAAGGAGACGATGCAAGCGGTCCCTGCCCGCTTGCTGCCGCGCGGCGCACGGCCGGCACGTCGTCAAGCGATGCGGTCCAGTGTGTCCGCCCCAATACCCCGAAACGCAGGAAGCCGCCCTTTGCCGGCGCAGGTTGCAGCTCGCACCCCGTCGCCTCTTGAACGAGCGCGCGGAGCTTGTCGAATTGCTGCGCGTCCGGCCGTCCCGGCAGCCAGATGGCCAGCCGCTCTGCCGGCACGGCCTCGTGGGCGGCGGCCATTTCCCACGCCAAGCCCGGGCCAACCTGCCTGGCGTCTGCGCGGATGACGACCAGGCTCGCCTGGCGCATCAGGCTCCGCGCTAACTGCTGCCAGTCATCGTGACCAACGTAAAGGCGCGCGGCGCCCGGCACGGTTAGTCGTTCCCCGGGGCGCCCGATTGCCAGCACGGGCCCGACACGTTCAAGGCCGGGAACGAGCCGGCTCTCGGCGCGGACATAGCCGGGACTTCCATCTTGGGCCGCCTCCTGGCCCTCCTGTGAGAACGAGCGCAGGTAGATCACCGGCGCCCGGGGATCCTCCAGCGCCACCTGAAATGCCGGCCTGGCAACGAGTCGGCGCCCGTAGTACACCAAGCAGGGCACAAGGACCATCGAGCCCACCTGCGCACCCTTGAACCCGCGCTGAATCCATACGAAGACTTCCAGTGCGAAGACACTCACGGCGAAAAGGAAGAAGAACACACCCCAGCTGATCGAACGGATCGGCGCTTCAACGGTCCGCCCGTGCTCAGCGCTCGTTGCAGTTGGGCCATACGAGCCGTGCGCGTCGGGCCCGCCTTCACGCTCTCTTTCGACGACCATGGTTTCGGCGGCCGCACGCTCACCGCGCGCCATGTCGACGTGCCACAGCAGCCACAGACCGAGCATGAAGAACAGGCCCGTCGAGACGAACGCCAAGCGATCGTGGCCGTCCATCCAGGTGATCAGGCCCGAGATCAGCGGACCGAAGATCAACCCAGACAGCCGCACACCGAAGGTCCACAGGCCGTAGAACTCGGCCCGCCGAGATGGGGGTGCCAGCAGACCGACCATCGCGCGGCCAGCCGACTGGCTCGAGCCCATGCACAGCCCGGCCATGACCGCCGCCCCCAAGAACAGCGTCGCGCTCGTCGCGACGGCCGCCAGCACCGCCGTCACGATCAAGCCCAACAACGTGGCAGCCAGTGCGCGCCGGTGGCCGCCGCGGTCCTGCCAGTGTCCGAGCAAGAGCGCGCCAACGGCCGCCCCGGCAGTCATCAGGAAGTAGAGCGTCATCGTGTCCGCCTGCTCGTAGCCGAGTTCCCTGGCGTGAACCGCGGCCAGCGTGACGATCATCGAGATGCCTGCCTGACAAGCCCCCGCAGAGGCGAGCAGCCAGCCGAAGTCACGGTAGCGCCGCGCCGCGTGAAATGTCTGCTGCAGCCGGCGCAGCGAGGCCTCCAGCCCCTCGGTCTGGAACGCGCATGGCTGCGGGATCGCTCGTTCCTTCAGGAGCACGAGAGTGGTCAGCGAAGCGACCGCAAATACCGCCGCGGTGATCAGCATCGTCACCGGAACGAACTGCGCCGCTGCCTCGCCGCTGGCCTGCGCCGCCAGTACCCATCCGGGGCCCAACGTCAGCAAACCTCCGACGTAGCCGAGGCTGCAGCCCCAGCCAGAGACCCGGCCTATCGCGTCGCGCCGCGCCAGTTCGGGAAGGAAGGCTGCGATCAATGATTCGCCGTAGCAAAGGAAGATGTTGGACAGCACGATCGCGGCAATCGTCAGCAACAGGTCGCCCGGACCGGCAGCGGCCAACGACGCTGTGGCGGCGACGCAGCCCACCGTGCTGAGTGCCAGCAGCCGCTTCTTCGCCGCGCGCAGGTCGGCATATGCACCGACCGCCGGCATGGTCAGCATCACGAACAGGCCGGCCAAGGTCAACGCGGCCGCCAAGGACCCGAGCGACTTGGCGGCGCGACCATCGACGACGCCGACGAAATAGGCACTGCAGATGGCAGGCAGGAAGGCCGTGTAGCCCGCGGTGGCGAAGTGGTACATCGCCCACCCGAAAACCTCGCGCTTGCGCACGCCCTCATTCAGGGAACCTTGCGAGAACATGCTCAGTCGCGCCTGGCGCGTGAAGCTGTTCTTGCGGTCGGCTAGACCGCGAGGTTCGCGCGGGCCAGGGCAGGTAGCGCGGAACGGGGTCGACCAATGGCTGGAAGCTCGCACGAACGCATGACCAGCCTCCTTTCGCGACCCTTCCGCTCCCGGGTATCGCTGATCCCAGGCCAAGCGCGATTCTGCACCGACGCTACGCGCCGGCACGCGCGACGACGGTCGCAGCCCTTCGAGCCCGGACCCTTCCAAGGCCTTGAGGAATGTCTGCCCTGGGCCACCGCTCGCGTTCGAGCCTCGGGGGCGAACGGCAGGAGCAGACTGGTTGCGGACACTCGCGCTCAACGGCACGAACGGCCGCTGCCACGATCACCTGTTGCTCGGCGACCTTCGCCTCGATCGGCCGCTGTAGATCAGTCACCAGTCACTCGACCGCGGCCGGCAAGGTTGTGAGGGCTCGCCAACGGCGCCTTGGCCTGATGTGTTCGACCGAACTCGACCCAAACCCGTCCTTCGGGCTTCTCCAAGGCGGTCAGCCGCTCAGCCCAACCAGCTTGTCGCCCGCGCAGGCGCGAAGTTGTCCTCGACGGGGTGCCCGATCGCCGCCGCGGAGCTACCATCTTTTGGCGCGCCAAGCGCGCGGGCGGAGGTTGTCGATGGCCACGAAGAAGCGGAACCCACGACCGCCGGGTCCCCCAGACGCCGCACCCGATCTGCGCGAGCTGCTGCGCGCCGACGCCGACATCAGCGACTTCATCGCCGCGTTCGGTGAGGCGGCGCCCGACGAGCCGGGTGCCGCACGGCGGCGTGCGCTGGAATTGCTGCAAGGGTTGGATGCGACCGATGCCGTGGCCGTGCTGTTCCGGTTCGCGCAGCGCTTTGCGCGCATGGCCAGCGAGGTCGCCGACTACTGCGCGGCGCAGGGCGCACCGCTGGGTGGACAGATGCAGCTCCGAGGCGGCGAGCTGAGGCTCGATCTGAGCGGGCTGGATTCGGCATGGGCGTTTGCCGGTGCGGCGCCGGATCGATCGTCGCTCGACGCGCGCGCCCACGCGATCGCCGCTGCGCTGGAGGATGTGGCTGCACGCGTGGATCCCGAGTCGCTCGTGCAGCGGACGACCGACGAAGAGGTGACAAGTCTCGGCCGCGCGCTGCAAGACTCGTCTGACGCGACCCTTCAGGCGATGTGGCGTCAGTTCCCCGGCAGCACGCACACGGTCGAACGAGCGGCGTGTTCGCCGCAGGATCTGACGGCGCTCCAGCTCGCCGTCGAAGCGGTGGAAGCCACGAGCGCGGCTCTGGCGTCCGTGCCGCTATCTGCCGGCGCCACGAGCGCGCTGCAACGCGTGCAGCAGCACCTGCCGGCGGTGCTCGACGAGCTGGCTTCGTTCGATTGCGACGAGCGCATCCCCGCCAACCCGGCCGTCGCCTCGCTCGCCGACGAAGTGCAGTTGCTCTCGTCGCAGCTGCGCTCGCTGGGAGCGGACGTGACCGAAGGCGCGCGCATCGAGAGCGGCTTCCACGACTTTCTGCGCACCGAGTTCTGGCCCGCACGCTGGCGCCTGTATGAGCTGTGGCTGCTGGTGCGCGTGCTCAAGACCTTGCACGGCTGCGGCGGCCGCGTCGAACTGCACGGCGTGCACGCCGGAGCGTGGCATGTGGCTTACGGACGCGCCACGGCGCCGGTGGCGAGCGCCCGGTTTGCCGGTGGCAGCGTCGATGTCCACTACCAGTATTGGAGCGAGGGCGAGAGCGAGGGCGGCGCGGGAGCCGACATGCCCGACCTGGTGCTGAAGCCGCCGCAAGGGCGCCCGATCGCGATCATCGATCCGAAGCACGGCCGCAGCTACACGCGCTTCAAGGTGCAAAAGGTGCTCGTGCGTTATGCGGCGCTGGATGCCGACCTGACGGCGATCGTCAACTACTTCGACATGCCAACCTACCGCTTCGAGCTCACGCGCGCCGCGAGCCGCACCTGGGTGCTCGCGGCGGACATCGCGCCGGACAGCGCATTGGCGCGCAGGCTCGAGCTGCAGCTCGCCGATGCCGTGCACGCGCGTGGTTTCCACGGCGCGGCGCCGGTCGTCTCGGCTTCCGCTGCGGCATCCCCCGGCAAGCGCCGCGCCGCCCAGGCGATGGAGCTGCTGTACTGGGCGACGCAAGCGCGCGAAGTCGATGAGCCGGCCGGGTTGTGGCGCGTGAAGGCCGGTGGCGAGGCTGAGCCGGTCGCGGGCTGGACCGCGCAGAAGAGCGGCGATAGTGCTCGCCTGGACGCGGCGCCCGACGGGCGTGCCTTGTTGGTGGCACGCGAGTCCGAGGTGCTGCTGGTGCACGCCGGCGCGCCGCCGCGGGTCGTCTCGGCGGACAAGCGCGGCTCTTTCCAGCCGACGCTCGGCTGGTCGGCCGATGGCTCGCACTTCGCGCTTGCGCTCGACGACCGCGACCGCGTCTTCGACGCCGAAGGCACCGAGCGGAAGATCGACCTGGCGGCCGAGATCGTCGGTTGGCACCCGACCGAGCCGACCTGCTTCTTCGCCCTGCGCCAGGAGAGCGAGGAGCAAGCCCTGCTGCAACTGGTCGATGCCACAGCCGGGCTGCTCTGGGAGCATGCCCTCGAGCGCAGATCGAGCCGCTATACCTCGGTTTTCGCGCGCGAGGCGTGGCGTGTGCACAGCCCGGTCGGCGGCGGGGGTGCTGCCGTGATCCGGCTGGGACACCGTGGTGCCTACATCCTCGATGCCAGGCGGGAGCTGCATGCGCTGAACAGCGACGATGCCGCGCTGTCCGTGTCCCCGGGCGGCCACCGCGCGCTGCTGGCCGGTCCACGAAGCGACCATGGACGCATCCTGCTGCGGATAGACACAGCGGACGGCACGCGCGAACCGCTCGTGCGCTACACGGCGGCCTCCCCAGAGCTGTTGCCCACGCGCGTGTGCTGGACGATCGACGAGGCGCAGTTTGCCTTCATGACGCGCCGCTCGCGCGAGCATGGGCAGCGCCTGTACACGGTTCGCTGCGGCGAGCGCCACGCACGCGCGGCGGCGCTGCCGGGCCAGGAACCGTCGGACTTTGCCTGGGGATGGGCGGGCCTGTGGACGTGAGGTCGGCGGCGAAGCCGCGATCGCCTCCCTGCCGCACAACCGAGGCCGCCTCGCCCATGAATCGAGCGGCGCCCGCGCGCTCGCCCGAGCCTCAGCCCTGCGGCAGCGCGATGTGCGGTTCCAGTGCCTGGCCGCCGGAGTCGGTGCCGCCGCCCCGCTGGCTCGGCCTGGCCGGGCCGGTCGATCGGCAGACGGCGGCAGAACTTCTGACGGCTGCCGCGGCGGAGCGGTTGTTCTGAGCGGCGGCAGGTGTCTCGATCTCGCAAAATGCCCAGACACCGCGCCCGACCTCGGGGCGCTTGGCTTCGGAGCAGTGATCGAGCTCACCCGGGCAGAAAGAGGGGCCGCTCCGCAGCAGCGCTAGGGGCCCGCGATTGCCGGCGGGCGGACTGACGGTGAGCGATATCAAGCTGACATTGAGTCTTGCGACCACTCGACTGCTGCCCCCGTGAGTGACAGCAATACGGCGGTAGCCTGATCCACGTGATGCTGCAGCGCGGTCTCACACCGTCAACGACCGCTCCCCGTTCGTTCGACGGGCTCGGCTCAACCCGTTGCGGTCACTGGTGTCGTTGCAGCGAGCCGCCAGAAAACCGTCGCTCAACGCTCCAGTCGAGCAGCCACGCGCAGCGACGTCCGCTGCAGCCGGTCGTAACGCGAACGCGCGTTCACGGCTGACGGCATTGCTGGCACGCTGATACCGCCAGGTGCGTCGCCACAAGTCGGAGGGCATTCGCAGACGAATTGCCGCCTGCCTGACAACTACCGTGCGCGTCCGCGGTACCGCACCGTTGCCAGCGGCTCGGACGTCTCAGTGAGTTCCACGGAGGTCCCTTCATCGACGAATGTCAGGCGGAAGCGGCGGTTGTTGATGTTCCCCACCTCGTTGTAGTCGAGGACGAACGAGTTGGCACTCTCCCAGGCACCACTTACCGCGACCGGCAATCCGAATCGCCCATCAGGCGAGACGCGGGGAACGCCGTCCAATCCAACCGGTCGCGGTCTGTCAAGCCGGTCGACCAGTTCCAACTGGAGCTGGGCCGTCGCACCTCCCGAAAAGGTGAGCGAGAACGATCTGAGGTCGAACGGATTCGCGTCGAGCGCGTAGGTGCGGCCCGAGATCACCTTTGCCTGCGTCGGCGCGGTAGTGACTGGTCGCGCAGCCGGCGGCTCCGTCGCAGCCCGTACGGCAGTCGCGAGCCGCGCCGCGTCTGCCGAGTTCTCAGGCAACGCGCGGTCGGATTTGATGGCGCGGCCGATGAACTGGCCGATGTCGCCCGGTTCGAACTCTCCACCAGTGAACACGACGACGAGGTTCTTCGCTGGCACGACGCTGATGCGCTGCCCGCCTCGGCCGAGTCCCTCGAATATCGGCGGGTTCCTGTCGGGATAGATCCAGAGACCGTATCCGTACCCCGGTCCTGGACTGGAGCCCGGCTGAGAGTGCACCTGGACTGCGCTTCGCATCCAGTCTGCCGGGACGAGCTGCCGGTTCTCCCATTGGCCACCTCGCAGCCAAAGATAGCCGATCTTCGCCATGTCGCGAGGCTGAAGGTGCAAGTCGCCCCAGCCGTGGGATATGCCCTGGGCGTCGGACGGCCAGGCCGCCTCTTCGATGCCAAGGGGAGCGAACAGTGCGTGCCGGGCGAAGTCGAGCGCGCTCACGCCGGTCGCTTTGGTGATGATCCCGGAGAGCAAGTGCATGCCGCCGGAGCAGTACTCGTAGACGCCGCCAGGCTCGACCACCATCGGGAGGCCGAGCATGAACCCGATCCAGTCCGGACTCCCTCTCATCTGGGTGAGGGTGATCTCCCCCTTGTCGTGGTGGCAGTCGAGCCCGGATGTCATCGTGAGCAGGTGCTCCACCGTCAGGCGCTTCTTGCGCGGATCGAGGTTGGCGATAGACGGCGCTCCGAGAACCGCCGTCACCGGTTGCGTCACGCTGCTCAACCTGTGCTGGCCGATGGCGACGCCAACGAGTGTGGAGGTGACGCTCTTGGTCACCGACGCCGTGTCGTGCAGGAGGTTGTCCTGGAACGGCCAGAAGTACGCATCCAGTACGAGGTAACCATTGCGGACGATCGTCAGGCTATGAATGGCGATCTGGCGCCGGCGAATCTCGTCGAATGCTTCGGCGAGGACGTTCGAGTCCATCCCTTGCGCTTCGGGTGAGGAACGGTGCCAGCCTTGCGTTGGCCACTCCTCTCGCTGCGCTGCCGCGCTCACGCCGGTTCCAGCAGTCGCAAGCACGGTCAGGAGAACAACTATGGCGATCCGTTCGAAGACCCGCATGTTCTTCACTCACTCCAATCTACGAGTCGGCGGCCACCGCCTGCCGACACCCTGAAGCAGTCTATCGTCACCGACTGCTGCTGGCCGGGGCCGGAACTTCGCGGTGCCGCCAGGAAGCTGCCCTTCAGGACCGCCGGCGGCGCCGTTCCGTGCGGATCGAGGCGCGACCCAGTCAGACCGACTTCAGATCTCTGTTTGCTCGGAGATCTCCAGAGCGTCGTCGACTTCGATGCCGAGGTAGCGGACGGTCGACTCGAGCTTGGAATGGCCAAGCAACAGCTGGACTGCCCGCAGGTTCTTGGTGCGCCGGTCGATCAGCGTCGCCTTGGTGCGCCGCATTGAGTGGGTACCGTAGTCGGCCGGGTCCAAGCCCAAGTCGTGGACCCAGACCCCGAGGATGCGAGCGTACTGCCGAGTTCCGAGATGCGGTGACTCGTGGAGCCGGCTCGGGAAGAGGTAGTCGTCGGCCTTCAGCGCGGCCAGCTTGATCCACGCCTGAACGGCCTCTCTCGTTGCCTGGGTAATCTCGAACTGAACCGGTCGCTGCGTCTTGTGCTGCATCACGATGGCACGGGCCGCCACCTGGTCGCCATGACAGATGTCGCGAACCTTCAGGGCCACCAGGTCACAGCCACGCAACTTGCTGTCTATGCCCAAGTTGAAGGGCGAGTTCGCGAACTCGGCCTTCCATCTGCAGCCGGATGCGCAGGGCCCAGATGTCCTTCAGCTTGAACGGCGCCTTCTGTCCAACGATCTTGCCTTTGTTCCACGGCTCGCGGTGTGCAGCGCTGGCGTTGGATTCCATGACGGTCTCCAGTCGGGGTTGAGGGGCGAAGACGATGAACCTTCCCCTGCCCGAACGCCTTGCCGAGCGTCAACTTGCTCGCGGGCACGAACTTGGCGTGATGGTGTGGTGGCGCTCGATGGGCAGCTTTCTGGGGCGCCGCGAACTCACCGTCTCGGCCAGGAGCGGTTCGCCACGAGAGACCGCTTTCCGCAGAAGCACAGAGGGCTGGCAAGGGGTTGCCGCTGCCCCGAAGCCTCAGTACGGCGGCGCCTGGCGCGCCCGCTGCGCTCGCGCCGCCTCGGTCCACCAGGCCAAGTCGTCGGCGAAGCGGCTGAAGGCCTTGCGCAGCGACTCGCCAGAGGCGCCGACCGGCTGGCCAGCGGCGTCAAGCGTTTGGGCGATCGGACCCACCGCCAGCGTGCTCGACACCACCACCATTCCCATCTCGCTGAGGATGCCGTGCCAGAGGGTGCCCGAGCGCACACCCGAGAAGCGCCCGGCGGAATAGCTGGCAATCGCGGCCGGCCGCCAGAACCACTCCTCCAGGAAGTGGTCGGTGAGGTTCTTCAAGCCCGGCTGGGGCCCCCAGTTGTATTCGCCCGTCACGAAGACGAAGGCGTCGGCCCCCTTGATCTCGCGAGCCAGGGTCTCCAGCGGCTGGGGCGCAGTTCCGGGCGGGTACTCCTTGTACATGCGGTCCAGCATCGGCAGGTTGAGCGCCTTCGCGTCGACCAGTTGGGGCTCGGCGCCACGCTGCCGCAGCCCGTCGACGATGAAGTCCGCCAGGCGAATGCCCATGCGGTCGGACCGGTAGGAACCGTAGAACACCAGGATCTTGTCGACCATCTCGCGCTCCGTCGTGCGTACATTCAGTCTAGCCGTGCACGCAGTCGGCCGGTGTGGCGCACAGTCGCCGGCTCTGGCCTCGGCCGCTGTACATCGCCGATGTGCCTGCACGCGGGCTGTCCTTGGGCGCCGCGCCGGCCGGCGGGTGGATGTGGCCTGGAGACTGGGCTCGCTGCTCCAAGTGCTCTCGCAAAGCGAGGGACGCGTTTCGGCCAGGAGCCGCCTCTCAACGTGACGGCCGGCCGCTGGATTGGCCCGCCTGCCGGATCGGTGGGAAGCTCGATGGTGCCAGCAGGAAGTTCAAGGTAGATTGGCTTCGCTTCCTGTCTGCCGGGTCACGAACCGTAGAAGGAGCGCAGCCTGCCTACTGCTCGGGTGCCACGATGATCCAGATGAAGTCGCTCGACCTCTGCCGAGGGAAGCTGCTCGCAGCGTTGCTGCTGACCGGAACGCTGGCGTCAGCGCAGACTGCAGCTCCGGCCTCGGGAGTCGCGCAGGATCTGGCCCGCGCGCGCGCGACGATGGTCAGCGACATACGCTACGAGGTGAGCCTGTCGATTCCTGCCAACAAGGACGCGCCGATCAGCGGACACATGGTGCTGCGCTTCTTGCTGTCCGATCGCACCCGCCCGCTAGTGCTCGACTTCGAACCTGATCGGCAGCAAGCGATCCAGTTGAAGGCCAATGGAGTGCCGGCAGTTCCCGTGTCGGTCAACGGGCACCTCGTGCTTCCGGCTGCGTCGCTGCGCCGCGGCGAGAACGAGCTGGAGATCGAGTTCACCGCTGGCGATGGGCCGCTGAATCGCAGCGACGACCAGCTGTTCACTGTGTTCGTTCCGGCCCAGGCACGCAGGGCAATCCCATGCTTCGACCAGCCCGATCTGAAGGCGCGCTGGAGCATCACGCTGGAACATCCTGCGCCTTGGCTGTCGGTCGCCAACGGCGCCGAACTCGAACGCGTGGTGGTCGGTGATCGCGCTCGTGTTCGCTTCGGTGCAACGAAGCCCATTTCCACCTATCTGGTCTCTTTCGTGGCCGGGGCCCTTCGCATGGAGACCGGCATGCGGGATGGGCGGATGCTGCGTATGTTCCATCGGGAGACTGACGCCGCCAAGCTCATCCGCAACCGGGAGGAGATATTCGACTTGCACGCGCGTTCGTTGGCGCACATGGCCGAATACACCAACTTGTCGTACCCGTTCGAGAAGTACGACTTCGTGCTGCTGCCGACCTTTCCGTTTCCGGGCATGGAGCATGTCGGCGCAACTGCCTACAACTCCGAAGAGCTGATGCTCGAAGAGTCGGCCACTCAGAGAGAGCGCTTGTGGCGCGCAAGGTTGATTGCGCACGAGGTTGCGCACGCATGGTTCGGTAATCTGGTCACGATGCGCTGGTTCGATGACGTCTGGACCAAGGAGGTCTTTGCCAGCTTCATGGCGTCGAAGATCGCCGACCCGCTGTTCCCGGATGTCCGCCACGACCTTGCGTTCTTCGTCGACAACCACCTGCGTGCCTACCCCACCGACCGCTCCGCGGGCACTCATCCGATCCGCCAGCCCCTGGGCAACCTGGCCGATGCGGCCGACCTCTACAGCAACCTTATCTATGCCAAGGCCCCCGTGGTGATGCGCCAGTTGGAGGTGATGCTGGGAGAGCAGGAGTTCCGCGACGGACTGCGCACCTACCTGCGCAGGCACAGTTACGCCAACGCCACCTGGGATGACCTCATTTCGGCACTCGCCCCGCGCGCACGCTTCAACCTGCGCGAGTGGAGCCGCGTCTGGATCGACGAACCCGGGCGGCCCTCGATCCGGACCGAACTGCGTCTCACCGACGGTCGTCTGGACAGTCTGCGTCTGATCGAAACAGCCCCGCGGGGTCGCAAGCTCCGCTGGCCGCAGGAACTTCGGATCACATTGCTTTGCTCTCGCGGGCAACTTGACCTGCGCGCAGACATGCAGTCGACCCGCGTCGACCTCACGCGTGACGCGGGCAACTGCCTGCCGGATGCCGTCCTCGCAGGAGGGCAAGGTTGGGCCTACGCTGATTTCCAGTTCGACGAACGCTCACGCCGCTTCTTGGCGGAGAACCTCTCTGCGCTTCAGGACCCACTGACTCGCGCCGTGGCGTGGTCGGGGTTGTGGGAAGCGATGCTGGCCGGCCGCATGACCCCGCAGGCAGTTCTGCCCACGCTGCTGGCGGCCCTGCGCTCGGAAGGCGACGAGCAGGTTGCGTCCTACCTGCTGGGTGACCTCGGCACTCTGTGGTGGCGCTTCCTGACGCCGCAGCAGCGCGTCCAAGCCGCAGGGGAACTGGAGACGCTGTTGAGGCAACGGCTTGCGGATGCAGCGGACGCACCGCGCAAGTCGGTCTGGTTCAAGGCGCTGCAGTCGCTGGCAGTCTCCTCGGAGACGGTGAGCTGGCTGCGGTTGGTCTGGAAGCGCGATGCCGCCGTGGCCGGGCTGCCGCTTAGCGAGGCGGACGAGACAAGACTCGCCAGGGAGCTTGCCCGGCGTGATGTCGTCGGCTCCAGCCAGATCCTCGACGAGCAGATCGAGCGCATCGCCAATCCCGATCGCAAGGCGCGCATGACGTACTTGCGGGAGGTGCTCTCGCCGAGTCCGGCGCAGCGCGAAGCATGGTTCCGACAACTGCGCGACCCAGCCAAGCGCAAGCCGGAGGAGTGGGTCATCGACGGGCTATCGGAACTACATCACCCGGTGCGCGCGGAGACATCGGCGCAGCTGGTGCAACCCGCACTGGAGATGCTGCTCGACGTGCGCCGGCACGGCGGCACCTTTTTCGACAGCCAATGGGTGGACAGCGTGCTGCACGGGCATGGCTCGCCCGCGACTGCCGCGGTCGTGCAGCGCTACCTGGCAGCGCAGTCGCCGGACTTTCCGCTCAAGCTGCGCGAGCGAGTGCTCCAGGCGGGTGATCTGCTGCAGCGGGCGGCACGGGTACGGAGTAAGGGTCCGCTGTGATCGGGGCACTGAACGAACTGGTAGTGCCAACGACAGCTCTTGCGCGCCACGTATGACCGCTGAGGGTCGACAGCGCAAGTTCGGCTCGGAGAGAAGCAGTCAGCGGCGCGGGCTGAGGGCCGCCACACCTCAGGTCCACGACCGCTGTATCTCGTACTGCTGACCTTCGTTCCGTTCGCGGTCGCCGAGTCTGGCGGCTGCTTGAGGGCAGTCAGCGTGAGTCCGGCCTTCGCGCCCGAGTGACCGACAACGCTGCAAAACGGCTATAGAGGCTGCTCCCAACCGCCAGTACTCCAGCGGAAGTTACCTTTCAGTCCCCCGACCAAGACTTGGCAGTCGATCGCCACAGAAGCTCCACCCTAAGCAACCCTAAGCACGGGGGCTGCTCTGGTCAGCCCGCACGCCGGTAGCGCATCGCCACTGCGCCGTTGCCGAGCGCCTTCACCGAAACCAGCTCCAGCCGTCGCGTGCCGCGGGCCACCGCCGGCCAGTAGCTCTCCATCATCTCGTAGGTGACGCGGCCCCACAGCATCGCCGCGCTCTCGTCCATCAGGCGGGTGAAGAAGGCGTGGGTTTCGTCGTCGGCGATGCCCTCCTGGTGGTCGACGCAGCCGTCCAGGGTGACATTGATGCTGAAGGTCAGGCGTCCCATGTGGCGAGTCTAGGCGTGCGGATCGAATCCGAACACCCGCCCATAGAACGCCAGCTCCGCCTCCATGCAGGCCTCGATCGTCGCTGCCTTGCGAAAGCCGTGGCCCTCGCCTTCGAAGGCGTGGTACTCGACCGGAACGCCGCGCCGCTTCATCGCCGCGACCATCGATTCCGACTGGGCCGGTGTCACCACCTTGTCGTCGAGCCCCTGGAAGAAGATCACCGGGGCGTTCAGCCGGTCGGCGTGGGCCAGCGGCGAGCGGGCCGCGTAGTCGGCGCGCGGGACGAGGCTGGTCGTGTAGCGCGACTCGAACTTGTGCGTGTCGGCATCCAGCCCCGCGAGGTCGCTGACGCCGAAGTAGCTGGCGCCGGCCTTGAAGACATCGTGGAAGATCAGCGCGCACAGCGTCGTGAAGCCGCTCGCACTCGCGCCGCGGATGGCCATGCGCTGCGCGTCGACGAGCCCTTGCGCGGCCAGGTGGCGCGCTGCGGCGACGCAGTCCTCGACATCGACGATGCCCCAGGCCTGGTTCAGTAACTCTCGATAGGCGCGGCCATGGCCGGTCGACCCGCCGTAGTTGACGTCGACCAGCGCGAAGCCGCGGCTGGTCCAGAAGTTGACGTTCAGGCGCAGGCTGGTATTGGTCGACGAAGTGGGGCCGCCATGGCTCGTCACGACGAGCGGCGGACGTTCGCCCGCCAGCGGCACGAAGCCGGGGTTCGTCGGCGCGTAGTAGAAGGCGTGCGCGCTGCGGCCACGGGCGCTGGGGAACGCGATCGGCTGCGCCGCGGCGAGCCAGGCCGCATCGGGCAGCTCGTCGACGCTGCGGGCCAGCACGGTGCTGGCACCGTCGGCGAGATCGATGCGCAGCACCTGCCGCGGCATCGTCGGCGAGCCGCCGATGAGGGCGATGAAACCCGGCCCGATGCGCAACTCGTCGATGTCGGTGCAGGCGCAGGGCATCGGCGTCCAGCGGCCGGTGGCCACCTCGATGCGGCCGAGCCGGCTCACGCCCTGCTCGATGCACGTCGCGATGATCTCGTCGGCACCGTTGAAGCCGAACATGTTGCGCGCGAAGACCCACTGCGGATGCGCGAACTCGGCGTCCATCGGGCACAGCGCTTCGAGCGCCTTCGGGGCCGTCACGCGGTACAGGTTCCACCAGCCCGAGCGGTCCGAGACGACGAAGAGGTGCCCGTCGGGCGACCACTCGGGCTGCGCCAGCGATTCGCCGATGCCGCCGGCGAGGCGCCGCGGCGCGACGAGCGTACCGTCCGCGGCCACGTCGGCAAGCCACAGCTCGGTGTCGAAGAACGGCATCGAAGGATGGTTCCACGCCAGCCAGGCCAGCTGCCGGCCGTCGGGCGACAGGCGCGGGGCAGCGTAGAAGTCGTGACCCGCCGCCAGCTCGACCGGCTCGGTTGCGCCATCGAGGCCAATCGCGACCAGCGAATTGCGCGGCTCCTGCGACGCGTCGCGATGGTCCTCGCGCACCGCGATCAGGCGGCGCCGCGCCGCATCAAGCTCGAAGTCGGCGTAGCGCTGCAAGCGGTCACTCGTGATCGCGCGAGCCACGCCATCGGCGCCCTGCCGATAGACGAGGTTGTCGGCGAAGTTCGACAGGTACAGCACCTCGCCGGCGAGGGCGTAGGCGCCCTCGCCGTACTCGTGCACGCGGGTGCGCACGTTGAGCGACGCCGCCGTGAGCCGCCGCGGCAGCGACTCGGCGGGCGTCGACACGAGGGCCGCAACGCGGCCGCCTTCTTCGGGCAGCCCCTGCAGCCAGTGGATGCTTGTACCCTCGACGCGCAGTGACGACAGCGGCTTGCTGCCCGCCGCCACGCACGCGGCGCTGATCGGCGACGGCCAGGTGCCGCAGGCGGCGCTGACCGGACTCACCGCGCAGTCCTCCGATGGGGGCGGGGCCACCACCGCGCGGCGCTGTGACGATGCGCCGACCCCGTGTGCGCATTGGGCTGCACCATGCCGATCCGGTTTTGCATGCGTCGGTCTCCTCGAAGAGGGCCAGTCGTGCCGAGCAATATACGGCGGCGTCGCCGATCACTCGATGACATCGTCCGCGCGCATCAGCAGCGCCGCGGGCAGCGCCAGGCCGATGTCGCGCGCGGCGCGCCGGTTGATCACCAGTTCGAAGCGCGCCGGCAGCTCGACCGGCAGGTCGGCCGGCCGTTCACCCTTCAGGATGCGATCCACATACGCGGCGGCGCGCCGATAGGAGTCCTCCTGGTGCGCGCCGTAGCTCATCAGCCCGCCGGCCTCGACGAACGAGCGAAAGAAGTACACCGCGGGCAGCCTGCGGCTGGCCGCGAACCGGGTGATGCGGGCCTGCTGGACGCTGAAGAACGGGTCGCCCGCCACCAGCAGCCCTTGCGCACCACGAGCGACGGTGTCGCCCAGCGCCCGCTCCAGTGCGGCGGGGTTGCCCGCGTCGAGCAGTTCGAGCCGCAGCTGCAGGGCCCTGCCGGCGACTTCGATCTCGCTCAACTGCTGCGCCGTCTGCGGGTTGGCGGCATTCGACAGCACGGCCACTCGCGTGATCTCCGGCGCGGCTTCCTTCAGCAGCTCGATCCACTTGCCGGCGAAGCCGGCGTTGCCCACCCAGCCGGCGATGCCGGTGATGTTGCCGCCGGGCCGGGCCAGGCTGGCCACCAGGCCGACCTTGAGCGGATCGATGACGCTGACGAAGACGATGGGAGTCGTCGTCGTGGCCTTGTGCGCCGCGACGGCGGTGGCGGTCGAGACGACCACCAGCACGTCGACCTTGTGTGCCAGCAGTCCGGCCACGTGTTCGTCCAGGCGGTCGGTGTGGCCATCGGCGGAACGGGTCAGCAAGCGCAGGTTGTGACTCTCCACGTAGCCCAGCGCCTGCAGGGCGCTGCGGAACGCGCGCAGACCGATGCCGGGCGGGGCCAGCGACAGGTAGCCCACCAGCCGAACCTTCGCCGCCTGCGCACGCACCGTCTCCAGCCCCATGAGCGGCAGCAACAGCACGGCGCGTCGGTTCACGGTCATCTGGGCACCTGCGACGAGGGACTTTGCCCTGTCGGCGGCCTACCGGCAAGCTTGGGCGGCCTGGCCTCGACCTGGGCCGGCGCGCAGCGGGCCGGCCGGGGGTTGCACACGTCAGACACGTCAGAAGGCGACCGCGATCACCAGCGCCCGCCCGCGGCCGGGCGCGCCAGAATCCCGTGCATGCTCATCGACATCGGCCCGCTGCGCCACAACACCGCGTTCCGCCGCCTCTTCGCCAGCCAGTTCATCTCCGGCCTGGGCACGATGGTCAGCTACGTGGCCGTGCCTTGGCAGATCTACGAGCTGACCCGTTCCAATGCGCAGGTCGGCCTGCTGGGCCTGGTGCAGCTGGTGCCGGTGCTCGCCTGCGGGCTGCTCGGCGGCGCGGTGGCCGACCGGGTGGACCGCAAGCGCCTGCTGATCGCGTCGGAAGCGCTGATGGCGCTGTGCCTGGCCGGGCTGCTGGCCAATGCGCTGGCCACCGCGCCCAGCGTGCTGGCGATCTACGCGCTGGTGGCGGTGCTGCAGGGCGCCAGCGGCTTCCATCGGCCGGCGCTGGAGGCGCTGACGCAGAAGCTCGCGCGCCCCGAGGAGTTCGCCGCCGTGGCCGCGTTGTCCTCGGTGCGCGGCACGGTGGGCATGGTGGCGGGGCCGGCACTGGCCGGGCTGCTGCTGGCGCGCTGGGGCGCGGTGGGCGCCTACCTGTTCGACTTCGCCACCTTCCTCGCGGCGCTGTTCTTCATTGCCCGCATCCCGCGCGCGGCGGTGGGCACGGCCGGCGTGCCCGGGGAGCGCCCGCACCTGCTGGCCGACCTGGCCGAGGGCCTGCGCTTCGCGTGGGCGCGGCCGGTGCTGATGGGCACCTACATCGTCGACATCATCGCGATGGCCTTCGCCTTCCCGGTGGCGCTGTTCCCGGCGATGGCGCAAGCCAACGGCCGCACCGAGTCGGTGGGCTGGCTGCTGTCGGCGATGTCGGTGGGCGCGCTGGCGATCGGCCTGTTCAGCGGCTGGGCCGGCCGCGTCACGCGCCATGGCCGCGCGGTGGTCATCGCCGCGGCCGCGTGGGCGCTGGGCATCGTCGCGCTCGGCTTCGCGCCCAGCCTGATGCTCGCGCTGGCCTGCCTGGCCGCGGCCGGCGCGGCCGACATGGTCAGCGGCGTCTTCCGCGGCACGATCTGGAACGAGACCATTCCTAACACGCTACGTGGGCGGCTGGCGGGCATCGAGATGATCAGCTACCTCACCGGCCCGCTGATCGGCAGCGCGCGCGCCGGCTTCATGGCCGATGCCTGGGGGGTTTCCGCCGCCATCTGGATCGGCGGCGCGATCTGCCTGGCGGGCGTGATCCTCACCGGCTTCGCGCTGCCGCGGTTCTGGGCCTATCGCAGCAGCAGCACGCCCGGGCGCTCGCCGGAGGCGGCAGCGGCATGACACCGGCCGCCGCGCGCGGTGACAAAGCGCACTGCCGGCGCTTGAACCTTTCACCGCGCACGGGCCGCCGCAAGGGCGCAGAATCGGCGCAACGTTCGATGCGGGTCCGAATCGAAGCCATGAGTCGCTGGTTCACCGCCTTCTTCGTGCTGCTGCTGTCCGCGTGCACGACGCTGCCGCCGCGCGTCCAGCAGCCCGCCAGCAGCGCCCTCGCCGATACCGGCGGCACGCCGCTCGGGCGCATCGCCGCGGCGAGCCTGGCCGAGGCTGCCGGCGGCGAGTCGGGCTTCCGGCTGCTGCCCAGCGGCGAAATGGCCTTCGATGCGCGCCTGGCGCTGGCCGAAGCGGCGACGCGTTCGATCGACGCGCAGTACTACCACGTGCATGCCGACACCGCCGGCGCCGCCTTCCTGTCGGCGCTGCGGGATGCCGCGCTGCGCGGCGTGCGCGTGCGGCTGCTCGTCGACGACTATTACGCCGGCGACCTGTACCTCGTGCTGCGCGGCCTGGCCGCGTTCCCGAACGTCGAGGTGCGCCTGTTCAACCCGCTGCCGGAACGCTTCGGCACGCCGATCCGCCGCATGCTGCTGTCGCTGCACGAGTTCTCGCGCGTGAACCGCCGCATGCACAACAAGCTCTTCGTCGCCGACAACCAGGTGGCCGTCTACGGCGGGCGCAATCTCGCCGACGAATATTTCACGCGCCACGGCCAGGCCAACTTCATCGACCTCGACGTGCTCTCCACCGGCGCCGTCGTGCGCGACTTGTCGGCCAGTTTCGACCGCTACTGGAACAGCGAACAGGTGTGGGCGCTGGAGCAGCGGCTGCACGCGCTGGAACGCGCGATGAAGCCCGCCGAGCGCCGCGCCGACTTCGACGTGCGGCTGGCGGAAATCGCCGGTCCGCCGCCGAACGTGCCGCCGAAGGACTACCTGGGCCAGAGCACGGTCCGGGCGCAGATCGCGCAGGGCCGGCTGCAACTGCTGCCCGGCAGTGCCCGCGTGCACGACGACCCGCCCGACAAGGTGCTGCAACCGCCGGACCCGAACAAGGCCAGCCCGGCCATGCGCGCCAAGCTCGACGTGATCGCCGCCGCGCGCGAGGAGGTGGTCATCGTCAATCCGTACTTCCTGCCCGGTCCGGTCGGCCTGCGCATGATGGGCGAAGCGCAGAAGCGCGGCACGCGCGTGCTGATCGTCACCAACTCGCTCGGCTCCACCGACGAGCCGCTGGTGTACCGCGCCTACTCGCGCTACCGCGCCGACATGCTGCGGCTGGGGGTGCAGGTGTACGAGTTCGGTCCCGAACTGGTGCGGCGGTCGAAAACCTTCGGGGTCTTCGGCAAGTCCACGCCCCGCCTGCACGCCAAGGTGGCGGGCGTGGATCGGCGCTGGATGGTGGTGGGGTCGGTCAACCTCGATCTTCGCTCGGCGACGCTGAATACCGAGCTCGGCGTCACCATCGACTGCGCGGCGCTCACGCAACAAGCACTCGGGCTGCTGCGCGCCGATGCCTTCGGCAGCATGTACCGGCTGCAGCTGGGCGAAGACGGCCACACGGTCGAATGGCATGTCCGCGACGACAGCGGCCAGACCCAGGTGCGGCGCGAAGAGCCGCACGCGAGCCTGTGGCTCGACTTCGTGCTGTGGCTGCAATCGCTGCTGGTGTCCGAGGACGCGCTGTAGCAGGCGACAGGGCGATCCGCGGCTGTCGTCAGCGCGCGATCCGCACGATGCGCGCCGCGCCGCTGGCGGTCACGGCCATCGCCTGCGTCGTGTCGAAGAAGGCGGGCGCGCGCACGACGGTGGACGTGCCCGCCTGCTCGACCTGCACGGTGCCCAGCAGCACCAGCAGCCGGTCCCCGGCGCTCAGCTCGGCGCGCTCGCCCGCGGCCAGCGGCCGGTGCTGCCCCGCGTCGACGACCGCCAGCCGCGCCGCGCGCGCCATCGTCTTCCACCCCGGCAGGCTGCGCACGCAGTCGTCGAAGCGCCGCGCGGCGAAGTTCTTCCAGATGATCTCGCTGAGCTCCGGGTGGGCATCGAGGATGGAGAACAAGGCCGGCCGCGAGATCTGGATCAGCAGCGTCGCGGTGGCCGTGCGCACCGAGGCGCTGCGGCGATCGCCGCTGAGCATCGCGATCTCGCCGAACAGGTCGCCGGCGGCCAGCTCGTCGATGATGTGGGCGTCGCCCCCACCCTCGCCGTCGCCAACGCCCGGGGACAGCACATAGGCGGCGCCGCGCGCGATCACGTAGAGCTCGTCGCCGGGGTCGCCGGCCCGGAAAAGGTCCTTGCCCGCCGGCAGCGCGACGATCTGCGCGCTGCGTGCCAGCGTGGCCAGGCTCGGGGCGTCGAACGAGCCGAACAGGGTGGTCGCCTGAAGGCGCCGCACCACCTCCGCCGGACGCAGCAGCTGCCCGCCGATGGGCAGGCGGTACAGCCGCACCATCCACGCTTCCTTGCGCCGCGCGTAGCGCTCGCCGAAGAAGCTGGCGATCAGGTGCCGGAGGTTGTGCGCGTCGACCCGCACCAGCGTGACGAGCCCATCGCCCTCGCCGTAGCCAGGGTTGGCCTCGATGAAGAAACGCGCCGCGGGCTTGTTGCACTGGCGCCAGTAGTGGCGCTCGACCTCGGTGTCGCGCGTGATCCAGTGCACCTGGCGGGTGAGCGGGTTGTCGGCGCTGACGCGCTCGAGGCCGAACGAGTTCGCCAGCTCGTCCATGAAGGCGAGCACGTCCGGCGGCGGCGGATGCCGGGCGCTCGGCCAGACCACGTCGAAGAGCTTGTCGAACAGGCAGTAGCTCGACGGGTGCACCAGCGAGCCGAGGTAGTAGATCCGCCGCCCCGGGTGGCGCAGCAGGTAGGGCAGCGCCAGCTCGAGGCCGAAGCGCGTATTGGTATTGCCACCGCGGTGGGTGCGCAAGGTGCCGGCTTCCGCACGGAAGATGGCGCACGCCTGGCCGCCCAGCTCCCGCTCGAAGATGTGCAGCGCGAAGTAGCCGACGATCTCGCCGGCGTGATCGCGGTGCACGTTGATCCAGGTGTGCTCGGCCTTCGACTCGACGACGTACTTCGCGAACGCGTCGCGGCTGACGCCGTCGAAGACCTGGCAGTGGACCTTGTAGAGCGCCTCGATCAGTCCTTCGCGCGCGGCAGGCTCGAGCTTGTTCGGGACGACGATGTCGGATCGGGCGATCTTCGGCATGGGTGTCCGATGCATTGTGCGCCCGGCGCGGCCCGTCGCGATCGGGGGTTCCCACGCCTTAAGCTGCGCGCTTCGCTTCGCCGAGAGCCCTGGAGTGCCCATGCCTGTTGTCGATCGATCGGCACGAGACCCGCTGCGGCGCCTGCAGCCCTCGCGGCGCCACGCCCTGGTGCTGCTGGCAGCGGCGCTGTCGGCCTGCGGCGGCGGCGGATCGACAGGCGATCCGCCGTCTCAGCCGAGCGGGCAGGTGATCAGCTTCACGCTCGTGTCGCAGAACACGGGCGCTGCCTATGCGATCCAGGTCTGGCTGCCGGCGTCCTACGCCAGCGGCACCGGCTTGCTGCCGGTGATCTACGCCACCGAAGGCGACGCGCCCTACGGCCCCGGCGGACAGCCGCGTTTCGACGCCTTCAAGGACGTGATGCAGCGCCGCGGCACGCAGGCCATCCTGGTGGGCATCGGCGGCACGCAGCGCCGCAACAGCGATTTCCTGCTGCCCGGCGCCGCGAGCTACCTGCAGTTCGTCGCCACGGAACTGGCGCCCGCGATCGAGCGCCAGTACCGCGCGGATGCGAAGCGCCGCGCGCTGTCGGGCCTGTCGCATGGCGGTTACTTCGTCGTCGCCGCGCTGGTGCTGGAAGCGCCGTCGGGCAACCTCAGCTTCTCGCACTACCTGTCGACCGATTCGAGCTTCGGCACGCACGGCAATGCGTCCGGCTACCTGCAGTACGAGCAGAGCATCGCGGGCCGCGCGCTGCCCGCGACGCTGTTCCTCGCGGGGGCCCAGAACTTCAACGGCCCGATGGTCCGTGCGCTCTACGAGCAGATGACGGCGGAAGCCCATCCGGGCCTGACGCTGGCGCATGCCGAGTACAACAGCACGCACGTCGGCTCCGACCTGCCCGCCTTCGAGGACGCCTTGTCGCGGTACTTCGCAGCACCGCGCTGATCACCGCGCGCGGCGGGCGCGCGACCGCCGTGCCCGCGCGCCCGTGCTCAGGGCATCAGGCCCGGGAAGGTCTTCAGCCAGTCCTGCACGTTGCTCGTGTCCATGCGGAACACGCCGCCGGTGCCGGCGCAGTTGCCGTTGATGCCGAAGGACGTGACGCCGCCGATGACGTTCGAGCTGCCGATGAAGTTCGGCCCACCGGAGTCGCCGAAGCAGGTGCCGCCGGTGTTGGCGTTGTTCGACAGCAGGACCGAGAAGTCGCCGGTGAAGCCGGGCACGTTGATCTGCAGCAGCTTGGGCGTCGCGAGCATGCGCACGCGGTTGGCCTGCGTCTGCCAGCTCGCCGCGTCGGGGAAACTCTTCTGCAGGCCGTAGCCGACGGCGGTGAAGCTCACGTCCTGCTTGCCGCGACGTCTGGCCAGCTGGTCCAGCGCGCCGATGGCCGGCAGCGTCGCGTAGGGCGGCGCGCCGAAGTCGTTCTCGAGCACGACGACGCCGACGTCGTTGACGACGAAGGAGGCCGTCGGGAACAGCGGGTGCGTGTAGGGCGTGCCGAACACCTGGCCGCTGGTCGGATAGCCATTGCCCGGGCGGCCGGCATCGATGTCGGCGTCGAACCAGATCGTCACGCGCGCCGCGCCGTCGGTGCAGTGGCCGGCGGTGAGGTAGTGGCGCGGCGACACCAGCGTGCCGCTGCAGCGCCACATCGGGTTGCCCAGCGAGTCCAGTGCGACCATCAGGCCGACATTGGGATGGCGGTTGCCGTCGAGCTCGCCATCGGTGATGGCCTGGGCCGGAACGGTGGTCAGCAGCGCGGCAGCCGTCACGGCCGTGAGGGTCAGACGTTGGAACATCACGCTCTCTCCTCGGGAATCGATATGGGAATCCCAGTGTCGATGACACGTGTGATCGTGTAACGCCCACCCCCGCGAATGCGCGGCGCGGTTTTCCCTCGGTCGTTGCCGGCCCGTCACGCGCGGGGCCGCGCCCCGTCCTTGCAGCGGTACCCGCGTCATGCCCTTCACGCATCCGCGGCCCCGGCCGCCAGCGCCGCCAGGTCCGCCAGCACCTGCACCACCCGCGCGTGTTCGACACCCGGCGCCAGGGCCACCGGCGCATCGCCGAGCGCGCCGGGGCCTTCGTGCTTCAGCCGCTTCACCCACTGGCCGGCCGCGCGCGCGTCGTCGAAGGCTTCGCTGTCGAGCAGCAGCGTGCCGTCGCCATCGACCAGCTTGAAGCGGAAGCGGCCGTCGGCTTCGCGGAACTGCTTGAAGGTCGCGGGCGCAGCGCCGCCGCCCGGGGCCGATCGGGGAGACGAGGCCGGCGCGCGCACCGCGCGCAATCCGACCGCGTCGCGCAGCTCGGCGATCAGCGGCGCGCAGCGCCGCCGCGCCTTGGCGGCGCCCGCCTGCAACGCGTCCTCGATGCGCTGCGGCTGCGCGAGCAGTTCGGCGTGGCGCTCGCGCAGCGGCGCCAGCTCGGCATCGACCAGGCGCACGACGCGCTCCTTCGCATCCCCCCAGCCGAGGCCCGCGCGCAGGTCGGCGCGGAAGGCCTCGCGCTGCGCCGGCGTCGCGAAGGCATCGTGGATGGCGACGAGCGCCACCCCCTCGGTGTGCTTCGGCTCGCCCGGCAGCCGCGAGTCGGTGACGATGCGCGCCACGCCCTCGCGCAGGCCCTTCGCGCCGCCGGCGAAGAGCGGGATCACGTTGTCGTAGCTCTTCGACATCTTGCGCCCGTCGAGGCCGGGCAAGGTGGCCAGGGACTCGTCGACCTGCGCCTCGGGCAGCACCAGCAGCGCACGACCCCGGCCGAACTGGTGGTTGAAGCGCTGCGCGATGTCGCGCGCCATCTCGATGTGCTGCACCTGGTCGCGCCCCACCGGCACCTTCGTGGCCTTGAACAGCAGGATGTCGGCGGCCATCAGGATCGGGTAGGCGTACAGGCCCATGCTGACCCCGTCGTCGAGCTCGCCGCCGGCGGCGCGGTTGACGTCGGTCGCCGCCTTGTACGCATGGGCGCGGTTCATCAGGCCCTTGGGCGTCACGCAGTTCAGCAGCCAGGTCAGCTCGGTGACCTCGGGCACGTCGCTCTGGCGGTAGAACGTGGCGCGCTCGATGTCCAGGCCCGCTGCCAGCCAGGCGGCGGCGATCTCCATGCGCGAGCGCGCGACGCGCTCGGGGTCGTCGCACTTGATCAGCGCGTGGTAGTCGGCCAGGAAGAAGAAGCTCTCCACGCCGGCCGTCCGGCTGGCGACCACCGAGGGCCGGATGGCACCGACGTAGTTGCCCAGGTGGGTCGTGCCGGTGGTGGTGATGCCGGTGAGGAAACGTTCGGTCATTCGCGGGGCCTTCGATGCTTCAGGGACATCGTAGTCGGCGCCCGGCCCGCCGGCATCCCGGCTCGATGCGCCGCTACAGTCGGCGCTCGGATCGCGAGGTGAGACGATGCTCAGCTACCCCTTCGACGCGTTCGGCCGACCGCTGGCGCAGGTGCTGCGCGAAACACCGCGGCCCACCGGCACCGAGGTATTGCTGCAGGTCGGCAGCTGCGGGCTGTGCCACAGCGACGTGCACTTGCACGAGGGCTTCTTCGACCTCGGCGGCGGCAACAGGCTCGACCTGAGCCGCGGCATCGCGCCGCCGCGGGTGCTGGGCCACGAGATCGCCGGTCGCGTCGTCGCGCTCGGACCCGACGCGCAAGGCGTCGAGGTCGGCGACCGGCGGGTCGTATTCCCGTGGATCGGCTGCGGCACGTGCGGCACCTGTCGCGGCGGCCATGAAGAGCTGTGCGCCGCGCCACGGGCGCTGGGCGTCAACCGCGACGGCGGCTTCGCCGACCACGTGCTGGTGCCGCACCCGCGCTACCTCTTCGCCTACGACCCGCTGCCCGAGGCGCAGGCCTGCACCTACGCCTGCTCGGGCCTGACCGCCTGGAGCGCGCTGAAGAAATGCGCGCCGCTCGAGGCCGGCGACACGCTGCTGGTCATCGGCGCGGGCGGCGTCGGCCTGTCGGGCGTGCGCGTGGCCGCTGCGGCACTCGGCGTCAGGCCGGTGGTCGCCGAGATCGACCGCGGCAAGTGGGACCTCGCGCGCGAGGCCGGTGCGGCCGATTGCCTCGACCCGACCGATGCCGATGCGGCAAAGGCCTTCATGAAGGCCACCGGAGGCGCCGCCGCGTCGATCGACTTCGTCGGCGCGGCCAGCACCTTCTCCTTCGGCCTGTCGATGCTGCGCAAGGGCGGCCGGCTGGTCAGCGTGGGGCTCTTCGGCGGCGCAGCGACGGTGACGCCGGCGATGCTGCCGCTGCGCGCGATCAGCATCATCGGCTCGTACGTCGGCAGCCTGGCCGAGATGGGGGAACTGATGGCCCTGGCGCGCCGGGGCGGCCTGCCGGCCTTGCCGGTGACCACCCGGCCGCTGGCCGAGGTCAACGAGGCGCTGGCCGCGTTGCGCGACGGCGCGGTGCGCGGCCGCACGGTGCTGCAGCCATGAGGCACCTGCGCCGCATCGTCTGCGCCGCGCTGGTGCTGGGCCTGGCCGCCGGCGGCCTCGTGGCCGCGTCCGATGCGGTTTATCCCGCGGCGCAGTGGACCGAGGTCGACCCCGCGGCCAAGGGCTGGTCCGCCGAGAAGCTGCAGCAGGCCGACGAGCTCGCGCGCCAGCTGCGCAGCGCGGCCTACCTGGTGGTGCATGAAGGCGTGATCGTGCATCGCTTCGGCGACATCGAGCGGCCGCTGGACGTGGCCTCCGTGCGCAAGAGCCTGCTCAGCCTGCTGATCGGCATGCAGACCGGGCGCGGCGGCATCGACCTGGACAAGTCGCTGGGCGAACTCGGCATCGACGACAAGGCCGGCCTGACGGCCGACGAGAAGCGCGCGACCGTGCGCCAGCTGATGCAGGCGCGCTCGGGCGTCTACCTGCCGGCCGCCAACGAGACGCCCGACATGGCGCGCCAGCGGCCCGAGCGCGGCAGCCACGCGCCCGGCACGTTCTGGTACTACAACAACTGGGACTTCAACGTGCTGGGCACCGTGTACCAGCGCGCCACCGGCCGCACGGTGTTCGAGGGCCTCGAGGCCGAGCTGGCGCAGCCGCTCGGCTTCCAGGACCTGCAGCCGGCGAAACACTTCCGCTTCAACCGCATCGACGCGAGCGAGCACCCGGCCTACATGATGTGGCTGTCGGCGCGCGACCTCGCGCGGATCGGCCTGCTGGTGTCCCGGCAGGGACGCTGGGGACCGCGGCAGATCGTGGCGCCCGAATGGATCGCCGAGAGCACGCGGGCCGTCACCACCTTCCCGCCCGGTGGCGCCTACGGCTACATGTGGTGGACCCGGCCGGCCTTCGGCAACGTGTGGGCCGAAGGCAGCCGCGGCCAGTTCCTGCTGATCAACGCGGCGCGCGACCTGGTGGTGGTGCACCGCGTCGGCTGGGGGCTGTTCGACGGCCCCGGGGTCGACGCGGAGCAGTTCACCGCGCTCTACCGCCGCATCCTCGCGGCTGCGCCGTGGCGGCGCGACACGCCGGCGGCGCCGAAGGCGCCGTAGTGCCGCGGCCGACGCGCCATGCCCTTCACCCCGTTCCACTTCGGCCCCGGTGCGCTGCTGCACGCCGCCGCCCCGCGGCAGGTCAGCTTCCTGGCCTTCTGCGCCGCCAACGTGGCGATCGACGTGGAGTCGCTCTACAACCTCGTGAACCATCGCCATCCGGTGCATGCGTTCTTCCACTCGTACCTCGGCGCGACGCTGGCCGCGCTGGCGCTGATCGGGCTCTTCCCGGCGCTGCGGCGGTGCGCCGCGCGCATCCGCCTGCCGAACCCGCTGGACTGGCAAGGCCTGTCGCTGCGGCCGGTGGTGATCGGCGCCGCGCTGGGCGCCTGGTCGCACGTGGCGCTGGACAGCCTGATGCACGCCGACATCGCGCCGCTGGCGCCGTGGTCCGGGCGCAATCACCTGCTCGGCATCGTCCCGCTCGACATGCTGCACACGGCCTGCGCCGCCGCGGGGGTGCTGGGCCTCTTGATCATCGGCGTGCGAAGCGTCGTCGCGACGGCACGGCGCGGCGGCTGAGGCCGGCCGGGCGACCGGGCGCCGGCGGCAGGTACGATCCCGCGGCCCTTGTCCTGCCGCCATGAACCGCACCGTGTCCGCACCGCCCGTCGAGCTCCGCCCCGTCCGCCCCAGCGATGCGGAGGACCTGGCGCGCATTCGCGTCGAGGCCATGCGCGAGAGCCTGGAAGCCGTCGGACGATTCGATGCCCAGCGCGCCCGCGATCGCTTCCTCGGTACCTTCGTAGCCGATCACACGCGGGAGATCGTCGCGTCCGGCCAGCGTGTGGGCTTCGTCGTCGTGCGGCCGCTCGACGACGGCCTGCTGCTCGACCACCTCTACCTGCTGCCCGCGGCGCAAGGCCGCGGCCTCGGCGGCGCCGTGCTGGCCGTGCTGTTCGCCGACGCCGATGCCGCCGGCCGGCCCCTGCGCGTGGGCGCGCTGAAGCACAGCCGGTCCAACCAGTTCTACCTGCGCCACGGCTTCCGGCTGATCGAGTCGGCCGAGTGGGACAACTACTACGTCCGCCAGCCCGAGGGCGCGGCGACCGGCGAGGCACGATGACCGACAAGACGCTCCAGGCGCTGCGCGCCGAGATCGACCAGCTCGACGACGAGCTCGTCCGCCTGCTGGCCAGGCGCTTCGCGGTCACGCGGGAAGTCGGCCGGCTCAAGGCCCGCGCGGCCCTGCCCGCGGTGGATGCCGATCGCGAAGCCGCGCAGCAGCAGCGCCATCGTCAACTTGCAGCGGCCAGCGGCCTGGCGCCGCAACTGGTCGCGGCGGTGTTCCGCCTGGTGATCGAGGAGGTCGTGCGCGAGCACCGGTCGGTGTGAACCGCGCGCCCGGTGGCGCCGGGCTGTGACCGCGACCGTCCGGGAATCACCGTCCGTCACTCGTGTGCCTTGCGATGAAGGCCGCCACCGTGTCGTGCAGCAGCTCGGGTTGTTCCAGGAAGATGAAGTGCCCGCCGTCCAGCACGATGAACTCGGCGCCCGGGATGCGCTGCGCGAGCTCGGCCGAAAAATGCGTCGGCGCGCAGGCGTCGCGCTCGCCCACCAGCACCAGGGTCGGCGTCGTGATCGACGGCAGATCGTCCCAGGCGTCATGTCCGACGATCATGTCGATGCGGGCGAAGGCGATCTCGGGCTCGAAGGGGCCGGCCGACGCGGCATCGACCCAGGCCTGCACACGCTCGGGCTGCTCGCGCATGAAGCGCGCACTGAAGAGGAACAGGGCGTTGGCCTCGGTCGAGGCGCGCAGGCCGGAGTCGGTCAGCATGCGGCGGCGCATCTCGAACTGACGCCGATAGTAAGCGTCCGCGCGGGCGATCGACGAGATGATCGTCGCGCTGCGCAGCAGCTCGCGATGCTTGATCGCCAGCCGCTGCGCGATCGCACCGCCGGTCGACGAGCCCACCACATGCACCGGCCCGCAGGCGGCCGCGTCGATCACCCGTGCCATGTCCCGCGCATGCTGCGCGATCGTCATGCCCTGCGCCGTGTGCTCGGACGCGCCGGTGCCGCGGTGATCCGGCACGATCACCCGGTGGTGCGCGGCAAACAGATCGATCTGCGGACCCCACGAGGCGCCGATGCCCGCCAGCCCCGCCAGCAGCAGCACCGGCGTGCCCTGCCCGCGCACCTCGTAGTGGATCGACACGCCGTCGGAGATGACGTTGGGCATGGATTTCTCCCGCAAGGGGGGGGCGGCCGATCATGCCGCAATGCCGCGGCATCGGCATCCCGTGGCGTGCCTATTGCAGGCGCACCGCGACGTCGAAGTGCCAGGTGCGGCGGATCTCGACCACGTCGTAGTCCTGCGCCAGCGCCGGCGGGAACGGCCGGTACGGCACCTGGCTGTGCACGATGCGCTTCACCGCGTCGTCGATCTCGGGCACGCCGCTGGAGACGACGATGGTGATCGACTCCACCGAGCCGTCGCGGCGGATCGCGACGGTGACGACGGGATCGACGTGCGGGCGCTTCGCGGCCTCGCGCACCATGTCGATCGTCATGTTCTCGTGGATCTTGCGCGCGAAGGCCTCGCCATAGGCCACGAGCGCGGCATGCGGGTCGATGCGGCCGAACAGGCGGCCGCGCCGGGCGGTGCTCCACGAATGCGGCAGCAGGCTGGTCGAGCGCGCGGCCTCCTGCGCCTTCTCGGCGGCCTGGCGCTGCGCGGCTTCCTCGTCCAGCTGGCGGCCCATCGCGCGGCGGCGGGCTTCGCGCGCTTCGTCCTCCTCGGCGCGACGGCGCGCGGCCTCGTCACGCGCCGCGGCCTGGCGGGCGGCTTCCTGCTGCTGCGCCTCGCGGCGGGCCGCTTCGGCGCGTGCGGCTTCCTGACGTGCGGCTTCCTGGCGTTCGACCTCCCGGCGCGCAGCCTCGGCGCGTGCGGCGGCGAGCTGGCGCGCAGCCTCCTGCTGTTCGGCCTCCCGCCGCTGCGCGGCCTGCTGTTCCGCCTCCCGCCGCTGCGCGGCCTGCCGCTCAGCCTCCTGGCGCTGCGCAGCCTGCCGCTCGGCCTCCTGGCGCGCTGCTTCACGCTGTGCCTGCTGGCGAGCGGCCTCCTGCTCGGCGGCCTGCCGCGCCGCGGCCTGCCGGGCGTGCTCCTGGCGCTCCTTCTCGATCCGCGCAGCCTCGGCGCGGGCGGCTTCGGCGCGCGCCACCTCCTGGCGGGCCGCCTCCTGCTGTTCAGCCTGACGCCGCTGCGCGGCCTGGCGCGCCGCCTCCTGTCGCTCGGCCTCCTCGCGGGCCGCAGCCTGCCGGGTCGCCTCCTGTCGGGCCGCCTCGGCGCGCGCGGCTTCCTGACGCGCGGCTTCCTGGCGCGCAGCTTCGGCGCGCGCAGCCTCCACGCGAGCGGCTTCGGCCCGCGCCGCTTCCAGTCGCGCGGCTTCTGTCTGCTCGGCCCGCTGCCGTGCAGCCCGTTCGGCCGGATCGGGCTCTGCGGGCACGGCTGACGCCGGCTCGTCCGGTCTGATAACCGACGATGTGGGCGGCAGCGGCGCCGGACTGGACGCACTCGGCTCAGCCGCGACGGCGACCGGCTCCGGCAGCACCGGCGGCGGGGGTGGCACGGCCAGTGCGGGCGGCGTGGCGCGATCGACGGCGATCACAGCCGGCGCGGGTGTCGGCGCGCGTTCAGGCGCAGGTTCAGGCGCGGGTTCAGGCGCAGTTGTCGGCGCGGACTCCGGCGGAGCCGGCCGGACGCGCGCGGCAGCGGCTTCAGCGCTCGGCAGCCCGGGCGTTGCGACCGCTGCGGCAACCGTCGGCGGCTCGGCCGCAGCGTGCGGCGGCGGTGCCGCGTCGATCAGCTCGACGACCGCGGCATCGCGCGGTGCACTCGGGGACGCGGGGCTTGGCGGCGGCACGTCGGCGGGCGGCTCCCCATCGAGGCCACCGACCATCGCCGGTGCGTTGTCTGGTGCCGTGGCCGGCGGCGGCAGCGGCTCGATGCGCACACGCAGCTCGGGCACTTCGACGCGCCGCTCGCGCCACGGCGAACCGAAGCCGGGCAGCCCGTGGCCTTCGCCGAAGCTCAGGCTCAGCAGCGCCGCATGCACCACCAGCGACAGCAGCAGCGCCGTGTTGAATCGCCGGCCCTGCCCGCCGATGCCGGCGCCGCGCGGCGGCCAGCCATCGGGCACGCGCGATCGTGCCTTGGCAACGGTCGGGGCCGGCGCGCGCTGCACCGGTGTTCACTCCCCCATCGCGTGCAGCAGCACCTGCCGCGTCTGGCCGTGCGTGCGGTGCTCGTGCACGTACACGCCCTGCCAGGTGCCCAGCGCCATCCGGCACTGCAGCACCGGGATCGCCAGGTGCACCTGGCCGAGTGCGCTGCGCACATGCGCGGGCATGTCGTCGGGGCCTTCGCTGCGGTGCACGAACAGCGCATCGCCGTCGGGCACCAGGCGGGCGAGGAAGCGTTCGAGGTCGGCCTGCACGTCGGGGTCCGCGTTCTCCTGGATCAGCAGGCTGGCCGAGGTGTGGCGGATGAAGAGCGTCAGCAGCCCGTCGCGCAGGCCGGTGCCGCGCAGCCAGTCGGCCACCGGGCGGGTGATCTCGACCAGCCCGCGGCCGCGGGTCGTGACTTGCAGGGTGGTGTGGTGCTGGTGCATGCCGGTCGGGCGCGAGGGTGCGCGCCTCCTCGGCCGGCATTTGACCATCGGCGCGGCGCCACCCGCCGCCCTAGACTGCGCCCCGATGCCCACCCGCCGCGCGCCTCGCCACCGCTACCACGTGTACGTCGTGGAGCTGAGCGACCGCGTGTGGAACGAGCCGCGCTTTCGCCGGGCCAACCCCGACCATGTGCTCGGCAAGCCCTTCGTCTATGTCGGCATGACCGGGCTCGATCCCGACCTGCGCTTCGATCGCCACAAGGCCGGCCTGAAGGCCAATCGCTTCGTGCAGGACTATGGCCTGCGGCTGCTGCCGGCGTTGTACGAGGTCTACAACCCGATGCCCTACCACGCGGCCTGCGAGATGGAGGTGGAGCTGGCGATCGGGCTGCGCGAGGCCGGTTATGGCGTCTGGCAGGCCTGAGTCAGCCCGCCCAGCGGTCGTCGTCGGCCGGCCAGGTGCCCGGGTAGAGGCGCTGCAGCACTTCGGCCAGCACGTCGCCGAGCAGCGGATGCAGGCGCGCGGCGAGGGCCTGCGCTTCGCCGGGGTTGTCCCGTGCCGCCGTGCGCTCGTCCCAGAGCCCGGCGAAGGCCTCGTCGTAGGTGGCGAGCACGTCCTGCACCAGCGGCACCCAGTGCGCCGGCGCCTCGCCCTCGACCCACTCGCCGCGGCCGCGGCCGAAATGCGCGACGGCCAGGTAACGCAGCACGGTGGCCTGCACGATGGGCGTCAGCGCGGCGTCGTCCCATGACGCGAACCCGCTGCCGGTGCCGCGAACGACGTTGATCGCACGCGCGGTACCGGCGCCGCCCAGCGCGCCCAGCACGCCGCCGGCCAGCATGCCGGCGCCGAAGCTGAGGCCGCCGGCCATCAGGTCGGCCGCCAGGCCCGACAGCGCACCGCCGACGACGCCGCCGATCAGCGACGCGGCCGACTCGCCGATCGAGCGGCGCACCCGCACCTGCGCGGCCACGCGGTCGAGGATCGCCGGCCCGGCGCGACCTTCGATCCCATGCAGCGCCAGCAGCCGCTGCGTGCTGGCGCGCACCTCGGCATCGAGCGCCTCGGCCAGCGCCAGCGCCGTCGCCGCGTCCGATGCGCCGCGCCGGGGCAGCAGCCTGGCGAGCATGCGCTGGTCGTCGGCCAGCGGCACGCGGGCGCTCGCGATGCGCGCGAGGCTGGCCGCCAGCTCGCGCACCGCGCCGTCGAAGCGCGCCAGCCGTTCGCGCGCCCAGGCCGCGTGCAGGCGCTGCAGCCGCGCATCGCCGCCGGTGCCGCCGGTGCCATCGCCGAGCGCGCGGCCGATCGCCTGCAGCAGCACGCCCTCCTGCACCCAGCAGCGCGCGAAGGCGTCCATCGGCAGCACGTCGCGCACCGGCGCGGCGCTGTCGACGACCCGCACGCGCCAGCGTTCGATGTCGGCGGCTTCCTCCGCGGCCGCGCGCGGCGCGCCCATCTGGTTCAGCAGCACGATCACCGGCTTGCCGACCCACGACAGCAGCTCCAGCTCGGGCTGCACGTAGGCCGCGCCCGCCGGCGACTCCGCGGCATTCACGAGGTAGAGCACGACGTCGCTGGTCTCGCGCACATGGCGCAGCGCCTGCTGGCTGGCCCAGAACGGCCGGTCGCGCCAGCGGTCCCAGACCTCGGCGAGGAACCAGCCCAGCGGCGATCCCCGGTGCTTCAGCCGGCGCAGCAGGCGCACGCTGTCGCCGAAGCCGGGCGTGTCCCACAGCTGCAGCTCGTCGCCGGCCTCGCTGCGCAGCAGGCGGTTCATCTCGGCGAACTCGGTGACGTGCGGCGCATCGCGCACCTCGCCGATGTCGCGCCCGAGCAAAGTGCGCGCGAGCGTGGTCTTGCCGACGTTGGTGTGCGACACCAGCGACAGGTGCACGGGCGCGGGCGGGCTCGTCGGCGTCATGCCAGGGCGCTTCGCATCTCGGCGGCCGCGGCCCGCACGTCGCCTTCGAGCTCGACGCAGACGGCCCGCACGCCATGCGCCGCGGCCAGCGATTGCCACAGCGCGCGGCGTTCGCGCAGTCGTTCGGGCATCGACGCGAAGCGGCGGCGGAAGGTGGTCTCGTCGATCACCGCCAGCCGCGGCAAGGGGCCGGCCAGGCGGTCGAGCAGGCGGCCGTGGGTCTCGGCCTCGGGGGTGGCGGACAGGTCGAACAGCGCGATGCGCAACGTGGCGCCCGCGGCCGGCGCTGCGACGCCCTCTTCATCGCCGTAGGGCACGGCCGCGGCGAAGCGCAGTTCCACCTCGGCACCGAGCTCCGCCGCCAGCAGCGTGCGCAGGCCGAGCACGGCGCCGGCCGACGGTGCCGCGCCGTGCGGCAGCACCTCGGCGACCGGCCGCCGCGCGCCGCGGTGCTGCAGGCGCAGGCGGTCGAAGTACGCGCCGTCGAGCGCCAGCGGAAAACGTCGCGCGAGCGATGCGGCGCGCCAGGCGGACCACGCCGCCAGCAGCAGCCTCGGCAGCACGACGACGAGCAGCAGCGTCGCGGCGAACAAGTGGATCCACGGCGCGGCGTCGCCCATCGCGGCCTGTCCGGGCAGCACGCGCAGCGGCGCGACGTCGGGCACCGTGATGCCGGTCAGCGCGGCGGCGGGCGCCAGCAGCGTTTCGAGCCACCCCTGCACCGCCGGCGCGTCGAGGAAGGTGCTCTGCCATCCGGCGCGGTAGTCGCGGCCGAGGCCCCGCACGTAGAGGCCGGCGATCAGGCCGAGCGCCAGCGCCGCGGCCGCGGCATGCAGCAGCGCGGCCAGGCGCGCGAGGCTCAGCGGCGCGGCCTGCACCGCCCAGGTCGCGCCGGCCGCCGCCGGCCCGGGCACCGGTGCGCGCCATCGCAGCAGCAGGCGACGAAAGCCCCCCTGCGCTCGCCCAGCGCTGTGCGAGAACGGCAGCGCCAGGTAGATCGCGAGGTTCCAGGCCACCACCGCGACCACCGGCGGCGCGAACAGGTCGATCTGCTGCTGCGCGCCGATGCGGTCGGCCAGCAGGCCGAGCAGCAGCGCCACGAACGCCGCGGCCGGCAGCCAGGTGCCGAGCGACCAGCGCCGGCGATCGATCCAGTGCCGCGCCGCGGCATCGCGCGGCAACAGTCGTTGCAGCGCGTGCGTCGCGCGCGCGACGACGAAACCCGCGAAGTCATCGGCCGCGCGGCCCGCGTCCTCGCGCGCGACGCGCGTCGCCCAGGCGCGGTCGTCCGGCGTCCACAGCGAGCTCGGCTCGCCGGACTCGAACGCCTGCACGAGCACGACGGCGCGGGCTTGCTCTTCGGTCATGCGCGCAATGTACCGGCGCGCATGAAAGCCCCCCTCTTGGACTACTCCAGGCTGATGTTCTTGCGCCGCACCAGGTCCGCGTAGATCGCCGACTTCAGTTGCGCCTGGCGCTCGATCTCGGCCGCGTTCCACGCCAGCGTCTCGAAGGCGAAGGTGTCGAAGCGGGCCTTGATGTCGGGCTCGGCCAGCGCCTTCTGCACGTCGGCATGCACCTTGTCGCGCACGGCCGCCGGCAGGCCGCGCGGCGCGACCAGCACGACGAAGGAATTGACCTCCAGCCCGGCCGGACCGCCGGCCTCGGCGACCGTCGGCACCTCGGGCAGTTGCGCAATGCGCTTGCCGGCGGCCACCGCCAGGTAGCGCAGCTTGCCGGACTTGTAGGCCCCCTGGCTCGACGGGATGCTCGCGAAGCTCCACGCGACATCGCCGCCGCCCACCGACGTGAAGAGTTGCGACACCTCGCGGAAGGGCACGTGCTGCATGCTGGTATCGGTGCTCATCTCCAGCTGCTCGCCGCCCAGGTGGCCGGGGCTGCCGACACCCCAGGAACCGAAGGTGACCTGGCCCGGCTGCGCCTTCGCCGCGGCGACCAGCTCGCCCATCGACTTCCACTTCGACGTCGACGACACCGCCACCATGAAGGGCGTGCGGAACAGCACCGCGGCCGGCTCGAAGGCCTTCAGCGTCTCGAAGCCCTTGGCCTTGTACAGGTGCGGGAGCGCGGCGAGGTGTTCGCTGTCCAGCTGCAGCAAGGTGTAGCCGTCGGCCGCCGCGCGGCGCACGGCCTCGATCGCGATGAAGCCGCCGCCGCCGGGCTTGTTCTCGACCAGCACGCGCTGGTTCCAGGTCTTCGACAGCTTGTCGGCGACGAGGCGCAGCACCGCATCCGGGCCGCTGCCGGGCGCGAAGGCGGTGACCACCGTCACCGGCTTCGACGGAAAGGGCTCGGCGGCAAAGGCGGCAACGGGCAGCAGCGCGGCGGCGGCGCACAGCAGGCGGCGGGTGACGGGCATCGGGCAGTCTCCAGGGTGTTCGGACGAGGCGGGGTTGTTCACTCGGCGTTGCCGATGTGCAGCGTGATGTCACCGACGCCCTCGATGCGGCCGTCGAGCCGGTCGCCCGGCCGTACCGGGCCGACACCTTCGGGCGTGCCGGTGAAGATCAGGTCGCCCGGCTGCAGGTGGTAGAAGCCGGACAGGTCGGCGATCAGCTCCCGGATGTTCCAGATCAGCCTGGCGATGTCCGAGCGCTGGCGTGGCTGGCCGCTGACGTCGAGCGATAGCGCTCCGGTGTCGAGCACCCGCCCCGGCATCGGCACGATCGCCGAGACCACCGACGACTGCTCGACGTCCTTGCCCAGGTCCCAGGGCCGGCCCTTGTCGCGCGCGGCCAGCTGCAGGTCGCGCCGCGTCATGTCCAGACCGCAGGCGTAACCGTAGACCAGCGCATGCGCGTCGCCGGCCGAGACGCGGAAGCCGGGCGCGCCGATCGCGACCACCAGTTCCATCTCGTGCTGGTAGTCGGCGGTGCCCGGCGGGTAGGCGACGGTGGCGCCCGATTCGACCAGCGTGGACGCTGACTTCGTGAAGTAGAACGGGCGCTCGCTGGCCTTGTCGACCGGGCGGCCCATCTCGATGGCATGCGCGTGGTAGTTGCGGCCGACGAAGAACAGGCGGTTCACCGGCAGGCGCTCGACGCGGCCCTGCACCGGCAGCGACGGCACCGGCGGCGGGGTCCAGAGGTAGGTGGGATTCGACATGGAGGGGGGCTCTCGTTGCAAGGGATCAGCCGCGGTTCTCGAAGAGGCCCAGCTTCTTGTGCAGCGGCGTCTCGTCGGCCAGGAAGACGAAGGCGGGCGCGCTGGCCGAGCGGTTGGCCAGGCGCACCGCCGTGAAGCCCGGCGCGCAGGCCGTGTCGGCTTCGGCCAGGCTGAAGGTGCTGTCGCCGATCTGCGCGTCGACGCCCCCTTCGATCACATGCAGCACCAGCGCCGGCGAACGCAGCGGCAGCTGCAGGCGCTGCCCCGGCCGCAACATCAGCGCGTGGTAGCCGAGCATGGCCTGCGCATCGCCGCCGGTGGCCGGGTTGACGTAGGCCACCTGCACCGCGGCCAGCCCGGGCTGGTCGGCGGCCAGCGCCTCGAGCGCCGCGCGCGTGGCCTCCCACGGGTAGCGCAGCACCGGGAAGGCCGCGTCGCCGCGCTCGAACAGCGGCGCCGGCACGATGCCGCCGTGCGCATGCGTGCGCTCGCCGTGGCCGGGCGACACGACCTGGCGCGGCCCGTCGACGTGGTACGAGGCCTCGAGGTAGTGCACCAGCGGCAGGTCCAGCACATCGAGCCACACCACCGGCTGGTCGCCGTCGTGGCCGTGTTCATGCCACAGGCCGGTGGGGGTCAGGATCAGGTCGCCGCGCTTCATCGGGCACTGCTGGCCGTCCACCGTCGTGTACGCGCCCTCGCCTTCGACCACCATGCGCACCGCGTTCGGCGTGTGGCGGTGCGACGGCGCCCATTCGCCGGGCAGCAGCAGCTGCATGCCGAGGTACATCGCCGCGCTGGCCTGCATGCTGTCGGCACCGAAGCCCGGGTTGGCCAGCACCAGCACGCGGCGCTCGGCCTTCTCGATCGGCGTCAGCGCGCCGGCGCGCAGCAGCAGCGGGCGCAGCGCCTCGTAGCACCAGTGCGTCGGCCGCGTGCGCGGCTGCGGCTTCTCAGGCGGCAGCAGCGCGCGCAGGCTGGGCCACAGCGGCACGAGGTGCTGCTCGGCAAGCGCCGCGCGGTAGTCGGCGGGCAGGTCGTCGAGGGTGCCGAGGGTCGTCGTCATCGCTTTGCTCCTCTCTACTCGGCCAGACAGCGCTCGGCCGTCCAGCCGTACAGCCATTCCATCGCGTCGTAGAAGCGCTCCGGCGTGCGGCCCTTCCACAGCTCGTTGCGCACCAGGCGCTCGACGCCCTTGGCGTGGAAGATGCGCCCCATCTCGCGCGCCGACAGCACCACCCGCGCGGTGCGCGCGACACGCGAGCGTTGATAACGCGCCAAGGCCGCGGGCACGTCGTCGTCGTGCGCGCGCAGCGCCTCGCCCAGCGTCACCGCATCCTCCATCGCCATGCAGGCGCCTTGCGCCAGGTACTGCAGCGTGGCGTGCGCGGCGTCGCCCAGCAGCGCCACGCGGCCGAAGGTCCACTGCGCGATCGGCTCGCGGTCGGCGGTGGCCCAGCGCTTCCAGTCCTTCGGCAGCTCGATCAGCTGGCGCGCACGGGCGCAGATGCCCTCGAAGTAGCCCTGCACTTCTTCGCGGCTGCCTTCGCGCACGCTCCACTGCTCGACCTGCCGGCTGTGGAAGGTGACGACCACGTTGTACTGCTCGCCGCCGCGCAGCGGGTAGTGCACGAGGTGGCAGTCCGGGCCGACCCAGATGCTGGCGGCGTTCCATTGCAGGTCGGCGGGGAAATCGCGCCGGTCGACCACCGCGCGGTAGACGACGTGGCCCGAGACGCGCGCCTCGTCGCCGACGAACTGCCGCCGCACCGCCGACTTCACGCCGTCGGCGCCGATCAGGAAGGCGCCGCGGTGCCGGTTCCCCTGCGTATCGAACACGGTGACGCCGGCATCGTCCTGCTCCACCCGCTGCACCGCGGTCGAGGTCAGCAGCTGCACGCGGTCGGTGGCCTGCGCGCCATCGAGCAGCGAGCGGTGCACGTCGGCGCGGTGGATCACCGCGTAGGGGTTGCCGAAGCGCGCGCGGAAGGCTTCGCCGGTGGGGATGCGGCCGACCAGCGCTTCGTCGAGCGCGTCGTGCATCACCATCTCATCGGTGTAGACGGCGCGGCCGCGGGCGATCTCGCCGATGCCCAGCGCATCGAAGGCGGCAAAGGCATTCGGCCCCAGCTGGATGCCGGCGCCGATCTCGCCGAGCTGCGCCGCCTGCTCCAGCACCTTCACGGCGAAGCCGCGCCGGGCCAGCGCCAGCGCCGCGGCGATGCCACCGATGCCGCCGCCGGCCACCAGCACGGGATCCCTCGTCTTCAACGTCGCTGCCACGGCTGGCTCCTGCTGTGCTTGATCTGCCGCAATGATGGTCGCCGGGGACTATTGCGCCAAGAGCGGCTCGTGAATACTCCGGATATCGTTTTGCAATAGTGGGGCCGCGATGGCGAAGCTGGATCTCGACTGGCTCGGCGTGTTCGTCGAGGTCTACCGCACGCACAGCGTGTCGCTGGCCGCCGAGCGGCTGGGCCTCGCGCAGGCCAGCGCCAGCATCGCGCTGAACAAGCTGCGCCGGCACTTCGACGATCGCCTCTTCACCCGCACCTCGCAGGGCATGCTGCCGACGCCACGCGCCGAGCTGATCTACCCCGAGCTGCTGGAGGCGCTGCAGCGCATCGAGAAGGCGCGCGGCCGGCCCGGCCGCTTCGCGCCGCTGGAAGCGCAGCGCCATTTCCGCATCGGCATGACGGACATCAGCGAGCTGGTGCTGCTGCCGACGCTGATCAACCACCTGCAGGCCGCCGCGCCGGGCGTGACGGTGGAGGCCGAGAAGATCTCGCCCGACAGCCGCCGCCAGCTCGAAGCCGGCGAAGTGGACATCGCCGTCGGCTTCACGCCGGACCTCGAGGCCGGCTTCTACCAGCAGGCGCTGTTCGCGCAGAACTTCGTCTGCCTCGCGTCGCTGGACCATCCGCGCGTGCGCATCAAGCCGACGCGGCGCGCCTTCTGCGCCGAAGGCCACCTGGTCGTCAGCGCGTCGGGCACCGGGCACTCGATCGTCGACAAGGTGCTGGCGCGGCACGGCGTCGAGCGCCGCGTCGTGCTGCGCGTGCCGAGCTTCCTGGGCGTCGCGCGCATCGTCGCGCAGACCGAGCTGCTGGTGATCGTGCCGCGGCTGCTGGGCACCGCGCTCGCCGCGCAGGAGCGCGTGCGGCTGCTGGAGCCGCCGGTGCCGCTGCCGGCCTACAAGGTCAAGCAGCACTGGCACGAGCGCTTCAATGCCGACCCCGGCAACCAGTGGCTGCGGCAGACGATGGCGGCGCTGTTCGCATCGTTGTCGGCGGGCGCGGCCGCCGCGCGCTGAGGCCCGGCGCGCGGCGCCGCTAGAACAGCTGCCCGACGTTCAGCAGGGTCAGCACGCCCAGCACCGCGAAGATCAGCGCGGCGATGCCGTGCACCACGCGCATCGACACCTTCTGCGCGATCTTCTCGCCGAGGAACACCGCCGGCACGTTGGCCAGCAGCATGCCCAGCGTGGTGCCCATCACCACCGCGAACGTATCGGCATAACGCGCGGCCAGCGCGACGGTGGCGATCTGCGTCTTGTCGCCCATCTCGGCGAGGAAGAAGGCGACCACCGTGGTGCCGAAGGCGCCGAAACGCTGGCGGCCGCCGGCGGCGGCGTCGTCCAGTTGATCGGGAACCAGCATCCACACCGCCATCGCGACGAAGGAGCCGCCGACGATCCAGCGCAGCACGTCCGGACCCAGCGCCTGCGCGACCCAGCCGCCGAGCAGGCCCGCGCCGGCGTGGTTCAGCAGGGTGGCCACGAGGATGCCCGCCACGATGGGCAGCGGCTTGCGGAACATCGTCGCCAGCACGATGGCCAGCAACTGGGTCTTGTCGCCCATTTCACCGAGCGCGACGACGCCGGTGGAGATCAGGAAGGCTTCCACGAGAGGGGACTCCACGGGCCGGCAGCAACCGAAGACCACACGCCCGCCCGGCCCGAACCGGGGGCATGCGGTCAAAGGTCTTGCCAGGCACTTCGGCGCTGCCCGTGCCATGGCCTCCGGACGAAGACCAAGTGTGTTGACGCGGGCCCCTGAGGGAGGTGCAGGGCGGCTACTCCCCGATGACGAGGCGCGCAGTATACGAGGCACCCTGTCGGACGGGGCTGCGCTGCGTCAAGCCGCACGAAACTGCCGGCAACCCGAAGGCCGCGCGAGCGGAGCCCGCGCGCCCGGGTACGATGCGCCCAACGCATCGCGAAGGCAGCCGCCCGTGAGCATGACAAGTCAGGAATGTCGTTGGCAGACCGCGCTGGACACCGGCGCATTCGGCGTCTGGGACCTCGATCCCGGCCTCGAGATGGTCCATTACTCGCCGCAGTGGAAGGCGCGGCTCGGCTTTCCGGACATCGACGATGCGGACAGCACGTCCTTCTGGCGCTGCCGCGTGCACCCGCAAGACCTCAAGCCGATGATGGACGCGCTGCGCCAGCACCTCGACGGCTACACGCCAACCTACGAGATGCGCTTCCGCCTGCGCAGCACCGGCGGCGGCTACCGGCAGGTGCTGTCGCGCGGCCGGGTCGCCGCGCGCGACCACCGCGGCACCGCGACGCGCATGGTGGGCACGATGATCGACCTGTGCGACCGGCCCGGACTGCTGCCGGTGGCGCCGCCGCCCCCGTTGGCCGACGGCGCCTTCTGGAGGCCGCCGTCGGCCCCGGCGGGCGTGCCGCTGCACCGCATGCTGGGGGTCGGACCGGCCAGCACGCATGCAGGCGCGGCCTTCGCTGCCGCCGGGGACGCGGTCGACGCACGCGGGGCGATGCTCGCGCTGATGGAAGACCTGCTCGACCTGGCGGTGCGCCGCTGCGCCTGAGCCGATCCGCAGCAGTCAGTCTTGACGCCGGTACGCCGCCGAAGGCATCATCGCGGCCCGATGCGTCCGCCAGTCCGCACCCTCATCGCCATTACCACCATTACCACGACCGCCTGGTGCGGGCCGTGGTGGTGAACATGCGCGACTGACAATCGCTTCACAACCCCAGGCCCCGCCAGCGATGGACGGGGCCTTGTTGTTTTCCCCGTTCGTCGCGGCACCAGAACGGAGAAAACCGAATGCTCGCCGCCTCTTCACTGTCCCCGCTGTCCCCTTCCGCCGGTCCGCTGTCCCGGCCCGCGCCAGCGCCGCTTCGTGTCGGCCTGCTCGGCGTCGGCACCGTCGGCTCGGGCACCGCCCGCGTGCTCGCGCGCAACCGGGCGCTGATCCGCGACCGCAGCGGCCGCGACATCGCGCTGTGCATGGCCGCGGCGCGCAACCTGGCCCGCGCCCGGCCGCTGCTCGGCCCCGAGGTCGAACTGGTCGACGACGCGCAGCGCCTCGTGCGCCACCCGCAGATCGACGTGGTGGTCGAAGCCATCGGCGGCTGCGACGCCGCGCGCACGCTGGTGCTCGACGCGATCGCGCACGGCAAGCACGTGGTCACCGCGAACAAGGCGCTGCTGGCGCTGCACGGCGACGAGGTCTTTGCCGCCGCGCGCGCACGCGGCGTGATGGTGGCATTCGAGGGCGCGGTGGCGGTCAGCATCCCGATCGTCAAGGCGCTGCGCGAGGGCCTGGCCGGCAACCGCGTCGAGTGGCTGGCCGGCATCGTCAACGGCACCAGCAACTTCATCCTCAGCGCGATGCGCGAACGCGGCTGGACCTTCGAGGCCGCGCTGCGCGAGGCGCAGCGGCTGGGTTATGCCGAGGCCGATCCGCGCTTCGATGTCGACGGCATCGATGCCGGCCACAAGCTCGCGCTGCTGGCCAGCATGGCCTTCGGCATGCCGCTGCGCTTCGGCGCGGTGGCCATCGAGGGCATCGGCGCGCTGCAGCCGGCGGACTTCCGCCATGCCCAGGCGCTGGGCCACCGCATCAAGCTGCTGGCCGTGGCACGGCGCCAGCGCGACGGCATCGAGCTGCGCGTGCGGCCGGCGCTGCTGCCCGCGGGCAGCGTGCTGGCGAACGTCGACGGCGCGATGAACGGCATCGTCGTCAAGAGCGATGCCGCCGGGCTGACCGGCTACATCGGCGCCGGCGCCGGCGCCGAGGAGACGGCCTCGGCGGTGATCGCCGACCTGGTGGACGTCGCGCGCCGGGCCGGCAGCGGGCCGGCCAGCCAGGTGCCGGCGCTGGCCTTCCACGCCGACGCGCTGCGGCCGTGGCCGCTGGTCCCGGCGGACGCTCATGTCACGCGTCATTACCTGCGCATCCCGGTGCAGGCCGGCGCCGGCGTGCTCGGCGAGCTGCTCGATGCGCTGGCCGGCAGCGGCCTCGTCGTGCAGACCCACCACGACGCGCACCCCGAGGCTCAGGATGACTCGCCCGGCGGCGCCGGCGGCCGCGAGATCGTGCTGCTGACGCAGGCCGCGCCGCTGCACGCCGCCTGCCAGGCGCTGGACGCGTTGCGCGCGCTGCGCTGCGTGCGCGCCGCCCCGGTGCGGCTGGCGGTGGAGGACCTGGCCTGACGCGTCGGCAGAATGCGGGGCCTTCGCCGCCCGAAGCCGCTTCGTGCCCCTCGTCCGCCCCGCCTGCCCGTCGTTGCTGCCGCGTGCGCCCGCGCACGGGGCACTGCTGGCGTGCGTCGTGCTGGGCACGGTGGCCGGGCCGGCCGCGGCGCAACCGGTGGACCTGCAGGCCGAGCTGGCGCTGGCCTCGGCGCTGACCGACCGCGGCCTCGCGGTGTTCGCGCCGCGGCCGACGCTGCAGCTCGCGCTGGGCGCCTCGCGGGGGCGCTGGGCGGTGAGCCTGGCGGCCAGCCAGCGCATCGGCGGCTCCGACCAGCCCCGCGTGGCGGCACGGCTGTCGCACTACCGCCCGCTGGACGACGACTGGCAGCTCGACGCCGGCCTGTCCTGGTACACCTACCCGGGCGAGGCGTATGCCCGCGCCTACGACCGCGTCGAGGCCGGCGGCGGCCTGGCCTGGCGCGACGTGCTGAGCATCGGCCTGACGGCGATCGACTACCGCGCCTGGCCCGGCCGCCGCGGCGGGCTGCAGTGGGCGCTCGACCTCGGGCTGCGCTGGCCGATCGCCGGGGGCTGGTCCGCCACGGCCAGCGCCGGCGAGGCCGACCTGCCGCCCTACCCGCAGCGCCGCTACCGCTACGGCGGCCTCGGCCTGGCCTGGCAATCGGCCGGCTGGCGCGTCGAACTGGGCCGCCTGGGCGCCGACGGCACCGCGCGACGCTGGCTCGGCGCCGGGGCCGCGGCGCGCTGGTCGGCCTTGGTGGCGAAGAATTTCTGAGCCACCATGCAACCGCGGTGCCGCCCGCCGGCACTCACGGCTTGCCGATGATTCATTCCGACCTCCCCCCCGACGCCCGCCCGGACGAGCACGCCGAGCGCGCGCTGCTGGCCCGGCTGCCCGCCGGCGACCGCGCGGCGCTGGCCGCGCTGTACCGCGCCTACCACCGGCGCCTGGCGCGCTTCGTCGGCCGCATGACGCGGCGCGCCGACATCGTCGACGAGGTCATCAACGACTGCTTCTGGATCGTCTGGCAGAAAGCCGCCACCTTCCGCGGCGATGCGCGGCTGTCGACCTGGATCCTCGGCATCGCCTACCGCTGCGCGCTGAAGGCGCTGCGCCAGCACGGCGAGGAGCCGCTGGCCGACGACGACGGCGCCTGGCAGCCGTCGCACGACCCGCAGCCCGAGCACGAGCTGCGCGACTGGGTCGCCAAGGGCCTGCTGAAACTGCCGGTCGAGCAGCGCCTGGTGCTCGAGCTGGCCTACGGCGGCGGCCACTCGGTCGAGGAGATCGCGGCGATCATGCAATGCCCCGAAGGCACGGTGAAGGCGCGCCTGTTCCACGCGCGCACCAAGCTGCGGCACCTGCTGCCGGTGCTGGCGGACCGGCAGGGGGCACCGGCGCACGGCGCCGCAGGAGGCAACCATGAACGGTGACCTGCACGCCCGCACCTGGGCGCTGATCCCCTGGCTGGTCAACGGCCGCGCCGACGCCGGGCAGCGGGCTGACGCCGAAGACCACCTCGCGCACTGCGCGGACTGCCGCGCCGAGCTCGACGCCCAGCGCCGGCTGCAGCGGGCGATCGCGCAGGACGATGCGCCGGTCGCCGGCGAGGCCGACGCCGGCCTGCAGCGGCTGCTGTCGCGGCTCGACCAGCTGACCGAGCAGCCGCTGCCGAACCTGCCGGCACCCGCGCCACGCCGCTGGCTGCCGGCGGCGCTGGCCGCGGCGGTGGTGATCCAGGCGATCGGTCTCGCGCTGCTCGGCTGGCGCGCCATGGACGGGGATGATGCACGTTATGCCGTGTTGAGCACGCCGCCCGCCGCCGCGGCTGGCGCCGCGGCCACGCTGCGGGTGGTGCCCGACCCGACGATGCCGCTGCAGCAATGGCAGGTCCTGCTGCAGCAGCACCGGCTGCGCATTGCCGACGGCCCGAACGGGGCCGGCGCCTATGCGCTGGCACCGCTGGACGGCGCGGCGCCGGCGGCCGAGCTCTTGCAGCAGCTGCGCGCCGCACCGGGCATCCGTTTCGCCGAGGCCATCACGCCGTGAAGGCCGCGCTCGCGCTGGTTGCGCTGGTGCTGGCCGCGGCGGTGCTGCCGGCCCGCGCGGCCGATGCCGGCACGGCTGACGAAGCCGGCATGCGCGACGACAGCCGCCGCTTCATCGTGCTGGCGGTCGACAACCCGCTGCAGCGCGTGCCAACGCGCGCCGGCAGCAGCCTGCCCGCCTACGCGCCGCCGCCGCAGGCCTATGTGGTCGGCGCCCAGGCGGCCGCCACGCTCGCTGCGCTGCAGCGCGAGCACCGGCTGCAGCCGGCCGCCGCGTGGCCGATCCCCGCGCTGGGCCTGCATTGCGTGGTGCTCGCGCTGCCGGAGGGGGCCTCGCGCGAGGCGCTGCTGGCGACGCTGGCCGCCGATGCCCGCGTGCGCCTCGCGCAGCCGCTGCAGGACTTCGAGCTGCTGGCCACGCCGGCCTCGGTGCCCGCGCCGTACAACGACCCCTACCTGTCGCTGCAGCGCGGCTTCGCCGAGACCGCCGCCGCCGCCGCGCACCGCGCGAGCACCGGCCGCGACGTCGCCATCGCGGTCATCGATACCGGCGCCGACGCACGCCATCCCGACCTGCAGGGCCGCATCGGATCGCGGCGCGACCTCGTCGGCGACGATGCCGCCGCGTTCGACGGCGACCGCCACGGCACCGAAGTCGCCGGCGTGATCGCCGCGGTGGCCAACAACGCGCAGGGCATCGCCGGCATCGCCCCCGATGCGCGGCTGGCGCTGTACAAGGCCTGCTGGTACACGCGCGACGGGGCCGCGCGCTGCAACTCGTTCACGCTCGCGAAGGCGCTGGCCGCGGTGCTCGACAGCGACGCGCGCATCGTCAACCTGAGCCTCGGCGGCCCGGCCGATCCGCTGTTGAGCGCGCTGCTGCAGCAGGTGCTGCGCCAGCGGCGCATCGTGATCGCCGCGCTGCCGCGCAGCGGTCGCGCCGAAGGCTTCCCGGCCGGTGCGCCCGGCGTGCTGGTGGTCGGCAGCGTGGGCGACGACGCCGCCGACGCCGGCGCGCTGGCCGCGCCGGGCCGCGACGTGCTGACGCTGGTGCCCGGCGGACGCTACGACTTCGCCAGCGGCTCGTCGATCGCCGCCGCGCATGCCAGCGGCATCGCGGCGCTGCTGCTGTCGCTGCAGCCGCAGCTCGACGCGCAGGGGCTGCGCGGCCTGCTGGCACCGGAGACGGGCACCCCCCGCGGCGCCAGCATCAACGCCGGAGCCGCCGTGGCCCGCCTCGCGGCGCTGCGGCGCCGGACGGCCTGGCCGTGACGCTTCGATCACTCGTTATCGACGCGTGACATCACGGCCCTGCAACCGCACGCGCCCATACCGGCACCCACGGACGTTCAAACACGCAATCCGAGGAGAACACGATGGGCCATGCACACATGACACGCGCGCGCACGCCGGGCGCCCTGGCGGCGGCGGCCATCGCGGCGCTGGCGCTCACGGCCTGCGGCGGCGGCAGCGGCGAGGGTCTGGATGCCAGCGGCCGGCCGATCGGCGAAGGCGGCGGGGGCGGCGGCCCGGCGGCGCCCACCTTCGCATCGCTGCAGGCGCAGGTCTTCACGCCGCGCTGCACCGGCTGCCATGCCGGCGCCGGCGCGCCGGTCGGGCTGCGGCTGGACGCGGGCAACAGCTATGCGGCGCTGGTCGGCGTGGCCAGCGGCGAAGTCGGCTCGCTGCAGCGCGTCGCGCCCGGCCGGCCCGACGACAGCTACCTGGTCCACAAGCTCGAGGGCCGCGCGGCGGTCGGCGCGCGCATGCCGCTGGGCGGCCCCTTCCTCGACGACGCCACGATCGCGCTGGTGCGCCAGTGGATCGCCGCCGGCGCGCTGAACAACTAGGAGCGGCGATGAAGCCTCTGCTGCAGGTCCTGCTGCTGATCGCCGCGGGGTGGTCCGCGTGGGCGCCGTCCCCCGCGCACGCCGAGCCCTACCTCGCGGTCGACCAGGGCTACAAGTGCGTCGCCTGCCATGTCAACGTCACCGGCGGCGGCCTGCGCAACGGGCTGGGTGCGTTCTACACGCAGAACCAGATGGCCGCCTACAAGCTGCCCGAGGGCGTACCGGCGTGGTCGGGCAAGCTCGCCGACTGGCTGCGTTTCGGCGGCGATGTGCGCTGGAGCTCGTCGCGCACCCGCGTGCCCGGCGAAGCGCAGCAGTCGCTGAAGGGGCTGGACCAGGCGCGGCTGTATGCCGACCTGTCGCTGTTCGACGAGCTGTTCAACGTCTACGTCGACCAGCAGCTGCGGCCGGGCGATCCGCAGCGCCAGGAGGCGCACCTGCGCATCGGCGGCGCCGACCGCGGCTGGTACGCGAAGGCCGGCCAGTTCTACCTGCCCTTCGGCTGGCGGCTGCAGGACAACACCTCGTTCGTACGCTCGCTCTCGGGCATCAGCATGACGACACCGGACAAGGGCGTCGAGCTCGGGCTGGAGGTCGGCGACTGGTCGGCGCAGGTGGCCTTCACGCGCGGGCCCGGCAACGTCGCCGGCATCGCCGGCAGCCAGGTGACCACGCAGGGCGTATGGGTGCAGCCCTGGGGCCGCGTCGGCGCGGCCCTGGCCGCCACCGACTCGACGATCGGCAACCGCACCGCGATGGCGCTGTTCGGCGGCTTCCGGACCGGCCCGGTGGCCTGGCTCGGCGAGATCGACCTGGTGCGCGATGCCGCCTACCCCGAAGGCCAGCGCCGCCTGCTGGCAGCGCTCGGGGAAGCGAACTGGAAGATCCGGCAGGGCCACAACCTGAAGTTCACGACCGAGTACCTCGACCCCGACCGCCGCATCGCCAACGACCACAAGGTGCGCCACAGCCTGGTCTACGAGCTGACGCCGATCCCGTTCCTGCAACTGCGCGCCGGGGTGCGGCGCTTCGACGGCATTCCGCAGATTCCCGTCGACAACCGGCGCCACGTCTTCATCGAGCTGCACGGGTTCCTGTAGCGGCCGCGGTGACGGCGTGGGACGGGAGTTGGCCGCCGTCCTACAGGCGGCCGGCACCCGGGCCGACGGCCGCATCGCGCCGCGCCGCCGATAACCACGGCATGGCCCGGCCGCGCGTCGTCGCGGCCGGTGGCAAACCCTGCAGGAGCAGCTCATGAGCAATCCCGTCATCTCGTCCGACAAGGTCCACGGCACCTCGGTCTACAACCCCGCCGGCCAGAAACTCGGCTCGATCGACGACCTGGTGATCGACAAGCGTTCGGGCGTCGTGCGCTACGCGGCGCTGGAATTCGGCGGCTTCCTCGGCATCGGCACCGACCGCTACCCGCTGCCGTGGAGCATGCTGACCTACGACACCGAACTCGATGGCTATGTGGTGCCGATCGACCAGGTGGCGCTGGACAAGGCGCCGCATTACGACGCGCAGGCCGAGCGGCCCGACTACTCCGACGACTACGGCCGCAAGGTCTACGACTACTACGGCGTCGCCTGGCAGTAACGGCGTACTACGATGGCGGCATGACCCGCTCGCACCGCCATCCCGCCGCCCTCGTCTCGATGCTCGTCGCCGCCGCCCTGCTGGGCGGCGCTTGTGCGTCCACCGACTTCAAGCCGTCCGATGGTGCGCGCTCGGCCGTTCAGGGCAAGGGCGGCGAGCACGTAGTGGTCGACGGCATGCCGATCTGGGATGCCGACGGCCCCCCGCGCAAGTACGAGGTCATCGGCCGCATCGACGACCAGCGCGCCAGTGGCGTGCTGTCGCAGCTGCGCTGGCAGGAACGCGTCGTGAAAATGGCGCGGGAGGCCGGCGGCCAGGCGCTGGTGCAGCTGAGCCGCGGCTCGCAGTTCGCCGGCTACCACGTGCTGGGCACCGGCGCCGCCACCGAGGCGCAACGCGGGCCGGCGCTGGGGCCGGCACCTGCCGTGCCGTTGACGCGCCATGAAGCCACCTTCCTCGTGATCCGCTACGTCGACTGAGCAGCCGCTGCCGATGCGCGGGCGCGGGCGCGGGCGGCCACCCTTCGTCCCCTTGGCATGGCGGTGGGTGCCGCGCGCATCGTCCGAAGTGATGACGCGGCCGCACTGATCACGACCTAGCCTCGACGGGATGACGACGCCATCACCGCCGAAAGAAGCCCCGACGGAGGACTCCGCCATCGCCGCACGGCGCGCTGCCTTGGCGCAGCTTCGCGTCAATTCCTTGGCGCAGCTTCGCGACGATTCCTTGGCGCAGCTTCGCGACGATTCAGCGTCGGACAGCGAGGAGCGCGTGGCGCTGGCGCTGTCGGGCGGCGGCATCCGCAGCGCCACGTTCTCGCTTGGCGTGGTGCAGGCGATGGCGGAGGCGCCGCGGATCGGCGTCGCCGAGGTCAGGGAATTCAAGGACTCGCTGCTGTCGCGCATCGATTACCTCTCGACGGTCAGCGGCGGCGGTTACCTCGGAGGATTTCTCTGCAGCCTCTTCCTGCCTGGCCGGCTGAAGGCGAACGTGCCGGAACCACCCGCCTCGCAAGGATGGCGCGCGCGGCTCATGCCGTTGTGGCGCGCGGCATGGGCCAAGCTGAGTTCACTCGGCGAGGGGTGGGAGACGAAGTCGAAGAAGCAGGGCGCAGCGTCGCCGCACGAGTCGGAAGCGCAGCCCGAACCGCCCGCCGAGTCGCAGTCGCACGAACCCGGGGCGGACGCTGCGGAGGAACCCGGCGCCGGCGCACCGTCTGGCCCGCCTTCTGGCCCGCCCGCCAAGTCACCAATGGCGGTGGCCGCCGACGATGCCCTCGCAGTCCTGACCAAGGGCCCGCCACAGCGTATCCGCGCCGATGCCTCGATCTATACCGGCGAGGGCATCCTGAGCGCTCCCCTCAGCTGGTTGCGCGAGAACGGCCGCTACCTGATGCCTACCGGCTCGGGCGATGCGCTCTACGTGATGGCGATCGGCCTGCGAAACTGGCTGTCGGTTCACTGCGTCATTGGCACCGTGATGATCGCGTTCGTCTCGGTGTTGACGCTCTTGCGCGCATTTGCGGCGACCTACTGGTCCCCCTATGGGGATTGGGAACGTGCGCTGCTCGAGGCTGCCCGCAATGCCTGCCTGATCAAGGACAGCGCACTGACCGATCACATCTGGTGGAGTCCGCTGTCGGTGCTGTGGCTGATGCCGGTGCTGACGGTCGGGCTCGTGATGGGTGTTGCCTATTGGCTCGTGCACGAAGACCCCAAAGGCAATAGCCGACGCACCAACAGTGGCGTCGCGGCAATGGCCCTCATCGGCGTGGTGCTCACGGTGGTCGCCTGCGTGCAGTGGCCCGAACACGCGCCGGCGCTCTTCAGCCTCACCTGGCGCAAGCTGCAGTTCGAGGACGCCGAACGGTCGGGCGAGGTGTTGCGCATGGTCGTTACGCTGGTCATTGGCGTGGTCGCCCTGAGCGCAACGCTGCTGTACGTGCTGATCATCGCCCGGTGGCCCAGCGCTTCCAAGCAACGGGTGCTGCTGACACGAGGTCTGCAGGCTTCGCTTACCGCCTCGCTGGTCATCGCCGTCCTGGCCGTCATCGACACGCTCGGCCAGACCCTGTACCTTGCCGCGTTCAGGAGCCACGCGGTCGCCTCTACGTTGTCGCCGGCCGCGCTGGCCGGGGCGCTGTCATGGTTGGCGCAGCGCCTGGCGAAGAGCAACGGCGCCAAGCTGCCCGATGCGCTGCGCAAGTTGCCGCTGATGTCGCTGGCAGGCATCGCCGGCATGGCGATCTTCGTGCTCGTCGGCGCGCTCTGGGCCATGGCAGTCCACGTGATGATCTGGGGCGGCACCGTGCCGGATCCGACGGTGTTGCTGGGCGACACGCAGCTGGCCATCCTCGGTTGGTTGGTGGGGGTGTCATTCGCCATCGCGCTCGCCACCGGCTTGTTTCCCGGCTTCATCAACATGTCTAGCCTGCAGCCGTTCTACGCATCGCGCCTGACGCGGGCCTACCTCGGCGCTTCCAACGGCCAGCGGTTCCGCGACACCAACGAGGCCAAGCGCAGCGCGGCCGAACCGATGGCGCGCGACCAGATACAGCTGAGCGACTTCTACTGCGGCAAGGAGATCACCACGCTGGCGCCACTGCACATCATCAACGTGTGCGTGAACAAGACCGTCGATCCGGCCGAGCAGCTCGTCCAGCGCGACCGCAAGGGTCAACCGCTGGCCGTGCTGCCCTTCGGGCTGTCGCTCGATGGAGAAGACGTCCGGGCCTTCGACGCACCGAAGCGATGGAGTCCCAGCTCGGTAGATCGCCCGCTGAACCTCGGGCAATGGATCGGGACGTCGGGGGCCGCGTTCTCGACGGGCATCGGACGCGAAACGACGCTCGGCATGTCGCTGCTGATGGGCGCAGCCAACGTCCGCCTCGGCACTTGGTGGCCGACGGGAGCGGACAAGCGCGGGAACCAGCCGTCGAACACGTCCGACGCGAAGTCCACCCGATGGTTGCGTGAAGGCGTCGGGCTTCTGTTCCGCACGCAACGGTACCTGTCGTACGAACTGCGGGCCAGTTTCCACGGCACGCATCGGACCTGGCAGTACCTGTCGGACGGCGGGCATTTCGAGAACACCGGGCTGTACGAACTGCTACGTCCGCATCGCAAGGTCGAGCAGATCTTCGTGTCGGACAACGGCGCCGATCCCGCCTACCAGTTCGACGACCTGGCCAATCTGATCCGCCTGGCGCGAATCGACATGCAGGTCGACGTTCGCCTTGCCAAGGCGCCGCTCGACAAGACGCTCGCCGCACTGTACGGACAACCTGAGGACTTCAAGCCATTCATCGGCTCCGACGGCAAGCCCCTGCAACCCGCGGCCGGTGCCCCGATCGCCGTCCTGCTCTACGCATGGCCGATCGGCCAAAGCCGTTCCCATGGGCCGACACAGATCGTGCTCATCAAGCCTCACGTGACGTCCGACGTGCCGGCGGACGTCCGGCAGTACGCCGTCACGCATCGGCCGTTCCCGCAGGAGCCGACGGCGGATCAGTTCTTCGACGAGGCGCAGTGGGAAAGCTATCGTGCGCTCGGCTATTGCCAGGCCAAGCGCCTGTTCAGGCGCGACGTGCTGGTGGCGCTGAAGGCTCACCGAGCGCGGGAGATCGCGCTCGAGCGCGGCGACAGCTGAGCGCGGCTACGGGTCGTCGCGCCGCGGGCAGACCGTGCCGGCCTGGCTGCAGCGAGCCGAAGGTCACGGCGGGCCCGACAGGGTCACCGCGCCCGGCACGGCGCGTTGCAGCGGGCCCGGGTCGACAGCGCCCTGCAGCGCCCCCGGCCGCACCGCGGGCCCGAGCAGCCCCTCGCGCAGCGCCCAACGCAGCTGCTGGTCCATCGTCTGCACCAGCTGCGGCGTCAGCGTGAGCCGGTAGTCGTGCTCGGCGGCGGCGGCACGCGCGGCGGCCGGCGTGATCTGCAGCTTCTCGGCCAGCACCTGCGCCGCGTCGTCCGGCCGTTCGGCGATCCAGCGCTGCGCGCGCGCCAGCGCCTTCAGCAGCCGCTGCAGGTCCGCCCCGCGCTGCGCGCTCAGCTCGCGCAAGGCCACGAGCACGAAGTGCTGCTGGTAGATGCGCGGGCTCGGCAGCAGCACGCCGTCGCTGCCCAGCTGCGCCAGCGCCTGCGAGGCCATCGGCTCCCAGATCGCCACCGCATCGAGACTCTGGCGCGCGAGGCCGTCGAGCAGGCGGTCGACACCCAGGTTCACCGGCACCACCTGGCGCGTCTCGAGCCCATGGTGCTGCAGCCAGGCCGACAGGAAGTACTGTGCCGAGGTGCCGGCCGGCGCACCGATGCGGTGTCCGCGCAGGTCCGCCGGTGCCTGGATGCCGGCGCTGCGGCGGCCGACCACCTTCAGCTGCTGCGACGACGCACTGAGCGTCGCCAGGATGCTCAGGCCCGCCGACCGGCCGGCATCCAGCGCGACGAGGAACTCGGCGCCGGTCGCCAGCTCGGCCTGCTGCTGCGACAGCAGCTCCAGGCAGTGGCGGCCGCTCTTGCAATCGATCAGCTCGGGCAGGAGACCCTCGGCCGCGAAGTGGCCGCGGGCCTGCGCGACGTAGATCGGCAGCGAGACCGTGCCGCGGGCCACCGCCAGGCGTAACTCCGCGGCCTGCGCCGTCACGGCGAGGCACAGCGCCACAAAGCCGGCGCTCGCCACGGCGAGCAGCCGGTCCACGGGGATCAGGGGCATGCGCGGCACAGGCTGTGGGTCGGCATGCGGCGATGTTGACGGAAGGTCGCCGCAAGGGCAAGCCCGACCCGGTCGCGTACGGGGCCGCGTACTTTGCAAGTCATCGACGTTGCGCCTGAGCGGGTGGCAACGAAATCTATCGTCTGAAGCTATTCGCAATGGCTGTTTCGTAGGTGGCGAATCGCCACACTGCACGCCGATGATCGATGCGGCCGTCCATGCGTAGCAAGCTCTTTGTGCCCGGCACGCAGCCGCAGCGCTTCGACAAGGCCCTGGCCGTCGGCGCCGACGCGGTGTCGCTGGACCTGGAGGACGCCGTGCCGGTCGAGGGCAAGGCCGCTGCGCGCGCGTCTGTCGCGCAGTTCCTGCGCAGCGACGCGGCCCGCACGACGCCGGTGGCGCTGATCGTGCGCTGCAATGCGGTCGGCACGCCGGATTTCGAGTCCGATGTCGCTGCCATCGCCGGCAGCGCGGCCGCGTGGCTGAACCTGCCGAAGATCGACGATGTCGCCTCGCTGCGCACAGCCGTGGCGGCCATCGAACGCGCCGAGGCCGCCGCCGGCGCCGACCGCCCACCGCTGAAGCTGCTGCTGACCATCGAGACCCCGCGCGCGCTGCGCCGCGCCGCCGAGCTCGCGCAGGCGCATCCGCGCGTGCGCGCGCTACAGCTCGGGCTGGGCGACCTGTTCGAGCCCGCCGGCATCCGCCGCGACGACCTGCAGGCAGTGCACGCGGCGATGTTCACGCTGCGCCTGGCGGCTGCCGAAGCGGGCATCGACGCGATCGACGGCGCCTGGCCTGGCCTGGACGACGCCGCCGGCTTCACCGCCGAAGCCCGCCTGGCGCGGGGCCTGGGCTTCGTCGGCAAGAGCTGCATCCATCCGAAGCAGGTGGCCTGGGCGCATGCGGTGTTCACGCCCACGCCGGCCGAGCTGGCCTTCGCGCGCCGGGTGGTGGACGCCGCCGCGGCCGCGCAGGCCGCTGGACGCGGCGCGTTCGTGGTCGACGACCGCATGATCGACACTCCCTACCTCGACCGCGCGCGCGCCCTGCTGGCCGGCGCGCCACCGTCTTCACCGTCCGAATGAGCTTTCGATCGCCTGCGTGCCTGGCCACGCTGCTCGCGCTGCTGGCGAGCCTGATGTTCTTCGCGGCAACGCCCGCCGCGCACGCAGCGCCGCTGCCGACGCTGCGCCTGCAGCCGCTGCCCGCGCTGCCCGCCACGCCGGACGACATCGTGGGCTTCGCGACCGCGGGCGAGCAGCTGCTGGCCCTCGGCCGCCAGCAGGCCTGGCAGCTCGATGCCGCGCGCACCCGCTGGACGGCGCTGGCCTGGCGTGCGCCGCAGCCGGTGCTTGGCGTGGTGCAGCGGGGCGGAGAGTCCTATCTTCTGATGGGCGCGGCCAGGGCCGTCGAACGCATCGCCCGCATCGACGCGGGTCTGGACGGCGGCCTGGCCACCCGCGACCTGCCGCCGCTGCCCGAGCCGCTGGCCGACGTGCGCGGCACGCTGCTGACCGGCACGCTGTTCCTGACCGGGGTGAATGGCGGCGGCGTGCCGACGCTGCTGCGCATCGATCCGCTGTCGGTCGAGCCCAGATGGTCGGCGCTGCCGACCTGGCCTGGGGCCGGGACCGGGGCCGCCAGCACGCTGATCGGCCAGACCGGCGCGCTCTTCGTCACCGTGCCGAACGGGCAAGTCGAGCTCGTCTGGCGCTGGTCGGCCACCGACGGCTGGCAGGCGCGCCCGCCGGCCCCCGGCCGCGTGCTGCCCGGCGCCGGCCGGCCGACCGGCCAGGCGCACCTGCTGTACCTCGTGCGCACCGGCGACGCCGCAGCGCCGCAGCTGATGACGCTGCACACCATCACCAAGGGTTGGGGCGCGCTGCCGCCGCCGCAGGCCGACGGTGCGCGGCTGGTCGAGCCCTGGCGCAACGGCTTCGTCTTCACGCGCGCGGCGCCGGACGGCACGACGGCGGTCGGTGGCATCGAGGTCGAGGCCGGCAAGCTGCTGCTGAAGTGGCTGGACTGGATCGTGATCGTGGTCTACCTCGTCGGCATGCTGGGCATCGGCGCGTACTTCTACCTGCGCGAGAAGCGCCAGTCGACCGCCGAGTTCTTCGTCGGCGGCCGTTCGATCCCGTTCTGGGCCGCGGGCGTCAGCCTGTACGCCGCCAACACCAGCTCGATCAGCTACATCGCGATCCCGGCGAAGGCCTTCGAGACCAACTGGCAGTACATGACGAACAACCTCGTCGCGGTGCTGGGGCTGATGTTCGTCGCGGTGTGGATCGTGCCGCTGCTGCGCCGGCTTGACCTGATGAGCGTGTTCTCGTACCTGGAGACGCGCTTCCACCCGGTGATCCGCATGCTGGCCAGCGCGCTGTGCATCCTGGTGCAGCTGGGCAGCCGCATGAGCGTGATCCTGTTCCTGCCGTCGCTGGCGATCGCCACCATCACCGGCATCGACGTGATCTGGAGCGTGCTGATGATGGGCGGCTTCACGATCGTCTACACCGCGATGGGCGGCATGAAGGCGGTGGTGTGGACCGACGTGGTGCAGCTGGTCGTCAAGATGGGCGGCGCGATCTTCGCGATCGGCTTCATGATCTGGGGCCTCGACGGCGGCTGGCGCCAGTTCGTCGACACCGCGGTGGCCGAGGACAAGACCAAGCTCTTCGACTTCAGCTTCGACCTGACCAAGGCCACCGTCTGGGGCTTCATCTTCCTGGTGCTGTTCGACGTGGTGCTGACCTTCCCGAAGGACCAGGTGCTGATGCAGCGCACGCTGTCGACGAAGAACGACCGCGACGCCGGCCGCTCGATCTGGGCCTTCGCGGCGATCATGATCCCCGGCGGCTTCGTGTTCTATTCGATCGGCACCGCGCTCTTCGTCTATTACCAGGCGCATCCCGAGCGCATGAACCCGCACCTCAGCATCGACGCGACCTTCCCGCTGTTCATCGCCGCCGAGTTGCCGATGGGCATCACCGGGCTGATCATCGCCGGCATCTTCGCCGCCGCGATGGCCACGCTGTCGAGCATCATGAACAGCGTCTCGACGCTGGCCTCGGTCGACTTCTACGAGAAGCTGGTCAAGAACCCCAGCCCGCGCCGCAGCGTGCTGTTCGCCGAGATCATGACGGTGGTCTCGGGCCTGATCGGCATCGCCTTCGCGCTGGTGCTGTCGCGCTACGACATCCACTCGCTGTTCGACGTCTCGATCGAGCTCGCCGGCCTGCTCGGCGGCGGCTTCGCCGGCGCCTACACGCTGGGCATGTTCACGAAGCGCGCGAACGCGCCGGGCGTGGCGATCGGCATCGCGTCGGCCATCGCCCTGACGACCACCGCGTGGGTCTTCAAGCTCGTGCACCCGTACTTCTACCTCGCGATCTCGATCCTGCTGTGCATCGTGATCGGCTACGCGGCGAGCTGGCTGTTCCCGCCACCGAAGATGTCGCTGAAGGGGCTGACGATCTACCGCGATACCTGACGCGGCGGCGGACCCGGCCTACTCCGTCACCAGCAGCGGCTGGGGCGCTGCTTCCATCGATGCGCGCTGCGCCTGTTCGTGCTGCCAGGTGCGTTCGGCCGCCTCCCTCTCCGCCTGTTGCGCCGCGAATGCCGTGCTGAGCGCGAGCGCGCGCAGGCGGTAGGCGTCATCGTCGCTGCCACCGGCTTCGCGCAGGCGCATCACCTCGCGTTCTATCTCGTGCAGACGCGCCGGCGTCGGCATGGGTCGCGCCGCCGCCGAAGCCGGCGGCGCCGCGGGCCGTTCTGCCGTCGCGGCGCCGATGGGCGCTGCAGGCACGCGCGCGACGGCTTGCACGATCGGCAACGGTGCCGGTTCCGTCGTGACCCCGCGCGGCACGACGTCTTCGTCGTTCCCCGCGACCAGCGCGCCGGCGATCGCCACGGCCGATGCCGCGCCGAGCCAGCCCAGGAATCGTGCCGTTGCCATCGCGTGCCCTACAGCCCGTAGAGGATGTTCGTGATGTTGTCGTAGATCGGGAACACCGACGACGCCGGCAGCAGCCAGCCGATCACGTCGAAGTGGTCGTACTGGTTGTAGTAGCCCAGGTAGTTCCAGGTGCCGCGCACCGGCGCGCCGCTGTGGTTGCGCGACGGCTGGCCGCTCGGCCCGCGCATGCTGATGGTGTTGACCACGCCGTCATTGGGGAACCAGCTGCTGTTGATGAGCACCCGGCTCGGATCGGACTGCGTGTACGAGCCCATGCCGCGCGTGAAGATCGAGGGCACCACCCATTCGCCCGCGGTCGGCTTGGTGAAGAAGATCATGTCGTTGCGCGCGTACTGGTAGCTGCTGCTCTGGATCGGCGCGATGATCCGGTCGGTGCCGTTGCAGCAGAACGAGCCCTGCTCGGTCGCCTTGCTGCCGATCGAGAAGTAGTAGACGTTGGGCGAGGTCTTGACCCAGCTGTTGAGCTGCTTCGCGCCGTCCGGGCCCAGATCCCACTGCGCCGCGTCCTTGTTCGTCAGCGACCAGAACGCCGCGCCCCGCGTGCGCTGGATGAAGTCCTGCAGGCTCTCCGCCGGGCCTTGCGAGAGGCCGTACTGCTCGAGCTCGAAGTTGTAGAGCGCGCCGCTGCTGCCGCCGAAGCCGGCGACCTCGACGATCTTGCCGGCCAGCTCGGAAACCTTCGGCACGTAGTCGATGATCACGTCGCGCAGCGTGGTGCCGTCGTGCGGGCTGGACAGCGTGGTCGCGCTCTTGACCCAGCCGACCTTGCCGCCGGTGAAGAGCGCGCTGCCGCCCTCGTTGCCGTTGGGCGAACCGTTCTCCAGCAGCTGGATCAGCGTGCGCACGGTCTGCCCGCCCTGGCTGTGCGCAATGAAGTGGATCGGATGCGCGGCATCCCACTGCGGATACAGCGCCAGCGGGTACTTGTTCGGGTTGTTGTTCGGGTCCGCGGCCCAGCACTTGCCGGCCGGCTTCTGGATCTTGCCCCAGGCCGCGAACTTGGCCGTCTGCTTCGCGCCGTAGTCGGCGCAGCCGCCCTTGATCTGGGTGTACAGCTCCACGGCCCGGTCCCAGTTCGAGCTGACCGGCCCGACGGTGGCCGTGTGCACGGGGTGCGAGCCGTTGCGCGTCCTCAGGTAGGACTGCAGGTCGTTGAACCCGCCCCAGTACTTGAAGCCGGTGCCCTGCAGCTCGTGCGGGCCGAAGCCGAGGAAACCGTGCACCAGCACGATGGGGTCGTTGTTGGCCGCGACGGCCGGCTGGCCGGCGGTCAGTGCGGACAGCGCCAGCGCCACGCTGGCCAGGAACCGGGAGAACACGGGCGCCCGCAGGCGCTGCAATGCGATCATCTCGAACACTCCGAAAACAATGGGTGCAGGCAGCCGCGCGCACGCGGCACCCCGGCAGAGCGGAGGTCGGCGCACGGCAACGATTGAGCGTGATAACGCGATCAGGACGCGGCCATCCCGGGCACCCTGGCAACCAGGGCATCGACGGGAACAGCCACCGCGGCGGCCGCGGCCATCTGGACACGAGAGCCACCGCGGGTGCGCGGCGGGGAGGCCGGTCGCCGGCGGCGCGAACGTTGCGACGCGACGACCGCCGGCGGCGCTTCGGGAGCACCCCGGGGTCCGCACCGATCGGACGATAGCCCGCCCGGCGCGGTGCGAAATTTAGTACGACCGTTCACTTTGCTGCGCTGCGGGAGAACCCTGGTTTGGGTCTCCAATTGCAAGGCAACCAGGGTTCTCCAGACCTTCGATCTTGGGGGGGGGTACGGCTTGGTACCAGCGGCGCTGGTACGTTCCGGTACCTCCACATCGACCGGACCGCCGTCGTCGGCCGACCGATACGACGACAGCGCCTCGTCCTACACAGGCCCGCCCCCTGCGCGCGCAGGCTGTGAGCATCATGAAAACGCCACGATGGTCACGAGCCAGCCGGTGCCTGCCGGCCCTGCTGCTGTCGCTGGCAGCGTTGCCGCTGTCGGCGCAAACCCCTCAGACGGTGATCGTGCGCCCGGCCGCTTCGGCGCCGGCGCCTTCGCCGGCCGCCAAACCGGAGCCGCGCCTGCTGACGCCGGACGAGAAACGCGCCAGCGCCACCGCGCCCGGCACGCTGCGCCCCGAGCGCCCCGCGCTGCCGCAGGTGGCGGTGCCGCTGGAACGAACGGCCGGCGCCGAGGTGCGCACGGTGGTGCAGACGCCGCGCCGCGAGGCTGATGCCCGCGCCAACGGCGGCGGTGTCTCCGACGGGGCCGCACGCTGCGGCGCGCAGAAGGACCGGGCCGTCCGCGACGACTGCCGCGAAGACCTGCGCGTGCGACGGTCGCTGGGGTAAGTCTTCCACGCCGGGCTAGCATCCCCGCGTGGACACCCAGTTCCTGCACACCTTCGTCACCGTCGCCGACCAGGGCTCGATGGCCGCGGCCGCGCGGCTGCTGAACATCACGCCGGCCGCCGTCGCGCAGCAGATCCGCACGCTCGAGCGCGAGATCGGCGCGCCGCTGTTCGCGCGCGCGGGCCGCACGGTCAGCATCACCGAGGCCGGCGCGCGCATCCTCGAACGATCGCGCACGCTGCTGCACGACGTCGCCGACCTGAGCGCGCTGGCCAACGACGAGGCCACCGCCGGCGAACTGCGGTTGGGCGCCGGCACCAACGCGCTGACCGGCCTGCTGCCGGACATCCTGGCGCGCATGGTCGAGCGTTTCCCGCGCATCAAGGTCTTCATCAAGCCCGGTTTCTCGCCGGAGCTGTACCGCGCGGTCGAAAGCGGCGAGCTCGACGCGGCCATCGTGCTGCAGGCGCCCTACGCGCTGCCCAAGACCTGCGACTGGCTGCTGCTGCGCGAGGAGCCGCTGGTGGTGCTGGCGCCGGCCTCGATGGCCGGGCGCGACCCGCACGAGCTGCTGGCCAACGAACCGCTGATCCGCTTCGACCGCCAGCAGTGGGGCGGCCGGCTCGCCGAGCAGTACCTGCAGCTGGCCGGCATCGCGCCCCAGGAACGCTTCGAGCTCAATGCGCTGAATGCGATCGCGGTGATGGTCGACCGGGGCCTGGGCGTGTCGCTGGTGCCCGACTGGTCGCGCCCGTGGCCGGAGGGCCTCAAGCTCGTGCGCATCCCGCTGCCGATGCCCTTCGAGCCGCGCCGCATGGGCATCGTGTGGTCGCGTGCGACGGTGCGCATCCGCCTCGTCAATGCCTTCCTCGACGAGGCGCTGGCACTGGCGAAGGCCGCGACCCCTGCGGTTGCGAAGGCCCCCAAGGCCGCTCCGAAGGCGGCATCGAAGCCGCCGCGCCGCCCCCGCTCGGCAAGCAAGAAAAAGTAGCGGCTGAACATAGCCGGCCGTGATTTGTCGGGTCCGGGGCTTGCCCGAGACTCGCCCTCGCCTTCCACCAGAACGAATCGCGAGACATGAGACAACTCCCGGCCACGCTGACCCCGTTGCTGCTCGCCGCCGCGGTGAACGCGGCGTATGCGCAGACCTCGACCACCGCATCGGGCACCGAGCAGAAGGACGACAAGGACAAGGTCCAGACCGTCACGATCACGACCGGCACGCGCACCGCGAAAGCCGTCGACAAGATCCCCGGCGCAATCACCGTCGTCGGCAAGGAGGAAGTGGCGCACACGCTGGCGATCACCGAAGATGCCACCGCGGTGCTCGCGCGCTCGGTGCCCGGTTATTCGGAGTCGTCGCAGGCGATGAGCAATACCGGCGAGAACCTGCGCGGGCGCATCGCGCTGCGCCTGTTCGACGGCGTGCCGCAAGGCTCGCCGCTGCGCGAAGGCACGCGCAACGCCACCTTCACCGACATGGGCGTGGTCGGCCGCATCGAGGTCATCAACGGCCCGTCGGCCTCCGAGGGCATCGGCGCGGCCGGCGGCATCATCAACTACATCTCGAAGACGCCGACCAAGACCGGCGACGAGTTCCAGCTGGTCAGCCGCTACACCACGCAGTTCAAGGACGACTCCGACGGCTGGAAGCTCGGCTTCAACTACGCGCACAAGGAAGACCGCTGGGACCTGCTGGCCGCCGTGTCGCACGTCGACCGCGGCATCCCGTACGACGGCCGCGGCAACCGCATCGGCATGAATACCAGCGGCTCGGTCGCCGATTCGCGTGCCAACAACGTCTTCGTCAAGGGCGGCGTCAACTTCGGCACCGATAACAACCAGCGCATCCAGGCCTCGTACTCCGACTTCAAGATCACCGGCAAGGGCAACTACATCCTGGTGGACGGCGACCGCGCACGCGGCCTGCCGAACGTCTCGATCCCCGGCCGGCCGCTGGGCTCGAAGACCGAGATCAACGACTTCCAGCAGGCGCAGGTCTCGTACGACCACCTGAACCTCTTCGGCGGCGCGCTGAGCATCAACGCCTACGCCGCGAAGCAGGCGATGCGCTACCCGGCCGAGGACGGCGCCGACCGCCAGGACCCGCTGATCGCGCCGCTGGGCACGCTGATCGACCAGAGCGAGGTGCGCGCGAAGAAGCAGGGCCTGCGTACCGCGTGGTCCAAGCCCGACCTCGCCGGCGTGAAAGGGCTGGAGCTGCGCACCGGCATCGACCTGGTACGCGACGAGGCCGACCAGCGCCTCGCGCTGACCGACCGGCTGTGGGTGCCGCCGATGATCTACAAGAGCGTCGCGCCCTACGGCCAGCTGTCGTACGAGATCGGCCCGCTGACCCTGTCCGGCGGCATCCGCCGCGAGGACGGCGAACTGCACGTCGACACCTACCGCACCACCTACTTCCGCAACCGCGTGCTCGTCGAAGGCGGCACGCTGGACTACACCGCGAACCTGCCGAACATCGGCGCGGTGCTGAAGCTGCCGGGCGGCTGGTCGGCCTTCGTCTCGGCGGGCAAGGGCTTCACGCTGCCCAACGTCGGCATCCCGCTGCGCAACATCAGCGTTCCGGGCCAGTCGGTCGAAGGCATCCTCGACCTGCAGGCCATCATCGTGAAGAACCAGGAGATCGGCGCCAGCTGGCGCGGCAAGCTGGGCTCGTTCAGCGCCTCGTACTACGACTCGAAGTCCGACCTCGGCGTGTCGCTGACCATCGACCCGGTGACCAACGACTTCGTGATGAACCGCGCGCCGGTGCACATCAAGGGCGTCGAGCTGTCGGGCGAGTTCACGCCGACGAAGGACTGGCGCTTCACCGGCCTGTATTCGCGCATCCGCGGCAAGACCTGGTACGTGCGCAACGGCCCGCTGGATCGCGAGATGGGCGCCACCGACATCAACCCCGACAAGGTGGGCGCCACCGTCAACTGGCGCCCGATCCCGAATGCGGAGCTGACGCTGGGCATGACCAAGCTGCTGTCGCGCGACCTCAACGTCGGCCGCGGGAACGAGGAGCACACCACCGGCTACTCGCTGTTCGACTTCAGCGCGAACTGGGACACCGGCCGCTGGGGCAAGTTCACGCTGGGCATCGAGAACCTGGCGGACAAGTACTACATCCTCAGCTGGTCGCAGGTGCCGGGCTTCCGCAACTACTGGTCGGGCCGCGGCCGCGTGGTCTCGATCTCGCACACGCTGACCTTCTGACCTGAGCCGATGCCCGACCGCCGGTTCGCGCTCGCCTGCCTGCTGCTGGGAACGGCTGCGCTGGCAGGCACCCAGCCGGCGGCAGGGCTCGCGCCCGACCGGCTGGCGCGGCTGACGGCGTTCCTGGACCGCACCACCGCGCCCGGCGGCTACCTTGGCGCCGTGGCGCTGATCGCGCGCGAAGGCCGCGTGCTGCACCGACGCGCGCACGGCCATCGGGACCTGGCGCGGCAGAAGCCGATGGGCGTGGACGCGATCTTCCGCATCCGCTCGATGAGCAAGCCGATCGCCAGCGCAGCGGTGCTGATGCTGATGGAAGAAGGCCGGCTCGGCCTGGACGATCCGATTTCGCGTTACCTGCCGGCGTTCGCATCGATCACGCTGGATGGCGGCGGCAAGCCGGCGCGGCCGATCGCCATCCGCCACCTGCTTACGCACACCACGGGACTGCTGCCGGGACCTGACTCGTCGAGCCTGGCCGAGCATGCCGATCGTGTCGCGCGCACGGCGCTGGCCGCCGAACCCGGCACGCGATTCGGCTACGACGGCGTGAACACCGAGCTCGCGAGCCGCATCGTCGAGCTCGTGTCGGGACAGTCTTTCGATCGCTTCGTGCAGCAGCGCATTCTCGATCCGCTGCGCATGGCCGACACCGGCTTCGAGGTGCCGCCGGCGCAGCGCCACCGGGTCGTCGAGCTGACGACGATGGGCGCCGACGGCCGGCTGCAGCGTGTCGACGAGGGCCACGCGGCCGGTGCGATGCAGAAGCCCTACGCCAGCGGTGCCGGTGGCCTGTACGCCACTGCCGGCGACTACGCGCGCTTCGCGCAGATGCTGCTCGACGGCGGCGTGCACGAGGGCCGGCGCCTGCTCGCGCGCAAGACCGTCGAGCTGATGATGCAAAACCACCTGTCGACGCTCCCCCCGCCGGCAATACCCGACAACCCCGGTCTCGGCTTCGGCCTCGGCGGCTCGGTGCTGGTCGACCCGGCCGCGCACGGCCGCCTCGGCTCGATCGGCATGTTCGGCTGGACCGGCTCGGCGACGACCTGGTTCACGATCGATCCCACCGAGCGCCTCGTCGCGATCCTGCTGATGCAGCACCTGCCGCGCAGCGTTCCGAACGACCTGCCGCGGCCGTATGCGGCGTTCCAGAACCTCGTCTACCAAAGCCTGATGTGAGCCGACTGGTGCGCCAGCGCGCCGCGCGGGACACTCGCCCGATGACCTCCGCCTCCCAACGCCTTCTCGTCGCCGGTTCCGCCAACCTCGATTTCGTCGTGCGGGCGGCCCACATTCCCGCGCCCGGCGAAACCGTGCTCGGCCGCGACTTCCGCACCTTCCCGGGCGGCAAGGGCGCGAACCAGGCGGTGGCGGCGGCCCGCGCCGGCGGCGCGCCGACGACGATGCTGGCGGCCTTCGGCGACGATGCCTTCGCGGCATCGATCGAGGCCTCGCTGCGCGACGCCGGCGTGGTGCTCGACGCCGTGCGCTGCGTGGACGCGCCGACCGGCACCGCGTTCATCTGTGTCTCCGACGACGCCGAGAACGCGATCACCGTGGCCCCCGGCGCGAACGCCCGGCTCGAGCCGCGGCACCTGCCGGCGCTGGCCGGGTTCAGCCATCTGCTGATGCAGCTGGAGACGCCGCTGCCGACCGTGATGGCCTATGCGCAGGCCGCGCGGGCCGCGGGCATCAGCGTGGTGCTGAACGCGGCGCCGGCGCAGGCGCTGCCGGCCGAGCTGCTGTCGCTGATCGACATCCTGATCGTCAACGAAGGCGAGCTCGCTGCGCTGGCCGGCGACAGCGGCCCGCTCGACGAGCGCCTGCAGCGCCTGCCGGTGTCGACCGTCATCGTCACGCTCGGCGAACGCGGCTGCATCGCCCGCACGCCCACCGACCGCATCCGGCAGCCGGGCTTCGCGGTGCAGCCGGTCGACACCACCGCGGCCGGCGACACCTTCTGCGGCGTGCTGGTCGCCGCATTGAGCCAGGGCCACGACCTGGCCGATGCGTTGCGCCGCGCCAGTGCCGCCGCGGCGCTGGCCTGCACCCGGCCCGGCGCACAGGACAGCATTCCCACCGTGCGCGAGGTCGATGCCCTGCTGGCGGCCCCCTGCCCTGAATCCCCGACCCCATGAGCGACCACGACCCGTCCGACGCCATCAGCGATGCCCTGGCCTTCGCGCCCGGCACCGGCCACACCACGAACGTCAAGTTCTCGCACGTCACCACCGGCCGCTACCTGCCGACGCCGGGCAAGGCACCCGGCTGGCCCTTCGCCGAGATCGGCCACTGGCAGATCGACGTCAACGCCGCGTCGGCCGACTGGCTCCAGGGCCTGCGCGAATGGCGCGAGGAGCACCTGATCCGCATCGGCTGGGACGACGCGGCCTACCGGCGGCCCGAGCTGCAGTGGGCCCAAGCCAACTTCGTGCACGTGCAGATGATGGTCGAGGACCGCTACTTCTACGACCCGGTCGAAGGCCGCTACACCGTCGACCGCTACCTGGACGATCTGGAGCGGCGTTATGGCGGCGTCGACAGCGTGCTGATCTGGTACGTCTACCCGAACATCGGCATCGATCACCGCAACCAGATCGACCTCGCGCACGACCTGCCCGGCGGACTCGCCGGCCTGAAGGGCGCGATCGCCGACTTCCACCGCCGCGGCGTGCGCGTATTCCTGCCGACCAAGCCCTGGGACAACGGCACCCGGCCGACGGGCGCGAAGGACTGGCACGCGATCGCCGAGGTGGTGAAGGCCACCGGCGCCGACGGCCTCAACGGCGACACCTACAACGGCGTGCCGCGCGCCTTCTACGACGCCTGCGACGCGGTGGGCTGCCCGGTGGTGCTGCAGCCGGAGTCGACGATGTCGGCCGAGGAGGCGCTGATCTGGAACGTGCAGAGCTGGGGCAAGAAGGTGCCCGCCGACCTGGTGCCCGCGGTGGCCAAGTGGAAGTGGCTGGAACCGCGCCACATGATCAACGTCGAGAACCGCTGGGGCCGGCTGCGCACGAACGACCTGCAGTACTGCTTCTTCAATGGCGTCGGTTATGTCGCGTGGGAGAACGTCTGGGGCCTGTGGAACCAGCTGGTCGAGCGCGATGCCGAGACGCTGCGGCGCATCGCGGCGATCTACCGGCAATTCCCGGCGCTGGTGGTCAGCGCCGACTGGGCGCCGTACTTCCCGACCTTGCAGCGCAGCGTGTTCGCCAGCCGCTTCCCGGGCGACGGGTTGACGCTCTGGACCGTGGTCAACCGCAGCGAGTCGCCGATCGACGGCGAGCAGCTGGCGCTGCCGGCCGCTGACGGTGTGCGTTATGTCGACCTGTGGAACGGCGTCGAGCTGACCCCACGCCGCGACGGCGCACGCGACGTCGTCAGCTTCCCGCTCGAGGCGCAGGGCTACGGCGCGGTGCTGGCGATCGCGCCGGGGGCGGGCGTCGACGGCCTCGACGCCTTCCTCGCCCGCATGGCCGGGCTCGCGCGCACGCCGCTGCAGTCGCTGTCCACCACCTGGCGCTCGCTGCCGCAGCGCCAGGTGCCGATCGCGCGCACCGCGACTGTCGCCGCCGCGCCCGAGGGCATGGTGACGATCCCCGGCGGCGACTTCGATTTCGTCGTGCACGGCATTCAGATCGAAGGCCAGCAGTGGGACGGCGTCGACGTGCAGTACCCGTGGGAGGCGAGTGCCCGCCGCTTCCACCGCCACCGCCTCACGCTGCCCGCCTTCCACATCGACCGCACGCCGGTGACCAACGCGCAGTTCCAGCGCTTCGTCGGCGCGACGTCCTATCGTCCGAAGGACGCGCACAACTTCCTGCGCGACTGGATCAACGACGCCCCGGCCCCGGGCACCGCGAAGCAGCCGGTGACCTGGGTGAGCCTGGACGACGCGCGCGCCTATGCCGCGTGGGCCGGCAAGCGCCTGCCGCATGAATGGGAATGGCAGGTCGCCGCGCAAGGCACGGACGGCCGCCTCTACCCCTGGGGCAATGCGTGGAACCCGCGCGCCGTGCCGCCGACGCAGCGCGAGCGCGTGCTCGGCCCGGCGGCCGACGTCGACGCCCACCCGCAAGGGGCCAGCCCGTTCGGCGTGCTGGACCTGATCGGCAACGTCTGGCAATGGACCGACGAGTACGAGGACGAGCACACCCGCGCCGCCATCCTGCGCGGCGGCAGCCGCTACCTGCCGCAGACCTCGCACTGGTACTTCCCGCAGGCGCAACGGCTGGACCAGCACGGCAAGTACCTCTTGATGTCGCCGGGCAAGGACCGCTCGGCCTGCATCGGCTTCCGCTGCGTCGTCGACGCGGGCGATGCCGCGGCATGACGCTGGCGTGGTGGTGGAGCGGCCGGAGTGAATCGATGAGCGCCGACCCGACGATGCGCAGCGCCGGCCGCCTGCAGGTGCGCCTGCGCGGCCTGCTGGGCGACGCGCTCGACGCCAGCCGCCGTGGCCGGCTGTCGCGCTTCATCGTCGACGAGACGAGCCCGGCGCTGCGCCTGTTCGCGCCCGCTCACCGCGACCGCAACACCGAAGGCGACTGGTACGGCGAACACGCCGGCAAGTGGCTGATCGCCGCCGCCCGCGCCGCGGCGCGCAGCGGCGATGCCGGCTTGCGCGGCCGTGTGCAGCACGCCGCGCGCTGGCTGGCCGACCAGCAGCTGCCTGACGGCTACCTCGGAACGTACGCGGCCAGCCATCGCCTCACCGTGCCGCAGCCGCCAAAGCCTGTTACCTGGGACGGCGCCCCCGCCCGCCGCACCTGGGACGCCTGGATCCACGCTTACCTGATCCTCGGCCTGCTGGAGGTGCACCGCCACTTCCCCGAGCAGCGCCTGCTCGATGCCGCGTGCCGCATCGGCGATCTCTGCCTGCACGCGCTGACCGACGGCGGCATCGACGTCACGACGCTCGGCAACCACCACGGCATGTCGGCCACCGTGCTGCTGGACCCGGCGGCGCAGCTGTATCTCGACACCGGCGAGCCGCGCTACCTGGACCTGGCCTGGCGCATCCTGGAACAGGCCGAGGCCGAACCGCGCCTTGCGCTGATGCGCCAGGCGCTGGCCGGCGCGGACGCGGCCGAGATCGCCACCGGCAAGGCGTATCAGCTGCAGTGGAACCTCGTCGGCCTGGCCAAGCTGTGGCGCGCCACCGGCCGCGACGAGCTGCTGCGCGCGGTGCGAACGCTGTGGACCAGCATCCGCACGCACCACCTGACACCCGGCGGCGGCCCGTGGGGCGGCGTTGCGCACCGCTCGCGCGAGGTGTTCAACGCGCCGGGCACATTCAGCCCGCACGGCTACGTCGAGACCTGCTCGACGCTGGCCTGGGTGCAGCTGAACCGCGAGCTGCTGGCGCTGACCGGCGATGCCCGCCATGCCGACGAGATCGAGCGCAGCGCGTACAACGACCTGCTGGGTGCCTTCGCGCCGAACGGCGAGGACTGGTGCTACTACGTCTTCCCGAACGGCCAGCGCGTGCACACCACCTACTGGCGCTGCTGCAAGTCCAGCGGCGCGATCGCGCTGGAAGAGCTGGCCGACGCCGCGTGGTCGCTGGACGTCACCGGCCCCGTGCCGGCGCTGGCGATGAACCTGCCCGGACCGGCCGAGGTCGACGCGACGCTGCCCGATGGCCGCGTCCTTTCGGTGACAGCATCCGGCGCCTATCCGTTCGACGGCCGGCTGCAGATCGACGTGCGCTGCGACGCGCCGCTGCGTGCGGCGCTGAAGCTGTGCGTGCCGCCGTGGGCCGCCGGCGCGCAACTGCAGGTCGGCGACACCACGCCGCAGCCGGTCGACGCCGGCGGCTACACGATCATCGACCGCACCTGGTCCGGCGAAACGCGCGTGATGCTGACGCTGCCGATGGCGCCGCGCTTCGAGCGCGCGCTCAACCGCAACGTGCAGGAATCGCGCGCGCCCGACGGCGCGACGGTGCGCCAGCAGGTGTTGCGGCAGGACTTCGTCGCGCTGCTGCGCGGGCCGCTGGTCTACGCGACCGACGGCCTGATCGACGGCTACAAGACCGCCGAGACCATCCGCCTGCCCGCCGCGGTGCTCGCGGGCGACACGCCGGCGTCGTCCTGCGTGCGCACGCTGCCCGCGAGCGCCGACGACGAAGGCCCGCGCCTGCAGCTCGAGCTCACCGACCGCGCCCCCATCCCCTTCGCGCCGTACTACCGCGCCGGCGGCCGCCGCCACGGTGCCTGGCGCCTGACCTGGCTCTCGTTGGCGCCGGCGGACGAGCTGCCGCCGACCGACGAGCCGCCGATCGACCACCACGACGCATGAGCATGCCCTCCTCCGCTTCGACGTCCCGCACCGGTCCGGCCGGCCCTCTGTCCGGCGTGCGCGTGCTCGACCTGTCGGCCTACATCGCCGGCCCCTACGGCTGCACGCTGCTGGCCGACCAGGGCGCCGAGGTGCTGAAGATCGAGCCGCCCGACGGCGACAACCTGCGCAAGTACCCGTCGACGCTGGCCGCCGAGAGCCGCGCCTTCATCGGCGTGAACCGCAGCAAGCGCGGCCTCGTGCTGGACCTGAAGAAGCCCGACGGCCTGGCCGTGCTGCTGCGCCTGGCGCGCGATGCCGACGTGCTGGTGCACAACTTCCGCCCCGCGGTGCCCAGGCGCCTGGGCCTGGATTTCGAGACGCTGCAGGCGCTGAACCCGCGGCTGATCTACTGCGCCGTCACCGGCTACGGCGAGACCGGCCCGATGAAGGACAAGGCCGGCTACGACCAGGTGCTGCAGACGATGACCGGCATCTGCGAGCTGCAGGGCAAGCCGGGCGGCGCGCCCGAGATCGTCTACGGCTCGGTGGTGGACTACTACGCCGCCGCGCTGGTGGCCGGCGGCGTCGCGTCGGCGCTGTACGAGCGCGAGAAGAGCGGCCTCGGCCAGTACGTCGGCATCTCGCTGCTGCGCAGCGCGCTGGCGATGCAGTCGGCGCGGCTGGTGTGGGCCGACGGCGAGCCGCGCGACATCGGCCGCGACATGCGCTCGGGCGGCGTCACCGGCATCCACCCGACACGCGAAGGGCACCTCTACCTGTCGGCCAATACGCCGCACTTCTGGGCCGCGCTGTGCCGCCACACCGGCCTGGACGCGCTGGCCGCCGACCCGCGCTATGCCACGGTGCGCCAACGCGCCGAACACGCCGGCGAGATCGTGCCGCGGCTGCATGCGGCGCTGGCCACGCGCAGCGCAGTGGAATGGGAAACCGTCTTCGGCGACGAAGTGCCCTGCGCCGCCGCGCGCCGCATCGAGGACATGTTCGACCACCCGCAGGTGCAGGCCGAAGGTTTGGTCGGCGAGATGGCGCACGCGACGCTCGGGCGTTATCGTGGCGTGACGCAGACGATCAAGTTCGGAAGGACGCCGGGGCCGGATGCGTTCGCGGCACCGGGCTGGGGCGAGCATTCGGACACCGTGCTGCGGGCGCAGGGTTTCGACGACGACGAACTGCGGCGCCTGCGCGAGCGCGGGGCCTTGCTCGGGCCGGGCTGAGGGACGTCACGTGTCAGGACGGCAGGCTCGGACCAAGCCGTTCATGCACCGTCGGACAGCCGGCCTGACGCCGAATCTGGAGTGCGTCATCGGCCAGTGCTGCACATTGTCCGGGCCCAATGCCGCGGTCGACAGCGCCAGCATGAACAGAGGCAAGGGAATCATCACAAGGTGGCTGCGCATATCATGCCTCGCGTCGGTGGTGGTGCTCGGCAATGTCCTGCGCAGCCAGAAGCTGAACCACTCGAGTCTCTGACAATTCCTTCAGGAGACCTGAATGGTCAACGCGGCCTCACGGTTGCCCTTCAACGCATTGCGCGTGCTCGTGGCCGTGGGTCGGCACGGCTCGTTGACCAACGCCGCAGAGGCACTGCACGTCGAGCCCTCGGCCATCAGCATGCAGATGAAGGCGCTGGCCGACTATGTCGGCGCGCCGCTGCTGGAGAAGGTCGGACGCAGCGTCGCGCTGACACCGACCGCCCAGGCCTTGATCCCGGCCATCGCCTCCGGACTGACGCAGATCGAAGGCGCGATCCAGGGGCTGCAACGCCACCAGCGCGATCGCTTCGTCCTGTCGGTGCTCCCCAGCGCGCTCAGCCTGTGGCTGCTGCCGCAGCTGCCGCAATTGCAGCGCGTGGCCCGCTCGCACGGGCGCAAGCTGGTGTTCGCCGCCGCCACGGCCTCGGTGGACCTGGCCAGCGAGGGCTGCGACGCCGCGATCCGCCTGGGCCACGGCAGCTGGCCCGGTCTCGACGCACAACGGGTGGCGGACGAGACGCTCGTCCCTGTGTGTGCGCCCGGCCTTGCCCGCGCGGTGGGCCGCGTCGAGGCGGGCACCTTTCCGCGCGGGGTCGACCTGCTGAGCACAAAGTCGGACTCATGGCTGCGATGGGCCACGCACCATCCGCGTCCCGAAGTCCTCCACACGGTGGTCATCGAAGACCCGGTCGCGCTGGTCCTGGCGGCTGAAGCGGGCCTCGGCGTCGCCCTGGCGCGGGGCCGGCTTGCCGAAGCGGCCCTCGCCGCCGGCCGCCTGGTGCAGGTCGGGCCCGCCATTGCCTATCGCTACGCCTACTTCTGGGTCACGCTGCTGGGCGCGAGCAGCGACCCCCTCGGCCTCGCGATGGCCAACGCCTTGCGTGCGAGCGTCGGCGCAGCCGACGGCGCGCCGCGCATGCCCCGACGCCGCCCCAGGCGTCAGTGATTCAACGTCCTGCACCAGGCGCCGCATGCGCTCGCAACGTGCCGCCTGCTGTTCGCCATGCGACACCAGCACGAAGACCGCGTGCCGCGCTCGCTCGCCAGGTCGAGCATCAGGCGAACACGCCGCCGGCGGTCTCGCGGTAGGCCTTGCACGTGCCAGTCGATGCCGCGCCGCCGACTGCTTCTCCCCGGCCCGAACTTGCGCTGGCGACCCTGAAGCGAAATACGTCGATCCAATCTCGTCGGCGCGAAGCTGCCAGTCGAGCGATAAACCGCGGCAGCTCCGATCCGGTCTGGCTTCGGTGTTCGCGATGAAGCTGGCGGCTCGCTGCCGTACCCGACGGTGCAACGGGTCTGTTCAGGGGGGTGGGGCTCGTAGTGGGGCGCCGTCGTGCGCCTTCTGCCACGTATGGGGCTGCCGGTCAGCATCTTCTGAGGCCGCGCTGCGGCGAGTGCGGTCACGACAAGCCGGCGGTCTTTGCAGTTGACTTTTCACCTTGCGACCGCAAGCATCGGAGTCAATTCGAGTGGAGGCGCCATGAATGACTGGTGGTTGCTCGTAACCCTCATGACTGTGGCAGCTGCCGTGAGCTTTGCATGCGCGATAGCTCTATGCGGAGTTTTGGCGTTGGCGACCGACATGAGTGCAGGAAGAGGCGCCCTCAAGCCGATCCTGCTCGGTGCGTGCCTTGCAGGCCTTGCAAGTGCGGCGCTACAAGCCTGTGTTGGTCTTACGTACTACCTCTCATCGCTGACCACGCTGCCCCTGCTTGGCCTCCCACTAGCCATCCTGACAGCCGCAGGCTACTGGTTACTCAACCGAGAGACAAGCGTGACCGCGGACTCTGGGCTTCACGCGCGTCACACGGTTGAGTTGCGACTCACCGGATTCGCGCTGGGCGCACTACTGATGTGCCTCTTTCACGCGCGATGCCTTAACGAGATCGCAATCGCACAGTCCGTTCTCCACAACAGATACCTCGAATTTCCACTCGTCGCGCCAGGCGATCCCTTCTTCGTGGCGGCCTGGGTGGGTCGACTGGCAGCAATTGCGAACGAGCCGCTGTTATACATGGGGCTTCTGGCGATCGCCGTGTCGGTGCTGAAGCCCGACCGCGAGGGTCCCACGCCTCGCAGCCTGCCCGAACGAAGGGCTGCGGTGCGAACGAAGATTCTGGGCTACGTCGCCGATCCGACAAGAGCGATCGGGGTGGCGGCACTCGCCCTGATCCTACTGGCCGGCGTGATGCTCAGCGCTCGTATTGACCTTAGCGCCTTGGCTCAGATCTCAACAGCGCTCAACGGCGGCTCGCGCGAAGTCGGACTGGCCACGCTTTGGCAACTCATCCTCGTCAAGGCGGCATTGCCGATCGGCGGACTGCTACTCATCGTCGCATGCGGATACGAACCGGGACGACTCGGTCGTCGATTGACAGCGATAGCGTGCGCGATGAGCCTAGTATCTGTCGCCGCGATTGGTCAAGGGGTCTCGCTCAAGATCGCAGACATTGAAAATGGCGAGCTGCTCAGGGCAGTCTCCACGCCGGCCGACTTCAGATTCGGCAGATTCGGGATCCCGTTCGCCACGATGGGCTTCATCGCGTTGTTTGCGCTTGTCATCGGCTCGCTACGACAGCGGATGCCGACCGGACCGAATTGGACCATGCCGGCTTCAATTCTCTTTTTGGCCGTGCTGGTTGTGACTGCCTACTTTTCCCAGCCCAACACCCTTGGCTCAATCACTCAGTTCGGCGCCAGCATCGACTCGTACTACAACCCAAAAATGCCGGCTACCGGTTGGAACGCAACCCGCTTGAAGATGCTCGGTCTAGTGTTATTGCACGCATTAACGGCATGTGGCGCCATTGTCATATTCTCGGCGCTCGTGGCAGGAATGTTGAGATGGCGAGGAGATGCCTACGCCACATGCGGAACTGCAATTTGCCTCATCCTGAGCCTTGGATTGCTAGCGAGCATCGCCGCGTTCGCAAGCGATGTTCTTGTGCAGTCCATCCGATACATCGACAACGCAGTCGAGGGCGGGATGGGCAGCGTAAGACGCTCATTGAACGGCCTCAGCGAGAGTACCGGCTACCTTGCTTCCTGGCTTCGGTCCGGCTTCTTGGCTGCATTGGTGATCGCCATACCTTGGATAAGACAGTCGATGCGTACCGGTGTCACGCCGGTCGGCCTGCGCCCCGAGGCTCGACAGCGTCAGTGGATCAAGGCCGGAGCGGCAACCCGTTTCGGTGCGGGGTGGCATACGGCTGCGACCCAAGGTGTCTTGATCCTTCAGACGGTTGTCACCGCGGTCTCGTGGCTCGCAATTGTCGTTGTTTGCTATCTGGTCTTGTTCATGGACGGCTGGACGGTGATGGGGAGGCCAGACGCGTCAATCACCGCCTATGCGGAGTACAGCCTCTTCGGCATTCCGTCGCCACACCTGGCGCTCTGGGCGCTACTGGGACCGGGCTTGCTCTTGTTGCCACTGACTCTGCCGATCGGGCTGGCGATGGGCCGGCGGCCCAGCATTCTCTTGCTCAGGCCCTTTGATCGAGCCAAGTTGGCCAAAGCGACCGCCGGCTTTGTCAGGTCAGTACTGGCCCGGCGGGGTCCGGTCTACACGCTCTCGGATTCGGCCTTCTACGACCGATGGTACGTTCGCTGGCCGGTGGTGGCCCCTCAAATCTGGGCGCTGACCTACCGCCTGCCTCGGGTTCACGCAACGCCAGCTGTGGATCGGACGATCGAAGGGCTCCAACAGTGGTTGCTGCGTAACCTCAACTGGCTAAGCTCGCGATCGAAGATCTTCACCATCGCGGCTTCGACGGATGCTTGGCAGGAACTAGTGCGGCGACTGGCCCTGGCGTCGAACCTTATTGTTGTCGACATCAGCGAAGGTGGGCCAGGGTTGGCTTGGGAAGTCGCATTCATTCGGGACGAAGGACTGCTCGCCCGCACGGTCTTCGTGTCAACGGCAGAGTCACGCAGGCCCGCGCAGGAGTGGCTACGATCGCTCAGGATCGAGAGTCGGGTCCTCTCGATCCTCGACCCGGACGCAGCACGCGTCATTGACGGTCATCTGCAAGCCGCGTTGGCGCGAGGTTCAGATCCAGCGTGACCTCGCTGCAACTTGTCTGCGCCGTCCGCGTGGGCGTCGGCCGAAGGCCCTCTTGACCAATCGCCCAGTCCAGGGGTTGAGCACGCGGCGCAGCGACGCGAAGCCGGCGCGCCGGCTTCGTGCCGTCGCCTGATCCTGGATCGATGGTTGCAGTGCACTCGTTGATGCGCACGATGGCGCCCACCACGGCCTGCAGGTGCTTGTCCTCGAAGGCAGCCTTGGTGCCGCAACAGAGGTCGTTGCGCGTCGTGCGTGGAGCCTCCGGCGGTGCTGCCTCAGCGCTGAGGTCCGGCTGCGGCGGCTTGATCGCCGCACAGGGCAGATTCCTGGCGCCGCCTGCCGTCGTCGCGCAGCGTCGCCTTCGTGTCCGCGCGTGAGATGCCCGCAAGCCGACGGTCGTGATCACCGGCTCCTGGCCGACAGCGGATGTCCCCGACAACTCCGCCGCGTCAAGCTGGGCAGATCAGCTCTGGACGTCGCTCGCCCCGCGCCAGTTGGGTTCGAGCGGCACGTCCGGATCGGCGATCAGCGATCAGCGCGCGTCAGCCAGGCCCTCGACCACGGCGGCCATCTCGTCGGGCAAGTGGTCATCAATCTCCGGCGACGGTGCACCGTCGGCGAGCAGCAGACGCAGTACCTCGGCGTAGTCGCCGCCGGGTACGGGCTCATTGCAGCCGGCGTGCAGGCAACTGCCCAGCGCGTCGCCGCCATAGCCGTTCCTTTCGTGCCAGTGCGCGCCATGGCGCAGTAGCAGCGCGACCATCGCCGAGTCGCCGCGGAACGCGGCCTGGTTCAGTGCACTGGCCTGCCACGGCCCGGGCACGTCCACGGGCCAGCCCAAGGCCAGCATCAGTTGCACCGAAGCCAGTGCGCCGCGTTGCGCCTGCTCGGGCAGCAGCGTGCGCTGCCAGGGCGCCAGGCTGGTGATCAGGTTCGGCTGCCGTGCCAGCAGCGCGCGCGCTGTGGATTCGTCGGCCGCGGCGCAGGCGGCCAGGAAGCGGTCCACGACGCCGTCGGGCGGCTTCTGCCCCAGCGGCGCCAGCCAGGTCAGCACGTCGGTGCGACCGGCGCGTGCCGCGTGCCAGGCCAGCGTGTGGCCGTGGCTGTCGGTCGCGGCGATGTCGGCGCCATGCTGCACCAGAAGTTGCAGGTGAGCGAGAGACCGGCCACGCGACACGGCGTGGTGCAACGGGCGCGTTCCGATGCTCGATGACAATTCGTCGGCATCTGCGCCGAGTTCGAGCACCTGCTGCAGATGCGCGATAGGCTCGAAGTCGAGCTGGCGGAACAGCGCGTTGGTCCCTGGCCAGCGCGCCCCGGCGGCCACCAGCGCGGCGACGATGCGGCGATCGTCCTGCTCCACCGCGTGGTACAGGGACTCGTTGTCGTTCGGGTCGGCGCCGGCCGCCAGCAGCCGCAGCACCAGTGCGGCGCTGCGCGCGCGGGCCACCGCGCCATAGAGCACGGGCAGCGGGCGCTCGGTGAAGGCCGGGTCGATGAGGCCGGCATTGGCATCGGCGCCAGCGGCCAGCAGCCTGTCGGCTGCGGCGCAGAGCGCAGCGTCTTGAGCGTCGTCGAGAGTCGCCAGCGATGAGAACGCCACCAGCGCCAGGGGCGGCGCATGCCACGGCGGCAGCGCATGCCGCGGGTCGACGCCATCCGCATCGCCCTGCACCAGCCGCAGCGCGGCGTGGCGCAGCCGCGGGCGCGATTGCAGCAGTGCCAGCGCCTGCGCCGGCCGGGGCGCGGCGTAGCCCCGGCCCAGCGCCAGTACCAGCACGCGTTCGACGAAGGCCTCGTCGTGCAGCGCCAGCGCGCGCCGGTGCTCGATCTCATCCAACAGCTTCGGCCAGCTCGCGAAACCCAGCTCGCGCGCCAGCACGAGCTGTGCGTGCGCAAGGCGTGGCAGTGCGGGAAGCGCGTACGGCGTGGCGCGCGCCAGCGCGCTGGGCTCGCCGCACCGCCAGGCGCGCAGCAACTCGCGCGCCTGGCGGCGCAACTGGTCGGTGTCGGGGTGTTCGGGCAGCGTCGCGCGCGTGCCCGTGGGGCGGTCGTTCATAGGAACCTCCATGCGATGCGCCTGCGATCCGCACGGTCAGGCCGCACAGGGGTGGGAACGACGGACAGATGCGTCGACAGGTGGGCTCAGCCCTTTCCGCGGATCCGGCGGCGCCCTGCTCGCGCCGTGGCGACGATGCTGCCACGCGGCGGCCAGCGCGGCAAGACTGCCTGCGCCGCACTGCCGTGCTGCAGGCAGCTACGGCGGTACATGGTGCGCAGCGGTTGAGTTGCCCGACAGACAACGGGTACGAGGCGCTTCGCTTGGCGGTTCAGTAGTGCGGCGGCAACTCGTCGCGCAGGCTGCGCAAGGTGTCGAGGCCATCGGACGCGGGCTGGCGCTTCAGTTCCATCAGCTCGCGCATCAGCAGATCGATCTGCCGCTGCTGCCGGATGACCACCTCGTTCAGGCGATCGAGCGCGTCTTCGGTGAAGGTGGCCTTGACCTCCAGGTCGGTCAAGCGTTGCTCGAAGTCGTGGGGATCCATCGCCGCATTGTCCCGCGACGCCGGGTCGAGGTCCCTGCCCGCGGAAGCAGTTCACTTCCCCGGCGTGACATCTGCGCTGGCACGGCAGTGCTGGACATCAACGACAGGAAGGGGGTCGGCTTCGCACACTGGCCCCGTCGAACGTCGTGCGTGGAGTCGAATACCACGCGCAAGGGCGACACCCCACCACCGTCGAGGAACCGTCCTATGCACCCTCTGCCTCATCCCGCCTTCGCCCTGCTGTTGATGGCGGGCTCGCTCCATGCCGCAGTACCCCCGCGACCCGCGCCCCCACCCAAGTCGCTCGACGTCGTGGTGATGCCTGCCGGGCAGGCCAGCCTGTCGCAAGCCCGTTCGCAGCCGGAATACTGGCGGGCGCAAAGCGCGATGCCGACGTTCAAGCAGTTGCCTGCCAGCGCCTTCGACTACAACGCCGCCGCGGCCATCGGCCGGACGGTCACCCAGGCCAGCGAGACGGGCCACCCCGGCGGGCTGGATGCGACCGGCCTGGCGGTGCGCGTGGCCGAGCCCGCTCCCGTGCAAGACGCCCAGCATGAAGCGCTGGGGCTCGTTGCGCCGGCCGCCGTGGGCACACAAGGCTTGCACTTCACGTCATCGGCGGTTCATCCGGCTCAGGCCGACACCAGCTTCCCGCTGCGCGCCACCGGCAAGCTCTGGTTCGAGAAGGTGCCCGGCAGCGGCCAGTGGTCGGTCCGCTCCGGCACGATGATCAAGCCCGGCATCGTCGTCACCGCGGGCCACTGCGTGGCCTCGGGCAGCGGCAGCTGGTATGGCAGCTTCCAGTTCGCGCCCGGCTACCGCAACGGCGCAGCGCCGTATGGCATCTGGACCAGCTGGGCGACGGCCACCACCACCGACCAGTGGTTCACGGGCGGCGGCGGCGTGCCCAATGCGGGCGATTACGCACTCCTCGTCTTCAACCGCAACGGCAGCGGCTACCGCATTGGCGACTACACCGGCTGGCTGGGGTACCAGTACCCCTCTCTGGTCGGCCGGCATGTCACGGTGCTGGGCTATCCGAACAACCTCGACAGCGGCAGCGTCAACCACCGCATCGACTCCCAGACCACCGCCGGCGCCAACGGCACCGGCCTGTGGGGATCCGACATGTCGGGCGGTTCCAGCGGCGGCGCCGTGGTGCTGAACCTGCGTGCAAGCTACGCCTCGTCGACGGCGACACCCAGCGAGAACAATGCCAACCGCCTGGTCTCCGTGGTTTCCTACGGGTCCACCGCAACGGGGCCGATGTACCAGGGTGGCAGCGTGTTCGATTCGCGGCTGGGCACCATGTTGTCCAACATGTGCACGAGCTTCGCCTGGGCCTGTTGATTCCGGCGAAGCCCTCGGCTACTCGGAGGGCTGGCGGCCCGCGTCGAGCGGGCGCCAACCGTACACGGCAACGGCGCTGTGACCCTTGAGGGCATGCCGACCGAGCGCCGCCAGCCCCTCGCCGCCGAGGCGCTGCGCCATGTCCTCCGAGACCACCAGCGGGTAACCCAGATCCTTGGTCAGGCCCTCGAGTCGCGAAGCGACGTTGACACAGTCGCCCACCGCGCCGTAAGCATGGCGCGCCGCAGCGCCGATGTGGCCGACGACGGCCTCGCCGCAGGCCGCACCGATGCCGATGTCCAGCGGAGCCTGCCCGCGCCAGGTCAGCTGCCGATTGATGTCCGGCATCGCGCGCACGATGTCGCGCGCCGCCGCGAAGCAGCTCGCGACCGGATCGGCCAGCGATTGCGGAGCGCCGAACAAGGCCATGACGCCATCGCCCATGAACTCCTTGATCGTGCCGCCATGCCGGTGGATCACCTCGGTGACCTGCTCGAAGAGCACGTTCAGCACCGCCGTCACCTGCTCGGGGGCGTCGTGCTCCGAGCGCCCGGTGAAGCCGCGCACGTCGAGAAACATGACGCACAGGAAGCGCCGCGCGCTGCTCATGCCGTCGAGCCGGCCCGCCTCGAGCTCGTCCATCACCGCCGGGCTCACATAGCCGGCGAACGCCCTGCGCAATCGCCTGCGCGCCAGTATCTCCTCCATCGTTTCGAATGCGATCCGAGCCAACGCGGCCGCCACCGCCACGGCGACCAGGCTGAGCGTCGGCACCTCGAATCCGAACGCCAGCAGCGCCGTGCAGCCAACGACGATCAGTGCAACGAAAGAAAGGATGGTGATCAGCGCGCGCAGCCCGGTGACGGCCAGCAGCGCGCTCAAGGCGCAAGCCAGGCCTGCCACGGCCACCGCCGCGGGCGGCAGCCGCTGGATCAGGCTGCGGTCCATCAGGGCCTGCATGGCCCAGGCGTGAATCATCACGCCAGGTGCGTTGCGATCCCCGTCGGCACCCATGGCCGCCAGCGGGATCCGATGCCGGTCGACGAAGGGCAGCGCCGTGCCGATGAACACGATGCGTCCGCCGAACTGACGCTGCATTTCCGCGATATTGCCGAGACTCAGGGCATCGAGCACCTGCTTCAGCGAGACAACCGGGATCGACGCCCGGCGCGAGAAGTCCATCAACCCGGCGTCGGGCTTCATGCCGAGCCGTCGTGCGATCGTGCCCACGAGCGTCGGAACCGCGCTGCCATCTTCAGCCAGCTTTTCGTCGAATCGGCGCACGACGCCGTCGCGGTCCACCGGCAGCAGCGCCAGGCCCGTGCCGTCCGGTCCGGCGGCCGCGAGGAAAGGTGCGTGAAGCGGACGCGGGCGGCCAGCTTCATCCACGGTGCGGGCGAGCACGAGCACACCGGCGCGCCGCACCGCGAGCATGCCGACGATCAGATCGTGGTCGTTGCCCGGCAGCAGGGCGTCGAAGCTGCGCTCGGGCAGGATGACATCCAGCGCCACGGCCCGCGCGCCGGCGTTGGCCAGCCCGGCCAGCACCTTGCCCAAGCGGGCGTGCACCAGGGGCAAGGGCTCGGCGATGGCCGCAAGGGTCGGCTCATCGATGGTGATGACGGCAATCGCGTCGTCCGCTGTCGCATGCCGCTGGCGGCGCAGGGCTTCGAACTGTGCATCGAGCAAACGCAGATCGCCCTCTTCCATCCACGGCAGCAGCGGCATCACCATGCCCGACAGCAGGGTCAGCAACACGACTATCCATCGACGGCGCTCAACGCCGGCGGCGGGCAGCCATCGCCGGCTCACCGCGCGCGCCTGGCGATGCTTTCGTCCGAAGGGCGCTCCTTCGCCAGGAGCCGCCAAGCCTCGCGTGCTTCGGCCTGTGCACCGACGTCTTCGAGCCAGAGCGCATAGGCCACGCGGCGCGCAAAGGGCGCGCCCTTTGGCGGCCTGCGCCGCTGCAGCTCGGAGGGTTTCGGCGCGGCCACCGACGCGGCTGCGGGCGGGTCCGGGCTTCTCAGCACGATGCCGCCCTGAACGACTCTGTCGCGCCTGAGTCGCAGTTCGGATCCTTCGGCGATCGGCTGCCGCACCGGCATCGTTCCGATGATGCCTGTCACCTCGGACTGCGCCAACTCCACCAGGCTGGGACCCGAGGCGGAGAACTGGGCACCCGTCTTCACATAGAGCAGGTCCACCTTCGAAGCCTGGCCGATGCTCAGGCGGGTCCCGGCGGGCAGCGACTCGAGCAGCCTGAGGTGGTGCCGGCCCGACTTCTCCTCGACCTCGGCTTTACCCGCCACGTCGATCACGATGGCCACTTGCTGCGCTCGGATGCCCGGCGCCGCGAGGGCCAGCAACAGCGGTACTGCGCACCGCGCACCAACGCGAACGACGGTCTTGAGGGACATGGTCTGCGTCCTTAGAGCCGTGAATGCGGTGCCGCTGCTGCGGACGCGTCCTTCAGCAGCGTCTGGGCAATCACCAGCCGAGAGGCCACAGGCACTGTCTTGGTGTTCGGTCCCAGCCGGCGCCGAACGATTGTGGGCGGCTTGCAAATGACGGTCAAGGAAGCAGGTAGCGGGCAGCAGGGCGCGGCCCGGCCGTCACGTCCGAGGTGACGCCGCGGAATTCGCGATCTGCGTCAGCGATGCCTGCCGCGTCCGGGGCGTCGCCGACGAGCTGATGCAACAGCTGCTGGAAGCGGCGCGCGCGGCGGGCCTGGGCTGGCTGTACGGTAACGTGCTGGCCGGGAACCTGCGCATGGCCGGCTTCATGCGCCGGCACGGATTCGCCCTGGCCTCGCCGTGCGATGCCGAGGCGGGCGTCGAGCGCTGGGAGCGCGCCGTGGACGAGCGGCCGGCCCGGCGCAGGCGGGCCATCGGCCACTGGCTCGGCCGGTGGCTGGACCGGGAATGGGCCGCGGCGCGCTGAGCGTCTGGCGCGCTCAGGAGGCCGGCGTGCCCTCGTCGCGCTCGCCGAACGCGATCGCCGCGATGTCCGCATCGCGCAGCAGCGCGCCTTCGGCCTTCAGGCGCTTGAACTCGCCCGCGGCGAGCGATTGGCGCGCCAGCTGTTCGGCGCGCTCCACCGTGATGCTTTCGGCGACCTGGCGCGTGTTCTGCGTGGCGGCATATGGGGCGTCGGCATAACCGCGCAGCATCGCGCTGGCACGCGGGCGGTGCTCCATCGCCGCCAGCAGCGACAGGCCGTCGGCCCACGACGCCCGGCTCGCGTAGGCCGCCGCCTCCGGCCAACCGATGAGCGCCAGCGCGCGCGCCTGCGCCGGCTCGTCGCTGGCGAGCCAGGCCTGCATGAGGTTCGTGCGCGCGATGGTCAGGCGGCCGCGGTGACGGTTGCCTTCGAGCAGCCTCACGAGTTCGAGTCCGGTTCGCAAGGCCTCGGCGGCGTGCCGAAGCGAGCTTCCAGATGCTCAGGCACTTCGGCAGCCTGGTCGAGGGTCCGTCGGTCGACGAGTGGGGCCTGAGCTGCCGCAGCGTGCTCGCCGCATGGCGGCAGCACGGACTCTGCGACGGTTCGGCGACCCGCAGCGCGGGCGGGCATTCGCCTATCGCCTGATCGCGCTGGCATGCACGGCCTTCGCTGCCGCCAACGTTGCCAACTGGCTGCTCCTGATCCGGCACGTGGCCAGCGCGTCGACCGACAGGCCGCAGTCATCCCCGCGCGAGCGCGAGGTGCTGGAGTTGATCGCACGGGGCCAGTCGAACGGCCAGATCAGCAGCGAACTCGGCATCAGCCCGCACACGCTGCGCAACCACGTTGCGCGCATCTTCGCCAAGCTCGGCGTCACGCGCCGAGCCCAGGCCATCGTGCAGGCCCGCCAGGCCGGCTACGGCCGCGGCGCATGGTGACAAACCGCACTGCCGGCCTTTGCAGTCTTCGTCTCGGAAGTAGCGGACCCGCTGCCTACATTGTTCTCAGACCGGCGCGACTGTCGTACCGGCAACAGCAACAGCAGCAGGAGCCCGCCATGAACACCTTCTTCGACAACCTGTGCACCGCCGCCTTCGTCCTGTGCTTCGGCCTCGTCGCCCCGGCGATGTCGTTCGGCGTGATCAGCGCGATGTTCTGACCAGGTTGCATGCGCCCGCGTCTGGTACTCCCGTACCACCTGACTTCGCGACGCGCGCGAACAAGCTGCCGCCCCTGGTAGCGCCGGCTCATGACGGGCGCTGCCCGCTCGCCTAGCCTCTTGCAGGCGTCGCGGGCCATCGAGGCCGCGGCTTCCGAATCGGGCCCGCCCGCGACACAGCGAGGGCCCGTGGCCCCGGGGACGTCCCGGATCTTCGTTTCCGCAAAGGACCCATGATGAACAGCACCATCGAATCCCTGCTGACGGACCCCCTGCTGGCGCGCCGCCTGATGCAGATGCGCTCCGTCGGCGACGCCGTCGCCGCACTGGTCGACACGGCCGCCGCACGGGGCCACCGGCTGAGCCACGACGCTGCGCGCCAGGCCCTGACGGACGACCCCGGCCGGCCGCGCGAGCTCTCCGCCGCCGAGCTGCTGGCGGTGAGCGGCGGCACGAAGACTCGCAAGACCATCCGCTGGGTCAGCCCGAGCGACGAGCAATCCGCGCCTTTCTGACGCGTTCTCGGGCCGCCGCTGCCAACGCCCGCGGCCCTTCAGCCGTGTCTGCCAGGAGGCCGCCGCATGTTCCCTCGTCACGTCCCGCGTCGCCAGCGGCCGGCACTGCCGGTCGACGAGCTGGCCCGGCGAGCAAGCTACCTATGGGAGCGCGCGAGCGCCGCACCTGACGGCATCGACCGCCGCGACGAAGCCGCCGTGCAGCATCGCCTGCAGGTCTGGCAGCAGCGGCTGGCCGCGTCGCAGCTGGCCCCGGCCGAAGCCCTTCGCCTGCGCCTGGCCTGGGACAGCCTCGATGAACCGCGGGCGGCCACGCTGCTGAGCGAGCATGGACCAGCACCTTGGGCAGCCTTGCCCGCCTGGGCGCGCACGCTGGCCGCGTTGTCGCTGGCCTGGCGGCAGTCCGAGCCGGCGGACGATGCCGCGGCCGCCGTGCCGTTCGCCCCGCTGCTGCTGCCGCTGGTGAGCCTGGCGCGCGGCCGGCTGCGCCAGCACGCGGCCGTGACGCGCATCGGCCCCGGGCGCGACCCGCTGTCCGGCGTGGCCCTCGATCAGCTGGCGCGCGCGCTGCTTCATCGGCTGGCGGAAGTGGCCGCGCCGACGCTGCAGCATGAGTTCGAGGCCACGCTGCCCGCCGGCGAGCGCTGGCTGCGGCGCTTCGGGCCGCTCGATCCGCACGCCGGTGCGTTGCGCTACCGGCGTTTCGTCGCGGCAATCCTGCAGGACGGCGGTGCCGGCCTGCTGCACCGCTACCCGGTGCTGGGCCGCCTGCTGGCGACGGCGATCGACCAGTGGGTCGAAACCACCGCCGAGCTGATGGGGCGCCTGGTCGAGGACAGCGACCTGCTGCAGGCCTGCTTCGCGGCCGGCGGCCGCCCGATCGGACCGGTGGTGGCACTGCGCGCCGCGCAGTCCGACGCCCATGGCGGGGGGCGCGGCACCGTGCTGCTGAAGTTCGACAACGGCCTGCGGCTGGTCTACAAGCCCCGGAGCCTGGCGCTGGACGTCGCCTGGAACCAGCTGCTCGACTGGTGCAACGCCCGCCACGGCCTGCTGGCGATGGAGACGGTCGCGGTGCTCGACCAAGGCCGCTACGGCTGGTGCGCCTTCGTGCCGAACCGACCCTGCGACGATCGCGCCGCGGTGGCTCGCTTCTACCGCCGGGCCGGCCAGCTGCTGGCCCTGCTGCACCTGCTGCGCGGCACGGATGCGCACCTCGAGAACCTGATCGCCGATGGCGAGCAGCCAGTGCTGGTCGACACCGAGACGCTGTGCCACCCGGAGCTGCGCCCCGACCTGGACTTCGAACAATCGGCCCGCGCGGCCGAGGGCGTGCTGCGCACCGGCCTGCTGCCCGAACTCGATGCGGAGCCGGGCTCGTTGCCCGCCCGCGCCGACGTCAGCGGCCTGACGGGGTCCGACGAAGCCGACGAGGCGCAGCCCGGATGGATCGGCCTCAACACCGATGCGATGCACCGGCGGCCGGGCGTGCCCGCGCAGCAGCCGCTGCAGGCGCAGCACCACACGCCCCGCTGCGGAGACGACCTTCGCCTGCCGCCCGAGGATTTCGAGCCCGAGCTGCGGGCCGGCTTCGACACCCTGTACCGCTTCGTCGTCCGTCAGCGCGAGGTGCTGCGCGCCCCCGAAGGCCCGCTGGCCGCCTGGCGCGGCTTGCCGGTAAGGCATGTGTTCCGCGACACCGCTGTCTATGCCGGGTTGCAGGCCCACCTGCTGCAGCCGGCGGCGCTGCGCAACGGCGCGGACTTCTCGATCGAGCTCGAACGGCTGAGCTGCGTCTTCCTGCGCGCCGGTCGCCGCAGCGCGGCCTGGCCGCTGCTGACCTGCGAGCAGTCGGCCCTCGGCCAGCTGGACGTGCCGTACTTCGCCAGCCGCACCGACGCGCTCGGCCTGCACGATGGCGCCGGCGGCTGCGTGCCCGCGGTGCTGCAGGGCGCGTCCTGGAACGACGTGATGGCGCAGCTCGACGCCTGCGGAGAAGAGGACCTGGCGCGCCAGCAGCAGACCATCGCGGCCAGCCTGGCGGCCAGCCGGGCCCGGCGCGCGCAGCCCGCGCAACAGGCGCGACCGGCGCGGTCGGTGGCACCGTGAGCCACCGTCGCACACCGCTGATCCTGCAGGCCGAGTCGGCCGAGTGCGGGCTGGCCTGCTTGCTGATGGTGGCGGGCCACCACGGCCACGACATCGATCTGCCGTCGGCGCGCGAGCGCTGGGCCGTGTCACTGCGCGGCTCGACGCTGGCCGACCTGCTGCGCATCGCCGAGCAGCTGGCGCTGCAGCCGCGCGCGCTGAAGCTGGGGCAGGCCCACCTGGCCGGCCTGCGCCTGCCCTGCGTGCTGCACTGGGACGACGACCACTTCGTCGTGCTGACGCAGGTGCGCGGCACGCGGGTGCAGCTGCTGGACCCGGCGATGGGACGGCGCAGCCTCCGCCTCGACGAGCTGGCCCGGCACTTCAGCGGCGTGGCGCTGGAGCTGGCGCCGCGGCCGGACTTCGTGCCGCTGCGCCTGCAACGGCCACTGCCTTTGCGTGCCATGACCGGCGATCTGCGCACGCATGCCGGCAGCGCACTGCGCGTGCTGGGCCTGGCGCTGCTGCTGCAGCTGTGGGCGCTGGTGCTGCCGCTGCAGATGCAGTGGACCGTGGACCGCGCGCTGAACGGCCAGGACCAGCAGCTGGTGCTCGTGCTGGCAGCGGCGTTCGCGGGGATCGTGCTGCTGCAGGTGGTGACGGCCGCGCTGCGCGGCTGGCTGCTGGCGCAGCTGGGCGCGCGGTTGCGGCAGCAGATGTCGTCGCGGCTGTTCCGCCACCTGCTCGCGCTGCCGATGGCGTGGTTCGAAAAGCGCTGGTTGGGCGACGTGGCCTCGCGGCTGGAGTCGCTGGAGCACCTGCAGAACAGCCTGACCACCAGCGCGCCCGAAGCGGTGGTCGACGGTGCGCTGGCGCTGCTGACGCTGGCGATGATGGTCGTCTACAGCCCCCCGCTGGCGCTGCTGGCACTGGCCGCGGTGGCCGGTCAGGCGACCGTGCGCGTGCTGGTGCACCGGCGCCAGCGCGAGGCGGTGGAGCAGCAGCTGGTGCTGCAGGCGCGCCAGCAGAGCCACTTCCTGGAGTCGGTACGCGGCGTGCAGTGCGTCAAGCTGTTCAATGCCCAGCCGCGCCGCGCCGACGAGTTCGACGCGCGGCTGCAGGCGCAGATCGATGCCGGCCTGCGTGCACAGCGCCTGGCGCTGGCCCTGCAGGGCGCCCAGGGCCTGCTGCTGGGGCTGGAAGCAGCGGCCAGCGTCGGCCTGGGCGCGCTGCTGGTGCTCGACGGCGACGGTTTCAGCATCGGCATGCTGGTGGCCTTCCTGGCCTACAAGACCCAGTTCGTGCAGCGCGCCGCCGCGTTGACCGACAAGCTGCTGGACCTGCGCCTGCTCGGCCTGCACGCCGACCGCGTCGCCGACGTGCTGGCCAGTACACCCGAGCCAGGCGCGCCCGCGGCCGCGACGGAGCCGGCGGCGACCCACGTGGCCACGCTCGGCGAACTGCGGCTCGACGGGGTGAGCTTCCGCTGGGCGCCTGGCGAGCGCGACGTGCTGCACGACGTCAGCCTGCACATCGAGGTCGGCGAATCGGTGGCCCTCGTCGGTCCCTCGGGCTGCGGCAAGACCACGCTGGTCAAGCTGATGCTCGGCCTGTTGTGCCCGACCGCGGGCCGCCTCACCTGCGGTGGCCGCACGCTGGACGAGATCGGGCTGGATAGCTACCGCGCCGCCGTCGCCAGCGTGATGCAGGACGATACGCTGTTCGCCGGCAGCATCGCCGCGAACATCGCGCTCTTCGATGCGCAGCCGGACACCGAATGGGTGCAGGCCTGCGCGCGCGCCGCGGCCGTGCACGAGGACATCGCCGCGATGCCGATGGGCTATGCCACGCTCGTCGGCGACATGGGGTCGGTGCTGTCGGGCGGGCAGAAGCAGCGCATCCTGCTGGCCCGTGCGCTCTATCGCCGGCCGCAGATGCTGCTGCTTGACGAAGCCACCAGCCACCTCGATGCCGACTGCGAACGCCGCGTCAACGATGCCGTGCGTGCGCTCGGCATCACCCGTGTCATCGTCGCCCACCGGGCGGAGACCATCGCATCGGCGGACAGGGTGATCGTGCTGGGCCCGGCCCCGCCCGGCGACGTTCCCGCACAGGCACGCCAGCCGAGCGGCGGCGCAAGCTCATCACCTCGGGCCGGCGCTTCGTTCGATGCGTACGTCTTCCTCGACCCGGATCACGGCATGGTGGAGTTCCGGAGCAACCCGGACCGCAGCCGCTCGGCGACGCGGATCAGGGACGGGCGTCTGCGGCCGGCGGCGGATTGGATCGCGATCGTGCGGGCCGAACGCCCGCTCCCTCGCCCGAGCCGCCCAGGGTCGACCGCAGCCTCGCCACGTACCGCCCCAGTTCGCTCTCCGCCCCCGCGCCCAGATTCACCGCCAATCCTTCCGCCGCCTGCAGATGCCGCCGCGCCGCGGTCAGCTCGCCGGCGGCGTGCTCGCAGTCGGCGAAGAAGCAATGCAAGGTCGCCATCCCCATCGGGTCGTTCGCTTCGCGCAGGATGGCCTCGGCCTCGACGAGCGCCTGGCGCGCCTGGGTCAATGCACCCTGCCCGCTCTGCCCGGTTTGCACGTGTGCCCACCGGGCCAGCGAGCGCCCTTCTTCGATGCGATACCCGCACTCGCGCGATCGTGCCAGCGCCCGCTCGTAGTGGCCCAGCGCCTCGACCGGCTCACCCCGGTGCTCGTGGAACTCGCCGAGCATCTGGCGGACGTTCACCTCGAAGAGGGTGTCGCCGGTGTCCAGCGCAATGGCCAACGCCGCCTGGAAGTCGGCCGAGGCCTCCGCCAGCCGCTCGTGCTGCAGATGAATCGCGCCTCGGTCGCCGAGCACGTGGCCCTCGGCTCGGCGATCGCCCCACTCGCGCGCGATCTCGATGGCCTCGCCGAAGTACGCCTGCGCTTCGGCGCCATGACCCAGCACGCGCCGCTGGATGCCCATGTTGCAGAGCACGTTTCCCTCGACGGTTCGCATGCCGTGCTGGCGACAGCACGCCAGCGCCATCGAATACAGGCGCCAGGCCTCGTCCATACGGCCGTCGCTGTTGGCGCTGTTCGCCATCGCGTTCAGACACATGGCCTCGATGAAGCAGTCGCCCGTTTCTCGAGCGGCTGACAGGGCGTCTTCCAGGGTTTGCAGCAGCTGTTCCCTGCGGCCGAGGGCTCGGTAGGTTTCTCCGAGTGCATAAAGTGATCGACCTTGGGCGCGGCGGTCACCGATTTCGCGTCGAAGTGCGAGGCCTTGTTCGTGAAAGCCAAGCGCCTCGTCGTTGCCACCGGTGAGTCGCAGCATCGCCCCCAGCAGGAAGGCGGCCGACCCCCTGTCGGCGGCCCGAAGCGTGTCGAGTGCCAAGACCTTGCGGCCCAACTCCACGCCCACGCGATAGGGGCCTCGGCGGGTCAGCACCGCCAGCGTGGCGGACAGGCAGGGCACGGCCACGGCGCCGTCGGCGCGGTCGACAGCGCGCCGGCACGCGGCGACCAGGTTGTCGACCTCACCCGCCATGGCTCGCGCGCGCGCGGCGCCTCCGTGCGCTCTCAGCGCGTCGAGGGCCTCGACGGTTCCGAATCGAGCGAAGTACCGCCCGTGCCGCGCTGCGGCGCCGGCGGCCACGTCGGTCTCGCCGGGGCTGGGTGCGGCGCCCATCGTGCCCAGCTTCTCGGCCGCGTAGGCCTGGATGCTGACGTACATCCCGAAGCGCGGCTCGTCGCTTTCCAGACGCTGACCCGTGCCGGACGACAGCACGCGCAGCAGGCTGCGCTCCACCAGCGACTGCACCACGTCGACCACCAGTGGCGCCTGCTGCCACGCCGAGAGATCGAGCACGTGCTCGGCCGCCTCGAGCGTGAAGCCACCGACGAACACCGACGCCTGCGCGAGCGCCGCCTGCTCCCACGGTGCGAGCAGCGCCCACGACCAGTCGATCGTCGCGCGCAAGGTCGCCTGGCGAGCCGGCGCGCCGCGCGCTCCGACGAGGAGCTGGAAGCGGTCTTTCAGGCGCTCGAGCAGTTGGCGGGGTGCCAGCGCCACCACCCTGGCCGCCGCCAGTTCGATGGCCAGCGGCAAGCCGTCGAGCAGCGCGACGATGTCCTCGATGACGGGCCGGTTCGATGCCGTCAGCTCGAAGTCGGCCTTGCGTGAGCGCGCCCGCACGGCGAACAACTCGACGCCGGCACCGCGGATGTCCAGCGGCTCCAGCGGCATGACGTGCTCGGCGGGCAGCGCCAGCACTTCGCGGCTCGTCACCACGAAGCGGGCCTGCGGTGCCCGCTCCAGCCACGGTGTCAGCGTGGCGGCCGCATGCGCGCTGACCTGCTCGAAGTTGTCGAGCAGCAGCAGGCATTTCCCGCGGCCGGCGATGACGCCGGCGAGCTGCACGACCGGGTCAACGGTGCCGAGGGGCACATCGAGCGCGGCGGCCACCGCGTAGGCGATGCCGGCAGCGCTGCGTGCCTCCGAGAGGTCGCAGAAGTAGACGCCGCCGGGCCAGTCGCCCAGCCACACCCGGCCGTAGCGGCGGACCAGGCGCGTCTTGCCCGACCCCCCCATGCCCAGCACCGTCACGAGCCGCTCGCCGGCGTCGAGTCGCCCGGCCAGCGCCTGCAGGTCCTTGCTGCGTCCGATGAACTCGTCGCGTTCGGCGGGAAGCGCGTGCGGGATGTCCCGGGCCGGCCGCCAGGCGTCCTGCCAGGGAATCACGCGGTAGGACAGCTCTGCGTCGGGCGGCGGCGTGAACGGCGATTCGCCCGGCACGCCGAGTTCGAGCAGTTCCACCGGTTCGTCGATGCCTTTGAGCCGGTAGTGGCCATGGCTGCGAACGCACCCCAGGTCGCCCGCAGGCGCCAGTGCGGCATGCGCCGCCTTGCTCAGCAGCGTCTGCCCACCGATGGCCAGCGCCATGATGCGCGCGGTCATGGGCTTGGCCAGGCCATCCACTTCCAGCGGTTTCGCGCCGCGCGCGACATCGGCCGCCGGATTCCGGGTGAGGATGACGTCGCCCACATGAAGACCGGCGCGCGCCCGCAGAGGCGGCTCGAGGCCCGCTGTCGCCCGGTGGTAGGCCAGGGCATAGGCGGCGGCGTCGCGGGCGTTCTCGAAGATCAGCAGGAAGCCGTCGGTCTTGTCGATCTCGGTGCCGTCATGCGCCACCAGAAGGTCGCGGGCCAGCCGGTCATGCGCCGCCCACACCTGGGCCATGCGCACGTCGCCCAACGCCTGCGACAGCGAGGTGCTGCCGACGACATCGATCAGCAGGAGGGCTCGCGGAATCGGATCCACGGCCTCATGGTAAGCCTCGCGACCCTTGCGTCGGGGTGCCACACTCCAGGATCGCAAAGGGGGACACCATGCGCGACAGCGACCCCGAAGGCCAGCGACTGCCCATCAAGCTGGACAGCACCTCGAACGGCGAGTTCGCGCCGGTGCCGCTGTGGCCGGCGAACGTCGAAGCCAACCGCCTGGCGCACGAAGCCGCCGCAATCAATGCCAGGCGCCTGGGGTGCTCCAAGCGCGCGTTCCTGACCTCGTCGTGCGGCGCGGCAAGCACGCTGCTGGCGTTCAACGCGGCCAACGCCGCTGCCGGAAGAACCGGCGGCTTCTTCGAGCTGGCCCCCGATGCCGCGCTGGACATGCAGCTGGCACGGGCGCAGGTCGGGCCGCCCAGGGAGGAGTTCATCCTCGATGTCCAGGGGCATTTCATCGGCACGCCGAAGGGCCATCCGAAGAACGCGGACGTCTTTCTCAAGGACGTGTTCATGGACAGCGACACCGACGTGATGGTGCTGTCCTTCGTCCCCTCCGCCCGTGACGCGGAACCGGTGACGATCCAGGCCGCCGATCAAGTCCGCCGCCTGGTGGACAAGCTGGAGGGCACGCACCGGCTGCTGCTGCACGGGCGCGTCAACCCGAACCAGCCCGGAGACCTCGAAGGCATGGACGAGTTGCACCAGCGCTGGGGCATCAGCGCCTGGAAGACCTACACGCAGTACGGCCCGGGCGGCAAGGGCTACTTCCTGCACGACGACGTCGGCATTCGATTCATCGAGAAGGCGCGCGCGCTGGGCGTTCGGAACATCTGCATCCACAAGGGGCTGCCGTTCGGACCACGCTCGTACGAGCACAGCCAGTGCAGCGACATCGGCATCGTCGCCAGGCGCTATCCGGACGTGAACTTCCTGATCTACCACTCCGGATTCGTCAGCACGGTGACCGAAAGGGCCTATGACGCGAGCGGCAAGCGCGACGGCATCGACACGCTGATCACGTCCCTGCGCGAGCACCAGGTCAAGCCGAACAGCAACGTCTACGCGGAACTGGGCAGCACCTGGCGCTTCCTGATGCGCGACCCCGAGCAGGCCGCTCACGCCCTGGGCAAACTCATCGTGGCGTGCGGCGAGAACAACGTGCTGTGGGGCACCGACTCGATCTGGTACGGCTCGCCACAGGACCAGATCCAGGCCTTCCGCGCGTTCCAGATCTCGCCGGAATTGCGCGAGCAGCATGGGTATCCCGAGATCACGCCGGCGCTGCGGGCCAGGATCTTCGGCCTCAACGCCGCGAACGTGTACGGCCTGACGCCGACGGACGTGAAGCGCTACACGGCGCGCGACGCGGTCGCCCACCAGCGCGCGGCCTACCTGGAGAAGCCCGATCCGCACTTCAGGACGTACGGGCCGAAGACGCGGCGCGAGTTCCTCAGGGTGTTCGATCCTGCCGGCTGAGGGGCCGCCGCCCCGAAGCCCGACCTTCGTTGGGCGCACGCCCGATCCCGTGCGCTCCAACGGTGGGTTCAACGCTGGGTCCAACGGTCCCGGGCGACAGTGACTCACGCCCGGTCCTCACCCGAGATCCCCTCCGGCAAGCCGGCGCGACCTTCCTCAGGAGTTCGTCATGCGCCACTTCATCCGTTGCCTCGCCCTTGCGGCGTCCTCCCTCGTTGCCGTGTCCGGCCCGGCGTTCGCACAGCCGCAGCAGACGGTGATCACCGGCCAGCAGCCGGCCGGCCCTGCTCGCGTCGATGTCGAGCTGGCCTGCCCCGACATCGCCGAGACCCTCGAGCGCGAACTCTCGCCGGCGATGCAGATGTTTGGTCGCGAGGGCACGGTGCGGGTCGAGTTCAGCCTCGCCGGGGACTCGGTCGACAGCGTCGCCGCGCGCGGCGGTCCGCACGAGTACCGAGCGTTCGTCCGTCGTGCGATGCGCGCCGTGACCTGCATGCCCGCCTCGCGCGGCGATCGCTTCGTCTTCTCGATCCGCTTCAATCCCCAAGCGTCTCCGGAAGCGCCTCAGCGCGTCGCGCGTCTGGTCGGGCGGTGACAGACGCCAAGCGCCGCACGACGGGCCGCAGGAGCCGCGTTTGCCCGCAGCCTGCTCCACCTTAGCCGGAGCGGCCCATGAAGACCCCCCAATCCACGACCACACCGACCGACCCCGACCAGCAGCGCCGCGACCTGCTCGATTCGCAGCGTGAAGCCAACAAGCCCGGCGCGCGCAATTTCAAGGACGACGCGCTGACCGACAAGGTCGTCAGCGTCGAACCCGATGGCACCGGGCCGACGTCGACCGAGACCTTCGATCCCGATCGTGACCGGCAGGCCGGTTCGGGCGGGCCCGGCGCAAGCGGTGACGAGGAACGCAGCGACCCGTCGCGCGGTCCCCGTTGACTCGAAGGAGCGCCGCAATGGCCAATCCGTGGTTGAAGAAGAACCCGTTCATGAGCATGTGGCTGAGCGCCGCCAACGCCACCGCGGGCTCGCTGCGCGGGCGAGCGACCGCGGAGGGCAAGCGCCAGGCCACCACGATGATGACGGCCGCGACGAAGCAGGTTCTCGACGCGTGGACCGGTGCCCTTCTGCCGGCGCCGGCGAAGAAGACGACGACGAGGAAGCGCAAGCGTCGATAGGCATCCCGAGGCCGCCTGGCTTCGGCCGGCGCGGCGCCACGCACGCAAGCTGCCCGGACCACCGCCCGTCGGATCAGCGCGTGCGGCGCGGCTCGCCCTGGCCCCTCAGTCGGGCGCCCGCGCTCGCGCTGCCGCGGGTGGCCGGCCGGTCGGCCGCGCGGCTGGCGGGCTTGACGAGGCCGCTCGACGCCGAGACGACGACGGATTCGTACTCGGCGCCGTAGTGCCTGCGCATGCGCACGATCTCTCGCGTGTACTTGCGGGCAAGCTGCTGCTTCTTCGTCTCCGACAGCAGGCGCCCGGCGACCTGGAAGAACTTCGACTCCTCCTCCTTCAGGTGGTGGCGCACCTTGAAGCTCAGCTGCTTCGCCGTGGCGATCCAGCCGGCCTGCTTCTTGTTGCGCACGGACAGGTCTTCCAGCAACTCGTCGATCTCGTGATGCTCGTGCAGCGCATGGCGCGACGCCTGGAGGCCGCCGTCCTCCATCAGCAGCGGGACGTACAGGTGGCGTTCCTCGGCCGCCGCATGCGCCATCAGCTCGACCTTCAGCTGCAGGAAGAGCAGCTGGCGCACGGCCATGTCGCCGCGCGATGCCGTGAGCTTGCGGCACAGGTCGCGCTGCAGGTCGTGGCTCTCGCGGATGGCATCGAAGATCATGTGATCGCTCCCTCATCGTGTGGCTCGGACGCGGTTGGCGCAGCTTACCCCTCGAGTTCGACATCGAAGCCGGGGTTGCTGGACTGGTCACCGTCATCGTGAACGGGCGCAGGTCAGTCGAGGCACCGAGCGTGCGCTCAGCCAGGCCTCGGCATCTGTACGGGCGCGCACTCACCCTCCCCGAGCCCCCATGCCGTTCCGGAGGCGCCGGATGCGATCTTGCGCGGCCGAGCTCGTCGGTGCTAGCCTGAACATCGGACCGCCAGGTCCGACATCGGAAGCGAGGAGACGTCATGGCCACGCTCAATGTTCGCGGCAGGGTCTTGCATGCGCCCGGCCCGTGGGGTCCGGCGCGCCCCGCAGCGGGCGTCGGTGTCGAACTGATCGACATCGACGTCGGCAACGCCAACGACACTCTCTGGACCGGCTTGACCGACTCGCTCGGCGCCTTCTCGGGCACGACCGCCGATTGGCGCGACACGCGAAGCGTCACCGTCGGCCACGGGCCGGCCGCCGTCACGACCCAGGTGGCGGACCCGACCGACGTGTTGATGCTGAAGGTCAAGCTGAGCCAGGCGATCGGCACGCGGCGGCGGTCGGTCGAGCTGCCGTTCGCGCCGGTACCGGCCGGCCTGCCGCCACCGTCCCTGCTGGTTCCCTGGGGGCCGGCAGGGCGCGGCGGGTTGAGCTTCAACGGCACGCCGGTCCACTCGCTCGACGTGTTCGCCCGGCTGCTGAGCGACGCCTTCGCGGCCAACGCGGCCATTGGCCGTCACGTGGTCCGGCACGAGATCTGCGTCTTCGCCGACGACATCGCCGTGCTGCGGTCCGGGTTCGCGCGACTCGAGGCGGAGATGCGCGCGATCGGCGCGGCCCTCCAGGCCCTGGGCGGCCAGCGACTGGCCACCGAACTCGCCGGCGCAGGATCGGGCCTGCAGCAGACGGGCAGCAACGTGAGAACGAACTTCGGGGCAGCCGTCGCACGCACCGGAATCCTCCCCAGTGTGCAGACCTCCGCGGAAAGCCTGAAGGGACGCGAGCTCGCCTTCCTGGCCACCCTCGAGCCGACGATGCGCAGCGCCGCCGCCACGGCCGCGTTCTCCGGGCAGTGCCTCGCCATGATCGCCGCGGCGATCGTTGCAACGATGGTCGCGGTGGTGAAGGCGCCCGTGCAGTCGGTATCGACGTCGGCCCCGGCGGCCTACGGCGCGACGCTGGCCGTGGCGGTCGTCGCTGCCGTGGTGTCGGCGGTCGTGACCGTCGTGCAGAACCTTCCGGCGATGTTGCGTGCGACGGGCTTCAACGCCGCTGCGGACGAGATCGATTTCCTGTCGGACCAGAACACCTGGATGGGCCCGATGCTGACCGCGATCACCGTGATCTGCGCGGTGATCATGCTGGCTGCCAGCTTGCCTGGCGCCGGTTGGTCCTGGCTGGTCGATCAGGTGACCGGGGCCGGTGGCGCCCCGGGAATGCGCTTCATCTTCAACCGTTGAATCCCGGCGTGGCCGCTGATCTCGACGCCTAGAACCGCATCTTCAGGCCCATGCCCAGCGCCCACACCGCCTGGCGCCGCGCCGCCTCGTCCGGGCGGGCCCAGAAGCGGCCGACGATCAGCTCGCCGTGCAGCCAGGTGCGGTGCAGCGGCTGCTGCCAGCGGGTCTGCAGGCCGTATTCGCGCACCGTGACGCCGGTGCCGGTCAGGCCGTTGACGATCGCCTCGACCGAGCCCTGGCGCGCGCTGCCGAAGTCCTTGACCAGCCCGAGGTCGCTGGACCAGTCGAACTCCTTGACGCGCTGGGTGATGGTCGCGGCGTTCAGCCAGCGCAGCGCCAGCGTCGGCGACAGCGAGCGTTCGTACGACAGCGCGGTGGTCGAGCCGAGGTGGTCGTCCAGGCTCCAGAACAGCGTCTCGCGGAACTCCATCAGGCCGCGCTGGCCCACGGTCCAGCGCTGGCGGTAGCGCGCCTGGGCATAGGGCTTCAGGCCGCCGCGCAGGCCGAGGCGGAAGTCCACGTTCTCGCGCCAGCCGTAGCCCACGCCGGCGAAGAAGCTGCGGTCGGCGCGCCGCTCGGAGAGCAGGCGGTCCTGGCGGGTGAACGCCGCCGGCGTGTCGGCCACCACCTCGCGCTGGTCGTCGCGGCCCAGGAAGAGGTAGGTGCTGCGCTCGACGTTCGGCAGCCGGAAGCGGGCGTTGAAGCGCAGGCCGAAGTCGTTGCCCTCGTCGCGGCGGTGCAGGAACCTCAGGTGCACCTGGCCGTCGGTGACCTTGCCGCCCTGCTCGAACGGGCGGTCGCCGAACCAGCTGTCGACGCTGCGGGCCAGCCACTCGGCGGTGGAGCGCACGCCCTCGCGCGCGGTGTCGAAGACATCCGGGGCGGACGCCGCGGGCGCCGCCGGCGGGGACGCCGCGGGCGCGGGTGGGGTTTGCGCTGCCGCAAGCAGGCACCACGCGGTCAGGGCGGGGAGCAGCACGATCGAGCGAAGGGTCGGCATGGCCCGATGCTCGCACGGACGCCGAGGGCTGCGTGCCGCGCACTCGTTGCAGGACGTTCGGCACGCGCCGTGGCGCGCCTCCCGCGCCATCCGCCTCGGCGCGGCCGCGCAACCGCTCATGGCAGCTGGTGCAGCACCAGCGGCAGCACCGCCGTGGCGCCGGCCTCGCGCAGCAGCGAGGCCGCCACCGTCATCGACCAGCCACTGCGGTAGCGCGCGTCGACCAGCAGCAGCGGGCCGGCGGGCACCTGCACGTCCGGCCGCAGCGACAGCGCATCGAAAAGCGCGGCCACCTTCGCGCCGGAGGCGGCCTCGGCATCCGGCACCGAACCGCGCAGGCGCAGCGCCTCGAGCAGCGGCAGCCGGCCCACCGACGCGACGTGCTCCGCCACCGACCGCACCAGCTGCGGGTGCAGCGCCGACGGCATCGGCACCACGGCCACGGGCCGCGGACCCCACTGGCCCCGCCAGCGGCCCAGCAGCTCGACCACGCCGGCCAGCACCTCTTCGGGCGCCGGCCCGTCCGCAGCGGCGAACAGCGGCTGCAGCAGCTCGGCCCAGCCGGGATCGTCGGCAAAGGCCAGCGCGCGGCCTTCGCTGCAGCCGGCGATGCGGCCCTTGGGCCGGCCGCGGCCGCCGCCCGCAGGCCAGAGCTTGCGCGGTTCGATGCGCACGTCCTGGCCACGCGCGAAGATGCGCGCGGCTTCGACACGTGCGGCCCCGGGCCGCGCGCCCGGGGCAGGCAGCCGGCCGGTGCACACGCTGCAGCGCCCGCAGTCGCTGGGGTCCGGATCGTCGAGCGCACGCTGCAGGAAGCGCATCAGGCAGCCCGTGCCGTGGGCGAACGAACGCATCAGATCGGCTTCGCGCGCGCGCACCTGCGCCAGCGCCTGCCAGCGCTCGGCGTCGTGGTGCCAGGGCTTGCCGGTGAGCGCCCAGGACGAGCCGCTGCGCTGCACCACCTCGTCCACCGCCAGGATCTTCAGCAGGCCCTCGAGGCGGCCGCGCCGGATGGCCGTCGCGTTCTCCAGCTCCAGCAGGCTGCGCGGCGCCTTCTCCAGCGCGCCGAGGATCTTGCCCACGCGCTCGGGATCGGGCACGCCGGCGGTGGCGAAGTACGCCCAGATGGTCTCGTCGGTCTCGGCCGGCAGCAGCACGGCCACCGCATCGTCCAGCGCGCGGCCGGCACGGCCGACCTGCTGGTAGTAGGCCACCGGCGACGCGGGCGAGCCGACATGGATGCAGAACGCGAGGTCCGGCTTGTCGTAGCCCATGCCCAGCGCCGAGGTGGCCACCACGGCCTTCAGCGTATTGCCGCGCAGCTGATCCTCGATCGCCTGCCGCGCCGCAGGCTCCAGGCCGCCGTGATAGGCGGCCACCGCGAAGCCGCCGCTGCGCAGGAAGCCCGCCAGCCGCTCGGTCTCGGCCACCGTCAGCGCGTAGACGATGCCGGAGCCGGGCAGCGCGTCCAGCGCATCGGCGACCCACGCATAACGCTCCAAGGACGTGAGTCCCGGCACCACCGCCAGCCGCAGCGACGCGCGCGCGAGCGAGCCGCGGAAGGTGCGCGTCCCGGGCCCCAGCTGGCCGGCGACGTCCAGCGTGACGCGCTGGTTGGCGGTGGCGGTGGTGGCGAGCACGGGCGTGCCGGCGCCGATGCCCAGCAGCGTCTTCGCCAGGCGCTGGTAGTCGGGCCGGAAGTCGAAGCCCCAGTCGGAGATGCAGTGCGCCTCGTCGATGACCACCAGCCCGGTCGCGCCGATCAGGCCGGGCAGGCGCTGCGCGAACCCGGCATTGCCCAGCCGCTCCGGCGAGACCAGCAGCACGTCGAGCCGGTCGGCCGCGATGTCGTCGAAGACGGCATCCCACTCGTCGAGGTTGGTCGAGTTGACGGTGGCCGCGCGCAGCCCCGCCGCCGCCGCGGCGCTGACCTGGTCACGCATCAGCGCCAACAGCGGCGAGACGATCAGCGTCGGGCCCTTGCCCTCGGCGCGCAGCGCGGAGGTCGCCGCCCAGTAGACCGCGGACTTGCCCCAGCCGGTGGCCTGCACGACCAGCACGCGCGCCCGCTCTTCGACCAGCGCCGCCACCGCCGCGGTCTGGTCCTCGCGCGGCTGCGCAGCGGGGCCGGCCATCGCGTGAAGGACGCGGCGCAGGTGCAGTTCGGCGGGGCTCATGCGGAGATTGTGTCCGCGACTACCGCCCGTATGACAGGTGGCTGCGTCGGCGACAGCCGGCGTCCTCCGAAAGGGGGACGTTGCCCCTGCGCACCGGTCGCACAATCCCAGGCTCCTGTCGCGCGCGCGACGATGCAAGGGAGACTCGCATGACACGCCTGGCCGAGCAGCGCATCAAGTCCAAGGGCCCGAAGAAGATCCTCGCCTGCGACGGCGGCGGCATCCTCGGGCTGATGAGCGTCGAGATCCTGGCGAAGCTGGAAGCCGAGCTGCGCGCGAAGACCGGCAACCCGCAGCTCGTGCTGGCCGACTACTTCGACTTCGTCTGCGGCACCAGCACCGGCGCGGTGATCGCCACCTGCATCAGCGCCGGCATGTCGATGCACACGCTGCGCGAGTTCTACGTCGGCAGCGGCGAGCAGATGTTCAGCAAGGCCTCGCTGTTCAAGCGCCTGCAGTACAGCTACGACGCCGAGCCGCTGGCGCTGAAGCTGCGCAGCGAGCTGAACAAGGCCCTCGGCAAGCGCGAAGTGGACGACCCCGCGCTGCTGGGCGACGACGCGCTGCGCACGGTGCTGATGATCGTCATGCGCAACCACAACACCGATTCGCCGTGGCCGATCACGAACAACCCGTTCGCGAAGTACAACCAGCGCGTGCGGGTCGACTGCAACCTGAACCTGCCGCTGTGGCAGCTGGTGCGCGCCAGCACCGCGGCGCCGACCTTCTTCCCGCCCGAGGTCATCACCTTCGCCAAGGGCCGGCCCGAGGAGTACGAGTTCCTCTTCGTCGACGGTGGTGTCACCACCTACAACAACCCGGCCTTCCTGGCGTTCCAGATGGCCACGGCTTCGCCCTATGGCATCAACTGGCCGACCGGCACGGACCAGATGCTCGTCGTCTCGGTGGGCACCGGTTCGGCCGCCCGCGCCCGTCCCGAGCTCAAGCGCGATTCGGAGTGGCTGCTGGACCACGCGAAGAACATCCCGACGGCGCTGATGAACGCCGCGTCGGCGGGCTGGGACATGGCCTGCCGCCTGCTCGGCGAATGCCGCCACGGGCCACGCATCGACCGCGAGTACGGCGACATGGTGATGCCCGACCCGCCGGTGGGCAACTGGACCGGCGGCAAACATTTCGTCTACATGCGCTACGACCCCGACGTGACGCAGGAAGGCCTGAACGCGCTGGGCCTCGACGACATCCGCGCCGACGAGGTGCAGAAGATGGATTCGGTGGAGCACATTGCGAAGATCCAGCGCGTCGGCAAGGCTTATGCCGACGAGGCCGTGAAGCTGGCGCACCTGCGCGGCTTCGTCTGAAGGGCTGAACCGGAGGTCCCCGCGCGTTTGCCGAACCGGGTTGACGCCGCGCAAGGCCGACCGGGCGCTTCCTCCGCACACTGGCAGCGTGCCCACTGCGGCCGAGGCGAGACCCGCCGGCGGCCGGGCCGAGGAGATCGATCGTGCCCACCAAGCCCGCAACCACCCCCCTGCCGCCCCAGTCGCCGTCGGACGACGGCTTCGATGCGCTCGATGTCTGCCACCGGCAGATCCTGTTCACGCTGGGCAAGCTGAGGGCGCTCGTCACCCACCTGGCCGACGCTGGCACCGATGCGCAGGCGCAGGAACTGGCGCAGGAGATCCTGCACTTCTTCGACACCACCGTGCGGCGCCACCACGAGGACGAGGAGCGCCACGTCTTCCCGCCGCTGATCGACGCCGGCGACCCGGAGACGGTGCAGGCCGTGCTGCGGCTGTCGCAGGACCACAACTGGCTGGAGGAGGACTGGATGGAGCTGCAGCCGCAGCTCGCGGCGATCGCCGCCGGCCAGGCCTGGTGCAACGTGGAACTGCTGCACGAAGGCGCCGAGGTGTTCAGCGCGCTGCTGCACGACCACATCGCCCTCGAGGAATCGGTGATCTACCCGCAGGCCCGCGCGCGCCTGCAGGAACGCGCCCGCCGCGACATGGGCCGCGAGATGGCCGCCCGCCGGCGCGCCGAGCGGCAGCAGGCGCGCAAGTCCGCCGGCTGACGGCCCGGCGCGCAGCCGGGCCCGATGGCGCCCTGCCCTCGGCGGGGCGCCCCCTACACTGCCGCGCATGCAGATCGGCCGGCAGACGCTCGAGCACTTCAGCGCCCGGCTGCTCGCGCTCGACCGCCTGCCGGCCGACGTCTCGCCGTCGAGCCTGATGCGCGAAGGCCTCGCCGGCCTGAGGGCGCTGGTGCCCTTCGACGCCGCGTGGTGGGGCGAGACCTCGGGCGGCATGGATGGCCTCGCGCCGCGCAACTGGCTGAGCGGCCGCATCAACCTCAGTGCCGACTTCGCGCGCGAATGGAACCGCATCGGTGCCACCGACCGCTTCGCCCGCGAATCGATGCACCGGCTGGACAGCGTGGTGTGCGACGTCGGCTATGCCGACCCGGAACCCGCCGTCGAGGCCTTCGCGCGGCGCCACGATCTCTACCACGTGATGGCGATCACGCGGGCCCTGCCGGGCAGTGGCCTGCTGCAGTTCGTCTCGCTCTACCGCCGTCGCGCGTCGCCACCTTTCGAAGCGGCGCACCGCGTGCTGTTCGACCAGTTCAGCGCGCACCTGATGCAGCGCTGGAGCACGCGCATCGCCACGCTCGTCGGCACCGGCAGCACACCCGGTGATGCGCAGGCGCTGGTCGATGCCGCAGGCGATGTCGTCTACGTCGGCGCCCGGCTCGCGCTGCTGCTGCGCGAACACTATCCGCAGTGGGATGGCACGCGGCTGCCTGCCGAGCTGGCCACCGCGGCGCGCGAGTCGCCGGGGCTGCTGAAGCTGGGTGCGCGGCGGCTCTCGGTCCAGCCGCTGGGCGACCTCGTGCTGATGAACCTGGCGCCGCAGCGGCGCGCGACACTGCTGCCGCCGCGCGAGATGAGCGTGGCGCTGCTGTATGCCGACGGCCGCTCGCACAAGGACATCGCGCGCGAGACCGGCCTCGCCCCGGCCACCGTGCGCACCTACCTGCGCGAGGCCTACCTGCGGCTCGGCGTCTCCGACAAGGTGGCGCTCGGCCGGGCGCTGGCCGGCCACCGGCCGCGCCGCCGCACGCGCTGAAGCGCCCGACCCCTCTGCATCTGCAGAGGGTTGGCGCGGGCCGTCCCCGCTACCTTCGGCCACGCCCATGTCGGGCGGCATCCGGGGGAGACGATGGGATTGAGGAAGACAGGCGGCGCGCTGCTGGCGGCCACCTTATTGGGCGCGGGGATCGTCGTCGGCTGCGGCGGCAACGACGGCGTGGAGCCGGCGGACGTCGTGCTGCGCGGCGGCAAGGTGGTCACGATGGACGGCGAGCGCCGCATCGCGCAGGCGGTGGCGGTGCGCGGCGGGCGCATCGCCTTCGTCGGCTCCGATGCCGAGGCGGCCAGGCGCATCGGCAGCGGCACGAAGGTGATCGAGCTCGGCGGCCGCATGCTGATGCCGGGCTTCATCGATGCGCACCTGCATGCGCTGGCCGGCGGCCGCGCGCTGCTGGTGTGCGACCTGGCCTATGCGCCGCTGACGCGCACGCAGCTCGCGCAGCGCCTGCAGGCCTGCCTCGATGCGACGCCGGAGGCCACGCCCGACACCTGGCTCGAGGCGGTCAACTGGGACCGCCAGTCCACCGCATCGCTCGACGGCGACCCCACCCGCGCGCTGCTCGACGGCCTCGTCACGAAACGGCCGATCGCCGTCACGTCGGCCGACTTCCACTCGGTGCTCGCCAATTCACGCGCCTTCGCGCTGGCCGGCATCGACGCGGCGACGCCCGACCCGGCCGGCGGCAAGTTCCTGCGCGACGGCAGCGGCAAGCCCACTGGCATCTGCGAGGACGCGGCCGGCTTCCAGCTGAAGGCCGCGATCCCGCCGGACAGCGAGGCCGACCAGCTGAAGCAGGGCCGAGCGGCGCTCGCCGCGCTGCGCGAACAAGGCATCACCACCTTCATGGATGCCGCGGCCGATGAAGCGCACCTGCGCGTGTTCAAGGCGCTGCGCACAGCCGGCGAGCTGACCGCGCGCGTGAACCTGGCGATCAACCTCGACCCGGCGACCGCGAACAGCGCGCCGGCCCAGGCCATCGCGCAGGCGAAGGCGCTCGCCGCGCGCGCCGATGCAGGTGATGCCGCGCCCGCGCCGGGGGTGGCCGCGCGCGTCGTCAAGGTGTTCATGGACGGCGTCGTCAACGCGCCGGCCGACACCGGCGCGCTGCTGACGCCTTATCTGCAGAACATCGGCACCGAGGCCGCGCCACAGTGGGCGCCGGGGGACAACCTCGGCCAGCTGTACTACACGCCGGCCTCGCTGCAGGCGCTGATGCTGGCGGCGGCCGATGCCGGGCTCGACATGCACCTGCATGCCACCGGCGAACGTGGCGTGCGCACCGTGCTGGATGCGGTGGCCGCGACGCGGCAGGCGCGCCCGGGCGCCGACTTCCGGCCGGCGATCGCGCATGCCGAGACTGTCGCGGTGGCCGACTACGCCCGCTTCGCCGCACTGGACGTGATGGCGACGATGTCCTTCCAGTGGGCGCAGCGCGCGCCGTACTCGATCGGCGAGACCGAGAGCCACCTCGGGGCCGAGCGCTTCGGCCGCATGGAACCCTTCGGCAGCCTGCAGCGCGCCGGCGCGCGCGTGGTGCACGGCAGCGACTGGCCGATCGACCCCTTCGACACCTTCCTCGCGCTGAAGGTCGGCGTCACGCGCGCGGGCGACCCGGCGAACCCGCACAGCGCCGCGAGCTTCGCGCCGGTGTTCGAAGGGCCGATCAACGCCGACCCCGCGCTCTCGCGCGACGCGGTGCTCGCCGCGGCCACCATCCACGCCGCACGCCAGCTGCGCCTGGAGCGCCAGATCGGCAGCCTCGAGGCCGGCAAGTTCGCCGACCTGATCGTGCTCGAGCGCGATTTCCTCACCGTGCCCGACGAGGCGCTCGGCCGCAACCGCGTGCTGCTGACGATGGTGGGCGGGCAGGTCGTCGCCGGGCGCGAGGCCTTCGCCGGCACGGTGCCGCCGCAGCGCGCCGCGCTGAGCAGCGGGGTGCGCGTGCTGAGCCCGCGCGGCTCCACCGGCCATGCGATCCCCGCGCAGGTGCCCGGCGCGCCGCATGGGCATGGCGACCGGCACCGGCACTGAGCACCGGCCGGGGTCGAGCAGTGAGGCCGAGCGGACACGGGCCGGGCGCGGAGGCCTCTCTGGCATCATCGGCGCCCACCTGCACGACCGCCTCCGCCTCCCGCGCCGATGCCGCGCCGCCCAACCGCCCCACCCCCCGCCGAACCCGACACGCCTGCACGCGTACAACGCCTGCAGATGGCCGACCTGGCGCGCATCGCCGGCGTGTCGGTGTCCACCGTGTCCCGCGCGCTCAGCGACAGCCCGCTGATCAACCCGGAGACGCGCGAGCGCATCCATGCGCTGGCCCGCGAGCACCACTACAGCATCAACGTCGGGGCGCAGAACCTGCGGCTGAAGCAGAACCGCACGGTCGCGGTCATCGTGCCCTACGACCCGGAGACGCGGCAACACCTGTCCGATCCGTTCTTCCTCAGCCTGATCGGCAGCCTGGCCGACGCGCTGACCGAGCGCGGGCACGACATGCTGCTGACGCGCATCGACGCCGACCGGCTCGACCTGGCCGCGCAGGTCTGGCACACCGGACGGGCATCGGGCATCGTGCTGGTGGGGCAGTGGCACCACCACGACCAGCTCAACGCGCTGGCCGATGCGCGCATGCCCTTCGTCGTCTGGGGCGCGCGCCTGCGCGGGCAGCGCTATGCGACCGTCGGCAGCGACAACACCGAAGGCGGGCGGCTCGCCACCGCGCACCTGCTGGCGCAGGGCGCGCGCCGCGTGCTGTTCTTCGGCGATCCCGGGCTGCCGGAGATCGGCCAGCGCCACGACGGCTGGCGCGCGGCGCTGACGGCCGCCGGCCGCCGCCCCGCGGCGGCCGACGTGCAGGCGGTGCCCTTCGTGACGGCGCGCATCGAGCAGGCGGTGGAGCGCCTCGTCGCCGAGCGCGCGGCCTTCGACGCGATCTTCGCCGCCAGCGACCTGATGGCGATGACCATCGTCAGCACGCTGCGCCGTTGCGGCCTGCGCGTACCGGAGGACGTGCGCATCGTCGGTTATGACGACATCGCGCTGGCGGCGCACTTCCTGCCGCCGCTGACCACCGTGCGCCAGCCGATCGAAGCGGCCGGTGTCGCGCTGGTGGAATCGCTGCTGGCGCAGCTGGGCGGCGCGGCGCCGGCGTCCGCGCTGCTGCCGACCGAGCTGGTGGTGCGGCAGAGCAGCGGACGTTGAAGCCGGCGGCGACCGCCGGCATCGCCAGGCCTACAGCTCGTAGCTCAGCGTGAGCTTCGCGGTACGCCCGTTGATCGAGCGCGCGGCGCCGCGGCCGTCGTTGGACTCGGTGTAGCCGATCACGTTGCCGAGGTTGTTGACCCCCAGCTGCAGCGTCGCCCGTTCGGTCAGCGCATAACTCGCGAAGGCATTGACCACGGTGTAGCCGGGCAGCGTGACCGTCAGCGGGCCGGCGGGCGTGTCGTCCTGGGACTTGGTGGTGCCGATGATGCTGGCACCGAACTCGAGGTCGCCGATCGCGACACTCGGGCTCAGCTGGTAGACCAGCTTCGCGGTGCGGCGCGGCGTCTTGCCGACGATCGCGGCATTGCTCGAGCGCACGACGCTCGCGTCGGTGTAGGTCAGGCCACCGGCGACGCGGAACCAGCCCGCGCGGTAGGAGCCTTCGAGCTCGAGGCCCTTGGCGTCGTAGCCGGTCGCCGTGACCTTGATCGGCGACGTGGTCACGTCGACGTTCGACTCGTCGGTCTTCGCGAGGAACAGCGTCGCGAAGGTCTGCAGCGCGCCGCTGCGCCACTTCAGGCCGCCCTCGGCCTGCCTGACCTCGTTGACCGGGATCACCGACGAGCGGCCGTTGACGAGGTTCGGGTCGTTGAAGAAGGTGATGCGGTCGCCGTTGAAGGCCACGCCCTCGCTGTAGCGCGCGAAGAGCGCGGTGTCCTTGTTCAGGCGATAGTTCGCGCCCACCGAATACGAGGTGTGGCGCACGCGGTAGTCGATGGTGCGCGCGCTGTCGAGGTTGTAGGCGACGCCCGGCGTGCCGCCGTCGAACAGGGTCTGGCGGTACAGGCCGCTCGCGCGCAGCCGGTCGGCGCGCACCGAGGCTTCGACGCTCAGTGGCCCGCGGTCGAGCTGCAGCGCGCCATAGGCCGCATTCGTCGCATAGCTGCTGTCGGTGAAGTTCTGGCAACAGCCGCCGAAGGCCGCCGAGCCGTTGACGAAGCCGGGCACCTTCAGCAGCGCGGGCCGGTCGCCGGTGGCCTGCAGCGCGTACTGGTTGAAGCTCCAGGTCATGCCGACCTTCTGCGTCGAGGTGTACAGGCCCGCCGTGGCCTGCAGCGAACTGCCCTCTCCGAGCGCGAAGGTCTTCGCGACCCGCAGGTCGTTCGCGGTCAGCCCCAGGTCGTCGAGCGAGGTGTTGAAGACGACGCCGGTGACCCTCTGGCCCGCGTAGGGCTTGCCGGCATCGGGGCCGGTGGCCACCGTGGTGCCGGCGGGCGCGGCCTGCACGTCGTCGCCGGGGAACACGCCGACGAAGCGGCCGCTCTGGCGCGCGTGGCGGAACTTCTCCGTCAGCTTGAAGCCCTGGCCGAGGTCGATCTCGGCCTCGACGCCGATGGCGTCGGCCTTGGCGGTCAGGCCGTCGTTGACGTTGGTCGCGACGCGGCCGTTGCTCGAGGTCAGCGTGACGTCGGGCGTCCAGTACGGCGAGTACAGGCTGCTGCGCCGCGGATCGAAGCCGGCCACCCGCTCGATGCCGCCGTTCGCGTAGCGCACCGGCAGCGGCAGCAGCGTCGGCGTGCGGTCATCGAGGTGCTTGAACGAGAAGCGCACGTAGCCGCGGTCGAGCGTCTGCGTGATGTTGCCGCGCACCTGCAGGCCCTGCTCGAGACGCACGCCGCCGTCACGCGCGCCCTCGCCTTCGCGGTAGAAGCCGCCGAGGTAGAAGCGCGTCTTCGGACCCAGCGCGCCGCCGTAGCCGAACTCGTAGCGTGTCTGGTCGAGGCCGGCGAAGCCTTTGCTGACCGACGCGACGCCGCCGCTCACCTCACCGGTCTTGCCGATGAAGTTGATGATGCCGCCCGGTGCGTTGGTGGCCAGCGTGGACGCCGAGCCGCCGCGCACGACCTCGAGCCGTTCGGTGGCGTTGTCCACGCGCATGAAGGTGTCGGGCGTCGCGAAGTTCAGGTCGCCGAACTGCAGCACGGGCAACCCGTCCTCCTGGAACTGCACGTAGCGCGCGCCGCCGGCCGAGATCGGCAGGCCGCGGATCGTGACGTTGGCATTGCTCTCGCCGCCCGACGATTCGCTGCGCACGCCGGGAATCGCGCGCAGCGCCTCGGCGGCGCTGGCCGCGTTGCCCTGCTGCAGCTGCTCGACGCCGAGCGTCGAGATCGACACGCTGGCGTCGAGCTTGGAGCTGCGCCGCGACGTGCCGGTGACGATGATCTGGTCGAGGTTCAGCCCGGCGGTCTTCTCGCCCGGCCGGGCCTCGGCGGCGCGGGGTTCGGCGGACGCGCCGGCCGGGACCTCGGCCTTGGCATCGGCCTTCTCGGCCGCCGGCGTGGCCGGCGCGGAGGCCTGCGCCAGCGCGCCGCCGCACAGCAGCGCAAGCGCGGTGGCGACGGCGGTACGACGGAACGGGTGCGGCATCAAGGTGCTCATCAGTGTCTCCTCTTCGGGTGGGAACGCGGGGTTGTCAGTGCTGCAATCGATTGCATTCAGGGTCAAAAAAAGGGGCCGTCGCTATCGGCCAACTGCAGCGGCCAGGGTTCGAGGCGGCCGTCGCGGGTGACGGCCAGCGTCGCCTCGCCGCTGTCGAGCCGCACGAGCAGGCGCGCTTCGTGATCACCGGCGCGCCAGCGCAGGTCCAGCGTGTGGTCGTCGCCGTCCACGCAGTCGAAGCGCCCGCCGAAGGCCGGGTGCGCATTGCGCAGCCGGATCAGCCGCAGCAGGTCCCGCACCACCGGCCGCTGCAGCGCCGCATCGATCTGCCCGCGGCTGTAGCGGCTGCGGTTGATGTCGCGGCCGACGCCGGTGGCGGCCAGCAGGTCCATGTCGTTGTGCCCGGCCAGCAGGCCGACGTAATAGACCTGCGGCACGCCGGGCAGGAAGAACTGGATCGCGCGCGCCGCGAGGTAGGCGCGGTCGTCGCGGCCGAGCGCGTCGTAGAAGGTGCAGTTGACCTGGTAGAGATCCAGGTTCGACGCCGCGGCGCCGGTGGCCTGCCGGCTGCGGCCTTCGCTGCGCGCGTGGATGGTCTCCACCAGCTGGTCGAGCGCTTCGGGCGTTATCAGGCCGGGCTGCGCGAGGCGGTCGGTGGCGTCGGCCCCGATGTCGATGATGCCGATGCCGTCGTGGGTGTCCAGCACGGTCAGCGCGTTGACCGGCCGCATGCCGATCCAGCGCTTCAGCGGCCGCGCATCGCCGGTGTACAGCGCATGCAGCGCCAGCGGCGGCAGCGCGAAGTCGTAGACCCAGTCGACGCGCGAGGCGATCTCGATCTGGCGCCGGTGGTGCGCATGCACCTCCACCAGCACCTCGATGCCCAGCGCGCGCGCCTGCGCGGTGAAGGCGTCGATGAAGGCGAAGGTCTCGGCGATCATGAAGCAGGACGTGCCGGGGCGCTTGATCGCGTAGCCCACCGCATCCAGCCGCACCATGCGCACACCGGCGCCGGCCAGCGTGCGCAGGATGCCCAGCAGGTAGGCCTCGCCGAGCGGGTGCTCGACGTCGATGTCGATCTGCTGCGCCGTGAAGGTGGTCCACATCAACCGGCGCTCGCCGCCGGGCAGCACGGCCGGCGTGAACGGCAGGCCGGGCCGCGGGCGGTAGATCGCCAGCAGTTCGGCTTCGGTGGCGCCGGTCGGGAACACCTGGCCCATCGTCAGGAACAGGCCCGCGTGGCGCTCGAAGTCCTGGAACTGCGGCGACAGCGACGAGACGTGGTTGACGATCACGTCGGCCATCAGCGGCAGCTGGTCGCCCAGCGCGCGGATGGCGTCCCAGTCGCCCAGGCGGGGGTCGACGCGGGTGTGGTCGATCGGATCGAAGCCGGCGTCGGCGCCGTCGATCGGGTCGTAGAAGGGCAGCAGGTGCACGCCGCCGAAGAGGCCGGCGAATGGGGACTCCGGTGCGCACAGCAAGGCGCGCAGCTCGGCAAGGCCGCCGCCGCCGAAGCGGTCGACGTAGGTGATCAACTGGACCTGGTTCTTCATCCGGGGTTCTTCAGCGGTTCGGGAAGCACGGCGCGCACGGGCGCCTTGACGAAGCACACCGCGATCGCGGCGCAGACCAGCAACGCGCCGGCGAGCCGGATCACGTTGCCGGGATGGCCGCCGAGCAGCGGCTGGTAGATCAGCGGCAGGGTCAGCATCTGCAGGATCATCGGCAGCACGATGAACATGTTGAAGATGCCCATGTAGACGCCCGCGCGTTCCGGCGGGATGCTGCCGGCGAGCAGCACGTAGGGGTTGCCCATCATGCTGGCCCACGCGAGGCCGAGGCCGAGCATCGGCACGAACAGCAGCGCGCGCTCGCCGATGCCCGGCAGCCACAGCAGGCCGGCACCGGCCACCGCCAGGCACACCGCATGCACCGCCTTGGCGCCGAAGCGCCGGGTGAACGGCAGCATCGCGAACGCGGCGACGAAGGCGACCGCGTTGTAGAACGCGCCGAGCTGGCCGTTCAGCAGCCCGGCCTCGCGGTAGCCCGTGCTCGCGGCGTCGCGTGTGTCGAAGACCACCAGCGCCAGCGCGGGCACGATGTAGATCCAGTAGCACATCATCCCGTACCACTGGAAGAGCTTCATCCACCACAGCCGCCGCATCGTCGGCGGCATCTCGCGCAGCGCGGCGGCGATTTCGCCCAGCGTCGCGCGCAGCCCACGCGGCTTGGCGCGCAGCGCGTCGATATCGTCCGAACTGAGCGGCAGCTCGGGCGTCGTGCGCACGCTCCACCACACGGTGGCCAGCGACAGCAGCGAGCCGATCAGGAACGCGATGATCGTCACGTACGGGATGTGGCGGCTGTTGACCAGGTCGCGGCCGACGCCCAGCCACACCAGCAGCGACGGCGTCAGGTACGCGAGCGTCTGCGCCAGCCCGGTGAAGGCGCTCTGCGTCAGGAAGCCCAGTGCGTGCTGCGACGCGTCGAGCCGGTCGCTGACGTAGGCGCGGTACGGCTCCATCGTCACGTTGTTCGCCGCGTCCAGGATCCACAGCAGCCCGGCCGCGAACCACAGCGCCGGACTGAAAGGCATCGCCAGCAGGCCCAGGCTGCACAGCAGTGCGCCGACCATGAAGTACGGGGTGCGCCGGCCCCAGCGCGAGACGGTGCGGTCACTCATCGCGCCGATCACCGGCTGCACGAGCAGCCCGGTGACCGGACCCGCCAGCCACAGCAGCGGCAGGCTGGCTTCGTCCGCGCCGAGGTACTGGTAGATCGGGCTCATGTTGCCCTGCTGCAGCCCGAAGCTGAACTGGATGCCGAAGAAGCCGACGTTCATGTTGATCACCTGGCGCAGGGTCAGGCGGGGCTTGGCGACGGCATGCATGGGGCGGTGCGGAGGGCGTGCGGACAGGTGAGCGGGACCTTGCGACAGGCGGACGGATGGCGACGCCGCGCCCGGTCGGCGGCGCAGCCTGCACCAGCCCGGCGGGCCGGCATCGCGGGACGCATCTTCGTCAGTTTGCAATCGATTGCAAACCAGGGAAAACCCCGCCGGACAGCAGTCTGTCGAAGCGCCCGCGAGCGCAGGGCGACCTCAATCCGGCAGGGCCGATCGATCGGACACGTTGATGCGCCAGACCAGCGTGGCCATGGCCGCGCCATAGAACAACGCGTTGTCCCAGGCATTCTTGGCCGCCAGCAGTTCTCGTGGCACCCCCTGTCCTGCCGCCGACGCGACGAGATCCGCCAGGATCATCGCCGCCACCAGCGGCAGCGTCAGGCTCGCGAACGCGACGAGGCGACGGCCGCGCGCGCGCGATCGCGCGGCCCAGAGGGCACCGAGCCCCAGCGTGATCGGCAACCAGAGCCAACTGCGCCGGATGGCGCCCTTGAGCTCCAGGACCTGCTCGATCGCGCCGTTCAGCGCCTCCGATCGGAACTCGATGGCGGCGCCGGCCGCCGCCAGCACGGCGAGGACGAGCACCAACAGGGCCAGCGCTGAAGGCTGCCAGTGAAAGTTGGGCGCGAATCGGCGCAGGCCGATGGCCAGGCCCGCCCCGATCCCGAGGAACCACAGACCGGTCCGCAATGCGTAGACGGCGGTATCGCCGGCGGATACGCCGAACATCACCCAATGCGCCATGTGGCCCAGACCTGCACCGCCCACGACACATCCGGCGACTCGCAGCATCTCCTCCGTGCGCCAGCCCAGACGCCGCCGCAGCGCGATGCTGGCGCCAAGCACCAGCGTCCCGTAGTACAGGCCGGTACCGAGAACCGCGTAGAAGCCGATGGGAAAGAAGTCCGCCGGATCCAAGCCGGCGCTCCCACGCGCGCTCGTTTGCAGGCTGGTCCTCACCATGGCCCCGCCGACCGCAGCCAGGGCCATGACAACCGCCGGCTCCGCCACCGGGAGGCGCCGATCGATCAGATCGACGAGTCTTGGCACATCACGAACGAAGTCGACGAATACGAATGCGTTCAGATCGGCCAATTGCGCGATATCGCTCGGCAGGGATTGGCGCGGCGGCATGGTCGCGCCACGGACCAGCACCGGAATGACGCGGCGGCCGAGGGTGAACGCCTCGCGAATCTCGGTGCGAACCCAATCCTCGTTGTCCGACAGGCGTTGGACCCCATTCGCGTCGCGCGCATCGAGCCAGTCGGGGCCGATCAGCACGAGGACGATCTTCGAAGCGGTCAGGCGCTCGCGGATCTCCTTCGTGAAGTCGGCGCCATGCGCGATGCCGCGCGTATCGAGAAAGACATCCCTCGTGTCGAGCCGGCGCGCAATCTCGCTGTAGAGCGCATCGGCATAGGGCTCGCTGTCGCGTCGCCGATAGGAAATGAAGACACCGGCCATCGCGACCTCCTTCCCGCCACCGGACATGCTACGGCTTCGGCTCCCCCAGGCATCCACCCGCTGGAGGATGGGAATGGCTGGCGCACAGCGCCAGTGCGTGTGTCGAAGGCCCTGCGTCCTATTGCCTAATGACGCTGGTCCATTCACGCACTTTCATCGACCCCACCGCTCGCCTAATCTGAATCTGCGATGGCCCCGCCGGGCCTGTCCGGGAGAGACGAGATGCGCAGGTTCACCACCCTTCTCCTTGTGCTGCTCGGCACCGCGCTGCTCGCCGCCTGCTGGCCGCGGCGCACCGGCAGTGCCGGCGGCGGCGACTACACCTTCGAAGGCGGTGTGCCGGTACAGGCCGGCAGCCCCGTCGGGCAGAACCAGGCCACGCTGGTGATCTACGTGCGTGCCAGCGACGACCAGACCGGCGGACTCGCCGCCCTGCGCACCAGCGAACAGGCGGAGTTCGGCGACGTGTCGAACTTCTTCCGCGAAAGTTCGTTCGGCCGCCTGTCCTTCGCCTACACCCATGCGCCGTCCAGCGGCTGGTACCAGTTGCCGCGCACCTACGACGACTACATGTGGACGGCCGCCGACATCACGGCGGCAGGGACAGATGCCGCCAAGCTGAAGGCCGCGCAGGACGGACAGGACCTGGTGCAGGACTTCAGCGGCTTCTTCACCGACGCGATGCAGGCCGCGGTGAACGACGGCTTCAACATCCAGAGCTTCACGCAGGTGGTGGTGGTCGTGATCGGTCCGTTCCATCGCGGCACGTCCTGGGGCACGAGCAACTTCACGCTGAACAGCACCGCCAGCCCGCCGGTGCCCTTCCAGGTCAGCGTGCCGGTGGTCGTGGTCTCCACGCAGACCGGTTGGAGCCGCACCGCGCATGAGCTGGGCCATGCCTTCGGCGGCTTCGCCGACCTGTACGGCGCGGTCAACCGCCGCGTCGGCAGCTGGGACCTGATGGACTGCACGGACTGCACCAACCAGACGACCGGCTGGCACAAGGACAAGATCGCGCAGTGGTACCAGGCCGGCCAGGTCCGCGTGCTGCAGCGGCCGAGCGGCACGGCGCGCATCGACGAGACCATCGCGCTCGCGCCCTACGAGACCGAGAACCCGCCGGCCGGCTCGGTGCAGTCGATCCGGCTCGACGTGGGCGGCAGCACCCACCTGTACATCGAGAACCGCCAGACCCTGATGGGGCAGACCGGCAGCCGGCAATTGCCCGCCAACGCGGTCGTGATCACCGACGCCGACGACAACGCCGGCGGCGTCAACTCGAGCCGTCCGCCGATCCTGCTGTTCGGCGGGCCCGTCAGCAGCGGCAATACCTTCACCGACCAGACCTACGGCAACCTGAAGATCGAGGTATCGGGCACCGCGCCCAACCTGCAGGTCAAGCTCGGCTGGGGCGCCGATCCCTACTTCGACCTGCGCATCACCCCCTGGGCACCACCGCCCTGGGAAAGCGCGGACATCTGGGTGGACAGCCCGGTCAACGGCTGGGACAGCTACGAGTACGCCGACCCGGCCGTCAACCCGGGCGTGGCCGGCAATCCGGTGCGCAACGGCGATCGCCCGCGCACCGGGCGGGTCAACCGGCTGTATGCGCGGGTCACCAACGAGGGCAACATCACCGCCACCAACGTGCGCGTGTCGTTCACCGCGTCGTCGCCGCCGGGCATCGGCGACACCGGCAACTGGGCCTTGATCGACCGCCTGACCGTGCCGTCGATCGCACCCGGCGCCACCGCCATCGTCGGCCCGGTGAGCTGGCAGCCCAACGCATCCACCCACACCTGCCTGCAGGCGTGCATCGACGTGCAGGCCGGCGAGCTCAACGCCAACAACAACTGCGCGCAGGAGAACGTCGGCGACTTCGACACCACGTCGGCCAGCCCGTGGAAGCCGTTCGACGGCAACGTGCTGGTGTCCAACCCGACGAAGCGGCACCAGGATGTGCGGCTCGACGTCACGCACCTGCCGCGCGACTGGAAGGCCTGGGTCAGCGAGCGCACCGTGTCGCTGGCGCCGGGACAGAGCCGCAGCATCCGCTACCGCATCGACCCCGGGCTCGGCGGCGGCAAGGAGCTCGGCTCGCGCACCGACGTCAGCCTGATCGGCCGCGTGCTGAACCTCGACACCGGCATCCCGCTGGGCGGCATCACGACGGCCGTGCACTTCGTGCGGGCGACGAACACCGAGATCGACCTGAAGACCAGCCGCGAACCGCTCTCGCGCGAAGCATTGCAACGCCTGGTGGTGAAGGCGCGGGTCGATCCGGCCGTGGCCGGTGCGCCGATCGCCCTGGACGTCATCGACGCCGCAGGCAAGTCGGTCGCCATCGTCGCGCTGCGCACCGAAGCCGACGGCACGGCGCGCTGGGCCTTGGGCGACCTTCTCGCGCGCGGCGAGCTGCGGCTGCGCTCCGGCGAGACCTACACCGTCCAGGCGGACTTCTACGGCACGCCGAGCCGGGGGGCGTCGAGCTCGGCACCGGCGTCGTTCACGGTGCAATGAGTGGTCGGATAGCGGCCGTTCGCGTCATCCGCAATGTGAACGAGCGGGGCCCCGCCGCACAGCCGGCGTTTGCCCCGGGTCCCGCCTTCGGCTCCAATGCGGACGCATGGATGCCCTGTCCCAGATCCTGAAGGTGGTGCAGCTCAACGGCGCGATCTTCTTCAACGCCCGCTTCACCGCGCCGTGGTGCGTCGAGTCGCCGGCCGAATCGTCGCTGGCGCGCTCGCTGGGCCTCGGCTCGGACCGCATCCTGCTGTACCACTACCTCGTCGAAGGCAGCTGCCACATCACGCTGGACGGCATGGCGCCGCGGCAGCTGGAGGCCGGCGACATCATCGTCTTCCCGCAGGGCGATGCGCACACGATGGCCTCGGCCATCGGCGGGCAGCCGCTGCCGATGGACGCCGAGGCCATCCTTCGCGAACGGCCGAAGGTGCTGCATTTCGGCGGCGGCGGCGAGGCCACACGCCTGGTCTGCGGCTACATGGTGTGCGATCCGCGCCTGTTCGGGCCGGTGCTCGCGGCGCTGCCGCGCATCGTGACGGTGAGCCTGCGCAACGTCGCGCAGGCGCGCTGGTTCGAGGCCTCGCTGCAGCTGGCGGTCGAGGAGGCCAGCTCGCCGAACCCCGGCGCCGAGGGCGTGCTGGCCAAGCTGTCCGAGCTGATGGTGGTGGAGACGCTGCGCCGCTATGTCGCGCAGCTGTCGCCCGAAGACAGCGGCTGGCTCTCGGGCCTGCGCGACAAGACCGTCGGCAAGTGCCTGGCGCTGATGCACGAGAAGCCCGCGGCGCGCTGGACGGTGGAGGCACTGGCGCGCGAGGTCGGCAGCTCGCGCTCGGTGCTGGCCGAGCGCTTCACGCATTACGTCGGCCAGTCGCCGATGCAGTACCTCGGCCGCTGGCGCATGGCGCTGGCCACCAACTACCTGCGCCGCAGCTCGCTCAGCGTGGCGCGCATCGCCGAGGAGGTGGGCTACGAGAGCGACGCCAACTTCAGCCGTGCGTTCCGCCGGGAATTCGGCGTGCCGCCGGCGACGTGGCGGCGCCAGCATGCCGACCACTCAGCGAGCGCCGGGCCGCCATGAAGTAGAGCACCGGGATCACCACCAGCGTCAGCAGCGTGCTGATCGAGATGCCGAAGAGCAGCGAGGTGGCCAGGCCGTTGAAGATCGGGTCGTCGAGGATGAACAGCGCGCCGAGCATGGCCGCCAGTGCGGTCAGGCCGATCGGCTGCGCGCGGGTGGCGGCCGAGGCGATCACGGCCTGCGGCAGCGGCACGCCCTGGCCCATTTGCAGCTCGATGAAGTCGACCAGCAGGATCGAGTTGCGCACGATGATGCCGGCCAGCGCGATCATGCCGATCATGCTGGTGGCGGTGTACTCCGCGCCCAGCAGCGCATGGCCCGGCATCACGCCGACCACCGTCAACGGGATCGGCGCCATGATGATCAGCGGCGTCCGGTACGAGCGGAAGTGCGCCACCACCAGCAGGTAGATCAGCACCAGCCCCACCGCATAGGTCAGCCCCATGTCGCGGAAGGTCTCGTAGGTGATCTGCCATTCGCCGTCCCACTTCACCGCGTAGTCGCGGTAGGGATCGCTCGGCGGCCGGATGAAGTGCTCCACCGGCGCGCCGCCACCGGGCGCCTTCAGTGCGGCGAGGCCGGCCCGGGCCGCGAACAGGCCGTACAGCGGGCTGTCGACCCGGCCGGCGACGTCGCCGGTCACGAAGACCACCGGCAGCAGGTCCTTGTGGTGGATCGGCTGCTCGCGCTGGGTATCGGTCACCGTGACGAGCTCGCGGATCGGCACCAGTTGCCCCGCCGCGCCGCGCACCTGCAACTGCAGCAGCGCGTCGAGCTCGCCATGGCGCTCGGCCGGCAGCTGCAGCAGCGTGGGCGCCGGAACCTTGCTGTGGTCGTGCAGCCAGGCGGCGTCCTCGCCCGCCAGGCCGGTGCGCAGCGTGCTCACGATGGCCGACTGCGACACGCCCAGCAGAGCAGCCTTTCGGCGGTCGATCAGCAGCAGCTTGCGCGGCGCCGCGGCGATGCTGCTGTCGTCGACGTCGACCACGCCCGGCGTCGCCTCCAGCACCGCCCGCACCGCCTTCGCCACCTGCTGCCGCCCGGCGGCATCGGGGCCGTAGACCTCCGCGACCAGCGGTGCCAGCACCGGCGGCCCGGGCGGTACCTCCACGAGCTTGACGTTGGCGCCGAGCCGGTGGCCGATGGCCTGCAGCCCCGGCCGCAGCCGCTTGACGATGGCATGGCTCTTCTCCGCGCGGTGCGCCTTGTCGCGCAGCGTCACCTGCAGGTCGCCGACCTCGCCGCCGCTGCGCAGCGCGTACTGCCGCATCAGGCCGTTGAAGTTGATCGGCGACGCGGTGCCGGCATAGGCCTGGTAGTGCTCGACCGCCGGCTCGCGCGCCAGGAAGGCACCGAGCTCGCGCAGCACGCCGGCGGTCTGCTCCAGCGGCGTGCCCGCGGGCATGTCGACCACCACCTGGAACTCCGACTTGTTGTCGAAGGGCAGCATCTTCAGAATCACCAGGCCGGCCGCGGGCAATGACAGCGACAACGCGATCAGCGCCGCGATGCCCGCGCCCAGCCAGCGGCGGTGGCGCGGGCCGCGCTGCTCGTCGAGCAGCGGCGTGAAGATCCGCTCGAACAGGCGCTGCAGCAGCGCGGCCAGCTGGCCGCCGCGACCGTCGGGGTGCGCCGCCGCGGGCCTCATCCACAGCCGCGCCAGCCACGGCGTGATCGTGAACGCGACGCCCAGCGAGAGCAGCATGCCCATGCTGGCGTTGATGGGGATCGGGCTCATGTACGGCCCGGTCAGGCCGGTGAGGAAGGCCATCGGCAGCAGCGCCGCGATCACCGTCAGCGTCGCCAGCACGGTGGGGCCGCCGACCTCGTCCACCGCGCGCGGGATCAGCGCCGCCAGCGTCTCGCCCGGATGCAGCTGCTGCTGGCGGTGGATGTTCTCGACGACGACGATGGCGTCGTCGACCAGGATGCCGATCGAGAAGATCAGCGCGAACAACGAGACGCGGTTCAGCGTGAAGCCCCAGGCCCAGGACGCGAACAACGTGCCCGCCAGCGTCAGCACCACCGCGGCGCCGACCACCGCCGCCTCGCGCCGCCCGAGCGTGACGAAGACCAGGGCCACCACGCAGGCAGTGGCGAACAGCAGCTTCTGGATCAGCGCCCGCGCCTTGTGATCGGCGGTGACGCCGTAGTTGCGGCTGGCGACCACGTCCACCCCGGCCGGAATCAGCGTATTGCGCAGCTCGTCGATGCGCCGCAGCAGGCCGTCGGCCACGTCGATGGCGTTCTCGCCGGGCTTCTTGCTGATCTGCAGCGTCACCGCCGGATATTCCGCAGGATGAGCGGCCACGGCTGCCCCGCCCTCGCCGTGCCAGACGCTGCGCTGCGCCGGAGGCGCGCCGTCGCGCACCGTCGCCACGTCCTGCAGGAACACCGGCCGGCCCTCGTGCACGCCGACCACCAGCTCGCCGACCTCCTGCGCATCGCGCAGGTGCAGGCCGGCCTCGACCGCCACGCTGCGGTTGCCGCCGAGCAGCTCGCCCACCGGTGCGCCGCCGTTGGCGGCCTGCAGCGCCTGGCGCAGGTCCGCCACCGTCAGGCCGGCGCCGGCCAGCCGCGGGGGATCGATCTCCACCAGCACCGCGCGGCCCGGGCCGCCGATCGTGCGCACTTCGCGCGTGCCGGGCACGCGCTGGAGCTCGATCTCCAGGCTGTGCGCCACGCGCTCCAGCGCCTGTGCACCGATGGCCGGATCGCGCGCGAACAGGGTCAGCGCGGCGATCGGCACGTCGTCGATGCCCATCGGCTTGATGAGCGGCGGGCCGGCGCCCAGGCCCGGCGGCAGCCAGTCCGCATGGGCGTTGACCGCGTCGTACAGGCGCACCAGCGCCTCGGTGCGCGACAGGCCGACCTTGAACTGCACCGCCAGCACCGCGATGCCCGGCTTCGAGACCGACATCACATGCTCGACGCCGGTGACCTGGCTGAGCACCTGCTCGGCCGGCGTGGCCACCATCTGCTCCACGTCGCGCACCGAGGCGCCGGGGAACGGGATGAACACGTTGGCCATCGTCACGCGGATCTGCGGCTCTTCCTCGCGCGGCGTCACCAGCACCGGGGCCACGCCCAGCAGCAGCAGGACCAGCGCCAGCAGCGGGGTGATCGGTGCCGCCTGGAAGCTGGCGGCGAGGCGGCCCCAGGGGCCGAGTGCTTTGGACGTCATGACGATTCCCTCAGCGCATGCGCGCGGCGGCCTGCGGGTCGAGAGCCACCCGTTCGCCGGCCGCGACGCCGGCGAGGATCTCGACCTGGTTGCCGTCGCTGCGGCCGGGCCGCACCTGGCGCAGCAGCGCCTGGCCGTTGCGGCCGATCACGTAGACCGCGTCCAGCTCCGAGCGCCGCAGCAGCGCCTGGGCGGGCACGAAGAGGCGGTCGTTGGCCGACGTGCCGCCGTCGGTGTCGGCGCCAGGCAGCCACGCCCGCGCGAACATGCCGGGCGCGATCGCCCCGTGCGGCGGCAGGTCCAGGCGCAAGGTCATGGTGTGGCTGGCCGCGTCGGCCGTAGGCAGCAGTTGCACCCGCAGTGGCCTGACCAGGCCGGTCACCGCGCCGGGCACCTCGGCCTGCGCCGCGAACGATCCGCCGCGCGCCGCAGCCGCCGTGCCCGCCGTCAGCGGAATCGCGGCGCTGACCCTCAACGCCGTCGGGTCGTACAGCGTCAGCAGCGGCCGCCCCGGCATCGCCATGTCGCCCAGCACGACGGCCACGCCGGCCACCACGCCGGCATACGGCGCCCGGATCACGTGCAGCTCCGATTGCGTCTTCGCGGCCGCGGCATGGGCCAGCTGCGCGGCCGACTCGGCCTGCGCGGTCTTGAAGGCCGCATCGGCCCGGTCGAGCGCGGCCTGGCTGGTGGCGCCGTGCACGAACATCTGCTGCTGCCGCTCGAACTCGCGCGTGGCCATGTCCAGCGACGCCCGCGCCGCCCGCACCTGCGCGGCGCCGGCCGCGGCGGCCTGCTCGGCCGTGCGCGCGTCCAGTCGCACCAGCACCTGGCCGGCGCGCACCCGGTCGCCCGCGCGCACCGGCAGCTCGACCACCGCACCGGGCACCTGCGCCGCCAGCGTGGTCTGCCGCAGTGCCTCGACGACCCCTTCGTACGCGGTGCCGGCGGCGTTGCGCTGCACGACCACATCGGCGGCCGCGAGCCCCGCCGCGGCCGCCGGCGCACGGCGCGCCGCCGGCGCCGCGTCATCGGCCAGCGGCAGCACCGCGGCAGCCGCCAGCGCCGCCATCGTCGCGAGCACGGCGGCCGCCTGCACGCCGCGGCGCGCGAGTGAAGCGGCGTTCACGATCAGCCCTGCGCGACGATGGGCGACGGCTCGGCCGGCACCGCCGACAGCAGCGGCGCCAGCGCGCCGTTCACGCGCGCCGCCTGCGCCGGCGTCATCGTCGCGAACAGCACCTTCTGGAACCGCGGCTGCATCACGCCCGAGACGATGTACTGCCAGCGGTAGGCCTTCAGCAGCGTGGCGGCGATCGCCGCTTCCTGCGGCGCGGCGAAGCGGGCGCTGGCGGCCTCGAGGAAGTACTCGGCATCGAACGCGGCCTGCGCCTGCAGGATCTGGTCGACCGCGCCCACCAGCTCGATCAGCTCGTCGACCGCGACGTCGCGCTGCGCCGGCGTCAGGCGCGCGTCCTCGTTCAGGAACTCCAGCTCGTCGAGCACCGCGTGCTGCGACTCTTCCTTCCAGTGGAACATGAAGACGTCGCGCCACAGCGGGCAGATGCTCGATTCCGGCGCGATGCTGGCGCGGTAGTGCGCCTGCGTGAAGAGCTCGATGTGCAGGGTCAGCGCCAGCACGGCCCAGCTGCTCTTGCCGAGCACCGCGACCGCCACCGCGTTCGGTTCCGCCGCGGGGCGGTAGCCGCCGGGCATGTCCTCGGCCATCAGGTGCTCGAGGCGGCGGAACAGCGCCTGGTGCTTGATCTCCTCGTCGGTCATGCGCACCAGCGCTTCCAGCGCGATCTGGTCGCCCAGCCCGTGCCCGCGGCCGATCTCCAGCATCTTCGCGCTGATGAAGCGCTCGACCATGCCGAAGATGCAGGCGTAGCTGCGGCCCTGGACCTGGCTGAACAGGCGCCGGTCGGCGGCGCTCAGGAAGCCCAACTCGCCGGCGAGCGACAGGCCGGCCGGCAGGAAGGGCTTGTGGAGGTCGAAGCGGCGGCCGCGGATGACATCGTCCTCGATGTCCCAGCGCACGCGCTTGGAATTGGCGATCACCTTGGCGTAGGAATCCGAGGTGACGGTGGAGGTGACGCGGGAGGTGGTTTGCACGAGGTGCTCCTTGGAAGACATGCGACGGCATTCTTCGCAGGAGCGCCCTCGCCGGCCATGGCAGGCGCTCGGGCAATCTTGTCAGAGGCTCCGGCCGGGGGCGAAGCCGTTCGGCGATCGAAGAGCACAAGCGTGTCCTCCGCCTAAACTGCCCTTCCATGGCGGACGATCAGGACGGACTGCGCGCACTCGCAGACCGCATCGACGAACTGTCGCGGCAGCGGCTGGCGTTCGCCCGGGAGCAGGCGCGCAGCGAGCCCCCCGACGAGGCATCGCCGGTCTTGTGGGTGCACCTCATCCACGGGACCTGGGCCAATCCGGAGAAGGCCGGATCACGGCCCACCTGGTTCGAGCCGGGTGGCTCGCTCGAATCGGCCTTGCGCGCACACGGCCATGCCGATGACTGGCAGCGTGTGCGATTTGCCGACGTGCCGCCCTGGTCGGGCAGGAACTCGTTTGCAGCCCGCTCCGTCGCAGTGAAGGACCTGGCCGACTACTTCGAGGGCGTCCTGTTCTGTCCCCGGACCACCTTCGATCGGCACGTGGTCGTCGCGCACAGCCACGGCGGCACGGTCGCGGCCGAGGCCTTGCGTCATCTCGGCCCGCTGGCCGCGGAGTTCTCGGGCCTGCTGACGCTCGGCACACCGTTCGTGGAGCGCTTCCGCAAAGTCGAGGCCCCGGAGTCGGTGTCTTTCGACAGCCTCACCGGCATCTACGCGCACGCGGTCGCCTTCTTCTTTGCCTTCACGCTGGCCCTGTGCTTTCTCTTCGAGGGGTGGCCGGGCCTGGCCGCGGCATCTGCGGTGGTGGCGCTGATGCCGTGGGGTTTCGCTCGCATCCCTCGGCTGAGGCTCGTGGCGGAAGTACTGAACGCCGCCATCCCCTGGGCGGCCCTCGCGGTCCATGTGGCGGCATTCGACCTGTGGGGGCCGTCGGGATCGCTGGGCAACCTGATCATCAGTGCGGTCGTGTCCTTGGCGCTCGCGGTGGTGCTTGCGCCGAAACTGATGGTCCTGCGATCGGTGCACTTCCTCGGATCCAGCGATGGCCTGCGGGAGGATGAACACCCTGCGCCATTGAAGACAGAACTGCTCGCCATTCGCGCGCCTGGCGATGAAGCCAGCCACGCCATCGCAGCGGCCAGCGCGGCGGTGTGGATCAGCGACCAGTTGAGCGAGGTCGGGTTCAAGACCCTGGGCCGTATACCGCGCGCGGCCTATGCCGTGCTGGGCGTCGCGCTGATCGTGACCGCAGGGGGCTTGTTCGTGTTTCCGGACCGCGCGGCATGGAAGCTCGCCGCCGCCCTGGCCTGGTCCCTGCCCGTCGTCGGTCCGATGGGCCTGCTGATGCTGGCGCTCTTGGGCAAGTCCATGGCCACGCTGCTGATCGCCCTGGCCTGCGGTCCGGAGGCCTTGCAGGCACCGGGCGTCATGAAAGTCTTTGCCGAACCGCTGCCGCGTTCGAGTGACGGGCTCGCCGCAACGGCGACGCTGCGCATGGTGTTTCCCTCGGCCGCCGACCTCGAGGCCTTGAGGTTCAAGGGGTCGCTGCGGCATGCGATCTACGACTACCCCTCGGTCCAGAAGTACGTGGCGGCGTGGATCCTGCATCACGCGACACGGCCCGGGCCGACGGCCCCGCACAGGCAGTGACCGGCCAGCGTGGCAGTGGACGGACCGGCGCTGCGCCGCCCGGGACCGACGCTGCGCCGCCCGTGGCGCACGAACCCGGCAGCCCTACCCGAACACCCCCCGGAACTGCTCGCGCAGCTGCCGCTTCAGCAGCTTGCCGCTCGGGTTCTTCGGCAGCACATCGACCAGCACGACCTGCTTGGGCGCCTTGAAGCCCGCCATGTGCGCGGCGCAGTGGTCCATCACCGCCTGCGGCGTCAGCGGCACGCCGGCCTTCGGCACCACCACCGCGATCACCGCCTCCACCCACTTCGGATGCGGCACGCCGATCACCGCCACCTCGCTGACGGCGGGCAGGCGGTAGATCATCTCCTCGACCTCGCGGCTGGCCACGTTCTCGCCGCCGGTCTTGATCATGTCCTTCTTGCGGTCGACGACGGTGATGTAGCCCTCGTCGTCGATGGTGGCCAGGTCGCCGCTGTGGAACCAGCCGCCTTCGAAGGCGGCCCTGGTGCGCTCGTCGTCGTGGAAGTAGCCGAGCATCAGGTGCGGCGAGCGGTGCACGATCTCGCCGACCTCGCCGCTGCCGGGTTTCACGTCGTTCATGAACTCGTCGACGATGCGCGTCTCGACGTTCACGCAGGGCCGCCCGCAGGAGCCCGGCTTGCGCAGCTGGTCCTCGGGACCGCACAGCGTGGCCAGCGGCGCGATCTCGGTCTGGCCGTAGAGGTTCCAGAAGCCGGTGTGCGGCAGCCGCTGCGACAGCTCGCGCAGCACCTCCACCGGCATGATGGACGCGCCGTAGTAGCCCTTGCGCAGCGTGCCGAGGTCGGTCTCGTCGAACAGCGGCGAGCGCAGCAGCGCGATCCACACCGTGGGCGGCGCGAAGAACGAGGTGATGCGGTGCCGCTCCAGCAGCGGCAGCAGGTTGTCCGGCGTCGGCTTGGACGTGATCACGCTGGTGGCGCCCACGTACACGCAGGGGCCGAGGAAGACGTCAAGCTGCGCGCAGTGGTACAGCGGCAGCGCATGCAGCATCACGTCCGTCGCGGCGATGCTGGCGTCGATCGCGCAGGCCGCGTACTGCCAGATGATCGCGTCGTGCGTCAGCATCGCGCCCTTCGGGCTCGACTCGGTGCCGCTGGTGTAGACGATCTGCGCCAGGTCGGTGCTGGCGAGCCGCGGGGCCTCCGGCGGCGCGGCGTCGGTGCGCGCGAGCTCGTCGAACGACAGCATGCCGGCCACCGGCGTCGACGGGTCTTCCGACGGCAGCCACACGAACTGCGCCACCGCCGTGTCCAGCGCCGCGGCGGCCTGCGCCAGCTCGGCCAGGCCGGAATCGGTGGCCAGCCAGCGCGCCTGCGCATGACGCAGGATGTACGCGACCTCCTCGGCCTTCAGCATGAAGTTGATCGGCACCAGCACCGCGCCGAGCCGCGCCACCGCGAAGCGCAGCGCCGCGAAGCCGTGCGAATTGCGCGCCAGCACCGCGACGCGGACCCCCTGGCCGACGCCGCGCTGCGCGAGGCCCGCGGCGACGTGGTCGACCACCGCCTCGAACTCGGCGAAGCTCCACTGCGACGCGCCGCAGACGATGGCGGGCTTGCGCGGTTCGCGGCGGGCGCTGCGGTGCAGCAGGTCGGCGATGGTCTGGCGGCGGATGGCGGGGTGCACGGGGCTTCCTCCTCGACGGTCGGCAACGGTGCCCGGGCAGCCGCGGGGCCGCGGCCGGGTGCGGATCCGGGTCCGGGCAAGCCTACCCCAGCACGATGCCGCGCGCCTGCGCCCAGCGCTCGAGCACACGATGCTCGTCGGCATGCGCCAGCCGGTTCGCGAGCCCGCGCACCTGCACCGCGCGACGCTGCGGGTCGAGCTCGATCGTCAGCAGGCGGTCGATGCGGTCCTTCGTGCAGCGCCGCAGCGACCAGATCGACGCCTGGCCGGCGAGGCACTTGGCCGCGTAGCTCGACACGCAATGGCGCATCGCGCGGCTTTCCATCACCAGGTCCTCGGCCTGCTTCAGCTGGCGCATGACGTAGCGCTCGCCGCGGGCCTTGGCGTCCTTCGATGACGGCGCCCATTCCCAGTCGGCCAGCGACGAACCGGACCAGGCCGCATCCACCGGCACCGCGCCGCGGGCACGCCGGCGCATGGCCTCGATGCGCGCGATCGCCGCGAGGTCGCGGTGCCACTCGTGCATGCGCCGGGTCAGGCTGCCCAGCGTGCGGCCCTCGAGGCGGTAGCGCGGATCACGACGCCGGCACTCCGCGAGGTAGTCGCACAGGTCGTCGAGGGTCTCGACGGACACCGGATGGGCGCAGAAGAAGCGGGCCACGACGCGCCAGAAGGCCATCGCGCTGCGCGGCGTGCGCGCGATCTTCGAACGCGCGATGCGCAGGGCCGACGCCGCATCGCCGGTGGTCGAGGCGGCGATCGCGTGCCAGATCGCCTCGTCGAAACCCAGGCCCGCGGGTGCGTGCAGGAAGCCATGCACCTCCTTGCGCGTCAGGCCCACGGCGGCGCCCAGCGGCACCAGCGATCCGCCGCCGGCGGCCACGACGTACCACTGCCGGCGCAGCCGCACCTCGTCGGCGCCGAGCCCGTTGTCGTCGATCCAGACCTGCTCCAGCATCGCCGGCACCGGGTAGCGCGCGAAGAGATGCCGCGCGGCGGCCAGGCGCAGGCGTGCGGCGTCGCGCGTCTTCATCTGCGGGTGCCAGGACTGCGCATCGCGCACGGCCAGGCCCGCGAAGCCCTGGGCGGCGTCTTCGAGCGCGCGCTGGAAGTCCGGCGTCGGGCGCGCAGCGCGCACCACGCGGCGCAGCGTGTCGTCGTAGCGTTGGATGCGTTCGCGCTCGGCCTCCTGCCGGCGCTGGATCGTCGAGCGGGCCATGGCGGCGTTCGCGCGCAGGGGCGGACCAGCGGAGTGAAAGGGGCCGCACTGTAAATAGTCTTTACTTCGACGTCAATGCACACCCCGTTCCCGATGGTGATCCCGCGTGCGCGGCGCTTCGTGGCACCGCCGCTTGCTTCCGCTTCAGCGCCCGATCTCGAACAGCCGCAGCTGGGCGCCGGCCTGGGAGACGGCGAAGCCGTTGCGGACGATGGTGCGGCCCAGCGGCCCGTCCAGCGTGCCGGCCACCCGCGGTCGGTCCGCGGTGCCGTCGAGCACGACCTTGCGCCCGTCTTGCATCAGCGCGATGGCCAGCTGGTCGGGCTTCGCGCCGGGCACCGCGAAGACCGCCTGCACCGCCTTCAGGCCGATGGCCTGCACCAGCGGATGCTCTTCCGGCGGCGGCTCCGGCGGCAGTGGCTGCGGGTTCAATGCGCCGAGCTCGGGCGGGGGCTCGGGCGGCAGCGGCTGCGGGTTGAGCGCCACCAGGTCGCCGGCATCCGAAACGTTCAGTGCCGCCAGCGACGCGGCACCGATGTGCATCGAGCGCAAGGCCTCGGTCCATTGCGGCCGGCGCTGCAGCCCGCCTTCCTCGATGAACGCCTCGCCCTCGGCCAGGGGCCGGAGCAGGCCGCCGCCGACGAGCCCAGTGCTGTTGACGAGCTGCACCTCGCGCTCGGTCAGGGGCCCCTGGTTCAGCCGCGTGAGCGTGGCCGGCGCGATGTTGCGTCCCGCCGGCGCGAAGCCTGGCAGCAGCACGCGGCCGTCGCGGTCGGCCGCCACCTGCACGCGGTGGGTGGCCGACTGGTAGACCACCGTCTCGCCCGGTTCGAGCCCGGTGACCGAGATCATCTGCACGTCGATGCCCCAGGCGTCCTCCAGCAGCCAGGTCCAGCCGGGGTCCTCCTTCGGCGGCAGCACATCGTCCTTCGTCAGGTAGAGCGGGTCGTTGCCGAAGATCAGCGAGTGCTTGTCCTCGGTGCTGTAGGTCAGGCAGTTCCAGATGTGCCCGATCACGTTCGTGACGTTGCCGTCGGCATCGACCACCGCGGGAATCGGCTTTCCGAAGTCGACCAGCCGGGTGCCGCGCGAGGTACGCACCAGCAGGCGCACGTTCGCCTGGAGCAGGTTCGCTTCCTGGATGTCCAGGTCGAAGCCGAAGGCCTCGGTCGCCGCGGTGGCGCTTTGAAGTCGCGGCTCGATCAGCCGCTCCGCCATGTCGTCAGGCGGGAGGAAGCGCGCGCCGCAGAACCGGCCCATGTCGTAGAAGTGCGTGCTGGCGAAGTAGCGCACCTGCTCCGCGCGGACGCGAGGCTTGACGCCACCGCTGCTGCGGCAGTTGGAGGGGAAGAACGGGCTGCCGAAACGTTGCGTCGACAGTGTCATCGGATCGCGCGAGACGGCCTTCACCGCGACCGTGCCGCCCAGCGTCATGCCGGCGCCGGAGGCCAGCAGGCTGACGGGCCGCAGCTCGATGCCGAACAGCTTCAGCGGCGGCAGGTCCTGCTCGCGCATGAAGCTGCGCGGCCCCGTGCGCTGCGCGCCGATCTGCGCGAACGCATCGACGATGCGGCCGTCGGCGAGCTCGGCGGCGCCGTCGAGGCCGAGCTCGAGCGCTTCGGCGAAGCCTTCGCTGGCCAGCGCGGCGGCCACGCCCGGAAAGCCCGCCAGCTTGAGCAGCCACGACAGCGGGATGCCCATCACGGTGATGGCGTCGACCTCGATGTCCCACGTCAGGTCGGCCCGCAGCTTCGCCGCCGCGCCCGCCGCGCCAGGCACGACGGACAGCCGGACATCCAGCGGCAGCTTGAAGACGAACAGGCCGATGTCGAGCCGCACTTCCGCGGTCACGCGCGGCGTGGTGCCGGCCGGGGCCCAGGCGGCGGACGTCGAGATCAGCCCCTCGCGCAGCACCGGGGGCAGCTTGCCGAGCGCGAAGTCCAGCACCGGCTGCACGTCCATGAACAGCCCCCACTGCTGGCCGTCGCCGAGCCGGTGGCCCGGGGGCCCCGCGGGGTCGAACTCCACCACCATCGAATCGGCCGTCAGCGCCACGCGCGCCGCGGTGGGGGCCGGCAGGCCGAAGCTCGCGGCCATCGGCGCCAGGTCGAAGCCCGCCTGGCCCAGCGCGCCATTGGCCGCGTTGGCGATGATCTGCGCGATGTCCTCGCGGATCGGCGAGGGAATGCCCGTGCCCGACAGGTCCGGCGGCATCGCGGTCGCCGACAGCATCGTGCCGTCGGCCTGCAGGCGCACGCGCAGCACGATGGACGAGGCGGATGTGCCCAGCTCGGGCGGCGACTGGTTCGGGTGCGCTATCAGCTCGGCCAGCGACACGACGTGGATGTGGATCGACAGCGCGGCCTCGACGGCGCCGGGCGCACCGGGCGGGGTGGAGAACGCCACCTGGTGGCCCACGTCGATGCGATCGACGAAGAGGCCCTGCCCATCGGGCAGGCACTGCGACGCCAGCGCCTGCTGGATGGGCTCGGTCAGGCACAGCGACAGGCGCTGCCGAAGGAACTCGATACCGTATGCCATGGCTCTCCCCTTGCATGCCCGGCGGCATGCACGCGCCGCCTGCGCACTGCGCGACAGGCCTCGCGGGAAAGACTAGGTGCCGGTCCGGTCCGCGACCACACCTAGTTCAGCCGTTGCCGCGGGGTTCGTCCTCAATAGTCGGGATCCGGTCCGCACTCGAAGCGGCCTGATGCACGTCCGCGGTGCCCGCGCCTCTTCACAGAGCGGCAGGTCGGCACTAGTCTTCGCGCAACTCTTTCCGGAGGCTCAAGGTGTCCGACGTGTTCGTGTCCTACGCACACGCTGATCGTGCCCGCGTGACGCACATGATCGACCGGCTCAAGGACGAGCAGATCAAGGTCTGGTGGGACGCCGAGCTGCCGCTGGGCGAGAACTGGGACGACAAGCTCGAGGCCGCGATGGTGCTGGCCCCGACGATCCTCGTCGTCTGGAGCGCGGCGGCGCGCGCCTCGAACGAGGTCAAGGACGAAGCGTACTTTGCGCGCAAGGAGGGCAAGGCCCTGCCCGCCCGTCTCGAGTCCGTCGACCTGCCGTACCGGCTCGATCGCATCCAGCGCGTCGAGCTGCCCACCGAGCCGATCCACATGTGCACCGATTGGCCGCGGCTGATCACGACCTTGCGACGGCGTCGAGACGGCGGTGAAGGTGGCGGCGAGAGTGGCGGCGAAGCGGCCGACGCGGGTGGGACCGTTGGCGGGGACGAGAACGGCGGCGCACAACGCAGCGACGTGCGCAGCGACGTGCGCGGCGACGTGCGCGGCGACGTGCGCGGCGAAGTGCACGACGAAGTGCGCGACGAAGGTGGCGGCGCCGTGCCCCGCAAACGGCCCGACGACACCGCGCCGCAGCGGCCCGGCTTCCACACCGGCGTGGTCGCGAAGCTCACGCCGGTGCTCATCGTCACCGGGCTCGCCGTGGCCACCATCGGCCAGATGGTTTCGGGACCGCTGGCCGGGGCGGCCCTGGTGGTCGGCAGCCTGCTGTGCGGCGGCGGCCTGATGGGTGCCGTGCTGGCCTATGTGGAGGTGCGGCGATGAACCCGACCGAACCGAGCAACGACCCTTCGGCGGCCGCGCGGCAGCACGCCCGCTCGCGGATCCACAAGCTGGCCCGCGATGCGCGCCTCGCGGTCGGCATCCAGCTGGTGGTGGCCGTGATCGCCGTGCTGGCGACCGTGTTCTTCGGGTGGCGGATTCGCGAGGCCACCGAGCAGCTCTCCGTGGTGGAAAAGGACCTGGCCACGAAGACGCAGGCCTTGAAATCGACGAGCCAGCGCGTGGCCGTGGCCGACGATGCCACCCGGGCCGTGCTGGCCGCGGCGGCGGCCGCGGCCACGCGCGAGCCGGATCGCTACACGGCGGCCATCGCATCGCTGGAAACCGTCAAGAAAAGTCTCGCGGACGCCTCGGCGGAATTCGAGGAGCAATCGGCCCGGGCCTCGATCCAGCCCTTGCGCGACGTGCGCATGGCGGTCAATGGGGCGCTCGCCCGCGTGCTGTTCGGGCGGCCCGACCGCAAGGCGGAGGACATCGATCGCGCCATCGCATTGGCCGACGAGAACCTGCGCGAGCCGGGCATCGATGCGAAGCAGCGTTACGAGAACACGGTGGCGCTGGCCTCCTTCCAATGCGAGCGCGGCGATCGGGATGCCGTGCGTGCGCTGCTGGACGAGCGCTTCGTCGCCGCCAATCCGCAAGTCGGCGCCAATGGCGTGCTGCCGGAGGCGTGCCGGGCGATGGCCGCCCTCGCGGCGCCCGTGGTGCCGGCATTCGACGCCACGCGCGCCGACCCGGCCTACCGCCTGCGCAGCGTCTACCTGCACATCGCCGCCGAGTCCGACCGACTCTGGGCCGCCAGCCTGGCGCAGTCGGTGTGCGACGCGGGTTACGACGTACCCGGAATCCAGCGTGTCGAAGCCAGCAAGTTCGCCGAGAACGGCCAGGTCGTCTACTACTACGACGCGCAGGCCGCCGAGGCCGCATCGCTGGCCGCGCGGGTCGGCTCCCCGTGGAAGCGCGCGCCGGCGATCCGCCGTCTGACCGGATTCGCCAATCTCGACAAGCACACGGTCGAGCTCTGGTTGCCGGCACTCGAGCGCAATGCCCCCCCGCCACCGAGCGCCGATGCACTGCGCCGATTCAAGAGCTGCCTGTCGACCGCGCGCAATCCGCGCGCGGTCGACGCGCTGGTCGCGCAACTGATCTCCGACAGCCGGCAGGACCGCGTGGGGGCAGGCCAGAGCCTGGCGATCCAGATCCGCGGAGCGAACGACGGCGAGGCCATCTCGGCCCTGCTGTCCCAGCTCGAAGGGCAGGCGCTGGACCGGTTGAGTGCCACCGGGCGCCTGAACGTCCTGTACATGCTCAACCTGGAACCCTCGTGGTCCGATCGTCCGGAGAAGGATCGGCTGGTCGCCGCGCTGGCGGCCATCCGGACGCGCTCGCAGGCCCGCGGGATCGCGATCGGCAGCCAGACCGAGGATTGCCTGAACAAGCTGGCGGCGAAGATCGCCAAGCAGTCCGCGGCCGACCGCTGCGGGGGCCTCTAGGCAGCGACCGCGAGAGGCGTTGACGCCCCGCGGACCGCTCGCTAATATCGCGCCCCTTCACCGACCTCGAGCACGATTCCCATGCGGATGTAAGCCTTCCCCCGAATGCCGTTCCACGCTCACTTGGCGTGGCATGTCTTCGTTCGCACGGAAAGCTTGCATGTCATCGTTCTCGACCGGGCGCATCGCGCCCGCGGCGCCTGCCGCCGCTTCCCCTCCCTCCCCTTCCATCCATCTGCACGACCTGCAGTGGCACCTGCCCGACGGCCGGCCGTTGTGGCAGGCGCCGCTGCAGCTGTCGATCGGCCGCGAACGCCTGGGGCTGGTCGGCCGCAACGGCGTTGGCAAGAGCGTGCTCGCGCAAATCGTCGCGGGCCGCGCGCCGGCGGTCGGCACGGTGACCGGCAGCGTGCTGCGCAGCGGGCGCGTGCACCTGGTCGCGCCGCCGCTGCTGCCGCAGGACCGGCGCAGCGTCGGCGACGCGATGGGGCTGGGGCCAGTGTTCGACGCGGTCGCGCGGCTCGCCGCCGGCACCGCCACGCCGGACGACCTGGTGCTGGCCGATGGCCAATGGGATGTCGCCGCCCGCGTGGCGCAGGCCCTCACCGAAGCGGGCCTGCCCGACCTGCAGCCCGGCGATGCGATGGCGGGCCTGAGCGGCGGCGAGCGCATGCGCGTGGTGCTGGCCGGCGCGATGACCACCGACGCGCAGGTCATCGTGCTCGACGAGCCCAGCAACCACCTCGACGCCGAGGCCCGGGGCTGGCTGATGCACTGGCTGCAGCACACCGAGCGCGGCGTGGTGATCGTCAGCCACGACCGGTCGCTGCTGCGCGTGGTGGACCGCATCGCCGAGCTGAGCCCGCGCGGGCTGACGCTGTACGGCGGCAACTACGCGCTGTACCGGGCCCAGCGCGACGGCGACGAGTCGGCCGCCCAGGCCGCCCTGCAGCATGCGCGCGCCCAGCGCGAGACCACGCTCGCCCGGTTGCGGCGCGACCAGGAAGCACGGCAGCGGCGGCAGGCGCGCGGCCGTCGGCTGGCGCGCACCGCGAACCTGCCCGCGATGGTGATCAACGGCCTGCGCGAAACCGCCGAAGCCACGGCCGCGCGCGACGCGCAGCGCGATGCCGACAAGCGCCAATCGGTGCACGATGCCGTGCGCGCCGCCGCCGAGCGCGCCGCGCAGCCGCCGGCGATCTTCCTGGCGCTGCCCGCCAGCCGCGTGCCGGCCGACAAGCCGGTGCTGGACCTGCAGGGGCTGCGCCTGCCGCATGTCGGCGGCCCGATCGCCGACATCACGCTCGCCGGGCCGATCCGTGTCGCGGTGACCGGCCCCAACGGCTGCGGCAAGAGCACGCTGCTGCGCGTGATCGCCGGCGCGCTCGCGCCGCTGCAGGGCAGCGCAACCACGCAGGTGCGCACCGCCGCGCTCGACCAGGACGGCGGCGACCTGCTGCCGCCCGACCGGTCGCTGCTCGACGGCCTGCGCGCCCTGGACTGCCCGCTGCCGGCCAGCGAGCTGCGCACGCGCCTGGCGCAGTTGCGCCTCGACGCGGCGCGCGTGCTGCTGCCGATGGGCCAGCTCAGCGCCGGCGAACGCCTAAAGGCCGCGCTGGCCTGCGCGCTGTGGCGCAAGGAACCGGCCCGTCTGCTGCTGCTCGACGAGCCGACCAATCACCTCGACCTCGACACGACCCTGGTCCTGCAGCGCGCGCTGCAGGGTTTCGAAGGCGCGCTCATCGTCGCGTCGCACGACGAGGAGTTCCTCGATGCCTTGCGGCCGACGCATCGGTGGGAATGGCGAGACGGCCGGCTGGTGATGCGGCAGTCGTCGATGGCCCGGGTGGCGCGTGCGCCCGGGCCCGACCGGCTTCACCGAGCGGCCGCAGGCTGGTGATACAACCCCGCTGCACGCCGGGGTCCCGCGCCCCTGCCGCACGCATGGAGGACCACCGATGGCGAAATACCTGATCTCGTTTCCCAGCTCCGCGATGGTCGTCGCCGAGCAGGACTTCCAGGCCGTGTCCGACGACGCGCACGCCGTGATCGAAGCGGCCAAGGCGGCCGGCGTCTATGTCTTCGGCGGCGGCATCAGGGAGGACGTCGCGCCGGTCAAGGTGTCGGCGAATGGCGCGGTGGTTGAGGGTACCTATCCCGAGACGCGACGGCTCGAGGGCGGCTACACGATCCTGGAACTGCCTTCGCGGGAAGCCGCGGTGGCATGGGCGGCGAAGATCGCGAAGGCCTGCCGCTGCGATCAGGAGTTGCGGGAGTTCATGTTCGATCCGATGACGTGAGGCGAGGACCCCTCGCAGGGTCAGCCGCCTGCGACGCGAAGATTGCGGAACAGCGCGACGGTGCCGATGCCCAGCAGCGTCATCGCGACGCTGCCGGCGACGTGCACCGCCACTGTGCCCAGCGCCCAGCCCACACGACCGGCCATCAGCTGCGTGACCACCTCGGCCGAGAAGGTCGAGAAGGTGGTGAGCCCGCCGAGGAAGCCGGTGATGGCGAACAAGCGCCACTCGGGCGGCAGGCCGGGAAGGCTGCCGAAGAACGCCATCGCGATGCCGATCAGGTAGCCGCCCACCAGATTGGCCGCCAGCGTGCCCGGGGGCAGCAGGGGAAAGACGCCGTTGAGCTGGTTGGCGAGCACCCAGCGCAGCAGCGCCCCGAGGGCGGCTCCGATGCTGATGGCGATAACAGGAAGCATGGGCGTCCTTTCTGCGATGACTTCCGGAGGACGCCACACCCACGCGTCCTCCCTGGGGACCGACCGTAGGCATCATCAGCCGGCGATCGACGCCGGCGGTTCAAGGAGGAATGCCATCTCCTTCGGAAAAAACTGTAGCACGGGCGCGGGGTCCGGACCCGTCCTGCGGGCCGCGTGCGCAGGCCGGCAAGACAGCGTCAGCGCAGCGTGCCGAGCCGGCTGGCGCTGCGCGCCTGGTCGAGCAGCTGGCGCGCCAGCTGCGCCCGCTCCTCCAGCCCGCCCAGGCGGAACAGCACGGCCAGGTTGTGCAGCAGTTCCAGGTTCTGCGGCTCGTGCTGCAGCGCCTCGGCGGCTTCGAAAGCGATCGGCAACCACGCCTCGCGCTGCACGCGCCATTGGTCGTAGGCCTCGCCGCCGGTGCGAAGGGCGGATTCGCGCAGGGCCAACGAGACGCGGGCCAGCAGCAGCAGGTTCGCGCTGCCGGCGATGAACGGCGGCGGCACGCCGTCGTTCGACTCCAGCAGGGGCTCGAGCACCGCCTGCGCCTCCTTCGGCGGCCCGATCGGGTCGCCACCCGGCCGGCGGCGATCCAGCAGCGCGAGCGCGCGCGTCTGCAGCGCGAAGATCTGCGCCTCCCGCGACATGGTGGCGGCCGCTGCGATGGGTTCGCGCCGTTCGATGAAGCGCATCAATGCTGAGACGAAGCGGCCGCTGTCCAGCAGCGGCGCGCAGCGCTCGCGGCACGCCTCGTCCGGCGGCCGCAGCCACAACGACTGGCCCGCCACGAACACCCGTGACCAACCAGCGATCTGCTGCAGCACGGCATAGATGCGCTGGCGCGGCAAGGTCGCCACCACCGGCGCCTGCGGTTCGGCCCGCTCGCGCAACTCGGTGGCCCGGGTGGCCGCAGCACGGATGGCGTTGGCGTCTGCGGGCGCGACGCGCAGCCGCTGCAGCAGCACGCGGTCACCGCCCACTCGGGCCAGCAGCGGCGGGCCGTCGGGCCAGGTCGCCTGCGGCAGTCTCTGTCGCAACTGCAGGCCCAGCGCCACGGTCTCGGCCGGCAGCTGAAGGTAGGTGTCCACCACCAGGGCATCGTCACCCTCGCGGCGCACCGTGCCCCACAGCGACAGCGTCACCGACTGCGCCGCGGCCAGCTTGTCGATGCGCTCGAAGTAGCCAGCGTTCGGGTCGACGGCTTCGGCCGCCGGCGACATCGGGTCGGAGAAGCGCAGCACGCCCAGGGACGACACCTTCGACCCGAGCAGCACCTGCTGGGCGACGAGCGTGGCGAGCGGCTCGCTCAGCCCGAGCCCGTCGCGGTCCTCGAAAGCGAACACGGCGACACGGAATCGCGCGCCGTCGATCACCTTCGGCGGGCTCACGCCCTTGCCGAGCAGCCGCAGCTGCTCGACGCTGTCGAGCTCCATGCCGGCCTGCGCGGCGCGCGGCCAGCACGCCATGGCGAGCAGCACCCACAACACACCCAGCGCGGCCGACGGCCACGAAACGCGCCGGCGCCGCGCGTTCACCGCCCACCCCGCGTCAGTTGCTGCGCCGGCTGCTGACGCAGGCAGTCGTCGCGCTGCGCCTGCAATGCCGATGTGGCGCTGCGGGGCAGCGCGTTCAACGCCACATTGGCCAGCTGAACGCACTCGGCATAACGCCGCTCCTTCACGTGGCCGGCGACGAGGCCCTGCACGACGCCCGCCAGCGCATCGGGCGCCAGCCGCGCGATCGTCGGGTCGTCCAGGTCGACGCCGGGGCTGCGGATCGGCTCCTTCGAGTCGAACAGCCGTGGGCGTCGCGCAGCCGCATCGTCACGGTGTAGCGCGCGGCCGGCGGTGGTGGTGTCTGCGCGATCTGGCCGCCCATCAGCGCATCGGCCTTGAGCTCGCGCGCCAGCGCCGCGAGGTTCTCGCTGTCGTCGATCTGCGCGCAGGCCACCACCGTGTGCTGCAGCGCATCGGCCAGGCCCGACCGCTCCAGGAAGACCAGCTGCTGGCGCAAGGTGCCGGCCACCCGTTCGGCAAACGAGCCTGCGCCGTCGGCCTGGGCCGGTGGCAGGAAGTGGGTGACGACGACGCGGCGCGGCCGGGCCAGGCGCGGCAGGCAGTCGGCCACCGATAGCCGCACCAGCGCCACGTCGATCACCGGCTGCAGCGCGGCACCCGAGGCCACGACGACATCGGGCGTGGCTTCGGCGTACAGCCGGTTCGTGACCACCAGCTTGAAGTTCTGCGCCTGTGCGCCGCCGCCGACATCCACCGACATCTGCCAGCGGCCCTGATCGCCGCTGGCGGCGGTCTGCAGCACCGTGGCACCACGCCGAAGCTCGATCTGCGCGCCGATCACGCCCTGGCCGGTGGTGCGGTCGGTGACCTGCCCGCGCAGCGTGGTCTGCGCCGCGACCGGCAGCGGCCACGTGCCGCACAGCAGGGCGGCGATGGCCGCCAGCGCGAGCAGGCGGACACCAGGGCGGACAACGGAGCCGACACCAGAGCGGCTCCCGCACCGGCGGCCGGGCTCACCGGCGCGGTTCGAGTCGGATGCGGGTTCCGTGGCCATCGTCCTTGTCCATTGGCGTGGTCGGACAGCCGGCGAACTGAAACGTCGCGCCGAGACGGCCGTCGGGCAGCACGAGTTGCAGCGTCCAGGGGTCGGGCGCACGGGTCAATCCCACGAAGTCGGGCAGCGCCACGCCGCCGGAGAACAGGAAGGAACGGCGGCTGGCCAGCGTCGGAAAGTCGACCGAGCTCGGTGCCTCCGGCGCGGTGAGCACGCTCAGACGCATCAGGCAGGGTGCCGGTTCGGCAACGCGGGTCCACGCGGCCCAGGCGACCAGGCCGACTGCGGCGACGCTGCCCGCCACCGCCGCGGCGCGCCACCCGCGCGACGGCGGCGGCGCGGGTGGCGGCGCAGGCGGTGCCGACGGGACGGCCGCGGCCTGCCGCGCCGCGATCGCATCCACCCACGCGACCACCTCCGCCACCTTGTGGCCCACCGGCTTGCGCACGCTCACCGTCTTCAGGTAATTCGGAATGTCCGCCAGAGGCGTGTCATGCCACATCACCGGCAGCACCCGATCGACCGGGCTGGGCCAGCGGTCGCGCGCGAACTCGATCTCGCTGCGCACGAAGGGCTTGCGCATCGCGTCCGGCGTCACCATGAAGAGCGCCAGGTCGCTCGACTGCAGCTCGAGGCGCAGGCGGGCGTGAAACTCGCCGCCGGGCGCCACCACGTCGCGGTCGAGCACCGCGTGATGCCCGGCCGCGCGCAACGCCAGCGCCAGTTCGTCGGCATCGTCGGCTTGGTCGTGCGAGTGCGAGACGAAAACTTTCATGCGTCGTCGCCGGCCAGTGTAGGCAGCTTTCGCGTGGGAATGCGCCCGCCGAGGGCCGCCCGTATCATCGCGCCGACATGAGCCGACTCCGTCTCCCGGGCCCGATGTTCGGGATCGCCTTGTTGACCTGCGTTCTGGGCGCATGCTCGCCGGCGCCGGTGCGGCCCCCGTCCGACACCAGCCTGTACCAGCGCGTCGGCGGCCGCGCCACCATCGCGGCCATCGTCGACGACGCGGTCCGCAACATCGCCACCGACCCGCGCATCAGCCAGCGCTTCCGCCATGCCGACGCCCCCGGCCTGAAGGAACGGCTGGAGGAACTGCTCTGCGAACGCTCGGGCGGGCCGTGCGTCTATCGCGGCCGCAACATGGCCGAGGCGCACGACGGCATGCGGATCCGCGACGACGAGTTCGATGCGCTGATCGATGACATCGCCCGGTCGCTCGACAAGTTCAAGGTGCCCGCGGCCGAACGCGCTGAAGCCTTGAAGGTTCTGCGTCAGATGCGAAGCGCGATCGTCGGCCACTGAGCGAAGCCGCTGCGATGCCATGAGGCTGGTGCCCTGCGCCGTCGGTCTGTTCGCCCTGTGCGCGGCCTGCACGACCGCGCCACCCGTGCAGCCCTTGCCGATGGAGCGGCCCGCGATGGGGGGCCTGTCGACCGCGCAGCGGACCCGTATCGCCACGTTCCTCGAGCGCATGCAGCAGGAGGGCAAGGTCGCGGGCACGGTGGCGCTGGTCGCGCGCCGCGGCCGCATCGTGCTGCTGTCGGCGCACGGCTTCGCAGACCTGGAGAGCCGGCGCGCGATACGCGTCGACGACCTGTTCCACCTGCAATCGATGAGCAAGCCGATCGCGACCGTTGCCGCGCTGCAGCTGATGGAGCGCGGGCTGCTGCGCCTGTCCGACCCGGTGGCCAGGTTCCTGCCCGCGTTCTCGGACCTGAGGGTCGCGGTGGACCGCCCGGGCTCGCCCGGCCAGTACGAGCTCGTGGCGGCGCTGCGGCCGATCACGATCGGCGACCTGTTGACGCACCGTGCCGGCTTCGTCGGCCTGCCGCCGCGCGACACGGCGGCGGCCCGCCTGCAGCGCGAGGCCGCCAAGGCGCTGCCGCCGCACCAGGCTGACACGCTCGACCAGTACGTGACCCACCTCGCCGCGCTGCCGCTCGATGCGCAGCCGGGCACGGACTTCCGCTACGGCCCGGCGACCATCGTGCTCGGCCGCATCATCGAGGTGATCACCGGCCAGACGCTGGACGTCGCGCTGCACGAACAGATCTTCCGGCCACTGGGCATGACCGACACCTTCTTCACGGTGCCGGAAGCCAAGCGTGGCCGCGTCGTATCGCCGTATGCGCTGAGGCCGGGCCGGGGCCTGGTGCGCGTGCCGCTCGATCCGATGCCGCCGCGTTTCCTCTCGGCGGCCGGCAACCTCTACGGCACGCCGACCGACTACCTGCGCTTCTGCCAGATGCTGCTCAACGGCGGCGAGCTCGACAGCGTGCGCATCCTGAGCCGCCAATCGGTCGAGCTGATGACCACACCGCAGGTTCACAGCATCCCGCTGCCCTTCCTGCCCGGCCACGCCTTCGGGTTGGGCGTCGCGATCCGCAAGGACGATCCCGCCGCCTGGCCCGGCACGCCCGGCACCTACGGCTGGAGCGGCGGCTACAACACCTACTTCCGCATCGATCCGCGCGAGCAGGTGGTCTTCGCGCTGTTTGCGCAGCTGGTGTTCTCGCCGGTCGAGCTCGAGCTGCAGCGGGGCTTCCACGACATAGTCGTGCAGGCACTGCACTGAACCACCGCGCCGGCGGATGCGGCCGCCACTCCGTTGCACACTCGCCCCGGGTCCGACAAGCACAGGGAAGACGATGAGCAAGGCTTCGACCGCAAACGGCATGAAAGCGACCAGGGCGACGACTGCCACGAAACCGGAGGCGGCGCCGCTGCCCGAGGCCGACCGCCACGACCGCATCCGCGTGCAGGGCGCGCGCGTGAACAACCTGAAGGACATCAGCCTCGAGCTGCCCAAGCGCCGGCTGACGGTGTTCACCGGCGTGTCGGGCTCGGGCAAGAGCTCGCTGGTCTTCGGCACCATCGCGGCCGAATCGCAGCGGCTGATCAACGAGACCTACAGCGCCTTCGTGCAGGGCTTCATGCCGGCCCTCGCGCGGCCCGAGGTCGACGTGCTGGACGGGCTGACGACGGCGATCATCGTCGACCAGGAACGCATGGGCGCGAACGTGCGCTCCACCGTCGGCACCGCGACCGATGCCAACGCGATGCTGCGCATCCTGTTCAGCCGCCTGGGCACGCCGCACATCGGGCCGCCGAGCGCGTTTGCGTTCAACGTGCCCTCGGTGCAGGCCACCGGCGTGATCACCGTCGAGAAGGGCAGCAGCCAGAAGGCGGTGAAGCAGACCTTCTCGCGCACCGGCGGCATGTGCCCGCGCTGCGAAGGCATGGGCGCGGTCAGCGACATCGACCTGACGCAGCTCTACGACGCCGCGAAGTCGATCAACGAGGGCGCGATCACCATTCCCGGCTACAGCATGGACGGCTGGTACGGCCGCATCTTCCGCGGCTGCGGCTTCTTCGACCCCGACAAGCCGATCGCCAGGTACACCAAGCGCGAGCTGCACGACCTGCTGCACAAGGAGCCGACCAAGATCAAGGTCGACGGCATCAACCTGACCTATGCCGGCCTGATCCCGTCGATCCAGAAGTCCTATCTCTCGAAGGACGTGGAGTCATTGCAGCCGCACATCCGCGCCTTCGTCGAGCGCGCGGTGGCGTTCAGCACCTGCCCCGAATGCCAGGGCACGCGGCTGTCGGAAGCCGCGCGCTCGTCGAAGATCGGCCGGCTCAACATCGCCGACGCCTGCGCGATGCAGATCACCGACCTCGCCGACTGGGTGCGCACGCTGAAGGCGCCTGCCGTCGCGCCGCTGCTGAAGGCGCTCCAGCACACGCTGGACTCCTTCGTCGAGATCGGGCTGGGCTACCTGTCGCTGGACCGGCCGACCGGCACGCTGTCCGGCGGGGAGTCGCAGCGCACGAAGATGATCCGCCACCTCGGCTCCTCGCTGACCGATGTGACCTACGTCTTCGACGAGCCGACGATCGGGCTGCATCCGCACGACATCCAGCGCATGAACGAACTGCTGCTGCGGCTGCGCGACAAGGGCAACACGGTGCTGGTGGTCGAGCACAAGCCGGAGGCCATCGCCATCGCCGACCACGTCGTCGACCTCGGGCCTGGCGCGGGCGCGGGCGGCGGCAGCGTCTGCTACGAGGGCCCGGTGCACGGGCTGCGCCTGAGCGGCACGCTGACGGGCCGCCACTTCGGCGACCGCGCCGCGCTGAAGAAGACGGTGCGACAGGCCCGCGGCACGCTCAAGATCCGCGGCGCGTCGACGCACAACCTGAAGCAGGTGAACGTCGACATCCCGCTCGGCGTGCTGGTGGTCGTGACCGGCGTCGCCGGCTCGGGCAAGAGCTCGCTGATCCATGGCTCGATGCCGGCCTCGGCCGGCGCGGTGGTCATCGACCAGACCGCGATCCGCGGCTCGCGGCGCAGCAACCCGGCAACCTACACCGGGCTGCTCGATCCGATCCGCAATGCCTTCGCGAAGGCCAACGGCGTGAAGGCGGCGCTCTTCAGCGCCAATTCCGAAGGCGCATGCCCGGTGTGCAACGGCGCCGGCGTGATCTTCACCGACCTGGGGCCGATGGCCAGCGTCGAGACGCCCTGCGAGGCCTGCGAGGGCAAGCGCTTCCAGCCCGCGGTGCTCGCGTACAAGCTCGGTGGGCGCGACATCGCCCAGGTGCTGGCGATGTCGGTGAACGAAGCCAGCGACTTCTTCGGCAGCGGCCCCGCGAAGACGGCGGCCGCGCATGCGGTGCTCACGCGCCTGGCCGACGTGGGGCTGGGTTACCTCGGCCTCGGCCAGCCGCTGACCACGCTGTCCGGCGGCGAGCGCCAGCGGCTGAAGCTGGCCGCGGCGATGACGGAGAAGGGCGATCTCTACGTGCTCGACGAGCCGACCAGCGGCCTGCACCTGGCCGACGTGGCGCAGCTGCTCGCGCTGCTCGACCGCCTGGTCGACGCCGGCAAGTCGGTGATCGTGGTCGAGCACCACCAGGCGGTGATGGCGCACGCCGACTGGCTGATCGACCTCGGCCCCGGTGCCGGCCACGATGGCGGCCGGGTGGTGTTCGAGGGCACGCCGGCGGCGCTGGTGAAGGCGAAGTCGACGCTGACGGGAAGGCACCTGGCAGCGTATGTTGGAACCTAGAAGCAAGACCGCGACGTCAAGCGACCGCATGGCGCGCGCTGAGCCATCAGGCGCACGTCCATTGTCTTTGAGGAAGTCGTAACAGCGACGGTGCGACGGCCCTGGCACCGCTTGGTCTGCCGCGCCTATCAAGGAGACGGGCGCGATGCCATGACGAGACTTTGTCCCGGACAAGTGATGCGAAAGAACTCGGTCGCGTGATGCACAGTCACGTCGGCTCACGTCTCAAAGGTGCGTCCAGACCCGCGAGCGGCGGCACACGCGACGTCAAGCTCCCAGGATCGCCGCCTCCGCGGAAGCGAAGGGCTGATCATCCACAGGTACGCGTCCTCGACGGACTGGAAGCACGCGTTCTGCACCATCCCGAACGGCACACCGTGTACTGACCCTCATGATGCACGGGCGCGCCTCCGCCGCTGAACGAGGCAATGGTGAAAGTGGAAGCGACACTGAAGGACTATGCGCCCAGCTTCGCTGAGCGTTCGCTTCGGCAGGAGGGTGAGATCCGGGGCACTTCAGCCAACCGGTAGCAACGGCGCGGAGCGGGCGCTGGTGCAAAGAAGACCGCCAGCCGGCTAGGAGCCGGCTGGCGGTGAAGCACGCGGGGTGGGTCGTTGGAATCTGTCCTGACGCCCGCACCAACTACCAGCGTCGAGTTTGTACCGCGCAGCGCCGCTGCATGTCATTGGACTTTAGGCACATCGGCCATCAGCCGCCGTGCTGCGCGCCTCATCGTCTGAGCGAGGGATCGATCACACGTCGTCGCTTCACGACGATCGTCGGGTGCGACGCGGGCGCGTGCACGCGGTTCAGGCGATTGGCGACGCGGATCGCGTGTTCGACGCTCGACGCGTTGAGCGGCTCGACGAAATCGCCGTTGACCTGGACGTAAGTGCCGTCGTCGAGCTTCACCAGGGCGCCGGTGAGCATGCCGCGCTGCACGACGCCAAGAACAGTGCCCTGGGCCGGCGCGCGCGGCAGGAAGGGCTCGGCCCCAACCGGCAGGAAGATGACCTTTGCCCGTGGGAATCGCGTTCGTGTCATTTCGCCTTGCATCAAGAAACCCGCATGCCGCAGCCGACGCATGGTGCGGCGGAGGCAGCCAGATCGCGCTGCAGTGTGCGACCTGGCCAGGAGCAACGCTGGAGCAGCTGGTCGCGATTCTCGATGAGTTCGGTGCCGGGCTCGCTGCCGCTCGGGCCGGTCGGCCGAGCGGATGCACTTGTGGCCGACCGGCGCCCGGGCGAAGGGGCTGCGGCAGGCACGGTTGCTGAGCGCGATGAGGTTCCCATTGCCGCTGGTATGTCAGGGGAAGTACATCGCGCTTTCGGCGCGGCGGCGGCCTTTGCCAACCCGAAGGCGAGCCTGGTCCTTGGCAAGTTCGTTGCCAAATCCAAGGCGGAATAAGCCCGCTTCGATTTCGGCTACGGGAGGCGGTCGGCGCACTACGATCGGTTCGCATCGCTGGCCCGTCGGAGAGCTCTGCCGAGGCCTGCCGGGGAGGTTCCAAAATGCGACTCGTGCTCTACAGCATGGCGACCGACCGCCGCAAGGCGCACGGCATCGCCAACATCGGCCCGAATGGCGTGCTGAACGCGTTCAGCGACACGGCACAGGCGCCGAACGTCGCTTTGCAGATGGAGTTTGAGCGAACGCATCCGACGCGACCTCGATACCGTCTGACGCAGGGAACCCGCATGGCCATCGCCTTGACCGTGGGCTTGCTTCAGTCGGTAGATGAACTGGTGATCGTCATGCATGCCGGACCCGGCATGCTGGCGGTTGACGGAGGAACCACCGGAACCGCCACGCTTGCGTCAGGTGCCTGGTCACTCGACGACGCTGGTCTGCTGATTCACGGACTCGAGCCGACGGCGGTGTACTTCCTGTGCTGCAACTTCGGAAGGCCTCGCCTCGACGATCTGGTGCCGGGCTACCGCGTCGCCGATGGTCCGGGCTATCTGGCCGCCCTGACAAGGGCCACCATGACCATGCATGCGATGAACGAGGCTGCGATGGCGGCCATGGGAATGCCTGTGCTGACAACCGGCTTCTACCAGCGGCATGTGCCGGGAACCCTCTGAACGACAGGGCAATCACCCGATGCCCTCGCAGGCGATGCGTGCATCGAATAGGAGCCGTCACTTCGGCGCGCCTTCCCCCCGCGGGCTTTATCTTCTCAATGTCGCCTCGAATGGGTGCCGCTCGCCTCGGTCGTTCAGTCCACCGTCAGCGATGCTATTCACTCAGGCCGGGCTCGAAGAGCTGATTGGTAAGGCGGCCTCGCCGCATCATCTCCCTGGCAGGGGGGCCCTTCCTATCGGCGAGCGTGCCCTCAAGCGCGAAGACTCCGTGCTGAACGAGCAGTCCATCGTACGCAAGCACCCGAAGGCGATTGACTCGCTTCGCCCCCTGTGGAAACTGGCTCAGTTCGTCGAACAGTCGTGGGTTGTCTGCTCGTGCCAGTTCGAAGACAAGCCGGATGGCCTTCGGCACGCCGGACGAGGAGTCATTCACGCCGGGTCACCTTCGGACGCGGCACCCTGCGTGCCCATCGACATCGCGTAGTTCTGGCCTGCCAGCTGAAAGCCACGCACATTCGCGAACAGCGGCTCCTTCACCTCATGGATCCGGTGCTTCGGGAACGCCGCCTTCACCGCCTTCCTGAACAGGAACGCTCCTCCGCCCACCAGGATGATGTTCTGGAGGCTCTCCGGCGTCTCGATCCACTGCCGCATCGTCGACACCGCCTGATGCGCCACGCTCTCCGCCAGAGGCAGGTGCCGCTTCATGTCATAGGGCTTCTGAAAGATGACTGGTGCCCTGCCGGTTCGCAGCGCCACGTCGATCGCGTCATAGTCGCGATACGGCGCACCAATGTCCCTCGAGATCTCCACCGCGATTAGCCGCAACACGTCGGACATGCCCCTGTTGATCGAGTGGGACTGCTTCTGAACCAAGCGCATTCCTCGGCAGACCAGCCAGTCGAAGGTCCGCGATCCCGGATCGATGACCAGGCTTTGCTCCGCGCCGATGGTCTCCATCCGCTTGTGTTCCGCCGCATAGTGGACCAAGGCACCCTGCGGCTGTGCGACGGCCAGCGCCTTGTGCACGACCAGGGACCTGGAACCGCCGAGCTGATGACTTCCCATCATGGACCTTTCGAGGGACGTCTTCTTCAGGCTGAGCAGCGCCACGGGAAGGCCGACGACCAGAAGGTCGATGCGCGGGACCTTCATCATCGATAGCGCGCCCCGCAGCAGGGCCATGTACTCCGGCGAGTCGGTGTAGTCGTCGTGCAGTTGCTTCGCGCGGAAGGTATCGGCAGCAAGAACGACGTCCGGCCCGACCTCGTAGAACAGGGGACCGACCGGAATGCAGACCGTCCGCCGCCGGTCCGTCGTCGCGGTCGACGACTCGCCGGTTGACGGGTAGGCGACCGAGGCAAAGCTCGCACATCGAATCTCGCTGCCTGCTACGCCGTTCACGAACTTGGTGTTGCCGGAGCCGACATCGACCGCACGGACGATCATCTCCACTGCACGCTCCTAGGGTCAGGTCGGAGACAGCATCTTCGAGACTGGTGATCGGGGCCACTCGCAACGCAGCGCGGTTCAGGCGCCATTTCGACACCAGCCACGCCGGACTGTCAGCCGCCAGGTGCTCGGCTGCGTCCATGAGATCAGTGACGTTTCGTACGGCCGCCCCGGCGGTCTGGACTCACACCAGGGTGACGATGAACACCAGGCGGTGTCCATGGCGGTGCGAGGTCAGCGCGCGGTCCAGCGACGGCCGCGCATGCTCGGCGTGGAACCGCTTCCGCAACCAGAGGCAGGTTGCAAGCACGTCAACCCCGCGCGAATGCTCGCTCTCCGCATCATTGATGCAATAGATGGCCCTCACCACAGCGTCGCACGCTGTCAAGTGCCGCGCTCAACAGCACCCCGAAGCGCCGACCTTGCGACGCGCCTCCTTGTCATCCCTGATCCATTCCTGTCCACTGAAGGCTCCCCGAGGGCCCCCTGTCCCGCTCCTCCAGGAGCTACAGCGGCGCAGCAGACGTCACCTGCCCTCCATGCGCCGGGCCCGAACCGGCGCAGGTGCCCTCCCAGAGAGGGCAGCCATCGAGGTCCTTCGATGCAGTGATCACCTCGGCCATCGCCGGCGATATCCGCCGGGCGCTCCAGAAGCGCGCCGAGATCGACCGAACCGAACGCGCGGCACCCGATGCCGAGCGCCGTTCCCGCCAGCCCTTGAGCACGCGCATCAGCGCAGCCCACGGCGTGCTTGCCTCACTGAGGCTCCCCGTGCGTCCTCGCTCATCCGCTCGTCACCGTCCTGGACTTCCGGTCAGGGACGGACCCATGCGAGCAGCTGGCGCTGCACTTCGGGTCTGATCCACCAGCAGGGCGCGAGGCATGACCTCGACGCCCGACCTCTCGCTGCCTCCAAGGCAGCAGGGTCAAGAAGGTCCACCGCTGCAGAAGTGCACGCGTGGGCTCGGATCACCAGGTTCCATTTTTACGACAGACCGGCGAATCGATGGGTTGCACGAGTCAGTGGCGGCCGCTCGCAACAGGCCATGCTTCATCTCCATGCATGGCCAGCGACCGGCCTCACTTGCGCCACGGTGGTCGGGCGCAGGTCGCACCGCATGAAGACCACCGCCCCGCGATGGAGGCGTCGTCGGGCGCCGCGCTATTCAAGGTCCGCGGGCGCGCAGATCGGGCTGTGCGCCCTTCCTCCTGAAAGGACTCGGCCATGCCGAAGGCTTCCCAACGTCCGCCGTGTCGCAAGCCTCCAAAGGAGGCGGCAGGCCTCGGACGCATCCACGCCCAGCAACCTCGGCGACGCCAGTCCTGGGCCGGCCGTTCGCCGCAGGACATCCTTGGGGGCCTTCGCCCCGGACGGGTCGATCCGATGCGGGTGCTGGAGGTCCTGCTCGAGCTCTTCAACGCTCGCCACACCGCCCTCGAGAAGACGGTCTCGCACAAGACGCGGCAGGAGCGCGCGAATTTCCTGCGCCGGTTCTTCCGTGACCTCGGTCGCAAGGCCGGCTTCCCGAGCCTTCCGGATCCGCGCAACCTCGGACAGAAGCATGTGCAGGCAATGGTGCAAGTCTGGCAGCGGGAGCAACTGGCGCCGGCCACCATCCAGACCTACCTGAGCTTCCTGCGCGGCCTCGCCTCATGGATGGGAAAGCCGGGCTTCATTCGCAAGCCGGAGCACTACGGCCTCGTCCCGTCGGAGTTCCAGCGCCACGAGAACGCGCAACGCGACAAGAGCTGGGCGGCGCATGGCGTCGACGTGGACGCCGCACTCGCGCAAGTCGAATCCTTCGATGCGCGGATCGCCGCGTCCATGCGCCTCATGGACGCGCTCGCGCTTCGGCGCAAGGAGTCCGTCACATTCCGCCCCTTCCAGGATGTCGTGCCGTTCGCCTTCACCGGGTTGAGCGAGGGATCCGGGCGTGCCGACGTGTATGTTCGGATCAAGGGCAAGGGCGGTCGCGTCCGCTGGCTGCCCGTTCAGACGCAGGAGCAGCGCGACGCCGTGGCCAAAGCCCGGGCCCTGGCCGGCAGCCGCGATGCCCACATGGGAGACCCAGCGCACAGCCTGAAGAGCAACCTGCGCCGGCTCGACTACGCCATGCGCAAGTTCGGTTTCACGGGTGGCGGACGCGGTGTGACGATGCATGGCCTGCGGCACGGCAGGCTGCAGGCCATCTACGAGGAAATCGCCGGCGAGCCGGCTCCGGTGTGCGGGGGCGGCAGCGCCGATCCGGCACAGGATCGCGCCGCACGGCTGGTCGTCTCCAGGACGGCCGGGCATGCCAGGCTGAGGGCCGCAGCGGCGTACCTGGGTGGCCCTGGGCCCCGGCGAACCGGCCAGCACCCTGCAGGCTTCGAACCGGGCGATGGCACCTCGGCGAAGACGGGCTGATCGTTGGTGCTAGCGCAGCCGCACCTCGTGGTCCTTCACGCCCTTCCTGACCTCGACGACAGCGTCCAGCGCCTTGACCATGTCCGAGAAGCTCGCATGCCCGTGGTCCTTCGTGTCGAAGGTCGGGTCGAGGCGCTTGATCATCGGCCAGATCGCCCCCTTGTGCACCCACGCGTCGCCCTTGGTCTCCGCCAGCAGCCGCACCGCACGACGCAGCATGTCGCCCGCACGATCGACCACCGCAGGCGCAGCCGTGCTGTCAGCGCCGGCTTCGGCGACAGGCACGGCTTCCAGGGGTTGCCCCTCGACCAGGTTCTCGTAGTAGCGAAACTCGTGGCAGCTCTTGGCCCAGTGCCGGTTCGTCGCCCGCCGCGTTCCGACCCCGATCAGCTTGCGCCCGGCTGCCTTGATCTTCTGCGCCACCGGCATGAAGTCGCTGTCGCCGCCGATGATCAGCACCGTGCCGATGTGGGCGAAGCGTCCGATGTCCTCGGTCGCATCGAGGCAGAGCTTGATGTCGGCGCCGTTCTTCGCCGACGAACCGGGCGGGAAGAGCTGGATCAGCTCCACCGCGCTCTGCAGCAGCGCGTCGCGATAGCGGCCGTAGTACTGCCAGTTGCAGTAGGCACGGTTGATCGCGATGGGTCCGAACGATGCGCCCAGTTCGACGATGGCCTGGATGTCGACCAGCGGCTCCTGCACCTTGAAGCGCGAGTCCGGCTTGCCGTAGAAGCCCTCCCCGAACTTCTCCTCGGCGAGTCCCGCGTGGAGGTTCTCGAAATCCCAGTACAGCGCGACGGAACCCCCGTTGTCCTCGGCGTCGTCTCTTGCCATGGTTTTCTCCCTGCAATTGCGCGTCTGGGCGACGCGCGTTCGTCCGAACACGATGTGCTGAAGGCCCGAGTATCGGTGCGGTACCGGGCAGGACATGAACGCCCCCGGGAGAGTGAGCCGTTCGCTCACATCCATCCTTCGAGCGCCGCCATGACCGCTCGCGACCGCGATTCGTTGAAAGCGTCGCCGATGCCGTGCATATCGTGCAACGCGTTCATGGCGCCGAACCAACGATGCAGCACCTCGGCCAGCTGCGAAGGCCGGCGCAAGCCGTAGCCGACCTGCAGCCCTCGCTGCATCCGGACGTCCACGTCCAGCCTGAGCAGCAGCGCGAGCCGGATCACCTCCGGATCCGGCACGAGGAAGTGGAGCCAGTAGGACCAGTGCTCGTCGAGCCGGCGGAAGAAGCGAACGCATTCGGGAATCCGCGCGAGCGGGCGCGGGTCCTGGTCGTACCCGCTGAACACAAGGATTACTCGTCCCGCGAATCGACGCACCTGCCTGGCATCGTCGCTGAAGAGCATCAGCCGCTCCACCGCGCTGCCCACCAGGCCCGCTTCCACCTCCGTCCGCGTAAACAGGACTGCTGCCATGTCTGCACCGTCGGACCCACGGTCGAAGCCATGTGCGTCAGTGAACCGGATCTCCATGATCGTCTCCATTCGAAGGCGAAGCTCCGCCGGTGGACGGCCCCCAGAGCGGCACTCATCTGCCGGCTCGGTAGCCAGTCCGCCAGTCCGCTTACTTCGCCTGGAGATCAGGCTCCCACTCGGTGGTCGCTCGTCAACCCGTGCGCGCCGCCCTTCGAGTTCGGCGCTTTTCCTACCGGGGGACCGGACGGTGCGACGAGGGGTCGGCAGCGAGTCCAGTGCCTCGCGCGACGAAACCGTGCCGGCATACAGCAGGCGCAGGCACTTGGGGTCCCCACCTCGGAATCGCTGACATCACGCGAGCGACCGCGTGAGGGATGGCAGCCCGTCAGGGGCGAGACGCGGGCGCCAGCCCGTGGCTCAACCCGAAGCGCAACAGCCCGGCCCCGCGGAGAGGGGCACGCCCTGGCTGACAACGCCGGCAGATGCCCGCGTTCCCTCGATCGTTACCTTCGAGCCTTGAGCTGTTCGATCACCCGCTTCAGCCGCCGCAGCAAATCGTCGTAGGTGATGACATCGACGATGTTCTTGTTCTGACGCCTGAACACTTCGAAGTCCGCCTTCTGGTCAGGTGTCAGATCGTGGTCACGGCCCATGATGATCAAGCCGGACGGACTGACGATCCGGATCCGTAAGCCGGACGGAAGTTTCTGCCGGTAGCGTTCCGTTAGCTTGTCCTCTCCCACGGTACCCCAGCGCTTGAGGTGGAAAAGATACTTCTCGATCTGCGTGACCGTGCCCGCGAGCTCACGATGCGGCACGTGGTTGTCCCGATAGCGGGTCGTGGACACGATCTTCGCATCGAACGGCTGCTTGATCTCGATGACGTCGACGTTGCCGTCGACATCCACCAGCAGGAAGTCGAGTTGGCGACGCCCGCCGGTGATCGAGTCCCGGATGGTGACGGACGGAAGTACGGCGACGTACTTCGGATTCAGGAGGCGCACGATGTCAAGGATCTGCGCCTGCCAGTGCAGCTCTGGATATCCCCGCTCCTCCTTGAGCATCGCCGCCAGTTTCTCGTGCAGGAACTCGAACTTCGACACCTCCATATCGCGGAACGACTCGATCAGGTTCTGCGGCTCGGCCGTGACCTTCTTCGCCACATACCTGCGCAGCATTGCCTCGGCATCGACCGTCGCATCGCTCAGCTCACGGAACACGACCGAGAGCCGGGACTGCACGTAGCGCTTCAGCTCGTATGGCGACGGGAACTGAGCGACCATCGCTTCGTACTCGGCGACGGGAATCGCATCCGCGGCGTCGCCGCCGATCACGATCCGGGTGGGCCGGAGATCAGCGAGCAACTTGACGACAGACACCTTCTCCTCGGCGGTGAACCACTTCCACGTCGGCTTGGCATCGCGTGCCACCAGAACAGGAACTTCGACCTGGACGACCTCCGGCTTGAAGACGAAGTAGTTGCCCCTCGCGGTCGCGACCACGAAGGCCACCTCCATGAGCGCGTCGTCATTCCAGCCGTCCGGATCTCCCTTCGGCCACCGGCGCGCAAGGTCAGCGGAGGTCACAAAGAACGTCTTCTTGATGTCGATTGACTCGTTCTGCCCGAGTGCCTTGTGGATCCAGAAAACGCCGTCCCGGGGCCGGTAGATGAGAAGGAGCTTCGTGCCGTGGGAAACGAACTCGACGGCTGGCGTGGTCATGGGAGCGCTCGGGAACAGGAATCGTGTCAGTCTAGGCCGGCAGGCGGGGCTCCAGCGCCTCACGTCTGCTCGCGTAGACGCAGAAAGCGATCTGGGCCATCAGGCTTTCCCTGCACATCACACGCCCAAGGCGCCTTACGCGCAAAGGGCGGCGCCATGCGTGGCGTCGCACTACTCTAGGGTCGGCATCTGGCGGCTTTCCATAGCCGGCGCGCACCGCGCATCAGGCGGCTCGGCAACATGACCGTCGACGCCCCCCTGCGCCTGACTCCATCACCAGCGCGGTCTCTGGGCAGGAAGCGGAACCGCCGCGCCTGGATGACTTGGCCTCACAGCACCCCAGCACCTTCAGCCCCTGGCGAGAAAGATGCGCCGCAGAACAGGAAAGGCGTGCGTCTCGCACGGTGTTTCGCAGCTGCCCTGGGGTCTCTAGAGGTACGCGATGTACCGCCGGATCTGGTCGAGCTCGAACCGCGGGTCCACGCTGTCGGCCAGGCGCCGCGGGGCACCTACGGGGACGTGGCGGCGAGCAGCATTGCGTCGACCCAGAGGCGTGCCGGGCCGCTCAACTGGTAGAAGAAGAACACCGACAGCGCCACGCCCGCCAGCACGACCCAGTCGACCGCCTGGAGGATCCGCTGCTGCGTTCGATAGCGCTGCTCAAGCAACTCGAACGTGGGAAGCAGGTTGGCCACCACGCCATGCGGCTGCTTCTCCAGTTCCTTGTGTTGCCGCCGGATCTCGATCCCGACGACCTCGAGCGTATGGCGCTGGTTGCGCAGGAGGAGGTGGACGAGCATCGCGAACACGAACGAGCCGAGGAGGATCGCGACGCTGATCCAGAACTCGCTGCCGACCTTGTCGTGTGGCTTCATCTGCGTGGCCACGATCACCGTGGCCACCGGGATGCCGAGCAACTGGTTCTGGATATCCGAGAAGACCTTGTGCATCTTGCCCGTGTACTCGATCCGCGCCGCCTCGACCTGGTCCCGGAGCTTCTCGTACGAGAAGCCCGCGGCAAAGAGCCGGTAGCCGCGGTCGAAGCGTTCGCGGACCTCTGGCAGGCCAGCGAGAAGACGGCCGAATCGCACGGCCGGCGCTTGCTGGGCGAGCACCTCGTGGACGGCTTCCGACAGGATCGCCTGGCACTGCGCCTTGTGCGTTCCTTCCGGGATGACCCCGACTACATCGTGGAGCGCCGCCAGGTCCAGGGCACGGAGGTCCGGGGCGGTGTACGACACGGGCACCTCGAACTTGCCACCCTTGATGAACACCAGAACCTCCTCGTGCTCGTCGAGGAACGCGGCGGTACCCTTCAGCACCTGGACCAAGGCCAGGACCTTGCGATACCGGTCGACGTCGCTGCCTTCTGATGCAGGGTCAGTGCGGCTGATGCCGGCCTCCCACAACACGTAGCGCGGCGGCTCGCGCACGTGAGCGGACTGGAACCTCAGCAACGCATCCAGGTCCGTGAGCACCAGACCGAACGAAGGGCGAGGTGTCCCGATCGTCACCTCGACCGCTTGTCCAATCGCGGGCTGCGCGGCTGCCATCGTCTCGATCGACAGGTCCGTGTCATCCACCGCTGCCGCGCAGTCCAGAAGGTCGGCAAGGGTGGTCTCGGAGTCGATGAGCAATTCCCCGGCCAGTCCTTTTCCGCTCGCGCGACGGCGCGTGAGCTGAAGCACGACGCGAGCGAGTTGCTCGAAGGTCGCCATGTCGTCAACCCAGCTCGCGCTGCAACTCGGCCACCAGGCCATCAGGCAAGTCGAAGAAGGTAAGCGACTTCTTGGCCGGGTCGTACTTGACCTTCCCTTCGACCAAGGTGCCGCTCGATGTCGACGGACCAGAACGCGGTCCTCGCCTTGATGCGAAGGAAGGACTTCAGGACGCGGCCGTCCGGCACGAAGCCGTCGTTGATCTGCACCTTCGCCTTGGCCAGGACTTGCTGAAGTGCCTTCGGCTCGTCCGGCTGGACTGCGTTGCAGAGGCTCTCGAGTGACAAGGGCTCGTCGCTCCTCTGGCGCGCCACACAGAAATCGTGCGCCCGCTGCAGGAATTCCTCCCTTGCCGGCTCGGTCATCGCTGACCCGATTGCGAAGCTCTTCAACTCGTCGAGGAGCTTCTTCGTCTCGGCAGCAGAGTCCACGAGCTCACTGCATCCTAGGAATGACCTGAAGTAGTCGGACACCCCACCCTTCTGCTTGAGAAAGCCCAGGTATCGCGCGTCAGGATCGCCACCGAGCCAGTCGCCGATGTTGACGCGGCCCGCCACGCGCAGGTTCTGCATGTCGACGTGCACCGTGTCGACCACGTCCATGTTGGCTTCGTTGACCGCGGTGCTTTGAACATTGGTGATGATCGCGACGACGAACCAGCTCATCCCGTTATCGCCGGACATGTGCGCCATGAGGACGAATCCCCCAGTTGCGAGAGCCACGGGCGACGCCCGGTTCGCAAGCACGCTCATCAGCACCTTGGACGCGTCGACGAACGACGTCGTGCCATGCTGGAGATAATTGCGCAAGATGGCGGCCGCGGGGAAGCTCACTTCGTCCGCCTCGAACCGCCCGAAACCCTTCCCCGGCTTGTCGGCGTACAAGTCGTGCACGTCGGTGACTAGCTTGACCACCGATGCAGTAAGCCCGAGTGGCGAGTCCCTGGTCACCACGGTCGCCTTGCCATGCCGCTCCTTGGCCAGCTTGTGGATCACTGCCGCCTCGACCTTGTTCACCGAGTCTCCTCGCTCCGATTGACCGCCGGCTCCGGGTGGAAACCGGTCCTGTAGCAGCCCGACTGTGGCATGCCGCTGGCTCAACGCGTGAGCCAGTCTCTAGGGCCGGGTCGCCCCGCTGGCAGCCAAGGCTGCTGAAGCAGCCGTCGCAGCCGGGGCGGACGCAACGGCGCTCGCAGGCAACGCTGGTGCCGAGGATCCAGCCGCCGGCGGGCCAGCGCCCCATAGCGTGCGCAAGGAACCCAAGTTCGCGCGGCCGCGAGCTTCCTGCAATTCCTTTAGCCGTGCGTCGCGCGGCATCGCCGCCTCGGCAATGACCTGCTGGCTTGCTGGCAGGCCAGCCAAGACCGTTGAGACAACGGCAAGGAAGACCGCCGTGGCAACGTGGACCCAACCCGTCACGCGGGCAGCTGCCTCGCTGGCCTTGGTTCGCTCGAGCGCGCTGTCGATCGTCGTCCAGAGCAGCGAGACAAGCAGGCCCAAGGGAAAGGCGCCGAACGCGGGCGAGTATCGGAAGCGGTCGACGAACACCATCGCCATGCCGGCGAGCAACGCAGGCAACAAGACAACGAGCGCCCGCCGCCAGTCGGCCAGCGGATCGAGCCTGCGCAACCCAACCGTGGCGATTGCCCCCACGAAGGCGCCGAGGCACAAGAGCCCAAGGTATTCCATCGCGTCCTCCCACGGCAATTGTCGCCTGCGCCTTGCGCGGCTGCGAGTCGTGAGGCGGCGGAGCGGTCACGTCGATCGACGTCGCCTCCCCTGCATCGCGAACTGGGCAGACACCAAAGTCGCCGCGACGACCGGCACCTCGCTGTTGTCGCGGTCCTCAATAGAATCGCCGGACGCCACGGGCCGAGTCACGGCGGGCGGGCGGGGCCGTGCGCTCCGCGCCGAGGCATGGGCTGGCGCCCGCGTCTAGCCCCCAACACATCCCAGGCCGCCTGCCTTCCACGGCATACCATCGTCGCCCGATCTTGAGGAGGAAGTTGGCGGTGGTCACCGTGCTCGACAATGAACTCAAGCGACAGATCACCGTCGATGGCGCGGACTTCACCGTGGTCGTCGATCCGGATAGGCTTCGGCTCATCGGGAAGGGAAAGAGGAAGCCGGAAGTCGAGTTGCTCTGGCGCGACCTGCTGAGCGGAGACGCAGCCATGGCAGTAGCCCTGAACGCATCCCTGCAGCAGAAGGGACTGGAAACGGCGCCTGCAGCCAAGCGGCGCCGCGGTCCAGCCAGGAAGACCTCGCCCGGAAAGACGCCGCACCGACCCCAGGCCAAGGCCTGATCCACCCCTTCCCGCTGGAGAGCAGTCGAGCGGCCTGACGTCAAGTGTGCTCAGCTTCTCGCAACCTCGGCGAGGGGTTCGAGCACTTCTGACAGAAGCCTCCGCCCGGTGGCCCGAAACGCCTCCATGCCCAGGTCCATCGTCGCCAAGAGCCCGCGGTTGGCGATCCCCAGCGCCTGGGCGAGATCGGCCTCCTGGGCAAGCAGCGCCTCGACACCGCTCCCGGCACGCCTGGCAAGCGGGCCGGCCTCGCTTCCGAACTTGGCCATCGCCGCGCTCCACATCCGGGTGGGCCATAGAGCCAGTTCGTCCGTGCCGTCGCGGCGGTCCCTGGCGATCGTGAGGTACGCCAACGCCAGCACGCGGCCCAGGTCCTTGTTCGATCGCTTGTAGTCGGTGCCGGCGATCAATGCGTCCGCGACGACTGGATGGTGCAGCAGGTTGGCAAGCGCCATCATCTCCGGGCGAGCGATGCGCAACCCGAAACGTGTCGGCAGGGGCTCCCACTCGACGAGCGCGAGATAGTCGAAGCTGCAGATCGCAAAGTCGCCGATGGTGGTACGCAGTCGCTGCAGCTTCTTGGCTTGATCGTTCTGGTGGTATTCGGGTGGCGCGGACAGCAACTCGATGAACCACTGCGAAGCATTCTGCAGCGTACCGGGAGGCACGAGCCGGACCATTGGCAGGTCATCGAGGGACTGCTCCGGCGTGCCTGGCAGGCCCCATCGGGCATCCTCTCGTTGATGTCCCAGGAAGTGGTGTAAGTCCAACCACAGCGTAGCGGCGCCAGCCGCGCAGCTGTGGCGGCCGCCCCGTGAGGGGTGGCCATCGTGATTCCGGATAGGGTTGAGGTGCGAAGTCCAC
>NZ_JARGNB010000029.1 GCF_030167915.1 Aquabacterium humicola | reverse complement strand
GCGCAGCGCAGAGCGCAAGGCCCAGGTGTCTCGCAGCATGGAGCACCTGCCTTTGCCGTCAACCAGGCCGCTGCCTAACCCTTCGGTCAACGCGACCCGTACCAGCAGGCCTCTTGGGGCGCGAGGCGCCTTCGCTTATCCTGCGCCTCGCGCCCCAAGCGTCCTGCCGGCACGGGCGCGTTACCTCAAACGTTAGGCAGCAAGTGGAGCGGCCGTGCCACTGCAGCGCAAGTTCAGCGGCGCTGTCGCGCCGAGCACTTGAACAGCCACGAGCGGCCGAGCGTCACTCCGCCATTGGAGCCAGAAGCATCAGCGTTCTGCGCAAGGCTGCCGCGCACGAGGACCTGGAGCGGCAGCCGAGCGCAGGACTACGGCGCTTGGCACGGTCGCTTTCAGTCAGTTCGTCGGTGCGCTGCGCAGCGGAAGACACTGCCCGTGGCTTCCACCCCGCGGCGCAGCGCAGAGGGCAAAGCCCAGGCCACGCACGTCAGCAGCACTTGCCACCGTCGGTTTCAGTCAGTTCGTCGGGCGCTGCGCGTCGGAAGTCACTGCAAGTGGCTACCACCCCGCGGCGCAGCGCGGATCGCAAGGCCGAGACAACTTGCCTCATAGAGCGCCTGCCTATGCTGTCAACCGGCTGCTGCCTAACCCTTCGGTCAACGCGACCCGTACCAGCAGGCCCCTTGGGGCGCGAGGCGCCTTCGCTTATCCTGCGCCTCGCGCCCCAAGCGTCCTGCCGGCACGGGCGCGTTACCTCAAACGTTAGGCATCAAGTGGAGCGGCCGTGCTACTGCAACGCATGTTCAGCAGCGCTATCGCGCCGAGCATCTGAACAGCCACCAGTTCTCTGAGCGCCATGCCAACTCAGAGCCGGAACCTGCAACGCCTTGCGGAAGGGTTCCGCTCAATGAGTTGTGGTCGGCACCAGAGCTCACGGCTCCAGCGCCTCCCGCCATCCCTTCCAGTCAGTTCGTCGGGCGCTGCGCGGCGGAAGTCCCTTCCAGTGGCTACCACCCCGTGGCGCAGCGCAGAGGGCAAGGCCCAAGGCCGGCCACGTCCGCAGCGCTTGCCACCGTCGGTTTCAGTCAGTTCGTCCGGCGCTGCGCGTCGGAAGGCCCTGCCAGTGGCTATCACCCCGCGGCGCAGCGCACAGCGCAAGGCCGAGGTGGCTCGTGGCATGGAGCACCTGCCTTTGCTGTCACCAGGCTGCTGCCTAACCCTTCGGTCAACGCGACGCCCACCAGCTGCGCGCCAGGGCCGCGAGGCCGTTCAGCCCTATCATCGGCCTCGCGGCCCTGGCGCTCCGCTGGCGGTCGCGCGTTACCTCAAACGTTAGGCATCAGGTGGAGCGGCCGTGCAACTGCAACGCATGTTCAGCGGCGCTATCGCGCCGAGCATGTGAACAGCCACCAGTTCTCTGTGCGCCATGCCAACTCAGCGCCGGAACCTGCAACGCCTTGCGGAAGGGTTCCGCTCAATTGGTTGTGGTCGGCACCAGAGCTCACGGCTCCAGCGCCTCCCGCCCTCCCTTCCAATCGGTTCGTTGGGCGCTGCGCGTCGGAAGTCCCTTCCAGTGGCTACCACCCCGTGGCGCAGCGCAGAGGGCAATGCCCAAGGCCGGCCAGGTCCGCAGCGCTTGCCACCGTCGGTTTCAGCCAGTTCGTCCGGCGCTGCGCGTCGGAAGGCCCTGCCAGTGGCTACCACCCCGCGGCGCAGCGCAGAGCGCAAGGCCGAGGTGGCTCGTGGCATCAAGCACCTGCCTTTGGTGTCAACCCGGCTGCTGCCTAACCCTTCGGTCAACGCGACCCGTACCAGCAGGCCTCTTGGGGCGCGTGGCCGTGCAGCCTATCATCGGCCTCGCGCCCCAAGCGTCCTGCCGGCACGGGCGCGTTACCTCAAACGTTAGGCCGCACAAACACCCATCCCGCATCGTCAGCCACTTCCTCCGCGCCTGAGTTTCAATGCTCATCAAGCACCATGTCGAGTATGTCTTCCCCATCAAGGGAAAGTTGCACGTCCCGGATGTGATTGGACTAGCAGCATCACATCGCCTCAAACCTGGCGCAATCCTGCAGTGCACCTTCGAATCACCAACGGGGGAACAGTACGAAGTGCAAGGCAAGGTCGCCTTTGAGTTTGTCAACTACAAGGGTCGTGTCGACAACCCGGATCGAATAGGCGGAAGTCTCATCTTTGCCGAAAGGCCAGGCGGTCATGTGCCTCAAGGCTGGACGTTGTTCGTACTGCTCGAAGAATAGGCTGGCTGGCTCCGTTCGCCCGTCCGTGGCAGGCCATCACCCATCGGTCCCGGGCACAGAGTGCGGCCTAACCCTTCGGTCAACGCGACCCGTACCAGCAGGCGTCTTGGGGCGCGAGACACCCAGGTCTATCATGTGTCTCGCGCCCCAAGCCTCCTGCCGGCACGGGCGCGTTACCTCAAACGTTAGGCCTCGGGTGAACACGTTCACCACGACTCGTGGCGCTGCCAGAAGGGCCCCACACCTTCGGCCTTCATCACATCAGCCACGAGGAGAACAGCCGAATGCAAGCGCGCGCACTTGCGGCGGTCGCTATCGAGCACTTCGGCAGCGAAAGACAAGTTCAACCGCCTATCTTCAAGGGTAGGTCGGTACGCATGCGCCCGAGAGGACGGTCATCGCTGCCCGTGGTTCCGAGCGCAAGGCCCTCAACTTCACGAACCCGTCGTAGCTTCTCGGCAGTGGCTGGCAACAAGATCATCGGTCGTCTCTGGCAGCTCGCGCGTCAGGCTCGCCCCAAATACCCGCGGTGTTCACGGCCACCACCCGTCCGAGGCCTAACCCTTCGGTCAACGCGACCCGTACCAGCAGGCCTCTTGGGGCGCGAGACACCCAGGTCTATCATGTGTCTCGCGCCCCAAGCGTCCTGCCGGCACGGGCGCGTTACCTCAAACGTTAGGCGTCAGCCTTGGCACATCTTGCTGATGGCGTCGAGTGCACTTCTGGCGTAGCCCTCCACGGCGTCATCCCAAGCCGGGCATCCGCAGCTAAGACGGCGGATCTGGTATCCGAATGCATGAGATCTCGGCTCGCGGCCCATGCGTGCAGCAGGCCGGCGCCCATTCCACGGCACTGGCCCGGCCGCGCGGCTGCGCAAACACTCTGGCACAGCTACCACAGCGCGTCCCTGGCATCACCCACATCGAACGGGGCCGTCAAGCTTGTTGCTCCAAGCCCGGCACGCGGTCCTGTGGCACGCTGTGTCGCTTCACTGGCACCTTGTTCTCTGGCACGCCGCCGCCTAACCTTTCGGTCAACGCGACCCGCACCAACAGGCCGCTTGGGGCGCGAGGCCGCGCAGGCCTATCATCGGCCCCGCGCCCCAAGCCCCCTGCTGGCACGGGCGCGTTACCTCAAACGTTAGGCGTCGCCTTCATGCGCAGAGTCCACGTCCTCGTCGCTCTTTCCCTTGCTTCTCCGTTGTCCTACGCCATGGGCGGAGAAGGGATGGTCAGTCGCTTGGTTGAGCTACTTGCCGTCGCGCTTGTCATCGCGGTCGTAGCGATCTTTGGATTTCGGTCCCTCATCTCGTCTCGCGCGCCCCAATTGCTTTCGCCCTCCCTTGCCTTCGCTTGGGGTGCGACATTTCTCGCTGTTCTGCTTTTCGCGAAGTACCTTGGACCCTTCGCGTTTGCTCTTTCTCTAGTTCTCTTTCCCATCGCATGGGCCTTCTGCTTGGGCATAGCCTGTCTGCTGCTACCCTTCATCGAGGAGACGGCGTCACCGAGCGTTGCTGGCAAGATCGGGAGGTACGCAGCCGAACCAACACTTTCGAACCTCAGTGTTGCCACCTCGGTGCGAGAACTCGAGTCTCGTGGCTACAAGGTCAACCAGGTAGGCGCAGATAAGTGGGGGGTCAGTCGGCCTCCAAGCCAAGTGGTGAGCTACTTCTACTCAGTGGAAGATCTGAATTCCTTTGCAAGCGGTGTGAAAAACGACGCCTAACCTTTCGGTCAACGCGACCCGCACCAGCAGGTGTCTTGGGGCGCGAGACACCCAGGTCTATCATGTGTCTCGCGCCCCAAGCCTCCTGCCGCTGCGGGCGCGTTACCTCAAACGTTAGGCGTCGCTCGGCGAGCACTTCGCTTGCGTGGTCCGGCACGCTCCGGCCGCAGAAGAAGAGAGAACCGCCTGTAGCCTCAGCCAGGCGCCGCGGTGTCGTCAACTACTGAACTCGTGCGTAGGTTTGGCCTCATCTGTCTGCGTCGCCCGCAGCGCCCGTCATCGCTGGAGCGCTCCTCTTGGCCTGCGGCGCTCCCTCGGCATTGCTCTGCCGGCGCCGCCTTCTTTGCCTGCGCGCTGGCCCAGCTTCGGCTGCTCTTGCAGCCTTCCACCGTTGCCGCTTCGTCGAGGCTACGCCTAACGGTCGGTCGAGGCGACGTCCACCAGCTTCGCGCCAGGGCCGCGAGGCCAAGCAGCCCTATCATCGGCCTCGCGGCCCTGGCGCTCCGCTGGCGGCCGCGCCTCACCTAAAACGTTAGGCCCGGGGTAGGCAAGGACCTTGCAACTCGTAGCGCTGCAAGAAGGTTCGCACGAGAGCGATCGTCACCACGCCAGCGCAAGCGGTGGAACAGCCGGATGCAGCTGCAGCGCGCTGGGCAAGGCTCTGGCCAGAACAACAGGCCGCGCTCTACTTCGGGATACCCGCCCAACGAGCTAACGAAGCACTGCCCGAGGTGCCCAAAGACAAGGCGGCCATCCATCTTCGCCGCTCGGTGCCCACGGTGGCCAGGGTCGCAAAACACGTCAACTGCTGTTCATGTTCACGCCCGTGCGCCTCGGGCAAGCACATCAATCCGTCCGCAGCATGTGCACCGTTCCCGGCAGCGCGCACAGCTCAAACCCGTGCTGTTCACGGCCTGCACGAGCAACCGGGCCTAACCCTTCGGTCAACGCGACCCGCACCAGCAGGCGTCTTGGGGCGCGAGGCCGCCCAGCACTATCATCGGCCTCGCGCCCCAAGCCTCCTGCCGCTGCGGGCGCGTTACCTCAAACGTTAGGCCGCATGGCATGCGTAGGTGGCACCCGGTCACACAACACATTAGGAGGAACCGTGCTCAAGCATCTCTATGCCGCTCTTTCGAAGATCGGAACCGGCCTTCTCTATGGCATCGGAATCGGAATCACGGGTGTAGCTCTCATGTACTTCGTATCCGAACACATGATGGCCTCCGTCTGGAATCAAACGTCCACCAAGAACCTTCAGATCGTCAAGCATGAGAAGGTAGAGCGCGAGGATCAAACGCTCGTTCTTGGGACAGTCAGGAACGATACGACGGAAGCAATTCGGTTTGCCAATGTAGAGGTCGACCTCTTTGATTCCGCCGGCAAGTTTGTGGAGCAGTGCTCGCATGTCCTAAACGGCTCGGTTTCGCCCGGTGAGGAACGCAACTTCAAGGTCGTCTGCGGCGGCTGCAAAGACAAGCCCACCGTGCAGCACAGTACGTACAAGGTTCGGGTCGCGGGCATGTAGTAGTTGGTAGGTCTGCGCTCCAAGGAATGCGGCCTAACCCTTCGGTCAACGCGACGCCCACCAGCTGCGCGCCAGGGCCGCGAGGCAGCCAAGGCATATCATCTGCCTCGCGGCCCTGGCGCTCCGCCGGCGGTCGCGCGTTACCTCAAACGTTAGGCCTCGGACGCCATGCTTTCGCGCTTTCGATTCAGCTGGAAATAGAGTTGGCTGCACGCGCCGATGGCGTATTGGGTCCACGTGCCGCGGCGGGACGAGGACCACGCATATGAACCTCCCGCACCGCAACCACACCCAAGCTATGGGTACCCGCACCTACACGTGGAGTTCGGAGAACATGAACTGGTGTTCAGTGCCCCGGCCCAACTGGATCACTTCATCGAGGTGATGGGCAAGAAGCCGCTCCCAACGTCACGCCAGTTATCAGCGCTGCGTGGGAAAGACGTCGGTCCCAACAGCCACTGGCTCAGCCGCTTGCCCACCGAACTGAAGAACCCGAAGACAAGACCGGTCCTCGTCAAGCACCTCAGGGCCATCCAAAGACAACTCCTAGTGCAGTGCACGTGAAGTTGTAGAACTTATTTTGCTCGGCATACTCCCATCGCCCAGGAGGCTGGAGCGATGCGGATTGCCAAGACGATCGAACTGGATGAAGGCGTGGAGCGGGAGCTTCGTG
>NZ_JARGNB010000028.1 GCF_030167915.1 Aquabacterium humicola | reverse complement strand
CGATCGCTCCTACGGCATCGACATGCGATGCGTGCAGGAGGTGTTGGGCTACGAACGGCCTTGCAGCATCGCGGGCGTGCCGGCCTACCTGGTCGGCCGCATTCGCCGCGGCCAGTCGATCATCCCCGTCGTCGACCTGCGAGTCCACTTCGGGGTGAGCAACCCGACTATCGGGCTGCAAACCGCTATCGTTCGGGTAGCCGCAGGCGCGCTTCTGGATGGTCGCCACCTTCGAGTTCAGTCGTCCATGGCATTGCTGATGCGATGCGTGCAGCAGGTCAGGACGTTGGGCAGGTGGTTGACGATCATCTTCGCCCTTCTCGGCCAGTTCAGCCAATGCCATAGTGGGGGTGGTCATCGTGGTTTCCTTCGCAAGGATCAAGGGTGGTCTTCGCACCTCAACCCTATCCGGAATCACGATGGCAACCCCTCACGGGGCGGCCGCCACAGCTGCGCGGCTAGCGCCGCTACGCTGTGGTTGGACTTACACCACTTCCTGGGACATCGACACGGCCATTTCTCCATTGCGCAATGCCATACGCTGCGCACCCGGATACCGACGATTCGCGTTGACTCTTGGCTGGGCGTGCATTGCGGTCAATAGGTTTCGTGAGGCCCAGCAGGCCTTCGAGACGGCAATGCATGGCAATGCGGCGCGCATCGAAGCGCACGGCGGACCCGCCGGCGCGCTTGCCCTGCCCGGACGACGCGATTCTGCCGCGCACTGTCTCCGGGAAGGCGCGCGCGCAAGGCCCGAAGGCTTCGGCAGCAAGTTCGCACGCAAGCTGCTCAGGCATTGGAAAGCCTGTTCGACCGTGCACCTGCAATGCGCGACCTCGCACCGACGCATGACGTGCTGCGCGATTGGTCGCGCACTGTCTGGTCCACCCAGAAGGCGGGACCGGTCGACATCTAGCCAGCGGCCGCCACTCCGCCGAGCGAACCGAAAAGCGCGCCGGGCGAAGCACCACGGCGTGCCTACAGGAGTTGCGGGCGTATTTGGCTTATCGCGCCAATATTTGATCAATCCCGGGAAGTTCCGGCATTGCATTGCCGCTTCCTGGTACACCATTCATGCCGCCCGTTCGGGCATAGGAATCTCACGGTCACTATCATGTTGTCAATCATCACACGCCGCTTTGCAGTCGTTCTCCTGGTGGCATTCTGGGCTGGACTTCCGGCCCACGCGTTCTCGCCGGAAACACACCGCCGAATCGTGCTAGACGCTGTCAAGTTCATGCGGGCCAACCCGGACGTCACCAACTATCAGAAGTTGCTGAACGGTGTCACTAAGGCGGGATTCAGCATCGACCAGTTCGCACAGGTCATCGCGCAAGGAGCGCACGACGTCGACTACTTCGCGGACACATACATCTGCGGCGCGATCACCGGCGACTGTGTCGGCGCCCCCGCCTGGGGCCTGGGCACGTCGATCGGTCGCTACACGTCGTTCTGGCACTTCCAGGACCACTCGCATGGCGCCGACGTGCACGGCAATCCTTTCGGCGGATACAACTACAGCCGCATCGCCATCAAGGGCGATATCGACGAGCTCGCGGCGGCGTGGCTCTGGAATGATCACCTGGACGATGGCAGCGGCGGCATGGAAGGCGTCTTCGGCGAAGACTCCCGCTACAACACCTACGGCATCACGGAAAAGAACTACCGACTGTCCGGCTTATCGACGCCGTCGATGTACTCCGATTTCCAGAAGTTCCCGTTCCAGCCGATCAGCAACCTGGGTCAGTACTGGTTCAAGCAATTCCTCGCACAACCGACGGCGCAGACCCTCGGTTTCGTGCTGCACACGACCGATGTCGCAGTGCCACACCACACGTGGAATACGCTCGGCAATAACCACTCCGGGTGGGAGACGTGGGTTCAGGCCTACTACGACAGCGAGCAACTGGGGGCGTTCTACCTGGTTCGGAACGCACTGACGAAGCTGCCGCCACTGGGCAAGGATGCAACGGACGTCCGCCCTCTCCTGTACAAGGCCGGCGACTTCTCCTACGGAGCGGGCGTGCTGGCGCTATCGTCGACCGACCATGGTGTGCGAGTTCTCGTTGGCCGGTCGATGGTCCCTCACGCCATTGCCTTGGCCGTGCGCATCTTGGATCGGGCAGCAGAGAGAATGGCGAAATGACGAAGCTGCTCGCCGCCGCGATGGCGTTGGTCATCGCGGCGCCCTGGCCGGCGCCTCGCGCCGGCGGTGCGCCGGACGCGCCGCGCGAAGCGTCGCCCTTGTGCGTCGATGGGTGGCGGCTGTCAAGCGCGGCAGTCACGGTCCTGCTGCAATCCGCTCGCTCGCACGAACCCTCCACAACTTTGGACGCTGTTGCGACGGCCGTGCGGCACGACCGGATCCTCGGACGCTACGCGCTTCACGCGGTCGGAGATGATAGCCTGTTCGACGACGCGCGGGTCGGCTATTCCCTCGATACTTTGTCGGACGAGGCGCTCTATGCGACGCTAGAACGTGCACGCCCGGGCGTGGTGCGCACGGAAGACGCGGCTGCGGTCGCGCGCGCCGTCATTCGTCGACATGCGCTCGACACCGAACGGCTGTCGGCATTGTTCGCGACGGACTCCGTGCGGCTGGACGACCGCCTCGCCCCGCACGAGTTCGCGGCTCTGGACGAATTCCCCTTGTACGACTTCCGCCTCGACGGCGAGGAACCGCGCCGCCTGACGCTGAAGGACGTTTGGCAACGACTCGACGTGCAAGGCCGAAACCAGGTGCAGCAAACCAATGTCGACTTCATCGATCGACAGGCGCGGCGGCTGCTTCGAGACCACGTGGTTCGCAAGTGGGCAACGGCAGAAGGAGGCCTCGACCGCGACGACCTTGCCCGCCTTCACGACCTCATGGTTGATCGCGAGCGTCGCAAGGCTTATGCGCTATACATCGGCGCCTCGACAGACTCCCACCGCACGAATGCCCGCATCGAGGCGCTGAAGCAGGAGGTGACGAGCGAGGAGATTGCCGAGTTCTACGCTCGCCATCAAGATCAGTTTCAGCGCATCGAGCGCGTGCGGGCTCGCCACATTCGATGTACCGACGAAGCCTGTACGCGTTCGGTGGCGCGCGAGCTCGCAGCTGGCGAACCCTTCGCCGACGTCGCACGACGCCATTCGACGGCCGCTACGGCGAACAGCGGCGGTGAGTTGGGCTGGATCGAGGCCGTAGGTGCCGCGCTCGAGTGGCTGCAACAGGTCGCCCTCGCGCAAGCGCCAGACACGGTCTCGCACGCGATGCGCGAACCCGACGACACGCCGGGCGGGGCGGGCTGGCAGTTCGTGCGCACCGAAGAGCGTGTCGTCGGCTTGCATCCGATCGGAAGCGAGACGGTTCGTTTCGTCGCAGCGGAAGCAATCGCCCAACGGCGGGCCGCCGAGCAGTTCTCGGCACTGCGCAAGCGGTTGATCGACGAAGCAGAGGGGCGCCCGGACCCCGGCTGCGGCCAGCCTGCCCAGGGCACTACCGAAGGTCGGTCGATTCAATGACACGCGCGACATGGCTGATGCTCGCCGGAGCCGCCGCAGCAGCGGTGATCGGGTTCGGGAGTCCGTCGCAGGATGTGTCGCCCGTCCCGGTTGCTCAACCGCCGGCCACATTCCCGGCACCGACCCCCGTCGCGGCGCCGATCCCGATCGTTCCCGACCTTGGGGCGTCGGTGCGGAACGCCGCGCCCGACACCGGTGTCGCAGTACCCGTACCGGCCGGCCGGCTTCCATCAATCGATGATGAACCGGCGTCCGCGGCTGTGACGATGGCCCATGCGCGCGAGCACGGCGATGACCGCGCTCCACCCATCGATGTACCGATCGACCCGTCGGGGTCCGGGGTGCCGCAGGCGTGGGATTCCATGAACCCCGAAAGCTTTCGGGCTTTCGAGGCTGCGCGCGAACAACGCCTGCTCAAAGACTACGCGGAGGCGGCGAGCGCCCGGCTCGCCGAGTGGCGGCGGGCGCTCGACAGCGCCACCGCTCGCGGCATCGAAACCGGGAAGATCGCGGCGGCTGAAGAGAAGATTCGTCGCCTTGAGGCCGCGATGGCTTCAGCGTCCGCGGCCGAACGGAAGGGCACGGGCGATTCGAACCCACAGCGGCCCTGATGGCGGCAACTGCGTCGCGCCGGCATCATTGAGAGAACGCCAAGCCGACGCACTCACGAACAATCAAGCGACCAGCGAAGTCCCGTGCACTTCATTGGCGCCAACATCCTCAGCCAACGGCTCGCGCTTCAACGCTGTCGTCGACAAGCGACCACGCGCACCACGTTGCCGAACGAACGCATCCATTGCAGCATCTGCCGGTAGCCTTGCCGCGTGGCGGCAAAGGACCGAGTGCCCATCACCTGGTCCCGTTCATCGACGACAGCTGCGACGTGCCGGTCCTTGTGGGTGTCAACGCCGCCGACAACGCCAGCAGCTCCAGTAGGACGGTCCTCCATGGTTGCCTCCGAGTGATGATCCATGACGACAGTGGCTCGGCCGCGACCGGATGCTCGGACAGGACAGTAACGTGACAGGACGTCAGGCCCTTCTTGGGTCACATGCAGCGGCGAGGCAAAGCCTCAGCCGCAAGATGCTCCCGGGCGGCCGACAGGTCCGGGGAAGGACACGGCTTGCCGGTCGATCGGAGTGGGGGTCAGGCCACCAGGGGCACCTCGCGGCGCCAGCCCCTCGGCCGGTCCATCGCTGTGAGGGTCAGGCCGCCCAGGAACAAACTGGTCCGCGCATTCTTACTATCGCTGTAGTGCACCAGGTCGCCATCGCGCTCGGCACGCCGCGCATACAGCGCTTGCTTCAGCGCGTCGAGCACGAAGTCGGTCTGCATCGAACTGCTGACCCGCCAGCCCACGATGCGCCGCGCGAAGACGTCGACGACGAAGGCCACGTATACGAAGCACGAAGCCTTGCCAGGTCGAGACGTAGGTGAAGTCCGCCACCCACAGCTGATTCGGCCGCTGCGCCTTGAAGTGCCGGTTGACGCGATCCAGCGGACACGCCACCTTGGCATCGGGCACCGTCGTGCGCACGCCCTTGCCGCGTCGTACGCCTTGCAGGCCAAGCCTGCGCATCAGTCGCTCCACCGTGCAGCGCGCCACGCTCACGCCTTCGAGCAGCAACTGCCGCCACACCCTGTCGGCGCCGTAGACCCGCAGGTTCGCGTCGTACACGCGCTGAACCTGCGGCCTCAAGCTCGCATCGCGCCGGGCCCGCGCAGGCAGCAACCCGGGCTCGCGCAGGCGCGCTGCGTGACGTCGGTACGCCGACGGGGCGACCTGCAGTGCGCGGCAGATCGACTCGACCCCCAGGCGAGCGCGATGCTTGTCGATGAAGGCGTTCAATTCTTGCTGTGGCGGTCGAGCTCCGCCTGGGCGAAATACGCGCTGGCCAGCTTCAGGATCTCATTGGTCTTGCGCAGCTCACGGACCTCGCGCTCAAGTTCCTTGATGCGCTGCTGCTCGGCCGTCGTGGGCCCGGGCCGCGCGCCGCTGTCGCGCTCGCCTTGGCGCACCCACTTGCGCAGCGTCACGGCTGTGCAGCCGATCTTGCCGGCGATCGAGTCGATCGCCGCCCACTGCGACGGGTACTGATCCTTGGCGTCGAACACCAAGCGCACCGCGCGCTCGATCACCTCGGGGGAAAACTTCGGGGACTTCCGCATCTTGGCTCCATTCTCAATCGAAGGAGCCTCCTCGAAAGACGGGGCGGTTCAGACAGCCCCTTCTGGAACTGGACTCGGTTCATCGGCATGGCGCGTCTCCTGGTTGGACACGCCCATCGTCGGTCTTCAGTGGCTCGCAGCGTGAGCCTGCTGAGCTTGCTCGCTAATCAGGTGGCGGCATGAAGCCAGCCGCATGGAAGGCGAAATTCGATGGGCACTTCATCTTCACTTTAATGAAGGGCCTGTGGGTCGCAACCTGATGCGCCACATCCGCGAGCACAACAAGGACCCCCGACCCATCAATCGATCCATCGCGTCGAATTCGAACGATGGCCGCATCCGTCAAGGATGAGTAGCACCACGCGTAGCATGGCTCCGGCGGGCACGCGCATCCTTACCGGCCCTTCCCTATCGCGAGATCGATCGACTCGACCAGTTGCTTCTGGTCGAAGGGCTTCTCGATCCTGATGCATCCACTTCCTTCCAGGAATGGGCTGTTGATCGCGCTCATATCGCCAGTCACGAAGACAATCCGATTGGCCATTTCGGGGTGCAGTCGACGTATGTGTTGTTGAAAAGCTGCGCCGTCCATGTCCGGCATCCACAGATCACACGCAATGGCGTCGAAAGTGTGCTTCTTCAGGATCTCGAGCGCCTCGGCTCCGCTCGAACAAGTCCTGACCGAGTGGCCGTGTTTCGCCAACATTTCACCCATCAGCGCGGCCAGCTCCGCTTCGTCGTCGACAATTAGCACCCGACCGAAGGAGGCGCTCTTCGCCTGTTCGACTGCGTAGGAGCCGCCGCTCCTCGAGTTTGCCGTGGGTGCGGCAACAGGAATGCAAAGCTCGAATTCGGTTCCGCTCTCGGCGGAAGATGCGCTCATCACTAGGTCTCCGCCATGCGACAGCGCTATCGTGCGAGAAACGGCCAAACCCAACCCGGTTCCGATGCCTTCGGGCTTCGTAGTGAAGTACGGCTCGAAAATCCGGCCGGCCAAATGCTCCGGTATTCCCGGCCCGTTGTCCGCCACTCGCACCGATATCAGCAACTCGTGGTCCGATCGGCGGCAACTGCTCTGTATGCTGATGCGCCTTGGCGGTGGCACGGTAGAGAGCGCTTGTTGCGCGTTAATAAGAAGATTGAGGAGGATCTGGCCGATCTGATCCGCATCGCCTGTGATGGAAGGCAGATCCTCCGATAGCGTCAAGTGGCATGCAATATCATGGCTTCGAAAGGCATAGCCGAGCAGATCGCAGGCGGCGCAAACCAAATCATTGATCCGGAAGATAGTCTTGGTCGCGGGCCGGCTGCGCGCCATGTTGAGGAAGGTCCGCAGTATTCGCGCGCAGCGCTCGGCAGCCTCCCGAACCTTTTTCGCATCGCTTTTCAGCGCGGGCTCGCCTAGCTTCTCCTCAAGCAGCATAGCTCTTCCCATGACAATCGCCATCGGATTGTTCAGCTCGTGCGCCACGCCAGCCAACAGACTCCCCATGGCCGAGAGCTTTTCGCTTTGGCGCAACGCCTCACGCTGCCGCTCCAGTTCGTGCCGCTGCTGCAATCTCTCCGTCAGATCGATCAAAGAAATCGTGGTCAGCTCATCACCGTCCACCGCTGTCTTCCAGACCAGCATTTCCACGGGAAACTCCGTGCCATCGCCGGAGACGGCCTGACCCCGAATTGGCCCCCTGTCGACAGGTGTTCGGCCGTCTTCGGTGAGCTTAACGTGTCCAAAGGGCAGCTCCAGCAACTGTTTGGCGGGGAAGATCCGCCGCACGTCTCCGACGTCTTCGCGAGACAACTTGAACATGGATTCGCACGCACGATTGAACTCGATCACTCGTCCGCGAGAGTCGATCGCCATGATGCCCGCCAACGCGCAGTCGACGATGGCAGCCTTCAACGTCCGGGTCAGCGCCAAAGCGGAAACCTGTGCCGCCAGTTCCAGCTCGAGCGTCTTCTGCGCAGTCATGTCCCTGGCGATCGCGATCATTCCGATGATCGCGCCGGCCGATGAAAAGTAGGGCATCCATTGCTGCTCGACGAAGCGGCGCCCTCTGTGTGGATATTCGATCCACCCATCCCAGCGGAAGGATTCCCCGCTGAGAATTCGATGGCTGAACGGGAGATAGGCCGCAAAGATCTCGGTGCCGAGCAGCTCGGAAACGTGATGGCCGATGATTTCCGATGTCGGCTTGTCGAAGAACTCCAGAACCTCGCGATTCGCATAAAGATACCGGTGATACCTGTCAACCACCGTGACGCGAGCCCTGAGTTGGTCGAAGACGCTTCTCAGTGACAACATCTCCTGGTCGCCCGCTGGTGCGAAAGAGCCGACCCCCGGTTCAGGCAGGGGCTGAAACTGAAAACTGCCGCGTTCCATGGCTGGGTCTGAAGTCGAGCATTGAAGGATTGATTGTTGGCGCTTGTGCATATTTGAGCCATCCATGTGGACCGAATCTTGAGCCACGGCTGGAAGCCGGTCATAAGGTCCGTCCGGGCGCGTCGCTCTCGGCGATCAGCTGAACGAGCTCGCCAGCGGCGCTCATGATCACGATGCGGGTTTGAGCCGAGTAGCTCCGGAGCCACCGTCCGAGCGACAAGCCAGTCTCCCCCGGCATGATCAGGTCGA
>NZ_JARGNB010000027.1 GCF_030167915.1 Aquabacterium humicola | reverse complement strand
CGAGAGCTCAACGACAGGCCGAGAAAGGTTCTCGGATTCGACACGCCTAACGAGGCGTATGCTCGGTGGTGTTGCGCTTAGTTTGGCAATTCGTGAGGCCTAACGTTTGAGGTAACGCGCCCGTGCCAGCAGGTGGCTTGGGGCGCGAGGCCGATGATGGGCTGGCCGGCCTCGCGCCCCAAGGCGCCTGCTGGTGCGGGTCGCGTTGACCGAAGGGTTAGGCGTCAGTTCACTGACTTTGGCCGGCTCTGCCAAGAGTGATGCGAGGCGTTGCGGCAGTTCACTCATGATCCGACAGGCGCGTTGGAGTTTGAGGTTTGATGACCTTTCCTTTGAAGCGAACGTGCCAATCCGGATCGAATTCCCGCCACGGGTGGATCTGGAGCCCTCCGGTGACAACGCTGACTGTTATCGGAAGGAGATCGGGGCTTGGCCTCGCCAAGAGCTCGATTGAGTGACCTGGCGAAAGGATGACCCCCTCGGGGACCATCTCGAGAGACACGTGAAGTTCGGCGTTCGTGTCGTTGTCGAACGTACCGACGCTCGGGTACTCGTGGGGCTGCATGTTCGCTGTTTGTCGAGGACTGATCGCGGGCGCTTATGGCCGCCACTGACGCCTAACGTTTGAGGTAACGCGCCCGCGGCAGCAGGAGGCTTGGGGCGCGAGGCCGATGATAGGCCTGAGCGGCCTCGCGCCCCAAGGCGCCTGCTGGTGCGGGTCGCGTTGACCGAAGGGTTAGGCCTCGCTGCGTTTGCGGGCCGGCGACACGAGGGCGAGGGGTTTGAAGCAAGGTACTGGAGCGCGGCACTCCTTGATGACGTGCCAGGCCGAGAAGCTCCCCCCAGCATGCCGACGTAGAAGTGCGGCCGATGTCTTCGGGACCTTGGGATTTCTACGCAACTCGTAGTTGACATCGAAGTGCTCAGGCATGAACTCTTTTCTCTTCGAAGGCCGACCCGCCGCATCAACGCTGCGATATGCGGCTGTTGGGGTTCATGCTCTACGCAGTGCGGAAGGCGTTCACCGCCAGCGGAAGAAGTGCCTTCTTCGACTTCTGTCTTCGTAGTGGCGTGGGCTGCGAAGTACATGCGGGTCTTGCCTGCGAGGCCTAACGTTTGAGGTAACGCGCCCGTGCCGGCAGGGGGCTTGGGGCGCGAGCCGATGATAGTGCTGGGCGGCCTCGCGCCCCAAGACGCCTGCTGGTACGGGTCGCGTTGACCGAAGGGTTAGGCAGCAGCCGGGTTGACGGCAAAGGCAGGTGCTCGATGCGGCAAGTTGCCTCGGCCTCGCGCTGTGCGCTGCGCCACGGGGTGGTAGCCACTGGCAGTGACTTCCGACGCGCAGCGCCCGACGAACTGACTGAAACCGAGGGTGGCAAGCGCTGCAGACGTGGCTCGGACTGGGCCTTGCCCTCCGCGCTGCGCCGCGGGGTGGTGGCCGCTGGCAGTGCCGTCCGATGCGCAGCGCCCGACGAACTGACCGGAAAGCAAGGCGAAGAACGCTGGAGCCGTGCGCTCGGGTGCGGACGTGAACTCATTGAGCCGACGCCTCCCGCAAGGAACTGCAGGTTCAGCCTGTGAAGATGGAACCGCGCTCGGACAACTCGTGGCTGTTCACGTGCTCGGCGCGACAGCGCCGCTGAACTTGCGTTGAAGTAGCACGGCCGCTCCACTTGATGCCTAACGTTTGAGGTAACGCGCAGACGACGGCATGGTGCTTGGCCCGCGCAGCACATGATAGTTTGCGGTGCTGCGCGGGCCAAGTGCCATGCCGTTGGCTGTCGCGTTGACCGAAGGGTTAGGCCTCACGTTGCCCGGCACTTGCTTGGCGATGAAGGAAGCCCTGAACTTGCTTGATGACGCCTGGCGTTGCTACGCCGTTGGAAAGAACTTCGTTTACTAGCCGCTCCGCCGAGACTCCAGCGAGTACGTTGATGCCGGCGTTGACGATGCGATTGATCATGAGAGTGTTGAACAGGTTGGGTGCCCGACGAACGGAAGCGACCAACTCGTGTTCGTAGTTGTCTGCGGACTCCAGTGCATGAAGGATGCTCCAGAAGACACCGAATCCATCTTCTTCTGGAAAGCGCTCGAACACCTGGAGAAGTGCTTCCTTGTCCGACTGGCTCAGGCCACACGTGAGGGCAGTTGCAACTGCAGCGTCGAGTTCCTGCAGTTGACTGGCGTCTTGCGGGTTGATGAACGCAGAGAGCTTCGATGAAAGCGCTGACGCCATTTGTGAGGCCTAACGTTTGAGGTAACGCGCCCGTGCCGGCAGGCCGCTTGGGGCGCGAGACACATGATAGACCTGGGTGTCTCGCGCCCCAAGAGGCCTGCTGGTACGGGTCGCGTTGACCGAAGGGTTAGGCCTCAGCGTTGTTTGGCCTACTCTCGCTTCCGCTCCTGGCCTGCCTACCACTTGGAGACCAGGCTCAAGACAACACTGAAACCGTCGCGTTCTGCGAGTTCGTAGGCCTCGACATGTTCGGACTCGTTCTCTGAGATTTGCGAGCGCTCGATGACCTGCGGCAAGCAGACGTACTCTGTGCATTCAAGTCCGGTTTCCAGTGAGAACGTGCCAGCTGCTCCACCGGCGGTGGTTCCATCCTCTGCCAAGACATAAAAGTGCGCGAGCAACGAGACCTCTTTCACCGTGGCCGGCAGCGTCGTGAGGCGGTCGCTGGGCTTCATCGCTTGACGAAGGTAGAAGACTCGCAGGGTCATCGCTTGTTTGCCCTTTGGGGATAGGTTCACCGAGATTGCCTGTTGCGATGCCAAACGCTTGTTCGGCTGTTGTCTTCGGCGGTACCTCGAGTCACGACGGACCGTGCCACCCCGAGGCCTAACGTTTGAGGTAACGCGCGGCCGCCAGCGGAGCGCCAGGGCCGCGAGGCAGATGATATGCCTTGGCTGCCTCGCGGCCCTGGCGCGTAGCTGGTGGACGTCGCCGTTGACCGAAGGGTTAGGCCTCGCCGCGTTTGCAGGTCGCCGACACGAGGGCGAGGGGTTTGAGGCAAGGTGCCGGAGCGCGGCATTTTGATGACGTGCCAGGCCAAGAAGCCGGCCAGCATGCCGACGTGGAAGTGCGGCCGATGTCTTTGGGTCTTGGGCTTGTCTCGCGCAGCCCGCACCTGACGTCGAAGTGCTCAGCAATGAAATCTTCTCTTCGAAGGGCGGACGGCGCCACAACTCTGCGACATGCGGCTGTTGGTTTTCAGTCTCTTCCCAGTGCAGAGGGCGTTTGCCGGCAGCTGAAGACGTGCCTTCGAGTTCTGTCTTTGCCTTCGCAGGGGCGTGGCCTGCGAAGAACATGCCGGTCTTGCCTGCGAGGCCTAACGTTTGAGGTAACGCGCGGCCGCCAGCGGAGCGCCAGGGCCGCGAGGCAGATGATATGCCTTGGTGCCTCGCGGCCCTGGCGCGTAGCTGGTGGACGTCGCGTTGACCGAAGGGTTAGGCCGCATTGCGACGATTTGCAGAGAACAGGCCGCCGATAACGCAAACCACCCCAACTCCTGTGGCGATTGTGCCGCCAACGTACGCGCCGAGTCGCTCGGAGATCCAGCTCAACGGGACGGCAAACAGGTCTAGTTTCGGCGGCATGAACCCCGGCCAATGACCGCCGGTGAATGCTTTGTAGGCGCCGAAGAGGCAGAGAAAACCGAAGACAATCAGGAGCAAGGCGGTGAGCGGTGAGGGTTCTCCCACCTTGTCAGGACTGGTGGGAGGTTCTTGAGAGACCTGACGTTTGGTGAGGTGGTCTGCGGGGCGGACGGTTGTTCTCTTTCTCGCTTCGTCAATTTCACGCGTGCGTGCGCGCGCGCTGAAGCCGCAGTGCTCGCAGTGCTCAGTTCCGGGCCTACTGCTGCGTTGACATGCGAAGCAAACCCAGGCGTAGCTCGGCATTGGTGTGCGGCCTAACGTTTGAGGTAACGCGCGGCCGCCAGCGGAGCGCCAGGGCCGCGAGGCACATGATATGCCTGGGTGCCTCGCGGCCCTGGCGCGTAGCTGGTGGACGTCGCGTTGACCGAAGGGTTAGGCGTCATCGCGGTACGAGCGATAGTGCCCGGTGGAGAGGTGCCAACTTGCATTGGCGCGAAGCAGTTCAACGGCCTTGACCGTAGCTCTGTGGACCGCCCGCTCGCTGCCGCCGACGGAGTCCCAGCGGAATCCGATTAGCTGTACGCTGCAGCCCCGATACGGATACTCGTTCTCGCGACCGAGAAGCCCGTCGACGATGGCCTCTGCGACCGTGTCCTGGATCCTCCGTGCGTACTCTTGATCGAATTCTTCTGGCCACGCAACTGAGGCGCTGAACGCGAGTTCATCCGCCGGTTCGGCTCTGAGCCTCACGTATGCGTAGCTCGATGGGTGACCGAACTGTCCCTTGAACTCGAACTCGACTTCGACCGGCCCGACTAGGCACTGGTAGTTGCATGAGGTCTTCTGACGCGCCCAATTCGCTAGCAACTCGGCCTGGTGCATGTTCTGACGCCTAACGTTTGAGGTAACGCGCAGACGACGGCATGGCGCCTGGCCCGCGCAGCACATGATAGGCCACGGTGCTGCGCGGGCCAGGTGCCGTGCCGTTGGCTGTCGCGTTGACCGAAGGGTTAGGCGTCGCTCGCGGCGGCCGGACCGATGATGGGCCCCATAAACAGACCACCAGTTGCAACCGCTACCTCAACCTGTTGTTGCGTCGGGAGGTGTTCCGAGTATTCGCGCCACTTACCCATGACCAGATCACTCCACCACTTTGTCGAGTCTAGTTGCACGACTTTGCCGTCGTAGACGTTCACAAACTCGAACCCAGCGGCTCGCGCCGCCGCGACTGCGGCAAAGAGGGCGTCCTCGTAGTTGTGTGCCGCCACGTACCAGAACGACACACCGAGGGGCCATTCCAGCGGCATACCTTCATTTGTTCCTCGCTTCACGAGTAGTGGGCACTCGAACCAAGAGAGGTCTGGGATGAAGAGTGGCATGCAACCTGACCTCACTGATGCCATTAGGGCGCGAGGAAGATCATGGGAGTAGAAGATGTCCATCGGAACGATGCCAGAGCACGCAGCTGCAATTTCCTCCTTCTGTGCGGGGCGAGTTGGCTCGTGCTCGACAAGAACGAGGCAATTCCGGGGGCTCTCCTCTTGTGCGTACTGCAGCTTTGGCAGGTACGCGTTGTCGATAATCGGCCATTGACGAAGGCGCGGCGCTAGCTCCATGCGCAAGGCAGCTAGCCCAGATCCCTGTACGGGGCCCGCGAACTCGATACCGTCCAGCGCTTGCTGGATCGTGCGAACCGACTTTGGTTTTCCGAAGAGGCGAGAGAACATGGTTCGGTGATTGGCGACGCCTAACGTTTGAGGTAACGCGCGACCGCCGGCGGAGCGCCAGGGCCGCGAGGCCGATGATAGGGCTGGACGGCCTCGCGGCCCTGGCGCGTAGCTGGTGGGCGTCGCGTTGACCGAAGGGTTAGGCCGCAGTCGTGCCGCGTGATCCGAGCAACTGGCTGCAGATTGAATGCCAGACGACCGCGTCAAGTACGAGCGCTCCTTCAGGTCTGATCTTCCCGGCAAGTGCAGGATGAGGTGCGAAGCCAAAGACCTGTCCCGGACCTCGGACTAGACCCCTGCGCTGCAGCTGCACGATGACCTCTGGCATCAAGTTTGCATCGCGCCATTCGGCAGAGTTCATAAGAACACTAAACTCTTCCTGAGACTGAGCAATTTGCCGGACCGCCCCTTCGAATACGTCCACTACGTGCACAGAACCGTCCTGGCGAAGGAAGTAGATGTCGCCGAAAGCGGACATTCCGATCGGTTGGATCGGTCCGACGACAAGTGGAGGCTGCCACTGTTCGAGAAGTCGGCCGAAGTCGGTGCTTTGGTCCTGGAGAAAGATGTCATCCCAGTTGAGGGTCATGATCGGTGGCTCTCTGCGGCCTAACGTTTGAGGTAACGCGCCCGTGCCGGCAGGACGCTTGGGGCGCGAGACCGATGATAGTGCTGGGCGGTCTCGCGCCCCAAGAGGCCTGCTGGTACGGGTCGCGTTGACCGAAGGGTTAGGCCTCAGCGATGGCTGCGATGGACACCTTGAGTCCTGGAATGCGAGCGGGCAGCTTTGCTCCCTGACGTGCTGGAGGATTTGAAGGAAACCACTTCATCCATTCTTCATTCATGCCCGGGAAGTCATCCTCGTCGGCCATTACTACCGTGACACTGACAATCTTGTCCATCGACGTACCAGCCGCTTCAAGAATTGCCTGAATGTTGGTCAGGCACTGACGCGTTTGCTCTTGGATCGTTTCGCCCTTATAGGCACCTGTGTTGGGATCTGTGGGTGCTGTGCCCGAGACAAAGACCAACCCAGCCGCTTTGACGGCCTGGCTGTACATGGGTGGCGGTTTAGCGGCCTTGGACGTATAGACAATCTGGCGAGGCACTCTTGACTCCTTTCAACGGCGGGTAGTGGGGCGTGCGCCTTCTGAGGCCTAACGTTTGAGGTAACGCGCCCGTGCCGGCAGGACGCTTGGGGCGCGAGGCCGATGATGGGCTGACCGGCTTCGCGCCCCAAGAGGCCTGCTGGTGCGGGTCGCGTTGACCGAAGGGTTAGGTTTCACTGCTCACATGACAGACCGTACCGGCGCATGAAGGCAGCAGCTTGCTCAGGCGGTTCCTTGGAGAGCAGTGCGCAGGCGGTGAAGTTGCCAGCGGTCTTCCCAGTGAGTGCGTCGACGTACGTCCAGTCGACGATCTGATTCCGCTGAAACGTGATGCGGTCTCCAAGCTTGTGCTTCTTGACGAGCCGAGGCTCATTGTTCAGTGAGCCAGCGAAGACATTGCCTTCGTGACTGAAGCTATTGACCCAGAAGTACTCGGTATTCCTGCCGTCAGAAATGGCGACTTTCAGCGCATAGCTCGATGTACCTTCCTTCGGCTTTGCGGCGAGTTCCAGAAAGGCAGGAAGTGTTTCGGCCGCCCGTGCAAAGGCCTTGCGCATCGCGGGCTCTTCCTTGCTCATGTGAACGGTTTCGTCGTTCGTCGCTTTGTCAGAAATGCTTTGCGCATAGATGCCGGACGTAGCGACGAGCGCGATTGCAATGATTGCTGTGTTGCGGGCCATGGGGCAGAGTGCAGGGGTTGTTTGTGAAACCTAACGTTTGAGGTAACGCGCTCGCGCCAGCAGGAGGCTTTGGGGCGCGAGGCCGATGATTGGCTGCACGGCCTCGCGCCCCAAGACGCCTGCTGGTGCGGGTCGCGTTGACCGAAGGGTTAGGCCTCACTGCTTCTGCAGAACGGTCATACCCCAGCCCAACTCCGTTGCCCTGGCGCGATAGGCCTCGAAGGTCTTTACTTCGCGTAGGTCAATGAACTCAAAGCTGAGGCCGGTCTTCTGAGCGAAGTTGCTCACCGCGTTTCGTAGCGAGTTCTCGGAGTTCTCGATTGGACCGTTAGCCAAGAAGACGCGAACAAGGCGCGTCGATCCTTCACGGCGGGTCAGTGCGAGTATTACCTTCTTCTCTACTTCATCGCGGACGGTCAAAAACTTGTACTGGACACCCTCCGGGTACTCATTGACCTGCTTGTCTTCCGACACGGCGACGATGTGCGGGAAGTAGCGGGTGAAGTCCAGTTCTGGCAATCCAGGAGTCTGTGCCCACGCAGATAGGGACATCAACAGGCCGTGAAGAAGTGTTGCTATTCTGAGGATGGCACGTAGATGCATGGTGTGAGTGCGGCTTGTGAGGCCTAACGTTTGAGGTAACGCGCGACCGCCGGCGGAGCGCCAGGGCCGCGAGGCAGATGATATGCCTTGGCTGCCTCGCGGCCCTGGCGCGTAGCTGGTGGGCGTCGCGTTGACCGAAGGGTTAGGCCTCGCTGCCTTTGCGGACCGCCGACACGAGGACGAGTGTTTGACGGTGCCGCTGCAATGTGACCCTGCACTTGTAGAGCGATGAAGACGACCAAGCGTGAACACTTGGTTTTTTGACACAAGAACACGGGCTCGACCAGAGCGTTCCGAGTGCTACGTTCACTGCTTCTCGTCGTAGACGCAGGTGGCGTTGTCTGCGTTGTATTGCCCCCCCGAATCAAGGCACTTGTCGATGACAAGCCACGTCCAGACATTCAAGGAAAGCCAAACCAGTGCAGCAATGACTATTGGGAGGATGGCGATGACGAGCAGGAGCGCCGCCTCGGCCTTGAAGTGATTGTTGATGGACCACATGGGCTGCACCGCGTGTTTGCGAGGCCTAACGTTTGAGGTAACGCGCAGACGACGGCATGGTGCCTGGCCCGCGCAGCACATGATAGGCCACAGTGCTGCGCGGGCCAGGTGCCATGCCGTTGGCTGTCGCGTTGACCGAAGGGTTAGGCCTCACTCTGGCGCCTGCGACCAAGGCTCTCGTAACACAGCTCAACGCACTCACCGCATATGGAGAATGCGCCGACCGCCAAGAGCTGAGCGACCGAATTCTTGTGGCGCTTGCAGACGGAGCAGCATAGTTGTGGCGAACCAGGATCGACGGCCGTTCCGTGGATAGCACGATCGAGGGGAGGATCTGCTTCCTGTGATTCAACTACTCGCACACGAACTTCGTCTCCAATGTCTAACGCCGAGGAGAGCCACTGTTGAGTTTCACTTCTTGCAGGACCGGGCTCGACATTCGCAGTGAACACCACTCCGCCCATGCCCGCTGGAGCGAGAAAGAAGCTGCCACGGAGGAGCCCACTATCGGCAGCGCCAACGATGGTTGGAGTCCCTGCATTGAGGGTCACTTCGAAGCACTTCATTGCGCGAGGGGGTCCCGTTGTGAGGGGCGGATTGCCAGGCGAAGTGCAACACCTTTGCGAAGGGGGGCGGTGAGTTGGAGACTAGCCGCTTCTCTTCGGGCAGGAAGGGTTGCAGCATGGAGTATCACCAACTCACCTACAGGG
>NZ_JARGNB010000026.1 GCF_030167915.1 Aquabacterium humicola | reverse complement strand
GTTCCCTGTAGGTGAGTTGGTGATACTCCATGCTGCAACCCTTCCTGCCCGAAGAGAAGCGGCTAGTCTCCAACTCACCGCCCCCCTTCGCAAAGGTGTTGCACTTCGCCTGGCAATCCGCCCCTCACAAGACCCGTCATGCCACTTCCAACGTCACTTCTCGCCGCAGCGGTACTCACCTTCTCGTGTGCATGCGTTGTCGCCGTCGAGGTCCGATTCGGCTCACTGCAACTCGACTGGCCTGAGGGCTTCACCCCAAGCTCCTCAAAGCCCCCCTTCGAAATGAACGGCCCGTCTGGCGAGAAGGTTCTGGTTACCGTCATGCGGTCAGGGAAGGAGGTGACCGCTGAGTCGGCACCTGCGGAGCAAGAAAGGATGGCGCAGGGCGGGGAAGGATTTCTTCGAAAGCAAGGCGAGAAGGTCGGCAAGGTGGTCATCCCACTCACTCGTAGCTCCTTGCCAAATGGAAGTCTCTTGATGTTCACCGGATCGGAAACTGCCGGCCTATTCTCGTCAGGCTACTTTCTTCAGTACATGATCGTCTCACCCGCAGGTAGGCTCGCGTTCTTTACCATTGAGGGCAAGGGGAGTCCGGAAGAACAAAACGCCAGGTTCCTGCCGGTCATCAATACCGCCACCTGGCTGCCGTAAGCAGAGTGTGGCCTAACCCTTCGGTCAACGCGACCCGTGCCAGCAGGCGCCTTGGGGCGCGAGGCTCCCAGGGGTATGCTGCGCCTCGCGCCCCAAGCCTCCTGCCGGCACGGGCGCGTTACCTCAAACGTTAGACCTCGCAGGGCAACAAGCAGCACTTGCGGAAGATACGTCAAAGACGTACACTCTGGCGTGCTCACCGTCTACGAAACCCCGACGTTCGTCGCAGAAGCAGCCAAGATCTGGTCGGCCGAAGAGCGCCTCGCGTTCTTCGACTGGATCGCCACAGACCCGAACGCCGGAACGGTTGTTCCTGGCAGCGGTGGTTGTCGGAAGGTCCGATGGTCACGGCCGGGCATGGGCAAACAAGGCGGAGCAAGAGTCATCTACTTCACGCGGCTTGAAGCCGGCGAACTATGCATGCTTCTTGTCTATCCCAAGGCGGTCAAAGACAACATACCTGGGCACATCCTCAAGGAAATCCGGCAGGAGATCGAAGATGAAAACGCGTAAGGCAGCAAAGACTTCGTCCTCTGGCGAGGAACTCGGCCTCAAGCTTCTACAGTCAGTGCGCGAAATGAAGGCAAGGAACTTTGCTCGCGCAACGGAGGTAGAGGTAAACGAGGTCGTTCAAGCGCGTCAGAGCACCGGCCTATCGCAGGCCGAATTCGCTACTGCACTCAGCATTTCGAAGAGAACTCTTCAAGAGTGGGAGCAAGGTCGTCGCTCTCCATCTGGAGCGGCCCAGGCGCTGATTCGCATTGCGAGAAAGCACCCTGAGGTCGTTCGCGAGGCTCTGGCATAAGCGAGGTCTAACCCTTCGGTCAACGCGACCCGCACCGGCAGGCCGCTTGGGGCGCGACACACCCAAGTCTATCATGTGTCTCGCGCCCCAAGCGCCCTCCCGGCACGGGCGCGTTACCTCAAACGTTAGGCGTCTCATGCCACCAATGCCCAAATCGGATGACGTGCCAGCTGGCGGCCGTCAGTCCTGGCTCAGCACGGCACTCACCATGACAGGCGTCGACTTCGCCTTTGGATGCATCATCTTGTTGGTGTCAGCAGTCGCGGGCATCGCATACGATGACGCTGTTTTTGCAATCCTCCTGGGGCTCATCGTTGCGGCGCTTGCTTGGCTCGGCCTAAAGAGGCGGCGAGAGCAGCACGCAAAGAGTCCAAGCGCACAACCCAAGACCTGAGACAGCGAGGCCGTTCTTCTGTGGTCTCGCCTTCGGTGGTCAGCGCAAGATTCCCCAGGTGGCAGAGCGTTGGCCTTCGCCAAGTCGTCCCAAAGAGAGCCGCCTAACCCTTCGGTCAACGCGACCCGCACCAGCAGGCGCCTTGGGGCGCGAGGCCGCCCAGCACTATCATCGGCCTCGCGCCCCAAGCCTCCTGCCGCCGCGGGCGCGTTACCTCAAACGTTAGGCCTCGCGCGAATGCATCTCGTCCGCCACGCCGAGCTACGGGACCGCGAGTCCCTCGAGGCGATCTTCTGTCAAGCCCTCGCGGACGCTCCGTGGCTGTCGTCGAACGCGAAGGCAAGACCCAACTTCAGCGAGGTCTCGAGCGGCGAAACCGTTATCGTGTGCTGCAGTCCCGAAGATCAGGTCATCGGATTCGTCTCCGTCTATGTGCCGGAGTCTTTCGTTCATCACCTCTACGTGGCGCGCAGTCAACAAGGCCGAGGCGTCGGCCGCGCCCTGCTCTACTCGCTCGAATCTTGGTTGTCCATGCCGTGGCGCCTGAAGTGCCTCACACAAAACGAAAGAGCATTGGCCTTCTATCTCTCGCAAGGCTGGGCTGAAGAGCACCGCGCTCTGGGACCCGAAGGACCCTTCGCTCTCCTCATGCGATGCGAGGCCTAACCCTTCGGTCAACGCGACGCCCTCCAGCTACGCGCCAGGGCCGCGAGGCCGCCCAGCACTATCATCGGCCTCGCGGCCCTGGCGCTCCGCTGGCGGTCGCGCGTTACCTCAAACGTTAGGCCGCACCAATCCTCCCCCCCAATGAACCGCTACGCTGGCAAGCCATTTCTGCGTCTCCTCGACAGCTACGTTCTTGATGCGATAGGGCAGCTAAACGAAGAGCAGAGTAAGGCGCTCCGAGAGATCGAGCCCAAGTTGGCGTCTCTCTATGGAAAGACCGGTTCGTGGCAGGAGATCGTTCGACTGGAGATGAACCTGCCGCTGTCGTTCCCGGACAGCATTCGTCGCATATGGGATAGTTTCCTCAAGTCGGCGCGCAGCCAAGGTGTCACGGTCTCCCCTGAGGAGTTCGTGGAGAGGTTCGTTGACGAGAACTTCCCGGAAACTCGTCTTGCCTGAGAAGCTTTGTGCTTCATGCGTAGCCGCCCGTTGCGTGGACGAGTGCGGCCTAACCCTTCGGTCAACGCGACGCCCACCAGCTACGCGCCAGGGCCGCGAGGCAGCCAAGGCATATCATCTGCCTCGCGGCCCTGGCGCTCCGCCGGCGGCCGCGCGTTACCTCAAACGTTAGGCCTCACAAGGCACTCGGCGCCACTATGCAAGTCACTTCCGAACGCCACGAAGATCCCGAACTACAAGCCATGTTTGACGCGGGCGAAGATGTCAGCCCTTCTGGAGAAACTCTCAGTTTTGCTGAGGCGGACCGCACGCTTGTCTTCACGATCGATGACCGTTGTCCAACCGAGGCAGTCCTTCTCAAGGCGATTGTTGAAGGAAAGGAGCAGAGGGTGAAACTGGGCGAGGCGTTCTCCAACAACGTCCTTGTCTTCGACCGAGAGGATCCCCTCATTGAGCAAGCACTGAAGTTTCTTGCCGCTGAACGCGCTGTCGAGCAAGTGGCCGTGTACGACGGACCTTCAGGCTTCTACAAGCGCGTTCCCGTCGCTGGCGCATAAGAACCCGTTGCCATGCCAATCAGCGTGTAGAGTTTCTTGGCAATCCGTGCACGCAAAGTGCGGCCTAACCCTTCGGTCAACGCGACGTCCAACGGCATGCCACCTGGCCCGCGAAGCACTCAGGCCTATCATGTGCTTCGCGGGCCAGGCGTCATGCCGTCGGCCGCGCGTTACCTCAAACGTTAGGCATCAGGTGGAGCGGCCGTGCTACTTCAACGCAAGTTCAGCGGCGCAGTCGCGCCGAGCACCTGAACAGCCACGAGGCGTCCGAGCGTCACTCCATCTTAGAGAGCCTGAACAAGGAGTTCTCGTCGGCACCCGAGCGCAGGGCTCCAGCGTTCTTCGTCCTACCTCCCAGTCAGTTCGTCGGGCGCTGCGCATCGGAAGACATTGCCAGTGGCTACCACCCCGCGGCGCAGCGCAGAGGGCAAGGCCCAGGCCGGCCACGTCTGCAGCGCTTGCCACCGTCGGATTCAGCCAGTTCGTCGGGCGCTGCGCGTCGGAAGTCACTGCCAGTGGCTACCACCCCGTGGCGCAGCGCAGAGCGCACGGCCCAGGTGTTTCGTGGCATGGAGCACCTGCGGTTACTGTCAACCAGGCCGCTGCCTAACCCTTCGGTCAACGCGACCCGCACCAGCAGGCGTCTTGGGGCGCGAGGCCGCTCAGGCCTATCATCGGCCTCGCGCCCCAAGCCACCTGCTGGCGCGGGCGCGTTACCTCAAACGTTAGGCCGCACAGACGGCGGTCGCAATCCGAGAGTCGCATGATTACCGCTCTTGTCATCCTCTTGATTGGCATCGCTTTGCTTGTCGTGAAGGCAGTCTTCTTCCCGGCTTGGCGGCGCCTAGCCCGAGATGCAGCAGCTCAAGGAGCGAGCTTCTACGTAGCCGGCGGCCCGGAAATCTACTTCTACCGCGAAGTCAACGGGCGTTTGGAGCATGCGCACGCAGAGTACTGGCCCGACTTGCGATCATTTGGTTGGTCTCCCGACCCGAAGAAACTTCAATGGGTACCGTGCGAGAAACCGCTCGACTTACCGAGAAAGTCTCTGAGATTCTTCGGTGCCCGTTCGCCACAGCAATTCAAGTGAAAGCCAACAGCAGTGCGGCCTAACCCTTCGGTCAACGCGACGCCCACCAGCTACGCGCCAGGGCCGCGAGGCAGCCAAGGCATATCATCTGCCTCGCGGCCCTGACGCTCCGCCGGCGGTCGCGCGTTACCTCAAACGTTAGGCGTCATGTCCCTCACGGCCCGCTTCCCGTCTTCGGACTCGCGCGTAGCGCTCGCCAAGCGACTCGGCCTCCCATACTCGAGCGAAATGCAGGATTGGGAGTGGGAGGTCGCTGATCGAGACAGGTTTGATGAGTTCATCGCCTGCTATGACGCAGCAGAACTGACTGAGGGGGAACGCTTCTCACTCATGGAAATCTTGGTCCAGTGCGTCGAGGACCTCCACCACACGCCCGGCTTCGCCCTTGCTCGTCAACAACTCGAACAACGTCTCTCCGCCAGAATGACATTGCATCGACCAACGGTGCAGTATTGGGCTCTTCAAGACAACGCCCGCTCGGCGGAGCAGTTCTACGTCACGCCGCTCATGCGTCAGCTTCTGGTTCAAGTAGGCGCCGCATCTGGCAGTCGCAATGACGCCTAACCCTTCGGTCAACGCGACCCGTACCAGCAGGCCTCTTGGGGCGCGAGACACCCCGGTCTATCATGTGTCTCGCGCCCCAAGCGTCCTGCCGGCACGGGCGCGTTACCTCAAACGTTAGGCCGCATTTAGGATCCGCTTCCGACCATGTTTCGCCTCGCATCCGTCCGCAACGAACACTTCCTCGAAATCAGCTTGATAGAGGAGGCCAAATCTGGGTACGACTCCGGCGATGTAATGTTGCTGGTCGCAGCGGAGTCTCACGGATTCACCGGCAGAACTGAGGTATGGGTTCTGCAAGAAGAGATTGCTCGGTTCGCAAAAGACCTCATTGATCTAAGCCGCAACCTGAAGGGGTCTGCAGTCTTGCGCTCCGTATCGCCAAATGAACTCGCACTCGAAGTACGGGCCGTAACTTCTCGCGGTCATCTAGCCGTTCAAGGAAGCCTGGGCTATCACATCCACGAAGGGGAGCGCATGTACTGGCATGCGGCACACGTTGGCTTTGAGTTTGAGCCCAGCCAACTCGAGGCGGCCGTGGGTGAGCCGTGGGTTGCAAAGAATGCGGCCTAACCCTTCCATCGAGAGGACTCGCCCCGGCAAGCCGGGTCGAGCCTCTCATGTCAAACGTTAGGCGTCACGAGGCCGGCGGGCGCGATGCATACCGCAGTTGTCGTCGGTCAAGGATCAAGAGCGAATCCATGAAGCCGTCCGCACTGGCGCTACTGTGGCCAATCGTGCCACCAGTGATCGTGATGATGGCACTTGAGCTCTACCTTCTTTCGGGAGAGGTCCTGTACGCACATGGACCGTCCATGCTTCTCCTGCTAACCACTGTCTGTTGGGGTGGGCTGGCGCTGCTGTGGGAACTTGTCGCTGTACCCTTGGCCGTCCGCGCCCTGCTGCGCAAGCCTTCAGTCAGGTCCAGCTACAACTTGGTAGCCGTCGTCGCAGCCGTTGCCTACGTCATTGGTGTCTTCGCATATGCATGGTTCTCCTGGCACGGTCACCAGCTCACAAAGTGACGCCTAACCCTTCGGTCAACGCGACCCGTACCAGCAGGCCCCTTGGGGCGCGAGGCTCCTCCGTCTATCATGCGCCTCGCGCCCCAAGCGTCCTGCCGGCACGGGCGCGTTACCTCAAACGTTAGGGCGCATGGCCACCGCACAGTGATCGCCTGCTGGCTTCAATCAAGTCCTTCGTCTCTTCAGATGACGAACACAGACGATCACAGCGTGAGTAGCGAACCCAACGGAGCCGAGCATCCACGCGGCAAGCAAGAGAACAATGCCGCCGTGCCCCTTGGAAGAACCGGCAATCCAACCGATCGCGGTGGAAGCAATGGCCCAAGCCAAGAACAGCCACAGCAGCTTTCTCAGCAACTCAGCCCAGTCAGGCCGATACTCATGCTGTCCATCCATGGACACCAAGCATACCCGCGGAGCAGCAGGCGTGCCCCTGATACTGCACGGAGCGCTTCACTCCCCGGAGCCTTCAGGCTAAAAGAATGCGCCCTAACCCTTCGGTCAACGCGACGTCCACCAGCTACGCGCCAGGGCCGCGAGGCCGTTCGGCCTATCATCGGCCTCGCGGCCCTGGCGCTCCGCTGGTGGCCGCGCGTTACCTCAAACGTTAGGCATCAGGTGGAGCGGCCGCGCTACTGCAACGCATGTTCAGCGGCGCTATCGCGCCGAACATCTGAACAGCCACCAGTTCTCTGAGCGCCATGCCAACTCAGAGCCGGAACCTGCAGCACCTTGCGGAAGGTTTCCCCTCAATGAGTTGTGGGCAGCACCAGGGCGCGGCACCAGCGGCCTTCGCCCTCCCTTCCAGTCAGTTCGTCGGCGCGCTGCGCGGCGGAAGGCACTGCCAGTGGCTAGCACCCCGCGGCGCAGCGCAGAGGGCAAGGCCCCAGGCCGGCCACGTTCGCAGCGCTTGCCGCCGTCTGTTTCAGTCAGTTCGTCGGGCGCTGCGCGTTGGGAAGCCCTGCCAGTGGCTGCCACCCCGCGGCGCAGCGCAGAGCGCAAGGCCGAGGTAGCTCGTGGCATGGAGCACCTGCCTTTGCTGTCATCCAGGCTGCTGCCTAACCCTTCGGTCAACGCGACGCCCACCAGCTACGCGCCAGGGCCGCGAGGCAGTCAAGGCATATCATCTGCCTCGCGGCCCTGGCGCTCCGCTGGCGGTCGCGCGTTACCTCAAACGTTAGGCCGCACAGTGGTAGTCCCGCGCTGGTTGGAGATCGCAGTTGCAGAAGTCGGGGTGTCCGCACATCCGCCCGGCTCCAGCAATCCGAGAATCACTGAATACCACGCGGGCACCAACATCGCCGGATACGATGACAAGGTGTCGTGGTGTTCGTCGTTCATCAACTGGTCGCTGGGGCAAGCAGGAATCACCGGCACCGGCTCAGCGCTTGCGCGGTCCTGGCTTGACTGGGGCGAATCCATCGAACAGCCGGTCCCTGGTTGCATCGCCGTACTCTGGCGCGAACAGCCAACGAGCTGGCATGGTCATGTCGGCTACTACCTGCGAGAAGACAACGAGTCCCTCTACCTCCTTGGGGGCAACCAGTTCGAGCAGGTGAGAGAGCACTTCTACCCCAAGGCGACGGTGCTCGGCTATAGGTGGCCCAGCACCCACCCCGTCCCGGCGCCCGGCATGCGTGCGGCCTAACCCTTCGGTCAACGCGACCCGTACCAGCAGGCGTCTTGGGGCGCGAGGCCGGGCAGCACTATCATCGGCCTCGCGCCCCAAGCCCCCTTCCGGCACGGGCGCGTTACCTCAAACGTTAGGCCGCACATCCGTCACATCCGAGGGGACTCCATGGACGAATCGCAATTCCTCCAGGTCCTGAAGCCGTACTACGAGGCATTCGCTGAGCACGACGAACGTCGTCGCATGGAACTCCTGCGTGAGGCGATGACGCCAGATGCAGAAATCTGGGGACCAAAGCGGGTCTTCGCCGGTTACGAGCAGATCTCCGAGAAGATCACCGGATTCCACAACAACTGGCCTGGCTGTCTCCTCGTTCTCGTCACCGGGCTCAACATCTTCCTAAACAGCGCTCGCGTCGGTGGCGCCATCATCGGTCCAGACGAAAACGTTCGAGCAAGTGGCGAGGCAGTGATCGAGTTGGCCACCGACGGGAGGATCCAACGCGTCCTTCCGTTCTGGGAGCCACTACCTCCGCTCCCCGCCTCGTGGCCTGCCGCGCTCGCCGGGCCTGCACGTCAAGGCAGTGCGGCCTAACCCTTCGGTCAACGCGACCCGTACCAGCAGGCCCCTTGGGGCGCGAGGCACGCATGTCTATCATGTGCCTCGCGCCCCAAGCGTCCTGCCGGCACGGGCGCGTTACCTCAAACGTTAGGCCGCATGCAGGCGTGGCCCGTACGACTGCCCGACAAACGAAAATGGGAGAAGGACATGAAGCGGAGTCTCAACAGTTTTGCCGCGCTCTTTGGAACTTGCGTAGCGATCACAGTAATCATTTCATTGTTCACTGGCCTCAGTGCCTCGGCCTTTATCAACATCGGTTCATACGTCGGCGCGCTTGCCCTCCTCCTGGGATGCTGGCGCCTGCTGAATAGCAACAACGATGCCATTGATCAGACTCATGCGATTCAGCAGTTGCAGAACTTCCGCGCGGAAATGCGAGGGAAGTCCAAGATGCACCTACAGATCATCCCGATGTTTCTCTCGTCCGGCGCGCTTGTCTCAGCCGGATTGGTGTGGCTCGTCATCCTCCAAACTGTGCGGTATACCTTCGGCATCGTTCTAGAGTAGGCCGCGTACATTCCAATGCGGCCTAACCCTTCGGTCAACGCGACCCGCAACAGCAGGCGTCTTGGGGCGCGAGGCAGCCAGGTCTATCGTGTGCCTCGCGCCCCAAGCCCCCTGCCGCTGCGGGCGCGTTACCTCAAACGTTGGGCGTCACCAAGGCACGGGCCCCCCGGCCGTCGCAGCCCCTTGCCAGAACTACGGCAATGCCGTAGTATCGCACGGTGCGAACCGTAGCCGAAACTCCCATCTTCCAGCGGTACGCAGCTGAGACCTGGACTGACGCAGAACGAATCGAGTTCATCAACTGGATCGCCGCGAACCCAACTGCAGGCGATGTCATCCCCGGAAGTGGTGGCTGCCGCAAAGTTCGCTGGGCCGCGTCAGGCAGAGGCAAACGCGGCGGCAGCCGAGTCATCTATTTCAATACTGCCGACGAAGTCATTTGGTTGCTCATCGTCTACACCAAGGCCAAGTTCGACAACTTGCCATCCGACTTCTTGGCGGAACTGAGGAAAGGAGTTGAAGATGCCCTCTGACATCGACAAGTTCAAGAAGGATCTACTTGAATCGGTCAACCAGATGCGTAGCGGTCAGGCCGCGCGCGTCACGCGCGTCAAGCTCCCCCAAGCCGCCGAAGCTCGCTCGCGCGTCGGCCTCTCGCAACAAGACTTTGCCAAACTACTGGGCGTGTCGGCGCGTACGCTGCAGGACTGGGAGCAGGGTCGGCGTGAGCCCACAGGTGCAGCAAGAACACTTTTGCGCGTAGCGGTCTCCCATCCCGAGGTCCTGCTCGAGCTGAACGAGTGACGCCCAACCCTTCGGTCAACGCGACGCCCACCAGCTACGCGCCAGGGCCGCGAGGCACCTAGGTTCATCATGTGCCTCGCGGCCCTGGCGCTCCGCTGGCGGTCGCGCGTTACCTCAAACGTTAGGCGTCATGGGGTTCGCTCGCGCAGCGACTGACGCCTGCACTCAATCCAACACCGGATGGTGCGACCGACCCCGCCGGAGCGACGAATGACAAAGGTGGACTTCCGCGTATCAGGACAAAGCGTTCAAACCGCCACGGTGCAATCGAGGCTGCCAATGTCCGTGATCAGGAACAACGAGGTTGTCATCTCGTCTCCGTTGCCGCAGGACACGCCGCTCAATGACCACTTGGTCTGGCTGTGGGGCATGCTCAAGCATGAGAGACGATTCCTGAAATCTGTCGTTCAAGCGGGCGGCGCCCTCACCATCGAGTGCAAGGTGCCCAAGGGGCAGGTCCGGCTACTGCCAAACGGGGCGCAACTCGTTCATCTACTTGGCGCTGAACTCGTGCTCAACACACAATGACGCCTAACCCTTCGGTCAACGCGACGTCCACCAGCTACGCGCCAGGGCCGCGAGGCACCCAGGCATATCATGTGCCTCGCGGCCCTGGCGCTCCGCTGGCGGCCGCGCGTTACCTCAAACGTT
>NZ_JARGNB010000025.1 GCF_030167915.1 Aquabacterium humicola | reverse complement strand
TAGCGTTCCCTGTAGGTGAGTTGGTGATACTCCATGCTGCAACCCTTCCTGCCCGAAGAGAAGCGGCTAGTCTCCAACTCACCGCCCCCCTTCGCAAAGGTGTTGCACTTCGCCTGGCAATCCGCCCCTCAAGAACACCATGCTTCGCCGCCTTCTTCTCTCTCTGGTTGCCGCCTCCGCCACGACGTTGCCTGCTATTGCGCAGCAGCGGGACGAAGGCGAAGTGGTGATTGTCGAGACGGGTGATCCCGAGATGAACTCAGCCATCAAGACAGCCAGGGCTAGTCTCGATGAGTTCTTGCGCCTGGCTGCGTCACCGCCGGCTCAGACCTCCGGCTACAAGCTGAAGGTCATGATCCGGGACAAGGACATCACAGAGCACTTCTGGGTAACACCATTCCGCCCGAAGCAGACAGGATTTGAAGGAATTCTGGCCAACGATCCCAAGCTTGTCACAACAGTGCGAAACGGGCAGCAGATCGAGTTCACAAGAGGCCAGATCTCGGACTGGGGTTACGTGAAGAACGGCCGTCAAGTGGGCAGCTTCACGATCTGCGTTCTCTTCAAGAAGATGCCACCCGAGCAGGCTGACTACTATCGCAAGAATCACGGCTTTGATTGCTAGCAAGTTGAGGCCTAACCCTTCGGTCAACGCGACCCGCACCAGCAGGCGTCTTGGGGCGCGAGACACCCAGATCTATCATGTGTCTCGCGCCCCAAGCCCCCTGCCGCTGCGGGCGCGTTACCTCAAACGTTAGGCCTCGGAAGGCGCACGCCCCACTACCCGCCGTTGAAAGGAGTCAAGAGTGCCTCGCCAGATTGTCTATACGTCCAAGGCCGCTAAACCGCCACCCATGTACAGCCAGGCCGTCAAAGCGGCTGGGTTGGTCTTTGTCTCGGGCACAGCACCCACAGATCCCAACACAGGTGCCTATAAGGGCGAAACGATCCAAGAGCAAACGCGTCAGTGCCTGACCAACATTCAGGCAATTCTTGAAGCGGCTGGTACGTCGATGGACAAGATTGTCAGTGTCACGGTAGTAATGGCCGACGAGGATGACTTCCCGGGCATGAATGAAGAATGGATGAAGTGGTTTCCTTCAAATCCTCCAGCACGTCAGGGAGCAAAGCTGCCCGCTCGCATTCCAGGACTCAAGGTGTCCATCGCAGCCATCGCTGAGGCCTAACCCTTCGGTCAACGCGACCCGTACCAGCAGGCCTCTTGGGGCGCGAGACCGCCCAGCACTATCATCGGTCTCGCGCCCCAAGCGTCCTGCCGGCACGGGCGCGTTACCTCAAACGTTAGGCCTCGCAGGGCACTTCCGCGCTGTTCACGGTCCTTGCCATAGCATCACCAGGCACCCGAGAGCGGGCGCCCGGCTTAGCTGGCAAACTGCTCGTCCCTACGTTTCACGCGACAAGGCATGTCAACCACAGAGAAGGTCAAAGGTCCCGCATCGTACTTCCCGTCAATCGAGAAGAAGTATTGCCAACCCATCGAGCACTGGTTCGTCGTGCTCCGCAACGCTGGCGCGCTGAAACACATGGAGTTGGTCAATCTGCTCAAGTCGGAGCACGGTCTAGGTCACGGGCATGCCAATGCTCTCGTCGCCTACCACCTCGCCAAGGGTTAGCTGCAGCCCGCTACGTCAGGGCCGTCCTCGTGTCGCCGGCCGGCAAAGGCAGCGAGGCCTAACCCTTCGGTCAACGGCGACGTCCACCAGCTACGCGCCAGGGCCGCGAGACAGTCAAGGCATATCATCTGCCTCGCGGCCCTGGCGCTCCGCTGGCGGCCGCGCGTTACCTCAAACGTTAGGCGTCAGAATCACCACCATGTCCAAGGCCGCAGAGCTCCAAGCCCTCCTGGACAGTCAGCCAAAGTCTGACTGTGCGGCGCTGATTCCCCTGTCGGTGGAGGAAGCCGACTTCGACGTCGGTCGCGTGGTTCTTCGCTTCGCACCTCAGCCGGCGTTCGAGAACTACCACGGCAATGTTCAGGGTGGCTTCGCCGTTGCCATGGTCGATGCCCTGGTCTCCATCGCCGCCTATGCCAAAACGCGAGCCTGGCTACCCACGGTTGAGATCAAGAGCACCTTCGTAGCACCAATGATGCTGGGTGAGTCACGAGGTGAAGCATCCATCATCAAGGCTGGCAGGCAGCTCGTGTTCCTTGAGGCCAAGCTGTGGGGTGCAGACGGGAAACTCGCGGTGCACGCCACCGCCACGGCGTTCGTGCCTCGGCGTGATTCCTAAGCGTACCCGGGAGGCGCCGACGCCTAACCCTTCGGTCAACGCGACAGCCAACGGCATGGCACTTGGCCCGCGCAGCACCGCAAACTATCATGTGCTGCGCGGGCCAAGCACCATGCCGTCGTCTGCGCGTTACCTCAAACGTTAGGCATCAGGTGGAGCGGCCGTGCTACTTCAACGCAAGTTCAGCGGCGCTTTCGCGCCGAGCACCTGAACAGCCACCAGACGTCCGAGCGTCACTCCATCTTTGAGAGCCTGAACAAGGAGTTCTCGTCGGCACCCGAGCGCAGGGCTCCAGCGTTCTTCTTCCTACCTTCCAGTCAGTTCGTCGGGCGCTGCGCATCGGAAGACATTGCCAGTGGCTACCACCCCGCGGCGCAGCGCAGAGGGCAAGTCCCAGGCCGGCCACGCCTAAAGCGCTTGCCACCGTCGGATTCAGCCAGTTCGTCGGGCGCTGCGCGTCGGAAGTCACTGCCCGTGGCTACCACCCCGTGGCGCAGCGCAGAGCGCAAGGCCCAGGCGTCTCGCGGCACGGAGCACAAGCGTTTGCTGTCAACCAGGCCGCTGCCTAACCCTTCGGTCAACGCGACCCGTACCAGCAGGCGTCTTGGGGCGCGAGGCCGCCCCGCTCTATCATCGGCCTCGCGCCCCAAGCCTCCTGCTGGCGCGGGCGCGTTACCTCAAACGTTAGGCATCAGGTGGAGCGGCCGTGCTACTTCGGCGAAGAGTCAGCGGCGCTTCGCGCCGAGCACGTAAACAGCCACAAGTTGTCCGAGCGCGATTCCATCTTCAGAGCCTGAACCTGCAGCTCCTTGCGGGATGCATCGGGTCAATGAGTTCACGTCAACGCCCGAGCGCACGGCTCCAGCGTTCTTCGCCCTGCCTTCCAGTCAGTTTGTCGGGCGCTGCGCATCGGAAGGCACTGCCAGTGGCTACCACCCCGCGGCGCAGCGCAGAGGGCAAGGCCCAGGCCGGCCGCGTCCGCAGCGCTTGCCACCGTCGGTTTCAGTCAGTTCGTCGGGCGCTGCGCGTCGGAAGTCACTGCCAGTGGCTGGCACCCCGTGGCGCAGCGCAGAGCGCAAGGCCATGGCAACTTGCCGCATCGAGCACCTGCTCTTGCTGTCAACCCGGCTGCTGCCTAACCCTTCGGTCAACGCGACCCGCACCAGCAGGCGTCTTGGGGCGCGAGGCCGCCCAGCACTATCATCGGCCTCGCGCCCCAAGCCCCCTGCCGGCACGGGCGCGTTACCTCAAACGTTAGGCCTCGGGTCAACACGTCCTACACGGCTCGTAGCGCTGCCAGAAGCACCACATGCACTCGGCCGTCATCGCATCGGCACCAGAGGAACACGGACACTGGTTGCGCATCGGCTCTGGCGACGAAAGCCGAGTCAGGGCCTGCATCGGGCTGTACGGTCGGCGCAAGGCTTGAGCACGTCGAAGAAGCAAGAACGAGCCATGGCGGTTCGAGGTCCTGCGCTCCAAGGTCAACAAGACCAGAACGCACGGCATGGCTCTGGCATCAGGCGCTTCAATGCTCACCGAGCATCAGAACAAGAGGGCATCTGTCGTCCCTGGCATTTTCAGCGTCCCGGCCAGGCCGCCCTTCAGGAGCTCGCAGTGTTCATGGTCGCCACGCGTCCGAGGCCTAACCCTTCGGTCAACGCGACCCGCAACAGCAGGCGCCTTTGGGGCGCGAGGCACCCAGGCCTATCATGTGCCTCGCGCCCCAAGCCCCCTGCTGCTGCGGGCGCGTTACCTCGAACGTTAGGCCGCATGCACGACGCATCGTGACGAGTGTCGAAGTCACAGATTACTCGGCGAACTACGCCGATCCACTTGTTCGCATGTGGCGAGCGAGTTTCGAACACGGGGTAGGAATCACCGACCCACATGCGCTCGAGGAACAACTCGCCTACTTCCGAGACGAGGTCTTGCCTCATCACCGAGTGCAACTTGCGTGGCAGGGAACCACGCTCGTCGGATTCGTTGCCTCTAACAGCCAGTCCGTCGCACAACTCCACGTGAAGGTAGGGCTTCACAGACAAGGGATCGGTTCACACCTCCTGCGCTTGGCAAAGTCGGCTTCCAACGGCAGCTTGTGGCTCTTCACCTTTCAACAGAACACCGTCGCCAGGTTGTTCTACGAGCACCACGGGTTCCGCGCAGTGAAGTTCGGCTTCGAGCCAACTTGGCAACTCGCAGACGTCAAGTACGAGTGGCACGCGGGTGAAAATGCGGCCTAACCCTTCGGTCAACGCGACCCGCACCAGCAGGCGCCTTGGGGCGCGAGGCCGTCCAGCAATATCATCGGCCTCGCGCCCCAAGGCCCCTGCCGGCACGGGCGCGTTACCTCAAACGTTAGGCCTCACCCCCAAGACTCGGGGGCTGACGCCCCCGAGAACAGCCCAAAGACATGTGTCCATCGCTGGCAAGATGCGGGGACCTATGGCAACCTTGACATACAAAGCACGTTAGGCCCGCACTCCGTGAAGCACCTCGTCTTCGTGTTCGGAACACTGAAAGAAGGCTTTCCCAACTTCAGCACGAACAAGGGAGCTCGGCTGCCCGGCAACTTCCTGACGAAAGAGCGCTACCCGCTCCATCTTGTTGGGGAACGCCACTCACCCTGGATGATCGACAAGCCAGGGGAAGGGGAACGGATCATTGGGCAACTCTTCGCGGTAGATCAGACCACGTTGGACGCCATGGACAAGCTCGAGCGAGTCTCTGAACCGGATGGCTACCGCAGGATCTCCATCGAAGTCGAGAACACGGAAGCCAGCGGGCCCAGCGGTATCACCGCTTTCGCGTACCTCAAGCGCTCAGAGCAGGTCATCGACACTGAGGTCCGTCAAGGCCCGTTCTGCGAGTACACGCTCGAACACGCCGCGCTCCACCGCCAGCGGGCCTAACCCTTCGGTCAACGCGACCCGTACCAGCAGGCCTCTTGGGGCGCGAGACCGCTCCAGCCTATCATCGGCCTCGCGCCCCAAGCGTCCTGCCGGCACGGGCGCGTTACCTCAAACGTTAGGCCTCATGCGCGACCCACCATCCCCAGCGCTGTTCGAGTTCGAAAGCCGCGACTCTCTTGCACAGTTCTCCGTCTGGCTACTTCCGGTTGTCGGAGGAGGCACGCTGAGCATCCTCTTGTGGCAATTTGGCGGCCTGCCGGCAGTCATAGCAACAGCACTCGTCTGCATCTCGCTGGTCGCCGGCCTGCGTGCCTCAATCGCCGTCTATCCCAACCGCGTGGAGATTGTTCGAAAGTGGTTTTTCCTCCCCTACAAGAAGTACAGCGGGCAGTTGATCGAAGACGTCTCGTACGGTGGAGACTGGGGCCTTGATGAAGGCGCCATCGGCGTCGTCGTGCGACTGGATGGTCGAGACATTCACATAGGAACGGCCAAGAACATGCACTATCTCCATGACGCCATTTCCAGGGTTGCGTACAGCGGCAGATCGATTGAGGCCTAACCCTTCGGTCAACGCGACCCCCAACGGCAGCCGCCTTGGGGCGCGAGGGGCTTCCGTCTATCATGCCCCTCGCGCCCCAAGCCATCTGCCGCCGGGGTCGCGTTACCTCAAACGTTAGGCCTCGTGGGGAAGCCTTCCGCTCCATGCCATGCTGAAGTCCAGTTTCATCGACGTACCGGCCCTCTTGTTCGCATCGGCCGTTGGAGGCATCTGGATCTGGTCGTGTCTGCTGCTATCCGGACAGGAAGTGGTTGGTTCAGTTCTCCTCCTTGTCCTCCTGCTTCCATTTCTCGGCCTCACATCATCGATAGCAATTGCGTTGTTCATCCTGCCGTTATGGTGGCTCCTTCGCAGGACAGCATTTTCGGCACCCTACTTCTTCGTTCTGCCCATCGCGCTCCTCACGGAGGGCCTGGCACTTGTCGCACCTCAGCCTGAAGACCAGTCGTCCTTGCAGCGGTTGCTGCTTGGCGCATACTCAGCAATCTGGCTGTGTTCCATGGCCGCGGTCTACAGCATGCTTGCTCGGCGCCAAGCGCCTGCATCGCTGAGCGAGGCCTAACCCTTCGGTCAACGCGACCCGTACCAGCAGGCCTCTTGGGGCGCGAAACACCCAGGTCTATCATGTGTCTCGCGCCCCAAGCGTCCTGCCGGCACGGGCGCGTTACCTCAAACGTTAGGCCGCACACTCCCCATCATGCGAGCAACTGCAGCTTCAATTCAGTCCACCGTACCTGGTGGACTCGCGCGCTTCGCCGCACATATGGTGCACCAGAAGGTGCGCTTCTCAGTTGCCTTGCTCGCTTGTAGTCTCGGTAGTGCCTGCGATACTTCATCGCCGCGGGTTTCTAAGGGTGATTTCCGAGCAACTTGCGAGGCAGTTGCCATCGGTCAGGCCGTGAGTACCTTACCAGAGTCGCTCTCTGCACACGTGAGGGGTTTGCCTGCCGCGGATGGCGACGTTGTCGTTTTCTTAGAACCAAGATCAGCGGGTTGTGCTTGCCTGCTCTCTGTCCAAGCAAGCGCCGTCACCAAGCGGAACACCAGGTGTCAGTAGTACCGGGTGCGGCCTAACCCTTCGGTCAACGCGACCCGTACCGGCGGCCGCCTTGGTGACCTGCCCCCCATTCCCGTACCAGCCGTTTGGAACATCTCCGCTGGTTGAATGACCTTTACTCCTCCGATCGGCGAGGAGAGGCTGCGTCGGCAGCTTGCTGCCGATGTAGCGAAGCGAACTTCGCCGGTGGCATCCTGCCGCAACTGCTATGGGGCCGCACCTCGTTGTAGTCCATGCGCCAGTTCGCGATGATCACCCTGGCTTGGGGCAGCGTCTCGAACCAGTGCTCGTTCAGGCACTCGTCGCGGAGCTTGCCATTGAAGCTCTCGATGTAGGCGTTCTGCGTTGGCTTGCCGGGTTGGTTAAGGATGTGCCGAATGTTCCTGCCTGTCGACCACGCCAGGAACGCCCGGCTGGTGAACTCCGGGCCCTGGTCCGTTCTGACCGACTTGGGGTAGCCCCGGAATCGGGCTGCTTGGTCCAGCAAACGGGCGACGTACTCGCCGCCGATGCCGTAGTCGACGGCCAGGACCACGCACTCATGGCTGAAGTCGTCGGTGACCGTCAAGCACTTGATCCTGCGGCCATTGGCCAGACTGTCGCTGACGAAGTCCATGCTCCAGACCTCGTTGGTCGTCTTGCACTCGTGCAGCGGCACGCGATCGAGCTTGAGCCTGTTCTTGCCGCGACGTTTGCGCACCGCCAGGTCCGCGAGGCGGTACAGCCGATAGACCCGCTTGTCGTTGATTCCCGTGCCCTCGGCACGGATCAGGTCGGCGATGCGCCGATAGCCGAAGCGTCGTCGTTCATGCGCCAACTCGACGATGCGCGCGCTCATGCCTTCGTCGAGCTGCGCGCGCCGCGGCGGATGCCGCCAGCTGTCCCTGGCCAGCCCGACCAAGGCACAGGCTCGCCTCTCACTAATCTTGGTCGCCTCAAGCATCTCGCCCACCGCGCGTCGCTTCGCCGGTGGGCTCAGCGCTTTACCCCGAAGGCAACCTTCAGCGCTTCGTTGTCCAGCGCCGCTTCGGCGAGCAGCTTCTTCAGCCTCGCGTTCTCCGCTTCCAGCTCTCGTAGCCGCTTCGCGTCGCTGGCCTCCATGCCGCCGAACTTCGCCCGCCACTTGTAGAACGTCGCGCTGCTGAAGCCTTCCTTGCGACACAAATCCGCTACCGCTACACCCGTCTCAGCCTGCCGGATGAACCCGATGATCTGTTCGTCTGTGTACCTGCTCTTGCGCATCGCGCTTCCTCTCGGTTGCGCGGATTTTGTTCGCTTGCAGTGGTACGGATCGCGGGGGGCAGGTCATTGGGGCGCGAGGCACCCAGGTCTATCATCTGCCTCGCGCCCCAAACCGTCCGCCGGCACGGTCGCGTTACCTCAAACGTTAGGCCGCACGAAGCCACCCCCGCGCACCTGTTGCCGCATCAACGCAGTGTAGCTACACTTGCCGCATGCGTTTCTCATGGTCCGAGCGCAAGCGCGCCATCAACCTCAAGGAACACGGCCTCGACTTCGTCGACGCACCTCGCGTCTTCGAAGGAGTGACCTTCTCCTACGAGGATGATCGCTTCGCCTACGGGGAGCAACGCTTCATCACGCTTGGCCTCCTGGCTGGAGTGCCGGTTTCGATAGCTCACACCGAGACCGAAGATGAAATCCGCATCATCTCCTTCCGCAAAGCGACCCCCCGCGAAGCGCGTCAGTACTTCAACGAAGTCCAAGACTGACTGGGCACGTCTGATGTCATCGGACAAGAAGGGACAACCAACCGATGAACATCCGGAGTTCAACCCCACGCATGTGGTCAAAGGAATCGTCCGCCGCGGGCTGAAGCCGGTTGCCAACAAGGAATTGATCTCACTGCGAATCGACCAAGACGTGATCGAGTGGTTTAAGGCTCAAGGGCCAGGCTATCAAACCCGTATCAATTCGGTCCTTCGGGCGTTCCGAGACGCGAGTGCGGCCTAACCCTTCGGTCAACGCGACCCGCACCAGCAGGCGCCTTGGGGCGCGAGGCCGCCCAGCCCATCATCGGCCTCGCGCCCCAATCCACCTGCTGGCACGGGCGCGTTACCTCAAACGTTAGGCCTCACAAGCCGCACTCACACCATGCATCTACGTGCCATCCTCAGAATAGCAACACTTCTTCACGGCCTGTTGAGTCCCTATCTGCGTGGGCACAGACTCCTGGATTGCCAGAACTGGACTTCACCCGCTACTTCCCGCACATCGTCGCCGTGTCGGAAGACAAGCAGGTCAATGAGTACCCGGAGGGTGTCCAGTACAAGTTTTTGACCGTCCGCGATGAAGTAGAGAAGAAGGTAATACTCGCACTGACCCGCCGTGAAGGATCGACGCGCCTTGTTCGCGTCTTCTTGGCTAACGGTCCAATCGAGAACTCCGAGAACTCGCTACGAAACGCGGTGAGCAACTTCGCTCAGAAGACCGGCCTCAGCTTTGAGTTCATTGACCTACGCGAAGTAAAGACCTTCGAGGCCTATCGCGCCAGGGCAACGGAGTTGGGCTGGGGTATGACCGTTCTGCAGAAGCAGTGAGGCCTAACCCTTCGGTCAACGCGACCCGCACCAGCAGGCGTCTTGGGGCGCGAGGCCGTGCAGCCAATCATCGGCCTCGCGCCCCAAAGCCTCCTGCTGGCGCGAGCGCGTTACCTCAAACGTTAGGCCGCACAGAACGCGCACAAGAGCGCACCCCGTCACTCCATGGAAAGGGTTCGTCGGAGGGCCATGAGTACACGACAAATCCACGTCTTCATTAGCCATGCCTGGGCATACTCGGAAGACTACATAACACTCTCGACTTGGATTTTCGACCAGCGCTGGAGAGTTGGCCAAGCTTCGCTTGACATTCACAACTACTCCGTACCAAGAGACGATCCCTTTCATGACATGGGCACCGAGAGAGAGCTTCGCGAGGCAATCTACAACCAGATCGGACGTAGCCACGTCGTTGTGATACCGGTTGGCATGTACGCGTCGCATAGCAAGTGGATTCAGAAGGAAATAAACGGTGCAAACTACTATGAAAAGCCAATACTTGCAGTCATTCCACGAGGAAAGAAGCGGCTATCTGGAGTAGTCGTCGACAACGCAACACGAGAAGTTGGGTGGACCAGAGAGTCGGTGATCAAGGGAGTGTGGGAGCTGTACAAAAAATCCCAAGGGCAATGACTACTTCTACGTTTGGCCACGGGTGCGGCCTAACTCCTCGGTCAACGCGACCCGCACCAGCAGGCGTCTTGGGGCGCGAGGCTGTCCGGCCTATCATCAGCCTCGCGCCCCAAGCCACCTGCCGCTGCGGGCGCGTTACCTCAAACGTTAGGCCGCTCATCATTCGAACATGAAGCTTTCAACGATCACACTGGAGCAACTGAGTTCGCTCACGCATGAAGTCAAACTGCCGGAAGAGCGAAGTCGCTCACCGTTCTTCAAAGTGATCTCCTATCACGGTGAATATCGGTACGGCTCTGGCGGTAATGCAGACGCTCGCTACATCGTTGCCACGGCAACCGCCGCGCACGAGGCATGGTTCACTGAGGGTATCGTCATCGATTTCAGCGATCTCAAGTATGAATGGGGCGATGAAATGGAGTGGGTTCTGGGCATCGCGCAGGGTGGTCCTACAGGCTGCTCTTTCCCACTGGTCATCATTGTCGGAGCCAAGTGCAAGCCAGCTATTCAGACTCTCATTCCCGACGAATACGCGGACTTCTGCGTTGAGTCGCTTGACGACGCCCTACTCCTCTTGGAGCAGAAGCGGCGGGCGTACAGGCAGTGCCTCGCGGAGTGGCGACCTCGCACGGTCAAGCCAGAAGCCAAGCAACCGTGAAGCGGCCTAACCCTTCGGTCAACGCGACCCGTACCAGCGGCCACCTTGGGGCGCGGGGCACCCAGGCCTATCATGTGCCCCGCGCCCCAAGCCGCCCGCCGGCACGGGCGCGTTACCTCAAACGTTAGGCCTCGCAGGCAAGACGCGCATGTTCTTCGCAGGCCACGCCCCTACGAAGATTAAAGTCGAAGAAGGCACTTCTTCGGCTGGCGGCGAACGCCTTCTACACTGCGAAGAGCATGAGTTCGAAAAACCGCATATCGCAGCGTTGTTGCGGCGGTCCGGCCTTCGAAGAGAAGAGTTCCTGGCCGAGCACTTCGACGTCAGGTGCGGGCTGCGCAAACAAGTCCAAGACCCAAAGACATCGCCCGCACTTCCAGGTCGGCATGCTGGGCCGGCTTCTCGGCCTGGCACATCATCAAGGCGCAGGCTTCGGCGCCTTGCTTCAAGCCCCTCGCCCTCGTGTCGGCGGCCCGCAAACGCAGCGAGGCCTAACCCTTCGGTCAACGGCGACGTCCACCAGCTCCGCACCAGGGCCGCGAGGCACCCAGGGCTATCATGCGCCTCGCGGCCCTGGCGCTCCGCTGGCGGCCGCGCGTTACCTCAAACGTTAGGCGTCACGAATTGCCAAACTAAGCGCAACACCACCGAGCATACGCCTCGCTAGGTGTATCGAATCCGAGAACCTTTCTCGGCCTGTCGTTGAGCTCTCGCTCGATCGCGTTGCACTGACGCTGTGTCACT
>NZ_JARGNB010000024.1 GCF_030167915.1 Aquabacterium humicola | reverse complement strand
GCCTCCAGGCAAGGCACAACCGAGCTGAGAAGCCCTCGCCGCTACAGCGGTTTCACTCGTCCGGTCGCACCTCCTCCCTCTCTCGCGACCGGTCTTTGCGCCACGCCCTCGAGCGTGGCACTTTTTTGCTCGGCAGAACATCGCGTCCTTTCACAAGAGTCTTGCAAAGCTGCCGCAACGTACTACGCTTCGACCCTCGCCCCTCGCTGGGCGAACATAGTCCGACAGGGAGCTAACTTGGTCAGGGGGTCAGCGCCCGCTCACCCCAGGGGGAGCCATGCCTTGATCTGCGACCCTTGCGATCATCTGGATGTGCTCGTGGTCGACGACGAACCGGAGGTCGGCGCCTTTGTCCAGGAATACCTGGCGCGCTACAACGTCAGGTCATTCGTGGCGACCAGTGCCGGGCAAGCCCGGGTCATCGCACGCGTCGAGCCCCCGAGCGTGGTCTTGCTCGACCTGATCATGCCGGGGGAGACTGGCTTGTCGCTCGGACGGTGGCTCCGGAGCTACTCGGCTCAAACCCGCATCGTGATCATGAGCGCCGCTGGCGAGCTCGTTCAGCTGATCGCCGAGAGCGAAGGTATCGTGGACGACTGCTTGCTCAAGCCCTTCGCGCCGGCCGAACTGCTCGCCAGCATCGGGACTCAGCTATCGAAGGCGCGCTTGCACGGATCACCGCCTCCGCGCACGGTGGGCTGGGCTGCTGTCCAAGCCGTGCCAAGTCGACCTCCAGCTTGCGGCCAGGGACCCCGGTCGCAATAGCCAGGCCGAAGACCGCCTCACCTGCCAGGCTGTTCGAATCAGCGAAGCGCGGCCGATCAGCCCGCCGGCCTGCGTTCGCAGGCTCCTCTGGCTCCTCCACGACACGAGGCTGTCCGGCCACGCGACCGGTACCCCGGTACCCGCCGGACGATCACCGCGCATGGCTTTGCCGGCACGCCTGAGGAGCTGAAGCCAGCATCGATCTTCGGATGGCAATGCCATCGATGACGTCGCTGGGTAAGCGGTCATCCAGACACGTCCCTTGCGGACGTGTCTATTTGGCGCTAGGAGGTGTGAGCCGCCAGGGCAGCAGGGCTTCGAAGTCGTCGGCGGTCTTGGCCTTGGGCAGCTCCACCAGGAGCGCGGCGAGGTATCGGTAGCCGTCGATGCCGTTGGCAGCGCATGTCTGCAGCAAAGAGTACAGGTTCGCGCTCGCATTGGCGCCTGCGACGGTGTCAGAGAACAACCAGTTGCGCCGCCCGACGACAAACGGCCTGATGCTGTTTTCGCAGGCGTTGTTGTCTATCGGCAAGCTGCCCTCGTCCACGTGGCGCTTGAGCTTCACCCACTGCGACGACAGATAGTGCAGTGCCTTGCCGAGCAGGCTGCCCGGCAACACGCTGTGCAGGTGCTGCAGTAGCAGCTTCTCGATGTCACCGAGGACCTTGACGCTGTACTTCTGCCTCAGTCGATGCAGCCGTTGCACGTCGAACTTGCGTTCGCGAGCCCGGGCCTCCGCGCGGTAGAGCTTGCCGATGAGCGCGATGAAGCGCGCCGACAGTTGATCGGCGCCGCGCACCTTCAGCCCTTCGTCGAGGCGGAACACCGCATCCTCCCCAGCGCCTCTATGAGTTGGCCCGCTTGCTGCAGGTCGCAACCACCCAGGTCCAGCACGACCCCGTTGGGAAGGCGCGCCTGCACGTTGAGCGACGGCATCGCCGGCTCCGACCGAACCGGCTCCATCTGCACCGGCACGAACGCCGCCGACGCCATCTCGATCACCTCGCGCCTGGGCGCCGCCTTGGCCTTCGCTCGCTCGTGCTCGCGCACCCACGTGCTCAGCTGATTGGCGTTCACTCCACACGCCCGAGCAAGCCCGGTCACCGACACGCCAGGTCGCATGCACGCCTCGATCAGCTCGCGCTTGGCCCCTGCGTCGTAGACGCTGCGCCCGTCGCGCTTGCGTCCGATGACCAGTCGCTTGGCCAGGTCCTCAGTATCGAAAGCCTCTGACATAACGATCCCACGTAAGGTACATGAGTTCGTAGGCTCTCATCTCACCAGATCGGCATCAAGGGCGTCGGTGACTGACCGCTTACGTCGCTGGTGTCCGCGGTGCGCCGTCGCGTTTGCCTTGACGCGAGTCTCGCAGCCAGACGTTATTGCTTACCAAGTCAGCGCAAGGAGAAATCGCTGGCTTCACGTCACGGCAAGCGTCGAGCTCTCCGGCGAAGCGTCCGAGCGCGAAACCCCCGCAGCCGGCACGTGCGGTCGCAGGCCTCCAAGCCTCTGACTCTCAAGCACCTCAACCCGATAGCCGCTGTTTTTGGCTGCCAGGCAAGGGGCCGGGGCCGCCCGCCATCTTTGCCTGAAGTGAGCGGCAGGACAGTCTCATTTGTCGATATCGGGTGCTGCAATTTTTGCGATGCGCTACTTGCCTGGAACCTCGACGATCCGCTCCACGCCGCTTCTCAACCCGCCGCCCGCGCCCGGACGGCACAACACCCGAAGGAAACGACCATGACCTCCCCGCAGATCGTCGTTGCAGTCGACCAGAGCCTGGCCTGGTGCCCCGCCTCCCTGGACCAGAACATGCTGGATGCGTACAAGTACACGCTGATGTTCGCGCAGGCCGCCGCCCGCACCGTGAACTCCGATCCGTCGACCGAGGCCTACTACGAAGCGATGACGCAGCAGCTGATGAAGCTGGGCTGGAACGTCACCGAGAGCGGCAAGCTCAACTACGACCAGCAGGCCTCCCGCATCAGCCCGGCCCAGATCGTCGGCGGCATCCTGAACCCCTACCTGAGCCCGGACCAGCAGTCGCAGCTGGGCGGCCTTCTGGGACAGATCCAGCAGCCCGACGACAGCATCAAAGGCTTCGTCGACTTCTGGTGGCGCTCGGCCCACACCAACGCGAGCCAGGCCTCGATGGCGCTGGGGCCGCTGGTGGCGAACCAGAACGCGCCGGAGGTCAGCATGATCTTCTACTCGTTCAAGTACGACGCCACCGACGTCGGCAGCCTGTTCGTGCAGATCGACAAGGCCGCGCTGGACGTCTTCGCCTACAGCCTGAAGATGAACTACAACTTCGCGCTGTGGCCGAACGTCAAGGCCGAGATCCTGCCGCGCATCCAGGCCAAGGTGGATGCTCACATCGACAGCCAGCCGCTGGATCTCTGAGGAGCCGACATGAGCTCGCTCGCCGCCGCAGACCAAGTGCTGCTGGACACGCCCGAGGGCAGCGACCCGTCGGCGCTGCAGGATGTGCTCGTCTCGCTCGTGTACGCCAACGCGGCGGCGCGCGCCGCCTCGGCCATCGGGGCCGGGAGCGCGCGGTGCGGGGCGTTTATCTCCAGCTGGGTCTCCCAGTTGGGCAAGCAAGGCTGGGTGCTGTCCGCCGCCATGCGCTCGAGCATGGCGAGCAGCTCGAGCCGGCCAGGACCGGCGGTGACGCTCGGCACCGCCGTGGTGGCCGGCAGCGCCGACGACGCGGCCACCTCGGTGATGGCCACGTTGCAGCAGCTCGTCGATGTCACGCCCGACGATCCGCTGGTGCAACTGTGGTGGCGCACCGCCTCGGCAGTCGAGGGCTGTTTGTACACGGCCCTCGGCGCGATCGAATGGTCGGAAGCCGGCCCGGTGCTATCGCTGACCTGGCTGACGCTGGATGGCTCGGGCCTGCGCCAGCCCGCGCCCGGCATGCTGCAGCCGCGCCCAGCACTGGCGCTCAACGGCCCGCAGGTACTGAACGCCACAGTCGACGCCTCGACCGTGCAGGTCGTCGTGCGCCGCATCGACGCGCAGCTCAATCCGCAGGTCTTCGCGGCGCATCGCGACGCACTGCGAGCTCAGCTGGGCTCGAAGTTCTACGAGCACATCGCCGGACCGGCGACGCAGACCCTCGCCGCACAGGGGCGCTGAGGTGGCCGCCACCACCCTCACGGTGTGCAGCGTGCCGGCAGGCACCGCGCTGTTGCCGCAGGCCGATCCGGCACTGGTCGAGGCCTTCGCCTACAGCCTGACGGCCGCTCAGATCGCCGCTCGAGCTTCCGACGCCGATCCGAGCTCGGCCGAGTACTTCGAGGCCATGGCCGCCGCCATGGTGCACTGCGGCTGGAACCGCCTGGCGGCGCACGCCTTCGTGCACTTGGCACAGCCTGCGCCCATCGCTCCGATCGACGTCCTGACCGAGGCGATGGCGCAGTTCCTGCAGGAGACAGGTCCCGATGCACCTCCCGCGTGGCAGGACCTGGTCGCCTGGCTACCTGGGCTTCGCCGTGCCGAGATGAGCCGGACGCGCAGCGCTGATGCAGTCCTTGGCTCGGGAATGACGATCGGGCCGTTACTGCAATGGCGCGGGGCGCCGTGGCTGATGGCCGTACACCTCGTCTTTGGCGCGCCGGTGGCAGGGTGGCCGGACTTGTTCGAGCCATTGGCTGGTCTTGCGCTGACGGCCCGGCCGCTGTGCCTGCAGCTCGACCTCGATCGCTACGAAGCCCAAGCACCGGCGCTCAAGGCAAGACTCGCAGCGACGCTGGAGCAACATATCCGCCAGACCACGCTGCAGCTGGACGCCCCCGCGTCGGAGGCGCAGTCATGACCACCCGTCTCGCCGCCATCGGCCCGAGCCTCGTCCTGGCGCCGCCAAAGGTCAGCGATGCGCAGCTGCAGGCGCTGTCGCTCGGGCTGTGCTGGGGCCAGGCCGTCGCGCGCAATGCACAGCGCGATCCCGGCTCGCAGGCCTACTTCGATGCACTTTGCGCCGAGCTCGGTCGCACTGCCTGGACGGTGCAGGCCGGCCAGACCTTCGCCAGCCACCAGTCCGGCTCGAACCTGCGCGTGTCGGCCATCGTGCCGGCGCTGATCCAGGCACTGGTCGATGCCGACTCGGCGAGGCTGGTTCGGCAGCTGTTTGCCGATGTCGCCGCTGCGTCGGCAGCGTCACCGCTGGCCGGATTCGCCGGCACCTGGTGGGCCAGCCAGAAGAGCACGCTGCTGTCCCAGGCCTTCGCGGTCGGCCCGGCACGCATCGGCCCCGATGGCGCGCTGGCAACCACGCTGGTGTGCTACGGATTCGGCGTGCAGGCCTCGAGCTGGCAGAGCTTCTTCGTCGCCGCGCAATCGAACTCGCTCGACATCGAAGTGCGCAGTGTCGAGCTGTCGCTGAACGAGGCGTTGTGGTCCTCCATCAGCGGCGCGATCACCCAACGGCTGGGCACGGCGGCGATCGCCGCCATCCAGCAACTCGCCATCGACCTCTGAACCGAAGGTCGATCCTTCCATCGTCACAGGGAGTCAACCATGACCATTGCCGACGCGGCGCCCGCCGCAAGTACGACAACGACCGGCGCTGCCGGAGTCAGCCAGCTGAGCCTGCCGGCGCCCAACCAGGTGCATGCCGGCCGCAACTTCCCGGCCGCACTGGCCGACGCGCCGCCGCCGATCACCAAGCCCGAAGGCTTCGTCGAGAAGGGCAGCCTGGTGTCCTTCGTCGCCGGCGTCTCGCCGCAGAACCGCGACGACGTGCTCAACTCGACGCTGCTCGCGCAGCTGGCTGCCGACAAGCAGTGTGATCGCGAGGCCGACGCGATGAACTGGTACAAGGCCTATACCACCGTGCTGGGCAAGGTCGGCTGGACCATCGAGGGCGCGAACTTCAGCGTCTACTCCTCGTCCAGCGCGAGCTTCACGATGGACAAGGCGGTGCTGGAGATCGCCGGCGCGGCCCTGACCGGTGACGAGGCGGCGGTCGTGGCAGCGACGATCGACGCGCTGGGCAAGTTGCCCACGAACGACGGCCGGCTGCAGTTGTTCGATCACAGTGCCAGCAACGGGAAGGAAGGCAACTTCCAGATCTGCGTCTGCACCGAGACCAACGGCGCGGTGGCGATGAAGACGATGGCCTTCTGGTTCACCAGCGACCAGAGCAGCACCACGGTGCTGTTCTTCAACTACAGCAGTGCCGCGACGACGCTGAAGAAGTCGGTGCAGGGCGCGACGCTCAACAGCGCCGTCTACGCCAGCGTGCGCAACGCCGTGCTGGACAAGCTGGGGCAGAACGCACAGCAGTTCGTGCTCGACCTGGACATCTGAAACCTAGCCCAAGGAGCCCACCATGCTGGTCTATCTCGGATTGGACGGCGATGACGCCGCCGAACGCGGCGCGAAGCTCAAGGCGCTGCAGGCCTACCTCAAGGAATCGGACCCGCGCGCGTTCAACATGCTCAGCGCGACCGACCTGTCGGCGAGCAACAAGTCGCGCGGCAAGCGCCTCATCGTCAACTCGCACGGCAACATCGCCAACTTCGCCGGGCTGACGCCCGATGCCTTCTTCGCCCGCTTCCAGGGCAAAGGCTTCGGCGCCGACAGTTTCGAGGAGGTGTGGCTGATGGCCTGCCAGATCGGCGCGCAGAACCAGACCAATACCATCGCCGACAACTTCGCCCGCGACTTGAAGCGCGTGTTCGTGAACCACGGCATCACGGCCAAGCTCTACGCGCCGCGTGGAACGCTGAGCTACCAGGTGCACACCCAGACCGAGCACGGCCAGACCTACTATGTCGTCGACGCGATGGTGATCGCCTGCCCCGAGCGCAACTACCCGCTCAGCGAGGGCATGCTGCTGGTCGGTCCGTAGGACCGGTGGCTCGCGGCGGCGGGAGCGCACGAGGTGCTCAGCGGCCGTCAACGGCGAACAGGCCCGACCAGCTGACCCTGTCCCGAGCAGTTGACCCCAAGCTACGCACGGCCAGGTGCTTGTCGGCCGGCCGTCGCCGGCCGTTCTCTTTTCGCCGTCGCAGCAGCCCCGCCCGTCCGCCAGGGCTTCAGCTCATCTAGCAACAACCGCAGTTCGTCGCAGCCACGTCGGGCCTTCTGCACTTCGCGCGTCGTTCCCAACGACGAATCGGCGCGTATCCGGGGATTTCAAAGCCGATTCATGATCGGAATCCCGAGTGAACCGGGACCGCTCAGCAGGCAGACTGCTCCGCGCCGATCAACCTCGGAAGCAGGGCCAAAGCGGGCACCCGATCGGCCTTCAGCCGTCACGCCTGCGCGAGCCGACGTGACGACTATTCTCTTGGGACGCCTGGCCCTAGCCTACAAACGCAACCGATCAAGGCCCTGCGCGAAGCCCAATCGAAACACCCGCTGTCCATACTTTCTACACCGGGCAAGCAACTTTCGCTCGGTCTGCAGGAGGTTCATCATGGGTGCTCTGCGCAACGACGCTACCGCCGACTTTGAACTGCGCTTCGAGTCGCTGTTCACCTCCGGTCGAGCGATGTCGTTCCCCTGCGACGCCAGCGGCACCGTGGACCTCAACGCGCTCAGCGACCGCGCCCGCACCAACTACCTCTTCGCCCGCGCGCTTGTCGGCCGCGAGTTCACCTGTCCGGCCGTCCAGCCTACGCTGCACTGAGCCCGCGCGTCGAACCTCACCGAGAATCGCAAACAGGGTGCCCCACCGTTTACTCCTGGCCAGGTCGCGCGGTGCGGCGCGACCCGGCTTCCTCCGCCACGCCGGGCCCTGGCTCCGCGTGGCGGCTTTTTGATGCGGCGAATGACACGAACGCGATTCCCACGGACCAAGGTCATCTTCCTGCCGGTTGGCGCCGAGCGATTCCTGCCGCACCCACCGGCCGAGGGCACGGTCCTCGGTGTCGTGCAGCGCGGCATGCTCACCGGCGCGCTGGTCAAGCTCAACGACGGCACCTACGCGCAGGTCAACGGCGACTTCGTCGAGCCGCTCAACGCGTCGAGCGTTGAGCACGCAATCCGCGTCGCTGGCGTTTCCAAGCGCCTGAACCGCGTGCACGCGCCTGCAACGCAGCCGACCGTCGTCGTGAAGCGGCGCCGTGTGATCGATCCCGCACTCAGAGGGTGAAGCCTGAAGCGCTGCGCCGCGGGCTGCAGCGCGTTTCGTGGTCATCCCATGTCCGCACCGAGGGGACGGCGCACCGCGGGAGCCCCGCCTATAGTTGGCTCCCCCAGAAATGTCCCAGCCCAACGAAGTGCAGCAGATCTCCTGTGACGGCTGCGGCGAGCCTACCCCCGCCCATGACGTTGTCAACTATGGCTCGGTGGAAGACGGCTACCGCAGGTTGTGTGGCCGATGCTTCAACACGGACGTCGCCGAGCGCGCCGGGCTCGAGGGCTTCGAACACGTGCAATTTGAGCCGATCGTGATGGGCGACGCCAGTGGGCGCCCTCACGAGTTCCACTTTCGTACGCACCTGTTCGTCTCGGGCGTCGCCCTGGATGCCTTCGAGCTGCGCGAGGGCCACCCCGCCGGCTACCAGTTCCAGGTGATCGGCAAGCCTGAGGAGGATCTGCTCGGGCTGCTCGGCAGATTGATCGAGAAGATGCGCCGCTCGCTCGCCATCAGGCATGTCGAGGACAGCAGGCTGGGCCTGCAGGTGACGGATGGCCTCGTCGTGCGCGGCAAGGTCGAGTGCGACCTGCAGAACGACGACCGCTTGCCCCTCGTCGTCATCGATGGCCGAGAGGTTTCCTGGGCAGAGTTCGGCCGCATGGTGATGACCTTCGAGGGCTGGCAGTTCAAGCTCCAGTTCCACGACATGAGCGAGGAGCCGTGACGGCCGAAGTGCCTGGAGGCCGACCCCACCGTCAAGTTCCCAACTGACCGTGACGATGCTGTCGAACCCTTGTGCCAACTACCGCGAGGAGCAGATCGAGGATTGGCTCCGCGCCGCGGCGGTCGACCGTGGGCGAGAGTACATCCGGGCCGTGTCCGAGCTGATGTGGCGCCGCAACGAGCTCAGCGGCAAGGTCCGGGGCAGTGCGGGCCAGATCTACTAAGCACGAGCGATGTTCCGGCAGGGACGACACGGTCTGCAGGTCGACGGCACGTGCACGTGCCCGGTAGTGGTCGACTGCAAGCATGCGGCGGCGCTGCTGCTGGCGGCGCTGCCCGCTGCACGGTCAACCACCGGCGCGCGCAGCGAGCTCGTTGATTGGCTCGAGGCCTTCAAGGCCCGCCGCGATGCCGAGGCGGCCGCCGGCACGGCGCCGGCGAAAGACCGGCCGGCAAAGAACGCTCAGGTCGTGGCATATGTGCTCACGTGGTCGGACTACGAACAACGACATGAGGTCCGGTTGTTCAAGGCGCGCCGAAGCTCAGACATCGGGGACACGAGCTTTCGCGCCTTCGAGGCCTGGAACAACGTGGAAGCGGCGCTGGTCAAGGCGCCGAAGTTCGTTTCCGAGGAGGACCTGACGATCCTGCGGGTGCTATGGCTCGGGCACAAGCGCGACGGCTCGGCTGGCTTCGCGTTGAAGGGCGCCAACGGCGCTGCAGCGCCATGACCACTGGCCGGGCGTTCGTCGCGCCGCAGGCAGCGCAGACGCCCGCCCCTCGCGACGTTTGGATTGCCATCGAGGCGCTCACACGTGACGCATCGCCGGTGGCGCTGCGCCCCGGTGCCCCTCGCGGCGCACGGCTGACCTGGGAAACGCTGCCGGACCTGCGCCTGAAGCCCGTCATCACGCCCGAGCCGCACGCCTCTGTGCTGATCACGACCGATCCCGCGTGGTACATCGACGCCGAGGCTGCAGCGGCCGGGCCCTTGGACCTGGCGTGGCCGGCCCCAGCGGTTGCCGATCTCCTGGAGATGCCGCCGATCGAGACGGCCGAAGCATCGCTGGTAGGCGCCGTGCTGCGCGACGTGGCGCCGGACCTGCCGCTGCCGCCTTCGCAGGGCACGCCGGCCGCGCGCGAGATCGGCGCCGAACCGATCCCGGTGCTGACATTCGCGACGCAATCCGCGTACGCCTGGGGTTGGCAGTCGAGCGGCCTGCACGGCGGCGCCCTGGACTTCGCGACAGCGAGCTTCGACTACGGCGGCGTGAGCGTCGAAGCGCACGGCCGCACGACGCTGTGCCGATCATCGGAGCAGAAGCCTAGGATAGGAAGTCGGTCATCAGCGCATTGTGCGCGCCGCATCGGGCTGGCTCTTGCCTCCGGTCACGGCCGAGATCGACGAAGCGACATTGCTCCATTCCTCATCGGTCAGCACTTGCATCCGAAGCACCGTGTCCTCGCGAACGAGGTGCGACGTCAGCAGGCGGTTGTGCTCCTCCAGCAGGGCGGCACAACGCTGCGCGGCTCGCGGCACACCCTGTTCGAGTAAGTCGAGCGCGTCAGCCGCTTGCTCAAGCAGGCAGTCGCACCGAGCCTGGTCCCGTGTCAGCGCGTCGAGGAACTCGGTCATCTCCGAGTGGGCTCGTAGCGTCTCCTCCAGCACTACCCCCTTGGGGCGATGGGTCTGGACAATGAAGCCCCGCAGTCCTTGGATCAGCTCGCGCATTAACTGAACCTGTCGAGGTTGGCAGTGCCAGTCCTCGATGCTGAGGGTCCGCTGAATCGAATCGGACAGTTGTCTCAACTTGAAGTGCTCAAATCGCAGCACTCTCCAAACGGTTTCCGCTGCCAGCATCCCGAGCCCCCGGCGATCAATGCTGTGCTCCCCTTGGCGTGGATTCTGACCTCAAAGTTGCGCTGCGGAAGCTGCTACTCCTAAGCCGAGCGGGCGTGAATTTGTTTCAGTTGTTGGATGGCGGGGCACGGAGAAGCCGTGGGGGCTCATCCGTACGGCTCCCGGCACGAACGCAGCATGCGGCCTACTTTGCCTTCAAGGCGGCAGTACCGAGCAGTCGTCGCAAAGGGTGGCGCTCTGGCCGACACCCTTCAGCCGCTCCGGTAATTGAACGCCGCACCCATTGCAGCTCGTGAGCAGCAGTGCTGCCGCCAGGTCGTCCCCAACTTCAGACTCGATGAAGTCGGGGGCGGGCCTCGACCGGACGGCGAGGACCGTCACCACGATGACAACAGCGATCAGCCCCATCAGCGGGATCAGCGCAACGTCGATCGCTGTCATGCTCGCTGCTCATCCCCGGCCGACTCAAAGAAAGTCGCCGCGAGGCGTCGGACCCTCGCGGCGACGAAGTCCAGCTGCTCAATGGGATTGGGAGGAGAAGCCGCAGCCGGCAAAGGAACTGTACGCCGCGAACGACGCGGCCTCCGTTGCATTGGTTGCCCGGGCCGGTGTCAGTTGTAAGCCCGCCCCCCTCTGGAGGGGTGGCGGGATCGAACTCGCACCATCGGCTTGGACGGCTGAGGTTCTGCCATTGAACTCACCCGCACTTCCGCGACCGTCAGGCGCCGACGCCAGCCAAAAAGACCGTCACGCCGCTCGCGCCTGCGTGGCGGGAGGGTTGAACCTCCAAGACGCGGTTCAACCTAGGGCAATGCTGATCAAGCCGCCGCTTTCAGTCGCCGCGGCAGACCGGATGCGGAACTGATGATCTGTGCCCGAGGAATGGGCGGCACCGAGCTCCGCACCGATGTTTCGGGCACCTCGGGCGTGCCGCGAGTGCCCTCGGCGCCGTTCACGGACGGACTCCCGCACCCAGGGTGCCGCGTGCGAGGTAGATGTTGGCCAGGCCAAGCGCGACAAACGATCGCGTGGCGTTCTTGACCAAGCCGCGGTAGCGCACCTTGTCCAAGCCCCACAGGCGCTTGACGACAGCGA
>NZ_JARGNB010000023.1 GCF_030167915.1 Aquabacterium humicola | reverse complement strand
GATCTCTTCCATCGTCGCCAGGAAGACGTCTCGCTTCGTCGGCCTGCGGTACTGCTCGTACTGCGCGTTCCGGTCGGCCGCTACTGCAAGGGTCTGCTGCTTCATGTCGCCTTCAACGCATTGCGTCGGTCCGTGGTCGACTGATACTTGATCAGCATTGCCTTAGGCAGCCATCGCGGTGGAAGAACGCCGCGGGGTTACCGCTTACTCATGCCCGCCGAAATGTGCACCCGTCGAACTCAACAACTGAAACGCGCCCCGCAGACGGTAGAAATAATCTCGAGGCTCGTTTCGATGAGAATGCGACACGAGGCATCCGACTAAGGTCTATCGCGCTTTCCCGCAACTGCACTGCTTGGGGATCGGCGGCTGGCCCCCAGTCGCGCTTCAGTTGCTTTATCCACCCGAGGGGCACCATGACGCGGCGCGCTATCGGAACTGACAACCGGAAACATTACCTGTCGAACTCATGATGCGGAAAATGCTCGATCAATTGCTGGCAACCTTGCCTGATATCGCTCTAAGAGCGCGACTGGCACGCATGACCACGCCCCTGGCGAAGGCCTGCGCGGCGGTAGCTGCGGCCGTCACCCTAAGTGGCGCCGGGCATGCCGCCCTGATCGACCGCGGGAGCGGAATGATCTACGACACTACGTTGAATCTGACTTGGCTGGCGGACATGAACTACGCCAAGACCACTGGCTACGATGCCGATGGGAAGATGAATCCGGACGATGCTCTGCTGTGGGCCAACGATTTGGTGTATGGGGGCTATGACGACTGGCGCTTGCCAAATCTAAACCCGTTCGACTCGAGTTGCAGTGCGTCATTTCATCCCGGCGGCGGCTACGGAGTAATGTACCAAGGCTGGAACTGCGTCGGCGGCGAACTTAGTCACCTCTTCTGGGTCGACCTTGGCATCAAAGTTGGGGAGTCGGTGCTGAATTCGACCGGCGACACATCTGAGCAAGTAGCCAACCTGGCGCTCTTTTCTAACGTGCAAGACAGTACCTTGGTTTCTGGCACCGACTACGCACCGGACTCGGTCTTTTGGTGGTACCTCAGCATCTACCCAGGGGGTGGTCAGTTCATTGGCGAGAAGCTCACGTCCCAGGGGATGGCTTTGGCAGTCCGTCGAGGAGACGTGAGTGGCTGCGGTGACTCAAGCCATGGCTGTACTGTCCCGGAACCGCAAACACTACTACTTGCGTTGATGGCACTAGGTGCCTCAGTACTCGCTGCGCGCAGACGACCTCCACGCTGAGGCGACGGCGGGGCGCTGAGTTGGCGGTGCCATGCATACGTTGGGGGCATGCACAGGATGACTTTGACGGCGGACGAACGGTGCGAGCTCAAAGCGGTGATACGCAAGCGGCATGGCAACGCGGCGCTGGCGCGTCGGGCGCGATGCGTGCTGCTTTGGGCGGACGGCGAGCGGCGAGTGGATATCCGCACCAAGCTGGCCTGCAACGATGCCTTTGTCACGCGCTGGACGAAGGCCTTCGAGTTCCAAGGCTTGGCGGGGTTGGTGTCGTTGCACCCGGGCCGCGCGCCCAAGCAGCCGGTGGAGAAGTTGGAAGCCCGAGTGCTGAACAAGACGCTCAAGCACAAGCCGCGCGATGGTTCGACGCACTGGAGCAGCCGCAAGCTCGCGGCCGAGCTGGGTGATGTCTCGTTCTCTGCCGTTCAGCGCGTCTGGCGCAAGCATGGCCTGCAGCCGCATCGGCTGGAACGGCACATGGTCTCCAACGACCCGGACTTCGAGACCAAGGCGGCCGATGTAATCGGGCTGTACTTGAACCCGCCGGCGCACGCCGCCGTGTTCTGCGTGGACGAGAAGACCGCGATACAAGCGCTCGACCGCAAGGACCGCATGCTTCCGCTGTCGCCGGGCCGTGCGGAGAGCCATGGCTTCGAATACAAGCGCAACGGCACGCTGAGCCTGTTCGCGGCGCTGAACACGGCCACTGGCGAGGTTCTGGGCAAGACCGCTGCCAGGCACACCAGCGAGCAGTTCGTCGCCTTTCTCGAGGAGGTCGTTGCCAGCCAAGATCCACGTGATCTGCGACAACGTCAGCAGCCACAAGACCGGTCTCGTCGAAGAGTTCCTGAGCGCACATGAACATGTCCACATCCACTACACGCCGACTTATTCGTCCTGGCTGAACCAGGTGGAGAACTGGTTCTCGCGGATCCAGCGAGACGTGATCAGCCGCGGCGTCTTTACGTCGGTCAAGGATCTCGACAAGAAGCTCCTGCGCGACATCCGTCAGTACAACAAGGACCCCAAGCCGCTGAAGTGGAAGTAGACGATCCGTCGCGGCGACACCGCCAGTTCTTCTGATTCAGTGGACTAGCATTGCCCTAGAGAACGCGTAGCCATCATGGAGTCGCTCCCATCTGCAACCGATGTCTTGCGCCGATTGAGCGCGATCGGCATACATCTCCCGGCAGATCGTGTCCGAATCGGCGGTTACGGTGACTGTCCGGAGTTGTCGGAAGAGCTCATCACTTTGATTCGGGAAGGGCGCAAGCGCGCCGGGACGAGTCTTCTTTGGGCGATGGAAGCTGAAGGCGAATTGCTGCCCGACATCGGTGACATTGAAGTCGTGGTTGATCATCAAAACAGTCCAGCAGTTGTTACACGCGTAGTGCGTGTCGAAGTGCTGCCCTACGAAAAGGTCACGGCTGACTACGCTGCGATCGAAGGCGAGGGGGACGGCTCGCTCCAATACTGGCGGGACGGCCACTGGGCATTCTTCGCTCGGGAGTGCGCGCGTATCGGTCGTCTCCCCTCACGCGAGATGCCAGTTGTTTGTTGTGTCTTCGAGGTGCTTCACGTAATTCCGCACAGCGATCCTTAAGATGAGGTCTTGCGGGACGATCAAACAAGGGCGCAGCTCGTTGATCGCTTCTCGTTGTCCGCTGACAACCGACGACCTCCTTGGCAGCCAGTAGTCCGCGCGGTGCGTTCTTGGACCATCAACCTCGCCTAGGGACGGACTGAACAATGAGTGAAATGAGCGTCCAGCCTGAGCTGTCAGTGACGGAGTTGCCGCGATGGGCGCATCGGGCCGCAGCGGAGAGGCCTTCGGGGCCGCTTCGGCCCTCACTTCGGCGCTCAAGAGACACGTCGGGCATGGAGCGTCAACAGACGCCTCTTGGCGATCACGATGTTGGCCAGGCCGAACAGACTAAACATCTGTGCGGCGTTCTTCGCCAGCCCTTTGTAGCGGGCCTTGCGGTGCCGGAATAGGTTCTTGACCACACCTGATCAGCAAGATGATTCAGCCGCACGAAGGACCTGCATCGGGCACGGGCCGGCCTGAGACGCAGCCCGTGCAAGTCGTTCGAGAATCGCGCGCAGATCGAATCTGCGGTTGAACAGGCATTGCACTTGACCAAGAGATCGGTGCGCGTACTTCCTGAAGCCAAAGGCGTGATAGGTGCCCGCCAGCGACGTCTTGACGTTGCCGAGCACCGTGTTGACGGCGAGGAAGGCGGGGCTCTGACGCTGGCCGCACCGCCGCCGGTGACCTCACGGTCGTGAACGGCGCCCATTGAGGCAGCCACGGTGAAGCAACCCAGACCGTCGGAGACGACGGTCAGCGGCAGCGCCAGGCTGGCGGCGATGAAGTTCTCGACTGCAGCCTTGGTGAACGGCCGGGCCGACAAGCACGCCAGGTGCGGGCGGCCGTCTTCGGCAGTCTGCACTGCCACGACGAACGGCACCTTGTTCTCGGAGCCGCGGCCAGTCTTGCCGCCGCTGCGCTCCCCGCCGAGGTAGGCGTCGTCGAGTTCGACGCGGCCGCTGAGTTGCCGGTCGGACTCGGCCAGCGCCATGGCCTGCAGCAGCTTGTGCTTCATGAGCCAGGCGGTGCGGTAGCTCACGCCGAGTCGGCGTGTCAGTTCCAGGGCCGAGACGCTGTTCTTCGCCTGGGTGAGCAACTGCATTGCCAGGAACCAGCGCGTCAGCGGCAGTTTGGTGGCCTCGAAGACGGTGCCGCTGGTCACGCTGCATTGGTGCTGGCAGCCGGCGCACTGCCAGTACAGCCGGCCCTCGCGACGGAACGAGGTGCGCGCTTGCAGGACGCCACAGACCGGGCAGACGGAGCCGCGCGGCCAGCGCTCGGCAACCAGCGCCGCCTCGCACTGCTCCTCAGTTCCATAGCGGTCCATGGACTCCGGCAAAGACAGCCCCTTCTGGAACTGGACTCGGTTCATCGGCATTGCGCGTCTCCTGGTTGGACACGCCCATCGTCGGTCTTCAGTGGCTCGTAGCGTGAGCCTGCTGAGCTTGCTCGCTAATCAGGAGGCGCTGAAGATCGACGGAGGTCCTTGAGGCCCACACAAATGAATCGCAAAGACTTCGATAGTGCAGCATTGCTTTAACTTCACTCCGTGACACTGGGCTACTCGACAATGGACAAGAGATCCCCGATGAACTATCAACGCTCCAACCTCCTCGTGTTCGCGCCGGGGAGTCCGCTCCGGCGCTGGCCAGCACTGCTACTGTGCGCGGCGGTACTGGCCGGCTGCGGCGGCGGCGAGTCGGGCACCGATGTGGCCACGGCGGACGCAAAGCGCAGCGCGCTGTCGGCCGCCGACCAAGGCGAGCTGATCCTGGAAGGCAGCGCCGCCGTCGTCGCTGATGGCGCCAAGGCCGAGCAGCGCACCGGCTACCTGGCCAAGGGCGGCTTCGTGCTGCGCAGCACCCGGCGCGCGTCAAGGTACTTGTCGCCTCCGTCATGCAGCCATCGGTTGAATATCTCCTTGGCGCGCGGCCGCTGCGACGACGGAATCGCGTTCAGGGTTGAGGGTGACGGTTGCGATATGGGACCAGTCGCGCGTGCCGCGTGACCAACGCGCCGGGTTGCGGTCGCGAGCCTGGAGATAGACCTCGTGCCTGGCCGCGAGGATCGCGATGTCTTCGCCCGCATGGCGCTGGGCCGGGCTGACGTAGCGAATACCGCTGTGCCTGTGATCGTGGTTGTACCAATGCACGAACTGGCGCGCCCACTCGCGCGCGGCGCGCAAATCCGTGAAGCCTCCAGCCGGGAACTCCGGTCTGTACTTCGCCGTGCGGAAGAGGCTTTCGACGAAGGCGTTGTCGCCGCTCACGCGAGGCCGCGAGTACGAAGGCTTCACGCCCAACCACCACAGCATGGCCAGCACCGTGGTGGCTTTCAGCGTGGCGCCGTTGTCCCCATGCAGCACGGGTCGCTCGTCGCGTGGCATGGCGTGAATGCCCTCGGCCAGCGCGGTGCGCTGCACGAGCCGCGCGGCGTGGTCGCAGTCGTCGTCCTCGTGCACCTCGAAGCCCACGATCTTGCGGCTGAAGACGTCCAGGATCAGGTACAGGTAGAGCCAGCGGCCGGCGACTTCGGTCGGCAGGAACGTCATGTCCCAGCACCACAGCTGGCGCGGCGCCGTGGCCACGTGGGTGGTCGGCGGCCGGCTCTTGCGTGGCGCCTTGGCGCGCCCGCGGTGACGCGTCTGTCCCTGCGCGCGCAGCACGCGCTGGAAGCTGGACTCGCTGGCGATGTAGACGCCCTCGTCGGCCAGCGTAGGCACGATGCGCGCGGGCGGGAGGTCGGCGAAGCGAGGCTCGTTGGCCACGCTCACGATCTGCGCGCGCTCGCCATCGCTCAGCGCATGCGCGGGTACCGGCCGCACGGCTCGTGGCCTGCCATCGCCCGATTCCAAGCCTTGGCGGGTCTTCCATCGTTGCAGGGTGCGCGCGGTGATGCCCATGACCTCGCAGGCCGGTTCCAGCCGCGCACCGGCGTCGCGGGCTGCTTCGATGTCTCGGGCAATTTCCTGGCGATCTTCGAGGCCGATAATTCGTCCTCGCCCTTGTTCCTGTTGAAGATCGCCTCGGCTTTTTTTGACAGCACCAGCAGCGCCGCCGTCTCGGCCAGAGCCTTGTCCTTGCGACGCACCTCTCGCTCGAGTTCCTTGATGCGCCGGCGATCCTCCTTGGTCTGCGAGGGACTGGCGCGTGCTTCTTCCGGCGCGGCCAGCGCCTGCGTGGCGCTGTCGCGCCATTGCTGCAGCTGCTGCGCGTACACGCCGTTCTCGCGACACCAGGCGCTGCGTGAGGCGTCGTCCATCGCCGCGGTCGTGATCACCGCTTCGAGCCGCGCGGCGGCAGTCCACACGCGCTCCTTGACCGGTCTGGACAACGACTCCGAGCGCCACCGCTCCAACGTATCCACGCTCACCCCGATCTCACGCGAAACCGCCTGCAGCGGCGCGCTCTCCGGCGGCGGCAACCGGGCCACCGCTCTGTCCTTGAATGCTTGTCCGTATCGAGCCAATGTCTTCTCTCATCCACGCCCCCGAGTTGTTGAAACGATGGTGGGGGGCGGCGCCTTCGGCACCGCAACAGGCTGTGGATTTGTGGACGATGCGCTTCGCGCACCGGCCGACTTGCCGTGGACAACGCATCCGCGTTGCCCACCGCGCTGGCCTTCGACCACAAGCTCCACAGCCTCCCACCACCATCAGTGAACCAGGGTCAAAGCCCAGGTCGCTATCGGGGCGACAAGCATTCTGACGCGGGGGGGATGCACGGGAGTCCGCGGCCTGGATCGGCTTGGTGCCGCGTCAAACGGGAACTGGCGGTCGCATCCGGCAGCTGGGCATAAGCAGGCGAGGTGACGCCTACTTGCGAACTCTGTTGATGCACGGTGCGAGGGCGGTTGTCAGATCAGACAGGGCAGAGACCTGGCCTTGGTTGGCTGCTCTGCTCTACAGTGTTGCGGTAGCTGCCGTCGCCAACAAGCTCGCCAGGACCATCTGGGCCGTGCTCGCGCGAGGACAGGCTTGGCGCGCCCAGAGTTGGCAAGCAGCCTGAGCTCATTGAGCACATGAACAGCCGCTCTTGAAGGAGCGCAAGCGACCACGCGTGTGATGGGCCAGACAGGTCAGACCGGGACGGGGACACTCCGATAGGGAATGGGGCGAGGCAAGCCCAATGATCAGATGGGAACCTCGTCGGCGAATGCCATCAGGGCCAGCATGCTTGTTCGCCTGCGCAACGGCCGGGATATAAGACTGCAGCCCTGCCTCCTGACTCAGCACACGAGGACGTCACTTGCGATCCGGGAGGCGCCCATATAAGCGTTGCCCTAATGAGCCTCATTGCCAGGCGCAAGCGTTGCCCCTCGGCGCCCGCGCAGTTCCGCCACCTGACCCAATGAACGCAGAAGTTCCACTTTCGAGAACGGCTTGCTTAATACGGCGCATCCAGACGAAGACAATGTACGTGTAAGCTCCTCGGACAGTGAATCTCCCGTCATGAATATGAAAACAGGTGGATCTGGCAAGCTTGCCAATGAACGCCAAATTGATATTCCGTCCACTCCCGGCATCCTGATGTCGCAAATTACCGCGTCGAAGTTCACGCGGGCCAAATGATCTAGCACCGCTAGCCCGTCTGTGGCGGTGCAGTCAACGTTAGCCTCGTCCGCGAGCATTGCTACGACGGTTAACGCGACATCAATCTCATCATCCACAACAAGAACTCTTAGCGGAATGGCACTTCCTAGCATAGACCGTTCTTGCATGCTTGCACTCGATTCATCCACAGAGTCAGCGGTTCCGGCATAGGGTACGCGGAATTCAAACTCCGCTCCGCCTTCGAATCGCCTGGGCAGGAGAATCAAGTCACCCCCGTGCTCAAGTGCAATAGCTCGCGATGTCGACAAACCAATTCCAGTGCCAGCCCCTTCAGGTTTTGTCGTGAAGTAGGGCTCAAAGATCCTCGGCGCAAGGTCTGCAGGCACGCCTGTGCCGTTGTCAGTCACGCGAATCCAAATGTACCCATCCCCAATACCGGACCTCAGGCAAACTTCGCGCGGCCCCACCAAACTGCCAACGGCGTACTGCGCATTCACGAGCAAGTTTAAGATCGCCTGACCAATCCGATCGGGCTCGGCCTCCACTTCTGGCAAGTTCGGATCAAGATCGCATACCGCCCTGATGCTGTGAGTGCGAAAGCCGTAAGAGACAATTTCAAGCGCCGCTCGAGCCACTTCGTTAAGTTGAGTCCGCATCCTCTCTGCTGGCTTGTGCCGAGCCAGAGCCAAGAACGTCTTTACAATTCTTCCGCAGCGCTCGGCCGCAATTCTTATCTTGGCAAGTTCTTCCCGGAGGCTAGCCCTATCAGCCTTTTCTTCTATTAGTGCGGAGCGCCCCACTACAATTGCTAGCGGATTGTTCAGTTCGTGCGCCACGCTCGCCAAGAGGCCGCCCATAGCACCCAACTTTTCACTTTGGCGAATTACCTCGCGTTGCCGATCGATTTCGCGTGCTGACTCGATTGTTTCCGTGAGGTCGACTATCGACACGGCAACAAATACACAGTCTTCTGTCCTTGCCAGCCAGAAGGCGACCTCAACGGGAAACTCCCGCCCGCTTTGACTTCGCCCGGACAGCTGAACCTTTCTGCCGTTCCTCGACTGCTCCAGGCGTGCAAGGTCTACCGCATCGCCTAAAGGCGAGATGTACAAGTTGAGAGGCGTCCCAAGCGCACGAGCCCGAGAAACGCCGAACAATCGACTCGCAGCACTATTGAACTCAATGAGATGCCCAACCTCGTCTATTGCCACAATTGCGGTATGGGAACAGTCCATAATTGCCGCGCACAGAGCTTCTCTGTAATGCACCCGCCTTTGGGCGGCCCTTTGGGCAGCAAACGTCGCGGCAATGGTATCCACCCAGCCCTTCCAAGCAACCGGGACGACCGGCTTCTGCGCCCCGGGATTTCGCGACAACTCGTTCATGTATTGCATTGCCCTAGATGAAGGAACTACAACGAAGCGAGCCAATGCGTACTGTCCGGCAACAAATACAGCGACGAGAAGGGCCGCGAGCAGCGCATTTGGAACAAGGCTTGCGATAGTCTCCCTTTGTACTTCGGCGTGTCGAACAATTAGGAGGTACGTCCATGACTCGCTGCCACCTCGCGCACTGCCGAGTATCCATCCGCCCTCTGAAACTAGGGTCCCCGGGCGCTGCAACGATCGCGCAACAGCCTCGATATTCACGCCAGGCGGCAAGCGAGAGGCGATGTCGAGCCGAAGCCGCAGTTTTTGGTCTTCAAGAGCGTTGTGAACATCTGTTGCGCTGCTTATGCGGGTTTGGCCGACCGCTGGGTGGTAGCGGGTATTTGAATCAACTAGTACCACAGGGCTCATTCCGCTACCTAACGCGGTGCGCTCTGCCACAACATAGTGGTGACCGATAGAAGAGGTTCTCCACTTTTCCACTAAGGAGACCAAGGCGGAAATATTCACGCCGATCGATAGCCGGCCAAGGAACGCGCCATCCTGGCCTAGGACGTTGCGCGAGTAGACCGCGTAGGTGGCCTGGGTCGCACTATCCTGAAACGGTTGGGTCCAGAAGGAGTTGACCCCTGGATTAGCGGACATGAATTCGACGCGACGTGACGCCAGTTCTTGAACTACACCTCGGAGTTCCTCCAGGCTGCTTATCCCCCATGTCTTCAAGGCCTCAGTGCTGGATAGCCACGGGTGACCAAACTCAACCTGGCCGCTCTCTCCACGAAAATACGCGTACTTTGAGTTTGGGCTTCTCTCAAGCGCAACTCGCGCGTACTCAAGGAACGACGCCGATCGTGAGACCCAGTCTCCTGGAGGCGGCTCCCCGGTCGGGCTGGTCCAGAAGAAATACCCGAATCGGTTTCGCATTTCGGCTCGGAAAGGGTCGCTCGTATAGCCGTCTGCCTTTCCACTCTCGAGAAAGCGGGGACGAATACTTTCTCGGTACTCAAGCATGGGTCTTGGAGGATCAGTCCATTGAGTTTCGAGAAGAGACGCCAAATCTCGCGCCTGATCCACTGCGGGCCCCGTTACAAGGTCGAGGTTGGCCGCGCGCGTTTCGAGCAGCTGAACCAGATTGGCGAGCAACTCGCTCCGCCTTTGATCATATTGAATGATCGTAGCTACCGCAAGCAGCGTGAGGACTGGCAGAGCAAGCCATCCGAGCAGGCGTGTTCCCCAAGGGGCATTTGATGACCCATTGTGCAGGGCGGGCGTTGGCATGCAATATTCCCCATGCAAAACACGGCGTTTGCGCCGCCGCGAGCACGACTGCTCGTAGACCGGGGATTCTGCCACGCATCGTGCTTGCGGTGAATTGACTTCCAGAGCCGCCCGCCATGAGGGGAAAATGTGACGCCTGCCGAAGTGCTCAATCGCCTGTCGTGCGACGGACACTCCGTGGGAAGGCCGATCAGTCGCTTGTGGAGCGTCGGGGCTACAACTGAAACCCCATATGCAACGATTGCAACCGGTATTGTGTGGCTTTGCGGCGTATAGTTCTATACCGGCTGCAGCTGTTGGGGCTGATCCCATAAGGGCGGCCATTCCTCTGTCTTCCTTTTGGGCCTTCTGGGCCATTCAGACCATGACGTCGTTCGATGTGGCGCTAATCCCATTGATGGGGCTGCTCACCGTGATTGCTTTCATGGTCATCCTCGCAATGAGGTCGAAGCCCGACCCGGAGTTTATCGAATCCAACGTGCCAGAGTTGGCCGCGGCGTTGCTCCTTACAAGCTGTCAAGGATGTGGTCTTCAACTACCCCAAAGGGCCGCTCTTGCTGCTTGCGATAACAGCCGTTTGTGCGACGAATGCGAGGCGCGAACACCGCCTGCCTAGTTGGCAGACGTGAGGTTGGCGGTTCCGATGGCTTCCGGCTTCAGGGGCCGATCGTCGGCCACGGCAAGTAAACCGTGCTATAGACACTCTGCGCGCATGGCGGTTTGACGCGAAGGGCTCGTCGACAGTTCTATGGAACTTTGATCGTTGTTTAACAGTGCCGTCAACCGGCTCGGCCGGCGTCTTTCCCAAAGTCTCTGCACTTCAACCCTTGGACTTGCCATGATCCGCCACATTCGCATCGATTCCCGCATCCGCCAAGCTACGATTGCCGCCGCGCTGGCGAGCTGTCTCACTGCGAACGCTGTGCCGCTCGCGGTCGACGGCAGTGCGAATCCGCTGCCTGGCACCAACGAAGCAACTGATCCGTCCCTGACTCCGGCGATTGGTGGTCTCGTGGCTGACAGCGAAACGACGTTCGCCTACGCCGCGTACGACGGCACGCTGACCGATGGCGCAATCTCATCGCGTGTTGTTCGTCGGTCGGACACCGGCACCCTTGACTTCTACTGGCGGGTGAGCAACGCGCTTGGAGGCCGCGGCCGCGTCAACGCCTTTAGCATCTTTGGCTTCGACACGGCTACCTACGAAGGCGACTTCCGCAACGATGCCTTCCTTGGCGGGGACGTGCCGCCGACGGTTGCCGCGATTTACCTAGGACTGAAGCAGATTACCTTCTCGTTTGGCGTGCCAGGAATCGATGACGGCCAGCAGTCGCACTGGTTCTACCTGCGCTCGAACGCCACCGACTTCACCGCAGGCACGATGCGTTTGTCGTCCTACAACCCGCTGCCCGAGGGCGACGCCATCCTCAGCGACCTCTTTGAGGCCTACGTTCCGTCGACGGGCATCCAACAGGTGAGCGAGCCGGGGAGCGTTGCGCTGACCGGGCTCGCATTTGCGACCGCGTTCGGCCTTCGTCGGCGCAAGCGCGGCGTCAATCCTCCTGCGCCCGTGTCTGCAGTCTAAGGCAATGCTGATCAAGCCACCGATTTCAGTCGCCGCGGCAGATCGAGTGCGGAACTGATGATTTGTGGGCGAAGTTGGACGGCATTCGAGCTCCGCATGGGATGTTTCGACACTCGGGACATGCCGC
>NZ_JARGNB010000022.1 GCF_030167915.1 Aquabacterium humicola | reverse complement strand
CCTAACCCTTCGGTCAACGCGACGCCCACCAGCTACGCGCCAGGGCCGCGAGGCAGCCAAGGCATATCATCTGCCTCGCGGCCCTGGCGCTCCGCTGGCGGTCGCGCGTTACCTCAAACGTTAGGCCTCGCAGGCAAGACCGGCATGTTCTTCGCAGGCCACGCCCCTACGAAGGCAAAGGCAGAAGTCGAAGGCACTTCTTCGGCTGCCGGCGAACGCCCTCTGCATTGGGAAGAGCCTGAAGTCCAACAGCCGCATGTCGCAGCGTTGTGGCGCCGGTCCGCCTCTTCGAAGAGAAGAGTTCCTTGCGGAGCACTTCGACGTCAGGTGCGGGCTGCGCGAGACAAGCCCAAGACCCAAAGACATCGGCCTCACTTCCATGTCGGCATGCTGGCCGGCTTCTCGGCCTGGCACGTCGTCAAAGTGCCGCGCTCCGGCACCTTGCTTCAAACCCCTCGTCCTCGTGTCGGCGGTCCGCACTCGCAGCGAGGCCTAACCCTTCGGTCAACGGCGACGTCCACCAGCTACGCGCCAGGGCCACGAGGCAGCCAAGGCATATCATCTGCCTCGCGGCCCTGGCGCTCCGCTGGCGGCCGCGCGTTACCTCAAACGTTAGGCCCACCACATGCACCGAGTAGCACTCGCCGCGCTTGTATTCCTACTCGTCGCCTGCGATGCAAGCGTCGAGAAGGCGTTTGACTTCGTGATTGGCCGAGAATCCAGCGTAGTAGTGCTTCGTGATAGGCCCACACAACTCGGCCCAACCCCCACGACTTTCACTCCTGGCAAGCAACCGATGAAGGTCTTGGGTGAATGGTCGAGCCTTTGCTTTTCGCTTCGGGGCGAAGTACCACTCCAAGACGCCACGGTGATGGATCGACTCTTTGCAGAGGCGATGGGAAATTCGAAGGTCAAGGTTGAGTTGACGCTCGCGAATGGTGCTCGCACCGCCCTGCGGCAACCCCTGCAAGCTTGGAGCTTGCACGGAAGGATCTTGGAGCGCAACGAGCTGTCTGCGTGCGCTAGTACACCATGCAAGATGGGCTTGCCCGTCGGAACCCAAGTGATCAAGGTCGACGTATCCGCCGATCTGCCTCTCAAGGTTCAGGGCGTCTTTTGGCAGTCAGAGACGGACGTGCCCAAGCCGCCGCCGGCCAAGGAACAAGTAACCAGCGCATCGTCACCAAAGACGCACTCAGCGTGCTCAGCGTAGGCGGGCCTAACCCTTCGGTCAACGCGACCCGCACCAGCAGGCGTCTTGGGGCGCGAGGCCACCCGGCCTATCATCGGCCTCGCGCCCCAAGCCACCTGCTGGCACGGGCGCGTTACCTCAAACGTTAAGCGTCATGGCCAATACCCGTCACGCAAAGCTCGAGCAAACCCTGAATGCAGAAGAGGCGAGCCTTCGCGAACGCCTCCGCCCAGCCCTCCAAGCGGCTTCAAGTAGCGGACAAGACCTCTTCACGAACTCCCAGTTCAACCCCAATGGCCTCAATCTGGCGCACCTACCTCCCGTCGTTGAAGACCTGCTGGAGGCAGCAAACAGATGCGTCGCCCTCCGCGAAGACCTCGGACTTCCGATTGAAAATTCAGTCGGGCAGTTGTACCTCTTGTGTTGCAGCGAGAGCGCCAGTTCCAATCCGCACCGCAGAGGGCCCAAGCGGTTAGCCGCCTGGCTGCTCACCGCGCTCAATGACGCCTAACCCTTCGGTCAACGCGACCCGTACCAGCAGGCCTCTTGGGGCGCGAGGCGCCTTCACTTATCCTGCGCCTCGCGCCCCAAGCGTCCTGCCGGCACGGGCGCGTTACCTCAAACGTTAGGCATCACGAAGACATCCGATGCGAAGCATCCCACCCCTGTTCATTTCCGCCGCGCTCGCCATTGCGCCGTGTGCGGCACTCGCCGAGCCGTGCAAGGAGCCTGGCCTTGAGGCGGTGGCCACCGAGCACCCTGAGTGCCGTTACTACGCGGGAACGCGGTTGTATCGGGAAAGGGACTATGTCGGGGCTCGCTTGAACTGGGAGTACGTTCTGGCGAGCGAAGACGATGACAAGGACGTGCAGAAGCTCAGGACTGACGTGAGGAACAACCTCGGCTATCTCTTGTACATGGGGATGGGCATCAAGGTAAATCGAACCAAGGCCATCGAGCTCTGGGAGACTGCCGCTCGCAGCGGCCAAGAAGAGTCGGCCTATCACCTGTGCCACGCCCTGGGTGATGCAAAGCAACCCGAGTACAGGCCGCGGGCAGCCTTGCCTCACTGCCGAGAAGCGCTGCGCCGGTACCAGGGGTTGCCCATCGCCAAGAGGGACAGCAATACCGAGGTCATCATTCAAGACCTCAAAAGGTACATCGCGCGCCTCGGCGACACGTGATGCCTAACCCTTCGTTCAACGCGACAGCCAACGGCGTACCGCCTGGCCCGCGGGGCTGCCCCGCATATCATCATCCCCGCGGGCCAGGCGCTACGCCGTCGTCTGCGCGTTAACTCAAACGTTAGGCTTCACGGATGGCACGGTCCGACACCTTCAGCGTCAACTCGCTCATCATTGCTGCTGTCGCGAATGTAGTTTCGTTGTCAGCGGCGTACGCGGAGAGCCTCCGGGGAACAGGAAGCCCAGTCCTGTTCAGTTGGGCCGATCGGCTGGGCTTGATTGGCGTGTCACGCTCATCGGAAGTGGCAGTCAGAGAACCGAGCCTACTGTTGCTCACCGACGAGCTTGCCATCAAGGTGTCGGTCTACTTTTCCGTCTACCTGGCACTCTGCTCGGTGCAGCTGGCGGTCGTTGCGGAGCGCCGGGGTGAAAACAACCTGTACTTGAGCGCGGGGTTCATCTTGGGGTGCTGCGCGCTGGTGCCCATCAGCACCGTAGCAAGCATCAGCCTCATGCTCGTCGGTGCCGGCGTCGTCCTGCTGCTTCGGCGGCAGGCGAGTGAAGCCTAACCCTTCGGTCAACGCGACCCGCACCAGCAGGCGCCTTGGGGCGCGAGGCCGCCCAGCACTATCATCGGCCACGCGCCCCAAGCCCCCTGCTGGCACGGGCGCGTTACCTCAAACGTTAGGCGTCAGGCGGGAGGCCATGAGCGCCTTCGAGCACTCCGCAACACACGATCATGCAGCCTCAAGCGTACCCAAGCGTCGGCACGTTCCAAAACGACACGAACGCCGAACTCCACATCTATCTTGAGATGGTCCCCGAGGAGGTCATTCTTTCCCCGGGTCACTCAATCGATCTCTTGGCAAGACCAAGCTCGGACCTTCTTCCAATAACAGTCAGCGTTGTCACCGACGGACTTCAAATCCACCCCTGGCGGGAATTCGATCCAGATTGGTACGTTCGCTTCAATGGCAAGGTCATCAAACCCCAAACTCCAACGCGTTTGTCGGATCATGAGTGAACTGTCGCAACGCCTTGCGAGCCATCGCCGGAAGTCGCCCCTCCATCCGCGCGGTTTCGCAGTCTGCCGCTCAAAATGCCGCCTAACCCTTCGGTCAACGCGACCCGTACCAGCAGGCCTCTTGGGGCGCGAGGCTCCTCAGGCCTATCATCCGCCTCGCGCCCCAAGCGTCCTGCCGGCACGGGCGCGTTACCTCAAACGTTAGGCCTCGCAGCCCAGCACCGCGCGCTTCCCCAAGGATCGTCATGAAGCGAGTATTGTTCGTCTGCAGCCAGAATCGACTTCGGAGTCCCACTGCAGAACAGGTCTTTTCAGGTCGTCCGGGCATGGAGTGCGCTTCGGCTGGCACAAACAACGACGCGGACAACCCGTTGACCTCCGAACTGGTCGAATGGGCGGATGTCATCTTCGTCATGGAGAAGGCGCATCGCAACAAGTTGACTGCCAAGTTCAAGCGCCATCTTCACAACAAACGAGTGATATGCCTCGACATCCCGGATGAGTACGAATACATGGACCCGATGCTTGTACAACTTCTGAAGGTCAAGGTTCTTCGCTTCTTCCCGCATGTGCCACCCGGAACCGGCGAGGCCTAACCCTTCGGTCAACGCGACCCGCAACAGCAGGCGTCTTGGGGCGCGAGGCACCCGGGCCTATCATGTGCCTCGCGCCCCAAGCCTCCTGCTGCTGCGGGCGCGTTACCTCAAACGTTAGGCCTCAGGACCCACCTTTGCGAAACTGCATTCGCCCTGGAACTCCAAAATCCCCTCCCGCGCTTCGATTGATGCGCGACCTCTCGTGAAGAACATCCAAGTCATCGACGGCGCAGTCAACTGTGTCTACGACATCTTCCAGGCAACTGAAGACGAGTTCAGTGCCATCTTTCCAGTCGGAGAAGATGTGGCGTTCATTGACGAGGTCTACGCCAGAGGCACCAAAGAACTGCTGGACCAAGTGTTCAATGCAATCTGGTCACGACGGATACCGAAGGTCCAAGCCCACGGAATCCACGGCTTGCTGTTCTGCGACCTGGAGACCAAGAAGGTCTACTACCCCACGCGCAGAGACGAAGAAGCTCGCAATCCCAGCGGTGGGCTGCTCCGAACTGAGGCCTAACCCTTCGGTCAACGCGACCCGTACCAGCAGGCGTCTTGGGGCGCGAGGCCGTCCCGCCTATCATCGGCCTCGCGCCCCAAGCCTCCTGCCGGCACGGGCGCGTTACCTCAAACGTTAGGCGTCACGTCCCATGCAAGCGCTTCTAGCTACCACCATCGTCGTCGCGTTCTTCGGTGGCATTGCGTTGTTGGCCGTGCTTGGCATCAGACGCGCAAGGTCGATGAGCAAGCAGCACATCAGCGACTTGAAGGCCAAAGGCCAAGCGGATCGGTTGATTCAACCAAGGACAACAAAGGATCACCTGCTCCGACCGATGTCGCTCCTGGATGTCGCACTGGGAATCGGAGGAGCAATCTTGATGGGAAAGTTGCTGTTGGTGCTCCTGGCGTCATTCAATCAGTAGAGGCACTGGCACCCGAAGCGTCTTGCGCGCGGGTCAGCGAGTCGCTTGGTTCCACCCCGAGCATCGGCACACAAGCCGCAGCGTAGCCGAGTGACGCCTAACCCTTCGGTCAACGCGACCCGCACCAGCAGGCGTCTTGGGGCGCGAGGCCGCCCAGCACTATCATCGGCCTCGCGCCCCAAGCCTCCTGCCGCTGCGGGCGCGTTACCTCAAACGTTAGGCTTCACGATGCCCCACGCCCAAGTGCCTTCCCCCGCCGAGCGAGTGCTTCTACGGTCGTGGCGAGCGGCGCAGGGCGCGTCACCGGAAGACATTGCCCGTCTCTCCGAAGCGTTACCCTTCACCCCACCGAGTGACTACATTGAACTGCTCACGCGAACGAACGGTGGTGAAGGAGAGCTTGCCGCTGCTCCAGGGTGGTTCCAGCTCTTTGAAGTCGAGTTCGCGCTTTCACTCTGGTCGGACGCCTTTTACCGAACTGAGTATCCAAGCTACTACTTCTTTGGCAGCAATGGCGGATTGGAATCGCTCGCACTAGTCATCGATGGCCCCACCAAGGGGTCTGTCGTAGCCGTGGACACGATCGCCGGAGACGAGAGTGCAATTCTTGTCGCGAGCGAGTTCACTGAATTCCTCGATCTGGTCGGAGTGGAAGAGTGAAGCCTAACCCTTCGGTCAACGCGACCCGTACCAGCAGGCCCCTTGGGGCGCGAGACACCCAGTCCTATCATGCGCCTCGCGCCCCAAGCGCCCTGCCGGCACGGGCGCGTTACCTCAAACGTTAGGCCTCACGACATGCTCCCACGCGTTGCGCTGGCGCTTCTTACTTCTGTCGCTTCGACTACCGTTCATGCGCAGGGGTTTGCGGGCAATTGGGACATCGACCTTCGAAACGCAGAGCAACGCAAGAACGGGGTTGAGTGCGGAGGCGCAAGCTTCGAACTCTCCCAAGAGGGTAATCGAATTCGTGGCAGCCACAGTATGGTTACCGCTGGCTGCGGGCGGCAGAACGAAGGGGGACCCGAGACCGTAAAGGGTGTAGTTCTCAATGGCAAGGCGGTGCTGGTAGTCACCAGCACTCGGAACAGGGCCGTAGTCATGGGCGTCGCACAAGTGAAGAACGGAAGACTTCAGTGGCAAGTATTGGAAGAGATCAGAGCAAGTGAGCAAGAAGGCGATTCCCCGCTCATCCTGCACTCCGGGGTGCTTCTTCGGCGGCGCCAGTGACAATGCGCGCGCCCCTGCTTGCCAAGCGCAGTGAGGCCTAACCCTTCGGTCAACGCGACCCGCACCAGCAGGCGTCTTGGGGCGCGAGGCCGCCAAGCCTATCATCGGCCTCGCGCCCCAAGCCCCCTGCTGGCACGGGCGCGTTACCTCAAACGTTAGGCGTCACAGATCGACTCCGACCGACTGCCATGTCATCTTGGTCACTTGTCTACGCGATCCTGGCCAATCATCGACAACCCGAGGATGTTGACGACAACAGTGTGATCAATCGTCTTTGGAACGAGGCCTCCCGTGGGAAGGGGCCGTTCCTGTCAGAAGACAACACGACGGTGGTGGCCGAGGACTGGGATCTGCAACGTTTAGCCCCACTCGTCCAAGGCGAAGGTGAAACCGATCTCTCGTCTTTCCCGCAGCATGACCCTCCAGTCGTGGTTCGCTGGGCGGCAACAGACTTCCGCATCGATGGCCGGCGAAGAATCAACGAGTTGGTCCGAGCGAGTGCACCCGGTCCTCACACGGTACTTGTGCTGCTTCTAGGAAGCGAGTGACGCCTAACCCTTCGGTCAACGCGACCCGCACCAGCAGGCGTCTTGGGGCGCGAGGCCATGCGGCCTATCATCGGCCTCGCGCCCCAAGCCCCCTGCTGCCGCGGGCGCGTTACCTCAAACGTTAGGCCTCGCGAACCATCACCGAGCATGGAGCAACCACCGAAGTATGCGCGGCCGGAAATCGAACGCCGTTGGCTCGTCCCAGCAACATTGGCAGAGAAGCTCGTAGCCGGATTACCCGCCAGGCTCATCGAAGACCGATACATCATCGGCACGAGACTCAGACTGCGGAAGGTGAGCGGACAGATCACGCAGTTCAAGCTGGGCAAGAAATACGAATCCTCGGTCTTCGGGTTGGAACAGGTTGTCTCGGTGTACCTCGGAGAGGAAGAGCACAAAGTCCTGGCTCCTCTGCCAAGCCACGTGGCCAGCAAGCGTCGCTACTCGGTCGCGGGAGGCTCGATCGATCAGTACGTGACTCCCCGAAACGGGTTCTTCATCTTCGAGGTCGAGTTCTCGACACTCGCCGAAGCACAAGCGTTTGAGCCACCTACCTTCGTCGGCCGCGAGGTCACCGGCAGCCCCGAGTTCACCGGCTTCAGCATCGCGAGCAAGGCCTAACCCTTCGGTCAACGCGACCCGCACCAGCAGGCCCCTTGGGGCGCGAGGCGCAGCGGCCTATCATGCGCCTCGCGCCCCAAGCGTCCTGCCGGTACGGGCGCGTTACCTCAAACGTTAGGCATCAGGTGGAGCGGCCGTGCTACTTCAACGCAAGTTCAGCGGCGCATTCGCGCCGAGCACCTGAACAGCCGCGAGGCGTCGGAGCGTCACTCCACCTTAGAGAGCCTGAACAAGGAGTTCTAGTCGGCACCCGAGCGCGGGGCTCCAGCGTTCTTCGCCTTACCTTCCAGTCAGTTCGTCGGGCGCTGCGCATCGGAAGACATTGCCAGTGGCTACCACCCCGCGGCGCAGCGCAGAGGGCAAGGCACGGGCCGGCCACTTCTACATCGCTTGCCATCCTCGGTTTCAGTCAGTTCGTCCGGCGCTGCGCGTCGGAAGGCACTGCCCGTGGCTACCACCCCGTCGCGCAGCGCAGAGCGCAATGCCCAGGTGTCTCGCGGCATGAAGCACCTCCCATTGTTGTCAACCAGGCTGCTGCCTAACCCTTCGGTCAACGCGACCCGCACCAGCAGGCGCCTTGGGGCGCGAGGCCGTGCAGCCTATCATCGGCCTCGCGCCCCAAGCCTCCTGCCGCCGCGGGCGCGTTACCTCAAACGTTAGGCGTCACGTCTCATGCAAGCGCTTCTAGCCATCACCATCATCGTCGGGTTCTTCGGCGGCATTGCGTTGCTAGCCGTGCTTGGCATCAGACGCGCCAGGTCGATGAGCAAGCAACACATCACCGACTTGAAGGCCAAAGGACAGGCAGATAGGTTGATTCAACCAAAGACAACGAAAGATCACCTGCTCCGTCCCATGTCACTCCTGGATGTCGCTCTGGCAATCGGAGGAGCAATCTTGATGGGAAAGCTGCTTCATGTGCTCCTGGCGTCGTTCAATCAGTAGAGGCACTGGTAATCGAGGCGCCTTTCGCACGAATCAGCAAGTTTCTCGGGTCCGCCCGGAGCACCCGTCCAGGCACCGCAGCGAAGCCGAGTGACGCCTAACCCTTCGGTCAACGCGACCCGTACCAGCAGGCGTCTTGGGGCGCGAGGCCGCCTAGCACTATCATCGGCCTCGCGCCCCAAGCCCCCTGCTGGCACGGTCGCGTTACCTCAAACGTTAGGCGTCGGTGGAGCCACTCCTCCCAGTACGCCGATTCCCGAGATCTCACGCAAATGAAGCACGCACTTGTTCTACTAGCCATCTCGGTAGCTCTGTCCGGGTGTGCTACCGCAACGCTTGGCGACAAGACAACAGAGGCTGAACTGAAGAAGTTCACACCGATTCCCGGAAGAGTGAGCGTGTATGTCTGTCGCCCAAACCTCTTCACTGGCAGTGCCGTTGGCGTAGAAGTCATTGTCAACGGCACTTCCATCGGGTCACTAAAGACCAATACCTTTGCACATACCTCCGTTGCTCCCGGTAAGGTCGCAGTGTTCCTCAGGAGAAAAGGGATAGGACCCAACTCCGGAGACAGCGGAACGCTTGAATTACAGGCCTCATCCGGCGACGTAAGGATCGTCTGGGCCGGTCAGGCTGGCCTTATTGGACCGGTGACCGTTGACAGCTTCAACACGCTTGCCGACGCCGAGGCCTGCGTCAGGGCTGCGGATTACGCTGTTCCATGAGAGTTCAACTTCGCCGACGCCTAACCCTTCGGTCAACGCGACCCGTACCAGCAGGCCTCTTGGGGCGCGAGGCTTCTCAGGCCTATCATCCGCCTCGCGCCCCAAGCGTCCTGCCGGCACGGGCGCGTTACCTCAAACGTTAGGCCTCGAACATGCTCATTCCCGACGCACCTGGAACGATACGCATCATCGAGGATTCCCTTACGTGGGCAAGACGACACCCGTCGTACTTCTTTAAGGATGGCAAGGCGTCGACGAATGAGATCGCCTCCTACCTGCAGCAAGGGGTCGAGACCCTGACCAATGAAGCTCCGTGCGTGGAGCGAGTCGAAGACTGGTGGGTCATCGCGTCGCACAATGACTGGTTCCGGTTGGGTCGATTCCCAATCCCGGAAGACCTGAGTCTCTCCAATCTGCTGGCATTCCCGGAGTTGGGACAAAACTTCGTAAGACCAGAGGCCGTCTTGGCAGCATTCGCAAAGGACATCGTCGTTCAAGGATCGGCAGGAGCGCACGTCGTCAAGGGCACCGTCCAGACGCGTGACCCGGTCTACCTCAGGTTGGAAGAGAGCGCAGGTTGTTCCCGCGTCGTCGCGTTCCGGGGGATCGAGGCCTAACCCTTCGGTCAACGCGACCCGTACCAGCAGGCGCCTTGGGGCGCGAGGCCGCCCAGCACTATCATCGGCCTCGCGCCCCAAGCCACCTGCCGGCACGGGCGCGTTACCTCAAACGTTAGGCATCAGGTGGAGCGGCCGTGCTACTTCAACGCAAGTTCAGCGGCGCATTCGCGCCGAGCACCTGAACAGCCACAAGTCGTCCGAGCGTCATTGCATGAATGGAGCCTGAACAAGGAGTTCTCGTCGGCTTCCGAGCGTACGGCTCCTGCGTTCTTCACCCTACCTTGCAGTCAGTTCGTCGGGCGCTGCGCATCGGAAGACACTGCCAGTGGCTACCACCTCGCGGCGCAGCGCAGAGGGCACGGCCCAGACCGGCCACGTCTGCACCGCTTGCCACCGTCAGTTTCAGTCAGTTCGTCGGGCGCTGCGCGTCGGAAGACACTGCCAGTGGCTACCACCCCGTGGCGCAGCGCAGAGCGCAAGGCCCAGGTGTCTCGCAGCATGGAGCACCTGCCTTTGCCGTCAACCAGGCCGCTGCCTAACCCTTCGGTCAACGCGACCCGTACCAGCAGGCCTCTTGGGGCGCGAGGCCGCCCCGCATATCATCGGCCTCGCGCCCCAAGCGTCCTGCCGGCACGGGCGCGTTACCTCAAACGTTAGGCCTCGCAGGGCAACACCGGCATGTTCCGCGCAGGACGTGCTCCTTCGCCGAAAGACAAGAAGTCCGAGAAGGCGGATCTTCGGCTCCGGCACACCGCTTCAGCACTGAGGAAAGAATCAACACCTACCGGTCATCGCCACCTCGTTGTCGCGCCACCGCGGCCTTCGAAGATGACGGGGACGGCCGTGCACTTTGTCAGTCCTCAGCGCCTTGCGAGTAGACCCAAACCCCAGAAGACATCGGCCGCAGGTCCACGTCGGCACACGTCGGAGTCATCATCCTCCAGCGCAGTGCATGAGGCATCGCCTCAGCGCCTTGCCTCCGCTCTGGTGCTTCGCCTGGCGCCCTCGTGTCGGCGGCCCGCAAACGCAGCGAGGCCTAACCCTTCGGTCAACGCGACCCGCACCAGCAGGCGCCTTGGGGCGCGGGGCACCCAAGCCTATCATGTGCCCCGCGCCCCAAGCCGCCTGCCGGCACGGTCGCGTTACCTCAAACGTTAGGCCCGGGATGGGCAAAGTCCTCGCAACTCGTAGCGCTGCAAGAAGGTCCGTACGCCTGCAATCGTCACCACGCCAGCGCAGCGGTCGCACTGCCAACACAGCTGCAGCGCCTTGAGCCAGGTTCTGGCAAGAACTGCCAATCCCCGCCCTGCATCTGCCAACCTGTCGCATGAACGATCGAAGCCCTGCCCAAGCTGCACTGAAAACAAGGGCGGCCATCAACCTGCGCAGCATTGGCGCGCAAGGCGGCCAAGTCTCAAAACACGGCAGCTTCCGCTCGTGCTCACGCGCCCGGAGCGCCTCAGGCAAGTACAGCGGTCGGTCCGCGGCATGTGCCGTTCCGGCTGCACTTCCGCCCAAAGCCCGTGGTGTTCACGGCCTGCACGAGCAACCGGGCCTAACCCTTCGGTCAACGCGACGCCCACCAGCTGCGCGCCAGGGCCGCGAGGCCGTGCAGCACTATCATCGGCCTCGCGGCCCTGGCGCTCCGCTGGCGGTCGCGCGTTACCTCAAACGTTAGGCCTCAGGACGCACCCTCGCGAACCTGCATCCGCCCTGGAACTCCGAAGGCCCTTGTCCCACGCTCCGACAGACATGAGCCCTATCGTGAAGAACATCCAAGTCATCGACGGCGCAGTCAACTGCGTCTATGACATCTTTCAGGCAACTGAAGACGAGTTCAATACCATCTTTCCGGCCGGAGAAGATGTGGCGTTCATTGACGAGGTCTACGCCAGGGGCAGCAAAGAACTCCTGGATCAGGCGTTCAACGCAATCTGGACACGTCGGATAGCGAAGGCACAAGCCCATGGAATCCACGGCTTGCTGCTCTACGACCTGGAGGCAAAGAAGGTCTACTACCCGACGCGCAGAGATGAAGAAGCTCGCAATCCAAGCGGCGCTCCGCTCCGCTGAACTGAGGCCTAACCCTTCGGTCAACGCGACCCGCACCAGCAGGCGCCTTGGGGCGCGAGGCCGTCCGGCACTATCATCGGCCTCGCGCCCCAAGCCTCCTGCCGGCACGGGCGCGTTACCTCAAACGTTAGGCCTCACGAATTGCCAAACTAAGCGCAACACCACCGAGCATACGCCTCGTTAGGCGTGTCGAATCCGAGAACCTTTCTCGGCCTGTCGTTGAGCTCTCGCTCGATCGCGTCGCACTGACGCTGTGTCACT
>NZ_JARGNB010000021.1 GCF_030167915.1 Aquabacterium humicola | reverse complement strand
GCAGCGGAGTCGGCCCCCCCGGGGCCGACCGCCGGACTCGGCCCGCTGTGCCCGCAGCCCGAGCCGCTCGGGCGCTCCGCTCTCGGAACGTCCAGCGGCTCGACATCGAATGACCGCAACGGGCCGAGAACGACAAAGCGAACAACATTGGGTCAGGCGCCGTGACCGGACACGGCGCTTGGATGCAGTGCTCAGACCCCGTGAAAGCGCGCGAAGTCCTCGAGCGGCGCGCGACGTGACTCGAGCGCGTTGACCGGGTGGTCCGGGTTGCGCCGGCCGATGGCCATGCCGCAGAACAGCATGCGCTCCGGCGGCAGCGCGATGAACTCGCCGACGGTGCGTGGATACACCGCCCAGGCCTCCTGCGGGCAGCTGTCCCAGCCCTCGTCGCGCAGCAGCAGCATCACCGACTGCAGGAACATGCCGAGGTCCGACCACTGCGGCGGGCCCATGCGGCGGTCGATCGAGCAGAACAGCGCCATCGGCGCGCCGAAGAACTCGTAGTTGCGCGCGAACCAGCGCCGCCGCGCCGGCTTGTCCTCGCGCGGGATGCCCAGGCGCGCGTACATGTCCTCGCCGATCTGGAAGCGGTAGTCGCGGTGCGGCGACGGCAGGTCCTTCGGATAGATGTCGTAGTCGGTCGGCTCGGTGTCGCCGGCGGCCAGGCGCTGCTGCATGCGCGCCTTCAGCGCCTGCAGCGGCTCGCCGGCCAGCACGTCGACGTGCCAGGGCTGCACGTTGCCGCCGGACGGCGCGCGCGACGCGGCCGCGAGCACGCGCCGGATCAGCTCGCCCGGCACCGGCTCGGGAAGGAAGTCGCGGATCGAGCGGCGCGAGGCCAGGGCATCGGCGACGGACATCGGGGTTCCTTTCTCAGGGACAGGCGGGTAGGCCGGGGGGGCGCACTCGACGATAACCCGCATCGCCGCGACGGGCATTCCTTGTCACGATTGCCCCATGAACCCTTCGACCAGTCTGCTGGACACCCCGCCCGCGCCGCACTACTTCGGCCCCGAGCACGAGGCCTTCCGCCGCACGATGCGCGACTGGGTCGCGCGCGAGATCGCGCCGAACGTCAATGCCTGGGACGAGGCGGAGACCTTCCCGCGCACGCTCTACCGCCAGGCCGCCGAGATCGGGCTGCTGGGCCTGGGCTACCCGGAGGAACTCGGCGGTACCGAGGTCGACATCTTCTACATGATCATCGCCAGCGAGGAGCTTGCGCGGGCCGGCAGCGGCGGGCTGCAGGCCTCGCTGCTGTCGCACAGCATCGGCCTGCCGCCGGTGCTGGCGCACGGCAGCGAGGCGCTGAAGCAGCGCGTGATCCCGCCGGTGCTGGCCGGCGAGAAGATCGCCGCGCTGGCGGTGACCGAGCCGTCGGGCGGCTCGGACGTCGCGGCGCTGAAGACGCTGGCCGTCCGCGACGGCGACCACTACATCGTCGACGGCGAGAAGGTCTTCATCACCTCCGGCATGCGTGCCGACTTCATCACCTGCGCGGTGCGCACCGATCCGGCAAGCAAGGGGCCGAACGGCATCTCCGCGCTGCTGATCGACGGCGACACCCCGGGCCTGACGCGCACGCCGCTGAAGAAGATGGGCTGGTGGGCCAGCGATACCGCGCACCTGCGCTTCGAGCGCTGCCGCGTGCCGGTGGCCAACCTGATCGGCGAGGAACACCGCGGCTTCAAGACCTTCATGACCAACTTCAACGCCGAGCGCCTGGGCATGGCCGCACTGGCGCTGGGTTATGCGCAGGCCTGCTTCGACGAGGCGCTGGACTGGGCGCGCCAGCGCGTGACCTTCGGCTCGGCGCTGTCGGAGCGCCAGGTGATCCGCCACAAGCTGGTCGACATGCTGCGCCAGATCGATGCCGCGCGCTGCCTGGTCTACGAGCTGGCCTGGCGCACCGAGCACGGCCGCGACGATCCCGCCCGGCTGGTGGCGCGCATCGCGCTGGCCAAGGTGCAGGCGACGCAGGCGATGCAGTTCTGCGCCGATGCCGCGGTGCAGATCCTCGGCGGCATGGGCTTCATGCGCGGCACGAAGAGCGAGCGCATCTACCGCGAGGTCAAGGTGATGATGATCGGCGGCGGCTCCGAGGAGATCATGAAGGACCTGGCCGCGCGGCAGCTCGGCATCTGAGCGGCTCGCATGGGCTACCGGCTCGCCGCCGACGCCGTGCTGCTGCTGCATGGCGCCTTCATCGTCTTCGCGGTGTTCGGCGGCCTGCTCGCGCTGCGCTGGCGGCGCGCGATGTGGCTGCACCTGCCGGCGGCGGCCTGGGGTATTTACGTCGAGGCCAGCGGCACGCTTTGCCCGCTGACGACCTGGGAGAATCGCCTGCGGGTGGCCGCGGGCGATGCGGGTTATTCGGTCAGCTTCGTCGAGCGCTACCTGCTGCCGCTGATCTATCCCGAGGCGCTGACGCGGGAGATCCAGTGGTGGCTGGCGGGCATCGTGCTGGTGGTCAACCTGCTGGTGTACGCGGCGGTGTTCTGCTACGGTCGCCGCCGTCGCGATGGAGGGAGCGGACGATGAGGACATGGGGAATCATCAGATCGGCGCACGCGGTGCTGGCCCTGGCATGCGGCGCGGCGATGGCCGCCGCGTCGGCGCAGAAGCTCGACGCGCCGAACGTGATAGAGATCTCGCCGAAGCTGACCACCTCGGGCCAGCCGACGCGCGACGCGCTGGCGGGGCTGGCGGGGCAGGGCTTCGAAGCGGTGATCTACCTCGCGCCGCCGACGGTGACGGACGCCGTGCGCGACGAGCCGCTGATCGTTGGCCGCCAGGGCCTCGTCTTCGTCAACCTGCCGATCGACTTCGACAAGCCCACCGCACGCGATGCCGAGACTTTCGCCGCGGTGCTGCGTGCGCTGGGCGACCGCAAGGTGCTGGTGCACTGCCAGGTCAACATGCGGGCGTCGTCGATGGTGTTCCTGTACCGCGCGATCCATGCGAAGGACGATGCCCGCACGGCGTACGAATCGGTGTCGCGGGTGTGGAATCCGAACCGCGCATGGCGTGCACTGATCGTCGATCAGTTGCGCGCCAACCAGGTGCCTTTCGAGCCGCTGTGACGAAGGTCCCGCGTTTGCGAAGGACGTCAACCTTCACACTGTAAGAAAGATTGCCGATTGCCGGGGCGTTCTGGAATGGACGCATCATCGGCCGCTGCAGCGTCGTCTTAGCGTTGGGTAGAACGGGACGGCGCATGCCCATACACAGGAGATTCTCATGCCCGCGCTCGACAGTTTCAGCCCGGCCGCCGTTTCGGTCATCAAGCTGTTCGCCTACAACTTCCATGCGGCCCCGACCGCCGACCTGATCGCCTTGTTCAGCGGTGCGAATCCGCCGGCCACGACGACGTCCGCACAACTCGATTTCCTCTACGACTACCCGGTCGCGAACTCGCCCTTCGGTGCCTATGCATCGAGCAGCAGCAATGCCGCGTTCGTCACCGCGCTGGTCGACAACTTCACCTTCGGCACCGACATCTCCGCACAGGTCAAGGCCGGCTGGGTGGCGCAGATCACGCCGACCTTGCAGGTCTTCGCGACGCGGGGCGCCTTTGCCGCGTGGGTGATGGGCGAGGTCGACCACTACGCCGGCAACGATGCCAACCTGATCGCCTTGCGCGACGCCTTGCATGCGCGTGCCGAAGCGGCCGCCGCGTTCGCGCAGTCGGCTCCCGGCGCGGCCTACAACGGCCAAGGCTGGGCGCAGCTGACGACGCCGCTCGATCCGCCGCCCGAGCCGACCTACGAGCTCACCGCCGGCGTCGCGGCGGCGAACGAAGGCGCCAACGTCACGTTCACGTTGCAGACGACGCACGTCGCGGCCGGCACGACGATCGCGTACACGCTGTCGGGCACCGGCATCAGCGCCGCCGACATTGCCGGCGGCCTGCTGACGGGCAACCTCGTCGTCAACAGCAGCGGGGTCGCGACCGCGATCATCACGCTGGCCAATGACCTGAGCACCGAAGGGGCCGAGACGCTGCGCATGACGCTCGCCGGCAACCTCGACACGGCCGAGGTCGCCATCAACGACACCAGCCTGTCGCCGCCGCAGCCGACGTTCGCGGTGTCGGCCGACCTGGCCGCGGTCAACGAGGGCGGCCTGATCACCTACACGCTGACGACGACCAACCTGGCCGCCGGGTCGCCGGTGGCCTTCACCTTGTCGGGCACCGGCATCACCGCGGCGGACATCACCGGCGGCGCGCTGGTCGGCACGCTGTTCGTCGATGCGCAGGGCAAGGCCACGGTGTCCGTCGGCGTGGCCGCCGACGCGGCGACCGAAGGGGCCGAGCTGCTGAAGTTCCAGCTCGCCGGCAACGTGGCCGGCGCCGAGGTGCTGATCAACGACACCAGCGTCGCGCCGCCGCCGACCGGCGGCGCCGACACCGTCGTCGTCGCCGACGCGATGAACAACAGCAACGCGCACGCACCGGCCACCGCCGCCGAGGGCGAGATCCCGATCGACACCTACCTCAGCTACGACCTGCTGAACCAGGGCGGCACCAGCGTCACGCGGATGTCGATCGCCGCGTTGAAGGCCTCGGGCCCGACGGCCGGCGCGGCGCTCGACCTGACGAACCAGAGTGCCGACCGCGGCAACGTCCCGCAGCTCAGCAACCAGGGCCTGTACACCTTCGACCTCGGGCTGCAGACCGACCGCGTCGACTACAGCGCCGAGAGCGGCAAGATCGTCGCGGTGCTCGGCAGCGGCGCGGGCACCACGCAGTACGTGCTGGTCAACGACAACGCGGTCGACGACGTCTTCAACGGCGCCACCGACCGCCTGGACATCCTGAAGGACGTCGAGGAAGTGGTCGCGTCCAAGGGCGGCGGCGTGATCGACCTGACCAGCTCCGGCAAGGACTGGAACATCGTCTTCAGCAGCGGCTTCACCCCGGCGTCCGACATCGACACCTCGACCGACCGCGCCACCCACCGCGTCGCGGTGACTGACACCGCCACCGGGGCCTCGAGCGCGCTGCGCTTCATCGAGTTCCGCGACGGCGGACAGAGCGTCAACGCCACGCAGCCGACCGCCGCCTGGCTGACCGTGCAGGGCAGCGACCGCAACGAGACCTTGAGCTTCACCGATCACCAGGCGCTCGAGCAGCGCACGAACGTGCTGCGCGGCGGCACCAACGCGGTGAAGTACAGCGACCTGACGCGCAGCGTGATCGTCGACGTGGCGATCGCGCCGTGGGTGCCGAGCAGCAACCTGGCCGACGACAGCAATGCGTCCGGCCGTCTGACGGTCACGACCAGTTTCAGCAACGGCGACGGGGCCACGCTGCTGTCCGGCGCGACGCACGTGACCAGCTCCTACACGCCGGACAACGGCATCGCCGCCGGCACGCTGAAGCTCACGGCGACGCCCGATGCGGAAGACTCGATCAGCTTCGCCGGCATCGCGCAGCCGAAGATCATCACGCTGACCGGCCCGCAGGGCAACGTCGACTCGACGATGCGCCTGGTCGGGGCCGCCGGCGGCCCGGCGCTCGAGCTGACCTGGTTCGAATTCCTGCACGACAACGGCGCCAGCGACGACCTGTACGTGGTCGAGAACCTCACGAAGGCGCTGGCCGGCCATCCCGAGCTGGTGGATGCCGCGGGCGCCGACCATGACGCGGTGAAGCTGACGAACCAGGCCCTCGGCCATGCGGCAGTGGGCGGCTTCGGCGGTACGGTGGACTTCGCGATCCTCAACGGCGGCGCCTTCGGCTTCGGCTACGACTTCGACGTGCTCGACCTCAGCGCGGTCACTGCCACCGGCCTGCAGGTGCTGGGCACCGCCGACGGCAACGACGAGCTGGTGGTGGGCGCGCTGGCCTCGATCGGTGCGGTGAGCAGCTTCGAGGCGCTGGTGCTGACCGAGGCCTCCACCGACAAGGGCACGAGCCTGACGCTGGACCTCGATGCCGGCCAGCTGAAGGCCGGCTCGACCACGCTGTTCAACTACAGCGGCAGCATCGTCAGCGCCAACGGCCCGGTGTTCAACAACGCCGGCCAGGCCAGCTACGTGGCCCCGATGAGCACCGGCATGAACATCACGGTGATCGACTCGAGCGTCGGCGCCGGCGCGACGGTCTGGGGCGGCAGCGGCGCGGACGTGATCACCGGTGGCGCCGGCGACGACACGCTGCGCGGCGGTGCCGGCAACGACACGCTCGACGGCGGCTCGCCGCCGGCCGGCAGCGCCTTCGCCGAGACCTGGGACTTCACGATCGCCGGCACGCCGGACGCCGTGACCGCGGCGGCCAACCGCATCGCGATCACGATGACCATCGACGGCACCGTGCTGACGCTGAGCGAAGCGGCGGTGGCCGACACCGCCTACGGCGACGGCAACGGCGCGGTGGTGGACGGCGCGTCGACGATCGCCATCGGCCAGGCCATGGCCGCGCTGATCAACGCCAACCTGGCGGCGATCAACACCGGCCCCGGCATCGGCGCGCTCACCGGCGCGAGCTTCGACAACGCCAGCGGCGTCGTGCGGTTGAGCTTCCGGGCCGGCGTGAACACCAACGACGCGGTGAGTTTCGTGCTGAACAGCGGCGCGGGCCCGGACGGCGGCAACTTCACGTTGTCGACGGCCACCAACATCAACGGCGGCAATGGCGGCAGCGACACCTTCGTGTTCGAGAAGTCTGGCGCGGCGAACGGCACCGACCTGGTCCAGGCCTTCACCGCGAACTCCGACCAGCTCGACGTCACCGCGTTCACCGGCGCCGCGATCACCGCCGCGGCGGCCTCGATCAACGCGGCGGCGGGCGGCACGCTGACCGGCGTGGCGACGACGGCGGAGTTCATCTTCAACAAGGCCAACGGCAGCCTGTCGGCGAGCGACTTCGCGGGCGCGCCGGCGGTGGGCAAGTTCGTCATTGCCAATGGCGCGAAGGCCGTCGTCGCCGTCACCGCCGATCCGACCGGCGCGCGCGGCGACGTGGCCAATACCGCGGTGTCGCTGTACTACGTCGAGAACGGACCAGCGTCGGGGCTCGGCGACCTGAGCGTGTCGCTGGTCGGCATCATCAGCGGCCCGGCCGAGCTGACCCTGGCCGAGATCTTCGCCGCGCTGTCCTGATCTTCCCGGCACACTCCCGCCGGCGGCGCCGCGTCGCCGCTGCGGGAGGTGATGCATGGTGAAGCGACTGGTGATCCGCCTCGGGCTCGGCCTGCTCGGCCTGGCCGCGCTGGTGGGCGCGTGGGTGGCGTGGCAGCTGAACGACCGGCCCGGCCTCGAGCCCTATGCCGCGCACTGGCTGCCGCCGGCGCCTGCGCTGGATGCAAGCGCCGCGGCCGCCGCGCCGCTGCGCATCACCTTCCTCGGCGTCGCGACGGTGCTGCTCGACGACGGCGAGACGCCGCTCCTGATCGACGGCTTCTTCACCCGGCCGTCGATGGCCCGCGTGGTTTTCGGCCGCGTCGCGCCCGACCCGGACACCATTCGGCGCCAGCTCGCGAAGGCCGGCATCCAGCGCCTGGCCGCGGTGATCACCGTGCACTCGCACTACGACCACGCGATGGACACGCCCGAGGTCGCGCGGCAGACCGGTGCGCTGGTGATCGGCTCGGCGTCGACCGCCAACGTAGCGCGCGGCGCCGGCCTGGCCGAGGACCGCATCCGCACCGTCGACGACGGCGCCCGCCTGCAGTTCGGCCGCTGGCAGGTGACGGTGATCGGCTCGCGCCACCTGGCCACCGGCTTCACCGGCGGCACGATCGACGAGCCGCTGAAGCCACCGGTGCGCGCGACGCGTTATGCCGAAGGCGGCAGCTATTCGCTGCTGCTGCGCAACGGCGCGCGCTCGCTGCTGGTGCAGGGCTCGGCCGGCTTCATCCAGGACAAGCTGCAGGGCCAGAAGGCCGATGTGGTGCTGCTGGGCGTGGGCGCGCTCGGCAAGCAGGACGACCGCTACCTGGCCCAGTACTGGGCCGAGGTGGTCGCGCAGGTCGGCGCGAAGCGCGTGATCCCGATCCACTGGGACGACTTCACCCTGCCGCTGGACGAACCGCTGCGCCCCGGCCCGCGCCTGCTCGATGACTTCGAGCACACGATGCGCTTCCTGCTCGATGCCGGCCGGCGTGAACGCATCGACGTGAAGCTGGCGCCGGCGGGGGTGGCCGTCGATCCCTTCGCGGGTCTCTGAGCGTCCGGCGCCGCCGCGATCGCTGTCGCCTGGGCGACAGCGATCTCCGTGCTTTCCCCGGGCGACAGGCCGGCCCGGACCACGCAGCATCGCGGGCACGGCGCGGCCGCCATCGCGCCACGGGGGGACGTGCACTTGGCCTTCGTGCAACTGGTCATCTCGGGCGTCGCGCTCGGCTGCATCTACGCGTTGATCGCGCTGGGCTTCGTGCTGATCTACAAGGCCACCGAGACCGTCAACTTCGCGCAGGGCGAGCTGATGATGCTCGGCGCCTTCGGCGCGCTGGTGCTGGTGCAGGTGGCCGGCTGGTCGTTCTGGGCCGCTGCGCCCGTCGCGGTGGTCGGCATGATGGCGCTGGGCATTGCGCTCGAGCGCGTGGTGATCCGGCCGATCCTCGGCCAGCCGCAGTTCACGATCGTGATGCTGACCATCGGCGTCGGCTACCTCGCGCGCGGGCTGATCACGATGATCCCCGACATCGGCTCGACCACCTCGACGCTGGCCGTGCCCTACGCCGGCCAGGTGCTGAACCTGGGCGGCGCGGTGATCAGCATCGAGCAGCTCGGCGTGATCGGCGCCACCGCCGTGCTGTGCGCGCTGCTGTTCGCGATGTTCCGCTACAGCAAGGTCGGCATCGCGATGCAGGCGGCGTCGCAGAACCAGCTGGCGGCGTACTACATGGGCATTCCGGTGCGGCGACTCAACGGGCTGGTTTGGGGCCTGTCGGCCGGCGTCGCGGCACTGGCCGGGCTGCTGCTGGCGCCGATCACCTTCGTGCACGCGAACATGGGCTTCATCGGGCTGAAGGCTTTCCCGGCGGCGGTGGTCGGCGGCTTCGGCAGCTTGCCCGGCGCCATCGTCGGCGGCCTGATCATCGGCCTCGTCGAGGCCTTCGCCGGCTTCTACCTGCCCGAGGGCTTCAAGGACATCGCGGCCTACGTGGTCGTGCTGGCGATGCTCATCGTCAAGCCGAACGGCTTGTTCGGCGGCGCGGCACGCAAGAAGGTCTGAAGAACTCCCTGTCCCACGATGCGCTTCATCTTCAAGACCCGCTACGAGCAGGACATCCAGCTGGTGCGCCACGGCGGCCAGTGGTTCTGGTACGGCCTGCTGCTGGCGCTGATGCTGTCGGCGCCGCTGTGGGCGGGCGACTACGGCCTGTCGCAGCTGAGCTTCGTGCTCATCTACGCGATCGCCGGGCTGGGGCTGATGGTGCTGTCCGGCTACACCGGGCTGGCGTCGATCGGCCACGCGGCCTTCCTCGGGGTCGGCGCGTATGTCGAAGCCTGGTGCGCCGCGCGCGGCTGGCCGTTCCCGCTGTCGATGGCCGCGGCGGCGGCGCTGTCGGCGGCGGTGGGCGTCGTCGTCGGGCTGCCGGCCTTGCGCGTGAAGGGCATCTACCTGGCGATCGCGACACTGGCCTTCGGCTTCATCGTCGAGGAAGTGCTGGCGCGCTGGGAAAGCGTGACCGGCGGCAATGCCGGCGTGTCGGTGAAGTCGCTGCAGTTCTTCGGCGCCGACCTGGGCTCGTCCGAGGCCTTCTACTACGTGGCGCTGGGGCTCACGGTGCTGGTGACGCTGGGGGTGCTGAACCTCCTGCGCTCGGCCACCGGCCGCGCCTTCATCGCGATCCGCGATTCGGAGATCTCGGCGCAGAGCATGGGCATCCACCTCGCGCGCTACAAGACGCTGGCGTTCGCGCTGTCGGCGGCCATCGTCGGCCTCGCCGGCACGCTCTACGCGCACCAGCTGCGCTTCATCTCGCCCGACCAGTTCGGCATCCTGCAGTCGATCGACCTGCTGCTGCTGGTGGTCGTCGGCGGCCTGGGTTCGGTGCACGGCGCCTTCCTCGGCGCGGTGTTCCTGATCGCGATGCCGCAGCTGATCGCCGTCGCGAAGGACCTGCTGCCGCCGGCCATCGGCCAGGCCAGCGGCCTGCAGGCGGTGGTCTACGGCGCGGTGCTGATGAGCTTCGTGCTGTTCGAGCCGATGGGCCTGTACGGCCGCTGGCTGAAGATGCGCACCTGGCTCGAGCTGTTCCCGTTCTACCGGCGGGGCATGTTCAAGCGGCAGAAGTCGTATACCAAGTCGGAACGCCTGAAATGAGCCAGACGCTGCTATCAGCCAAAGACCTCAGCGTCCGCTTCGGCGGCGTGCTGGCCGTCAACCAGGTCAGCTTCGACGTGCAGCAAGGCGAAGTCTTCACGCTGATCGGCCCGAACGGCGCTGGCAAGACGACGGTGTTCAACCTGATCAGCCGGATCTATACGCCGACGGCCGGCACGCTCACGTTCGAAGGCCGCTCGCTACTGGCGCAGCCGCCGCATGCGATCGCCGCGCTCGGCATCGCGCGCACCTTCCAGAACATCGAGCTCTTCGAACATGCGACGGTGCTGCAGAACCTCTTGATCGGCCACCACATCCACCGCGGCGCCGGCTTCTGGAGCAACCTGGTGCACGGCCCGGCGACACGGGCCGCCGAGCTGGCCGCGCGCCAGCGTGCCGAGGAAGTGATCGAGCTGCTCGACCTGCAGCACCACCGCGATTCGTACGTCGTCGGGCTGCCCTACGGCGTGCGCAAGGTGGTCGAGCTCGGCCGAGCGCTGGCCACGGGCCCGAAGCTGCTGCTGCTGGACGAGCCCTCGTCGGGCCTCAACGTCGAGGAAACCGACGACATGGCCTGGTGGATCCAGGACATCAGGAACGAGCTCGGCATCACCGTGCTGATGGTCGAGCACGACATGAGCCTCGTCTCGCGCGTCTCCGACCGCGTGCTGGCGATGAACCAGGGCGAGGTGCTGGCGCTCGGCACGCCGGCCGAGGTGCAGGCGCATCCGGGCGTCATCGAGGCCTACCTCGGCTCGGTCGACGACCTCTCGTCGATGCGGCGCGCGCAGCCGGCCGAAAGGATCGCAGCATGAGCATCGGCGACACTCCCCTGCTGGCGCTGGCGAACGTCGAGAGCGCCTACGGCCCGATCAAGGCCATCCGCGGCATCAGCCTGCGCGTGAAGCCGCAGGAGATCGTCACCGTGCTCGGCAGCAACGGCGCCGGCAAGAGCACGATCCTCAAGACCATCTCCGGCGTGCTCGACCCGACGCGCGGCACGGTGAGGTTCAAGGACGAGGACATCACCGGGCATGATCCGGCCGAGATCGTGCGCCGCGGCCTGGTGCACGTGCCCGAGGGCCGCGAGGTCTTCCCGCTGCTGTCGGTGCACGACAACCTGATGATGGGCGCCTACACCCGCTCGGACCGCGACGGCGTGGCGACCGACCTGGAGCAGGTGTACCGCTACTTCCCGATCCTGCGCGAGCGCCAGAAGCAGGACGCCGGCCTGCTGTCCGGCGGCCAGCAGCAGATGCTGGCGATCAGCCGCGCGCTGATGTCGGCGCCGACGCTGATGCTGCTGGACGAGCCCAGCCTGGGCCTGAGCCCGAAGCTGACGAAGGAGATCTTCGAGATCGTCGTGCGCATCAACCGCGAGCGCGGCACGACGATCCTGCTGGTCGAGCAGAACGCCAACATGGCGCTCAATGCGGCCGATTTCGGCTACGTGCTCGAGAACGGTCGCATCGTGATGGAGGACACCTGCGAGCGGCTGCGCGAGAAGGAGGACATCCGCGAGTTCTACCTGGGCATGAAGGAAGCCGGCGTGCGCGGCGAGCGGCGCTGGAAGAAGAAGAAGACGTGGCGCTGACGGGGCGCTGAGCGAAGGAGCATCGACGATGGCCGCCAGCCGAATCATCAAGACCGACCGCCCCGGCTGGGTGCCGGCGTCATTGCCCTTCGACACCGTGCCGAAGATGTTCTGGCAACGCGTGGCCGAGAACGGCGACCAGGTGATGATGCGACAGAAGGACCTGGGCCTCTGGCGCGCCTACAGCTGGCGCGAGGTGGCCCAGATCGTGCGCGAGATCGGCGCCGGCCTCGTTGCGCTCGGCTTCCAGCCGGGCGAGGTGGTCTCGGTGCTCGCCAACACCTGCCGCGAGTGGGTGTGGGCCGACCTGGCCGCGCAGAGCATGGGCGGCGTCGTCAACGGCATCTATCCGACCGACGCGCCGGCGCAGGTCGAGTACCTGTGCAGCGACTCGGGCTCGGTCTACCTCTTCGCCGAGGACGACGAGCAGCTCGACAAGGTGCTCGAGGTGCGCGGGCGCCTGCCCAGGCTGCGCAAGGTGATCGTCGTCGACATGGAAGGCCTGTCGAAGCTCGACGACCCGCAGGTCATGAGCCTGGACGCGCTGCGTGGGCTCGGGCGCGAGCATCTGGCGCTGCATCCCGAGCTGCTGGAGGAGCGCCTGCGGAGCCGCGGGCCGGAGGACCTCGCAATCCTGGTCTACACCTCGGGCACCACCGGCCGGCCCAAGGGCGCGATGCTGAAGCACCGCAACCTGCTCGCGTCGATGGCCGCGGCGCAGGGGGCCGCCTTCGAAGGCCTGCCCGAGGGCGGCGAACGCGTGGCGTTCCTCCCCCTGTGCCACATCGCCGAGCGCAACTTCGGCGAGTACCTCGCGATCCTGCGCAGCTCGGTGATCAACTTCGTCGAGAACCCCGAGACGGTGTTCGAGAACCTGCGCGAGGTGCAGCCGCATGCCTTCCTCGCGGTGCCGCGGGTGTGGGAGAAGCTCTATTCCAGCGTCGCGATCACGATGAAGGAAGCCGGCCGGCTGCAGCAGCTGGCCTACGGCTGGGCGATCGGCTGCGGCATGGCGATGGCCAAGCATGTCGAGGCCGGCACCTCGCCCGGCCTGGGGCTGAAGCTGCAGCACATGCTGGCGCAGCTGCTGGTGCTGAACAACGTGCGCCGCATGGTGGGCCTGTCACGGGTGCAGCTGGCGCTGACCGGCGCCGCGCCGATTTCGCCCGAGCTGATCCGCTGGTACCACGCGCTCGGCGTGCCGATGCGCGAGGTCTGGGGCATGACCGAGACCACCGGCACCGGCACCGTCGCGCCGCGCGACGCGGTGAAGGTCGGCAGCATCGGCATGCCGGGCCCGGGGGTCGAGATGGCGGTCAGCGAGCAGGGCGAGCTGCTGCTGCGCGGCCCCGGCGTCTTCGCGGGTTATCTGAACCTGCCGGAGAAGACCGCCGAGACCATCGACGCCGACGGCTGGCTGCACACCGGCGACGTCGGCCGCGTCGACGACGACGGCTACTTCTACATCACCGACCGGATGAAGGACATCATCATCACCGCCGGCGGCAAGAACGTGACGCCGTCGGAATGGGAGAACCAGCTGAAGTTCAGCCCCTACGTGACCGACGCGGTGGTCATCGGCGACCAGCGGCCCTACCTGTCATGCCTGGTGATGATCGACCAGGACAACGTCGAGCGCTGGGCGCTCGACCGCAACGTGCAGTTCTCCGACTACAAGAGCCTCACCCGTGCGCCCGAGGTCATCGCGCTGATCTCCGACGAGATCGAGAAGGTCAACAAGCAGTTCGCGCGTGTCGAGCAGATCAAGCAGTTCCGCCTGATCGAGACCCGGCTGACCGCCGAGGACGAGGAGCTGACGCCGACGATGAAGTTGAAACGCGCGCTGGTCAACCGCAAGTACGCGGCGCTGATCGACTCGATGTATGCGGGCGGCCCGTCGCAGCGCGCGGCCTGAAGCAATACCGTTCGCCTTGTCCGTTCTCGGCCCGTTGCGGTCGTTCGCTTGTTTCCCGATTCAAGACCGGCGTTCGTGGCAAAGAGCGCCCGAGCGGCTTGGGCTGCGGGCACAGCGGGCCGAGTCCGGCGGTCGGCCCCTGGGGGGCCGACTCCGTTGCGGTCCTCAGCCCGGGGCCGCGCCGTCCATTTAGCTTCGTTCGCTTCGCTCACTGCGCACAGCGCCGGCGAG
>NZ_JARGNB010000020.1 GCF_030167915.1 Aquabacterium humicola | reverse complement strand
GAGTGACACAGCGTCAGTGCGACGCGATCGAGCGAGAGCTCAACGACAGGCCGAGAAAGGTTCTCGGATTCGACACGCCTAACGAGGCGTATGCTCGGTGGTGTTGCGCTTAGTTTGGCAATTCGTGACGCCTAACGTTTGAGGTAACGCGCCCGCGGCAGCAGGAGGCTTGGGGCGCGAGGCACATGATAGGGCCCGGGTGCCTCGCGCCCCAAGGCGCCTGCTGTTGCGGGTCGCGTTGACCGAAGGGTTAGACCCACGGCTCGTTTGGCAGTAGCCGCAACGCGATGAAGCGAGCGATGCCAAAGCCGATGCCGCCAGCCAGGAAGAAGGAGGCTACTTCAAATGAGAAGGAAGTGGCGTTCGTCTTCAATGATGAGAGCGTCCCGACGGTGCCCAGGACGAATGCTCCAACTCCGACGAGAGCGGTTGGCCGCAGGCTTCGAAGGAACGAGTTTGCAGACCCCTCACCCCAACGGGTGTCCACCCAGCGAGAAAGTCGCCCAGCACCAAACGTTGCGGTCTTGAACGATGACCTGAGGAAGACCGTTCCGAAAACACATGCTGGCGGCGCCAAGAGTCCGAAGACGGTGATCGCAGGATTGAATTGATGAGTTGGCGAGGTCAGGGTGACAAACTCAGACGCCGGCAAGGCAATGCCCTGACGAATGGCGTCCGCGATGGCCAAACACCACAAGGCGACGACAATGGGTCTTTGGTGAGGTATGGGCATGTCGGGGAGCAAATTCGGGGGTCTAACGTGCTTTGTACGTCAGCGGCACCTTGGCGCTAACAGCAGGTTGTGGGTGCTAACCGCAGGATCTTGCCATAGGCGCCAATGCGGGTTTACCTGTAAAGGCGTGCAGTGAAGTGCATGCGGCGCCTTGTGTTCGGGCTGTTTGGGCTGTGGCATGCCGCCGTGTTTCCTGTGAGGCCTAACGTTTGAGGTAACGCGCCCGTGCCAGCAGGAGGCTTGGGGCGCGGGACACAAGATAGACCTGGGTGTCTCGCGCCCCAAAACGCCTGCTGGTACGGGTCGCGTTGACCGAAGGGTTAGGCGTCATTCGCGGCTTGGCAGACATGTTCTTGGAGGTGGTTCAGGAGCGCAAGAAAGACTGAACGATCAAAGTAGTTGTTCAGGCGCTTGCTCACCAGGACCTCGCCTGGAGTAGTTCCCAGCAGGTAGCGGACCCTACCGAGTTCGCGGCAGAGGTCTGCTCGTTCGACGAACTGCAGTGCAGCGTGGATGTTTTGCGGATAGAAGTCAAATGCACCAATACCGCAGCAGTCCGCCACGCACTCTGTCTCCAGTGCCCTCCACATGGGTTCAAGGTCCTTCAGCCAAGGATCGACTTCAACGGCGGAGTCACGTCGGTCTGACACGTCAACGTAGTTGATCCACCTTCCCGGTCCCAGAGGAATGGCATTCTTCGGCGGACGTGGGGGCTCGGACATATATGACGCCTAACGTTTGAGGTAACGCGCCCGTGCCGGCAGGACGCTTGGGGCGCGAGGCCGATGATAGGCTGCACGGCCTCGCGCCCCAAGAGGCCTGCCGGTACGGGTCGCGTTGACCGAAGGGTTAGGCGTCGTCGCCGCTCACTTTGACATGCCGATAAGCCAGGGGCGGACTTCGACGAGGAGCGTGCCGTCCTTGACGGCCGGATCCTCCAGGGCGAAGCGCTGGACTTCCTCCTCCGAGATACCGGCCACCGGAATCATCATGCCACCGCCCGCAGCATCGAGGTGGGGGCCACCGAGTTCGAGCTTGCCCGAGATCAGCCACTGGCGATAGTGTTGGACATGCTGCATGACGCCGGGCTGCTCAAACATGCTTTTGCCTTGCTGCCAGGCGGGGCCCGGGCGATGGAAAACGACGTAGCGTGTGTCTTTCATGGCGACTGAGATCGGTTGAGCTAGGGCAATGCCGGTGAACTGAGTTGCCGCTGCGGCTACGGACAGCAAAGACAGGACTTTGCGCCGGACGGCGCGGCGCGATTTCGTATGCGGCCTAGTCACTCTTCGACGCCTAACGTTTGAGGTAACGCGCCCGCAGCGGCAGGGGGCTTGGGGCGCGGGGCCGATGATAGGCCTGCGCGGCCTCGCGCCCCAAGCGGCCTGCTGGTGCGGGTCGCGTTGACCGAAGGGTTAGGCGGCGGCGTGCCAGAGAACAAGCTGCCAGTGAAGTGACACAGCGTGCCACCGGACCGCGTGCCGGGCTTAAAGCGACAAGCTTGACGGCCCCCGTTCGATGTGGGTGATGCAAGGGACGCGCTGTGATAGCTGTGCCAGAGAGTTTGCGCAGCCGCGCGGCCGGGGCCTGTGCCGTGGAATGGGGCGCCGGCCTGCTGCACGCATGGGCCGCGAGCCGAGATCTCATGTCATTCGGATACCAGAGCCGCCGTCCTAGCTGCGGATGCCCGGCTTGGGATGGCGCCGTGGAGGGCTACGCCAGAAGTGCATTCGACGCCATGAGCAAGATGTGCCAAGGCTGACGCCTAACGTTTGAGGTAACGCGCCCGCGCCAGCAGGAGGCTTGGGGCGCGGGGCCGATGATAGGCCGGGCGGCCCCGCGCCCCAAGGCGCCTGCTGGAGCGGGTCGCGTTGACCGAAGGGTTAGGCGGCGCCGAGTGACTTACGCTTGGGGCATGCTGTGCCACCAGATGCGTGCCTCAGTGCATAGCTCTTCGGCAAACGTTGCCTGGAGCAAGCCGTCCAGAACCATGCGTGGCAACGGATCGCCTGGCCTTCTGGGAGGTAGACCGGTTCCGGTTGAACGCGCCCAGATCTGAAACAGTTCTTCGGAGGCGACCTGGTAGGCGACATGCCAGTGCGCAATGCCACTGCCTTCCTGGTTTGTGAGGATCTCGAATGTGACCTGCACATCCTCTTGTAGTTGAACGCGCTTCCAGTACTCGGAGAGTTGTTCCCGCCCGGCTTGGCACTGGAAGGGCGTGTTGTGGTACCGGCCGTCTGGATGGAAGAGGGAGGCGAACATGTTTGGATCTCGCGCCTCCCAGGCGGCCTTGTAGCCGGACATGAAATCCTGGATGTTCACTTTAGTCTCCGCGAAGACAAGGCTTGCGACGCCTAACGTTTGAGGTAACGCGCGACCGCCAGCGGAGAGCCAGGGCCGCGAGGCCGATGATAGGCCGGACGGCCTCGCGGCCCTGGCGCGTAGCTGGTGGGCGTCGCGTTGACCGAAGGGTTAGGCAGCAGCCTGGGTGACAGCAAAGGTAGGTGCTCCATGCCACGAGCCACGCCGGCCTTGCGCTGTGCGCTGCGCCGCGGGGTGGTAGCCACTGGCAGGGCCTTCCGACGCGCAGCGCCCGACGAACTGACTGGAAGGGAGGGCGGGAGGCGCTGGAGGCGTGCGCTCTGGCGCTGACCGCAACTCATTGAGCGGAAGCCTTCCGCAAGGCGCTGCGTGTTCGGGCTCTGAGTTGGCATGGCGCTCAGAGAACTCGTGGCTGTTCAGATGCTCGGCGCGACAGCGCCGCTGAACCTACGTTGCAGTAGCACGGCCGCTCCACCTGATGCCTAACGTTTGAGGTAACGCGCCCGCAGCGGCAGGAGGCTTGGGGCGCGAGGCCGATGATAGGCTGGGCGGCCTCGCGCCCCAAGACGCCTGCTGGTGCGGGTCGCGTTGACCGAAGGGTTAGGCCTCACTCGCAGTGCGTTGCCATGGGAGGCCTGAGGCCAGGCAGAACGCGAGCGAGAGCAGCAAGTGCGTGGCGGAGAAGTAAGCTGCTGTGTACCCGATGTGGGCCGGATTGGTGGCCAGGGAAGCGACTACCGCGAAGGTGACAGAGACGACAACCGATGCGGCGAGGACCCAAGGGACAGTGGCCCGACCGTGGCGGGCGAGCAAAGAAACGATTGGAAGGCCCACGAGCGCTACGCCAAAGAGCGATAGCCAAGCCATGAGAACGAACAGGACGGCAAACCCGTTGAGCTGGACTTGCCAATACCGCTCAGCTGGTACGTGCCACCGTGCAGTGGCTTCCGTCTGGGGAACGTAGCCCGAGACAGCGCTGATGGCGAGGCACGCCAGAAGAACCGCCCCGTATGCCAGGACAAGCCTTTGTGGGGAGAACGGAAGTCGCCTGTTCTTGCGGGGGTAGTGCAAGGCGGACAGCAAGAGCAGCCCAACCAAGCCCATGAGGACCGATCCAGGGTGAGTGAGTTGTGCGGCGAAGTATTCGGCAGCCATGAGGCCTAACGTTTGAGGTAACGCGCGACCGCCAGCGGAGAGCCAGGGCCGCGAGGCCGATGATAGTGCTGGACGGCCTCGCGGCCCTGGCGCGCAGCTGGTGGGCGTCGCGTTGACCGAAGGGTTAGGCGGCACTTTGAGCGGCAGCCTGCGGGACCGCGGGTTTGACGGGGCTGAGTGCCGATGACGGCCAGCCGCTGCGGATTGCCAGGGCAGTGGGTCTCTCCGAAGGCGCACGGTCTTACGCCCTGCGATACGAACTTGCAGCACCGCGCTCGCGCGGTGCCCGACAAACTGACTGCGCGGCGCAGCACGCCTGCGCGAAGCGCACTCGTGAGCCCGATCAAGGAGCTCCGCCAGAGGGCACAGCCAGTGCGCATGGCTTTGAACTCGTCCCAGTTTGGGCGACCGTTGCAGATGCGGTCTTGAACTGCGGGGTGCTCGCAAGGCGCACCAGTGGCTCGCACGGGTTCTTGCGCGTGCCGCCTAACGTTTGAGGTAACGCGCGACCACCAGCGGAGCGCCAGGGCCGCGAGGCCGATGATAGTGCTGGGCGGCCTCGCGGCCCTGGCGCGCAGTTGGTGGGCGTCGCGTTGACCGAAGGGTTAGGCCTCGGACGCAGTGGCGACCGTCAACACCGCGTGAACCGAGGGACACCAGGATTACTGCTTTGGAGGTCGCTGACGCGCGTGCTGCCAGGGGCGACCGATGGTCTTGCTGCCAGACCCTTGCCGAGTGATGGGTGGTTCTTGTGACGCCCTGCGCTCCGACCTGCGAGCAGTGGCGACCGTCCTTGCCTTGATGTGCCGACGTGCGCCCTGCGGCGTGATCTTGTCTTGTTCGAAGTAGCCGAAGCGCTCCGCAGCGGCGCCTCCACGCGCGCGCTTGTATTCGGCTGTTCAACTCACGTGGCTGACGTGATGAAGGGCTAAGTCGTGCGGTTCTTCTTGCTGCGCCACGAGTCGCGACGACCGTGTTGACCCGAGGCCTAACGTTTGAGGTAACGCGCCCGTGCCGGCAGGAGGCTTGGGGCGCGAGGCCGATGATAGGCCGGCCGGCCTCGCGCCCCAAGACGCCTGCTGGTACGGGTCGCGTTGACCGAAGGGTTAGGCTCGTTTCTCGCAGGAGGAACTTGGCATGGTTCACTCGCACTCTCCCGCGAAGACGCGGCAGTACGCAATGAATAGGAGTACAGCTGACGATGGAACACTGAGCATGACCCACGGCAATGCGTACCCAAGCTTTCCGATCTCTGTCCGTCCGGTTCCACGTAAGAGATGCGCAGCCAGCAGTGTGGTGAGCGTCGCCGCGCATGCAAGACCTACTGCGACTACTTGGGACTGCTCCCACAGGACCGCGAGGCAACGTGTCTTCGTGAAGAGTAGAAGGGCAAGGGGTGACGCGACCGCTATGGCGAAATAGGTAAGTGTCTTCGTCTTGTTCGAATTCGGGTCTTCAGTGCTTGGATGATTTGTCATTGGCTTCCCGACGCGACGCGAAGGCGAGAGCAGAGCCGCGACGAGCCTAACGTGCTTTGTACGTCACGAATGATGCCCGAGTTGCGGGCATACCACGGCGAATTTTCAGCATGTGGGACGGATGACGGCCGGAAGGCCGGTGATCCACCGGATTGTGTAGGGGAAAGTCTGGTGCCCCTACCCCTCGTGGGATTGCCAATCTGCGCATGCCGTGCGGGTGGCGTGTGAGGCCTAACGTTTGAGGTAACGCGCGGCCGCCAGTGGAGCGCCAGGGCCGCGAGGCCGATGATAGGCCGAATGGCCACGCGGCCCTGGCGCGTAGCTGGTGGACGTCGCCGTTGACCGAAGGGTTAGGCCTCGCTGCGTTTGCGGGCCGCCGACACGAGGGCGAGGGGCTTGAAGCAAGGCGCCGAAGCCTGCGCCTTGATGACGTGCCAGGCCGAGAAGCCGGCCCAGCATGCCGACCTGGAAGTGCGGCCGATGTCTTTGGGTCTTGGACTTGTTTGCGCAGCTCGCACCTGACGTCGAAGTGCTCGGCCAGGAACTCTTCTCTTCGAAGGCTGGACCGCCGCAACAACGCTGCGATATGCGGCTGTTGCGGTTCATGCTCTTCGCAGTGTAGAAGGCGTTCGCCGCCAGCTGAAGAAGTGCCTTCTTCGACTTCGATCTTCGTAGGGGCGTGGCCTGCAAAGAACATGCTGGTCTTGCCTGCGAGGCCTAACGTTTGAGGTAACGCGCCAGTGCCAGCAGGAGGCTTGGGGCGCGAGACACATGATAGACCGGGGTGTCTCGCGCCCCAAGACGCCTGCTGGTACGGGTCGCGTTGACCGAAGGGTTAGGCGTCACTGCACTCAGAACCTGTTTTTGCGCAACCAGTCGGCAAAGGAAGGACTGTCTTGTACGTACTGAGAGGATTCGTGGTCAGCCAGAACGACGGGAGGCTCGGGTTCTCCGGTGTTCATCCAGCAGTAGACATCACCGCATCCGTTGTCTGCGAAGGGAACATACTGAGTTTGATCGACTTGTTTGATTGCCACCGCGATTTCCGATGGGTGCAGAACCCGATGGTTGATGCGAAGTTCGTTCAGCCCGCCGAGCGCGACGAACTCCCGATAGCTTGTTGGTAGTGCAAACGGCAACATCGACTCTGCGACATCTAGGTCCGTCTCGGTCACGGACCTCGCGAACTCGTCAAGTCTTGACTTTCCGTTCCGCAGCAGTTGCTCGATCTCGGACATCTTGTGACGCCTAACGTTTGAGGTAACGCGCGACCGCCGGCGGAGCGCCAGGGCCGCGAGGCCGATGATAGGCCTGAACGGCCTCGCGGCCCTGGCGCGTAGCTGGTGGGCGTCGCGTTGACCGAAGGGTTAGGCAGCAGCCTGGTTGACAGCAACGGCAGGTGCTCCATGCCACGAGTCACCTCGGCCTTGCGCTCTGCGCTGCGCCGCGGGGTGGTAGCCACTGCCCGTGCCTTCCGACGCGCAGCGCACCGACGAACTGACTGAAAGGGATGGCGAAAGGCGCTGGAGCCGTGAACTCTGGTGCCGAACCCAACTCATTGAGCGGAACCCTCCCGCAAGGCGCTGCATGTCCGGCTCTGAGTTGGCATGGCGCTCGGAGAACTCGTGGTTGTTCAGGTGCTCGGCGCGATAGCGCCGCTGAACCTACGTTGAAGTAGCACGGCCGCTCCACCTGATGCCTAACGTTTGAGTTAACGCGCAGACGACGGTGTGCCGCCTGGCCCGCGAGGCAGATGATAGTACTGGCTGCCTCGCGGGCCAGGCGGTACGCCGTTGGCTGTCGCGTTGAACGAAGGGTTAGGCCACATGTCCCGTCTCACTGTCGTTCATAGGTGAAGCCAGTAGAGATGACGACTCTGTCCACGAGCTTCTTCATCTCAGGAGGAAATGACTCGAGCCGCCCTGCTGAACGCAACGTCTTGACTGCATGCCTTGAGAGGAACGGATCGTCTGACCTCACGATCTCAACGTCCTGAACACGGCCACTAGCTTGGATCGAAACGTGGAGTAAGACCTTGCCATAGACCGACTCGCCGGCTCGCTTCGGAAAGTTGGCTGTTCCTAATGCCTCGATCCGCTCGACAAGACGGGTGTAGTAGGACTTGAACGGCTCATCTTCGGTTGCCAGCGAAATGTATCGAACGCGACCGTCGCCCTCTCTTTGGATTCTCTGTTCAATTTCGCGCAACTGGCGAAGCAGTTCGGCTCGTCTCGCTTGCGCTGCAGTGCTTGAGGCAGATGCAGGCTGTTCCGCTGCGACGCTTCCTGACTGAGATTGATGAGGTGACGCGTTAACCGCGGCAAAGAGGGACAGTGCGATGGAAGGCAGACGTGCTCCCCACTTGCGAAGGACGCTCATGATGCTATGTGGCCTAACGTTTGAGGTAACGCGCCCGTGCCGGCAGGAGGCTTGGGGCGCGAGGCCGATGATAGTGCTGGGCGGCCTCGCGCCCCAAGGCGCCTGCTGGTGCGGGTCGCGTTGACCGAAGGGTTAGGCCTCACAGCTCGAGGGCAAAGTGTTGGTCACCCTCGTGCATGTGCGTGCGACAGAAGCCGTACTTTTCGTAGAACGCCACGGCTGAACGCCAGGTTGCGGTGGTTTCGACTCGCACGGTCTTGGTCCCGTTCTTGTGGGCGGCGGCAAGAAGTTCTGCCAGGATCTTGCCGGCGATACCCGTTCGGCGCAGTTCTCGCCGTACCGACATGCGCACAATCTCGGACTCTTCGTTGTTCGATGGACGAAGGATGCCGACTCCGAGCGGTGCACCGCCATTGCTTGCGACAAGGATCAGCGAGTCCGTGAAGTTCTCGGGGAACTGCGCAAGATCAAGGTTCTTTGCTGCGTCGTAGGTGCCCCAGCGCTCGGTCAGGCCTTCGATGATGAGGGCGACCACCTGTGAGTGCTCGTCCGCCTTCATAGGGCGCACCGTCAGCGCGCGGTCTTGCATTCCTGAGGCCTAACGTTTGAGGTAACGCGCCCGTGCCGGCAGGGCGCTTGGGGCGCGGAGCCGATGATAGGCTGCCCGGCCTCGCGCCCCAAGCGGCCTGCTGGTACGGGTCGCGTTGACCGAAGGGTTAGGCGTCGCTTTAATCCCCGCGGTTGAGAAATTCCTCGTAGGAGGACTGCACGTCTTCAATGAAGTACGACAGGCACTCAGCGGGCAGGAACCTGACGCTGATGCCGTTCCAACTTGCTGCACGAGCGAAACCGTTGTCTTCGGATTGGGCACCGGGAAGCAGAAGCTCGGACGGCCATTCCTGCTTGCGTGACCACGCTTCTTGCAGTAGCACCGCGGCGTCTCTTGGGTTCGGGGATTCCGCGCCGACCGGAGTGAACGCATTGCCGAAGATGAACAAGCTACCCGCATCCTGGAGGATGAAGACGTCAACGTCTCCTTTGTCTGTGGGCAAGGGCTTGCGGTTTGCCTTGTAGGCGAGCCAGGCCTGATTGACCTTGAAGTCCTTCGGCGTGAGCTGAAGCTGCGGGGTCTTGGACACGACAAAGTTCTCGGGGACGGATTGCGATGCCTAACGTTTGAGGTAACGCGCCCGTGCCAGCAGGACGCTTTGGGGCGCGAGACACATGATAGACCTGGGTGTCTCGCGCCCCAAGAGGCCTGCTGGTGCGGGTCGCGTTGACCGAAGGGTTAGGCCTCGATCCCCCGGAACGCGACGACGCGGGAACAACCTCCGCTTTCTGCCAACCTGAGGTAGACCGGGTCATGCGTCTCGACGGTACCCTTGACGACGTGCGGTCCTGCCGATCCTTGAACGACGATGTCCTTTGCGAATGCTGCCAAGACGGACTCTGGTCTTACGAAGTTTTGTCCCATCTCCGGGAATGCCAGCAGATTGGTGAGACTCAGGTCTTCCGGGATTGGGGATCGACCCAACCGGAACCAATCATTGTGCGACGCGATGACCCACCAATCTTCTACTCGCTCCACGCACGGAGCTTCATTGGTCAGGGTCTCGACCCCTTGTCGCAGGTAGGAGGCGATGTCATTCGTCGACGCCTTACCATCCTTAAAGAAGTACGACGGGTGTCGTCTTGCCCACGTAAGGGAATCCTCGATGATGCGTATCGTTCCAGGTGCGTCGGGAATGAGCATTTTCGAGGCCTAACGTTTGAGGTAACGCGCCCGCAGCGGCAGGAGGCTTGGGGCGCGAGGCCGATGATAGGCTGGGCGGCCTCGCGCCCCAAGACGCCTGCTGGTGCGGGTCGCGTTGACCGAAGGGTTAGGCGTCACTCAGCGCTGCACGCCGTGAAGTACGCCACCGCTGAAGTGGTACGCAGAGCCAAACCCGTAGCGAAGGCCTGAACTGCTCTCAGCAGTTCGTCAGGGCCTGCGATGTCAAAACTACCCCACCTTCCCGGGTGAAGTTCTGGATCGTCGTTCTCATCTGGGACCCAAACCCGAAGATAGAAGCTACCCTGAAGATCGTAGATGCCGATGCGAACGAAGTCTTCACCAGGGCGATTTGCGTATAGGTGCTCTGGTGAAGACACAAGGTCTTCGACTTCCGACCAACAGGAGGTGGCGCTAGAAGTCAGGTACCCGTCGTGTTCATGCCAGTCGGCATGGCGCCTGAGTTCTGCGTCCGGCCATTTGCTGCGCAAGACCTGAATGGTCTTGGCGAGAACCTGGGACAGGTGACTAAGCGGAAGTAGGTCTGCGGTGTGGATTAGGTTTCCGTCGAACGGCTTGGTGCCAGCAGAAAGCGACTCGCGAAGAAGTGCGTCCATGGGGTTGGTGACGCCTAACGTTCGAGGTGAGGCGCAGCCTGCAGCGTGGGCCTGTGGCCGCGAAGTGCAACATGGTACTCCGCGCTTCGCGGCCACAGGCCCACGCTGTAGGCTGTCGCCTCGACCGAAGGGTTAGGTTTCACTCGACCACTGGAGAGGCTTGTGGTGCCATACGATCGCAGCCTCGACGCTGCGAGGCCAAGCAGGCTCCTCTTCACCAGGTTCCCATGTCTTGAGGCAAACAAGGGCTCGGTCCTCGCGCTTCCAAGCCGCAAAGGCGACCTTGAACCCTTGGTTGATCATGTGTCGAAGGTATGCCTTTCCATACTCCAAGTCACCTTGCATGGAGTCCGAATGCCCAGGATCTCTTCCTTCAAACTGCCATCCGAACATCCCGAATCCGTTGAGCGGACCGCATAGGATCGAGCTTGCTCCGACAACTGCAGAAACAAGAGCGGAGACCGACTCTTCTCTCGCGACGTCGAACGCTTCTCGGAATCCGGACGGAAGGTTGGGGTTGGTACTGTGCATTGGTGAAACCTAACGTTTGAGGTAACGCGCCCGTGCCGGCAGGGGCCTTGGGGCGCGAGGCCGATGATATTGCTGGACGGCCTCGCGCCCCAAGGCGCCTGCTGGTGCGGGTCGCGTTGACCGAAGGGTTAGGCCGCATTTCCACCCGCGTGCCACTCGTACTTGACGTCTGCGAGTTGCCAAGTTGGCTCGAAGCCGAACTTCACTGCGCGGAACCCGTGGTGCTCGTAGAACAACCTGGCGACGGTGTTCTGTTGAAAGGTGAAGAGCCACAAGCTGCCGTTGGAAGCCGACTTTGCCAAGCGCAGGAGGTGTGAACCGATCCCTTGTCTGTGAAGCCCTACCTTCACGTGGAGTTGTGCGACGGACTGGCTGTTAGAGGCAACGAATCCGACGAGCGTGGTTCCCTGCCACGCAAGTTGCACTCGGTGATGAGGCAAGACCTCGTCTCGGAAGTAGGCGAGTTGTTCCTCGAGCGGGTGTGGGTCGGTGATTCCTACCCCGTGTTCGAAACTCGCTCGCCACATGCGAACAAGTGGATCGGCGTAGTTCGCCGAGTAATCTGTGACTTCGACAGTCGTCACGATGCGTCGTGCATGCGGCCTAACGTTTGAGGTAACGCGCCCGCAGCGGCAGGAGGCTTGGGGCGCGGGGCCGATGATAGGCTGCACGGCCCCGCGCCCCAAGACGCCTGCTGGTGCGGGTCGCGTTGACCGAAGGGTTAGGCGTCACTTTGACTACTAGCCTTGGAAACCGAGGTCATCGAGATCCTCGTTCTGAAGGTACAAGCGTGCGACCCGCCTGAGATCACTCGCCTCTTCCGGACCAAGCTTGCTGATCTCGAGCAGTTCGGTCAACGGATAGTAGGCCACCTCTTCAATCGAAGTCATGCCAGCGGCGATGAACCGTTCTGCTAGTTCCGGTTGAACCTTGAGCTTCCGTTGGAACATCTCGGACAGATGCTTCGACGATTCATCCACGGTAATTGGCCTTGTCAGACAAAATGGGCGGACGCGTATGCCCTCGAGGAAGCCCACTACTCCGCCGCGGCGGCATTGGTCTTCATGATCGGTGCTCGCAAGACATACGGATCGCTCGCGCTCGGCTTGGCCGTGACGCCTAACGTTTGAGGTAACGCGCGGCCGCCGGCGGAGAGCCAGGGCCGCGGGGCAGATGATATGCCTTGGCTGCCTCGCGGCCCTGGCGCGCAGCTGGTGGGCGTCGCGTTGACCGAAGGGTTAGGCCCGGGAGCACGTGCAGGCCGTGAACACCGAGGGTATCGAGCGGCGTTACCAGGAGCGCCAGAATGCCAGAGGCTTGATGTACGGCCTCACGTGCGCGTTGCCTCAACCCAGACACACTGGCCAGGATGATGCTCTTCGATGGTCGCCAAGGCATCAGACAACTGATCCTGATTCTTGCCATCGATGACATACGTGAAGCGCGTGAGGTTTGGTGCGCTCATCTTGGCGAACTCTTCCTCCGAGAGAGCGTTGGCGCTGCACCAGACCGCGCCTTCAATCTGGGCTGCAGTTCGCATCGCCTCCGCAAGGCCTTTAGATGTGAACGCAAGAAACACCATGCTTTCGACCTGTGTTGTGTCTGGCCGCTGGCCTCATTACTTGCGTGAGGCGTGCTCGTCGTTCTCCCTTGCGCAACGAGTCGAGGGGACCTCGCTACCCCGGGCCTAACGTTTGAGGTAACGCGACCGTGCCAGCAGGTGGCTTGGGGCGCGAGGCCGATGATAGTGCTGGGCGGCCTCGCGCCCCAAGACGCCTGCTGGTACGGGTCGCGTTGACCGAAGGGTTAGGCCGCACTCTCGTTCGTGCGATGGGATGGCTGGGCTTGGATCGCGAAGCCCCACCTTGCTTTCCGATTCCTAGGCGGTGACCGATAGCACGTACTTGACCGTATCGGGCATGAGCACCTCGAGGTCGAACGGTGGAACGCTCCGAACCCGTGCGCGGTCCTCTCCATCCATGTGAACCGAGAGAGTCAGTCTTCCAAGAGTGGAGCGATCACACCTTACGGTGACCGCCCGACCGTCCGAAAGCGAAAACTCTCCGGTCATGCTGAAGCAACTGGAATCACGCTGAAGGCGCGAAAGATCCAGCTCAAGTAGTGGCCCGGTATCCAGGTGAGATGGTTGATGCCACGACGTGACTATGAGGCGGGATCCCATGTGCGGCCTAACGTTTGAGGTAACGCGCGGCCGCCAGCGGAGCGCCAGGGCCGCGAGGCACATGATATGCCTGGGTGCCTCGCGGCCCTGGCGCGTAGCTGGTGGACGTCGCGTTGACCGAAGGGTTAGGCGTCACTCTCGTGTTCCCGAATTGGTTTTGTCATGAGGACGCCCTGGCCTTCACGACCTGTGATCTTGAAGCCAAACTTGATGTAGCACCGTTGAGCCTTCTCGAACTCTTCCGCTACCCGAAGGTAGAGATGAGTGGCCGTGGTCTCTGCACATGCGAACCGCTGGGCTCGCTGCAACAGCGCGGTGCCGACTCCGGTGCGCTGAATGTCGCAGGATACGAACAACTGCTCGACTTCTGCGTACTGCAGTTGGTGTCTCGATGCAGGAAACCTGACTGTTGCATAGCCAATGACGGCGCCGGACTGGGTGGAGACGAATGTTGTTCGCCCTTCACTGGAGAGATCCTCCAGCCCTATTGCGGTCAGTCGCAACTGTGCGCGTATCTTGTTGATCGCTTCGAGGTCGGCCTCGCTCGCAGGTCGAACACCGTTCTCCGAAGATTCGATCACCATGGTCTCCTGATCGCGGCGGGCTTGTGACGCCTAACGTTTGAGGTAACGCGCCCGTGCCAGCGGGTGGCTTGGGGCGCGAGGCCGATGATGGGCCTGAGCGGCTTCGCGCCCCAAGACGCCTGCTGGTACGGGTCGCGTTGACCGAAGGGTTAGGCGTCGCCGGCATTGAAGGTGACTACGACCAGTGGCCGGTTCGAATGGCCCAGATGCCGCCAGCTGCGAATGCAAGGACGGAAATCAAACCGGTGATTCGAGCGAGCTTGGCGGCCTTGCGGTCCCTTGGCAAGGACCAAGTGTGGTCTTGAACGACTACGACCGGCCATGTAAATGGGTAATGCCACTTGAACCTTACGCGCGTTTCGGGCTGCCTTTGTCTTTGGTTCCAGCGAACCGTGAGGACAGTCAATGTGACCCCGAAGACAAGCATGCACAGCCACACGAGCGCGAGCCCGCTGAAGATGAGCGCTTGCAGAATCTGCATGATGCGTTGCTGTCTTCTGGTCTTGAGTATTGATGTGCCCAGCGCGGGGTTGCTGTTTGCGACGCCTAACGTTTGAGGTAACGCGCCCGTGCCGGCAGGACGCTTGGGGCGCGAGGCAGATGATAGGCTTGGCTGCCTCGCGCCCCAAGAGGCCTGCTGGTACGGGTCGCGTTGACCGAAGGGTTAGGCGTCACTCACGCGACCGCTCAGTCAAGCTCAAACTCTCCTTGAACGAGCCGAGCGACGAAGTCGGTGAACGAGGTGGCCCTGAAGGACGCCTCACCGGTTTCGTGAGACCAGCGGACAACTTGAGGTTCACCGTTTGAGATCGCCGAGTAATCGAAGCAGTAGTAGTCACCGGTGCCGAACTCAGCGAAAGGTTGTAGACCTTGGAACCGGCCAGGCTCTTCGGGGAAGACATCGGAGCAGTAGGACTGCCAGACCTCTGTTTGCCGTGTGATGGAGTCCCAGGTCTTTCTCTTGTCTCGCTCGTCGAGTACGGGGAAGATGACCACGTCTTCGATCCCGGTTCCGTTGTTTCGAAGAAGCCAGTTCCGAAACGTGGGTGGAAGGGCTCGTCCAAGAGATACCTCGGCCGCCGCAAGGGCCTCCTCGGTGGTGCCGATGACGCGTGCGTGTGGCATGAACGTGACGCCTAACGTTTGAGGTAACGCGCCCGTGCCGGCAGGAGGCTTGGGGCGCGAGGTCGATGATAGGCTGGACGGCCTCGCGCCCCAAGCCGCCTGCTGGTGCGGGTCGCGTTGACCGAAGGGTTAGCCGGCACTTTGGAGCAAAGTGCGTTACGGATACGGAATGGTGTCGTGCTCAAAACACAGAAGTTCAAGAACTACACGTTGAGCCCTGCCAGTCTCTTCAAAGTGCCCGACGAGTCGACCGGTACTCTTGTGGATGTACAACCGAAGCGCACTGTCAATGGAGTACGCGAAAACAAACCAAGAGTGTCCGCGATCCTCCGCCTGTGCGTTCGGTTCCTCCCCGCCTTCATTGGGTAGGAGAATTCTCGCCATATGTGATGTTGGATTCATCGCCACATCAATCGAGATCGCCGCCACCTTTGTGCCCATGCTTGCGTTGCCGATGCACAGCAACTTCGTTGCGAACTGGCTCGCACACGCACAGAGGGGAGTCGCGGAGAGTGCCAGCGCGAACGCGGACCGGGCGATGAGCATTTGGTGACGGCTAACGTTCGAGGTAACGCGCCCGTGCCGGCAGGACGCTTGGGGCGCGAGGCCGATGATAGGCTGCACGGCCTCGCGCCCCAAGTGGCCTGCCGGTACGGGTCGCGTTGACCGAAGGGTTAGGCTTC